>OZ252225.1:0-2279006 GCA_965249315.1 Dehalococcoidia bacterium | reverse complement strand
AGGATGCTTGAGCATCCCTGACTACCGGGGCAAGGTGCACCGCGCGCTCCACGTTCGCGTGCGGGCCCAGGACCGGGATGGCAACGCCATCCGAATCAAGGCGGAAGACAGTCTGCTGGCCCAGGCCCTCCAGCACGAGATTGACCACCTCAACGGAATTCTGTATATTGACCATCTCGTGAGCAAAGACGCGATCTGGAAGCTCTCCGACGAGGAACCCACCGAGGAGCCGTCAACAAGCTCCGAGACCAGCCCTCCATAGCGTGTCCACTCTGGTCCGCACCTCTACCCTTATTATGAGCTCGAAGCAGTTGATAGACGCGCTCCGTAACTACGCCGCCGACCGCGGCCTGGACGCCTACGTGGTGGGCGGCTTCGTGCGCGACACCCTGTTGGGTCGCCCCAGCAGGGACCTCGACCTTGCCGTCCCGGACGCCAACCAGTCCTTGGCCCGCGATCTCGCACTGCACCTGGATGGGCGCCTCGTCCCCTTGGACGCTCAGCAACGGGTCTTTCGCATCGTCGTCCGAGGTGAGGCCCCGGACGGCGCCCCCGAGACCTGGCACGTTGACCTATCGGCGCTGGACGGCGAAATCGAGGCCGACCTGGCCCGCCGGGACTTCACGGTCAACGCCCTGGCGGTGCCAGCGGCCCAGACAGGCGTGTCACCATCCGAGTGGCGCCTCATCGACCCCTTCCATGGACAGACGGACCTCACTGACGGCGTCCTTCGGGCTGTGGGGCCCGAGGCCATCGCATCGGACCCCGTCCGCGGTCTCCGCGCCGTGCGCCTTGCGGCCCAGCTCGGCCTCGCCATAGAGCCCGAAACGCAGATCCTCATCGCCGAGGCCGCTCCCAGCCTCTCTGCGGCGGCCCCCGAGAGGGTACGGGACGAGCTCCTTGCCATCATCGCTCAGCCGGGAGTGCTGGACCATCTCGGTCTGCTCGACCGGTTGGGGCTTCTGGACGCCGCTTTCCCGGAGCTTTCTCCCGCCCGCGGCGTCTCCCAGCCGGTGGAGCACCACTGGGACGTCTTCAACCACAGCCTCCAGACCGCTGCCATGGTGGAGCGCGTCCTCGACCCCGATTTCCGCGCCCAGGACGAAGCTGGCCGCAGCATCCCCTGGCAGCCGTGGCTGGACGACCACTTCGCCGAAGACCTGAGCGACGGCCACCCTCGTTCTACGTGGCTCAAGCTCGCCGGCCTCCTCCACGACGTGGCCAAGCCCCAGACCAAGCGAACGGAGCCCTCCGGTCGCGTCCGCTTCCTTGGTCACACCACCTTGGGCGCCGAGATGACGGAAGGCCTGCTGCAGCGCCTGCGCGTCAGCAACCGTGGCGTCCGCACGCTCCACACAGTTGTGGAGAGCCATCTGCGCCCCAGCCAGCTCGCCCAGAAGGGCGAAGTCCCCACATCGCGGGCGCTCTACCGCTTCTTCCGAGAGTTGGAAGACGACGCGGTGGACACCTTGTACCTGAGCCTTGCCGACTTCCTCGCGGCCCGCGGCCCCGACCTTCCGCTGGACGAGTGGGGTGCGCATTGCGAACGCGTCGCCTACGCGCTCCAGCACAGCGCTCCCCAGGCCGAACGCCGGCAGGCCCCAAGGCTCCTGGACGGCAACGACCTCATGCGCGTCTTCAGCCTGCAGCCGGGCCCCCGCTTCCGGCCCCTGTTGGAGATGGTGCGCGAGGCCCAGGCCACCGGCGCAGTCTCCACCAGAGCGGAGGCCCTCGCGCTGGTGGAGCGGACGCTGCAGAACGTAGGCGGCGAGCCAGTGGGAAGATACCATGGCTAGGACAGACCTCCGACGCCTCCTCTTGGTCCTCGTCTTGGTGGGCGTCTCCATCACCGCCCTGGCCTTCCGCACGATCGACATCGACCTGCCAGGGGTCAACTTCAACAGGACCGGCACCGGCCCTCTGGGCCTGCGTCTGGGGCTCGACCTTCAGGGCGGCGTGCAGCTGATCTACCAGGCAGTCGCCACGCCGGAGAAGCCCGACCCCTCCGCGGACGACATGGAGGGCGTGCGCCGCATCATCGAAACGCGAGTCAACGCCTTTGGCGTCACGGAGCCCTCCATCCAGATAATGGGCAGCAACCGCCTTCTCATTCAGCTCCCCGGCGTCGCCGACATTGAGGAGGCGAAGAAGCTCATCGGCCAGACGGCCGTCCTCAATTTTAAGGAGCGGACCTGCAACGACCTGCTCTGCGAGGAATTCAGCGACGCCGAAACGGGCCTCACAGGCGAGCGCCTGCGCCGCGCCTTCGCCGACCGCGACCCGACCACCAGCGCGCCCATCGTTCGCCTGGAGTTCGACTCGCGGGGCGCCCAGATCTTCGCCGACGTCACGACTCGCCTGGCAGGCACCAACAATCGCATCGCCATCTTCCTCGACGATGAGGAGATTGTTGCCCCCGTGGCCCAGCAGGCCATCCTGGGAGGCCAGGCCTTCATCGAGGGGCGGGACTTCACCTTTGACCGAGTACGTACCATCTCGATTCAGCTCGAGTCCGGTCGTCTTCCCATACCCATTGAGGTGCTCCAGGAGCAGGACGTGGACGCTACCCTTGGAGCGGACGCTCTGGACAAGAGCCTCGTAGCCGGCTACGTAGGCTTGGCCCTGGTTGTTCTCTTCATGGTCGCCTACTATCGCGTCTCCGGACTTGTAGCCAGCCTGGCCCTCTTCTGCTACGTCGTGCTGGTGATTGCCATCCTCAAGCTCATACCCGTGACCCTCACCCTGGCGGGCATCGCCGGAGTCATCCTCTCCATCGGAATGGCCGTAGACGCCAACATCCTCATCTTCGAGCGGATGAAGGAGGAGCTCCGCAGCGGCAGAAGCCTGCTGAGCGCAGCCGAGACCGGCTTCAGCCGGGCCTGGCCGTCCATCCGAGACAGCAACGTCTCCACTTTCATTACCTGCGCCATCCTGTTCTGGTTCGGCTCGCGGTTGGGCGCAAGCCTCGTGACCGGCTTTGCCCTCACCCTGTTCATCGGCGTCGCAGCCAGCATGTTCAGCGCCATCTTCATCAGCCGCACCTTGCTGCGCATCAGCGCCGTCACGCCTCTGGGACGCCTGGTGTCCCTCTACACCCCCGTCGCAGGGATTCGGGAGCAGGCCGGTACGGCGCCTGTCCGGGGGAGGAGCTAGCATGGACTTTGTCGGCAAGCGTCGCTGGTTCTTCCTCGTATCGCTGGTCATCATTGGCGCCGGTATCGTCTCCATGGTCGTTCCCCCAAGCTTCCGAATAGGCATCGAGTTCACCGGCGGCTCGGCCATCTCAATCACCTTCGCCGAGGCCGTGGAGCAGGAGGAGATCCGCTCGCTCCTGGGCGATCTGGGACACGAGGAAGCAGTCATCCAGGGGCTGGGAGGGACCTCTTACCTCATCAGGACTACGACCCTGGAGGAGGTCCTCCGGGACGCCTCCGGGCAGCCCCTGGGCGAGTCCGAGCGCGAGATCATCGAGGCCGCCCTCGCAGAGCTGTCCCCGATTGAGACCATGGAGGTCTCTGAAGTCTCGGCGGTCGTGGCCCAGGAGACCGTGCGCAACGCCTTCTTCGCCATCCTCGCCGCTGCCGCAGCCATCCTCATCTACATCAGCTGGTCCTTCCGGCTTGTGCCGAACTCCTTCCGCATGGGCAGCACCGCCATCCTCGCGGCCGTCCACGACGTCCTGGTCGTCGTCGGCATCTTCTCCATCCTTGGCAAGGTCTTCAACCTTGAGATCAACGCCATGTTCATCACCGGCGTCCTCACCGTTGTCGGCTACAGCGTCCACGACACCATCGTGGTCTTCGACCGTATTCGAGAGAACACGGCCCGGCGGGTCTCCCGCGATCTGGCCACCACCATCAACACCAGCATCATGGAGACGCTGGGGCGGTCCATGACCACCAGCATCACCACCATCTTCGTCATCCTGGCGCTGCTGCTGTTGGGAGGAGGCACCATTCTTAGCCTTCTGGTGGCGCTGCTCGTGGGCATCATCACGGGGACCTACAGCTCCATCGGCATCGCCAGCCAGCTTCTCATCACCTGGGAGCGCGGCGAATGGCTGGCCTTCCTGCGCCGTCGTCCCTCGCCCGCGCCGGCCTCCTCGGAGCGCTAGCCCCTGGCTTGAAGCCCGTCTGTCGCGTACGATAGACTCGCCCGACCTTCTGGAGCGGTGGAGCCATGGTGCATCGCACGACAGTGGCAACCCTCGTCCTGGCCCTCCTGTCCCTGGCCTCCTGTGGGGACAACCTTCCGCTTGAAGGCCCCACTCCCACGCCCACGCCCACCCCCGAGCAGCGCCTCGAAGCAGCAGCCGCCCGAATGGCAACGCTTACGTCCCTCGCCTTCCGCCTCTCGCACGAGGAGGGCACGACGCAAGTCTTCGAGAGCGTCGAAGCGACCGCCGTGTCCGGGGAGGTCGCCATACCTGGCGGCGCCAACGTGGAGGTGGAGGCTGAGGCCCTTGGCTTCTTCGTGAGCATCAACATCGTGGTGAGCGGGGACCAAGCGTACATGACCGATCCTATCAGCCGCTCCTGGCAGACCTTGCCGGCCTCGGACCTGCCCTTCGACTTCCGCGACTTGGGGGCCACCCTGGCCGGCATCGTCCGCTCCGTCGATTCACCGGCCTTTGGCGCCGGTCTGGAAATCGACGGCGTGAGCACCCAGGGCATCACCGGCACGGTGTCCGGCAGCGACCTCACCACTCTCATCCCCGGCGCCGCCGTCGACGCTATGCTCGACATCGAGCTCTGGATGGACGGCGATGGTCTCGTGCGGCGCGTCCGGCTTAGCGACGCCATCGTAGAGGGCGACGTGTCCAACGTGGTCCGCGTGCTGGATTTCTCGGCCTTCGACTCGCCAGTGAGCGTGACGGTCCCCGAGTAGGCTGCGGATGCCAGCCCTCCAAGCCGCCATGCGACGCAGCCCCACGGCGACACTGCTGCTCGTCAGCCTCGGCGTATTCTTCACTGCCCTGGACCAGACCGTCGTCGTCACAGTACTTCCCCCCATAATGACCGACCTCAAGGTGGGGATTGGGGAGCTGGACCGGGCCTCCTGGATCATCACCGGCTACCTCCTCGGATACACCGTGGCCATCCCCCTCATCGCCCGCCTGGCCGACGTCTACGGCTACGCACGCCTCTTCATGGTCGCCCTTGCCCTCTTCGCTGTCGGCTCTGCGCTCGTCGCGGCCGCGTCCGGTCTGGAGTGGCTTGTCGGCGCACGCATCGTTCAGGCGCTTGGCGGTGGCGCCACCGTCCCCATCGGCATGGCCATCGCCACCCGGGCGGTGAGGCCGTCGCAGCGGGCCATGGCCATCGGCATCGTCGGCGCGGCGGCGGAGGCGGGGGTCGTGTTGGGCCCCCTCTACGGCGGCGCAATCGAGGCGGCCCTGGGCTGGCGATGGCTCTTCTGGCTGAATCTCCCTCAGGTCGTCATCATCCTCCCGACCGTGCTGCTCATCCCTCGCCAGCCTCCCCAGCCGGGGCGGATCGATTACATGGGCGGTGCGCTTCTCGTGGCAGGCCTCTCCTTCATCCTCATCGCCCTCTCACGCAGCGACGTATTCGAAGGCTCCTCCCCAACCCCCTACGCTTTGGGTTGCTTCGGCATCCTGCTGCTGGCGGCGATGGCCTGGGTGGAGGGGCGAACCGTCCAGCCACTCTTGCCGGGGCTCTTCTTCCGTTCGCCGGCCGCACTGTCAGCCCTCGGGACCAAGCTCCTCGTCGGCGGGGGCCTCATCGTCGCCATGGTGACCGTGCCCCTCATGGCGAACACCGTTCTCGGACAGGAGCCCCTGGCGGGCGGGCTGCGCCTCATGCGCCTTACGGCCGCGCTGCCCCTTGGCGCCATCATCGGCGGTCTTCTGGCCCACCGGCTGGGGAGCAGAAACGTCACCGTTCCCGGACTGGCCCTAGCCGCCCTTGGTCTCTACTTCATGGGGCAGTGGGACTTGGACATCGCAGACCCGTCCATGTCCCTCCACTTGGCGCTGACAGGGTTCGGTTTTGGCCTTGTCATCGCGCCCCTCTTCCTCAGCGCCATGGAGGAGGGAGGCGACGAGTACCACGCCACCTCGGCCTCCCTCGTGGTGGTCGCCCGGATGCTGGGCATGGCCGTGGGCGTGGCGGTCCTCTCGTCCTGGGGCGTCGGCCACTTCCAGGGCCTGACCGAAGGGGTCCTCCTACCGCTCCAGGCCGCGGGCGAGTCCACGGCGGGGTACAGGGAGCGAGTGGAGGAATATCGAAGCCAGATCAGCCAGGCAGGGCTGGACGTCTTCCAGAACTTCTTCCGCGGTGCGGCGGTCTTGCTCCTGGTGGCCATCCTTCCGGCCCTGGGCCTCAGACGGCGCAGGGACGGGTCCCCTACGGAAGGGTGAGCTCGATCAGCAGGGCCTCCAGACGATCAAGCTCCATTGGCCCCGCGAACTTGCGCACCAGCCGGCCCTCCCGGTCGACGATGTACTTCTCCGGGATGCCCGTTAGTCCGTAGTCGATGGCGATGGTCCCCTTGCTGTCCAGCCCATTGGGGTACTCCACGCCCAGCTCCTGCACGAAGCCCGAGGCCTGCTCCTCCGAGTCCCACACGGCCACGCCCACGAACTCCACGCCCCTGCCCTGGAAGCGACGGTAGGCCTCTGCCAGCGTTGGCGCCTCACGCCGGCAGGGAGGGCACCACGACGTCCAGAAGTCGATGAGCACCACCTTGCCCCGAAGCTCAGACAGGCTCAGGCTCTCTCCGTCGAAGAGCGTGAGGGTGAAGTCCCGCGCTGGCCCCTCCTCGATCGCCACTTCCCCGAATTGCGTGTTGATGGCAACCCCGGCGGGCTGGCCTCCTGATTCCACCAGCGCCCAGGCTAGCAGGGCGAACAGGGCCATAAGCGGTAGGAACACCGCCAGCGCCACCAGCAGTCGCCTGCGCGAAGGCGTCGTCCCCTCTTGGTCTCGAAGCTCGATCTGGTCGTTCATGGCGTCCGGCCGCCCTCAGCGCCCCCTTCGAGCGCGGTTGCTGGGCCCTGCTCCTGCACAAGGACCGCCATCCGGCCCTTCAGCGCACCCCGCCTCTCGCGGTACGCCCTCTCGTCGACCTTCCCCTCCTCGTGGTCCGCCTCCAGCCGCGCGAGGTCTCCCATCAGCGTGTCCCACTCCCCCTGAGACGTGGGGCCGTCCGCCTCGGAGGTCCCCGCCCGGTCGCGTCGCCTCCGCAGCAGCGCATATCCCAGCGCCGCGGCCATCCCAGCCCCGGCGACCGCGGGGATTACCCCCACGCGAAACCCCTCCCCGGAGACCCAGTTCTGCAGCCGATGCCACAGGCTCGGCCCCGGTAGGCCGGTCACCGTGACCGCCATGTTGCTCCCCCGCTCCTGCGCAGGCGCCTCGAAGCGGTTGTAGAGCAGCGGCCCGACGCTGTCCTGCCCTTGCGCGACGAGCTCTTCGCCCTCGATGTCTCCCACACCGTCGGGCAGAAGGAGTCGGAACGCCGTGGCGCCTATCGGAAAGACGCGTGGGAGCGTCCAGATCTCGCCCTCGTAGGGCGCCGTGTAGGAGAACAGCAGCTCGTGGACTCCGGGGGGCACGGGGCTAGCCAGGATGAACCCCCCGTCGATCTGGATGAAGTGGAGGTTGCGAGGCTCCAGGTCCAGCGACGACGCCCCTGGAGGAAGGGGGAAGAAAAGGAGGTCCGCCGACACCGCCTCCTGCGGACGCACGACGAAGGTACGGTCGCTTGAATTCTCCAAGCGCACCGCCTCCAGGACTGCCAGGCGGCCTTCCCGCGAGTCCACCTGCGTGACCACCAGGTTTGTGTCCAGGAGTCGCAGCCCCTCCAGCGTATCGACGGTCTCGTAGACCTGCACCTGGACCTCCTCCGGCGACACCGGAGTTGCGCCCTCCAGGGTGTAGGAGACCCCCTGGTAGGTGACCCCCAGGAAGAAGGCGGCGCTATCGGTCTCCGGCAGGCCCTCGAAGGTAAAGCTCCCGTCGTCCGCAGTCACCGTTTCCAGGTCGTGCGCCTGCGCGTCCGGGCCCACGTACCGCAGCACCACTTCCAACCCTCCGGGTGTCGGCGCATCCGCGGTCCCGTTGCGGATCCAGCCGCTGAGGGTGCCCGGCGCCTGCGCAGATACCTCCGCCTGTCCCTGGGCGGCGAACGCTGCCGTCGCCAGAAGCAGCGCCACGAGGAGCAGACGGCTCATGGCGCCTTGTCGCGCGACTCACGGGCCGCGCGTATCCGCTCTTCCAGCGCCCTGTCCAGGGACGCCGCCTCTGCCTCGTGGGCCTCCTGCTCCTGGAGCAACACCGCGGCGCTGAGCCGGTGCTCCTGCAGCCGCTCCTCGTACTCCTGCGAGTCTATCTGCCCCATCTCGTGTTCCAGTTCCAGCGCCGCCATCTCCCGGTACAGCGCCTCCCGCTCGGACCGGACGTCCTGGGTATGACCGGCTGGAGCCTCGTCGGAATCGACAGCGGAGGGTCGCAGGAAGGGTCGCACAACGACCGCCAGGGCCAGCAGGGCTAGTACGGCGCCGAGCGCTAGGTCCACGGGCCTCTCCTCCTAGTTCCCCGGCGTTGGCGTACCCTGGGCGACCGCCGCCTGCTCCACGGGCGTCTCCCTCATGCTCGCCACGGAGGCCACGGTCCGGTCCCTCTCGGGCCAGAGGGCCACCAGCGTGCCCAGGACGAAGAGAGGGCCTGCGATCCACATCCAGATCACCAGCGGGTTCACGTAGATGCGGAACAGTGCCTGGCCCCCCTCTGAGAACTCGCTCGCGATGATGTACAGGTCCTCCCGCGGCGTGGAACGTATGGCGGCCCGCGTCGCCGCCAGGGAGAAGTCCGGGTAGAACACGTATCCCGGCGACATCGTACTCAGCACGTTGTCTCCGCGCAGTGCGCGCACCTCTGCCCGCTGCTCCACCCGGTCAGGGAACACCTCCGTCGAGTTGGAGATGTACTGGACGGTGAAGCCTTCCACCGTCGCCTCTTGGCCGGGCGCCAGGGAGACGTCCTCCTGGACGCTGTAGAACGCCGAGCCGATTACGGAGAAGCCCAGCAGCACGATGCCCAGGTGGACGATGTAGCCGCCGTAGCGCGGCCGGTTGGCCGCAATCAGTCGCCCGAAGGCCAGCGGATAGCTCTCCCCGCGCCTTCGTCGCACGCGCGTTCCCCGGGCCCACTCCCGCAGGATGGCTGCGCCTGCCACTGTGCAGGCAAAGAGGCCTAGGAGCGGGAAGAGAGAACGAACGCCCAGCACCAATGCCACCAGGGCCACGGCCGCGGCGGCTGCGGCCGGCAGCAGAAGAGTGCGCTTCAGGCTCTGCGCTGAGCCGCGACGCCAGGGGATGAGCGGCCCCACGCCCATGAGGAGCAGCAGCGCCAGGAAGAGCGGGCCTGTTGTGATGTCGTAGAACGGACGCCCCACGGTTACCGTCACGCCGCGGAAGACCTGCGACACCAGCGGGAACACCACGCCCCACAGCGTCACCAGCGCAATGAGCAGGAAGAGGACGTTGTTTACCAGGAACGCGACCTCCCGGGAGAGCGGCGAGCCTACCGGAGCGCTGCTTCGAAGCTGGCCGTAGCGCCAGAAGAAGACGCCGAAGGCCACAACCACGTTGAAGGCGAGGAAGAGCAGGAAGACCCACCCCAGCGTCGACTGGGCGAAGGAGTGGACCGATGGAACGGATCCGCCGCGGTTCATGAACATGCCGTACATCGCCATGCCCCACGCCACGGTGATGAGCACAATGTTCCAGCTCCGGAACATCCCCCGCCGCCGCTGGACCATGATCGAGTGGATGAAGGCCGTGAGTGGGAGCCATGGCAGCAGGCCCGCGTTCTCCACCGGGTCCCACGCCCAGTAGCCGCCCCAGCCTAGGATCGTATAGGCCCACCACGCCCCAAGCAGCAGCCCGATGGTCAGTATGGCCCAGACCACCAGCCCCCACACCCGCGCCGGGTCCACCCACTCGTCCCCCGTCCTCCCCGACGCAAGGTGCCCGAAGGCAAAGGCAAAGGGGATGGCGACGCCGATCAGTCCCGTCATCAGCATCGGCGGATGCACCAGCATTCCCGGGTGGGTCAGCAGGGGATTGATGCCCCGGCCGTCGAGGGGAGGAGAGGCCACCTCCACGAAGGGGCTGGCCAGCGTTGCCAGCACGGCACTGAAGAACAGCGTCACGATCGAGAGCACCGCCACTGTATACGGCAGCGACGGCGCTACCCGCCTGGGCGCTCGGGCAATCGCCACTGCCGCGAGCACCGCGAAGATCGTGGCCAGGAACAGCAGCGACCCCTCGTTACCCGCGTAGAAGGCCACCCACGTCAACCACTGGCTCATCGCCCGGCTGCTGTTCTCGGCGACGTACTGCACGCTGAAGTCGTGCGTGACGAAAGCCGCCACCAGGACTATGGTTGCCGCAACCAGCATGAGCGGTGCGACGTAGGCCGCGGATCGGGCGCTCTGCACCAGCTCGGGCATCCGCCATCTCGCGCCCACGACGGAGCCCACCACGGCGTAGGCCGAAAGGGCCACCGTCAGAAGCACGGCAATCTTGCCGAGGTCCGTCACAGCTCCCCTTCCCGTCCCGAGGATTCCGGCGCCAGGGTCGGAGGCCCCGATGCGCCGGACGTTTCAGCCCTTGTCGTTCCTGCGCCTCCCGACTCCCGGTCCACCAGCGCCAGGTAGGGTGCCAGGGCCGTCTCGTCGCGGGCTTCCGCCGGGCGCTCTCGTGCGGCCTGCGGCGTGCGTCTGCGCACCTGCATTTCCCGCACCACCCAGGCCAGGACCAGGAGGCTCGCGATGACAATGGCGGGCGGGACCGCCCAGGCGAGGAGGTTGAACCCCTCCTTGGGCGGCGCCGCCAGGACGCGCTCCCCGTAGCGGTCCACGAAGTACTGGCGGATCTCCTCCTCGCTCCACCCCTCTGCCAGTCTCTCCCGCACCGTCACCCGCATCTGCGCGGCCAGCAGCACCTGCGACTGGTCGATGGTCTCGCTGGGGCAGAGCGGGCAGATGAGCGTCCGGTCCAGCCGCTGAGCGCGCCGTTCCAGGTCGTCCTCCGAGGAGGTCTCCGTGCACGCCCCCAGCGCAGCCGACACGAGCATGAGCATGGCAATCAGGAGAAGGCGTCCCCGTGCGCGGCCCCTGTCCCGTCCGTCACTCATAGCCATACCCATGATACCACCGGGATGCGCGGGCGGCGCCGGGGAAGGTCACTGGACTGCGTGGTCCGGGGATTGGCTACTGGTCCCCCAGAGAGCGGAGGTAGGACACCAGCAGCCAGCGCTCCATGGGGGTGAGGAGCAGGCGGAACTCCGGCATCCCCAGGTCCGTGCTCGTGAACCCGCCCTGGGAGATGAGCAGGAAGATCTCGCCGTCCGTCTTGCCCAGCGTCGAGCTTGCGGACATGGTGTTGGGGCCTCCAAGGCCCATCAGGTCCGGCGCGGGGATGCTGAAGTAGCTCTGCAGGTACTCGTTGACCGGTCCGTCGCCGCGGGCTGCTGTGCCATGGCAGAAGGCGCAGTTCGTGCGAAACAGCTCCTCTCCCAGTTGCACGTTGGCGTCCGAGTCGGCGGTCGGGTTCGCCAGGTCCACAGCCGTCTCCAGCGTCAGGTCATACTCCCACTCCCGGTAGGCCGCCGGAGCGAGCGTCGCCTCCGACGCATCCTCGGATAGCGACACGAACGGGACCGCCCCTGGCGCCCCCTCGAAGCGCGGAGGCTCCTGGGAGCGGGCCGACTGGCTGTAGTGCAGCTCCGTGGTGATGTCCACGGGCGCATAGGTCCCGGTCTCCGCGCGGCACGCGAGGAGGAGCAGGGCCAGCAGCCCTAGCGCCAGCACCCCTCGGATGCGAAGGGAAGGGACCTTTGCGCCTACCGCTCTCATTTCCCGGACGGCTCCTCGACCTTCACGTCGGTCGCCTCGGCTTCCTGGAAGGCTTGCTGGACCTCGTCCAAGCGCTCCTCGGGCACTGTCGCCAGCAAGCCGATGTAGCCCTCGGTGATGCGCGGGTCGTACAGGCCGATCTTGGACCGGGGCAACCTGGATTCGAAGACGACGCCCAGGATCGTGGAGATAATCGCGCCCAGCATCGTCCCTTCGTAGCAGATGATGACCATGGGCGGGATGGCCAGAATGGGCTTGCCGCCCGTCACCACGGGATAGGCCAGCTGCGTCCCCGCCGTCAACAGAAGCGCTATGGAGAGCCCCAGCGCAGCGCCCACCAGCGGGAAGATGTACAGCGCATGCTTCGAGGGCCGCTCGCCGAAGGCCCCTTCCGGGTACGGCGTGTCGGACAGGACTTCGAAGTCGTCCACGCCCACTCCCACCAGCTTGTCTGCGCCCACCACGGCGGCTTCTACGGACTGGAACAGTCCTAGTATGCCTCTCTTCGCCATAGCACTGCCCTCTCTTGCGCCTACTCCTCGCGGAAGATGGCTGGTACCTGCACCTTACCCACCTTGACCGTCTGCGCCAGGGCCTTCCCTTCCTTGGCATCCGCCACCGGAATGATGGGGAAGACCTTCGCGAAGATCAACATTCCCAGGAACACCAGGGCAAAGGTACCGCACACAATCAGAATCTCAATCGCGCTGGGACTGTACGAGCCCCAGTTGAACGTTAGGGACTGCTTCCTCATCAGGCTCGGGACGATGAGGATGAAGCGCTCGAGCCACATCCCCACGTTGACCAGGATCGACGTCCAGAACATCAGCGCCACGCTGCGGCGAACGTTGCGGAAGAGCCACAGCGGCACCGGGATGAAGAACCCCGTAAGCAGGAACACGATGAACAGCATGTTGAAGGGCCACTGGAAGACCTGCAGCTGTCGCAGCTCCACCTCGGCGCCTTCGCCGCTGTACAGGCCCATGAAGAACTCGACGATGAAGAAGTAGAACCATGTCACGGCGATAACGATGAGCAGCCGTCCCAGCGCGTCGAAGTGCTCGGGCCGGATGTACGCGTCCAGCCGGTAGAGCCACCGCATGAGCGCCGCCACGGTCACCACGGCAGACACTCCCGAGTGCACGGCGCCGATGACAAAGTAGGGTGCGAAGATCGTTGTGTGCCAGCCCTCGACGGCTACGGCCACCGCGAAGTCCCAGGACACGATGCTGTGCACCGAGACGAACACCGGCAGGATCAGCGCCGACAGCAGCACCCCGGCGATGACCTGCAGCTTCCACTGCCGCGGCGTGCCCCGCCAGCCCAGGCACAGCACCGAGTAGAACTTGTGCCGGACGCCCCGGGTCCGGTCGCGGACGATGGCCAGGTCCGGCAGCAGCAGCACGAACACGAAGAGTATGGTTGAGGTCAGATAGGTGGTGATGGCAGCGGGGTCCCAGACCAGAGGCGAGCGGATGTTGGGATAGATGCCCCGGGCAAGGTCGTAGGGCAAGCTCCAGTAGACCCGCCACGTCCGCCCCAAGTGGATGATGGGCATCAGCACTGCCGCCTGGAGCGAGAAGATGGTCAGCACCTCGGCCGCACGGGTCAGCGGACGCCGCCACTCCGCCTGGCTGAGGCGCAGGATCGCCGAGAGCATGATCCCCGCGTGGCTGATCCCGACCCAGAACACGAAGTTCGTGATCAGGAACCCCCACATCACCGGCCGGTTTATCCCGAACGTCCCAAGCCCGTGGTACCAGGACCAGCCGTAGGCGGCCCCACCTGCGGCCACCACGGTACCTAGGAATCCTGCCAGCGCCCAGAACCACAGCGGGGTCGTCAGGACCGGCCGCAGCAGGTCCCGGTTGATCTCCCGCTCCGTCTGAAGACGTCTTTCCTGCATCCTTGCTCTCGCTGCCTCTGCTTCTCGCTAGTCCGGCTTTGCCAGCACCTTGAGCTCCGTCTTCGCCAGCGGCCGTACGCGCTGGAGAAGCACCCCCTCCTTGCTCCCCCACATGCTCACCATCGGCACGATCCGGGAGGCCAGGAGGTACGTCAGCACCGCCGCTGCCAGCGCCCCCACCACCATCAACACGTCAGCCAGGTCCGGCGTCATGGCCGATAGGCTCGCCCGAAACTCCTCCGGAGGGCCGTACAGACTCAGCTTCCCCTCCTGCCCAGGCACTCCAACGGAGAAGGAGGCCGTGTATATCCGGATCCGGTCCAGGAACGTCCCCGTCAGGACCACGCACGCCAACGCGGTGGGCCCGATGATGCTCCTGCGAACGGGGCTCCAGATGAACAGGAAGAGCGGCGTCAGGAAGTTCATCGCAAAGGTCATGATGAAGAGGGGCCTGTAGGGCCCTGTCATGTAGAGATGAAGCACGTTCTGCTCAACCGGGGCCCGGCCGTACCAGAAGATGATGAACCCCGACCACCAGAAGTAGGCCCACAGCAGGCTGCTGGCCAGCAGGAGCTTGGACAGGCCCCAGAACTGCTCCACCCCGATGTACTCCTTCATCCCGCCGAAGGTGCGCAGTATGAACATCGTCACCAGGGTGGTGGCAAGCGCAGACTGGATGCCGCTCAGGGCGTGGTGCGCCGGAAAGATGGAGTCCTTGTAGCCCGGCACCAGGCTCTGGGCAAAGTCGAAGCTGACCACAGTGTGGGTGTAGACGAGCGATATGAAGTAGAACGCCCCCAGCAGGCTGATGAACGTCCGCAGTTTGCGCCATTCTCCCGCCGTCCCCTGCCATCCCATCGCCAGCCGGTGGTAGAGGCGGCGCTGCGTCCGGTCCCGCGCCACGGCGAAGTCGGGAATCGCCCCCACCCACAGCAGCGCCAGGCCGGTCACCACCAGGAAGATCACCGCCAGCGCCAGGTACACGTGCGGTGCGCCTGCCGGCCACCCCTCCCGGTACAGGTCCACGAACCAGAAGGTCCGGCGCCCCGTGGCCGAGGGCAGCGCGATCAGCAGCGGAATGAGGATGACGAGGCTCACCAGCCCCGCCACGGACCAGAGCTCCGCCGCCCGCGTGATGGGCCGGTTGAAGTGCGCTCGGGCCAGCCGCGGGGCTATGGCAACCAGCGGCGCTGACAGGGACGTCGTCAGGATGAAGGCGAAGACCGCCGCCAGGTAGGCCCAGTGCGTGTGCACGCCGAAGCCGTCCCCCAGGCGAAGGAAGAAGCCCACGATGCCCAGCACCGTGAGCACGGCAAGGACCACCACGGCGCCGAAGAAGAGCGTCCCGGAGCGGGAGCTCCGCCCCAGAAGCTCCTCGTTGATCTCCTGGGGACTCTTCTCCAGGATCTCCGGCCGGTGGTGGCCGTTATGTTTAGTGGCCGCCTGCACTCGGGTCCACCTTCTTCAGGTAGGTGATGTTGGGCTCCGTGCCCAGCTCCTCCAGCACTCGGTAGGCCCTCTCGTCGTGCCGCATCACGCTGACTCTGCTGTCCGGGTCGTTCTGGTCGCCGAAGTTCAGCGCGCTCGTCGGACAGGCCTGAACGCAGGCCGGTACGATGTCCCCGTCCTGCAGCTCCCGCCCCTCCTGCTCCGCGTCCCGTCCGGCGCGCCGGATGCGCTGCACGCAGAACGTGCACTTCTCCATCACGCCCCGGGTCCGGACTGTTACGTCGGGGTTGAGCTGGTTGCGGAGCGTCTCCGGCCACTTCGGATCGAAGTAGTTGAAGAAGCGCACGTTGTACGGGTCGTTGTTCGCGCAGTACCGGGTGCCTATGCACCGGTTGTACACCTGCACGTTCAGCCCCTCGTTGTTGTGGTACGTGGCGTAGACGGGGCAGACCGGCTCGCAGGGCGCATTCGAGCAGTGCTGGCACAGCATCGGGATGAACCGGGCCTTGACCTTGCTGTAGTCGCCGGTCTCCTCGGCCTCCTCCATCCCCTCCCAGTACCGCTCGATGCGGATCCACTCGAAGAAGCGGCGCTCCAGAAACGCCTTCTCCTCGCTGATCGGCACGTTGTTCTCAGCCTGGCAAGCGACAACGCACGCCTGACAGCCTGTGCACCGGTCCACGTCGATGACCATTCCATACTTGCGTTCCACTTGCTCCTGCACCATCACGCGTCCTCCGTGTCTTTACTCCCGGGTCACCTGGACGATTGGGAAGTGTGCCACCTGCACCGCCGGCACCATCCCCTCCGTCTTCGGAACACGAGTCCTGCGTCCCGTCTTCTCCAGGCGCACTCGCGTCGCCGCCCATGCGAAGGCCTGGGTCTCCTCGTCCTCTTCCGGCGCCAGCATCTCCAGGACGTTCGCGCCGCGGTCGTCCGCGTATCGTCCGTAGCCCCGATGGCCCTGCCCCATCGGCACGCTCAGCACGTTCGGGGGTGTTGCCGGATGGGGGTAGGCCAGGGCCTCTATGGACCCGTAGTGCGATACCACCCGCACCACGTCGCCCTCGCGCACGTTCATCTCTCGGGCCGTCCTCGGGTTGATCTCCACCCACGTCTTCCACGCAGCCGTCGACTGCGGGTCGGGCGTAGCCTGAAGCCACGGGAGATGCGCCCCGCTTCCGTCGCCCACCCCCTGCGAGGGGAAGGGCACCAGGTGGAAGGGGTACTGGGTCTCGCTGCCCTGGAAGCTGGGCTCCTTGGCGGACGCCACCTGGGCCTGGGCCTGGGTAGCGTTCCCCGAAGCGTCCCGGTCCCACCAGCCGCCGCGCTGCAGCACCCCAACCCAGAACCCGTCGAAGGTGCTGGCCCTGGTCGATCCTGTTCGAAGCGGCAGTGCGCCGCCCTTCTCTTCGAAGAGGCGCTGCATCCCGGAGCGCACCACGTCCTGGAAGGTGTCCCACTCCTGCAGCTCCTGCCCCACGTTCCCGCCCAGCTCCTGGGCCAACGTCAGAAGCACGTCGCCGAAGCTGCGGGCCTCCGCGTGGGGGGCAATCGCCGAGTCTCCCTGGCCCCCGAACGGCGCCACCACCGGCTGTTGCACGCCCAGCAGCTGGAAGCCTGGGGCCGGGTCTGGAATGTCGTCTCCCCAGTCCTCCATGTAGACGCGCTCCGGCAGCACCAGGTCGGCCTGGGCCGTCGTCTCGTCCAGGAAGCTCGCAACGCTCGCCACGAACGGCACCTGGTCCAGCGCCTCGCTGAACTTCACCGCGCCCGGCAGGCCGTATGCGGGGTTCGCGCCCCGCACCAGCGCCACCTGGACCTCGTTGCTGCGCATCCGGTCCGCCAGCTGCTTCCACTCGGCCAGGGGGGTGGCCTTGGCCGCGTCCGGGACACCCGGCAGCGGCGAGGGCGGGTTGAACGCAATCCCCCCGTTCACGCCGACGTTGTTCACGAGGAGGTTCAGCATATAGGCCGCTGTGAGGTTGAAGAGGCCGTTGGTATGCGCGCCGGCCGAGCCCCCCGCCAGCGCCAGGCTTGGCTGGTGATCGACGAAGGCGTGGGCCAGCGCCCTGATGCGCTCGGCGCCGATCCCCGTCTTCTCCGCTTCCGTGCCTCCGGGCCTGAAGCGGGCCAGGGTCGAGGCGCCCACCAGGTCGGTGGCCCTCCGGCTAGCCGCCGCGTCCACCAGCCCGTCGTCGACGATGACCGAAGCGATGCTCAGCGCCAGTGCCCCTTCGTATCCGGGCCGCACCGGCACCCATTCGTCCGCGTTGGCCGCCGTCAGGGAGAAGCGTGGCTCCACCTGCACCAGCGTGCCCCGTCCGAGTCCTCCACGGGCCTCGCCCTGCCGGAACTCGCCGTACTGACGGGAGTAGTTGATGGGGGAGAGCCAGGTGCCCAGGAAGTCGGCCCCGAAGGAGAGCACGTAGCTCGCCCGCTCGATGTCGAAGTGGGGCAGGCGGTCCTGGCCGAAGACCCGCTTCACGGCCTCCCGCAGCACGGTCTCTTCCAGCGTCTCGAAGGAGAAGTGCCTAGCGCCGTAGGCGCTGACGAAGCGCTCCACCAGCATCCCCATGTGGCCTCGAAGCGGCGCCGTCATCACCGCCACCGACTCGGGGCGACTCTGCTGCGCTCGCATCTGTTCCAGGAGCGTGTCCAGGGCTGTCTCCCAAGAGACCTCGCGGAAGGGCTCGCCTCTCGAGGCTCTCAACATCGGCATTCGGATGCGGTCCGGGTGGTACAGGGCCTGCAGGCCCGCCTCGCACCGAGCGCCATGCTTGCCCAGGTTCAGCGGGTACTCCGGGTTCCCCTCCACCTTCTTGGCCCTGCCCTCCATCACCCTGACCAGGATGCCCTCCGGGTTGGAGCAGACCCGGCACAGCGTCGCGTAGTGCGCGTCGAAGCCCTCCACCAGGTCCTCGGGAAGGCGCGCCGGACTCTGCACCACCATCTCCCGCTCGGGAATGGTGCAGCCCGCAAAGAGGACCGCTCCCAGCCCCAGGCCGGAGCCCTTCAGTAGTTGTCGACGAGTTAGGGCCATCCTTTAGTCTAGGCCTCCATCTAGTAGTGACACGTCGTGCAGTCGGTGGGAGCTCCGTACTCCCGATGGCAGTCCACGCAGTCTCCCATCCGCAGGTCCCGGTCCTGGCGCACCTCGGTCATGGTCTCCACCTTGCCGTGGCAGATGGTGCAGGTGGCCGAAGAGATGCCGTACTCCGGCTGATCAGAGAAATAGGACACGTGTTGTTCGTGCACGAACCGCACGTGATCGGGCAGTCGGTGCACGCGCACCCAGTTGATCGGCCGGGCGTCGACGAACTGGCGCGTCTCACCGTCGAAGCCGGCTAGCTCGTTCATCGTCTGGATGCCCGAAAGCGCCACCCGCTCCCCGGCCGCCTGGCCGACGATCTTGTGGCAGTAGTAGCACTGCTCAACGGCGGGAATGCTGGCCATGCGCTCCGTGGCCACGGTCCTGTGGCAGAACACGCAGTCTATCCCCGCCTGTTGGACGTGGACGGGATGGGGAAAGGGGACCGGCTGCTCCGGTGCCCCGCGAAAGAGCTTCTCGACGGACCAGAAGTAGTGGCCGAGCACAAGCAGCAGTCCCAGCCCCAGCACAGCCGAAATAACTAGGCCGCCTCCCAGCCCAATGAGGAGCCGAACCGAGATGGTCCGGGGCAGCAGCCGTTGCAACACCGAAGCGTCTTTCTCCCTAGCCGGCGTCTCCGCCCGTCACCGCGGTGCTCCCCGCGACGCCGGATCGGTGCCCGCTGCTCAAATCCACCACTTGAAATAGAAGTCTTCGATCACGCGGATCTCCCGAACGAAATTCAGGACAACCCACACTAGGACCCCAACCGCCACAGCCGCGACCCCGTAGAGCACCAGGCGCAGCTGGAAGACCTTTGTCGGAAGGTGCCCCGACGTTACCAGTGAGGGAATGATGGCCCTGGCGAACAGCAGGGAGAAAGCAAATACAATCACGACCAGAGGGACACCCCACAGGAAGAACAGCGTGTCCCCAAGCTGGTCCCAGTTGGCGCCGGTTATGTAGTCCGGATCCAGGTGGGACCCCATAGCCTCCCCTCAGCCAGGGCCAGGGTTTGTGAAGATTATCGCAAGCTTCGCCCCAGTGTCAAGAGTTTGCGCGGCTATAACCGCCCTCTTCCAGCCCATCTCGCCTCTCCTTGGGGAGAGGCCGCCGCGCAGCGGCGAGTGAGCGGACACCCTCCATCTTGATTCCGCTCACCCTTAGCCTGTCGAAGGGTCGTCGTTCCGGCGCAGGGTCGTTCCGGCGCAGGCCGGAATCCAGGGGTAGCGGGGATGGGCGCACCCCACGCGGGGGTCTGGGGGAGCGCAGCCCCCCAACAGAAAAATATCAGGGGGGTGGGCGGGCAATGCGACGGCGGTGCGGGGAGGCGGCGAGAGCTAGGGCGGCACTGCCGCCGGGCGGGTGGGTGGGCCCAACTAAGGTGGCATCGTAGGGACACCCCCTCTCTCCTCCATCCGCCACAGTCCCGCTTTCATAGACCCCCTCCTATCCCCTTCCGCTCCTCTGCGTTGTACCATAGCGAGCAGTGCCATCGCTGCCTCATCACAACGAACTGGGGGACGGCTTGGAAAAGCTCATCTCCGACACCATCGAAGACCTCCATTCCATCATCGTCCACTTTCCGATTGCTCTCTTGGTACTGCTCGCAGCCCTGACACTCTACGTGGTTCTCCGGCCCAAATCCGGGATGCTTCAGACCACATGGCTGCTGCTCGTACTCGGGACTCTAGGCGCCATCGCCGCTACAGTCTCCGGGCTGGTCTCTCACTTCCCGTACGAGGAGACGGACCTGCATGACATCATTGAGACACATCAGTTCTGGAGCTTCGGGGTGACCGCACTCTTCATTGCAGTTACCGTCTGGCGTTTCATCTCCCGTCAAAGAGGATCGGATTGCGGAGCGTCCGTCCCGTTTCTGGTCGTCGTCTTCGCTGGCGCGGGCCTCTTGTTCATGTCCGGTCTGACAGGCGGAGACCTGGTCTTCGACTACGGCATCAACGTCCGAGGCATCAACCCCCTCTTGGACGAATAGCCACAAACGTCCCCCTGCCCCCAGCCTCCGCCACAGCCCAACGCCCGAAAGCTAAGGGTGCAGGGCTTGCCCTGCCGCCTCTTCTGGGGGAGAGGTCGACAGTTATAGCGCCGCGTGAGACGACCGCTCACCCTGAGCTTGTCGAAGGGCCTGAGCGGCGGGTGGGGAGGCGGGGCAGGTTGGAGCGGCAATGCCGCCGCATCGCGCCGGGTGCGTGGACCGCTCACCCTGAGCTTGTCGAAGGGCCGTCGCCCCTGCGACCCCCTTCGTCGTTCCGGCGAAGGCCAGAACCCAGGGGTGGCGCGGTGAGGTCTCCCCCGCGGGGGTATGGGGGCGCAGCTCCCCGAAGAAAAAACTCCGGTGCGGGGCCGCGCGGGGGGAGCTAGAGCGGCTCTGCCGCCGGGCGGGTGGGCCCACCCAACGTCTACCGTAGGGAAATCCTCCAGACCGCTCCACAGCCCAACGCCGCAAACTGAAAATGCAGGGCTTGCCCTGCCGCCTTTCCGGCGCGAATCCCTCGTCAAAGGGGAGCCAGAGGGGAGACCCCTCTGGCAAGGGGCCTGGGGGATGTGCCCCCAGTTACAAAAAAACCTCCGAGGGTGGGCGGGTGGGCCCAGCCAACGTCTACCGTAGGGAAACTCTCCCAACCACTCCGCCTCCATCGTCCATACGACAGGAACAAACTCCGCCACAGCCCGACGCCGCAAGCTGAGGGTGCAGGGCAAGCCCTGCCGCCTTGCAGCTCCCCACCATTTCTTCTAGAATCACACGAGCAAACAGCAGGACCAACGGGGGAAGCGCCGAATGGACAAACGCGACGACATGCGATTCACCCGGCGCCGCGTCATGGGCACGCTCGCCATGGCCGTGGGCGGCCTGGCCACCCTGCCCCTTCTGTCCCACCTGCTGCGACGCCCTGCCAGGCCGGACCCCCGCTTCATGGACCTCCCCGGGGAGGGCTCCATCTTCCAGCCCCGCAACGACGAACGCCTTCAGGAGTGGCTGCGCCGCCAGCGCCCCGCCTCCGACTCCTAGGGCAGCAGAATCCCCGAGGCCCTGGGCTCGTCCGGCCTCGACCGGAGTTGCTCCAGCATCGCCTCAGGCTCGTTGACCGGCATCATACACGCGTAGTTTTCGCAGACGTAGGCCGTCGGCCGCCCGTTGACCATCCCCCGCATCTCCAGCAGCGGGATGCCGCTGTCCTCCCCGTCCTCCTCCGACTCCGCCCCCGCCACGACCTTGTTCGGGATGAAGTCGCGGTGCGCCGCCGCCAGCAGCGCCGCCGTGCCTGCATCGTCGCGCGGCCCCACGATTGCGATCTCCTTCGGCGTCGACAGGTAGAAGTCCAGCGCACACAGCCAGTGGCCGAAGCCTGCCGGGTGCTGGGCCAGCAGTCCTCGCACGGACCGTAGGGCGCGTACCGCAGCGCTGCGGTAGGCGTCTTGCCCGGTCAGCGCCCCCAGCCGAAGCAGGGCCAGCGTCGCCGTCGAGCTGCCGCACGGCATCGCGTTATCGAAGATGTCCCGCGGCCGCACGATCAGCGTCTCGTGGTCCCGCGCCGTGTCGTAGAACGTCCCCCGGCCCTCCTCCCAGAACAGGTCCAGCATCGCGTCCGCCAGGGAGCGAGCCTCCTCCAGCCAGCACGGCTCCAGGCTCGACTCGTAGAGGCTGATCAGCCCGTCCACGGTGAAGGCATAGTCCTCCAGGTAGCCTGGCAGCTTCGCCTGCCCGTCCCGGTAGGTGCGAAGCAGCCGCCCGTCTTGGCGAAGGGCGCTCAGCAGGAATCGCGCCGTTACCCGCGCCTCTTCCAGGTAGTCCGAGCGCTCCAGCGTGCCCGCAGCCTCGGCCAGCGCGCCCAGAACCATGGCGTTCCAGGCCGTCAGGACCTTTTCGTCCCGCAGCGGCCACTCTCGAGTGCGCCGGACGGCGTGCAGCTTCTCGCTCCCTCGCGCCACAGTCTCCGCCAGGGACTCCGGCGTCATCCCCAGACCCTCCGCCACCGCCTCGGGGGCCGTGAAACGATGGAGCACGTTGCGGCCCTCGAAGTTGCCCGCCTCGGTCACCCCGAAGTAGCGCGCCAGCACCGCCGCGTCCTCCTCGCCAAGCACGTCTCGCAGATCCTGCGCCGACCAGACGTAGAAGACTCCCTCCTCGCCCTCGCTGTCCGCGTCCTGGGACGAGGCGAACCCGCCCGCCGGGTCTCGCATGTCCCGTAGCAGGTAGTCCAGGACCGCCTCCACCACCTGGCGGTACATTGGCCGCCCCGTCGCCTGGAACGCGTGGAGGTACAGCCGAGCAAGGAGGGCGTTGTCGTAGAGCATCTTCTCGAAGTGCGGCACCAGCCAGTTCCCGTCCACCGTGTAGCGATGGAATCCCCCTGCCAGGTGGTCGTAGATGCCCCCCTGGACCATCCGGGTCAGCGTGAGCTGCGCCATCGACTGCGGCCCCTGCTCGCCCGTCCGGTGAGCGAAGCGCAGAAGGAACTCCCACGTCATGGGCTGTGGGAACTTGGGCGCTCCTCCCAGCCCGCCGTAGACGCCGTCGAAGGCCGAGGTGATCTGCCGGAAGGCGCCCCGCAGCAGGTCGTCGATCAGCGGCTCGTTCGACACTCCCACGGCCGCGCTGCGCTGCAGAAACGAGTTCACCTCCTCCGCAGCCTGCAGCACGTCGCCGCGACGTTCCCGGTAGGCGTCGGTCAGCGCCATCAGGATGCGTGGGAAGCCCGGCATGCCCATCCGGTCTTCCGGCGGGAAGTAGGTGCCGCTGTAGAAGGGTTTCAGGTCGGGCGTTAGGAAGACCGTCATCGGCCAGCCGCCCCGGCCGGTCATCGCCTGCACCGCCTGCATGTAGATCGAGTCCAGCTCCGGCCGCTCCTCCCGGTCCACCTTGATGTTCACGAAGTTCTGGTTCATCACCTCGGCGATGTCCGGGTCCTCGAACGACTCCCGCTCCATGACGTGGCACCAGTGGCAGGCGGCGTAGCCGATGCTGAGGAGGATGGGCTTCCCCTCCTCTTTCGCCCGCGCCAGCGCCTCCGGGCCCCACGGGTACCACTCCACGGGGTTGTTCGCATGCTGCTGCAGGTAGGGGCTAGTCTCGTTGATCAGTCGGTTTGGCATGGCCTTATCTTATCCCCTCCGCCTTTGCTAGTGAAAGGGGCCGCTCACCCTGAGCTTGTCGAAGGGCAATCGTTCCTGCGAAGACAGGGGAACCTCGACGCGTCCCGTCTCCAAACAACGCCCCGCCCCAACACCGCACCATTGCCGTATTCGGCGCTGGCCGGAACCCAACGGCGCGTAGCGCTCGGCACAGGGGAGTCCAGAGGGGCCTCCCCTCCTTCTGGGGCGGCGAGCCGCTCTGGGGGATGTGCCCCCAGTTACCAAAAAACTTCCGAGGGTGGGCGGGTGGGCCCAACCAACCCCCGATTCCCCACCTCTCCAAGCAAAAGCGCCCGCGAATCTCAACCCCCCGACTCCACGATCGGCTGCGCCAGGATCCACAGGCTCAGCATCGTGTACCCCACCATCAGCGCCAGCATCGGGTACTGGCTCCGCAGCGCCGCCCCACGGTCCCCCAGCGGGTCCCCCAGCGTACGCAGCGCCACCGCGTGCGCCAGGTACACGGCGATGATGTGCCCGGTCACAATCCCAATGACTGCCGTGAACCACGCGAACCGCGCCCCCACGATCCCGATGTCGATCGTGTAGCCTGCGGTGCCCAACAGGTCCGACCCTGACCCGAAGGGGTCCGACGCGAGCGGGATGATCGCCTGCCCTTGGACCAGCAGGAAGGAGAGGAAGTGGGCCAGGTGGTAGGCCAGCGCGATGGGTATCAGCGAGTAGACGAAAGCCGGTGCCAGCTCCTCCACGGACGGGCGACGCCCACTCGCCGCGGCCATGAGGCCGCAGACTCCCAGGTAGACGCCCAGGAACAGCAGCGGGACCGCAACCAGGCCCACGGTGCCCACCGCCGCCGAGCCCGACACGAAGTTGGCGATGAACCCCGACACCTCCACCCAGGCCGGCGTCGCGGTCAGCCCGTCGAAGGTCACCGTCGCCAGCAGCAGCACCACGAAGACCATCATGGAGGTGGAGACGGTCTCATGCCGCAGCAGCCCCGCGGCGAATGGCCGCAGGCTCACCTCACGCTGCCCCCGCGGCGCTCGGCCGAAGCAGTCCCCGCAGCCGATGCATCGACCGTCCCGGTCCGCGCAGTCGACGGCGCACGAAGCGCACACCGCCGTGTCGGTCACTCGTATCTCCGTCGGCGCAAAGCGGGCGAAGAAGCCGAAGGCCAGCGAGAAAGCCTCGCCGTTCCGCAGCCACACCTCTTTGCCGAAGACGAACATCCCCGCCCACGTGATGGCGGAGTAGACCAGCCCCATCTGCGCAATGCGCACCGGCACCGCAGCGTCCGCATACACCAGCTCCACCCAGGCGAAGCAGGCGAACAGCGCAACGCCCGGCCATGCGCCCCAGTCGGAGGGGTACGGCCTCCGCAGCGACAGCTCCGCCCCCGGCCGAATCCGCCGCAGCGCCGCCTCCGCCCACTCGAAGAGCGTCTTCCACGGGTTCACCAGCGCCCAGACGTCGCCCACCAGCGCCGAGGCGTAGGCCAACCCCACCCACCAGATCACCCAGACCATGGTCGGCGCGAGGTTCTTCGTCGGCGCCGCATCCCCGAAGAGCCCCGCCGCCAGCACCAGCACGAACATGGCCACCGCCACGACCCTTGCCAGCAGCGCCGACGCCCCCCACGCGAGCCCCACCGGCCCCTTCCCCACCCAGCGCAGCAGGTTGAGGCGGGGGTAGTCCCGCAGGCCCGGCGCCCCCCGCACGAACAGGCCGATGACCACGAACGACAGCGCAACGGCCGCGCCGGAGCCCGCCACGTACAGGCCCAGCGGCACCGGCAGGTCGTACCGCTCCCCGAAGCCGTGCGCGTACAGCGACGACGCCGGCCACGCGAGAAGCAGCAGCGCCAGCCCAACGACCGGCAGGATACGGGTGGTCACCCTACCCATGTCTCCCGCCGCTAGCGCGGGTGGACCTCCAGCCGCCCCAGCTCGATCTCCTCCGTCTCATGGGAGTGCCCTCCCTCCCCCTGATCATCGGGGTGCCGCCCGCTCACGATTCCGTGACTCACCGAGTCGCTGTTTCGCCAGGTTATCTCCGTGCCCGGCTTGACCATGACATGGTGCGGATGCGCCGCCAAGTCCCGCACGTCGATCTCCACAGCGTCCGGCAACGCCGCATCATCCACCACGGTGATCGTGCCGGTCACCTCTGCGTGGAAGTGGCTGTGGAACAGGATGTCCTCGCCCGCCAGCCCCTCGGGCACAGTGAAGGCGAATGTGTCCCCCGGCTGCATCACCGGCGAGCCGAACACCTCTCCGTGTCCGCGCTCCCCTCCCACGTGGACGGTGAGCGGGAAGCTCCCCGTCGCGTTGGCCGTGACCTCCAGCGTTGCAGGCTGGCTAGGCGCCGCAACCCCCGTGAGGTCGTACCCGTGCAGGTGGAGCGAGGCGTGCTGGTCGGAGGTCACCACCAGCGTCACCGCATCGTCCTGCTTGACGCGATAGGCCGCCGCTCCCCCTGCCGGCTGTCCATCCTCGATCTGTATCTCGAAGGTATGCTCCTCGGGTCCGCCGCCGTTGCCGCAGGACGCGAGCAGCGCAAGGGCGAGGGCGGTCGAAATAGTGGTTGCCCAAAGTGTTCTGTGAAGCTTCATCAGACGCTCTTCTCCGTTGCTATGGGGCTCACGTCGGCTGCTACGCTCCTCCTCCGCGTCCGGGAGGCGCCGGTCGACCGCGCCTCCGCCGCCACGACAGTGCCGTTCGTGCGAAAAGGACGAGAACGATCGCAAACGCGCCGATGACGAACCAGTTGGTCCCGCTGCCCGACTGCACCTCGACGGGGAAATCCACCTCCCCCGGCCCCAGCGGCCCCGTCAGCGTGACCGAAAGGGTCCACTCGCCGGTCGACTCGACGGGCAGGTCCGCCGCGTACCACCCAGGGCTCGCGAACACCTCGACGCCCGACACCGGCCCCGACGTTTGCGAGTCGCCCCGCGGCCCTAGGCCGGTCACGTCGATGCTCGGCACCTCCGGCACGGGAAGCCCCTCGTCGTCGAACACGGCGATGCTCAGGTGGAGCGTGCCCACCACCGGCGCAGTCAGCACCCTCAGCTCGTACGGCCCGGCGGGGCCCTTGTAGATCTCCTGGCTCTCCACGTGCGGCCCGTTCGCCGCTACCGTGTTCGCCCCGATGCCAAGGAGCAGGCTGCCCAGGGCCGCGGCTAGGGCCAGGCCCGATACCAACGTCGTACACGCGCGTCGCAGCATATCCGTTGCACCCATAAGCGTAGGTTGATGTACGGCCCGCCGGACGCTCGCGCCGGCAGGCGAAGGTCGAGGCTCAGGCAGCGGCGGGGCGGGGAGGTGGCAGCTCCGTTCGCGGGGTGAAGGCCCTGAGCCACGGAGGGCTCTGGGCCGCAATCAGCGCAAGCATGGGCGGCACAAGAAGAGCGAACATCGCAAGGAGGAGCAGGTGCGTGAGGCCGCTTCCAGACGAGCTTCCCGCCGCCTCCTCCTGCGGAAGGAGGTAGCCCGCGCTTCCCTCCGAGAGCGGCGCTCCGGAAGCGTCCGTGTACGCCCCTCCGTACGCGTGCCGGTGGTCGACTTCATACGGATGCGCATGGGCGGCGGAGACGCCCGCGAGATGGAGGTGGCCCGGCACCCTCTCTGCGTAGTGGTGGTCAAGCAGCGGCCCCACCGCCGGGAGCAGCAGAGCGCCCGTCACTAGCACCGCCAGGGCGCTCCCCCAGCGCCCCCGCAGCACCACTCGCACCAACGACGAACCAATCACCGCGCTCTTCACACCCTCAAGTGTGCCAGACCCGCCAGGCAAAAGGAAGGCTACGCCCGTCGAACGCCGCTCATGGTGAGCCTGTCGAACCATCACCCTGAGCCCGTCAAAGGGTCCCCCTGCCCTCTCCCCGGGGAGAGGGCAGGGGTGAGAGCGTACCCCCGTTCCGTAGAGGGGTGGGCGAGTTCCGTCGTTCCATCGAAGGCTGGAACCCAGGCGTTGTATGTGCGGGCCTTTTTCTTGTCTCGAAGCCGCCGGCCATCGTACAATCTCAAGCGTAGGAGTGCGCCCCATAGTACGCAACGAGGTCAGCATGACAATCCGCTCCCGCGAAGAGACGGCTCGCATCGGGAAAGAGATATACGAGAGGGACATTCGCCCTCTTGTCGAGGCCGACCATCATGGGGAGGTCGTCGCCATCGACGTTGGCAGCGGAAGCTACGCCCTCGGCAAGAATGCCATTGTCGCGTCCGACGGACTGCGGAGCCAGCACCCGGACGCCCAGGTCTGGCTGATGCGGGTCGGACACCGGACGCTGTATCGCTTCGGAGGCAGCTCCCTTCGGAGAGCCGGGTGATAGAGGGTGTCGTCAATGCCCATCTCGAAGCCATCATAACCGTTTCCCTGCTGGGCTCCGCAGGGCAGACGAAAAAAGTCGACGCCGTGGTTGACACCGGCTTCAACGGCTTTCTGACCCTGCCGCCGATGCTGGTAGCTGACTTGGGACTGCCTGTCGTAGGCGATGGCGAGGCGGTCTTGGCCGACGGCAGCGAGGCGGTCTTTGACGTCCATAGCGTCACGGTGCTCTGGGACGGTCAACCCAGAGCCGTCGAGACCGGCGCGGTTGGCGGGGACCCGTTGGTGGGAATGGCTCTCATGGAAGACCATGACCTGAGTATCCAGGTCCGGGACGGCGGGCAGGTCGTCGTCCAGGCCGGAGGGTAGCCGAGCTTCACCCCTTTCGTCATTCCCCCCGAGCCGGAATCCATGGGTGGGGAGGGTCCGCCGCGAGACGCGTGTGGCCGCTCCCTCCAAGAAGAACATCGGACTGGCATCCCAACCCGCGCCTCCCCAAGCAAGAGCACCACTTGACGCTGCCAGCCGCCCCTCTGCTACCCTGTTGCCGCCGGAGGGAATGCATGACCACCGTACCCGCCATGACCGGGACCCAGCGAATGCTGGCGGCCTGCCGCCGCCAGCCCGTCGATGCCACGCCCGTCTGGTTCATGCGACAGGCCGGGCGCTCTCTTGCCGACTACCGTAAGCTGCGGGAGCGCTACGACATCCTCACCCTCGCCACCACCCCGGAGTTGGCCGCCCAGGTCGCCATCATGCCCGTGGAGCGCCTGGGCGTCGACGCCGCTGTCCTCTTCGCCGACATCATGCTGCCCCTCGAGGGCATGGGCATCCCCTACGGCATCCAGCCCGACGTCGGCCCCATCATCGAGCACCCCGTCCGCACCGAGGCGGACGTCGACGCCATCCGCATCGTCGAGGCCGAGGAGGCCACCCCCTACGTCTTCGAGACCGTCCGCATCCTCCGCAGGGAGCTTGGAGAGAGGGCGGCGGTCCTGGGCTTCAGCGGCGCGCCCTTCACCATCGCCTGCTATCTCGTCGAGGGGCGGCCCTCCCGGGACTACGCCCAGGCCAAGGCCATGATGTTCGGCAACCCACCCCTGTGGCACCGCCTCATGGAGTCCATCACGGAGGTCATGGTGCGGTACCTCCGGGGCCAGGTCGAAGCGGGCGCGCAGGTCATTCAGCTGTTCGATAGCTGGGTGGGCGCGCTCTCCCCCGCCCACTACGAGGCCTTTGTGCTGCCCTACTCCCGCCGAATCTTCAGCGAGCTCCAGCCCATGGGCGTCCCCACCGTCCACTTCGGCACGGGCGCAGCCTCCCTCCTCGAGCTCATGGCCAGCGCCGGCAGCGACATCATGAGCGTCGACTGGCGAATGGGCCTCGACGACGCCTGGGCGCGCATCGGCCACGACCGCGGCATCCAGGGCAACCTGGACCCCGCCATGGTCCTTGCGTCCTGGAAAGCTGTGCAGGACGGCGCGCAGGACGTCCTCCGACGCGCCGGAGGTCGCCCCGGCCACGTCTTCAACCTCGGCCACGGCGTCCTGCCCCAGACCGATCCTGATGTCCTCGCCCGCCTTGTGGAGTTCGTCCACGCCGAGACGGCCAACGGGACGGACGGACGATGACTGCCTCCCGCGGCCTCACTGGCGTCCTGCTCATGAGCTTCGGTACCCCCTCCTCGCCCGACGAGGTGCCCGAATACCTCGCACGCGTCCGCGGTGGTCGCCCCATGTCGCCCGAAGTCGTTGCCGAAATGCAGCGTCGCTATCGCCTCATCGGCGGCTCCCCCCTCACCCGCCTCACCCGCGAGCAGGCCGCCGCCCTCGAAGCGCGCCTCAACGCCCACGGCGACGGCGCGTACCGCGTCGAAGTCGGCATGCGCCACGCCCAGCCCTGGATCGCCGACGCCCTCGCGAGCCTGGCAGCGGACGGCGCCGAGCAGGTGGTGGCCCTCGTCATGTCTCCCCAGTACTCGGACGTGATCATGGGCGGCTATCTGCGGGCATTGGAGGAGGCGCGAGAGACGCTTCCTCGCCCCGTCCCCACGCGCGTCGCCGGACCCTGGCACACCCTCCCGGTCTTCGTCGATGCCCTGGCCCAGCGTGTCCGCGAGGCGCTCGATGGCCTCCCCGCCTCAGACCGCGAGCGCATCCCTCTGCTGCTGACCGCCCACAGCCTGCCGAAGACCGTCGCCGACCGGGAGCCAAGCTACATGGACCAGCTCCGGGATACGGCCCGCCTCGTCGCGGAAGCGGTCGGCATCCCCGACGAGCGTTGGCGCTTCGCCTACCAGAGCGCAGGCCACGCTCCCGAGGAGTGGCTGCGACCGGACCTCACCGAGCTCTTCCCGGAGCTGCGGCAGGCCGGACACCGCTCCGTCCTCGTGGCACCGGTCCAGTTCCTGGCGGACCACCTGGAGCTGCTCTACGACATCGACATCGCAGCGCGTGAGCAGGCGGACGGTGCGGGCCTCCGCCTCTACCGCGCCGGCGCGCTCAACACCATGCCCCAGTTCATTCGAGCACTGGCCGACGTCGTCCAACGAGAGGAGAAGCGCATGAGCCCTACGGCGGTGGCGTCGTGAGCGCCCGAGGCACAGAGGTCGTCATCATCGGCGGCGGCATTCTCGGCTGCACCGTCGCCTACTACCTCACGGAGCTCGGCGTCACGCCCACCATCGTCGAGGCCACAGGCATCGGCAGCGCGGCCTCCGGCCTGGCCCTCGGCGGCCTCGACCCCACCGGCGGCGCCGGCATCCCCGGCCCCGTGGCGCCTCTCGCCCTCGAGAGCCTGCGCCTCCACAGCGACCTCCACGCGTCGGTGAAGGAGGAGACGGGGCTGGACAGCAGCTTCCACCTCCTCTCCCACCTCACAGTGGCGCTGGCCGAAGAGGAGGTCCCGCCCCTCTACCACCGAATGGAGTGGCAGCGACAGCAGGGCTTCCCCGCCCGATGGCTCGATGCCGGCGAAGTCCTGGCCCTCGAGCCTGCCCTGTCGCCCGACGTCGTCGGCGCGCTGCAGACCGACAACGTCGGCATGATGGACTGCGCCCACCACATGGCGACGCTTGCCGCGGTCCTGCGCGGCCGCGGCGTCCGGGTGGAGCACGCGGCGCTGCAGCGGATCGAGTGGGCGGGAGATCGCGTCGCGGGCGTCCGGCTCTCCACGGGAAGCCTCTCCTGCGACCGCTTGGTACTTGCCCTGGGGCCCTGGTCCGGCATGCTCACGGAGCTCCTGGGCGTCCCCGTGCCGGTCGAGCCGCTGAAGGGGCAGATCCTCCGCCTCCGACTCCCAGGCGCGGACCCGTCCAACTACGTGTCGCGGCTTGGGATGTACGTCGCCGCCAAGCGCGACGGCCTCGTCTGGGCAGGCACGACGGAGGAGCGCGTCGGCTTCGACACACAGCCCACCGCCGAGGCCCGCGAGCACATCCTCCGCAGCGCCTGCCGCCTCCGACCCGACCTCGCCGCCGCCGAGGTCGTCCGCCACACCGCCTGCCTGCGCCCCCTCGCCGCCGACAGCCTGCCGGTCATCGGCCCCGTCCCCGGACGGGACGGCGTCTTCCTCGCCACCGGCGCCGGCCGCAAGGGCATCGAGCTCAGCACCGGTATGGGCCGCTCCGTCGCCGAGCTCATGGTCCACGGCGCCAGCTCCATTCCCGTCGACGCCCTCAGCCCCGCCCGCTTCCTCCCCTAGACAGCGCCCGCTCCCCCTTCTCGGAGAGGGCAGGGGTGAGGATGACGCATCAGCGTCGGCGGCGTGGCGCGGCGGGGAGAGCTTACGCGGCGATGCCGCCCGCCTCTCCTGGGGGAGAGGCCGACGCGCAGCGGCGGGTGAGGGCGCCAGGGTCTGGGGGCTGCGCCCCCAGTCACAAAACAACAATCGAGGGGTGGGCCCAACCAAGCACCCCACATCCCTCTGGGAGAGGGTTGGGATGAGGGCCCCTTTACCTCGTCGTTCCGGCGGAGGCCGGAACCCAGGGGCGGGGAGGCGACCAAGGCACTCAGCCCAGCTGCGGGTACAAGTCCGCCCAGTCGCGGTTCATCTCCTCCACCAGCCGGACCTTCCATCTCCGACGCCATCCCTTGAGCTGTTTTTCTCGCGTAATCGCGCTCTCCATAGTCGGATGCATCTCATACCAAACGAGGCGCTGGACTCCATACTGACGGGTAAACCCTGCTACGAATGCGTTCCGGTGCTGCCACACACGCTGTACAAGGTTCGAGGTAACGCCGGTGTACAGCGTTCCGTTTCTCTTGCTGGCGAGGATGTACACGCAGGGGTCCTTGTCCGACTTGGTGGCGGAGTAGGTCATACCACCGACTCTGTGCCCTTATGCGCGGCTGGCCGCCCCCAACCGCGCGTGCGCCCATCGCACCAGCTCCTCCGTCTCCTCCCACCCCACGCACGCATCCGTGATCGACACCCCGTACTCCAGCGCCGACGGGTCCCCCAGCGACTGGCTCCCCTCGCGGATGTTGCTCTCCAGCATCAGCCCCACCACGCCCGGATTCCCCGCCCGCTGCTCCACCAGCGCCTTGAACACCGATGCCTGCTGCCTGTGGTCCTTGTTCGAGTTCGCATGCGAGCAGTCCACCACCACGTGCGGCGCCAGCCCCCGCGCCTCCAGCAGCCCTTGCGCCGACGCCACCGACGCCGCGTCGTAGTTCGGCCCCTGCTTCCCGCCTCGAAGCACCAGGTGCGCCCCAGGGTTCCCCTTCGTCTTCACCACCGACGCGTACCCGTCGTCGTCGATGCCCAGAAAAACGTGCTCCGACCTCGCCGCCACGATCCCGTCCACCGCAATATCGATGCTCCCGCCCGTGCCGTTCTTGAAGCCTATCGGCATGCTCAGCCCGCTCGCCATCAGCCGGTGCGGCTGGCTCTCCGTCGTCCTCGCCCCTATCGCCCCCCACGAGATCACATCCCCCAGGTACTGCGGCGTGAACGGCTCCAGGAACTCCGTCGCCGTCGGCAGCCCCTGCCCGCACACCTCCAGCAGGAACTGGCGCGCCCGCGCCATGCCCTCGTGCACGTCGTACGTCCCATTCAGGTTCGGATCGTTGATCAGCCCCTTCCACCCCACCGTCGTCCGCGGCTTCTCGAAGTACACCCGCATCAGCACTAGCACCCGGTCCGACACCTCCGACGCCAGCGACGACAGCCGACGGGCGTAGTCCAGCCCCACCTCCGTGTCGTGGATCGAGCACGGCCCCACGATCATCAGCATCCGCGTGTCGACCCCGCTCAGGATCGCCTCGATCTGGCGACGATGCCCCGCCACCTGCTCCCGCATCGACTCCGGCAGCGGGTACCGCCGCCAGTACTCCGACGGCGGATCGAGCCGCGTGATGCTCTCCACCCGGACGTTGTGTATCGCCGACTTCTCAATCTGGACCATGCTGACCTCCCTTTCATGAAAAGACCCCAACCGCTGCCGGTCGGGGTCTCGAGCGTTCCTCTTGTCTGGCTGGTCTACGTGTGGACGTGGAGCGTCAAGACCTCACCGACGCGCCACCGCGCGCCGCTAAAGTAGGAGTAATAGTACTGCCGGACCCTCTCCACCTTCGTCACAACCCCGCCAGCATAGCCACACCCACCCCCCCTGTCAACCTGAGGTAGTAGCTTGAAGTGTTTGACATCCCGTAGTTGTGGGTAGGGCACCGTTTGAAAATCGCATACATCAACTGTATAATGCCCTTAGCCGATAGAGCGAAGAGGCCACTCGCGCCGACCTGGTGGATCTGATTTGCCGGGAGGGGCGCCAAGAGTGTACGGCGATCCGGTGGGACCTTCAGCCTAGGTCAAACGAAAAGTGGCCGACGGTTGATGTTGCCTACGGTTCGTAGGCAAGCCGCCTGAGTGACACACCTCTCACCATTTGTGTTGGCTACATGGATCTTTATTGGCGCAACATTCTTTGTTGCGCCTACTTTTTTCTGCGGTCTTTCCTGCCACTGGGAACCCATACGACATCATTAACACCAACATTCGCATGTGAAGCAGTTACGGATACCTCCCCTTCCATCGCACAGTACATTGGTTCATCCGCCAATCTCCTTGGCAGCTCATACTGCATGTCGTAGTGCAAGTTACCATCCCGGACCATCACTCCAAAGCGAAATCGCTGTTGTAATTCCAAAGAAAGAGTGGGGCCGGTAACCTCCTTCAAAGGCCTTGACCTCGCATGATGAAGATCAGGAGGGAATACTCTCTCACGAAGATCTTGAAAGAAAGAGTCTGCGTACTGCTGGCCTTTGAATGCTCCTTGTGGAAGCTGGCCCCTTGTAAACCTGGACGGCTCCAACTTACTCTTTAGATGCTGCGTATCAAATCCGTTTGCGATGAATGCCTGATAGGCGAGACCAATCGTGGAACGACTGTGGGGATAGTAGAAATTACGCGCTGGCAGTGTGAAGGGGCTGATTCTCCTGTCAGTAATCTCTGCCTTTAGGGCATTTGTAGTCTTCAGTGCGCGACTTAAAGTCTCGTACACTACGCTCGTCACTTCAGAGACTGTATGTCTCCAATGCGCCGCCAAAGCTCCATCGTCGCTTGTTCCTGGGCACAAGGGTGCAAGAAAGCAAACAAATCCAAGGGCCTCAACTAGATTTGCTGAGTCCGCAGACGGAACATAGAGCACCATAATTCGGTGCGGAGTATAGCGTTGACACTCACGCTCGATTAGCGTCAACGTTTCCGCTATGCTGGCCTTGCTGTAGAGGTTACGCGAGCGACTCCGAGTCGAGGGGGCGCCAACATATCTTGCCGGCCTTCTGGAGGTGTCTCCATGGAGCCTACGCATCGTCCACTTCAGAGTATCTCGAGGAAGGCCGGTAAGGACGACTAAGTTATCCCGCTGTTGGTGTTCCGATCTCCTCAAATGACGGGCTAGCTTGCCAGGCATTCGCCTATGCGACATCCATGAGCACGCTTGCGATATCCCCTGGAATCTTGATTCGCCCCTTCAGGTCTGGGTCTTGAGCGTCGATCAACCGCTGGAGCGCATTGCGTCTTGTTCCTGACTGTGCTCTCGCTACTGCTGGCAGAGCAGCGCGATCATAGTACAGCTGTCGAAGATCGACCGAGTTTGCTTCCGCCCATTCCTCAATGCACTTGTAAAGCAGCCCTTTGTCAGAATCGGATAATCCGTGCACTGACTTCCCAGCCAATTTTGGGGGGCGAAATTTATCGTCGATAGCCACGTAGTTGTTGTCATCGGGTGCGTCCATAAAGGTAACGTATCGGAAAGGTCTTGTAATTCGGAAGTACACTTGCGTGTTTGGTAGTGGAATCTTGCAAAAGGCAGCAATAAGGGAAAAGGGAAAACGCATGTGGTCTAATCCAGAATCACCGGGCACGGGCGGGAGCTGACCAGAGAGCTGTTGACGAACGCTCGCTTCTTTGTCGAGGGTCGCAACTGCTATTCTTGCCGGAGTATGGTCGTCTTGTACGATAACAAGACTCCCGTGAAAGCGACTCCTTAGATAATCCTTAAACCGGACTCCCTCTGGTATGTCAATGTCCTTCTCGCGGAAGAGCTTGCCAAGTTCGGCCAAGTAGTAAGGAGAATCTTCTTCCTGATAGTGATTCTCAACTGCTTTGATGACCAACTGGTCCGTATCCCTCATCACAGTAACACCTCCGCTCGATCAATTGGCCTGCAGCCTCGGGTAATCTGTAGCGATTTTCAATAAGAGCGAGGAGCCAGGTGCCGACCACATAGGTTGCCATCGTAACTAGGTCCGGCTGTTGCCAGCATGCCCTTGCCTCGCTGACATGTCGCGATACCAATGCTAGCTTCTAACCCTCACAGTATCAAGGTATTCGCCCAACCTCCGGTGTAACTGGTCATCAGGGCACTCGCGGAGTTGGTCACCGCCCCCTCTCTCAGGGAAGCCCTCTCACCTACTACCCGTCATTCCGGCCTCCGAGCCGGGACCCAGGGGCGGGGAAGGTCCCCAGCGCAGGGCTCCGGGGGGCGCCCCAAGAAAATCCCAGGGCGGGCTCATGCTAGGGCGGCACCGCCGCCGGGAAAAGCGACGGTGGGGCGAGGGGCGGAGCGGGGCAACCTTATGCCCCCCCAACGACCGCAACCCTCCATCGCCCCTCCGCAGGCCCAACCCCCCAGCGCAACCCACCTCCCCAAGCTTGCGCGGCTGGCCGCCTGTGGGTGCAGGGCGTGCCCTGCCTGGCCGCCTGAGGGTGCAGGGCCTGCCCTGCCTGGTGCTGTGCCACCTCCCCCTATCCCCTCGCCCCCCCATCCCCTACCCTACCCCCATGCCCACCCGCACGCGCCTCCCGCTCACCCTGAGCTTGTCGAAGGGCCCACACCTCCCCCGCCTTGCCCTGCCTTGTTTCCCTTTGTCGGTTTGCGGCGATCCCCCCGCGTCGCCGTCGGCCCCCCTACGACGCCGCGACCCGCAGATACGACTTGTCCCCCTTTGTCGACTTTTCCGACACCCCCCAGCGGGGCCCTCGGCCCCCCGTCCGGCCCGTGCCTGGCAGATACGCCTTGTTTCCCTTTGTCGACTTGTCCATCGCGCCTCAAACCCAAGCTGCGCCGCGTTTCCTCAGGCACGGGCCGCCGGAAAATCGCGCGCACACCATTCAGCTCAATTCAAACCCAACCCCCGCCGTAGCCCTGCTGCCGCAAGGTGTGGGTGCAGGGCCTGCCCTGCCTTTGCCGTCACGCAGTGACCTTGCTGTCACGCAGTGACCTCCGCTACACTGGGGACACCCTTCAGGCGTGAGTAGCAATGGCAGATAGCGCCCGCATCCTCGTCATCAACGGTCCCAACCTCAACCGGCTCGGCCAGAGGGACCCCGCCCACTACGGCACCGTCACCCTCGCCGAGATCGAGGATCGCCTCCGCCGGCGCGCCGCTGACCTCGGCCTGGAGGTCCACTGCTTCCAGTCCAACAGTGAGGGCGCACTCATAGACTGCCTTCAGGAGCGCAGCGCAGACGCCGCGGGCGTCATCATCAACCCCGGCGCACTCACCTCCTACGGCCTCTCCCTCCGGGACGCCCTCGCGGACACCCGCCTTCCCGTTGTGGAGGTCCACCTCTCCAACATCGCCGGTCGGGAGTCCTGGCGGTCCCGCTCCGTCATCGCCCCCATCGCCGTCGGCCAGGTCGCCGGAATGGGCTGGCGCAGCTACCTCTACGCCCTCGAGTACCTGGCAGCCCGACGTGACGACGAAGGGGGAAGCGCATGAGCGCACGCCTTGACGCCCTGCGAGCCGTCCTCCAGGAGCAGGCGCTGGACGGCATGCTGATAACCGCGCCCGAAAACCGACGCTACCTCTCCGGCTTCACCGGCTCCGCCGGCAACCTCCTCGTCACCCAGGCCGACGCCGTCCTGGCCACCGACTTCCGCTACACCGAGCAGGCGGCGAACCAGGCCCCCGACTTCCGCGTCGTGCGAATCGCTGCCGCCGGGTGGCTCCCGCCCCTGGCGAAGGAGTTGGGTATGCGCAAGCTCGGCTTCGAGAGCGCACACATGACCGTCGCTGGGCACGCCGCCCTCGTGAAGTCCCTGAAGGACGCCGGTAACGGCGTCGAGCTCACCGCCACCACCGAGCTCGTCGAGCCTCAGCGGGCCATCAAGGATCTTGACGAGCTCGCCCTCATCACCCGCGCCGTCGAAATCTCCGACCGCGCCTTCGAGGAGGTCGCCCCCACCATCGAGGTCGGCGACACGGAGCAGTCCGTCGCCTGGCGTTTGGAGATGGCCATGCGCGAGGGCGGCGCAGAGGCCCTCGCCTTCGACATCATTGTCGCCGCAGGGCCCAACGGCGCTATGGCCCACCACCGCGCCGACGACACCCCCATCCTCGAGGGCCAGCCTGTCGTCATGGACTTCGGCGCAAAGTACCAGGGCTACTGCAGCGACATCACCCGCACCGTCTGCATCGGCCGGCCCGATGAGACCTTCCGCACCGTCTACGACACGGTCCTCGGCGCACAGATGGCCGCCTCCGCCACCGTCGAAGCACAGATGACCGGCGAGCAGGCGGACGGCCTCGCTCGCAGCATCATCGAGAAGGCCGGCCACGGCGACAAGTTCGGCCACAGCCTCGGCCACGGCATCGGCCTCGCCGTCCACGAAGACCCACGCGTCGGCCCTCGGGCGGGGAACACCCTCCTGGACGGCGCAGTCTTCACCATCGAGCCCGGCATATACATCCCCGGCTGGGGTGGCGTCCGCATCGAGGACATCGTCGTTCTGGAGAACGGGCGCGCCCGCACCCTGACCAAGGCCCACAAGCGGGAAGACCCCCGCTAGAGGAGGACCGCGTGGCTGGCACCATCACCTACAGCGACCTGCGAAGGGGCACCATCATCGAGCTTGAGGGCGACGCCTTCGCCGTCATCGAGTACAAGCACGTCGCCATGCAGCAGCGAACGCCGGCCCTCACCCTGAAGCTGCGCCAGCTCCGCTCCGGCAAGACCTTCGAGCGCAACCTCCCCGGCAACCAGCGCCTCACCCTCGCCGACATCGACAACCGTCAGGCCCAGTACCTCTACAACGACGGCCAGAGCTTCTACTTCATGGACACCGAGACCTACGACCAGTTCCCCCTTGCCGCCGACGAGCTGGCCGAGCAGTCCAAGTTCCTCACCGAGGGCGACACCATAAGCCTGGTCTACTACCAGGGCCAGGCCGTCAGCGTCGAGCTACCTACGACCGTGGATCTGGAGATCGTGGACACCCCGCCTGCCTTCAAGGGCGACACTGCCTCCTCCGGCCGAAAGCCCGCCACCCTCTCCACCGGCGCCCAGGTCAAGGTCCCCATGCACATCACGATCGGCCAGACTGTCCGCGTCGACACCCGCACCGGCGACTACGTCTCCACCGTCTCCTAGCCGCCGCCCATGCCGCTGTACACGGTCTCCCAGGTCACGCGCTACCTGAGAGACACTCTCGACCGGGACGCCGTCCTCCGGGACCTGTGGGTCACCGGCGAGGTTTCCAGCTTCACCCGCTCCGCCCTCGGCCACATGTACTTCACCCTCAGGGAAGCTGACAGCCAGATTCGCTGCGTGATGTTCCGCAACGGCGTCGGCGGTGATGTGCTGGCCGGCGGCGTTGCCGTCGCGGCCCACGGCCGTGTCTCCTTCTACGAGACCCGCGGCGAGCTCCAGCTTTATGTCGATATGGTCCGCCCCCAGGGCCTCGGCGAGATGCACCTGGAGCTGGAGCGCCTCCGGGCCAAGCTCGAAGCCGAAGGCCTCTTCGACGAGGCCCGCAAGCGCCCCATCCCCGACTTCCCGCGGCGCATCGCCGTCATCACCTCCCCCACGGGCGCCGTCTGGCACGACATCCAGAACGTCGTGCGTCGCCGCTACCCCCTCGTGGAGCTCGCGCTGGTCCCCTGCAGCGTCCAGGGAGAGAACGCGGTCCCCACCATCCTGGAGTCCTTCGCAGTCCTCAGGGACGAGGACGACGTCGACGCTGTCATCGTCGCCCGCGGCGGCGGCGCTCCGGAGGAGCTGATGCCCTTCAACGACGAGGCCGTGGCACGGGCCATCTACGCCAGCCCCCACCCCGTCATCAGCGCCGTAGGCCATGAGACCGACGTCACCGTCGCCGACCTCGTCGCCGACCTCCGCGCACCCACACCTTCCGCCGCGGCGGAGCTCGCCGTCCCCGACGCTCGCGGGCTTCAGGAGGCCGTCCTCCAGCAGGCCCTCGTTGTGACCGACAGCACCCTCGACTACACCCGAGCGCGGCAGACGGAGACCCAGGGCCTCGTCCAGCGCGTCACCAGCCGCGCCCCCGACACCGCAGGCCGACGCCAGCGCGTCGACGACGCCCTCCACGTCGTGACCCTTCGCCTCAGCAGCACCACCGCCCTCCAGCGGGAGCGGCTGCGCAGCATCACCTCTCGCCTCGGCGTCCTCGACCCCCGCGGCGTGCTCGAACGCGGCTACGCCGTCGTCCAACGTGAAGCGACGGGCGAGACCGTGACCAGCGTCCGCGACGTCGCCCCCCACGACGCCCTCCGAATCCACGTCCACGACGGCAGTTTCCCCGCCGAGGTCTCACCTCCTCCCCCCGGAAGTGCGCCGGGCTGAGGGCGTCCTGCCAAGGCAGCAACCTCGCCCCTCCACGCCCCAACGGCCCATCAGACGTGACGCCCCAAGCAACAGCGGCAATGCCGCCACCACGCTTGTTGACCCTCCCAGCACGCCCACGGTACAATTGCTGCAGCCTGAGCAATGACCGCAACGGAGTACGACTGTGGCCGGTATTAGCCCCCAGACACTCGTAGACGAGTTCAAGAAGAACGAGGTCACCCACATCGTCTGCCTTCCCGACAGCGAGACCAACTGGCTCTACCTCAAGCTGCAGGACGAGCCCAGTCTGGACGTCGTCCCCGTGTGCCGCGAGGGAGAGACCATGCCCATTGCCGCGGGCCTCTCCATTGGCGGCAAGAAGCCTGTCGTCCTCATCCAGAACACCGGCATGTTCGAGTCCGGCGACTCAATCCGGGGCATCGCCCTCGACCTCGGCCTGCCCATGGTCATGGTCATCGGCTACCGCGGCTGGACCCGCAAGGGCGCCACGCCCGACTCCGCCGCCCGCTACACCGAGCCCATCCTCAACGCCTGGGGCATCACCTACTACCTCATGGAGCGCGACGAAGACGCCGACCGCATCTCCCTGGCCTTCGAGGAGGCCTCCCGCACCAGCCGGCCCGTCGCAGTCCTGGTGGGCGACGAGTACCACGCCTTCTCCACGGGGAAGAAGTGATCCTCCAGCGAGACCTGATGGCCACGGTGGCCCAGCAACGGGACAGCGCGGTGGTTCTCACCACCATGGGCTCCCGGGGCGACTGGGCCCAGGTGAGCCGCAACCCTCAGCGAGACCTTCCGGTATCCGGGGCTATGGGAAAGGCCTCCTCCGTGGCGCTCGGCCTCGCCCTGGCCCAGCCCAACGTGAACGTCATCCTCTTCGACGGCGATGGCAGCCTCCTCATGAACCTTGGCGCGCTCATAGCAATCGCCAACAAGGCCCCCGCCAACCTCTACCACTTCGTCATGGAGAACGGCGTCTACGCCACCACAGGCGGCCAGCCCATTCCGGGCCAGGGACTGGTCTCCCTGGCGAAGCTGGCCCTCGCCGCCGGCTACCCCGTCGCCTACGAGTTCGACGACCTGGAAGAGTTTTCCACACGCGCCTCGGACATCCTTTCCCAGCGTGGGCCCGTACTTGTCTGTGCGAAGATCGTGCCGGAGGTCGAGGAAGAGTCCCCCGGCACCACCCTGCCACCAGGCGTCCTACCGATGCGGCAGGCCTTGAAAGAGGTCCAGAAAGCTCTGGGCGTGGCGCCCAGCTAACCGACAGACGCAAGAGATTGGAAAACACCAGTACGAAAGGACGGTAGTGTGATGCGGCGACCTCTCCTAGTGGGTATCTCGGCGGCGCTCCTGCTCGTTGGCCTCTTCGCAGCCACTTGTGGAGGCAACGGCGACGACGGCGGCGCCACAACGACGACACCCGCGGCCACCACGCCGGCTGACTCCTCGGGGGGGACGGACCTCGTGGCCCAGGGTAAGGCCATATATACCGGAAAGGGTCTCTGCACCACCTGCCACGCCAACGAGAACATCCCCGGCGCGGTTCTCGAGCTCGGTCCCGACCACACCCACATCGCCACCGAGGCTGAGGGTCGAGAGGCCGGCCTATCGGTGGAGCAGTACCTCCGCAGGTCCATCACCGAGCCCAGCGCCTTCACCTCCCCCGGCTGGGAAGAGTCGGCAGAGCTCATGGAATCCACCCTCGCAGCCGTGGAGCTCTCCTCCAGTGACATCGACGCGCTGGTGGCCTTCCTCCTCACCCAGGAGTAGTAGCGGCACCTGCCGGAGGTAGGTTAGGGGGAGTCCATGGCGGAGAGTGCCCCAAAGCCGGGCCAGCGCGATGGTCTCTCCTTTGAGGAGGCCTTCAAGAAGCTGGAGGCCACGGCGCAGTCCCTGGAAGCCGGGGGGTTGACCCTGGAGCAGACCACGCGCCTCTACGAGGAGGGCCTCCGCCTCGCCCGCATCTGCAGCGAGCTCCTCAGCGCCGCCGAGCTGCGCATCACTCGCATTCAGACCTCCTTCGGCGAGCAGATGCGCTTCCTCGCACAGGACGACCTCGACCATCCCCCCGTTGACGGCATAGCCGACGAGTCCGCGCCCTATGACGCCGAGGCGCCCTGATGTCGAACGCCACGCTCGTCCGCGCCGACTTCCACATGCACACCCTCCACTCCTACGACTCCCTCACCACGCCCGAACAGCTCGTCGCCCGATGCCTCGAAGTGGGGCTGGGCTGCATAGCCGTCACCGACCACAACACCATCCGGGGCGCCCAGGACGTGGCCCGCATCGCACCCTTCCCTGTCATCATCGCCGCGGAGGTCAAGTCCACCGCCGGGGAGATCACCGGCCTCTTCCTGCAGGAGGAGGTCCCTGCCGGCCTCTCGCCCCTGGAGACCGTAGAGCGCATTCGGGAGCAGGGTGGCCTCGTCTCCATCCCCCACCCCTACGATGCCCTCCGCCGCTCCGTCATCGCCGACCAGGCCCTGGAGGAGGTCCTCCCCCTGGCCGACATGATCGAGGCGTTCAACGCCCGCAACGCGTTCGGTGACGCCAACCGCAGGGCCATGGCAACGGCCCAACGGTACGGCCTGCTGCCCACCGCCGTCAGCGACGCCCACTACCCGCGGGAGCTTGGCCGCACCTACACCGAGATGCCCCCGTTCGACGGCACGCCGGAAGGCTTCAAGCAGGCACTGGCCCAGGCTCGCCTCGTAACTCGGGCCGCCAGCCACCTCGTCCATTTCGCTACCGCCTACGCCAAGCTCCGCAAACGCCTCGCCCGCCTCCGCCGCTGATGAGCGGACCGCCCCCGGACGTGCCCCTCGACGCAGGCCGTAGCGGCGATGCCGCCCCCCTCTCCCTCGGTTGGTTCTCCACGGGGCGCGGCGAAGGCTCCCGCGGCCTCCTCCAGACCGTCCTCGACGCCATCCGCCGCGGCGAGTTGGACGCGCGGGTGCAGTTCGTGTTCTGCAACCGCGACCCCGGAGAGCAGCCAGGTAGCGACGAGTTCATGGCCCTCGTGCGCAGCCACGGCGTCCCCCTCGTCACCCTCTCCTCCCAGAGGCTGCGACGCCGGCGCAAGGCCCGCACCTTCGCTGAGGTCCGGGAACTCTTCGACCGCCAGGCCATGGCCCTGCTGGCGGAGTACCAGCCCGACGTCTGCGTCCTGGGCGGCTACATGCTCTTCACCGCCCACGATATGGTGGAGCGCTACACCATGCTCAACCTCCACCCCGCCCTGCCCGGCGGCCCCGTCGGCACGTGGCAGGAGGTCATCTGGCAGGTCATCGAGGGCAGGGCGACGGAGCACGGCGCCACGGTGCAGGTGGCCACGGACGACTGGGACAAGGGCCCCACCGCGAGCTACGTCAGCTTCCCGCTGCGCGGCGGCGACTTCGACGCCCTCTGGGCTGCTGTCGAAGGGCGCGACGCCGCTGCGATCAGGGCCGAGCACGGTGAGGCGCTCCCCCTCTTCCAGCGCATCCGACAGGAGGGCATCCGCCGCGAGCGCCCCCTGCTTCTCGAGACCCTCAAGGCTCTGGCCGAAGGACGCCTCCGCGTCGTCGACCGCCGCGTCGTGGACGCCGCCGGCGCCCCCATCCCCGGCCTCAACCTCAACCCAGAGGTCGAGCAGGCCCTGGCCCGCCCCACCCCCTGAGCGTGCCACCTCGACGCCTATCCGCTCCAACAACGCACCAGATCTGACGGCACAAGCAAGAGCGCCTCTGCCACCCCCCTTCTCCCTCTGGAAGAAGGTTGGGATGAAGGCAACCCCCGTCCCTCTCATGCAGACCGGAATCCAGGAGTGCGGCCATTCATTGATACGCCTTCAGCCGTGTATGCGAGCATGAATACTGAGCAATTTCTACACTACGATTGACTCGAGCGCTACACTGATGTACGGTGTATGAAAGCGGACTAAGGAGGCCGTCATGCCCCACTACGTACTCTTGGCAAAGCGGAACCAGGACGAGAGCTACAGCGCGTCCATCCCCGTAGGGGTGCTCGTGTCCAACGCTTTCGTGGACTACTACACAGACGCAACCGGGTCCGGGTACCAGAGGGACGAGAAGCTCCGCCCAAGGAGAGCGAAGGATATAGAGGACTACATCCGGCGCTGCCTCGATGCGGATATCCCGCCGAAACTCTTTGAGCTAACGATTAACGCCCGCGTCAAACCCGCCGAGTGGGACTTTGACGCTCTGGACAACAATCAAACCCTTGGAATTCTGACCTTTGACACCGACGGAAGCCGCTGGCTTTCCGTCACTGACGGAGGCACGCGGCTGGATGGCCTGCGGAATGCCTTTGCCCATGGGCTAATCCCAGAGTCCCACACCATTGACGCCCGCATCTTCGTTGGTCTGGATATCGGCGAAGAGGTGGCACAGTTTCTTTTGATCAACGAAAAGCAGAAGAGGGTGCGCACCGATCTCAGTCTCAAACTTGTCCAAAGTAAGTTGGACGATGGAGTACTGAGCGAACACGAGCTAACGGTACTGACGACCGTTGTCCCTGCCACCGACGCTTGGATGTATGAGGCCTCTCGCATAGCAAGTCATCTGAACGGCGCGGCGGACTCGCCGTGGAAGGGGCTTATCCAGATGCCAAACGACTCGGTGACCCAACCCGTCAAGCTTCAAGCGTTCCTGACTAGCCTGAAGCCCCTGCTCACAAACGCGGACCTCAAGTCGCTCTTGGCAGGCATGGAGCGGAATGGTCAACTAATGGTAGCGGGGTCAAAGGCCACAGTAACAGAATGGCTCCTGCAGGTTCTCAAGAATTTCTGGGGGGCGATTGCTGAGGTCAATCCCAACGCCCACGCAGAGCCATACACAAACGTCTTGTGGGGAAGCATCGGAGTATCAGCTTCCCATATAGCCCTAGCGCCTATCATCACCACCATCCTTCAGAGTCCCAATCCTTCTCTGACGCGCTCTGACTTTCGTTCCATGGTCGGCCAGACCACAGTCGCAGACTACGTCTTCTGGCATTCCAGGAAGGGGTCCCGGCGCGATGCTGACGACTACCCTGACGAGAAAGGCGAGGCAACGACATACATCGGCGCATCTGGCTACGGCCGCCTATCAAAGCAGCTGGAACAGGAGTGGCGATCAGCTCTACACGCGCTCCCAACCAAGGGTCCCATCGTCGCCTGAACAACAGATAGGCGGGTGGGTCCAGTTAGCACGGAGAAGCTACGCCAGTTTGCAACGAGGTGTGCAAGATGAACAAGGCAGCGCGCCAGTCATTACGTCCAGCACAGGCGGCCAATATGAACGAGCATGAGCGACAGGACAGAGATAACCATAGGACTTTCTGGTTCTGCACCATGCTTTTCGTTGGCCTTCCAGTTGTACTTGGCGCCCCCACCATACTTCTCCATTACGGAGAGGGACAGCTGCTTGCCGACGTCGTGAAAATCCTGCTGGGATTTGTCGGCGGGATTGGTGGTGGGGCACTTCTGAGTAGAGCAAGAGGTTGAGTCTCCAGCCTTTCATCCCGCCTTCCCAACGGCAACAGCTCCCAGACAGCACCCAGCGGGGGTCCGGGGGGCGCTAGCCCCCCAAGAAGAAAACCCCAGGGCGGGCTGGGCGGGAAAATGCGGCGGCGTGGAGAGGCGGGGAGGGGAAACCTTATCTCACCGACCCACGCAGGCTCCCACCCCACTTCGAAGGACCAATCCCAGCCCCAGAGCAACATCCCCAGCAAGAGCGGCAGTGCCGCCTGGCCTGCTGCCACCTGCCCCTTCCCCCAACCCTTCCCACGCCCTACCCTGTCGCTATGGACTCTCCCCACCCGCCCGCCCGCAAGCCAGAAAACCGCCCTCGAGGCGGTCAACGCGGCAACCAGAACGCCCGGAAGCACGGCCGCTACTCCGGCCTCAAGCCCGTAGACCGCCATGCTCCGCTGGTGAAACTGCTGAGGTCGTACGGTCTCAGGGACCCCTTTGCACCCCCTGGCCTCTCCATAGAGGAGCTCCTCGACGACCCTAAGACCAACCTCCGCATCGTCTTCTTCATGCTGCAGGTCACCATCGAGCTCACGCAGCTCAAAGACCGCCTTCGCCGTTCGTGACGATGAGCTACGCCCTGATGCCGTCTCCCCCGCCCCTACGAAGGACCACCCTCCGCCGCTCCCAACGCCGCAACCAAGAGCGGCACGCCGCCCCGTCCACCGCAAGGTGCCATCCCACTTCGAAGGACCAACCCCCGCTCCAGAGCAACGCCCCCAAGCTTACGCGGCTGGCCGCTGCCGCGCCATTCATTTCCACCCCGTTCGTGCCTGGGACTGCTACGCTTTCGCTTGCCCGCCCCTCCCCCGCATTTCTCCGTGCCTGCCGCGCCATTCGTTTCCACCTGCCCGTGCCTGGGACTGCTACGCTTTCGTTCCCTCGCGTCTCCCCGCCCCTCAGCTACGAGCCGTGTCCGCACCCCGATTTTCCGTTCCGTGCCTGCCGGCGCATTCGTCTCTTCTCCCTCCGTGCCTGGACAGGCACGATCATTCGTATTGCGCGGCCGCCCTATCTGGACCGCCTCCCGTCGTGCCTGCAGGACCGGAAACTTGCTAAATTCGATACGAATCGACTCGAATGACCGCCCGCGCACGGCGCCGGCGGAGACCTGCCACGGCTCCTGGCGTGAGGCCGGCGTCCTCCCGCCTGCGCGAAGCCGTAGACCATCCCCAACGCCGATGGTACACTGGGGCAAACCCGTACCAGGAGACTGGCCATGGAATACACCTTCGTATCTGGCGACTCCCACATGGACATGAGCTGGCTGCCCGGCGACATGTTCACCAGCGCAGCCCCCGCCCACCTCAGGGACCTCATGCCCCACGTGGAGGACGCGCCCTCCAAGGAGACCAAGTACGGCCTCTACAACAAGATCTGGGTGTGCGAAGGCAAGGAGCTGGGCGTCTTCGGCAGCATGGGCATGGGCTTCAGCCCGCCACAGCCCGGCATGAGCTACCGCAACGACCGTATGCAGGAGGCCGGCTACTACGACGGCGGACCCCACCCCTCCACGCCGGACCTGCGCATCAGGGACCAGGACATGGACGGCGTCCAGGCGGAGGTGCTGTACGGCCTCACCCGCTCGGGGCTTCAGATCGAAGACCTGGAGGTCCAAGCCGCTACCTTCCGCATCTACAACGAGTGGGTCACCGACTTCTGCAACACTAATCCGGGGCGCTTCTACGCCCTGGCGTGCATCCCGCTGCACGACCCCACGGTGGCGGCGGAAGAGCTCTACAAGGCCGCCCGACTCGGCCCGCTGCGCGGCTGCGAGCTCATCGTCGACGACCGAACGCATCCCATCTACGCCCGCGACGGCTACTGGGACCCGCTGTGGCGCGCCATCGCCGAGACCCGCATGCCCGTCGCCTTCCACCTGGGCAGCGGCCGCATCCCCGTGAACCCGCCGCCGGAGGGCACCTTCGCTTCGCTGCCCCACGGCGAGGAGCTCTCCCAGAACCAGCTGGGCCACCAGGGGACAACCTTCTCCATCGGCATGATCGGCGGCGCGCAGTGGCTGGCCTCAATCATCTTCAGCGGAGCATGCGAGAAGTACCCGGACTTCCGCTTCGTCCTGGGCGAGTTCGGCGGGGCCTGGGTGCCCTTCATCCTGGGCCGCATGAACCACATCTTCACGGAGCGGCTGCTCAACAAGAAGTTCGACCCGCCGCTGACCATGGAGCCCAGCGACTACTGGTTCCGCCAGGGCGCCACCACCTTCCAGGAGGAGCCTGCCGTCGGGCAGATGGCGCACCTCATCGGCGAGGACAACCTCATCTGGGGCTCGGACTACCCGCACCCCGACGGCGTTTGGCCCGACTCCCGTCAGATCGTGGAGGACACCATGGGCCAGCTGGACCCTGCAGTGCTGAAGAAGATCGTCTGCGACAACGCGGTGAAGCTGTACCGCATGGGCGAGTAGCCACCCCATAACTCGAAGGAGGAGACATGCCAGAGGTTGAGAGCACCATCAAGACGGAAAACACCCTGAAGCTTCTGGAAGAGGCGAAGAAGTACTCGCCCGGCGGCGTCCAGGGGGACGGGCGCTGGTACGAGCCGTACCCGCTCTTCATCAAGAAGGCCCTGGGCTCTCGCATCTGGGACGTGGACGACAACGAGTACATCGACTATCACGCGAGCTACGGCCCGTCGGTCCTGGGCTACAACGACCCCCGGGTGCGCAAGGCGGTCATCGAGACGCTGGAGGAGGAGGGCGTCCTCTTCGCCACGCCGCACCCGAAAGAGGTGGAGCTGGCCAAGACGCTGACCGAGGTCATTCCCTGCGCCGAAAGGGCGCTTCTCTGCGGCGGCGGCGGCTCGGACCCGATCTACCACGCCGTCCGCGTCGCCCGAGCCTATACGGGCAAGACCAAGATCATGAAGTTCGAGGGGGGCTACCACGGCTGGCACGACTACCTGGCGGTGAGCGTCTCCCCCAACCCCATGGTGGCCGGCCCCGCGGACAGCCCCTACTCGGTGGCCACCTCCGCCGGCGCCCTCCAGTCGACGACGGACCAGGTGGTGGTGGCGCCCTTCCACGACGAGGCGGCCGTCGAGCGCCTGGTCGAGCGGGAGAAGGACAACCTGGCCGCCATCATTGTCGAGCCCGGTCACAGCGGCGGCTGTCCCATCATGCGGCCGGACTTCCTCCAGTTCCTGCGCGACATCTGCGACCGCCACGGGCTCGTCCTCATCTTCGACGAGGTCATCACCGGCTTCCGCACGCACGTCGGCGGGAGCCAGGCCCTCTTCGGCATCACGCCGGACCTGGGCGTGTTCGCCAAGGGCATGGCCAACGGCTTCCCCATCGGCGCGCTGACGGGGAAGAAGGAGATCATGTCCATGTTCAGCCCGGAGGGGCCGGTCTTCTACTCCGGTACCTACAACGGACAGGTGGTCAACGTGGCCGCCGCCCTCAAGACCATCGAGATCCTGCGGGACGGGGAGGTCCACAAGAAGCTCTGGGGCCTCGGCGACCGCCTCTCCAGCCAGATCAACGAGGTGGCTGACGAGCTGGAGATCAACGCTCAGTGCCTCAACTTCGGCTCCATCTGGGGCATCGCCTTCTCGCGAGGGCCGCTGAACAACTACCGGGACGTGGCCGGCATGGTGCGCTACAACAAGGCCAACCCCAAGGGCATGGCCCTCAAGAACACGCTGCTCAACAACGGCATCTTCGTGGTGGGACGGCCTCGGGGCTTCATCTCCGCCGCCCACACCGAGGCGGAGATCGACAAGACTGCAGACGTCATCGCCGACTTCTTCCGCCAGCACCGCGAGGAGCTGGTGTAGAAGCGTCCGGACGTTTCGAGACACCCGCCTGGGAGGAGAGAGGCATGGTTACGGCAGGCAAGGCACACCTGGAGATCATCTACTGCTCCGTCTGAGGGTACTACGGACAGGCCTCTTGGATAGGGGCAGAGTTCAACCGCCAGTTCGGCGCCGACCTCGCAATCACCCTGACGCCGGCGGCTGAGGGCCGCCTGGAAGTTTATGTCAACGGTGAGCTCATCTACGACCGCAAGCAGTCGGGCGGCTACCCCAACTACACTGACGTCACCCAGATGAAGATGACGCTGCTGGAGAAGGCCCCGGCCCTGGCGGAGGCGGACTAGCCTCCACCCGTCGAGACCCCGGCTGGCGGTCCACTACGAAGGAGAAGTCACTCCCCGTCTGTGCGCGCGCCCTGAACAGGCCGGAAGAGTGGGGCCGAGCGGGTGGGTGGGCCGCTAGCCGGAGGCCTCTCCATCGTCCGTGGGGCGGACCAGCACCTCGTCGATGAGGCCGTACTCCACGGCCTGCTCCGGGGTGAGGTAGAAGTCGCGGTCGCTGTCCCGAGCCACCTGCTCGTAGGACCGATCCGTGGTCTCCGAGATGATGGCACGGATCTTGTCCTGCAGCCGCAGGATCTCCCGCGCCTGGATTTCGATGTCCGCCGCCTGCCCCTGGGCGCCGCCCATGGGCTGGTGCATGTGGATGGTGGAGCTGGGCAGCGCAAAGCGCTTTCCCTTGGTCCCTGCGCACAGCAGAACCGTGGCCATGCTGGCCGCCATGCCCACGCAGATGGTCGAAACGTCGGCGCGAATGAGCCGCATCGTGTCGTAGATGGCCAGGCCTGCGGTGATGACGCCCCCTGGCGAGTTGATGTACAGGCTGATTTCCTTGTCCGGGTCCTCCCGGTCCAGGTAGAGGAGCTGGGCGATGATCAGGTTGGCGATCTGGTCGACCACGGGTGTGCCCAGAAAGACGATGCGCTCCTTGAGGAGAAGCGAGTAGATGTCGTAGAAGCGCTCCCCGCGTGACCCGCTTTCGATGACCATGGGGATGATGCTCTGCGGCGTGGCAGCCTGCAGCAGGTTACGGCCCGACCCAGGCAGATAGAGTCCGCGGTCATCGGTCCAGTCGTAGTTGCGCATAGCAGCTTCTCTCCTCGTGTTCGTTCGGCTTCTCTCAGCAGGTCCCTTCGACCTGGGCTCGTTGACCTTCGGTCTGACGGCGTGTGATGTTTCGGGTGTCTAGGCCGATGACTCGTCTCCGGAAGGCGCCGACGCCGTCTCCTCGCTAGACGCGGCTTCCTCTTGGCCCTCTTCGCCCCTGGCGATCGTCACCAGAAGCTCCAGGGCCTTGCGCGTCCGCAGGCTCCTGGCCACCATCTCCCGATGTTGGGCGTTGGAGAAGTGCCGCCGGACCTCTCTGCCTCGAGGCCCTGCCTCTTGGACCATGCCCTCGATCTCCGCATTCACAGCCTCGTCCGAGGCCTCGCAACCTTCTGCGTCGGCGACGCTATTCAGAAGCGCCGAGCGCTGCAGCCGCATCTCCGCCCTGGGGCGAAGCTCTTCCTGGACCTCCTCCGCCGTCTTGCCCAGGAGGGACATATACTCGTCCACGCCCACGGGCCCCCGCACCAGGCTCTGCACGCGGTCCCGAAGCTCCTGCTGGAGGCGCTCCGTCTCCCGCTCGACCAGCAGCGGGGCCATCTCGATCTGGGCAGTTGCCAGCACTTCCTCCAGCACTTTCTCCTCGTAGCGACCGTGGGCCTCGGCCTCCAGGGAGGCTCGCAGCCGGCCGCGAACGTCCTCCCTGAGAGCCTCCAGCGAGTCGTACCCCTGGCCGACGCTCCGAGCGAACTCGTCGTCCATGTCGGGAAGCTCCCGGCCCTTGATCTCCTTGGCCTCAACGACGAACTCGCAGGGTTTTCCCGCCAACTCCGCGTCGCTGTAGTCATCGGGGAAGGGAAGGGTGAACTCCCGGGTCTCGCCCTGCTGCATCCCTTCTAGGGCAGCACCGAACCCGGGGACGGGACTGGGCTCCTCGGAGACGATGTACCCGAAGTTCCGCTGGCTGATGAGCTCACGGCCTTCGGTGGACCCTCGAAGGTCCATCACCAGCTGGTCTCCCATGGAGACGGGCCGGTCGACCGGCTCCCATGGCGTGGTCTCCCGCCGAATCTCCTCCAGGGTTTCCGCCACCCGTTCTTCGTCCACCTCCACCTCTTCCGGAGCGATCCTGACCTGGCGGTAGTCGCCCAGCGTCACCTCCGGCGGCAGCGGGACCGTAGCGCGGAGCGCCATGGGCTCGCGGGACACAACCTCGACCCGCGGAGGCGCCGCCATCTCCAAGCCCTGCTCCTCCACTGCCTTGGCCGTGACCTCCGGGAGGAGTAGCTCCAAGGCCTCCTCGAGAAGGACGTCCCGACCCACAAGGCGCTCAACGATGGAACGGGGCGCCTTTCCCCGGCGGAAGCCCGGGACGGTGACTCTCTGGACGACGCGCCGATGGGCGCGGTCCAGATATCGCTCCAGGTCCGCGGACTCCACCTCGATGTGGAGCACGGCCTGGCGTTGCTGAAGCTCTTCCTGGATAACCTGCACGTCGTCGTCCTCTCTGGACCTATTATAGCATCGGCTGTATGGGGAAGCGGGGCTACGGGCTCAGCCTCACGGCCGCTCTTCGTCTGCTATGCGCACATGGAGCTCGTCCAACTGGCTCTGCGGCACCGCGGAGGGCGCATCGAAGAGCAGATCGATGGCGCTCTGCGTCTTCGGGAACGCGATGACGTCCCGCAGGGAGTCCAGGTCTCCGAGCCGCATGGCGAGCCGGTCCATGCCCATTGCGATGCCACCGTGGGGCGGCGCACCGTACTCCAGGGCCTCCAGCAAGTGCCCGAATCGCGACGTCATCTCCTCATCCGAGTAGCCGAGGATGCGGAACATCTGGGCCTGAGCCTCTCGACGGTGGTTGCGGATACTCCCCCCGCCCATCTCCATGCCGTTGCAGACCAGGTCGTAGGCCAGGGACCGCACCTTCCCCGGTTCGCTCTCCAGCAATGGGACGTCCTCGGGGTGCGCCGCAGTGAAGGGGTGGTGGACAGAGTCCCATCGCCCCTCGTCGCCGCTCCACTTCAGCAGCGGGAAGTCCGTGACGAAGGCGTAGGCCAGCACGTCCGGGTCCGCCAGTCCCAGACGCCGGCCCATCTCGTGGCGCAGGGCCGCCAGGACAAGCTGCACCTGTTCACGCGGCCCAGCGCAAAGCAGCAGCAGATCGCCCCCGCTCCCTCCGGTCCGCCGGGCAATCTCTCGTACTTCGTCCAGGGTGAAGAAGCGGGCCACCGGCGAGCGCACCTGCTCCTGCGTGAGCTGTTCAAGGGACTGACCCTGTTCCTCAAGGGCGAAGGTCACCAGCCCCGAAGCTCCCCGAGAACGGGCGAACTCCGTCAGCTCGTCCACCTGCCTGCGGGAGTAGGTCCCACAGCCGGGGGCAGCGAGACCCTTCACCACGCCCCCCTGGGCCACAGCCTGTCGGAAGACCTGGAACTGGGAGCCTGCAGCCACGTCCGACAGGTCGGCCAGCTCCAGGCCGAAGCGCAGGTCCGGCGAGTCCGTCCCGTAGCGCTCCATCACGTCTGCGTACTCCAGGCGGGGAAAGGGGACCTGAAGGACCCGCTTCTGCGGGGTCACGGCGGCCGCCATGGCGACGTAGAGCTCCTCCATGAGATGGAGGACGTCCTCGCGGCTGACGAAACTCATCTCCAGGTCCAGCTGGGAGAACTCCGGCTGGCGGTCGGCGCGCAGGTCTTCGTCACGGAAGCAGCGGGCGATCTGAAAGTAGCGCTCGAAGCCCGCGACCATGAGCAGCTGCTTCATCTGCTGCGGCGACTGGGGCAACGCGTAGAACTTGCCCGGATAGAGGCGGCTGGGCACCAGGTAGTCTCGAGCCCCCTCCGGTGTACTCTTGATGAGGATGGGCGTCTCGATCTCTATGAAGTCGCGCTGGTCCAGGAAGTCCCGGATGAACTTGACGATGCGGTGGCGCAGCATGAGGTTGCCCTGGACGCTGGGGCGGCGCAGGTAGAGGTAGCGGTGACGCAGGGCTAGATAGTCGTCCAGGGCGCCCTCCTCGTTGATGTAGAAGGGCGGAGTGTGGGACGGGTTGAGCACCCGCACTTCGCGGGCCATGACCTCCACCTCACCGGTGGGCAGGCGCGGGTTCTCCGTTCCCTCCGGCCGGGCGCCCACCTCGCCCACGACCTGAAGCACCCACTCGCTGCGGGCCCGGTCCGCCTCTGCGTGGGCCTCCGGCGCCTGCTCCGGGTTCACGACGACCTGGACGACGCCGCTGCGGTCCCGCAGGTCCAGGAAGACCAGCCCACCGTGATCTCGGCGGCGGTGGACCCATCCGGCCAGGGTGACCCGACGTCCCACATCGTCCCGGCGCAGCGCACCGCAGTTGATGTCCTTATCCACGGATACCTCTGTGGCCCATCATGCTGACTTACCTTTAGGCCTGGATTCTAAATCCTTCAACCGAACACCCTGGGCGTCCTTCCAGACGTCCCATCCGTTACTTGGCCTACCCAGCAATAAATCGGATGCAATGGAAGGTCTACTGAAATCATGGTTTTTGACTAGCTCATAGTAATCTCCCTTATCCTTCAGAACGCCCGCTGCAACCAATCCGTCGCGCCGTGCAAGCAATCTGTCGCTCCATTTGGGGATATTGGAAACTGAGGCTGGAGCCTTGGGTCCAGCCTCTACCCGAAGCTTGCCCTCACCAAGGTAGTAGCCTGTTGCGATCACTTCTTTACTTGACTTCAGGAACAGGCGACGCTGTTCATCCTTGGGGGGTTGAGCAGTTCCTTTGCCTTTGGGCTTCGGAGGAGGGGATTCGCGCTCACTCGCCTTCTCGAAGTAGTGGACCCCGAGAATTTGGAGGTATAGCAGGATGTCCTCGAGATACGGATCAGCTTTCTCCTTGTCCTCGTCCGGCAGTTTGTCACCCCGGGGGACTGTAATATTGGTTAGCTCGCAGCGGTTGGCTTCCTTTGCCAGACGGCATAACTCGGCTTCAAGATACTGGAAGTGTCCCGCGTTCAGATTCGGGTTGACAAAGACAACGGTATCATTCCAGAAGTTCTTGTCCTTCTCACTTGTGTGGTTGTTCAGCCTGCTCCCCAACCCCGTTGTTTGCCCAACGTATACTTGCCGCAAGTCCTCGGATTTCGCAGGCCCTAATAGGACGTACACTCCAACACCCTGAAGCTCTTCCTGCTGTTGCCTCACTTTGTAGAGGCTAGCTTTGGGAAAAGCCAAGCCACGTCCTGACTTGTTTGGATTCCCAATGATGCGTAGCCCTGCAGGCTTCCCTCTCATTGAAGTAATCTGTATCCTGAAGGCTGGCCTTTCACCCATTTGACCCTCTCTCCCAACCAATCCGCTACAGCACAGCGCCCGCTAGCATCAGCGGGCCATACCCCAAACTATAGCAAAATGGCGAAGCTTTGTGGTGACGCCTACAGTTCGGCGGGGATGCGGCCGCTGGCCATGAGCCACATTCGAGCGATCTCCGGCCCCATGAACCGGAACGTGGCCCGCAGGGCACGCTGGAGCTCGGCCAGGTCGTCACCGGGCAGGACTTCGTAGAACCAGGCGCAGAAGGCGCCGTGCCGCCGCTGGAGCTCTTGGACGGTCTGCGCGTTGGCGATGCACGCCTCAATCTTCCTGCGGTTGCGAATGATGGAGGCGTCGCCGAGGAGCGCGTCGACGTCCTCCGGGCCCATCGCCGCCACCCGGTCGATGCGCCAGCCGAGGAAGGCTGCGCGGAAGGCGTCCCGCCGGGCCAGGATCATGCGCCACGTGAGTCCGGCCTGGAAGACCTGCAGGCACATGATCTCGAACAGGGCGTCATCGTCGTCGATGCGCCTGCCCCATATCTGGGTGGCGTACCACTCCATGAGCGGGTCTCCACGCGCCCACTCCGGCATCTCCGGCGTCTGCTCATCCGGCGGCATTACAGGGCCTCCTGGCATCCATTATAGGGGCGGCATCGCCGCTTTTGCTTAGCGCGTCAGGCTTCGTGCGACGCTGGAGGCGGGGAGGCAGAGCCGCTCTTGCTTGCGGCATTGGGTTGGCCCACCCGCCCGCCCTCGGGTGATTCTTGTAGTTGGGGGCACATCCCCAAACCCCTTGCCAGAGGGGAGACCCTTCTGGACACCCCCAGGTGGGAGACGCCCTCACACGCCGCTTCGCGTCGGCCTCTCCCTTAAAGAGAGGCGGGAGGCTTGGGACGGTTCTCGAACCGCCCCTACGGGGGCGTCATGGTGTGGACCAGTTGCGGCTGCAATCCTTCAGCGCGAAGGCGGGCGCAAGCCTGTTCGCCCTCTGTTCGGCCGGCGACGAGGGCGTAGAGGCTGGGCCCTGCACCGGACAGGTGCGCCGTGCCGCTCACTGCGGCCGCCAGGGTTTTGCGACGCGCCGCGTGGCCGGGGTAGACGTCGTCCGCGACGTGCGCGAAGGTGTTGACCATCCATTCCTCCCGCACGGGCGTGCCCGCACGCAGAGCGTCGGCCAGAGCGTCCACGCTGCTGCCGTCGCCGTAGTGCTCCGGGCGCAGCCTGGCGTAGAGTGCGGCAGTCTTCGACGGGAGGGCGGCGGACACGGGCAGGAGCACCAGCCACGTATGCGGCAGAGGAGGCAGGGCCGTGATGACGTCGCCCCGGCCGGAGGCCAAGGCGGTGCCGCCCCCGAGGAAGAAGGGCACGTCGGCGCCAAGCTGGGCGGCCAGGCCGTGAAGCGCCTCATGGGAGATATCAACACGCCAGAGGCGGCGCAGGGTCTGCAGCGTCGCAGCGGCGTCGGCGCTGCCGCCGCCCAGGCCCGCGGCCACGGGGATGCCCTTGCGGAGCCTGATAGCGGCCCCCTGGCGGGTGGAAGAGGCCCGCTGGAGCAGCAGAGCGGCCCGGTAGGACAGCTCCTCCTGGGGCTGCACGTCCAAGCCTTCACACTCCACGCTGAGGTCTTCGGCCGGGGCGAACTCCAGGTCGTCCCAGAGCTCGATGGTCTGGAGGACCGTGCGCACCTCGTGGTAGCCGTCGCTCCGGCGGCCCAGGACCTCCAGCGCGAGGTTGATCTTCGCGTAGGCGCGCACGTTCACGGCATCCACCCCGCCTCCCGGAAGACCCGGTACAGCGCAGCCCACTCGTCCAGAGCAAGGGTCTGTGGCCGCCGCGTGGGGTCGACTCCCCCCCTTCGGAGCAGGTCTGCCACCGCGTCGGGAGGCCTGCCGAGCGCGTGGCTCAGACCTCCGCGGAGCTGCTTCCGAGGCGCGCTGAACGCAGCGCGAGCCAGGGCGAAGAAGCCCTCCCGCTGGGATGGTGGCAGCAGCGGCTGAGAGTGGAGGTCGATCCGCACCACCGCGGAGGTCACCTTGGGCGGCGGGTAGAAAGCACCGGGGCGAATGGTGGCGACGATGCGAGGCGCACCGTAGAACTGGACGCCCAAGCCCAGGAGTCCCAGGCCGCCGGGCGTCGCCACCATGCTCCGGGCCACCTCCCGCTGCACGGTGACGACCAGCCGTTGAGGCGGGCGTTCGGCCTCCAGGAAGCGCCGCACGATGGGCGTGGCGGCGTAGTAGGGGAGGTTCGCCACGACCATGTAGGGCTCGCCAGGGGCCGCCAGGGAGCCCAGGCCTACCGTCCGCGCATCGGCGTGGAGGATGCGGACGCGGTCCTGGTCCGCGAAGGAGCGGGCCAGGGCGGCCGCCATTTCGTCGTCCAGCTCGACGGCGGTCACGCGAGCGCCCCTTTCGACTAGGCCTCGAGTGAGGACGCCCAGGCCGGGGCCCACCTCCACCACCGCGTCGCCAGGGGCGATGTCCGCCGCGTCGAGGATGCGGGTCAGCACACCCGGACTGACGAGGAAGTGCTGCCCCAAGGCCTTGCGGGGAGAAAGGCCCAAGTCTCGGAGCAGCGCACCTATCGACGACGGCGCCGCGCCGGCCAAGGCCCGCTCTGGGCCGCGGAGAGCGGAGTCGGAGGCTTCAGGCGTTGTGTGGGGGGAATCGAGACTCATTGGCGCATCGGGAGTAGGCCGTGCACCTCCCTTTGATGGGAACACCGCTGCATAACCGGCGGGAAGGGCTCCAGCCAGGAGTCCCCGCGGCGCCCGGGGTCCCTGCTTACCGTTGCTCCCTTCCGGGCCTGGCGGGGTTCACAGGCCACCGTCGCGCGGGACCCAGCCTTCCACACCCCTGACCGACGGCAGCGGCAGAAGCGCCCCACCTGGGGGAGGAGTTCAACCCCGCTATGGCGGATTGCGGGTTCAGGGCACCGCCAGCTCCCCATCTAGCACGGCCACGAACCATCGTAGGGGCAGGCTCCGCAGGGTGTCAACTAGGGCAAGCCCTGGACCCAAAGCTGGGGAGGGGCGCCCAAGAGGGTTGCACCTGCAGACGTTGGCCAGGCAGGGAGCGCCTTCCCAGCCGCCGAGGGGGGAGGCTGACCCCACACCACCGCTCAACTGCGCGGCGCGGTGGTCAAAAGTAGAAGAGTCGCTCGGTGCTGAGGCGCAGCACAGTGACGACGTCCGGCCCGGGGTCCTCCATGGGCAGGGGCTCGGGGCCGTATTTCCCGGTGAGGGCGACAATGGCGATCCAACGCTCTCCCGGGTCCTCCACGAGGGTAGCCTCCGCACTCACGTGCGTGTAGTGGATGTCCTCCAGCGCCATGCCGGTCTCCGCGACGAAGGAGCAGCGCGGGTCGGCCAGCAGGCGGCGCACTTTCTCGCTGTCGGTCATCGTACGGATGTACAGGTAGCCATCGATGAGCGCAGACCAAACCGGTGTACCGATCGGCCGTCCATCCGCTGCCAGCGTGGTCAGGACGCCGTTGTAGGAGGCATCCAACAGGGCCAACGCCTCATCACGATTCGTCATTCACCGCCCTCCGGGCTGAACTCGCCAAGGTTCATGGTGTTCTTCGCGCCCGATAGAATGCGGCGTGCAGCCCCCGCAGTCAACCCCGCCCGCATTTGTTCACACGCATGGAAGGCGGCAGAGCCGACCTAGCCTGTGTGAGATTTGGGCCGCTCTTGGCGGCCAGCCACCCTAGCATAGGCGACTCCCTTAGGGAGAGGCCGGACAGAAGGAGAATGGGTAGAGCGTGGTAGAATTCCCGTGCATCTGCGACGCGTGTGGAGTCGAGCAATGGAGGTCAGGACCGCCGTCATCCCCGCCGCAGGGTGGGGCACCCGCATGCTTCCCGCCTCCAAGGCCGTCCCCAAGAACCTACTCCCCCTGGTTGACCGGCCCATGATCCACTACATCGTGGAGGAGGCGGTCCAGGCGGGGCTAACCCGCATCATACTGGTGACGTCGCCGGGGAAGGATGCGCTCGCGGACTACTTCTCCCCTGCTCCGGAGCTGGAGGCTTTCCTGCGGGACAAGGGGCGCTCCCACCTCCTGGCTCCCGTGCAGCGCCTCATGGATGCGGCCGAGTTCAGCACCGTCCCCCAGGAGGAGCAGCTCGGTCTCGGCAACGCCGTATTGACTGCCCGGCACGCCGTCGGTGACGAGCCCTTCGCCGTCCTCCTGCCCGACGACCTCATTCTGGACGACGCCCCGGCCATCGGCAGGCTCCTGGCCGTCGCCCGGGAGCGGCGGGCCAGCGTAGTGGCCGTGGAGGAGGTGCCGATGGAGCGCATCAGCGCATACGGGGCCATCGAACCGCGGGCGGTGGCGGAGGGCCTGTACCAGGTGCTGGGGCTAGTGGAGAAGCCCCCTCCCGACGAGGCGCCCTCCAACCTGGGAATCGTGGGGCGCTACGTGCTCACGCCCGAGGTGTTCGCCGCTCTGGAGCAAGTCCAGCCGGGCGCGGGGGGCGAGATCCAGCTGACGGACGGCCTGGCGCGGCTGTTGGAGAGCCAGGGGATGTACGCTCACCGGTTGCACGGCACGCGCTACGACGCCGGTAACCCGGTGGGCCTTCTGCAGGCGGCCGTGGCGCTGGCCCTGCGGCGGGAGGAGATGGGGTCGCAGGTGCGTGAGGTGTTGAACAAGGAGCTAGGGTACCCAGGGCAGGGATGAACTTGCCCTCACCCCAACCCTCTCCCAGAGGGGGAATGTGCGTTGGTTGGGCCCACCCGCCCGCCCTCGGACGTTTTTTAGAAACTGGGGGCACATCCCCCAGGCCCCTTGCCAGAGGGGAAGCCCCCTCTGGACTCCCCTAAGCGGCGGCATCACCTATCCTGCTTGTCCGCCCTCACCCGCCGCTGAGCGTCGGCCTCTCCCTCAGGAGAGGCGGGAGGCAGTGCCGCTTCTGCTTGCGGCGTTGGGTTGCGGCGAGGTCTAGTTCTTCGTAGGAGCGATGGGGGCTTTCGGTGGAATTGGGCCCCCGCGCTGGGACTAGAACGCCTCCCGGCACCGCTGGCAGTACCAGCGAAAGCCTTCGTATGGACGCTCGACGACCTGGCGGTTGCTTTCGCACTTACGGCAGTAGGGCATGGGCCGGGGCTCCCGCGGGAGCCGAGGATGGGGGGACGCGAGGCCCAGGCGGTGTCGCAAGAGGTAGATCCCCACTCCCACGAGCAGCAGGACGACGAGGAGACGGACTACCGCTACCATGTCTCGTCCTTTCCCTTAGTCGACAGCTATTTTCCCGGCAGCTTGAGCAGCGCTAGAAAGGCCTCCTGGGGGACCTCCACCTGGCCCACTCGCTTGAGCCGCTTCTTCCCCTCGGCCTGGCGTTGCAGGAGCTTTCGCTTGCGCGTCACATCGCCACCGTAGCACTTCGCCAGCACGTCCTTGCGGAGGGCCCGGATGGTCTCCCGGGCGATGATGCGCCCTCCGATAGCCGCCTGGACAGCAACCTCGAAGAGCTGGCGGGGGATGACCTTCCGAAGCTGCTCGACTAGTGTCTTGCCTCGTTCGTAGGCCCGGTCCCGGTGCACGACGAAGCTCAGCGCATCGACGGGGTTCCCGTTGAGCAGCACGTCCAGCTTCACCAGAGGGCCGGCACGGAACCCCAAGGGGCGATAGTCGAGCGATGCGTAGCCCTGGGTCCGGGTCTTGAGTTGGTCGTAGAAGTCCATCAGGATCTCCGACAGCGGGGTCTCGTACTCCAACAGGACCCGGGCATCCGATGCCGGCGCCGACTCGGTCCCATTCCCCACCGTGGAGGACAGGTACTCCATTCGCTTGTACACCCCCCTCCGGGAGGTGGCCAACTCCATGATGGTGCCGATGTAGCGGGAGGGGGAGATGATGGTCAGCTCCACCCACGGCTCCCGGACCTCCGTGGCGACGTTCGCCGGGGGCATATCCGCCGGGTTGGCCACGTCGACCACGTCGCCTGTCTGCAGCACCACCTGGTACACGACGCTGGGCGCGGTGGCAACGAGGCTGAGGTCATACTCCCGCTCCAGCCGCTCCTGGACAATCTCCAGGTGGAGGAGCCCCAACAGGCCCACTCGGAAGCCGAAGCCGAGGGCGGGGCTGCTCTCCGGCTCGTAGACCAGCGCGGCGTCGTTGAGGCGGAGCTTCTCAAGGGCGTTTCGCAGGAGCTCGTAGGACTCCCCGTCGGACGGATAGAGGCCCGTGAAGACCATGGGCTTCAGCGGCTGGTAGCCGGGAAGAGGCGGTGGCGGAGTCCGTCCCTGGTGCGTCAGGGTATCCCCGACTTGACATTCCTCCAGGTTCTTGAGGCCCGTAGCCACGTAGCCCACTTCGCCGGCGGCAAGAGACCCCGTGGGCTGGAGGGTGGGACGAAATACACCTACCTCCACCGCCTCGCTGGCACTGCCGGTGCCGACCATGAGCATGCGGTCCCCGGTTCGCATCGCCCCGTCGAAGACACGCACGTAGGCCACCACGCCCTTGTAGGGATCGTAGACCGAGTCGAAGATGAGGGCCCGCAGGGGAGACTCGGGAAGGTTACGGGGCGGAGGCACCCTGTCCACGATGGCTTCCAGCACCGCGGGCACTCCCGCGCCGTCCTTAGCCGAGATGTGCAGGAGCTCGTCGGAGCGGAAGCCGAATACCTGCTCCAACTCCCCAGCTATGCGTTGGGGTTCGGCCGCGGGCAGGTCGATCTTGTTGATAACGGGCAGCAGGACCAGGTCCGAGCCCGCAGCCAGGTAGGCATTCGCCAGCGTCTGGGCCTGGATGCCCTGGGAGGCGTCCACGATCAGCAGAGCGCCCTCGCAGGCCGCGAGGGCTCGCGAGACCTCGTAGCTGAAGTCCACGTGCCCCGGGGTGTCGATGAGATTGAGCTGGTAAGTCTCTCCGCCGGGGTGGCGGTAGAGCATGCGCACGGCCTTGCCCTTGATGGTGATGCCCCGCTCCCGCTCCAGGTCCATGGAGTCCAAGAACTGGGCCGTCATCTGGCGCGCCTCCACGGTGCCCGTGAGCTCCAGGAGCCGATCCGCCAACGTGGACTTGCCGTGGTCAATGTGGGCGATGATGCAGAAGTTGCGAATGCCGGAATGATCCATTGCGTCTAATGCTAGCATAGGGGCCTCTAGGCCTCAAGGAACATGGCGGCAGTGCCGCTTCAGCTTAGGGATGCGGCGAGGGGTTGGGCCTTTGTGGGGAATGGCAGGTAGAGCGATGCGGGGGTCTCCCTACGGTAGACCTTGGGTGGGCCCACCCGCCCGCCCTCGGAGGTTTTTTTAGTTGGGGGCACATCCCCCAGACCCCTTGCCAGAGGGGAGACCCCTCTGGCCTCCCCCTGGATCGGAGCTCCAGCGGCAGAGGCGGCCTTGCCGCTTTAGCTTGGGGATGCGACGAGGGGTTGGGCCGTCGCACGGGCAATGGGCTTTGCGGTGATCGGGCCGGTCCACGCACCGCCGCCGTATTTCCCCCGGCGACTGGGGCTCCATTCCACCGTTCGTGGTAAACTGCTGAACGGTGTCGCTACAACGGCAACAATACGCGTTATGTGAAGAGTAGGTATCCGCGATGCTTGAGGACCTCATACCCGAGTTTACCTTCGCTGGTCTGACTTTTAGCGAGGACTTCCAGGAGGGCGTCTACGCCCTTGGCATTTTATCCCTGTTCATCATCCTGAACGGGGTGGTAGACCTGCTGCTCTACACGGTGACGAAAGCCCTCACCCGCCAGTGGCAGAACGAACTGGGTAAGCAGCTCATTGGCGCCATCACAATGCCCGTTCACGTGATCGTCTTCGTCCAAGGGCTGTTCGTGGCAACCTCGGTCGTCAGTGCACTGGACCCATGGCGCGACGAGATCGTCACGGCGTGGGGCGTCCTCATGACCATCCTCGCGGCGATGGTGATCGCCCGCCTCGTCAACGAGATGATCGACTGGTACGCGAGCTACACGTCCTCCCACCGCGAGGCGAACTTCGCGGCCAGAATCATCCCGGCCCTGGAGCGAATCATCAAAGTGGCGATCTACCTGACCGCCGGGGTGCTGGTCCTGGACCAGCTGGGCGTAGAGATCAGCCCGCTCATTGCGGGCCTGGGCATCGGCGGCATAGCCGTGGCCCTGGCGCTCCAGCCCACGCTGAGCAACTTCTTCGCCGGAACGTACCTGGCCTCAAGCGACGTCATGGCGCCGGGGGACTACGTGGAGATCGAAGGTGGGTTGCGAGGGTACGTTACGGAAATCAGCTGGCGTAGCACCCGCATTCGGACCCCCTTCAACAACCTCGTGACCATCCCCAACACCCGTATCTCCGACAGCATTCTCACGAACTACTACGGGCCGACGATGAGCATCGGGGTCATAGTGAGCTCGGGCGTGAGCTATGACAGCGACCTGGCCCGCGTGGAGAGCGTTACACTGGAGGTGGCCAGTGAAGTGGTCGCTGAGGTACCAGGAGCCATCAAGGACTTCCAGCCCTGGTTCGGCTACGAGCAGTTCGGGGACTCCAATATCGACTTCTGGGTCTGGCTGGAGGCGGAGGACAGGGTCGGCTCCTTCGTGCTGAAGTCAGAGCTCATCAAGCGGCTGCACAAGCGTTTCGGGGAAGAGGGAATCGAGATCAACTACCCGGTGCGGAAGCTGGTGTACCCCTCCGCCAACAACGACGGGCCGCCGCTGGCGGAAATCCGCGAGCTACGGCAGACCCGCCCGCGAAGCAGCAGCCAGACCGACCCGGACGCCGAGCCCGGAGAGGGAGCCCCCTGATAGACCGCGGAGGCTCCCTACCTCACGGAAGCTAGCCGGCCAGGTCCAGGGCCAGACGCACCAGGGAACGCACGGGGATACCCGTATGCCCCGTGACGTAGAGGCCCCGGTTCTTGGGCAGCCTCGCGACTCCGGCGATGTCCAGGTGCACCCACGGCGTATCCTCGGCGAAGACGCCGATGAAGTGCGCCGCTGTGATGGAACCGGCCGAAGGTCCTCCTGTGTTCTTCACGTCAGCCCAGTCGCTGTGGTTGAGCTCCTTGTACTCCTCGTCCATGGGCAGCTGCCACATCCGCTCTCCGGCGGCCTCAGAGGCCCGGAGCACCTGGTCCGCCCAGTCCTGGTTGTTGGTGAAGAGCCCCAGGCGAAGGTCCCCCAAAGCGGTCCGGATGGCGCCAGTGAGCGTGGCGATGTCCACCAGGCGCACCAGGCCGATCTGCTTGGCGTAGGTGATCGCATCGGCCAGGGTGACCCGGCCTTCGGCGTCCGTGTTGTCCACCTCGATGGTCTTGCCGTTCATCGCCCGGAGGATGTCACCGGGCTTAGTGGCCGTGCCGCTGGGCATGTTCTCCGTAGCGGCCACGATGGCAGTGACGTTGATCCGGGGCTTCAGCCGGCCAATGGCCAGCATTGAGCCGATGGCCGACGACGCTCCCGACATATCCCCCTTCATGGCCCCCATGCCCGCCGCGGGCTTCAGCGAGATGCCGCCAGAGTCGAAGGTGATGCCCTTGCCGACGATGCCCAGGTTGTTCTCCGGGTTGTCGGGGTCGCCCTTGTAGCTAAGGACGATGAACTTCGGGGGCTCGTTGCTCCCGCGAGCGACGCCGAGGTAGGCGTTCATCCCCATCTCTCGACACTGGTCCTCATCGAACACCGTGATGTCCAGGTCGGCGTCCCGCGCCACGTCCCCGGCGATCTCCGCCAGGCGAGTGGGCGTCAGGCGGTTTGCGGGCTCGTTTCCAAGGGTGCGGGCCAGAGAGGCGGCCTCCGCGAGGATGCTCCCCACCCGGACGCCCTCCTCCAGCGCCGGGAGCTTGTCCGACTCCTGCTCCACAAGGAGGAGCTCCTGCGGACCGCCTTCGTCATCAGAGCTCGACGACTTAAGCTGCTTGAAGGTGTAGAGGCCAAGCAGGGCGCCTTCCGTCATCGCCTGGGCTGCGGCCCCCGCGTCCAGTCCCCCAGTGCCCGCTCCGTGCACGATGGAGGCGGCCCGCTTCACGCCGATCTTCCGCAGGTATCGTGCGGACTCGGCGGCGACGTCTCCCACTGTTTCCAGCGTGAGGCTGCTCTGCTTACCCAGACCGACCACGAGCACCCGCTTCGGACCGATCTTCCCAAGGGTGTGGATGAGGGTAAGCTCCCCCTTCTTGCCCTTGATCTCTCCGTCGGCGATGAGGCCCGATATTGCGCCGTCCAGGGCCTTGTCGACGGCCCCGGTGCCCCCACCGGGCGACTGCACGCCCTGGAACAGGTTCACTACGACGGCATCCACTTCCTGCGTTGCGATGTCTCCGACAACCGCTCGAACGTCCATGTAACCCTCCTGGTATTCCCCCTGCGCACCGCCGGTACGGCTCGTCTCGGCGGGGCGCCTCAGTTTACCGAGAATTGGCGAGATTGGGAACTCCACCGTCGGAGTCGTCTGGTCGGCGGAGAGTGGGGATCCACACGCCACCCTCTCCGGAGGGAGAGGGGAAATGCCGCTACGCCGCTCGGTGCTCGCCCTCGTGGCCGTGGCTGAGGCGGGCATCGATGTAGGCGGGAAGGGCGAGTATGGCGATACCGAGGGTCAGCACCAGGAAGACAGAGCCGGAGAGGATGCTTCCCTGGTAGGAAAGGGCGCCCATCAGGGCGAGCAGCGGCGTGGCGAGGGCCAGAACAGCCACGCGAAAGGCCCTCTGGCCCAGCCGGTAGACTGCGCCGGTGGTGATGGCCAGCCCCATAAACAGCAACGCAGTAGCGCCGTCCATTTCGAGGAGGCGGCCAGCGTCGTAGTTGAGGTAGCCTCCATGCTCGCCCAGGTAGATGAGCCATGCGGTGAGGAAGGGGAAGGGAAGAGCGGCCAGGGAGGCGTAGAGCCAGTCCCTTCGCAAGACGCGCCGGAGAATGCTCCACAAGAGTGCCAAGACGAGGACCATGTAGACGAGCATCCCAAGGTAGGCGGGGAGGATGAAGGGCAGGGGCTCGCCGTTGAGAACGCTCCAAATGCCATTCGACATGGTCCGCAGGGCGAGCGCCCACCCCACCACGGGGGCTACGAGGCAGTAGCCCAGCCAGGGGTAGATCCAGTTGGGTTGCCCGCGCCTCCAGGCCGTCACGGTAATGACGGCCGCGCTGATGAGAAACAGGGCAACCCAGAAGGAGACGGTCCACAGGTGCAGTGCAAAGAGCGCGGCGAAGAGGAGGTGAGGGAGGATGGAGATGATCACGTCGCTCCAAGAGGCGAAGCTGTGGATGGCGTAGTACTGGCGCGCCAGGTGACGGGGCTGTCCCAAGAGTTCCAGGGAGCGGTGCATCGCCTCGTCGGGACCGAGGCCCCTGTCCTGGAAGGCCTGGGCCCGATCCTCGACGTGGCCCTCCAACTCCTGCAGGATCTCCTGTTTGCGTTCAGGGTCCAGCTTGAGTCCTCGGGCCAGGTCGCGCAGGTACCCGCGGGCCTCGGGTCGCACCGGCTCCTCCTACGAAGGCTCAGGCTCCACGACGAGGTTGACCGCCTGCGAGAAGCGCCGCCATTCCGCCTGAAGGGCCGCCAGGGCCTCCCGACCTTCTCGGGTTATGGTGTAGTAGCGTCGAAGCTGGCCAGCCGTGTTCTCCTGCCAGCTACCCTGCAGCAGGTCGACGCGCTCCAGGCGATGAAGGGCGGGGTAGAGGGTGCCTTCCTTGAAGGTGAAGTAGCCGTTGCTGCGCCGCTCCATCTCGCGGGCGATCTGATAGCCGTACATAGCCTCTTCGACCAGCAGCGACAGCAGTAGGGTCTCCGTGCTGCCCTTGAGAAGCTCTCGGCGGGACATGGACGCCTCCATTTCACCTACGATACGCGCTCATTATGGTCGTGGCCCAAGAGGGCAGTCAAGGCGGGCGGGCGGCAGAGTCGCTTTAGCTTGGGGTCGGTCACCCCCAAGAGAGAGGGGGGTATGGGAATGTGAAAGCGGCGTTGGTTGGGCCCACCCGCCCACCCGGCGTTTTGGGGGGCTGCGCCCCCCATACCCCCGCTGCGGGGCGTGCCTTCACCCGCCGCTGTGCGTCACCTTCACCCCACTCCTCTCTCTGAGGGAAACCTTTGCGTATCTCCCTAGAGAGAGCAACTTCGTGCGAGGGATGGGCGTCGTCCAAGCCTGTGCCCCACCCACGAATACCTACTCAGGGGCCAGAATGACGGAAAGTTGCCCTCTCCCAGAGGAGGGGGAGGTTATTCCGCTAGGGCTGAGTTCACCAGGATGCGCAGGAAGTAGAGGAGGAAGAAGAGTGCCAGCGGGCTGAGGTCAAGCATGCCCGTGCGGGGCATGATGCGGCGGATGGGCGCAAGCATTGGGTCGGTGATCTGGAAGACGACGGCAACGATGGGGTTTTCGCGGCTTACGGGGAACCAGGAAAGGATGACGCGCACAAAGAGCGCAATCCAGGCTGCCATGATCACGGCATTAATGAACTGTAACAGAATCACGCTTCTTCCCCCAGCATCTGAGACTTCTCGTATGCGGCTGCAATAGCCTCGATCACGCTTGCCCGTAGGGCGTCGCCCTCCAGGACCCGCAGCCCCTCGGCTGTGGTCCCGCCGGGAGAGGTGACCATGTTGCGCAGCACCGCGGGGTGCCGGCCTGTCTCACGGCTCATGCGAATGCTCCCGTAGACGGTCTGCGTCGCCAGCGAGGCTGCCATGTCCCGGGGAAGGCCGATGTGCACTCCGCCGTCGATAAGGGCCTCCAGGAAGAGCCAGACGAAGGCGGGACCGCTGGCGCTGAGGGCGGTGGCCATGTCCAGGTATTTCTCGTCGTTGACGTAGAGCTGCTCACCCAGCGCGTCCAGCATCCGACTCGTGAACTCTCGCGCCTCGTCGGTGACGTCGGGGGCGGCCGTCCACACGCTCATGCCGGCACCAACCTGGGCAGGTGTGTTGGGCATCACCCGGACGACAGCGCGATGGCCCAACTCCCGGACGAGGCGGGCCATCCGGGCCCCAGCGATGATGGAGAGGACAGTCTGCCCATCTCCAAGGGCACCGTTGAGGTCGGCGCAAGCGTCATGGAGGTCCTGGGGCTTCACTGCCAGGACCGTCATCGATGCGGAAGCGACGGCCGTTGTGTTCTCGGCGGAGGCCGTCACGCCGTACCGCTCAGCCAAGTACGCGCGACGCCCCTCGATCGGCTCGCCGACGGAGACGTCAGTAGGAGCGACGAGCTTCGCTTCAAGCAAGCCCGCCAGGATCGCCTCGGCCATGGTGCCGCCGCCAACGAACGCGATGCGCATTTTCCCTGCCTATGCGAGGTCCCGGGGTATTATAGCATTGGCCAGATTCGGAAACACCATCGTGCAAGGCCCTAACCGGGTGCGTCCAGGGTTACGACGCCTCTGCAGGGAGCGCGTCGCTGCGAGGGAGGCCCCGGCCGGAGGCCAGAGCTGCAGCCAGGATGATGGCCTCCACCATGCTCACGGCGCTGGCCACGCCCTTCCCGGCGATGTCGAAGGCCGTGCCGTGGTCCACGGAGGTCCGTACGAAGGGGAGCCCCAAGTTGACGCTGACGCTCTGCTCAAAGCCGTGGACCTTTACGGGGATGTGGCCCTGGTCGTGGTACATGGCCAGCACAGCGTCGTAGCGGCCCTGGATGGCCTGGTGGAAGACGATATCCGCCGGCACAGGCCCCGTGGCGTCTATCCCTCGCTCCCGGGCCGCCATGACTGCCGGGGCGATCTCCCGCTCTTCCTCGTCGCCGATGAGGCCACCGTCGGAGGCGTGGGGGTTCAGGGCTGCCACGCCGATGCGCGGCTGCGCGAAGCCCCACGCGCGGAATGATTCGTCGGTGAGAGCGACAATGCTCAGCACGCTCTCCTTCGTGACGGCGTCGCAGGCACGACGCAGGGAGCGGTGGGTTGTGAGGTGCACAACCCGCAAGCCGCCGGAGATCAGCATAGTGGCCACCTTGTCGGCCCCGGAGAGGCGTTGGAGCAGCTCCATGTGCCCCACCTCCTCGTAGCCCGCCAGCCGTGCCGCTTCTTTGTTGATAGGCGCAGTGGCCATGGCGCCCACGGCCCCGGACAGACACAGCTCACCGGCCTGTAGCGCCCACTCGACGGCGGCCCGGCCCGCCTCGGCCGACAGCCGACCGGGGTGGACGGAGGCAAGGTCCAGGTTCCCCGGGTCGAGCACGGCAACGACGCCAGGATCATGGGTGGCGGAGTCGGGCGACTCCACAGGTACAATTTCCAGCGACGCGCCCACCTGCGCGGCGGCATCGCGCAGAATGGCGGCGCTGCCAACGACGACGGGGCGGCAGACGGCCCGCACGGCAGGCGTCGCCAGCGCGGCCGCGACGACCTCCGAGCCGATGCCGCAAGGGTCGCCGAGGGTGACGGCTATAAGGGGGGTGTTCGCACTCACGACAGGACTCCGATCAAATCAAGCGGAGGCTGGAGGCCCTCAGGAGAGCGCTCCAGCCTCCGCACTAAGCGTACCCGCGGGCGTGGGCAACGCCCGACGGGGTTCACCCACACTTGTTGTAGCCGCACTCCCGGCACATCAGGCAGCCTTCCTGGTACACCAAGGGGCCCGGGCACTGGGGGCAGGTCCCCCACCCGGCGCGCCCTCCGCCATTGGCGCCGCCATTGTGGGCCGACTCGCGCACGGCCTTCTCCGTAGCCTTCACGGCTCCAGGCCCGAAGAGGCCAAGTTGCTCGCCGTAGGGGCCACCTCGCTCCAGACCCAAGGCCCTGCCGAGGGCCAGAGCCAGGGCGTCCGGGGCGGAGCGCACCAGCACGCCGTTGTCCCAAACCGGCTCGTCGGTAATGCCGCGGAGCTGGCCAACGATCTCCTCAGGGTCAACGCCGACCCGCAGGGCCATGGAGACCAGGCGGGCGATGGCCTCGAGCTGTGCCGAGTCGGAGCTTCCGGCCTTGCCCAGCGAGGTAAAGACCTCGAAGGGACGTTCCTCTTCGTCAAAGTTGGTGGTGATGAAGATGTTGCCGTGGCCGGTGCGAACGCGCTCGGTGACGCCGCGGACCATCTGGGGCCGCTGACGCATGTGGAGGCCACCGATGCGCCCCGGCTCGAAGGTCGCGAGGGGGATGGCAGAGGGGACCGGGGCCGCCGCACCGCCGGCCCCCTCGCTGAGAGATTCTCGGGTGTCTTCTGCGTCCTTGCGGACGGTCCCGGCTGTGAGGACCTCCTTCTCGCGGCTGCCGGCCCGGTAAACGGTGATGCCCTTGCAGCCGAGCTTCCAGGCCAGCGTATAGGCCTGGCGCACGTCCTCCTCGGTGGCCTCGTTGGGGAAGTTGATGGTCTTGGAGATGGCGGCGTCCGTGTGGTCCTGGAAGGCCGCCTGCATGCGGACATGCCACTCGGGGGCAATGTCAGGGGCGGTGGCGAAGACCGCCGACGCCCACTGCGGCACATCCTCCTGTTCGGCAAGGGAGTGGCCCTGGGCAAGGGCTTCTGCCAAGTCCTCGCTGTAGAAGCCCTCGTGGCGGGCCACGGCCTCAAAGGCGCTGTCGACGTAGTAGAGGGTCTGCCCGTCCAGGATGTTGTGCTTGCGATAGGCGAGGGCGAAGAGGGGCTCGATGCCACTGGAGCAGCCAGCGATCATGGAGATGGTGCCCGTGGGCGCCACGGTGAGCCGGCAGGAGTTGCGGAATCGGTGGGCCGGGTTACCGTCGTCGTGGCGGGAGCCGGGGAAGGCGGGGAAGACCCCGCGGCTCAACGCAAGCTCCCTGGAGGCGTCGTCGGACTCTTCCTTGATGACTCGCATGACCTCGCCGCCCAAGGCCAGCCCTTCCTCGGAGTCGTAGGGGATGCCGAGGCGCACCAGCATGTCGGCGAAACCCATGACGCCAAGGCCGATCTTGCGGGTCAGCTTCGTCATGCGCTCGATTTCGGGCACGGAGTAGCGGTTGGCGTCGATGACGTTGTCGAGAAAGTGTACGGCTATTCGCACGGTCTCACGCAGCTTCGCCCAATCGACCTCGGCGCCGCCATCCGACGCGGGGTCAGACGGCGCGGAGAGGCGCAGCATGCGGGAAAGGACGATGGAGCCGAGGTTGCAGGACTCGTAAGGAAGCAGGGGCTGCTCACCGCAGGGGTTGGTGGCGGTGATGCGCCCGATGTGCGGTGTGGGGTTGTCCCGATTCACGCGGTCAAGGAAGATCATACCCGGCTCGCCGTTGCGCCACGCCCCGGACACGATCTCCGAAAAGACCTTCCGTGCGTCGAGATCAGTCACCTCTTCGCCCGTGTCGGGGTCCCATCGCACGGAGTTGCCGTTGCCCTGGGCAATGCTGCCCCGGAGCACCAGACTGCCACCCCTCTCCACGGCCTCCATGAAGGCGTCGTCCACGCCCACGGAGATGTTGTAGTTGTGGATGAGCCCCTCCTGGTGCTTGGAGGTGACAAAGTCCATCAGGTCCGGGTGATGTACGTCCATGACGGCCATGTTTGCGCCGTCACGCTTGCCGCCCTGGGTGATCATGGTAGATACGGAGGAGAGATGGCGCAGGACGGCGACAGGGCCGCAGGCCTTCCCGTGGGTGGTCCTGATGCCCTCGCCCTTGGGCCGCAGCCGCGACAGGGCGACGCCGGTGCCGCCGCCGTACTTCTGCACCATGGCGATCTCCGACGCCGTGCGCATGATGTCTTCCATGCTGTCCTCCAGGGGGAGGACGAAGCAGGCGGACAGTGTGCCGGCATTGGTGCCCGCGTTCATCAGGGTGGGTGAGTTGGGGAGGAACTCCAGCCGAGCCATGGACCGGTAGAAGGTCTCCTCCACAGCTTGCGTGTCTGCGTTCGGGTCGTACATGCGGTCGATCTGGGCGATGGCCTTGGCGACTCGGCGGAACATGCCCGCGGCATCCTCAACGGGATGGCCGTCGTCATCCTTGAGGAAATAGCGGTGCTCCAAGACCCGCAAGGCGTTCTCCGCCAGGTCCAACTCCTGCGACTCGCCCGCCAGCCCCGCAGAGGCCAGCGCTGCGGCTATTCGGCGGCGCACGGCGGCGCCAGCCTCCAGTGTCTCGCTCGACGACTGCAGCCCTGCGATCGCCTGCTCCAAGGCGGCCCGCACGGTAGCGTCGGTGGACGCTTCGAGCTTCCTGCGCAGGTCCCGGACCAGCGCCTCCCGGTCCGACTCTCGAGTAGTACGCGCATCTACCATGACGACTCCTTGTTCACGTGCTCCGGGCTCTTCGCCCGAAGTGTGTCGTATGTGAGCCCCCTCCACCGCCTGTCTTTCTGCTCGGTCCTCGGCCCTTTGACCGTCTTCTCGCCACAGAAGCCCCCTCGTTGATGGGGAGAGGCAACTGGGCCTGCACTGTTGAGCCGCCAGAGGCGGGGGCGGCCGGAGCCTGGCGCAGCGACTCGACCTCCAATGCAAATCTGTCGATGTCCTGGAAGTTGCGATAGATGCTGGCGAAACGCACGTAGGCTACCCAGTCCAAGGCCCGCAACTGCTCCATCACCAACTCACCGATGAGGGCACTGGGAACCTCGGCGCGGCCCAGACGTTCCACCTCACGCTCTACGGCGACCACGAGGCCATCGATGTCCTCTACGGAGACGGGGCGCTTGGCGCAGGCCAGCAGGACTCCTGTGTGCACCTTCTCGCGATTGAAGGGCTCGCGGCGACCGTCATGCTTGGCAACCAGAAGGGCGGCCGCCTGCACCTGCTCCATGGTGGTGAAGCGCTGGCCGCAGAGGTGGCACTCCCGCCGCCGACGGATGCCCTCCACAGCGTCGCGGGAGTCGACGACTCGAACGTCCGGATGGTCACAGTACGGACAGTGCACGGCTTCCTGTCCTGGGCGCCACCTCTCTGCCCAAGAGACAGGAGCGGAGGAGGGGCATCACCACAATATGTAGTATCGCCGTGGAACGATAGCACTACATATTGTGGAGTGTCAAGGGATTTGGCTATGCGAAGAGCCACCATTCCCGTGGCGAAAGACGACGAAAGCGTACTGTGGAAGGGATTCGGAGGGTCAACGGATGCAAGGGGCGAACGGGGGAGGAAAGCGGGGGCGATTGCGGGGGGGTGAGGTGATTGAGGGGGTGCTCTGTAAGGCCGCGCACGCACGCTTGGCGTCTCCCACAGGGAGACGCCACGTGCCCCCGCGTGTCTCCCGCCCTAGGCAGGAACGACGATTGGAGGGAGGCGGAAATTAGTGCCGCCCCGGTTGTTCACCGGGGCGACACGGGGGGAGGAGAGGGCCCGACCATTCGGGACATGGGGACCCGGCTATGCCTAGGCGCCGTTCTTCCGACTGGCAAGCTTCTGCCGGGCGAGAGGGAGGGTACGCAAGAACGGGGGTAGGTCTATATCTGACTCCTGGTCTACGCTGGTCGGCGCTGCGACCAGCTTGGCCAAGTCCTGCTCCCGTGCACTGGTGATCGTTTCGCTGGACGGGAAGCCGGTGGCGATGATGGTTATGCGAACGGTGTCTTCCAACTGAGGGTCGGTGACCATGCCGAAGAAGATGTTGGCGTCCGGGTCCACGACTTGGCCGATACAGTCTGCGGCGGTCTGAACCTCCATGAGGGTCAGGTTTTCGCCCCCGGCGATGTTGAACAGGACGCCCTTGGAGCCGTCGATGGCGACCTCAAGGAGCGGGCACGCGACTGCGGCCTTGGCCGCCTCAACAGCCCGCATCTCGCCGCTGCCGTAGCCAATGCCCATCCACGCCGGACCCGCCTGGGACATGACCGTCTTGACGTCAGCGAAGTCCAGGTTGATCTCTCCGGGCACCGTCACAAGCTCAGCGATGGCCTGGACGCCCTGGTTCAGGACGTCGTCGGCCATGGTGAAGGCGTTCTGGATGGTGACCTCTTCGGTGCAGACGGCCGAGAGTCGGTCGTTGGGGATGACGATGAGGCTATCCACCTTGTCCCTGAGCCGGTGGATGCCGTCTTCAGCCTGCTTGCGCCGTTTGGAGCCTTCGAAGGCGAAGGGCTTGGTGACCATGGCGACGGTTAGAGCCCCAGAGTCGCGCGCCACCTCGGCGACGACGGGGGCGGAGCCGGTGCCGGTGCCGCCACCCATGCCGGCGGCGACGAAGATCATGTCGGCGCCCTGCAGGAGCTGGCCGAGCTCTTCCCGGTTCTCCTCTGCGGCCTGCCGTCCGATCTCGGGATCGCCGCCAACGCCAAGGCCCCTGGTCAGCTGCTCGCCAATCTGGACGCGATGCGGGACGGTGCAGCGATGGATAGCCTGCACATCAGTGTTCATGACGATGTACTCGACGCCGGGAATTGGCCTGGAGAACATGCGGTTGATGGCGTTGGAGCCACCTCCGCCCATGCCAACCACCTTGATGACGGGCGCCCCCTTGATGTTGTTCACTGCCGTTGCGAATTCGCTGTACACAGCCCCTCTCCTTACACGCGCGGTCCGGTGGCCGCGGTCTTCGTTTATCGCAGCGCGTGTCGCGCTCCTCGCCCCTTGAACCATCCCATAAGGCCTCCAGAGCCAGCGTGATGTCCATTGGTCACGCCGTTGCTCTGATAGCCCCTCTTGAGCGGCTCCTTGGGCATTTCGCTATTCTGGACCCCCCACAGGAGGGTGCCGACGCTGGCGGCGTACGCGGGATCCTCAAGGCCGTCCGGCAACCCCTCCAGGCCTCCGGGGAGGCCCAGGCGGATGGGCTTGTTGAAGATGCGACGCGCCAGTTTTTCCATGCCGGGAAGGCTTGCGCCGCCGCCAGTGAGGACAATACCCGCGGGCAGCATTGCCGGGAAACCGAACTCGCTGACCTTGAGCGCTGCCAGGCGAAGGATCTCCTCGGCCCGGTCATGCAGGTAGCGGCAGACCTCCCGCCGCTCGACCTTCACGGTGCGGCGGTCGCCGAAGGCCTCCACCTCCACCTGCTCGCCGCCGATCTCCTCGGGGATGACGTGGCCGAAGCGCAGCTTGACCTCCTCGGCGATGTCGAAGGGGGAGTTCAGAGCAACCGACAGGTCGGTGGTGAACTGGTAGCCGCCCACCGGCAACACCACGGCGTTGCACAGGCGTCCCTGCTGGAAGACGGAGACGGTGGTGGCGCCACCGCCTATCTCCAACAGAACCACGCCCATCTCCTTCTCGTCCCTGGTCAGGACGCTCTCTCCGACGGCCAGGGAGGATGCGACCAGGCTCCGCACGACCACCTTGCTACCCGCAACGGCCCTGGACAGGTTCTGTACGGGGGCGCTGCCGCCCACCACGCACAGCGCCTCCAAGTCCAGTCGCAGAGCGTGCATGCCAATGGGATTGCGGACCCCTTTGAGGCCATCCACGGCATAGGTCAGCGGCACGATGTGGAGGAGCTGCTGCTCGGGAGGGAGGTCCAATGGCTTTATCGCCTGAATGGAGCGGTCGATTGCATCAGACGTGATGGGTGCGTTGTAGTAGGGGGAACGGACCGAGGCTCTCCGGACGGACATCCGCAGATGGTCGCCGGTGATGCCGACGTGGGCTCCGGGACTGCTGACACCCGAGGAGCGTATCGCCTCATCGACCGATTCGCGGACGCTGTCCTGCGCCTCCTGGATGTTGACGACAACGCCCTTGCGGACGCCTTGGGACGGAGAGATGCCCACACCGATGAGCTCCGGGACGCCGTCGCGACCGAGCCGGGCCATGAGCGTGGTCACTTTGGAGGTGCCTAGGTCAATCGCGGCGTGCAGGGAGTCCCGTGCCATATCTAAGCCCCTTTCTTCCCTCTCCCGGACAGGCATCGCCAGCTAGGCTCCGGCGTTGCCCCCGGACAGGGTGGCCAACTGCCTCGTCCCTATCCCGAGGAGCCCTCGGGACGGGCGAGCGATTCAAACTACCAGACTCCTCCGACGGGGAGGACGGAGTTCCGCCTCCTTCGCCGGTCAGGCCCAGGGGACAAGGGGGTACTGGCCGAGGGGTGTGTACGCTGTTGGCCAGCTCCCCCAGGTCCCTGGCGCCACATATCGATCAGGAGGGCATCTCACGCACTCTCCTGCAAAAGCTCCGCCACCCGCATGCGGGCGCTTCGACTCCTTGGGTTATGGGAGACCTCCTCGCGAGAGGGACGTACGGGCTTTTTCGTGACCACCCGCAACCCAGGTCTATGCTCGCCTGGGCCAGCTGGGGCGCACATGGCTCGGCCGCCGCTCCGGGCTGCCTCTCTCAGCGTGCGCTTCACCAGTCCATCCTCCAACGAATGGTAGCTCAGTACCACGAGTCTCCCTCCGGGGCCCAGGATGTTCATCGCCTGGGCCAACGCTGCCTCCAGGCTATCCAACTCACCGTTGACTTCCATCCGGATGGCCTGGAAGGTCCTGGTGGCCGGATGGATCCGCCCTCGGCGCCCGCCCACGGCCCGAGCGACGATTCCTGCCAGCTCCGCCGTGGTCCGGACCGGCCTGGCCTGCGCCAGGTACCGGGCAATGCGCCTGGCTCGCGGCTCCTGCCCGTACTGGGCAATGATCTCCGCGAGCTCCTTCTCCGTGAGGCCGTTCACCACGTCTGCGGCGGTTCGCTCCTGGCGGGGGTCGAAGCGCATATCCAGGGGCTGCTCGCCACGAAAGGTGAAGCCTCGCGGCTCCTCATCCAACTGGAGTGAGGAGAGGCCCAAGTCCAAGAGGACCCCGTCCACGGGGACGAAGCCCTGCTCTCGGGCCAGGCGCTCCAGGTTCGTAAAGTTCTGATTGACCAAGCGGACCCGCGCCCCGAAACGTTCCAGCCTTCTCCGGGCCCGGCTCAGGGCCTCCGGGTCAGCATCCAGGCCCAGGAGGGAGTTCGAGCCCTCTCCCGCCTCCAGCACCGCCTCGGCGTGACCGCCCTCGCCCACCGTGCAATCGACGTAGCGGCCACCGGGCCGGACCTGGAGGGCTTGCACCACCTCAGGACACAGGGCCGGGATATGACGGTAGAGACGTGTCTCAGGTTGCTGGGACGTCACTCCCGGACAGTGTGGATTCTGCTGAGGCGTCACCTCCATACCTGACTGCTGACGCTCATGCTACACAGCCTCTCCATTGTTGTCAAGCGTGTTTCTTGAATTTTTCAAGGAATTTCCAAAAATATTGTGACGATATTCGTCTCAAGTGTCACACCATCCTGTCTCCAGTTCCCTGTGGTATCATAGCCGCACCGTGACCACGATGCCATCTCAGCCAATTCACGCATTGAGCTATGGCGTCCTAACCATCAGCGACAGCGCCTCTCGAGGCTACCGGGTCGACACGAGCGGGGAGCTCATCGAGAGCACGCTAACGGAGCAGGGGTTCAGCCTACGCCATCGAGAGGTCATCCCCGACGACATGGCCCTCATCACGGGCTGGCTACGGCGATGGGCGCCCCACGTGGACCTCATCGTCACGACCGGTGGCACGGGCCTGGGGCCGCGAGACGTCACGCCTGAGGCCACCCTGCGGGCCATCGAACGGGCTGTGCCAGGCCTAGCGGAGGCCCTGCGAGACGAGAGCCGTCGCAAGACGCCACTGGCCGCGCTGAGCCGAGGCGTGGTGGGCATCCTGGGGCGCTGCCTCGTCGTCAACCTGCCCGGCAGCCCTAAAGCGGTCGGGGAGTACCTAGAGGCCCTCCTGCCGGTCCTGCCCCACGCCCTGGACACAGTCCGAGGCGACACCGCCCACCACCCTGCCCAAGGGGCCGGTCACACCCACGGCCACCGCTCGTAGGGCACCATGGAGATCCACGTTCTGAGCCTCTTCCCCAGCGTCTTCTCAGGCCCCCTGGAGGCCAGCATTCTGAAACGGGCCCAGGAGCGTGAAGCGCTTCGGGTGCGGCTACACGACATCCGAGACTTCACCACGGACCGCCACCGGACCGCGGACGACTACCCCTTCGGCGGCGGCCCAGGCATGGTGATGAAGCCGGAGCCCATCTTTGCCACGGTGGAGCACGCCGCGGGAGAGGTGGAGGGCCGGCTAGGCGCCGAGGTCCGGGCAGCAGCGCCGGTGATCCTTCTCTCTCCCCAGGGTCAGCCCTTCAGCCAGAAGATTGCCGTAGAGCTGGCCTCTCATCCGGCTCTCATCCTCATCTGCGGCCACTACGAGGGCGTGGACGGTCGAGTCGAGGAGCACCTGGCCACGCGGTCGCTTAGCATCGGCGACTACGTGCTGACGGGCGGCGAGCTACCTGCACTCATCGTCATCGACGCGATCGCCCGCCTGTTGCCCGGCGTGTTAGGCGACGCCGAATCAGCCGAGAACGACTCCTTCGTCGCTGGTCTGCTGGAGGGACCCCAGTACACGCGTCCCGCGAATTTCCGAGGTCTGGAGGCGCCCCCTGTGTTGCTTTCGGGCGACCACGGCGCCATTGCCCGGTGGCGCCACCGGCAAGCCCTCCTGTGGACCTGGCAGCGCAGGCCAGACCTGCTGTCGCAAGCGAATCTCTCAGCCGAGGACGCGGCGTTTCTCGACGTCCTGAAGCAGGCCTCGGGCTCCGGTCACCACGATCCGGAGTAATATTGGCCCATGCGCCCGCCCGCGAACCAGGAGCAGAAGTCAAACGGCGGAAGGCGGCCCCGCATGAGGCGACGCAATGCATCAGTTCCAGGAACTGAGGAGACGCCTCTCCGTCGCCAGTACCTGGAGGTGAAGAGCCGGTTCCCCGACGCGGTGGTGCTTTTTCGCCTAGGGGACTTCTACGAGACTTTCGACGAAGACGCACGGGTGGTGTCCGAGGCCCTGGAGATCGTCCTGACGTCCAGGGAGATGGGCAAAGGGCAGCGGGTGCCCATGGCGGGCATCCCCCACCACGCCCTGGACGGATACCTAGCGCGCCTCATTCGCCAGGGCCATCGCGTTGCCATCTGCGAGCAGACGAGCGACCCGGCCACGTCGCCCGGCCTTGTGGACCGAGAGGTGGTCCGCGTAGTGACGCCTGGGACTGTGGTCGAGCCAGCCCTGCTGGAAGGGAACGCGCCGAACTACCTGGCGGCCGTCATCCTCGACGGCCAAGGCGCGGGCCTCGCATACGCGGACATTACAACGTCCACCTACGCCACCGCCCACCTCTTGCTGGAGCAGGTCCCTCTGGAGCTGGAGCGCCTAGCCCCGGCCGAGACCCTGGTCCCCCGGGGCCAAAACGCCTTCTTTCGACCGGGAACGACCACGGACATGGAGCCCTCAGCCTTCGACCTTGAGCTGGCAACGGAGCGCATCCTCCGGCACTTCGGCACGGCTACCCTGGAGCCATTCGGGTGCCAAGGGGTGCCCCTAGCGGTGCAGGCCGCCGGAGCCATTCTGGCCTACTTGGAGGAGACGCAACGAGGCGCGGTGGGCCAACTAGCTTCGCTGCACACATACTCTGCGGCCCGATTCATGGCACTGGACCCGCAGACGCGGCGCAACCTGGAGCTCTTCCACGGGGGTCGATTCGGTGCAGGGCCGTCGCTGCTGGGCGTCCTGGACTTCGCCCAGACGCCCATGGGGGGACGGCTGCTGCGGGAGTGGCTGGGCCAGCCGCTGTTGAACGTGGACGATATTCGCAGGCGCCAGGACGCGGTGGAGTGGCTGGTCCGCAGTGCAGCCCAGCGGGAGGAGACCCGACGCTCCCTCCGAACGATGGCCGACCTTGAACGGCTGGTCAATCGCATTCGGGGAAGCGCGGCGCAGCCACGGGAGTTGCAGGCCCTTCGCCGAACCCTGGAGGCCGTGCCCCACATTCGAGAGCTCGTGGGCGAGGCAGAGGCGTCCCTCGCTTGGCTGCGGGATGGCCTTCACCCCTGCACTGAGGTGGTGGAGCTGGTCGCCAACGCGATCGTGGACGAACCAACGGTCGGCGCGGGCAACGGGGAGACGATCCGCGCCGGTCTGTCGCCGGAGCTGGACGAGCTTCGTGAGGCTCGGCGCGACGCGCGGACCTACGTGGCGGGACTCGAGGCCGAAGAGCGGACGAGCACGGGCATCCCCTCGCTCAAGGTAGGGTACAACCGAGTCTTCGGCTACTACCTGGAGGTGACCCGACCCCACCTCAGCCGCGTCCCGACCCACTACGTCCGCCGCCAGACCCTGGTCAACGCGGAGCGATTCATCACGCCTGAGCTGAAGGAGTACGAGTCCCGCATCCTGAACGCCCAGGAGCGCATTGCAGAGCTGGAGAGTGCGCTCTTCCAGCGGGTCTGCCGCCAGATCGCCGAGTCGTCCGGTCTCGTGCTGGAGGCAGCCGGGGCGCTAGCGCAGGTGGACGTGCTAGCGGCGCTGGCCGAGGCAGCGTTCCGCAACGACTACACGCGTCCGGTCGTCGACGAGAGCGACTCCCTGGAGATCCAGGACGGACGCCACCCCATCGTGGAACGGGCGCTACCCACCGGCAGCTTTGTACCCAACGCCACGACTCTCTCCAACGAGGACTGCTCCGTGATGGTGCTCACCGGACCCAACATGGCGGGCAAGTCCACCTACATCCGGCAGGTAGCCCTCATCGTCCTCATGGCCCAGATAGGCAGCTTCGTGCCGGCATCGTCGGCCCGGATAGGGCTGGTTGACCGCATCTTCACTCGAGTCGGGCTGCAAGACGACCTGGCGACGGGCCAGTCGACCTTCATGGTGGAGATGGTGGAGACGGCGTCGATCCTGCACCACGCAACGCGCCGGTCCCTGGTCGTCCTGGACGAGATAGGCCGGGGCACCAGCACCTACGACGGCCTGGCCATTGCGCACGCGGTGGCGGAGTTCATCCATAACCACCCCCGCCTGGGATGCAAAACTCTCTTCGCCACCCACTACCACGAGCTTGCGGACCTAGCAACCTCCCTACCCCGCGCCTGCAACTACAACGTGGCGGTATCAGAGGAGGAGGGAAACGTCGTCTTCCTGCGCCACATCATCCCCGGAGCGGCGGACAGGAGCTACGGCGTGCACGTGGCCCAGATTGCGGGCCTTCCCAACCCAGTCGTCACGCGGGCCACGGAGCTTCTGGCCTACTTCGAGGCGCACGCAGCACCCTCGGGAGTCCCGGCGGTGGCCCCACCTGCGAGGCGTCCCATCACTCCCCCGGCATTGCAGTTGGGGCTCTTCAACGAAGTTGCTGACGCCCTCCTCCGGCGCCTGGAGTCGCTGGACATCTCATCCATGACACCTCTTGACGCCTTGAACGCGCTACACGACCTTCAACAGCGAGCCAAGGAGCTGGACCCATAGCCGATACCGCCTGCGCCAGCTTCTGTTCGCCACGAGCCTCTGCTACACTCCGGTAGACCCTGGCCCCAGGAGAGCCGCCGCGTGAACATCTTCTTCGACATGGACTACACGATCCTGTCCGCCACCGGACGTCTTCGGCCCGAGGTGATGGAGACGTTCAACCAGCTCAGGGAGGACGGTCACAGCCTCTATATCTGGTCAGGGATCGGCGTGCGAGTGGCGGAGGTCCGGAACCTGGGCCTGTTGCCCCTGGTACAAGGCGTCTACGAGAAGCCTGTGCAGGACTACCAGCGGATGCTAGAGGGAATGCTGCGACGAGGCGAGCTGCCGACGTCTCCCGACCTTGTGGTGGACGACTACCCGGAGGTGGTGTCCGCGCTGGGCGGCGTTTCCGTGCGGCCATACGTCAACGACGACCCCGAAGACAGAGAGATGGCACGGGTCTACGAAGCCATCCACCAGCGCGTTTCGATCCCGCTGGACTCACCCACCTCCGGCTCCGGAGGCTGAGGGGTGCCCATCCAGGTCCTCGCGCCGGAGGTGGCCGCCCGAATCGCTGCGGGCGAGGTCGTGGAGCGTCCCGCATCGGTGGTCAAGGAGCTGGTGGAGAACGCGCTGGACGGGGGCGCGACGACGGTCTCCGTGGAGGTGCAGACCGGCGGCCTGGACGTGGTCCAAGTAACAGACGACGGGGCCGGCATCGCAGCGGAGGACACAGCCCACCTCTTCCAAAGGCACGCCACGAGCAAGCTCCGGGCCGCGGAGGACCTGGCAGTCGTGCGCACCATGGGCTTTCGCGGAGAGGCCCTCTTCTCTCTTGGCGCCGCAGCCTGGGTCACGCTTCTCACGAGACGCCGCGAGGAGACTGTCGGCGTCTACCTCGAGACCCGCAACGGTCGGGTCATTCGCAGTGAGCCTCGAGGGGCCCCGGTTGGGACCACCGTCACCGTTCGGCACCTGTTCCGAGACCTGCCCGCACGAAGGAAGTTCCTCCGCTCTCCGCAGGCGGAGCTGGGGCGGGTGCAGGCCGTCGTCGCCTCCTACGTTCTCGCCTTCCCGGAGGTGCGCTTCTCGCTCAAGTCCGACAAGCGCCAGGTGCTGACCTCGCCGGGAGGCGGGGAGCTTGCCGACGCCGCACTCGCGGTCTACGGCTCGCAGACCGCTCCGGCCCTCCTGCCCGTGGAAGGCGGAGACGGCGCTATCGCCGTCGACGGACTGATCAGCCCCCCCGATGTGCACCGGGCCAACCGGAGCTACATCTCCCTTTTCGTAAACCGCCGGCCCATCCAGAGCAGGAGCCTGGTCCATGCCGTGGCGGAAGCCTACCGCGGGTTGCTGCCTGTAGGACGCTACCCGGTTGCCGTTCTCCGCATCCAGATGCCGCCTGAGGAGCTGGACGTCAACGTACACCCGGCAAAGGCCGAGGTCCGATTCCGCCAGGAGAACGTGGTCTACAGCGTGCTGCAGCGCACAGTGCGCCAAGCGCTGGTGGCACTGGCGCCAGTGCCAGCCTTCGACGTCATTCCTTCCCTTCCAACCAGCAGTACACCGATGACGTCTCCTTATGTAAACCGAGCAGCTCCACGCCGACCATCGGCACCGTCCAGGCCGGACGATGACAGGCCACCCTCTTCGCAGCCACCGCTCCAGGTGCTCCCGCGTCTTCGCGCTGTGGGGCAGGTCCAGGAGACGTACATCGTGGCGGAGGGGCCCGACGGCCTCTATCTCATCGACCAGCACGCCGCTCACGAGTGCGTCCTCTACGAGCAGCTTCGGGAGGCCGCGAGCCTGCAGACGCCTCAGTCCCAGGGACTGCTGGAGCCGGCGACGGTGGAGCTGACGCCCCAGCAGGAGGAGGCGGCGCACACGCAGGGAGAGCTGCTAGCCCAGTACGGGTGGCAGATCGAGCCGTTCGGGGATCGGACCGTGCTGCTCCGGGCCGTGCCCGCCATCCTCACGACGAAGGAGCCGGCGCAGGCGCTGCGGGACCTGCTGGACAGCTCCCTAGCGGAGACCGCCCTCCCCACCTGGGAAGACCGGGTGGCCGCCACAGTGGCATGTCACGGGTCGGTCCGCGCCGGAATGACCCTCACCGTTCAGGAGATGACGGGGATGGTCCAGCTGCTGCAGACCGTCAAACAGCCCCACACCTGCCCCCACGGACGCCCAACGATGCTCCACCTCAGCGCATCCTCACTGGAGCGTGGCTTTCGTCGGAGGTAGTAGGGCAACCCTCAGAGGAACGGCTTCGGTTGCTCCTCCGGTCCTGCTAGTCCTCAGGTAGCGAGACTCTAAGGTCCGGCGGCTCCCCTGCGAGCGAGAGCAGGCCGTCTCTCTCGAGCCCCGTGAGGAGCTCCTCAAGCCACGAAACGTCCCCGGGCGCGAAGTCTTCCTTAAGGGCGGTTCCCACGTCCCAGAGGGAGGCGGATGCTCCAGGCGGGAGATCCCGCAGAAAGGCGACGGCCCTGCCCCGGTGGTATCGGCGGGAGCCGTGGAAGCTCTCGGTCTTGGCCCCGTACGGCGGCCGCACCTCGCTGAGTCGAGAACCCCTCGCGCGGGCGGGAGGCGCGTGGCCGTCACTCTTGAATTGTGATGCTGCCAGACATCGAGACTCCAGCGGGCAGGCGGAGCAGCGCGGGGCGCGGGCGGGGCAGAGGGATGCGCCCAGGTCCATGAGCGCTTGATTCCAACTCCAGGCCATACCGACAGGCAGCACCGCTTCCGCCAGCGCCAATAACTCTCGCTCACTTTCCTGGGCCCAGTCTCGGCCGAAGAAGAAGCGGCCCAGAACGCGCCGGACGTTGGTGTCGATGACCGGGACCTGGGCGTTGTGGGCGAAGCAGGCGACCGCGGCGGCGGTGTAGCTGCCAACGCCGGGGAGACTGCGGAGTGACTCCTGGTCTTCGGGAAGGCGCCCGTCAAATCGGGCTACAGCCTCCTGCGCGGTGCGCTGCAGGTTCACGGCCCGGCGGTTGTATCCCAGTCCAGCCCACGCCCGGATGACCTGGGCGCGCGGCGCACGGGCCAGAGATTGCAACGTCGGGAAGTGCGCAAGGAAGGCTAGGTACACCGGTACGACACGCTCCACCTGGGTCTGCTGGAGCATGAACTCCGCGACGAGGATGGCGTAGGGGTCGCTGACTCCCCGCCACGGCATCGGCCGGACAGAGCGATCAAACCAGTCCAGCACCGAGGCACGAAGCCAGCTGTAGCAAGCCAAGGGCATTGTCCGTGCAGCACGAGGTCGAGTCTGAGACGCAGTGTAGTCCGGTACGAGGAGGCGGGCAAGGTTGGCTAACCCTGCTCCGTCCCTGGCATCGACTTGGCGGACCATCCTCCGCCAATCGACGCTGCAGAGCGAGGCAGCGACGTTCGTGCCAAGGGAGGCCTGCCATGGGAGGCTAAGGTGTATCGCAGAGAACGATGATTTGTATCATGCTACGCCTTGACAGGCCGATTCGTTCGTGCTAGATTCCCGCGGGTTGGCTCTAGCTTTGTGCACGGCTCGCGGCCCGCTAGCTCAACTGGCAGAGCAGCTGACTCTTAATCAGCGGGTTCCAGGTTCGAGTCCTGGGCGGGTCAGGCCAGAAGCTGGGGCTCCTCCTTCCGATACGATTCGCAGGGGGGATGTGTCGGAACAGGCAGACGAGCATGACTTAGGATCATGTGCCTTCGGGCGTAGGAGTTCGAGTCTCCTCATCCCCACCGTCCGACGGGGGAGCCCCTAGGAGACGGCACCTAGGCCCTGAGCCTGGGTGGAAAGGAGCAGTGGTGCCTACTCTGATGAAGGTCAGCGGCCTTGCAACGCAGTTCTTCACTGAAGACGGCATAGTCAAAGCAGTCGACGGAATCGAGTACGACCTGGAGGAAGGCGAGACTCTGGGTCTTGTCGGCGAGAGCGGGTGCGGCAAGAGCGTCAGCGCCCTCTCCGTGCTACGCCTCATCCCCAACCCGCCAGGGCGTATCGTTGGCGGCGAGGTGATGTTCGAGGGCCAGGACCTGCTGAAGCTCAGCGAGGAGGACATGCGACATATCCGGGGCAACCGGATTAGCATGGTCTTCCAGGAACCGATGACCTCACTCAATCCCATTCTGACCATCGGCCGTCAGATCACCGAGCCCCTAGAGCTCCACATGGACATGACGTCGCGGCAGGCCGAGGAGCGGGCGATCGAGCTCTTGGGACTGGTGGGAATTCCCGACGCGGCCGCCCGCATAAACGACTACCCCCACCAGTTCAGCGGCGGCATGCGCCAGCGGGTCATGATCGCCATGGCCCTGAGTTGTAACCCCAAGCTCCTCATCGCCGACGAGCCCACGACGGCTTTGGACGTGACCATTCAGGCGCAGGTCCTCGAGCTCATGCAGAAGGCAGCCAAGGAAGTGGGCGCTTCCCTGATCGTCATCACTCACAACTTGGGCGTGGTGGCCCGGTATGCCGACCGGGTCAACGTCATGTACGCAGGAAAGATCATCGAGCGGGGCAGCGCCAGGGACATCTACAAGAACCCCAAGCACCCCTATACCCTGGGCCTGCTCCGATCCGTTCCGCGCTTGGACGAGCCCCGGAAAGAGAAGCTAAGCCCCATTGAAGGGATGCCGCCGGACCTGGTGGACCTGCCGCCCGGGTGCTCCTTCCGGGCCCGCTGCACGTACGCGGTGGACAGGTGCGCCGAGGAGAACCCGCCCCTGGCATCCGTGGGAGAAGGCCACCTTGCAGCGTGCTGGGAGTCCGACAAGGTTGCTCTGAGCGCAATCGAAGCGTAGGGAGGTGGTCGATGACCACTAACGGGACAACCATCGGAGCCAAAGCTGGCGAAAGTATCGTCGACGTCCAGAACCTGAAGATGTACTTCCCCGTCACCTCGGGGATCATCTTTCAGAAGAAAATCGCCGACATCAAGGCGGTGGACGACGTCACCTTCTCCATTCGCAAGCAGGAGACCCTCGGCCTGGTGGGGGAGAGTGGTTCGGGCAAGACCACCGTGGGCCGATGTATTCTCCAGCTCTATCGTCCGACGGCGGGGAACGTCGCCTTTGACGGCGTTGACCTGATGGGGCTCAAGGGCGGGTCTCTGCGGGCCATGCGCCGCCGCATGCAGGTAATCTTCCAGGACCCGTACAGCTCCCTGAACCCCCGCATGAGCGCCGGCAACATCATCGGCGAGCCCCTCATCGTGCACGGGCTGACGAAGAGCCGCGCCGAGCGCCGGGAGCGGGTGTCAGCCCTGCTGGGCGTCGTAGGGTTGAACCCCTACATGGCAGACCGGTTCCCCCACGAGTTCAGCGGCGGCCAGCGCCAGCGCATCGGGATCGCCAGGGCCCTAGCTGTTCGGCCGGACTTCATCGTGGCCGATGAGCCCGTCTCCGCTCTGGACGTGTCCATTCAGGCGCAGGTCATCAACCTTCTGGAGGAGCTCCAGGAGCAGTTCGGCCTCACGTACCTGTTCATCGCCCACGACCTGTCCGTGGTGCGCCACATCAGCGACCGGGTGGCCGTGATGTACCTGGGGCACATCGTAGAGGTGGCCAACCGCGACGAGATCTACGCCAACCCGCTGCACCCGTACACCAAGGCGCTGCTGTCGGCGGTGCCCATCCCGGACCCGATCATCGAGACGCAGCGGGAGCGCATCCTTCTGCCGGGCGACATCCCCAGCCCCCTGCGGCCTCCGCCCGGCTGCGTGTTCCACACCCGCTGCCCCATCGCCATCGAAGATTGCAGCCGGCCCGTAGCGGAGCTGCACGCCCAGGGACACCAGAACGTCCTGGGAGTGCCCGAGCTGCGAGAGGTTGCTCCCGATCACTGGGTCTCCTGCATCCGAGTGTAGGACCCCTCTGCATGGACGACGAGAGGGCGGCCCTTGGCCGCCCTCTCGCTTTTTTTGCCCCAGGCCCACCCCACATTCCAACGCCCAGTGCAGAAGAGAGAACCGGCATGGCCGCGGGAAGGCCTCTCAGGCTGGCCACAACCATCCTGGCTCTGACGCTTCTTACCGTGGGGTGCATCTCCTCACCACCGACTGACACTGCCTCCGACTACAGCCCGTTCCTCGCCGCGGCCGAATTCGCCCCCGGCGCCAATCGGTTCCCCTTCGCCCTGATTGCGGCATCGGGCGAGTCCCTGGACGGTGCTGAGGTCGAGGTTGCTTTCCACAGGCTGGAGGACGACTCCTCCAAGCCTCGAGCGGAAGCCACCGCAACCTTCCACACGGTGCACGGCGTCACGCCGCACCTGCATGAGGACGGGACGCTGCACCCGCACGACGAGACCGCCGGCTTCTACGTGGTGGAGCAGGTTCAGTTTGACGCTCCGGGCGTGTGGGAAGCCCGATTCGCCGTGGACGCGCCGGCGGGTCGCGGTGTCAGCGTGCCGCCGCTAGCCTTCTCCGTCCAGAGCGCCTCCTCGGTACCCGGTATAGGCAGCTCCGTGCCGGCCAGCCGCAACCCCACCTCCCGCGACGTTGACGATCTGTCCGAGATCACAACTCACGATCCACCCGTGGCCGATTTCTACCAGCTCACGGTGGCCGAAGCCCTGGAGGAGGGGAAGCCCGTGCTGGTGGTGTTCAGCACCCCAATGTTTTGCATCAGCCGTATGTGCGGTCCGGTCGCGGACGTCGTCGCCTCTCTCCACGGGAGGTATGCCGAGCGCCTGACCTTTATCCACATCGAACCCTTCGACCTGCGGGTGGCTCGCAGCGAGGGGCGGTTGGTACCGACGACGATCTTTCGGGAGTGGGGCCTACGGACAGAGCCGTGGGTCTTCCTGCTGGGAGGGGACGGGCGGGTGGCCACTCGCTTCGAGGGCCCGGTGACGGAGGGGGAACTGGAGAGGGCTGTTCAAGCGCTGCTAGGAGGAGGGTGAGGCACCCTCGGTGTTGTGCGACCCCAGGTCCCGCTCTGTCGGACCCTCACACTCTCTCAGAGGGAGCAGGAGGAAGCCGTCGGGGGGCTAGGGGCGGGGGTCGGAGGGTGTGTTGCGCCTGGGGCGGCGGCGAGGGGAAGGGGAGAGGCGTCCATGCTCCCGGTAGTCAGGCGCTCGCATGGGGATGGAGGTCACGACGCGTTCGTCTTTCAGGCGAGAGTTCAGACGGGAGGCTATGTGAGGGTCGAGTTCCAGAGCGCCCCTGGTGATGACGGTGGATAGGCGCGCATCGTGTCGATAGACCAGGAGCTGGTACAGCTTCTCCTCGGCCCAAGGGGTAGACCCCTGAGTACCCAGGTCGTCGAGGATTAGAAGGGGCACTGTCCGTAGCTGCTCGAAACGCTCATCGTAGGAGACTGGGCTCCTCGGTGCAAAGGCGGCACGCAGGTGGTCCAGCAGATCGGGGACCGTAGCGTAGAAGACGGGCTGACCTTGTTCTCGACGATGGTTCACGATGGCTACCGCCAGGTGCGTCTTCCCCACCCCCGTAGGCCCGGAAAGTACCAGCCATGCGTCGCGCGGGTCACCGGCGAAACTCTGGGCTGCCCGAAGCGCGTATTGCAATGTATCCTGCTGCTCGGGCGTCGCCACGTGACCGCCTCGAGTATCGAATCGGGCGAAGGTCATCTCCTCCAGCATGGGTGCAGGCGGCGTCCCCACCAGGCGGGCTGTGGGCGGAACAAGGCGGCCAACTTCGCACACGTGGCTCAGGGGCTGGCCGGTCAACCGGGTCCGCAGACGTTCCTCCAGCGCCCCAAAGGAGATAGAGAGCGTTACGACCGTGGGCAGTTCCAGGTTGTAGCGATGGTTGAAGAGCTGGAACAGCTTCTCCTGCGCCCAGGGAGTGGATGCCTGGGCTCCCAGGTCGTCCAACACCAGCAGGGGGGCCTCCCGCACCTGCTCGAAGAGGAGGTCGTAGGAGTAGGCGTCTGCGCTCTCCGGAGCATAGGCGCTTCGCAGGTGATCCAACAGGTCAGGCGCCACCATGAAGAGAGCGGGACGGCCAAGGGCTATAGCGCGCTGAGCGATAGCGGCCGCAAGGTGGGTCTTCCCGCAGCCGCTGGGACCTACCAGGACAAGCCAGCCGCGGGGCTCCTCAGCGAAGGAGTGGGCGCGGGCGGCCGCCTCTCGAAAGAGCCTCTGATCCTGAGGGTCCGGGCTGCGGCCTGCCGCGTCCAAGGTGGCAAAGGTAAACCGAGCCAGAGCGCCCAAGTTGCTGTAACGGAGCAGACGAGCCGTTCGCTGTTCTCTATCTTCATGTTCCCAGCAGACGCACGGCGCGACCTCTCCGAAGCGGGGGTGCTCCACCGGGACGTCCACCCGCACCCAGCGAGAGTCACCGCAAATGGTGCACCGGGGAGACGCCGGCTCTTCAGCGAGGGAGGAGAGGCCCTCGGCGGAAGACCTCCTCAAGGGGAACTTTTTCAGCGTGTCGCCTAACTGCTCCATGCTCCTTGCCTTCCTGTGCCCATCGCCGAAGGATACCTTCCACATACTTCCATTTTCGTATGTTCTGAGCCACCGCCTCCCGCATCGCATCCTCGATCCAGGCGTGCTGGTAGGTCTTCTCAGCGTCCTTCAGCTCCTCCGCGATAAGCGGGGTGATGACGCCAATGTTCTCTTCGTACAGGGTGAAGATGTCCTGTCTGGGCGCGGGCGGCTCCCCGGCGGGGGCTGCGGACGTCAAACCATCGAGCTCCAACTCACCCCGTCGCAGCTGCTCCACGGCATTCCGGTTCTGAGAGGTGTTGAGTAGCAGCACGACCTCCGAGCGTCCTCCGGACTCAACGGGCACTCGGAGGAGAGTACCCCGATCGACGCAGGCGTCCACCGCCTCTTTCACGACGGAACGAGGATCTCGGGAGCCTCCCTGGCAGGCCCGCAGCAGCGCAACGTCGTTCTCCAGTGCACTGACTGTGAGATAGCGCAGCCGTCCGCTCTTGCGATGCAGAAGGAAGAGGGCCCGCAGGAGGCACTGGAGCTCGGCCAGGTCTCGGACCTCTTCCAGCACCTGGCTGAAGACGGCTGCGGGCACGGGAACGTAGCTGGAGCGGTCCGGAAAACCGGTAAAGGGGCTCACGGGACACCCTCACCCACCGGGAGGTCGGCGAACTGGGCCAGCTTATCGCGAAAGTACAGGCGAACCGTCCCCGTGGGACCGTGGCGGTGCTTGGCCACCATGATCTCGGCGATGTTCCTGGGGTACGGGCGGTCCGGGTAGCGCTGGTCCCATTCCTCTTCCGAGATATACTTGTCATCCCGGTAGATAAACATGACCACGTCGGCGTCTTGCTCAATGCTGCCGCTCTCCCGCAGGTCGGAGAGCTGGGGGCGGTGTGACTGCCGCATCTCCACGGCGCGACTGAGCTGGGAGACGGCTACAACGGGGACGTTCAGGTCCCGGGCCAGGGCTTTTAGAGAGCGGGTGATCTCCCCGATCTCCTGGACCCTGTTCTGGCCTCGGCCGTTGGCGGCCTCGATGAGCTGGAGGTAGTCCACGACAATCATGTCCAGCCCCCGCTCCAGGTGGAGGCGCCGAGATTTGCTGCGCACGTCGACGACCGTAGAGAGGGGATTGTCGTCGATGTAGACCGGGAGGTCCGAGAGGGCGCCCACTGCGTCGACTACGCGGCGCTCGTTCGCCTCGGAGTACATTCCCATCCTCAGAAAATGGCTATCGACTCCAGTTTCGCCGGCCAGGAGGCGCAGCACCAACTGATCGCGGCTCATCTCCAGGCTGAAGACTGCAGCGGTTGCACCAAAGCCGGCGGCGCTGCGCACGATGCTCATGGCGAGGGAGCTCTTCCCCATGGCGGGACGTCCGGCCACGACGATAAGGTCCGAGCGGTGCAACCCCCCCAATAGCTGGTCCACCACTGAGAACCCGGATGTGATTGGCGCAACGCCCCGCTCCAAGGCCCCACCGACCGTGGCACTCTCCTCCAGGAACTTGTCCAGAATCTCCCGAATGTGGATGAAGTCCCGGCTGGAGCGGCCCGTGCGGACGCGAAAGAGGACATCCTCGGCGCGGGAGAGGGTGGCTTCCACGTCCGGATCGTCTTCGTAGCCCAGCGCGGCGATCTCACCCGCTGCGCTGATGACCTGGCGCATCACGGAGGTCCGCTGAACGATGCGGGCGTAGTGCTCGACGTGGACGGAGGTGGGGACGACCGCCGCAACCTGGCTCAGGAACGCGTGGCCGCCGACCTCATCGAGGCGGTTGAGGCGTGCAAGCTCATGGCCGATGGTCGCCTGGTCTATCGCCTCGGCCCGCTGGAAGAGCTCCAGGCAGGCCTCGTAGCACCAGCGGTTCCGGTCCCGGTAGAAGTCTTCGGATCGCAGAAAGGGGCTGATCTTGAGGATGGCCTCTCCGTCGATCACCAGTGAGCCCAGTACCGCCTCCTCGGCCTCGAGGTCATGGGGTGGGACTCGCTCAGCGTACACTACCCGCCTTCCTTCTCCTCGTCCTCCTCCGCCTCTTCACTCGTGGCGGGAACCTCTTCTTCCTCCGACTCGGTTGCATCGGCTGAGTCGGACGCAGCGGGCTGCTGTGCCTCCGCGGTCCGTCCCTCTCCCTCGACTACGACGGTAATGGTGGGGACGACCTCCATGTGGAGGCGAACCGGGACCTCGTACTCGCCGAGCTCCTTTATGGGTGCTGATAGCTGGACAAGGCGGCGATCGACCTCCCGGCCTACGAGGCGCGTAAGCTCTTCGGCGATTCCCGCAGCGGTCACGGAGCCGTAGAGGCGCCCCTCCTCCCCCGCGCGAGCCCTGAGGGTCAGCCTGGCACCTTCGACCTGCTCACCGAAAGCTCGGAGGTCCTTGACCTCCGCCACACGGCGAACCTCCGCCGAAGCCCGGAGCTTCTCCGCCCGCTGGAGCTGGTCTCTCGTCGCAGGCACGGCCATGCCCCGCGGGATCAGATAGTTCCGGGCGTAGCCACCGGCCACGCTCCAGACCTCTCCTGCGCGGTACCTGGGAAGGACATCTTGCACGAACATCACTCGAATACGCAAAGCACACCCCGCGTTGGATGGTATGGGACAACGTGAACACTGAATTATACATCACTCCCCGACGGTAGAGGCAGGGAGTTCACGATGAGTTGTCAGTTGGGGACCCCTCCGCTGTTGGGGATGGAGAAGCAGGGTCCTTGACAGAGGTGTAGAGTATGTAGTATATAGTACACATGACACTCGGCGGCTATCTTCGGACAGTGCGAGAGGAGGCCCGGCAGGGGGACCCCGCCTTCTCCCTGCGCAGAGTGGCCCAGCGCGTTGGCGTCGAACCGGCCTACCTGAGCAAGATCGAGCGGGGGGACGTTCCGCCGCCCTCGGAGGCCACCATCCGGCGCCTGGCCGAAGAGCTCCGGGAGGACCCCGACCTTCTGCTGGCCATGGCCGGAAAGGTGTCACGGGACCTGCAGAGCATCATTCTGGTCCGCCCACAGCTCTTCGCGGACCTGCTGCGCCAGCTCAGGGACGCGCCGGACCACGCCATACTACGCCTCGTCCGGGAGGTCCGCGACGGTGACTGGTAGCGCCGAAGTCAAGGATGGAAGGAACGAGAGGAGGACAGGCAGTAGGATGATCGAGCTACACGACAGCCGGTTGGTTTTCCGGTTCCCAGAGGTGCACAAGGACGCCGTGCTCACGGTGGACTTCCAACGCACTCTGCGCATCCCAGACGACAACAGTGAGTATCCCCTGCCTCCGGGTCTGGGCAGCTTTCCCCTAGAGCACGTGGACGACCACACGGCCCGGGCGCCGAAGTCCTGGCAACAGCACGGCGGCGTGTTCTTGCCCATGTACCAGGCAGAGGCGATGTGGATCAACTTCAATACTTCCTACCCCATGGCCGTGAAGGTGGCCGCAGGAAAGATCAACGCGCTGACTGGAGCGTCGTGGACGAACGAGCTCTCCGAGAGTCCCCAGGACTACCTTGTCGTCCCCGACCAGCCGTGGCTGGACGGCTTCTGCGTCCGCAAGGGGACCATTCGGCAATTCGTTGCCATGCCGCTGGGGGAGGGCTATACGGCCGAAGAGCAACTGACCGGCGCTGCCGAGCACGGCGGCCTCCAGATCATCGTCCACCCGATGAAGGCAGCGGTCTACGAGGCCCAAGACAGGGCCATGCTCCCAAGGGATGTCCTATTCTCGGGCGTCGCGGCGTCCGCCCCGATGACGCAGATGGGGCTCGCCCCGGGCGGCCTCATGCGGCAAGAGATCTACGAGGACGAATACGGGTTCGAGGCGTGGGAGACGTCGGTCCGGTCCCGCTGCTTCGTGCACATCCTCAACAGCGTCCAGTACCTCGCGGTGTGTGGGGCCGAACCTCCAACCATTCCCCCCACGGCAGCGGAATACACGCGTGCCGGGCTACCGTGGTTCGACTACTACGGCGGCGATCTCAATGCGCTTGAAGGCTCCGAGAAGCTGTCAAACCTGGACAGCGTTGCAGCAAGGATGTGGAAGGTCGGGGTCGGCAACCTGGCCGGAAACGACCCGGTGCAACCGACGGTCGTCACAAAACTGAACCGCCACCGGGTCCGGGAGGGGGAGTTCTAGAATCGCCAGCGCGCCCGTTCCGCCGGCGCCGTATTCCTCGCCAGCGCCGCTGTCGAACCCATCGAGCGAAGTGCGGACGATTCTCGACCGCTACGGGTCGGCCAGCCGCTGTCGACAGTCTCATGGGTGTGCCACTCGTCCCTTGTGGAGGGGGTATCCCTATGATAAGATGCGCGAAATCTCGCCCAGACCACGCCCGATAAGGCATCGGCGCGTCAGTGGAAAGGTCTGCCATGGCCACGTCAGAACGGGGAAGAGGGCTGGATCTCGCCCTGGCCCAGATCGAGCGTCAGTTCGGCAAGGGCTCCATCATGCGCCTGGGGGAGATCTCCCACCAGATGGGCGTCGACGTCATCTCCACGGGCTCGCTGGCGCTGGACTTGGCCCTCGGAGTCGGGGGCGTGCCCCGCGGACGCGTCACGGAGATCTACGGCGCCGAGGCGTCCGGGAAGACGACGCTGGCACTGCACGTGGTGAGCCAGGCCCAGCGAACAGGCGGCACCGCCGCCTTCATCGACGCCGAGCACGCGATGGACCCCGCCTACGCCAAGCGCATCGGCGTTAACATCGACGAGCTTCTCATCTCTCAGCCGGACTTCGGGGAGCAGTGCCTGGAGATCACGGACTACCTGGTACGCAGCGGCGCGGTGGACGTCATTGTCGTCGACAGCGTGGCGGCGCTGGTCCCCAAAGCGGAGCTGGAAGGGGACATGGGGGACACCCACGTGGGGCTTCAGGCCCGGCTCATGTCCCAGGCGCTGCGCAAGCTGACCTCCTCCATCAGCCGCTCCCGGGCCTCGGTCATATTCATCAACCAGCTCCGGGAGAAGGTGGGCGTCGTCTTTGGCAACCCGGAGACCACCCCCGGAGGCCGAGCCCTGAAGTTCTACGCTTCGGTGCGCATCGACATGCGTCGCGCCGAGGGCATCAAGCAGGGCACGACGATGATGGGCACCCGGGTCCGAGCGCGGATCGTAAAGAACAAGGTTGCCCCACCGTTCCGAGTGGCCGAGTTTGACATTATGTTTAGCCAGGGCATCTCAATGGAGGGCGACCTGGTGGACCTGGGTGCGGCGCTAGGCCCGCTAAACAAGTCGGGCAGCTTCTACTCCTATGGCGAGCTTCGCATAGGCCAGGGACGAGAGGCGGCAAAGAACTTCCTGCGCCAACACCCGGAGACGGCCGATGCCCTGGAGCAGGACATTCGCGCTGCCGCCTCGGCGGCGGCGCCAGGCGCCCCGCCCGCCAAGGACGGGGCGGAGACGCCGGTCCCGGCAGCATCCGGCGGGGAGTAGCATGCCCCTCCTCTCGCCCCAAGACCAGCAGGCCCTCAAGACGCGCTTCAAGAAGGAGCTGCGGAAGGACATTGCCGTCCGCCTCTACACGATGCGCAGCGCGGGTCTTCTGGTGATCCCTGGCCGGGAGTGCCCCACCTGTCCGCAGGCGCGTGAGCTTCTGGAAGAGGTCTGCGGCCTCTCCCCCAAGCTCACGCTGGAGACCCACGACATCTATACCGAGAGCGACGAGGCCAGCGCCCACGGCGTCGCAAGGATCCCGTGCATCACCTTTTCGGTGGCGGGGCAGATCCAGGACAACGTGAAGTTCTACGGCATCCCCGCTGGCTACGAGTTCTCCGCTTTCCTGGAAGGCTTGATCGGCCTCTCCCGAGGCGTGAGCCCACTGCGAGTGCCCACGCGCAAGGCGTTGCGCCGCCTGGAGCAGGACGTCCACATCCAGGTGTTCGTGACACCCGGCTGACCGCACTGCCCCCAGGTGGCCAGGCTGGCCCACCTCATGGCCCTGGAGACGCCGAGAGTGCAGGCGGACGTCGTGGAGGCGCAGGAGTTTCCCCACCTTGCCCGCCAGTACAGCGTCCAATCGGTCCCCAAGACCATCATCAACAACGTGGTGGAGGTCGTGGGCGCCGTTCCCGAAGCGGCGCTCCTCCAGCGCGTGCTGACGGCCGCGGGCAGAGATGACCTGCTGACGGAGTTCGTCGACGCTCAGGCCCAGGAAAGGCTGGGAGGCCCGACGACGGTCGTGGGGAGGTAGGACCCGGCCCGTGCAGCGCGCTATCCCCGGCACTCCGCCATCCTCCTCCGAGTCTCAACCAAGCACCGGAGGCCTTCGCACCTGGCTCCGCCAAGGCCTTGTCCTCGCCGTGATTTCCCTTGTGCTGACCGCGGGCTTGGCCCAATCCCAGACCGTTGCTGCGCAGGGCACAATCGAGCTTCTCTCTTCGGAGGTGGAGAGCCGCTTTCCTGAGGGTATCTTCTTCCGGGTCGCCGTCACTGCGCCGGCACCCGTCACGGAGATCACCCTGCAGTACCGGGTGCTGGGCGAATCGGTGTCGCGGTACAACACCTTCGAATTCGAAGCAGCCTCCACGGCACAGGCCGAACTGCTGGTCCGCACGGACACGGCCGACCGCTACATTCCGCCCGGCGCCGAGATCGAGTTCTTCTACGACGTGGTGGACGAGGCGGGAAACCGGACGTCCACCAGCCCGCAGAGCTTCACACTGCTGGACCCCCGCTTCGAATGGCGTCGAATCGAGGGCGCGCACGCGTCCATTCTGTACTACCGAGGGGCGGAGAGGCTGGCCCAGGATGTGCTGGAGACCTCCGAGAACACACTGGAGCGAGTGGGCGCCCTGCTGGGAGTGCAGGTGGAAGAGCCGCTGAAGCTGACCATGTACAACAACTTTCGGGACATGCGAGGCGCGCTGCCTCCACGGAGCCAGGTCCAGGAGGGCGCGCTGGTCATAGAAGGCGTCTCCTTCGGCAGCACGGGCGTGGTCCTGGTGCTGGGAGACATCGCCCGGGTGAAGGGCGTCACGGCGCACGAGGTGGTCCACTTCCTGGTGGACCAGGCCATGGGAGGGGTGAGCCGCCTAATCCCTGCGTGGCTCAACGAGGGGCTGGCAGAGTACGGCAACCCGGAACCCAGCCCCTCCTTCGATCTGGCGCTGGCCACGGCGCTGAGCGGGGGCGAGCTGCTCCCTCTGACCTCGCTGACGTCCCCGCCGGGACAGCCCAGCGACGTTATCCTCTTCTACGGGGAGTCGAAGAGCGTGGTGACCTACATGGTGGAGACGCACGGCGAAGGGCCCATGCAGGACCTCCTGGCTGGGCTGCGGGAAGGCCTGTCGATCGACTCGGCGCTGGAGGCGGCCTACGGGTTCGACCGGGTGGAGCTGGAGAATCGATGGCGGGAGTCAATCGGCGCTGAGCCCGTCGAGACACAGGCCAGTGTCCGGCCAACGGCCATCCCGCTGCCCACCATCGTGCCCTTCGGGGTGACCACGCCGGCCGCATCGTCGCCGACCCCTCCGCCCGCACCGCAAGCGGCAGTCACGCCGACGTCGCCACCAACTGCCGAGGAGGCGGCGGGAGGCTGCGGGGCCGGCGGACCGAGCGCAGACCTGGCCCTCATCCTCGTCCCGGTTGCGGCGGGTTTGGTGCTGCGGGGGACCGGGCGGGGGAAGGGGGTAGCCCTCAGGTCGGGCGCCACACGCCGCACCGCTCATATGGACACAGTAGGGTTTCTACGGTAGCCTTGTCCTGATGAACCGCCTCACGAAGTTGATGCCAAACCCTAGCGGAGTGTTCACGGTCCTCGTTACGCCCTTCTTCCTCTTCGTTAGCGGGGTTGCGCTCTTCTTGACACTTGTCCCCATGAAGATGGGTGCAGACCTAATCGCTCCCACAAACTATTTCTTCACGGGGCCCACATCCGCACTGCTGCCCTTGGCGGTGTTTCTCGTAGCCCTCTGGCTGTTCTACCTCGTCGTCTACGTGTTGGCGGGCGCGTATGGCCGGGATCTGTGGGCCGTTGCCCGGATGCCGGATCGGCTTGCCGGACTCCTACGGCGACACTGCCTCTTCTCAGGCCCCACGCCTGCTGTCTGCCTCGTCGCCCCTCTCTCTCTGGTTCGCCTCCACCGTCTCTACCGGCCTGCGAGGCCGGCTGCAGCATGGCGGGCCGGGGATTCCGTCCAGCTGGAGTAGGTCACCAGCCGACTCCACTGATCCCGGAATCCTCACATTCAGGAGAGAAAAGGTGAATTTCCCTTTTCATCGCGGCATTACCGCGCTCGCATTTGTTACCCACACGAGAATCGCGATCGTCGTACTGGGTGCGGCCCTGGCCATATTTGCCGTAGGCTCTGCTCCCAATGAAGCGGACGTGGAGGAGCGGGTCTCACTGGCCCGGGCGGAGCTCCAGGCACAGATAGACGTGCTCCGCGTAGACCTTGCGAAGGACGCCGAGATGCCGGCCCCCCCGGGTCCCCAGGGCGAGCAGGGTCGGTGAAGAGATGTGTAGCGGATACATAGCTGGAGCGGATGTAGACCACTCGAGCGAGTTCCGTAATCCGGTCTGCCATCTCCTTGATTCGGATCTCCCGCACCACGCCGAGTTAGATGTGCACTGGAGCGCGTTCGGGCAACGCCCGCGTTGTATCGCATTCTGCGGAGGAAGAGATGCTAGGCGCCAAGCGGCCTATCAGGATGAAGTTAAGCACTTAGGACGGATAGACTTCGACTATTGGCTCAATCTGCTTCCCGATATGCTGTTCAATCCGAGAACTTCAAGAATGGAGGCAAGCGCAATTGTTGCCTTAGAATACTTTCGGCAGGGGTAGGGTCGCCGCCACCCCGCGAAATGCAACAGGACCTCTGCCAACCCTTAACCCGCCTCCCGCGCGGCGCGGGCGACGACGCCGACGGCGGTTGCGACCTCCGCCTCCGTGTTGAAGGCGTGGAGGGAAAAGCGGACGGCGCCGCCTAGCTCGCGGATGGAGCGGGCCACCACTCGTTCCTCCTCCCAGAGGCGTGCCACGAGAGCGTCCGGCGCCACGCCGTCCACGGCGAAGGTTGCCAGCCCGCAGGCGCCCGGCCCTTCGAGCGGCGAGAGGATGCGCACGCCGGGGACCTCCGACAACGCCTGCTTGGCGCGAGCCGCCAGGGCCAGGTTGTGCCCTTCGATCGCGTCGAGGCCCGTCTCACGGGCCAAGCGGATGGCTTCGAGGAAGCCCGCCCGCAGCGCAGTGCTGGAGGTGGTGAGGCCGAACTTGGCCATTGTGGATGGATTCGGCAGGAAGTCACCCTCGGTGTCGTAAGAGGCCACGGCGTGCGATGAGACGAAGGTGGGCTGCACCTCGGGGATGAGCTCGCGGCGAATGAACAGCACGCCAGCCCCGTCAGGGCCCAGGAGCCACTTGTGGCCGGTCGTCGCGTAGAAGTCCACGCCCAAGCGTTCCATGTCCAGCGCGATGTGGCCCGCCGTCTGCGCACCGTCGGCGAGGAGCCAGATGCCCCTGGGGCGGCACAGCGCGCTCAGCTGCTCGAGGGGCATCCGCAGGCCGGACGTGTACTCGATGTGGCTCAGGAAGACCATCCGGGTGCGGGGAGTGAAGGCTTCGCTCAGGGACTGGACGATCTCCTCCCACGACGCCGCAGGCTCGACGTGCACGACGCGAACGCGGACCCCGCGGCTCTGCAGATGGTAGGCCGGTACCAGCACCGACGCGTGCTCCAGGTCGCAGGTCACAATTTCGTCGCCCTCGCGCCAGGGCAGCCCGCTGAGGACGATGTTGATGCCCTCGGTGGTGTTCTGCGTGAGGAATACCTCGTCGGGAGATGCGTTCAGGAGTGCCGCGGCCTCCGCCGTGGTCTCCTCCTGGAGCTGCTGCTTGCTGGCCACCACCTCCGCCGTGGTAGGGCCCAGGGCGCTCTCGTACTCCAGCCTCTCGGTAATGGCATCGAGGACGCGCCGAGGGGAGGGGCCGGACCATCCCGAGTTCAGGTAGACCACTCGCTGACAGGCGGGAATCTGGGCCCGGAGCTTCTCTACGTCCACCATGCGTGACCCTCCTTCGGCGCCTTACTGCCTTCGCCCCAACCCTCTTCCAGGGGGAGGCGGCATTGCCGCTCTAGCTTGTGGCGTAGAGCGATTATACCAGCCGTAGGCGCATTGACCAGCTTGACGCGTCGCGTGCTAAGATGGTGCTGCTATTCGTAGCGGGATGGAATAGGCGAAAGACCCTCACCCGGACCCTCTCTCAGGGAGAGGGAGGTTGCACATGAGCGAGCTTGAAGCCCTGGCAGAGCGCATCGGCGTATGCGTGGACTGCCCCCTCTCCGCGACCCGGGTGCGGGCTGTGCCGGGCGAGGGCCCGGAGCGTCCGGACCTGATGTTCATCGGAGAAGGGCCGGGGTTCCACGAGGACCAGCAGGGGCGGCCCTTCGTGGGGCCCGCCGGCAAATACCTGGAGCACCTGCTGGCCTCGATCGGGCTGAGCCGCGAGCAGGTGTTCATCACCAACGTCGTCAAGTGCCGCCCGCCGGGCAACCGGGACCCGATGCCGGGCGAAATCGAAGCGTGCCGGAAGCACCTGGACCGACAGATCGAGCTGCTGAATCCAAAGGCCATCGTCACGCTGGGGCGGTTCTCCATGGCCCGATACTTCCCCCGCGAGACCATCTCCCGGATCCACGGCAGGCCTCGAGTCGTAAACGGCCAGAAGATCATCCCCATGTACCATCCCGCAGCCGCACTGCACCAGGGGACCATGCGAAAGTACATCGAAGAGGACTTCCTGAAGCTCCCGGAAATGGTTGAAGAGGCTGCCGAGCCCGAGGAGCCCCCAGTCCAAGCCCCCCAGCCTCAACAGCCCCGGCTCTTTGCATAGCAACGAGAACATGGAACAGCTAGGTCGCCTACTGAACAAAGGGGAACGAACCCCTCGATCCGAAGGCCGCTCCTCTGCGTCTTCCTCCCCACGTGGCGGGTCCCGCAGCGACGCCCATCCGCTTAGGGTGGTCCCGCTGGGCGGCCTGGGGGAGATCGGCAAGAACATGCTCGCGCTGGAGTACGGCGACGACATCATCGTCATCGACGCCGGGATCATGTTCCCTGAGGAGGACATGCCGGGCGTTGACCTCGTCCTGCCGGATATCTCCTACCTCTTGGAGCGCCAGGACAAGGTACGAGCCATCCTAATCACCCACGGCCACGAGGACCACACCGGCGGCCTGCCCTTCGTGCTGCGCCAGCTCAAGGTCCCCGTCTACGCACCCCGGCTGGCCCACGGCCTCATCGAGGTAAAGCTCCGAGAGCACCGCGGGTTGCGTGACAGCGAGCTCCACCAGGCTACGCCCGGCGAACCACTCCAGTTCGGCGCCTTCGAAGTGACCTTCTTCCGAGTCTGCCACAGCATCCCGGACGCCATGGGGTTGGCCATCCGAACGCCCCTGGGGACCGTCGTGCACACCGGCGACTTCAAGATTGACCACACACCCGTCGACGGACTTCCGACGGACTTCACCCATCTGGGCGAACTGGCCGCCGAGGGCGTCCTGCTCCTCCTGTCCGACTCCACCTATGCGGAGCATGCCGGTTACACCCCCTCGGAGATGGTGGTGAGCGATGCGCTGGACCGAATTATCGGCGATGCGCCGGGGCGGGTCATCGTTGCCACGTTCGCTTCGCTCATCTCCCGGGTGCAGCAGGTCATCGACGCGGCCCACCGCCACAACCGCCTCGTAGCCGTGCTGGGCCGCAGCATGGTGGAGAACGTCAAGATGGCCCAGCGCATGGGATACCTGAAGGCGCCGGAGGGCATTCTGCATCCCTGGGACGAGATACGCAGCTTTCCGCCCTCGGAGGTCGTCGTCGTCACTACGGGCACACAGGGAGAGCCCACGTCAGGGCTGGTACGCGTCTCCAATCGAACGCACCGAGACATCGAGGTGCTGGCCGGGGACACCATTGTCATCTCTGCGACGCCCATCCCCGGCAACGAGGTCCTCATCAGCCGCACGATCGACAATCTCCTTCGCCAGGGCGCACAGGTCCTCCACGGCGGCAACGCCCTGGTCCACGTGCATGGCCACGCAGCTCAGGAGGAGCTGAAGCTGGTCCTTCGCATGACTCGGCCCCGCTTCTTCGTTCCGGTGCACGGCGAGTACCGGCACCTGATCGCACACGCAGGCCTGGCCCGGGACATGGGCGTGGAGGAGGAGAACGTGTTCGTGCTGGAAGACGGACACGTCCTGGAGCTGGGGGCGGAGGAGGGAAGCGTGGTGGACCGCTTCCCCTGCGGCCACGTCTTTGTGGACGGCCGGCGCATCTGGCCGGCTGACAGCCCCATGTTCCGCGAGCGCCAAACGCTGGCGACGCAGGGCCTGGTCCTCGTAGTGCTCTCCGTCGACGGGGCAAACTCCCACCACCCACTCAAGCTCGTCGCGAGTGGGTTCTTGGACGGAGAAGAGCACGAGGAGCTACTGGCCCGAGGCGCGCAGGCTATCGACGACGCGCTAAACGCCGCCGATTCGCGTGACTGGGAGGCGGTGGAGAAGACGGCGCAGAAAACACTTGCGCGTTTCCTCTATAATGAGACTCGGCGCCGGCCGGCTATCCGGGTACTAGCGGTGGAGGAATAGAGGGAACGTCCCTCCGGCCCTCCCCGTTGCATAATACGAGGGGCGCAGCTCTCCGGCCGATACGGAGAAGCGCTCCCAGAGGTAGATATATGTCAAGTTCACAGCGTCGCTCTCACATCAAGCAACCCTCCGCGCCTCTGCTCGGCACATGGGAGGCCCGTCTGGGGGCCTTCATCCTCGTGGCCTTAGCGGTGGCGGCCCTGGGCCTCATCACCTGGCCAAGCCTCCACTTCGCCGTGGCACCCGCGGGCCTGTGGGTGCTCGGCGTCCTCTGGACTCTGTGGAAGCGCCCCCGGCTCCTTTGGAAGCGGGGACGTCTGTGGCTGGGTGCCCTCTTCCTGGTTTTCGCCATGGCCGGCGCCTTCACCGTCTACCGGGACGGATGGGGGGGCACACTAGGCAGGGACATCGCGGGGACATCCCAGATCTTCGGAGGCATCCGAACCCTGCTCGTCGTCGTCGTGGCCGTGGCGGTGATGGAGCCTCGAAGGGCCTGGCGAGCGTCGCGGTCGACACTGCTGGGCCTGCACGAAGCGGGCCGCAGGTCGGCCCCCGTGGTCGCTCGGACGGCAACAGCCGTAGGCCACGGGGCCCGGCAGGCAGGCATCATGCTCTGGTCGGCCGTCCTGGCCGTGGTCCAGGCGTACCGCCAATATTCGCTGAAGAGGAGGGCCGCGCGGTCCGAACAAGACGCCCAGGCGCTGTCCGGAACGCAGACGCTCGACGAGTTCCCGTCGTCGCTGGAGACCCTGCCGCCCGGCATGGACGTTGAAGCACCAATCGAAGAGGCCCTGGTCAACGACACCGAGTTCGACACAGCCGAGGTCGAGGAGGCCGCCGCGCCCGTCGAGTCCGGCGCGTGGGTCATCCCTCCGCGAGACCTGCTGTTTCACGGAGAGGAGGCCTGGGTCTCCGAGGAGGAGAACCAGGACCGAGCAAGGCTTATCGAGGAGACCCTGGCGGACTACGGAATCGAGGTCACTGTTGAGGCGATCCGGCCGGGCCCCGTGGTCACCCAGTTCGGCCTCGTGCCGGGCTGGGTGCGGCGCTACCGGGACGTCCAGAAGCGGGACGCCGAAGGGAACCCACTGCGCGACGAGGCCGGTCGCCTAGTGAAACGTCGCGTGGAGGAGAAGACGCGGGTCAAGGTGGACAACATCCTGTCGCGTGAGAAGGACCTTGCCCTGGCCCTGGCTGCGCACAGCATCCGGTTCGAAGCGCCGGTACCGGGAGAGTCTTTCGTGGGCCTCGAGGTGCCGAACCTCAAGGCCACGGCCGTCACCCTCCGCAGCATCGTTGAGAACCCCGCTTTCGCACGGATCCGGTCGAAGGGCCCCCTCCCCTTGGCCATGGGCAAGGGCAGCGGCGGCGAGCCCGTCGTGGCGGACCTGGCCAGCATGCCCCACGTCCTCATCGCCGGGTCGACCGGCAGCGGAAAGAGCGTCTGCATCAACGCCATCATCACCTCGCTGCTCCTCGAGCTCAGCCCCGAACGGCTCCGTCTGTTGCTGGTCGATCCCAAGCGGGTCGAGCTGACTCCCTACCAGGGCCTCCCCCACCTGCTGTCGCCGGTCCTGGTAGAGGCGGACGAGGCCCTCCCGGCCCTCCGGGGCCTCGTGGCCGAGATGCAGTCCCGGTACAAGCAGTTCGAGAAGGTGAGTGCACGCAACATCGAGTTGTACAACGGCAAGATGACCGATCCCGCAAGCCGCCTGCCGTACATCGTACTGATTGTGGACGAGCTGGCCGACCTGATGATGACCGTTCCCGCAGAGGTGGAACAGAGCCTGTGCCGGCTAGCCCAGCTGGGCAGGGCCACTGGGATCCACATCGTCCTGGCCACGCAGAGGCCGTCAGTGGACGTGCTCACCGGCCTCATCAAGGCCAACTTCCCAAGCCGCATCAGCTTCGCTGTCTCCTCCCAGATAGACTCCCGGACCATCCTGGACGGCTCAGGAGCGGAGAAGCTTCTGGGGCGGGGCGACATGCTGTTTCACCCCACCGACATCTTGAAGCCCAAGCGCATGCAGGGGGCGTATATCTCCGATAAGGAGGTGAACGCGCTGGTGTCACACTGGAAGAAGCAAGGTGGAAAGGTCTCCGTCCAGGAGCCCCCCCCGCTAACCGCTACGGAGGAGCCCGCAAGCGAGGGGGCTGATAGCCTCGTAGTCCAGGCCAGGGACCTGGCCCTGCGACACCGAAGAGTGTCCGCCCCGCTTCTCCAGCGCAAGCTGGGGGTGGGTTACAACCGAGCCTCAGGTATACTGGAGGAGTTGGAAGAGATGGGCATCGTCGGGCCCGGGGACCCCGGCAAGTCTCGTCCCGTGCTTCTGGGGCCGGGCGTTCCGGCGGGCGGAGAGGGTAGCGCCCCATGGTAAGCGGCTTTGCAGAAGTCCTGAGCGCCCTGTTCAGCCGCGGTCAGCGCGGCGACGGCCAGGGCATCATCGCCCAGGAGCACTGCCTGGTCTGCAACGTCCTGCTGGTGGACGACCCGCTCTACACTGCGATGCGGGTCTGCCCAGGATGCCATTTTCACTACAGCCTCACGTCTCGCCAGCGTATTCAGATGCTCACCGACCCCAAGAGCTTCAAGGAGAAGTTCCGAAACATCAGCTCCCTGGACCCCCTCTCCTTCAGCGGCAAGGTGCCCTATCGCAAGCGCTTGTTCCGGGACCAGCGTCGCACCGGCCTCACGGAGGCAGCGGTAGTGGGCCAGTGCCGCATAGGCGGGGTAAAGACCATCCTGGTGCTGCTGGACTTCAGCTTCATGAGCGGGAGCATGGGCTGCGTCGTCGGAGAGAAGGTGGCCCTGGCCTTCGAGTACGCCGCGAGGAAGCGCCTCCCCGTTGTGGCCCTGGTGACCAGCGGCGGCGTTCGCCTTCAAGAGGGGGTCCTCTCGCTGATGCAGATGGCCAAGACCACGGCGGCGGTCAACCGCCTTCACAACCTGGGGCTTCCCTACGTCACAGTATTTGCCAACCCGACCACCGGACAGGTGTACACCAGCTTCGCCAACCTGGCAGACGTCCTCCTGGCGGAGCCGGGCGCCCTGGTGGGCTTTGCGCCGCTGCGGCTCCTCCAGAGGATGGCGCAGGGGCCTCTGCCCCTGGGGTCGCACACGGCGGAAGCCCACCTGACCCACGGCATGATCGACGCAACAGTCAGCCGGGAGAAGCTCCGGGACACCCTGGTCCACCTGCTGACCACCTTGGATCCGGGCCGGGACCAGACCCGGTTCCTACGCCCCCGGGGCCGGCCACCCAAGCCTGCGAGCTCCCCGGAGACCTGGGAGGCGGTGACACGGGTGCGCAATCCGGACCGTCCCACAGCCTCCCACTATGTTCGCCGCCTCCTGGCCAACCCCGTGGAACTCCACGGCGACCGCCTGTGGGGCGACGACCAGGCCATCACCTGCACCATCGGGGACTTCGAAGGTTGCAGCGTCGTCGTCATCGGCCAAGAGCGCCAGAAGCAGCCTGAAGGAGACCTGCAGAGCAGCTACATTCAGCCGGAGGGATTCCACAAGGCCCAACGGGCCATGCGCCTGGCGGCCAAGTTCGGGTTCCCTCTCATCACCCTCATCGACACCGCCGGGCCCTCCATCAGCCTGGAGGCTGAGGAGCGGGGCCTCGGCCACGCCATTGCCACCACGCTGGCCGAGATGGCGGAGCTGCCCGTCCCCACGGTCGCAATCATAATCGGCGAAGGGGGCCGCGAGGGGGCCCTGGCGCTGGGCGTCGCAGACCGCATCCTCATGCAGGAGAGCGCGATCTACACGCCCATCTCGCCGGAAGGGGCCGCCACCCTCATGTACCGCGACGACACCCGGGCCGAGGAGGCAGCAAGGGCCCTCCGCCTGACGGCTGCGGAGGCCCTGGAGATGAAGATCATTGACACTGTGGTCCCTGAGCCTGTCGCCGGCGCCCACGAGGACCCGGATGCCTCAGCCGCACTGCTCCGAAGGGCTCTGGTCCGGGCCCTGGCCCAGACCCAGGGAGCTTCCCGCGACCGGCGGCTGAAGAAGCGCTACAAGAAGTTCCGAAACATGGGCGAGTACACGCCCTACTTCCGAATGGCCCTGGCCAGGGAGATCGAGACGCTGCAGGGCTACGTGGTGGCTCAGGTCCAAGGCGCACGAACGCGCAGGCGGCGTCGCGGGCGGGGGGCGGCGAAGACTCCGCCTCCGGCCGCCTCCAATCCAGGAGAGAGCGCCGAGAAGTCGGCCACCCCGGACGAGGGATAGCGGCGCTCGCTACTGGATAGCGAAGACCATCTGAACGCTGGCCCTGATCTCCAGCTCTCCTTCGCTGATGGGCGTCGAGGCGTCTGCGGTCGCGAGGCCGAACGCTGCGGACTCGGCGAAGGCCCGCGGAGCGGGCACGCTCCCTCCGCCCTCCGAGATGACCATAACCTCGCCCAGGGTCACCCCAGCATCCTGGGCGAACTGCTCTGCCTTGGCTTTGGCCTGCTCTACCGCGGCCTTTCGCGCCTCAGCGCGATGCGGCTCTGGGTCCTGAACTGTAAAGCTGACCCCTTCGATGCGGGTCAGATCGCCTCCAGCGCTTGCAACCAGGTCCACCATCTCCCCCACCCGATCCAGGTCACGAAGCCGGACCGAAGCTCTGTTGCTCACCACATAGCCTGTCAGGACTCGCTCGCTGTAGCGGCCGCCCTCGTCGTCGGTGCGCTCCCGCCAGGTGTACTGGGGGTTGATGCTGAAGGAGCGGGTCTGGATGTCTTGCGCCTCGACTCCCTCACCCTCCAGCATGGAGACGATGTCCGTCATGGCGCCGGCAGCTTGAGTCAGGGCCTCCTGAACGGTGCTCGCCCGCGCCTCCACCCCCACGGTGAGGACGGCCAGGTCCGGGGCGACGCTCACAGTCCCAGTGCCGGAGACCCAGATACCGCTCTGGGAAGCGCCGTCGGCCAGCGCCGCTATGGACGGGGAAGCTTCCTGTGTGCTCGCAGCGGCGGTCGAGGTCTCCTGGGATGCCGCGATGGCAGCCGCAAGGATTCTCAGCGCCTCTTCGGAAATGTTAGTCGCAGTAGCAGCGCTACTCGACGACTCCTGGGTGGTGGTGGAGGCAGCAGCGCTACTGCTCGGAGACTCCTCGGAAGTGGCAGAAGCTTCCACGCTGCTTGCCGTAGCTACTGCGACGGGAGTGGGGTCCCCATCGTCGCAGGCCACTCCGACGAGGAGCAGCAGACCAATCGCCAGGAAGCCGAGTTGCAGACGAGCATTCATCTTTCGTCCTCCATGTGTGAGGGATACTACGACGTCAGGGGGCGGAAGGTTTCACGGTGCGGTGGGGTAACCAGGACCTTGAACAGCAAACGAGAATTATGACAAGTGGATCGAGAAGGCGCAGAGGGTTGGGGCTCTTCAGTCAGACTGCTTCCTGGGACGCAGTATCAGCGCACCCACGACCAGAGCACCGAGGAGCACGAGGAGGCCCACTTCCCAGGGCCAGAGCTCGAAGGGTCCGCCGCTGGACGTAGAGCCTACAATCTCCGGGCCCACGCCCGTCTCTGAGGCATTCGTCGCAGGCGCCGAAACCGTCACGGGCTCAGAAGGCGTCGTCGTACCGGGGTCGACGGGGACCGCTTCCACGGGTCCACTCTCGCTCGTGCTAATGACCGGTGCTGGCTCTTCCAAGGCGGAGATCACCGGGACCTGGGGTTGGCTGGGGCCCAGCAGACCCAAGCCGTCTCCTACCAGCATCACCACGAGTGCCACTGCGACAGCAAGCGCACCGCGTACGCCCATGAGGTAGAGGCCGGTGGACGGCGGCGCGGCCACTAGGGAAGCAGTCAGCGCGAAACTCCGGGGGGCAGGGACCACCGGGGTGTTCCGGAGCAGATAGACCGTCTCCTGGAGGCCCTGAAGCTCACGGCGACAGCCCCAGCAGGTCTGGATGTGAGCATCCACCCGCTGGCGCTCTGCAGGCGAAAGCCTCTGGTCCAGGTAGTCCGATAGAAGGTCGGGCGTCGCGTGCGATACCCGGAATACCTTCAGTAGCCAGCCCATCAATCTACTCCCCCATTAGCCCAAACGGTATTCACCGGGCAAAAGTTCCCTCTGGGCGAGAAGATGGTCACGAAGAGTCAGACGTCCGCGACTCAGTCGGGACTTGACTGTGCCTATGGGGACTCCCATGATCTGGGCCGCTTCGCCGTAGCTGTACTCCTGGACGTCCACCAGCACGACGGCCATGCGCTGGTCTGCCGGCAGACGGCCGAGAGTCTCCTGAATCATGCCTGCAAGCTCGCGGCGGAGGGTGTGGGACTCCGGAGTGCCTCCGGTGTCCTGCACGACAAAGGAAGGGTTCTCTTCCAGCGCCTCCAGGGAGACGCTGCGCCGCACTCGCGCCGAGCGCAGATGGTCGCGGCATGAGTTTGCTGCGATGCGCATGAGCCACGCTCGGAAGTTTCCGGTGTGGAAGGTGTGGATCTTCCGGAAGGCCGCGACGAAGGTGTCCTGCGCCACGTCTTCGGCTCCGGCCGGGTCCGTGAGCATGCGAAAGGCGAGGTTGTACACGGGCGTCTGGTATTCTGAGACCAGCTGATTGAAGGCCTCCAGCCGACCCCCTTTGGCATCCTCCACCAGGGTTGCCAATTCCTGTTCGTCCATGCCGTGCGCCAGCCTCCTGCTGCTATTCTATACCCTTCAGGCGTATCGTAGAAGTGACCGTAGCGGCCCAGTATAATGCAGCCAATGTCCCCGCAGCTTTGTTGAGACGCTCAGAATGAGAGAGTTCCTTTCCGACACGCTAGAAACCGCTCTGATGGCCATGGTCATCTTCTTGCTGCTGCAGGCTACCATCCAGAACTTCCGCGTTGAGGGCCCCAGCATGATCCCGACGCTGAACCACGGCGAGCACCTTCTAGTGAACAAGCTGGTCTACCTGCGGGTCCCTTCGGCCATCGCCGGCTTAGTCCCAGGGTTCTCAGATGACCCGAACAAGAGCAACTACCTGTTCCACGAACCTCAAAGAGAAGAGGTGTTGGTTTTCCACTTTCCCCAGGACCCTGACCGGGACTTCGTGAAACGCATCATCGGCATGCCGGGAGACACCGTAGCTTTGGAACGGGGCCAGGTCTTCCTGAATGGGCAGCCCCTGGACGAGCCATACATCGTCAATCGGGGCACGTCCAACATGGCCCAGGTCCAGGTGCCGCCGAAGAGCTACTTCGTTCTGGGAGACAACCGTCCGAGGAGCAACGATTCGCGGACGTGGAGCTTCATCTTCGTTCCCGAGTCGGCGATCGTAGGGAAGGCCTGGTTTACCTACTGGCCGATCGCCAATCTGGGCATGGTGCTCCCCTTTTCCTGGGTCGCCGAATAGAGCGTTCCCGAGGCCCTCTGAACCACCGTTCTCGAGCAGACGCTCCCGCCCCTCTCTGCAAGCCTCCGGAAGCTGTACAATAGGCGGCAGGGCCGTTAGCTCAGTTGGAAGAGCACCGGACTTTTAATCCGGGTGTCCAGGGTTCGAGTCCCTGACGGCCCATCTCCGGTGCCACATGCCTGCCGGCCTCCATGGCCACCCGGCTCGCGGCAGATCGACACCACCTTTCCCTTCGTGCGCCATAGACCGCGACATCGACCGACACAGCGTTTTGCCAGAGTTTCCGGCACGCGTTTGCCAACTCTATCTCTCGGGGAGGAATTGCACCCATTGACGGCTGATAGTTTGTATAATAAACTAGTTTACATCAATTGGGTGGAGGGGTCGTCATGCAGGGCCACGAGAGCGAAGGACAGCAGATCACACCGGAGCAGGGCTGGAGGTCAATACAATCGACCCTGGACAGGTCCCGCAGCTCCATGTATACGGCGGGCTGGACCAACATCATGCTGCTGTGGGGCGCCATTGTCGCGATGGGGTACTTCTCCATGTACGCCATAGAAACATGGGCGCCTGTGTTTGCCGAAGACTACCCGTGGTATCCCGGCCCTCTGTGGTTCGGCCTGGGAATCCCCGGCATGATTGGGAGCTCGCTCATCGGCCATCGCGCCAGCAGGCAGAACGCAACCGGGCCGACCGCCACAGCAGCAGGCCTCCGGGTCTTCGGCTTCTGGATGACCGTGGTCGCGGCCGCTTTCGTCGTGCCGGCGGCGTCCGGGCTGTGGGTCGCTGATTCGGACCCCATTGCCATCAGGGGAGTTGCCATCGGCATAGTTGCGCTCGGGTACATCCTGTTCGGCATCCTGCATCACCTGGCCATTGGCCTGGTTGGTCTTGGCATCGCCGCTTCCTACTACGTGCCAACGCACTTCGCCGGCGATAGCGCACCCGTGCTGTCGGCAGTCCTTATGCTTGCCATCGTTGCCGTCGCGTGGGTGTGGATGCGCAAGAGTCGCGAGGCATGAGCCAGGCGCCCATCGTCCTGAATGAGACGATTCATCAGTCGACACGATTGCGCATCATGACGCTGCTCGTGTCCCAGTCTGAGACGGACCGGATGGCCTACGGCTTCATCCAACGAACGCTGGGCCTGACCGGCGGCAACCTCACCATCCACCTGCGCAAGTTGGAGGACGCGGGGTACGTCAGCATGACGAAAGAGTTCCTTGCGGCGAAACCCCGTACGTGGGTGGAGGCGACGCCCCAGGGCCGCCGGGCCTTCACGGAGTACCTGGGCAACCTGGAACGCGCGCTCAACATGCCCTTCGATAGAACGGGTTGAGCGAATGTGGCCTGCCGCTCTGCGGGGATTGCCTGCTATACTGCCGGTATGTTCTCCGGAATGCGAAAGTCCTTGCGAATCATGTGGATGGCCCCCGGGCCATGGCATGTTTGTGTGTGGTTGTTACTAAGGAACGTGCTGATCAAGATTCGCCGGCGGAGCCGCTGCTGTGGGCACCCCGGGCAACCCGGATGCTGAGTGGAGTCCACTGAGGCTCCCGGCGGGAGCCACCACCCACACCGGCACTAGCGGACCAAGAAGGAGGGACACCATGCCACTGAAGCTGGACCACACAATCGTGCCCGCCTACGACAAGGAGAAGTCGGCGAAGTTCATCGCCCGCATCTTTGGACTGGAGTACAACGGGGCCTGGGGGCATTTCGCCCCGGTCAAGATCAACGATGCGCTGACACTGGACTTCGACAACTCGGACAACCCGCACTCCAACCACTACGCCTTCCTGTCCTCGGACGAGGAGTTTGACGCGGTGCTGCAGCGCATCAAGGATGAGGGCATCCCCTTCGGCAGCGGCCCCCGATCTCGGACAGACGGCGAGATCAACCACAGGCACATGGGGCGCGGGTTCTACTTCGAGTGCGAGAACGGGCACGTGTGGGAGATCATCACCCACACGTACGTCACCGATTGAGACCACCGCCATAAGGCGGCACCCATGGCCGGACTGGGAGAGGGCCTCTACCTTGGCCTCGACGTCGGCGGGACCAGCATCCGGGCCGGCCTGGTGACCACAGCCGGACGTGTGCTCTCGATTAACACGGTTGAAAGTCATCCGAGCGGGACTCGCGAGCAGGTACTGGCAGATATAGACCTCGCTCTGGCCCCCTTTTGGAACGAGCCCGTGGCAGGCCTAGGCGCCGGGTTCCCGTCCTTCGGGGACTACGAACGAGGGGTTCTCGACAGCGAGCTATCTGCATACCCCTCGATGCACCGCTTTCCCCTCCGTCGTCACCTGGAGGACGTCCGGGGCGTTCCGACCATCCTCGTACCCGACGCCAACCTTCTCGCCTGCGGGCTGCTCCGGTTCGGCGAAGGCAGGCGACTCGACAGCTTCCTCGCCATCGGACTGGGGACGGGGACAGCGGTAGGTCTCGTCCAGGAGGGTCGAGTTGCGACGGGGCTCAGAGGCTTCCCCGACCCGATCACCCGCTTCTACACGTCCTGGGGATGGCCGGGCGCGTGGCGCCATTCCGGTTACAACTTCGCCGACCACTACGACCTGGACCCGGAGACGGCCTACCGGCGAGCAAGTGTTGGGGACGCTGACGCCCTGAGCATCTGGCGGGAAGTGGGCGACGCACTTGCAAGCACGATTGTGCGGCTGGCCTCGGAGACCGCGACTTCATACTGCGTTGTTGCGGGAGGACTCGCGACGGCATGGAGGTTCATCGAGCCGTCCGTGCAGTATCGGGTGGAGCCCAGGGGTATCAAGGTGGTCAGGACGGCTATGCCCCATCCATCGCTGTCAGGCGCTGCCGGGCTGTTCTGCCCCGTGTAGCTCCGGTCGCCGCTAGCTGAACGTCTCGGCGTCCTCGTCGAACCACTTCCGAATGAGGTCGTTCAACGTCCCGTCCTCCTTCATGGAGGAGATGGCCTCGTCGAGCTTTTCCTTCAACTCGCCATCTGTCTCCCGGACGCCGATGCCGATCCCGGAGTCGAGTGCCACGTCGGAGCCGACGACGATCAGCCTGTCCCCATTCTCGGCAATGCTGTCTTGGGCAAACTCACGGTCCACCAGTGCGGCGTCCACCTCGCCGGTCAGCACGGCCTCGACAAGCTCTTCGGCCAGCTCGTACTCGACGAACGTGGCGCCGGATTCGGACAGGTAGTCGGCGTGGATGGTCGCCACCTGGGCAGCCACTGTGCCATCGACGGCTTCGTTGCCTGCTCCGGCCAGAGCCATGTAGACCGACGGCGTGGGAGGGCTGTACGGCTGCGTGAAGTCGATGAGCTCGTCCCGCTCGTCGGTGATGCTCATGCCGGCGAGGATGGTGTCGTACTTGTCTTCCAGCAGGTTGGGGATGATACTGTCCCACTCGTTCGTGACCCAGACGCACTCCAGGTCTGCCCGGCGGCACAGCTCGTCACCCAGCTCCCGCTCGAATCCGTCGACCTCGCCTTCATCGTTGATGAAGTTATAGGGTGGATAGGCGCCTTCCGTCCCCATCCTGACGGTGTCAGACTCCCCGCCGCACGACAGGGATGCCACGGTGAGTACGGCAATCGCAAAGGCCAGCCGGACCATGTTCACCTCCATTGTCCAGGGGGGCGAGACACACCCAACGCTGCCCCAGCGCCAGACACGCCTTCCAAGGGCTTAGACCTTCCGTATCAGCATGACGCCGTCGCGGACGGTCAGGATGACCTGCGTCACCCTGTCGTCGTTGGCGACGCGTGCGTTGAACTCCGCCATGGTCCTGGCCGAGTCGCTCTGCGGGTCGATCACGGAGCCGCCCCAGAGGACGTTGTCGACCACGATCAATCCCCGGTCGGAGATCAGCTCCATCGCGCGCTCGTAGTAGTCGGCGTAGGGCTTCTTGTCGGCGTCGATGAACACGAGGTCGAAGGGCCCCTCGAGCGAACGCATCGTGTCGATAGCGGGGCCAATGCGCAGCTCGATCTTGTGCCCGTTGGGGCCGCGGTCGAAGTGCTCCTGGGCGATGGCGGCAGTGTCGGGGTCGATCTCGCAGGTGATGATCTTGCCATCGTCCGGTAGGACGGCGGCCATCATCTGCGCGCTGAAGCCGGTGAAACAGCCGGCTTCCAGGATGCGGCGAGCGCCGGTGGCCCAGACCAGGAACTGCAGCAGCGTTCCCTCCACCGGCCCGGAGAGCATCCCCGATCTCTCCATGTTCTCGCGGGTGAAGGTGGCCAGTTCAGCGAGGTGAGGCGGCAGCGAGGTGGTGTGTTTGAGAGCGTACTCGTCCAGCTGTTCGCGTGTGGGTGTCATCGGCTCCCTCCTCTGTTGGTATGAGGTGCGCGGGGCTGTTTGCCCCTAGGTCTTCGTCAGAGAGCAACCGGGCTCCGGAGAAGGCATCGACGCCTCGCTCTCCGACAAGTTTCGAGGCAGCGGGCAGCGCGGTGCCTAGGCATCCGGCACTTCGGATGTGGTATTGTACCATGACGCTATGAACCCAACCGAACGAGCGGAGAGCGATGGTCCGAATGGTGAACCCAGCGTGAAGCGCCATGCGGTCTGTGGTGCATCCTCTCCGCTGCACACCTCTTTCCTCTGCTGAGGATCACCCCTTACACCCGTGCAGAAGCCACTTAGCAGTCTCCGGTCCGGCAGGGCTCTTCCCTATCTTGCACTTGCAGCGCTTTTCGTCGCCGTCATACAGGTAACGCTGGGCGGAGTCGTGCGGGTTACCGACTCGGGCCTGGGCTGCCCGGACTGGCCCCTGTGCGACGGGCGAATCATCCCGGTCTTCGAACGCGCACCTCTCGTGGAGTTCAGCCATCGCCTGGTGGGTTCCGTCGTGGGACTGCTTTCGCTGGCCGTTGCGGTGCTGGCGGTGCGCCACCGTCGAGCTGAGCGCAGCGTGCTGCTTCCGAGCGTGGTTGGCGCGCTTCTCGTCCTCGCGGCCGCTCTGCTGGGTGCCGTCGTCGTCTGGACGGAGCTCGCATGGTGGGTGAGGCTCATCCACCTTGGGCTTGCCCAGGGGGTGGTCGCCTGCATGGTCGTCGTCACGCTTGCCGCCTGGCCGGCCGCTCTGGGCGCTGCGCCAGAGGCCGGACGCTCCCGCGCGTGGCCCAAGGCGCTGATGCACGCATCGGTCGCGGGTACACTGCTCGTCATCCTGTCGGGCTCGTACATGGTGGGCTACGGCGCCAGCGCCTCGTGCGACACCTGGCCGCTATGTCAGGGCAGTCTGATGCCCGAAGGCACAGCGTTCGCCATCCACATGGGCCACCGGATGCTGTCGGCGATGGTGGGGGTTGTGGTCCTTGGTGCAGCGATCATGGTCCTGCGGCGGGGAACACCCAAGCACGTCCGGTCGACGGCGTGGCTGGTGATCATTGCGATGGTGGGTCAGACGCTCCTGGGCGCCTTGACCGTCTGGGCCGACTTCACGATAGCCATGCGGGCCGCACACCTGGGAGGCGCCACGCTTCTCTGGGCCGCCGTGGTTGGCCTGGCCGCCCTCCACAGCTTGCCGGGTGAGCCCGCTTCGAGCCGAACGTCGCCGGAGCTCGCCGGGGCCGGGGGTGCAGCGTCGTGACGGCCCACGCCTCCACTTCAAGGAGCGTCCTCAAAGACTACCTGAGCCTGAGCAAGCCGCGCATCGTCGTACTGCTGGTATTCACGGCGCTGTGCGGCATGTTCCTTGCCTCCGAGGGCCCACCCGACCTGCAACTGGCCCTCGTCGTGGCCGGGGCCGGTGCGCTGGCGTCCGGGGGAGCGAACGCGCTGAACCACTTCCTGGACAGGGACATCGACGCCCGGATGCGCAGGACGAGGAACCGTCCGGTGGCAGCGCTGCGAGTCCAGCCGCGTGCCGCTCTGCTGTTCGGCATCGTGACGAACGTCATCGCCTTCGTCCTGTTCGTCACGATGGTCAACCCGCTGAGCGCGGCCCTGACGCTTTCCGCCACCCTGTTCTACGTCTTCGTCTACACGCTTGGTCTGAAGAGGACCTCTCCACAGAACATCGTCATAGGGGGCGCTGCGGGTGCGCTGCCGCCGGTCATCGGCTGGGCGGCGGTGACCGGCAGCCTGGGGCTACCGGCGGCCTATATGTTCGCCATCATCTTCTTCTGGACGCCACCACACTTCTGGGCGCTGGCGCTGCTGTTGAAGGACGACTACGCGAGGGCTGGCATCCCCATGCTCCCGGTTGTGGTGGGCGTGGCGGAGACCAAGAGGAACATCTTCCTCTACACCGTGCTGCTGTTGGTGCTGACGTGTCTCTTCTTCGTCACCCAGGCAGTCGGATGGCTCTACCTGGGCGCTGCGGTGGTGCTCGGGCTGCTGTTCGTCTACTACGCGGTGCGTCTCATGAGACGGCCGGGCATCCAGGGCGCCCTTGGCACGTACCTCTACTCGCTGACCTATCTCACGCTGCTCTTCGCCGCGATAGCGGTCGACGGCGTGCTCGGCTGGAACGGGGGGCTAACTTAGCCAGGGACGGCCCTCTGGCCCTGCATCTGCGTGGCCACGAGCTGCGCATACAGCCCGCCGCGAGCGAGAAGCTCCTCGTGCCTTCCCTGCTCGACAACCACGCCCTCGTCAAGCACCAGGATGTTGTCGGCGTCGCGAACGGTCGACAGCCTGTGAGCCATCACGATCGTGGTCCGGCCCGACATGAGCCGGCTGAGCGCCTCCCGGACGGTCGCCTCGCTGATGGCGTCCAGGTGCGATGTGGCCTCGTCCAGGATCAGCACCGGAGCGTTCTTGAGGATGGCGCGGGCGATCGCGATCCGCTGCCGCTGCCCGCCCGAAAGCTGCATTCCGCGCTCTCCGACGCGGGTGTCATAGCCGTCGGGGAACGACTCGATGAACTCCTCGGCGTTGGCCTGCCTTGCGGCCTCCTCCACCTCCGAGTCCGTGGCGTCGTACCGTCCGAGCCGGATGTTCTCGCGGACGGTGTCGTTGAACAGGTATGTATCCTGCGCAACGAGGGCCATGCGGCCGCGCAGGTCATCGAGCAGGAGCTCGTCCAGCCTGTGGCCCTGCAGGGCAATGTCGCCGCGGTCCGGGTCCCAGAAGCGCATCATCAGGTAGGCAACCGTCGTCTTGCCCGCCCCCGAACGGCCTACGAGGGCCACAGTCTGCCCAGACCCTATCCCGAAGGAGACGTCGGCAAGCGCCTGCGGGTCTCCTTCCGCGTAGGCGAAGGCCACGTCCTCAAAGTCGACGGAGGGCCTGCCGAAGGCAGCTTCGTCAGCGAGATGCGCAACGCCGGGGCCGTCCTGCACTGGCACGGCTTCGTCGTGGACGGCGAGGATGCGCCGGGACGCCGCCAGGGTCTCCATCATCTGCTTCATCGTGCGGGCCAGCTCGGTCACCGGGCTGAACGACGCCAGGGCGAGCACGCTCACGAGCGGCAACGCGGCCCGCTCGATCTGTCCGTCGAGCACCAGCCAGACGCCCATTGCTAGCACCGCGAGGCCGCCGAGTCCCATCATGGCCTCAATGAACCCTATCTGGGATGCCTGCGACTTCTGGAACCGGACCAGGTGGCCGGCATAGTCCCACCCCTTCTCGGTCAGCTCCCGGTTCCGGTCGGGGCCGCGTCCGAATGCGACGATCTCGCGCATGCCCTGGATGCTGTCGACCATGTAGGCGTGGATTTCCCCTATGCGGCCGCGGATCTCCATGCCCAGCCGTTCAATGCGGGCGTTGGCGAAGAACGGGCTGACCGCCACCGCCACCAGAAACGGGGCCAGAACCACAGCGATGGGCCACGATATGACGGCCAGCACCGTGAGTAGCCCAACTGGGATAAGGACCGCGACGATCATCGGCGACACGGCGTGCGCAAAGAAGAACTCGACCGTCTCCACGTCGCCCCCGACGACGCTGATGAAGTCGCCGGAGCGGCGCCGGACCATGTACGCCGGGGCCAGCGGCTCCAGCTTCTCGTAGAGGTCGACGCGCATCTTTGCCAGCAGCCTGAATGCCATGTCATGCGCCTGCCACGACTCCAGGTAGAACAGCAGCGCCGAGAGCGGAGCGAATATACACACGAGAACGAGGAACGTCGTCAGTGGTTCGTCGCGGAAGACCGCACCGACCAGCAGCGCGCCGAACGCCCCCAGGAGGATGACGGAGCCGTGATGGAGCAGCCCCAGAGCGAGCGTTCCCAGGAATTGGAACTTGACCGGCCCGACCAAACCGAACAGCCTGACCCAGACATTGAATGAGCGAGTGTTGACCGCCTCGCCGCTGTGGTGGGAGCGAGACGGCGCGTGATGGTGGTGGCCGTGACCACCGGACAGGTGAAGGTCGGAGACGTGTTCGACGGAGACATGGGACCGGGCCGGTTCGGGGCCGGAGAAGGCGGCCAGGTCAATCATGCCCATCTCGGCCTGCTGGCGCATGAGGCCGGCGTAGGTGCCGCTTGCAGCCATGAGCTCAGCGTGCGTCCCGATCTCCACGGCCTGCCCTTCGTCCAAGACCAGGATGCGGTCAGCTTTGATGACGCTGGACAGACGGTGGGCGATGATGAGCGTCGTTCGGTTCTCCATCAGACGGTCCATCGCCGCTTGGATGACGGACTCATTTTCTGCGTCCACGCTGGAGAGGGCCTCGTCCAGCAGTAGGACGGGGGAGTCCTTCAACAGCGCCCGCGCAATGGCCAGCCGCTGGCGTTGTCCGCCCGACAGCCGGACCGCCCGCTCGCCCACGACGGTGTCGTAGCCGTGGGGCAGGTGCGAAATGAACTCGTGGGCATTCGCAACGCGTGCGGCCTCCTCCAACTCCTGCTGCGTCGCATCCGGCTTTCCGAAACGCAGGTTGTCGGCGACGGTCCCGTGGAACAGGTACGTGTCCTGGGTGACGACCGATATGTTGTCCCTGAGAACGCTGAGCGGGAGATCGCGGAGTTCATGTTTACCGAGTTTGATGGAGCCAGCCTGGGGGTCGTAGAAGCGGTACATCAGCCAGACCAGCGTCGACTTCCCTGCGCCGCTCGCCCCAACAACGCCAAGGGTCTCGCCCCTGCGTAGGTCGAACGACACGTCATGGAGCGCCGGCCTGTGGCCGCTGTCGTACCCGAACGTCACGCCTTCGAAGGAGACCTCCGGCGTGATTTCAGGCGTTGGCTGCTTCGCGGCAGCTTCTGATTCGAGGATCGTGACCGGTTCGTCCATGATGCCGAAGACGCTGTGTGCCGAGGAGAGCACGGTCATGCCCTGATGGTAGAGGTTGGTCAGCTCGCGCATCGGCCGGAACACCTCGACGCCGAGCATCAGCACGATCAGCAAGGGACGCAGCTCCATGTCCCCGCCGCTGACCCGGACCGCGCCCACGGCCAGGGCTATTGCGGCGCCCATGGCCATGAAGAGGATCGATGCGCCGCTGGTCGCGCCATTGGCCGCGACTACGCCCATGGTGCTCTTGTAGAGGTGGTGAGCGCGCTGCGCCAGGGCCCTGCCTCTGTTCTTGCTCTGCCCGAACGCCTTCAGCGTCGCAAGCCCCTGGACGCTGTCCAGGAAGTCTGAACCCAGATCACCGTAGGACCGGCGGCGTCGGTAGCTGCTGTCCCGGTTCCAGCGATAGAACATGGCGGGAACGACCAGCGCGAGGAATGCGAACATCAGGAAGATGAGCGCAATGTAGAGGTCCAATGTCACCATGTAGGCGAAGATGGCGATGGGTGCGATGGCGGAGACGATAATCTGGGACAGGTACTGCCCGAAGAAGGTCTCGAGCCGCTCGATGCCCTCCACGATCGTGAGGACGACATCGCCGGTCCGGTTCCGGTCGGCGTACCCGGGACCGAGTCGCAATGCGTGCTCGTAGACCTGCTCACGAAGCCGGAGCTTGACGATATTCGCGGTGTGATGGCTCACCGCGTTCTGCCAGTACTGGAAGACGCTCCGAGTGACGATCAGCGCCGCGATGATCACCAGCGGCAGCATAAGTGTGGAGAAGCCAGCCTGCCCGGTGATGACCCGGTAGATGATGACGCCGGAGACGGCCAGGCGAGCAACGCCCGCGCCAACCGCGATGAGGCCCAGGGCGGCAGCGAGCAGGATCCGGAGCCGCACGCCGCGGGTCAACTCGAAGAGACGCCAATCAAAATACATTGCTCAACTCCTAGGGCCTACGGTGAAGCACTGTAGACCAAGGGCGGTGCGCCTGCAATACGGCGCCCTTGACTCCTTCTCCGTCACGCGTCAACAGTGGGTATGGCCGGTCCTTTCTGCAACCGTTCGGCTGTGGCCCGGATCGTCTCTCTCAGGGTCCTGGTGTTGTCGATGGCCTCCGGGCTCTCCGCTGCAAAGGGCGTGGAATCCAGCAACCGGAAAACCTCCGCCGCGCCCTGATGGAACCCGGGTGTCACGCCTGCTGTCTCGAACGTCTCCGCTATCTCTTCCATCTCCCCAATCCAGCGGCCTGCGTTGGCGGGCAGTCCAGGTATTCCAGACTCCATGGCGGCAAGCGCCTGCCCTTGGCTCTCCGCCAGCTCCGCGATCAGCTCATCGTACAGACCAAGGGTCTCCGCAGCGGTCAGCATCGCCACGCGGAGCGCGTTCGTCCCCTTCGTCATGGCGGCGTAGCACATCTTTAGCCCCGATGCGCTGGCCACCCCGGGTCCCAGGTCTCTGACGAGGATGTCTTTACCGTCAAGTTCGTCCATGAGGGAAGCGCGCGGTCCGGAGGTGTAGAGGCGCGGCACCGCTCCCCGGGCTGGTGAGCCGCCGATGATTCCAGCATCGATGTAGTCGCCTCCCGCGGCGCCGATGATGGAGGCCATGGCTGACGCCGACCTAGGAGAGACGGCGTTGCAGTCCGCAAACGGGCGCGGCGTCCCGGTGGTCCGCATCGCGTCCGCCACCTCTTTGGCCACCCGCACTGCCTGGGCCGGTACGAGGATCGACATGATGAGATCGGCCCGCACGACCATGTCTTCAAGTGAAGGCACGTCGCGGAAGCCCGCACTCTCCGCCAAGTCTCTGGTCCGCTGACTCCTGCCGGCCAGGCACGTTATCACGTCGAACCCGCGCCCCACGAGCGCCTTTCCGACACCATGGCCCATATCTCCAGGACTCAGAATTGCAATTGTCCGAAGGCCCATACTTCTACTCCCAGGCGTGGCGCACACGTGAAGCTGCCACGGATTTTAGCACACATGAGGCAGCAGACCTCGGTGGGCCCGGCGAGAAGCCGGGTGCTACTTCTCTGCGTCCGCGTCCAGCCGCTCTTCGAGGCGGCGCAAGGCGACCCTGGTCTCACGGACCTCCCGCAACAGCTCGTCCATGGGGGTCGGCCGCTGCTTCGGGTCCCGTGGAGCGCTGGCCTTGGCCTCCTCCAGGCTGTTGATGATGATGCCGATGAGCATATTGATGACCACAAAGGTGCCTATCACGATGAAGCTGATGAAGTACAGCCACGCCAGGGGATAGACGCCCCGCACGGCACCCATGACATCGATCCATCCCTCCAGCGTGATGATTTCGAACAGCGTCAGCACGGCGAGGCCGAGGCTACCCCAATGTTCGGGATCGTGTTCGCTGAAGAGGTGGTAGCCCATGATGGCGTAGATGTAGACCACGATGGCCATCAGCACCATCACATGACCCACGCTGGGAATGGCCCTCACCAGCCCCGAGACGATGACCCGCAGCTCCCTGATCGTCGTGATGAGCCGCACGACTCGCAGCAGCCTGGCGAGGCGGGAGACCATGGCGAACTCTGCGGTGACCGGGACGAAGGAAAAGACGATAACCGCAAAGTCGAAGATGTTCCAGCCGGAGGCGAAATAGCGGTAAGACCGCGGCGCTAGGGCGAGCATCTTGAGTGCAGCCTCGGCCACGAAGATGCCCAGCACAACCCGGTTGCCCAGGTGCAGCCAGTCCCCATAGTCCCCCTCGATGCGTGGGAAGGTCCCCAGGCCCAGGAGGACGGCGTTGGCCAGGATCACCGCAATGACGCAGTACTCGAACGCCATGGACTCTACGAGCCTGTAGAGGGGAGCGGTGATGCGTTCCAGGCCCGCTAGCCTTCTGCTGTCGCCGTTCTCTCCGCCCATGCTCACGACGCCTCCAGTCCTACGCTCATGGCCCGCACCATTGTATATCGTCTGAGCGGGAGCGAGGGCAAGGGGCAGGACGGCTGCGAGGACGCTATCTGCGGGACGCGCTGCCGATGACGCCGGTCGAAGGCGCGGGTGCTATGGAGAGCGCGACACGGCCACGCTCGTAGCGTGGCCGTCCGCGAGTCTGCAAACCATACACCCCAGGTCGACGGCGTAGACAATCCGCCGACCCAGAGCCTGAGGGAATTCCTAGTCCAGCCCCATCTTGTAGAGGCGAATGGCGTTCGTCCTCGTAATGCTCTCTTTGGTCTCCTCGGGTATGCCGGCGAAGTTCTCGTCCACGATCTTGTGGGAGTACGGGTAGGTGGACATCGTGTGCGGGTAGTCGCTGGCCCACGCGTAGTTGTCGTCGCCGAAGTAGCCGGTGGCCTTCAGCGCCACCGGGTCGTCCATAAAGGTCGCGAAGAGCTGGCGCTTCGCATACTCGCTGGGGGGCATCTTCAGCTCGGTGGGGTTAGTGTACATGTGGATGGTGTAGAAGTGGTCCGAACGGTACAGGAAGTGGGGCAGCCAGCTCACGTCGTTCTCCGCCGAGACGAGCGTCAGCCCCGGATGGCGCTCCAGGGCGCCGCAGAAGATGATCTCCAGGAAGGACCGCTGCACCTCGTGGGTTACGGCCACTGCCTTGAGATAGTGGTTCTTGAACCTGCCGGTGCGGTTGCTCTCGCCTGCGTGCCCGGTGTTGACGTGAAAGCTGAGGGGCATGTCCAGCTCGGCCGCGGCAGCCCAGAATGGCTCGTACTTCGGATCGTCATACCCCTTCTCGCCGGGAGGGGACGTCATGATCATGGCGCCTCGTAGTCCCAGCTTGGCGGAGCGGCCGAGCTCCTCCACCCCGACCTCAACGTCCATCAGTGGGATGAGAGCGAGGCCAAGAAGGTGTGTGGCGTCGTAGCTGCAGAACTCCGCGAGCCACGTGTTGTAGGCCTTGAACAGTGCGGTCTGCAGGGGAGCATCGGTCAGCCGGAACATGCCGCTGCCCTGGGTGGTGTAGATCACCTCGGCCTCTATGCCATCCCGCTCCATCTCCACCAAGCGAGCCCCGGGCTCATAGGCCGCCGGCGGGCATTCGTCAAAGGTGGCGTCGCTCATGATCCGGACCAGCTCCTCCGGCGTCGCGCCTGCCAGGAAGCCGGTGCCGCCCATCTTTCGGGGCGGTGACCCGGGCATGACCCAGAACTCGCCGGTCATCCCAGGCGGGTCCTTCACCAAGCGCGGCGCCCGATCCTTGAATTCGGCGTCGATATAGTCGACCCACATGGTCGGCGGCTCGTACACGTGCGAGTCTGCGGAAATGAGCTTGAAGTTCGGCATGCTAACCTTCCTCCGAAAGCATTTCGTCGCCCTGCTGCAGTCCTAGACCTCAGCCAGCGGGTGGCCTTCCACCAGTCGCTGCCCGTAGATCCTGATCGAGTTATCCCACAGTATCTTGCGCTTGTTCTCCTCCGATATCGGCTGGGCCAGCATGTCCCGGAGCGGGACCGGCGGAGGCGGCGCGTCCGAGTGGGGGTAGTCCGTGTTGAACACGATGTTCTCGTCGCCCACGTAGTCCACCACGTACTGGATGGTGGTTTCGTCCGAGTCGGCGGCGATGGCGCACTGCCGCGTGAAGAACTCCTGCGGCGTCGCCTCCAGCGGGTGGTCCTTGAGAAACGACGTCTGGCGTCCCTCGGTGGTCTGGTTGAGCCGCTGCAGGAACCACGGCAGCCAGCCGGCGTTGGACTCCAGGATGAGGATACGCAGCTTCGGGAACCGGTTCAGGATCCCGCCGAGGATGAAGTGGGCCAGGGCCATCATGTTCTCGAAGGGGAACACGGCCAGGCCCCCCACCGACCGGGCGGCGCCCTCCACGTTGGCGTAGCGGGAATACAGAAGGGGTTCGCCGCTGGCGCTGTCCATGCCGTGAACCGAGAGTGGGAAGTCCAACTCTGATGCGAGCTCCCACACGGGGTCGTAGTCCGGGTGGTGCCACATCTTGTCGGGCAGCGCCCGGGGCAGGAATACCGATACGGCCCCCTTCTCCGCCACCGCCCGTCGCATCTCGGTGACCATCTCGTCGAGGAGCTTGCCCGGGACCATGGCAGTGAACTTCAGGCGCTCCGGTGCGGCGCTGCAGTACTCGTGGGCCCAGTTGTTGAACGCGCGGCACATGGCCGCGTACACGTTCGCCTCACGGTTGTAAGCGGCGGACACGGCGGCGTTGGTAGCCAGGCACACCTGGATGTCCCAGCCCTGGTCCCCCATGTCCAAGAGGCGGCTTTCGGCGCTCCACCAGTCCTCATAGCCGCGGGGGAACTTTTCCTCCAGGAGCTTGGAGGACCTGTCGCGGTTGCCCCCCACGGCGACCTGCCCGTCCGAGTACTGGAGGATTCCCCTACCCCAGACCTTGTCCACCCGTGGGCGGAGGTCGTAGCAGTCCTCGCCGAGCATGTACTTGTCCCAGATGTCAGGCGGCTCGTAGAAATGGGCGTCTGCGTCGATTACCTTGAAGCCACTATGCATTTCGTCACCTCTTTGCGCTTTCGTAGCGCTCTTCCGTTACAACATAAGCTGGAACAAGGGGAGTGTAGCATGGACGATTAGGCACTTGTCAAGCCTACGCCACGTTCCAAATCCGTTGCCGGACGTGCTTGACAATGCCGACATAGGCCTATAGTATCACGGCGAGCAATCTGGAGTATCGTGGGGAGAAATGCCGCAGGCGATACGAAATCCATCGCAAAAGATGTTACAGTAGCTCGGATTTCGCTCGTCTCCTTAAGTCGCGTCCGCGGCCAGCTTCTCGAACCGAGAAGGGGGGGGTGTCATGACATACTCCGGTGGATATCTTGCCAAGCGCTTTCACTGGCTCGCTCGGAGGAGGACCCTGCTCGCTGGCAGCGTCCTAGCCTTGGTCCTTCTGCTCGCCGCTGCCTGCGGCGGCGACGACGAAGAGACGACGGCGACAACCACGAGCACCGACTCCGGCAGCACGGCGGCGGCCCAGACGACCACCGCCTCGACATCGACTACGGCTGCGGAGACCACCACCGCCTCAACAAGCACAGCGCAGACCACCACGACGGCGGCCTCCACCACGGCAGCCGCGTCGACTTCCACACAGGCCGCCGCTCCGGCAGCGGACATCGACCCGAAATTTGGTGGGCACCTGAACCGGATCGCTCCCTACATCGTGCGGGGCGTGGACCCAGGACACTTCGACCACCGGGGCTCGTCCGCGGGCTGCGCCTTCCAGGCGGGCTATGACCGGCTCGTTGACTACGAGCGGCCCTTCAGCCCGGAGCGGGGTGTTGTCTACATCCCCGGCCTGGCCAAGTCCTGGGAAGTGGATGATGCGGGGACGACGTGGACCTTCAAGCTGGAGGAAGGCGTCAAGTTCCACGACACGTCCGCATACTCGGAGCTGCCCAGCGGCCAGGACATGACCGCTGACGACGTCGTGGCCACCTTCGAGCGAATCATGGACCCCGACTGGGAGGTCTCCCGCCGCGTCATCGTCGCCTTCCGGGACTTCCTGACCGACGTGACGGCCATCGACGACTACACGGTGCAGTTCACGATCGACGCGCCGAACCGGACCTTCCTGCCCCACATGGCAGCCCCCTTCGGCACCGCCATCACCCCACGCGAGGCCGTCACCGACGCCTCCACCGAGTCCGGCTGGCGCAAGATGGACTGGCTCGTGGGCACGGGCCCCTTCATCATGACCACGTACAACGGCTCGGAGGGCTGGGACTGGATCAAGAACCCGGACTACTTCGGCAAGGACCCGGTGGGGAACCAGTATCCCTACGTTGACTCGATCAAGCACTTGGTCGTCAGTGACGAGACCGCTCGCATCGCTGCGTTCCAGACCGGCCGGATCGACGTCTGGCCGTGCGGCTGGCCACCGGCGCCGGTGGAGCAGGCCGAGGCCCTGACGCGACGGCTGGGCGACCGAGTCTCCCACGTCGAGATCAACCTGGGGCTCTACAAGTTCTTCGTCCTCAACCACTTGGTCCCGCCCTTTGACAACGCGCAGGTCAGGGAGGCCGCAAGGTTGGCCATCGGCACCCACGACCTGTTCCAGCACTCGAACCGAGGCCGGGGCGTCATCGGAGACTTGGTGGACTCCAACGAGTGGCCGGGCTTCAACCTACCGGCGGAAGAGCTGGTCAACCTGCCCGGACTGGATCCGTCCAAGCGGGCCGAGGACGTAGCTCGGGCCAAGCAGCTCATGGTCGACGCTGGGTATGCCGACGGCTACGAGACCAAGTGGCCCTTCGCACCGGGCACGGGCGTCATCGTGGGCGACATGCAAGAGCTGGCGCTGTTCCACCTGAAGGACGTGCTGGGGATCGACATCTCGCAGCAGTCCGAGGAGAACGCAGCGAGGCGAGAGAGGCTATGGGAGGGCAACTTCGAGTTCTACCAGCTCGGTAAGTTCGTCAGCATCGCCGATCCCTCGGGCATCGTCAGCCTCTGCTGCCTCGACTTCTCTCCCTCGCAGATGACCGAGCGTCCATGGATCTACCCGGGCCAGGACCGGCTGCAGGCCACGTGGCAGCAGTACATCCGCACAGTGGATGACGCCCAGGCCCAGGGACTGATGCACGATATGACGCGCATCATTCACGAGCCTAGCTTCCCTCTCCTGTACCAGGGCTGGTTGGCCAGCCATCACATGAAGTGGAACTACCTGAAGAACTGGACCCAGGGCCCCGCCCTGATGGCCGACGACCTCAAGCACGTCTGGATCGACCGGGACCGGGCCAACAGACCTGACTAGCTAGAACTAGAGACCTGAGTTCCACTGAAAGTTTAGCCCAGGCCACCCGCCGTTTCTGGCGGATGGCCTGGGCTAATGAGGGGAGAAGCCGGTGCGTCAGTACGTCATACGGCGCCTTCTGCTTATCCCGGTGACGATGCTCCTGCTGTCTGTCGTCTTCTTCGCCATGCTTCGGGCAATCCCTGGGGACACTGCTCTCGCCATTTTCGCCGACCCCACGGAGGTCATGTCAGAAGCCTGGCTGATCCAGATCCGGGAAGACCTGGGGCTGAACCGCCCCCTCCACGTCCAGTACCTTGACTGGATGTCGCACATGCTCAGGGGCGACCTGGGCTTCTCCTTCGACTGGGCCAGGCCCGTCCACGAGGTCTTGGCGGGGCGGATAGAGCCCTCCTTCCAGCTCCTGGTGATGGGCGTCGTCGGCGGGATTGGAATTGGCGTGCCGCTGGGCATCCTCTCTGCATACAAGCAGGACTCGCCCCTGGACTACAGCCTGCGGGTCACCGCCATCACCGGCATCACCCTCCCCTCCTTCGTCGTCGCCGCTCTGGTGCTCATCGTGCTCGTCTCGGTCTGGGAGTGGATGCCTCCCCTGGAGTTCGTCAGCTTCACGGAAGACCCCGCGGAGAACATGAAGAAGATGATCTTTCCGGCCCTGGTCCTCATCACCCACGCCGCCGCGCCCTACATGCGGTTGACGCGCTCCCAGATGCTCGAGGTGATCCGGGAGGACTACATCCGGACAGCGCGCTCCAAGGGGCTGCGAGAGCGGGTGGTGGTCTTCCGCCATGCACTGCGCAACGCCCTGCTCCCCGTCATTACCACCACGGGACTGAGCCTTGCCTACCTGATCTCAGGGACCGTGATCGTGGAGTCGGTGTTCGAGGTGCACGGGCTGGGCTTTGCGATGCTCAGGGCAGCCCAGACCAGGGACTATGCGACGCTGCAGAGCATGGTGCTCATCATCGGAGCATTGGTCATGATAATAAACCTGCTCACCGACATCGCATACGGGTGGATCGACCCACGCATCAGGTACTCGTAGAGCAGCACCAGATGGAGGCATGATCGTGGCCGGATCGACCACAGAGATGTTCGTCGGGACCAGTTGGCAGTTCAGAGTCCAGCACCAGTTCAGGACTCTTCTGAGGTTTGTTCAGACCAAGCCCCTGGCCGCGTTCGGGGCCTTCCTGGTCATATTCATGATCGCCCTCGCCGTCTTTCCCAACCAGATAGCTCCGCATGAGCCGGACAGGCCAAACCTGGGAGCGCGATACGGTGCGCCGACCAGTGAGTTCCTGGCGGGGACCGACCAGCTGGGCCGAGACGTCCTCAGTCGCACCATCCACGGCGCCCAAGTCTCCGTGCGGATAGGGATACTGTCCGTCCTCATCGGCAAGACGATAGCCCTGGTCGTGGGCATGATGAGCGCCTACTTCGGCGGCGTCGTGGACCTCCTGGTGCAACGTCTGGTCGACGTGCTGATCGCCTTCCCCGGCCTGATCCTTGCCATGTTCTGGGTGACCCTGTTCGACCCTGGACCGTGGACGGTGACCTTTGCCATTGCTGTTGGACTGCTCCCTGGATCCGTTCGCGTCGTCCGTTCGCAGGTGCTGGCCATCAGGGAGTACACGTACGTGGAGGCGGCGCGGGCCATTGGCGCATCATCCAGCCGCATCCTTCTCCGCCACGTCTTCCCCAACGTCACGGCGCTGTTCATCGTCATCTTCAGCCTCAGCGTCGGCGGAGCGATTATCACCGAATCCTCCCTCTCCTTCCTCGGTATAGGCATCTCTCAAGACATTCCCACTTGGGGAAACATGGTACGAGCGGGCACGCGGAACCTGTTCATCGCGGGGTGGTGGCTGCCCATCCCGCCGTCCGTTGCCCTGGCCCTTACGGTGTACGGCTTCAACCTGCTGGGCGACGGCCTGCGTGACGTGCTGGACCCCCGACTCAGGGGAAGCCGGGCCGGGGGCACCCGGTTGTAGCTGACAGAGGTGGGGCCCGCCTCGCCAGAGACAGATTGGACGAAATAGACAGGCTTGACGCTCCAGCATCTATAATTCGGGGACTCCAGATAAGGAGGAGAAAGGACGAACATGGCTGACGAACTCATTGCCTATCTGAACGGGGAATTCCTGCCAATGAGCGAATGCAAGGTCTCCCTTAGCGACCGCGGCTTTGGCGGCGGCGGGGTCTACGACGTGGAGCGCACGTTCGACGGCAAGATATTCAGGCTTGACGCCCACATGGACCGCTTTTACCGCTCACTGAAGTACGTGCGCATCAATCCGCGTATGAGCAAGGAGGAGATGGCGGAGATCACCCAGGAGGTGGTCAGGCGCAACGAGCACCTCCGCGGCGATGGCGACTGGTCCGTCAATCAGACCGTCACCAGGGGCTCGCCCCTGAGCAACGCCACAGGACGCATCAGCGCAGTCCTGGACGACGTGCCGCCCACGGTGTTCATCAACGTCTATTCGCCACCCTTTGCGCGCTACGCCCACCTGCACGAGGTGGGCGTCCACGTCATCTTTCCCCGGACGCGCAACTACCACCACAGCGCCCTGGACTCCAAGGTCAAGCACCACAGCCGGCTGAACGCGACTATGGCCATGCTGGAGGTCGTGGATGCTGACCCGGAGGCGTGGCCTGTCCTCTTGGACCACGACGGCTTCATTGCGGAGGGGACAGGGTCCAACTTCTGGATTGTTGACAACGGGGTACTTCGAACGCCAACCGATAAGAATATCCTCCAGGGGATGTCCCGAGATACGGTGATGATTCTGGCCAAGGACCTGGGGATTCCAGTGGTGGAAGAGGACCTCCAGATCTTCGATGCATACAACGCCGATGAGGCCTTTGTCACGGGCACCAGTCACTCCATGCTCCCGGTCTCCAGAATCGACTGGCGCCCCTTGGACGTACCCGTGCCCGGCCCCATGGTCAGGCAACTGCTGGCTGCCTGGAGCGAAATGGTCGGTCTGGACATCGTCGGCCAGGCCCGAGCACAGGCGGGGCTTAGGGTCTAGAGCGAGGCCGTTGGCCTCGGAGGATTGAGGAGAGGAGCGCGTGCGTCAGTACGTCATACGGCGGCTTCTGCTCATCCCGGTGACGCTGATACTGCTGTCACTGGTCTTCTTCGGCATGCTGCGTGCAATCCCCGGGGACACGGTCTCCGCGATCTTCGCCGACCCCACGGCGCAGGACGTGGAGGCCACCTCACTCATCCAGCTCCGGGAGGACCTGGGCCTGAACCGCCCCCTCCACATCCAGTACCTCGACTGGCTGGCGCACATGTTCAGGGGCGACCTGGGCCACTCCTTCGACTGGGCCAGGCCCGTCCACGAGGTGCTGGCGGAGCGGTGGGAGCCCACGGTCCAGCTCATGGCCATGGGTGTCATCGGGGGAATCACGATCGGAGTGCCGCTGGGCATCATCTCCGCCTACAAGCAGGACTCGCCCCTCGACTACAGCCTGCGGGTCACCGCCATCACCGGCATCACCCTCCCCTCCTTCGTCGTCGCCGCTCTCATCCTTATCGTCCTCGTCTCCGTCTGGGAGTGGATGCCACCGCTGGAGTTCGTCAGCTTCATGGACAACCCTTCGGAGAACATGAAGAAGATGATCTTCCCAGGTCTGGTCCTCGTCATCAGTGCTGCTGCGCCCTACATGCGGCTGACGCGGTCGCAGATGCTGGAGGTGATCCGGGAGGACTACATCCGCACGGCGCGCTCCAAGGGGCTGCGGGAGCGGGTGGTGATCTTTCGGCATGCCCTGCGCAACGCCCTGCTTCCCGTCATCACTACCACGGGACTGAGCCTCGCCTACCTGATATCGGGCGCCGTGATCGTGGAATCGGTGTTCGAGGTGCAGGGCCTGGGGTTCCTGATGCTCCGGGCGGCCCAGTACCGGGACTACGCGACGCTACAGAGCATGGTACTCATCATCGGCGCGCTGGTCATGGTCATCAACCTGCTCACCGACATCGCATACGGGTGGATCGACCCGCGCATCCGATACTCGTAGAGCGACGCCTCTGTCGAAGGGGGCTAGCGGATGCGCCTGCCCCCCTGGTAGACAGCCCAGACGTTGCGCAGGTCCCTGACGTCCGACAGCGGGTCGCCATCGACCAGGATGAAGTCGGCCTGCTTCCCCACCTCAATGGTGCCCACATCGTCCAGCGTGCCCACGAGGTCCGCAGCGATGCGCGTGGCCCCCTCTATGGCCTGCATCGGCGTGAGACCCGTCTCCACCATCACCTCCAACTCCCGGACGATGTTGCCGTGGCGCATCGGGTCACCGCCGCCCGCGTCGGTGCCGGCGGCGATCTTGACGCCGGCGGCAATGCACCGCTGGAAGCTGGCCCGGTGGCTTTCACGAATGGCCTCGTTGGCGTCCACCCTCTCCTTCGGCATTCCATGACGCTTGGACGCTCTAAAGACGTAGTCCCTCCAGGCGAGGGTGGGGACGAGTATGACGCCGTTCTCGGCCATGAGCTTGGCCGTCTCCTCGTCGATGTGCGTTCCGTGCTCGACCGAGTCTCCCCCTGCCGCCACGAACTCGCTCGTGCCCGCGTAACCGGTGCAGTGGGCTGCTATCTTTAGGCCGTGCGCGTGGACAAACTCGACCACCTTCTTGGCGATCTCCAGCCCCATGGTCCCTCGCTCGGCTATGTCGTCTGGCATGTCCTGGCCGGTGGCGCCCACCTTGATGAGTCCGGCGCCCTGCGCTATGCGGGACAGGATGGCCTTCTCCATCTCCTCCAGCGTGTAGACAGTGCGCGTTGGCGACTTGGAATGGAGCCAGGTGGTGGGAAACTGGAGCCATTCTCCGGACGCGGTAATGCGCGGGCCCGGCAGAGCTCCCGCGGCCACAGCCTGCGCAAGCGTTATGCTGATGCCGTATGGGGAGCCGACGTCACGTGCCGAGGTTTGCCCGGTCATCAGCACAAGACGGGCATTGGCCGCGGCCTTCCTCAGCAGCACCTCTGGCGCGTCAGTGTTCATTGCTCTGCCGCCGAACTGGCCTCCGTCGCCGGCGAAGTGCTCATGGCAGTCGAAGGTGCCGGGGACCAGCGTCAGGTCCTCGGCGCTTATGTCTTCAAAGTGGGGGTGCTTGAGCGGAGAAACCGTGCCTTCTCCAATCCAGGTAATGACGCCGTTTTCCACCGCGATGTTTGTCGATGGCACCGGGTCCGCTCCCGTTCCATCGATGAGGCGCACATTGCGAATCAGAGAGTTCATAGCTACCTCCTCGGTGCCTGTGTTGGGGCCTCCGTACGAATCAGGAAAGGATGCGCTCGCCGTACAGCCTGACCGCGTTGTCCCAGAGGATCTTCTTCTTGGCCTCGTCTGAGATGGGCTGGGCCAGCAACGAAGGCAGCGCCTTGTCGGGGTCCGGCGCGTCCACGTGAGGGTAGTCCGTGTTCCAGACCACGGTGTCCTCCCAGCCCAGGTAGGTCACTCCCGCCAGGGACCCTTCGTCCCCGTCGCAAGCGGCGAAGCACTGGCGGCGGAAGTAGTCGCTGGGGGCCATGGACAGCAGTGGCGCATCGAACCACATGCCCTGCCGTCGGCTTGCGATGGCGTGGTCGTCCAGGCGGGAGAGCCACCAGGGCACCCAGCCCGCGTTGCCTTCCAGGAAGGAGGCCCGCATCTTGGGGAATCGCTCCAGCACTCCCATGTAGATCAGGTGGCCCAGGGAGAGCATGTTCTCGAAGGGAAAAGCGAAGGTGTGCTCCAAGGCCACCTGCTGGCCCGGGACGAGGTAGCGGGGCTGATACCGCGCTCCCACATGAGGGTCCGCCGTTCGAACTCCGTGGAAGGAGACGGGGAAGTCCATCTCCTCCGCCAGCTTGAAGAAGGGGTCGTAGGCCGGGTCTTCCCAGGGCCGCCCCTTGGGGGGCCTGGGCATGATGACGGTTACGGCGTTAAGCTTCCCTATGACCCGCCGCGTCTCAGTCACCAGGCCCTCGATGTCGTGCTGGTTGGGCATGTCCGCCACCATGTAGAGGCGCGCGGGGTCGGTGTCGCAGAAGTCCCGGCACCAGTTGTGCCACGCCCGGGCCATAGCCCACAGGAGGCTCTGGTCCCTCCCCTCCACGCTGCTCCATCCCAGGGAGCCGGTGGCGTTGGAGGAAATGCACACCATTTTGTCCCACCCAAAGCGGTCCATGTCCCGGATGCGGCTTGCGGCGCTCCACTCGTCGTAGTAGGCGTCCGGGTACTTCTTCGGGATGAAGTCTCTGGCCTCGCTGCGGCCCCCGCGGATGACCCCCGCTCCTTGGGCGTTGCCGGTGCTCTGGGCCGGCTCGGGAAACAGCTCACAGGGAAGGACCACCGCGGCGCGCTTGCCCAGCTTCCCCTTCTCTATGATCTCGACGCGGGGCCTGCGGTCCCAGTACTCCGGCTCGACATACTCCACCCAGTGAGCGAGCTCATCCTGCATGTGCGCGTCAGCGTCTATGACCCTAAACCCGTCCTTCACTGTCCCCCTCCTCCAGCAAGCGGTCTGTCGAATACAGGCACACTGTAGGCATAGTGCGCACATAAGTCAACCAAATGCGCCCGATCAACGACGCATTTAGAGGATGAATTCCGAAGAATGTATGCTATTATATCGTTATCTCTGCCACCGTGGGAGGGAAGCATGAGCTATGAGTTGGTTTCGGCCGATGGCCATCTGGACTTCACCTGGCTTCCCGAAGACATCTTCGTGCAGAGCGCCCCCAGTCATCTGCGAGACCTGGTGCCCAGGGTGGTGGAGAAGTACGACGAGGAGCACGGCTCAGGCATGTACAACGCAGTCTGGGTCTGCGAGGGCAAAGAGCTCGGGGTATTCGGCGGCGTTGGATTCGGCTTCCGGGCCCCAAAGAAGGGCACGTCATACCGCATTGACCGGATGTGGGAGTCGGGCTTTTACGACGGAGACCCCCATCCCGCGAACCCGGAAATGCGCCTCCACGACCAGAAGCTGGATGGAATCGACGCAGAGGTCCTCTACGGAATGACAGGGGCAGGGATACACATCGACAGCCCCGAGGTGCTGACTGCCACGTACCGCATATTCAACGAGTGGGCCGCTGACTTCTGCGACACGCATCCGGGTCGCTTCTACGCCCTGGCGTCCATCCCTGTCCACGACCCCCAGGTGGCCGCGGACGAGTTGAGCCGCGCGGCACAGCTTGGCCCCATCCGCGGCTGCGAGCTTGCCGCGCCGGTCGTGACGCATCCCATCTACACTCGCGACGGCTACTGGGACCCGCTGTGGCGGACCGCCGCAGAGACGCAGATGCCGGTCTCCTTCCACCAGGGTGGCGGCCTGTTCCCGATTCCGCCTCCCCCGGAGATGGAGATCGGGGACAGCAGGGTCGAGCAGCAGCTGAGGGTGCTCAAGGCCACCGGCGGGGGGCCCAGCCCGAACCAGCAGGCATACCAGGCCGTCACCAACCCCCTTATCCAGCTCGCCGGGGCGCAGTGGCTGTGCAGCATCATCGCCAGCGGCGCTTGCGAGAAGTACCCGGAGTTCCGGTTCGTGCTTGGGGAGCAGGGCGCCGGCTGGGTCCCGTTCGTGCTTGGCCGCATGGACAACATGTTCCGCTACAGCCGCGCTTCGGACGAGGTCCGCTCCTTCGTGAGGCTCCTGCCCAGCGAGTACTGGTTCCGCCAGGGAGCCACGACGTTCCAGGAGGAGCCCTGCGTTGGCCAGATGGCCCACCTGATTGGTGAGGACAACCTGATGTGGGGCTCCGACTACCCCCACCCGGACGGCGTGTGGCCGGACTCCAGGTCGGTGATCCAGGAGACCATGGGCAATCTGCCGGGGCCGGTCCTGCGCAAGATCATCTGCGAGAACGCGGTCAGACTGTACCGCATGGGCGAGTAGACGGCCCGCACCGCCGGTTGGAAGCAGAATAGGAAGAGAGAGGCCGAGGCATGTCCACATACAAGGCAATATCATCCGACTCCCATATCATCGAGCCCCACGACCTCTGGGAGAAGAGGATCGACCCTCGGTTCAGGGACCGAGCGCCGGTCCTCGTGCCCGAGGGTGAGAACCACCAGTGGTACTGCGAGGGCGTGCCCTTCGGCCTCATCGGCATCAACCAGCAGGCGGGGCTGCGTTTCGAAGAGCCGGAGAAGCTGACCCGCGACGGCAGCATGGACACCATCCCTCTCGGCGGCATCGACCCTGATGAGCACGTTAAGGACATGGTGGAGGACGGCATATCGGGCGGCGTGCTCTATCCCTCCCAGGGACTGACGCTGTGGAGCAGGGTCCCGGCCAGCGACCTTCTGTCCGCCATCTTCCGGGCCTATAACGACTACTTGGCCGACTTCTGCAGCGCACACCCGCGATGGCTCAAGGGCATCGCTCTGGTGAACGTGGACGTCGTCGAGGATGCGGTGGGAGAGCTGGAGCGGGTCGCGAACAGGGGCATGGCCGGCGCCATGATAGCAACGCGCCCCATGCTGCGGTACGATCATCCGGCCTACGCACGCCTATGGGCAGCGGCCCAGGACCTGGACATGCCAATCAGCCTCCATGACGGAGGCATCCGCTGGATGCCCGGCACGGACCCGATGGGACTCACGTCACAGAGCTTCGATTTCCCCAACCGGGAGCATGAGGTCCGCCAGTCCATCAACGCCATGGTCTTCGGAGGTGTATTCGAGCGCTATCCCAAGCTGAAGGTGGGCGCCATCGAGTTCGAGGTCTGCTGGGCCCCCTACTTCATGCAGCGGATGGACGAGTTCTACAGCCAGCGCGCTGCCGGCGTCCACGGCAAGCGGTTCCAGGGGGGCGAGCTACCCAGTGACTACTTCCGCAGCAACTGCTTCATCGGCTTCCAGGAGGACGACCTGGGCATCCAGATGCGTCACTTCATCGGGGTGGACAACCTGCTGTGGGGCTCCGACTACCCCCACGCAGAGTCCACCTTCCCGAGGTCTCGGGAGATCATCGAGCGGATACTCCACGGCGTCCCCGAAGAGGAGAAGGCCAAGATCGTCGGGGAGAATACAGCCAAGCTGTACCACTTCGACTGAACCTAGCACCCGTCTCGGACTTAGTCGGAGCCAGGCGCCCCTCAGTTCTCCGTGACCGTGACGCCTTCTAGCAGACGCGCCCCGTAGAGGGCCACGGCGTTGTCCCAGAAGATCTTTTGCTTCGACTCGTCGGCGATAGGCTGGGCGATCATCTGGGGCACCGGCTCCCACGGGTTCGGGGCATCGAAGTGCGGGTAGTCGGTGTTGAAGACGATCTTTCCGTCGCCGGCGTACTCGATGGTGGGCTTGATGCCCGGCTCATCGGCATCGCAGGCGATGAAGCATTGACGATCGAAATACTCCTGCGGCGAGGCCTTTACGTGCTCGCCATAGAAGGCCGCCGCCTGGCGTCCTTCGGAGCACTTCTCCAGCCGGTTGAGCCAGAAGGGCAGCCAACCGCAGTTCGACTCGAGGATGGACAGCTTCAGCATGGGGTAGCGGTCCAGAATGCCGCTGAGCATGAAGTGGCCCAGGGACGCCATGTTCTCGAACGGGAAGTCCATAGCGTGAAACAGGGCCTCATACCACGACCCCCGGTTCTCGTAGCGGAGGTTGGTCGGCGGGTCGCCGCTGCGGGACAGGACGCCATGGATGGAGAGGGGCAGGTCCAGTTCCACCGCCGTCTCCCACAGGGGGTCGTAGTCCGAGCGGTGCCACTCCTTCTCCGTAGCAGGCGTGGGCAGGATGATGGTCAGCGCCCCGAGCTGCTCCACCGCCCGGCGGGTCTCGATGACCTGCTCCTCCACGTCCTCGCCCGGCACCACGGCGGCGAACTTGACGCGGCCCGAGGAGTCGCTACAAAAGTCCCTGGCCCAGTTGTTGTAGGCGCGACACAGGGCGGCGCCCAATTTCAGGTCCTTACGGGAGATGTTCGTGCCCAATCCGCCTCCGGTGGGCAAGCACACCTGAAGGTCCCAGCCATAGCTATCCATATCCTTGAGGCGGCTCTGCAAGCTCCACCAGGAGTCGTAGGCGTGACCGTACTTCTTCGCCTGGTTCTTGTAGCGCTGCTCGACGCCGACCCTCCTCGTGGGCCCGGTGAAATGCACGCCGTCCACTGCGTACTCCAGGCGCGACCGGCTCACGTGGTTGATGACCCTGGGCCGCTGCTCGTAGTACTCCGTCTCGGTGTATCTGTCCCAGATGTCCATGGGCTCGTAGAAGTGGGCGTCCGCATCGATGATCCTGTAGCCCTGGTACATACCATCCTCCTCCCTGCCTGCCTCGGATAGCCCTTATGTCAACTACAATCGTCTGAGCGGTAGGCTGGCCCTACGGCTCGCTGGTGTCCCATGTGGGGAGAAGCCAGAACCCGACGCGTGGAAGAGTTACTCGGGCCTGAAGTCCCTGAGCCCGCTTCAGTCGATGCACATTGTACAGATGTGTGACCATCTCCGCCTCGCTCAGGCGGAAGTTCCCCTCCAGGGTGATGCGCAGCTGGCCGGGCCTCCTCGGGTCGTCGAGCAGAGTCCCTGGATACTGGTCGGCGATCTGGTCGTAGTAGGAGCGGGCGCCCTGGCTGATGGTCAGCTCCCGCACCGAGGCCACCGTCTCCCGCTGCAGAATGCTTCGGACCATCTCCAGGGCCTGGCCCAGCTTCTCCAGGATGGCATCTATCTCCCACCATCGCTCCTCGTCCAGGCGGTGGGTCGGGAGCGCCGCCAGGTAGTACAGCTCATGCCGGTATGGCTTCCCCGTAGGGAAGAGGACGCTCCCCCAGTTCCGGGAGAGCAGGTAGTGGCGGAACAGGTGCGAGGCCACGTGGCTGATGTTCCGCCGGATGCTCCATTGGGACCAGCCCCACCGGTCGCTCTCCCAGTCAAGCTGACCGTCCGTGAGGCCCTCCAGCTCCGTGGTCGCCATCTCCAGGTAGGTCTCGTAGATTGGGAAGAGCGTCAGGGCGGGGGCGTTCGGGGAGGGGGCCTTCTCTGTCATGGCAGCCACTCCTTCCTGCGAGGCGCTCTCGCTTCGGCCCATCGTATCCTCGCGAGAGTGGTGGTATTTGACACCGCTCCGCAGCGTCGATACCATCCTCGCGACTCATACGTTCTTTGGACGCATGCAGTCTACCACGGGGAGCGGCCCAAGAGCGCAACGGACGGGGCTACGCTGGTTGGGAGGTAGTGAGATGGAGCGAATTCGAGTTGGTCTCATTGGGGCGAACCTGAGCTATAGCTGGGGTGCCAAAGCCCATGCGCCGGCTTTCCTAGCACTCCCGGAGTATGAGCTGGCGGCGGTCTGTACCGCCCACGCGGAGACAGCCCGCGAGACTGCCAAACACTTTGGCATTCCGCGTGCGTTTCACGACTACCGGGAGATGGTCCAGAGCGCAGACATCGACATGGTCGTGGTGTCAGTGCGGGTGCCCTTCCACCATGAGATGACCATCGCTGCCCTCAACGCCGGAAAGCACGTCTTCTGCGAGTGGCCTCTTGGCGCGAACCTGGCCGAGGCCACGGAGATGGCGGCCCTGGCCAAGGCCAAAGGGCTCAGTAACATGGTGGGCCTACAGACGCGGTGCGCCCCTGCCGTCATGCGGGTCAAGGAGCTGGTGGACGAGGGCTACATTGGCGACGTGCTGTCGTGTCACGTTACCCACATCCTCCCCGGCGTCCTGGAGAGGCCCCCGTACTGGGCGGACCTTGAGGCTGACCCGAAGAAAGGGGCGAACACCCTCACCATCCACGCCGGCCACACCCTGGACGCGCTCTGCTTCTGCGTTGCTGAGTTTCAGGAGCTGTCCGCCCAGCTCAGCACCCAGGTGAAGCGGTGGCGCATAACCGGCACCGATGACTTCATCGAGACGTCGACGCCGGACAACGTGATGGTCCAAGGCGTGCTGACGAACGGCGCAGTGGTGTCGGCCCACGTGGGGCGGACTCCGTGGCACGGCGCCGGTTGGCGCATGGAAATCTACGGCCTAGAGGGTGCAATCGTTATCTCCGGGCCCGGCGTCGTGACCTACACCGACTACCGCTTGGAAGTTGCCGCCAGGCCCGGGAGAGGCCTGAAGGAACTTCCCATACCAGAGCGTCTGACAACGGTGCCGCCGGAGGTTCCCGCGGGCGGTCCCTTCAACCTAGCCCAGGCCCTGCGGCGGTTCGCAGAGGGCATCCGCGAGGGGAAGCCGACACAGCCCGACTTCGACGTGGGAGTGACGCGGCACCACATGATCGAGGCCATCGAGCGGTCCTCACGTGACGGCGTGACCGTGCCCGTCACTGCGCCCTCGCGCGGGTAGGCGCCGCGCCGCTCTCGATCAGGCCATGATGCGCGGGCCGAAGGCCCGGATCGGGTTGTCCCACAGGATCTTGCTCTTGGCTTCGTCCGAGATGGGCTGGGCCAGGAAGCTCACCGCCGCCTTGTCCGGGTCCGGCGCATCGGGGTGCGGATAGTCCGTATTCCACACGATGTTGTCGGCCCCGCACGTGTCCACGGCAGCCTTGAGCCCCAACTCGTCGCAGTCGGCGGAGACGAACGCCTGGCGGTAGAAGTACTCGCTCGGCTTGAGGGGTAGGGGTGGGCCATCGAAGAACACCGCCTGTCGGCGGCCCACTGTGGCATGGTCATCCAGGCGCCCCAGCCAGAAGGGCAACCAGCCCGCGTTCCCCTCCATGAAGATGACCCGCATCTGAGCGTAGCGTTCGAGGATGCCCATGTAGATCAGGTGCCCCATGGCGATCATGTCCTCGAAGGGGAACCCAATGGCGTGCTCCAGCGCAACGACGGGCCCGCCAATCCCCCGATAGCGCGCCCCGGTGTGCGGGGCGCCGCTCATGGCCCCGTGGAAGGAGCAGGGGAAGTCCAACTCCTGGGCCATGTCCCATAGAGCATCGTACTGTGGGTCGTGCCACCAGGAGCCCCTGGCGGCCCTGGGCATCTGAATGCTGACGGCCCCCAGCTGCTCCACGCAACGCCGGGTCTCGGTGAGCAACCCTTCGATGTCATGCTGGCCGGGTAGTTCAGCCACTATCTTGAGACGGGACGGTTCGGCGGAGCAGAAGTCGTGGGCCCAGTTGTTGTAGGCCCGGGCGACGGCCCATATGAGGGCCTGGTCCTTGTCCTCCACACGCACGGGCCCAGCGCCGGTGCCGGGAACGCAGACCATCTTGTCCCACCCGAAACGGTCCATGTCCTTCAGGCGGCTCTCAACGCTCCAGACGCTCTCGTACGCCTCACCGTACTTCTCCTTGTTGCGCGCGGACACTATAGGAGGACGCTGTACACCGCGGGAGGCCGTCCCCTCCGTCGTCTGCACGACCTCTGCGTCGCCGGTGCGCGACGGTGTCCTCAGCGTACCCTCCGGGAAGAGCTCGCAGGGCGAGTAATGGAAGAACGTACCTCCCTCGTAGTCGTTGACGATGGGACGCCGGTCGTAGAACTCCGGCTCCACGTAGTCCTTCCACAGGTCGAAGGGTTCCTGCAAGTGCGCGTCGGCGTCAATGATCTTGTACCCTTTCCACATACGTACGCTCTCCTTGGAAAGATAAAGGGATTTCCCCCGTAGATTCGCGGAAAGCCTACGCTTTCGTGCGCTCCGTGTCAACCGCGCGACGCTACCGGCGAATCATCGCTGAGCTCTCGGAGCATCCAGCTTCTCCACCTCGCACCTTGTGACGTGCCACGCCTGTACAGACCTATGGCGGCTCCCTTCCACACCATCCCTTCGCGTACGATACAATGGCAGAGGATGGAGCGGCCGCAGGTCTCCTCCGCAGCGCGCCATCCGCCAAAACCAACCTAGGAGTGAGACGATGCGCGTGCTCATGGCGACGCTCTTGGCCACTGCCCTTGCCCTGTCCCTTGTCGCCTGCCAACAGGGAGACGCCGGCCTCCAGGGAGAGCCCGGGCCTGCCGGGGCGCAGGGCGCTGTTGGGGCGACCGGCTCTGAAGGGCCTCCAGGACCCTCCGGGGTGCCCGGACCCAAAGGCCCGGCGGGGGCCATGGGGCCGGCCGGGCCTCAAGGCCCCGCGGGCGACATCGCCTACCTGGATGACGCCACGATCACGGCCATCACCGAGGAGCTGCGAGAGCTGTCAGCCATGGACGCCATTGCGGAGGCGCGGATTGCCGCCACTGAGCCGTCGGAGTCCGTACCGGCCAAGTGGGAGCCCGCCGCGTACACCCAATACTTCGTCAGAGCGGCCATTCGCAAGTACCAGGAAGAGGGCCTCGATGCCACGGTTGCCTACTACAACACCACGGAGAGCATCGACGGCCAGTGGTACATCTTCATCATCGACCAGGACGACATAGTGCTGGCTCACGCCGCCAACCCCGACCTCGTTGGCCGCCACGCCTCAGAGGGCGTCGGGCCCAACAACTATCCTGCCGGAGAGGCGGTGGCCGCGGTTGCCGACGAGGATGGAGCTTGGTTTAGTTACACCTTCGTAAACCCGGCCTCCGGCGCCGTGGAGACAAAGCACTCCTGGGCGGTGCGCCACGACGGGATCGTCTTCGGCTCTGGCTGGTACGAGCGCGGGTCCAGCAAGGCCGACGCTCCCGCGTACACCAGGGCTTTCGTCGCGCGGGCCATAGACCTGTACAACACCATCGGCCGCGAGGCCACGGTGGACTACTACAACACCACGGAGAGCGTGGACGGCCAGTGGTACGTCTTCATCATCGACCAGGACGACATAGTGCTGGCTCACGCCGCCAACCCCGACCTCGTTGGCCGCCACGCCTCAGAGGGCGTCGGGCCCAACAACTATCCTGCCGGAGAGGCGGTGGCCGCGGTTGCCGACGAGGATGGAGCTTGGTTTAGTTACACCTTCACGAACCCGGCCTCCGGCGCCGTGGAGACAAAGCACTCCTGGGCGGTGCGCCACGACGGGATCGTCTTCGGCTCTGGCTGGTACGAGCGCGGGTCCAGCAAGGCCGACGCTCCCGCGTACACCAGGGCTTTCGTCGCGCGGGCCATAGACCTGTACAACGCCATCGGCCGCGAGGCCACGGTGGACTACTACAACACCACGGAGAGCGTGGACGGCCAGTGGTACGTCTTCATCATCGACCAGGACGGATACGCCATAGCCCACCACAATCCGATGTTTCGAGGTCGGGACCCGGACCTCCGTGTCGACGCAGCGGGCTACTTCTACGGCGACGACCTGCTAGGCGCCACCGAGTCGGGCCGCTGGGTCGACTACGTGCTGCTAAACCCACAAACGGGCGATGACCGGCAGAAGCACACCTGGGCCGTGCTCCACGACGGGCTGATCTTCGCCTCGGGGTGGTACGAGTAAGAGCAAGTCGTAGGGGGCGGGTCTGCAGACCCGCCCCCTACACGTAAGCGTTGGGGTATCGGCACCTACCGGCGGCCGTCGAGGCGTTCACCGCGGTGCGCCTGCGCAGCAGACCCACGCTCGCACCCGCCCCTCGCCTTCCCCCAGGCTGAAGCACGTCCCCCCTCTCTCCTTGGGAGAGAACAGGGATGAAGCACCTGTGCGAAGAGGCCTACAGGTTCAGGACCGAGAAGATGATCGCGTTGACGATAGCCACAGGAATGAGGGCGATCAGGATCACGATCAACGCTCGGATACTCGAGGTGTAGTCCAAGCTCTGCCGGACGGCAATCACCATGGCCACGACCTGCCAGACAAAGACCACGATCGTGATGAACCCCGACAGGAAGACCAGCACGTTCAGAAGCCCAGGCGTCTGGGCGAAGCCCGTGCATCGGGCCACCTGCCCCCAGTTCGCCTCGGTCTCCTCCGTCTTCAGGAGCTTGGTCCCGATGAACATGGCCACCAGCGCCCACACGGCCCAGCTCACCACGCCTCGGACGATCCCGAAGCCGAGCCCACGAAGCACGTCGACCTCGTCACCAGCGAGCAGACCGCCAACACCGGCGGCTATAGAAACGAGGACGACGACGATCAGCGCCTGTTTGGTGGCGCTGGAGTCCTTCTCCACCTCCTCGTAGGTGTCGACGTTCAGTCGGGCAGCGCCCAGCATTCTCATGATCATGGTATCTACTCTCCTCCTTAGGTCCTGGAACGTGGAATTGCCACGTACGGACAGATTTGTCGCAATGGTACCACAGGCGTCAATAGCTATGGACGCCTACAACGCCCCTCGACTCTCGTCTATCAAGTGTTCCGGCAGCACGCGTACATGCGGCAGCCCGTCAGGCCCATGACGATGGGCATGAGCGTGTCGACGACGACCCAGAATTGACCGTCAGCCTCGTTGTTGGCAGAGAGGTTGCTGAACCAGTTCCAGAAGAAGATGAGGAACACGACCACGGCCAGGTAGAAGACGGCGTTCGCTTCCAGGTAGCGCTTAACGTCACTGGAACCATCAGCGTCGACACGGCGTTTCTGTATGTAGCTGGCGATCACGGTGGCCACCATGCCCACCGCCATGAACCAGTTGAGCGTCTCCCAGACGGTGTACGGCTCGTCCCCTCCCGGATGGTACAGCGGCGTGATGATGAAGTTCACGGCCACAACCACCGCGAGCACGATGAGATAGACCGACGTCACACGACCCAACAGTAGCATCGCTCCCCTCCTCGACTTTAGCCTGAGGCGCCCTCAACGCTGCGAGTTTATCCGAACGGGCATGGACGGTCTACTAGACGGCACCATGCGGCTTGCCTCAGACGGCCCCGCCGTGCGATAACAGAAGACGACCAGTGCAGCACACTCTTCCCGACGGAAGACCAGGCATGAGCACAGTAAAACGGGCCCTGTCGGTGTTCCTCGCGGCCACGGCCATCACCGTGGCAATCAACCTCATACTCACGCCTGTGTACCACGACGGGTCTCCGGACTACCCTGTCTGGAAGGTTGTGAACTGGTTCATGGCGGCAGGAGTGGTCATCGCGCTGGTCGCAAGCTGTCTGCGGAGGCGGGCGCTGGGCACCGAGGGATTCAGCACTCTCGACTACCTGCGGGTTACGGCAACCTACTACGGCGCCATTGTGCTCACCATGCTGTTCTTCTGGGGCTGGATCTGGACCCTGAACCCCGACAGCGAGACAGGCGAGGCCGTAACCTCCCACCTCGTCTACTTCCCGGCGGTCGACGCCCTCTTCGTCGTCATCGCTCTCGCAACCGGCCGCCACCTCTGGCGTTGCGCGGGCGGTTGGAAGGCCTAGGGATTATGTTGCAGCGGATACGAGCGGTCTGACATGGCAGACCTAGTCTTCCACAACGGGCGCATCCACACGATGGACGCCGAACAGCCCTATGCCACCGCTCTTGCGATAGAAGGCGACGCCATCGTGGCCGTGGGAAGCGACGAGGAGGTCCTGGCCCGGCGTACGCCCGGCACCCGGGTCGTCGACCTCCGGCAATCGACGGTGCTGCCCGGCATGGGCGACTCCCACTGCCACATGGTCTGGCTGGGCCAGACGCAGGAGGCCGTAGACCTCGGTTCGGCGCGCTCCTTCTCGGAGGCTGTTGAGCTGGTCCGGGAGCGGGCGGCCGCAACTCCCAGGGGCGCGTGGATCACGGGCTGGCGATGGAACCAGGAGCAGTGGGAGGACAGAAGCCTGCCTCACCACTCCCTCCTCAGTGAGAGCATCCCGGACCATCCCGTGTGGCTTGTCCGGGTCGACACGCACGCAGGGCTGGCCAACGCGGCAGCCATGAAGCGCGCCGGGATCACCGGCGCAACGCAGGCCCCGTCCGGCGGCCTCGTGGTGACGCAGGACGGGAAGCCCACGGGCCTACTCATCGACACGGCCATGCCCCTGGTGGAGGACTGCATACCCGCGCCCACGGTCGAAGAGGCCCGGCGCCTCATCCTGACCGCACAGGAGGCCTGCCTGGCCTACGGGCTCACCCAGGTCCACGACCCCGGCATCGACGCAACGATGCTGCAGGCCTACCGCTCCCTGGCCAACGACGGCGAGCTGAAGATGCGAGTCCACGCCATGGTGCGCCAGGAGCACATGGACGAGATTGGGCTGACGCCCGTGAACGAAGGTCTATTCACCCTCCGGTGCGTGAAGGTGCTGATGGACGGCGCCCTGGGCTCCTACGGAGCGGCCCTGGAGGAGCCCTATACGGACGTTCCCCATGAGACAGGCCTCCTGCGCGTGACTCCGGAGGAGCTGCGCCACGTCTTGGAGCGCTCGTACCGGAGCGGCTTCCAGGTGAGCGTCCATGCCATCGGAGACCGAACGAACCGGCTGGCCCTGGACGCCATCGAGGATGTCCTGCGCCGGGTCCCCACAGCTGACCACCGGACCCGCATTGAGCACGCGCAGATCCTCCGGCCGCAGGATGTGCCCCGCTTCGCCCGACTCGGCATCATCGCCTCGGTGCAGCCCGCCCAGTGCACGTCGGACATTGCCATGTCAGGCGTACGTCTGGGGCCCCAACGCACACCCAACGCGTACGCGTGGCGCTCCCTGCTGGAGGCGGGCACAACTCTCACCGGAGGCTCGGATGCGCCGGTGGAAAGCGCCAACCCTCTGTGGGGCATCTACGCTGCGGTGACACGGCAGGACCACCAGGGACGCCCAGCGGATGGCTGGGGCCCCGAGCAACGCATGACTCGCAGGGAGGCGCTGACCTCCTACACCATGGGGCCCGCGTACGCCTCCTTCCAGGACGCAGACAGAGGCGTCCTGCGGCCGGGGCAGTGGGCGGACCTCACGGTCGTGGACCGGGACGTGGTGGACGGGCCGGCGTCCGCTCTGCTCGAAGCCCAGGTGGTGGCGACGGTCGTGGCGGGGAAGGTCGTCTTCGACCGGCTTCCGTAGGAGCGCCAGGGGCCTCTAGCCAGATGGCGAATTCACTCCTACGTACGCCACCCTCTTCGCCTGCCGGTCCAGCGCCTCGGCAATCGCCTCGTTCCTGGAGTAGAGCATGTCCCCGTGGGGCGACATCTTGAACGCGGCCAGCAGCCGGTCCATGGTTGCGGCGTACGCCTCCAGGCCGCCGTCGGCGAGGATGTGCTCGACGGCGACGCCGCGCTCCACGAGCGCCCTCGCCACCAGCAGCGTGCGGTGGCAGTCCAGAGGGTCCTTCTCAGCGCACATGAGGGCGATGCGGCGTTGGTCGGCGTGGCGCATCACACACCTGATTCCAGCATCGAACGCCTCCGTCTGGGCCACCAGGTCGTAGCGCACCCGCCCGTCAGCGTCGTAGCAGGACCGGTCCACCGGCCGGCCGCCGAGCTCTGCGCCCAGGAAGATATAGGCGATGCCGAATTCATCCAGTGCCTTCGCCAGAATCTTGCGGTTGAAATGAGGTTTGTAGCGGCTGTGCGGCGACGAGCGGACGTCGACCACCTCCTCGACGCCATTCATACGCAGCAGCGCCAGAAACGCGTCAAGCGAATGGTTGGAGTGTCCGATGGTCAACACCGGATGCTGCGTCCCGCCCATGCTGAGTCCCCTCTCCTGTCGAGTATAGCGCACCCCCCGCTGCCCTCCCTTGACGCTCCACAGCGGCTGATGTAGCCTCAGCCCTGGCTACATTCGGAGGGGATGCGTGCCAGTCAACAGCGACAAGTGGCTACCTTCCAGCCTGGCGGCGTGGTTCCAGGAGACGTGGAAGGTCCCTCAGGAACGAGATACCACCCCCTTCGCCCCCCTGCGGGCACCCCTGCGCGAGACCCGCTTCGCCCTAGTCACCACCGGCGGGCTGTACGTGAAGGGGGAGCAGCAGCCCTTCGACGTCGAACGGGAGGCGAGTGAGCCGGACTGGGGCGACCCCACCTATCGCGTCATCCCTCGGGAGACCCCGCTGGGGCGGCTGGGCGTGGCCCACATGCACTACAACCCGGAGGACATCCTGGAGGACTTCAACATCCTCCTTCCCCTGCATCGCTTCCTGGAGATGGAGGCCTCAGGAGAGATCGGCTCTCTGGCGCCCAGCAGCTACTCGCTCATGGGCTACCAGGGACATCCCGGGCCCGGCTGGGGGCCATGGCAAGAGCGCTACGGACCGGAGATACTGGACCGGATGAAGGCCGAGGGCGTGGAGGGCGTCCTCCTCACCCCCGCCTGACCGGGCTGCTGCAAGGACGTGCTGGTCCTAGCACGGCTGTTTGAGGAGGGAGGGCTCAGCACCGTCCTGGTGACCATGATGCCCTCCTGGGCGGAGCAGTACGGCGTTCCTCGCGCCCTGGCCATCGAGTACCCCTTCGCCCACCCGCTGGGTATGCCCCTCGACGAAGCGACTCAAACGCGGACCATCCGGCAGGCGCTGGACGTGCTGGCCGAGGCCGAGGGGCCGAACACCATCGTCGACTCGCCGGAGGTGTGGCCGGGGAACGAGGCGGAGTGGCGCAAGCGGTGGCAGCCGTCCGGGGCCTCACCGCTGGTTGCGAAGTATCTGGACGAGATCCGCTCTGTGAGGCTGCGAGCGAGAAGGGCCGCGGTCTCACACCAGGGTGACCCCGCGGCGACTGTGGGGCGCCCGCCCGGAGGGATTTGAACCCCCGACACCCGGGTCCGAAGCCCGGTGCTCTGTCCGCTGAGCTACGGGCGGGCAATGGTTCAAGTATCGGCCCCGCACTTCGAGTGCGTCAAGCGACGCCCGCGAGGAGGAGCATGTGAAGGCAGTCGTCTTCGACCGACACGGCGGCCCTGAAGTCCTTCAGTACACCGACATCGAAGCTCCCCGTCCAGGCCCCAACGACGTGATGATCCGGGTCAAGGCCGCGGGCGCCAACTACAACGACATCTGGGCCCGCCGCGGCATGCCGGGGCAGTCCGTCATCTTCCCCCACGTCTCGGGCAGCGACGCCGCGGGCGTCGTGGAGGAGGTCGGCAGCGAGGTGAGCCACGTGGCGCCCGGCGACGAGGTGATGGTGCACCCTTCGCAGAGTTGCCGCATCTGCGAGGCATGCACGCGCGGCGAGGAGTTCCTCTGCCGCCGCTACCGCGTCTGGGGCTTCCAGACCGGCCCCAACGACGGCGGCCACGCCGAGTATGCCCGGGTGCCGGGCCTCAACGTCGTCCCGAAGCCACAACACCTCACCTGGGAGGAGGCCGGATCGCTGAGCCTGGTGCTCCTCACCGCCTGGCGCATGCTTGTGAGCCGTGCGAAGGTGCGGGCTGGGGACTTCGTGCTGGTCTGGGGCGCCGCCGGGGGCGTGGGCACCATTGCCCTCCAGGTGTGCCGGCTCTTCAACGCCATCCCCATCGCCGTGGCGGGCAGCGACGAGAAGCTGGAGCAGGCCAAGGCCCTGGGCGCAGTCCACACCATCAACCGCTCCACACAGGACGTGGCCAAGGTCGTGCGGGAGATCACGGACCGCCGGGGCGTGGACATCGTCTTCGAGCACGTGGGGCAGGCCACCTTCCCCACCAGCATCCGGTCCCTCAAGTGGGGCGGCACGCTGGTCATCTGCGGCGCTACCACCGGCTTCGACGCGGCCGTCGACATCCGCCACCTCTGGAACCGGCAGCTCAGCCTCATGGGGTCGCACATGGGGAGCAAGGCGGAGCTGCTCCAGGCGCTGCGCTTTGTGGAGACGGGGCAGATACGGCCCGTCGTCTCCACGGCGCTCCCGCTCCGGGACGTGGCCGAGGGCCAGCGGCTCATGGAGCAGAGCGAAGCGGTCGGCAAGGTGGTCTACGTGCCGGACGGCGCTTAAGGGCGCAGTGCCCGCACCCAACCCTCCCCTCCGCGAGGTAGGGCGTGTACACTATCCCCAGCCGGTCATCGGCAGAGAGGGGGGCTGCGATGGAAGCCAAGGCTCGGACGCAAGAGCGACTCGACGCCCTTCTGCGCGACTTCGAGGTCCTGAGTCAACACCAGGTCGGCTACCCCTGCAACCAGAGCTTCGACTATTCCGCTCTCCTTCCCTTTCTGGCCTACGGCCCCAACAACATCGGAGACCCCTTCCACGACAGTAACTTCCGCAGCAACACCCACGAGATGGAGCGGGAGGTCGTCGGCTTCTTCGCCGACCTGATGCGCCTGCCGCAGGATCAGGCGTGGGGCTACGTCACCTCGGGCGGCACCGAGGGCAACATGTACGGCCTCTACATTGGGCGGGAGATATTCCCGGACGGCGTTGTCTACTTCTCGCAAGACACCCACTACAGCGTCGTGAAGATCCTGCGTCTCCTGAAGACGCGCAACATCATGATCAAGAGCCAGGAGAACGGTGAGATCGACTACGACGACCTCTACGAGACCATCCGGATCAACCGGGACGTGCCCGTCATTGTCATGGCGAACATCGGGACCACCATGAAGGGGGCAGTGGACGACGTGGGTAAGGTGCGGGAGATCCTGCACGACCTTGCCGTCACGAACTCCTACATCCACGCCGACGCTGCCCTGAGTGGCATGATTCTGCCCTTCGTGGACGACCCCCAGCCCTACGGCTTCGATGCGGGCTTCGACAGCGTGGCCATCAGCGGCCACAAGATGGTCGGCTCCCCGATACCGTGCGGCATCGCACTCACCCGCAGCGAATACGTGGCGCGCATTGCCCGGTCCATCGAGTACGTGGGCGTGCTGGACACGACGCTGACGGGGTCCCGCAACGCCATCACGCCCCTCATGCTCTGGTATGCTCTCCAGCAGCACGGGCTGGAGGGCTTCCGGGAGATTGTGGCCGAGTGTCTCGCCGTCGCCGAGTACGCCGTCACACGGTTCAACGACTGCGGGGTCCCAGCGTGGCGGAACCGGAACTCGATCACCGTCGTCTTTCCGAAGCCGTCCGCCGAGGTAGTCCGGAAGTGGCAGCTCGCTCCCTACGAGGACATTGCACACCTCATCGCTATGCCGCACGTGACGCGGGAGACCATCGACGCAGTCGTCGATGACTGCCTGGAGTCCAGTCAGGCCAAAGGAGCAGCATGAAGCGCATTCTCGTCGTAGCAAGAAACGAGGTCGGCGTCCTCGCAGACATCACCAGGTCCCTGGCGGACGAAGGGATCAACATCGAAACGATCAGCGCAGAGGCGCTCCAGGAGAAGGGCGTCATCACCCTGACAACCAATGCCTACGACAATGCTCTGCGCGCCCTGACCAACGCCGGCTTCAAGACGCTCTCGGACGATTCGCTGGTACTGAGGCTCGTAGACGAGCCGGGCGCGCTGGCGAAGGTTGCCGAGCAGTTCAAGAGCGCAGGGGTGAACATACACAGCCTGCACATCATCGAGCGGAAAGGCGGCCACACGCTGGTAGCCCTGGCCGCCGACGACCGCGCCAAGGCGGAGTCCCTGGTGGACAAGGCGACGCTGGTCTAGCACACACTGTCTGCGAGGTCACAATGAAGCAGAAGATCACCATTACAGTGGACGCCGACCTCCTCCCGGCAGCCAAGCGCTACGCTCGTTCACGCGGCGTCTCGCTCTCGTCACTGATCGAGCAATCGCTCAGGAGGATGGTGCGAGAGGATACCTCTTCCTTTTCCTCCCGTTGGCGCGGCAGGTTTCGGGCGGCGGAGCGTGTTGGCGACCCGCGTTACGAGGCGCTGACCAAGAAGCATCGCTAGCGGTGCTGCGCCTGTGGCGCTCGGCACATCGTCACGAGGAACATCAGGGACTACGAACGCTCCCCGATTCCCGCAGTCGGTCCCCAGGAAGCCCTCGCTGGCCTGTTCTGACGAGAACTCGCTAGACGCCGAGACTGTGGCCGCTACGAGACCGGCGGCTGGTGTTGGGCCCACGGCCGGGCCGCCTCGAAGGCGGCGCTCGCTCGCAGCACCCGCACCTCGGCGCCCTTCGGCCCGATGATGTGCAGGCCGATGGGCAGGCCGGCCTTCGAGAACCCGCAGGGCACGCTGGATGCCGTTTGCCCGGTCATGTTGATCGGATAGGTGAAGGGCGTATAGCCCCACATCGGGTCGACGGAGCGGCCGCCAATGACGTCCGGGAACTCCTCGATGCGGAAGGCGGGCACGGCCATGGTCGGGCTCAGCAGCAGGTCGTAGTCGTCGAAGAATCGGTCCATGCGTGCTCGGTGCCACTCCAGCTCGTGGAGGGCCCGCATGATGCGGTCCGCACCGTACGTCCGGGCCGTCTCCAGCATGCGCCGCAGGCTGGGCGTCAGATCATCCGCGTGACTCTCCAGCAGCTCGCCCACGTTCGCCAGGTTGTCCGAGGCGAAGAGGGTGCGGAAGGTCTCGAACACCGTGTCGCCGTCGATGGGCGGGACGACCTCTTCGACGTGCGCGCCAAGCTCGGTGAACGCGGCCACGGCGGTCTTCACGGAGGCCACCACCTCCGGGTCCACGGCGTTGTAGCCGTAGTCGGCGCTCCAGGCGATGCGCAGCCCCTTGACGCCAGCTCCGTCCAGAGCGTCGCTGAAGCTGGGCACGGCGTCCTGCAGGCAGGTGGGGTCCCGAAGGTCCGGCCCGGCCAGCACCTGGAGCAGCAGGACCGAGTCGCGGACGTTGCGTGACATGGGGCCGTTCTGGCCGAACTGGCCCCAACCGCCGGGCGTGGGGTAGAGGCGGGCCACTCGGCCCTGGGTGGGCTTGATGCCGAAGATGCCGGAGAAGGAGGCGGGGATGCGAATGCTGCCCCCGCCGTCGCTGCCGGTGGCGATGGGGCACAGCCCCGCTGCGACGGCCGCGGCCGCGCCGCCGCTGGAGCCGCCGGGCGTGTGGGCGACGTTCCAGGGGTTGCGGCAGGGCTCGCCAATCATGTTCTCCGTGGTGCCCCGGTGCCCGAACTCCGGGGTGTTGGTCTTGCCGATGATGATGCCGCCTGCGGCCTTCACCCGCTCGACGATGATGTCGTCCTCGTCGGGGACGACGTCCTTGTAGACGCGGGAGCCTCGCGTGGTGCGGACGCCCTTCGTCGCGTTCAGGTCCTTTATGGGGACGGGCAGGCCGTGGAGCGGGCCGACCGCATCGCCGCGGCTCAGGGCCGCTTCGGCCTCGCGGGCCTGGGCCATGGCCTCGTCGCCGCAGACGGTGAGGAAGGCGTGCAGCTGCCCGTCCAGCGCCTCGATGCGGCGCAGGAAGCACTCCGTCACCTCCACGGGAGACAGCTCCCGCTTCGCCATACGCTCCGCCAGCTCCCAGGCGGGGGTGAAGGCCAGCTCACGGTCGGTCATGTCTCCTCCTTGGCTGCGGCATGCTGCTCGCCGTTGGTGATTCGCTGTGGGACGGGGGCATCATACCCCGCTGCCCACGCGGGGTCTAGGGAGGGCAGGGCTCATGGCGAGCCTGTCGAACCATCTCCCTGAGCCTGCCGAAGAGTCAATCCAGCCTGAGACCGGGCTTCTTGACGCCCTGCTCTCTATTTGAGAAGATCGAGGGAGTGTATGGCAGATTGCAGATCGAATGGGGGATACGGGCGATCAGGGATATGCGGCGCCTCGCTGCACGGGACAGAGAACGCATCGTCGTTAAGGTTGAGCAGTATGCCGAGAACCCCGCATCCCTTGCCAGGCAGGTCATTGCACTGACCGACAGCCCCTACAGGCGGTTAAGAGTCGGCCACCACCGCGTCATCTTCACCACTCAACATGGCGAATCCTCAACCCTCATAGTCCTGAGAGTTCGACACAGGAGGGAGGCTTATGACTAGCGAAGAGACCATCACCTTGACTCGCAAGGAGTACGACGACCTCATCGAGCGCAACAGCCGGCTTGAGGACATGCTGGCTGCCCGGGACGCGGACGACGGCGTGCGTGTCCCTCACCAGGTCGCTCTTGCCATCATGCGGGGCAAGGGTCCCATCTTGGCGTTTCGGGACTACCAGGGCATGACCCTGAGGGAACTGTCCGAGAGAACAGACATTGCTTCAGGGTACCTCTCCGAGATTGAGCGCGGGCTGAAACCGGGGTCGGCCTCGGCCTTGGCTCGCATTGCCAGCGCCCTTGGCACCACCATAGACGTCTTGTTGAGCTCGTAGCTCCCGCACAGAGCGTCAAGTTCATGCTGAGCCGCCCCTCTTCGTCGTTCCTGCGCAGGCAGGAACCTCGACCCCACCCGCCAACCCGCGGTGCGGCTCTCCCCCACCCGCTCATTCTGAGCCTGTCGAAGGGCTCCCCCACCCGCTCACCCTGAGCGTGTCGAAGGGCGTGAGCGGGCGACCGAAAGCCAGCGGGCAGGTGAGCCTGTCGAAACCACGTTCCTACGCAGGCAGGAGCCTCGATGCCACCCGCTCTCAACAGTGGACCAGGAATAGTGGCCGTCAGCAAAACCGACGGTGGCACCTGGGGCGCAGCCTCTTGTACTGGTCTGCAGCGGTCTCTTCAAGTGGTGAGAAGAGTGCTTGGAGGCTATAATCCGTTGTAAGTTGCGTACGAGGTTCATGCGATGACATCGTCGTCGATACTTGCCCAAAAGGCACTGGCTATCCCAAGGAATGTTCGGGAATCGTACCTCCTCGACATTCCGGAGATTGAATTGCATCTCCACCTGTCCCGACTACTAGAAAACATGGAACAGGGGAGCCGATGCGAGATTGTGCACGGTCGCGACGAATACGGGCGGGACATCGTGCTCAGGCGGTCCTCAGCGTTTGGTCAGGAATACGTAGCGGTAGTAGTAAAGCGCGGCGATGCCAGCGGCAAGATCAGCGGCCGAACCGCTGGCCCGATAGATGAGGTCATTTCCCAGGCAAAGCAAAGCATCGCTCACCTGTGCAACCTGAAGGAAATCGAAATCTCTACTGTGCCTATTGGAGGAGTGTGGGTTGCCTTCTTCGGGAAATTGACAAACAACGCCGTCACCAGGATCTTGAAGGAAGCGCCAGCCGTGAAGTTCGCGCCCTTCGCTATTGGCTGGCTCGCTGACTCTTTCGCACAATTCTACCCAGAGGTTTTCTTCGGTGGGGCTGCGAGCACCTACCTCCAAGACAAAGTCATAGAACTCGAAACGCAACACGACCTCTCTAGACGCCCCGAGAATCTCTCGGACTGGTATGTGAATCCCTCAGTGGCAGTCACCCAATTTCAGGCCAGCACATTCAGTGAACGTCTGCGGAAAGCGCTAAGGCTGCGGCGTCTCTCCTATCAGGACTTTCGCGCGCAGTTGAACCAGCCTAACCACTATGTTCTTGCTGGGTCCCCAGGGTTTGGCAAGACCACCTTGCTGAGAAAGCTCGCTCTCGATCTGTATCGCGAGGCTCTGACAAGTACTGCCTCACTTGGTCTTAGCAGAACGCCTCGGACACTGCGCATACCGCTATTAGTTTCGGGGGCCGCCATGGCCAAATACGGTGACCCAGAGTCGTTCTTGGAAGAGCACCTGCCCCCGGAAAATGTGCGCTCAAAATTCTCAGTGTCATGCTTGCTGGTTGATGCACTCGACGAAGTTTCGCAGGATCAACAACTCTCTACGGTGGAGTTTGCTCGCACCGTGGCCAGAAGCTTGGGTTGTGCGTTGCTGATTTCCGCCCGGCCTGTACACGTGGTTAGGGATCTCACTCAGGAGTCGGCGCTACGTCTTCCGGTAGTTCAACTACTGCCCTTCGAATACAGTCAGGCAATGCAGCTCGTGGATCGCATAGTGCAAGACCCCGAGATCGTAGACCTCCTCAAGGAAGGCATATCAAGAATTCAACACCATATGGCTCTAAGCCCACTCTCCGTTTCTCTACTATTGGACATAGCGAAGGCCGAGCGAGAAGTTCCCGGCACGATAGGGGAGATCTTCGAACAATATTTGGACATTGCACTTGGGCGCTACGACATTGAACGCGGTCTAGAAGTGGTCTTCCAATACTTCGTCAAGCGGCAACTCCTATCGGAGCTCGCGTGGTTCGAATTCTTCAAGAAGGATCGATTCGCGATCCGGCAACGAGAATTTGATGCCTTCCTGGAAGGCTATTTCGACGAACGTCATTTTTCCAGGGATATGATTCCTCGTATGAAGTCAGATATAGATCGCTCAGGGATTATCCGTTTTGGTGGCGACGTATACTTTGCCCATCGCTCCTTCCTTGAGTTCTTTGTCGCCCGGTACATCGGAGACCACATTAGTGACATCCCCGACATTCCAAGATGGCTTGCCGAGACGTACTTCAGCGACAAGTGGTCTGACACGATCTTCTATTACTTTGCACAGAGGCGTGAGGTGTTGCCTGAGTTCTTGAAGGAGGCAGCATCGCTAGAGAAGGATGAGGTCGATTACCATTGGAGGAGATTCATGATCGGCCGGCTCCTCCAAGCAGGATGGCTGTCGCCTTCTGCTGTAAAAGTTCACGGCATTGAAATCGGCATCGGAAGTGCTCCCAAACTGTTTGAGATGATTTCGAAGGAATTGACGAAGGACGCGCCTGAAGCGATTCCCTATGGGATAATGGCCGGACTTTCCGACATGTCCTACAGCAGCAGGACACTCCACTACGAGGTGTCGGAAACCATAGCACGATTGACCGAGGGCGACTCGGCGGACGACTTTCGGAATGCACTCAACCTATTGTGGGCCAACAGGACTCGTATCCCAACGGCGGATGTAGTTGCACAGGCTGACCAGGTGCTGGGCATAATGGCGCGACTAGAAAGAGCGGGAAAATTGTCGTTGGCCGATAAGACACTAGGCTACGTGTTGCTTGAGTCCATTGTTGAAGACGACAGGAAGAGCCTTAGGGCCATGGGTCGCAGATTCAAGAGACTCTTGAAGAGTCAGCCTGATCGAATCAGGAAACTCATGGCTGGATAGCTCTTTCCCACTCTGTCCAGTGACATCCGCCACTTCCCCCAACCCCTTCCAACCCCCTACCCTTGTCGCCATGGACAACAAGGCAGGCGCCCCCAACCACTGGCCCGGCATCCGCCGCCGATGCATCGTGCGCGGCCCCCGGCGCCGCCGAAGGCGCGGCCGCTACACCCCCACGGTCCAACCCGACCAGGCGATGGAGTTGCGTGCCTTCTCCCAGGACATTGCCCTCCTCCGTGACCCCAATTCCAATCTGGACCACATCACCGAGTTGCTCGACGTCATCGGCAAAGCCATCGGGATTCCGGACAACTGCTGGGATGACAGATGAAACGGCGCATTCGTCCGCGCCCTCTCTCCCCGTATTGGACTTCCGCAAGCCCAACACCATGCAGCTCCGCAAGGCTGAGCATATCTTCAACGACGCAAGGTGTGGGTGCAGGGCTTGCCCTGCTGCCATCCGCCCCTTCCCCCTAACCCCTCCGACCCTCTACCCTTGTCGCCATGGATAGCAACGTAGACGCCCCCAAAAGCAGCCGCCGCAAGCGCCCCCGAGGCGCCCCGCGCGGCAACCAGAACGCCCGCAGGCACGGCCTCTACTCCAGGCTCGCCCCCGCAGACCGCCACGCCCCTCTGCGCAGGGCCCTCCGCGCCTACGGCTTCAAGCCCGTCCGCAATGCCGACGGTATCGACCTCACCGACCTCGTCGTCAACCCGGACGTCAACCTCCCCCTCCTCTATTCCCTCATCCAAGCCATGGTCAAGCTCGCCGAGATCAAGGCACAGATCAGCCGAGGCTAGGTCGCCCCCATGGTCAGCTTCCCCCGCCTTCGCACCGTCGCCCACCCGCTCACCCTCAGCCTGTCGAAGGGCGTGAGCGGCACGCAGGCAGCCCATCGTCCCCAAGGTGTGGGTGCAGGGCCTGCCCTGCCCCTGTCTCCCGGGGGAGTCCAGAGGGGTTTTCCCTCTTTCTGGGGCGGCGAGCCGCTCTGGGGGATGTGCCCCCAGTTATCAAAAAACCTCTGGGGCGGGGCGGGGCGGGGGAGCTAGAGCGGCTCTGCCGCCGGGTGGGGGGGCCCAACCAACGTCGCAATGCCGACCCAAGTCTCCCCCTGGCCCCTGCCCCAAAGGAGGATCACCACAAGGTGCAGTCCCACTTCAACGGCCCAATCTCCCGCCGGGCCCAAATCCCCAAGCTAAAGCGGCTGGCCGCCTTGTTTCCCTTTGTCGATTTCGGGCCATTTTCCGCCGAGGCCCTCGGCCCACGTTCGGCCCGCGCCCTGCCAGATACGACTTGTTCCCTTTTTTCGACCGTTTCAACACCCCCCAGCGGGGCCCTCGGCCCCTCATCCGGTCCGTGCCTGGCAGATACGACTCGTCTCCCTTTGTCGACTTGTCCGTCGCGCCTCAATCCCAAGCTGCGCCGGCTTCTTCCAGGCACAGGCCGTCCGGAAAAACGCTCAGCACAATTCAAAGCAATTCATACCCACCCTACGCCCACCGCCACCCCGTGGGAAGGGTGCAGGGCGTGCCCCAAAGGACGACCATCACAAGGTGCAGTCCCACTTCAACGGCCCAGCCTCCGCCGTGGTCCAACGCCCGCAAGGTGTGGGTGCAGGGCTTGCCCTGCTTGACGGGGGTCTGGGGGCGCCGGGATAATCGCAGCCACCGAGCGCTGACCAGGAGGGACCTCATGTTGGACGTCCTCATCGCAAACGGAAGGATCATCGACGGCACCGGGAGCCCGTGGCTCTCCGGGGCAGTGGGGGTGGAGGGGGGCCGTATTCGCATGCTGCGCGGCGACGTGTCGGGCGTGCAGGCGAAACGGTACATCGACGCCCGGGGCAAGGTGGTGTGCCCCGGCTTCATCGACATGCACGCGCACTCGGGCCTGGTCGTCCTCAGCAACCCACGCCACGAGCCGAAGGTCCACCAGGGCGTGACGACAGAGCTGATCGGCATCGACGGCAACTCGTACGCGCCCTTCACGTCCGCGGAGGACTTCGACGCGTACGTGCTGCTGAACGCCGGGCTGGACGGCAGACCGCCGAAGGGGATGCGATGGTCGTCGGTGGCCGAGTACCTGGCGCTGTTCGACGGGACGACGTCGTGCAACTTCACCTACGTCATCGGCAACTCGCAGCTGCGCATCGCCGCGATGGGGTGGGACGACCGGCGTGCGACGGCGGAGGAGCTGGCGGCCATGCGGGGCCTCATTCGCCAGGGGATGGAAGAGGGGGCGTACGGCATTTCGACCGGACTGACCTACCCGCCGGGAAGCTACGCCGACACCGCGGAGCTCATCGAATTATGTCGAGAAGTGGCTGCGCTGGGGGGCATCTACGTCACGCACGTGCGCTACCCCATCGGCGACCACTTCAAGGACCCCTTCCGGGAGGCCATCCAGATCGGGCGGCACAGCGGCGTGCCCATCCACATCTCCCACTTCCACAACGTGCGGCCCGGCGCCGCCCGGCGGCTGGTGACCCTGGTGGACGATGCACGCGAGGAGGGGATCGACGTCACCTTCGACTCGTACTCGTACCCGTTCACGAGCACGCGACTGGAGTCGGTGCTGCCGGAGTGGGCGCACAGCGGCGGGCCGGGGCCGCTGATGGATCTCATGCGCTCCAAGGACGGCCGGGCCCGAATGTCCGAGGACCTCAGCGTGCGAGCCGCATCCTGGGACTCGGTGCTGGTCACTAACTTCAACCTTCCGCACAACAAGCGCTGGGACGGGATGTCCGTGGCGGCCATAGCGGAGGAGATGGACAAGCCGGTCGTCGACACGCTCTGCGACCTGCTGCTGGAAGAGGAGATGGACCTGGCCTACATCACGGTGGGCGGGAACGTCCTCAACATCAGGGAGTTCTTCCGGCACCCGGCGCACATGGTGGGCAGCGACGCGTTGCTCATCGGCGACCACGTGAACCCGCGCACCTACGGCAACTACGCCATCGTGCTGGGGGACTTCGTGCGGGAGGAGGGGAACCTGCTTCTGGAGGAGGCGATCCGCAAGATGACCTCGTTCCCGGCGCAGCGGCTGGGGCTGCCCGACCGCGGGGTGCTGCGCGACGGCATGGTCGCCGACATCGTGGTCTTCGACCCGGAGACGGTGCGGGCCCCGGCCACGCTGCAGGAGCCGAAGCAGCTGGCGGAAGGCATCGAGCACGTGCTGGTCAGGGGTGTGGCGGTCATCGACGGCGGGCGGCACACGGGGGCGACGCCGGGCATGGCGCTGCGGCACCGGGTGCCGTAGGGGGAGCTACCCGCTCACGAGCTCGATGCGGTCCCCGTAGCGTCGAAAGTCCGCGGCGTTGAACGTGAGCAGCCGTCGCTCCCCGTGGGCGAGCATAGTCGCGACGATGTTGGCGTCGTGAATCTGCCGGCCGGCAACGGAGACCTCGCGGCACAGCGCCAAGAGGAACTGGGTCACGTCGGGGCCGTCCTCCAACACCTCGAAGACCTCAAGCAGCCTGCTCACGTCATCCAGGGCTTCCAGACGCGTGATACCAGCGGACCAAGTCTGCGGTCGAGTAACCACGGACAGGTATTCCCTCACGATCTGGCGACTGATTCTCAACGGCTGACCGCCCTCCCAAGCACGCGCCAGGCTTGCTTGGGCGGCGTCGTGGTCCGGGGCATCAGGGATTCGGGAGTGTACGAAGACGTTGGTGTCTATGAACATGGAGCCTAAGCCCTGTCCTCATACAGGTCCTCGCGTCGGAGGCTGAGTCCTTTCGGCCATCTTGCCGTGGGGTGAACAGGCCAGATCTCGTCAAGACCGGGCTTGCGAGCGGGCCGGGGACCCTTCCTGCGAAACACCAGTGTCTCAGCCTCCACGTCGACCTCCGCGGTTTCCCAGCCGGCGATGGTCCAGGCAAGCGCGTGGCTGTGGCCGCTAGCCCGGCGCGGGTTCGCCCACCAGGGCCGGTGGAGGCGCGCGGAGGGGGGAAGGGTGAAACCCAGGACCGACTCGATCTCGCTGAAGCCAGTCCGCCACTCCTGGGCTGAAAGCGCGCGCAGGTGGCTGTAGAGTGCCCTGTACTTGCCCCGGCCTGCCATCTCCCGGTACTTTTGGTCTCGGTCTATAGACACCTTCATACTCTCCCTTCTCCTTGGACGGATCGGATGCGAGTCCCAATGTACTATAGTTCTTACTTACTTATCAACTGTTTCTTACAAATCACCTCCAACGCTGCGTCTCGAGAGGGGGTGCTGCTGGCAGGCAGGCGGGCGCGCGCTGGGGGGTGGCATCGCCGCTTTTGCTTGCGCTCACCCGCCGCTGCGCGTCGGCCTCTCCTGGGGGAGAGGGGCATCAGCAGGATGGGGGTTGGCGGTGGCCGCGGTTCTCCAACCACTCGTGGCGCAGCAGGCCGAAGAACACATCGTCCACGCGGTTTCCCTGGACCTTGCTGTGTGCCCGCAAGACTCCTTCGCGCGTCATGTGTAGCTTCTCCATGACTCGGAGCGAGCGCGTGTTGCGCATATCGCATTGGGCAAAGACCTTGGCAAGGCCCCTCTGCTGGAATCCCCAGTCGATCACGGCCTCTGCAGCTTCGACGACCAGTCCCTTGCCCCAATGCTTGCGTGACAGCTCGTACCCAAGCTCCCCTGTGTCGTTGCGGAGGTCGATCATCAGCACAATGTCCCCAACCACCACTTCATTGAAGACGATAGCCCAAGTTGGGTGGGTCTCCAAGGACTCGAGCACGTTGCGGGCCACGCGCTGTTCGGCATCCCTGCGCGTGAACGGTTGGGGTACGTTGTCAAGATAGCGGGCCCACTCGGCATCAGAGGCGTAATCGAAAACAGCGTCTGCGTCCGCTATCTGGAACGGCCGCAAGAGCAGGCGCTTCGTCCTCAGTTGGACCGGTCCGGTCACGGCTACAAGGCTCGGGGGTTGGGGATGCATCTGCCCACTGGTGCGCAGACCTAGGACTCCCGACGTTGGACCCGGAGCACAATGAACACCACCATCCCAACCACAACCAGGACGATGGCGGCACTCAGAAGCAGGATGTCCCCGGCGTTGCCGCCCGTGTCGGCAGCGGAGGATGCGCCGGCGGCCTCGCTGCTAACCCCCGCGAACGACGCCTGCCTTGCGCGGGGCTCGCAATCGTACACGCCCGTCATCTCACTCAAGTCGCGGACGTTGGGGACGTGAGGCAAGGAGGCGTCGTAACGGAAAACCGGGTCAACCGTCATCTCCTCTGGGGAGATAACCGTATTCAGGCGCGTAAGGTAGGGATGTTGGCGGCCCAAGTCTTGCAGCAACGGATGAACGACTCGCAACAGCGAGGTGGGGCCCGCGAACTCCGTGATGAAGGCCTGGCCCCCGTGCTCGTTCGCTTTCTGGCCCATCAGCGTTCGGTAGTTGCTTGTGGCGTCAAACCCAAAGAAGACCAGTTCGTCGTTAGCAATCGTCTCGTGGGCGTAGTTGGCCGGCACCGCCTGCTCCTGTCCGTAGACCCACACCATCACCGCCATGTCCGGGTTGGCGGCGACGGCGGTAAGGCGGAGGGGGATCATGGGCGCTTCCGAAGGATAGGTCACCTTCACCGGTTCGACGTCCTGGACGCCGGCGTCTGGCCGCAGCCTCATGGCGAGGAAAACGAACCCCTCCACCACGTAGAGGTCGATGAGCGGCTCCATCTCCTCGGTGACCCGGTAGTTGTTGTCCCGGAGCCACGAGATGAGAGCGTCGGGGTCTTCCGACCCCACAACGTCGAACCCGTAGGGCCCGACCTCGCCCGTGGCAAAGACCTCCACAGAGCTCATGGCTGCCTCCGTGGTCGTCGCCGCGGCCGCAGCGCGGTCCCGGAGACACTCCGGCCACGGAGGCATGAGGAACACCGGGTCCGTGGCCACCTCCAACTCCGTGAAGGCAGCCATGGCGTCCTCCGGCACCTCCACATCCCCCGCGGCGATGGCCTCCGGTAGGGGCAGGATCCAGGAGAAGTCCGGGGCTTCGCCCGTATACTCGATCTGGACGTAGGCGGAGACGGTGCCATCGCCGTTCTGGGTGAAGATGATGCGCTCGGCGTTCTGGTCCACGGGCGAGGTGGTGCAGAAGAAGCCGCCGCAAGCGGAGACGGACGAGGATACCAGCAGCCAGCCCACCGCAAGAGCCACCAGTATCGGGACAGCAAGGAGACTGTAGCGCTTTACTGTTGTCATACCCTCTCCCGCTTGGACACTTGAAGTCGCTGGGCCTTACGTCTGAATACTACGCTTGTTTCGGACAGATCGTTCCGCGGGCCGCACGTCCGGCCCATCGCTATTGCATGTGCTGGACGGTGGCCGGCGGCGCGCGGGGACGCCCTTACCCCAACCTCCAAAGGGGACAGCGGTTGGTGCGCGGCTCAGACGTACTGGAGGCCGCCCTTGAAGACGGCGAGGACCTGGGAGAGGACTCGGATGTCGTCCAGGGGGTTGCCGTCCACGATCACGACGTCGGCGGCCTTGCCGGGCTGCAGGGTCCCGACGAGGCGGTCCATGCCGATGGAGGCTGCGGCCTCGCGGGTGGAGGCCAGAACGCAGTCGGCGTTGGACATTCCGGCATCGGCCAGCGCACTGATTTCGTGCTGGAACTGGCCCAGAGGGTAGACGCCCCATCCGCCGTCGGAGCCCGCAACGACCTTCGCGCCGAGCTCCATGAGACGCCGGCAGCCGTCCTGCCGCTTCTCGTAGTCGGCCTTCGTCCGGTCCAGGGCCTGGGCGCCCTCCGGTGTCAACGTGCCTGCGCGCTGCTGCTCCTCCAACTTCCAGATGCGGGAGCGGGCAACGTGGAGGGTGGGGTTCACCCACACGCCCTGTCGGGCGATGCGCTCCGCCACTTCGGGTGCGTAGCGGTAGCTGCCGTCGGGTTCGTAGAAGTTGCAGTGCACAAGCATGTCGGCCCCGGCGTCCAGGGCGTTGATTATGCCCTGGGTGGCGGTGGTGTGCATGGCCACGGGCTTGCGAAAGCAATGGGCTTCGTCGGCGAGAGCCTGCAGCTCGGCCAGGGTGAATGCGGGCAGGTGGGAGTAGGAGGTCTGCGTCCCGCCGCCCGTGGCCATGACCTTGATGTAGTCAGCGCCCTCCTTGACCAGCTGGCGCACAGCCCGTCGCACGCCGTCGACGCCGTCAACTTCGCTGCCGAAGAACCAGCAGTGGCCGCCAGTGATGGTGATGGGGCGCCCGCAAACGACCATGCGCGGCCCGGGGACGAAGCCGCTCTCGATGCCGCTCTTGAGCGCGAAGGCGGTCTTCTCTTTGGCGCCGTTCTCGCGGGCAGTGGTGACCCCCGACTCCAGATGGTTGCGTCCGTTCATCACGGAGCGCAGGAGCAGGGTCGTCTCGGGCTCTGCAGCGGTGTCCTCCACCAGCGTGCCGTCGCCCGGCAGGTTCATGTGCGTGTGAACGTCGACGAGGCCGGGGAGGACCGTGGCGTCCGGGTAGCGGATGGTCTGGACATCAGCGCCCTCCGGCAGCCGCAGATCCGCCTCCGGACCGACCCATCGAACTTGAGAGCCCTCCAGCAGGACGGCACCGCGCTCTATGGGCGGAGCGCCAGTCCCGTCCAGAAGTCGAGCCCCCGTGATGACCTGGAAGTGGCCGCCTTGGTGGTGCATGGGTGTCCTCCTTCAGAGCTCGTCTCAGTGATGCGCCTCAAACGCTAGCCCAGTGCTCTCCCCGAGGGAAGGGGCGATGCGCCGCGTTTCGGCGTTGGCTGGGCCCACCCGCCCGCCCTCGGAGGATTTGGAAACTGGGGGCACATCCCCCAGACCCCTTGCCAGAGGGGGAATCCCCCTCTGGACTCCCCCTTTCACGAGGGCTTCTTGAGAGGGTCTTCGGCCCCTTTCATCTTCCACCTCCTCCTCGACACTGGCCCTCTCCGAGAGGGAGAGGAGATTGCACTTGTATCGCTACCTTAGGTGGGCCCACCCGCCCGCCCTCGGAGGATTTGGAAACTGGGGGCACATCCCCCAGGCCCCTTGCCAGAGGGGGGATCCCCCTCTGGACTCCCCCATGACGAGAGCTTCGCTCTGGCTCGCTACATGGAGGGGCGGAAGCGGCCCCATACCTCCCATAGCGCGTGGGTGACCTGGCCCAGGGTGGCTACCTCCACCGTGCTCAACAGCTCTTCGAAGACGTTGGCGTCGGTGAGGGCGACTTCCTGGAGGCGACGCAGGGCGGCTTTCGCCTCGGCGGCGTGGCGGCGCTTGAACTCGCGGGTGCGGGCCGCCTGCCTGCGCTTCTCCGCCATGGGGATGTTCACCAGGGCGCCGCGGGGCTGCTCTGTGCTGCCGGACACCAGGTAGTTAACGCCGATGATGGTCCGCTCCCCGCGCTGTCGGGCCCGGTACTCCTTCTGGACCTCCTCCTGGATGACGGTGCGATGGTACTCGTTTTCGACGGCGGGGATGACGCCTCCCTGGCGGTCGATCTCCCGGAAGATGCGATGCACGGCCCGTTCGACCTCGTCCTCGAGGTAGGAGAGGCCGTAGCCGCCCTGGTTCAGGTTTTCGGTGAAGCGGAAGTCGCCGGTCTCCCGGAGGGGCACCTGCTGGCTGCCCATGGCGAGCAGCACGTCGTCCTCCTCCGGCGTGGTGTAGGTCTCCTTGTAGGAGTTGGTGTGCAGGGAGTTGGTGTTGTTGTGCAGCGCACGCTCGGCCTGGAGCGTGACCCGAGTCAGGTTGTGGAGGGGGTCGACGTCCTGGAGGGAGCGGCCGGAGGTCTGGCTGTGGAAGCGGAGCGCCAGCCCCGCTCCGCTGATCCCAAAGTAGCGGTCCATGGCCACGGCCCAGACGCGGCGGGCCACTCGGCCCAGCACGTTGAACTCCACCTCCGAGCCGAAGGTGAAGAAGAAGGAGAGGCGGCGGGCCATCTCCTCAAGGGGCAGGCCGCGGTGACGGAGGACTTCGAGGTAGGTCAGGCCGTTGGCCAAGGTGAAGGCCAACTCCTGCACTGGGTTTGCGCCCGCCTCGCCGATGTGATAGCCGGAAACGGAAATGGGGTAGAAGCGGGGCACGTCGCGGACGGTGAACTCCATCATGTCCGCAATGAGGCGCAGCGACGGCTCCAAGGGGTAGACCGCCTCGTTCTGGGCCTGGATCTCCTTGAGGATGTCCGTCTGGATGGTACCCCGGAGTTTCTCCCAGTCGAAGCCGCGGCGACGGGCCGCCGCCAGGTACATGGCGAGCATGGTTGCGGCCGGGCCGCTGATGGTCATCGAGACGGAGGTGCGTTCCAGATCGAAGCCGTCGTACAGGCGCACCATGTCTTCGACCGTGTCGACGGCCACGCCGCCCTCGCCGGCCTTGGCGACGGCGCCCGGCTCGTCCGAGTCCAGGCCGTAGAGGCTCAGAGAGTCGAAGGCGGTGGAGAGACGAGGAGAGCCGCCACGCTCCCGCAGGAGGTGGAAGCGCCTGTTGGTGGTCTCCGGGAGGCCCAGGCCGGCGAACATACGGATCGGGTCCTGGTCAGCGCGGCGAGAGGGATAGGCGCCCTCGGTGTAGGGGAAGGCGCCAGGGACGTTCTGCTTGTAGAGATAGCGCACGATCTCCGGAAGGCTGGTGTCCTCCGGAGGCAACCCCAGGACAGGCACCCAAAGGTCGCAGGTGGTCTCGCGCGCCACGGGCACTCGCCCGTCGCCTGTGGCGCTGGTGCGGTATAGGACGCCGTCCTCCTCTTCGTCTTCGTCGCGAGGCGTACCGGCGTAGCCGTACTGCTCCCAGACGGCCGCAAAGCGATCCCTATACGCCTGTGCTTTCTCGGGGTCCTGCGATACCTCCCGGACCTCTCGCTCCATCTCCCGGTAGTAGGCCTCGTGGGCGTCCACGGCTGCACCGAGGTAGGTCCTGCGGGAGGCGGGAACGGGTTCCGCCAGAGGCGCAGCATAGGCGCCGGCGCGCTTCGAGCGGAGAGGCAGGCCGGACCGGGCAGCGATGACCTCGAAGAGGCGGGAGACGCCGGGGTCGCGGTGCTCCTTGGCTTCGGTGAGCACAAAGTCCTGGCCCTCCTGAAGCAGGTTCTGGACCCTCCTGCCTCGGGCCTCTGCCTGGGGGTAGTCCCGCTTGTTCATCACCACGACGTCGGCGCGAGGAAGGAGCGCCTCCTTCTCCAACTGGACGTCCGTCCCGTAGTCGGGGGTGAGGCAGAAGACCGTGCGGTCCACGTAGGGAGCGACGCCAAGGTCGTTCTGGCCAAGGCCGACGGACTCGACGAGGATGAGGGAGAAGAGAGCTGCGCGGAGGGCATCGATGAGGCGCGGCAGTGTCTCTTCCGCCGGGTCTCCCGGCCCCAGCCGGACGGATCGGAGGTAGACCCGCGGGGAGTAGCAGTAGAGCATCCGCAGCCGGTCCCCCAGCGTGGGGTCCAGTGTGAGAACGGCAATGTTGCCGTCGCTGGACTCCAGGAAGCGATAGAGGAGCTCATCAATCAGCGTGCTCTTCCCCGCGCCGCCGCGCCCGTTGATGCCCCAGACCGTGGGCGGCTGCTCCGAGTTGGCCGGGCCAACGCCGTCGGCGCCGCCGTGCCCGAGCTCAATGTCAGTGAGCCGGCGCGCCAGTGCAACGGAGGGCATGCCGTTCACGGACGGCCGCTTGAGACCTGCGGCGGCCTCGGTGCGGCGCACCATGTCGCTTATGGCCTCGCCGAGCTCCAGTGGAGGGCGGTAGACCTTCGCAACGCCCATACGCTCCAGCGGGGCCACCTCCCTGGCCAGGATGGTGCCACCACCGCCGCAGAACAGGGGCACGTGACCGATCCCCTGGCGCCGTTGCTCCTTCAGGAGCTCCCGGATGAAGCTCATGTGTCCGCCGTTGTAGGTGCTCAGAGCAATGGCGGATGCGTCCTCCTCCACGGCGGCCTTCACGATGTCGTGCACGCTCTTGTTGAAGCCGATGTAGACGGCCTCCACACCCTCTCGTCGCAGGAGGCGCGTGATGGCTGCCGCCGCCACGTCATGGCCGTCGCAGATGGGGGTTGCGATGATGAAGCGGGGACGGCGCTTCGCAACGTGGGATTCGGCTGGGGAGGGTGCGCTCTTGACCGTGGCCACAGACTTCCCTCTGCTACTTTGCTAGCAGGACTCGTAGGCAGGGCTAGCATAGCCCATAAGGGCGGCGGCCTTCAACCGCACACCCGCTCTCGCGCGCTTCCCTCCCCTCTGGGCGTGTGCTAGTATGAGCCCATTCTCTCCCAGGATGCGCGGATGACCCGTCTCATCTTCGGCACGGGCGACTACCGATACGAGGTCATACAGCCTTTCGGGGTACTCCCGCCGGGGATGGAGTTCGGCGTCACGAGCCACGTGGGCGTGGACTCCCAAGGGCGCATGTACGTCACCCAGCGCAAAGACCCGCCGGTCCTGGTCTTCGACCCTCAAGGGGAGTACCTCGGCGGGTGGGGACAGGACATCCTGGCCGACGCCTACGGGCTGTTCATCACCCCTGACGATGAGCTGTTCGTGGCAGACCGGGGCGCACACCAAGTGCTGAAGCTGAGCGCGGACGGCACGGTGCTGCTGCGCATCGGCGGGGGCGCGCCCTCCTGGGGCGCACCCTTCAACCACCCCGCGGACGTGGCACTGGGTCCGGGCGGGGACATCTACGTGGCCGACGGCTTCGGCAACTCCTGCGTCCACGTGTTCTCCGCGGAGGGAAAGCACCTGCGTTCTTGGGGCCGGCCGGGTACGGGTCCGGGCGAGTTCTCCACACCCCACGGGATTTGGGTCGACCCGCAGGGGCAAGTCTTCGTGGCGGACAGGGAAAACAGCCGCATCCAGATCTTCGACGGAGAGGGCGGACCCATCACGCAGTGGCGCAAAGGGCTGTACCACCCGATGGACATCTGGATGGACGCGGACGGCATGGTGTACATCTCGGAGCAGCACCCCCGATTCACCGTGCTGACGCCGGACGGGACCGTTGTCTCACGGGGCAAGGCGCCCGACGTGGGCCAAGGCCTGTGGGGAGACGCCAAAGGCGACCTGTACATGACGGGGAGCTTCCCGGGCGCTGCGGGAGGCTTCCGCGGCGTCATCAAGTTCATTCGCCAGCCAGACTAGCTCCTACGCAAAGAAGGAGGAGGCATGCCCAAGATGCCGCCGGAACTGGCCAAACAGCTGCTGGAGCAAGCGGGCTTCAATCCCCCCCAGGAGTGGGTCGACTCCACAGTCCGCCTCTACGATACCCTGGACACCCAACTAAGCGCGGTGTCCGAGTCCGCCCTGGAGCCTGTGGAGCCCCACTACATCCAGCCCATACGCCGGGACCAGCGCCGACGCCGGAGCTAATCCGCCCAGGCGCCGCAATTCTCCACGGGGCCCGTCCCGCAGGTCTGCATCTGGGAGTCCACCCAGACCAGCGGGAGGCCTTTGCGCATCTGCCCAGAGAGGGCGACATGGTTCGACAGGCTCACCATGAGCGGAGGTACGGCGGGGCGCCGCGGACGAATCGCTCACGCATGACGGGACGCCGGCCATAGCGCAGCACGCTACACGCTGAAGTAAGGAGACGGCCATGCTGGACCTGAAGGGCATCTCGATAGCGAACAAGGACCTGTTCAACGAGGCCCGGCTGAAGCAGCTGATGAAGGTGGAGGACCTGTCGGCCGTCATAGGGCTTTCCCCAGCCAACGTCACCTACCTGTCGGGGTATCACAACATCGACCAGCACATCCTGCCGGAGATCATGCACGCGGTCATCTACCCCCTGGACGGGGAGCCGACGTTCATGCTTTACGTCAACTACAACCCCATAGAGACCTTCGTGAAGGACCTTCGCCGCTTCCCCGGCTACGCGGACCGGGAGACCGCCATCATGACCCTGACGGACATCCTGCACGAGAAGGGGCTCAGCGGCGAGCGGGTGGGCATTGAGAAGCGGTACCTCTCCGCACACAACTGGGAGGTGCTCCAAAAGGAGTTCCCAGAGGTGCACTGGACCGACGGCACGGACGTCATCGAGCGCACCCGGCACATCAAAACTCCCGCCGAGGTGGACCTCCTCCGCGCGGCCGTACGCTCGACGGACAGGGCCATCTTCATGGCCTACACGGGCGCACGCCCCACGGACACGGAGAAGTCCGTGGGCGATGCGATGAGCCATTGGGCACAGCGGATGGGCGCGGACATCGTCTCCTTCAACGTCATCGCCTCGGGTCAGCGGAGCGACTGGGGCCACTTCCTAGGCGCCGACGTGCCGCTGGAGATGGGCTCCGTGATGCGCTGCGACTTCGGAGCCATGTACCAGGGCTACTTCACAGACCTGGCGCGCATGGCCGTGGTGGGACAGCCATCCCAACGCCAGAAGGACACCTACGCCCGGTTCCTGGAGGTCCAGAAGGAGAGCATCGCCGCGGCCCGGCCCGGCGTGACGGGCGAAGAGCTGTTCAACCTCTCGATCGAGGCGCACCGAAAGCGAGGCCTGGGCGACCGCCGCATGGTGGGCCACAGCGTTGGCCTAGCCATCCACGAACGCCCCATCGCCAGCCCCGGCGAGCCCTGGGTGGTCGAAGAGGGGATGGTGATGTGCATCGAGAACGGCAGCCTGGAGGAGCGCCACAACGAGCGCTACCACATCGAGGACACGGTCCTCATCACCAAGGACGGTTACGAGCTCCTTTCGGACTACACCAGCACCGACGAGATGGTCGTCATCGAATAGTCGCGGACCAGACCGTCCGGCCAGGGGGATGATCATGGCAACAGTAGACTCAGCACTCCTCAACGCGCTCCGATGGCGCCTCATCGGACCCCACCGGGGCGGACGCGTGGTAGCCGTCGCGGGAGACCCGACGGACCCCATGACCTTCTACTTCGGCGCCTGCTCCGGCGGCGTGTGGAAGACGGATGACGGCGGCACCTACTGGCGCAATGTGTCCGACGGCTTCTTCAACAGTTCAGCCGTGGGGGCCATCGCCGTGGCCGAGTCGGACCGCAACGTGATCTACGCGGGCATGGGCGAGGCCTGCATCCGGGAGAACGTCTACGGGGGCGACGGCGTCTACAAGTCGAGCGACGGGGGCCGGACGTGGACGCACATGGGCCTGGCAGAGACCCGTCACATCGCGCGCATTCGCGTGCACCCCAAAGACCCGGACACCGTGTACGTCGCAGCCCTGGGCCACGCTTTCGGCCCCAACAAGGAGCGCGGGGTCTATCGCTCACGGGACGGGGGGAAGAACTGGGAGCAGGTGCTCTTCCGCAGCGAGGACGCCGGCGCCGTAGACCTGTCCCTGGACCCCAACAACCCCCGCGTACTGTTCGCCGCGATCTACCAGGCCCGGCGCTATCCCTGGACCATGGAGGGCGGCGGGCCGGACAGCAGCCTCTACCGCTCGACGGACGGCGGCGACACGTGGACGGACATCACCCGAAACCCCGGCCTGCCTTCGGGCACGCTGGGTCGACTGGGCGTGGCCGTCGCCCCGGCGCGATCCAGCCGCGTGTGGGCCATGGTGGAGGCGGAGGAGGGCGGCGTCTATCGGTCGGATGACGGCGGTGCAACCTGGCAACGGACCAGCGACGATGCGGCCCTGCAGGGGCGGGCCTGGTACTACACCCACATCTTCGCCCATCCGCAGGACCCGGACACGGTCTGGGTGCTGGAGGGGGCCACGCACATGTCGACCGACGGCGGCCGGACCTTCTCCGGCGTGCCCGTGCCCCACGGCGACTGCCACGACCTCTGGATCGACCCGCAGAACCCGCGTCGCATGATCCACGGCAACGACGGCGGCGCCTGCGTGAGCTTCAACGGCGGCGTGTCCTGGTCAACGCTGGACAACCAGCCGACGGCGCAGTTCTACCACGTCACCACGGACACCCGTCACCCCTATCGCGTGTACGGATCCCAGCAGGACAACACCAGCATCACGGTGCCCAGCCGGACGGCCACAGGGTCCATCTCCATCGCGGACTGGTACTCCGTCGGGGGCGGCGAGTGCGGATACATCGCGATCCGGCCCGACGACCCGGACATCATCTATGCGGGGAACCACTCGAACGGCTACGTGAGCCGTTACAACCACCGCACCGGCCAAGTGCGCAACATCATGGTGTGGCCGGAGCCCATCGCGGGCTGGGGCGCCAAGGACATGAAGTACCGCTTCCAGTGGACCTTCCCCATTCTTCTTTCGCCGCACGACCCCGAGACCCTCTATGTCACCGGAAACATCGCCTTTCGCTCCACCGACGAGGGCACGAGCTGGGAGCCCATCAGCCCGGACCTGACGCGCAACGACGTCACCAAGATGGAGCCTTCCGGCGGCCCAGTCTCCAAGGACGCGACCAACGCGGAGTACTACGGGACCATCTTCGCCTTCGCCGAGTCGCCGCTGCAGCCGGGCCTGCTCTGGGCCGGCTCCGACGACGGCCTGGTCCACGTCTCGCAGGACAACGGGGAGACATGGGAGAACGTGACGCCAGAGGGCCTGCCGGAGTGGGCGCTCATCAGCATCATCGAGCCGTCGTCGCACGACGCGGGGACGGCGTACCTGGCAGCCACGCGAATCAAGCTCGACGACACCTGCCCCTACCTCTACAAGACTACGGACTGCGGAAAGACGTGGCAGTCGATCAACGGCGGTCTGCCTTCGGACGAGTTCACCCGAGCAATCCGGGAGGACCCGACGCGTCGAGGGCTGCTCTACGCCGGCACGGCCACGGGCGTATACGTCTCCTTCGACGACGGAGACAGTTGGCAACCCTTCCAACTCAACCTTCCCGTGGTGCCAGTGCACGACCTGCTGGTCAAGGGCACTGACCTCATCGCGGCTACCCACGGGCGCTCTTTCTGGGTCCTAGACGACATCACGCCCCTCCACCAGATGACGGGCGAGGTGGCAGGCGGCGTCGCCCACCTCTTCAAGCCGCGGGACAGCTTGCGCTCCGCCAGCCGTGCCCGCGCCGGGGGCCGAGGCACGGGGACCCAATACGGCATGGCCGGTCCCGTGGTGGTGGCCTACGACCAGAAGCCCACGGGGCGCACCTTCCTGGATGCGGGAGAGAACCCTCAGGACGGCGCTCTGATCCGCTACTACCTGCGAGAGGCGTCGCCGGGCGCCGTGTCCCTCACCATCCTGGACAGCGACGGCGCGGTGGTGCGAACGTTCGGCAGCGCCTCGGATAGCGGGGCGCCGAAGTCCGGGCCCGCACTTTCGACCAAGGCGGGGCTCAACGAGTTCGTCTGGGACCTGCGCCGCCCCGGCGCCACCCGCGTGCCGGGCGACGTGACGACGGAGCTGATCTTCGACAGCGCCCTGCTGGGACCCGCAGTGGCCCCCGGTTCCTACCAAGTCCAGCTGAGGGTGGGTGAGGAGACCTTCGTCCAGCCGCTCGAGGTGCTCCCGGACCCCCGCCTGGACGTCACGCAGGAGCAGCTGGAAGCCCAGCATGCCCTACTACTCCGCATCCGCGACAAGCTCTCGGAGACGCACGAGGGGATCAACCGAATACGGAGCCTACGGCAGCAGGTGGACGAGTGGGCCCGCCGAAGCAGCGGCACAGCCGGCGCCGACCGGATAGCGGAGGCCGCAAGCGCTCTCAAGGAGCACTTGTCGGCCGTCGAGGGGGAGCTAACGCAGGTCAGGGCCAGGGCGCAGATCGACCGCCTGAAGTACCCGGTGAAGCTCAACGGGAAGCTGGCAGGACTGGCCGCCAACGTGGCCAGCGCGGATGAGGCGCCAACCCAGCAGGCCTACGCAGTCCACGAGCACGTCGCCGGGCAGGTGGACTCCCACCTGGAGCAGCTCCAAGAGATTGTGGACAAGGAGCTGCCGCTCTTCACGAATCTTCTGGAGGAGCTGGAGGCGCCCCTGGTGGCGCCCCAGGCGGCCTCCTAGAGCTTCCGGGCCCAACGCGCCGTTCGCCGGTTGTTGCGCCCTGCGCGACATCCCTCCAAGCCCGCCGGCGCGCCGCGCACGCTTCGTAGCGTGGAGGCGGGTGCGATTTCGCTGGTCGCGGTCCCGGAAGAGCCCCGCTGGAGGACGGTCAGCGGGAGGCCGTAGAGAAGTCCGCGAAATTGGTGGATGAGCCCTATTTGGATAGGACTTTCGTTCTCTTGACAGCCAGCCTTGCACGCCTGATAACCTAACTCTCGACCTGTTGGGACAACCCCAAAAACGCCGCGCCACGCGCCCGTGACAGGTCTGCCATCCACAGCCTACGGGGGGAAGTGACCCTTCCATGACGACTGCGTCTATGAGACTGCGACTGCTATCGGATGGAGCCTTCAAAGTGGACGGCGGGGCCATGTTCGGCCGCGTGCCCAAGACCTCCTGGGAGACGTGGATCAAGCCCGATCGCCGGAACCGAGTCCGATTGGGGATCAACTGCCTGCTCATTCAGTCGCCAGAGGGATCCATCCTGGTGGACACGGGAAGCGGGGCCAAGGAGGACGAGGCGGCGCAGGAGGCGTGGGGCCTGGGACCCGCCAGGGCCATGAAGGCGCTGCGCGACGTGGGTGTGGACGCTAAGGACGTACGATTCGTGCTGCTGAGCACCCTTCGCCTTCTGCACGCCGGCGGCGCCACTCGCTTGAGCCGAAGCGGTGAGATGGTGCCGGCCTTCCCCTCCGCTCGCTATCTAGTCCAAGGCGAAGCTCTGCGAGACGCCCAGCATCCGGACATCCGAGACGAGGGGGCTTTCCGAGCCGGGGACTACTGCGCCCTTCAGGAGCACGAACAGCTCGACCTACTGGACGGCGACTGCGAGGTGGTCCCGGGGGTCTGGGTCAAGGCTGTGGGCGGACCCTCCCGCGGTCACCAAATTGTGCTGGTCAACCGGTCAGGCTGCAAAGCGGCTTTCCTGGGAGACCTGGTGCCCACTCCCTACCACCTCCCCCTGGCGCACATTGGCGCCTTCGACCGCTCACCCCAGAAGACGCAGGAGTGGAAGAGGGAGCTCCTGAACCGCCTGGAGAGCGAGGGCTGGCTCCTCATCTTCACGCACGGGATGGAGGGCACACGAGCCGGCTACCTGGAGCGCCGCAACGGGTCCCTCTGCCTGCGACCGGTGGAGGTTTAAGGGGGGTCTCCGAAAGCTCGACGCCCGTGGAGCCATCACCGGGGCGGTCCGTCTCAACGACTCCACCACCCGTCCTCAGCCCTCGGATGACTCGATATCACGAGTTGGACGCGCTCCGGTCCATCGCGATGCTCTTGGGCATCGTACTTCACTCCTCCCTCTTTCTAATCCCCATCGACTGGGTGGGACAGGACCCCTGGGCGAAGTCCCTACCCATTGAAGAAAACCCCTACGCGTACCTCTTCGCCGCAATCCACGGCTTTCGTATGCCGGTCTTCTTCCTGCTCAGCGGCTTCTTCACCGCGATGCTGTGGCAGCGTCGCGGTCTGCGGGATCTGGCCGTCCATCGCCTGAAGCGCATAGGCCTGCCGCTTGCGATCGGCGCCTTCATCATCGTCCCCCTGAACGCCCTGATCTGGACCGGGGACGAGTTCCAGCCTACCTGGTGGCTCTTCGCGTGGCTGGGGGGATTCAGCCACCTGTGGTTCCTGTGGATGCTGCTGTGGTTGGCGGCGGCCTTTATCGGCGCGGCCAAGGCGGGCCTGACGTTCACTCACCCTGTGGTGTGGTGGCTGGCCATCCCACTCTCCCTTCTGTTACAACTCCTCATGACGGAGCCGACTTTCGGCCCCGACACGTCAGCCGGCCTGATACCCCATCCCGTGGTGCTGGGCTACTATGCGCTGTTCTTCGTCATCGGGGCGCACCTGTACCAGCGAGGCGTTGCAATGCATCGAGATTGGACGTACGCCCTCGCTCCGGCGCTGGTCCTGGCGTTTCCTATTGGAATCGCTACACTGGGCGACGAACAGCCGCTCCCCGCTCGGGTCGTATCGGGCGTCATGCAGGCCGCGTACGCGTGGCTGATGTGCTTCGGGACCATGGGGCTGTTTCGCCTCTTCGCCTCGGAAGAGCGCTACTGGGTGCGCTACGTGTCGGACTCGTCGTACTGGCTCTACCTGTGGCACCTGCCGCTGGTGGCCGCGTCGCAGCTCCTGGTGAGCGGCTGGCCCATCAACGTGCACCTGAAGTTCTTCCTGATTCTGGGGGCGGCGGTCGCAATCCTGTTGGGCGTCTACCAGCTTGGCGTGCGCTACACATGGGTCGGGGCGATGCTGAACGGACCGCGGTCGCGCTCTGGGGCCGGGGGGCGGGCGGCAGCAACGTCCGGACCGACAGCCAGGCCGGGGCTATCCCCCTAGAGCTGTCGCTGCATCCAAAACGTCGACCCAGACGTGGTCGCCGTTCACTGCGACCACCCGAGCCTGAGTGGGACGCCCGAGCAGGCGAGCCCAGGAGCGGGTATGGACGCGGAGGTAGGTCTCCGTAAGCCCAGACCATCGAGGGGGTCCCTCAGCGTCGGCGGCCTCCTCCTCCCACAGGACGGAGCAGAGCCGTCCCAGGCATCGCTGGCGATGCGCCGCCGCCAGCTCCTTCGCCAGACCGAGCATGGCGCGCATCCGGCCACCCACGACGCCCGAGCCCACCCTGTCGGGGAAGTAGGCGGCGGAGGTCCCGGGACGGACCGAGTAGGGGAAGACGTGAAGGTCGGCGAAACCGACCCTTCGGCAGAGGGCCAAGGTCTCCTGAAAGTCCTCCTCCGTCTCGCCCGGAAACCCGACGATCACGTCAGCGGTAATGGCCGAGTGGGGAAGGGCAGCACGGACGCGCTCCACCGCGGCCAGATACTCCGCTGCTCCGTAGCGGCGCCGCATTCGGGCCAGGACGCGATCGTTTCCGCTCTGCAGGGGCATGTGGAAATGCGGACACAGTCGCCGGTCATCCTGCCAGAGGCGGAGGAGGTCGCGGGTTATCTCCTGGGGCTGGAGCGAGGAGACACGGAGGCGCGGGACCTCCACGGCCTGTAAAATCTCGCCAAGGAGAGCGGGTAAGGTCGCATTGGGGAGGTCGAAGCCGTAGCTGCCCAACTGGGTGCCCGTGAGGACGACCTCCTGGTAGCCCTCGGCGACGCGCTGCCGGACCTCACGCACGATCTCCGAGGAGGGGATGCTCCGCTCCCGGCCTCGCACGCGGGGGACGATGCAGTAGGCGCAGACCTGATTGCAGCCCTCCTGGATCTTGACGAAGGCGCGAGTCCGACGCGGCAGGCGCGGCCAGGGCGGCTCAACGCCGACGGTGCAGGGCGACGCCGTCTGACCGCGGAGTCGCAGCACCTCCCGGACGAGCTCCGCCTTTCGGCTGTTGCCCGCCACCAAGGCTACGCCGGGCACCTCTCGCAACTCCTGGGCCGCTCGCTGGGCATAGCAGCCCGTGGCCACCACGAGAGCGTCCGGGGCCCGCCGATGGGCCGCTCGCAAGGCCTGGCGGGCCTTTCTGTCTGCCGTGCGCGTGACGGTGCAGCTGTTCAGCACGTAGACGTCGGCGGGCTGCCCCGTCTCAACGACGGTATAGCCCAGACGGGAAAACTCGGTCGCCAGGAGCTCGCTGTCGGCCAGGTTCAGCTTGCACCCGTGCGTCTCGATGACAACGGTCCCCAGGTGTTCCCGTTCCACTTCCCCTCACAACGTGAATGTGATTCTGCCGGGAATTCTACCAGCACCGGCGCTCCAGCCGCCACGTACGAGAGTGGGCCGACACCTGGCCGCCGGTACGTTCCCCGTAGGAGGGCCTTCTGCTATAATCGCCGCCAGCCAGGAGTTGGGAAGGAGCCGCAGCAAAGCGCGATGGACCACCCGAGTGTTGTAGTCACGGGCATGGGAATGGTCACCCCGTTGGGGCTTGACACCCAGTCCACGTGGAAGGGCCTGGTTGCAGGAGCGTCGGGCATCGACAGGATCACCGCCTTCGACCCCGAGGGCTTCGAGACGCGGATAGCGGGAGAGGCCAGGGACTTCGACCCGGTGGCGCTGCTGGGCCGCAAGGATGCACGGCGAACGGACCGGTTCGCCCAGCTGGCGCTGGCGGCCACGGAGGAGGCGGTGGCCCAGGCCGGTCTCGCGGTGAGCGAGGAGATGGCAGACCGGGTAGGAGTCATCGTCGGTAGCGGCGTCGGCGGCATCCTCACGCTCTCGGAGCAGTACGGCGTCCTCAGCGAGAAGGGCCCGACCCGAGTCAGCCCCTTCCTGATACCGATGATGCTGGTGGACATGGCCGCGGGGCAGGTCTCCATCCGCATTGGGGCCAAGGGGCCCAACTACAGCACGGTGACCGCTTGCGCCAGCGGCTCCGATGCCATCGGCCTTGGGTACGAGATGATCCGCCGTCGAGAGGTGGACGTGGTGGTGTGCGGCGGAACGGAGGCGCCCATCTGTCCCATAGCCGTCAGCGGGTTCAACGCCTGCGCCGCCCTGTCCAAGCGCAACGACGATCCCCAGGGAGCAAGCCGCCCCTTCGACGCCGAGCGGGACGGCTTCGTCATCGGGGAGGGCGCAGCGATCCTGGTCCTGGAGCGCCTGGAGCATGCAGTGGAGCGGGGCGCCGAGCCACTAGTCGAGCTTGCGGGGTACGGGGCATCATCGGACTCCTTCCACATCACCCAGCCGCCACCCTTCGGGGAGGGCGGAGCGCGGGCGATGCGCACCGCGCTACGCAAGGCCAATCTCCAGCCCAAGGACATCGACTACATCAATGCACACGGCACCTCGACGCCGCTGAACGACAGGGCCGAGACGCAGGCCATCAAGGCCGTCTTCAGCGAAGAGGCCTACAAGGTGCGCATCAGCTCTACCAAGTCCATGAGCGGGCACCTGCTCGGGGCCGCAGGCGCACTGGAGGCCGCCATCTGCGTGCTGGCGATCCGGAACAGCACCATTCCGCCCACCATCAACCTGGAGCACCCAGACCCCGACTGCGACCTGGACTACACGCCGTGGACACCTCGCAGGGGGACGGTCAACCGGGCCATGAGCAACTCCCTGGGGTTCGGCGGCCACAACTCCACCCTGATCTTTCAGCGCACTCACCTCTAGGCGCGGGCCAGCCCGTGGGCAGCCCGGACACCTCCCCAGGCCCTCGCCGCCTCTGGCGTCTCCTGCCCCCACCGCCGTCCGACCTGGCGAAGGAGCTGGGCGTGCCGCCCCTCTGGGCGCATCTCCTCCACAATCGGGGCGTTACGACGCCCGACCAAGTCCAGGAGTTCCTGGCGCCCCGGTTCCAACACCTGCACGATCCCTTTCTGTTCGCCGACATGGAGCGGGCAGTCGCGCGCATCGTCCGGGCCCTGCAAGCAGGGGAGACGATAGCCGTCTACGGGGACTTCGACACGGACGGCGTTACGGCGACCGTCCTGGTCTTCGAGGCGCTGGCAGAGATGGGCGGCAAGGTGCTGCCCTACATCCCACACCGGGTCCGGGAGGGCCATGGCCTCAATGCCGAAGCTCTGGCGGCGATAGCGTCACGCGGCGCTTCGCTCGTCCTTACCGTCGACACTGGCGTTACAGCGGTGACGGAGGTGGAGGCCGCACGGGCACGGGGCATGGAAACCATCATCACCGACCACCACGCCATATCGGACAGCTTCCCCTCCGCCCACGCCGTGATCACGCCCTTCCACCCGTTGAGCAGGTATCCCCACCCGTCGCTCACCGGCGCAGGCCTGGCCTTCAAGCTGGTGCAGGCCCTCTGCCAAACCCTGGAGCGCCCCGTGAGCGACGGCTCGCTGGAGCTGGTGGCCCTGGGCACCGTGGCCGACATGTCCCCCATGCGAGACGAGAACCGAACGCTGACGCGGCTGGGGTTGGAGGCTCTTCGTCGCACTCGTCGCCCAGGACTCCTGGCCATCATGGAGGAGACGGGGACCGTGCGGGAGACCATGGACCATGACACCATCCCCTTCGTCCTGGCACCGAGGCTGAACGCCGCCGGACGCATGGGCAGCGCCGACCTAAGCTTCGAACTGCTGACGTGCACGACCATGGAGCGTGCCAGGGAGATGGCCCGCGAGCTGGAGGGGCGAAACCGGCACCGCCGGGAGGCGACGGCGGACCTGGTGGACCTGGCCCTGCCCCAAGCGCAGGCACAGGCGGAGACGGAGAGTCTGCTCTTCCTGTCCGGCGAGGACTACCTGCCCGGCGTCAACGGCCTCGTCGCGACACGGCTGGTGGAGGGCCTGTACCGCCCGGCGGTCGTGGTCGCAGAGGAGGGGGGAGTGGCTCGCGGCAGTGGGAGGAGCATTCCGGAGTTCAACCTAGCCCACGCCTTCAGCCAGTGCAGGGACCTCTTCGACCGCTTCGGAGGGCACACGATGGCGGCGGGATTCACAGCCCCTACGAGGCACTTGCCGGCCATCCAACGCAGGCTCCAAGACCACGCCCGATCGGCCCTACGTGGAGTGGAACTGATCCCGACCCTTCGCATCGACGCGGAGACCACGCCGAGGGCACTGCTTGGGGAGACCTACCGCTTCCTGGAGACATTGGCGCCCTACGGCCCGGGCAATCCATCGCCGGCCTTCTACACCCCGGGCATGAAGGTCACCGGCGCACGGCTCATGGGGGCCACAGGACAGCACCTCCGGCTAACGGTGAAGCACGAGGGGGCCACCTGGGACGCGGTGGCCTTCGGCATGGGGCGCGACGCGGGCTGGGACCAGGATGCGTGGAGACGCTGGAGCCGGGAGGGCCCGCTCATCGACCTGGTGTATACGCCAAGCGTGAACCGACGCCGCAGCGGGGGAACCCTGCAGCTCCGGGTGCTGGACCTGCGTCCGAGCGGAACGGAAGCGCCCGAGGTTGGCCGCTAGCGCGCGGCACGCCGGCGACGCCGGCGCGTCCCGACGGGCGGTGGACCTTCGGGAGTCGCCTTCGGCGGCGGGACGAGGCGCGAGCGGAAAGCCAGTATCGGAATGGTCACGGCAAGCACGGCCAGCGAGATGAGCTGGGCCTCGTTCAGGTCTCCGATCCAGTTGTCGTAGGAGTGGAAGAAGAGGATGAAGAATCGGCCGAACGCGTAGATGGCGAGGAAGGCGGCGAAGAGCATGCCCTCCGGGCGAAGCCGCGGCCGGAGCACCCACCAGAGCACAGCGAAGACCACGACAAGCCAGAGGAACTCGTAGAACACCGTCGGGTGTGTGGCTATCTCCGGATCAAGGCCGTTGTTCTGGTACAGCCGTTGGGTCGTGGAGTGCGTGTAGACCACGCCCCAGGCCCTGGTGGTCACCTCTCCAAAGTGTTCGCCGTTGATGATGTCACCGATACGCCCCACCATGAGCGCCAAGGGCAACGACGGCGCCGCGACGTCGGCCAGACGGGCCCAGGGGAGCTTGTTCAGACGGGCGTAGACGAGGCCCCCAGCGAACCCTCCCAGGAAGCCGCCCCAGATGGCCAGGCCCCCCTGCCAGATGAAGATTATCTCCTCCAGGTTGTGCCTGTAGAAGCTCCAGTCGTCCACCACGAAGACCAGCCGGGCGCCAACGATGCCCCCGATGATGGCCCACGTGGCGGTGGAGTAGACGTCGTCAGCCGAGATCCCGTGCTGGGGCGCCCACCGGCCCACGAGGTAGACCGCAAGGGCCACGCCCAGGAAGGCCATGACGCCGTGCCAACTCAGGGTCAGGGGACCCAGACTCAGCAGGTTGGGGTTTATGCCTATTTCGATCATCTGGCTGTTCCTACCCCTACACCTTGAGGCCCAGCTTCATGAGGACGTCATAGGTGTTGACGATGTGGCGACCCAGGCGGAGAACGTCTGACGGGATGCCCATCGCCATCCCCACGAGCTGGGGCAGGTGGAGGATGGGCAGGTCTATGTCCTGACCGGCCTGGCCTGCGGCTTTTGGCTGGAAACCATCGAGGTTGAGGTGGCACAGGGGACATGGGGTCACCATGGCGTCGGCGCCGGCACCCTTGGCGTCCAGCGTGTGGTTGGCCACCATGGCCATGGAGTTGCGCTCGTTGATGGTGAGGATGGGGAAGCCGCAGCATCGGTCCTTGCCGGGGAAGTCCACGACCTCCGCGCCGAGGGCTTCGATGACCGCCTCCAGGGAGTGTTCCCGCTCCGGATGCCCGTCGAAGTCCAGGGCGTCCGTGGGGCGGACAATGTAGCAGCCGTAGAAGGGGGCGACCTTGAAGCCGTCCAGCGGGGCCACCACGCCCTCTCGCAGGCGGTCCACGCCGACGTCCTCGACCAGCGCCCAGAGGAGGTGCTTCACCTCCACCTGCCCCTGGTACTCCAGCCCCTCCTCAGACAGCACCTCGTTGACCCTCTGCCTGTACTCCAGGTCCTCCAGCTTCTTCACGGCCTGGGACATCACGCCCTGGCAGGTGCTGCAGATGGTCATGATGGGGCGGCCCAGCTGCTCCGCCATGGCGAAGGTGCGGGCATTCAGGCAGTCGCCGAGGAAGGGGTTGTGCTCCTGCAGCACGCCGGCGCCCGTGCAGGAAGCGCCTTCGAGCTCTTCCAACTCCAGGCCAAGGCGTTCACAGACCGCTACAGCGGCAGGGTACAGCTCGGGGCATCCTCCGCGAGACACGCATCCGGGGTAGAAAGAGAATTTCAAGGCTAGCTCCTCCTGGGCGGTATTCCGCTCACTCCGTTGAACCCTGGTCCTTTTCCGCGCTCTGGACGGCCCTTACTCTCTCGAAGAGCCCTCGAACCTTGTCCGCTCCCTGTATAGGGCGATGGAACAGGGGCGGCATCTTGAACTTTATCGCCGCACGAATGGCGACGGGGACGATACCGAGGAGCTTGGGCACGTTGAAGAAGCCGTAGGTCATGGGAATCAACCTGGCCTCGTCCAGCCGCCCGCTGTGCTCCACCAATTTTTCGAATGCCAGAGCGTGCCGTGCGCCGTAGGTGTTCCGGTGGCCAGCCTCGATCACGTGCTCCCTCAAAGTCATGATGCGCTCCATGGGAGCTATGTCCTTGGGACAGACCTGGACGCACTCAAAACAGCGGGTGCAGTCCCACACGCCGCCGTACTCGTTGTAGAGCTTCAGGCGGTCAGCGGTAGCCCCGTCGCGAGGGTCGGCCACGAAGCGATAGGCCTTGGCAAGAGCCGCCGGCCCCAGGAAGTTCTTGTCCACTTCCAGGACCGTGCAGTCGGAGACGCAGGCGCCGCACATGATGCAGCCCACCACGCCGGTGAGGTGGAGCATGTCCGTATTGGGGACAAGGTACTCCGCCTCCGGCGCCTCTCCCTCAGGCTGGACCCAAGGCCGAATGTCCTGGACCTTGTCCCAGAAGGGCTCCATATCCACAACCAGGTCCTTGACCACCGGCAGGTTGCCGGCAGGCTCCACGCGGACGCTTCCGCCAGGGCTGGCAAGGCTGGTCAACTTGGTTTTGCACGCCAGCGTCGCATGGCCGTTGACGCGCATGGCGCAGGAGCCGCAGATGGCGGCGCGGCACGAGCACCGGAGGGCGAGGCTTTCGTCTACCTCCTCCCTGACGTGAATCAGGGAGTCCAACACCGTGAAGTGCTCGGGTACGTCAAGCGAATAGGTCTGGAAGAAGGGGGCAGGGGCCTCGTCTTCCGGGTTGAACCGCTTGACCTGGAGCGTGATCTGCATCAGTACTTGCGTACCTCCGGCTGCCATTGGGTGATGGCCACGGGGGAGAAGTCGATGTCCGGCCCCTCCTCCGACAGGCGAGCCGTCGTGTGCTTCAAGAAGTTCACGTCGTCCCGCTCCGGCATGTCCGTGCGGAAATGGGCCCCACGGCTCTCCTTGCGGGCCAGGCCGCTGGTGCAGATGACCTCCGCGCAGTCAAGCATGAACCCCAACTCCAGGGCAAAGACCAGGGCCGTGTTGAACACCTTTCCCTTATCCTGCACGGGCACCCGTCCGTAGCGTTCCCTCAGCCCTCGAACTTGCCGCAGGGCCGTCTGCATTCCCTTTTCAGTGCGGAAGACGGCCAGGTTTTCGTTCATCGTCTGACCCAGGGCCAGACGGATGGAAGCCACGTTATCGCCATTCTTCTCCCGGTCCAGCAGAGCGCGCACCCTCTGCTCCTCCGCCTCCACAACCGAATCCTGCATGCCCGGGGCGGGCCGGCCTTTGGAGAACTCCGCCGCAGCCTCCCCGGACCGACGACCGAAGATCACCGTATCCAGCAGCGAGTTGGCCCCCAAGCGGTTGCCGCCGTGGACACTCACGCACGCGCACTCTCCGGCGGCGTACAGCCCCGGAATGGCCGTGGCGCCCCAAACGTCCGTCTTCACGCCGCCCATCTGGTAGTGCATCCCAGGACGAATGGGCACCGGCTGGTCCGCCAGGTTCAGGCCTAGGAAGTCCAGGGTCACTTCATTGATGTACCGTAGCCGCTGCTCAATGAAGTCCTTGCCCAGGTGCCGAAGGTCCAGGAGGACGCAGCCATCGACGTCCCGCCCTTCGTTGATCTCGGTCTGCTCCGCCCGGGAGACCACGTCGCGAGAGGCCAACTCCATCATGTTGGGGGCGTACTTCTCCATGAAGCGATCGCCGTCTTTGTTGATGAGATAGGCCCCCTCGCCTCGGGCCGCCTCCGTGATGAGAATGCCGTTGGACTTGAGGGTGGTGGGATGGTACTGGACCATCTCCATGTCCATCAGGTGAGCGCCTACCTGGTAGGCCAAGCCCATCCCGTCTCCCGTGACGATGAGGCCGTTGGTGCTGGGCTCGAAGGCGCGGCCCAAGCCCCCCGTTGCCAGGATGACCGCGTTGGACCGGAGCAGGTGGAGCCGGCCAGACATGAGCTCCAGGGCGAGCACGCCCTTGCAGACCCCGTCGTCCATGGCCAGGGAGGTGACGAACCACTCCTCGTAGACCCGGACGCCTGCCTTCATCAACTGCTCGTGGAGGACGTGGAGCATGACCTGGCCGGTGATGTCGGCCACGAAGAAGGTGCGCGCTCGCTCCTGCCCACCGAAGCGGCGGGTGCCGAGCCGGCCGTTTTCGTCCCGGTTGAAGGTGACGCCCATATGCTCAAGCTCGATAACGGCTGCGCCGGCCTCCTTCGCCATGATCTCGATGGCGTCCTGGTCGCCGAGGTAGTCGCTGCCCTTGACGGTCGCGAAGGCGTGCTCCTCCCAGAGGTCGCCGCGGTCCGTGAGGGCGGCGTTGATCCCCCCCTGCGCGGCGTTGGAGTGGCTGCGCACGGGGTGGACCTTGGTGACGACGGCAACATCAGCGCCGTTGGCTTGGGCAGCGAGGGCAGCGCGCATCCCTGCGAGCCCTGCCCCTACGACGATTACATCGTGATCGTAGACCATGTGCGTTCCGTGCTCCGTCCAAGGCACACATTCGCCGCCACACCTTCCGTGCCCAAGGCCTTCGGCGTGACGGCGGCATTCACTATAGCAAAGCAGGCAGTCTCAAACAACCTCTGGCGCCTTCTAAAACTCGCCCTCTGAGGGCCGCTCCCGCCCCAAAGCAAAGGCCATCAACAGGGCGGCGATACTCTTGGCATCCTGGATCTCCCCTCGCCGGACCAAGTCGAGGACGCGGCTGCGCGGGACGCGCTCCACCTCAATATCCTCGTCTTCGTCGGGGCAGGCCTGCGCCGCAACGAGGTCCCAAGCCAAGAAGGCGTGCATGTACTCGGTCGCCCATCCCGGCGCGATCCAGAAGCCCCCGAGGGGGGCTACCCGGCGCGCCGTGTGGCCTGTCTCCTCCTGGAGCTCACGCTGCACCGCCACCTCGGGGTCCTCTCCCGACTCGATTCCACCGGCTGGAGCTTCGAGGAGCACCCTCCCCGTGGAGTGGCGGTACTGGCGGACCAGGAGAACGTTGTCCTCGTCGTCAACGGGAACGATGACCACCGTGGGATCGTGCTCGACGACCTCGCGCACGGCCTCCACCTGCCGGTCCCCCTTGGTGAGCAAGACGGTGTCTCGGCGCAGGGCCAGTATCTTCCCCCGATACAGCTCCTCGCTGCCATTGACCTGCTCCCTCACGCTCCCTCCGTGTCCGGACCCGTGGAGCGCTCCCGGCTTCGAGGAGGCGACCCGAGGCGCTGTCGCAGGCCAGGCGACAAGTGCCGGGGAGGCCCGGTGCGGAGGAAGCGCGCTACGTAGGAGCTTCGGCGGACGTCTACGGCGTCGCCGGGATGCAGGACCATCTCGTCGAACCCGTCGACCGTCAGCATGGCGGAGTCGGTATCTCGGGGGATGAGGGTCACGACGGCGTTGGGTGCAAGCACCAGGCCGGTGTCGAGGCTGAGCTGAGGAGAGACGGGCTTGAGCAGGAGGGAGGTAGACTCCGGGTAGAGAATGGGGCCTCCGGAGGAGAGGCTGTAGCCCGTGCTGCCCGTGGCTGTGGCCACCATCACGGCGTCTACCGCATAGGCCACCAACGGCGCACCGTCCACCTCCACGTCCACCCAGAGGGGACGCGAAACCCCGGCGCGCCCCACCACGGCCTCGTTGAGGCCGTGCATAGGCTCCCGTCTTGAGGCGTCGGAGCTCTCGCCGTCCTGCCGCCGGACCCAGACGTCGAGCATGGCCCGCTCCTCCACCCACGCCTCACTCCCCACGTACTCGCCGATGCGCTCCAGGGCCTCGGCGGGCGAGAGCTCAGTCATGTAGCCGACACGGCCCAGGTTGACGCCCACGAGGGGTAGGCCATCCCGCATCGTGGCGCGCACTATGCCGAGGATGGTGCCATCCCCTCCGACGCTGACGACCACGCCGTAGTCCCGCGCTTCGCCACGACGCTGTTCGAACTCTTCGAGAGAGGCCAACCACACGGGGCCTGACTCCTCGAGGCGGCGGCCGAGAGCCTCCGCCAAGGCCTTCGCCTCTTTGATCCAGGGGTTGTAGACCACCGCGGCGCCTGTCCGACCCGTCATCACCTCACCCCATCCACTACGGGAGCACCACCATGACCGCCCGCTCGGTGGCTTCCAGGAGGGCCTGCGGCCAGAGGCCAAGGAAGAGGACCCCCGCGACGGTGAGCCCCAGAGCAATCCGGAGACCGCCCGTGGAGGGTACGCTCTCTTCCGAGCTGGATTCTGTCATGTACATCGTTCGGACGACGCGCAGGTAGTAGTAGGCGGAGACTACGCTGTTGATCAGTCCGACGACGACCAGCCACGTCAAGTCTGCCTGCACTGCGGCGCTGAAGACGAACAGCTTCGCCATGAACCCAACCGTGGGGGGTATGCCCGTAAGCGAGACCAGACTTACGGCCAACGCCAGCGCCAACAGCGGCGCTCGGCGGCCCATTCCTGCGAACTGATCGATGACCTCACTGCGGGTCACCTTGGTGATGGCGATGATGGCAAAGAAGGCGGCAAAGTTTGTCACCGCATAGCCGCCCAGGTAGAAGAGGAGCGTACTGGGCCCGAGCGTGGTCTCGCCCTCCGGGACACGTGCGGCCACGGCAGCAAGTCCCACCATCATGTAGCCCGCATGGGCGATGGTGCTGTAGGCGAGCATGCGCTTGATGTTGCTCTGTGCAATGGCGACGAGGTTCCCAACAGTCATGGAAGCGGCTGCGAGGCCGGCGAAGAGAAGCCCCCAATCCACGTCAAACGCGCCGAAGGCTGTGTAGAAGACCCGGAGGATGACCGCGAAGCCGGCCGCCTTGCTGGCCACGGAGAGGAACGCGGTGACCGGCGTCGGGGCACCTTCGTACACGTCGGGAACCCACATCTGGAAGGGCACGGCGGCAATCTTGAAGCCAAAGCCCGCCACCATGAGCACCACGCCCAGCAAGAGGACCGGGGCGCCGAAGGGCTCGCCCCCGCGGGACACCTGCTCTGCGATGGTCGCCAGGTGCGTGGTCCCGGTGAAGCCAAAGGTGAGGGCCATGCCGTAGAGCAACACGCCGGAGCTCAGCGCTCCCAGCAGGAGCAGCTTGAGGCCAGCCTCGGATGAGCGGGAGTCGCCCGAGAAGGCCGCTAGAGCGACCAGGGGAAGGGTCGACAGCTCGAGGGCGATGTAGAGGGAGATGAGCTCGCTCGCCGTGGCCAGCAACATCATCCCTACGGCGGAGATGAGAAGCAGGGCGACGTACTCGCCCTGGTAGCGTGCGAAGCGGTCGACGTAGCCCGCCGAGGCCAGGATGACCAGCCCAACGCTGATAATGAAGAAGAAGGAGAAGAAGATCGCGAAGCGGTCCACGGACAGGGTCCCGTAGATTCCGTGGATGGCCTCCTGGTGTCGGGCGGAGCTCTCCAGGATGCTCCACCAGCCCGCCAACTCGGCCATCAGCAACGCGGTGAACGCCAAAGGCACGATCAGGCCAATGACCGCAACCCAGGCCAGGACTTCCTTGCGAGCGACGCGCAGATCCAGCACGACCACCAGGGCGGCCACGGCCACCATGCTGATCTCCGGCGACAGGAGGAAGACGTCGGCCCAGGTCATGACTGCATCCTACGCAAAGGGGAGCCGGAACTCCCCAACACCCGTTGAGAATACGTCCGTGAGGAAAGCAGGATAGATGCCCACCACAAGAATGGCGACGACGAGGAGTGTGGGGGCAACGGCCTCCACAAGGGTCGCATCGCTAAGGTTGGCCCACCGCTGGGGCATGGGACCAAACAGCGTCCGCTGCAGGGTCCACAGGATGTAGCCCGCGGTTATCAGGATGCCCACCACGCCCAGGACGGTCAGCAATCCGTAGACGGGGAAGGTCCCCAGGAAGACCATGACCTCCGAGACGAACCCGCTGGTGGCAGGCAGTCCCAGGGACGCCATGCCCGCAACGGCAAAGACGATTGCTACGAAGGGCATCCGGGCAACCAGGCCGCCCAGGTCGGGAATGTGGCGCGTATGGGCCTTGTCGTAGATCAGCCCCACGCCGACGAAGAGCAGCCCCGTGATGGTGCCATGGGTGAACATCTGCATGGCTGCGCCGGTGAGCCCAATGGGAGAGACGGCATCAGCCGCACCAATGGAGGCGACGCCCAGGAGCACATAGCCCATGTGGCTTATGCTGCTGAAGGCAATCAGTCGCTTCAGGTCTGTCTGGCGCAAGGTCACCATGGCGCCATACAGGATGTTGATGACCGCTAGCACTGCGATGGCCAGGGCGGCGTCCTGGGCCAGGTCCGGGAACATGCCCACGTTGACTCGGAGGATCCCGTAGCCGCCCATCTTCAGGAGCACGCCCGCCAGCATGACGCTCACTGCCGTCGGCGCATCCGTGTGGGCGTCGGGGAGCCATGTGTGGAGCGGCCAGACGGGCAGCTTCACGGCAAAAGCAATCAGGAAGAACGCGAACACAACCTGCATCGGCAGCACCAGGCCGCCGAAGTCCGTCGCCGCCAGCCTCGCCATGTCGAAGGTGCCGACGCCCGACGAGAAGTACAGGGCCAGGATGCCGACGAGCATGAAGGCACTGCCGACGAAGGTGAAGACCAGGAACTTCATGGCGGAGTGCTCACGCCGCCCGCTCCCCCAGATGGCTATGAGGAAGTACATGGGGATGAGCTCAAGCTCCCAGAAGATGAAGAAGAGGATGAAGTCCTGCGCGGCAAAGACCCCCATGACGGCGGTCTGCAGGACCAGCAACGCAGCGAAGTACTCCTTCAATCGGTGCTGGATGCTCCAGGAGCTGAAGACGGCAGCAAGCCCCAAAAGCCCCGTGAGCAGGATGAGGGGCGCGCTAAGGCCGTCCACGCCCAAGTGGTACTCGATGTTCAGGAAGGGGACCCAGCCGGCGTAACGCTCCACCCACTGGAGCCCGCCCTCAGCGCTGTCGTAGCCGACGAAGACGATGCCCGCCAGCAGGAAGTCGACGAGGAACACGGCCACGGCGAAGGTCCTGGCCCGCCGGCCTTCCAGCAGAGCGCCGACAAACAGCGCTCCGACCAGAGGAAGGAATACCGTTGCCGTCAGCACTGGGCGCTACCCCCAGATGTAGTACGCAATAACTATGACCCCCAGGCCCACCGTGATAGCCGTGCCGTACGCCTGTAGCTGCCCCGTCTGGACGAGGGCCATGGCCCTGCCCACGTTCCGTCCAAACCACCCCACCTTCTCCGCCACCTCGTCCACGAGGCTCCGATCGAACCAGTCGAGGAAGCGGCAGACGGAGCGGTAGAACACCCTGTCCGTAAGCTGCCCCTCATACAGGTCGTCCATGTAGTAGCGTCGACTCAAAACTCGATGCATGGAAGTCAGGTCCACCTTCCACGCGACCTTCCGACGGGAACCGTAGAGCAGCCACGCCAGGAAGATTCCGGCCGCGGCCAAGGCCACGGAGAGGATGGCGATCCACAGCGTTATCGTCGGAGTGGCAAAGTGAAAACCGAGGGGCGCCAGGGAGGCGTCGAGGAGATGGGAGAGCCAGTGTTTCGGAATTGAGAGAAGCTCCACCGGCGGGTTGACGATGGCCCCAACAGCCACGGAGAGGACCCCCAAGACCAGCATCGGGAGCACCATGGACGGTGGAGACTCCGCCAGGTGGACGCCGCCGTGACCGGAAGTTTCGTCGTCGGTCCGGGCCGCGCCCACAGTCCCGCCCGCGGCCTGCTTCTCGGCTTCGACACCGCCTCGGAATTCGCCGTGGAAGGTCATGAAGAGGACGCGGAAGATGTAGAAGGCCGTCATGAAGGCTGTCGCCGCTCCCAAGACGAAGACAATCGGGCCCACGACTCCCCCGGCGAGCCACGCCTGACCCAGAATTTCGTCCTTGCTCCAGAAGCCAGCGAGGGGGAAGACCCCAGCCAAGCTCAGCGACGCCGCCAGAAAGGCCCAATAGGTCCATGGCTGGTAGCGGCGCAGGCCGCCCATGTACCGCATGTCGAAGGTGCCCGTCGCATGGTTGGCGCTTCCTGCGCCCAGGAAGAGCAGCGCTTTGAAGAAGGCGTGGGTGAAGAGGTGGAAGATGGCCACGGCATAGGCGCCCACGCCCAGGGCGAGCATCATGTAGCCGAGCTGGCTGATGGTGGAGTAGGCGACCACCCGCTTGATGTCGTTCATGACCATGGCCATTGAGGCGGCGAAGAGGGCGGTGAAGCCCCCAATGATTGCTACCAGGGTCATGGCGTCAGGCGCGGCGTCAAAAACGGGGAAGAAGCGGGCCACCAGGAACACGCCCGCCGCCACCATGGTCGCGGCGTGGATGAGGGCGCTGACGGGCGTGGGGCCCTCCATGGCATCGGGCAGCCAGACGTGCAGGGGGAACTGGGCCGACTTTCCTGCGGCGCCGGCGAAGATGCCGATGGCAATCCACGTCAGCGCGCCGGTCCCGAGGATGAGTCCACCGACCGCAGCAGCATGGATGTCCGGGATCTCCAGGGGGTTGAGCCCCGCAGCTTGGAAGGCGCCCTGGTGGAAGAAGAGGTAGAGGATGGCAAGGAGAAAGCCCAGGTCGCCCAGCCTGGTCACTACGAAGGCCTTCATCGCGGCTCGGGCCGCTGAAGGCCGGTGGTACCAGAAGCCGATGAGCAGGTAGGAGCAGAGGCCCACCAGCTCCCAGAAGACGTAGAGCTGGAGGATGCTCCGGGCAAGCACCAACCCCAGCATCGAGGCGGTGAAGAGGGACATGAAGGCGAAGTACCGGGCATAGCCGGGATCGCCGCGCATGTACCCCTGAGAGTAGACCTGCACCATGAGGCTGACGCCGCAGACCACCACTGCCATCACCGCAGTGAGCGAGTCCAGGAGGATGCCAATCCGGACCTCCAGGCCGCCCACCGTGAACCATAGATGGGAGTCCCAACCGATGGGACCTTCGTGGCCGCGGGTCTCCGCAAGGGCCCAGAGGGAGAGAATCAGAGATCCCGCTACGGCAGCAATGGTAAGGTAGCCAGCCGATTCAGCCTGGCGGTTGAAGAAGGGACGGATGACAAAGGCTATGACCACGAAGGAGGCCAGTGGGAGGAAGAAGATGGCCCAAGCCCAGCCTTCGGTCATTCTACAGCTTCCTCAGGATCTCTTCGGCGACGTGCTCACGGCCCTTGGGCACGTACACGACGAAGGGTTCGGACTCTCCCCAGTCCCGAATGTCTCCCTCGGGCAGGACGCGGCAAGGGAGCCCTTCCGCCTCCAGTGTGTCCTTCCACATCTCGGCGGACATCAGGTTGGGCACTCGCTTGAACTCAACCCACATCCTAGGTACGCCTCACTCAGCGGTTCCACCGCTTCGAGTCAGTCTCTGGTCCCAAGGAGTCCTTGCAAAGACCTAGCGCTTCATCAGGTCCATCTGGCTCACGTCCACTGTCTGCCTGTTCCGAAAGATGGCCAGAACGATGGCGAGGCCAAGGGCCACCTCCGCCGCCGCAACAGTGATGACGAAGATGGCGAAGACCTGGCCCGTGAGCAGAACGCCGAAATCTCCTTCGCCAATCCCCACCGGCACCGTGTAGCGGGCCATCGATACTACCGCCACGTTGACGGCGTTGAACATGAGCTCCACCGCCATCAGGATGGCGATGGCGTTGCGCTTGGTCAGGGCTCCGTAGAGGCCAATGCTGAAGATGATGCCGGAAAGGGCCAGGTAATGGGTGAGACCGATCACCTCAACGCTCCCGAACCAGGGCCATGGCGCCCACCATAGCCGCAAGGAGGAGAACCGCCGCTACCTCGAGGGCCAGCGCGTAGTTGTTCAGCAACAGGTCCGCCAGAACAGGAACGCTGTTGCTGTAGACCTCTGCAGCCTGCTGCTGCTCGCCAGCGGACAGGGTCGCCTCCTCCAGGAGGTCCCACTTCGTGTCGAACGTGACGAAGAGGATCAGGGCCAGGACCATGCCCGCCAGGAACAACGCCGGCACTCGCAGGCGGTTGAACGGGTTGCCGCGCTGGACGTCCCGCATCACGAGGACGGCGAAGATGATGAGGATGGGGATGGCGCCCGCGTAGATGAGAAGCTGCACGACCGCCAGGAACTCGGCGTTGAGCATGACGAAGAGGGCGGCCACAGCCAGGAAGGAGACAACCAGCGACAGGGCCGCTTTGAGGAGGTCAGGCAGCAGGATGACCAGAACAGCACCGCCAACGCTCGTTGCCGCAACGGCCCACCAGATGATGGTAAAGGCCGGCGTGGTCTCTATGCCCGTGGGCGTCATCGCTCCTTCACCCAGCGCTCCTGCATCTCCTGGTACGTGGGCGCCACCTGCTGCTCCCGACCCACCTCCCGCCAGGACAGGGCGGGGCCCGTGAACGGGTTGTAGCCCCGCTCTTCCAGTTGGGGTCGCAGCCACGTGCTCGGCCGCTTGGGGGCCTGTCGGAGCTCCTCCAGGGGAATCACCAGGTCACTACTGCGGTAGCGGCCCCGTTCGAAGCCGCTGCCCATGTGCAAGGCGTCGTACGGACACGCCTCCACGCACAGGCCGCAGAACATGCAGCGCGCCAGTTCGATGTCAAAGACCTCTATCGTGTACTTCTCGCCTTCGGGCGTCTGCTGACCGCCGGGACTCGTCACAATGCGAATGATGCCCAGGGGGCAGTACTTGGCGCAGCTCGCACAGCCCGTGCAACGCTCTTCGTACCAGACGAAGTCCTCCCCGCGGAACCGGGGATGCTGGCGGACGCGCTCCTCGGGGTACTGCACCGTCGTGTGACGCCGAAACAGGTTCCGCAACGTGACCATCATTCCCTTGGCAATACCAACGCCGTAGGGCATCAACGCACCTCCGAAGAGACCTGCACAAGCTTTACGGTGGCCGCCGGAAGCTTCCGATTGCGCTCCAACAACCGGCTGGCGCCGGCAATGCAGGACACGGCCACCACCCAGTTGACGGCCGCCATGGCCCAGAGCTGCGCAGTGCTGGGCTCCGGCCACACCACGACCAACGCCGCCGTGACGAACATGTTAATCACCGCCAGGGGGAACAGCACCTTCCAGGCAAAGGCCATCACCTGGTCCACCCGCAGGCGCACCACCGTGGCCCGCACCCAGATCAGGAGGAAGATGACCGCGAAGACCTTGAGGAGGAACCAGAGGTGGGTCGGGAGCACTTCGGGCCAGCCGATGGGGCCAAAAGGGTTCTCCCAGCCCCGCAGGAAGAGGGTGGCAATGATGCCGGAAAAGACCACCACGGAGCCCATCTCCGCCAGCTGGAACAGGGCAAACTTGGCGCCGCTGTACTCGGTGTGGAACCCGGCCGTCAACTCAGACTCCGCCTCCAGAAGGTCGAAGGGGCTCCAGTTCATCTCCGCGGAGGCCGCGAGGAGAAAGATGAAGAACCCCAGGGGCTGAAGCACGATGAAGGGGAGACGTTGGGCCTCAACCACGCCCACCAGGGACATGGTGCCCGCCAGCAACAGGACGCCCACCAGGGAGAGGACCATGGGCACCTCGTAGCTCACGAGCTGCGCCACGGCCCGAACGGCCCCGATGAGGGCGTAGCGGTTGCCCGACCCCCATCCAGCAAGGAAGACCGCCAGCGTCGACACCGTTGTGACGCCGATGAAGAAGAGCACAGCCACATTCAGGTCGGCAAGGAAGGAGTCCCTCCCGAAGGGGACGATTGCCAGGATGATGAACACCGGCGCCACCATGAGCACCGGCGCGGCGGTGAAGAGGAGGGGGTCGGCGAGCTTGGGGCGCAGGTCCTCTTTCATGAGCAGCTTCAGGATGTCCGCAAAGGGCTGCAGAACGCCAAAGGGCCCCACCCGGTTGGGCCCCAGCCGGGTCTGGAACAGTCCGAGCAGACGTCGCAGCGAGAAGATGAAGAGCGCGGTGAGGAGAAGGAGAGCGTTGACAAGGATCAGGACGATGGTGAGGCCGGCGATGACGTAGGCCACCCAGTCCAGAGACTCGGGGAGGAGTCCGTCGAAGAAGTTGTAGACGGGGCGGTAGATCACGTTCTGGGAGAGGATGGGCCCCATGGCTAGCGGTCCACCTCCCCCATGTTTACGTCGAGGCTGCCGAAGATCACCATGAGGTCGGCGATTTTCCAGCCAATGAGGAGGTCCTTGAGCACCGTGAGGTTGATGAAGGAGGGGGAGCGGACCTTACAGCGGTAGGGAGAAAGACCGCCGTCGCTGACCATGTAAAACCCCAACTCGCCTTTGGGACTCTCGACGTGAGCGTAGGCCTCGCCGACGGGAGGCCGCGGGAAGTGGGGGACCTCGGCCCTAACGGGTCCGGCCGGAATGTCCCGGACGCACTGCTCGACGATGCGAAGACTCTCCCGCATCTCCAGGATGCGAACGACCAACCGGTCGTAGGAGTCGCCCCGGCTTCCGACGGCGACCTGGAAGTCGATGCGGTCGTAGACCTCGTACGGGTCGGTCTTGCGCAGGTCCCAGGAGATGCCGCTGGCCCGCAGGTTCGGCCCGCTGACCGATGCGTTGATGGCCTGATCCGCCGCCAGCACACCCACGTCCTTGGTGCGGACCAGCAGGACCTCGTTCTCCGTGAGCAGCCGCTCCAACTCGTCGATGTAGTGGGGCATCTCATCCAACAGCGTGCGAAGGGCCGGCCAGAAGTCCTCCGGCGCGTCCTGGAACACGCCGCCGGGACGCATGTAGCTCACAGTGATGCGGGCCCCGCAGAGCATCTCGAACAGGTCCAGGATGCGCTCGCGCTCCCGGAAGCAGTACATGAGCGGAGTGCCCATGGCGCCGAGGTCCTGGATCAGAAAGCCGACGGCCATCAGGTGGCTCGCGATGCGCTGCAGCTCTGCGGCCATCACCCGCAGGTACATCCCACGCTCCGTGGGCTGGATTCCGCCCAGCTTCTCCACAGTCAGCACGTACGCCTGGTTGTTGGTCATTGGGGCCACGTAGTCCATACGGTCCGTCAGGGTAACCACCTGCGTATAGGTCCGCTCTTCCGCCAGTTTCTCCGTGCCCCGATGGAGATAGCCGAAGACGGGCTCCAGGTCCTGGATGACCTCGCCGTCAAAGGTTACGCGCAGGCGGAACACCCCGTGCGTGCTGGGGTGCTGAGGCCCGATGTTGATGGTGATGGGCTCGATCTGCATCCTTGCGCTGCGCCTCTCCCGCTCTACCCGCCCAGGTGGGTCTTCTGGAGCGGATGGCCGGGAAAGCCTTCCCACGTCAGGATTCTCTTCAAGTTGGGGTGCCCGGTAAAGCGCACTCCCATGAGATCCCAGACCTCCCGCTCCTGGAGCTCTGCCCCGCGCCACAGGTCCACAACGGAGGAGACGGCGGGTTCGTCCCGATCGTAGACCCGGGTCTTGAGGACCGCACTGTGGTTGAGTTTAAGGGACGTCAGGTGATAGACCATTTCGAAATACTCGATGTAGTCCACCGCGGTCACGGCTACCAGGAAGTCCATGGACAGCCCGGACGTCTCTTTGAAGAACCGGCACGCCTGGTGGAGCGCCTCTGGCACCACCCACAGGGACGCGGCATCCCAGGTCTCGACGGCGTCAGGGTGGGCGTGCTGGAGCCGGCGAGCCATGTCCTCGCCCGCAAGGGCCGTGGTCATCAGTCTCCCGCCCGTTTGTGGGCAAGGCTGTACTTCCGGATCTTCTCGTGGAGCTGCATGACCCCGTACAGCAACGCGTCCGGCCGCGGTGGACATCCTGGGACGTAGACGTCCACCGGCACGATCCTGTTAACGCCGGGCACCACGCTGTAGGTGTCGTAGTAGGGCCCTCCGCACGTGGCGCAGGCGCCCATGGAGATGACCCACTTAGGCTCTGCCATCTGAGCGTAGATACGCTCGATAGCCGGGGCCATCTTCCAGGTAACGGTGCCCGCCACAATCATCAGGTCCGCCTGTCGGGGGGTGGCCCGGAAAGCCTCCATGCCGAAGCGGGCAATGTCGAAGCGGGACATGGCGCTGGCCATCATCTCAAAGGCGCAACAGGCCAGGCCGAAGGAGACCGGCCACACCGCCGACCGCCGTCCCCAGTTGATGAGCGCGTCCATTGTGGTCACCATGAGGTTTCGCTCAAGGCCTTCCGGCACCTGGACAATGGGGTCGGGGAACTGCTCGGTATGCGTGGCCTTGAGATGGTTTATGTAGCTGCCCTCTTTGGCGTCCAGCTCACCGGTGCTGAGGTCCAGAGGGGTCTGCAGTCGCACCTCTACCATCGTGTCAGCTACCTCCACTCCAGTGCGCCCTTGCGCCAGGCATAGGCCCAGCCCAACGTCAGGATGCCGACGAAGGCCATGAGCTCAAGCAGGGCATACGGGCCCAGCGTCTTGAGGCGGATTGCCCAGGGGTATATGAACACTGCGGTGACATCGAAGAGGAGAAAGAGGAGAGCGTAGAGGTAGTAGCGGAAGTTGAACTGCACCCAGCGACCGCCAATGGTCTCCATACCGCACTCGTAGATCTCCGATTTGACGGGATCCGGCTTGGAGGGACGCACGCGGAGGCGCTGGAGCAACCAGGAGACGAGCACCATGCTGGTAGGAACAATGACGGCTACTACCGAAAGCATGAGGACGAAGCCATAGAGCCGATAGTAGTCTTCAAGCATGGCAGCCCTCCATAGGGCGGCGCGAATATATCATAGGGAACGGAGCCAATGCAAGTGAAAAAAACCACAAACGGCTTGGAGACACCTGCAGCCCACTCTGGTATACTGCAGCCTACCCTGCACGGCAACCAGGAGGAGGCGGCGCCCGCATGTCAACCTGGAAGGACCCGAATCGACTGGTCTGGCACACTGCCCGGTGCTCTCGATGCAACCGCATCATAAGCCGGGCCAAGCTCCCAGGGCTGATGCGGCAGACCGTGTACCGTCCCTGTGCCAAATGTGCGGCGGGAACGCCGGCAGCCTCCTCGGGTGGAGCGGCTCGCAGGGGACGCGGCCCCCGGCCCCGACGCCGGGAAGGTGGCTCGGAGGGGGCCCGGCCTCAAGGTCGCGCCCAAGCGTCCGAGTAGTCTCCGCTACCCCAGCTTCATCGCCTCCGCGAAGCGCCGGATAGCGGCGATGTGCTCGTCCGGAGAGCGCAAACCGGCACCCATGGTGTTCACTCCCACGTGCGTAGCGCCGAGACCCTGCCATGCTTCGGCGGTGCGACACCAGACGTCCGGATCATTGTCCCGAAAGTTGATGCGTCCCTCCACACCGATTTCGCTCGGGTCCCGTCCTGCGTTCCGGGCGTAGCCGTGCATTCGCTCCAGCATCTCCCGGCACTGGTCGTTGGGCCCAGGCTGGGGGAACCAGCCGTCCGCCATTCGCCCAATGCGCTCCAAGACCGGCTCGACGCCTCCCCCCATCCACAGCGGGATGGGCCGCTGCACGGGCATGGGGTTCAGCCCGGCGGCGGTGATGCTGTGCCAACGGCCCGAGAAGGTCACGACCTCATCCGTCCATAGGGCCCGGAGCACGGAGACCTGTTCCTCGATGCGACGGCCCCGGTTGCGAAAGCTCTCACCGAGCGCCTCGTACTCCACCCAGTTCCACCCGATGCCGACGCCAAGGCGGAGGCGCCCGCCAGAGAGGACGTCCACCGCGGCTGCCTGCTTGGCAACCAGGGCCGTCTGCCGCTGCGGCAGGATGATGATGCCGGCTACCATCTCAAGACGCGTGGTGATGCCCGCGAGGTAGCCGAAGAGGACGAAGGGTTCGTGGAACAGGCTCTCATGCGTATAGGGCCCCCGCCAGTCCGCATAGTGGCTGGGGTCCGCTCCTAGAACATGGTCGTATGCGAGCAGGTGTGCGTAGCCCAAGTCCTCAGTCGCCTGGGCGAAAGCCCGCACCGCCCCGGGATCCTCCCCAATTTCGGTCTGCGGAAAGATCACACCCACCTTCATGCGCGCCTCCTGGGACAGCCTTCGGGCCAGTATCCGTACATGACTTCGCAGTGTCAAACGGATGGCCCCATGCATCGCTTCCTGCGGCCATTTTCCTTCGTCGGGGGAACAAAGGTGCGACTCCAGTCGTTTTCTCCTTTGCGAGCGGACCCTAAGCGGAAGGAGGAGTCTAGGACGATGATGGTTCAGTTCGTGGGACAGATGTCAGAGCTCCTTGCCACCCTCCGGGTCCTGGTAAACCGCTTCCCCGACATACGCGTGGCAGCGGTCACCCAGGTCGCTCTGGAGGAGGCCCGCATCTCGCTGCGCCGGAACTAGGCCGACGCAAGCGCGATCCGCTCCGCTCCTGGAGACAACCTGACCCGCCACGGCGAACGCGTGACGGCGACAGGCCCAGGGGATCGATCGGGTTTCCGACGGAGATGCTGCTCCAGGCCCGTCAGTTTCAGGGGAGAGAGGCGTTCGTCACCTCTCTCCCCTTCTTCTTCTACGCAGCAGCGCTGGACAACAAGGCGTTGAAGAGTATGCGGTAGGTGCCGCGGGCCTGGGCGCGGAAGTGGACCTTGAAGCCGATGAGGACGACTCGACCATCGCCGACGGGCACCTCCGCCAACGCGGCGCGATCGTAGAGGCGCTCTTGGCCCAGGACCCAGCCGCTCAACAGCACATTGGCCAGAGGGTACCGACCCACTACCGTGCCCCTGCGCACGTTGAAGGCCGGGCTGCGCTCGAACATGACGGACGTGCGGGCCGGCATCCCATAGGCGATGGGGTGGGCAGTGTCGAGCAGGACCCGCAGGAAGGTGCCCGGAGCGTAGAACTGGGTAGACGGCACGCCCTCCAGCACGTTCGTGACGGGCAGGTCCAGGTGGTTGATGGCGTATTCTGCCGCCCCGTCCCACGCCACGATCGTCCCACCCTTCTCCACGAAAGCGCGCAGGTTGGCGCTCCCCCTGTCGCCCAGACCGCCGGCGTAGGGGGCGGGGTACTCCCTGGCATTGTTGCCGTTCAGAAGGGCCTGCGCAGGCTGGTGGGGCAGTACGATCACGTCGAACCGCTCCCTCAGGCCGCCCTGGTGGACCTCGGCGTCGACCAGTGTGGCGTAGGGAAGCTCGTAGCCCTCAAAGATCCAACGGGTCCAGCCCTCCTCTGCGGTCGGCGCCCAGCTCTTGTAGAGCCCAACACGGGGGCTGCGGAGCAACCCGGCGGGGACCGGAGGCACCGCCGACACCGCGGCGAACTCGAGGCCCATCTCCGCGGCCACGCTTGCCAAGGTCGAGTCGAGGCTGCGTGCACCTTCGATAACGTAGGCGCCGGGGCCATAGCGACGCCCCTCGACGACAAATGCCTCCCGCGCTCGGCTCACGCGAGCGCCGGCTGACAGGAGGCGGTTGACCGCCCGGAAACTGGCGTTCGTTTCGGCTTCCAGGAGGTGTGCCGTGGCCCTCCCGCCACCCAGAGAGACGACCCGACCATCCGGCGGCGCAACCGCGTCGAGCCGCTGAAGCTTCGCCTGGAAGGGTTCTTGTACCTCCACAGCGTCGACGCCCATCTGGAGAGGGAGGCTGTGGGCAGTGACGTCGTAGGGCCGCTTGGGAGGCCCTTCGGGGTACTCCCGGAGGTCGGGGTAGTGCTGGACCTCCAACATGGTCTTGGCAAAGGCCCCATAGGGCTGCGCCGTCAGGACGACACGCGTGCCCGCGGGGTATCGGACCCCACCAGCTTCGAACTCCTCCTGCGCCTCATGGAGTTCCACCATAGCGAACCGCAGGATGTCCAGAAGCTCGTGGGCCGTTACGGGGTCTCGCTGGGCCCTCGGGACGAGGTAGGCGTGGGGCTTCTTGGGCCCCTGGACGGCCTTCACTCCAATGGCGTAGAAGTTCCGCAGCCAGACGTCCCGGTACCGGGCCACGTTCCCCAGGGCTGCCATGACGGCGGCGTACTCGTAGTCCACGATGTCGCGAAGCGTCCAGCGCCCGCCCTGCCAGGGCATGGGGTTATTCCACGTCTGCATCCGAGGATCGATGCCGCGCGCGAAGGTCATCTCCTCGGCGTTCACTTCGACGGGCGTGGCGATGCGACAGCTCGCAGCCTCGGAGAGGATGCGAATGCCGCCGTGGTAGTGCTGGTAGGCCCGGCTGGGGGTGTAGGCGTCGTAGATGCAGTAGACGGCAACGCCAGCCTTGCGCTGCCCGGTGAGCTCACTGAACATGGCCGTCCCCATGGAGGCGATCTCCGACTGGAGGATGGGGTCGACGTTGGAGTCGATGGGATCCAGGTAGGGAGGCACGAAGAGCCTAGGGCCCCGGGGACCCATCTGGTGCAGGTCGTAGACCACCTGGGGATGCCAGGCGTTATGGGCATGCTCCACCGCCAGGCGGTTCTCCTGCTGGGTGAACATGTACCAGTCCCGGTTGTTGTCGTGGCCGACGTACTTGTGGTAGAGGAACGGCTGGTTGACTCCTTCGTACCAGGTGCCGAGTGTGCTATCGTACCACTCCTTCACTATGCGAAGACCGTCGGGATTCAGGCACGGCACCAGGAGGAAGATGACGTTGTCCAGGACCTGCCGCACTTCAGGCTCGTCGCTGGTGACAAGGTGGTGGGCGAGGAGCGTGGACATCTGCGTCGCTCCCACCTCCGTGCCGTGGACGCTGCAGGTAACCAGGATGACCGCCTTACCTTTGGCGATGAGGGCCGCGGCCTCCGCCTCGTCCTTCACCGTGCGGGGGTCTGCCAGCTTGGCCTGGATGGCGCGGTACTTCTCCAGGTCCGCCAGGGTCTCCGGAGCGGCAATGATGGCCATGAGGAAGGGGTTCCCCTCCGTGGACAACCCAACCTCCTGCACCTGGATGCGGTCCGAGCCTCGGTCGAGAAGGTGGAAGTAATCGACGATCTGGGGCCAATCGGCCAGCTTTCGGTCTTCCCCGATCTCGTGGCCGAAGTGCTCCGCGGGAGTGGGGAGCATCGACTTGGAACTTTGGGCGGTCAAGGGAGTGCCTCCTGCTCAGCGTTCACCAATGAAAGGCGCGGGTCGCGGGCGAGTGTAGCAACGGCACTATCCGGTGTCAAAGCTACGCCGGAGCGCGTCGCTACAGCGTCCTAGGGTGCCCATGCCCGAAGCTCCTCTGCCGCAGCCTCCTCGAGTAGGAGCGCCGCGGACGCCAGCGCCTCTTCACGAGGCATGTCCAGCGGCGATATGGCGCGCACTCGATCCAGGCCATGCTCGGCAAGCTGCTCATGGCCCGGCCCCAGGGAGCCAACCAGGGCCAGGACAGGGACGCCGTGCTGTCCCGCTCGACGGGCCACAGCGAACGGGGCCTTGTTGAACGCTGTCTGCCAGTCGAGACGGCCTTCGCCGACGATTACGAGGTCTGCGCCCTTTACATAGTGCTCGAGGTCTACCGCTTCGCAGACCAGGTCGGCACCGGGTCGGAGCTCCGCACCAAGGAAGGCAACGAGCCCGGCACCCATGCCCCCCGCTGCACCGGCGCCTGGGAGGTCTCGCACGTCCAACCCCAGGTCTCGTTGTACGACGTCCGCCATGCGGGCCATAGCCCCGTCCAGAAGCACCACGACCTCCGGCGTGGCCCCCTTCTGGGGGCCGTAGGTCGCGGCCGCTCCCTCGGGACCGCAGAGCGGGTTGGAGACATCCACGGCAACCGTCACCGTCGTTTCCGCGATCCTGGGGTCCCGGCCAGAGGCATCAAGGCGTTCGAGCTCAAGAAGCGCCGCTCCTCCCGGCCCCACATCGCGGCCCAGACGGTCCAGCAGTCGAATTCCCAGGGCCTGGGCCATGCCGGCGCCGCCGTCGTTGGTCGCGCTGCCCCCCACGCCCACAATGATTCGCCTGTGGCCCTGGTCGAGGGCATGGCGCACCAACTCGCCGACGCCCCGGGTGGTCGTACGACTCGGGTCCCTGGGGTGGTGAGGCGGCATTCGGACCATGCCGCATGCCTCGGCCGCCTCCACCACCGCCGTGACGCCATCGCCCAGAACACCCCATCGGGCGCGCACCTGCTCCCCCACAGGGCCGGTGACCTGGGCCTCGCGGTACTCCCCACCGGTGGTGTCGACCAGGGTCTCCAGTGTGTCATCCCCCCCATCGGCCACCGGAAGGAGCACCACCTCGGCAGACGGCAGGGCTCGTCGCACGCCCCGCGCGATGGCCTCGGCGGCCTCGCGGGCGCTGAGGCTCTCCTTGAAAGCCTGGGGCGCAACGACGATTCGCATGAGAGCATTATAGGAGTCCAACGTCCAGGTGGAGGGGCCGCACGCCGGTTGTTGAGAAGTCGACCCGGTTTTGCAATAATGGACACTCACACAGTTCCGCGCAAAGGGAGGCGACATGAGCGAAGTTACCGCGAACGTCACGGAGGAGCAGGTCGTCGAGGCCCTGCGGGACGTGTACGACCCGGAAATCCCCATCAACGTCTACGACCTGGGGCTGATCTACGGCATCGACATCAGTGGCGAGAATGACGTCGCTGTCGCAATGACTCTGACCGCGCCCGGGTGCGGCATGGGCCCCCACATCGCTCAGAACGCCGAGTGGCGCATCGCCGAGATCGATGGCGTGGGGGATGTCCACGTTGAGATGACCTTCGACCCGCCCTGGAACCCGGATATGCTGAAGCCCGAGGGCAAGAAGCTCCTGGGGCTGGACTGATACCGCGGGGCAGATGCCCCAGACCAGGAGCACTCCATGGCTAGCCGACAACCCACGCCCCAAGAGCAGGCGCGCCTCCAGGCGATCAAGCGCCAGTGGGAGCAGAGGCGCCGCATCTCTCAGCACCTGGGTAAGATCCGCCACAAGCTGGGCGTCTACAGCGGCAAAGGCGGCGTGGGAAAGACGACCGTGGCCATCAACGTGGCCACGACGCTGGCCGAGCAGGGAGCCACGGTAGGCATTCTGGACGCGGACATCGACTGCCCCAACGTCGTCAAGGCGATGAAGGCCCAGACCAAGCCCCGCTACGAGGAGGGCGTGTTTCTGCCGGAGTCCAAGTGGGGAGTGAAGATACTCTCCATGGGCTTCTTCCAACAGAACGAGGAGGAGGCCATCATCTGGCGAGGGCCCATGATCCACAATGCCCTCACGCAGTTCCTGGAGACGACCGACTGGGGTGAGCTGGACTACCTGATCACGGACCTGCCTCCCGGCACCTCCGACGCACCCCTGACCATCATGCAGACACTGCCGCTGGACGGCTTCATTGCGGTGACCACGCCCCAGGAGTTGGCTGTGACCGACGCAATGCGCTCCATCAACATGGTGCGCAAGATGAACCTGCCGGTCCTGGGCGTAGTGGAGAACTTTGCCGGAGAGATCTTCGGCCAGGGCGCGGGGGAGGAGCTGGCCCGCCGCATGGACCTGGACTTCCTCGGCCGCCTGGAGCTGCGCCCCGACTACCGGGACACGTCAAAGCCGGCCGTCCTCCTGAGCCCATCGGTCAAGGCCGAGTACGAAGGAATCGTGGACAAGGTGCAGGCTGCCCTCGCGGCGGTGCCCCAGACCTCCTAGTCCCTGTCTCCCCGTCCGAAGGGCGAGACTTCCCCCGTCTCAAGGTTGAACTGGAAGCGCCACTCCCGGCCCAGGTCTGTGCCATAGACGTGCAAGGCCAACGCCTCGCCCTCCGGGATGGTCACGGCATGGATGTCGTGGGGCGGGAGGAGCGAGTTGCAGACACCGGCCCGGATGTCCACTGCCTCCGCCTCCTCCAACCGGGCATGCCACGGGCGAGAACCGTCGTCCAGACGCCGGTAGTTGGTGTTCCGTTCGTTCCCCTTGACGCCGCCAATGAGCACCCAGCTGTTGTGGTTGTGCACCGGGGTGCTGCTCCCAGGCTTCCAGGAAACCACTCTGACGGTGAGGTTTTCGTCCGTGTAGACCGCGGAGCCCCTGATGGGCCGGGACCCGTCGTCGATGCCATCCAGGCAGTCGGGCTGGGCAACAACCCTCTGAAGAAGAGGAGTCAGAGTTTCCACAGTGTCGCCGTCGCTGAGCCCCTGCGACACGATCCTCCGAGCATCCTCCACGAAGTCCTGGAGCGTGTAAACGGCAGTGCGCATGACCCCCCTCCTTTCCTCTCTGATTATGACCCGCGGACTGGGCACTGTGCAAGCTAGGAGAAGAGGCGGAGCGCGGTTCTTGACATGGGCGCAAACACCTGTTTACGATGCTTTTGCCGAGAGCCCGTTGGCTAGGTGTGGGCCGCGTAGCACAGAAGGGTAGAGGAAGAGGCCATGCCGGGCCGGATGGACCGAGAGATCGAGGAGATCCTGGAACGCTCTGAGGAGGTCCTGGCCTCCGAGTCACGCAAGCCTCGTAAGGGCCGGAGCAGGGGCTCGTCCCGGTGGTCGCGCCCCGGGTGGACGCGGCTGGGGGGCACCTTCTCGCCAGGACGCGTTTTTCTGGCCGGCGGTGCACTTCTCCTTACGGGCCTCATTCTCAACATAGCCGGAACGGGCCCCGCGGGCATTCTCCTGTGGGTGGGGCTCATCCTCTTTGTCTTCGCCTACGCGCTCTTCTTCGTCCGGTCCAGCTCGCCGCCAGAGCTGCACTGGAGAGGCAAGCCGGTGGACTACGGACGGCCGCCGTCCCTGTGGGCGCGGCTGCGGCGATGGCTCCAGTCGTGAGTCGCCGGGCGCTCTAGTACGAGGTGGTAGCGCACAGATGGTGGGGCCGTAGGTTGGGAAGGCGGCCCGCCAGCCCCGACAGGTAACGCCCGAGCGCCACAGGCAGCGCACTGTGCCCCAGCGACTCCATCTCCCGACGCAGTAGCTCCACCGCCCAGACCGCTCCGGCCCTTATCTCAATTTCAGCGGGACTGCCTACAGGCAGAGGCGTGCAGCCGTCCACGACTCGAGCCAGTTCTGTGCTGTAGCGGAGCACGTCCAGGCCGCGAAGGACCTGGGGAAGCCGGTGGTCCGCGGGCGCCGTCAGGCCGTGCAAGTCCTTGAAGCGGCCCCAACGCGCGGCACTAAAGGCCCAATGGAGTGAAGCGACGAAGCTCTGGGCTGCCTGCTGGAAGCGCACTGTCCTCCGCTGATAGATCCCTTCGTCGCGAAAGAAGGGAAAGGCTTCGACGATCTGCTCGACAAGGCCCAGGGCGTTTCCACCAGCCTCCTTGATGCCGGTAGTGAAATCACCGGCATAGCGCCCCTGCAGGATGCTCCCCAGCTCTCTGAGGACGGCCACTCGCTCCTCCAGGTGTGGCACCTGGCCATTTCCCCGTAGAAGGTAGCCCAGCTCCACCTCAGACATGCGTGAGAGGCCCTTAGCGTTCCAGATGGCAACACCATCTCCGAAAGCGCGCCTCAGGCTGACAACCAGGGCCCAGTATCCTGAGCAGGTCCTCCCCTTGTACTCCACAGTCCAGTCCGGAGACCAGAGGCAAAAGCTGAGGGCGTGAAGGACCAGAAGGTAGTGCACCGTTCGGTAGGTCCCATCGAAGAAGTGGCGATCGCGGTCCCAGGGGGATAGGGCCATGTCGTCTCGAACCAGGCGCCGAGCGATGTCCTGGACAGCGGGCTTATTGATGGCGACAAGCTGGCTCCGGGCCGCAACTTCGCCGGCTTCTTCCAACAAGTGGTTTCGCATCAACAACGCCATTGGGGATACCTCCGTTGTCCGCCCAGCACGCCCCCATGTCTACATCCGAAAAAGAGGGCAGCGAGGATTTGCCTCCAGGCGCCCGAAAACGACGAAAGGCGTCGTTACCACGTGTGCGGAGGCTGGAGGAGGCGGACGCAAAACGACTATAATGACCGCGGGACGCACGCTGTGGAGGAGACCGTGGCCGAAGAGCGCCGCCAATACGTGAAGTACAACTTCTACAAAGTGGACCCTAGCTGGCGCCGCCTCGGTCAGGAGCTTCGCCGGAGCCAGAAGGAGGAGTTTGCCGCAGTCGTAGCGGAGCACGCCAATGGAATGGTGCTCCGTAGCTACTCCCTGGTGGGGCTCCGCGCCGATGCGGACCTGCTGATGTGGCTCATCGCAGAGGACGTTGAAGAGCTACATGGTCTTGCCGCCCAGCTCAATCAGACAGCCCTTGCAGGCTACCTGGACCTGACCCACTCCTACTTCGCCCTGACGCGCCGGTCGCCGTACCTGGGCGGCCACCGCCACGCCGGCCAGGAAGGGACGCAATCGACCCTCCGCCTTTCCAGGCAGGAGTACCCGTACCTCATCGTGTACCCCTTCGTGAAGACCCATGACTGGTACCAGCTGCCGCAGATCGACCGGCAGCGCATGATGGGACAGCACTTCGCCATGGGGCACAAATACCCAGGCGTCCGCATCAACACCACTTACTCGTACGGGCTAGACGACCAGGAGCACGTGGTGTCCTTCGAGACTGCGGACCTTGGGCAGTTCCTTGAGCTGGTGATGGACCTGCGGGAGTCGGCCGCCCGCCCCTACACGCTGCGAGACACCCCGATCTTCACATGCCTGGCCCGTCCCTTGGACGAGGCCCTAGACGCTCTGGGGTAGCTTCCAGTCGGCGCCCTTCGAAAGCAGACCAACCCGGGTCTCATCCCAAGACCGCGATAGAGTTGGCCTTGATGATGAGGAAGACCTCGCGGCCCGGGGCAAGCCCCAGGCTCTCCCTGGCTTCGGGGCTCACCTCAGCCAGCAGTGGGACCCCAATGTCGGCGGTGACCAGCGTCGCAGGGCCCAGGTCGCCCACCTCCGCCACCGTGGCGCGAAGGACGTTCCGCGCGCTGAGGCCTCGGGGCGGCTCACTGGCCAGAAGGATGTCCGCCGCGCGGATGGAGACCGTTACCGTCCCACGGGCCTGTCCGTCGACCTGAGGGAGCCACAAGTCGTGCGTGGCCAGGCGCGCTTGCGTCAGGCCAGAAGCCGCACGATGCTCCACCAACTCAACTTCAAGCAGGTTTTCGAGCGCCTCCTCGGCCACCAACGTTCGCACGCCGGGATGGCGGAGGACTCCGCGGGGTGTCCCCGAGGCCACAACAGCACCCTCCTTGAGGGCTATGGCCTGGTCCGCGAGGGCGAGGACTTCAGAGATGGAGTGGGAGACGTAGAGCATGGAGATGCCCATCTCGCGGCGGAGGGCCTTGAGGGAGCGCAGAGCCCGGCCCCGGTAGGCACCGTCCAGAGAGGCTAGCGGCTCGTCCAGGAGGAGCAGGTGCGGCGACGTCGCAATGGCTCGGGCCAAGGCGACGCGCCGGGCCTCACCGCCGGAGAGGCTGGCCGGCCTGCGCTTCAGCAGTGGCCCCAGGTCAAGAAGCTCTACAAGGACGTCGACCTGGATGCGCCTGTGGGCCTCAGGAGTTCGGCGGTGGCCGTAGAGGATGTTCTCCCACACCGTGAGGTGGGGGAAGAGCAGGCTGTCCTGGAAGACGTAGCCTATGCGTCTTCGCTCCGGAGGCAGGTTGATGCGCTCCTGCGAGGAGAAGAGCACGCGCCCGTCCAGACGGACCTCGCCATTGTCCGGAGCAACCAGTCCCGCGATGCAGTCCAACGTCGTGCTCTTGCCGCTGCCGTTGTGTCCGTAGAGGGCGGTGATCCCCGGACTCAGCCCCAGGTCCAATCCCAGATGAAAATCCCCGTACGTCTTGCTGAGGCGGAGGGCGAAGAAGGGAGCATCCATGAGCTAGGCCGCAGCGCGGCGGACTAGTCGATGGTGGACAAGCAGGGCAGCCAACGCCAAGGCCAGGGAGAGGACGATGAGGCGGAGTGCGCCGGCGTCGTTCCCCACCTGGAGGTCGGTGAAGATTGCCAGGGGCAGCGTCTGGGTGCGTCCGGGGATATTTCCCGCTACAACGATGGTGGCCCCGAACTCTCCCAGTCCTCTGGCAAAGCCCAGCACCACGCCCGCCGCGATCCCCCGCGCCGCCAGAGGGACCGTCACGGTGGCGAAGACCCGCCAAGGCCCCGCTCCGAGGCTGCGGGCCGCCCCCTCCAGCCGCGAGTCCACGCCCGCCAAGGCCACTTCCACCGTTCGCACCATGAGGGGGAGGGCCACGAGCCCCGCCGCCAGAGCCGCCGCGCCCCAGGTGAATACGACCTCGACCCCGAGTCGCTCAAGAAGACCGCCCAGCGGGCCGCCTGGACCGAGGAGCAGGAGCAGGGCATACCCCGTCACCACCGGCGGGAGAACCAGGGGAAAGGAGACCAGGGTATCCAGAACAGACTTGCCCGGCCAGGCGCTCTTGGCAAGCACCCAGGCAATGCCAAGAGCCAGGGGAAGACCAACGACTGTCCCCACGGAAGCCACCTGAAGGGACAGCGCCATTACCCGAAGCTCATCGCTGCTTGGCACTCCCCTCCTTTCGCCGCCTGCCGGAGGGGCCAGGGGCCCTGGGGCGGATTATGGCATAGGGACGGAGAGATGGTCTACGCACGACGGACGCCTCATTCGCCATGGAGCCAGCGAAAGCCGAACCTGTCGAATACCTCTCCGGCCTCCGCTCCCAGGAGGAACTCCCGGAAGAGGCGGGCCCCTTGCGGGTTCCCCGCCTTTTGGAGCGCAGCAACGGGGTAGACGAGAGGTGAGTGGGTGTCTGGAGCGAAGGTCCAGAGCGCGCGAAGGTCGGGAGATATGCTCGCGTCGCTGCCGTAGACCACGGCCGCGTCGGCGTTTCCGGACTCCACGTAGGTCAGGACAGTCCGAACGTCCGCGCCCATCACGAGCTTTGGCCTGAGCGGCTCCCACAGCTCCAGAGACTGCAACGCCTCCCGGGCGTACGCGCCGGCCGGGGCCAACTGCGGGTCGGCGATTGCGATCCTGCGTACCCCGGGGGAGAGCAGGCCTTGCGGCTCGGATGGGGTGGCGTCGACCCCTTCCCCCGCAACTACCACGAGGACGTTGCCAAGCAGGTCGACTCGAGTGCCGGGCTCCAGCAACCCCTGCTGCTCAAGGACATCCATAGGGCCTGGGCCGGCGCTCAGGAAGAGGTCTGCCGGGGCGCCGCGGGCCAGCTGTTGGGCCATGGCCACGGACCCGCCGTAGCTGAAACGGACACGAATGTCGTGGGCAGCCTGGAATTCCTCCCCCACCTCCTCCAGCGCATCTCGCAGGCTGGCGGCGGCGAAGACCAGCAGCTCATCCTCCGAGGTGCTACATCCGAGGAGAGGTGTCATGAGAAGCAGGGCCAGTAGAGTGGGAAGAAACGGGCCTCTCCATCTGAAGAGACGCAATGCGTTTCGCTCAGGGGGCTCAGCGGATGGCATCTGGCCTGACGGAACGATGCCGATCGACCAAGGAGGAGGTTACGGTCAGGCCTCGCCGATGTTTCTGGGGGCCACCCGAGTGGCCTCCTTCAACTCGTCCAGGTCCTTGCCCTCGAAGTAGTCGTAGTTCATGGGAATGAAGTTTTGCCATTGCTCAGGGACCTGGTCTTCGACGAATATCGCCACGACAGGGCAGACCGGCTCGCAGGCAGCGCAGTCGATGCACTCGTCGGGGTTGATGTACATCATGTTGTCTTCGGAGGTGGTGTAGATGCAGTCCACGGGGCAGACGTCTATGCAGCTGCCGTCTTTCACGTTTACGCAGGGCTCCGCAATGATGTATGTCATTGGCCGCTGAACTCCTTCATCACGGGCTGGGGCACCTCAAAGACTTGCTTTTCGCGGCACACATTGTAACACAACACGGGCTGACGGCCATGGGAAATCCAGAGCGTAGTCCAGACAGCAGGGTCTAGACCGCCAAGCCGTAGTTGCGCTTGGGAATCTGCAAGTTGACGAAGGTCTCAGTCCGCCGAACTCCCGGCACCGTTCGCACCTTGGTGTTGAGGAATGTGCCCAACTCAACGGAGGAAGGCAGAGTAACCCAGGTGAAGATGTCGAATGCGCCGGTGGTTACGGAGACCCAGGAAGTCTCCTGGAGGACCGCCAAGCTGGAAGCTACCTCATTGGTCTTGTCCGGATCGACCTGGACGCCAACGAGGGCCTCGGTGCCGTAGCCGAACATCTCCGGGTCCGGAAAGGCCACGACCTTGATGATGTCCTCTTCCAGGAGGCGCTTGAGACGGCGGCGAACCGTTCCTTCGCTGACGCCTACTTCCCTGGCCACCCGGGCGTTAGAGGCCCGCCCGTTCCGCTGGAGCAGTTGAATCATCCGCCGATCGAGCTCGTCTACCTCAGGCATACGGCGAACCCTTCCTACAAAAGGATGACACCATCGTATTGGGCCTTACGAAATCTGTCAATGGCAGGGGGCGGAAGGCAGAGAACGGCCTTCCAGTGGCCGTTTCGGAGGAGAATCGGCAGTGCCTGTGACCGCTGCCCACCATTCGCGCACGGTCAGCCAAGACCTGCTAGAATACTTGCGGGGGCGGCGATGCGAGAGGTCTACCACGAGATGGCGAGGGTCCTGGAGCAGGGAGACCCCTGCGTCCTAGCCACGGTAGTCCGCACCAAAGGGTCGACGCCGCAGAAGCCCGGCGCGAAGCTCTTGGTGCGCCAGGACGGCAGCGGCGTGGGCACGCTGGGCGGCGGCTGCGTAGAGGGTGACATCTGGTTCGCCTCTAGCGAACTCCTCAAGCGCGGCGGCGACGCCGAAGTCAAAGACTACTTCCTGAACGAGGATCTAGCGGCCCGGGATGGCCTGGTCTGTGGCGGCACCATGTACTTCCTCTTAGAACCCGTCCGGCGTCGGGAGACTGCCCTTCCGTACCTTCAGGAGATAGCAGACGCCTACGCCGGTGGTCCGGCAGTTGCCATTGCCTCCCTCCTCAAGTCTCCAGGCAGCGCCGATATGGCCGTGGGCCAGAAGCTGTTCATTCGGCGCGACGGGTCCATCCAAGGCACCCTGGGAAGCCCCGCACTGGACGCCGAAGTGTCAGAGCGTGCGCGGGAGCTCATGCCGTACGGAAAGTGCGAGTTCCTGTCCACCAGGGATGGGTCCCATCTCTTCCTGGAGGCCTACACCACTCCTCCGCAGCTTGTGATCATGGGCGGCGGGCACATTGCGTTGGCCCTGGCCCGACTGGCACGGACGGTCGGCTTCACCATCCACGTTATCGACGACCGTCCCGAGTTCTCCAACCGAGAGCGGTTCCCCTACGCGGAGAGCACCATCGTGGCCCCGTACGACCAAGGACTGGCGCAGATCCCCGTGAGCACCAACACCTTCATCATCATCGCCACTCGCGGGCACCGCTTCGACGACCTAGCTACAGAGGCGGCAGCCCGGTCGCCAGCGGGATACGTCGGGCTCCTGGGGAGCAAGCGGAAGTGCCTGCTCATCTACCAGGGGCTGTTCCGCAAAGGCGTCCCGGAGGAGCGCATCCGCCAGATCCACGGGCCGGTGGGGCTGGACCTGGGAGGCCGTACACCTGAAGAGATCGCTCTCAGCGTGATGGCCGAGGTCCTCATGGACCGCCTGGGAGGCGACGGCCGTCCGATGAGGATGGAGAACCGGCTGTTCCTCAAGGCCAAGGAGAAGGCCCTGGAGCCCGTAGCGGGTATGTAGGGGTGGCCGGAGCAACGGCTGTCCTCATCGCCGCAGGCGAATCGGTCCGGATGGGCACCCCCAAGTCGCTGCTCCCGTGGCTGGGCGACACCCTCATCGGCTACCAGATCGACTCCCTCCGCGAGGCTGGTGTTTCCCAGACCGTTGTCGTGCTCGGCCACGCTGCGACGGAGGTGGCGCCACACCTGAGGGAAAGGGAAGACGTTACCGTCGTCATCAACTCCCGCTCCCGGGAGGGGAAGACCACCTCAATCAAGCTGGGCGTTGGAGAGAGTGATCCCCGGGCCTCGGCCCTCCTCCTCCTGGCCGTGGACCAACCCCGTCCCCCCGCAGTGCTACGTCACATCCTTGACAAGCACCTCGAGAGTCAGGCCCTCATCACCCAACCGGTGTATGAGGAAAAGGCCGGACATCCGCTCCTCTTCCATCCCACACTCAGGGGTGAGCTTCTTGAGATCACTGAAGAGCGCATGGGTGTCCGGGACGTGGTGGGACGTGACCCGAAACGCGTCTGCAAGGTGGCAGTGGACTCTCCCCTAGTCCTTCTGGACCTCAACACCACCGAGGACTACAGCCGAGCGGTGAAGCTGTTCGAGGAGGGCTCGTGGCTGTCAGAGAGGGCCAGTTCCCTTTGACCGACCTTCCAGGCAATGCTATGATGAGCGTGGAATAGTCTTTGCTCTGGAGTCATCATAGGTCTGGGTTGTCCTTCGTTTCCGTACTTCAGTCCCTCGCTGGACCCTCTGCTGGAAGCGTCCACATGCGCTTTTTTCCTTTCGACAGGAGGTGGTATTTCATGTTGCTTGGCATCGCCCTCCGCATAGCCGTCGGCCTTCTTCTGGGCCTGGCCGGGTGGCCCCTGGGGCTCACTATCGGGGAAGAGGTTGGAGACCCCGGCTTCTTTCCCTGGGGTTTGGGGACAGGTGTCGCCGGCCTGGTGCTGGGGATAGTGTTAGCGCCTTACCTGGTCGTATTCCCCATCCGCAAGCTCAATGCTCTTCCGGCCTCCACGGTTCTCCTGGGAGTCGCGGGGCTTCTGGCGGGGCTGGCCGCGGCCGCGCTGCTCACGGTATCCCTCGGACGCATTCCCGAACCTGCGGGCATCGTCCTACCCATCGTGATCAGCCTAGGGCTTGGGGGGCTGGGGACGGCGCTGTTCGCGGCGCGGGACGCTGCGGTCTTCGAAGGCCTTCCAGGGCTCACGAAGTTCGCCTCCACCAGGAGCACATCCGGAAACCTGGTCCTTCTGGACACCAGCGGCATCATCGATGGCCGGGTCATGGACGTAGCAGTCACTGGGTTTCTGACGGGGCCCCTGGGTGTGCCGCAGTTCATCCTCAATGAACTCCAGCACATTGCCGACTCCTCCGAGCCCATGAGGCGAAACCGCGGACGTCGAGGCCTGGAAGTCCTCCACAGGCTGCGGAATGAGACCCAGGTGCCGGTCCAGATCATGGACGCCGACGTTCGCAACGGCACCGACGTGGACAGTCGACTGGTCCTCCTGGCCCAGAAGATGAAGGCCTCCATTCTGACGACGGACTACAACCTGAACCGGGTGGCCGAACTCCAGGGGGTCAAGGTCCTCAACGTCAACGAGCTGGCCAATGCCTTGAGGCCCGTGGTGCTCCCCAGCGAAGAGCTGGCCATCAAGGTCATTCAGGAGGGCCGCGAGCCGGGTCAGGGCGTTGGCTTCCTAGACGACGGCACGATGGTGGTCGTGGAGGGCGGCAAGCGCCACATCAACAGCCACCTGGACGTAGCGGTCACCCGCATCCTCCAGAACGCGTCGGGACGGATCATCTTCGCCCAGCCCAAGGCCGGGGTCCGGTAGTCCGTGGCCGGGGCTGCCCGTCCCGTGCCTGGCCGCGTGGGCGTAATCGTCGTGGCTGCCGGACAGAGCCGCCGCATGGGGGGCATCGACAAACTGTTCGCCCTGCTCAGGGGACGGCCCCTGCTCAGCCATCTCTTGGACGGCTTCTGCTCTTCCCGCCTCGTAGATGAGGTAGTGCTGGTCCTTTCCCAAGAGACACTGGAGGCTGGGAGGGCGCTCGCACAGGATAGTCCTCGCCGCAACGCCATCCGCTACTGCGTCGGTGGGGAGCGACGGCAGGACTCGGTGCACTGTGGCCTCAATACCCTCTCGCCCTGCGAGTGGGTCGCCGTCCACGACGGAGCCAGGCCCTTGGCAGGGCCAGGGCTTCTGGCGAAGGGCCTGGAGGCAGCACAGGAGACGGGCGCAGCGGTGCCGGTCATTCCGCTCTCCGACACGGTCAAGATGGTGGACTCCGAGGGCTGGGTGGTGGAGACGCTCTCCCGGGACCGGCTCTGGGCGGTCCAGACTCCGCAGGTCTTCCGCCGCGAGCTGCTGTTCGAGGCGCACCGCACCGTCACCGACACGGTGACGGACGACGCCGCGATGGTGGAGCGCCTGGGCCGTCGGGTCCGGGTCTTCCCCGGCACGCCCGCGAACCTCAAGGTGACGCGCCCCGAGGACCTGCTGGTAGCTGAGGCCCTGCTAGGCGCGGCCCGGAGGGGAGACTAGCGTGCGTGTGGGCATAGGCTACGACGTGCACCCGCTGGTGGAGGGAAGGCCCCTGGTCCTGGGAGGCGTAACAGTCCCCTTCTCGCACGGCCTGCTGGGCCATAGCGACGGCGATGCCCTCACGCACGCTCTCATCGACGCGCTGCTGGGCGCCGCAGGGCTGGGTGATATCGGCACGCACTTTCCCTCCAGCGACGCCCAGTACCGGGACATCGCCAGCACCGTACTTCTACGTCACACGGCCGCGCTACTGGCCTCCCACGGCTGGAGGGTGGTGAACGTGGATGCTACAATAGTCGCCGAGCGCCCCCGCATGGGGCCATACCTGGACGCGATGCGGCAGGAGCTGGCCCGCAATTTCGGCGGGGACGCAAGCACAGTCAACGTCAAGGCGAAGACCAACGACGGCCTGGGGTTCCTGGGGGCGGGGGAGGGAATGGCGGCCTGGGCCGTAGCCCTGCTCCAGGAGTCCTCATGAAGCTCCACGATACCCTCACCGGTCAGAAGCGGGACTTCGCACCGACAGGCGACACCGTCAAGCTGTACGTCTGCGGGGTCAGCCCCTACTCCTCAGCTCACGTCGGCCACGCCCTAAGCTACGTTTTCTTCGACGTGATGCGCCGCTACCTGGAGTACCGCGGCTACCGGGTGCGCCACATCCAGAACTTCACCGACGTCGAAGACAACATCATCGCCGCAGCCCAAAGGGCGGGAACGACCATCTGGGACCTGACCGAGGGCTACATACGGGAATACTTCGAGGACATGGACGCTCTCGGCATCCAGCGAGCCCACGAGTACCCGAAGGCCACGGAGATGGTCCCGCAGATCGTGGAGATGGTGCAGGGCCTCATAGACAAGGGCTTCGCCTACCTCGCCGATGGGGACGTCTATTTCAGGGTCACGAGTGTCGCGGACTACGGCAAGCTCAGCCACCGCACGCTGGACGGAATGATGGCGGGCGCCCGGGTGGAGGTCGTGGCGGGCAAGGAGCATCCCATGGACTTCGCCCTGTGGAAGGCCGCCAAGCCCGGCGAGCCGACCTGGGACAGCCCGTGGGGCCCCGGCCGTCCAGGCTGGCACATCGAGTGCAGCGCCATGTCCCTTCACCTCCTGGGCCCAGGCCTGGACATCCACGGCGGGGGAACCGACCTGGTCTTTCCCCACCATGAGAACGAGATCGCCCAGAGCGAGTCCTACACGGGCCAAGCGCCGCTGGCCAACTTCTGGCTGCACAACGGCCATCTCCGCCTGGACGAGAACAAGATGAGCAAGTCCCTGGGGAACTTGGTCACCATCCGGGAGGCCCTGTCCCAGGTGGGACCCGAGGCCCTTCGCCTCTACCTGCTCAGCTCCCACTACCGAAGCTCCCTGGCCTACAGCGCGGAGGGGTTGGCGGCCCAGGCCCGATCACTGGACCGTCTGCGAGAGGCAGTCACCTCACCCCGGACGGGCGCGGCCGAGGGGGGCAAGCTGGACGCGGCCCCCTTCCGGGAGCGCTTCCTGAGCGCCATGGACGACGATGTGAACACGCCACAGGCCTTGGCAGCGCTGTTCGACCTGGCACGGGAGATAAACCGACTCGCTCGGGAGGACGGTGACATAGCAGAGGGCCAGGAGACGCTGCGCGAGCTTGCGGGGGTCCTAGGCCTGAGCCTAGCAAGGGACGCCGAGGCCATCGCCGGCGCGGAGCCGTTCGTGGACCTGCTGGTCGAGGTGCGCCAGGAGCTTCGGGCCGCCCGCCAATTCGAGATGGCCGACCGGCTCCGTGACCGCCTTCAGGACATGGGAGTCTCGCTGGAGGACACGCCCCAGGGCACCCGGTGGAGGATTCGGAGCGGGGGACAGTAGACCTCGCGCCAGCTCCGACCCTCCGCACACCTCACGGGCCAGACCCGCTCCCGGCCACGCGACCGGTCAGCCCGTCGAGACGACGACCCGCTCACCGACGTCCACGCCCAGTGCTGCGGCTGCGCTACCGTTGCGCAGGGCAATCTCCACAGTCCCGTAGCTGCCCACCAACGCCATGAGGTCGTCTCCCCCGGAGGCATACGTCTCGCTCAGACCGACGATGGTCCAGCCGGCAATCGACACGGCCCGAAGCCGGCCCACTACCTCTTCCTCGGGGATGTTGGTGACCAGATTGCCGAAGCGGTCAACGTGGACGACGTGTCCGCTCAGGCCGTGCTCCTCCCGATGGACCATGGGGAGAACCAGCCGCCGAATGGACTCCACCGGTTCGCCGAGCTCCTCCGGCTTCGCGCCCAGGGTGAGATGGGCTGCCACGGGCCCGAAGATGTCGCGGGCGTGGAAGGTGCGGCTCACCGGCTGGCGCCAGTAGCGAGGGTTGGTCAGGTGGAAGGCCCGGACGCCCGGCGGGAGAGGCGCCTCGCTCGCGGGGGGATCGTTCCCGGGGGCGGAGTGAAGGGCCAGGACTGACGAGAAGATTCCGTTGTCGGGCCCGACGTAGGCCGCCTCCGGCGTCAGGACCAGCAGCGGATGCCGCTCCGTCCCTACGCCAGGGTCGACGACGGCCAGGTGCACCGTCCCCCGAGGGAAGTACGGGGCTGCCGCCCCAAGGAGGAAGGCAGCGGACCGAACGTCCTGTGGCGCAACGTCGTGTGTTATGTCGACTATCGTGAGTGCGGGGTTGATACTCAGAGCGACGCCCTTGACCGCGGCAACGTACGCGTCGGACGTGCCGAAGTCCGTCAGGAACGTGAGGAGCCGTCCCGGCATTCGGGGGCTAGGCGAGGCCAGGAATGCTCGACGCTCTGAGAATGGCGATGAGGAGGAAGACCGCGGTAAAGATGATGGTGAACTGGAAGAGGAGCTTCTCCACTCCGCGACGGACGCGATAGGTGCCCTGGGCAGCGCCAAAGAGGCCGCTTCCCTGGCCCCGGACCTGGAGAAGGATGGTGACGATCAGCAGGACAGAGATAAGGATCTGCGCTATGCCCAGGTAGGTCTCCACGGTTACTCTCCCTTCACCCGCCGGACGGGTGGTCCACGTCTACTTCTGCTTCATTTCGGCCAACCGCTCCTCGAGGAGGGTTGTGACCAGGCCAGGATTGGCCCTCCCCTTGGTCAGTCGCATCACCTGGCCCACCAGGAAGCGAACGGCCGTCTCCTTGCCCCGCAGGTAGTCCTGGACGGCCTGGGGATTGTCAGCCAGGGCCTGCTCCACGGAAGGAGCAATGCCCTCTGCGTCACTGATCTGGGCCAACCCCTGCTCTTGGACGATCTGCCTTGGCGATGCCCCGGTGCGGAACATCTCTTCGAACGCCACCTTCGCCTGGGTAGAGCCCACGGTGCCGCCCTCAGTCAGCGCTACAAGCTCCGCAAGGGCCTGGGCCGTCACCTTGCTTTGCGCGATCTCTGTTCCGCTGGCGTTCAGCAGGCGGGTCGCTTCGCCGGTGAGCCAGTTGGCCATGGCCTTGGCCCGTGACAGTCGAGCGTCACCGTCCAGGGCGTCTGCGGCAAGCGCTTCCTCGAAGAAGTCCGCCATGTCCCGGGAGGCCGTCAGATGTGAGGCGTCGTAGGGGGAGAGGCCGTACTCGTCCATGAAACGGTCTCGCCGCGCCCCTGGGAGCTGCGGCAGACGGGCCCGCACCTCCTCGACCCACACACGAGAGATGGTCAGGGGGGGCAGGTCCGGCTCCGGAAAGTAGCGGTAGTCGTGAGCGTACTCCTTGGTGCGCTGGGAGACCGTGGCGGCACGGTCCTCCGACCAGCCCCGAGTCTCCTGGACCACCCGGCCTCCGTCTTCGAGCACGGCCACCTGCCGCTCGACCTCATACTCCAAGGCGTGGAAGACGGAGCGGAAGCTGTTCATGTTCTTGACTTCGACCTTGGAGAAGAGCTCCGTAGACCCCATGGGTCGGACCGAGACGTTGGCGTCGCAGCGGAACGCACCCTTCTCCATGTCCGCCGTACTCACCCCGAGGTACTGGAGGATGGAGTGGAAGGCCAACAGGTACTGACGGGCCTCCTCTGGCGAGCGCATGTCCGGCTCGCTGACCGTCTCCATCAGAGGGACGCCGGCGCGGTTCACATCGACCAGGGAGTAGGCCTCGCCCGAGCCGTCCCTGACGTGCTGCAGCTTGGCAACGTCCTCCTCCAGGTGCACCCGAGTAACTCCAACGCGCCGTCTCTGCCCATCGACATCCAGGTCCAGCCACCCGTCGGAAGCGATGGGGTTGTCGAACTGTGAGATCTGGTAGCCCTTCATCAGGTCCGGGTACGGGTAGTTCTTGCGATCGAACTGCGTGTACGAGGCGATCGTGCAGTTCAGCGCAAGGCCGGTCATCATGACGAACTCCACGGCCTGGCGATTGATGACAGGCAGCACGCCGGGCATTCCCAGGCAGACGGGGCAAACCCGGGTGTTGGGCTCTCCCTGAACGTACTCCGCGGGACAGCCGCAGAACATCTTGCTGCGGGTGAGGAGCTGGGCGTGGACCTCCAGTCCGATGACGGCTTCCCAGCTGGTCCGCGTCCTGGTGCGAGTCGGTGTCACAACAGTTCAAGTATACCGGTGGCATAGGACGGCAACAAGGACGCGGCTTTGCAGCACGAGGCGCGTGCCCAGTATAATGGGCCATCATGGCTGGGGCCGTATCCGTCAATGTTCGGCTCTTCGCGCTCTACCGGGAGCGTCTGGAACGTGACCGGCTGACTCTCAGCGTGCCCTCTCCGGCCACGGTTGGCGCAGCGCTGGCAGTCCTGGCCGAGGCCCATCCTCGCATCGGACTCCTGATCGACAACACGATGGTTGCCGTGAACCAGGAGTACGCCGACAGGGCCCAGGTGCTCGAAGAAGGCGACGAAGTAGCCCTGATTCCGCCCGTGAGCGGGGGGGGGCAGACGTCACGCATCAGCCGAAGCGACCGAAGAAAGCCTGAGAAGCGATAGCCGGGCAGCGGTGAAGTGATGGCAGCAGGGTACACGCTGATTACGCCGGAGCCTCTCATCCCCGAAGAGGTCACCTCCCAGGTGCGGGGACCCGCCAACGGCGGCGTGGTCACGTTCCTGGGAACCGCCCGAGAGCAGACCGAAGGCCACCGCGTCCTACGCCTGGAGTACGAGGTCTACGAGGAAATGGCGGTGAAGCGCTTCCGCGACATCTTCCGGGAGCTAGCGGAGGGTTGGGGCGTGACCGACGCTGCCATTGCCCATCGCTACGGACGACTGGAGATTGGGGAGATCAGCATGGTGGTCGCTGTGGCCACTCCGCATCGCAAGGAGGCTTTCGCCGCCTGCTGGTACGCTGTGGACCGCATCAAGGAGATGGCGCCCATCTGGAAGAAGGAGTTCTTCGAGAACGGCGCCGTCTGGGTGGGCTGCGGCGAAGAGGCCCACGCGGTCCAGCCGGCCCACAGCGCATCCTAACCCCTTCCATCCCAGGACGAACAGAGAACAGGGAGACCATGCTGGAGAAGCCGTGCTCCCATTGCGGGCACGTCAACCCCACCGATTCGAGGTCCTGCGCCCAATGCGGGGCCTCGTACCACCTGGACGAATTGACTCCGTGGCATGCTTTCTTCACCCGCCCGGTGGACAAGACTCCAACGGACGCGGTCTACCTGTCGATGGGGCGCGTGCTGGGGTTCACGGCCGTCACTCTAGGGCTCTACATGGCGTACTGGCTCTACGTCACGTGGAAGCACCTGGCATCAGAGACGGATGACCCCCACTACCCGCTCTGGCATACGCTAGCGATTCTCTTCGTGCCCATCTACGGGCTGTTCCGCCTGCACAAGCACATTGCCGTCGTTACGAAGCTGGCCCGCGCCCAGGGCGTGGACACGACCCTGTCGCCTCTGCTCGCTGTGCTCATGTGGTTCCTCTCGAGCGTGCTGCAGTTCCTCACGCTGCGGATGGAAGACCCCGCCACGGTGCTGGGCCTTACCCTTTTCGCTCTGGCCCTGCTGGTCGCCTTTCTCGTCTGGGTCCAAATGCCTCTCAACGCCTACTGGGAACGCGTCCGCAGCCAACTCACCGCCCCTCCGCTGGCGGTATTCGAGGTCATACTCCTCGCACTGGGCGTCTTCTCCTGGCTCAGCCTGCTCGTCCAGGGCTAGGCCTTTCTCGCGCTCACAGCGTTCGGCTTGTAGGAGCGCCCGCCGCTCTGATAGCATAGGGCTGGGAGGGATCGCATAGTGGTCTAGTGCGGGCGCCTGCTAAGCGCTTAGGGGCTCAAAAGGTCCCTCGAGGGTTCGAATCCCTCTCCCTCCGCCACCTGCAAGAAACAGAGACTCCCGCCGTGGTTAAACCGCCCCGCCGGAGACGGAAGCAAGCATGAACAGCACCACCTCGCCTCAGCCGATCCCCTTCGTCGGCGTGCGCGGCGCGGAAGCGCCGGTAACCCGGGCCGCAGCGGGGACTGCCGGCCCGCAAGACCCTTGGAGCTTCTACATCTGGACCATAGGCTGCCAGATGAACAAGGCGGACTCCGAGCGGCTAGCGGCAGCGCTGACCCAGATGGGCCTCCACGAAGCTCCCTCCCTACACGAGGCGGAGGTCGTGGTACTCAACTCCTGCGTGGTGCGCCAGAGTGCAGAGGACAAGGTGACGGGCACGCTTGGCCTTACCAAGCCCCTCAAGACCCGCCACCCCTCCCGAGTGCTGGCCCTCATGGGCTGCATGGTGGGACCGCGCCACGACGACCTGAAGCAGCGCTTCCCCTTCGTAGACGTCTTCATGCGGCCCCAGGAGTACACGCCCCTGCTGGACCTGCTGGGCGAGCGCCTGGACGTCGACTGGGAGGGCTGCGTGGGGCCTCTGGTGCCGGCCCATCCCCAGGTCACAAGCTACATTCCGATCATCCACGGCTGCGACCTGTTCTGCAGCTTCTGCATCATCCCCTACCGGCGGGGGCGCCAGGTGAGCCGCCCCGTCTCCGAGGTGGTGCGCGAGGTCAGCCTGCTGGCCACTCGGGGAGTGCAAGAGGTGACGCTGCTGGGCCAGACGGTGGATGCCTATGGCGCCGATCTGCCCGACACGCCCGATCTGGCGGACCTGCTCTATGCCCTCTCGGACGTTGCCGACCTCCAGCGCATCCGGTTCCTCACGTCCCATCCGATGTTCATGAGCGACCGCATCATCCGCGCCGTAGCGGAACTGCCAGCGGTCTGCGAACACATCAACTTGCCCGTGCAGGCCGGCGACGACGCAGTCCTGGAGCGCATGCGTCGCACCTACACCCGTGACGACTACCTTCGCCTCATCGACCGCATTCGCACGACGGTACCGGGCGTCGCCCTCAGCACGGATGTCATCGTGGGCTTCTGCGGCGAGAGCGAGGAGCAGTTCCAGCGCACCTGCGACCTGCTAGAGGAGGTGCGCTTCGACAAGGTCCACGTGGCGCCGTACTCCACCCGCTCGGGCACCATCGCCGCGCGCAAGCTGGAGGACGACATCCCGCGTCCGGAGAAGGAGCAGCGCCGACGACGAGTCGAAGCACTTCAGGAGCGCATCGCCACGGAGACCAACGCACCGCTCCTAGGCCAGACGCTGGAGGTGCTGGTGGAGGGGCGCGAGCGGGGCGCATGGAAGGGCCGCACCCGCACCGACAAGCTAGTCTTCTTCCGGGACGATGAGCAGGGCTACACCGGGCGCCTCCTCCCGCTGCGCATCACTCGCACCGGCCCTTGGTCCCTCCAGGGGACGCCGGCGCACCTGCCGGAGCATGCCGAGGCGCTGCGGTAGCGACGGACATCCTGGCTGTCCGGCTGCGATCAACGCAACCACAGCGTTAGACCCCAAGCGAGCGACAGCTAACGGCGCGGCCGGTGGCGGTCAGCGCTGTCGAGCCAGATGGTCACGGGGCCGTCGTTGACGAGTTCCACGGCCATGTGCGCGGCGAAGCGCCCCTCGGCCACGTGCAGCCCCGATGCACGGAAGAGGTCAACGGCCTGCAGGAAGAGCTCTTCGGCCTCGTGGGGAGGCGCAGCGCCGGTGAAGCTGGGACGGCGGCCCTTTCGAGTGTCGGCGTAGAGGGTGAACTGGCTGACCAGCAGCAGGCCGGCGCTCGAATCGAGTGCCGAGCGGTTGAACCGCCCCTCGTCGTCGGGGAAGATGCGAAGATTGAGGACCTTTTCGGCCAGGTAGCGGGCGTCCTCCAAGCTGTCGCCTGAGCCCACGCCAAGAAAGACCACGAGGCCGGGCCCGATGCTTCCCAGGGTTTCCCCCTGCACCGCGACAGCGGCCTTGCTCACTCGCTGGACCAGCGCACGCAATGAGGCTATATCTGCGTCCGGAGGCTACTCCTCCTTGGACGCTCCCGCTGTGGTGCCCTCCGACTTGGCTTCTCCCTTGGAGTCCCGCGACTTGCTCTCCGAAGACCCACCGTCGTCCTGGCTGTCATCGGAGAGAGTGCTGTTGCGACGGCTGTAGTCGGTGACGTACCAACCGCTGCCCTTGAAGATGACCGGGACAAGGCTAATGCGCCGCCCGGCGAGGCCGCCGCACTGGGGACAATCGGCTACGGGGTCTGAGTCGAAGCCTTGACGGAGATCGAAGCGATGAGGGCAACTCTTACATTCGTACTCGTAGACCGGCACCCCTAACTCCAAAAGGGCACCCTGGCTAATAACCCGGCGTACCCAACTATGAGCGAAGTCTACACAATCGCCGGAAGCACTGTCAACCGAATCGCACAGCGGCGCCGTTCGCATCGTGGTACACTGCCGACATCGCTCACGTCGAGGGGGAAGCGTGGCAGGTCAAGAGAACGGCAGCGTGCTCCGGGTGACCGTCTGGTATGACTACATCTGACCGTGGTGCTACGTCGGCCTGGAACGGCTGATGCGTCTGGAGGAAGAGTTTCCGACGGAGATCCGGGGGAAGGCCTTCCGGCTGCGGCCGGACATTCCGCCGGGAGGCGCGGCACGGCCGCTCCGGCCCGGAGAGAATAACGACGGCATACTGGGCGGCCACCTGGGGACCAGCGCGGCGGAGGCGGGCCTCGTGATGCGTCGCCCTCCGCGGACGGCGTACACGGTCCCGGCTCTGGAGGCCACGGAGTTCGCCAGTCAGCAGGGACTTTTCCAACCCTTCCATCACGCGCTGTACCGGGCGTACTGGGAGCACGGACAGGACATCGAGCAGGTCTCCGTCCTCCAAGAGGCGGCGCGTGAGGCGGGCGTGGACCCAGAGGCACTGGCCCGCAGCCTGGAGGAAGGACGCTACCGGGCCGCGGTGGAGGAGCAGTTCCAGGAGGCCCTGACCTTGGGCATCCACTCCATTCCCTCCTTCGTGGTGGGCGGCGTGCTGTTCTCCGGCGCGCACCCCTACGAGCTCTTCCGGTCCGTGGCGCGCCGCTCGCTCGAGGGGGGCGCGTTGACACGGTAGGAAGGGCCAGCTAGAATATCCGCAACCAAATCGAACACGTACAGGCACGGTGATGCTACGAATCAGACTCCGTCGCGTCGGCAAGAAGAAACAGCCTTCCTACCGTATCGTAGTGGCCGACTCGCGGGCCCCACGAAACGGCGCCTTCGTCGACCAGGTGGGACACTACAACCCGCTGGTGGACCCCCCGGCCATCACCCTGGACGAAGAGCGGGTGCTCCGATGGCTGCGGGTTGGTGCCCAGCCCTCCGAGCCGGTCCAGCACATGCTCCAGAAGTCCGGCGTGATGGAGAGGGTGAAGAGCGATGAAGGAACTCATTGAGTTTGTCGCCAAGTCCCTGGTCCACGAGCCCGACGCGGTGGTGGTCACGGAGAAGGAAGAGGACGGCGTTCACGTCTTCCAGCTTGAGGTGGCCCCCGACGACAAGGGTCGCATCATCGGCAAGCAGGGCCGCGTAGCGCAGGCCATGAGAGTGCTGCTGCGCGTGGCCGCCGTCAAGCACGAGACCCGGGCCATCCTGGAGATCATCTAGGGCACGGCTCCCCGCTCGCCCCGCCCGATGGCCCACCACCAGCACAGCGACACCCCACCGAAACGCCCACCACCCCCAGAGCGGCTCATCGTTGGTCGCATTGTGCGTCCCTGGGGCGCACGGGGCCAGGTGAAGGTGGAACCCCAGACCGACTTCCCCGAGCGATTCCGCCCCAGCGCGCGCTTCATCATCGGCGACGGCGAGTTTACGTGTCGCTCGGTGGTGCAATCGCCGCGCGGCCTGGTACTGAAGCTGGACGGGGTGGACTCGCCGGAGGCCGCGGAGGCCCTGCGGGGCGTGCTTCTGGAGGTGCCTACGGCCGAGGCGCCGACCCTGCCGGAAGGCACCTACTACCACTACCAGCTCATCGGGCTGGAGGTGCGGACGGCCGCAGGCGAGGACCTGGGGCGAATCGCCGAGGTGCTGACCACCGGCGGCACCGACGTCTACGTGATCCACGGCCCACTCGGCGAGGTGCTGTTGCCTGCCACCTCGGAGGTGGTAGCCTCCATCGACCTTGACGTCGGCCGCATGACTGTGACGCCCCTGCCGGGCATGGTGCCGGGCTAGGGCAGGGTTCGTACAAGCGCCTCCAGCGACGGCGCATCACCCCGGCCCTTCGCGTCGATCCAGAGGGCCTGCGCGCCTGCTTCGCGGGCCCATTCGCAGCACTCCGCTTCGCTGTCGATGACCAGAGCCGTGTCGGCAGTGACGCCTGCGTGGCGGAACACCTTCTCGTAGAAGGCGGGGCCGCTCTTCACCTGGTCGACGAGGTCCGGCCCATACATGCGTACAAAAGCCCGGGCGATGCCCATCTTCTCCGTGATCACCTGCATCTCCCACGACGCCTGTCCCGAGGCGGTGTAGAGCGTGTACCCGGCCCTGTGCAGCGCGAGGACGGCGTCGGCGGCGCCGGGGATGGCAGCGTCTGCCCGCTCCCACACGTAGCAGGTGAGCTCGGCGTGGAGGGCCACCGCCGCATCATCGGACGGGGGCTCGACGCCGACGCGCACACACATGGCCCGCATCCATTCGACGCTGTAGGCCCGCTGGAAGTCCGTGTACGTGGCGAAGCTGGGCAGGCGCTTCACAATGTCGGCCCAGACCTGCGGGAAGACCACGCTGTTCGCATGCGCCCACTGGTCGGCCGTACCGCCCAGCCGAGCGGGCATGAAGCCGCCGATGAGCCGCAGCCACTCCGGGCCGCGGAGAGCGTTGTCATTCAGGACACCACCGTCGTCGAGAAACAGCACACGGGGCATCAACGATCTGCTCACGTCAGCCCTCCCTCGGAGGGAGAGGCGGGAACCCCAGCATATCCTCCTCTGCGAGAGGGGCGGTTCGAGTCGAATCGAATCATTTTCGCGGTTTCTTGGGATCTGCAGGCACGAGCTGAGGGGGTCCAGATAGGGCCGCTGTGCGAAGCGAATGATCGTGGCTGGACAGACACGGGGGGAGGAGCAAACGAATGCGTCGACAGGCACGGAATGGACTTGGGGGCACCGGCCCGGGGTCGTAGCTGAGAGGCGGGGAGAGGCGTGCAAACGAAAGCGTAGCAGGCGCAGGCACAGGTGGGGTGGGAACGAATGGCGCCGCAGGCACCGGAGGGCGGCGGAAAGAGTCTGGCAAACGAAGACGTAGCAGGCGCAGGCACGGACGGGGTGGAAACGAATGCAGGCGGGAGGCGCGAGAGTCGTCGGTGGGTTGTCGGTGGCGGATGGAGGGTGTCGGTGGGCATGGGGGTAGGGTAGGGGATGGAGGGGGTGGGAAGTAGAGGGAGGTGGCAGTAGCAGAGCCGACCTACCTTGCGGTGTTTGTGTTACAGGGGGGTCCGGTTCTTCGAAGGAGAGATGGGGACTTTCGGTGGTTGGGCCCCGCGTCCGCACCGTCGCCGCATTTCCCGCCCGCCCATCCTGGGAGTTTTTCTTGGGGGGTTACGCCCCCCAGACCCCGCGGGGCTGCCCTCACCCCAACCCTCTCCCCCCGGGACAGGGGGCCGCCGGATTCGATTTGATTTTCGAACAGGCCCCAAATCGTGCCTGGGAGGGGCGGTCCCAGATAGGGGATTCGTTAGTGCAAAAAAACGAAGTCGAATCCGAGAGTCGTCGTCCGAACGGCATGCGCGCCGGATCTCCATCATGGAAAATGGGGGCGTCCTGTTCGAGCTTCTGGCCTACGTCTTCCATGGAGAGAGAGGGTAGCAGAAGGATCAGCGTTCGGGCGAGGGGACGGTGTCAGGGGCGGGGAGTGGCTGGCGCATGCACAGGGGAGAGAGGGCGGCAGTGCCGTTCTTGCTTGGGGAGGCGGAGTTTCGGCGTTGGGTGGGCCCACCCGCCCGCCCTCGGATGTTTTTGGTAACTGGGGGCACATCCCCCAGAGCGGCTCGCCGCCCCAGAAAGAGGGGAGACCCCTCTGGACTCCCCTCATGGGTACCCGCTCGGTAGTAGCTGTCTGGGGGCTGCGGCGGCAGAGCCGCTTTTGCCTGGGGAGATGCCCTCACCCTAGCCCTCTCCCAGAGATTTGCCCCACCTCGTCCTACGGCTCGCTGCGGTCCCAGTCGGGGAGCTGCCAGTAGCCTTCGCGGGGCAGCTCGACCGCCGTCTCCAGGCCCTGGGCCCGCTTGAGGCGCTGGAGGTTGTACAAGTGGGTGATGCACTCATAGTAGACGTGGCGGAAGGTGGCCTCCAGGTCGATGTAGGTGGTGTCCGGCTCCGTGGGATGCCATCGGACGCCCGTGGGGTGGGCGTTGATGAACTGGCGCCAGTGCGGCGGGGTGTTGGGGCGCTCCACCTCCGCGGCTCGGAGGGAAGCCAGCGTCTGCCGAGCCAACACGTGCTGCGCCAAGCGCACCGACAGCTCGACGCGCTCCAGCAGCACAGGGAGGGGCGACGGCTCCCCGGTGCGATGCCACACGGCCTCCGGCGTGGGGACGACCACGGCCAGGTCTCCCAGCGAGTCGAGGCCATCGGGGAAGAGGTGGTCACCCCATCGGTCGAGCAGCCAGCTGGCGATAAAGGAGCCGATGTGGGCGACCTGGCGGCGGATGCTCCACTGGCTCCACACCCAGCGGTCCGACACCCAGTCGAGCTGCGCGTCGGTGAGACCGGCGACTTCGGCGGCCACCATGCCGGGGACCGCGGGGAAGCCGGGGAAGAGGTCAGTGCCCGGCGTATCGTTCGGGGGCGACTGCTGGGCCACGGGCCACCTCCGTCCTTTCGAGCGATGCGGTGAGCCTTGGGGTCCCACGGGTTGACATCGACGACTGTACCACGTAGCAGGATGATTCGCACTACAAGTACACCAAAGGTTCCTGTAGCATAGGGCAGGGTTCTCTTAGAGGTTGCGGACGGATCGCAACGAGAATCGGAGCTGGTCAGGAGGGGTGATGGACGTCACGACATATGGCATCGAGAAGGAATCACTCGATAGGATGCTCGGCGAGGCCGCGGACGGGAGCACGCAACTGCCTGACTTTCAGCGAGGGTGGGTCTGGGACGACGATCACGTCCGCAGCTTGCTCGCAAGCATCTCCCTGGGCTACCCGATCGGCGCTGTGATGATGCTCAGAGCGGGAGGCGAGACCGTTCGTTTTAAGCAGCGCCCCTTAGAGGGTGCGCCAGCGCCGGGAGACCGAGAGGCAGAACGTCTCATCCTCGATGGGCAACAGCGCCTCACATCGCTCTTCCAGTCCCTGCGACTTGACCGACCGGTACTCACCCGTGACCAACGTGGTAGAACCATCAAACGGTGGTACTACATCGACATGCGACGGGCACTGGATGAGAATGCTGATCGCGAAGAAGCAGTCGTATCGCTACCTGAGGGAAGGCAGATCAAGAGATTCGGAAGAGACATCCTTGAGGATTATTCGACGGCTGAGCTTGAGTACCAAGCGATGCTCTTCCCTCTCAGCAAGGTGTTCGATACGGACGACTGGATGGAGGGCTTCCAAGAATTCTGGCACTTTGACAAGGAAAAGACCAGATTCTGGAATACTTTCAATCGCAACATCGTCAAGCGATTCGAGCAATACCAAGTGCCGGTCATCGAGCTTGGCAAGGACACGCCAAAGGAGGCGGTCTGCCAAGTCTTCGAGAAAGTGAATACCGGTGGCGTGACGCTGACAGTGTTTGAGCTTCTGACAGCGACTTTCGCTGCGGACGACTTTCAGCTGAGGCCGGATTGGGAGCGGCGGGAGCGTGAAATCCACTCCCAGTCGATCCTCTCGGGTGTGTCCAATACGGATTTTCTTCAGGCTGTGACTCTGCTTGCCACCCTGGAGCGCCGGGATGCAGCCCTTCGCAATGGAACAGACGAGGACCGGGCGCCAGGCATAGGATGCAAGCGCTCGGACATGTTGCGGCTGAGACTGGACGAGTATCAGCGGTGGGCTGACCCGTTGATGCAGGGCTTTGAGAGAGCGGCGAGATTCCTCCATTCTCAGCACTTGTATGACGCAAGATTTCTACCCTACGGGAGTCAACTGATCCCGCTGGCAGCGATCCTCACGGTCCTGGATCGAGATTGGGAGCCGCACCCTGCGAGAGAGAAGCTCGCACGATGGTACTGGTGCGGCGTGCTGGGAGAGCTCTACGGAGGCGCAATCGAGACGCGGTTCACCCGCGACCTCCCTGAAGTCCTGGGCTGGATACGGGACGGCGGTCCGGAGCCGGGTACCATTTACGATGCGGAATTCGCTTCCGCCCGATTGCTTACACTGCGCACGCGAAACAGCGCCGCATACAAGGGCGTATATGCGCTCCTACTCCGCGAAGGCGCAAGCGATTGGATAACTGGCGAAGAGTCGTCCATACAAAACTACTTCGACGAGAGCATCGACGTTCATCATGTCTTCCCTCAGAGCTGGTGCCGCGATCATGGCATTGAGCCCGGACGTTGCGACTCGATCATAAACAAGACACCGCTTACGGCTCGAACCAACCGCAGCATCGGTGGAGATGCTCCTAGCAAATATCTTGTGCGTATCGAGTCGGGGAAGGATAGAGTTCCTCGGGACGTTCTGGACGGCTACCTCGGGTCGCACTTTGTCGACCCTGCTCACCTCCGGTCAGACGATTTCGGTGAGTACTTCGTCAGTCGGCAGTCGGCACTCCTCGACAGGATTCGGACAGTGATGGGCAAACAGATCGCCTCGGACGAAATCGAGGATCCCGATGAGGCCCCTGTAGAGTACGAACTGGTGCAGGAGGACAGCCAGGTCTCAGGCTCTGGAGACGCCCTATCTACGCCTTGATAGGATGGACCGATTCCCCAAAGCCGAGTTGCTGGCTAGCTGGAACTCGCGCTGCGGGTTGACGGCCTACGCGCCCCGACCTACCATCAACTCACAAGCCGGGCAGTGAGACAGGAGGGGGTGCGCAATGGCTCTGGGAATTCCGTCCTACCGACCCACAATCACGGGGACTACGCATATGGTGTCATCGGGCCACTACCTGGCGGCGGCCGCGGGCTACCGCATCCTGGAGGAGGGCGGCAACGCCATCGACGCGGGCGTGGCCTCCGGGCTGGCCATCAACGTGCTCTTCCCGCATTGGACGAGCTTCGGGGGTGTTGCGCCCATCGTGCTGCACCACGCGGGGAAGGGCGAGACGGTGGAGATCGACGGGCTGGGGCGCTGGCCCCGTGCAGCCTCGATCGACTACTTCAACAAGAACGCCGGCGGAGAGATCCCCGTGGGCATCCTGCGCTGCGTCACCCCGGCCGCGGCCGACGGGTGGTTCACGGCGCTGAAGCTGTACGGCACGATGAGCTTCGAGCAGGTGGTGGAGCCAGCGCTGGAGCTGGCCGAGAAGGGCATGCCCGTCGCCCGGTCCCTCCACGCCTCCCTGATCTCAGGGGCGTCCCGGTCCCAGCCCGGATCCGCTGGCGAGGAGGTGCTCTGGACCACCTGGCCATCCACGACCGACATCCTTCTCCCCGGAGGCCGTGTGCCGGACGTGGGGGAGGTGCTGGCGCAGAAGGACCTGGCGACTTCCTTCCGCCGCCTCATCGACGAAGAGCGAGCCAACGCGTCCAGGGGACGCGAGGAGGCCCTGCAGGCGGCACGCGACCTGTTCTACAAGGGCGAGATGGCCGAGGAGATGGTCCGCTTCGCCCAGGAGGAGGGCGGACTGCTGACCATGGAGGACATGGCATCCTACCAGGTGTCGGTGGGGCCGCCGGCGCGGGGCAGCTACAAGGGTATCGACGTGTACACGTGCGGCTTCTGGTGCCAGGGCCCGGTGGTGATCCAGGCGCTGCAGCTCATGGAGGGCTTCGACCTGCAGAGCATGGGACACAACAGCGCCGACTACGTGCACACGCTGCTGGAGTCGCTGAAGCTGGCCTTCTCGGACCGTCACGCCTACTTCGGCGACCCGGACCTGGTGGAGGTGCCCGCCGCGGGGCTACTCTCCCACGCGTATGCGGAGCAGCGCCGCCGGAGCATCGACATGACGCGGGCGTGGCCGGAGATGCCGCCGCCCGGCGACCCATGGGCGTTCCAAGAGTCCAGGGCCGGGCGTGACGTTGTGGCCGCGCCACTGCCCTTCGCGGAGGGCGGCCTGCAGACGGACACGAGCTATACGTGCGCGGTGGACCGCTGGGGGAACGCCTTCTCCGCCACGCCCAGCGACGGGATAACGGGCTCGCCCATCGTGCCGGGGCTGGGGTTCATCATCTCCAGCCGAGGGTCGCAGACGTGGCTGGACCCCAACCACCCCTGCGGGCTGGCGCCGGGCAAGCGGCCCCGCCTCACCCCCAACCCGGCCATGGCCTTCAAGGACGGCAAGCCGTGGCTGCCCTTCGGGACGCCCGGTGGGGACATGCAGACGCAGGCCATGGTGCAGCTGTTCCTCAACATCGCCGAGTTCGGGATGGACCCGCAACAGGCAGTGGAGGCGCCCAGGGTTTCGACCTGGAGCTTCCCCGGCTCCTTCTGGCCGCACGCGTACCTGCCGGGCCTGGTGGGCGTGGAGGGGCGCGTCGACCCCGGCGTGGTGGCGGAGCTGCAGCGACGAGGCCACAACGTGGACGTGTGGGACGACTGGTCCGGGAGGGTCTCCGACCTGTGCGCCATCGAGATGGACCGGGACCGGGGTATTCTGCGGGCCGGAGCGGACAACCGCCGGGAGTCCTACGCCATAGGCCGCTAGCCGCTCCTTTCTCCCCCATGGGCGCCCTGCTACAATGGGGCGCAGAGGAGACGGCATGGTCCTGAGCGACCGCGACATCCGCAGCGAGCTGGCCGCGAAGCGGCTCCGCGTCGAACCGCTGGGCGAATCCGCGGTCCAGCCGGCCAGCGTCGACCTGCGGCTGGGGCGCCATCTCCTGGTCTTCCAGAACCACCTGGAACCCTACATCGACGTCAAGCAGGACATGGCCCACCTGACGGCGCCGGTGGACATCGACGAGATCAACCCCTTCGTCCTGCATCCGGGGGAGTTCGTCCTGGGAATGACGCTGGAGTACGTGGAGCTGCCGGACGACCTGGTGGGCCGCCTGGACGGCAAGAGCTCCCTGGGGCGCCTAGGCCTGGTGGTGCACTCGACGGCGGGGTTCGTGGACCCTGGCTGGCAGGGGAACCTGACGCTGGAACTGAGCAATCTGGCGACCCTGCCGATCTACCTCTACTACGGGATGAAGTCCTCCCAAATCTCCTTCATGCGCCTCTCCAGCCCGGCGGAGTTCCCCTACGGCTCCAAGGGTCTGGGCAGCAAGTACCAGGGCCAGCGGGGCCCCACGGCCAGCCGCTTCTTCCAGGGCTTCGGGGGCGCGGCACCAGCCTCGACCAGCGCCGCCCGCCAAACACGCACAACCCAGACCGAGCTGAGGCAGTGGCTGGCCGAGAGCGAGTTCGAGGGGGACGTTGGGCGCTTCGCCGGCCACCTGGGCGTGAAGCGCAAGACCGTGGAGAACTGGGTGTACGGCCGCACCCTCCCGTCTCCGCGCTTCCGGCCCCGCGTCTACGCGGCCACGACGCTGCCCCAGTACCGCGTGGACCAGCTGGCCCTCTCCGAATCGGAATCATCCTCGCCATGACCCCGATGCAGCGGGCGCTGGAGCTGGCCCGCCAGGCCCTCGGCACCGCCAGCCCCAACCCCTCCGTGGGCGCTGTGCTGGTGCGAGACGGGCGCATTGTCGGCGAGGGGGTCACACAACCCGCCGGTGGTCCGCACGCGGAGGCCGCGGCCATTGCACAGGCCGGCGAGAAGGCGCGAGGCGCGGCCCTCTACGTGACGCTGGAGCCGTGCAACTACCACGGGCGCACGCCGCCCTGCGTCCCGACCATCGTCCGGGCAGGCGTCGCCGAGGTGCACGCGGCGACGCTGGACCCGAACCCTCGTGTCGACGGCCGCGGGGTGGCGGACCTAGAGGCCGCGGGAGTGCACGTCGCTGTGGGCGAGGAGGAAGCTGCCGCGCAGAGGCTGATGGAGACCCACTTCACGTGGATTACGACGGGGATGCCCTTCGTTCTCGCCAAGTATGCCATGAGCCTGGACGGCAAGACCGCGACGGCTTCGGGGGACTCCCGGTGGGTCTCCGGCGCGGAGTCACGACGCCTCGTCCACCGGATGCGAGCGACCTGCGACGCCATCATGGTGGGCATCGGGACGGTGCTGCGGGACGACCCGCAGCTCACGGCGCGCGACGAGGCCGACCGGCCGCTGGACCGCCAGCCTCTCCGGGTGGTCGTCGACAGCCACGGGTGGCTGCCGGATGGGGCCCGGCTCCTGGGCGCTCCGGGCCGTACCCTGTTGGCGGTGGCAGAGGCTTCGCCGGAGCGTGAGGAGTCGTTGCGCAACGCGGGCGCAGAGGTGCTGGCCTTCCCCGCCACAGACGGCCGGGTTGACCTTCGCTCGCTGCTCCAGCACCTGGGCGGCCGGGAGGTCACGGGGCTGCTGGTGGAGGGAGGCGGGACTCTTCTCGCGTCTCTATTTCGGCAGGGGATGGTCGACAAGGTGTGCGCCTTCGTCGCCCCTGTGCTCATCGGCGGTCGCGACGCCCCCACGCCGTGGGACGGGACAGGGCACGACACCCTGGCCGACGCCCCCCGCCTGGAGCGCGTGACCACAGAGCGGCTGGGTGACGATATGATGGTCGTGGGCTACCCGGCCCGGAGGAGGTAGCGCATGTTCACGGGAATCGTCGAGGAGATGGGGCGCGTACGGGAGTGGCGCGGCAACGCCCTACTCATCGAGTCGCAGGTCGCACTGGAAGGGACGCGGGTGGGCGACAGCATCGCCGTGAACGGGGTGTGCATCACCGTGGTCGCGGTGGAGGACGGCGCTTTTGCCTTCGACGTGAGCGCGGAGACGGCCCGGCGCAGCAACCTCGACGCTCTCCGGCCCGGCGACCCGGTGGACCTGGAACGCCCGCTGCCCTACGGCGGCCGCGTCGGGGGGCACCTGGTGCAGGGCCACGTGGACGGCGTGGGCGTTGTTCGCTCGGTCGAGCCCGACGGCGATTCGCACCTCTTCGCCTTCGAGGCCGCGCCACCGCTGATGCGCTACATCGTGGAGAAGGGGTTCGTCACCGTGGACGGCATCAGCCTCACCGTGGCGATGCGTGAGGCTACCGCGTTCACCGTGGCGGTGATACCATATACGCACGAGCACACGGTGCTGGGCCATCGTGCGCCCGGAGACCGGGTGAACATCGAGGTCGACATCCTAGCCAAGTACGCGGAGCAGCTCCTAGCCGCACAACCCCCAGCAGGATAAGCTGCTTCCCTCGGAGTAGCATATGCCCTTCGTCACTGTCCCGGAGGCCATCGACAGTATCCGCGCCGGCAAATTCGTCATCGTCGTGGACGACGCGGACCGGGAGAACGAGGGCGACCTGGTGCTGGCCGCCGAGAAGGCCACGCCGGAACACATCAACTTCATGGCGAAGCACGCCCGAGGCCTCGTGTGCATGCCCGTCATCGGGAAGCGGCTGGACGAGCTGAACCTGCCGCTGCTGGTGCCGGAGAACGACACCCGCTACGGCACGCCCTTCACCGTGCCCATCGACGTGAAGAAGGGCGCGACCACGGGCATCTCCGCCTTCGACCGGGCGGCAACGATCAGGACGGTGCTGGACCCGAAGACCCGCCCCGAAGACCTGGCGCGTCCGGGCCACCTCTTCCCGCTGCGCTACACGGAGGGCGGGGTGCTGGTGCGGGCAGGGCACACGGAGGCGGCGGTGGACCTGGCAGTCCTCGCCGGGCTGTTCCCCGCCGGGGTGGTGTGCGAGATCCTGCGGGACGACGGCCGTATGGCCCGCATGCCCCACCTGGAACGCCTCGCCGAGGAGTACGGCATCCCCATCGTCACGATTGCGGACATCATTGCGTACCGCAGCCAGCACGAGCGGATGGTGGAGCGGGTGGCCGAAGCGCGGCTGCCCACCCAGTACGGCGCCTTCACCGTCTACGCGTACAACAGCGTCCGAGACCCCGACGACCACCTGGCCCTGGTGCTGGGAAACGTGGACGACGGCGAGCCGGTCCTGGTGCGAGTCCACAGCGAGTGCGCCACGGGGGACATCTTCGGCAGCCTCCGCTGCGACTGCGGCGTCCAGCTCCAGATGGCCCTGCAGGCCATCGCAGCATCAGGGCGGGGCGTGCTGCTCTACATGCGCCAGGAGGGCCGGGGCATCGGGCTGCACAACAAGATCAAGGCCTACGCCCTGCAGGACAACGGCCTCGATACGGTGGAGGCGAACCTGAAGCTTGGCTTCGCGCCGGACCTGCGCTGGTACGGCATCGGCGCGCAGATCCTGGTGGACCTTGGGGTCCGAAAGATGCGCCTGCTCACCAACAACCCCCGTAAGGTGGTAGGCCTGGACGCCTACGGCCTGGAGATCGTGGAGCGGCTGCCCATCGTGGTGCCTCCCAACGAGGAGAACCGCGATTACCTCGAGACCAAGGGCACGAAGCTGGGCCACCTGCTGAACGGCCCTGAAAAGCCCGAGGCCGAAAAGAGCCGCACCTAGCTCATGCCTCACGAGGTGGAGGGAAGCCTCCAGGGCCAGGGCTTGCGCATCGCCGTCGTCGCCTCCCGCTTCAACCAGGACGTAACCGAGCGACTGCTCCAAGGCGCGCTCGACACGCTCCTGGCCCATGGCGTTTCCGACGAAGACGTGACCGTGGTCTGGGTCCCCGGCTCCTTCGAAGTCCCCATCGTCGCTCGCAAACTGGCGACGTCCGGGCGCCACCAGGCCATCGTCTGCCTTGGGGCCGTTGTGAAGAAGGAGACGGCGCACTTCGAGTACGTGGCTGGGGAAGCTGCCCGGGGCATCGCCGCGGTGGGGCGGGAGACGGGAGTGCCCACCATCTTCGGTATCCTGACGACGTACAACAGCCAGCAGGCCCTGGCGCGGTCCGGCGGCGTGCAGGGCAACCGCGGGGCCGACGCAGCCGAGGCCGCAATCCGCATGGCCAACCTCATGCAGCAGCTGTCCTAGGGGGTTGTGGAATCAGCTTTGCGCGAGCCTGCCGCGCTGAGTCACTCGCCCGGTGAATCTCTCTTACCCGATCATGGTCCCGCTGACAGTGGGGCCTATGACGTTTCGTTTGCGAGCAGCATCCTTTGGGCAACACGGGATGACTGGGTTCCCCTCGCTTGGCTGCTTCTCGACAGAGTTTCCCTTTGCAGGGTTCTTGCCCAACTTCATTAACGAGCGGTGATGGCTCAACCTCAACGACCGGTGGTGGCTCAACTTCAACGACCGGTGGTGGCTCATCCCCACGAACCGACCTGATCCTGCGATGGTGTGACGCCGCCGCCTTGCAGCAGACCAAGCAGTGCCTTGTCTCCGCTCTCCGAGAAGGCTGGCAAAGGCAAGCCGGCTCTACGCGGCGGCGCTTTCCGCCCAGCTTCACGGCCTTGTTACACTCGCGCCCACGGCAGAAGGGTTTGCTGTAGGGGTCACAGACGGCGCAGAACTTCCGCGTACAGAGACGGGCAACGGTTATGTCTCGGGCTTCCGCCTGTTGCGCCGCCGCACCTGGAAGTAGCACTCGATCCCGCAGCTCCTCCGCGGGTTCTCCGCAACGAATACAGAGGCCCATATCTCGACGAGGGTGCGGCTTCGGGTGTGTCTCCCCACGGCGGTTCACGACCATGCAGCGCCGACAGTGGAAGAAGAAGGGCAGTTCCGACTTGTGGCGGGTGGATTCCAGTCCGAAGACGGCGGGGATGCCGCGGCTGCACTCTACGCCCTCACGCCACGGCCCCCATTCCTCTGGTGGGAGAACGGTGCGGACCTCTTCGGCCCGCACCGTCGCCCACCGCGGCCAGAAGCCACTCATGCAGGGATTACCAGCGTTGTCCCCTCCACCGGGAGGCTCTTCCGGTATTCCCTCTTGAGCTTCGCCGCATTCCGTTGATTCCACGCCGCCGCCGCAAGGCGGGGGTTGTAGTGAGGCCCGGAGTTGGGGGGTCTGCGCTCAATCAAGCCGTCCTTCAACTCCCCAGCCACGCCATCGCTATGCGTGGCAACGGCGGTCCAGAACTCCCGCGCCTCCCCGTCCGTGGAGCAAGCCAAGGTCTCCACCATGATGGCGAGGACCTGGGCACCGTACAGCCTTCGCTTGGCCGGGCCGCTCACGTTCGACGCATCCAGGATGCCTTCGGCCTCCACGAAGGCGTCCAGTCGCTCCTTCGCCCGGTCGATGTTATCGCGTATTGGCGGACGTTTTAGGCCCGTCGGCTTGGAGTACTCCGATCGCCACTCATTCTGATACCGGGACGCCAGGAGGATGGCCCCCAGCATCCGGTCCTTGAGGCCGTTGAAGCCCAAGGCTCGGCCCTGAACGGAGGGCGGACGCTTCTTCTGGTTGGCGTCCAGGAGAGCGTAGATGCCGGGGACGCTGTGATGCTGGCCCCAGACCACGCGGGCCTGCCATGGCCCCTGCCAAGCCGCCTTCACAGCTGCACGGAGGCGGTGTTGCCCATCGACAAGCCGCGGGGTCCCATCCTCGTCGATGAGGAAGGTAAGCTGGCTGCCCGGTGCCCACTCCCCGCTGTCGAACATATCGGCCAGGACGCGGATGTGATCCGGGTCGGCGTCGCGCTGCCGCTCGAAGCTCATATCCCGCAGGATGAGTTCTGCATCCCACGGAGAGAGCGTCACGATGGCCCCAGTCACGCCGGAGCCGTCCAGGGGTTCCTCGAACAGAGGGTCGAGAATCGGTATTGGGGTTCTCATGCACCCCTCCTTTGCAAGCTAGGCCCTATTCAGGCCCGCAGCAAAGAGTGTAGTGCCATTGTTGAAGTAATGTCAAGACGGAGTTGCCATAGTGTGGGCTGAATGTCAGGCCCTAGGGGGACCGCCCGGGAGTAGTAGAGCGGCCCGGCTCCGGGTGCGGGCTGTCCCCGCGGCGGGTCATCCGCTACAATGGGGCCGCACCGCCCCCCAGGAGGTACGCTATGCAGTTCACGTCCCGACGCTCGCCGGTGCTTGCGCGCCGGGGAATGGTGGCAACCAGCCAACCCCTCGCGGCCATGGCCGGTCTGAGGATGCTCATGGAGGGCGGCAACGCCGTGGACGCGGCGGTGGCCACCGCCGCCGCCCTGGCCGTCGTGGAGCCGATGTCGACGGGCATTGGCGGGGACGCCTTCGCGCTGATCTGGATGGACCGGGAGAAGCAGGTGCGGGCCCTCAACGGCAGCGGCCGAGCGCCCGCGGCCGCCTCGCTGGAGGAGGTCCGGCGGCAGGGCTACGGGTCCATCCCCAACGAAAGCCCTTGGGCCGTCTCCGTGCCAGGAACGGTGGACGCCTGGCAGACGACGCTGGAGAGCTACGGCACCATGCCCCTAGCCGAAGTCCTGAAGCCCGCCATCGCCTACGCGGAGGAGGGCTACGCCGTCTCGCCCGTGGTGGCGTACCAGTGGGGCGAGAGCCTCGACAGGCTCGCCCGACGACCCTCGGGCCAAGAGCTTCTCCTCAACGGCCGCGCTCCTCGAACGGGGGAGGTGATGCGGCTTCCGGAGCTGGGCAGAATCCTCCGTGACATCGCTGAAGGGGGGTCGGACGCCTTCTATCGAGGGCCGCTGGCCGAACGCATCGCGGCCTTCGTGCAGAGCGAGGGGGGCTGGCTGGCCACCGAGGACCTGGCGGCCCACACGTCCACCTGGGAGACGCCCATCTCCACCGACTACCGGGGCGTCACGTGCTGGGAGTGCCCGCCCAACGGACAGGGCCTGGTGGCCCTCCTGGCCATGAACATCATGGAGGGGTACGACGTCGCCGGGATGGGCTTCCAATCTCCCGAGACGTACCACCACATGATCGAGGCCATACGGCTGGGCTTCGCCGACGGCCTGCGGTACATCGCCGACCCCGCAGCCGTCGCCGTGCCGACGTCGGAGCTGCTGTCCAAGGACTATGCGACGGAACGGCGCGGCCTCATTCGACCGGACAGGGCCATGCCTTCGGTGGAGTTCGGCCGTGTGCCCGCGTACCACGACACGGTCTACATCACCTGTGCGGACGGGCAGGGCAACGCCTGCTCCTTCATCAACAGCCTGTTTCAGGGATTCGGCACGGGGCTGGTGGTGCCGGGCACCGGAATCGCCCTGCAGAACCGGGCCGCCCTCTTCTCCCTGGACGCGGAGCACCCCAACGCGTTGGCGCCGGGCGTGCGCCCCTTCCACACGATCATCCCGGCCATGGCGACACGGGACGGCGAGCTGTGGCTCTCCTTCGGCGTCATGGGGGGCTTCCAGCAGCCGCAGGGCCATCTCCAGGTGCTGGCGAACATGCTGGACTACGGGCTGGACCCTCAGGAGGCCCTGAACGCGCTGCGCTTCAGCGTGGGGCTGGACGGCACGGTGGCCCTGGAGGAGGGAGTTTCGACGGAGGTGGCACAAGGGCTGGCGCGACGAGGCCATCCGGTGGGGGTGGTCGGCGGCTTCCCTAGGACCGCGTTCGGCGGGGGGCAGGTCATCGAGCGGGACGCCGAGACGGGTGTGCTGCGCGGAGGATCTGAGCCCCGCAAAGACGGCATCGCCGTGGGATGGTGACACGCATCGCACTATCTTTCTCTCGGAGGGGACCATGAACAGCGACGTTCTCACGCAACTCAGCGGCGCCGAGATGGCCCGCCGCATCAGGGACCGGGACCTCTCCCCCGTCGAGGTGGTGGAGGGGTACCTGGAGCGCATCGAACGCTACGACGATGTGCTGCACTCCTACATCACCGTCTGCCGCGAGGAGGCCCTGGCTGCGGCCCGAAAGGCGGAGCAGGCCGTCCTGCAGGGAGAGCCCGTGGGCCCTCTGCACGGGCTTCCGCTGTCGGTGAAGGACCAGTTGGACACGGCGGGCGTGCTCACCACGGCCGGTTCGACCATCCTGGCCGACTACGTACCAGCGGAGGATGCGACCCTCATCGCCCGGGCGAAGGCAGCGGGAGCGATCCTGCTGGGCAAGCTGAATATGACGGAGTTCGCCGCGGGCCAGGGAGACCCCTTCAAGCACGGGGACCCCGCCCGCAACCCATGGGACCTGGAGCGCTACCCCGGGAGCTCCAGCACGGGCTCCGGCATTGCCATCGCCGCGTCCCTGTGCGCCATCGCGCTGGGCGAGGACACCGGCGGCTCCATCCGCGGTCCCGCTTCCTTCTGCGGCATCGTCGGCCTGCGCCCCACCTGGGGCCTGCTGAGCCGGTACCGTATGTGGCCCATCTCCTGGTCCATGGACGCCGCGGGCCCCATGACCCGCACCGTAGAGGACACCGCGCTGCTCACCGGCGCCATCGCGGGCTACGACCCCAAGGACCCCCAGACCTCCCGCCTCGCCGTGCCGGACTACGCTCAGGCCATGGCGAGCGGCGTGCGCGGTCTGCGGGTGGGCCTCATCCAGGAGTTCGTGGACCCGGACTACGCAGACGGAGAGGTGGTGCAGGCCGTACGCGCTGCGGCCTCCCTCTTGGGTGAGATGGGCGCGATGGTGGAGGACGTGGGATTCCCCTTGGGAGCGGATACGGGCACAATGACGGACGCCATCGCCATCAGCGACGGCGGCTACTTCCACCGGGAGTGGCTGAACGAAAGGCCGCAGGACTACGGGCGCAACCTCCGCCGACGTCTCACCTCGGCAGGGCTGCTGCCGGGACATCTCAGGCAGAAGGCGATGCGCATGCGGGAGCTCCTTCGCCGGGACTGGCGGGCACTGTTCCAACGCTACGACGTCCTCCTCAGCCCCACGGGGCTGGCACCGGCTCCTCCCCTCTTCTACGACGAGGCCGTCGAGAGCAGGGAAGATGCGTTCAGTCGCTTCACCGGGCGTCGGGGGACCACGGCTATCGCCGCGCTGTGCGGCACGCCGGCAATGTCGATCCCGTGCGGGTTCACGGCCGGGGGGCTTCCCATAGGTCTGCAGATCATGGCGGACCGGTTCCGGGAGGACCTGGTGTTCCGCACGGGCCACGCCTACGAGCAGAGCACGGACTGGCACGCGCGGCGGCCGACGCTGGCGGAGGGCGCGGCGTAGGGGGGCTACGGGATACGCCTAGGCTCCCAGCGAGGCGCGGGAACGACGGCGGCATCGCCGCTTTTACACGCTCTCGCCCTCACCCTAACGCTCGCGCAGAGGGAGAGGGGGCCTAGCGCGATGCGGCCAGCCGCGCTAAGCTTCAAGGGTAGACTTCGACAGATCACCCTGTTCTCGAGACCAGCGACATGAACTACTGGATGTTGAGCCTCACGTCAGCGGCCTTCATCGCCACCCGGGACCAGAACTTCAGCGTTCAGGGCTTCACCAGGCGGCAGAAGCGGAAGACGGACCGGATGGAGCCAGGAGACCGTCTGCTGTTTTATGTCAAAGACTGGCGGGGGTTTCCCCTGACCGTCACCCTGAACTCGACGCCGTTCGAGGACACGTCGCCCATCTGGCCGAGCAGACGGCCGGAGGAAACGTACCCGTACCGGGTCCGCATACGCGCCGCCGTGGGGCTGCCTGACGGCCAATACCTGGACGCCCTGCAGATCGCTCCCCGGATGGAGTACCTGCGGCGCTGGCCGCCGGAGCGGTGGCCCCTGGCGTTCGAGGAGGAGCTGCACCTGCTACCCCGCCGTGACTTCGAGTTCATCGAGGGGGAGATGCGCCGGTCGCGTCGCAAGCTGGGACGCACCAAGCGTCGCCCTTCCGCCACGCCCTCGGCGCCCGGGGTAGCCACGCCCGGAGGCTAAGCGTCGATCCGGCAGTAGTCGTCGGGGCCGTGCAGGGCCGGCGCCAGTTCCGGGTGGAGGACCTGGGCCAGCATCTCCAGGCCGTCGACGATACGGGGCCCCGGCCGGTTGAAGTAGCTCGAAGCGTCGACGGCGTAGACGCGCCCGGTCTGCACGGCCGGGAGTCGATGCCACTCGGCGGGCAGGGGCGTGCGCCGGAACTCGTCGACGACCTCCTGCAGGTGGTAGCCGCAAGGCATCAGCACGACGACCTCCGGCGCATACTCCTCCACCTGCTGCCACGTGACGACGAAGGAGGGCTGGCCCGCCCTGCCAAGGCCGTCGAAGCCGCCCGCCGCCTCGACCATACCGGGCACCCAGTGCCCCCCGACAAAGACGGGGTCCAGCCACTCCATACAGAGCACCCGAGGTCTGGCGTCGACTGCGGCGAGGGCGGCCGCAACGCGGTCGATGCGACCCCGCAGCCCCGCGACGACGCGCTCGGCTTGCGCTTGCCGGTCGGTGAGCTGGCCGACGCGGAGGATTGTGTCGAGGATTTCCTCCAGGGTCGTTGGCTCCAGGGAGACGATGGCCGAGTCGCTCCGGGCGATGCGCACAGCCTTTTCGACCTGCTCGTAGGAGACCGCACACACGTCGCAGAGCTCCTGGGTGAGGACTAGGTCCGGAGACAGCCGCTCCAGGAGCTCCCGGTCCAGGTGGTAGATGCTGCTCCCCCCGTGCACGGCGGCGCTGATATGGCGATGTATCTCCGCGCTGGTGCTGCCCGTGTGGTCGATGGCGCTGCTGGTGATGCGGGGCTTGTCGAGGACGGCGGCGGGGTAGTCGCACTCGTGGGTGACGGCGACGAGGTCGTCCTCGAGGCCCAGGACGCAGGCGATCTCCGTGGCGCTGGGGAGGAGTGAGCAGATCTTCATGGTGAGTTTCCCCACAGATGTCGATGGCAGTTCGGAGAGCACGCAACGTAGTCCGGCAGCGAGCTTATCCCGTCCCGAAGGTACACTGTACTGGTCTCAGTGTAGGCGGTCAGGTACTGGTTGGCAGCCAGCATGGACTCCTCTGTCTTAAAGATCGCGTAGCCTCCCTGATCAAAGAACACGGCTGGAAATCCAATTGGCCACTGATAGAACCTACCTTCTCTATCAGAGTAAGGTCTCAAGCCTTGTTGACGCAGGTCAGGGTGCAGTGCCAACACCCTACCGCCACGTACCCGGGGCGATTGGCTTCCCACTACTGACAGACGGGTACCAGGCTGCAGAGGGGTGGGGTGCGGCGAGGTCGGCTGCAGTGTTCCTGATTCCTCAGGGCCGTCGTCCAAGCCGAGCATCTTACGCAGCACCTGGTTTGGGTTGCCAAAGACTAGCCTAAATTGAACTGCACGGTTCTCAAGCGCCCCCAAGACCTCCTCATCGATGCGTATGACTGGTGACATCTTACACCTCCTTGAGCAGAATCGAATCTATACATTGTTATTTATAACATAAAGCAGCCAATCTGTCTACTGGCTTTGTGAGAAGTGCGTTGCAAAGCAGCGGGAGGCTTGGTGCTAGCTATCAGACCCTCGCTAAGAGGGTTTTGAGTCAAACCGCGGAGTTGGAGTTTCCCTCCGCGCACTCCGCATCGTAGAGTGCCGCGAGCTGCTGCTCGCAGTCGCGGCACGTGGCTTCGACGTCCGCGGCCGCGACGGCCTGCTGCACGCGCTCGAGGTCTCGCAGCTCCGGCAGCGCGGAGGCGACCGCCCGTTGGGCGAGACAGAAGGCCAACGCCAGCTGGTACAGGTCGGCCTCCGGGTGGTGCTCGGCGAGGAACTGCATGTCGCGTAGCCTGTGAGCCACCGACGAGCGGCCAGTCTGCGAGCGCGGGTCAGCGGTCTCCTGCGCATCAGATTCCTGCGACGAGAAGTCGTCGAGGAGGCTGGCCGCGTGGGGGTCACGCACGACGACGCCCACGTCCCTGTCTGCGGCCGCGGGGAACAGCTCGCGGCCCGGGCTCATCCGGAGCATGTTGTAGGAGAACTGGAGGGCGGCGACAGGCGCCTTCCCCAGAGCAATCAGGCCAGCCTCCACGGCTTCGGGGCCGGGGCCCAGGGCAACGCCGACGTAGCGGACTTTCCCTTCCCGCACCAGGGTTTCCAACAGCTCCCAGAGGTCGTCCTCCACCAGGGTCTCCGGCGTGGGATGGTGGAGCTGGTAGAGGTCGATGTAGTCCCTGCCCAGGCGTCGCAGGCTACGCTCGCAGGCGGAGCGAATGTATCCCGGGGCAAAGCTCTGGGGGAAGTCCCACCGGTCGCGGGTCGGGTCCAGGATGGGGGTGTAGAAGTCGTAGCCGACCTTGGTCGCGATGACGATGTCGTGGCGGTGGGAGTAGAGGGCCGTTCCAAGAAGCTCTTCGCCATAGCCCATCCCGTCCCTGTCCGCCGTGTCGAAGAAGGTGACGCCGAGATCGCGACTCTCCTGGAGCAGCCGCGCGGTCTGGCTCTCCGGGACCACCACGGGGCCGGGCGCGCTGAGCGCTTCGAGGGCGAAGCCCACCTCAGAGACGACTAGGTCGGTCCCGCCAAGCCTCCGGTGCTTCATCGCCGTCCTCGCCGCGAGTGCAGGGTCCTGCGGACTTACATCCTACCGGCATTATAGAAGCTAAGCCACGGAGAACCACGGTTGCCGGACGCATCGTAATACCCTACGATGCGAAGTAGGGGGTGGCGAACATGAGTGCAGCGCAGATGGCGTGGTCTCTACTCCAGAGGGCCTTGCGGCTGGTGGGCGGAGTGCTGGGGGCGGTCCTGTGGGGGCCCATGGTGTCGCCCTCGGGCGTGGCCTGAGGGTTCGAAGACCTGATGAGGGGCCCAGTCTGGGCCTCCAGAGTACGGCGGGACCTAGAGCGCGAGCTGCGGCTGTCCCGCTAGCCGCCGCCCGCTTTGGCGTTCGCAGTCGAGACGTTGCGCAGCGCGGCGTCGATCTCCTCCCGCACCCACGGTTCGGTCTCCCTCTGCTCCGCCTCTCGCAGCGCACGCGACGCCTCCTCCCCCCGCAGCCGGCCCAGGGCCCAGGCGGCATGACCCCGCACCAGGGCCTCGCTCCCGTGGAGGGCCCGTTCGAGGGCGGGGACGGCTGAGGCGTCGCCCAGGTTCCCCAAGACCACGCGGGCGTTGCGCTGAAGTCCAACTCGCGTCGCCCTGCGGATGGGGCTGCCCTGGAAGCGCTGCCGAAACGCCTCTTCGTCAAGGGCCAGCACCTCCTCAAGGTCCAGGGTGCTGAACTGCTGGGGGGCGCGATACGCGGGCTCCTCCGTGGGCGCACCCCGGGTGACGTTGACGGGGCACACCTCCTGGCAGATGTCGCAGCCAAAGACCCGGTCGCCCATCAGGGCGCGGATGGCCCCTCTGTGCTCGATGGTCAGGTAGGCAATGCAGCGGTTGCTGTCGATGATGTAGGGGGCGACGATCGCCCCCGTGGGGCAGGCAGGCATGCACGCGGTGCAGGCGCCGCAGGACTTCGTCGACGGGCGGTCCGGGGGTAGATCGAGGTCCGTGATCACCTGTCCCAGGAAGACCCAGGAGCCGATGGAGGTGAGGACGTTGGTGTTCTTGCCAAAGAATCCGACCCCGGCCCGCCACGCCACCTCACGGTCTAGCATGGGGCCGTCGTCCACGTAGACCTTGTAGCGCAGGGGGCGCTCCAGGCGCTCCGACAGCCGCCTCATGAGCTGTCGCAGCCGCTTCTTGAGGACGTTGTGGTAGTCGCGACCCCAGGCGTAGCGGGCCACTCGTCCGTGACGGGCAGGGAGGAGCGCGTCGCCGTCCTCCGACAGGGGCTCCGGGAGGTAGTCCATCGCTACGGAGATGACCGACCGCGCGCCAGGGAGTAGGGTCCGGGGGCGCGCACCTCCTCGGACTCGGTCCTCGGTGTACCAGGGCAGTTCGCCCATGAGGCCGCTCCGGGTCCGTTCCAAGGCGACCCGCTCGCCGCGCCGGAAGGGGGCAGCCGAGGTCACCCCGACCAGGCCCAGGCCCAACTCGCGAGCGATGGCCCGCAGGACCTCTTTCGGGTGCACAGGTCGGCTCTCGGTTAACACGGGGAGTTCTCCTGGGATAGCGTCGATCACCACGAGGGCCGTGAGGAGGGGAGGAGGCTAGTTGAGCCTTCCGCGGATGCGGGCGAGGGCCCTGGCGGCCAAGCGGAAGTTGGGGTTGCACTGGAGCGCCTTCTTGTAATAGTCCATGGCCTTGAACCAGTCACCCTGGCGCTCTCGCACGCGGCCCAGGTTCATCCAGGGGAAGCAGTAGCTGTCATAGCGGGCGGCCTGCGTAGCCCTCTCCAGCCAGGGTACGGCCGCGTCCAGATGGCCAAGCTCGATGAGGTAGGCGCCAATGTCGTTGTAGGGGTTGCCGTAGTCGGGATCGACGGCGATGGCCCTGCGGCACAGGGCGATGGCCCGCAGGAGGTCTCCGCGACGGCCGTAGGTCCACGCGAGGAAGGTGTAGGCTTCTGCGCTGGGGAAAAGTCGAAGGGACTCCCGATAGAGAACCACCGCCTGCGCCAGGTCCCCGTGCTTCTGGGCCTGGTGGGCAGCCTGAATGTTCTGCCAGGCTAATCGGCGCTGCTTTGTCTCCGGCACAGCCACGCTCGCATGTGAACATCCGCATCGATGCCGGCCCTGCCGGGCCTGGGCTCTTGTGGCGGATGGCTAGCGGGCTCTGCCTGGCAGGGGTGGGAGGATTCGAACCCCCGACCACTGGTTTTGGAGACCAGCGCTCTGTCCAGGCTGAGCTACACCCCTCCGGCAAATGCGCCCCTGGGAGGAATCGAACCCCCGACGCCCTCCTTAGGACGGAGGCGCTCTATCCGCTGAGCTACAGGGGCCCCTTTCTGGTGGAGATAGGGGGGCTCGAACCCCCAACCTCGGCGTTGCGAACGCCGCGCTCTCCCAGTTGAGCTATATCCCCAGAACGGACGTTAGTATAGCTAGATAGCTACGCAGGTGTCAAACACAGAGTGCGGCGCCAACGAGAGGTGTGCATCGACACGGCTCCGAACGCTGCATACCGTAGAGGGTCTTACAGCACGAGATGCGCCTACCCTTGCCCGATGAGCACGACCTCCCGCTGGGGCGGCGTGGTGACCTCCAAGCCACCGTCCGAGAGATAGGCGTTGATCTCCGAACGAACTCCGAAATCGGGCAGGTAGACGCCCGGCTCGATGGTGAAGCCGGTCCCGGGCAGCAGCGACCGGGTGTCGTGGGTCTCAAGGTCGTCCAGATTGGCGGCGTCGCCGTGAACGGTCAAGCCCAGGCTGTGGCCCAAGCGGTGCGTGAACCACCGCCCATAGCCGGACCGGGTGATGAAACGGCGGACGTGGCGGTCCACCTGCCAACCCTGAACGGTCCTCCCCGCGGCGTGGGCACGGGCGATGTAGTCGAGGCCGGCGTCGCGGGCGTCGACGATGACCTGAAAGGCCTGCTGAGGTCCTGCCGGGACCTGCGTCCCCACGTAGCCCACCCAGGTGATGTCGGCGTAGATTGCGCCCTCGCTCTGCTCCTTGGCCCAGAGGTCGATGAGCACCCAGTCGCCCTGTGCGATGGGCGGTCCGCCGGGCAGGGGCTCGTAGTGGGGCTCCGAAGCCTTGGCGTTGACGCCCACGATGGGCCCCGCGTCGGCGACAAGTCCGAGGTCCCGGAAGCGGCGTCGAATGAACTCGGCCACGTCGTATTCCGTCACCTCGGCGATGAGGTTCAGGCCGATGTAGCGGTAGGCCTCCTGCACGACCTGGGTCAGCTTCGCCGCCGCCGAGCGATGGGAGGCAAGCTGCTCCGGTGTCCAGCGCAGCAACGCGTACTGGCCCAGGTCCGCAGAGGAGACAACCTCCACGCCCAAGCCCCGCACGAGCTCCACCGTCCCCGCGTCCACCAGGGAGACCCGGGGCAGCGCGGCGTTGGGGGAGTACTCCATGGCCACGGACCGCTTCCCTCGAAGGAGACGGCGGAGCGCGGCAACCATCCCCCGCTGGGTGGTGAAGACGGTCCCGTGAAGCCCAGCCGCGGCGAACCGGCCAGCATCAACGTTGTGTATCAGCAGCCGCGGCTTTCCCCGCGCCGGCACCAGGAGCCAGCAAGGCCGGGTCAGATGGTGCACCGGCCCCGTCATCTGCAGGAAGAGAGGATTCGAGCCACGATAGTCGTAGATGAGCCAGGCGTCGGGGCCGTGGTGTCGCAGGTAGACCTGGGCCTGTCGGATGGCGGGACTCTTCGATAGCTCTCGCACCTTTTCCCTCACGACGCAGCAGTCAGCCTCGATGGTAGCACCAGACTGGAGGGCCTGCTACCATGCGCGGGCAACGACGACAGAGGCGTGAGGAGGCGGCCCATGCCCGGCCCAATGGAAGGCATACGCATCCTGGACCTAAGCTGGATACTCTCGGGACCCTACTGCACCATGGTGCTGGCCGACCTTGGGGCCGAGGTCATCAAGATCGAGCGGCCCGGCGTGGGGGACGGGGCGCGGGGCACGGGCCCTTTCGTCCCTCGACTCGACGGCGAAGAGGAGAGCGCCTACTTCGGCAGCCTGAACCGCAACAAGAAGGGTGTCACCCTGAACCTTACGCATGAGCGCGGTAAAGCCCTCTTCCTAGACCTGGCAGCCAAGGCCGACGTTGTGGTGGAGAACTTCACCCCTGGTACGATGAGGCGGCTGGGGCTGGACTACACGGTGCTCCGGGAGCGCAACCCCCGACTGGTCTACTGCGCTATCTCCGGCTTCGGGCAGACAGGGCCCTACGCGCAACGCCCGGCCCTGGACATCATCGTGCAAGCCATGGGCGGCGTCATGAGCATCACGGGCGAACCGGGCGGGAACCCCATCCGCGTCGGCACATCCATCGGCGACATCGTTGCGGGCTTGTTCGCCGCCGTGGGGATCTGCGCCGCCCTCCGCGAGCGGGAGTACAGCGGCGAAGGACAGATGCTGGACATCAGCATGCTGGACTGCCAGGTGGCCATCCTGGAGAACGCGTTCGCCCGGCTCTTCGCAACGGGGGAGGCGCCGGGACCGCTGGGGACCCGCCATCCCGCAGCGACCCCCTTCCAGGCATTCCCCACCCGTGACGGCTGGCTCGTCGTGGCCATATTCGGAGGAAGCGAGGCGCAGTGGCACCTCTTCTGCGCCGCAATCGGGCACACGGAGTGGATCGACGACCCGCGCTTCCAGACCGCCCCGGACCGCACGAGCCACATCGAAATCCTGGAGCCTGCCATCACCGCAGCCATGGCGCAACGGACCACCCAGGAGTGGCTGGACGAGCTTCTCCCCATGGGCGTCCCGTGCGGGCCCGTCAACAACCTGGCCCAAGTGGCCGAGGACCCACAGGTACGGCACAGGGAGATGCTGGTGACCCTGCCGCACCGCCGCGCCGGCACGTGGACCCACGTGGGCAGCCCCCTCAAGCTCTCCAGGTCGCCGGCGGGAATCACGGCAGACCCCCCGGAGCTGGGAGAGCACACAGGCGAGGTGTTGGAACGGTACCTGGGCCTGGGGAGCCAGGAGGTAGCCAAACTGGCACGGGAAGAGATCGTCTGACCGGGCGCGACCCCATACCGAGCAATGCGCGCTATTGACAAAGCTGGGTGTAGTGGCTACTGTCTAGCATGACCCAGCGCAGCAAAAGGGGGAGAGGCATGGCCCAGGCTTATTGCTTCAAGTGTCGTGAGAAGCGAGACATTAAAGATGCAACCCAGGTGACCCTCAAGAACGGCCGCCCCGCAACCCGGGGCAACTGTCCGGTCTGCAACACCCGCGTCTTCCGCATCGGCAAGAGCTAGGGAAGCGTCCGGCCCACTCGGGCGCGCCAGCGAAAGCTGGCAGTCATCAAACAGCAATCCTTGAGGACGTCAAAGAATAGGGCTTGGGACAACGGTTCCCGGGCCCTACTCTTTCGCCTGGGCACCCCTCAGGCGTGGTGGACTTCCAGGCCCAAGCCCAAGCGTGTGATGAGGGCCTGCGGGTTCGCCAGCAGAACCTGGTCCAGGGCCTGAACAGCAACGCCTGCACCCTGGGCCACGCTGCGTGCCAACTCCTCTGTCAACAGATCGTTCGGGGCGTGGGCGTCCGAGTCCACGACCAGGGATGCACCAGTTATCTTCGCCAGCTGTGCCACCAGGCCGTTCGTCAGACTGTGCCCGCTGCGCGCTGAGAGCTCCAGGCAGATTTCACGCTGCGCCGCCAGGGTGCCCTCCTGCTCCGTGAGGAGACCCGGATGCGCCAGCACGTCAACCTCCGGGCACTCCAGCGCAGCCAGGTTGGTCCCTGACGCGACCGGCTCCTTGATCGTCTCCCCGTGAACGATGACGATCTGCGCTCCCAACCCTTTGGCCTTGCGGGCCGCCTTGGCAATGAGGTGCGGGGGCACGTGGGTCAGCTCCACGCCCGGAATGGCGAGTATTCCCATCTCCTGGCTGGCGACCTCGCACTCGCGCACCAGGATCTCCAGCACTCGTCCCTGGTCCTCGATGCCGACGTGGTCCGTGACGGCGATGGCCTTGTAGTCGCGGGCGACCGCTCGCCGGATAAGCTCCATGGGGGAGAGGACGCCGTCGCTGAGGAAGGTGTGCGTATGGAAGTCGTAGAGCATTAAGCCTCCTTCTGCCTTTCGTGGAACAGGATACATCCTGCCGGGTGACGACGCCAACGCTGCGACCTTCCCCGTAGTTGCGGGCGCCTCGCACCCTCCCTATAGTGGGAGCGCACCAGGCCACGAGGATGCGGAGGACATGGCGACGCACCTGTTCACGCTGGAGGAAGCCACTGCGCTGCTGCCCTGGCTTCGGGAGCGGCTGCAAGCCCTGACGCCTCTCTACCAGCAGTTGGTCGCTCTCCAGGGTGAGCTGGAGGGTCTCGTGCGGAGCGCTCGGACCAACGGCGGCTCCTCCCTGGAAGATGAGCTGGCCCGCCATCAACGGACGGCCCAGCGGCTGACCCGGCAGGTTGAGGAGGGGGTCCAGACCATCACACGACGGGGCATACTGGTGCGAGACATCGTGCGAGGGCTGGTGGACTTCCCATCCCTTCGCCAGGGACGGGAGGTCTACCTCTGCTGGACCCTGGCCGAGGAGCGAATCGAATACTGGCACCCCACGAACATCGGCTATGCCGGCCGCCAGCCGTTGTAGGCCCACACCCCACATCACCGTAGCTGACGAAGGAGGAGTCCATGACCGCAATGCACCCGACCGGCCAGGGCTACGCCCATCCGGAGCTCTTGGTGGAGCCCGATTGGCTCCAGGAGCACCTGGACGACCCCGGCGTCCGAATCATCGACTGCGACGTGGCGCCGATGTACCAGCGGGCGCACATCCCCGGCGCCGCGGGCATCCCCGCCGCGGTGCACCACTACCTGAAGGAGCCGGCAGAACCCGGCCGCGAGTACGGACTCCACGTTATGTCGCCTGAGCGGTTCGAGCCGCTGATGTCGGACCTTGGCGTGGGCGACGACACGCTGGTCGTGACCTACGACTCGTCCCGCGGCCTGTACGCCGCCCGGGTGTGGTGGGTGCTCAACTATCACGGACACACGAACGTGGCCGTCCTGAACGGCGGCTGGGACCGCTGGGTCCACGAAGGCCGGCCTGTGTCCCTGGCTTCCCCAGAGGCGCGCAAGGGCGCCTTCCACTCCAACCCTACAACCCACCTCGTCTGCACGCTGGAGGAAGCCGTGGCGCGGGTGGGCTCGGAGACGACGCTGTTCTGGGACGTGCGCACCGACGGCGAGTGGACGGGAGCGGAGACCCGGGGCAACCGCCGCGCCGGCCGCATTCCGGGCGCTGTCCACCTGGAGTGGTCGAACCTGATGACAGCCGACGCCCATCGCGTCTTTCGGCCCGCGGCGGAGATGCGGAGCATGCTGGAGAGCGCCGGCATTACGCCGGAACGAGAGGTGGTCACCTACTGACAGGGCGGCATCCGTGCGGCGCACGGACACTTCGCTCTGACGCTGCTGGGCTACCCGAACGTCCGCAACTACGACGGCTCCTTCGGCGAGTGGGGCAACCGGGACGACACGCCGATAGAGGCGTAAGGCGGGGGCTCAATCACCACCGTTGCGCTGCAGCAGCTTACGGTGCGAAATCGGCGGCGCCCCCGCAACGCAACTCCAAGGCGTCCGTTGGACCACGCTGCCATCAGGCCGATGGATGATCCAACTGGCGCTGGCCGGCTCGATCTCTTTGCAATGACCGATCTTTGCGGTCCTAGTACACTTGCCGTCCAACACGTAGCCAATGGCGGATGCAACGTTGTGCAGAGTTTCGTCCATTGCGATACGGTCTATGGCGAACATTCCCATCTGGATGTCCGCATCCAATTCGTCGTCGAACGGTCGTCCATAGACCTTCTCGGCCTCCGCTACTTCGTAGGACAAGACTTGTTCAACTACGTGCCCTTGTATCCGAACCTCGGCCAACCCAGCGGACACACCCCGGATCTCCGCGGCCCCCGAGGTTACCTCGCCTATCGCCACGACCTACGCCGCGCTCCCTACCAGGCCTCCGGCGCCTCCGCGATCTCGTCCAGGTCCGGCCGCGAGTAGGAGCCGAGGGAGCGGAAGTCCAGGTCCGTGTAGTTCCTGATCCAACGCAGGGCGATCTTGTAGGCCTTGCGGTAGCGTTCGGCCGCGGCGGGGTTGTCGCCGCGGCGGGACAGGATGTCCGCCAGCTCGCCCTGCAGCAGGCCCTTCACGCCCGCCAGGTCGTGCTCCTCCTCTGTGTCAGAGGCGCGTGCGCGGTGGATGATACGCTGCGCCGTCTGGGCCACGGCAATACGGGCCGTGGCCAAGTCCTCCATGAGCGCCGGGTGGACACCGGGGCGCCCCTCCAGCGAGTCGATGCCCTTGGCGCCCCTGCCGGTGAGCCATCCTTCAAGGTACTCCAGGACGGTGCGGGTGTTGCGCCGCGTGCCCTCCATGGTGACGACGCCCTGGGGCGCCCGCAGGTCCACGGGGAAGTCGTCCGGGGTACCCAGCGAGGGCGCCTGGCCCGAGGCCAGCCACTCCTTGAACGGGTCAGCGGCCGCCTTCATGTGGTAGATGTGGGCCACCCAGCCCCGGAGAAAGCCCTGGCGGGCCTCCCATTCCTTGTCCTCCCGGATGGTGGCGGCGGCGGCGAGGTTCACGGCTTCGTCGGCGCTGGGGAGGGCCGTCGCCATGCCGCCGATGGCCACCGCGCCGTGCTTGTGGCACACGGCCACGAGGCGGCGGAACATGTTCGCCAGGAACTCCGTCGTCTTGATGTCCACGCCGTAGCGGTCGGGCCACACCTGGGCGGGGTCAGCCATGATGTACTCCAAAATGCTGGCCTTCAGGTCCCAGCGGGCCGCGTTGAGCCCGGCGGCGAAGGGCCCCAGCGCGTGCAGCATCTCCTCCATCTGGTAGACGGCCGGCAGGGACTCGATCAGGATGATGCCCCGAATGGTGGCGTCCCGCAGGCCGGGCACGTGCTCCTGGCTGGCGGCGAAGACGTCCCGGTACCAGGCGACCTCGTCCGGCGACTCCGTCTTGGGGATGTAGAAGTAGACGCCCTGGCCTCGAGCGGCCTGGGCTTGGCCGGCGTAGAAGAGAGTCAGTGCCGTGCCCAAGAGCGCCGCGGGAACCGGCGCTCCGTCGATCTGCACGTCGGGCTCATCGAGGTGAAGCCCCCGCTCGCGATGCATGAAGAAGGGGATGTCCCCCTCACGGATGCTGTACTCGCGGTTGCGCGCGTTGTCGGTGTAGGTGAGGGTGCGCTCCACAGCGCCCCATCGGTTGAGGGCCGCCCGCACTGTGTCCTGCAGCCGGTGCCCGGCCGAGTCCTCGTCGTCGTCCAGGTCGCCCTCGGCGCGGGTGCCGTCGGGGCCGGGGTTCAGTGCGTTGATGAACATGGGCGTCACGGAGGCGGGCCCGGAGATCTCTATGCCCGGTAGCCGCAGCTCCTCCGGCACAGGGAGCACCTGCCAGTCCCCGGTGGCCTCGCTGGGGGACAACGGGGCAAGGGGACGGCCCCGACGCAGCGCGCCGTCCAGCATCTCCGCTCTCGCTGCCCGCAGCCCTTGGACGCGAGGCGCGCAGGCGTCGTGGAGGGCTAGGAGGTAGCGGGTGAAGTCGGGAGAGAAGAGCTCGTCGGCCCCCTCGACAGGAGCGTAGCGAATGCGGTCCGACGCGGCCATAGGCCTGAATCCTCCGAATAGGTAGTGGAGGCATTATAGCGGCGGGTTCGCGGCCATGTCTCGCGAAGGCGGGGACGCCCGCGTGCAGGGCTTGTCACCGCACGCGGGCAGGGATACCATGCCACCGAGCGCAAGGAACACCCGGAGGGCGCGGATGAAGTGGGCTTCAGCCGTCTCGGAGCGGGCGGACCTCGAGGAGGCGATGGAGGAGGCTGCTGCGGAGGTCCGTGCCGAACTGGGCGACAGCCAGCCAGACCTGGCGGCCGTCTTCGTGTCGCCTCATCACGCACAAGGCTACGGGCGCGTCTCCTCCCTCGTCGCAAAGACGCTGGGGCCGCGGGTGCTGCTGGGCTGCTCGGGCGGCGGGGTCATAGGCGGAGGGCAGGAGGTGGAGTTCCGCCCCGGCCTCTCTCTGACGGCTGCCGCGCTGCCCGCAGTGGAGCTCCTCCCTTTCCACGTGGAGGAGGGAACACTTCCGGACCCGGACGCTCCCCCCGAAGCCTGGGAGGGCTTGGTGGGGACGACACCCGCGAGCCAGCCCCACTTCCTCCTCCTGGCGGACCCGTTCACCTTCCCCGCTGAACGCCTGGTGCAGGGGCTCGACTACGCATTCACCGCCAGCATCAAGATCGGGGGGCTGGCGAGTGGGGCCCAGCGGCCGGGAGGCAACGCCCTCTTCCTCGGCGACCAGGTCCACGGCTCGGGGGCCATAGGCGTTGCCCTGCAGGGGAACATCGCTGTGGAGGCCATCGTGGCCCAGGGCTGCCGCCCCGTGGGGCCGGTCATGCGCATCACCCGGTGCGACCAGAACATGCTCATCGAGCTGGACGACCGCCCCGCCGTGGAGGCCTTGCGCGGGTTGTTCCACACGATGAGCTCAGAGGACCAGACCCTAGCGAGCCACTCGCTCTTCCTGGGCATCGCGATGGACACGCTGCAGGACGAGCCGGACCTGGGCGACTTCCTGGTGCGGAACCTGATGGGCATGGACCCTCGCACGGGCGCCCTGGCCATCGGCGAGATGCTCCAGGAGGGCCAGCAGGTGCGCTTCCATCTGCGGGACGCGACCACCTCCGGCGAGGAACTGGACGGCCTTCTGGCCCGCTACGCCGGGGACCGGCCCGGAGCGCCGGACTGGGGCTCGCTGCTCTTCTCCTGCCTGGGCCGCGGCGAGGGGCTGTACGGCGTCCCCAACCACGACTCGGACCTCTTTCGCAGGTACGTGGGCCGAATACCGCTGGGCGGCTTCTTCTGCAACGGGGAGATCGGCCCGGTAGGCGGCACCACCTTCCTCCACGGCTACACCAGCTCCTTCGGCATCTTTCGGCCACGCCAGAGGTAGACCAACACAAAGGAGGCAATCATGCGCAACGGCTTTCGCGTCATCGACGCCGACGCCCACTCCCAGGACGCCCTGGCCCAGTGGGTGGACTACATGGAGCCCGAGTACTGGGACCGGCGCCCCCGCATCGAGTACGTGGAGGGAAACGGAGAGCGGGCGCCGCGCTCATACCGGCTGCTGCCGTGCGAGCTCTTCCCGGAGCCGGAGAAGCGCACCGGCAACCTACAGGGCGCGGGGGTGCAACGGGAGGGCCGTGCCGTCATCCGGGAGTTCATGCCCAAGAAGTACCCCAACGGCTATCCCGTCAACTGGACGCCCGAAAGCCGGCTCATGGACATGGACCTCTACGGTTGGGACAAGCAGGTCATGGTGACGGGCTTCGGAATTCTCGGCTGGCACCATCTGGAGAACCGGGACCAGGGCCTGCTGTGGGCCTGCAGCCGCGCCTGGCATAACTGGCTGCACGACTACTGCTCCGCAGACCCGAAACGACTGTACTTCGTCGGCACCATGCCGCGCCAGCACGACATCGAGGGGCTGCTGGCCGAGACGAGGCGCATCGTCGAGGACCTGGGATCGGTGACGGTGGACATGCCCCGTGCGACGCGGGGCCAGTCCTGGCACGAGCCCTTCTACGACCCCTTCTGGTCGCTGGCACAGGACTTGGACATCCCCATCTCCTTCCACGGCGTCCACAGCGGCGAACCCGAGGTGGGGGCACGCTACAAGCCCCGCCACCTAGTGCCGGGGCAGCAGGTGGCCCTGGACCACGCGCTGCACCACCCGTTCGAGAACATGCTGTCGCTGGGCCACCTCATCTACATGGGCGTGCTGGAGCGCTACCCCAAGCTGCGGATCTCCCTGCTGGAGGGCAACGCGGGCTGGCTGCCGTGGTGGATCAGCCGCCTGGACGACCATGCGCTGGAGTCTCGCCGCCAGGGGATGTGGTTCGATGCGCCGCTGCTACCCATGAGCCCCAGCGACTACTTCCGCCGCCAAGGCTTCGCCGCCTGCGACGGCGACGAAGGAGCGCTTCCCGCCGTCGTCCACCTGGGGTGGGAGGACAACGTGGTCTGGAACACCGACTACCCCCACTCGGACGCACCGGACCCCCGGGTCGCGGTGGACAGCCTGCTGGGGCAGGACATCCCAGAGGAGGCCAAGGGCAAGATCCTGTGGGACAACTCGGTGCGGCTCTACGGACCGCGCATTCTGTAGCTGGATATTCTTGACACCCCATTCGGCCAACGCTAAGGTGAGGCACTAGGAGGAGGGAGAGATGAAGAACGGTTTCAAGGTCATTGACGCTGATGCCCATACCCAAGACAACCTGTCCCACTGGGTAGACTACTTCGAGCCGGAGTTCTGGGACCGGCGCCCCCGCATCGAGTACGTGGAGGAGGACCAGGCGTTCGGCACGCTGACGGCCCGGGTGCTGCCCTGCGAGCTCTTCCCTCAGCCCGTGGTGCGGGAGAGCAACCTCCAGGGCGCGAGCTCTCGCCGGCGGGGCCGGATCGAGCTCAAGGAGTTCATGCCCAAGAAGTACCCCGACGCCTATCCCGCCAACTGGAGCGCGGAGAGCCGCCTCAATGACATGGACCTCTACGGCTGGGACAAGCAGGTGATGATCACCGGCCTGGGCGGCCTGGGCTGGCATCAGCAGGTCGGGCGAGACCAGGACCTGCTGTGGGCGGCCGCCCGCGCCTGGCACAACTGGTGCCACGACTTCGCATCGGCCGACCCCAAGCGCCTCTACCCCGTGGGGACCATGCCCATCCAGCACGACATCGAGGGGCTGGTCGAGGAGACGCGGCGCATCGTGGAGGAGCAGAACGTCGTCACCATCGACATGCCCGCGCCCACCAAGGGCCGCGCCTGGGACGACCCGGCCTACGACCCCTTCTGGAAGCTGGCCGAAGACCTGAGCTTCCCCGTTTCCTTCCACGGCGTCCACAGCGGCGAGCCGCTGGCCGGCGCTCGGTACAAGCCTCGCAGCGCAGTCCCCGGCCAGCAGGTTGCGCTGGACCATGCGCTGCACCATCCCTACGAAAACATGCTGTCGCTGGCGCACCTGGTCTACATGGGCATCCTGGAGCGGTTCCCCAAGATGCGGGTGTCCTTCCTGGAGGGCAACGCCGGATGGCTACCCTGGTGGCTCTCCCGCCTCGATGACCATGCCCTGGCGTCGCGTCGACAGGGGATGTGGTTCGACGCACCGCTGCTCCCGCTGAGCCCCAGCGAGTACTTCCGCCGCCAGGGCTTCGTGGCCTGCGACGGCGACGAAGGGTCTCTCGAGGGCGTCACGCTCCTGGGGTGGGAGGACCACGTGGTCTGGAACACCGACTACCCTCACCCCGACGCACCGGACCCCGACAAGGCGCTGGACAGCCTCCTGGCCCAGCCCATCTCCGAGGATGCGAAGCGGAAGATCCTCTGGGACAACGCCGCCAGGCTGTACGGCGAGCGCATCCAGTAGCTTCGACCTTCCTCTCCTTCCCTCTCCTGGAGGGGGAAGGAGAGGGCGTCCCGTCACTCCGCCCTCCGCTGGAGCCCAGGGGAAGAGAGGGTCGTGCTGAGCGCGATGGGCAATAAAGTGGACCTAGTGGGTCATCCGACTGCCGAGCAGTTGGAGGCTGGACTGGAGCACGTCCGGCAATCTCCGGCGAACGGCGGCGCCCTTCTGATGATCGTGCGGCGCCCCGGCACGAACGAGCGCGAAGTCGTCGAGGAGGGCGCCTTGGACGTCAACCTGGGCCTCGTCGGAGACAACTGGAAAGCGCGGGGGAACCCGCTCGCCGCGAACGGCAAGGCGAGCCCGGAAGCGCAGGTTACGGTGATAAACGCCCGGCTCCTCCATCTCGTGGGGGAGGCGGAGGAGCGGTGGCCTTTGGCGGGCGACCAGCTCATCGTCGACATGGACCTGAGCGTGGAGAACCTGCCGCCGGGAACGCGGCTGCGCATCGGATCGGCGGTGCTGGAAGTGTCGGCGAAGCCACACACGGGCTGCGCCAAGTTCGAGGCCCGCTTCGGTAGAGCCGCCCTGAAGTTCATAAGCTCTCCCGTAGGGAGGAGCCTGCGGCTTAGGGGCCTCAACGCGCGCGTGGTCGAGCCGGGGACGATTCGCGTCGGGGACGCAGTGACAGTGGCGTCGTCCTGACCGCACCATCAGGCCCACCGAGCGCTTGGGCCGGAGGTGGGTAAAGAGCCCGAGGCGCACTGAGACAACTATCGGATCTTGGCTGCGCCCTTCTTCATGCTACCTCTCGCCATTGGAGCCATCGCGTTGATGGTGTCGCTCTAGGCCATGAGAGGTTTCGGGATGGACCTTCTTGGCTTGGAGGTAGAACGTCCCCCCGGGGCGGACAGCCTTGACACTCCGCACGGCCGCCGGTACCGTGGCCCCACGTTGGAGGAGCGGTCACCATGAAGAAGGGCTACCGGGTCATCGACGCTGACGCACACATCCAGGACGAGCTCGCCGGCTGGGTCGACTACGTCGAACCGGCCTACTGGGACCGACGTCCTCGCATCGAGATCGTGGAGGACGGCCAGTACGGCTGGGGCCGTCGCTACGCCCGCATTCTCCCCTGCGAGCTGTTCCCACAGCCCAGGGATGCGGCTACGGGCCTCCAGCGTCGCAGCTCATCGGGCCGCAAGGTGACGAGCCCCCGGGAGTTCATGCCGGGGAAGTACGGGGACTCCTACCACCGGGAGTGGACCTCGGAGAGCCGCCTGCAGGACATGGACCGCTACGGATGGGACAAGCAGGTGATGATAACAGGCATCGGCGGGCTGGGGTGGAGCTGGAGCCGGGTGGAGGCCAAGGAGCAGGGCCTCCTCTGGGCCATGGCGAGGGCGTGGCACAACTGGTGCCATGACTTCGCATCCGCCGACCCCACGCGCCTCTACCCTGTGGTCGAAGTCCCCAACCAGCACGACATCGAGGGGATGGTGGAGGAGTCGCGGCGCGCCGTGGACAAGCTGGGAGCGGTGACCGTGATGATGCCCAAGCCCTCGACCGGCCGGCCGTGGGACGACCCTGCCTACGACCCCTTCTGGTCACTCGCCGAGGAGCTGGACTTCCCCGTGTCCTTCCACGGGGTCAATAGCGGCGAGCCGCACTCGGCTGCACGCTACCAACCCCGGGACCTGGTGCCGGGCCAGCAGACAGCGCTGGAGCACGCCTGCCGCTTTCCCTACGAGAACATGCTCTCCCTGGGCCACCTCATCTACATGGGGGTGCTGGAGAGGTTCCCCAAGGTGCGAGTGGCCTTCATGGAGGGCAACGCCGGGTGGCTCCCATGGTGGCTCTCGCGCCTGGACGACCACGCCCTAGCGTCCCGCCGGCAGGGGATGTGGTTCGACGCACCGCTGCTCCCGCTGAGCCCCAGCGACTATTTCCGCCGCCAGGGTTTCGTGGCCTGCGACGGCGACGAAGGGGCCCTCGGGGGGGTCACGCTCCTGGGCTGGGAGGACCACGTCGTCTGGAACACCGACTACCCGCACCCCGACGCACCGGACCCGGACAAGGCGCTGGACAGCTTGCTGGCCCAGCCCATCTCCGAAGAGGCCAAGCGGAAGGTCCTCTGGGACAACGCCGTAAGGCTCTTCGGACCGCGGATGGCCTAGGGGGTCACTGCTAGGGCCTGGTTGGCCCTCTCTGGACCCGTCGGGTCGATAGGTCCGGAGGCCGGGCAAAAGCGATAAGGATGCCGCCCAGCAGCGTGAAGGCGCCGAAGATCAGCAGGATCGCCACGTAATCGCCCAAGAAGTCGTAGGCCAGCGAGGCCGCCAGCGGTCCCGTAGCGTGGGCCAGCATCTGCACCAGCCACACGGCCCCGCGGATGGAGCCCAGGGACTCGCGTCCAAAGTAGTCGGCGAAGAGGACCGGCTGCAGGAAGAAGTTGCCCCCCTGGACCAGCCCCATGTAGGCCCCCCAGACCAGCGCGTCAGCCGGCGAGTCGACAAGCAGCAGCAGCACGAACCCCGCTGAGATGACCACCTGGTTCACCGCCATGACGCCGCGGATGCCGTAGCGCTCGACCAGGAAGCCCAGGACCAGGGAGCCCACGGCGCCAAAGACTGCCCACACGGTGAGCACGGCCGCGGCTGTCCCCGCGCCCACTCCCTGGTCCGTCAGGTAGGGGATGGTGTGCAGGTTGAGGCTGGGCTGGGCGAAGGAGGTGAGCATCACGCTTGCGGTCAGCAGGAAGAAGGCAGGGTATTGCAGCACCTCCTGGAGAGACATGGAGACGTCCGGGCGCGTTCGGTCTGACGCTGACGAAGCTGTCCGTTGCGCGGGCGCCGGGTCGTCCTCCGAGCCGTCCGGCCGCAGGCCCATGTCCTCCGGCTGTCGGCGCAGCAAGATCGCCGTGGGGATGAGGGAGACGCACCAGACGAGCAGCCCCGACACCAAGGCGGCAAGGCGCCAGCTTCGCAAGCCTATGAAATACTGGATGTACAGTGGCGTCACGGCGTTGCCCAGCTTGGCGCCCATCCCTCCCAACGCCACGGCCCGCCCCCGCTTCGCCACGAACCACTTGGGGATGATGACGCCCATGGCCAGACCCACAACGCCGATCATGAGCATCCGTGCCAGCACCTGGAGCACGTAGAACTGCCACAGGGTGCTTATCCCCGCCATCAGCACCCAGACGACGCCCAGGACTGCGAAGGAGGCGACCAGGACCCAGCGCCCACCAAAGCGGTCGAGGAAAGGGCCCACACCCAGCGCGATGGCGCCGCCCAGGACGGTCCCAATGGTCATTGCGCCGGTGTAGAGGGTGCGGCTCCACTCGAACTCTTCCGTGATGGGCTTGAGGAAGACGCCCAGGACGGGAAAGGACTCGGCGCTCTGCGTAAACCCCGCCAGGGCAACGACGGCAACGATAACCCATCCGTAGTAGAAGGGCTTTCGCTTCCGCGGGGAGTCCATGGACGCCTCGGCTCGTGGGGATCGCACGGGGACACCGTGCACACTCGGGGGATGGTAGCTTTGGGCGTCGCACGCTGTCAACGTGGGCGCACGCCACTGACAGTAGCGGAGGCGTGTGCGACAATGTCGTCAATCAACCCGGCAGGCGCAGGAGGTGGACGAGCTATGAGCGGCATCTGGCCAGACGACACGCGGTGCGTAGCGGTGCTGAGCTTCGACGTGGACGGGGTCTCGGGGTCCATAAACCGCAACCCGGACGCCACCAAGTTCCCCAGCCTCATCTCCATGCGCGAGTACGGGCCGAACGTGGGCGCGCCCCGCATCCTGGACCTGCTGGACACGTACGGCATCAAGGCCAGCTTCTACGTCCCCGGCTACATCGCGGAGACGCACGTCCCGCTGATGGAGGACATCCTGAAGCGCGGCCACGAGCTGGCCCACCACGGCTACATGCACGAGCCTCCGGCCACTCTCACGCGGGAGGAGGAGGAGCAGGTGCTTGACCGCGGGATCGAGGTGCTGCAGCGGATCAGCGGCGAGCCGCCGAAGGGGTACCGCTCACCAAGCTGGGAGCTAAGCGAGCACTCGCTGGGCCTCCTGGCCGACCGGGGCTTTCTCTACGACTCCAGCCTCATGGGCAACGACATTCCCTACATGGTGGACGCCGGACAGCGGCAGCTGGTGGAGGTGCCCATTCACTGGGAGCTGGACGATGCACCCTACTTCGTTTACGTGCCATCGGAGGGACGCCGCAACGTGCAGGCCAGCCCGGAGCACGTGTACGAGGTGTGGTCAGCGGCCTTCGAGGGGATATACCACTACGGCCGCTCGTTCGTGCTGACGATGCACCCCTTCGTCATCGGCCGTCCGGGGCGGCTGCGGATGCTGGAGCGGCTCATCCGCTACATGCGGGAGTTTCCGGGAGTCCGATTCATGCGGGCTGTGGACTTGGCCCAGGAGTGGACGGACCGGGAGGCCCGCGTCTCAGCTCCGCAGACGCCACGGAGACAGCAGACCTCGTTCTACGTCTATGAGAACAAACCTTTCAAGCGAGCAACAGTCCACAAGGGATCCTGCGGGTTCTGCAAATACGGCAGTGGCGTTGCCGGCCGTGGCTCAACACAGAGTGGTGAATGGCATGGCCCTTTGGAAACAAGGGCAAGTGCTGACCAAGTGGCGCGCGACACAGGGCGCAATGTCAGAGACTGTCAGTTCTGCTTCCCCCATAGCCGTTCTCTGTGAGTCGACAGTAAGCGGTCTGGCCCTTGTCCGGCGCCTAGGACGACGTCGTAGGGCTGGCACTTGGGGTTGCTTTTGGACGAACGGGCGGACTCGCCAGAAGGACCAGCGCGGCGCCTATCAGGCCCATGACCGTGGCGAGGATGAAGGCCAGGTCGTAGGTGCCTCGAATGTCCCGGAGGATGGCGATGAAGAGGGGGCCGCCGAACTGGGTGATGCTCAGCAGAGGCCGCATGGTGCCCTGGATCGACCCCACGAAGGTCCGCCCGTAGTAGTTGGCCCACACGAGGCCCTGGAAAAGGATGAAGGAGCCCCCAATGCCGCCCCAGAAGACGACGAAGGCCATGGTGTTGTAGGGGTACGGCACGACGATGAGCAGCATGGGCCCGAGGGCGCGGGAGAAGAACATGATGGCCATGCACATCCGCAGCGTGTGGCGCTCCGCCAGGAATCCCCACATGATGCGGGAGAGGGTGGCGCCCAGCAGGGCCGCAGTGAACACCAAGGGGGCCCGCTCCGGGCTCATTCCCTGCTGCTCCACCAGGAAGGGCACGATCAGGGCAATGGGCGCGCCCGCGGCCAGCGCCAGCAGGTTCATGGACCCCACCAGCACCCAGAGGGTCCGGGTGTGCAGGGCCTCCTTGAGCGTCCACGTCTCCTCCGGGATGGGCGCTCGACGGGTCGGGGAGGGGGACTGGCCTTCAACGCCGTCCGGTTCGTCGCCGTCGGGGAGTAGCCCCACGTCCTCCGGACGGCGCCGCATGAAGGCCAGGGCAACGGGAACCATGACCAGGACAACGGCCGCCATGACCATCCAGGTGGCCCGCCAGTCTGTGGCCACGATCAGGAACCCGATGATGGGAACGAAGACCATTCCCCCGCTGCTGTTCCCGATGGTCGTTGCGGCCACGGCGCGGCCTCGTCTGCGGATGAACCACTTGGGGACGACCACTGCGGCCGCCAGATGTCCCATCATGTTGATGCCAACAGCCGCCATAACGCCGTAGAAGAGCCACAGCTGCCACAGCTCCTCGATCCGGCTTGTGAGGACGAGTGAGATCGCGACCACAACGGCCCCCGCGGCCATCACCGAGCGGCCGCCGTACCGGTCCAGCAGCGGCCCTATGAGGGGCGCGGAGGCCATCATGAAGACGCTGTGGAAGGTGACGGCGGTGATCACCTGGGTCAGGGACCAGTCGAAGTGCTCACGGAGGGGCTGGACGAAGAGGGGAAATCCCATCATCCCGGCACTGCTGCCGATGAACTCGCCCAGGAAGACGACGCCGACGATAACCCAGCCGTAGTAGAACGGCGGCGTCCAACGGCCCAGGACGCCTCGCGGGTTCGGGGCTTTGCTGTCCTTGCGTTCCCGGGTCTCCACCGGAGCGGCTACCTCCCCCGTCAGGGGCGACGGGACGGCGGTAGTGTACCACGCCGAGTGCGTTCGAACAGGGAATCCCAACGGCGGATTGCCGCACCGACCGGCGGCGGGGGAGTCAGGGCGATTGGCGGAGTCAGCGTCGGGAGGTCACCACCGCACCGGGAGCTGCTGAGCGTTCGACCCGGGGAAGTGGTGCCGAGGGAGGGACTCGAACCCCCACGCCCTTGCGGACAGCGGATTTTAAGTCCGCCGCGTCTACCCTTTCGCCACCTCGGCCCGGCACCAATCTTACAGGAAGGAGGATAAGGCCCAAAGGGGTGCTGTCCTGGACGGAGAGGAGGAGGACTGGAGGCGACGGGCGGGATCGAACCGCCGAATAAGGGTTTTGCAGACCCTCGCCTTAACCACTTGGCTACGTCGCCACTGATGAGATGAGTGGTGCCCAGGGCGGGACTTGAACCCACACGGGGGAACCCCACGGCCCCCTCAAGACCGCGTGTCTACCGTTTCCACCACCTGGGCCCGCGCCTCTAGGATGCCACCCCCTCTCCCCCGCTGTCAACGCACTGCATTTCCTTGACACTCCTCTCGTGCCGCACCTATAATGACGCCTGATTTCCCGTACGGCGCACAGAAGGGAGCGTGGGCGTGACCCAGGTCAGTCTTATCGATGGCGAGAGCTTCGAGAGCATGCTGCGCCGCTTCACCAAGAAGGTGCAGCAGGACGGAGTCCTCTCGGAAGTGCGCCGCCGCTCCCACTTCGAGCCACCCTACATCAAGCGCAAGAAGAAGCTGGCAACCAAGCGCCGCAAGAGCCGCCGCAACTCCTGACGCCAGCGACCTCAAAGCTGCCCTCCGCGCCCGCGCCGCCCTCGACCGGGACGTGCTGCGCTTCACCCTCAGCGCTCTCCAGTACGAAGAGAAGGCCCGAGGCAAACCCCTCGATGAGCAGGAGGCCCTTGCGGTGCTGCAGCGTGAAGCCCGAAAGCGCCGGGAGAGCATCAAGCTCTTCCAGCAGGGGGGCCGCCAGGAGCTTGTCGACAAGGAAACGGCAGAGCTGGCAGTCCTGGAGACCTACCTGCCTGCGCAGAAGAGCCGGGAAGAAGTGACAGACCTTGCTCTCCAGACGATCCGGGAGGTCGGAGCAACGGGCCCCGGTGACCGGGGAAAGGTCATGGGCCGTCTGATGCCGCAGCTCCGGGGACAGGCGGACGGCGCCCTGGTCAACGCCGTGGTCTCGGATCTGCTGGACTCCCTCCCCAACAGCTGAGGTCCAGGAGGAGACGTGCGGTTCGGCGTGATGGTGTTTCCGGGCACGTACAGCCACCAGGACTGCTTCCATGCTCTGGGCTCCGTCCTGGAGCAGGAGGTGGCATACGTCTGGCACAAGGACGCGGAGCTTCCTCCGCTGGACTGCGTGGTGCTCCCCGGAGGCTTCTCCTACGGCGACTACCTCCGATGCGGCGCCATCGCCCGCTTCTCACCCGTGATGGAGGCCGTTCAGAAGTTCGCTGCCGACGGCGGCCTCGTCCTCGGCATCTGCAACGGCTTCCAGGTCCTGTGCGAGGCCGGCCTGCTGCCTGGCGCACTCCTTCGTAACGAGCACCTGGAGTTTCGCTGCCAGTGGGTCTCCCTGCAGGTGGAGAACCCCCGGACGCGATTCAGCGCGGCCTGCGCGCCGGGACAGGTGCTCTCAATCCCGATCTCCCACGGCGAAGGGCGTTACCACGCGGACCCGGAGGTCCTAGAGGAGATGGAGCAACGCGGCCAGGTGGTCTTACGCTACTGCGACGCGCAGGGCCGGCCAATCCCTGAGGCCAACCCGAACGGCTCCTTGCACAACATCGCCGGCATCGTCAACCGTGAGGGGAATGTCCTGGGCATGATGCCCCACCCCGAACGGGCCTGCGAAGCGCTCCTGGGCGGCGAGGACGGCGCCACTCTCTTCCGCTCCCTGTACGAGGGCCGGTAGTGGGACTGCACACCACCCAGCCTGCGGCCCTCTCCGTTTCCAGCCACGACGTACAGGCCGGTTGACGGATGATAGTTTGTATTAGCAACTAGTTTCTCGAAACAACGTACCGATCTCAACCAGGACAGCACCTGGAGTATAATGATATGACTTTGAGCACGAACGACCTCATCATCTCCGCCACGGGCCTCCAGAAGACCTACAGCACCGGAGTCGTCCAGGTCCACGCCCTCCAGGGCGTGGACCTGGACGTGAGCCGCGGCGAGATCGTCGCCATCATGGGCCCGAGCGGCTGCGGCAAGACGACGCTCCTCAACTGCCTCTCCGGCCTCGACGAGATCGACCGGGGGCAGGTGCTGATCGACGGGCAGGTCCTGCACGACCTCTCGGACAACGAGCGAAGCGACTACCGGGCCCGACGGATGGGGTTCGTCTTCCAGCTCTACAACCTCCTCCCCGTACTCAGGGCCGTGGAGAACGTGGAGATGCCCCTGCTGGTCTCCGGGGTAAGCCCGGCGGAGGCCCGCCGCCGCGCCCTCGATCTCCTCGACCAGGTGGGACTAGCGGACAGGGCCAACCATCTGCCGGGCGAGCTGTCCGGCGGCCAGCGCCAGCGGGTCACCATAGCCCGAGCCCTGGTGAACAACCCCGCCATCATCTGGGGCGACGAGCCTACGGGCGACCTGGACTCTGAAACCGCCGACGAGATCATAGCCCTCATGCTGGAGCTCAACAAAGCCAACAATCAGACCTTTGTCCTTGTAACGCACTCCCGCGAGGTGGGAGAGCGGGCCCACCGCATCGTGCGGATGCGCGACGGCCGTATCGAGAACGGCGCCCAGCCAGCGGGAGCGACGCCCCTCTAGAGACCCCAGCCAGAACTCGCGGAGCAGCCTGTGGAAGAGCTCTTTGGCGTCTCCATGACCACCCTCATGTGGGTGCTCCTGGCCATCACCGGGAGTGCCCTGGGGGTGGTAGCGGTGCTGGCGTGGCGCAACCCCGTGATGGTGAAGCTGGGCCTGCGCAACATTCCGCGACGGCCCGGCCAGACCGCCCTCATCATCGTCGGCATCATGCTCAGCTCCATCATCATGGCGACCGCGTTCGGCATTGGCGACACGATCAACCACTCCATTCGCACGGTGGCGGTGGAGTCCCTTGGGCCCATCGACGAGATAGTCCTGTCGAACCGGGCGACCTCCGAAGACGGCTTCGGCTTCAACCCCTACTTCCCCATGGCCCGCTTCCATGAGCTCCAAGCGGAGTTGGCGGACTTCGACGCCGTCGACGGGCTCGCACCGGGCATCGGACAGAACCTGCCCGCCATCAATCCCAGGACCGACCGCAGCGAGGGCGACCTGCGGGTGGTGGGCGTAGACCTGAACACCGTGGACAGCCTGGGCGCTCTCTCCCTGACCTCCGGCGAGGTTGCGCAGCTGGAGACACTGGGGGACGGCGAGGCCTACCTGAACGACAGAGCGGCCGATGAGCTGGAGGCAGAGACAGGAGACCAACTCCAGCTGTTCAGCTCCGACGAGCCCCTCACCCTCACCGTGGCCGGGATTGTGGAGCGGGGCGGCCTCGCTGGGGACGCTCCAACCCTCGTGCTCCCCCTCGAGGCGGCCCAGGAGCTCTTCGAACGGCCGGGCGAGATCAACTCGATCGTGGTCTCCAATCGCGGCGACACCGTCTCGGGCGTCGACCGCAGCGAGGAAGTGACCGAGCGGCTACGCGTCTTCTTCGCCGACCGGGCCGTTGCCTCCCAACTCCAGACGTTGCTTTCCCAGGAGGAGCCGCTCCAAGCCCTTGTCGGCAGTGAGGCGACCCTGGACGAGAGCGACCAGCAAGAGTTGCAGCAGCTCCGCACAGAGCTGACTAGGGACGGGACCAGCGACCGGCTGGTCAGCCTGTTGGCCGACTCCGACGTGTCCGACGCCGTTCTGGCGGCCTTGGGCGAGGCGGAGTTGCAGGAGACGCAGCGAGAGGCCGACACTCTCTTCGCCAGCCTGGCGGAGTTCAGGGTGCTGGAAATCAAGCGAGAAATCCTGGAGGCCGCGGAACTGGTCAGCAGCTTCGTAACCACCTTCTTCATCACCCTTGGCCTGTTTTCCATCATGGTGGGGGTGCTGCTCATCTTCCTCATCTTCGTGATGCTGGCAGCAGCCCGGCGGTCCGAGATGGGCATGGCCCGAGCGGTGGGGGCCAAGCGCCGGCACCTGGTCCAGATGTTCCTCTTCGAGGGGATCACGTACTCCGTCGTCGCTGCTGCGGTGGGAGTCGCCATAGGCCTGGCCGTGAGCACGCTCATCATCACCCTGGTCAACCAGGCCATTGGGATCGTGGAGTCGGACTTCTCGTTCACCCGCCACTTCGAGCCTCGCAGCATCGTGGTGGCGTACTGCCTGGGTATCGCCATCACGTTCGCCACCGTTGCGGTCTCCGCCTACCACGTGAGCCGGCTGAACATCGTCGCCGCGATACGGGACACGCCCACGCCAATCTCAATCACCACGAGGAGCTGGCGGGAACTGCTGGTGGCCCCGCTTCGAGCACTGGGCCGCCCCTTCGTCCTGGGAGGCAGGGCGCTTCGGGCCCTGGCGCATGCGCGGGTGCGCCAAGCCCTGGGCCTCCTCCTGCAGATGCTCTGGGCCATTGCCTCCATCCCAATGGTCTTCTACTCCAGCATTGCTCAGGCCCTGTGGCGGCCCTTCACCTCCGGGTGGCTGGCCTTCCTGCTGGGCGCGGTGGTGGCCTGGCAGGGGGTCGAACTGAACCAGGCGGCGCCCTTCACCATCGGCGTGTCCCTGGCCGTCGTCGGCATAGGCCTGATGATTCGGACGCTGTTGAAGAGGCGCGACCTTCGCGCGGAGGTCCGGGACCGCATCGCCTATACCTTCATGGGCATTGTGCTGCTGCTGTTCTGGCTGCTTCCATTCGATACGCTGGAAAGCTTGACCGGCGAGCTGGACTCCAACTTCGAGATGTTCTTCGTCTCGGGCATCGCCGTGGTGGCAGCGGCGGTGTGGACGGTGATGTACAACTCCGACCTGCTCCTGCGAGGCCTGACCTTCGCCGCCGGCCGATTTGGGCGCCTCCGCCCCGTCCTCGTCACAGCCGTGGCCTATCCCATGAGCTCCAAGTTCCGCACCGGCCTCACCCTGGCAATGTTCGCGCTGGTCATCTTCACCCTCATCGTGATGTCCATCCTCACCAAGGTCTTCGACGTCTCCAACGTGGACCAGGAGGAGGTCACTGGCGGCTGGGATATCCAGGGCGACGTCAACTTCACCACGCCCATCCCGGACATCCGGCAGGCCATCGCCGACAGCCCGGACCTGCGAAACGAGGACTTCGTTGCAATCGGCGGGTACACGACCGTCCCGATCCAGGTCCGACAGACGGACGCTGAAGACCAACTGTGGGAGGGGTACGTTGTGCGGGCCGTGGACTCGGACTTCCTGACCGAGAACGGCTACCAGCTCAAGCTCATCGCCGACGGCTACGGACCCACGGAGCAGGACGTGTGGCGGGCCATGCGGGAGGACCCTTCCCTGGTCGTGGTGGACGCACTGATCGTGCCTCGCAGCGCCGGGGGGTTCGAGGGAGGCCAGATCTCTTTCAGGTTGGAGGGCCTCTTCTACGAGGACGAGGAGATGTCCCCCATCCCCATCGAAATCCGAGAGCCTCGCACGGATGTGACAGCCTCGCTGACCGTGATTGGCGTGCTGGACCAGCTCACGGACTCCTTCGGAGAGCTTGGGGTGGGCATGCTGGTCCCGAAGGCCCGGGTCGACGACGCCGTGCCGTTCCCCATTCCGCTGACCACCTACCGCTTCCGCATGGCGGAAGGCGTGGACCAGGCGGCGGCGGCCAGAGGGCTGGAGACCGCCTTCCAGCAGAACGGCATGGAGACGGTGGTGCTGGCGGAGCAGATCGAGCAGAACGCATCGGCGAACAGGGCTTTCAACCGCATCTTCACCGGCTACATGGCCCTGGGCCTGATGGTGGGCGTGGCGGCGCTGGGTGTCATCAGCCTGCGAGCGGTGGTGGAGCGGCGCCAGCAAATCGGCGTGCTGCGGGCCATCGGCTACCGGCGGGTCATGATCCAGCTCAGCTTCCTGCTGGAGTCCTCCTTCGTGGCGCTGCTGGGCATCGCCATCGGCGTGGGACTGGGAACGGCCATCTCCTACAACATCGTGGCCGACGTCCAGGAGACTGCGCCGACGCTGCGCTTCAGCGTTCCCTGGCTCCAGATAGGCGTCATCATCGCCATCGCCTACGTCTTCTCTCTCCTGACCACCTTCCTCCCGGCGCGTCAGGCCTCCCGCATCTACCCGGCCGAGGCCCTGCGCTACGAGTAGCCCCGGCACACTCCCCAGCCAAGCCTTCCATCTGTATGATGACGGAGTGGCTTTGACCGGGTGACGTGGGCGCCTGGGCGCCCCATCCTGGACTCCGGAGGCGAAGGTGCTTGGCATCCTCCTCGCGTTGACAGCCTCCATGTGTTGGGCGGCCGGGGCCATTCTCGCGCGCTTGAGCCTGCTGCACCTGCGCTCCAGCACGGGCACCGTCATCTCTCTTATCGCAGGCGTCGCGGTGGTCATGTCCATGGTCCTGATCTTCTTCCGCGACTACGTGGGAGACCTTTCAGGGACGATCTTCCTTTGGTTCGCGCTGGCGGGAGTGCTTCAGTCGCTCCTGGGCCGCTTCCTGAACTACTCCAGCGTGCAGCGGATAGGAGTCAGCCGCGCTCTGCCAATCATCGGCGCCGCGCCCCTGTTCGCCACGCTCTTTGCCGTGCTCTTCACCGGCGAAGAGCTCACCCTGCCGCTCCTGGCCGGCACTACCGCCATCATCGGGGGCGTGGCCCTGATCTTGAGCTCGCAATGAGTGGCGCCGCGCAAAAGACAGCGATCGTAGGCTACCTGCTGGCCCTGGGGGCTGCCATGGGGTACGGCGGCAGCCAGGTGATGGCCAAGCAGATCGTGGAGGAGACGCACTCCCTGGTGGGCGCTGCCTTCTCCCTGCTCTTTGGGCTCACCCTCCTGAGCATTGTGACCGCCCGCGACATGGCACAGCAGGAACGGACACAGGCCAAGGCGTACCTGTGGGCGGTCCTAGCCGGGCTGGCCTCAGCCGGCGGCGTCGTCTTTCTCTACCTGGCCCTGGGACAGGCCCCTGTCGTCGTCGTGGCGCCGGTGACCGGCACCAACCCCCTGTTCAGCATCATCCTGGCGTGGGTTTTCCTGCGGCGCATGGAGCGGCTCACCCCACGGATTGTGCTGGGCGCAGTGCTGGTGTTGGCGGGCGTCACAGTCGTCTCCGTGTCCCAGGCAGGACAGGGATAAGACCAACTCGTATGACCTACTCCTCCGACGCCGAGCGACAGAAGCACGTGACGGACGGCCCGCGCCTTCGGGTTATGGGCTCCACGGGCTCCGGCAAGACCACCGCAGGGCGGGCGATTGCAGCCGCCCTCGGCGTGCCGTTCCTGGAGCTGGACAACATCTACTGGCACATGGTCCAGCCGATGTACTCGACCTATCGCAGCGCCGACGAGTGCGCGGCCCTGCTGCAAAAGTTTCTGGACGCGAACCCCGCATGGGTCATGGACGGCTCCTACATGAGCTGGAGCCAGGCGGCGATGGACCGAGCGACGGAGGCCGTCCTCATCGAGCTCCCCTTCCTTCGCCGGCTGTGGAGGCTGTGGGGGCGCTGGTGGGTGGGCCGCCGGGGGCTGCGGGGCGGCGACGACGCGCACATATCTTCGACGATAGAACTCTTCTACTGGGTGGCGTGGAAGGGACGACACCATGCCAAGCGCCGACTGGAGCGACTGCGAGCCGCCAGCATTCGGCTGACCATCTGTCGGAGCAACGCTGAGCTCCGCGCCTACCTCGCTCGTTACCCCGGCGCGACGGAGCGCTTCGACGAGGACGTGCGGCGGGGGAGACGGGAGCCGGAGGCGGTCATCTCCGGGCGACGGCGCGGTTAGCGACGCGCGCTCCGCTCTCGGAGGCCCACGGGGGCCGCGTTCTGCACACCCACCCCCGATACACTATAATGAAGGCAGACCCCAGAACGAGGGAGCGCAGTATGGCTAGGCGTAGGCGGGGGATCGGCAAGGACCGGGGGCTGCAGCTCCGGATGTACTTCGTCATGTTCAACCTGGCGCTGGTGTACCTCTTCTTCATCGGCGCCATGTTCGTCCTCGGTGTCGACCTCATCCTGATCGGCGTCATAGCGACGGTCCTGCTGGGCGTCCAGTACTTCTTCTCCGACAAGCTGGTGCTCCGGTCCATGGGCGCGAAGGTGGTCACCTCCGAGGAGGAGCCCAAGCTGCACGCCATGGTGGACCGGCTGGTGGCGCAGGCGGAGATGCCGAAGCCCCAGATTGCCGTGGCAGACACGGACGTCCCCAACGCGTTCGCAACGGGTCGAAATCCCAAGAACGCCGTGGTCTGCGTCACGCAGGGAATCGTACGGCGCCTGAACGACAAGGAGTTGGAGGGGGTTCTGGCCCACGAGTTGACCCACGTCAAGAACCGGGACGTGACGGTCATCACGATGGCCAGCTTCTTCGCCACCCTGGCGTCCATGCTCTCCAGCATGCTGATGTGGATGATGCTGCTGGGAGGCCTGGGAGGCCGAGGGCGCGGCGGCGGGAGCAGCATGGCGATGGCCTTCCTCGCGGCCTACGTCGTCTCCCTCCTGGTCTACTTCCTGGCCACACTGCTCATCCTGGCCCTCTCTCGCTACCGCGAGTACGCCGCCGACCGGGGAGGGGCGCTCCTGACGGGCGAGCCGTCCCACCTGGCATCCGGCCTGATGAAGATCACCGGCACCATTGCTCGCATACCCAGCGAGGACCTGCGCAAGATGGGGACGGCCAACGCCTTCTGCATCGTCGCTTCCCTCAAGGGGGAGTCGATGGCCGGCCTCTTCGCCTCCCACCCGCCGGTAGACAAGCGGGTCGCGCGGTTGCGCCGCCTGGCCCAGGAGATGGAGCGCTAGTGGGGCTGCTGGGCTCCCTGTTCGGGCGGAAGAAGGCGCCGCAAAGCACCACCAGCGCCCTCTTTGCCCTGGTCACTGCCCAGGTGGACCTGGAGTTGCAGCACGGCCTCACGTCCACGGGCAAGGCGGGGATCTGCTTCAATCCCATGGAGTCGTCCTTCTTCACCAACCTGGAGTCCGAGGTGAAGAGCCTGCTGGCCGTGGGGGAGGAGACGGCAGGGACCCGCTACCGCGTGCTGGACGACGGGTTCGGCTTCCGCTGGGTCATCCTGCAGGACGCGGACTTCGAAGACCTGATGACGGCCGCCTACCTGACGTCCCAGAGCTTTGAGGAGCACGACTTCGCCGGACGGCTTCTGGCCGCCGTGTTCCCCTTCATGCACCAGGGGACAGAGGTGCAGTGGATCTACGTGTTCAAGCGCGGCAAGTTCTATCCCTTCGTCCCGCTTCCGGGCCGCCAGCAGCGGGACAACTCCACGGAGCTCAGCCTCTCCTCGAAGGTGGAGAAGATCCTCCCCATCGAGAAGGATCTGGAGCGCTGGTACGCGCTCTGGGGCGCACCCTTCTCGGCGCTCTCATAGGGCCGACAGAGCCATCAGCGCCGAACGCTTGCCTTGTTCGGAGTTGCGCTGCAAAGCTATAATGGAGAGCTAGAAGCACACCAAGTTTCAATCGGGGAGATATGCAGGAAACCCTGGAAAGACCGCCTCTCTCGTCACGGCTTCCAAGCAGGGGACGTCTGCTGGTTGGTGGAACGCTGCTGCTGGGGGCCCTCTTCTACCTTGCCTACCTGGCCTTCCAGGGGTCTACGGTCTACTACGTCACCGTGGACGACCTCTTGGCGCAGGGGGCGGACGCGACCACCGAGCGCGCCGTGCGCGTCAACGGCGTCCTGCTCGAGGGGAGCTTCGTCCGGGAGACCGGAAGCACCGAAGCGCGCTTCGTCCTCGCTGACCCCGAGGGCGTGGGGCAGGTGGACGCCGTCTACAACGGCGTGGTGCCGGACCTCTTCTTCAACGAGCACTCGCAGGTGGTGGCGGAGGGACGCTACGGCACGGATGGCGTCTTCCACGCCGATCTTCTCATCGTGAAGTGCCCGTCCAAGTACGCCTCAGAAGCTTCCTCCGCCTAGCGGGAGCCCTGCCGCGCGCATTCCGCAATCCTGCTATCCGAGGATCATCCGCCGGGGTGTGTCGAAGCGGGCTGGAAGCTAGGCACGCTCCGCAATCTCGCGAAGCTGGACTAGGAGCCAGTTGAGGGCGTCCTCGCGCTGCACCGCCTCGACGAGCTTGGCCGTCCGGGCCGCCCGCTCCTCCTCGGTCATGGTCACAGCCTGGTGAAAGGCGCGGGCGCCCCCGTCCAGGTCCGCGGGCGCAACGACCAAGGCCCCTTCTCTGAGCTGTGAGTAGGCTCCCGTTCCCTCGGAGACGATGAGGACGCCGTTCCTGGTGTTCACAACAGGCCCTTCCTTGGCCACCAGGTTCATGCCATCGGCCACGGGGTTCACCAGAAGCGTGTCGTACATGCGCATTCCCGCCAGCGCCTGCGTGTAGTTGTTCTCGTAGAAGACCTGCACCGGCTGCCAGGTGGGTGTTGCGTGGGCGGCGTTGATAGTCCGCACCAGGGTGTCGATCTCGGACTGGTAGCGCTCGTACTGCTTGATGTGCGTCCGGGCGGGGACCAGGAAGGCAAGGAACTTGACCCGCCCGTGGAGCTCGGGATGCTGCCCCAGGAAGATCTGGTACGACCTGAACCCCCGGACGATGTTCTTGCTCGGCTCCGCCCGGTCCACCCGCACGATGGTATGCTCGGCGCGGAGGGGGTGCAGCCGACGGTCGTACTCCACCGCTCGCGGTGAGGCTGCGATGCGCTGCACCTCTTCGACATCGATGGAGGTGGGAAAGGCCCGCACACGGGTCTGATGGCCCTGGTGGGTGACGGTCTGTTCGGCGAAGTCGACCTGGGCATCGTCGAGGAAGCGGCGGCAGCAGTCCAGGAAGTTGTAAACGTCCGCCTCCGTCTGGAAGCCCATCAGGTCCGCGGCGCACAGGCTCTCACAGATCGTGGAGCGGATGGAGACGGGAAGAAGCTGCCAGAAGTGGGACGCCGGCCAGGGAATGTGGATGAAGTGGTAGATGAAGGCATCGGGCAAGCGAGCACGGACCATGCCAGGCACCAGGTACAGGTGGTAGTCGTGGAGCATCACCAATGGGGTGTCTCCGCCCTTTGTGGCGGCCTCCGCGACAATGGCGTCTGCGAAGGCCTCGTTCACCAGCCGGTAGCCCGTCGCCCAGGCGTCGTGGACCACGCCGTCCACGTTGGGCGTGTAGGGTGGGCTCCACATGTAGTGCTGGAGGAACCAGAGGAGGGGGTTGCAGAAGATGTTGTAGAACTTGTGGTATACGCGCCGAGGGGTCGTGACGTAGCGGACGGAGACCCGCTGGGTGGGCAGCGGCGATCGAATAGCCTCCCCTTGCGCCTGCTCCCGGGCGCGACGGTCCCCTTCGCCAAGCGCGTTGGCCACCCAGGTGAACTCGTAGCCGTGGATGAGGCGGCTCAGGGCCGTTACGACGGAGCCGCTGCCAGGTCTCGGCTGCAGGCGGCCTTCGGGGGTAAGGCGGAACTCCAAGGGGCCCCGATTGCTTGCCACAATCAGAGGACGACGCTCCAGCAACGCTTCGCAGAGCCGATGGAACTCCTGGAGACGGGGATCTCCAGCCGACCCTTGTTGCATCATCGAGCCTCAGGAGGGCTCAAAACTTGCGGGAGGCCCAAGGCCGTTCACGGCCGGGACGCCGCACACTCCCCAACGAGCACCGGAGGCATTATACACCAGAGGGGCTACCCCTGGGTATCACCATCGCTCCTTCCGACGGATCGCCCTGCACCTCCGTGCATCCGCGGTGGTGCAGGACCGCCGCATAGGCCGCAACCACGGCGTCGCAGAGATCGTGTCCCAGGGTCTTCACCCAGGGCTCCAGCGTCGGGAGCAGGGCAAGCAGACGTCCGCGCAGGTAGGCCACTCCCTCCGGGGTGCTCTTCTTGGGAAGGCGACGACCGAACAGCCGTACCTTGATGGCGTAGGGGTACGTCTCCAGGACCTCCATGCCTCGCTCTTCCAGGGCTGCTCTGAGCGCTATGGCCCGATAGACCATGGCCTTGATGATTGTTCGCTTGGTGGTCCAGAAGCAGGGGATGCCGTAGCGCGACGCCAGCTCCCGCTCGCAGGCCCGTCCCGGTTGCGACGACTCAGGCGAGCATGGACAGCTCTCCTCGAGACAGCAGAGGCCCCTGGGCAGGCCGAAGGGAGCGTCCAGGGCAACATAGCGCGGGGCGTGGCGCTCGACCAGCCGCAGGATGTCGGCGTCGTCGCCGAGGAAGCCCAAGCCGAGCACTTCGTCGCCGGCGTCCAGGAGCGCGTAGGCGGAGGGCCTCCGGCCCGATCCGGTCAGGTCGATTCCGAGGAAGGTAGGATGCTCCAAGGCTCTCATCCTCTCAACGGCGGGGAGAAGGAGGCGCCGCTATTTCCCCGATGGGGCGGTGTCCTCTGCTTCGGGGGCGGGTTGCCCTGCGAGCAGACTCCCGTCCCGGAGGAGTGCGGCGGCGGCTACAAGCGGGTCGGTCTCTCCTCGCTCGACGCTGCCCAAGGCTTCGGACAACACCTCTCCACGTCCACACTGGGACTCCAGCAGGGCCAAGAGCCCGTCCTGGACTGCATCCAAGAACTCGCGACGACGGCGTGAGCGTCTCCGCTCGGCCAAGCGGGAGGAGCTTTCCTGGACCGTTCGATGCTCCTCAACTGCCTGCTGCACCCGGTCGATGCCGCGATCGTGGAGGGCTTCGGTCAGCAGGACGGGCGGACGCCAGTCGGCGTCGGTCTCGACCAGACCCAGGACTCCCTCCAGGTCGGCCGCCAGGGCTTCGGCGCCCTCCCGGTCCGCCTTGTTCACGACGAAGACGTCGGCAATCTCCAGAAGGCCCGCCTTGAGCATCTGCACGGCATCGCCGCTCTCCGGGACCAGGACCACAACGATCGTGTCGGCCGCCTCCATGACCGCGAGCTCCGTCTGGCCCACACCCGCGGTCTCGATGAGGACGGGGCTCAGCCCGGCGGCGGCGAGTGCTCTCGCCGCGCTCCCGATGACACGTGGCAAGCCGCCGGATGCTCCTCGTGTGGCAAGGCTGCGGAGAAAGACGCCGCGGTCAAGGGCATGGGCCTGCATGCGGACCCGGTCGCCAAGGACGGCGCCGCCCGTGTACGGGCTGGTGGGATCCACGGCAAGGACGCCGACCTCCCGACCCTGCGCCCTGTACAGGGCTGTGAGGCGGCCCACCAGGGTGCTCTTGCCGCTTCCCGGAGGGCCCGTGACGCCGACGACGTAGCCGTTTCCAGCGTGGGGATGCAGCGCCTCCAGGAGAGCGAGCGCCTCCGGTCCGCCGCCCTCCAACGCTGTGATGAGGCGCGCCAAGGCCCTGCGGTCTCCAGCTCGGGCTTCGCGTACCAACTGCTGGGCCTTGGTCACCCGCGTGCAACTCATGGAGCGTGGACTGAAGGGCCGATACGATAGTGGCAGAGGAGGTCTACCCCGACGAGGCGGTCCTAGGTCAGCGGCTGGGAGGACTCGCCCCGCGGGCGAGTCGCTCACTCCAGCGCGACGATGATGCGAACGATGACAAGGAGTATGATGAGGAGTACGACCCCGGATATGAGGGTCCCCTTGACAGAGGTGAGAACCCCCGCCATGGCATTGAGCGGGTTCTTCATGAGACCCCCCTTCGCTTCCCGTTCTCGCTGCTAGCGCCACAAGATGGGCAGAAGACTGGTGCGCCTACCACGGTTCCCACAAGGAGAGGGGCAGATGAATTGCGCCCACCATGAAGAAGAGCATGGGGATCGAGAGCATGGTGTTGGTGCGGGAGGCCAGCAGCGCCGCCCGGGCCCACTTGGGCTGTTCGGGCGGGGCCGGCGTTCCCTCGGTGGCCGTGGCCGTGGTGGCGGCGATGATCTTCTTCTGGTTCGGCCAGATGATGAACCAGACGTTGGCGGCCATGATGATGCCCAGGGTCCCGCCGAAGGCGATGGACTTGAACCGAGCGGAGTGGAAGTACTCCACTCCTCCCGCGCCGCTCATGGTGCCGATCTGGTCGCCCAGGCCCATCCCCAGCACGTAGAGCAGGCCGAAGACCACGGTGGCCAGAGCCGCCCACCGGAACCAGAGCAACGCCCGAGGGACGAGGAACTGGATGGCATTGCTGCGCGCGGCGGCCTCCATCTGGGCAAACGACGGCACCTGGACGAAGTTGAAGTAGTAGAGGAGGCCGATCCAGGTGATTCCGGAGAAGATGTGGCCGAACCGCATCAGGCCGAGGTAGATCTCCCATCCGTCGGACATGGCGCCCTCCGTTTCGGAGTCTTTGGGCAGGAAGAGCAGTCGGGCGTATGTTGCCCTTTGGCCGTGGGGTTTGTCAAGGGTTCTGGCACATTCCTGCAACCATTCGACGGTTCGGACAGGTCGCGCTCTGGTTGTTTGCCGGACTAGCCTAGGGCGGGAGAGGCGCGACGACGATGGTGCCACGCATGCCCAGGACCTCATGGCCGGGGATGATGCAGATCAGGCGGTACTCCCCGGGTTGATTGAAGGTGAACTCCTCCGTGATCACGTCACTCTTCCCCACGTGCCAGTCGATATCCAGCTCCTCCACGGTGAAGGAGTGCAGGATGTCCACAGAGTCCATGGTGAACTCGATGGTATCCCCTTGACGCAGCTCGAACTTCCTGGGGGAGAAGGCGTAGTTGCGCAGTGCCACCTCAACGGCCAGCTCTTCGCCAGGCAGCACATCGGCCGACCGCCAGGTGGCCGCAGGGTCCTCACCGCCGCATGAGGCCGCAAAGAGGGCCAGAACGAGCGACAGCGCGGCTGCAAGAGGAAGCCACCTCACCGGCTTCCCCCCAGGACCCTCTGGGCCGCGGTCACCGTCGCTTCCACGTCCTCCTCTGTGTGGGCCAGCGAGACGAAGGCCGATTCGAAACCGGAAGGGGCGAGGTAGACTCCCTGCGCCAGCATTCCGTGGAAGAATCGGCTGTAGGCTTCGGAGTCGGCCTGTGCGACGTCGTCCCACGTTCGGACGGGACCACGGTGGAAGAAGAGGGTGAGCATGGAACCCACCCGGTTCACCGTCGCCGGCTGCTCAACCCTCCGCGCCGCCTCCACAAGGCCCTCTTCCAGCGCGGCGGACCGCTGCTCCAGAAGCTCGTAGGTGTCCGGCCGCTGCAGGGCCTGAAGCGTGGCGATGCCCGCCGCAACCGCCAGGGGGTTGCCGGACAAGGTGCCCGCCTGGTACACGGGACCCAGCGGAGCCACCTGCTCCATGACCTCCCTTCGGCCGCCGTAGGCGCCCACGGGGAGGCCCCCACCGATGATCTTGCCAAGGCACGTCAGGTCCGGCGTGACGCCGTAGCGCTCCTGGGCGCCGCCATAGGCCACCCGGAAGCCGGTGATCACCTCATCGAAGACGAGCAGGGCGTCGTGGCGGCGGGTGAGCTCCCGAAGCCCCGCCAGGAACCCGTCCTCGGGCGGAACGACGCCCATGTTGCCAGCCACCGGCTCGACGATCACGCAGGCAACCTCTCCTGGGTACGCGTCGAACAAGGCCTCCACGGAGGCCAGGTCGTTGTAGTCGGCCAGCAGCGTCTCGGCGGCGTACGACGGAGGCACGCCGGCGCTGTCGGGCACGCTGAGGGTGGCAGCGCCGGAGCCTGCTTTTACCAGCAGGCCGTCGGCGTGGCCATGGTAGGAGCCTGCGAACTTGACGATCTTGTTTCGCCCGGTGTAGCCCCGCGCCACCCGAAGCGCGCTCATGCACGCCTCCGTGCCGGAGTTGACCAGGCGCACCAGCTCCATGGAGGGATAGGCCGTTGTGACGAGACGGGCCAGGTCGATCTCCCCGGGCGTGGGAGCGCCAAAACTGGTCCCCTTGGCCGCGGTCTCCCGCACCGCCATCACCACGGAGGGGTGGGCGTGACCCAGGATGAGGGGGCCCCAGGAGCCCAGATAGTCGATGTACTCGGAGCCGTCTGCGTCCCAGATGCGCGCGCCGCGGCCTCGGGAGACAGTGATGGGCGTTCCGCCGACGCCACGGAAGGAGCGCACGGGGCTGTTAACGCCTCCCGGCATGACCCGACGGGCCTCCTCGAACAGACGCTGAGAGAGGTTGTTGCTCATGGCGATGGTTTCCTTCCACGCATTGATGTAGGCGTCGAGAGTCTCACGAGCGTTTGCGGCGGGTGAAGAGCAGCCCGCTCCAGGTTCGATCGATGGCGGCAACCTTGTAGTCGACAAGCCCCGCGGCAAGTCCGACCTCCCGCACCGCCTGCTGTGTGAGGTCCGTGGCCACCCCCGAGGCCTTCTTCGGCCATGCCATCCACAGCCCACCGCGGGGCGCCACTGTATCGATGGCGCGGGGCAGGCCCTCCTCCAGCTCTGCACGAGAGCGGAGGAACCAGACGACCAGGAGGCTGGGCCCGGCCCAGTCCCAGGCCAGCGACGCTCCCTCCGGCAACGGGCCGACGGTCTCGGCGAAGGTCTCCGGCGCGTCCAGCAGGGCAACCGTCATCCCTGGCTTGACGCCCAGCTTCACGGGCAGGGGCGTGCCGGAGTATCCCGCGAACAGCGACTCCGGGACCACGGGCGCCTCCGGCGGATTCGCGATCGCCCGGGCCAGCGCCCCGCCGACGTCCTCCCACGCGGTGTAGGCGGCGTCGGGAAGCGTCTCCCGCAGCCGGGCCACCTTCGCAGGACCGCCGCCGGCGAAGACCATCGGCACGCGGCGGGTCGCGACGCGGCCCCGCAGCGCTATGGCCAGCTCTCGCATGTGGGACGGGACCCGGGTGATATCGAAGACGTAGGCGTCGGGCGGCGTGGCCCACACCTTCTTGAGCGCGTCGCGGGTGTCGAGCGGGTCGAAGAGCACGTCGTACCCCAGCGCGCGCAGCGTTCCGATGCGCTCCTCCGCCTCCATCGGCCGCAGGTGGAGCAGACGAACGCGCTGCATGGCTAGCCGTTCACCTCGACATCGATGCCCACGGGACAGTGATCGGAGCCCATGACCTCCGGCAGGATGAACGCGTCCTTCACCCGGCCTGCCAGAGCCGTACTGACGTAGAAGTAGTCGATGCGCCAGCCCACGTTCCGGTCGCGCGCCCGTGTGGTCACATCCCAGTAGGTGTAGTTGCCCGGCCCATCGTCGAACATGCGGAAGGTGTCAAGGTAGCCATGCGCCAGCAGCTTGTCAATCCACTCCCGCTCCATGGGCAGGAAGCCGGATATCTTCTCGTTCGGCTTGGGTCGTGCGAGGTCGATGGGCTTGTGCGCCGTGTTGACGTCGCCGCAGATGACGACACTGCGACCCGCCGCCGTTTGCGCGTCGACGTGCTCCAGGAACGCGTCGTAGAAGCGCATCTTGTAGTCCAGCCGCTCGGCGGAGCTCTTGCCGTTGGGGAAGTAGACGGCGTAGAGGAGGAAGTCTCCGTAGTCGGCGACGAGGGTCCGTCCCTCGCTGTCGAACTCGTCGACGCCGAAGCCCGCCGTCACCGACTGGGGCGCCCGCTTGGTGTAAATAGCGACGCCGCTGTAGCCCTTGCGCTCGGCGGAGGCGAAATAGGCGTGGTAGCCGTCGACCACCCGGAGCGCGGCCGGCAGCTGCTCGGGGTGCGCCTTCGTCTCCTGGAGGCACAGGACGTCCGGGGCCGCCTCCGCCATCCACTCCAGAAAGCCCTTCTTGAGGACGGCGCGGATGCCGTTCACGTTCCAGGAGAGCACCTTGAGCGTCGGCATCACTCCCCTTCTGCCAGCCAGCGGGCCACATCGAGCGCGTGGTAGGTGATGATGATGTCCGCACCAGCGCGCTTGATGGCCGTCAGCACCTCCAGGGTGGCGCGCCGCTGGTCCAGCCAGCCAGCCTGTCCCGCGGCCATGACCATGCTGTACTCGCCGCTGACGTTGTAGGCAGCCAGCGGCAGGTCGAAGCGCCGCCTCGCCCGGAGGATGACGTCGAGGTAGGCCAGGGCCGGCTTGACCAGGAGGATGTCCGCACCCTGGCGAACATCCTCCTCCATCTCCCGCAGCGCCATGCGGGCGTTGCCGGGGTCCATCTGGTAGTCCTGGCGGTCGCCGAACTGGGGCGTCGACTCGGCCGCGGCGCGGAAGGGGCCGTAGAAGGCCGACGCGTACTTTGCCGCGTAGGCCATGATGGGCGTCTCCACGAACCCCTCACCGTCCAGGGCGCGGCGCAGTGCGCCAACCTGGCCGTCCATCATCGCAGAGGGCGCCACGACGTCGGCCCCTGCTGCGGCGTGAGAGACGGCCGTACGGGCCAACAGCTCCAGAGTCGCATCGTTGTCCACCCGGCCGCTCGTCACCAGGCCGCAGTGGCCGTGGTCCGTGTACTCGCAGAGGCAGACGTCGGTGATCACCGCCAGGTCCGGCGCCGCGCTCTTGATGGCCCGCACGGCCTCCTGGACCACGCCGTCCGCCTGATACGCGCCGGATCCAACGTCGTCCTTCATCGCTGGAATGCCGAAGAGGAGGACGGCGGGGACACCGAGGGCCGCAACCCGGCCCGCCTCGGCCGCAATCTCTGCCACCGGGACCTGGTCGCAGCCCGGCATAGGCCCGATGGGGCGGCGCTCCCGGCCCTCGGTCACGAAGATGGGGTAGACCAGGTCCCGGCGCGAGAGGCGCGTCTCCCGGGCCAGGTCTCGTAGGTTCTCGCTCCTGCGCAGGCGGCGGTGACGGAAGAAGGTCTCCGCCGCAGTCCGGACGATCATCGCCCACCTCCTACCAGGGCATAGTGCTCGCAAAGGGCTGCCACCAGCCCTGGCGTCGCATACTCGCTCGCTACGACGTCCACCCGAAGGCCGGCCTCGCCAGCCGTGGCCGCAGTCACAGGGCCGATACAGGCCACGACGACGCTGTCCAAGGCCTGCACTCCCCGGTCGAGTGCGGCCACCAGGTGGCGGACGGTGGAGGAGCTGGTGAAGGTGACAGCATCCACCCCAGCTTCGAGGGCGGAGCGGGCGCACGCAGCCAGGTCCGGCGGAGGGACTGCTCGGTAGATGGGCACCTCTTCCACCGCGGCCCCAGCAGAGCGAAGGCCGTCGATAAGTACACCGCGAGCGCCTTCGGCACGGGGGAGAAGCACGCGGTCGCCAGGGGCCAGGCGGGCCTGCAGGCCGTCGACAAGGCCCTCAGCCACGTACTCGTCCGGGACGTAGGCTGGCTGCAGACCCCAACCCTCCAGGGCCGCCGCCGTGCCGGGGCCGATGGCGCAGACCCCGAGGTCTGCAAAGGCGTCGGCGCCTTCCGCCATACGGGGAATCCGACCGAGTACCACGTCCACAGCATTCGCACTTGTGAACACCACCCACTGGTAGGAACCGAGGCGATCCAGGGCTGCATCCAGGGAGGCGAGGTCCGGTAGAGGCTCGATGGCGACAGCCGGCACCTCGACGGGGATGGCGCCCTCCTGTGCCAGCAGGTTGCAGAGGCCCGCCGCCTGGGAGCGGGGCCGGGTCACCATGACCCTCACGCCTTCCAATGGGCGTCGACCGGCCACTACGCCTCCTCCGCCACCAGCGCTGAGGCGCCCAGGACCAGCACCTCATGGGCCAGCCGGACGCCAACCTCCTCTGGGTCGGACGCGCTGCCGCCCACCGTCGTCCGGTAGAGCCGGCTTCCGTCCTCCGAGACGACCATGCCCGTGAGTCGAAGAGTCTCGCCCTCCACGCGCCCGTAGGCGCCCACAGGCACGCGGCACCCTCCTCCCAGAGACCGGAGGAAGGCCCGCTCGGCGGTCACGGCCGCAGCAGTGGGGTGGTGGGAGAGGGGCCCCACGAGGTCCACCATCTCCCGGTCCTCAGCACGGACCTCCACAGCCAGGGCGCCCTGGCCCGGCGCAGGGACGAATATCGCCGGGTCGAACACCTCGGCGACGTGGCCCTCCAGACCAAGGCGTCGCAGACCTGCGGCGGCCAACACGACAGCCTCGTATTCGCCATCCAGCGCCTTGCGGAGACGCGTCTCCACATTCCCCCGAATGGGGAGCAACTCCAGGTCCGGCCGGAGCGCCTTCACCAGGGCGACCCGACGCGGACTGCTCGTGCCCACCCGAGAGTGCGGGGCGAGACCGCCCAGGGCCAATCCGTCACGGCTGACCAGCACGTCGCAAGGGTCCTGGCGCAGTGGCACGGCGGCGATGGTCAGGTCCGTCGGAGGGTCCGTGGGCAGGTCCTTGAGGCTGTGCACCGCCACGTCCACGTCGCCGGCCTGCAGCGCGACCTCGAGCTCACCGGTGAAGACACCCAGGCCCAGGTCGACCAGAGAGGCCTCCCGTTCTCGGTCGCCGCGGCTCTGGACGACCTGCAGGCGGACCTCACGGTCCGGGTACTGCAGACCCAGGGCCGCTGCGACCTCCTCCGCCTGGAGGCGTGCGAGTGGACTGCCGCGAGTCCCAATGACAACGGGGCGCCGGGCCGTCACGACCCTTCGTCCCCGTCGAGGCCAAAGAGTTCCTCCAGGGCCTCCCTGTGCAGGGGGTTGCGCTGGCTCTTGAGAGTGGTGAACGGCTTGTGGAACAGCTTGCGTACCAGGGCGCGGCTCATGTCTTCCACGGCCGCCTGGTCCTCGGGCGACAGGTGGCGAAGACGACGTAGCGCCCGGACGGTCTCCTGGCGCCGCAGGTTCTCCGCCTCTCGCTCCAGGGCCGCAACGGTGGGCAGGGCGTCCTGGACGTTCCACCACTCGTGGAACCGGGCAACCTCTTCCTCCACGATGGCCTGCACTCGACCCGCCTCGATCTCACGCTTCTCCCGGTTCGAGCGGGCCAGGCCTTCAAGGTCGTCGATGTCCGCCAGCCGAACTCCGGGCACGGAGGCTACCTCCGGGGCGACGTCCCGGGGCACGGCGATGTCCAGCAGAAAGAGCGGCCGACCGGCCCGTTCGTGCATGGCTTGGGCCACCTGGTCCCGGGTGAGCATGTAGGTGGGGGCGCCGGTGCAGCTCACGACGATGTCGGCTTCGGTCAAGGCGGAAGGCAGCCGGTCCAGTGGCGCCGCCTCTCCACCCAGGAGGTCTGCCAAGGCCTCGGCCGGCCCAAGGCTCCGGTTGGTCACCGTCAGTCGACCTACGCCTGCCCGGTGAAGGGCCATGGCTGCCAGCTTCCCGGCCTCCCCCGTACCTACCACCAGCGCTCGAAGATCCCGCAGGTCTCCCAGCGTGCGGCGTGCAAGCTCCACGCACGCGTAGCTCACCGAGAGGGCGTTGCGTCCAATCTCGGTCTCGTTCCGAGCGCGCTTGCCCACCCGCAACGCCTGGTGGAAGAGCCGCGTGAGCGGGCCGCGTACTGTGCCCGCCTCCGTCGCCGTGGCGAAGGCCTCTCGCACCTGCCGAAGCACCTCCGACTCGCCGAGGATCATGGAGTCAAGGCTGCAGGCGACCCGAAACAGGTGGCGGGCCGCATCTTCCTGGTAGTGCGTGTAGAAGTAGGACTCCAGGGCCTTGTAGTCGACGCCTGCGTCCTCTCGCAGGAGCTGGGCGACGGCCTCCTGAGCATGACCGGGCGCATCAGTCAACGTATAGAACTCCGTGCGATTGCACGTGGAAAGGATGACCGCTTGGCCTGTCTGCTCTGCCAGACGCCGATGGGCCTGGCGCAAAGCCTCGTCGGCCAGGGCCACCTGCTCCCGAGCCTCGACCGGCGCAGTCCGATAGCTGATGCCTACGACCGTCGGTCTCATGCCGGTGCTTGCCCTCCGCCGCCAGCGGCGGCCCAACCTTCGGACAATGGCGCACTTCCCGACTGCACCGGACCGCGGTCTCTCTCGAACGCGTCAGCCATGGACAGAAGCAGCACATCCGCCAGGGCCTCCGCTGCCTGGAGGGAGCGATGTTGGTCACCCTGGGCGCCGAGACCCCCGGTCGTAGTCTCCCGGACGGCGGCCAGCAGGGAGTCGCGAAAGAAGAAGAAGGCCTCCAGGAGGTCTCGGAGGTGAAGCCGACGGCGGGCCATCTCCGCCCCGTAGACGTCGCCGATGGTGCGCACCTCCTCCAGGAGGCTGGCGCGATGGCGCCGGTCCGCCAGGTAGGAGGTGGTCACATCCAGGAGCCTACGACCGAAGACCCGCAGTCGCCCGCGGGTGGCCTCATCCAGGCCACCGTACCAGGGCGGCATGGCGGTGTGTTCCCCCTGAAGCCCCCGGCGAATGCGGCGCAGGGTCCGCGTACCCAGGGATGGAGCGGATGAGGGGCCAGTGGGACTACCAACCCTTTGCTGAAAGGCCAGCAGGTCCTCTCGCAGAAAGCGGCGGTGGCCTCCCACCGTGCGGAAGCTCCGGACGACTCCCCTGTCAGCCCACAGGCGAAGGGTAGAGCTGTTGACCCCCAGGAGCGTGCCAGCCTGGCCAAGGGAGATCCAGCGCTCAGTGGTAACGGCAGTCCTCCTCGAGTCGCGCGGGCAATCTATATAAATCTCTTGAATATGCGGAGGTGACACGCAGAGAGGAAAGCTAACACGAACCCTCGTGAAAGTCAACACGAACTATGACGTCCGAGTCGACACTTTCGAGTGCGGCCCCCCGGCACCGATGGTATAGTGCCGGAAGGGGCGCCATGCGAAGCTGGGAGAGCCGACCGGAGGTCCGGCAGGCACGTCGACGCCTGCTGGCGCGGCTGCGCCGGGAGATAGGCAGCGAGCGCGTGGTCCGGGCCATGGAACGCGTTCCTCGGACGGCCTTCATTCCTCCCATGAGTTGGCACATGGCCTACGAAGACATCCCCCTGGCCATTGGACACGGTCAGACGATCTCCCAGCCCTATATCGTGGCCGTGATGACGGCGGCCCTGGACCTGCAGAAGACCGACAGGGTGCTGGAGATCGGCACGGGCAGCGGCTACCAAACCGCGGTCCTGGCTGAGCTCGCCGGACGGGTGGTCACCGTCGAGCGGGTCCCCTCGCTGGCCGCGAGTGCCCGCGGCGTGTTGGAGGCGCTGGGTTACGGGGACCGCGTTGCGGTGCATTCGGCGGGAGAGGCGCTGGGGCGGCCCGAGAACGGGCCCTACGACGCAATTCTCGTGACGGCGGGGGCGCCCAAGGTCCCCGGCCAGCTGTTACGACAGATGTCGCCGGGAGGACGTCTCGTCGTTCCCGTGGGCCCGCGAACGGAGCAGGACCTCCTGCGCATAGACCGCGCGGACAACGCCTTCTCGATTCGGCGCCTGGGACCCTGCCGGTTCGTCCCGCTGATCGGGAGCGGGGCCTGGGCGTGTGTGCCTACAGCTCCGCAGTCCGTAGGACTGCTCTGACGACCGTGCTATACTCGTCAGCTATGAAAGTATCTCTACGGAGCGAAGACCTGCTCTCCATGACAGACCTCGCGCCGCAGGAGGTCAGCGCTCTGGTGGGGCGCGCCCGCGATCTCAAGGCAGGCGCACCACCAACTCTCCTGACGGGGAAGACGCTGGTACTCCTCTTCGAGCGGCCGTCTCTGCGGACCCGCGTCTGCCTGGAAGTGGCCATGTCGCACCTGGGCGGCCACTCGACGACGCTGCAGCAGGCGGAGGTGGGGCTGGGCGTTCGGGAGACCATCGCCGACGTAGCCCGGTCCCTCTCGCGGTGGGTCCAGGGTGGCGGCCTGGCCTGCCGCACGGGCGCCCACAGCGGCCTCGAGGAGTTGGCCCGGTACGCATCGGTCCCCGTCATCAACGCGCTGTCGGACCACGAGCATCCCACCCAGGCCCTAGCGGACCTCATGACCATCCAGGAGTGCCATGGCGAGCTTGCCGAGACGACCATCGCCTTCATCGGGGACGGCAACAACGTTGCCTCCAGCCTGGCGCTGGGTGCGATGAGCATGGGGGCCACGCTGCGCGTCGCCTCTCCGGAGAGCTACGAGCTGCCGCAGGCCGTTGCCGACCGCGCCACCTTCATCGCGCAGGAGACGGGCGGCCGGCTGGAGCTGCTCCGCGACCCGAAGGAGGCCGTCAGGGATGCTCGCGTCGTCTACACCGATGTGTGGACCAGCATGGGAAGCGAGGACGAGGCCGCGGTCCGCAGACAGGACTTCGCCGGCTACCAGGTCGACGCTGACCTCCTCGCGATGGCCCTCCCGGAGGCCACCTTTATGCACGACATGCCTGTACACTACGGAGAGGAGGTCCCTCCGGGCTTCCTCGAACATCCCCAGTCCGTGGCGTACCAGCAGGCGGAGAACCGGCTGCACACGCTGAAGGCAGTGCTGGAGGCCCTCCTTGGCTGAGCCGGAGACTTCGCTCCAAACCCCGTCCCGACCGCGGGCGGCCATGCCCACCGTCGCCATCGTGGGGCGCCCCAACGTGGGCAAGTCCACCCTCTTCAACCGACTGGTGGGGCAACGCCTCTCCGTGGTCCATGACGCGCCGGGGACCACCCGGGACAGGCTGGCCGCCCAGGTCGTTCGGGGAGATACACCCTTCATCCTCGTCGATACCGGCGGCCTGCTCCTGGACGGCACGGACGAGCTGGAGCAGAAGGTCCGCGACCAGGTCCAGGTGGCGATTGCAGACGCCGACCTGCTTCTCTTCCTCACCGACGCCGCGACGGGACTCCACCCCGTGGACGCGGAGGTGGCAGACCTGCTCCGGCGCCAAGACAAACCCGTCATCGTAGCCGTCAACAAGTGCGACAGCGAACGGCGAGGGATGAACGTGGCCGAGTTCTATCGCCTGGGACTGGGCAGACCGCACCCCATCAGCGCGCTCCACAACCGGGGCACCGGCGGCATGGTGGACCGCGTCACCGCGCTTCTTCCTCCCACAGAGCCGGAGGAAGAGATGGAAGGCGTGCTGAGACTGGCCCTGGTGGGCCGGCCCAACGTAGGCAAGTCCAGCCTCCTCAACGCGATCCTAGGCTCCCAGCGCTCCATCGTTTCGCCGACGCCGGGGACGACCCGGGACGCCGTCGACACCTCCTTCTCCTACCGGGACCGGCCCATGGTCCTCATCGACACGGCCGGGCTCCGCCGCCGCGGACACATTCAGCCGGGCGTCGAGCGCTACAGTACGCTGCGGGTCTTCCAGGCCATCCAACGGTGTGACGTTGCCGTCCTTCTGGTGGACGCAACGGAGCTGGTCACGGCCCAGGACACGCACATCGCCGGTGCTGCAACCGAGGCCTTCCGCGGGCTGGTGGTCGCCGTAAGCAAGTGGGACCTGGCACAGGCGAGCGGCCACGACCAGCCCGAGGCCCTGCAGATTGTGCGGTCCCGCCTCCGATGGGCCCCCTACGCCCCGGTTCGCTTCACCTCGGCGGTGACCGGCGAGGGGACGGACGATGTCCTGGAGACGGCCCTGGCCGTGTTCGACGACCGGGGGAAGCAGGTGGCCCAGCATGACCTGGACCGGGTGCTTCTGGACGCAGTTGCCGCCCATCCTCCTTCCACCGTTGGGTCCCGAGATGTGCGTATTTTTCGCATCACCCAAACGGGTACGTACCCTCCTGCGTTCGCGGTTTATGTCAACAAACCTGCCCTCATCCACTTCTCCTACACGCGATTCCTGGAGAACACGCTGAGGCGCGAGTTCGGCTTCCTTGGGAGCCACATCCGCCTGGAGCTCCGCACGCAGCGGAAGGCGCGACGACGCCTATCGTCCTGAACCGCAGCTAGGGAGCAGGGAGCCCTCGCCCCCCTAGGGGGAGGGTGAAGCTAGAAGCACGGCCCAGTCCTCCAAAGCCTGCACGTCGTGGACCACCAGTCCGGCCTCGCGAAGGGCCTCCGCAACCGACTCGCTCTGCTCCTCCAGAACGCCGGAGGCGATCAGAAGGCCATCGGGCGCGAGGGTCTGGGCCAGGGGCGCCGCCAGCTCGGTCAGGACCTTGGCGGAGATGTTCGCGAGGACGAGGTCGAAGTCCGAGAGGCCCGGCCGGGGAATGCTGCCTCGTAGGACCCGCACGCCGCGCGCCAGTCTGTTGGCGCGGATGTTCCTCCGGGCCACCGTACACGCCGTGGCATCCCGGTCCAGACCCAAGACGCTGGAGGCGCCCAGCCCGGCGGCAGCGATGGCAAGGATGCCGGATCCCGTCCCGACGTCCAGCACCTTCGCCCCGGGTTGCATGCGGCGCTCCAGCTCCGCCAGACACAGGCGCGTCGTGGGGTGGTGCCCCGTGCCGAAGGCCATGCCGGGGTCCAGGCGAACGACGACCTCTCCCTGTTTGGGCGCGTACTCCGTCCAGGAAGGACAGACCACCAGGCTTCGGCCCACGCGGAGGAGGGTGTAGAAGGCCTTCCAGCCCTCCTCCCAGTCACGGGGCTCCACGGTCCGGCTCTCCATGGGAGGGATGGGCTGAATGAGGGACAGAAGTCTGAGACCGACCTCCAACCGCGTTCGCCGCCAGTTGAGCCGCCGGTTGACCGGCAGGTAGGTTCGGACCTGTGCCACGCCGGGTGACGGGGTCTCGCCTTCATCGGGATTGAACCCGCCCGGCTCTTCGATGACAGGGGGGTTCGGGCCATAGCGGCCGAAGAGTTGCACCACCGGCTCAACAAGCTCGGAGGGCACGCGGACAGTAACCTCCAACCACTGGGAGACGGGGGAAGCAGACGAGGTGCGTGGGCTACGTGGCGTGGGACGGCGCGGCGGCAACGGCGCTGGGCCCTAGCCTCGCTGGCCGCCGAGGGCGCTCTTGAACCGGCCCATCCAGGTCCGGCCGTTCTCGGAGGAAGTCTTATCGTCCCCTAGAGCGCCGGCCAGCTCCTGGAAGAGCTTCTTCGTCTTGGCATCGAGGCGCTCGGGTGTCAGGACACGCACGTACACCAGGAGGTCCCCTCGACGCCCATTGCCCGGATTCGGAAGCCCTTTCCCTTTGACCCGTAGCAGGGTCCCCGACTGCACACCGGGCGGCACCTTCACCTCATGCGATGCGTCGGTCAGAAGGGGGACCTCCACGCTGCCGCCCAGCGCCGCTTCTGCGACGTTCACCGGCATCTCCAACACCAGGTGGTCCCCGTCCCGCTCGAAGATCGGGTGAGGTTCCACGGTGAGGCTGATGTAGACGTCGCCGGACGGACCGCCCATGAGTCCAGCGTCGCCCTCGCCTCGCATACGGAGCTGCATGCCGTCGTCCACGCCCGCAGGAAGGCGGACCGTCAGGGTCCGCCGCTCCTTCACCCGGCCCGCGCCCTTGCAGGTTGAGCAGGGGAAGGGGATGCTCCGTCCCTCGCCGCGGCACACGCTGCAGGTGACCACCTGGACGAACTGGCCGAAGAAGCCCGTATGCGCGCGGCGCACTTGGCCCGCGCCGCGGCAGTTCTTGCACTGTTCCGGGTTCGTCCCGGGAGCGCAGCGGGTACCGCCGCAGGCGGTGCAGAGCTCCTGGCGGAGCACGTCGATCTCGCGCTCGGCGCCGGACGCCGCCTCCTCCAGGGTGACGGTGAGGGCGTGGTGGAGGTCCCCGCCGCGGCGCGGCCCCGTCTCCCGACGGATGTCGAACCCGCCGAAGAAGGCGTCGAAGATATCTCCGAAGCCGGGAGAGAACCCCGCGCCGTCGAAGCCCCGGGCCCCCGCGCCCATGTCCACTCGCCCGAAGCGGTCGTACATCTGCCGCTTCTCCGGGTCCACCAGGACCTGATAGGCCTCGTTGACCTGCTTGAAGCGCTCGGTTGCCGCGGCGCTCTTGTTCCGGTCCGGGTGCCACTCCATGGCCTGCTTGCGGAAGGCGCGACGGATCTCCTCCTCGGTAGCGCTCCGGGAGACCCCCAGCACCTCGTAGTAGTCTTTCGCGCCCTGCATACGCTATCGCTCTCTCCACTACCTGGGACAGTAACGCTCCATTATAGCCGTTCCAGGGAGGGGCCCACCACAGCCCTACGGGTCGGGCGGCGTCTCCTCTCGCTCGGCATCCGACTCCGCGTCCGGCTGGGCGTTTTCGGACGTCGCTTCGACGGCGGGCGGGGGCGCGCCTCCCACGGTGACCATGGCGGGACGAATGAGGCGCTTCTGGAGTGTGTAGCCCTTCTGCACGACGGAGACGACCACACCCTCATTCCCCTCGACCTGGGCGATGGCCTGGTGCACCAAGGGATCGAAGGGCTGGTCCTGGGCGGCGACCTCTTCCAGGCCGTGGGCCTTCAGAATGGCCTCGAGCTTCCTCAGGATGAGCCAGATGCCGTCCACCCAGGTGAGCGACCGAAGCTCCGGGGAGACGACGTACATGGCGCGTTCGAGGTCGTCCAGGACAGCGAGGAGGTCAGCGGCCAGACTTGCCCGGGCCACGATGGCGAGCTCGGAGCGCTCCCGCTCCACCTGGCTGCGATAGTTGGAGAGGTCCGCCTGGGCCCGCTGCCAGTTGGCCAGCAAACGCTCAGCGCGCTCGGTCAGAGCGTCGATCTGCGTCTGGGGTGACTCGGCAGCGTCCTGCTCCGAGCCGGAACCGGGGGGGACGGGGTCGTCCGCGCCGTCGGACGTGGAAGGCCGCTCTTGCACGTCGCCTCAGCCAGAGAGCCGAGAGCCCTGGACGCCCTCCAGGAGCTCTCCCAACAGCGTCGAAAGGTACTGCACGCCAGCCATGGCCCTGGGGTACTCCATCCGGGTGGGGCCCAAAACAGCGAGGGTCCCCGTCATGGCGCCCGTTGCGCCGTACTGGGCAACGACAACGCTCATGGGCTTCAAGGCGTCGTCATGGTTCTCGTGGCCGATGACCACCCGAAGGGCGCCTGCCTCAGGGGCCTCCCGCAGGACCGCCTGGACAAGCCGGCGCTCCTCCAGGGCCTCCACCAGGACACGAGCACGGGGGACGGTGTCAAACTCCGGCTGGGCCAGCAGGTGCCGCAGCCCCTCCGTGAAATAGTCCGAGGCCAGCGACTGGTCCTCTACCTCCAGAGCGTGTAGGACCTCGCTTCGGAGCTGGTTCTCCACGGACGCCAACTCGACCTGCTTGCTCTGGATCTCCCTGCGAGACGACCCACCGAAGTAGGCGTTCAGCCTGTTGGCCATGCTGCCCAGGTCCTCCGGGTTGACCGGCTCCTGCAGGTGGACCAGCTCTTTGTGCACTCGAGCTTCGGGGAGGACGACGATCAGGAGGACGAGGAGCTCTTCGAGATAGACCAACGCCAGGTGCCGGACCCGCGACTCCTGGGCTCGCGGCATGGTCACCACGGCAAGGTTCTTCGCCAGGTCGGAAAGGACCTGGACCGCCGCCCCCGTCCAGGCTTCCGGGTCCCACGCGACCTTGCCCATCCGCACTCGCAGGGACCGCTGGAGCTCCAGGGGGAGCGGGGGGGGTTCAAGAAGAAGCTGGACGCAGTACCGGTACGCCTCGTCGGATGGGACGCCGCCCGCGGAGATGTGGGGACGGCCGATGAGTCCCGCATCCTCCAGCGCGGCCATCTCGTTGCGCACGGTTGCGGAGCTGAGGGGCAGACCAGTGCGTCGCAGCAACGTATCAGAGCTAACGGGGGCAGCCGTTGTCACGTACTCCCCCACGATCAGCTGGAGGAGGGTCTCCTGGCGCGGCGTCAGCGTGGGCATGGCGTGAGTACTCCGTAGTCGGAAACTAGCATGGGGCCTTCTCCCATGTCAAGGCAAAGCGCTGCTGCGAGCGAGCGGGAATCAGTCCTGGGGAGGGCCGTCCGGGTACCGCTCCCTCCACCACTGAGCTATGTCCCTGCGCCGGGCGAACCAGACGTTGGGCCGGGACAGCGCGTAGTCAAGGAACCTGTACAGGGCCATTGACTTGGCTGGCGTGCCCAGAGTGCGGCAGTGCAGGCCAATGGACATCATCTTGGGATGAGTGGCGCCCTCCGCGTAGAGCCGGTCGAAGGCGTTGGTCATGTTCTCCGACAGGTCGCTGGCCTTTGACATGCCGCCACCCCGCCAGAAGCCGCCGTCGTTCACCTCAAGGGAGTAGGGGATGACCAACCACTGCTTTCCATTGACGAGCGTGTAGTAGGGGAGGTCGTCGTTGTAGGCATTGCAGTCGTAGAGGAAGCCTCCGTCCTCTACGAGCAGCTCCCGCGTGTTGAGGCTGGGACTGGAGCGGATGTACCAGCCAAGGGGCCGCTGGCCGGTCGTGCGGGTGATCGACTCGACGCACATGCGAATACGCTCTTTCTCCTGCTCGCGGGTCATATCGTAGTAGGACTCCCATCGATAGCCGTGGCCCATGACCTCGTGGCCGCGGCGGGTCACCTCCTGTCCCACGGCGGGGTTGCGCTCCAGGGCAACGGCGCAGCCGTAGATGGTGGCCTTGACGCGAAACTCGTCGAAAATGTCCAGGAGCCGCCAGACCCCAGCGCGGCTGCCGTACTCGACTAGGGTCTCCTGCTGCAGGTCCCGCATGCCCTCCGGCAGGCCGGAGATGCCACCCGCAGCCGCCTCCTGGTGCGGGTAGCCGTCCACCGGCGATGCCTCCGAGCCCTCCTCGTAGTTCACCACCACCGAAACAGCGATGCGCGCGCCGCCGGGCCACTCCACCCGCGGTCGATTTGGTCCATAGCCAACAAAGTCGCGCTCCATGGTCATGCCCCCTGTTGTTGGAGTAGGCCCATTATAGCCCCTCCTTGCGGCCCGCTCGCACGCGGGTCGCGAGCTTTCCTTGACCGGCTCCGGGGCAAACCACAGAATGGCGGCCTGCGACACGCCGACGAAGGAAGACGTCCAGGCAGCCGTCGCTACCCGCACCCTAGCTTGGCCCGGCTTTGCAGGTGCCATCCGCTCCTTTCCTCCACCCCCTCCATCCTCTACCCTACAGCCCATGCCCGCGCACACCCACACGCGCCCGACGATACGTTGTTCCTGCGCAAAGCAGAGCCTGCTCCGGCGAAGGCGGGGGAGCCTCGCTCCCCGTAAAGGGGCAGGCCAGAGGGGGAAGCCCCCTCTTTCTAGGGCGGCGAGCCGCTCTGGGGGATGTGCCCCCAGTTATCAAAAGACCTCCGGGGCGGGGCCGGGCCGGGGGGAGCTAGAGCGGCTCTGCCGCCGGGCGGGTGGGTCCAACCAACGTCACAATGCCGACCCAAGCCCCCCCTGCCGCCGTGCCTGGGACTCGTTTTGCACACCCCCTCCGAGGCCCCTGTTTCCTATCTGCGACTCGTTTTACACTCCCCCTCCGCGGCATTTGTCTCCTATCTGGACGCCGCGACTCAAACCCGCGACGGCAAAACGAGCCCAAAGCTGGGCCGGGTCTCCGATGGGCACTCAAACGAGGCAAATCCAAGCTGCGCCAATTTCACCGCAATTCGACTCCCGAAGCTGGACCGCGTTTCCCCAGGCACGGAAGAGAGGGGGAAAACGCGAAAACACAATGCAATTCAAATCAAACCTTGTGCCGCAGCCCAACGCCACAGGCTGAGGGTGCAGGGCTTGCCCTGCCGGCGATTCACCGCTCGGCCCGCCCGCCTTGCATGTCCCCTATGCACCCGGCGTAGCTTGACCACCCACAGGGCCGCCCCTAGAATGGCGCCACCCCTACGCTGCCCGGGCAGCGTAGGGCGCGTCACACGGGATGAGGAGAGCAGATGGCCCTGGTGAGCAGGTGGCGCTCCGACAAGGAAGAGGTGGTGGCGGAGAATGGCATCGTCACCGCCGCCCACCGGGCCACCGCAGAGGCGGGCCTGGAGATGCTGAAGCGGGGCGGCAATGCCATCGACGCCGCCGTTGCCATGGGGTTCTGCTCCGTCGTGGTCGAGCCCTACATGGCCACCATTGCCGGGCAGGGCTACATGCTGGTCCACCTGGCGGCTGAAGGCAAGACCGTGGCCATCGACTTCAACGGCCGCGCGCCCAGCAAGGCCCGACCGGACATGTTCCGCATCATCGGCCCCGCATCCTGGGAGTCGCCCTGGGCCTTCGAAGTGGAGGAGGCCGCCAATCGCCGGGGGCCTCTGGCGGTCACGGTGCCGGGCACCTGCGCCGGACTCTGCGCGGCCCACTCGCTGTACGGCCGCCTCCCGCTCGAGCAGGTACTGGATCCTGCCATCGCGCTGGCATCGGACGGGTTCGAGGCGGACTGGTTCCTGACGCTGCGCGCCGGCAACCAGTTCCTCCACTTCAACGCCGATCCGGTGCTGGCCCCTCTGTGGCTCCCCAACGGACACCCGCCGCGGAGCTGGCCCAAGCCCGGCGACCGCATCGTGCAGCGCGACTTGGGCGACCTCCTCCGTCGCGTCGCACGGGAGGGGGCCGACGCGCTGCATCGCGGCGAGGTAGCTGACGCTATCGACGCCTTCATGCGCCGCAACGGCGGCATCCTCACCGCCGAGGACCTGGCCGACTACCAGCCCGTGGTCGCCGAGGCGGCGGGCACGGCCTTTCAAGGCCACACGGTCACGGCGATGCCCACCGCAAGCGGGGGCACCACGGCGCTCCAGACGCTCAACATCCTGGACCACTGCGACCTGACAGACAAATCCCACAACTCGGCCGGTTACCTGCACCTGTTTGTCGAGGCGGCTCGCCACGCCTCCGCCGACTTCTACCGCTTCCTGGGCGACGAGGAGCACACTCCCGTCCCCATGGACGGGTTGCTGTCCCGGGACTACGCTCGGATGATCGCGGGGGAGATCGATTCCACGCGGGCCAGGGTCGGCACAGAGCAGGACCAGGACTCGCTCCTCTACTACATGGACAGGGCGATCCACGACCCATGGGCGTACAACTCGACGACCGCGGCCCCGGCCTTCTCACCCGTGGCCGCCGCCGGCCGCGAGGAGGAGACCACCCACTTCAGCGCCGTGGACCGGGACCGCAACGTTGTCTGCTGCACGCAGACGGGCACCTTCTCCCCCGGCGCCAGTCCCCCGGGTACTGGGGTCTACCTGACCAGCAGCATGGGGTGGTTCGTTCCCCAGCCGGGGTACCCCAACTCCATCGCTCCCTGGAAACGTCCTCTGAACGCCATGGCGCCTCTGCTGCTCTTTCGAGACGGTCTGCCCATCCTCTGCGTCGGGTCGCCCGGCGGGCGGCGCATCGTGGACCGCAACCTCCAGGTACTCCTGAACTCCCTCCTCTTCGGCATGAGCCCGCAGGAGGCCCTGGTGCGGCCCACGGTGGACGCGAGCAGCAACGACACGTTTGTCGAGTCCCGCCTGCCGGAGGAGACGACCCACGCGCTGGAAGCGCTGGGGCATCGGGTGCGGGTGCTGGAGGACGAGCCGGGCGCCACGGATAACTTCGCCCACCCCCAGGCCATTGCCATCGACCACGAAACGGGGCTACTGCGGGCCGGGGTGGAGGCCCTGCGTTGCGCGGTGGCACTGGGCTACTAGGATGGAGGCACAATGAGCACACGCCTTTCCAAGCAGGAGCTGAAGCAGCAGGTCCTGGCCGCCATCGAGGAGCGCCGGGAGGAGGTCATCGCCTTGGGGCAGGACATCCTCCGCCATCCAGAGGTGGGCTACACGGAACAGCGGACCTCCGGGCTGGTCAAGGAGTGGTACGGGCGCCTGGGCATCCCCTTCCAGGACGGCCTGGCGCTGACGGGCGTGCGGGGCCTGTTGGAGGGAGGCGCGGGCCCCGGGCCCGCCGTTGGACTGCTGGGCGAGCTGGACTCTCTGCGCGTGCCCGATCACCCCTTCGCAGACCAGGGTAACGGCGCGGCACACGCCTGCGGCCACCACGTGCAGATAGCGTCACTGATGGGCTCTCTCATCGGCCTCAAGAGCACAGGCGTCATGGAGTCCCTGGCAGGTCGAATCATCCCCTTCGCCGTTCCCGCCGAGGAGTTCATCGACATCGAGTGGCGTCTCAAGCTTCGGGAGGAGGGGAAGATCGAGTTCCTTGGAGGGAAGCAGGAGCTCATCAAGCGGGACGAGTTCAAGGACATGCAGATGGCCCTGCACGTGCACACCCGGGACCTGGAAGGCCCATTGCGGCTCTCGGTCGGGGGAACCTGCAACGGCCACGTCGCCAAGTTCGTGCGGTTCATCGGACGGGGCTCGCACGCGGGCGCACTGCCGCACCTGGGGACCAACGCCCTGAACGCCGCTGTGATTGCCATCAACGCGATGCATGCCAACCGGGAGACCTTCCGGGACGCGGACACGGTGCGCTTCCACGGCATCATCAGTCGCGGCGGGGAGGCCGTCAGCGCCGTGCCATCGGACGTGAGGCTGGAGTGGCGTGTCCGGGCGGGGAGCCTGGACGCGATCCGCGAGAACAACCGCAAGCTGGACCGGAGCTTCAAGGCCGGGGCCATGGCCGTTGGCGCCCGCGTCGTCATCACCACCATCCCCGGCTACCTGCCCATCCGCAACGACAACATCCTCAAGGAGACCTTCGCAGAGAACGCCACGGAGCTGGTGGGCAGGGAGGGCCTGCAGTTGGTGCCCGAAGAGTACAATCGGGGCCACTCCACTGACTTCGGCGACCTAAGCCACGTGATGCCCGTGCTGGGCGTCAACGTGGGGGGTGTCTCGGGCCGAGGCCACGGCAACGACTACCTGGTGACAGACTGGGACACGGCTGTCGTCGACTCGGCCAAGGCCATGGCCCTGACCGTCATCGACCTCCTCTACGGGGATGCGGGCCGGGCCAAGGAGGTGCTGGGCCGGTCCCAGCCGGAGATGACCCGAGAGGCCTACCTCTCCCTCCAGCGGGAGCGGGCCCAGGAGACCGACTACGACGGCTCTGCCGAGTAGTCCACCCAGGAGGAGAAGATGAAGGGCGCCACCGCAATAGCCAGCATCCTCAGAGCAGAGGGCGTGGACTTCGTGGGGTGCATCCCCTCCCATCCCCTGCTCGATGCGCTAGCCCTGGAGGACATCCGTCTCATCATCCCGCGCCAGGAGCGGGTGGGAATCAACATGGTGGACGGCTTCAGCCGGGTGACCAACGGCCGGCGCACGGGCGTCTTTCTCATGCAGGCCCAGGCGGGGGCGGAGAACGGATTTCCCGGCGTGGCCCAGGCCTACGACGACTCCACCCCCATCCTCCTCCTGCCGGCAGGCGCACCCAGAGACCGCGTGGGCGTCCACCCGACCTTCAGCCCTCCCCGCAGCTACGCCGACGTGACGAAGTGGGCGGACCAGGTCAACCTGGTGCAGCGCATCCCCGAGATGTTCCGCCGGGCGTTCACCAGCCTCCGTACAGGGCGCCCAGGCCCGGTGCTCCTGGAGCTTCCCACCGACGTGACCGACGAGGAGCTGGACGAGGCCGCCTTCAGCTATCGTCCCGTGCCCGCCCGCAGGTCGGCAGGCGACCCTCGGGATGTGGAGGAGGCCGCTACGGCCATCCTCAAGGCCCGCCGGCCGGTGATCCACGCCGGTCAGGGCGTGCTCTACGGGGAGGCCTGGGACGAACTGCGAGAGCTGGCGGAGCTCCTGCAAGCCCCGGTCATGACCACCCTGGGGGCGAAGGGCGTCTTCCCGGAGGACCATCCTCTCTCGCTGGGGTCGGGAGGCGCAACAACCACCGCCCCGGTCGTCCACTTCCTGCAGGAGGCGGACCTTGTGGCCGGGATTGGATGCAGCTTTTCGCTCACAGGTTTCGGCGTCACGATTCCGCCGGGGAAGGTCATGGTCCAGGTTACCAACGACGAAATCGACGTCAACAAGGACTACGCCATCGACCACGCTGTCATCGGCGACGCCAAGCTCGTCCTCCAGCAGCTGCTGGAGGAGGTGCGGGCCCGGACCAAGCGTTCGCCCATCGATCGCGACGGCGTGGCCGACGAGGTGGCGGCAGTCAAGGAGCGGTGGCTGGCGAGCTGGATGCCAAAGTTCACCTCCAACGAGGTCCCGATCAGCCCCTACCGCGTGGTCTGGGACCTGATGCAGACCGTGGACCGCCAGCGCACCATCGTGACGCCCGACTCGGGGAGCCCTCGCGACCAGATGTCCCCCTTCTACCAGACCCTCTTCCCGCGTGGCTTCGTGGGGTGGGGGAAGTCGACCCAGTTGGGCTCCAGTCTGGGTTTCGCTTTGGGCGCCAAGCTGGCAGCCCCGGACAAGCTTTCGGCCAACGTCCTGGGGGACACGGCCTTCGGCATGGTGGGGCTGGACTTCGAGACTGCGGTGCGGGAGCGGATTCCCATCCTGACGGTCCTCCTCAACAACTCAGGCATGGGGATCTACGGGCCCGACCAGTTCCCGGCAGCCCAGGAGCGCTACCGAATCAAGGACCTCTCCGGGAAGTACGCGGAGGTAGCCGCGGCCATGGGCGGCTACAGCCGTCGTGTGGACCGCCCGGACGACATCGTCCCTGCCCTCCAGGAGGCTATCCGGGTGGTGGAGGACGGGGCGCCGGCCCTCCTGGAGTTCATCACCAGCAGGGAGCACGCTTCCTCCGTTCGGCTCCGCTAGGGACGTGCCGGGGACACGTGTGCGGCATCGAATGACCTACAGCAAACCCACGCGCCCCGGTAGAGACGGCGGCGAATAGTGCTGGGCCGCCTGACCGACTTCGTCTCCAGTCCCCGCGGCAAGTGGATAACGGTCGTTGTCTGGGTCATCGTCGCCGGCCTCCTGATCTCACAGCTCCCAAGGCTCAGCGAGGCCAGCGAGAACGAGCAGGCGCTATTCCTCCCCAGGGACGCTGAGGCGACCCAAGCCTACGACTTTGCGCGAGAACGCTTCCCGTCTGCGGGCACACCGGTCCTCATCGTGTTCCGCGAGCCCGCAGGCCTGGGCTCCGCTGCGTACGAGGCAGCGGCCGAGATCGCTGCGTGGCTGTCCGGCCCCGACGCGCCGGACAACATGGGCCAGGTACGCAGTCCCGACGCGGCGATGGGCCAGCGTTCCGGTCTAGTGTCCCCCGACGGCACTACCATGTACGTCTTTGTGGAAGTCGTCGGCGAGCCTGTCGAAGATGCCTTCACTGACACGGTGGAGGCCATCCGCGACCGCTCAGCGTCCCTTGGCTTGACGGGCGTCGAGGTCGCGGTTGGAGGACCCGGCGGCCTGATCGTGGACCTGGTAGGGGTGTTCTCGCAGATCGACACGCTGTTGCTGCTGGTGACGGTCCTGCTGGTGCTGGTGCTGCTGATCATCATCTACCGCTCGCCGATCATGGCCGCTGTCCCGCTGCTGAGCGTAGGCCTCGTCTTCCAACTCGCGGGCGCCATAGCCGCCTGGTTCGCCCTTCGCTTTGATCTACCGGTGTCAGGACAGACGACGGGGATCATGACGGTGGTGCTGTTCGGCACGGGCACGGACTACGTGCTCTTCGTTTCGGCGCGTTTCCGCGAGGAGCTGACCCGGCACGAGGACAGGCACGAGGCGATGAGGCGCACCATGCGCGGCGTGGGCGGCGCGGTGGCGTCGGCGGGCGCTACCATCCTCGTCGCGTGTGTGGCGCTCGGACTCGCGACGCTGCGCTCCTACCAAGCACTCGGCCCCGTGATTGCCATTGCCGTGGCATTGATGATGCTGGCCGCGGTGACCCTCATCCCGGCGGTGCTGACAGTCTTTGGAAGGCGCGTCTTCTGGCCCATGCAGCCCAGGCTGGAGACCGAAGCGACGACGCAGGTCGACTGGCGGCGGACTGTATACGGCAGGGTAGGCGCTGTTGTTCTGCGCCGGCCGGTTGCAACGCTGGTGGTAACGGTGCTGGGACTCGCGGTGCTGGTAGCAGGCCTGACCTCCTATCGCACCAACTACGACCAGCTCGAGAGCCTGCCTAGCAACACGGAGTCCGTCCGCAGCTTCGAGCTTCTGCGAGGCGGCTTTCCGGCGGGCGAGCTCTCCCCCACTCGCCTCTACGTGTCTCTGCCTCCGGGGGTAAGCGCACTCGACCCTGTGGGGCTTGAGCAGCTAGACGTCCTCACCCAGCAACTCATCGGTCACCCCGCCGTTGCGGATGTCTCCGGTCCCAGCAGACCCCTTGGCATCGATGGCCCTCCGGCCTCCCAGCTACCAGAGGTAAGCGCGCAGCGGTTCGTCTCTGCGGACGGAGGGGCCGGCCGCATCGACGTCGTGCTGAGTGCGAACCCCTTCGCCAAGGAAGCCATGGATGCCGTACCGGACCTGCGCGCCATTGCCCGAGAGGGGGCTTCGTCACTGGGACTGTCGCCGGACAGCGTGCTCATAGGCGGTGACACGGCTGAGGCCTACGACACGCGCACCGCAGGAAATCGGGACTCACTGGTCGTGCTGCCGCTGATCCTGGCGGCCATCGGCGTCGTGCTGGCGCTGCTGCTACGCTCGCTGATCGCGCCGCTCTACCTGATGGCCACGATCGCGTTCACCTACTTTGCGACCCTCGGTCTTGCGGTGGTGGTGTTCGTCGTCCTAGTGGGGCACGCCGGTGTCGGCCCAGCGGTCCCGTTCTACCTGTTCGTGTTCCTGAACGCGCTGAGCGTGGACTACAACATCTATCTGATGTCGCGCATCCGCGAGGAAGCGCGGGGGGCGCCGCTGAAGGAGGCGACCAGCTACGCGCTTGCGCGAACGGGGCCGGTCATCACGTCTGCGGGAATCATTCTCGCCGGCACCTTCTCCGCGCTGATGACCCTGCCTCTCCAGGACCTGTTGCAGCTTGGATTCGCAGTCGCAGTTGGCGTGCTGATCGACACGTTCATCACTCGCACGCTGGTCGTGCCGGCCATAGTGTCCCTGGTGGGCCGATGGAACTGGTGGCCCTCCCGCATCGCATCCTGACCACCAGTATTCGTTGAGGGTAACTCAGATCCACTCTTGCTAGCCGAGGAAGTGGCGCAGTTGCGCGGCCTCTTCGATGTAGTGGCCTATGTGCGCTGAGGCGCTCTCATGGGTGCTGCTCGCCCAGATTGCGCTGGTCAGGCCCTCGTGGACCCGGTCAAGCTCGTCGGTGAACTGGCCCAACAGGCCCACGTACGTGTCGCCGAGCAGCTCCTTGACGTGGCGCTCGTTCGCGAAGCGCAGCGCTGCGCGGAGGTCACCGTCGAAGCTTGGGTAGACCTCTCGGACGAAGGCCAGGTCACTGGCGTTCAGGGAGGCCAGCCCCAGCAGCTCCGGTGGAACGCCGATGGAGTACAGCGAGGCTGTGAAGCCGATGGCTCGAGGGAGGGTTACTCCGCCGACTCCGCCCAGAGAGCGGCCGTAGCCAAAGAGGCCAACGTGCATCTTGCGTTCGCGCCGCCTCGGCACATGGCCGGACACGACCCGAATCACCTTGACCAGGTCCTGCACCTGCGCCTGGTACTCCGCAGCCGTTTTCTCCGCTATCCCGCGGGCGACCTCCTCTGCGATAGGCAGGGGCTCGCCCCGGTCGTGAGCGCGAATCTGGCCGATGCCGCGGCGGACGACCTCGTCGTCGTAGTCGTACTTGAAGGCCGACTGGACCGTGAGGGTGTGGGCAGAGGGATACTCCACGAAAGCGCGTTCGACGTTGACGGGAGTCAGGTGGCCGCGAAAGGGCACGGATCCGGCTCCGATGATGGGGTAGAGGGGCAGTCCCAACCTGGCTTCGAGATTATGGAGGCGCAGCAGCCCCACCTTCAGGACCAGCTCGGCGCTGACAATGCCGTAGTTCAGCGCCGGGTCGCTACGAGCGAAGAAGACGCGCTGGTATGGCAGGTCTCTGCCGCGCACATACTCCTCGACGATCCGGTCGCAGGCGAACAGATTGTCCATATCCTCGATGAGGGGGATCACGCGGACGCGCTTCGGCAGGAACTCACCAACAAAGTCCTTGACGGACTGACCGCCCAGGAGCGTCTGGTCCTCCTGTCCCACGATGACCTTCTGATAGTAGGCCTCGACCAGGGCGACCTCTTCCGCGGAGGTGACCATGGGCACGATGACTTCCTGGATGGGCGCGACATGCTCGTCGCCGTAGAAGCCGCGGGCCACGTCCCAAGCCGAGGGCACGCTCTGAAGGGCCTCGACCATGGACTTGCGCATGTCGCGCTCGACGCGTGGGTTGGGGACGCGGAGGGTCAGGGCAATGTCGCGGCCAAGCTGGAACTTGTTGCGGAAAAAGTCGGGGTGTCCGGTGAGCAGCTTCCGCACGACATGGTTGTCAGCTTCCTTGCCTTCCGAGTCCCACATCTGCTCATCGCAACCCATGGCGAAGACACTGACAGCCTCTTCAACCTCTCCTTCGCCCTTCAGGACCCCCGCATCGTCGGCGAAGGGGGCCCGCATCGCGTTGTCCGGGTGTTGGGTGCTCATCACCTTAGGCACTAGGTACACGGCGCATCTCCTGGGCCGCAAGGTCCGCCAATCCCCGTAGTCACTGCCGCGGGAACCGTAGGCTCGCACGGCAGCGTTGTCCCGCCGGGTGCCCACGGGGTGTCCTGGTAATATATCGAGCGCAAGGCAGGCTCGCAAGAGACGTGGGCCACGTGCGAGCCATTTCAGGTGCTTGTTGGCCGGTGACCTTGGGTGCTATGCTTCCGGGACCAGCTGGATCGCCGCCTGCGGCTTCCTCGGGGAAGGGTCCATCAGCGTTGGGGTGAGGGGGGAAACGATGGCAATCCGGTGTGCGGGTCTCGCCTTGACAGTCGGTGTGGTCCTAGCCTTCGTGGCCCCGCTGTTCATGCCGGGGTACACGTTCATCAACCCGGTAGACCAGACCGACTTCCCTGTAGCGCGGGACGCCCTGGGCGATTCTCCGGTCCTTGCGCAATGGATGACGTTCTTCACGCTCATTTCGCTGTTGCTGATGTCCTTCGGCTTCCTAGCGCTCTACCCTCTGGCGAGCCGGCAAACCGGGCTGGGAGGCAAGCTCCTGCAGTTCGGCATTATCGCCACGCTCATCGAATGGAGCATCCTCATCATCGCCACGGGGATGCGGCACTCGAAATCCACCTGCTGCAGCGCAGCAACTTACCCATCGAAGGGGCTCTGTCGGCGGCGGATTTCGAGGCCGCAGCGCTGGCCGTGCACCTCGACATCACGGCCGTCCTATTGGCATTTGTAGCGCTGGCCCCGATAGCGTCCAGCCTGTTCGGGCTTGGGATGTCCCAGCGGTTCGCCGAAATGAACCTGTTCAAGATTACCAGCTACGTCCTGGCGGCAAGCGGAATCGTGGCACTGGTCAACTTCCTGTATGCTCTGAACGCCCCCGACGCGGGCATCCAGTCCCTGCTCCTGATAAACACCATTGTCCTCTACATTCAGGGAATCTGCCTGATAGCCATCGGGTACGGCATGTACCGAGGACAGGAAGAGCTCGCCGAGGCATCGTAAGAAGCCTCGCCCATCTGGAGCGCCTGGGACTATGCCGATAGGTCCGGTAGAGGCCGAACGCCCCAATTCGGCGTCCTTCCATTTCTCGACGTTCTATCTGCGTATTCCATCTACCGCCACGTCGAGCTCATCCCACCGGCGCTGCGTCATCGATGCGCAGGCGCATGTTCCGGTCGGCACCCAAGACCGGGACCAGCAGGGGACCGCCAGCACGGAGACCATAAGCGAGTAGGCAACGGCGACCGCCGCGAGTACGAGGAGGAAGCAGTGAGCACGAAGCGCCAGGCGCAGGACGAGACTCTCCCCATCTCACGAGGCAAGTGCTGCATGACCAGGTTGACGGCAGCGTGTGCCGCCGTAGTGCTCATCGCCGTCGTAGTGATCGCCGGCGGGCTGGCCCTGGAGGGGCCCCGCCTCCTGTGGGCACAGGAAGGGTCGGCCTGCGAGGTGATAGACCTTGGTACGCTGGGTGACGAGACGGAGAGCAAGCTAGACACAGTCGGGCGCTGGACGACCGAAGACTGCGACTCCCGCTTCCGACCTACCAGCGATGCACATACCTATCGCTTCGAGGTGACCACCAGCGGGCGGACCAGGGTCGACCTGACGTCTGTCGAGGGCGACTCCTATCTCTACCTCCTAGACGAGGATGGCAATCGCCTTACGGACAACGATGACGGCGGCGCCGGCCTCGATGCACGAGTCGAGCGCGACCTCACGCCGGGCGTCTATGCGATCGAGGCGACCACGGTGGGCGGGCGGGGACGCGGTGCGGCGGACTTTACGCTCTCAGTCAGCCGCGTCACGGGATGCGAGCCGGTCCATCTTGGAGCCCTAGGGCCGGACGAGGACCTGACGGCGTCTGGGTCTTGGACGCTTGACACCTGCGGTTCGGGGTTCGTCGTTGAACACCCGGCGCATCGTTACCTGTTCGCCCTGGCGGAGGACGGTCGTGTCGTCATCGACCTCATGTCGACCAATGGCGACCCTGTGCTTTCGTTGGTATCACTTTCGGCGGGGCTTATCGGCGCCAACGATGACGGCGGCGAGCGGCGCAACTCGCGTATCGAGCGCTACCTACCGGCCGGTACCTACATGATCGAGGCGACGACCTACCTGGAGCGCGACTATCAGCCCCTGAGGGCCGACTTCGTCCTCGTCGTTCGCTTCGTGGACGAGGACGCGAGGCAGCAACGCTTCCAGCTGAAGATCGAGGAGAGCCATACCCCGGACCAGGTGATAGCGGGCGAGCCGTTCTCGGTCCACTACCGGGTCGGCAATCTGGGCGGAGGCGACCTTGCTGCTATTGGCGGACGCGCGATAATGTACGTGGTTGGGCCAGGTGTCCGCGAAATTGCGTCCCCGATCACCGCTTCAGCGGGCCGCTGGCAGGCCGGCGTCTCCTACCACACCGGCACACAAGTGGCGAACACGACCAGTGCCGCGATTCCGCAGGTGACTCCATTCCAGGCCATCCTCAGCAGACCCGGTCCGTCATGGGTGTTTGTCGCAGTCGTTACCTTCAACGAGTCCATGGAGGAAGTAGGGTTCCACGGCCTCTGGCGGAACCTGATGGTGCTGAGCGGCAAGACGTTCGGGCCGGTCGCGGTGAAGGTTGACGATCTCGACTACCAGGTGGTGGCCGAAGCTGACGCGGACGGGATAGTGACGCCCACGGTCAGCCCCGTAGCCGACCCGGATGCGGACGTCGATCCGACCGTGCGGGCCAAGGCCATCTGCGCCGCGGGCGTGCGCACCCAGGTCCTGGACGGCATCTTCGAACGGCCTGGGATCGCCGGGCTGTCGGCAGGAGAGGAGACGACATCGGTCAGCGTGGACAGTCCCTCGTCGACCACTCTGCTGACGGCATTCGCTGACCGGTATGCGAGCGCAGTCTCAGCGTCCGGGCTGGCCGACGTGCTGGCCAGGGGAGAGATGATCAACCCAGGGGCGGTCGAAGACCTCGTGCTCAGCGTCTCTGGAACGGCGTCGGCCCAGTACGGGTCTCTGTCCACGTCCTGGACCGCTCTGCAGGAGCAGATCGACGGAGGCGCAGCGTTGTCCTTCGCGGAGGCCTTCGCGCTCCAGTCCGAGATCGCCTACGCTGAGCGCGTCCTGGCACCCGCGATCAAGGCCGGTGAGGCCGTGGAGGCGAGCCGCGAGGCCGATGACGGCTGGGAGGACGGGGACGTCCAGATGATGGTGGCAGAACTGGCCGGGCAGGCCTCTTGCGGCGATGTGGCCGAGGTGCTGCGGGACGCGCTCGAGGCGGCCGGCGCGGCCGACGTCGACGACCTGCTCGCGCTCGATACCGAGCTGCGCGCGGCACTGCCCATATTCGGCACGGCAAACGACGGCGCTCTGTGCGCCGCCGAGGCCGTCGATGCGGCGAATTCCCAGTTCCTGCGCAGCCTCTCGATCGCCGGAAGTGCCGACCTGCGCGAACTCATTGACCCGGAGCAGCCGACGGCGCCGTACACGCTCCGGATCATCGCGAGGCTCCTCGATGACGGCCGGATCGAGCACGGCGTGGAGTTTGCCAACGGGCAGCAGGTCCTGCCGTTGGTCCGCTACCTTGCCACCAACGTCGCTGTGGACCAGTGGCGCACCAGCAGCGACATCGAGGTTGGCGGAACGGAAATCGGCAAGACTCGCGCACGGCGCCTAGCGGATGGCCGCGTGGAACTAGGCTTCTGGACTGTCGACGGCGAGGCCATCGAACCGGAGGTCCGCTACCTGCCCGCTGACGCTCCCGGCGACGTCTGGCTCCGCAGCGGTGAAATCGAGGTGCTGCCGGAATAGTTAGAGGCCGTCAGTATGGCCGAGCCCCCGGGAGGCGGATTCAGGGCAAACGCAGCGGTGGGCGGAGAGGTTGCCCGCTCACGCGCCGGGGGCCTTCACCTTTCGCAGGTAGGGCTTTACCGTCTGCCAGCCATCGGGGAACAGCTCACTCGCCGCCTCGTTGCTCACCGCCGGCGATATGATGACATCCTCGCCGCGGTTCCAGTTGGCGGGCGTTGCCACCTTGTGCTTCGCCGTCAGCTGGCATGAGTCGATGACGCGGAGGAGCTCGTCGAAGTTCCGCCCGGTGCTCATCGGGTAGGTCAGGCTCATCTTGATCTTCTTGTCCGGCCCGATGAGGAACACCGATCGGACCGTCGCATTGTCGGCGGCGGTCCTGCCTTCGGAGGAGTCCCCCTCCTCCGCGGGCAGCATGTTGTACAGCTTGGCTATCCTGAGGCCATCGTCGGCGATGATGGGGAAGTTCAGCGGCGTCCCGGCCAGATCCTCGATGTCCGAGGCCCAGCGTTGGTGGTCTTCCACGCTATCGACGCTCAGGCCGATGACCTTGCAGTCGCGCCTATCGAACTCGTCCTTGGTCTTCGCCACGTGCCCAAGTTCGGTCGCACAGACCGGCGTAAAGTCCTTTGGGTGCGAAAAGAGGATTGCCCAGCCGTCGCCGATCCACTCGTGAAAGCTGACGGTGCCGGAGCTGGTATCTGCCGTGAAGTCCGGAGCCGTGTCGTTTATGCGAAGCACGATTGTCTCCTCTCTGGTACAACCTCTCGGTAGGTAACTTCTGGTAGCTACTCTACCAGACCGCCTTTATGGCGGATAGTCCGCACCCGACCACGGCTGTAGCCGATGGCAGCCGGCGACGCTATACTCGCCGCCGTGACGCAGCCGAAAGGACCTGCTCATCGATAGCCATAACACGCCTTTGACCGATACGACGTCCAGCCCGACTGGGGGGGCGCCCGCTCAGCGCAGCAAGTGGCTTGTGCTGCTTGCTGCGGCCTTGGGCAACCTGGTGCTGACCGTCGACGGCGGAATCATGGGCGTCTCCTACCCGGCGCTGGCCGAGGCGTTCGACATAGACACCTCAACCGTCCTGTGGGTCTCGGTAGCCTTCTGGGTTACTGGCATCGGTCTCGTGCTGACGGTTGGGTGGCTGGGCGACGTGGGAGGGCGCCGGCTCTCCTACACGTTCGGCTTTGTGCTTCAGGCCGCGGCTTTGGGCTTCTCGGCGATGGCGGTCGAACTGTGGCAGCTGATCGCGGCCCGAATATGCATGGGCGTGGGGTCGGCGATGGTGCTCGCGGGCGTGAACGCGATCATCGTCGACAGGTTTGGGCCGGAGGACCGCGCCAAGGCCATCGGCATCGCGGGCGCGGTGGTGGGACTCGGGCTCTCGACCGGACCGCTGGTCGGCGGATGGCTGCTGGACGTCCTAGACTGGCGGGCCCTCTTCTACACGAGAGTGCCCCTGGCGCTGGTAGCGGCGGGCCTGTCATGGTGGGTGCTGGAGAGCCCGGACCGCCGCAGGATGCGGGACTTCACCGTGGACAAGATTGGTGCTGTATCGCTGTTCGCGGTCCTGGCCTCGCTCCTACTGGTCATCAACCGAAGCGCAGAGGACGGTCTGCTCTCGCCCCTGGTGCTGGCGATGGCGGGGCTGCTGATTGTAGCAACACCCGTACTCATTGCGTCGCAGCGCCGGTCCGTGCGGCCCATTCTAGACTTCCGCCTCTTCCGCAACCCTGGCTACAGCTTTGGACTGGGCGTGCTCGTGTGTCACTACACTTCGCTGAGCGCGATTCTGCTGCTTGCCCCCTTCTTCTTCATCGATGCGCTTGGGTTCTCGGCGACCAAAATGGGGCTGTTCATCATGCTTCACACGCTAATGAGAGTGTTCATCGCTCCGATAAGCGGGGCATTGACCCACCGCGTCGGCACCTGGAGGCTTTCTGGTCTGGGGCTGGTAGCCATGGTCGCATCGCTTACCTGGCTCAGCATGCTGGCCGACTCCGGGTCAGAGATGGCGATCCTAGCGGCGTTGCTGCTGGTCGGCGTTGCGTCAGGTCTCTACGAGCCACCAAACACTACGACCATCATGGGGTCGGTGCCTGCGGACAGGTACGGGACAGCCTCGGCGTCAATCGCATCGGGGCGGCAGCTCTCGTTTTCGGTTGGCGTAGCGGTGGCGGGCGCCATCTTCGCCGTGCGGGAGAGGGGATACCTCGAAGCCTCCGAGACTGCGGGCCGTGCGGTCGCCCTGGGCTTCTCGGACACGCTTCTGGCCGGAGTCGTGCTCGCCGTCCTGGGAGTGCTGGTAAGCCTCACCGCAATCTACGTGACGCGACGGAGCGCCTGATTGACGTGGGCCCGTTCGCTCGTGCCTGCCAAGGCGCCTCCACACTCCTTCTCCCGACGAGGGTGGCCCTCTGGCCACCTCAGGTAGTGCAATGAAGCGACGAGCACGCAGGGCCATCCCTCGTCTCGTAACGAGGTTCGTCGCGAGGGAGATCCGAGACGCTCGCAGGCGATGGGTCCAGGGGCTGCAGGGGGGACAGCCCTGGCTGACCATTCCGATAACCGTCATCACGATGTACGTGCTGTGGCATTGGGCCTTCGCCCTGGGTCCCTACTTCGCCGTCTCTTTTCTCATCGCAGCCACGCTGTCCATCGTGCGCGGCCACATCTTCACGCACAGACTCCGGCTGATTCTTGTGGCCGTGGCCGTGGTGATTGGCACGCTGGTCATTCCGGCCCTTGGCGGGGACGCGTGGCAGGCGTTCCGTCGCGGCGATACAGTGGCAGCCCTGGTCCTGGCGGGGTTCGTCGTGCTTGCATGGCTGGTGAAGAGAAAGCTGGAGACTGGACGCAAGATCACGAGCGTTGGCGTGCCTCGGCCGCGACGCAGGGCGCGCAGAAGGTAGCGGCGAAAGCGCGAGGGTCGTGCTGCCGCTCCGTGGAAGCGGCAGCACGACCCTCTACGTTCAGGCAGGTACAGTGGGCAGCGCTCCGACCTACAGCCGGTGCGTTCGCCCTAACGGGCTACTCGGTAGGCCAGCCCTCCGGGACCGTGTTCTCCTCCAGAGCTTCCTTCACGGCGTCGGCGGCCTCCTCTGTCACCCAAGCGCTCCATACGGCCTCGTTGTTCTTCAGCCACCAGAGGGCTGTGTCGTTGATGTCGGCGTCGGGGTTTGCCTGGCGCCACTTGCCCACGGCGTCGTACCGCTCGATGTTCATGTCCCAGGCACGCAGGAACTCGATGACGTCAGGCGCCCCCGTCAGCAGGTCGGGGTGTACGGCGATGAGGATGGTGGCAGGCTCATACCCGCACGCCTTGGTGGTGAACCAGCACTCGTCGCTGTACGCCGGCTCCTCCAGGGTGACCAGTTCCAATCCTACGACCGGGTCATTGGTGCCCCACTGGTAACCCAGCCAGGGTTCCTGCCGCTCGTAGGCGCCGTAGAGGTCGGCGCTGGCCGCTGTCCCGTCACCCGGGGTGACGATATGGACGTGGTCCGACAGCCCGTATCCCTCAATCTGCTTGGCATTGACCTCTTCGCAGGCCCAGCCGAGGGGGCAAGACACCAGGCGAGCCTTGCCCCCCGTCTCAGGGGTGGCGAACAGCTCCTTGAACCGGTCCTCCTTGAGGTCTTCGACCGAGTCCAGGTCCGGGTACTGCTCCTGCAGATAGCGGGGAATGACAAAAGAGGACTGCCAGTCCTTGCCGAGACTCTCGCCAATGGAGACGACTTCACCCGCGGATTGGGCCTCCGCCCAGGGCTCGGCCTGGTTGGGCAGCCAGATCTCCATGGTCACGTTGCTGTCGCCACGGCGCAGCCCCTGGAACAGGGGGAGCGTGCCGCCAAAGACCACGTCCGTGGGATAGCCGTAGCCCTCTTCCACGATGTACTGGGCCACGCGGTCCTGGAACTGCGCGCTGGTCCAGTTCAGGTCGCTGAAGATGATGGTCGTCTCTTCGTCGGCCTCGCAGGCGACCATAGTCGTCGCCACTGCCAACAACACCGCCGCGAGGATCAGAAAGCGCTTTCCTAACATGGTTTACCTCCTATGACAGGTCTAAGATGCGAATGCCGAGTCTTCCCGCAGCATAGCGGCCGTTCCGACGATCCGCTAGCCTGCACTCATGGCCTCCTTCCTTCCGCCGGCCACGGACTGGGTCAGGCGGTCTATTATAATTGCCAGGAACACAATGGCCAGCCCTGCAAGCAGGCCGTTCCCCGGCTCGTTCTTCTGGAGCGCCCTATTCACGTTATCGCCCAGCCCGCCCGCGGCAACGAGGCTGGCGATGGTCACCATGGCCAGGGCCATCATCGTGGTCTGGTTGACGCCCGCCATGATGGTGGGCAGCGCCATGGGAATCTGGACCTTGGTCAGAATCTGCCACTGCGAGGAGCCGAAGGACCGCGCCGCCTCCACCGCCTCGAAGGAGACCTGGCGGATTCCCAGATTGGTCAAGCGAATGACCGGGGGCAGCGCGTAGATGATGGTGGCGAAGATTCCCGCCGGCTTCCCCAGGCCGAAGAAGAGGATACCCGGCAATAGATAGACGAAGCTGGGCATAGTCTGCATCCCGTCCAGGATGGGACGCATGAGGTTGTCCACCATGCGGCTCCGGGACGCGACGACGCCCAGCGGTAGGCCCACGGAGACAGCGACGGCCACGGCCACGGCCATCAACGCAATGGTGTCTATGGTGTTAGCCCACAATCCCATGAAGCCTACGAACAGGAGCGCAAGGGCCGTGAAGGCCAAGAGCTTCCCGCGGCCCACGGCGTAGGACAGCAGCCCCAGCCCCAGCACCGCAGCCGGCCAGGGCAGCCATTTGAGCACCCGCTCGATGTTGATCAGGGCATAGTCCACGGCTGTGCTCAGCCCGTCGAAGAACCAGGCGGCCTCCCTGGTCAGCCAGCTCACTGTGTCATCGATGGCGTTACTGGCGACATCGCGCACAGACCGGTCCAGGATCACGGAGCCGTCGCTGGAAGGCTCTTGGGAAATCGTCGTGGGAAAGCCCATCTCCGGACCCCAGACCAGCAAGCTCACCAGAAGCACCACTACCACCGCCGCCACCCCGATGGCCCACGAATAGACGGATGGAGAGGGCGTCCAGCGCAGCCAGGCGCGTTGGAGCGCCGCCTGTTCGACTCCCCCGGGTCTGGACTCCATGAAGCCTCCTGCTACCCGGTGTCGGACATGCCCATGAGCAGGGCACTCTTGCGGATCTCTCCCAACAAACTCCCGTTGTCGGCGACCACCGCCACCGGATACGCGGTCTGGGCCGCCATTGGGATGATGTCTTCGATGTAGGCGTCCGGCGCCGTGGTCATGACCGGCGTGACCGCGGTCTGCTCCAGGGACTGCTTCCGCTCAGCCAGAAGCGAAGTCGCGTGCTCCCGCGTGAGGATTCCCCGCAGGGTGAAGTCCCGCGCAATCAGGAACACGGCGTTCAGGCCGTGGCCCTCCATGGTATGCAGCGCTGCCCGGGGCCCCTGGTGCTCGTACACCACCACGTCGGGCTCCCGCATGATGCTCTTAGCCTGGATGACCTTGGCCCTGGAGACGTCCCGGACGAACTCCGTCACGTAGTCGTCGGAGGGCAGGGTAACGATCTCCTCCGGCGAGCCCTCCTGGATGATCTCGCCGTCCCGCATGATGGCAATACGGTCGCCTATCTTCAGGGCCTCGTTCAGGTCATGGGTGATGAAGACTATCGTCTTGTGCAGTTCGCTCTGGAGAGAGATGAGCTCGTCCTGCATCTCCCTGCGGATGAGGGGGTCAAGGCCGCTGAAGGGCTCGTCCATGAGCAGCACCGGCGGATCGACCACCAGGGCCCTGGCCAAGCCGACGCGCTGCTGCATTCCGCCGCTCATCTCCCGCGGGTAGTAGTCCTTCCAGCCTTTGAGTCCCACGGTCTCAATGATCTTTGTCGCGGCTTTGTACCGTGTTGGCTTGTCCATGCCCCGTATCTCGAGGCCGTAGGCCACGTTGTCCAGAACCCGTCGGTGTGGCAGCAAGGCGTAGTGCTGGAAGACCATGGCGACCTTGTTGCGCCGGAACTGCATGAGTTGCTCCGGCGCATAGGTCAGAATGTCCTCGCCGTCGAAGCGCACCTGCCCGGCGGTCGGCTCCATGAGCCTGGTGAGGCAGCGCACCAGGGTCGACTTGCCGCTACCCGACAGCCCCATGACGACAAAGATCTGCCCGACGTCCACGCCGAAAGAGACGTCCCGCAGCGCGACGACGTTACCCAGCTCTTCCTGGATCTCCGTCCTGCTCTTCGATACGTGCGTCTCCTCGAAGACACGCTCCGGCCTGTTGCCGAACACCTTCCAGAGGCCGTCGACCTCAATGTGGTGCGCTGGCGAGCTAATGTTGCTGTCGTCCGTCTGTCGCTCTATCCCAACGGTCCCGCCCTCCTGGATCAGTGGTCTGTGCCCCCACTATAGCCCATATCCCAGGTCTTTGCCCGCTCTCGAGTACGCGGGGCCACCGTCCTACGCTCTAGAAGACCACTACCGACCTCAGAACCTCGCCCCGCTCCATTTTGTGGAACGCCTCCTCCACGCCGCCCAAAGGTATCGTTTCGGTGACGAAACGGTCAAGATCGAGACGGCCCTGCAAGTAGAGGTCGATATACATCGGGAAGTCGCGGGTGGGCAGGCAGTCGCCGTACCAGGACGACTTGAGGGCGCCGCCGCGGCCGAAGACCTCCAGCAGGGGAAGCTCGATCTTCATGTCCGGGCTGGGCACGCCGACCAGCACGACGATGCCCGCGAGGTCCCTGGCATAGAAGGCCTGCTCGTAGGTCTTAGGGTTGCCCACAGCCTCGATTGCGACGTTGACGCCATTGCCACCAGTCAGGTCGCGGATGGCCTCCACCGGGTCCGTATCGGTCGAGTTTATCGTGTGTGTCGCTCCGAACTCCCGCGCCCACTCCAGCTTGCGGTCGTCGATGTCCACGGCGATGATGGTGTGGGCCCCGGCCAGCCTGGCGCCAGCGATGGCGGCATCCCCAACGCCGCCGCAGCCGATCACGGCCACGGAGTCGCCGCGGCTCACGCCGCCGGTGTTGATGGCCGCGCCCAGGCCCGCCATGATCCCACATCCCACCAGTCCGGCGGCTGCGGGGCTTGCCTTCGGATCGACCTTCACGGCCTGACCGGCATCCACCAGGGTGAGCTCGGCGAAGGCCCCGATGCCCAATGCTGGGGACAGGGGCGTCCCATCGGCCAACGTCATGGGGTTCACGGCATTTCGGCTGGCAAAGCAGTACCAGGGCCGCCCGCGCACGCACGACCGGCAGCCGCCGCACGGGGCGCGCCAGGCGATGACCACAAAGTCCCCGGGGGAGACGTTCTCCACCCCGCTGCCCACCGCTTCCACCGTGCCCGAAGCCTCATGCCCCAGCAGAAAGGGGAAGTCGTCGTTGATGGCCCCCTCCCGGTAGTGCAAGTCGGTATGGCAGACCCCGCAAGCCTTGACCCGCACCAGCGCCTCGCCGGGGCCCGGATCCGGCACCAGGACGTCCTTCAGCTCTACAGCGGCGCCCTTCGCGCTGGCAACGACTCCTGTAACCTTGTGCGCCATCGGCTATCCTCCATCTGTTTCCGGCATGGTGTTGGCGTTCACGCCACTGCCCGAGTCTGAATCAGTCACGCCGTGAACGCAAGCGTCTGCGCCGCGCCGCGAATGAGTGGCGAGCGGCAGATAGCGGAGAATATATTGAGGCGATCCCGCACCAGGTGCTCGCCACCGGACCCAGCCGAGTGTTCCGCGGAAGCCGGAAAGTGCACGAGCAGGAGTCTAGGGACAAGAGGTGTTCACAGGAGCCAGCATCGTATCAAATGGGAGCGACGGATCGAAACGCTTCGGAGTGGGTTGCATGAAGTACGCCTTTGGCGGCTTTATCATCGCAATAGCTCTGTTGACAGCCTCAATTGCCTATGCCATCCATGTGAATGCCCAAGAGTCCTTACAATGTTCGTACTACTACACTGACGCAGAAGGTGACACCAACAATGCCCCAACCACATGCGACAGCGCAGGTCTACCCGTTCTCCCTTCCAATCCTCTTGGCACTGTAACGAGTTGTGCCGTAAGTCGCGGAGGATCTGAATGCCAATTCGATTGCGAATCCGACCCCAGATCATGGTGTAGCCTGATTGATGGTGCCCCCGTGGAACCTCCGCCACCCCCACCAACACCCACGCCAACACCAGAGCCTACGCCGACGCCTACCCCTACGCCTACCCCGACGCCCACGCCAACCCCCACCCCGACTCCGACACCAAGGCCGACTCAGACGCCGACGCCAACACCGACACCCGAGCCGGAGCCTACACCCACCCCCACGCCGACACCCACCCCCACGCCGACGCCAACGCCGACTCCTACACCGACGCCGACTCCCACCCCCACACCACCTCCTACTCCTACGCCTACGCCTACCCCCACACCCTCACCTGTACCCACGCTCGTGCCCCCTCCCGCCGTCGCGCCTACGCCGACGCCTACGCCGGAGCCGACCCTCGTTCCCACCGTGGTGGCACTCGCACCGGCCCCTGTCCCGCCGCCGCTAGTCACCCGAGGGAGCCTGGAGCAGGCCGCGGTCCCCATTATCGGTGAAGCCGTCCCTCGTATTCGCAACACCCTGGGCGGCATAGCGTCAACGCCCAGGCGACGCACGACGCTCATAGTCATCCAGGGCATGACCAGCGCGTTTGCAGTCAGCGTGTTCGGGTACCTAATACTACGCAGGAACTGAGGCGCAGGTCGAGGCACGAAGGGAGCCCTAGAGGCGGCAGAAGGTCCGCTAGCCAGCCTCTCCGCTCTCCACCACAGCCACGGGAGTGATCGTCATCTGTAGCTTCATCGTGAACTCGGTGTGCTCTCCGGGCACGGTGTCCACCGACAGGTCACCACCCAACCGCCTGGCTACATCTGCAGCTAGGGAGAGTCCCAGTCCAGCCCCCGATGCGCCCTCGCGAGTGGAGAAGAAGGGATTGAAGATGTGCTCCGCAATTTCGGCTGAGATTCCGATGCCGTTGTCCCGCACCCGCACCTCCACCACGCCGTCCACCAGGCGGCTCGACACCTTCAAGTCCGGCCCATATTCTTCGTCCATCATGTCGCGCTTCTGAAGCATCGCGAAGCATGCGTTCGAGACCAAGTTCGATATAGCCTCTCCGAAGTCCCGCTCAACCAGTAGCATCTCACCCAAAGACGAGTCCAGATCGAACATTGGCTGCACAGAGAAGTCCTGCCACTCGGCGGTAAACCTGTTGCATTCCGACAGCACGGCGTCTCGCAGCACACCGTTGAGGTCGGTCATCGTCGCCTCGCCGCCCACAACGCCGAAGCTCCGCATGCGCTCCACGATGGCCAGGGCGCGCCCACCGTTGGACAACACGCGGTTCAAGCTATCCGTCAACTCCTGGCTGACGTCATCCAATAGTGCAGTGTCCTCCACCGACATCCTGTCCCGATAAGTCTCCAGCATCTCCATCAGCTCGCTGTAGAGCTCCAGAGAGCCTTCGGAAAAGTTGTTCACAAAGTTCAGGGGGTTGCTGATCTCATGCGCGACTCCCGAAACCAGCTCGCCCAGTGCAGCGAGCTTCTCCTGGGCCACCAGGCGTGCCTGCGCCCGCTCCAGCTCCGCGTTCGTTCGGCGCAACTCCTCGTAGAGCTTCTCGACCAGGTTCAGACGTTGGACCTCCAAAGCCTGCTGACGGAAGACCTCCAGTGCATTGGCCAACTCGCCAATCTCATCCCGTCCCACCTCCGGCACGGGCGTTTCCAGGTCCCCGTCCGCCATCTCGCGCATGCGCTCCGACATCCGGGAGAGGCGTCGCACCATGCCGTTGCCCACCCACACCCATGCCGCAAGCGTAGCGACGATCACGCTGATGACGCTGATCGCTGTCAGGAGGGTCCGCCCCTCGTCAAAGCTGCTGACTGTGAGCCCCAGCGCCTCCGAAGAGTGGGTCTAGGAGGCCGCCAGCAGCCCTGCCACAGCGCTGTCCAGGGCCACGTTGGACTCTTCGAAAGACGAAGCCAGGCCTCCAATGCTCGATTCCGCTGCCAACTGCCTGCCCCGGACGAAGAAGACACCCTCACCAGCTCCCAGGGAAGACACCGCCGGGTCTATGCCGACCGAGTGCAGGCGCGAAAACTCGTCCAGCAGGCCTTGTAAGGCGCTCTCACTGTTGGCCTGCAACGCCTGTCGCAACACGGACAGCGCCGCTTCCGACCCGCCCGACATCGGACGAGGTTGTTGCCAGACGGAGTCCGTAGTCTGCGGCGGCCACATCTGCAGCCAGGAGCTCATTCCAACTCAGGGTGAGGTTGGCGATGATGTCGGCCAAGTCGTACGCGCCATCGTTGACGGCCTGCGCATCCGATGTCAGCGCCGGTATGCCGCTCACGTCATCCAGAGCGATCTGCAGACGCCCCAATGCCTCCTCGACAGCCTCCTCCTGTGAGCCCCTGAACCCAGACTCGGACCCTGCCACCACTCCCAGGCCCCGCAGACGCTCCGCCTCCCGCGCGGCAGCCCAAGAGGCCTCCAGAGCCGGTACAGACTCTGACTCAAGCTCGTAGTTCAGGTCACCGCTTTGCTCGAAGTAGTAGACGCCCACGGCGGCGGACACCATGGTAAGGAAGACTGCAATGCCCAACGCGAGGTAGAGCCGGACACCGATGCGCCGCCACCGATCGATCAAGAGCATGTTGTGGGGACACCTCCTGCCAAAGACAGTTGTACCACCCTGGCTTGGGGCTGACAAGCACTCGGCGCACCACCATCTGACCTCGGCGCGTAGTGCAAGGCTATCGGTTCGACGAGCCTGTCTTGTCCTTGCCAGACAACGCGCCGATAATACCAGCGTGGGGGAGTCTCGCTCAGCAGTGTGAGTATGCTCCGAAGCTGAGATCTGACGCTCGACAAGGAGTCCTACCATGGCAGACCGTCTCCTGGACCGCATCAACGCGCCCAGCGACCTCAAGGGTCTCACCCACGACCAACTGGCTCAGGTTGCTCAAGAAGCGCGAGACACGATCATCTCCGTCATTACGGAGCGCGGCGGTCACCTGGCGTCCAATCTGGGGGTGGTCGAGCTCACACTGGCCCTCCACCGAGTCTTTGACAGTCCCCGGGACAGCATCGTGTGGGACACGACCAACCAGACGTACACCCACAAGCTCGTCACGGGACGGCGCGAGGAGTTTCAAGCCATCCGCTTGGAGGGCGGCCTGTCCGGATTCGGGGAGCCCAACGAGAGCCCCCACGATGCGCTCGTCGCCGGGCATGCCGGCACCGGGCTCTCCATTGCGCTGGGCATCGCCATGGGCGCCGCGAACCGCCGCACGAATTCGTGGACGGCGGCGGTGGTCGGTGACGGCGCGATGACGTCCGGGTCCAGTTTCGAGGCGCTGAACAACATCGTACACCTCAACCCGGAGAAGCTCATCGTCATTCTCAACGACAACGGCATGTCGATCTCGGAGAACGTGGGCATCCTCACCAACTGGCGCAAGCGTGTGATCACCCACCCGGAATTCAACGCCATGCTCGGGCGCATGAGGTCCCTCTCCAAAAAGGTGCCCACGGGCGAACTGATGTACAGCTTGGTCAAGCGGTTCAATACCGGCCTCACGGGCCTCATCATGCCGACGATGTTTTGGACCGAGATGGGATTCCAATACCTGGGCCCCATCGACGGCCACGACTTCAAGCAGCTGGAAGAGACCCTGCAACAGGCGATGCTCTCCACGGGCCGGGTGCCCCTGGTCCACGTGGTCACCCACAAGGGCCACGGCTACGAACCCGCCGAGCACGACCCGGTCAAGTTCCACCAGCCGAGCTCACCCCTGGGGGACAGCACGGGAGCGCCCACCTACTCCAAGGTGTTCGCCCAGACGCTGAAGCGCATCATGGCCGACGACGACTCGGTCGTTGGCATCAGCGCGGCAATGCTGGAGGGCACGGGACTGGCGGAGGTGCAGGGCAACTACCCCGCCAGGGTCTTCGACGTAGGCATTGCGGAGCAGCACGCCGTCAGCATGGCGGCGGGGATGGCCTCGAACGGCCTCAAGCCTTTCGTCTCAATCTACTCGACCTTCCTCCAGCGCGCGTTCGACCAGGTGGCCCACGACGTCTGCCTGCCGGACCTCCCCGTGGCGTTGATTGCCGACCGGGCCGGCATCATCGGCGAGGACGGCAAGACCCACCACGGCGCCTTTGACATCTCCTACCTGCGGTGCCTGCCCAACGTCATCGTTGCGGCGCCGATGGACGAGAACGAGCTGCAGCACCTGGTCTACACCGCCTACAAGTATCCCGGACCCTTCGCTATCCGCATCGCCAGGGGGCCCGCGCTCGGGGTACCTCTCGACGTTGACCTCAAGGAGCTGCCTCTGGGCAGAGGCGCGGTGATCCGGGAGGGGCGCGATGTGGTGATATTCGGCCTGGGGAAGTCGGCCAGCGCGGCCCTGGAAGCGGCCGATATGCTTGCCGAGCGCGGCATTGCGTGCGGCGTGGTCAACCCCATCTTCGTGAAGCCCCTCGACGTTGATCTCCTCCTCGCCTCGGCGCGGAGCACCGGACGCATCGTCACAGTAGAGGAGAACGTGCTGGCAGGCGGCTTCGGCTCGGCCGTCCTCGAAACCCTGGCAGAGGCCGGGATGGACGACGTATCGGTCCATCGCATCGGTATGCCGGACTCCTTCGTGGAGCACGGCACGGCGGTCGCTCAGCGACGCCGACTTCAACTCGACGCCGAGGGCATCGCGGAGCGGGTGCTGAGCACCTTCTTCCCCGATGCAACCTCCAAGCGAGGAGTGGCCTCGAGGGCCTGAAGCGCTCTGGCTCCTGCGGCCGCTAGACGGGCTCCAGAACGCGATGTGGCTGAGGCGGCAACTCGACGGAAATGGAATCACCGGGCCGTACCTCGCCGTCCGACACCACGATCGACATTACACCGGCCTTGTGGACGACCTTGCCGTCATCGTCGCGCCCGAGTGTGGCGCGCATCAGACCCGATTGGATGACATCGAGCTGGACGCAGGGGCTACGCAGGCCGGTGATTTCAACAACCGCAACGTCGCCGACCACCAACCTCGTCCCGAGCGGCAGGCCCAAGAGGTCTATGCCGCGAGTCGTGATGTTCTCCCCCATCTGGCCGGCCCCGACGCGAAAGCCTACTTTCCGCAGCTCGTCATGCAACTCCGCGTGAATCAGATGGACCTGCCTGAGGTTGGGCCTTTTGGGATCGCGTGCTGCAAGTGACCGGTGCTTGACCGTGGCTCCCTGGTGGGCATCTCCCTGAACGCCCAATCCGGCGAGCAATCGAACTCGTCCTTGGTTTGGCTTTGCGATGGTATGCGCCGAGCTGCTGCTCACCGCCACCACGACACCCGTACCACCGTTCACGCTGCTCCTCTCCGACTGCGGTCGAGGGACGACCGCCATAGACTCCGCTTGGCACGATTCTAACCGTTTCAGCGGACGTCTGTCCCCAGCGAAAGCCCCGACGCCCTCCAGATCGACGGGGAGTCTTGGTTACCATGTCCTGGCATAATACGCGTGGTCGGTTTCGTAGGGCCGAGTGATGCGTAGTCGTTGGCGCCTGTTGCGCCGACCAGCGGACGCGGGTATCCCGACGGCTCTCCACTACTTCGAACTGGAACTGGTGGTCTAGCCATGGGCAAGCTCTGGGAAGTCCTGCTCGTAGCGACGCGTCTGGGACTGACGTCCTTTGGCGGGCCGATTGCCCATATCGGTTACTTCCGCGAGGAGTACGTGGTCCGGCGCAAGTGGTTGAACGAGGAGCGCTTCGGGGAGCTCGTTGCGCTCTGTCAGTTCCTGCCTGGGCCAGCGAGCAGCCAGCTTGGCATAGCCATCGGGATGAGACGCGCCGGCATAGCCGGGGGCTTCACCGCGTGGCTTGGCTTCACCTTCCCGTCCGCGATCGCACTCATCCTGTTTGCATACGGCGTCCACGCATTCAACGGCCAGGCGAGCGAATGGCTGCACGGCCTCAAGATCGTGGCAGTCGCGGTCGTTGCTCTTGCGCTATGGGGTATGGGGAGGACCCTCGCGCCGGACAGGCCGCGCATCGCTATTGCCGTCCTCGCAACCGCCGCCGTGCTTGCGACCGGTAGTATTGCGGCGCAACTGGCGGTGATCGCCGGTGGCGCGGTGCTCGGCCTCGTGCTCCTGCGCCCCGGTAAGGGGGAAGCGACAAGCGTGCCCGGAAAGCGGACCGGGGCGCTCGTCGGGGCTGGGGCGCTGGCCATATTCTTCATCCTCCTCATGGTCCTACCGGTGGTGAGCAGGCTCTCAGACGGTCCGATTCTCGCGATGGTGGACAGCTTCTACCGGTCCGGGTCGCTGGTATTCGGTGGAGGGCACGTGGTGCTGCCGCTGCTCGAGGCGGAGGTCGTGCCGCCCGGCTGGGTGACGAAGGACGAGTTCATCGCAGGATACGGCGCGGCCCAAGCCGTGCCCGGCCCGCTGTTCACCTTTTCGTCCTACCTGGGAGCGGTAATGGAGACCGCGACACCTCGCTGGCTCGGAGGCCTGATCGCGCTCGCGGCCATATTCACGCCGTCGTTCCTGCTGGTCATAGGCGTGTTGCCCTACTGGGAGCTGTTGCGCGGCTTCGGCCGAGTCAGACAGGCACTGATGGGCGTGAACGCAGCGGTCGTGGGGCTGCTCCTCGCCGCGCTCTACGACCCGGTGTGGACGAGTGCGATTGCAGCGCCAGAGGACTTCGCACTGGCGGCAGCGGCGTTCGCGCTTCTCGCCTTCTGGAAGTCGCCGCCGTGGCTCGTCGTCTTGCTGACTGCCGGCGCTGGTGCACTCATCGCGTTGCTCTAACGCCAAGGCCTGCGAGCCTCACCGACTACGCGGCGGCCATTCGAGGTTTAACGGTCGGCTATACTACGTGCGGTATCCGCGCAGGCCCGGCACAGGAGGTGGGACATGAGGCCGTCCGTAACCCTGGAGGACGTCCGACGGGCCCGAGACGCCATCGCTCACCTGGCGCTCAGGACGCCTGTACTTCCGGCGCGCTCCCTGGGCGACCTGGCGGGATGCGAGCTCCTCCTCAAGGCCGAGAACCTGCAGAGAGCAGGCTCCTTCAAGGTCCGAGGCGCGGCGAACAAGATCGCCGCTCTGACTCCCGACCAGAAGGAGCGGGGCGTCATAGCGGCCAGCGCCGGCAACCACGCTCAGGGGGTTGCCCTGGCAGCCGCCAACTTGGGCATACCATGCACCGTCGTTATGCCCACGGGCGCTTCCCTTCCCAAGGTGGAGGCCACCCGGAACTACGGGGCAACAGTGCTCCTTCAGGGTGATGACTTCGACCAGTCCCAGAGGTTCGCCCGGCGCATCATGCGCGAGAACGCCCTGACCTTCATCCACGCCTTCGACGATCCGGCAATCGTCGCCGGGCAGGGTACCATCGGCCTTGAACTGCTGGATCAGGTTGAGGGCCTCGACACTGTTGTCGTGCCCGTGGGAGGCGGTGGCCTGATATCGGGCATAGGCTTGGCCATAAAGGAGTCGGCGCCCCGAATTAGGGTCATAGGTGTGCAGGCCGAGGCAGCTACCGCCGTTGTCGACTCGTACAAGACCAATCAGCGCGTCATCGCAAGGAAGCATGCGACTGTGGCGGACGGCATCGCGGTTGGCACCCCGGGCAGGATCACCCTTCCCTTAGTCTCACGTTATGTCGACGACATGGTTGTGGTCAAGGAGGATGAGATCACTCAGGCTATGTTGCTGCTCCTGGAAAGGGGAAAGCTGCTGGTGGAGGGAGCCGGCGCGGTGGGGCTTGCCGCTGTCTTGGGGGGCAAGAACGGGGTTGCTGGGAAGCGGGTGGCAGTGGTCCTCAGCGGCGGGAACGTCGACACGCACCTCATAGCACGGGTCATGGAGCATGGCCTGGCCCACGCTGGCCGCTACCTGGTGGTGCGCATGATGGTGGAGGACCGCCCCGGTCAGCTGAGCCGTCTGTTGAACATCGTCGCCAGCACCGAGGTGAATGTGCTGGACATAGTCCACGTGAGACACGCGCCATCCGTGCCCCTGGGCAAGGTGGACATCCAACTCACACTGGAGACGAGGAACTACGTCCACACCGAGGAGGTGCGGGAGCGGCTTCGTGACGCAGGATACGCCCCACGAGAATAAGCCGGTTGGGGGCCTCGCATCGTTCGCAGCCCGATGAGGAGCGGCGGAGGACTGAGGAGGGGAACTAGAGAACCTTGTACGCCCAGATCTCGTACCAGATATCCGGCTCGCCGTTAGGCATGGGTTGGAAAGGCTCGCCGCGCTCGAGCAGCCGCCACTTGCCCGCCTGTTCGAGCGAGGTCTGCTTCACATCGAACCCGCCTTCAGTGTAGTAGTCCGTCCGCATGGAGAAGACCACCGTCCCGCCGGCCTCGGTCACGCGGACCAGTTCGTCCAGCGACTCCGGCGGGGCGTGGCCGAAGGTTAGGGTCCCAATACACGTCGTCCCGGCGAACCTGCCCGTCTCGAACTCCAACGGCTTGCCCAATTCTCCGACGACCAACTCCTCGTACACGGACTTCTTGTTGGCCGTCTTCAGCATCCCCGGCGACAGGTCCAGCGCCGTGATGTGCTTGAACCCCAGGCGCGCCAGCTCCTCACCGACCATCCCCGTGCCTGCGCCGGCGTCAAGGACCTTCTCTTCCTTGTCGGCTACGTATCTCGCCAGAGTCTCAGCACCGGCCCTCGGCCCGCTGAACCCCAAGGCCCGGAGGTCGTCGTCGTAGTCTGAGGCCCAGACGTTGTACTCGCTCGCCAGCTCCGCGTAGTCTTTAGTCTCATAGACCCGTTGTATGCGTTCGGTACGCGCCTTGTCGCTCGTCATATCAAGCCTCCCTAACTTCGCTTTCAGCCTATCACTAAACCCCGCCGGGCACGTTGAGGGACCACGCGCGGGCGACGGCCGATCTGCACGAGCACGGCGCAGACCGGCATCGAACTCTTCCTAGCCTCCAGTCACATCCGTTACGCCCGTAACCGTAGCGAGAAACCAGGCAATGTCAATCGAGGACATCCGAGCCTGCGCCAGCGGCTGTCTGTCCGCGTGTATGGGAGTCTCATCCGGGATATGTGAGACTATCACCGCCTGCGGCGCTGTGCACTGCGGCACGAACGTGGGGCGCGCCACCTTCACCTTCGACTGGCAGCTGCATCAGCTCTGATCGGTGCGACGCTCCACGTGGGGACAGTAGAATCTCGCTCCGGGCACACAGTTGACCTAGCTTGAACAAGAGAGTATGGTCTAGAGCACTCCGATCAATTCGCCCGTGAGACGCAAATGCATACGGGAGGTCCGGAGTGAACCGGCAAGGTCAATGGGCCCGCTTCCCCAAGCCAGCCAGGACTGTTGTTACGCTATTATTCCTCTTCGCCCTGGCACTGGCGGCCTGCGGCGGGAGTGAGGAGGCTGACACCGCACCAGCGGCCGCCTCCACAACCGCCACGGCAGCCGAGAGTACCGACGCCGAGCCTCAGGTCACGCCCACCTTCCGCTCAGCGGTCCTCCAGCAGTTGGAAAAACCAACTCCAGAGCCGGGCTTCATCCCCGAGGGGGCTACGCTGACCGGCGATGAGGCTATGGAGGCGGTTAGGAGCTACCTCAGGGAGCATAGGACCAGCTTGTGTCGTACGTTTTCCCGCACTAAGGGTTGGCACAACGAGTTTCAAGGTGATGGCGTCTGGCTGGTGGCCTTCAGTCCACAGACCTACGACTATCGTGGGCCGTTCCCATTCGACGAGGCTCTGCGTGAAGGCGTCGGCATACAGGACGCTCGCATCTGGCGCTATGAGGAGTCAACGCAATCGATCGAGATGATCGAGGGGCTTCCGAAATGCTAGCCCGCTGTGCTGTTGACAGTCTCAGAAACCGGTAATCCGCCTCGCCAGCTCCGCTGACGAGAGTTGCTCCACATTCCGGAAGACCAGCACTGTGGGGTGGTCTATCACCCGGAAGCTCTCGTCCGCGTACCCCAAGTTCACAGCGAAGCCTCCGGCTTCGACGCTCGCCGCCACTTCCGGGGTCGGTAGTCCCGCCTGTTCGAAGGCCTCGCTGCGGAAAACCACACCAGGAAGGGCAGGCTCTGCCCTTTCGAGGCGGACAAGTTTATAGCCCAGTGACCCCTGAAAGAGCTGGTGATAGAAGCGACTGCTGACGGGGTAGCGCTGGGGGAGCCGAGGAATGGTCCCGTAGAGACGGCTACTGGAGATCGTGAGGAGCTCCGCTTCCGCTAGAAGCTCCGCTAGAAGCTCCGTCTTCTCGGGTCGATCGGGGTCGTACATTGGGAGCTGGTGGACCTCGTAGCGCTCCAATCCCGGCAGGGGTTCGTTCCAGTGCTCAGTCAGCACCACTGCGTCTTCCGAGAGATTGAGACCCTCGATCCAGGCTGCCGCTCGCACAGCTGGGTGGGGACTCCCATAAATCTGCAGATACGCTAGGGCATAGAGGCCCGTTGCAACGACGGTTGCGGCAATAGTGGCCCTTACCCACAGCGCCAGCGAAGGACGATGAGCCCGGCTCCAGTCCAGGACCGCTACCAGCATGTGCGAGGCATACAGGAGCAGAAACGGCACCGCGGGAAGCAGATAGCGAAGGAACTTGACCGGCAGGGCTCCGGTGATGAGAAGATACGAGGTTAGCCAAGCCACTACCAACAGGTGGCCTTCCTCTCGGCGGGTTGCCGAACGGTAGAGGGCATATAGGAGGCCGGGCCACACCAAGAGTCCAACCGGGACCCCAAGGCCAAACAGGGCAAGGTGTTTCGCCGGATAGACGTAGGGGAGTGTCCCGACGAACTGGCGCGTGAACGGATAGTCCTGGATCCTAAGGACCATATCCCTCTCCTCCGCTACGTGAGCCCAGAAACGGCCCCAATCTAGAAAGGCATACGGTTGGACGACCAGCATTGTCAGCACCCCCACCCCCGAAGCAAGCCCGAGACGCCTCAGGCGCGAGGGCCAGTGGGTGTCACCATTCCTCGGTGTGTAGAGCAGATGGGCAATGACAAGAGGCAGCGCTAGTGGAGCTGAACTGACCTTAGTCGCTAGGGCCAGTGCGATGAAGACCCCAGCGCCAATAGAATAGAGGCGGTCGCCGCAGACGACCAGGCGAACGAGACACCAAAGCGACAGCACAGTGAAGAGAGTCTGGAATGTTTCGGCCGTATAGAAATGGCTGGACTGGATGTGGAGGACCGCCAGAGTGGTGAGGGCAGCCGCCAGAAGCGCGACTTGGCGCCCGCCCAGATCGCGGGCAAGGGCGTAGAGGGCCAGGACGGTCAGCGTGCCCGCGCTTGCGGACAATGCCCGACCCGGAAAGCGCAACTCCGGTACGCTGAGGTCCCACGCCGGCGCGACAAGAATCTGGACTGCCTTCAGCAAGTACAGTGGAAAACTTCCGTAAGGAAACCAGCGCGGGTTCCATGGACTATTCTCGGCATCCACCAGCACACCTAGACTTGAGGCCGGTGGCAGGCTCAAGGCGCCGACGCGCTTTAGTATGGCCCGTTCGTCAGGATGTATCAGGTTGCCATGATCCCAGTCGATCCCGTAAAGGCGAATGGTCAGGGCCAGGACTAGAAGGGCTGGAACGGTTGCCGCCGTCAGAAAGGGTCGGGCCTGAGCATGGACGGCAACAACAGCGCTGAGCACACTCTTGGAGAGCGGCTTCACCATGGCGGGGCCATTGTAGCAGGAGCCAATCGAGTCAGATCGAGACGGGGGGTGTCGCTTCAGGGCGATCCCGGTCTGGTACAGGCTTCCAATGACCTGGAACCTGGCACTGAGCAAAGACTGAATTTCACCGCTCCGGCTTGCGAGAGTGGACAAGGTACATCGGGGTGAAGATGCCGAGCCGACCAGCCTCGGCCGTGGCGGCTGCGCACAGGTTCAAGGTCTGCGCTACGTGGGCCGATCCTCTTGGCGCAATATGGAGCGTCTCGAGCAACCTCAGTGAGGCGTGAGTGACCCAGCGTCCGATCCGCGAACTTCGATAGCTGGCGAAGGAGAAGCCCGATCCGGCCAGAGGTTGATACCAGGGGATCGACGTGGACTGCAAGGTCCCGAGTCTCCAGCACCTCGAACCCCGCTGCTTGAAGTGCATCGTCAACTGTTTGCCGTTCGTCGATTTCGAGCAGGCCGCCTCCCAGCTCGATTTCGGACTTGATCTTGAGGTGCAGGGGGTCCTGGGCATCGAACCGATTGGTCATGCAGTACTCGTAAGCGCCAAAGCACGCACCGGGCTTCAGCAGACGAAAGACTTCGCTGTAGATGCTGAGCTTGTCCGGCGCACAGCAGGTTCCCTCTATTGAGTAGACCGCGTCGAACGACTCATCCGGCGCATCCACGTGCAGGAAGTCGCAATGGAGGAATTCGGCCAGATGCCGAAGCCCCGCCTCTTCCACCAATCGCCGGGCGCGTTGGAGCTGGTAGGCATTGCTGTTGACGCCGACGATCTTAGAACCGGAGAAACGGGCAATCTCCATGAGGGGTCCCCCAACGCCGCAACCGAGATCGGCGACGACCATCCCCGGACTAAGCTCGAGGGCCTGCGCCAAAAAGCGCTCATGGCGAGCGATTGACGCCTTGAAGCTTTCTCCGCGGGCTCGGGGCGCAAAGTGAAAGGACCTGCCCCACCCATACTCAAAGAAGTCCGTTACCAAGTTGTAGTAGAGATCGTTGACGTGCCTATGGTCGCCGCTCTCATGCTCCGACACGCCGCTCCCGGCGCTCGCAAAGCGCTCTTCGTATTCGCGGACGGTCGAATCGACACCGGGACTGTTTGGTCTACTCTTCAGGAGTTTCGAGAGCCTGAGCGGCATTCGACTATTCCAAGACCGTTTTGACGGACGTGACGCCTGTAACCGTACCGAGAGACCCAGGGAGTGTCAACGGCCGACGCGACAGCTTCTGTCAGCATGTATGGTCTTCCCACGCTACGACTGAATCGAATGTCCCGATAACCACATTCTTGGTCCGTCTGAACCGGCCTCCGTCAGATACCGGCACCGAGTATGGCGAGGCTCCTCTCCGACAGACGGAGCACGACCAATCTCCGCTATCCGGCTGCGGAGCTCGCCAAGCCGGCTGCGCTGCTTTACCGCACGCGCTGGTCCAAGGCCCTCATTGGCAAGTTGCCTCGCGAACTCATCGAACTCCCTACTGCTCTTTCGTGCGAAGTCCGTCTTATCGAGATTCAGAAGCTCAGCACATCACATCGGCCGGAAAAAGAGAGCGTACAATTCCCGATGCGAGTGGACGACCAGTACCGCCTTGTCCCGTGGATGAATGAGCAGTGACAGAGTGCAGTGTCGAATTTAGCGTTATGCACAGACTTATCTTGAGCCATCTGCCAACATGAATTGTCGGTTACATGAACCGGATGCTGACCAGCCGAATGGGCAGTCGGAATCGCTGCGATGGCTGAAGGTACTCTGGTTTACGCGCCTCTTGGGAGGTGCTGCCCCTTCTGCAGATTGCTGCGAATAGCAGATCCGGAGCACCTCGCAATGCAGACCACAAACCCTCGAATTGCCTTCGCCTCGTGCGAGCTGTTGTCAGTTTCCCGAACACGTTCGAGCAGTCTGTGAGCGTTCGTCCGATTCTCTATGACTTCTCGTGCGTTCGGGCCAGATGCGGCGCAGTCACCTCGCAAGGCCCATCCAGGGCCGGGTAGCCGCTGAGCCGCCGAACGCCGAGTTTCCCTATCCCAACTCAAGGCGGAAGAAGATGAGGCACGGAGACCACCATGACAAGCAGGTGCAGGTCCTTAGAGACCGCCTGTCGCGGATGAGCGAGGCCTATCTACGCATCAGTGAGAACCTCGACCTTGACTCGGTCTTGCAGGGGGTCATCGACAGCGCCCGTTCGCTTAGCGGGGCCAGTTACGGAGGGATTTTGACCGTCGACGAAGCGGGGCAGCCGAGGGACTTCGTCTCCTCCGGCCTGAGGCAGGAGGAGCACTGGAAGGCGCAAGAGCCGCCGGAGGGCCGGCTGTTCTTCCACTACCTGCTTGGGTTGTCCACACCGCTGAGAGTTCCCGATGTGGCCAGGCATTTTCGGTCGGTGGGCCTGCCCGAGTTCCGAGCCCCCGTGCGGGCGACCTCCTTTATGGCGACGCCACTCCGCAACCAGGGTGCGGCTTGGGGGGTCATCTACCTTGCGAATGGAGAGGACGGGCGGGAGTTCACCGCCGAGGACGAGGAGATGGTGGTGATGTTCGCATCCCATGCGGCGCTCGTCATCGCCAACGCCCGGCGATACCGGGAAGAACAGCGAGCCCGAGCCGGCCTCCAGACCCTCATCGATACCTCCCCCGTAGGAGTGGCAGTCTTCGACGCCGAAACGGGGGCGCCCCTCTCCTCTAACCGGGAGGCGGTGCGGATCATGCAGGACATATTGCTACCCGGCCGTCCTCCAGAGGACCTGCTCAAAGTCCTAACTGTGCGCCGGGCCGACGGGCGGGAGGTGTACTTGCCGGAGGTTCCCATTGCTGAGCTTCTGATGACCGGTGAGACGATACGGGCCGAGGAGGTCCTTCTCAGCGTGCCTGACGGCAGAACCATCACTGTCCTGGTCAATGTCACCCCGATGTATTCGGAAGAGGGGGAAGTGGAGTCGACGGTGGTCACGATCCAGGACATGACGCCGCTTGAGGAGATGGAGCGGCTGCGGGCCGAGTTCTTGGCCATGGTCAGCCACGAGCTGCGCACTCCGCTCACCTCGATCAAGGGGTCGGTCGCGATGCTACTGGCCCCCTGCACCGCGCCCAACCCCGCGGAGATGAGGCAGTTCTTCCAGATCATCGACGCGCAGATCGACCGGATGCACGTGCTGATAAGCGACCTCCTAGATGTGGCCCGAATCGAGACCGGCACGCTATCGGTGTCTCCCGAACCCGCCGAGGTGGGAGCCCTAGTAGACGAGGCCCGAAACGGCTTCCGGACCGGCGGGGGCAAGCACAGCGTCCACGTCGACCTTCCGTCCGACCTTCCCTGGGTGATGGCGGACCGGCCACGCTTGATCCAAGTGCTCAGCAACCTACTGTCCAACGCGGCCCGGCACTCCCCGCACTCCACGGCCATTCACGTGAAAGCCGTGCGGGAGGATGCCCTCGTGGCCATATCGGTCATTGACGAGGGCATGGGCATTCCCGCGGAGAGGCTGCCGCACCTGTTCCGGAAGTCTCTCGGATCGAGGGCGAGGAGGTAGGAGTCAACAGCGGGCTGGGCCTGGCCATCTGCAAGGGAATCGTGGAGTCGCACGGGGGTCGCATACGAGCCGAGAGCGCCGGACCGGGCCTAGGAGCACGATTCACCTTCACCCTAACGGCCATCGAGGAAGCCGGGTATGTCTCTCCAGCCGCACCCGTTCGAGTCTCTTCTCGCCTCCTGCGACAACGGGAAAAGGGGCAACCGGTGCGCATCCTCGTCGTGGACGACGACCTCCAGGCGCTCCGGTACATCCGGGAGACTCTCGTCAGGGCAGGCTACGCTGTCGTCGCCACCAGCGACCTAGCCGACGTTCTCTACTTGGTGGAGGTGGAGAAACCTCACTTGGCGCTGCTGGACCTGATGCTGCCGGGAGCCAACGGCATCGAGCTGATGCAGGAGATTGGGGAGGTGAGCACGATGCCAGTGATTTTCGTGTCCGCCTACGGCCAAGACCATCTGGTGTCCAGAGCCTTCGAGGCCGGGGCCAGCGACTACGTCGTCAAGCCTTTCTCGCCAACGGAGCTTGTAGCCAGGATCAGGGCAGCGTTGCGCAGGCGAGAGCTGCCAAAGCCCTCGAGGCCCTACGTGCTCGGAGGTCTGGTCATCGACTATGCCCAACGACAGGTGACCCTTGGCGGCACTCCGCTCAGGCTGACTCCCTTGGAGTACAGGACGCTCGCTGAGCTATCGGAGAGTGCCGGACGCGTGCTGACCTACGGGCATCTCCTCCAACGCGTCTGGGGGACGGAGGCCGACTCCGACCTACGGCCCATGCGAACAACCGTGAGCGCCATCCGCCGCAGGCTGCGCGATAACGCGGACGACCCGACCTACATCTTTACCGAGCCCCGCATCGGCTACCGGATGCCCCGGAGCGAGTCGCTCCAAGAAGGGGAGTCGTAGACCCGGGGATGTCAGGAGAGTCGGCCCACGCGGCGCATTGCTCCGGGCAGGGCCTGTCTGGCATGTCAACTCCCTCAGAGCCTGTAAAGAGAAGGCGGTTGGCTGGTGGGCCGTGTAAGCCTGAATTGCGAACTCTTCGCTCGGTAGTCCCGTACTAGGTGAGCAGCGAGTCGTACTTGGACACGTCTCACGTGCTTCGGACTTGCTGGGCAGCAGGCTCTCCTTGAGATCCTCTCGTGGCCCGCGCCTCCCGTCTAGCTTACCTCGGTCGTCCGAGTGGCAAGGACTGCTTCGACGCCCCCGCTTCCACCCATCGTCGAAATGACGCGGCATCGAGCGTGTTCGATGAGTTCTGCGAGCCCGTCGATTCACACTTCAGCCGCGGTTCGGCCTGCCGGATTCTCTTCGTCGCACACCGGTCTGAAACGGAACCAAATCGGGGAATAACTTCGCATACGCCTTAGAAAGTGAGGCGCGGAATCGCTCGTCAGCCTCGATTGGGCCTTGCGGGCCCCGGTGTGCCCCCGTCGGAGACTGGGCTGAAGTTGCCTCAAATTCGGGCTCTAGGGGATCAATCACATCAATATTACACTAAGTTAACAGTAAGTGGCCCAAAAACATGCTGATTCTAATGGCACCTTAATATGCATTCCATATAATTGAAGACCGCCAACCCAGTGGGAGGAAGGCTCTCGCCGGCGGCACAGTGGACGCGTGCCCAAGGCCCCATCTTCCACGGGGGCAATTGCCAGCTGAGGGCTGTGATGAGTACGAGACTCCGCGCACTCCGATTGGGGCACACCCTGGGGGTGACGCTTCTGGTCGGCCTGGTGCTGTCTGCGTCGCAGCCGGCTCTGGCCCAGGTGGGAAGTTCCCCGGCGACGCCTGCCCGTCCCACGGTGGCGTCCGTTACGCACGATGCGGTCTCCATCACCTGGACCGACCCCGGGGACTCCAGCATCACCGACTACCAGGTGCTGAGGCGCAACCCCGCCATCCACGATCCCGGCGTGTTCGGCGTCATCGAGGACGACACGGGCAGCTCCGACACGAGCTACGAGGACACGGACGTGACGCCGGAGACGTCGTACGTGTACCGCGTGAAGGCCCGGAACGCTCACGGGCTGAGCGGCCGGTCGTCCTACGTGAACGCGACCACCCCTGCGGACACCACGCCGCCCAACACGGCGCCCACCGGCCAACCCGCCATCACGGGGACGGCCCAGGTGGGGGAGACGCTGAGCGCGGACACGTCCGGTATCAGCGACGCGAACGGGCTGACAGGTGTCCAGTACACCTACCAGTGGGTGCGCAATGACGGCGCCACGGACACGGACATCTCCGGGGCCACCGCGCAGACCTACACCCTGACCTCGGACGATCAGGGCAACACCGTCAAGGTAACCGTCAGCTTCACCGAGGACGACGGGTACGCGGAGACGCTGACCAGCGCCGCCACTGGCTCGGTGAGCCGACCCGCCAACGTAGCCGCTACCGGCCAACCCGCCATCACGGGGACGGCCCAGGTGGGGAGACGCTGCGCGCGGACACGTCCGGTATCAGCGACACAAACGGTCTCACCAATGTGCAGTACACCTACCAGTGGGTGCGTAATGACGGCGCCGCGGACACGGACATCTCCGGGGCCACCGCGCAGACCTACACCCTGACCTCGGACGATCAGGGCAACACCGTCAAGGTAACCGTCAGCTTCACCGACGACGACGGGTACGCGGAGACGCTGACCAGCGCCGCCACTGGCTCGGTGAGCCGACCCGCCAACGTAGCCGCTACCGGCCAACCCGCCATCACGGGGACGGCCCAGGTGGGGGAGACGCTGCGCGCGGACACGTCCGGTATCAGCGACACAAACGGTCTCACCAATGTGCAGTACACCTACCAGTGGGTGCGTAATGACGGCGCCGCGGACACGGACATCTCCGGGGCCACCGCGCAGACCTACACCCTGACCTCGGACGATCAGGGCAACACCGTCAAGGTAACCGTCAGCTTCACCGACGACGACGGGTACGTGGAGACGTTGACCAGTGCAGCGATGTCGTCGGTGGCTTCGCGGCCCAATTCTGCGGCGACGGGAATGCCTACGATCACCGGCGCTGTCCACGTAGGCGGAACGTTGACGGCGGACACCTCCGGCATCGCCGATACCGACGGGATGAACAACGCGACTTTCAGCTACCAGTGGGTTGCCAACGACGGAAGCTCGGACACGGACATCGCAGGTGCGACGAACACCACCTACAGCCTGGCTGCCGCAGAAGAAGGCAAGACCATCAAGGTGCGAGTGGGCTTCACGGACGATGCCGGCCATGTGGAGACGTTGACCAGTGCAGCAACCGCTCTGGTAATAGCCGAACCGCTTTCGATTACCGGGAACGATAGCCCCGAGTACCCGGAGAACGAGTCTACTAGCGTCGCAACCTACTCCGTCGAACCCTCAAACAACGTGGATTGGTCGATTGAAGGAGACGACAGTGCAGTGTTCTCCATCGCGGATGGCGTCTTGGAGTTCCCGTCGCCGCCCAACTACGAGAGACCTGCCGACAAGACTGGAGACAACGAGTATGAGATTGAGATAGTGGCAACCGACTCGAGCGACACGAGGACAGCAAGAGCGGTCACGATCACGGTCAACGATGTCCTAGACCCGAACGTTGTCCTCATCGTGGCCGACGATGTCGGGTATGAGGTATTCGGGGCAAACGGCAGTGCGCAGTACAGTACGCCGGAGATTGACAATCTGGCCAGCGGCGGCGTGCGCTTCACGAACGCCCATTCCAAGCCATGCTGTGCTCCCAGCCGAGTCGCTCTGATGACAGGCAAGAGCAACGTTAGGAACTACGTTGATCAGGGGCTCCTCCCCCACAACCAGTACCTAATAGTCGATCCGTTTCGCGAGGCGGGCTATGCGACGGCCATCGCTGGCAAGTGGCGGCTGTACGGCTTCACAAGGAATGACTCAGGCGTCGCCGGGGGCGCCGGATTCGATACCTATTGCCTGTGGGGCACAGCCAACACCACTATGGACCGCTATTGGAATGCGTCCATTGAGTGCGACGGTCAAGTCACCCAGCTTGACGCAGACGAGTACGCTCCCGACTTCTTTGTGAATTTCCTGATTGAATTCATGGAGTCCAACCGGGATCGCCCGTTCTTTGCCTACTACCCAATGGTGCTGGCTCATGCTCCGCACGGGAAGCCTCCAGGAAGCAGCTGCCACAATGCCGACGACCAGTGCTTCTACGAGGACATGGTCGCGTATATGGACAGCAATGTCGGTCGCCTTTACGACAAGCTCGAAGAGTTGGGATTGCTTGACAACACCCTTGTCGTCTTCAAGTCCGACAACGGCACGCCCATAGACATGGTTTCAGGCTTGGGCGGAGAAACGATCTATGGGGACAGAGGTACGACCACGGACGTTAGCACTCATGCGCCTCTAATGGTCCACGTTCCCGGCGGAACTGGGGGACGGGTGGTCGATGACCTTATCGACTTCACGGACTTCCTGCCCACGCTGGCTGACGCCGCGGGCCTCACGATCCCAAATCGTGCTGACCTGGACGGCGTGAGCTTCTGGGACAGTCTGGAAGGGAGACTTGGCCAACCTCGAGAATGGCTATACACCTACTACTTCCCAAGGCCACGCGCAGATAGTTTTAGCAACCCTGCCGACCATCCGGAGGTCGCCTACGCGCGGGACAAGCAATACAAGCTCTATCACTCGGGTGAGTTGTTCGACGTCTCTGTGGACCCTCACGAACTCTACCCATTGCCAGACGACGACGCGGCGTCACGAGACAACAGGGCAAAGTTGCAGGCAGTGTTGGACTCGATGCCGGATAAAGGCCAGGCTATACACTGGGCCTCGGTGACGGGAGACTTCAGTGAGGCACGCCCGCGTTGGCGGCCCATCCTGTCGAGAGCAAAGGTGAACGGGATCGAGCTCATGCTCACGTATGCCGGCGTTCTGAATACAGCCGCTCGGCCCGAGGCGGATGCCTTTACGGTGAAGGTGGGGGGTGCTGAGCGGGCTGTTTCCGCCGTGTCGATCGATTCAAGTACGGTAACGCTGACGCTTGATTCGCCGGTGACTGCAGGACAGAGAGTCACGGTTGGCTACGCCCGTGGAGGGGTATCAGAATCAATTCAACACGCGAATAGGGACAAGGGACACCTTGCCGCTGACCTGACGGAGAGAGCCGTCACCAATGTTACGAATCGCCCGTCAACAGGCGCCCCCACCATCGCCGGCACTGCCCAGGTGGGGGAGACGTTGACGGCGGACACCTCCGGCATCGCCGACGCCGACGGGATGACCAATGCCGCCTTCAGCTACCAGTGGGTTGCCAACGACGGAAGCTCGGACACGGACATTCCAGGTGCGACAAACCCCACCTACATCCTATTAGCCGCAGAAGAGGGCAAGTCCATCAAGGTGCGTGTGTCCTTCACCGACGACTCGGACAATGACGAGACGCTGACCAGCGATGCGACGGCGGTAGCAGCCGCCGAGGTGGATATGATTTGGTCGGTGGAAATGCTGGTGAAGGACTACGGCAATAGCAGCTTAGGCGCGTACAGCGCCAGCCTGCAGAAGCTGGCCCTCTCGAACAACCAACTCACCGGCACAATCCCGACGGAGCTGGGGGACCTTGCCGACACCCTGACGGAGCTGAGCATGGCGAACAATGGATTCACCGGCTGTATCCCGCCTGCTTGAGGAACGTCGCCAGCAACGATCTGGATGATCTGAGCCTGCAGGACTGCACATCGTAAGAGGAGTAGACCTTCAGGAGTCTCATGTCGTCAGGGAATCCAGCAGCGGTCAGTTCGTCATATCAAGCCGCAAGAGCCCCAGGAAGGCGAATTGAGACAGGATGATTACACGGATAGCATCGGCCCTGGCCCTCTGCCGACAGATATGAGTCCTTCGACTACTCGAGCACTATCGTCAAGAATCGTTGACTGTAGGCCAGCGCCCTTGACAGCGGTAACGGTCCACCGGACTTGACGAAATCAAGAACCTTCACGCTGAGGCTCGTGTTGGAACTGTAGGCCCAGCCCAGTGCCACCTCTGATGGACGAAGGCCTGCCACGAGTGGTCGACTAGGTCGGCGCCTACACGTCATCCGTCCCAACCCCCCTCGAAGAGATCCTTGCCTCTGAAAATATGTATGGTGGTCTGGGCTATTTGGCAATCCCTCTTATATGATATGCGGTGTTTCGTTTCTCTCTACACTCTACACATTCGAACATAACTACATATCCCCACGCCTGCGAGAGCACGGTCGCTCGCGGACTACCACCCCAGGCATCACGTGCCCTCCACTCTTCAGCGTGGGCGCTTCTTGGGTCCGTCCTGCACCATGACCCTGTTGTAGCCATAGGGGGCGTAGCTGGAAACTCAGAAGCCGCGAAAGGCTGCCTCCCGCATCCCCTTTGTGACCTCCTGTGCCAGATTCTCGCTGTATGCGGCCTTTTGCGTTTCAGGGCCTGCGGCTACGGCCCCACCGGCGCGCCGCTCCCTACTCGGTGAAATATGTAGCCGAGGCCCAGACTGTCGGCCAGCTCTACCAGCGCCTTCATGTGATGTTGGTTGGGCCGGACCCCGCCTTCTGCCCAACGCCATACGGTGTGGCAATAGGTCCCCAGGCGGCGGGCAATCTCCGACGACGATAGGCCGGACTCCTCCTTGAGCCGCTATAAGCGCTGCGGGAAGTCGTAGGTGATTCTGCTGTGGTGTGTGCGCTGTCGAGGTGCCGGAGCCGGTTCTTCCGGAGGACGGCCGGCAACTATCTCCAACGGGAAGATCAAGGCCGTCCAATTTCCCCAGTGCAAGCGGGCCGCTGTACGAGGGCCCCCGAAAGCCTGGCCGAATCCGCTACGGGTGAGGCCGGTATCTTCCATTCGTGATTCCCTTATGCAGGCTTTTCTTGTTGTCCGGAAAACCGAGTAACGGCCCCTCCCCTCAATTGCCCGCTTCTTCGTGGCCGCTATGCCAGCCGGAGCCGAACGTCATCCCGTCGTAGCCGACCACCCAAACGCGCACGTCCTCCGTGGTCACCCAGTTGCCCTCTGCGGTGGCTTCGAACATGTCCGTACCGAGCAGGTCCTTGAGGTCCATTCCCACCAGTGTTTTGTTGTAGTGGTCTACGATCGTGCCGCTGCTGTCGGCTATGAACGCGAACCAGTCCCCTTCAACGTTGTCGGCGCTGTTGTAGTACGCGATGGTCGCCGCCAATCCTGAATAAACGCTCTCGGGGCCGGTGAAGTATGCGATGGTCGCTTCCAGTCCTGCCGAACGAAACTTGTTGACGGCGGCGAACACCAGGGACTTGGTGAATTCGTCGGCGTTGACATACCAGCCGGAGGCGAACAGCAGCCCGTCGTGCTTCACCACCCATGCGTTCTTGAGCTGCATGCCCCCGGTGTTGTCGGAACCAAGTCCGCCGCTCTCCGGGTTCTGGTACACGTAGGACACCCACTTGCCTTCCCCAGTGGCAGACAGCATGTCCGGCCCGAAGTTGTAGCCGTTGGCGTCGGTGCCCACCCAACCCTTCACATCCAGCCCCAGGCGCTGGGATTTGGGATGCCCGATGACCGTATCGTTCTCGTCTATGATGAAGACGTACCACTGACCGTCGACGCTCTCCTCACGGTTGTAGTAGGCAAGGGTGGCGTCGAGTCCCTGGGTCTCGTACCGGCTGATGGCGTTGTTGACGAAGAACCTGGTGTATTCGGCGGGGAAGTGCTGCTGGAGACTAAGTGGGACTAGGGGAAGTTCGACGAGGTCGAGAGCACTCTAACATGGACGATCCCGGAAGGAGATGTGATGAGTACGTACAACTTTGAAGTCCCGAAGACCTGGACGGTTGCCGATGGACAAGTCTACGCAATATTGTCCCCCGAGCTGACGCTATGGGTGATGTGGAAGCCGGAAGACCAAACAGGCACAGATGGTTTCCAGGCAGAGCTCTACTACGGAGATCAGCTCCTTTCGACTGCGTTTTCGACATGGACGGCGCAAGACCTAGCCGAGTTCATCCAGCTTGTGAAGCCTGCGGATGCCGCCCGCGCCCTGGCACAGGTGGTTGAGGGCGAAGAAGAGGGGACGCTGACACTCCACCTCGAAGCGCACGTCGCTGCGGCTCCCGGTGATGCGCTTGCCACCCCGGAAAGCATGGACCGCGATGAAGAGATGGAGGGAGACCCCTCACCCCCATGCCGACCGCTCTTCCTGGCAGCGTCTGAAGCCCGCACTGGCCAAGACGTGGGAATGGACAAGACTAGTCGGCCTATGGACGGCAGATATGCTCATCAGCTTAATGTTGCTATTCCAGGCCGGGCAGCGTCGCATTGCTCCTACGAAGCGAAGAGCATGGCCCAAGGGACTGAAGGAGCAGTTGATACGGCAGCAACGGAACCGCTGTGTCTATTGCGGCCGCCGCTACTCATCTCACTACCTCGATATCGACCACATGGACCCCGTTGCTTACGGCGGATCAAATGATCCTCGCAACCTTCAGGTGCTCTGTGGCCCATGCAACCGGCGTAAGGGGGACCAGACAGATCGAGAGTTTCGGCGGCGCTATGCGGGGCTTGTTCCGGGCAGGCGTTTGGCACCGCCTGCGCGACCCGTGTCGCGGAGCCAGTTCGATGCCGTGACGCGGAGGACCGGAGCATCGATGGCCCTGCGACAGCGGAGAAGACTCCGGTTCATAACTGCGCGAGAGAAGATTGGCACCGGTAGTGCGGTCTGTGGCTTCGTGGCCTTCGCTGCGGTCTGCCTGGGGCTGGACGGTTTGGGGATTCAGGGCGACTTCGTATGGATTCCCGCTGCGATCCCCGGCGGAGCAGCGGGGGTCGGTCTCTGGCTGAGAGCGCGGGCCACAGGAGCGCTGTATATGTGAAGGCTGGAGAGGCGAAGGTGGGAGCGACATTGCGGGTATCGTGATGATCTTCACGCGGGTCCGCTCTCGCCTTCTCGGGGCGCTCACTCGGCCACCTGGAGACCGAGCGTCTTTCAAATACAGGGCGACCGCTTGCCCCAAAGTATGCAGGGTGAAGGGCTTCTAGGGCCAAAGCCGGTTCCGGGGAAAGCGTGAGTCACGTGGCTGACAGAGTGTGACTGCGCGGGTCTTACCCGTCCGCCCCGGTGACCGTGATCCGAGCAAATGGCGGCGTTGGCCTCGTAGCCTGTGGTGGATGGCGGGTGCCATCGTGGCTTTTGCCTTAGACCCGGACTGAGGGTGATTCCTCACTGGGTGTTCTCGTCCTTCTCCTGACGCCACGCCTTTCGTTGTGTCCAGTTCGCATATGCTTCGAGCCATGGAGGTTCTCCGTTTACTAGACGACTCCAGGCCATCGCAAGCCCGCCCATAGGCATTTTCCTCAGCAGTTGCAGACCCAGCGCCCTGTCCTCTTTGTGGACTGGCCGGCGCTTCCGGGCCGGTCTGTCCACTTGGGGGCATCTCTTAAGGACTTCAGAGACCACGCCAGCCTCTACGACCGGGAGGACGGTCCCCATTTCGGTGTCTCTAATGAAGAGGAGCCAGTCATTCAATCCAACCCGGGCATTGCGCAGCAGGGGCCTGACCAGGCGACCATAACGTTTCCGTAGTTGCGCGCCTTCCCAGGGCACTGACTCGCGCATCAGTTCCGCAAGCTCTTCCAATGCCGGGTTGCAGAGATCTCTACCGAGAATCGGGAGGAGTGCCACGGCAGCCGCCCATTCATCAGGTATCTTGGCGGCCAACGGGAGATACGTGGACAGCCACTCACGATAGCGCCGATTGCTCGCTACAGGCTTGTGTTCGACCAACGTAAGGATCCTCGGTACGACAGCTTTGTCCATGCCCAGGTCGAGCAGGGCACGAGCGGTCCACTCCTGCTCGGGTGCATGTCCCGCAGCATCCGTGGGAGGCACCCCCGCTGAGACGGGAGAAGGGCGACGCAGCAATCCGTCTCTGAGCCACCGGCTCACACTGCGCGTCGAGACGCCAGTCTCCATAGAAATCGCGACGTGGGTCTTGCCCTGGTCCAGGAGCTCCTGGACCTTCGGCAGGTCAGCGATCCGATAGGGGCTACGCCGACTCGGCATTAGTTGACCATACTGGCGAGCCAATGGCGCCAATTGGCTGGTGATTGTCGCTTCGGCCGTAAGCGTTCAGAGCTAGCATGGTGCCCAGCACACACGACCAAGGATGGGAAACGGAACGAGCGGTCAGGTTCCCCACCAACACTCTAGCAGAGGATTGTCCTGAACGTGAGCAGCGGACATCGCATCCACGTGGTGTAGCAGCACAACGGGAGGGCGAGTGGACGGATCAGCGGACGGCCGATACCCGGACACCCTTTCGGGCGAGGGGGCTGGCTTGAGACTGGCCCTGATGCCGGGAGCGAAGAGACGTGCGCCACGCTCCGCTCACACTCCTCCGCAGCGCCCCAGACTCGCGGAGAGGAGAGGGCAATGAACGACAGACTACTCAGGCGCCGAGAGGTCGAGGAGATCACGGGGCTGGCCCGCTCGTCCATCTATAGGTACATGCAGGAGGGGGACTTCCCGCGTCCCGTACGGGTCGGCCCCGCCGCCGTCCGGTGGCGAGAGAGCGACATCGTGCGCTGGCTGGAGTCTCGACCGACAGCGAGGGGTGAGATTGGCCCGCTCCCCGGCCCAGGTCTGGTCTGCGCAGCCAAGGTCCACGATAGGAGCTTGCTGCATGCACGAAGACACCCACACCCGTCCAAGAGCCATCGCCATCTGCGTGCACAGACGCTCGGGACAGACCATGCACACGGTGATCTGTCCCACCCCGCGTTCGAGGAACAGTCGCAGGAACGATAGCCAAAATAACCAAGATCGTCGCGCACGTGCTGCTGTTCGCGCTGACGGTTGTTGTATTCGTCTTTGGCCTGGGGGTGGGATTCGCGGTCAATTCTGCCCTGGGCACGCTTCTGTGGGCCGCCGCCGCTGGCATAGTTGGACTCAACCTGCTCTGGATCATCCGATCCAGCCGCTAGCGGCTCGCCAGCCGGACGAAGGCAATTAGAAGCCCCGCGATGCGCATTCCCGGGGCACTCCTCGCCCCGACGTCATTGCAGCCCAAGCACCAACGGAACGTCCGGCAGCCCGCCAAGCTAATTGCTGAGGTAGTCCGCCCATTGCTGCATCAGGTCGGAGCGCCGCTCGAAGAGGTCAGACCTCGCGTAGGCCTGCTCGGTGGAGTTGCCCAGGGTATGGGCAAGGGCCGCCTCCGAGACAGCCCAAGGCGTGTCCGTCTGCTCCAGGGTCCAGTTCTTGAAGCTGCTGCGGAAGCCGTGCACCGTTGCACGCTCCGCCAGCCCGACCGAGCGGAGCACCTTGGTCAGCGTCATGTCCGACATGGGAGCCCCTTCCTTCAGCGGCGACGGGAACACCAGGTCCGATTCATCCCGCAAGGCCGATGCCTCACTCAGGACGTCGAGGGCCTGTCTGCTGAGGGGTACTCTGTGCTCCATGCCCGCCTTCATGCGCTGCGCTGGTATGCGCCATTCGTGGCCTTCCAGGGCGACCTCCTCCCAGGTTGCGCCCCTGGCCTCACCGGAGCGCGCCGCCGTGAGAACTAGGAACCGGAAGCAGAGCTTGGCCGCCACCGAGGCCTGGGAGGCCCCACGGTTTCGAGTGCTACACCGACCTCCTGGTAGGGCAGCGCCCTGAGGTGTGCCTTGACCTTTGGCATGGGGGGCAGCGCACCGTCGATGGCCTCACCGGCAGGGTTGGTCTCCATGAAGCCGTGGGCCATGGCCCAGCGGAACACGGTCCGCATCCTCTGACGCACCCGCCGGGCCGTCTCCGGTCTCGTCGTCCATATCGGGGTGAGGACGCGCAGCACGTCCCCGCGGTCTATCCGGTCCAGGGGAGTGTTGCCAAGGGTCGGCATGGCATGGCGCTCCAGGGTCTGCATCCAGCTCCGGATATGCCTGGCGTTTCGCCAGCGAGGCCTGTTGGCCTCATGGACGGCGTAAGCTGCTTCTCGGAAGGTTGGCATGGCAGGCACATGCCTCTCAGCCAGGGGATCACGGCCGTCAGCAACGACCGTTCGAATACCCGTCGTCTTCTCCCGAGCCTGGGCCAGACTGACCGAGGGGAACGCACCCAGGCCGATGTCTCGCCGGCGTCCGTCGACGGTGATGCGCAGCACCCAAGACTTGCTTCCCGTCTTGCTGATGTAGAGGTGGAGGCCGCCACCATCGGAGTGCCGCCCTGGTTCCTTAAGGGCCCTGACTCGCGTCGCCGAGAGTGCCATGAAGTCCCTCCGTGACCAATCCATTCCCACACATGTTCCCACATTTGAAGCGAGACAACAAGGGATACATGGGGTACGGGAGGGCACAAAACCAGGGTGATTTAGCTACGAATTAGGCGGGTTTCGGAGCATCAAGAGGACAGGAGCGGAAGGATTCATGGTGGAGATGGGGGGACTCGAACCCCCGACCCCCTCAATGCCATTGAGGTGCTCTCCCAACTGAGCTACATCCCCACGTGCGGGCTACTATAGCAAAGCAGCAAGCGAGGCCGCAACGGGCCCACGAAGCGCGAGAGGTACGAGCGCTGTTCCTGCTCGGCGCAGCGTTGCGCCGGAGCGACCAGTCGGACTGCCAACCGTCGTCAGCCCAGGGCCGCCACCATCTCCTTGGCCACGGCGCCGATGTCCGCAGGGCTAGGGATGATCTCGGCGCCTGCGCTGCGCAGCGCGGCCTCCTTCTCCTCCGCACGGGCCGCCGTGCCGGTGATGATCGCGCCGGCGTGCCCCATGCGTTTGCCCGGCGGCGCCGTGCCCCCAACGATGAGAGCGGACACGGGCTTGCGCATCTCCGTCTTGATGTACTCCGCAGCCTCCTGCTCCTTGGTCCCGCCAATCTCCCCAATGAGGACAACCGCGTCCGTCTCCGGGTCCTCGTTGAAGAGCCGCAACACGTCCACGAAGTCCGTGCCGCTGACGGGGTCGCCGCCTATGCCCACGCAGGTGGACTGGCCAATGCCCTCGGCGGTGAGCTGGCCCACGCTCTCATAGGTGAGCGTACCGCTCCGGGAGACCACGCCCACTCTGCCGGGCATGTGGATGGCCCCGGGCATGATGCCCGCCTTGCACTGTTCGCCGGGGGAGATGGCGCCGGGACAGTTGGCCCCCAGCAGGCGCAGGGGAGCGTCTTGTAGCGAACGGACCACCTTCACCATGTCCTGGGCGGGGATCCCTTCGGTGATGCAGATGACCAACCCTATTCCTGAATCGGCGGCCTCCAGGATGGCGTCTGCGGCGAAGGGGGCGGGGACGAAGATGAGGGAGGTGTTGGCGCTGGTGCGCTGGACAGCCTCGTCCACCGTGTTGAACACGGGGACCGACTCCTCCCACAGCATGCCTCCGCGGCCGGGGGTCACGCCCGCCACCACCTGGGTGCCGTACTCGATGCAGCGTCTGGTGTGCAGCGACCCTTCCCGTCCAGTGATGCCCTGGACCAGAAGGCGCGTCTCTCGATTGAGGAGGATGCTCACGGTCCTACCACCTCCTGGAGCTTCTCTGCGGCCTCGCGCAGCGTGCCCGCAAGCTCGACGGGAAGGCCGGAGTCCCGAAAGACCTGACGGCCCTCCTCGGCATTGGTGCCCTGGAGACGGGCCACGATAAGGGGGCGGCTTTCAGCCTCCCGGCAGGCGGCCACGACTCCCTGGGCCACCATGTCGCAGCGAAGAATGCCGCCGAAGACGTTGACCAGTACACGCTTGACCCTGGGGTCGGCAAGGATGATGCCGAAGCCCTGCTTCACCTGTTCCTCGTTGGCGCCTCCGCCCACGTCGAGGAAGTTGGCCGGCTCTGCACCCACCGCCTTCACGATATCCATGGTCGCCATCGCCAGGCCCGCGCCATTGACCAGGCAGCCCACGTCCCCGTCCAGGCGGACGTAGGAGACGCCCACCTCCCTGGCCCGGGCCTCCAGCGCGTCCTCCTGGCCCACGTCCCGCAGGGTCTGGAGGTCCCTGTGTCGGAAGGCCGCATCGTCGTCCAGGTCGACCTTGGCATCCAGGGCGACCACTCTGCCGTCAGCGGTTACCGCCAGAGGGTTTATCTCCGCCAGGGTGCAGTCCTTTTCGACGAACAGGCGGTACAGGCGTGTCGCCAGGTCGGCGGTAGGGCGGACGAGCTCCGGGGCCAACTCCATGCTGTAGGCGAGCCTGCGGCCCTGGAAGGGCTGGAGCCCCAGCACCGGGTCCACCTCTGCACGCAGGACCTTCTCCGGAGTGGCCATCGCCACCTCTTCGATCTCCATCCCTCCGGCGGCGCTGGCAATAGCCACGGGTCTCCGGGTCCCGCCGTCCACCAACATGGCAAGGTAGAGCTCCTGGGCAACCTCGGCAGCCTCCTCCACCAGCACACTGGTCACGGGAACGCCCTCGGGGCCGGTCTGGGCGGTCACGAGGTTGCTGCCAAGGAGCGAGGATGCATACTCCTCCGCTTCGGCCGGGCTTCCCACCACCCTGACTCCCCCTGCCGCACCGCGTCCCCCGGCGTGGACCTGCGCCTTGACCACTATCCGTCCGCCCAACTCCTGGGCCTGCTGGCGGGCCTCTTCGGGAGTGCTCGCAACGCCCCCTCGAGGGAGGGGGATGCCGTACTGTGCCATGAGCGCCTTGGCCTGGTACTCGTGGAGCTTCATTGGGGCAACGCCTCCATTGGGTAAAGCGGGAACTATTCTACCAGCCAGCACCGTGGAGAGCGAGAGCCGCGAGGGGTGGCCAATTCTCAATTGCATCAGGCGAATGGGAGTAGACTACGGCGTAGTTTGGCAGGGAGATCGTTTTGGAAAGAGACGTCCGAGACCACATCGAGGCCGCGGTGTGCGGCTTCCGACAGATTCTGGACGGCAAGCTGACAGGCGTGTACCTCCACGGCTCCCTAGCCGCCGGGACATTCAGCCGCTCGAAGAGCGACATCGATCTCCTAGTCGTCGTGGAGAGTGGTCTTAGCGACGACGAGCGTCTCCGTCTGGCCCAGCTTCTCACTATGCTCTCCGAAAGGCGTCCAATACCCGAGGACATCGAGATGTCGGCCATCCTGGAGGACGACGTCCGGGATTTCCGCCATCCGCTCCCTTTCGAGTTTCACAGCAGCGCGTCTGAGTTGGAAGCCATCCTCAAGGGCGCGCAGGCCCCTCCGGGGGGCAGAACGGACAGGGACCTAGCCGCGCACTGCACCGTCACCAGGGCAAAAGGGGTGGCCCTAGTCGGAAAGCCCATTCGAGACGTCTTCGGGGCCGTCCCCCACGAGGACTACCTTGACGCGATCCTCCATGACCTCGAGTGGATACTAAGGAGCGACAACATCCTGGACGACCCGTCCTACAGCGTCCTGAACATCTGCCGTGTCTTCCAGGTGCTCGAAGAGGGCGAAGGCAGCGTGCCAACGAAGCTGGAAGGCGGTGAGTGGGCGCTTGCTCATCTGCCTGCAGAGTACTCGCCGGTGATACGTTCGGCGCTCGCGCCCTACCAATCAGGGGCGCTCGCCGCTGAAGGGGATACGGTGACCGGCGCCGCAGGTTGGGACCGCGACTGGATCCTGGCCTTCCGAGACCATGCCTTGGCGCGCCGGCGTGCTGGGAACTTTTCGGCCGGTCCCACTCCGAGGCCTTCCGCCCGCATCCTGCTGATCGACGAGTCGGACGCCGTTCTGCTCCAGCGGGTGTTCGACCCGTACAATTCGCAGGAGATGTGGATTACGCCTGGCGGGGCGCTCGAGGCCGACGAACGGTTTGAAGACGCGCGATACGAGAGATGTGGGAGGAGACGGGGCTCGTGCGGAGAGCACTCGGCCCGTGGGTCTGGAATCGCCGTCACGTATGGCGCAGTGACACCGGGCCGTGCGAATCCTTCGAGCGTTACTACCTGGTCCGCACGCCAAGGTTCCACGTCGAGCCTCAGCTGCTGGGCCGGAGCGAGGCCGGGTGGTTGAAGGAGCATCGGTGGTGGAGCCTCCCGGACATTCTTCGGTCTGCAGACCTCTTCGTTCCCCGAAGACTCGGCGAGCTCCTCGAGCCGTTGCTTCGCGGGGAGACCCGGCGATGGCCGATCGACACGGGAATTTAGCAGTGCGACGGTGGCTGTAACCGGAACCGAAGTCCCACGTTGGGCGACGAGCGTCCGATGCCTGGAATCTCCTTGCTAGAGGTCCGTTCTGTACAAGTAGCGGATATTTCAGAGCCCATATAGCGTGGGAGTGAGATTGCCAAACACGTTCCGGATCGCACTCAGTCGCTCGGAGAGAGTCGTGTAGATGAAAGGCACGTTCTCTGCGACGACCTCCTGGACCCGATGGTAGTGCTCCACACGCGCCACAGGGTCTAGCTCCTAGCTGGCCCTGATGTAGATCTCGTCGAGCTCGGCCTCCCATTCCGTCTCGGGCTCCGGCTGGTTCGGATACCAGAGGTGCAGCCCCTCACCACTGCGCCAGACGGTGCTGCCACTGTGAGGGTCCGGCCCGTCAGTGAGACCGACGATTACCGCTTCCCAGTCATAGGTGGTATCCAGTCGCCGGACCAGGACGCCAAGACTCGATGAGCGCATAGTTCCACCTCTAGGCCGACCTCCGCCATACCCTCGTGGGCGATCGTCTTCCGCTTGTCGGTGGGACTTGCTCTTGGGGGGCATCCTCTGCCCTCCCGTTAAGCGGTCGCGGGAGTAGCCGAGTATACCAGGCAAGGTGAATCCTTCAGTGGCGCCCGAACTCAGTGGCGCCCGAACTCAGTGGCGCCCGAACTCAGTGGCGCCCGAACTCAGTGGCGCCCGAACTCAGTGGCGCCCGAACTCAGTGGCGCCCGAACTCAGTGGCGCCCGAACTCAGTGGCGCCCGAACTCAGTGGCGCCCGAACGCGAGTAGTCTTCCCCTCACCACAGCCGGGAGCGGTGGAGACCACAGAAGCCTACGCACGTTGTCACGATGGCGGCCCCTCCTCGTCGGCGCAGGTGCAAGGGTATCGGCATAAGCCGCGCCAGGCCCAGCAGCGTCGCCGCCTGCCAAGCGGTACACCGCTTTCAGGAAGCTCCCACCAACAATGAAGACCATGTAGACGAACAGGTACGTGGAGTGCAACATGTACCCCACATTGAGGCGTTCAAGCGCCTCCGCTCTGGTATAGCCCAGCTCGGCGAAGTTGATCTCCCACGAGCTCAGCAGATTGTGGTCGGGTAGCACTCCTGGCAGGTCAGGAGAAATGTATATCGCCATTACCACAACTATACCCAAAGTCGAGGCGACGATCGCCACGGTGAACGCCGCAGATAGTAGGAACCGCCGCTGCTCCTGGGTGGGATTCACCGTCGGGTGCCTCATTACCAGAAGCCCAATGAACACGCTCGCCAACACCCACATCACCACCGCCGACTGAATCCACACCGACGCGTTGGAAAACACAAGTACCACCGCGTAGGCTACCCCAATAGGCGGAAGGACTACCAGAGCCGCCCTGACAAGAGTGGTTTCGCTCGACCCCTGTTGGGAAACCTGGCGCTGCCGCAGCAATTGGAACATCATCGAGCACAGTGTGGCCACTGTTAGATTAACCAATAGGGACAGCATGAATGGCACGTGGGATTCAGAAGAGACTCCGCTCGCATAGAACCCATAGTGGTCCATCTGCAGCGGTGCAAACTGCAACGATGGAACCGCCAAGATGAAGAACAGCGAAATCCAAAAGAAGTCTCTGAGGCCTGCCTCACGGTCCGGGAACACCAAGCCCTGCACCATCACCAGAGTGGTCGTCAGACAGATGTATGCCACAGGCATCCAGTAGCCATCCCAGCCCAGGGCGGAAAGCGTGTACCCGACTCCTGTAATGAACGCTGCGACTAGCAGAAATCTCAAGGTAAAGCCACCAAACGCCCGCAGCAGCGAGGGGCGAGGCTCACTGTTGTGAAGGGAACTCTGCTTGGCAGTGCTCGCCACGGACCAGGCATCAGGAGCCTTTCCCTGAGCCGATGACACACCAACGAAAGACAGTCCAGCGACCGCGCCGGCCGCCTCGAAGTCGGAGGCCAGACCGGCTAGTAGGATCAACCCCGCAATCTCAGCCTGGGACAGGTTCAGCGCCTTGCCAATGGTCCTGAGGCGATCCACTGAGGGACGCGTCGCGCCCCCTTCCCACCGTGACACGGTAGCATGACTGAAACGTTCATCATACGCATCATCCACAGCGCCCATGCGTCGTAACAATTCTTCCTGGGAAATCCCCGTCCGGCCGTTTTCGTCTTGGAAAGACCGGCGATAGGCTTTCAGCACGAACCCCAACTGAGCGGCCCGCGCATTTTCGACAATGCGTTCGATAGCCATGTTCGCGCGCGCAACCTCAACTAAAGAGTGTTCGACGCCGGTTCGTACCAAAGTAACTCACGGCGACAGTCGCACTGTACCGCTCCCCAGAGCTACCATGCAACGTCGCTCGGTAGTTCGGATAGGCCAACTCCTCCGCGCAAAGTGCGGAGACGTAACGAATCGACGCACATATCCATTCTGTACTGTACACACCGCCCCTCTCCGAACGGCGCAGATCGGACAGTGCACAGGTTCAATGTCCCTTCTTGGCAAAGCGTTGATTTGAGTAGCAAGAACCAGCGAGTCTCGACAACAAGTGCGTGCTTCGCGGTTGCCCCCTAATGACTAACTGGTCGGGACCACACTCAGCCAGACGTTCGAGGCGTCCAGAAGGGTGCGCGTTACGGGGACGACACGGCTCAGGAGTTGGAGCTGACCTTCGGCAAGGACGGCACCAACGATGCCGGTGCGGCGGAGGGGGTGGGATTCGAACCCACGATCCCGCGAGGGGATTCCGGTTTTCAAGACCGGCGCCATCGTCCACTCGGCCACCCCTCCGCAACGGACAAAAAGGGCCTGCAGCACCTGGATGCGGGCCGGGCACTGGAGAACACTGCTCTCTATTCTACCAAGGTGCACGCCAGACTCCGAGCCTATGGCGGGCTGCATGGTACAATTCACGGCATCCCCGGCCTGCTGCTTAGGCGCAGTGCGGCCTGCGGCAAGCCAAAGGCCCTCTCTCAGTGAGGTGTGATGGCGGCTTCACAAGTACCGCTTCTTGTCATCTCCGGTTCCATGGGAACGGGAAAGACAACGGTACTCTACGAGGCCTCGGACTTGCTTTCGGAGGCAGGCGTCGCCCACGCGGCTCTCGACCTCGACTGTCTAAGCGTCATGCATCCACAGCGAGGCCCACGCGGCCAGCGCTTGGAGTTCACCAACCTCGCCGCCGTCTGGCCAAACTACGTTGCTTCCGGGGCGGAGCGGCTCTCATCGCTGCAGCGGTCGAGGACCGTGCGGATCTCGACCAATACCGAGCAGCCGTGCCGGGCGCCCAGCCCATGGTGTGTCGGCTGACCGCTCCTCTCTCACTAATGCACGAACGCCTTCGTATACGCGAGCCGGGCATGTTCCAGGATCAGGCTCTCGCCCGGGCGGAGGAACTCTCCAAGATTCTCGATCGGGCGAGTGTCGAGGACTTCATCGTCGACACTGGTCCAAGCCGCTCAGTCAGCACAGTGGCTCGGGAGGTGCTGTCCCTGGCCAGTTGGCTCTAGGCGCCAGATACGCGCCGTACTCCGAGCCTGCAGTTGAGCCATGGTACAATTCGTGACGCACCGGCTTCTTGTGGCGTGGCGACGCGCCCTGCGGAAGCGTACCGGCGATGGAGGAGGCGGACGTGAAGGGATGGTGTCCTGCGTCGTGCCCCTCGCCCGCTACCCCAAGACCTACAACGGCCACCCTCTGCAGTTCGCAGCGGTCTCGTCCGAGAAGAGCTACGTCTCGGTCCACCTCATGAGCATCTACGCCGACGCCGAGAGCCAGAGATGGTTCGTCGACAGCTATAGGACCACGGGCAAGAAGTTGGACATGGGCAAGGCGTGCGTCCGCTTCAAAACGCTGGAGGACCTCCCGCTCGACCTCATCGGCGAAGCCGTCAGCCGCACCACCATGGAGGAGTGGATCCGGTGCTACGAGTCGAGCCGGGCCAAGAGGCCCGCCAGGTCGAAGCGGAGCTAGGCGGGGCCCCGCCATCTTCACCGTCCGCGACCCTATCTCACCCACCATGGTTGTAGAATGAGGCCATTCAACTCGTCCAGAAGGAGGAGACCATGGAAGGTCGAGAGCTTGTAGCCGATGGGCTGGAAAGGGTCCAGGCCATCCTGCATCGCGTAATGGATGGTCTGACCCTGGAACAGCTCCTCTACCAACCCAAGGAGGGGTGCAACTCCATCGCTTGGCTTGCGTGGCACTTGACCCGGGTCCAGGACCATCATCTATCGGACCTAGCGGAGATCCCCCAGGCCTGGGTCAGCGAGGGGTGGCACGTTGTCTTCGACATGGCGCCCGACCCCACGAACACCGGCGGCGGCCACACGCCCGAGCAGGTCGCAGCATTTCGCTCTCCCGACGGGGCAGCCCTGCTGGGCTACCACGATGCGGTGTACAAGCGCTCAAAGGCCTACCTGGACACGCTGTCCCCGACCGACCTGGACGTGGAGATCAACGAACCCCAGTACAAGCCTCTGCCCACGGTTGGCGTCCGGTTGGTCAGCGTCATCAGCGACAACACGCAGCATGCCGGCCAGGCGGCCTATCTGCGCGGCATGCTCCAGGGCGCGGGGTAGATGCGGGGCTGAGGCGCCGCACATGCTGTTGACACCCGCTCAAGGCCCCCAGTACACTAGCGCCGACCCCGCATACCCGGTTGGGTAACTCTGTGTCGGGGTGATTCCAGGGAGGAGAGGACGTATGGCATCACTTGTACCGCCCGAGAAGGAAATCACTGAAGAGCTTATCGCGCTGGCGAAGCGTGCCAGCACGGCCACCATCTCCGGGGCGCTCTCAAAGCGTGGGTTCCGCTTTGTCTACATGGCCGGCGTTTTGCCCGTCAAGGCGGGCACGGTCATGGCGGGGCGCGCCTACACCCTACGCTATCTCCCGCGCCGGGAGGACCACAACTCGGAGAACGACCGCGCCGGATACGCCGAGCACGTGGCCATCGAGTCCGTCGGGCCCGGTGACGTGCTGATCATCGACGCCCGCGGCAACGTGGGTGCCGGTGTCTTCGGCGACCGACTAGTGGCCCGCATGGTCTATCGAGGCGCCGAAGGTATGGTCACGGACGGCGCCATGCGGGACATCCCCTACCTGCGAGGGCAGGACTTCCCCGTCTTCATCCGAGCGCCCCACGGCTACGGCCACACCGCTGAGCACTGGGCGATGGACGTCCAGCTGCCCGTTGCCTGTGGCAACGTCCTGATCTACCCCGGCGACCTGGTAGTGGGCGACGACGACGGCGTGGTGGTCTGCCCCCAGGCCCTCGCCGAAGAGGTAATTGTCGAGTCCGTCGCTCAGGAGGAGGAGGAGGAGTTCACCCGCGAGCTGATCGAGGAGGGCGCCAACATCGTTGACGTCCACGGGAAGCTCATGGGGGAGACCCTCGACCGCTACAAGATGTGGCGTGAGGCCAAGGGCCTGCCGCCGATGGTGGAGAAGGCGTAGGCGCTAGCCCCCGAACTGCAGAGGTCTGCACAGTAGTAGGGGCGGTCAGCAGACCGCCCCTACTCATTGCCACAACCTACCGTGGAGTCCGAACGCGCCCCCGCCGGGCCGGACCTGAGGCTGCTAGCTCCGCCGTCGCCCGCCCGGCCTTCGAGTGGGCTGGATCTGGTGGGGCTCCACGCTCTCCAGCTTCGCCTCGGGCATCGTCGCCAGGCGCTCCGCCAGGGCGTTGTACACGTTCGCAGTGCTCTCCGCCTGATCGTCGGTGGCTTTGAGGCCTGCCCGCTCCAGAAGTGTGCGGGCCAGGTCCGGTGTCATGGCCATCGTCTTCTCTCCTTCGCGCCTCAGACTTCGGCTTTGCTTACAGCTTGGGGTGCATCGTGTGCCACTCGGTGGCCTGCTCGTAGGCGTGGGCCACCTTGAGCACCAGGTCGTCCTCGAAGGCCCGGCCCGCAATCTGGAGGCCCACTGGCAGCCCCTGGGGGGAGAAGCCGCAGGGAACGCTGACCGCGGGTTGCCCCGTGAGGTTGAAGGTCCGGGTGGAGCTCATGTCAATGGCGCCCCGGGCCGCGCCACCACCGCCGCCCCTGGGCGGCCCGCCCCGAATGGAAGCCTGCTGGATGGGGCCCGGCGGAGTGTTCTGAATGGGGCTCACCAGCACGTCCACCTGCTGGAGGGCCTCCGCCAGCTCAGCCTGGATGAGACGTCGGAGCTGCTGCGCCTTGTGGTACATAGTGGAAGGCGCCACCAGTCCCAGGCGCACCTTCTGCTGCACCATTGGCGTGTATTCGTCCAGCCGGTCCAGCCAGGGGGCGTGGACCTGGGCCATCTCGCTCCAGGTGATGATGTTCCCCGTCGCCCCGGTGTACTCGCCGGTGATGGGGAGGGACAGCTCCGTGACCTCGGCGCCCAGCTCCTGAAGCACAACGATGGCCTTCTGTATTAGCTCGGCCACCTCAGCGGAGGCTCCTCCGTTCAGCTCCCTCGGGATACCCACGCGTATGCCTCGGATGTTGCGGTCCAGGGCTGCCCGGTAGTCGGGGATGGGGACCCGGGCCGAGGAGGGGTCCTGGGCATCGTAGCCGGCCACGACGCCCAGCATAATGGCGCAGTCCTCCACCGTCCGGGTCATGGGCCCGGCGTGGTCGATGGACCAGCTCAGCGGAAAGACGCCGAAGCGGCTCACCAGGCCGTAGGTCGGCTTGAGCCCCACGATGCTGTTGTGGGAAGCGGGCCCACGGATGGAGCCGCCGGTGCAGGAGCCCATCGAGCCGAAGACCATGCCCGCCGCCACCGACGCGCCCGATCCGCTGGAGGAGCCTCCGGGGGTGTGGTCCAGGTTCCAGGGGTTACGCACCTCGCCGTAGAGAGCATTGTGGTTGCCGCTGGCGAACTCCAGGCAATGGTTCTTCCCCAGCAGCACTCCCCCCGCCCGGTCCAGGTTGCGCACTGCCGTCGAGTCATGGTCCGGGACGTTGTCCTTGAAGACGCTGGACCCGATGGTGGTCCGCACGCCCTTGGAATTGTATATGTCCTTAACGGCGTACGGGATGCCGTGCATGGGCCCGCGGTCCCTGCCTCGGGCCATCTCCTGCTCCGCCCGCCGGGCAGCGGCCAAGGCCTGATCGCCCAGTACTGTGAGGAAGGCGTTGATCTTCCCGTCGTGGCGCTCCACTTGGTCCAGGCAGGCCTGGGTCAACTCCACCGGCGAGAGCTGCCGGGAGCGAATGGCCGCCGCGGCCTCCGCAATCGTCATCGACATCAGGTCGGCTATCGGCATGGCACCCCTCTCTTCTGGCTCCTCCAAGACGTTCAGCACCCTCACGAAGAGGACATGCGACGCATAGGAGACGGGCTGGATGACCGGATTGTATCATGCCGCAACCAGTTGGCAAGTGACGGCGTAGGCGGGGGTGGAGCCACCGCTCGGATTCGAACCGAGGACCCGCGCTTTACGAAAGCGCTGCTCTGCCTCTGAGCTACGGTGGCCCGCAACGGCTATTATAGTACAGATTCCGCCGACACACCGGCTCTCATAGTGGAATGGAGAGCGACAAGCGAGACAAGGAGGACGCATCGTGGGCCATCTCCACGCCACGGGGCCCCGCCGCATCCTGGCGATCTTCGCCCACCCGGACGACGAGACGTCGGTGGCGGGCGGCACTATCGCGCGGTCGGTGCAGGAAGGCGCAGAGGTAACCGTGGTCACCGCCACCCGCGGCGAGTGGGGGACCCTGGGCACCGGAGGGATGACCATCGCCCGAGGGGAGCTGCCGGCGGTGCGCGAGGCGGAGCTGCGAGCGGTGATGCAGCTCTACGGCGCCCATCCCCCCGTCTTCCTCGGCTACGAGGACGCGAAGATGGCGGAGGCGGACCTCGCCACTGTCGTCCGACAGATAGCGGCCCAAATGCAGCGCGTACGGCCCGACGTCGTCATCACCTGGGGCCCCACGGGCATGTCTCGCCACCCGGACCACATTGCAGTCCACCGGGCCGCGGTTGAGGCGTTCCATGCATACGTCGCCTCTGAACCGGCGGGCCTCTACTACGCAGCCCTTCCCCCAGAAGTCGCCCGCAGGTTCGAGGCGGAGCTGGACGGGCCGGAGGCGACGCCCACTGTCCGCATCGACATCACCCCCTACTTGGCGACCAAGGCCCAAGCCCTGCGCATCTACCGCTCCCAGGAGGACGCCCAGGCGATCGCGGAAGTCTTGGAGCAGGCCCCCTCCTGGACCAGCAGCGAGTACTTTCACAAAGCCTACCCTGCAATCGACGGCGCCGCGCTTACAAGCACACTCTGGGAGTAGCCCTGTGACCGTCTGGAGGTACATCCTCCACGCTGACCTGGACGCCTTCTACGCCTCCGTGGAGCAACACGACAACCCGGCCCTGCGGGGTGTACCCGTGGCCGTGGGAGGTCCCCCGGAGTCCCGGGGCGTAGTGGCCGCTGCCTCCTACGAGGCCCGCCGCCACGGCGTCCGATCGGCCATGCCCATGCGCACGGCCTTCCGCCTTTGCCCGGAACTCGTCCGAGTCTCCGCCCGCTTCGACCGCTACCGGGAAGTCTCCCAGGCGGTGATGGGCATTTTCCACAGTCTGACCCCCCTCGTGGAGCCCCTCTCCATGGACGAGGCCTACATGGACGTCAGCGCCCACGTGCCTCCCGAACAGATGGAGGAGACGGGCCGGGACCTCAAGGAGCGGGTCCGCGACGTCACCGGCCTGGCAGTGACCATTGGCGGCGGCACGTCAAAGTCCGTTGCCAAGATCGCCTCCCAGCAGGCCAAGCCCGACGGCCTTCTGTTGGTACCGCCGGGAACGGAGGAGGCATTCCTGGCGCCCCTGGAGGTGAGCATGCTCTGGGGTGTTGGCCCGGTGACGACCGCCATGCTGAACAGGGCCGGCGTCCGCACCATCGCTGACCTGGCAGCAAGGGACGAGAGCTGGCTTCGGAGGGCGCTCGGAGCGCGAGGCCTGGAGCTGCAACGCCGGGCCCAGGGTCAGGACACCGAACCTGTGATCCCAACGCGGGAGGTCAAGTCGGTCAGCGCAGAGACCACCCTGTCCCAGGACGCCTCCGACGCCTCAACCCTGCAGACGGAACTGGCCCGGCTCTCTCGACGGGTCGTGGAGCGGCTTCAGGCGGCGAACCTCCGGGGCAGGACTGTGTCGGTGAAGCTGCGCCTGGCGGACTTCATGACGTTCACGCGGCAGATCACCCTCGATGCCCCCACGAGCGACTCGGAGACGATTGCCGCGGCGGCGGATATGCTGCTCCTTCGCGAACTCGCGCCCGGCCGCCGCTTTCGTCTGCTGGGGGTGGGAGTCAGCAACTTCGCTGAAGTACTCCAGCAGCCCCTATTTCCGGCGCCATAAGGCAGAGGTCTGCCTGCTACGACGCCTCGCCGTAGACCGCCGTGGTGGGGTGGAAGAGGTACCAGCCGAACCAGTACGCTACGTTGCTGTGAATGCGGGCGAGTCGCTCGGTGGGGGCACCCTCCAAGACCAGGGCATCCTCCTCTAGCCGCCAGGACCGCCCCTGATCGTCCACCAGTGTCGGCGCGCTGGATTCCGGCTCCGAGGGCAAGCTGAAGGTGTACTCGCCTCGTTCGTAGACGCGACCGCCCACCGGGCCGCTTGAGACCACCACCAGGTTTTGGCCGCCCAGCACGTCGTTCAGGAGAGCGGCCTCATGCAACGCCTCCAAGAGGTATGCCTTGGGGTGGCCGTGGACCAGAAGTCCCAACACCTCGGCCTTCTCCGGCAGGAGCTCGCTGCGCTGCCAGACCGGGAACATGGCCTGGGGATTCAGGCGGTAGCCGTAGTAGGCGGAGCCGCTATCCTCCTCCGGCACATAGGCCCACTTGGGGTATACGCCGGTGTCCGAGTCCAGCACGGTGGTGTCGGGATGAGCCGCCAGCCACCCGCCCCACGTGGTAACCACCACAGGCAGCACCTCCAGCGTCAGGCCGCTGTCTACCAGGGGGCCCACAATGGGCTCACCCAGGAACTGCTGCCACATCGTCTTGGTCTGCCGGTCATACATCATTTTGTTCGCACGATGCATGAACCAGGGCGTGGCGAACTCGAATAGCTGCCCGTCAACTTCCCTGGCATACACGATGCCAGAACCGCAGACGGTTCAGTAGGCCAGAGCGATGGGGACGCCTCCCACGACGTCGTTGGCCATTTCGTGCAGGTTCATCACCCGGTGCGGGTAGGCGCGGTGCTCCCCGTTGATGGAAACGCCGAAGACCCGGTCTCCGGGGTTCAGGTACGTAGCTTCATCGGCCGGGATGACGGGCGTGTTCGTCAGGGCGGGGATACCCGCCTCGCTGACGCCGCCCCACACGACCTCTTCCAACCGGATCCGGGACTTGACGCCCTCGTAGAAGAAGCTTCCCACCTCCTCGTTGAAGAAGCGGGTGTAGAACTGGCCCTTGAAGGCTGCGTACCCTGGGGGAGCTGTCACCTCCGGGTGCTCTCCCAGCCACTCCAGCCACCAGTTCCACCAGCGGTCCTCCCATATCGGTTGCGGCCCCTGGTAGGCCTCGAGCAGCTGCTCCAATGCCTGGTACGTGGCGGTTCCAACGACGGCGTCCAAGCGGAACTGGAAGCGCGCGAATTCCAGTAGCACGGGGATGTAGGAAGGGTCGCCGCTAGCACCCATCTCTCGGATGGCCGCGATCTCGCCTACGGCCGCTTGGCTCAGGGCCGCCGTCATGAGCCTCTGCGGGCTCTTGGGCCCCGTCTCGGTAGCCGGCAGGCTCGCCCTATCGGACGACGGGGAGTCAGTTTCCTGCGGTGTCGACTCTTGGGTGCTTGCGGCGACCGATGGCGCTGTAGACCATTGGGCGCCTGTGGACGCCGTTGCCGTGGGAGCTTCTGCTGCAGACGCTTCGACGCTTGTCGTCGTCGGAGCCTCGTCGTCGCTTCCAGCGGAGCAGCCCAGCAGGGCCACTCCCGCAAGGAGCGCAGCCGTGCTCAGGAGAAACCAGCGCCCAATGCCGCGTATCCTGTTCATCCCACCTATCGCTTCGACCCGGGGAAGCCAGACGCGGCGGCGCTTCTACCGCAGTCCCAGCGAATCCAGCGTTCGCTCCAGCTCCTTCCGGGTCGTCTCGTCGATCTCGGGGCCGGGGGGCCGGACCGCGGCGGTCCGCAGTGCGCCTCTGTGCTTGAGTATCTCCTTGCGGATGCTCAGGCTAATCCCCGCCTGCGCCTCGTAGCGGATGAGCGGAACGTTCCGATAGAAGACTTCCCGGGCACGCTCCTCGTCACCCTCCACTACGTTGCGATAAATCTCCACCAGCACCTCGGGGTAGGCATAGCCTGTCATCGTGCCGCAGGCCCCACGCGTCAGCTCCTCTAACAGGTATACGCCACCCAGCCCGCCGAAGATGCCCAGGCTGTCACCCGCGGCCGCTCTGACCGCGGTGATTTTGGGGGGCGTGGGCGGCTCCTCCAGTTTCAGGTACCGGGCCTGCTCCAGCTCCTTGTGCAACCGAGCGATGAAGGGCGGGGGCATGAAGACGTTGTTGACCTCCGGGAAGTCCTGGATCACCAGGGTGATGGGCACTTCGTTGATGGCCTTGTAGTAGGCGAAGACCCCATCCAGGTTGGTCTTGCGCACCGTGGGCGGCGCGACCATCACTGCGTCGGCGCCAATCTCGTGCGCCTGCGCGGCGTTGAGGACGGCCAAGTGGGTGCTCTGGCCCGTGGCTCCAACCGTCACGGTCAGACGGCCCTTCGAGTGCTTGACCACCGTGCTCACGATGCGCTGCCGCTCGTCCTCGGTCAGCCGGGCATGCTCTCCCATTTCCCCCAGGCAGACCACGCCCTTGCAGCCGGCGTTCGCCGCCAGGTCCAACAAGCGCGGAAGATCCTCCTCGACCAACTCCCGCTTCTCGTCGAAGGGCGTTGGCATCATCATGTGGATTCCGGCAAGGTCCAGTGCCACGGCTACCTCCTGCTGTTGGCTTCGGCTCGAAATCGCTCGATGAACCCGGGCCGCTCGCCGCGAAGCTCCGAGAAGCGGCGCCCGGCGGCCAGCTGCTCCCGCGCGTAGGCCTCCCAGGCCTCGGCCTCCTGGCAGCGGGCCAAACAGTCCCGCGCTTCGTCCGGCGTTGCGATGATCACCCCGTCCTCGTCGGCCAGGACCAGGTCCCCGGGGCAGACCGTCACGCCGCCCAACTGGACGGGAACGTTGACCGCCCCCTCCTCCAAGCCGCCCGGCTTGGTCACCATGCCCACGGTGCCACGACTGAACACGGGGAACTTCATGCGAATGATGCCCGTCTGGTCCGTCACGGGGCCGTCGGTCACCATGCCGGCCACGCCCGCTTCCATGGCCTGTACGCTGCCGAACTCACCCGTCGTCGCGTGCCGCATCTCCCCGGCACGGTTCACCACCAGCACGTCGCCGGGCTGGACCAACTCCGTAGCCTTCGCCACGGCCAGGTAGCTGCCGGGCACCGTCTGGACGGTCACCGCGGGCCCCACCAGCTTCACCGGCTTCCACAGGGCGCTGATGCCCGCGTCCATGGCGGTGTCCAGCAGGTGGCCAAGGGTCCCAGAGGCTACATCGCGGTAGGCCTCGACGAGGTCCGAGGACAGAGCATCGACGCGGGGATGCACGCTAATCATGGCTTCTCCTCCACAGGTACGGCGCCCCCACGATACCCTGGGGCCCCTACCCTGTCAATCAACGCTCCGAGCCTTGACGCCCCCCTTTCCACGCTCCTATGATGCCGCCGTGCTCATCATCGACCGGAAGACCGTTGAGGCCCTGCTGGACTTCGATCAGCTCGTGGACGCGCTCGCGCCGGCCATGGTCGAGTTGAGCACGGGCGCGGTCTCCATGCCACCCCGCACCGGACCCCGCGTGGCCGAGGTGAGCGGCGTGCTGGGGGTCATGCCCGCCTACCTGCCGGGCTCCCAGACCCTGGCCTGCAAGCTGGTCAGCATCTACCCCAACAATGCAACGCAGGGCCTCCCCACCCACTCCGCACTGATCCTGGTGTTCGATGCGCCCACGGGCCTCCCCCTGGCCCTGATGGACGGCACCGACATCACGGCCACCCGCACGGCTGCGGGCTCCGCTCTAGCAACCCGCCTCCTGGCCCCGCCCGACGCGTCGGTGCTGGCTATCGTGGGGACGGGCGTCCAAGCCCGGTCGCACGCTCGCGGTCTGCCCCGGGTGCGGCCCGTGAAGGAGGTGCGCATCGCCGGACGAAGCGTCGACAAGGCCCAAGCCCTAGCCCAAGAGCTTGCGCCGGAGCTTGCCGTGCCCGTCCACGCGGCATCCTCAGTCGAAGAGGCGCTGAGGGGCGCCGACCTCGTCTGCACGACCACCCACTCGCCGGAGCCCGTTCTTCGCTGGGACTGGCTGGCGCCGGGCGCCCACGTCAACGCCGTGGGCCTGGACGTGGACGGCCGGGAGCTGGACGAAGACACGGTGGCGAACGCCGCCGTCTTCGTCGAGTCTCGGGCCTCGGCCCTAGCGCCGCCGCCCGCGGGGGCCAACGACCTGCTCTTCCCCATCCGGGACGGGCGCATCACTGCGGAGCACATCCTGGCGGAGGTGGGCGAGGTAGTGGCAGGCTCCTCCCCCGGACGGACCTCCGCGGAGCAGGTCACCCTGTACAAGTCCGTGGGGGTGGCCGTCCAGGACGCCGTGGCCGCAAAGCTGGTGCTGGACGCCGCCCGCGAGCGGGGCCTGGGGTTGGAGGTCTCGATCGAGTAGGCGGCTACGCGACGGGGGACGAGAAGAAGAAGATGTTCCCCTCCATGTCCGCTAGGTCCGCCAGCTTGATGCCTTCTCCTGCGCGCAGGACCGGCCCCCGGAGGAGCTGTCCCCCGCCCTCCTGCACCTCGCGGCACGCGTCGTCGATGTCCTCCACCTCGAAGCTGAGGCCCGTCCTGGTCTGCTCGCCGGCGCCGCCTCCGTGCAGGGCCACGGTGGAGTCGCCGAGGGTCAGCTCGGACCAGCCGGGGGTGTGGAGCTTGACCTCCAGCCCCAGCACATCCCGATAGAAGCGCACGCCGCGCTCCATGTCCTGGACCATGAGCATGCAGAGGGTCTTCCGCACCTTCACCGCTTCTCTCCTCACCGTCGGATGTCCCGCCATGGTACACCGGGCGCCGCCGGCGGGGCACGCCCGATGTTGAATTGCTTTGAATTGTGTTACGCGTTTTTTCCAGCTCCTCCGTGCCTGGGGCGGTGCGGCCCAGCTTGGGTTTGAGCCGCGCCGGACAAGTCGACAAAGGGAGACAAGTCGTATCTGCCAGGCACTGGCCTGACGGTCGTCGGACGGCCCCGCTGGAGGGCGTCGGAAAGTCGACAAAGGGGAACAAGTCGTATCTGCCAAGGCGCGAGCTGAACGGAGGCGGAGGGCCTCGGTGAAAGATGGGCCGAAATGGACAAAAGGAAACAAGCCGTAGCCGGCAGGCGCGGCGGCAGGGCAGGCCCTGCACCCTCAGCTTGCGGCATTGGGCTGCGGCGGGGGATTGGGCCTTCAAAGGAGGGTGGAGGCTGGCGGTGGTTGGGCATGGGGGTAGGGTAGGGGATCGGAGGGGGTGAGGGGTAGGAGGGGATGGCAGCGGCGGCGGCATCGCCGCGTAAGGTTGCGGCGTTGCGTTACGGCGAGAGTTGGTCCTCCGAAGGAGGGATGGGCGGGTAGATCCGTGGTGGAATCCCTACGGTGGTCCTTGAGTGGGCCCATCCGCCCGGCGGCAGTGCCGTCCTAGCTTTCCTCACCTCCCCACTCCACCACATTGCCCGCCCACCCACCCTGGGATTTCTTCTTGGGGGGCTAGCGCCCCCCATACCCCCGCTTCAGGGGGCCGCCCTCACCCGCCGGCGGCAGAGCCGCCCTAGCACAGGCCTCTCCCCCAGGAGGCGGCCAGCCGCTAAAGCTGGGGGAGCGCAGTCACGCGCGCCGCGAGTTGCGCTACACTGGGGACGCCCCGCAGTGCGGCCAGCCGCCGAAGCATGGCGCCCACGACGAGAAGGAGGTGGGGAGATGGTCAACCTCTCGCCCGAGAAGCAGACGAGCTGGAGCTGGATCGAGGCGAACCGCGCGCGGCTTTCGGACTTCCACCTTCGGATATGGGGCTACGCTGAGACGGCCTGGCGGGAGTATCGATCGGCGGCGGCCTACTGCGACCTGCTGCGCGCCGAGGGGTTCACGGTGGAGGAGGGCACGGGGGACATGCCCACGGCCTTCGTCGCAACCTGGGGCAGCGGCGGCCCCGTGCTGGGGACCTACGCGGAGTACGACGCCGTGCCCGGCCACTCGCAGCAGCCGGTCCCCTACCGGGCCCCCCGGGAGGGGCTCCATCCCTGGGCGCCGGGCCACACGGACCCCCACTCGTCTCTCGGAACCTCGGCGCTGATGGGCATCCTGGGCGCAAAAGCGGCCATGGAGCGCCACGGACTGCCGGGGACGCTGCGCCTCTACGGCGAGCCTGCGGAGAAGGTGTGCGGCTCCAAGCCCGTCCACGCCGCCAAGGGCTACCTGGACGGCGTGGACGCCTTCATCTCCTACCACCCCCACACCACGAACACGACCATCTGGGACACCCACTGTGGCGCCTACTGGAGCGTCGTCATCACCTTCGAGTGCCCGGAGCCGGAGAGGTGGGCAGACCCCAGGCTGCTTGTCTCGCCGGACCGGCCGCATACCATCCCCCGCAGCCCCGGGGCCATAGACGCATTGTGCCTCATGTACACCACCACCAAGTACACCAAGGAGGCCATGTTCCCTCACACGGGCACCTGGACCCTCAACGAGTTCATCATGGCGGGCGGTCAGTGCACGTCGGACAACCTGCCGCCGCGCATCAGCCAGATCCAGTACGCCTGGCGCTCGCCGACGCTGGCCATCCAGGAGCAGATCGCCCGGGTGCTGTCGGAGAACGCCCGGCACGCCGCAGCAGCCACGGGGTGCACCGCCTCGATGCGATGGGTGACGAAGACCCGCGTCGGCCTCGCCAACCACGCGATGGCGGAGCTCGCCTACGGCAACCTGGAGATGGCCGGCGCCCCCGCCTACGACGAAGAGGCTCGGAATTTCGCCAAGGAAGTCCAGCGCAACCTGGGCCTCCAACCGCACGACAACCCCTTCACCGACGAAGGCCAGCGACTCGTGACGCCCCAGGACTACGAGGCCATCCAGCGCCGGGGTTTGCCCCCCTGGCAGGCCAACTTCACCTCCGACGATTATGTCGAGTATACGTGGCACGCCCCCACCGTCCGCCTCCACACCTCCCGACCTCGCCTTCGGCCACCGGAGCCGGGCTACACCTACCCCGCGTGGGTGAACGTCGCCATGGGCGGCGTCCCCGCGTGCATCGACCCGGGCATGTTCGCAGCGGGCAGGGCCATCAGCGGCACACTGGTCGACCTGCTGACACAGCCGGCAGAGCTTCAACAAGCCCAGGCCGAGTTCCGCGAGCGGACCAGCGGCGGCGTTGGAGGGTCCAAGTGGGTTGCGCCCCTGCTGCCCCGGGACTTCGTCCCGCCGGTGGACCTGCGATGGCCCGAGTACGTCACCACGCCGCGTGGCGAGGAGTGGTGGCTGCCCACCCCCAACCCGGCGGCAGCGGAGGCCTCCCTGAGCGGTTGACGGCCCCCAGCGGGGCTGCCTATGGTTGAGGCACTATCCTGAAAAGCGCCAAGGAGGAGTCATGGCACAGGTCCACCGAGTCCCGGTCGAGAAGATGACGGAGAAGGCCTTCCGGCCCTTCGGCCAGCTCATGCTCTCCAAGGAGAGACCGCCGTACGAGGGAGTGTCCTACCGGCTGAGCTTCCAGGCCGGCAAGGCGCAAATCGGCACCAACTGGCTGCCCTACAAGGGCTTTCGCTTCACCGGCCTGGAGCAGCACCTGCACGTGAGCCAGTCCTTCGTCCACCTGCAGGGCGCGCCGGCGGTGGTGGCCGTGGCGGCCCCGACCGACCCGAGCGCGCCCGACTCCATTCCCAAGCCCGAGGACGTCCACGTCTTCCTCATCGAGCCGCACACCGGCTACCTGTTGAAGCGCGGAACGTGGCACTCGGACCGCCTCCCGCTCTATGCCCCCGGCTCGATGATGGTGATCATCACCGACGTCGAGACGAACCGGGACCTGCAGGCGCACGGGGGAATGACGACGCCGCCCGATAAGCGCGGCGGGTGGAAGTGGAACCGCATCGTGGACTACGAGTACGACTTCGGGGTTGAGTTCGAGATCGTGTTCTAGGCGAGGCGGCGTCAGTCGTCGGCGGGCTGCTTCTCCGGCTCCGTGCCGACGCTCTCCGCCAGCAGCTCCAGGATGTCCACGGCTTGGTGCTTGTCCTCTACGCCTTTTGCGGAGATGCCCTCCGTGAGCATCTGGAGGCAGTAGGGGCAGGAGACCCCAACCTTCTGCGCCCCCGTGGCGAGGAAGTGCTCCGTGCGGCGGTGGCTGATGCGGGTCCCCTCCTCCTCCATCCACAGGTGGCCGCCCCCGGCGCCGCAGCAGAAGCCCCGCTCTCGGTTGTGGGGGGCCATCTCCAGCAGCTCCACGCCGGGGATGGCCTTCGCAACGTTCCGAGGCGCGTCGTAGACACCATTGTGGCGCCCCAGGTAGCACGAGTCGTGGTAGGCCACCGTCGCCTGCACCGTACGAAGGGGTCGCAGCCGTCCCTGTTCGATCAGCTCCTCGACGAACTGGGCGTAGTGCAGCACCTCGAACTCGCCGCCGAAGTGCGGATACTCGTTCTTCATCGTGTTGAAGCAGTGGGGGCAGATGGTGACGATGCGCTTGACGTTGTAGTTCTTGAACACCTCGATGTTCTGTTGTGCCAGGATCTGGTACAGGTACTCGTTGCCCAGCCGCCGCGCCGGGTCGCCCGAACAGGTCTCCTCGTTCCCCAGGATGGCGAAGCGGACCTTGGCGGCCTTGAACACGGAAACCATGGCCCGGGGCACCGCCTGACTACGCTGCTCCAGGGCCCCTGTGCAGCCCACCCAGAACAGCACCTCCGGCGCCGGCTCCTCGGCCATGGTCGGCACGTCCAGCCCCTGGGTCCAGTCGGTGCGGGAGTAGGTCGTGCCCCGCCAGGGGTGGCCTCGCTGCTCCATGCTCTGGAGCGCGGTCATGGCCTGCTCCGGCATCTCCGCCTTTTCCATCACGAGGTGGCGTCGCATGTCCACGATGCTGTCGATGTGCTCCACAGCCACGGGGCACTCCTGGACACAGGCCCCGCAGGTGACGCAGTCCCAGATGGCCTGCACCGGGGTGCTGCCCCCGATGACCGGGACGGAGGGCTCTTCGCCCGCGAGGACGGTCTTGCCCTGCTCCGACAGGTACTCCTTGAGCCCCTCCACGACATGCATGGGTGAGAGCACCTTGCCCGTGAGGTTGGCGGGGCAGCTGTCCGTGCACCGTCCGCAGACGGCGCAGGCGTAGCCGTCCAGCAGCTCCTTCCACGTGAAGTCCTGGATGCGACCGGCGCCGAAGCTCTCCACGGTCTCGAGGTCCCGTATCGGCTCCAGCGTGCCCATGGGCTCCAGCCGTCGCAGGAAGGCGTTGAAGGGCGAGGCCACAATGTGCATGTGCTTGGAGAACGGGATGTAGATGGCAAAGCTAAGGACGGTGAAGAGGTGCAGCCACCAGAAGAGGCCCTGAAGGGTGTCCGCGAAGTTGCCGTCCACGCCCACGCTGGCGGCCGCATCGCCGATGGCCTTGCCGATGGGCACCGTCGCCAGCGGCCCCGTGCCGCCCGACGCCACGTACATCGCCTCGGTCATCAGCCAGAGGACCATCAGCAGGATCTCCAGCCCCATGACGAAGACCGTCTCGCCTGAGCGGGTCAGGTCGAAGGAGAGGCGGTGGGGACGCACCACCCACCGGCGGGCCAGCGCCCACACGAAGACCACCAACAGCACCCCGGCGTAGATGTCCAGGTACCAGCCGAAGACCTGCAGTCCGGACTCCGTCAGGACCGTCTGGGAGAACTTCCGCCACACGGAGTCGCCGAACTTGAGCAGCACGTAGCCCAGGTTGAAGGACAGGAAGCTCCAGAAGATGAGCGCGTGGGCTATTCCGGCCATGTCGAAGCGACGAATCGAGACGCTGCGCAGCACCCGCCACTGCGCCATCACGATGATGAAGGCGTTCCAGAGACGCTTCAGGGGCTGGTCGAACCTGGCCGACTTGCGTCCCATAAGGACCAGGGCGAACACGCGGCGTTGCAGCAGGTAGCCGTGCAGACCGAGGGCGATGACCGTTGCCAGGATCACCCCAATGGCGATGGGAATGGTGTCGAAGATGTCTCCGGGGGGGACCATAGGCCGCTCCCTCTGCCTGGAGTTGCGCCGAATAGGGCCGTCGAAGGCTGCCCCATTGTACAATCTCCCCTGTAGGGGAGCAAGGAAAGGGAGCGTGTCATGAAGCTACTGCCGCAGCGGGGACGGATCGCAATGATGGAGATTTGCGGGGTCATCGGCGGGGCAGTACGCCCAAGCCAGTACGTCCCCCTGCTGGAGGCGGTCCGAAGGAACCGGGCCATGCGGGCCCTGATACTGGACGTCGACTCGCCCGGCGGGCAGGCCGCGGCCTCCGCCGAGCTCCACGCGGCGGTGCGCCGCGTCGCACAGGTCAAGCCGGTGGTCGCCTACATCCGGGGCACGGGCGCATCAGGCGCCTACTACGTGAGCGCCGCAGCCCACCGCATCATCGCCATGCCCGACGCTCTTGTGGGCTCCATCGGTGTCATTGCGGTGCGCCCCGTGCTGGGGGAGCTCCTCCAGCGCATGGGCGTCGCCATGAACGTCCAGAAGAGCGGCCGCCTGAAGGACATGCACCAGCCCTGGCGCGCCCCCACCGACGAGGAGCGTACGGTAACGCAACGTCTGCTGGACGAGGTCTACGACAGCTTCGTGGCGGCGGTGGCCCGCGGTCGCAAGCTGGAGGAGGCCCAGGTTCGCGAGCTTGCCACCGGCGAGCTGTTCACGGCACGGCGCGCACACACGCTGGGCCTGGTGGATGATCTGGGCGACGCCGAGGCTGCGCAGGAGCTGGCGGCCAGCATGGCAGGTATCCGACGTCGCGTGGCGAACATCCGGCCGCGACGCCCCCTCTTTCGCCGCCTATTCCGCGGCGCAGCGGAGGAGGCGGCTCTGTCCATGCTGGAGGAGGTGGAGGCCCGCATGTACGGCAGGGTGATGATGGAGGGTCCGACGCAGCGGCGGTGGTGAGGGACCAGTTCGTAGAGCGCGGCGTCTAAAGACCGCTAGCCCAGGTCCGCCTTTGCCTGCTGCCAGAGAGCTTCCTTCGCCTCCGGCGACAGGCTTTCGAAGGCTACACTCCGCCTGCGGGAGGCCTCCTCCATGTGAGCGAACCGCCGGGAGAACCGCCGGTTGGCCGAGCGCAGTGCGCTCTCGGCGTCCACGCCGAGCCATCGGGCCACGTTCGCCAGGGAGAAGAGGACGTCGCCCATCTCATGCTCGCGCTCAGCGTCGGTCCGCGCGGCTTGCAACTCGTCCAGCTCCTCCCGGAGCTTGTCCAGGACGCCCGACAGGTCCGGCCACTCGAACCCGGCCCTCGCCGCGCGTCGGGAGATGGTCTGGCAGTAGGCCAGCGCGGGCATGCTCCGGGGAGCGCCCTCCAGGGCCGAGCCGCCCCTTCGCTCCTCGCGTTTCAAGGCCTCCCACTGCTCCTCCACGTCCTGGACGCTTTCGACCTGCGCATCGGCGAAGACGTGAGGGTGACGCCGCACGAGCTTGTCGACGGCGCCTTGGAGGACCGTCCGGGCCGTGAAATCGCCGGTCTCGGCGGCCATCTGGCAGTGGAAGGCAACGTGGACGAGGACATCGCCCAACTCCTCGGCAAGGGCGGCCGAGTCCCCGGCGTCCAGCGCCTCCAGGGCCTCGTAGCATTCCTCCAGGAGCGCTCGCCGCAGAGAGGCGTGGGTCTGGTCCCGGTCCCAGGGGCAGCCGTCCGGGGCCCGCAGCCGCGCCACGAGGGCGACGAGTCCTTCGAAGGTGGATGGGGTCTGTGCTGACTCAGCCATGCGCTCCGTCCCTCCAGGTGTTGGAGGCAGTATACTGACGGGGTTTTGGGGCAACAAGGATGATGAAGATAGCGATGCCGTGGCGCTCCATAGGGTTGGCCCTGGGCGCCCTGGCCATCGCCGCGGTCCCGGTGTTCCTGGTGACCAGCAACGTGCGCTGGGCCTTCAACGAGCCTCGCCTCTACGACTACAGCTTCAGCCGGTTCAACGTGAGCGCGTCCACGGGCTTCCCGGACTCGGAGCTGCAGCGCGCGGCCCGCGAGATTGTCGAATACTGGGGATCGGATGCCGAACTGCTCGACATCCGGGTCGACGGGGAACCCCTCTACACCGAGCGAGAGATCATCCACATGCGGGACGTCAAGGGACTGGTGCGAGGGGTCTCCTGGGCGCCGGTGGTCACGGGAGGCCTCGTTCTGGCCTATGCGCTCGGGGGCCTTGCCCTGCAGCGCCGCCGGTTCCTGCCCGTCCTCGCCAACCGCGCTCTCGTGGCGGGGCTGGGGAGTATCGCCACGCTGCTGGTGCTGGGCCTGGCCCTGGCGGTGGCCTTCCCCCTGCTCTTCAGGCTCTTCCACGAGATCAGCTTCGCCAACGACTTCTGGCTGCTGGACCCCAACCGGCACAACCTGATCCGCATGTTCCCTCAAGGCTTCTGGTTCGAGGCCACGATGTTCATCGCCGCGGCCACGGTGCTGGAGGCGCTTGCACTCGCGGGCGCAGGCTGGGCGGCGGTGCGATGGCTGCGGAGCAAGGAGCCAGCGCTTCGGGAGGAGCCGGGCGAGGGTGCGGAGGGGTAGGGGATCAGCCGGGGTACAGGTTCCAGCGCCCTCTGCGGAACCGCCACATCCGCGGGGCCGCATCGGGCCCGCCCTCCAGGGGCGCGAGGGACAGGAAGAGCTGCCCCGAGCAGGCCGCCGCTGCGCGCTGGAGGGTGTTGAGGACCGAAGTGGCATCACCGTGCTGTGGCCCCACCAGCAGCTTGCTGCTCGCCGCGCCCAGGACCAGTCGGTTGAGGGCCTGCAGCGTCTCGCGGGGGTCCTCGCCGAGCTCCACCGCCACCTGCCAGAGGACCTCTCGCACGTAGGTAGCACCCCCGTCGCCGAGTACGGCGTTGCTCCCCGCGCGCCAGACAGCGATGTCCACGGGTAGCGCTACATCGCCCAACTCCGGGCTCTCATCGCTTCCACGCTGGACCACGCGGACGGAGGGATCGCTGCCGTAGGCGGCTCGGAGCTCGCCAGCCAAGGCCGCCACCCATCGCTCCGAGGTCGCGGCACCGTGCACCGCCTCAAAGCTACGGAGCACCAGCGCTTCGACCTCCAGAGGCGCCTCCGCGGCGCGATCTGCCGGCTCGTCCTGCACGACGGTCGCGGTGGCCCCACCCCGTCCGGGCGAGTGGCGGGTCGATATGGTGCCGATGCCCTTCGAGAGAGCGGTGAAGACGGAGTAGACCCGCTGGCCGGTCCCGTCGCAGTGAGGACAGGGGGTGTCCTCCTCCGAGCGACTCATAGGACGGCTCAGGTCGTATCTAGTGTTGCACTTTCGACAGACGTATTCGTAGACAGGCATGACTCACGCCGAAGACAGGGATGGTGCCGTCAGCACGATACCGAGGTCAGTGGCTACAGGCGCAGCCCCCGCCGGACAGGCCGCATCCGCCCATACCACCTACGGCCGAGGCCACCTCGCCCTGCGCGGAGGCGGTGACGGCGGCGAAGACGGAGAGGACGCGCTGCGCCGGGGCCTCACATCGGGGGCAGGTTGTCCCTTCCGACGAGCGATCCATGGACCTTCGAAGCTCGAACCGGGTGTCGCAACTGCCACATACGTACTCATACAAAGGCATCGAATCTTTCTCCACATGCGGGGATTGAGTCTGCATTCTAGGAGGAAGCACGGAGGGGGGTCAAGAGGCGGGCGCGGGTGCAGGGCCGGCGGGACGTCAACGCTTGAAGGGCCTGAGCCACTCCGTAAACCGTGTAGGAAGCTCCGCCAACTCACGGTGCCACCCGACGTTGCGCGTGTAGATGAGGGACATCATGTTGCCGTCGGCCCTTACGAGGGCGGTTCGGCAAAAGCCCGTTTGCCGCGTAAGCTGTCCAGCCACCGACCGAATCACCTTGCACTGAGGGTTCTCATCGCGCCTCCCTCTGTCGTAGGTGGACAGCTGTATCAGGACTGGCCCCTCAATTCCGCAGATTGCCTTGACAATGAGGTCTAAGTCCTGCGGGAAGAGGTCAAAACTATCCTTCTCTGGTGGCCCTGCAATATCGTACTTGTTCGGATCAAAGGAGAGGAACGTCAGTGCATCTTCGGACAGCCTAGGCCATGCAGGCCGCGGCAGTCCCCGGTTGAATCTGCAGCGCCAGTCACCAGGATGGAGTTCAGCCTCTTTGCACCGAGAGACGAGGGCGACGTCGCACAGCCAAGGTTCGATGTCGGTGGCAATGCCCGCATCTTGCTCGCACAGCAACAGGCTGTAGTCGCCTTTCCAGATCTGCGTAACGAAGTTCGCTCTGTTCGGGTAACCGCAGCTGGGTTCTGGAGTGATTTTGTGCCAAGCACACTCATATGCGGAACGCCGACCGGGAAGGCCGTCTTGCACGCGAGAGAAGATTCCGCTGCCTTGATGAACCTTCTGGGGACTCCGCACCTTCGCCAGCGGCGCCATGGCGTGCGCGTCGATGTAGTTGAGCGTCCTAACGCCGCTGGCCCAGGCTATGCAAAGCGCCTCGCACAGCGTCCAGTGCTGCATGAGGTTGCCTTTGTTGCCCTTATACGTACCCACGACGTCGCCACCCCGCTTTGGGCGCAGGGCTGGCGCTGCCTACTCCAGTTCGCCCCAGCTCGCGCCTGTCTTGACCATCACCTTGAGGGGTACCGTCAGCTCCAGCGCGCGAGGCATCTCCTCCAGCACAAGGCCCTTCAGGGCTTCGATCTCGTCTGCCGGCGCTTCGAAGATGAGCTCGTCGTGGACCTGGAGGAGCATGCGGCTGGTCAGGCCCATCTCTTCCATGCGGTTGCGGACCCGCACCATGGCCAGCTTCATGATCTCCGCCGCCGTGCCCTGGATTGGCATGTTCACGGCCTCCCGCTGCGTGGCCTGGCGGATGGCCGGGTTGCTGGAGTGGATCTCCGGGGTGGGGCGCCGGCGCCCCAGCAGGGTGTGGACGTAGCCCTGCTCCCGGGCCTGGGTGATCGTGCGGTCCCGGTAGTCGGCCGCGCCCTGGTACCGCTCGAAGTAGCTCGCGATGAACTGGCGGCCCTCCTCCATGCTCAACCCCGTCTGCTGGGAGATGCCCCAGCCGCTGACGCCGTAGATGACGCCGAAGTTGAGCACCTTGGCGATGCGCCGCTGGTCCGCCGTGACCGCGTCTAGAGCAACGTCGTAGACCTGGGCGGCGGTGGCGGCGTGGATGTCCAGGTCCTGGCGAAACGCGTCCAGCAGGGCCGGGTCCTGCGAGAGGTGGGCGAGCACCCGCAGCTCGATCTGCGAGTAGTCGGCGGCGAGTAGCAGCCAGCCCGGCTCGCCGGGGATGAAGGCGGTGCGAATGCGGCGGCCCAGGTCCGTGCGGGTGGGGATGTTCTGCAGGTTAGGGTCGTTCGAGGATACCCGTCCCGTAACGGAGCCCGCCTGGTTGTAGCTGGTGTGCACCCGGCCCGTGCGGGGATTCACCAGGACCGGCAGCGCGTCAACATACGTGGATTTTAGCTTCGCAAGCTGGCGGTTCTCCAGCACTAATTTAACGACTTCGTGGACGTCCTTTAAGCTGTCGAGGATGGCAGCATCAGTGGAGTAGGCGCCGGTACGGGTCCGTTTGGGACGACCCATGCCCTCCATCCGGTCGTGGAGGCGCAGCTCGCCGAAGAGCAACTCCCCCAACTGGGCGGGCGAGTTCATGTTGAAGCGATGACCCACGGACGCGTAGGCCTCCTCTTCCAGCTCGGCCAAGCGCGCGCCGAGCTCGTCCCCCATCTGTGCAAGCTGAGCGCTGTCGAGCGTGATGCCCGCGACCTGCATCTCCACCAGGACCGGGGCCAGGGGCATCTCCACGTCCCTGAACAGTTGCGCCAGTCCCTCTCGCTCCAGGTCCTTCGCCAGCATCTGCCAGAGCCGGTACGTCATGTCCGCGTCGGCGCAGGAGTAGGCGGCCGCCCTTTCGACCGGCGCCTGAGCGAAGGTGACCTGCTTACGGCCGGACCCGATGAGCTCCTCGATGGGCGTCATCTCCACGCCCAGGAGGTCCAACGCCAGGTTCTTGAGCCCAATGGCCTTGTGACCCAGGAGGTGGGCCGCAAGCATGGTGTCGAACGCCACGTTGTCGACCTTCACTCCCAGGTTGGTCAGCAGCGTCACGTCGTAGTTGGCCTTGTGGGCAACCTTGGCGAGCGCCGCGTTGCGCAGCACGGGCGCAAGCCGCCCCAGAACCCGCTCGCTGGAAAGCTGCGGCCCCTCAAGGTGCCCCACGGGAACGTACCAGGCCCGGCCCGGCGCCGTGGCGAAGGAGAGGCCCACCAGGTCTGATCGCAGGGGATCTATGCGTTTGTCGCCGGGATCCAAGGGTGCCGTCTCCACGTCGAAGGCGAAGCCGGAGGAGGCCGTCAAATCCCGAACGAGCGTCTCCAGCGCCTCCTCGTCGGTTACGGTCGTGTAGGCGAGTTCGACAGTGTCGCCGGCGGGTACTGCGGGTCTGGAGACATCCTGATCGTCGTCCAACTCCCCCACCGGCACCCAGTTGACCAGGCTGAAGAACTCCAACTCTCGTAGGAACTCCACGACGTCGGCGCGTCGGTGGCGGCCCCATCGCGACGTCTCCAGGTCGAGGAGGACGGGGGCGTCTCGTCGAAGCGCCACGAGGTCCAGGCCAAGGAAGGCGGCGTCCCGATGGGTCTCCAGCAGCATTCGTTGCTTCTCGGGCACTTTGTCGAGGTTGTCGTAGATGGCCGGAACCGAGCCGAACTGCACCAGAAGGCGGACCGCCGTCTTCTCGCCAACGCCGGGGATGCCGGGGATGTTGTCGGAGGGGTCTCCCCGCAGCGCCTTCAGGTCGATGAGCTGGTCCGGGGTGAGGCCGCCATAGCGCTCCCGCACCCGCGTCTTGTCGAAGACCAACTGCTCGGCCATACGGTACTGGAGCACGACCCGCGTGCGGGGGGAGACGAGCTGGAGCAGGTCCGTGTCTCCGGTGAGGATCAGCACGTCGATCCCCTCGGCCTCCGCCTGCTTGCTGAGTGCGCCGAGGAGGTCGTCAGCCTCCAGGCCGTCCATCTCGTAGATGGGCACCTGGAAAGCCTCCATGAGGCGGCGAACGTGGGGAAACTGCTGCGCCAGTTCCGGCGCCATCTCCGGACGTTGGGCCTTGTACGCCTTGAACTTCGCATGCCGAAAGGTAGGCGTCGGCAGATCGAACGTTATGGCTAGGTGGGTGGGCTGGAAGTCCTCCAGGGCCTTGCGGAGCATCTGCGTAAAGCCGTAGACGCCCCGCACCTCCTGGCCCGTGGTGCGAACGGTCAGCGGACGTTGGATGGCATGCCACGCCCGATGGACCATGGCATGGCCATCCAGCAGCATCAGCAGCGGTTGGGCCTGCAGCAGGCGCTGGGACTGAGCAGTTACGTCTGTCCGGCGCGACCTGACGGCCACAGCTCTACCCCGGGAAAGGATGGCCGCATTATAGCGCGCCCGTATCTACCGGGACAGGCCCGATCTCACACCATCGCCCCAGGGAGCGCGCCGCCTCACTCCCCGATAGGCGTGCCTCAGGTGAGGGCAGGCGGCTCAGGCGACTTTGACCTCTTGCGACTCCAGGCTGTCCAACCCCAGGCGAATGCTGTTCAGCGCCGCGGAGAGCTGCATCTCCAGCCGGGAGAGCACTTCCTGGGCGTAGCGGTTGGACTCACGGACCTGAGTGTCCCCAAAGGACTGGGCCTTCTGGGCAAGCACGTGCGCCCCCTGCTGAGCGTCCTGGAGCAGAGCGTCGGCTCGCCGCTTGGCGTCTGCGAGCATGTGCTCGGACTTCCTGTCGGCCTCCGCCACGATGGTGCTCTCTTTGACCTGGTTGCGGGACGCCTCCTCCGCGGACGCCTTGATGCGTCGCGCGTCCAAGAGCGCCTGGCTCAGGACGGACTCGCGCTGCGCCAGCATCTCCTGCGCGTCCTGCAGGTCCTGGGGAATGGCAAGCCGCATCTGGTCCACCATCTCCAGCATCCGGTTCAGGTTCACCATCACCTTTTGGGTGGCTGGGACCCGCGCACTGGAAGTAAGGGTCTTTTCCAGATTGTCCACCAGACTCAGGATCTCCATGGGTCCTCCTTTCATCTAGTCGGCATCATGTGCCGATCTCACGCAGCTTGGTAGCCAGCGCGGCGACCACGTGCGGCGGAACGAGGTCCCGCACGTCGGCTCCAAGCTGAGCAATCTCCTTGACGCGAGCTGAGCTCAGGAACTGCCATTGCAGACTGCTCATCATGTAGACGGCCTCAACGTCCGAGGCCAGTTTTCTGTTCATCAGGAACATCTCGAACTCGCTCTCGAAGTCCGAGCCAGCCCTCAAGCCCCGCACCACTACGCCGGCCCCTCTCTGCTGGGCCATGGTCACGGTGAGACCCCCAAAGGTGATGACCTCCACGTTGGGGAGGTGCTGTACTGCGGAACGAAAGAGATCCACGCGCTCCGGGGTGCTGAAGAGCATTCGCTTCAGCGGTCGCTCGTACACGGCCACCGTCAGATGTTCGAAGAGGCGGCTCGCCCGGGCGGCGATGTCCACGTGCCCGTTGGTGACCGGGTCGAAGCTGCCGGGATAGATGGCCTTCACTGCGCACCTCCCAGCCGACGATAGATAGAGAGCACCGTGTCTCCGTACACGCGCTCAGTCACGCGTTCCAGCCCTCCGGCGGTCGTAGGAAGGGACTGACGGCGGTCGTGTTCGGCTACGACCGTGCCCTGCTCCGCCACCAGCGAATCAACCTGTTCGAGCAGCGGGGTAAGAGCATCCTGGGCATAGGGCGGGTCCATGAGCACCAGGTCGTAGGGGCCGGAGAGGGCGGAGAGGGCCCGATGAACGGGCATTCTGTGGACCCGTCCTTGCGAGGCATAGCCCAGCGATTCGAGGTTGTCCTGGAGCGTCGCACATTCCCGGGCACCCTGCTCCACGAAGTCGACGTGTGCAGCTCCCCGGCTCAGGGCTTCGATGCCCAGCGCTCCAGTACCCGCGTAGAGGTCCAAGACAGACGCGTCGGGAAGACGCGACGCAAGCATGGAGAAGAGGGCGCTACGAACTCGCCCAGAGGAGGGGCGAGTAGTGCTGCCACGCGTGACCTTCAACACGCGGCCCCGCACCTGTCCACCCCCAACGCGGACCGCCATCGTATCGCACTCCTCGACGGCGAAACACGGCCGCCGGGAAAATTTTGTCGGCTATCAGCCAGTCATAGCCGATTACACCGCGGCATTCTAGCAGCACCCGATATCGCTGTAAACCCCCGTTCCTGCTCGTCCGGGATGAGGCCGTTGGAGGCTGGCGCGTGCGCCGCGCTGCTGCCCGCGCGCCAGCCTTGACATCCTCGTGCGCCGGACGTATGCTCCCGCCAGAACCCCAAGAGGAGGAAGCTATGTGGAAGGGCTTCAAAGTCATCGACGCAGACGCCCACATGCAGGAGCCGTTCGACCTGTGGAGTGACTTCATCGAGCCGGAGTTCTACGACCGGCGTCCCATCGTGAACGACTACGAGGGCAAGACCTTTTTCCACTACGCGGCCGGAGAACTTTTCCCGGAAGGCACCGCCCGAGGCGGCTCCGGGCAGGAAAACCGGGAGGGGCGCGGACGCCTCCGCCCACCCAAGGTCACCGCACGCAACCGGCAGAAGTTCGGCGACGCCTGGGAGGCTGACTGGAGCGCAGAGAGCCGGCTGAAGGACATGGAGCGCTACGGCTGGGACAAGATGGTCTGCATCCCCGGCACGGGCGCAGGCCCCATCCGCATCGAGGGCAAGGACCAGGCCCTCATCTGGGCCATCACCCGAGCCTGGAACAGCTGGGCCAGCCACTTCTGCAGCGCAGACCCCTCACGCCTCAAGATGGTGGGAGACCTCCCCAACCAGCACGACATCGAGACTCTGGTTACGGAAACCCGTCGCTGCGTCGAGCAGCTCGGCGCCGTAACCGTCACCATGCCAACGCCCGCCAAGGGAAAGACGTGGAGCGACCCGGACTACGACCCCTTCTGGAGCCTGGCGGTGGAGTTGGATTTCCCTGTCTCCTTCCACGGCGTGATGAGTGGGGACCCGCACACCGGCACGCGCTACCGCGGCATGGGCGGGGCCATTGTCGGCCTCGAGCACGCGATCGGCTTCCCCATGGAGAACATGATCTCCATGGGGAACCTCATCTACACCGGCGTGCTGGAGCGCCATCCGGAGTTGCGCGTCTCCTTCCTGGAGGGCAGCGCCGGCTGGCTTCCCTTCTGGCTTGGCCGCCTGGACGACCACGCCGTGCCGGGCCATCGCCAGGAGGTCTTCTTCGACGCACCCAACCTGCCGCTCAAGCCCAGCGAGTACTTCCTGCGCCAGGGCTTCGTGGCTTGCGACGGGGACGAGTCTGCACTGAAGGCGGCCGTGGACCTCTGCGGGGATGACCACATCGTCTGGAACACCGACTACCCGCACCCCGACGCGCCGGACCCGGACAAGGCCATCCCGGCCCTGCTCGACCAGCCGATCTCGGAGGAGGCCAAGCGGAAGATCCTCTGGGACAACCCGGCCCGCCTGTACGGGGAGCGGATCCTGGCCTAGGACTCAGAAGGAAGAAGCCACCACGGGGAAAATCGGGGCTTGGAGGAGGATGCAATGTGGAAAGGGTACAAGGTTATTGACGGCGATGCCCACATGCAGGGCGCCATGGATATCTGGGACAGGTTCATGCCAAAGGAGTACTACGACCGCCGTCCCATGGTGGTCGATTGGGAGGACAAGATGTTCTTCCACTATGCTCCAGGGGAGTTCTTCCCGCAGGGCACGTGGCGCGGCGGGAAGGGCTTGGGACGACGCCTTAGCCCGGCGAAGCTCACGGGCAGCATGCACGAAAAGCACGGGTTCGCCTGGGAAGCCGACTTCAGCGCAGAGAGCCGTCTCAAGGTCATGGACCTCTACGGGTGGGACAAGATGGTCTGCTTCACCGGGGCCACCCAGCCTCTGCGAGCTGAGGGAGTGGACCAGGACCTGATGTGGGCGGCGACCCGAGCCTGGAACAACTGGGCCCATGACTTTTGCCAGGCCGACCCAACACGCCTCAAGATGGTGGGCGCCCTCCCAGAGCAGTATGACATCGAGGGGCTGGTAACCGAGACGCGACGGGTGATCGAGAAGCTGGGAGCACTCACCGTCGCTGTCCCCATGGCCCCGGAGGGCAAGGACTGGTCAGACCCCGAGTACGACGCCTTTTGGAGCCTCGCCGAGGAGCTAGACGTGGCCTTGTCCTTCCACGGCGTGCACAGCGGCCGCCCCTCCTTCGCAGACCGCTATGCTCAGCGTCCTGGGCCCGCCGTAGCCCTCCACCAAGGGGCCACCTTCTCCTTCGAAAACATGATGTCCATGGCCCATGTCATCTACTACGGCATCCTCGAACGCCACCCCAAGATGCGGGTCTCCTTCCTCGAGGGCAGCAGCGGATGGCTCCCCTTCTGGCTCGGCCGAATGGACGACCTCGCAGCGCCGGGTCATCGACAGGCAGTCTTCTTTGACGCGCCGCCGCTGCCGTTGAAGCCCAGCGAGTATTTCATGCGCCAGGGCTTTGTCGCCTGCGACAGCGACGAGAGGGCCTTGAAAGCCGCAGTGGACCTCTGCGGGCCGGACAACATTATCTGGAACACCGACTACCCGCACCCCGACGGCCAGGACCCGCCGACGGCCTTGCCGTACTTCCTCGACCAGCCTATCTCCGAGGAAGCCAAGCAGAAGATCCTCTGGGACAATCCGGTCCGTCTCTACGGGGAGCGCATCCTGTCCTAGGACTCCGCGAGCGTACCGACAAGCGAGCGAAGCCCCGCCTGGCTTGACTAGGCGGGGCTTCCTGTTGGTGTGGTGGCGCCGCGGCGTTGCGAGTGTGCGGCCCCCACCAGGGAGGAGAGGTTCCCTCCCTGGCGAAGGTATCTTTCCAGTCCCCGCAGCACGCGGAGCGGCGCCCACGGATTGGCGTAGTTGGCCGATCCCACCTGGACCGCACAGGCTCCAGCCATGAGGAAGTCTAGGGCGTCCTCTGCCGTGCCGATGCCGCCCACTCCGATCAGCGGTAGTTTTACGGACTCGTAGGCCCGGTACACCATGGCCAGCGCCACGGGCTTGAGGGCAGGCCCGGAAACTCCGCCGGTACCAGCCCCCAGGAGGGGGGCCGGACGTCCGCGGTCCACCGCCATCCCTGAGAGCGTGTTCACCAAGGTTAGGGCGTGGGCGCCGCCCAGAGCCGCGGCCTGGGCTATGGGGACGATGTTCGTGACGTTGGGGGAGAGCTTGACGATGACCGGCAGGGATGTTGCCTCCCTCACTCGCCGGGTCACCTCCTCGGTGAGCTGCGGACTCTGACCGAACTCCAGGCCGCCCTCCACGTTGGGGCAGCTGACGTTGACCTCCAGCGCAGCGACGCCCGGCGTCCCTTCCGCCGCGGCCGCCAGCGCCGCGAACTCCTCCACTCGCTCCCCGGCGATGCTCAGGATAACCGGCGCGCGCCATCCGGCCCATTGAGGCGCATGATCGCGGAGCACTGCATCAATGCCCGGGTTCTCGAGTCCAATGGAGTTGAGGAACCATCCTGGCCCGTGGGCGGTGCGGGGCTTGGGGTTCCCCTCCCGCGGGTGCGGCGTCGCGGTCTTGGCCACCACCGCGCCGAGTCCCTGAAAGTCCATTCCAGGGGGAAGCCTTGCTCCAAAGCCGTCACGACCAAAGGTGCCCGAAGCGATCATGACGGGGTTGCGCAGCAGCAGGCCCTCCGGATGACTGGGCGCAACCTGGACCTTCAGGGCAGGCTGGGGCATGATTGGACCCCCTCAGGCGGGCATTCTTTCACAGCCGCGTGAGGGGCGCAAGACTCCACGGGCGCGGACGCTCCGTGCCCGTGGAGTACACCGAGAGGTGAGGGTCTCCTTAGAACTTGCGCCGGAACAGCTCGGCCGTCCTCAAGAAGGGCGGCAGGTCCAGGTCTGGCGTACCCGATGTCCGGCTGCTGCCTCGCAGCGCATCGCTCAGGCCGCGGGTCACCCGGTGGTCGTCCGATGGAATACCGGTGGCGATGAGGGTGATGCGAACCCGGTCGCCGAAGGACGGCTCGTTGCCCATGCCGAAGAAGATCATTGCCTCCGAGTCCACTCGGGAGGCAATGATCTCGCCTGTCTGGTTGACCGCACTGAGTCTCAGCTCCGGGCCGCCGCTCACGTTAAACAGCACTCCCTGCGCGCCATCGATGGCCAAGTCCAGCAGCGGGTTGTTGATGGCCTGCTGGGCCGCCTCCATGGCGCCGGTGGGACCGTATCCCTCGCCGATGGCCATGAGCGCGCGCCCCGGCTGCTTCATGATGCTCTTCACATCGGCCAGGTCCACGTTGATCTCTCCGGGCACATTCACCAGCTCGGCTACGGAGAGCACGCCCAGCATCACCGCATCGTCCGCTCGGCGCAGGGCCTCCTCCATGGAGACGTCCTCGTCTCCGAAGAGGTGCAGCAGCCGGTCGTTGTGGATCACAATGATGTTGTCCACCTTGTCCCGTAGGCCCGCTACACCCAGAAGCGCCGTATCCTTGCGCCGCGAGCCTTCGAAAGAGAAGGGAGTCGTGACCACGGCCACTACGAGAGCGCCGCTCTCCCGAGCGATATCGGCAACAATCGGGGCCGCGCCCGTTCCCGTGCCGCCTCCCATGCCGGCGGCCAGAAAGACCAAGTCCGGGCTCTGCAGGGCCTCCTCCAGCGCCTGGCGGTCCTCTTCGGCTGCTTGGGCGCCCACGTTGGGAATGCCGCCGGCGCCCAGGCCCCGCGTCAGCCCTCCGCCGATCTGGAGGACCTCCGCATCCTGCACCTGATTCAGGGACTTGATATCCGTGTTGACCCCAATGTAGTTCACCCCGGGGATGTTCTTGGTCTTCATCATCCGGATGATGGCGTTGCACCCGCCGCCACCCACGCCAACGACGCAGATGCGAGCGGGAGCCTCGGCAGAAATCCGGCGTACGGGGCGACGAGGGGGAGTCTGGGAATCGCTGGGGAACATATCGTCGGGGGACGGAATGCGCGAAGACACAGTATCCATATCTACCCTTCCTCCATTCAGGGCCCCGCTCGAGACGGAGCGCAATAGGCAACCAAGGGACACTCTACCTGCCGTCCACATGCTCTGTCAAGCACCGTCTCGTTGACATGCTGAGAAGGCCATTGCTATAGTTATTTGGAGGCAGGAGGGGCCCTTTCGGAATCAGGCAAGGTAGCTCAGCGGCAGAGCGGGCGCTTCATAAGCGCTAGGTCGCAGGTTCGAATCCTGCCCTTGCCACTGGAGTGTCCAGGGCGGCTAGCTCAGTTGGTTAGAGCGCCTGCTTCACACGCAGGAGGTCATTGGTTCAAGTCCAGTGCCGCCCACCACGCCGAGGTGGCGGAACGGAAGACGCGCTACGTTCAGGGCGTAGTGGGCGAATGCCCGTGTGGGTTCAAATCCCTCCCTCGGCACCAAGTACCCCGCGCTTGTAGCTCAAGCGGATAGAGCGCAGCCCTGCGAAGGCTGAGGTTGTGGGTTCGAGTCCCGCCAAGCGCACCACGTCCACTCCCGCGGGCGGTTAGCTCAGCGGTTTAGAGCGCCTGTCTTACACACAGGAGGTCGCTGGTTCAATCCCAGCACCGCCCACGCCTCACCCGCGGCAACCCCACAGGCCCCGATCTTCCACCTGGGCCTCGTCCTGGAGGACAAGGTACTCCCCTTTCCTCCTGCTCTCCCCCTCCTCGTAGACTCGCGCGTACCCTTCCGCGACAAGCTGGGCGTTGAAGTCCTGGCCGTCCACGTGGAGGTAGACGAGGAGGCGCTCGTAGAAGCCCCGCGATCGAGGTGACCTGTCCGGCACGAGGTCCACGTACCGGCCTTCCAGGGATGTCGTTGCGAGTTCCTGGGCCCTGCTCCCCCACTCGTCCAGGCACGCAGAATCGGTGATGCCCTCGTATCGATGGCTCCGGTTGCCCCCCGGACGGTCCGGCGCGTCCACGCCGACGAGCCGGACCGTCTCCGAGTTTCCGTTCTCGAAGAGGACCTCGATCGTGTCCCCATTCACCACGCGGGTCACAAAGGCGACTATCCCTTGAGGGGACTCCGGGCGCTCCGGGGCCGGTTGGACCTCGCGCGGGGCGGCCGGGACGACGGGACCGCCCATGCGTCCTGTGACCGTTAGGCCTGGCTGCGACGGGGGGGCTGCTCGCTCGCCGTCTTTCGCCCCTTCTCGCGCCGCGGGCGCGCCGTCTCCCTCCGGCGCGGCTGAGGCGGTGCCTTCGTTGGACTGGCAGGCCGCCAGGGCAAGGGACGTCAGGCACAGCAGAAGGGTCGCATGCCCAAGGAGCATCATCGGGGGATGCACGAGCATCATCCTCTCAGTGGACGCCAGCCGCGGCCTGTCCTCGCCAGGGGCGCTGCGACCTCCTCACCCTTCATCGGCATCCATTCTCCCCAGGAAGACCTGGGTCAGAATGTCCGTCTCCCGGACAGACTGGGGCGTGCCGTCGTGGACCACGCGGCCCTTGTTCAGCACGTACGCCCGGTCGACGATGTCCAGCACGCCCTTGATGTTGTGCTCCACCACGAGGATGGACGTCTGCAGCCTCTGGTTGATCTCGGAAACCTTCTCGAACACCTCCCGGACGATGCGCGGCGCCAGGCCCAGGGTGGGCTCGTCCAGGAGCAGCATCTCGGGTCCCGCCATGAGGCCGCGGCCCAACGCCAGCATCTGCTGCTGGCCTCCCGACATCTGGCTGGCCAGGTCGCGACGCTTCTGGTACAGCACGGGAAACAGCTCCATTGCGGCGTCCAGCCGGCGCTGTTTTTCAGCCCGGTCGGTCAAGTAAAGGCAGCCCATCTCCAGGTTTTCCTCGATGGTCAGGTGGGTGAAGACCCGCCTGCCCTGGGGGACGAAGGCTATACCCTCCTTCACAATCTGGTGAGTGGCGGCAACCAGCTTCGCCCCGCGCCAGAAGACGTCGCCCTCGGCCACGGGGGCCAGCCCCATCACGGCCTTCAGGACAGTGGACTTGCCCGCGCCGTTGGGCCCCATGACGGCCGCCATCTCTCCCGCACGGACCTCGACAGACACGCGATCCAGCGCCGCTACGGCGCCGTACCGCACGGATATGTCCACCAGTTTCAGAGTCCGGTCGGTTTTTCCGTTCATGCTGCTCATCTCTCGACTATCGAGGCCATGCCTAGGCGCCCAGGTAGGCTTCGATCACCTCCGGTCGACTCAGGACCTCCTCCACGGGGCCTTCGGCCAGGAGAGTACCGCTATCCAGGACGATGAGATGGTCCGCCATCTCCCTCACGATGGCCATGTTGTGGCTGATGAAGATGATGGTCCGCCCATTGTCCCGCATCCGCTTTAGGATGACCTTGACCTGCTCCACGATCTGTGGGAACAGGCCGGCGAACGGCTCGTCGAACAGGTAGCACTGGACGTCCAGGGCCATGGCCCGGCCGATTCCCAGCAGTTTACGCTGGCCGTAGGACAGGTCCATAGCCAGCACGTCACGCCGCTCCCACATGCCAACGCCTTCCAGCGCCTCCCTGGCCTTTTCTATGTGGCTAGGCTTGGTCCGCTCGAGGAGTGACTGCAAGAGCCGACGTTTGGTCAGCACGACAAGGACGTTGTCCAACACCGTCATCTGATCGAAGAGCCGCACTTCCTGGAAGGTGCGGGTGAGCCCGTGTGCGGGGGTCTCGTGGGGCTTCACGACCTTCAGGCTGGCGCCCTGTATGATCACCAGGCCACCGTCCAGCGGAAGGATGCCGCTCAGGAGGTTGACCAGCGTGGACTTGCCGGAGCCGTTGGGCCCGACGATGCTGGTCACGCCCTGGCGTCGAACGGCAATGCTCAGCCGGTCCACAGCGCGGACTGCGCCGAAGAGCTTGGATACCTCTTTGGTCTCCACCGCATACTTCATAGCTTGTATTTCCCCAGCAGGCCCTGCGGCCTGAACAGCATCAGCACGACCAGCAGAACGCCCAGGACCACCTGTCTAATCTGGCCGATGTGCTCGTTGGGCAAGAAGGGCAGGAACCGCATGCCTTCCTCCAGCAGCACAAAGGCCATGGCCCCTATCAGCGAGCCCCAGATCGTTGCCAGCCCCCCCAGGATGACGATGGACACCAACAGGATGGACTCAAGCAGGATGAAGGAGTTGGGGTCGATGAAGCTGGCCCAGCTGCTGAACAGGCCCCCGGCCAAGCCTGCCATCATCGCGGAGACCACCCAGACGGCCAGCTTGTAGTGGGTTGCCTGGTAGCCGAAGACCTGTATGGCCTGCTCGTCCTCCCGGATAGCGGTCAGGACGCGTCCAAAGGAGGAGGTGACGATGAACCACGCGATGAGGACGACGAGGGCTAGAATCACCAGGACCAGCAGCAGGAACTCCATCGGATCGTTGAAGACCCAACCGCCGATGGCGGGGCTGGCGATCTCGTGGATGCCGAAAGCCCCCCGCGTCATGCCCCGCCAGTTCAGGAAGACGTTGAACGAGATGATGGCGAATCCGAAGGTGGCGAGCACGAAGATATCGTCCCTGAAGCGGTTGAAGACAACGCCCACGGCCAGCGCCACGAGGCCGGCCAACACTATGCCCACGGGAAGCGCGGCGAAGAAGGGCAGGCCCGGGGTGGGCAGTGTCTCCGTGCGGAGCTGCTCGTAGGCAGGATCGGACGTGAGGATGGCCACCGTGTAGGCGCCAATGCCAAAGAAGCCGATGTGGCCCACGGAGAGCAGGCCGGTGTACCCCAGCACCAGGTTCAGGCTAACGGCCAGGATAGCCCAGATCCCGAACACGGTCGCCACGGTGGTGGCGAAGCCGCCGCCCTTCCAAATCATGAAGCTGGCCGCCCAGAGGATGATCACCAGCGTGGCCCACATCTCCAGGTTGTTCCTGAAGTGAGGCAACGCGCTCCTGGGCTCGCGCACCAGCGCCGCCAAGCGACTTCGGAATGGCATGTCCATCGCCATCTCGTCTACTTCCTGGGCAGGAGGCCCTTGGACCGGAAGGAGAGGAAGAGGATGAGCAGGACGAAGGAGATCGCGTCCTTCCACTCACCCGCCAGGTCCCAGATGCCAAACTGCTCCACCAGTCCGAGTACGAAGCCGCCGAGCAGGGCGCCGTAGATGTTGCCCATCCCGCCGACTACAGATGCGACCCAGCCCTTCAACAGCAGGAGCAGCCCCATTCTCGGTTGGATACTGATGTCGTGGCCGCTCAGCAGCCCGCCAAGGGCAGCGAAGACTGCGCCGACGAAGAACACGATCGCGATGACCACGGTGGTGTTAATGCCCACTACCTTCGCCACCTCTTCGTCGTCGCCGATGGCCCGCACCGCCTTGCCGAAGGAGGTCATCTTGAGGAGAACAAGCAGTAGCAGGAACCCCGCGAGGGCAACGCCAACGGTGAAGACGTTGAACCCCTTGATGGTTGCCCCTCCAATGGTCAGAGGGCTGCTCCCGAAGGCGTCGGGGAGGGGGCGCGGGGTGCTCTGAAACACGATGGTGATCAGGGCGGTGATGGCCAGCAGGACGCCCAGGGACGCGACGAGCATGACCAGGGGCGAGCGGGCCCGCTGGCGCATCCGAACGTACAACCCCCTGTAAAGTGCAAGGCCTCCCGCACCGGCAAGCAAACAGGAGACCCCCCAGCTGAGGTAGAGGCTGGACCCGGGCTCGTTGGCCACGAGAAGGCCACAGTAGCCTCCGACGGCTCCAGCGAGGACAGCGGCAGGGACAGTTACGGACAACGAGCGGGCACCGGGCCGTAGTCGCCCGTGGGCCACGTGGAAGAGCCACAGCAACGTCGCGGCCGTCAACAGCCCCACTACGGGGCTCAGCATGACGTTGAGCATCTCCGGGTACGCGAGGACGAAGCCCGTGTAGACCCCGCTGCCCGCGGACACCAGCACGCCCGCACCCCGACGGAGACCGGGTCGCATTGTGGGGAAGCGAGAACCCAAGCCCGCGTGAAGGGCCCAAGCAACCACGCCGGCTACGACTATAGCTAAGACGAGGTTGACGTACAGCTCGTTGACCTGGTACTGGCCGCCCACGACATCGTGGGAGCCGAGGTAGAAGACCGCGTAAGCGCCCAGGGCTGCGGCTGCGCCGTAGTAGAGGTCGAAGAACCAGACGGTGCTGTAGACCAGGGTGAACCCCATCGCCAGCAGCGCGTAGACCGCGCCCACGGACAGGCCGTTGAACGTGAACTGCAGCGCCTGTTCCGGGGACTGGCTGGTCTTCCAGCCGATGTACCCCACAGCCAGGGCAAGGAGGGCGGGGTAGAGAAGGCTGCTAGTCGGGTGCAGCCTTGCCGTCAAGCGTCTGTACACGCAACCCCTCGAAATCGATTGCGTAGGCGCAGAGGCGTTCTACCTCCAAGCCCCCCGTCTACGCCCCCGGGTCCGGTCTCCCGGCGACAGAGTAGCCGCGAGGCGGACTGGCCGCAACTCGCGACGCAACCCGTTGCCGAGAAACCGGCGTTCGAGTTTACTCAGTAGGGGCGAATCCCAGGGACCGGTAGCCCTGGTTCTCCTCCGTCCTCTCGCTTACGGGCAGGACCTCGACCACGAGGTTGCCGAGACCGACAACCTCGCCGTTCTCATCGAAGCTGTAGCCATCGCCAATTGCGCCGGTCCACGTTATCTCGTACAGGCAGTCCCGGAAGCCGTCAGCGTCCTGGTCGTCCTCGGTCTCCTTGAGGCACTCTGCCGTGATGTACACGTCGTCATAGGCCGAGCCAATGTACCAGGGCAACGTGACATAGTCGAAGCGCTCCCTGAAGTTGGCGATGACTTCCTTTGCCTTGGAGTTGTTCGGGTCCAGCTCCGCGATAATGGCCTTGAGGCCCGTGGCGGCCTCTCCGGCAACCTCCAGGGCTGTGGCGCCCACGGGGACGATCTCCGAATAGAGCGGCCCTTCGTAGCCCAGCTCGCGGACCTGCTTGACGATGGTGCCGCCGCTGGACTCCGACTGCGAGGCGATATGGATGGCGTCCGGGTTGGCATTGATCAGCTTGGTGAGCTGGCTCCTGAAGTCGGTCACGTCGGAGCCGTACCGCTCCTCCGCCACGACAGCGCCGCCCCGCTTCTCGAACTGCTCGACAGTGGTGCGCCGGACGCCTTCGGCATAGTCGGTCGTCTCGGTCATGGTCGCCAAGCTGCGGATGCCGTCCGCCCAGAGAACGTTGCCGGTGTCTATGCCCAGTTGCAGGTCGCTCATTGCGGTGCGGAAGATGTAGTCCCCCGCGTTGGCGATGTCCGGATTGGTAGCCAGCCCAGAGAAGAGGATGACGCCGTCCTCCTCAGCCCGTGGCGCCGCTCCCAGCATCGCGCCGCTGCAGGAGGTGCCCAGGATGATCTTCACCCCGTCAACGTCAGTCAGCTTGTTGTACGCCGTGATGGAGTCCTGGGCGTTGCACTTGGAGTCCTCGACGATGAGCTCCAGCATGCGGCCGTTGATCCCACCGGCCGCATTCATCTCGTCGACGGCCAGTTGCTTGGACTGGAGCGCCACGTTGCCGTATGTCTCACCGGGCCCTGTGAGCGACTCCATGACACCGATGGTGTAGGTGTCGTCCCCTTCGCCGCAGGCCAGGGCCGCCAGCATGAGCACTGCCAGGACCGCCGCCAGTACCACGAGGACCATGCGACCGCCCCTTGAGTCGCCCCGCCCCTGGGGGGTTATCCCTAACGTGCCTCCCTGCTTCATCAGAATCCCTCCCTCAACACACTCTCAGGGTAGCTCGCGGCCGCGGCGGCCATCTAAAGCTCCCGCCTAGGAACCCTCTCAGTGCCTCAGTATAAGACTTACAAAAGCTCACGCAACCCCGCGCGCACGCTAGGCGTGACTTGTCCATGCGCCGACCACAATCCACACCGTGAACGTTGACGTAGCTTTGAGATACACACGCGAAGGGCCCCGGGTCTCCATGTACCCAAGGTCCATTTCCCGTTGCTGCTCCTGCCCAGCTCCATCGCCTCTTCACCTTCCCCCAACGACACTACCTTGGCAGGGGTTCGAGCGAAGTGGGCAGACACCACCAGTACGGCATCGCCGAGTAGCACCCCTGGCCGCCCGCGAGGGTGCTGCCTTCGAACGATAGTCTCCTTCGGCTCATCAGGCCTCAGGCTTGTGGGCCGTGACCAAGGCCAAGTGCGTGGGCAGGGGGGCCAGCGCCGGGTCCCGGAATCCCGCCCCTCGGAGCCACCCCGCCACCTCTTCGCCGGCGTAGTCTCCCGTGTCCGGGTTGAAGGCGATGCGAAGGTACAGATCCATCATGGTGTCCATGAAGCGGCGCTCCGGGCTGACGTCTATGCGCATGAAGTCCTGGACGATTATCAGTCCTCCGGGCCGCAGCGCATCGAAGGCGGCGTGGAACAGCCGCCGGACGGTCTCCCGTGACACGGCGACGACGACTCCGGAGACGAGGACGACGTCGCTGTCCTGACCCAACTCAACCTCGAGAAAGTCGCCCTCCACCAGCGCTATGCGTTGCTGCAGTCCCTGCTCGGCCACCAGACGACGGGCAACGTCCAACGGCTCTCGAAGGTCGACGACGGTCGCCCGCAGCTCCGGGTACGCCCGGCACAGGGCAATGCTGTAGCTCGCGGCACCGCCGCCTAAGTCAAGGAGCTTGGTCCGTCCGCTTAGGTCCACGGTCTGGACCAGGCGTCGAGCCTGGCCGGACTGGGCGCGGTTGTGCTGGCCCATCATGTAGTCCCGCCAGTAGTCCGCGGCGTCCGTGTAGCCGGACTCGGGCGGCGTCAGCGTGCGGCCTTCCAGCACGAGCCGGTCAAGCTGGCCCCAGACCGCCCAGTGGTTCGTGATGTGCAGGGCCAGGTCTCCCACGTAGCCTTCTCTGCCCGGGACCAGGTAGCAGGATGCCTGCGACGTGTTCGCGTAGGTCTCATCACGCCGCTCCAGCAGCTCTAGGGCAACACACGCGTCTAGGAAGGACCGGACGAAGGTTGGTGATGCCTGCAGGGTCCGGGCCACCTCGTCGGAGGAGCGCGGCCGCTGCTCAAGAAGGGTGAAGAGCCCGAGCTTGATCGCGGCGCGCAGCACCGCCGACTCCCAGAAGCGGCGGCCCAGCGCATTGACCGCCTCTGAGGAGCCTGCGGAGGGTAACTGAGTCGACGGCGTCTCGCTCACAGCCCCGCCAGTCTACCGGCTCCCAAGAGCCGGTACAACGGGGACGCCGGGAGGGTAGCGGCTGCCCCTCTTTCGGGGTATGGTGTTCGTCAGCGCGGAGGAGGGTGCAGATGGACTTCCGCATTGCGGTCCTTCCCGGTGACGGCATCGGCCCCGAGGTGACTTCGGAGGCCGTGCGGATCCTGGAGGCCGTTGGTCAGGCGTACGGCCACACCTTCGACTTTCCCCACGGGGCCATAGGCGGCAACGCCATTGACGCATTCGGCACGGCCCTGCCGCCCGCAACGCTGGAGCTGGTCGAGGCCAGCGACGCGGTCCTCTTCGGCGCTGCAGGCGGCCCCAAGTGGGACGACCCCAGGGCGACGGTGCGGGCCGAACAGGGGCTGCTGACGCTGCGGAAGCGGTACGACCTCTTCGCAAACCTGAGGCCCGTGACCGTCTACCCCGAGCTTGTGGGTGCCAGCCCGCTGCGCCCCGAGCTCCTGCGGGACGTGGACCTGGTTGTGGTCCGGGAGCTGGCGGGCGGGCTCTACTACGGCAAGCCCAAGCGACGCTGGTCGAACCGCCGAGGTCGGCGGGGCGTGGACACCCTGAGCTACACCGAGGCGGAGATCGTCCGGGTGCTGCGCGTCGCCTTCCAGCTTGCGCAGGGCCGGCGGAAGCGCCTGGCGTCCGTGGACAAGGCCAACGCGCTGGAGACCGGCCGCCTGTGGCGGGAGCTGGCGAACGAGGTGGCGGAGGACTACCCGGACGTGGCCGTGGAGCACATCCTGGCCGACGCCGCGTCCATGCTCCTGATCCGCGACCCTCGCCGCTTCGACGTCCTCGTGGCGGAGAACACCTTCGGCGACATCCTCTCGGACGAGGCGGCGGTGCTCAGCGGCTCCCTGGGGCTGCTGCCCTCCGCAAGCCTGCGCGGCATCCCCCGTTCGGGGGAGCGGGTCTTTGGCCTGTACGAGCCGATCCACGGCAGCGCCCCGGACATTGCGGGGGAGGGCATCGCCAACCCCATAGCAGCGGTGCTGAGCGCGGCCATGCTCCTGCGCTACTCCCTGGGCTTGGAGACCGAGGCCGTTGCGGTGGAGGCCGCCGTCCGCAGGGTCCTGGCGGAAGGCTGCCGGTGCGCCGACATCGCAGCCCCCGGCGAACGGGTCATAGGGACGCGGGAGATGGGCGAGGCTATCGCAGCGCTGGTCTGACACTGCTCCCGCGCACACGTCAAGAGCCCCGCACGAGGCGACAACAGCGTCCGGTGCGGGGCTCTTGCTTCGTCTGTGTCGTACTAGCTAGGACGCTGCGCCGCAGACCGTGTCCAGAATGAGCTGGGTCACCCTGTAGGGGTCGCAGTTGGCGTTGGGACGCCTGTCCTCGATGTAACCCTTCTGGTCGCGGTGCACCTGCCACGGGATACGGACGGAGGCGCCCCGGTCGGAGACGCCGTAGCGGAACTCGCGGTAGGAGCAGGTCTCGTGGCGGCCCGTGAGCCGCTCCTCGATGCGGTCGCCGTAGTTGACGATGTGCAGGTCGTGGTTGCGGGCCAGCGCTTCGGCGGCGGCGATGCAGGCATCGTAGTTCTCGCGCATCTGCCAAGTGGAGACGTTGGTGTGGGCGCCGGCGCCGTTCCATTCGCCGTGAACCGGCTTGGGGTCCAGCCTGGCGGTGACGCCCCGGTTCTCAGTGTCGGAGATGTGGATGTCCTCGCCGATGCGGTAGAGGAGCCAGCGGGCAACCCACAGCTCGTCGGCAATCATCGGCGTGTTCATGGGCCCAATCTGGAACTCCCACTGGGCGGGCATGACCTCGGCGTTGATGCCAGAGATCATCAGGCCGGCGTCGAGGCAGGCGTCCAGGTGCGCCTCGACGATGGGGCGGCCGAACACCTCGTCGGTGCCGACGCCGCAGTAGTAGCCGCCCTGGGGAGCGGGGAAGCCGTTGGTGGGCCAGCCGAGGGGCTTGATGCCATCGAAGAAGGTGTACTCCTGCTCGATGCCGAACCAGGTGTCGAAGTCGGCGTACTTCTCGGCGGCGGCGGCGCAGGCGGCCCGGGTGTTGGAGGCGTGGGGGGACATGTCGGGCAGCAGGACTTCGCACATGACCAGACGGTTTTCCCCGCCGCGGATGGGGTCCGGGCAGGAGTACACCGGCCGGAGCACGCAGTCGGAGTTCTCACCGGGGGCCTGGTTGGTGCTGGAGCCGTCGAAACCCCAGAGGGGAGGCTCCTCCCCCGTGGGGATCACCTTGGTCTTGGAGCGAAGCTTCGCCGTGGGCTCGGCGCCGTCAATCCAGATATACACTGCTCTGTAGACGCTCATCTGTCCTCCTGGATACACATCTGGGCGGGTTGGTCACCGCCCTGCAATTATGCCACTGAGAGTGGCGATAGCCAAGTCCGCAGGGCAGTGGCGGCGCAGGCACCGGTTGGAATTGCATTGCATTGTGCTGCGCGTTTTTCCGGCCGGGGCAGGCGTGGAAGAGGCCGGCGCAGCTTGAGTTTGAGGCGCGCCAGACAAGTCGACAAAGGGAAATAAGTCGTATCTGCCAGGCACGGGCCGGAGGGGGATCCGACGGCCCCGCTGGAAGGCGTCGAAAGAGTCGACAAAGGGAACAACTCGTATCTGCCAGGGCGCGGGCCGAACGGGGGCCGACGGCCTCGGTGAAAAATGGTGGGAAATCGACAAAGGGAAACAAGCGGTAGCCGGCAGGCACGGCGGCAGAGCAAGCGCTGCACCCTCAACTTGGGGCGTTGGGCAACGGCGGGGCGCGGTCGGGCGTGTGCGGGTGGGCATGGGGGTAGGGTAGGGGGTGGAGGGAATGTGGGGGAAGAGGGAGGTGGCACCAGGCCAGCCTGGGTTTTGCTTGGAGTTGTGGGCTCGGCGGGGTTTGGGCGTTCGGAGAGGGATGGGCGGATAGAGTGGTTGGGCTCGCCCTAGAATATGATCTGTAGTACCGCAAGGAGTCTTTATTCCGCGGGGTGTCGCGGATGTTTAGTGGCGGCGAGCGTTGAGGTCTTTTCTCAACCGACCAATGGTGTTTTCCACGTCTTTTGATACTTCATCAAGTTCCCGAGACACCGATGGACTGTGGCCAAGCTCTCTACGCAACGCCACCACGATCGGTTGCAGAGGGTCAATCGCGCCGGCGCGTTCGATCAGGGCCAATGCCTCCGCCGGTTCAATCGTTGCAACGTACTGGAGCAGGACGTGTACACTCTGGGTGGGGAGCATGGTAAGACGTTGCTCTGCCATGTCGTAGAGCAAGTTCTCGGCATCAGACTTCCCGATAGTGCCGCCCTTGGTCGCCGCCAGTAGCCCCTTCATGACGATTGCTATTCCCCGCAGTTTGCGGTCATTATCATCAGTGGCGTTCTCAAGGAGCCCCAAAGCGGACTCGGCCTCATCAAAAGCCTCCTCGACCTTTCCAAACATGAGCAATGTGAAGGCTCGAAAAACTATGCCAACAGGATGCGCCGAGATGTTGTCAGCATGTAGGTGGATCTTGACTATTGCATCTGCGATCTCAACGTCTACGTGTTGGTCGCGGGCGAAATAGTTGACAGCAACGGTTCTAATAGCTTCGTCGTTCCGGCCCAGTTTGTTCAGCAGGCCGATCTTGCTCAACACCGCTGCGCCCTTGGCGATGGCCAAGTCGTGGCCTCCGACATCGTCCGCCATATCGATAGCCTGTTCCAGATAGCCGAGCGCCTCCTCCAAGCACTGTTCGGTTTCCATGCTTTTTGCTTTCGCCAGCAGTGCGTAAGCCATGGGTTCAGCAAGCTTGGGTGTCTGGGTAGAGCCAAATGCATCGATAACCGCATCCTGCGTCAACACATCGACGAGCAGGTCGCCCAGCTCCGGTAGCGCGAGCAGGTGTAGGAAAGCCGTGGACTGGATGTCCATCTGCCGCGGATCATCCCGTTCAAGGCCCTCGGCCATCCCAATGCCGATATGCACCAGTTCGTCAGGAGAGTAGTAGAGCGCCATAAAGCGCACCAGGGCGTCCACCACATGGCTTTCAGCGCCAGGACGTCGCAGCAAATAGTAGATGTTGTACATCCTTTCGGCGACGTAGTACGTTCGTCGCCGTCTTGCTCCGTCCTCAAGCAACACGGCGCCACGGTCCACCAACCGTCCAAGCTGGGCGCTGCACTTATTGACGTTCACGCGAGCTTGGGAGGCGACCTCCTTGGCCGTCGCAGGTTTCCACAATCTAGCCAGGGCCAGGTATACGCGGCGCTCTTGGGGAGGGAGAGCTTCGATATGGCTCCGAAAGTACTCGGTATGTTCATCAACCAGATCGAAGAGATTGGACATTAGGTCCTTGAACGAGTACGTCTTGACGAATCCGGCCAACACTGCGATGAGGCGCGGGTTCCCTCCGGTAAGGATTTGAAGCGGCCTCATTTGCAGACTTCCCTTAGGTTGTCCTGAAAGCGCCGACCAGAGGGTGTCACATTCCTCAGTGTCCAAGGCCTGCAACGTCAGCACCCTGAAGAGGTCATAGAGCGCATGGTCGGGATGGTCAATCTCGTCAAAACGGCTGGCGGCGCTCCCAAGCAGGACTATCCGGGGTTCCGTCTGCAGCGTGTGGCGCAAACGCCATCCGGCGTCGGGGTCCGCAGTGTCGGCGAAGAGCATGTTCAGGTTCTCCACCACCACCAGCAGCCTCTTCTCATGGCGGTCCGCAAAGTCGAGAATGGTCCCCAAGCAACGTCCCGCCAGATCGCGGTCATCTGCCGTGGTCCTCAGGTCGCTGTAGGACAGCCGTAGACCAGCACGCTCACCCTCCCGGGCCTGCTCTGCCAAGTGATTCAGGCACTCGAGCCAGAACTCCCCCACCGTCGCGACTTCGTAGCTCTCCTCGGCGAACACGATCGGGTAAAACGCCGACAGCCGGTCATCGCGGCGTACCTCTGCGGCCACCCGCAACAGCAGGTGGGTCTTCCCACTGCCCCGGGGACCGATGACGAGGGAGTGCACATTGGCGTTGCCCTCACTGGCGTGCAGGGACTCCAGGAGAGATGCGAACTCGGCGTTCCTGATGCAGAATGACGCCACGATCTCACTGTCGCTGAGGAAACCGGGATTGTACTTCTTTGTGTTTGTGCCGGCGACCATGCCGAGCCTCCCACCCGACCTACCGATCGGTTATTGACGTGAAACTCTGGCCATGCCTGGCGCGCCACCAGTCCTCAAGCAGACCGGACACGAACGCGTATCCGCCTTCGCTCTCTTCGAGATACCCGTCGTGCTGCAGGACGTACAACACGTTTGCCACGCTGTCCCCGTCGCCCGCGCGGGCCGGCTCACTGCGATAGAGTTCCATCACCTGGCGGGTCAGCAGTCCACCGTTCGCCACGGCCTCGGACAGCAGACCCAGGGCCTCGGTGTACCCTTCGTCGCCCAGCACCATCCGCAGCCGCTCCTCGTAGTGCACCAGACCGGCCTGGCCCCGCACACTGAGCAGGTCCCGTCGATACACACGTTCCACGTCGTCCAGAGTGGCCTCGCTCCGCTGGTCTCTGACCAGGTGCTCGTAGAGGAGGAGGAAGAACAGCTGCACGTGATGTGGCACGCAGCAACGTAGCCGGCTGCACATTTCCCGCCGTATCTTATCGGGAAGATTTGTCCCGTATCCCCGGGCCAACGCCGCCAGGCATTCCACCGCAACGTCGTGGGGCCAGGGCCTCAGGTCAAAGGTTGTATAGACATTCGCATGGGCGCTGAGTCTGGCTTGACTGAGGACAGGTTCCAGCCCAACGCTGCCCGATATGATCAAACAGATTCTGCCTTGGTGGGTCTGGCAGCACCTCCTCAACCAGCCCATGAATGCGTCCGTAGCTGCCAGGCGCTCGGGGGTGATGCGGTACTCGTGTCCCTTAAGTAGGCGGTTGACCAATATGGGCAACTCGTCGATAGCCAGCACGACCGGTCGGTCACTGGCCGCCAAGGCCTCAAATACCTGATCGCCAATCCGTTGCCAGCTGCCGGCGTCCAAACTTGCCCGCAATCTCACGCGAAGCTCGGAGACGCCCAGTTCCTCAACATTGTCGCGGACGTCCCGAGCACTGTTTCTCAGCCACTCCGCCATCCGCCTACGGACGCCCTGAAGCGGCCGCGCCTGGGTAGCCAATTCGGCGACGGCGTCCGCAGGGTCCATCGCCCCTTCCCAGTCCACGAATACTGTGGCGAACCTCCCATCTTCATCCAAACGGCGGAGCAGCTCCCGCACCAGGCTCGTCTTACCCATCCGGCGCTGCGCGGTCAACAGCGTGTGCGTACCGTTCTCCACCCGCTCCCGCAGCAACCGCAGTTCCGTTTCGCGGTCGAAGAACCGGTCTCCATCGACCCAGTTGCTGCTCATCCGTAGTGTTGTCATCTCTCTTCCATCTCCCGCAAACCCGCAGCTCGGCTACAGTGTAGCACGCCAACGCATTTGTTGGCAACAATGTTGTTGGTTAGTGTCAGAGGCGGCGAGAGGGGTTGATTCCAAAGCTTGGAGGGGATCAGGACTATTAGCTTTAGTCTACAGGCTACCCAGCCACACCTCGAAGACGGTTCCGCCTACCGTCGACTTCGCCACCCAGCACGCCGTCTGCCACGTTCGCTCCTGCGCGGCGGTTTGGTTGACGGTCGCGAAGGGGCGATGCTAGACTGGCGCGGCGCACTGGAGGAGGTCCATGCCGGATAGCTACGCCCTCGATTACATGGCCGTCATGCTGGCGGTGGTGGTGGGCGTACTGGCGATGGGCGTGATGATCGGGGCGAACCTGCTGCTGGCGCCCCGTCGCAGCTCGGAGATCAAGAACGCTCCGTACGAGTGCGGCATCCCTCCCGCTCCCTTCGGCTGGTCGCAAATCCACATTCGCTACTATATCTTCGCCATTCTGTTCCTGGTCTTCGACGTGGAGGCGGTGTTCCTGTTCCCGTGGGTGGTGGTGTTCCTGACCGAGGCGTCCTGGGTCTTCTACGAGATGCTGATCTTCATCGGCGTGCTGCTGTTCGGCCTGCTGTACGGGTGGCGAAAAGGGGTGCTGCAGTGGCGATAAGCCCCGCGCCCAAGGACAAGGGGCCAGCGCCCGGCTCCGTCCGCGCCGTTCCCTGGCAGCCCGTGCGCACGCTGGAGGCGCCCGATCCCGCGGCGTCGGGGGGGAACGTCGCCCCGGCGGCGCCCTTCCACCAAGCTGCGCCGGGGATCGTGACGGTCAAGGCCGAGGAGCTCATCGCCTTGGCGCGAAAGAACTCGCTGTGGCCCATGACCTTCGGGCTGGCCTGCTGCGCGATCGAAATGATGTCGACGTACATGGCGCACCACGACTTCGACCGCTTCGGCGTGGTCACGTGGCCGTCGCCGCGGCAGTCGGACGTGATGATCGTGGCGGGGACGGTGGTCAAGAAGATGGCCGAGCCCCTTCGCATCCTGTACGAGCAGATGCCGGAGCCCAAGTGGGTGATCGCCATGGGCAGCTGCGCGAGCAACGGCGGCCCCTACTACCGCTCCTACTCCGTTGTCATGGGGGTGGACCACATCGTCCCGGTGGACGTCTATATCCCCGGCTGTCCCCCCCGACCAGAGGCCCTGATGGACGGCATCCTCCAGCTCCAGCGGAAGATCCAGCAGGACGCAAAGCGGTATGGTCGAACAGACACCCCAGGAGCCGGCGCAGCCGAAACCGCCCTCCCCGGCGGCGGCTCGCCCGCGTCCTAGAACCCCACCAGCACCCACCGGCCCCACCCTGGACGAGCGGGGCGTTGCGCTATTGAAGCTCCTCCAGGAGCTGGCGCCGTCCGCACCCATGGAGTTGTCCTCGGCCCTGGACGAAGTGGTCGGCATGACGACGCCGGAGCGCCTGCTGGACACGGCGCTGCTGCTGCGGGACGATCCTCGCCTGGCCTTCGACTACCTGCGATGCCTTTCCGTGGTCGACTACGGCGAGTCCCTGCAGGTGGTGTACCACCTCTGGTCGATGGAGCATCGTCACAAGGTGGCCCTGAAAACGGACACGCCGATGGACGACCCCCGAGTGCCCTCGCTGGTGTCGGTCTGGGCCGGCGTGGACTGGTTCGAGCGGGAGGGGCGGGACCTCTACGGCGTGACGTTCGAGGGGCACCCGGACCTGAAGCCGCTGCTGCTGTGGGAGGGGTTCGAGGGGTTTCCGGGTCGCAGGTCGTTCCCGCTGCCGGAGTACAAGGAGTATTAGTGCGGCCAGCCGCTCTTGCTTGGGGAGGCACGGTTTCCGGCGTTGGGTGGGCCCACCCGCCCGCCCTTGGAGGTTTTTTGATAACTGGGGGCACATCCCCCAGACCCCTTGCCAGAGGGGGTACCCCTCTGGACTCCCCAGGGGGGGGTACGCCCTCACCCCAGCCCTCTCCCAGGGGGAGAGGGAGTGATTGGTAGGACATGACGGAATCAACGCAGCTTGAAGCCCGGGACATCCTGATCAACATGGGGCCGCAGCACCCTGCGACCCATGGGGTGTTTCGCATGGTGCTCTGGGTGGACGGCGAGCAGATCGTGGAGGTGGAGCCGCACATCGGCTACCTGCACCGGGGCTCCGAGAAGCTGTGCGAGAGCGAGCTGTACCCGCAGATCATCACGCTGTTCGACCGCATGGACTACATCTCGAACTTCAGCAACGAGCTGGCGTTCTGCATGGCCACCGAGAAGCTCATGGGCGTGGAGGTGCCGGAGCGGGCCGAGTACATCCGGGTCATCCTCTGCGAGCTGAACCGCATCTCCAGCCACCTGCTGTTCTACGGGACCCTGGGGCTGGACGTGGGCGCCATGACGCCCATCATGTACGGCTTCCGGGACCGGGAACGCATCCTCCGCCTCTTCGAGTCCGTCAGCGGGGCGCGGATGATGCACAACTACTTCCGCATCGGCGGGCTGAAGATGGACCTGCCGGCGGACTTCCACGACCACATGGCGGGCCTGCTGCCGCTCCTGGCGCAGGGCATCGATGAGTGCGACCGGCTGCTGACCCACAACGAGGTGCACCTGGCGCGGACGAGGAACGTGGGGACGATCTCGCAGCGCGAGGCGGTGGCGCTGGGCGTGAGCGGGCCGCCTCTGCGGGCGACGGGCATCGCCTACGACATCCGGGCGGTGGAGCCGTACTCGGTGTACGACCGATTCGAGTACGACATCCCCGTGGGCGCCGCGGGCGACTCGTGGGACCGCTATGCGATCCGGGTGGAGGAGATGCGACAGTCGCTGCGTATCATCGGGCAGGCCATGGAGCAGCTACCGGACGGGCCGGTGATTGCGTCCGGACTGCGGCGGCTCCCCCGCCCGCCCAAGGGCGAGTCCTACGCGCGGGTGGAGAGCCCGCGGGGTGACTTCGGCGTGTACCTGGTCAGTGACGGCGACACGAAACCCTACCGGGTGAAAGTGCGCTCGCCCTCCTTCACCAACCTCATGGCGCTGCGCCGCCTGCTCCGAGGCACCTACATCGCCGATGCGGTGGTGGTGCTGGGCTCCCTGGACATCGTCCTGGGAGAGGTGGACCGATGAGCGGCTTCCTGGAAGGGGTGGGGTCCCTGGCGTGGGACGCCCTCAACGGCATCGCCTGGCTCTTCACGTCCGACGTTCCGGAGCTGATGCTGTCCCTGTCACTGCTGCTGGGGGCGCTGTCCGTGGTGGTGCTATCGCTGGTGCTGCTGGAACGCAAGTACCTGGGACGGCTCCAGATGCGCATGGGCCCGATGCGGGTGGGGCCCCACGGCGTGCTCCAACCCGTGGCCGACGCAGTGAAGCTGATGGGCAAAGAGGACATCATGCCGAGCTGGGTGGACCGCTGGGTCTACTGGATTGCCCCGCTGGTCCTCTTCGTGCCGAGCTTCGCCATCTGGGTCACCATCCCCTCCAGCCCCTCGCTGGTGCTGCGAGACCTGGAGCTTGGCCTGCTGTACGTGATCGCCTTCTCCGTAGTGTCGATCGTGGGGCTGATCATGGCGGGCTGGGGGTCGGCGAACAAGTACGGCGTGCTGGGCGGGCTGCGGTCGGTGGCGCAGCTTATCAGCTACGAGATCCCGATCATCGCCGTGGCGCTGACCGTCGCCCTGCTGGCGGGGTCGCTGAACCTGGTGGAGATCGTGGAGAAGCAGTCGCCGGTGCCGTTCGCCGTGCTGCAGCCGCTGGGGCTCTTCCTGTTCCTCATGGCGGGCCTCGCAGAGGTGGGCCGTACGCCGTTCGACATCTACCACGCGGAGTCGGAGATCATGGGCGGGCCGTTCGTGGAGTACAGCGGGGCGCACTGGGCCATCTTCTACCTGGCGGAGTACATCAACACGTTCCTGCTGGCGGCCCTCATCGTCGTGCTGTTCCTGGGCGGCTGGTCCGGGCCGCTGCTGCCGCCGATCGTCTGGTTCCTGCTGAAGACGTATGCTGTGGTGTTGCTCTTCTTCTGGTTTCGGGGCACGTTTCCCCGGCTACGCATCGACCAGCTCATGGCCCTGGCCTGGAAGGTCCTGGTGCCTCTGGCTTTCTTCAACCTGATCTTGGCGGCGGCGGCCCGCTTCTACGGCTGGCCCGACTGGACGCTGGCGGTCCTGGGCCTGGCGGCGCTCGTGGCGCTGGGAGTGTTCGGCTACCGGGCCACCTCCGGGCGCTCGTCGAGGCCGGCGCTGCGGCTGGTGCCCGCACGGGAGGTGCGTCGTGCTTAACAGCCTCAAGGGCCTGCTGATCACCCTGCGCACGACGCTGCGCCGGCCGGTGACGGCCCAGTACCCGAAAAAGCACCTGCCCGTGCAGGACCGTTTCATGGGCTTCCCCGCACTGACCTGGGACGAGGACGTGGGCGAGCCGTACTGTGTGGGGTGCATGGTCTGCATCCGGGAGTGCCCGACGCAGTGCATGTCGGCGACGATGGTCGACAACCCGCTGTTCGCCGACAAGCAGAGCAAGCGGCGCAAGATCGTGGGGGACTTCGAGATCAACCTGGGGCGCTGCATCATCTGCGGCATCTGCGTGGACGTGTGCAACTTCGAGGCGATCGTGATGAGCCACGAGCACGAGATCAGCACCTACGGGCGCTACGACCGTCGGGCCGACCTTCCGCGGCTGCTGGAGATGGGCAAGAAACACCAGGCGAAGACCGGCTGGGAGCCACCCAGCAAGGCAGCGAAGGCCCCTGCGCAGCCGGCACCGGCCCCCGCACAGCCCGCCAAGGAGCCCACGCCGTGACCGGCCAGCTCGTCGCCTTCGTGTTCATGGCGGCCCTGGTGCTGGGCGGCGGACTGGGGGCGGTGACGGCCCGCAACGTGGCCCACGCCGCCCTGTTCCTGCTGCTGAGCCTGGGGGGCGTCGCGGGCGTCTTCATCCTGCTGCTGGCCGAGTTCCTGGCGCTGGTCCAGATCCTCATCTACGGCGGCGCGGTGACCATCGTGCTGCTGTTCGCGCTGATGCTGACGCGGCAGGAGGAGTTCGCCCGGGTGCGGGACAACCCGCAGCGGCCGCTGGCTGCCATCGCGGCGCTGGCGGTGCTGGGCGTGCTGGCCGTGGCGTTCCTGGGGCAGAAGGCGCCCAGCCAGCCGCTGGACGGCCCAAGCATCAAGGATGTGGGCTCCGAGCTGTTCACGCAGTGGGCCATTCCCTTCGAGATCGCCTCGCTGGTGCTGCTGGTGGCCCTCATCGGGGCCATCATCATCGCCCGCGGGACGGAGGAGCGGCAGGAGTGATCCGCATGCGCCTCACCGGTGCGGGGGCCTGAGCGTGGAGCTCATCCACATCGAGCTGCTCAGCGGGGCGCTCTTCGTCGTGGGCCTGTACGGGGTGCTGGCCCGGCGCAACGCCGTGCTCGTGCTCATATCGATCGAGCTCATGCTCAACGCCGTGAACCTCAACCTGGTGGGCTATGCCGCCTTCGCGGACCCCGGCCGGGTGGTTGGGCAGGTCATCGCCATCTTCGTGATCACCGTGGCCGCGGCCGAGGTGGGGCTGGCGCTGGCCATCATCCTGCGGCTCTACCGCAACCGCGGGACGGCGAACGTGGATGAAGTGGACCTGATGAAATGGTGATCGCTCCCTACTCCCGTTGCGTGAGCATCGTCTATGCCTGATATGGCCTGGGCGTGGCTGATACCGGCCCTGAGCGCCATCGCCTTCGCCGTCATCGTCACGGTGGGGCGGGTCCTGCCGCGCCAGGGGGCCTTCCTGGCGCCGTTGGCCGCACTGCTGGGGTTCGCCCTCTTCTGGTTCGTCCTCATCGACCTGCTGGGCCACGAGAGCGAAGCCTTCAGCATCGCATGGCTGGAGGCGGGCCCGGCGCAGCTGAAGTGGGGGATGATCATCGACCCGCTCTCCGTGATCATGCTGGGCATGGTCACGTTCGTGGCCCTGGGTATCCAGATCTACTCCTGGAGCTACATGGCAGGGGACCCTCGCTTCGCCTGGTACTTCGCCGTGCACGCGCTGTTCGCCGCCGCGATGCTGGCGCTGGTGCTGGCGGACAACCTACTGTTCCTCTACATCGCCTGGGAGCTGGTGGGGATGTGCTCCTACCTGCTCATCGGCTTCTGGTACGAGCGTCGCCCGGCGGCGGAGGCGGCCAAGAAGGCCTTCGTCACCACGCGCATAGGCGACGTGGGCCTGCTCATCGGCCTTCTGCTGCTGTTCAGAGAGACGGGCACGTTCGAGATCTCGGCCATCTTCGATCAGGCGGGGGGGCTGTCGCAGGGGGTCATCACCGCCTCGGCGCTGCTCATCTTCCTGGGGGCGATGGGGAAGTCGGCGCAGTTCCCGCTGCACACCTGGCTCCCGGACGCCATGGAGGGGCCCACGCCCGTCAGCGCGCTGATCCACGCGGCGACCATGGTCGCGGCCGGGGTGTACCTGGTGGCGCGCATGTTCCCCCTCTTCGAGATGTCCGAGACGGCCATGCTGGTGGTGACCAGCGTGGGCCTGCTGACGGCGCTGATGGCGGGGACGATGTCCCTGGTGATGACGGACCTGAAGCGGATCCTGGCCTACTCGACGGTGAGCCACCTGGGGCTGATGGTGATGACGCTGGGCGCCGGGGGATTCGTCGCGGCGATGTTCCACCTCATCGTCCACGCGTTTGCGAAGGCGATGCTGTTCCTCAGCGCAGGCAGCGTCAGCCACGGCACGGGGAAGCTGGACGTGCGGCATATGGGCGGCCTGGCCCGGCGGATGCCCCTCACGGCCCTCTGCTTCACCGTGGGCGCGATGGCGCTGGCCGGCCTGCCGCCCCTGAGCGGCTTCTTCAGCAAGGACGAGGTGCTGCTGGCAGTGTGGGAGGGCCGCCACCCGGTCTTCCTGGCCCTGGCCCTAGTCGCAGTCTTTCTGAGCGCGCTGTACATGGCCCGGGTCCTCTTCCGCGTCTTCCTGGGGCCACTGAAACCCGGAAACGAGACCGCGCACGAGTCGCCGCCAGCCATGCTGGCCCCGATGCTCGTCTTCGCCTTCGTCTCGGTGACCCTGGGGTTCCTGGCGCTACCCTACTCGGACGCCTACCACGGGTTGGGCTCCTTCCTCCACCTGGAAGGCATGGATGTGCACGGCTTCCAGTTCAACCCGATCCTGGCCGCGGGCTCCCTGGTCCTAGCCCTCGGCGCGTTCGCGCTGGCGTGGCTTGCCTACGTTCGCGGGCGCATCTCCCCCGACCGCGTGGCGCAGCGCATCGCCCCGCTAATCCGGCTGTGGGAGCGCGCGTACTACCTGGACGAACTCTACCAGTGGGGCATTGACCGGGTGGTGCTGGCGACCGGGAAGTGGGTGGCCCTCTTCGACCGCATCGTGGTCAACGACGTGGGGGTGAACCGCACGGCGCAGTCCATCGCCGATTCGGGCCAGCGGCTGCGCTACCACGTGACAGGCAAGCTCTACAACTACGCGCTGGTGATGACCGGAGGAGTGCTGCTGCTAGCCCTCCTCTGGTGGCTGGCGGTACGCTGATGCCGGACGTCTTCCACGAGTACCTGCTCCTGGTCCTGATCGCCGTGCCGTTCGGCGGGGCCCTTGTCGCCGCGCTGCTCCCCGGAGACCGGCCGGATGCGGCCCACTGGCTGGCCAGGGCCGTGGCCGCGGTGGGCCTGGTGATGGCGACCTACGTCTTCCTCGCCTACGACTCGGACGCTGCGGGCTACCAGTTCACCCGAGACTTCGCGTGGCTTCCCTCCCTGGGCGTCACACTCGCCCTTGGGGTCGACGGGGTCGCTGCGCCCCTGGTGCTGCTCAACGGTGTGGTGTTCTTCACCGGCGTCCTGGTCTCACGAAACGTCACGCACCGGCCCAAGGAGTTCTTCCTGTGGCTCATGCTGCTGGTGGCGGGGGTCTACGGCGTCTTCACCGCTCGCGACCTGTTCTTCCTCTTCTTCTTCTACGAGCTTGCCGTGGTGCCCATGTACCTCCTCATCGGAGTCTGGGGCAGCAGCAGCGACTTCGGCACCTTCCTGCGGACGAAGGAGTACGGCGCGCTGAAGCTGGTCCTCTACCTCGTGGCGGGCAGCGTCCTGGTCTGGGTGGCGATCATTGCGCTCTGGATGGAGGGGGGCAACACATTCGGCGTCGAGGCGCTGGAGGGGGTCACCTTCTCCAGGAACTTCCAGATACTCTTCTTCGCCTTCCTGGCCATAGGCTTCGGCGTGCTGGCGGGGCTGTGGCCCTTCCACACCTGGTCGCCGGACGGCCACGTGGCGGCGCCGACGGCCGTGAGCATGCTCCACGCGGGCGTGCTCATGAAGCTGGGCGCGTTCGGCATCCTGCGCGTGGGCATGGTGCTGCTGCCGGAGGGGGTGGACTTCTGGGCGTTCGCGCTCATAGGGCTGGGAACGGTCAACGTGATCTACGGGGCCGTCTCCGCCCTGGCGCAAAGCGACCTGAAGTACGTCGTGGGCTACTCCAGCGTGAGCCACATGGGCTACGTGCTCATGGGCTTCGGCACGCTGGACGTCATCGGGGTGGACGGCGCCGTGCTCCAGATGTTCTCCCACGGCATCATGACAGCGTTGTTCTTCGCCATGGTTGGCGTGGTGTACGACAGGTCCCACGTGCGGGACATCGTCGTGCTGGAGGGGCTGGCCAAGCGCATGGGGGTCACGGCGGCCTTCTTTGCCGCGGCCGGACTGGCCTCGCTCGGCCTGCCGGGACTCAGCGGCTTCGTCGCGGAGCTGCTCGTCTTCATCGCGGCCTTCCGCACCTACCCGGTCCTGGCGGTGCTGGGCGTTATCGGCGCGGCGATCACCGCGGTCTACATCCTGCGACTGCTGGCCAAGGTCTTCTTCGGCCCGCTGGACCCCCGATGGGCAACCCTGACCGACGCGACCCGGTGGGAGGCCGTGGCGGGAGGGATCCTGGTCGCCTTCCTTCTCCTCTGGGGCCTCTACCCCTTCTACATCATGGAAGTCATCGACAGCTCCGTGGCGCCCATGGTCGAGGCCATCAGGGCGGCGGCGCCGTGAGGGTAGCGACGATGTACCACCTCCGCGGAGAGACGACGATCGCCCGACCGATCGCGGACGTGTTCGCCTTCCTCTCCGACATGGAGAACGACCCGCTCTGGTGCTCCGAGGTCCGTGAGACCCGGCGCATCTCGGAAGGGGAGGCAGGCGAGGGCGCGGAGTACGGCTACGTGGTGAGGGTGGGCCCGGTGCGAATGGAAGGAACGAACACGGTCAGCGCCCATGAGCCGCCGCAGCGGATGGCGTGGACGTCGCTGCGCAACGGCGAGTCGGGCGGAGGATCTTACGACCTGGAGCCCGTGGACGGCGGGACGCGCCTGGTATTTCGGGCCTCGGTGTCCCTGGGCGGGCCGTGCCGGCCGCTGGAGCCCCTGGTCCGCCTGTACGGACAGGGGTGGCGGGTGCCCCACATGCTTCGCAGTCTCAAACACCGCCTGGAGGCGTCCTAGCCATGCCGTCAGACGTCCAATTCGAGCTGCTGTGGCCTGAGTTCCTCGTGGCGGGCCTGGCGTTCCTGGTCTTCACCGCCGACTTTCTGCTGCCGTCCAACCGCAAGAACTGGCTGGCGGGAGTTTCGGTCGTCGGACTGGCGGCCATCCTCGCCTTTACGGTGCCCTACCTCTGGGACGTCGAGGACAGCCTGTTCGACGGCATCGTGCGGGTGGACGACTACGCCCTGCTCTTCAAGGTGGTCTTCCTGCTGGTGGGGATCACCGTCATCCTCTGCTCAGTCGACTTCGTGCGGCGGCACCTGACGCACCCGGGCGAGTACTACGCCATCATCCTGGTCTCCGTGCTGGCCATGATGCTGCTCGGGGCCGCGGGCGAGCTGCTGACCGCCTACATCTCGCTGGAGCTGCTGAGCTTCTCCCTCTACATCCTGGCGGGCTTCGCACGCAGGGACCCCAAGTCCAACGAGGCAGGGGTGAAGTACATCCTGCTAGGCGCCTTCTCCTCGGCGCTGTTGCTCTTCGGCATAAGCCTGCTGTACGGCTCGCTGGGCGAGACGCGGTTCACGGAGATGGCCGAGGCGCTCCAGGGCATGGAGGGGGTAAACGGCCGGCTGCTGCTGGGGCTGGCGTTCCTAGTGGCCGGGCTGGGGTTCAAGCTGGCAGTGGTGCCCTTCCACATGTGGGCGCCGGACGTCTACGAGGGCGCGCCGCTGCCCGTGACGGCCTACATCGCCGTGGGGTCGAAAGCGGCGGCGTTTGCGCTGGTGCTGCGCCTGTTCGCCGAGGGGCTGCTGCCCGTGGCGGACCAGTGGCGGACCATCATGGCAGCGCTCGCGGCGGTTACGATGATGGTGGGGAACCTGGTGGCGCTGGCCCAGAGCAACATCAAGCGCATGCTGGCCTACTCCAGCATCGGGCAGGTGGGGTACCTGCTCATGGGCATCGCCGCGCTGTCCTTGCTGGCCTCAACGGGGCTGGTGCTGCACCTGGTCGGCTATGCCGTCACGAGCTTTGCGGCCTTCCTGGCCATCATCGCCTTCTACAACCAGACGGGGCGGGACGACATCCCGGCGTACGCGGGCCTAGCCGACCGCTCGCCCCTCGTGGCCGCCTCTCTGACGGTGGCCCTCTTCTCACTGGCGGGCCTCCCCTTCTTTGCAGGCTTCACGACCAAGTTCTACCTCTTCACCGCCGCCGCAGCGGGGGGCTACCTGTGGCTGGCGGGTCTGGCGGCCACGGCGAGCCTGATCTCGCTCTACTACTACCTCATGGTCATCAAGCAGATGTACATCCACCCCCCGGCCGATCCCACCCCCCTGCCGACGCCGCTGCTGACGAAGGGCGTACTCGCCGTCCTCGTGCTCGCCGTCATCTTCATCGGGGTGTACCCCGGCCCGCTGGTCGACGCCATCGACGCGGCGAGCCGCTCGCTGCTCTCCGCTACGGCGCTGGCGGCCGGCGGCCCGTAGCGCGGGACCCCCGGACGAACGGGCGGACCTCTCGAGGGCACCCCCCCAAGGCCGAGAACGGCGCTAGAACACGCCGACATTCCCGCCGATGCGAAAACAGCTGGGCGATCCATTGTCCTGCGAACCCAACGAGAGGGCAGCGTGGGCTGCAAAGCACTCGGATGGACTGGGGGGAGCGGGGCTCTCCATCGATGCGAGGGAGCAGCCGGATAGCCACTCGTTCTACGACCGCTTCGGGAAGGCGGCGTAGCCTGCGAAGTTCCATTGGCGAGCGAACAGGCGAGGCCGTCGAGGCGAGGGAGGAGGCAGGCGACTCCCTAGTCTAGGACCGCTTCGGGAAAACGGCGTAGGCTGCGAGGCTCCGGACGGGCTGGGGAACGGGCATCGCCGCAGGAGACGTGTGGACCCGGGGGCGGGCAAAAGCAAGAGGGCCGGGTGGTGTGCCCGGCCCTCGCATTGCGTGTCAGGAGTGGGAGACTTTAGGCCGCGCTGGCCCGTCGTCCTCGGATGTACAGGTAGCCGCCGCCCAGCGCCAGGAGTGTGCCCAGCACTGCGATGCCGCCAAGCGTCCCCGTACCAGGCGCTGCGCCGCCCGTCTCGGGCATTTCCATCGTCTCTTCCACTATCGGCTCCACACCCTCCGGCGGCATGGCGACGATGGCCATGGTCACCGAGAGGTTCGTCTGGGTGCTCGTAAGCGTCTGGTTCACATAGTCCCGGACGGCCGCCGAGTTCAAGTTCCATGCGCCGAAGGCCGGGTCGTAGATGTACAAGCCAACGTTGTCGTCCCGGCCACCGGCCGCGTCGACGTCATCCCCGGTGTAGCTCACCGTGATTTCGGCCAACTGATCCAGTGCGGCGTCCGGGCTGACGCCGAGAGCGAAGATGCGAGAGCCGAAGCTCGTACCCTCCGGGGCCGCTGCGAGGGCCTCTGCGGCCTCTTCAGCGGTCATAGCGGAGTAGCTGATGCTGATGTCGCCCGATGCAGCGCCCTGAGGCACTCTCACCATGACGTTCCCGTCGTCAAAGGACAGGGTGCCGCCGTCGGTTCCCACGGTCTGAGACTCCTGGGCCCACACCACCGTCAGCGTCAGTGCGGCCAACGCCACGACTAGACCCACAACCCCAATTGCGGAACGCAACTCTTTCTTACCGGTCACCTCGGGCCTCCTTATCTGGTTGGAGCACCTCTCGCTTATGGACAGCAAGAGCTTCCGCGTACGGAAACGCGGGCTGACTATAGCGGAAAAAGAACCTGCCGTCAACCCTATCTATTCTACCTGCAGCCGGATGTGGTGCGCAAGGGAAAGCACCGGGGTGTGCGGAGAGACCAGCGGCTAGGCACGACAGCTCATCCCAGCCGAGGACTGGGTCAGCGGGGTCCCGCAGCCGTTCCAGGGCCACCGAAAGGTCGTCGAAGTCCTCCAGGTAGCTCCCCAGGGCATGGCGGATTACATCGGCGCGACTGCGCCTGAGGGTCGCAACGACCGCGTCCAGAGATTCGGCGAGCTCATCGGGGACACGTGCGATGATCCTGGTCATTCTCCGTTCCTCCGCGGGTCACGGTAGCCATCGAGAGGGGCTCTGTCAACAGGGGCCAGGGGCGACGACTAGGGCTTCGAGTTTAGCTTCGGACCGACCTCTGCCAGGCGCCTGAGGATTCCAGCCCTTCCTATACCCAGATACAGGTTTACCAACGACTCAACTTCGGATCGAGCAAAGCTCTTCTCTGGATCGTGTTGTGCAGGATTGCGGAGCTCGCGGAGAGGGTCAAGAGCCTGGGGAAGATCTCTATGCAGGAATCGCTGCTCGTCCCCGCTTGCACCAAGGTCCCGTACAAACGCCTTGAACCCCTGCTCTCTACATACCCAAGCATAGTCCAGAAGAGATGGGAAATAGCCCTTGTCTCTCAGCCCGCGATCTCGCTCCAAGATTCGCAGGATCGCCCGGTCGCCCGATGACTGTAGAAGTGGCTCCCAGATAAAGGTGTGAAAGATGACCTCAGCCGCTACCTGCAAATCGTTCAACACATCTCCGTAGTCCCGCCGTTGGGACCTGGCAAGCCAGGCTCTGTCGACATTGATCAATCGTTCCTGGGCCTTCGGTGGTAGCTTCTCCCACGACTCTCCAAAGAAATACCCCTTCAGGCGGTCCTCTGAGGCTTCTTCATCGGCCTTGCGAGTTTGCGGGCCAGACCTCTCTCGCTTCTCGGCCAGCTTGGGACCGTGTCGATGCCCGTGCACGTTCGGCATGTTGCAATCGGGACATGGGTCCAGCCTCTCGGCCGCAATCGCGGGTAGGTCGCTCATTGGCCGCTTGCCGTCGCGAATCTGGTTGATGAGGCTGCGCAGCTTGCTGTCGTGTCCCGGAGCGAAGTTCCGAGGCACCATCGTCCCGCACCCGCAGGCGCATGGATTCAGCTTGCACTCGCCCTTCACTTCTGCCATCTCCTTAGCGCCTCGCGCGACCTACTGCACTTTTTCCAGGCGGGCCATGGAGTGGAGGAGGCGCTTGACGCCGACTTCGGCGTTCTTGAAAGCGACGGTGACGGTGAAGTCGTCGGAGGAGGGGGTGCAGCTGAGGACCATGCCTTCGCCGAACTTGGGGTGGCGGACGTGGTCGCCGTCGCGGAGCGGGGCCGGCGCCGTGGCAGCAGCCGCCGCAGCCGCGGCCATGCGGACGCGGGCCGGCGCGGGGAGGCGTTGTTCGGTCGCGGTGGGAGCAATGAGCTCCCGTGGGATGTCCCGGAGGAAGCGCGAGGGCAGGGTGGCGCCGCTCATGCCTCCCATCATCCTGCGGCGGAAGGCCCGCACCATGTACAGCCGTTCCTGGGCCCGGGTCATTCCAACGTAGCAGAGCCGACGCTCCTCCTCCATCTCGTCATCGTCGCCCAGGGAGCGGTTGTGGGGCAGCAGACCCTCCTCCAGGCCCACCATGAAGACGACGGGGAATTCCAAGCCCTTCGCCTGGTGGAGCGTGATGAGGGTGATGGCCGGCTCCCCCTCCTTCAGGTTGTCCACATCCGAGACGAGTGCGGCCCGCTCCAGGAACACCGCCAGCCCCTCGTCCGGCGGCAGCTCTGCGAACTCCGCAGCGGCGCTGTGAAGCTCACGAATGTTGTCCAGCCGGTCCTCCCTGTCAGGGTCTTCCGCCAGGTGTGCGCCGTAGCCGGTCCGCTCCATGACGAGGTCCAGGAGTGCGGTCACCGGCGTCTGACGGCTTGCTTCGGTGAGCTCGTCCAGGAGCCGTGCGAAGCGCACGAGGGCCGCTCTGCCGGCCCGCGGGATACCCGGGGCCGTGGCGCTGTCCGCCTCGAGTTGGCGAATGGCGATGCCCAGGGGGAGCTCCTGCGAGCGGCTCCACCGCGTCAGCTCGTCCGCGGTCTTCTGGCCGATGCCGCGGGGTGGCACGTTGAGGACGCGGAGCAGGCTCACCGCATCGTTGGGGTTCACGAGCAGGCGGAGGTAGGCGAGCAGGTCCTTGACCTCCCGCCGATGGTAGAAGCGTATGGCGCCCACGAGGCGGTAGGGGACGCCGTATCGAAGGCAGGCCTCCTCCAGGGGGCGGGACTGGGCGTTGACCCGGTAGGCGACGGCCACGCCCGCGTAGGAGAGGCCCTCCTCCCGACGCAGCCGATCCGCCTCTTCCAGGACCCAGGCCGCCTCCTCGCCGTCCGTGTACGACTCGCTCACGACGACGGGGACACCCTTCGGCTTGCGGGCCAGCAGGCGCTTCTCCACGCGCTGGCTGTTGGCGGCGATGACGCCCTGGGCCGCGTCCAAGATGTTCTGGCTGGAGCGATAGTTCTCCTCCAATGTCACGACACGCGCCCTGGGGTAGTCCCGCTGGAAACTCAGGATGTTTCGAATGTCGGCGTGGCGCCAGGCGTAGATTGACTGGTCCGGGTCGCCGACGACGCAGATGTTCTTCCATCGGTCCGCCAGCTGCCTGGCGATGGCGTACTGGACCACGTTCGTGTCCTGGAACTCGTCGACGAGCAGGTGGAGGTAGCGCTCCTGGAGGCGTTCGCGCACGGTGTCCTGGTCGCGAAGGAGATGGTAGGTCCTCAGCAGCAGGTCGTCGAAGTCCACGGCCTGGTTGCGTACCAGCAGCTGCTGGTAGGCGGCGTAGAGCCGGGCGACCACCTCTTCGAAATAGCTGCCGGCCCTGGCCCGGTACCCCTCCGGGTCGAGCAGCTGCGCCTTGGCGCCGGAGATGCCGTCCAGGACGCCGCGGAGGGAGAAGCGCTTGGGGTCCAGGTCGAGCTGGGCGAAGGCCTCCTTGAGCACGTCCGCCTGATCGTCGCGGTCGTAGATCGTAAAGGCCCGGTCCAGGCCCATGACCTCGCCGTGCTGGCGCAGCAGGCGGGCGCAGAGGGCGTGGAAGGTGCCCGCCACCACGCGGCCTCCCCGGTCGGAGCCCAGCAGGTCCGCGAGACGCTCCTTGAGCTGGCGGGCCGCCCGGTTGGTGAAGGTAACAGCGCAGACTCGTGCCGGACTGATGCCGACGGTGTTCACCAGGTAGGCGATGCGGTGGACGATGACCCGGGTCTTGCCGCTGCCGGGCCCCGCGATGATTAGGAGCGGCCCTTCGATCTGCTGCACAGCCTCAAGTTGGGCGGGGTTGAGACCGTCCAGGAGCCGAGTTGTCATCGTCGCATCGGTCTCCGAGTGTGGGGTTGCTGAGAGGGCGGCGCGCCGCAGTCCGAGGCCATTATAGGGGCTTGCGCGGGGGCGGGAGAAGGCGAGGGGGCGTCAGTAGACGAACAGTGGGTGCTCTTCCGTGATGATGCGGTCCTCCTCCTGCAGCGCCTGCCGCAGGAAGCGAGGGAGGGCGAAGAGGCCGGGGTGGGTCTCGCCGTCGTAGAAGCGCAGGCCGGAGACGCCCCGCGCCGCCAGGCAGTCGTCCACTTGCGAGGGGGCCATGCCCAGCGGAGAGGGGCCCATGGAGGCGAGGACAAAGCCCCATGTCTCGCCGAAGGACTGGACGGGGATGGCGTAGGGAGCGACCAGGGGGAACACCTGTCGGAGGGTGTAGCAGATGGCCGTGAAGAGCTCCTGGTGGTTGACCAGGCTGGCAGGGCCCGCCTGGGTGACCAGAAGACCGCCGGGCCGCAGCCGCGCCCGCAGCGTCTCGTAGAAGCGACGGGTGTACAGCATCGTGGCGGGGCCGCCCTCCGTTGGGTCGGCTAGATCCAGCACCAGCACGTCGAATAGGTCGGTGCAGGTGTCGAAGAAGGCCCCGGCGTCACTGTAGTGGATGCGCAGGCGGGGGTCGTCGAATGCGCCCTGGTGCAGCGTGGGCAGGAACTGGCGGCAGACCTCCACCACCTCTTGGTCCAGGTCCACCATGCCCACACGCCGGACGGTGCTGTGACGCAGCACCTCCCGGGCCGTGGCGCCCTCGCCGCCGCCAAGGACGCAGACGTACTCCGGGCGTGGGTGGGACACCAACGCCGGGTGGACCAGCCCCTCGTGGTAGATGAACTCATCAGCCTCGGCGGACTGGGTCTTGCCGTCCAGCACCAGGCATCGACCCAGGCCGGGCGTCTCCAGGACCTCCACCTGTTGGTAGGCAGTGTGCCCGGAGTAAAGGACGCGCGAAACCCTGGCCCCAAGGACCAAGTCCGGCGTCAGAGGCTCGTAGCGCCAGCTGCGTCTGTCGTCTTCCTCGCTGTGAGGGGGCATGGCTGTCTACGCTTCTAGCCCGTGACTCTGATCCGCTCTCTGAGCACGCCGCGTTGCAACTCCGTGACCGAGGAGTCTCCCGACTCGAACCTGGCGGCCAACGCCTGCGCGGCTATGTGGGGGTCCACGTTATCGCCGCACGTGAAGACGTCCACCGCCGCGTACCCGTGCTCGGGCCAGGTGTGGATGCAGAGATGCGACTCTGCGATGGCCACGACGCCTGTGACTCCCTGGGGAGCAAACTTGTGGAACGTCTGCCCCACCACCGTGGCGCCCATTGCTCGGGCGGCCTCCACCAACGCCTCCTGGACGAAGGACAGATCATCCAGCAGATCGCGGCGGCACTCCATGAGCTCCAAGACCAGATGTAGCCCTAGCGCATTCAATCACCTTCCCCCCTGGGCAAAGTTGCACGAATGAGTATTATAGTCCAACGACACAGGGGGCACCACCCGGCGGCCTGCCAGCTTAGTCTCTGCTTCCGTGGTCCCTATCGTTGGTGTATCTTGCTCTTTCGCCCCACAGCATCGACGCTGCTTGAAGCACTGCCTTAGCGCACCTCAGGCAGGTTTCCATGCGAAGCTACGCCAGTTTCGGCATCGTCGCCGCCATCATGCTCCTTCTTGTCGCCGCGGTGGTGTACCTGGCAGTGTCACTCACAGGGGTGACGTCGGATCTGGACGAGACGACTGCGACGCTGCAGAAGACGTCGCAGGGCCTGGCCCAGCAGGAGGCAGCGACCACGGCGCTCGAGCAAACGAACAGCACGCTACGGACGGACAAGGAGAATCTCGAAGGCTACCTGGACGAGGCACTGGACCGGAACAGCGCGCTGGTGTCGGTGAGTGTCGGACTCCAAACGAACCTGACCTCCCTGGGTGACCAGTACAACCGGCTGGATGCAGCCCGCAGCACACTGGCTACCAAGCACGCCGAGCTTACGTCGGACCACGACGCCCTGGGCACTCAGCACGACAACTTGAAGCTGGACTACGGCGACCTGGCAGGCCGGCACGCCGATCTCACCAGACAGCACGAGGACCTCGAAGAGATGGTCGGAACGGCGGCCTAGCTGGAGGAGCGGATCGCCGCGCTGGAGACGGAGCTCAAGCCGCTGATCCTGGGAGTGAACAGCCGGAGGCGCAACTCGTTCCTCTGCACCGGCAGCATGGAGCCTGCCATCACCTGCCTGGACGGCGCCACGTGGGTTACCCCCGCCGACCCCGCGGACATCGTGGTCGGGACGACCATCAGCTTCGACCCAGACTGTACCGAAGGACAAGTGGACTGGCGGAGCACCGCTCACCGGGTGACGGCCATCAAGGTTGTGAACGGGGTCACCTACTACTGGCCCAAAGGGGATGCCAACGAATTCGCCGACGGCTGCTGGGTCCCGTACAGCGACGTTCGCGGCTACATTGTCGAACTGCAGACGGGGGCGCATCCGGAAAACGCCTACCTTAGAGACCAGGTGAACGCGTCCAGGACTGCTCTCGACGCGGCGGAGGCAATGGCGAACGAGGCAGAGGAGCTGATGGACACCGCGGGAGAGGACTATGACGCTCTGCGACGCTCTGCTCGGGGAGCTCTGTGGGGAAGGAGTGAGGCTGCAGGACTGCCAGCTCTCCACAGACGGATACGATCTCGCTATAGCCGCGTACGGCCGCTTCCAGACCGCATTCCAGCAGTATCGTGCAGCCTCGGACGTGTACAGCGCCGCCTACGATCGCTGGGACTGCTGGTATCGCAGCGCCGAGCTGTCGGAAGGTCCCGGACACATTCCGCATGAGTGCTGAGGGTCGTAGCAGAGCGCCCTGAGTACACCACGTCTGCCTTCTGGCCACGGCGATTGACAAGGCGCGGGGCTGCCCCTATAGTCGGCCTTGGCATCAATGCCTCTTTCTTCCGCTGGGGGCCTCTCCGTGTCCTAGGGATCGATCTCTCGCAGTCTGTCGCCGCCGGTCAAACGTCCACTGCGTTTTTCCTTTGCGGTCCTAAAGGAGGTTTCCTTTGAAAGGTGTCATTCTTGCTGCCGGGCGTGGGACCCGGCTCCCTCTCCCCGCTGGCCATCTCCACAAGCTGCTACTCCCCGCCAGCGGCCGATCCGTCATCGACTACACGCTCGAGGCGTACAGGGCCGCGGGTATCGAGGAGGTGGCCATCATCGTCGGCTACCGGGGCGAGGTGCTCATGGAGCAGCTCAGTGACGGCTCCCGGCACGGCCTGCGGATCGAGTACCTGTACAACCCGGACTACCATCGCGGGAACGCCCTCTCCGTGTACAGGGCCAGAGCCTTCACGGGCGATGAGCCTTTCCTCCTCTCCATGGCCGACCACATGGTCTCGCCGGACCTGCTGAGTCGCGTGCACGAGAGCCAAGGCCACGAAAGCGTCCTAGCCGTGGACTTCGACGAGATCGAACGGGACGAGGCTACGCGCGTGTTCGTGGACCCGGAGGGCCTTGTCACCAGGATCGGCAAGGGTCTGTCCAGGTGGAACGGTATAGATGCGGGGGTCTTCCGGCTGGCCCTGCCCATCTACGACTCGATCGCGGAGTTGGTCCGCGAGGAGCGGGTAGAGTACGAGCTCGGCGAGGCCGTGGCGCGCATGCTCGGCAAGGGGCACCCCCTCCAGGCGTGCGACATCTCCGGCTGCTTCTGGCGGGACATCGATACGTGGGACGACCTTCAGGACGCCCGAGAGGTCTTGGCACGAGAGAACCATTGGCCCTAGCGTTAGATGGCATCGTCTCCCGGCACCTGAATAGACGCCTGTCCGGCCCCCTGGCGCAGCTGCTGCGCCGAACGCCCGCCACTCCCAACCAGGTGTCCGTCGTCAGCTTCGGCATCGCGCTGCTCTCGCTGGCGCTGTTCATCGAAGGCTACAACGTGTGGGCCGGCGTTGCCGCCCAAACGTCCTCCGTCGTAGACGGGGTGGATGGCGAGTTGGCGCGACTCAAGGGCATGGCCACTCCCTTCGGCGGCTTCTTCGACGCCGTTCTGGACCGCTATGCGGACGCCGCCATCCTGGGAGGGCTCACCTACTGGTCCGTCACTTTCGAGGAGCGGGTTTCCGCCGAGATCACGGTCGTCGTCGGTCTGCTGGCCATCGTCGGGTCGCTGGTGATCAGCTACACTCGCGCCCGTGCCGAAGCGTCGTTGGGGGGGCCCTTCCAGGGTCTGGTGAGCAACCTTGGCGCCCGGGATGCGCGCCTGCTGCTCGTGATGATCGGCGCCATCGTCGGACAGGGGTTCATCCTGCTGGCCATGCTGGCGGTCCTGACGAACATCGTCGTCGCTTGGCGGGTCGCCCTGGCCAGGAGGGACGCGATCGGTGGTTAGGCGCGCCGTACGTACCCGACCTCCGCATGGTATACTTGCGATGGTGCCACATGGTTTCGGTTTCGCCCGTTGAGACCCGGATGCGTGTCCTCAGCTCTGGTGACCGGACTCCAGGCAACTATGGAAAGAAAGGAGGTCGCCATGAGCTATCAGGAAAGGACTCTCACGTGCCAGGACTGCGGCAAGGACTTCGCCTTCTCCGCCGATGACCAGTCCTACTTTGCATCCAGGGGCTACATCCACGATCCCAAGCGCTGCATGGAATGCCGAGCTTCGCGCCGGGGCACTACTGGCTCGTCCGTCGGTTATGACCGCCCACAGCGGGAAATGCACCCCGCGGTGTGCGCCGAGTGCGGGACAGAGACTACCGTGCCCTTCCGCCCCCGGGGCGATCGGCCCGTCTACTGCCGGACGTGCTTCGACCGGCAGCGGGCCGCCAGCGGGCGCTACTAGGGCCCGCGTTTCTGCAGAAAGACAGAGGGGGCGTGAACACGCCCCCTCTTCTCATTCGCTCTATCCGGGGTGTGGCCCCATTTCTTCCTACATGTCCGGGGGGAACTCCCGCTCGATCTCCGACAGCGAAACGTCCAGAATGTCGACGATGGAGTCGGTGACCTCCTTGTCGATGGTCAGGGGCGGAGAGAGGACGATGCTGTCTCCGGCACGGATGGCGAGGCCGTGCCCTCGCACGATCTCCGTGAACCGCTTGGCGAACTCGCCCTGAAAGCCGCCCGGGTACTTTTCTTTGGTCCGGCGGTTCTTCACGATCTCGATGGTCATCAACAGCCCTAGTCCGCCGCCCACGAAGCCGACCATCGGGTGGTTCTCCTGCAGGACGGACAGGGCCTGCTCGTACAGGTAGCGCCCCATCTGGTCCGAGTTCTCCACGACATGGTCTCGTTCCATGACCTCCAGGTTTCGCAGGGCCGCGGCCATCACGGCCGGGTGTCCGCCGTAGGTCACCCCGTGATGGAACATCCCGTCTTCCCCCTCCGCCTGGTCGAAGGTCTCGGCCACCTGCTTGCTCGCCACGACGCCGCCCACGGGCAACTCGCCGCCGGTGAGCGCCTTGGCCACCGTCATGATGTCCGGCTCCACGCCGAAGCGCTCCATTCCGAACCAGGTCCCGAGGCGGCCGAAGCCGCAGATGATCTCGTCCGCGATGAGGAGGATGTTGTACTTGTCGCAGAGCTCCCGGACCTGAGGCCAGTACTCGTCGGGCGGTATCTGGTTGCCCGCAGGGATGGGGGTGGCGATGAAGGCCGCAACGGTCTCCGGGTTCTCCCCCTCGATGATGTTCTCCAGGGACTTGATGCTGAGCATGCAGCACTCACGGTTCGTCCGGTCCTTGAAGCCCCACGGGCAGCGATAGCAGTAGGGCGGGTCCACCTGCAGGGCCGCAGAGGTAAACGGCTCGAAGATGCCGTGGGCCATGCGCCCGCGGTTGCCGACCGCCATGGCCGTGGGCGTGGAGCCGTGGTACTGCCCCCGACGGGAGATGATCTTGGTCTTGTAGGGATGGCCTGAGATGGCCTGGTACTGGCGGGCCATCTTGAGGGCGATCTCCACCGCCTCCGCGCCGCCTCCGCAGAAGAAGGTCCGGTTCAGGTCGCCGGGGGTCAGCTCCGCCAGCTTCCGGGCCAGCAGGATGCCGGGCACGGTGGAGTAGGCGCCGGAGTTGACGTAGGCCAGGGTCTCCATCTGCTCGCGGACCGCCTGGGCAATCTCCGGATGGCCGTGCCCGATGTTCTTCAGGAACAGGCCAGCCATGCCGTCGATGTAGCGTTTGCCGGAAATGTCATAGATGTAGCAGCCTTCGCCCCGCACCATGAGCTGGGAGGAGCCGGCCTCCACCACGTCCGCCATCTGCTGGCTCTGCATCCAAAAGTGGTCGACGCCCCACTGGACGAGCCGGTCCACCTCTTCGGGCGTATAGCTATCCTTGATCCACCATGCGGCCCTGTCTGGATTGGGCTGTACCATGCCTACCTCCTTGATGGCCCTAGCCACGAACGCGAAAGCCTATGCTCAGACGAAGGGAGGGGAGGACGCCGGAGGCGCAAACCGGGGGCCGGAGGCTACTGGGAGCCTCGCAGCCTGGGGTCCCAGACGTCTCGCAGGCCGTCCCCGAGCATGTTGAAGCCGTAGACCGTGAGGGCGATGCACACCGAGGGGATCACGGGCAGCCACCAGCCGACCAGGAAGAGGCTGCGGGTGCCCAGGAAGACCATGTTGCCCCAGGTGGCGATGTCCGGCTCGATGCCCAGCCCCAGGAACGTCAGCGAGGCCTCCACGATGATCGCCCCGCCGACCGCAAGGCTGATGAGCACGACGTACAGGGCAATGATGTTCGGGAAGATGTGGCGGAAGAGGATACGAAAGGTAGAGCAGCCTATGGCCCGGGCCGCCTCGACGTAGGTCGTCTCCTTGATGGCCAGCACCGAGGAACGGACCACGCGACTGCTGGAGGGCCACAGCGTAATGGCAATGGCAAAGGTAATGGTGTTGATGCCCGGTTCGAGCAAGCTCACCCAGAAGAGCGCGAGGATAAGGCCGGGGAAGGCCATCCACGCATCCACCACTCGTTGAGCCACCAGGTCCAACGCACCCCCGACGTACGCGGCGACGAGACCCAACACCACGCCAAAGGTGATGCCAATGAATACGCTGATGGTGCCGACGCGCATGGACACCCGCGCCGCCCAGATGGAGCGGCTGAAGACGTCCCGGCCCAAGTCGTCGGTCCCGAGGATGAAGTTGCTGCTGGGGTTTTCGAAGCGTTCTCCCGCCAATTCCCTCGGGTCGTACGGCGCCACGGTCTGGGGGAGTAACGCGAGATAGGCAAGAAAGAGGACGATAATACCGCCGGCGAAGGCTACCGGCTTGTGGCGCGCGAACCATTTGATCCCGTGCCACGCCTCACGCAGACGCGGCCGGGTTGGCGCAAAGAGCTCACGAGCTCCTTCTGCTCTAGCCTCGGCCATCTACGTTGCCTCCCAAGTCCCTAGGCGTAGCGAATCCTTGGGTCTATCCAGCTGTAGGTCAGGTCCGTGAAAAGGTTGATGACAAGAATGGTCAGTGCGGTGATGATGACCAAGGACTGCAGGAGCACGTAGTCCAGGAGCTCCGCAGCCTGCACCATGGCGCTGCCCATGCCCCGGACCTCGAAGACCACCTCGGTGATGAGGGCGCCGGCCATCAGGCGGCTCAGGTTCAGCCCCACCACCGTAAGGATGGGCAACATCGCGTTGCGCAGCGCGTGGCGCAGGATCACGATCCGCTCGCCCAGGCCCTTGGACCGCGCGGTCCGGATGTAATCCTCCCGGATCACCTCCAGCATCTGGGAGCGGGTCAGCCTGGTAAAGGGCGCGGCTTCCCCAAAGATGAGCACCATCGCGGGCCATATCATGATCTTCATGTTGCCAATGAAGTCTTCATGGGGCCCCACGTAGTCAATGGACGGCATCCAGTCGAAGACGCGCACAAGCGTGGATAACAACAGGGCAGCGACGACGAAGACCGGTAAGGTGAGGCCCGTCACAGCGAAGATGCGCGCTCCATTATCGATGAAGGAGTCCTGTTTGTATGCGGAGAGAACGCCCAGCGGTATGCCAATGAGCAGCCCTCCCGCAAGGGCCATGCCCATGAGCTGTGCGGTCCGAGGTAAGCGTTGACGAAGGACCTCCGTCACGGGACGACGGAAGGCGTAGGAGTAACCCAGGTCGCCTCGGACCATGTGCCACATGTAGTCCAGGTACTGGATGTGGACGGGTCTATCGAGTCCCAACTCTTCCCGGATGAGCCGTACGCCGTCCTCGCTGATGAAGCCGCCGGGCTCGGCGAAGAGGGCGGTGACGGTGTCCCCGGGGATGGCGCGGAGCATGGCAAAGAAGAAGATGGAAACCAGCAGAATGGTTACCGGGATGAGAAGAAGCCGTCTGACTACATACTGACGCACCGTCAAGCTCCACGGCTCCCCCGCCACCCCTGTTGAGGGGTGGCGGGGGAGAGAGTGTTCTCAGAGTACCTGCAGCCTAGGCTGCTGCTCTAGTTGTCGGAAATCCAGACGTGCTTGAAGTCGTACCCGCCATAGGGGCCTGGGCCGGGCACGTAGTTCTGCAGCTTGGTGTAGTAGGGGATGCTGCCGGGAATCCACCCGATGAGGATGGTCCCCAGGTCCGGCGCATTGGCTGCACGCTCCAACGCTTTTGCCGCCTCCTGGGCCGCTGCTTCGTCGATCTGCCGGTTGTACTCGTACCACAGCGCCGTGACGTTGTCCACGCCGGGGTAGTCGTACGGCCGGTAGGCGATCAGGCCGGAGACGTCCAGGAAGGTGAGGGCGTAGATCCCCGTGGGCTCGTCGAAGCTGACGGCCCGGGAGATCGACGTGATCTCGAACTCGCCGCGCACTGCCTTGTCGGTCAGCACCGTGTAGGTGTTGACCTGCAGCGTCACGTCGAAGCCGATCTCATTGAGTCCCTGCACGCCCACGGTGGCCATCCGGTCCAGGTGCGTGCCGGTGCTGGGGTCCACCGGGTACTGCCACTTGTAGCCGTCCAGCCCCGCGTCGGCCAAGAGGGCCTTGGCCCGCTCAACGTCCTCGGCCCGCTTTGAGGGGTCGAGGCCCGGGAAGCTGGTGTACTCCTCATCGGAGACCGCGAAGGCAGCGTAGTCGGACGGCTGGACGAAGCGGCCAGCGTCGCCGCCGCCGAAGACCCGCCGCCACATCTCAGGACGGTTGATCCCAAGGCGGGTGGCCTCGCGGGCCCGGGCGTCGTTCAACGGTGGAATGGAGTGGTTGAAGATCCACTGGTGGTAGACGCCGGACGTCCGGTGGATGACGTCGGTCTCGTCAGCGCCGGCCTGCAGCCGCAGAGCGGCAGCGGTGTCCGGCAGCACGCGGTCGATGGGCAGGAAGGTGTCCATCCGGCCCGTGGTGAACAGGGCGATCTGGGTGGTCTGCTCCGTCACGAAGGAACCGTTGAGCGTGTCCAGGAAGGGCCACTGGTTCCCTTCCGCGTCCGTGCCCCAGTAGTTGGGGTTCTTCAGGTAGGTCAGACCCTCCGACGCATCGGCGTTGGTTGCCTCGTCCGCCATGAAGGGACCGGTCCCGTTGAAGCCGTCCTCGATCTTCTTCCAGGGGTACAGATCAGCACTGCTGTCCGACTCCCGGATTTGATCCTCGGAGACCATGAAGATGCCCCAAGGGCTGGCGATGATGGACAGGAACAGCCGGCTGGGCCCCACCAGGTTGAACTGCACGGTGTTTTCGTCGACCTTCTCGACGCTGTCGACCATCTGGCGAAGGGGCGGGGCAACCCGGGTGGCCAGCGGCCAGTCGGGGTCCAGAATGCGCTCGAAGGTCGCTACCACGTCGTCGGCATTGAGCGCCGAACCGTCATGGAACGTCACGCCCTCGCGCAGGTTGAACGTGGCGGTGCTGCCTTCAACCGTCCAGTTCTCGGCCAGGCCGGGGGTGTACTCCAAGCCCACCTCCGGGTCGAAGGGGCGCTTGTAGTCAATCAGCCGGTCGTAGAACGGCTGCATGGCGTAGCCGGCGCCAGCGCCCGTCTGACCCAACTCGTACGGGTCGAAGACCCGGCGGCTGTAGAAGCCGCTGGCCAGGTTGAGCGTGCCACCGGCTTTCGCCATCATGGCGTCTTCGGGCTTCGGCATGGTGTCTTCGGCCGCCGTCTCGGTAGTGGCCGCCGTCTCGGTAGTGGCCGCAGCCTCGGTCTGGGTCCCCGAGCTCGTGTCTGTCATGGCAGCGTCGTCCTCGTCGTCGCCGCCGCCGCATGCCATGACGACCAGAAGCGTCAGGGCCACCGCGCCGGCCACAAGGAAGGACCACGTCCTGCCGAGCCGTTTGGATGCTTGCATACACACCTCCTGAGTCTACGGTTCCTGCCAAAGGTAACCCAAATGGCAACAGTCCGCCATTTGAAAGTCAACACACGATACGGTCACTCCGCACTCGTGTCAAGGGGTATCCTCTCTGAGTTTTGCACGACTGGCTGTGCTGCTGTCACAGCCCTCCCGCGCCCAGCGCGCCTTGCCCACACGCGGCGGCAAGCACTACACTCTGCCGATTACAGCAGCCGCGAGCCACCCATCACTCCAGAAGGCGCTCACATGCGAGCAGCAATAGTCGGTGCAGTGATCCTGGCTCTCTTTCTCATCGTCTATTTCGGGGAGAACGAGCCGCCTCCATGCACGCCCATGGAGGGCCTTTCGTACGACCCCTGCGAAGGAAACTTGTTCTCCTTCTATCTGCCGTTTGACCCGCGGATCCTTGCCCACCCCGCCCCAGGGAAGGAGCCATGGACCATACGGGACGACCTGGACGGCGGCCAGGGAACGGGGTCTGAGGGGCACATCGTCGTGCGTGCGCAGTTTATGCCTGACACCGCACGCTGCACCCGGCACCACGGCTACCGGCATCAAGCCTACAGGGCCGTGGACGACCGGGACGCATGGGTGCTCAAGTGCTATGCGGACGTTCATGTTGCGTCCTACATCGTCGGCACTGGACCGCCCACCCTGACGCTCGTGATTGGGCACATGACAAGCCCTTCCCGGTCAGACCTGCCAATGCCCAACTTTGACGCCGCGGGTGGCGTTGAAGGGGAGAAGGGCGACGGACTCTCAGGGATTGAGTCAATCCTGTTCCTCGGTCCGTCGCGCGAATTCTCCACGGAGTCATGGGAAGTCTTCGGTGTCTGGGACCTCGAGCGCCAGACGAACGGCAGGGTGACCGTCGTCCACCTATTCCGGGACTATTGGCTGCGAGAGGACGCAGCGTACCGTCCGAAGGTCGAAATGAAGCCCATACAGTTCACCCTTGAAGCTCGAAAGGCCCATCGGAGCCGCCTCGCTGACTACGGTGGACTCATCGACAAGGATGCCATGTTCGTTCCCAACGACGCCCTGCCGCACCTGGTGCTGGACGCCAACAAGCTGCACGACTTCTACGTGGAGACGGGCGCCGTCAACCACCCCGACGGTCCCCCCGGTCAGCCCCCGCCAGTCCCCGGACCGTGAACTAGCGAGGTGGGGTGCATGGAGGACGGCGGGTCCAGCTAGCCCGTCCTATCTGGCGCACGTTGACGAACCCGATGGATGCGAGTAATATGGATTAGCTAGCATTACAGGGCCCCGGCTCGTTGCGCCGAGGGCTTTGCCACTCCAGCCCCAGAGCGAGCGCCCTGCGGGCTCCCGATTCCGAAAACGTAACGTTGAGGGAGCACGCGCCATGAAGACAGGGAAGGGAACTCGCTCTATTGGCACCGTCGAGTTGGCACGCCTCGGAGTGCTTGGGCTTCTCCTTGTGGTGATCGCATCGCTGGTGGTGGTGTACGGGGGCTGAGGCCTCGAGGGGGGCTGAGGCTCTCACCGGTGCGCCTCTGCGTCCCCTTCAACTTCGACCAACACGGCTTGACGCCCATCCGTCGCCCTGGCTACACTGTTAGTCCAGTGCGGATGGCGCGGCCCGTTCGCGGAGCTTGGGCACGGCCTTCACCATCGGTAGTCCGCCCGAGTGGCGCAATGGTAGCGCAGCCGATTTGTAATCGGCAGGTTGGTGGGTTCGAGTCCCCTCTCGGGCTCCAGTGCGGCCTGCCACCCCGTGCCTGCTCGATAGGAAGCGTTACGTCAGGAGATCACGGCGCCGCTCCTCTTGGGGCGGCGTCTCAATGTGCTGGGGAGTTGGAGGCTTTCCAGCCCTATGCTACACTGGTAGGCGCATCCGGCACGGAGGGGTGGCGGAGCGGCCAAACGCACCAGACTGTAAATCTGGCGCCCGACGGGCTTCGTAGGTTCGAATCCTACCCCCTCCACTTCGGACCATAACGGCGTGGCACGTCTCGGGCCCACATAGCTCAGAGGCAGAGCACGTTCTTGGTAAGAACGGGGTCGCCGGTTCGACTCCGGCTGTGGGCTCCAGATCGTAGGAGCCGAAAAAACTAGGAGGAGCAGAGGAGCACATGGCCAAGCAGCGGTTCGTTCGAGACAAACCCCACGTCAACGTCGGCACCATCGGCCACGTGGACCATGGGAAGACCACCCTCACGGCAGCCATCACCAAGATTCTTAGCGAGCAGTCCGAAAACACCACGAGCTTCATCGCCTACGACCAGATCGACAAGGCGCCGGAGGAGAAGGCACGCGGCCTGACCATCTCCATCTCCCACGTGGAGTATGAGACGGGCAACCGCCACTACGCCCACGTGGACTGCCCCGGCCACGCGGACTACATTAAGAACATGATCACGGGCGCAGCCCAGATGGACGGCGCTATTCTGGTGGTCAGCGCGCCGGACGGCCCCATGCCCCAGACCCGGGAGCACATTCTCTTGGCCCGCCAGGTGAACGTGCCCGCCGTCGTCGTGGCCCTGAACAAGGTCGACGCGATGGACGACCCGGAGCTGCTGGAGCTGGTGGAGTTGGAGGTCCGGGACCTCCTCAACCGCTACGACTTCCCCGGCGACGACATTCCGATCATGCGCGTCTCGGCCCTCAAGGCCCTCGAAGGGGACCCGGAGGCCACCCAGGGCGTCCTGGACCTCATGAAGGCCGTGGACGAGTTCATCCCCATCCCGGCGCGCCCCAAGAACCTGCCCTTCCTGATGCCTGTGGAGGACGTCTTCACGATCAAGGGACGCGGCACGGTGGTCACCGGGCGCGTGGAGCGGGGCACGGTGAAGACCAGCGATGAGATCGAGATCGTCGGTTTCGGCGAGAGCCGCAAGACCATCGTCACCGGGGTGGAGATGTTCCACAAGACCCTGGACGAAGCCGAGCCGGGAGACGCGGTGGGCTGCCTTCTGCGAGGGGTGGACCGGGACGACATCGAGCGGGGCCAGGTGCTGGCCAAGCCCGCCTCCATCAAGCCGAGCAAGTCGGCCGAGGCCCAGGTCTACGTGCTCACCAAGGAGGAGGGAGGACGGCACACCCCGTTCTTCACCGGCTACAAACCTCAGTTCTACATCCGGACCACGGACGTGACCGGGGACATCCATCTCCCCTCAGGCGTGGAGATGGTCATGCCTGGGGACAACATAACAATGACGGTGAATCTCCAGACCCCCGTGGCCATGGAGAACGAGCTCCGCTTCGCCGTCCGGGAAGGCGGTCGCACCGTGGGGTCGGGCGTCTTCACCAAGATCCTGGACTAGCACCATGGCGAAGAAGGGCGACCGGGTACTCATTACGCTCCAGTGCACCGACTGCCGCGAGCGGACCTACAACTCTTCCAAGAACCGGCGGAATGACACGCAGCGGCTGGAGCGGCGCAAGTTCTGCCCGCGCTGCCGCAGCCACCAGCTTCACCGGGAAACCAGGTAGCAGGCCATGGCCCGCCCAGCCATGGACAGGTCTCCGTTTCTGCGCCAGACGGCGGGGGCAGCACGCCGCCGCCTGTTCCAGTGGCGCTTCTTCGCCGAGGTCTGGGGCGAGCTCCGCAAGGCTGAGTGGCCCACGCGGGAGGAGGCTATCCGCCTCACCGGCATCGTCATTGCCATCGCCATGGCGATTGGCGCGCTCCTGGGCGCTATCGACGCGGCCTTCAGCTTCATAGGCAGCTTCGTCCTAGGTAGCTAGCACGGGCAGCGGGGAGTAGGACATGGTAGAAGGGTCCCTGGAGCAGGCCAACGAGGTAGCCACCGTCCCACAGGTAGCCCATCCTGGGGAGGGCAACTGGTACATCGTCCACTGCTACTCCGGCATGGAGGAGCGGGTCAAGAAGAACCTCGAGCTGCGCATCGCCACGATGGACGTGCGCGAGAAGGTCTTCGAGGTCGTCGTGCCCACGGAGGAGGTGGTGGAGATCAAGGAGGGACGGCGCACGCCCAAGCGGGAGCGCCTGTTCCCCGGCTACGTGCTGGTCCGCATGCGGATGGACGACGAAGGCTGGTACGTGGTCCGCAACACGCCTGGCGTCACCGGCTTCATCTCCGCCGACGACGAACGGGACCGCCGCGCCAAGCCCCTGCCACTGACCGACGCGGAGGTGGCCAACATCCTCCGACGGATGGAATCGCCCCAGCCGCGGGCCAAGGTGGGCATCGCGAAGGGGGAGAACGTCAAGATCGTGGACGGCCCCTTCAAGGAGTTCATCGGCGAAGTCGACGAGGTGGATGCGGACAAGGGCAAGGTGAAGATTCTCGTTTCATTCTTCGGCCGGGAGACGCCCGTCGAGTTGGATTTCCTGCAAGTTGAGCGCATAGTCTAGCCGCAACCCCGAGGCAACACCGTTATGGCAAAGAAAGTACGCGCGATCGTCAAGCTCCAGATCCCCGCCGCGGAGGCGACGCCGGCGCCGCCGGTGGGTCCTGCCCTGGGCCAGCACGGCGTCAACATCATGAACTTCGTGAAGGAGTACAACTCCCGCACGGGCGCCTCCAAGGGGACCATCGTTCCGGTCCAGGTCACCATCTTCGAAGACCGCTCCTTCACCTTCGTCACCAAGACCCCTCCCGCGTCGGAGCTTATCAAGAAAGCCGCGGACGTGGAGAAGGGGAGCCAGGAGCCCCTGCGCGCAAGTGCGGGTACGGTCACCAAGAGCCAGATCCGGGAGATCGCCCGCTCCAAGCTGCCGGACCTCAACGCCGCCAGCGAGGAGAACGCCATGCGCAGCGTGGAGGGGACGGCCCGCAGCATGGGCATCCAGGTCGTGGAGGGCTAGGATGGCAACAGTTTCCACCCTGAGCCGCCGGGGAAAGAGCTACCAGGAGGCGGCCAAGCTCGTTGACAAGGACAAGAGCTACAGCCCGGAAGAGGCGCTGGAGCTGCTGAAACAGACGGCACGGGCCAAGTTCGACGAGACCGTCGAGCTGCACCTCCGGACCGGAGCGGACCCCCGCCACGCCGACCAGCTCATCCGAAGCGTGGTCATGCTGCCCCACGGCACGGGGAAGGCCCAGCGCGTGCTCGTCTTCGCCCAGGGTGAGGCCGCGACCATCGCCCGCGAGGCCGGCGCCGACATCATCGCCGACGACGAGGTCATCCGCCGCATCGACCAGGAGGGGTGGACCGAGTTCGACGTCGCCATCGCGACGCAGGACATGATGGGGCGCATCGGCCGCCTGGGACGAACGCTGGGGCGCCGGGGCCTGATGCCCAGCCCACGCTCGGGGACCGTTGTGCAGGCGCAGGACATCCCCCGCGCGGTCGACGAGGCGAAGAGGGGCCGGCAGGAGTTCCGGATGGACCGCACGGGCAACATCCACATTATCCTCGGCGCCGTCAGCTTCAGCCTGGAGGCCCTCTCGGACAACCTGGCTGCGACCATGGACGCGGTGATCAGGGCGCGCCCGGACGGGATCAAGGGAGACCTCTTCCGCAACATCTCCCTGACCACGACCATGGGGCCCGGCGTCCGGCTCGACATCGCCCAGGCCCAGGCGCTCAGGATCGCGTAGGCGGGCCTGGAGGCCCAGGGCTGGTCAACGCCCTGCTTTACAGCTAGAATAGGTTCACTGGAGCCCAAGACCGCGGGTGGCGGAAGCCTGAAAGCGTGAGCGCCCGCGCAGGCCGGTACAGCGCACACTGCTCAACGCGCGCCCCGGTCTACGGTCCGGGGCGTTTCTGTATCTTGGGACCTGACAACATGGAGGCGCCGTGCCCGCTGCCAAGAAGATTGTCCAGGTAGAGCAGCTGAGAGAGAGCTTCGAGGGAAGCGCCATCGTCGTCGGCACCGGTCTGACGGGGATGAACTCGGCGGCGATGGTGGAGTTGCGCCGGACGCTGCGCGACAAGGGCGCAGAGTACCGGGTTGTCAAGAATACCCTCGCGGCCATCGCAGCGGAGCAGGCGGGGAAGCCGATGATCGCGGAGCTGCTGCGAGGCTCGACGGGCCTGCTGCTCAGCGCTGACGACCCCGTGGGCGCGGTCAAGGCGCTGGAAGAGTACCGGCGGGCCAGCCGCAGCCCCCTCACCATCTCCGGTGCAGTCCTGGAGGGCCGGGTCCTGAGCCCCGCGGACGTGGGGGCCCTCGCAATGTTGCCGCCGCGGCCGGAGCTCATGGCCCAGGTGGCCGGGCGTCTCGTGGGCCTGCTCCAGGGCCTGGTGACGATGCTCAACGCGCCGTCTCAGCACACGGTCTCCGTGCTCAACGCCCCGCTCCAGGGCCTCGCAACCGTGCTCCAGAGGCACACCGAGGCGGAGGGCGCGGCCTAGCGCCCCAAAATCGTGCAGTCGAAGAATGCGTCTCCAGAAGGAGGAGTAACCAATGGCCGAGAAGCGTGAAGAAATCCTGGAAGGAATCCTGCAGCTGCCCGTCTTGGACGTGGCCTGGCTGGTGAAGGAGCTGGAGGAGAAGTTCGGCGTGAGCGCTGCGGCGCCTGTAGCCATGGCCGCGGCGCCCGTAGCAGCCGCTCCCGCCGAGGCCGCAGTCGAAGAGAAGACCGAATTCACGGCCCTGCTGCAGGACATCGGCGCCAACAAGGTGAACGTCATCAAGGCAGTCCGAGAGGTCACCACCCTGGGCCTGCGTGAGGCGAAGGAGCTGGTGGAGGCGGCCCCCAAGGCCGTGAAGGAAGCGATCACCCGCGAAGAGGCCGACGACATCAAGAAGAAGCTCGAGGCCGCGGGCGCCAAGGTCGCCGTCGAATAGCCGACTCCCTCTCCGCCGGGAGAGGGCCGTGACGAGGACGAAGCCCCAGCTGCGATAACAATCGAGGGCGGGCGGGTCGATGGTACCCGCCCGGCGCGGAGAGAGCCTATGAGCCGCCGCAAGGACCGGGAACGGATCCTGGCCCAGAAGCGTCTGAACCCCAACTACGTGGGGTTCCGCGGCTACGACCGCGAGCCCGCCCGCACCGGCTCCACCCCTATGACCTCCCTCGTCTGCTCAGTCTGCGGTAGGAAGCGCAACGTCCCCGTGGGCGTGGCCCAGGAGCAGGGCGACAGCTTCGTCTGTAGCTCCTGCGCCGAGGAGCAGGAGTCCCCCGCAGCGCCGGAAGCTGACGCGTCGGACCCCGACGCCACCCAACCCGACGAGTCGGAGGTCTCCGAAGAGCAGGCCCCGTGACCGATAACGGCTCCCCTTCCCGCTACCAGCCCCGCATTCGAGACCTGCCCCGCGTCGAGCGTCCTCGGGAGCGCCTCCGCGAACACGGCCCCACCTACCTCAACAACGCCGAGCTCCTTGCGATCCTCCTGCGCACCGGCAGCGAGGCGGAGAACGTCGTAGCACTGGCCACACGTCTCCTGTCGGAGAAGAATGGACTGGCGGGCCTGGCTCGCTCCGGCTTCCACGAACTGGGGCAGCTGCACGGCATGGGCGAGGCGAAGACGGCGCAGGTGATGGCCGCGTTGGAGCTGGGCAAGCGGCTGGCAGCCCTGGGGCCGGAGGAGCGCCCGGTGATCCGCTCTCCCCAAGACGTGGCGAACCTCCTGGGGCCGGAGATGTCCCTCCTCCCACAGGAGAGTCTTCGCGTCCTGCTGCTCAACACCCGGAACCAGGTCCTGACCGTCTCCGAGGTGTACAAAGGCAACGTCAGCTCTGCGGTGCTGCGCACTGCGGAGGTCTTTCGGGGGGCGGTTCGGGAGGGATGCCCCTCCATCCTCGTCGTCCACAACCACCCCTCGGGAGACCCCACGCCCTCCAGCGACGACGTTCGGGTCACCAAGCAGCTGGTGGAGGCTGGCCGCCTCCTGGACATTGAGGTGCTGGACCACGTGGTCGTTGCCCAGGGAGGCTTCGTCAGCCTCAAAGACCGCGGGCTCGGATTCACGTAGCGCACCGTTGCTGGGGGCGACGGGCGGGTGGTATCGTTGGCGCTCGCGAGGAGGCAGCGACGATGAGCAACGAGGACAGTCCCAACGTTACCGGAGATACGCTCTACGAGGCCAGCTTCGACCCCAAGATCGCCTCCTATGGCCGGCTGGCGCTGACCGCCCTCTTCTTTATCACCCTGGTAGGCATCCCCTTCATCCCTTTCCTGCTCCTGCTCACCCTCTGGTACTACCCGGAGTACCTCCGGCGCATCTCGGCCCGGCTTACGACCAACGCGGTGGAGATACGCAAGGGCGTCTTCTTCCGCAAGGAGTCCACCATACCCCTGAACCGCATCACCGACGTCCGCCTGCACGACGGCCCTGTCATGCGCTACTTCGGCCTCCGCGGGCTCCGGCTGGAGACCGCAGGCCAGGCAGGCCAGACCGCCGGCAGTGAGGGAGACCTGGTGGGGGTGGTCGACGCCGTCACGTTCCGCGACCGGATACTGCGCCAGCGGCAGAAGGTCCTGGGCGGCGAGGAAACCCGGCCTGCGCCCGCCGAAGCAACCGGCTCCACCCCGGAGCTCCTGACCGAGATCCGGGACATACTCGCCAGGATCGAATCGCAGGGCCGGAGCGAGGGTTAGCGGACGGTGGCCTGGCCCACGGGGAAGCGGTCGCGGGCCACGTTCTCCACCTTGTAGGTGATCCTGTAGCCGCCTTCGGGCGGGATGGTATCCCACAGAGGCATCAGGGTGAAGGGGTCCCGTGAGTCGTCGGGGTAGGGCTCGATGGTGACGAAGAGTGGCTCTCCCCGGATGTCCGTGGGGAAGTCGTAGCCCTTGGGCGGGTTGACGATGTAGTCTTCACCCGGTATCGCGGGCACGGGCCTCGGCCCGTTGTGGGGCGAGTCAAAGTCGTGACCGTAGACATGGTAGAAGCGGCCGGTGGTGAAGGGCCTCCCCTGGATCTCCACCCAGCCCTCGTAGACCCATCCCGGCGGGAGCTCCGGCAGGTGGAAGCCGGGGTCGCCCTCCAGCGTGGAGTCGCCGGTGAGATCCAGCCACCAGATGCCGCTCTGCCACTCGTCCCCTTCGTCATAGCTGCTGGGCGACGAGAGGATGTAGTAGGCCTTGGCCCGCCGGAAGGAGTCGCCCAGGGCCAGTGGATGGCCGACGGACAGCTCCGCGACGCCCTCCTCGATGCTGCCCGCGAGGTAGCGGGTGTCCGATGGCACGCCGTCCGCATCCCCCGGCGGCTCGATGGTGACAAGCACGTCGGTCGCACCGCGCGTATCGGCCGCGAGCGCGAAGCGGCCCCCCGGGATGGCGTCGCCCTGCAGGTCCACCAACTCCCCGGCCAGGCCGACGTTGAACTTGCCCAGGCTCATGACCCTCGTCTTGAAGACGGCCCAGGCCTCGTAGTGGAAACCGTTCTGCATCAGCTCCAAGCGCGTGAACGCCAGTGTCACCTCCCCCTCACCGACGGAAGGCTCCTGCACGGTGAAGGAGGTCAAATTCAGCTCGTGCTGGATGTCGGGAAGGTCGACGATCCCCAGCCCGTTGCTCCCCACGTGCCTTGTGTCGGCGATGCTGCGAAAGCCGAGGGCAGTGTCGGGCACGAAGGGCGTCAGGCCGAAGATCACTATTCCTCCCACCAACCCCGCCACCCACGTCGCACCCGCAAAGGCTACGATGGCCCGCCGGGGCAGCGCTCGCGCGAGCCCCCAGAAGGTGATGGGCCCTCCAGCCGCCGCCGTGAACAGCAGCGTCGCCGCCGGCGCCTCGCCCATCCCCAGAAGCAGTAGGACTACCACCAACGGGATTTCGAACAGCAGCGGCACGTTGATCAGGATGCCCAGCGTCGCCGCCAGCGCCACGCCCTGTAGGTCGTTGCCGAGGTAGCCCTCCACCACGTCCGGCCGCACCCACTGCAGCGCCAATCCGCTGGCAAAGCCCGCGATGACCATGATCGGTCCCAGACGGAGCAGGTATCCGACGCTCGCTCGCACCCAGTCCCGCGTCGCCTCCCACAGCGCCTCTCCCCACCCCACCGCCTCCACATCTCCCAGGGCCAACGGCACCCCCGACGGCGGAGGCTCGTCTCCCTCTCCTCCCACAAGGCGCGCCACAATCGGCCCTATGAACAGTCCCGCCATCAGGCTCAGCAGAATGCGCGAGCCTCCCATGAGCGGCGTGAAGATCAGGGCCACCATGAGCAGCGCCGGGATGTTCAGCGTCGCTGAACCCTGCACCACACCCAGGGTCGTGGAGATGGAGGCGCCGCTGCCTCGCAGCGCGCGCGTAATGGGCACGATGCAGGCCGAGCAGAGGCTCAGCGGCGTCCCAACCGCCAACCCCTTGATGGACCCCCAGATGCCACCGCTGCTCGAGAGCCGCACGCCCTGGGGAAAGAGGAAGGAGGCCGTCAGGCCCGCCACGAGGAAGGCGAAGATCATCCCCGGTGCGACCAGCTCCATGTAGGTCACCGAGAATTCCCACCACCGGGACAGCAGCGACTGGCCCGTCTCGATGCAGAAGCCCTGGAAGCATTGCGCGCTCGGGCCGGAGACCGCCGCCAGGTCCTCGCGTACGATGTCCAGCTTGGGGAAGCGGTTGAAGCCTATGAACAGCCCCAGCAGCAGCGACAGCAGCCCCAGGCCGGCGATGCGCTTCTTGCGAAGTCCTCGTACTCCCATTGCAGGCAAAATGCTCGCGCCGTTCTCCTACAAGGTCAATATCACAACAGGCCCACTCCCGCCCCCACGCTGCGGAAGATCGAGGGACCGAGGGGCATGGCCCTAGGGACCCGGCGGCTGCGCCGCCTCCTCAGCCCGGCGAGCCCGCGCCGCGACCCAGTCCAGCGCGTTCGCCCGCACCATGATGGCCGCTCCGAGGAGGAGGACGCCCAGCACCGTGTCCATGCTGTAGTCGAAGACCGGGGCCAGACCTATCGCGACGGCCAGGCCCAACCCAGCAGACCACCCTGTGTTGTGCGTCTTCGCCAGCGCCAGGAAGCCCGGCACCGCGCCCACGAGCGTCGACATTGGAATGACCGCCAGCGCCACACCCAGCGTGGTCGCGAGCCCGCCGCCTCCGCGAAGGCCAAGGAGCACCGGGTGCAGGTGGCCCAGCACCGCGGCGACCCCTGGGACGAGACGCCACGCGCCCTCCAATCCCAGCAGGTCCGCGGCCACCACCGCCAGGACGCCCTTGCCCGCGTCGCCCAGCAGGGAGAGCGCGCCGGGGACGCGTCCGACGGTGCGAAAGACGTTGGCGGCCCCGGGATTCCTCGTGCCCAGTGCGAAGACGTCCTGGCCCCAGGCGCGGGCCATCAGGTAGGCCGTCGGAAGGGACCCCAGGAGGTACCCCAGGGCCACGGCCAGCGCAAGGCCAAGGGTGTCGCTCATGCCGGAGGCCCCTTCGGATCGTCCTCCGCCAGGTAGGCCTCGAGAACGCGGTTGAACGCCTCCGCTTGCTCCAGCTGGGGCCAGTGGCCGCACCTGTCGAGGACCACCATCTGCGCCGCCGGGTGCCTCTCGGCCGCAGCGTAGGCATGGGCCACCGGCAGGACCTTGTCCTGCGCCCCCCAGACGATGAGGAGCGGCGGCTGAAGCTCCGGCAGCCGGTCCAGCAGGATGTAGTCGGGGCGCACGCCCCGGAAGTTGACCCCATTCCTGAGGGCGTTCAGCTCCGCCCGGCTGGCCTCCGGGGCAATGCGCGCCCCTCGGAAGGCATCCACCAGGACCGACCAGGTCATTCTGCCTTCGGAGGAGGCCTCCCGCATCAGTGCCCGCGCGAAGCCGAACACGCTGCCCCGTCGCATCAGCTCACCCACGACGGGGAGGGAGGCCAAGCGAAGGGCCATCGCAAGTTCCCGTCCAAGGCCCGCGGCGTCCACCAGGGCCAGTCGGGTGACTCGCTCGGGGTGCTCCAGCGCCATGCCCAGAGACAGCAAACCTCCCATGGAGTTGCCCACCAAAGCTGCCCGGGGGAGGTCCAGCGCATCCAGGAAGTCGGCCAGGTAGGCGATGCCGGCCTCCAGCGAGTACTGGACCTCCGGCTTCTCGCTGTCTCCGTGCCCGGGCATGTCCAGCGCGTAGACCGTGTGCCTCTCGGCAAGTGGCTCGATGGTCCGCTGCCAGGTCGCTGCCGAGGAGCCCAGGCCGTGGACCAGCACAACGGGCGGACCCTGGCCCGCCACGACGAAGTGGGTCCCGATCCCCGCGACGTCGATGTAGCGATGGCGGAGCCCGTCCAGCACCGACGTCCCCGTCGGCGACGACGCCTTCATGTTCGCACTCCAGGAGACAGCGCCATCGGTGAGAGTCCCTCCCTCTTGCGATGTGGTCATTCGCCGCTCAACCAGGCGGGAGACCCATACCCTTCGACCAGGGTGGTCTCTGGGCTTCGCTCATTCTAGCCCTGGGACATGTTGCGTCAAGGCGGAGAGGAGGGAAGCACATCTCCAGTGGCAGTCGCGGCAGGCCAGTCCCGATCTTCGGAAGGCTGTTACACGCGGGCGGCCACCTCTGTCGGCCGGAAGGTGAGGCCCTTCCCATCCGCGGCCACGTCGGCCAGAACGTGCGCGCCGTGCTGGACGTCTCCCGCCAGGATGCGGTTCGAGAGGGGGTTCTCCACGTACCGTTGGATGGCTCGCCGCAGCGGCCGCGCGCCGAAGACCGGGTCGAAGCCCTCCTGGGCCAGCCAGTCCCGGGCCGCCTCCGTGAGCTCGATGCTGACCTGCTGCTCCTGCAGCCGGCGCTCCACCTGCTTCAGCAGCAGCCCCACGATCTGCGCGATCTGCTCCCTGGTCAGCGGGTCAAAGATGACCGACTCATCCAGGCGGTTCAGAAACTCCGGGCGGAAGGTCTGCTTCAATGCGCCCTCGATGGCCTGGCGGATGCGCTCCCGCTCCGACTCCCGGTCCGCCCCGCGGCGGAAGCCGATGCCCTGCCCCTGGCCGAACTCCGCCGTGCCCAGGTTGCTGGTCATGATGATGACCGTGTTGCGAAAGTCCACCGGCCGGCCTCGGCCGTCGGTAAGCCGTCCGTCCTCCAGGAGCTGCAGGAGGAGGTTGAACGCGTCGGGGTGGGCCTTCTCCAGCTCGTCGAACAGCATGACCCGGTACGGACGGCGCCGGACGGCCTCCGTCAGCTGGCCGCCGTCGTCGTAGCCCACGTACCCCGGCGGCGCGCCGATCAGACGCGACACGGTGTGCCGCTCCTGGTACTCCGACATGTCGATGCGGACCATGGACTCCTCGCTGTCGAAGAGCAGCTCCGCCAGGGCCCGGGCCAGCTCCGTCTTCCCCACACCCGTGGGGCCCAGGAAGAGGAACGCTCCGATGGGCCGTCTGGGATCCTTGAGACCGGCACGGGCGCGTCGCAGCGCCTCCGCCACCACCGTGACCGCATGGTCCTGGCCCACCACCCTCTCGTGCAGACGCTCCTCCAGGTGGAGCAGCTTCTCCGCCTCCGCCTCCAGGAGACGGGTCACCGGAATGCCCGTCTGCTGGGCGACAAGCGCGGCTATCTCCCCCTCGTGGACCGTCGCCTCCAGCTTCTCCGCGGCGAGCCATTCATCTCGCCGGGCGGTGTAGTCGTGCTCCAGGGCCAGCCGATCGGCCCGAAGCCGCGCGGCCTCCTCGTACTCGGCGCGCTCGCTGGCCGCCTCCTCCTGGTCCTGGAGGTCCTGGATGCGACGGTGGGCCTCCGCAAGCTCCGGGGGCATGCTGGACATGGCCAGGCGGAGCTTCGCTGAGGCCTCGTCGATGAGGTCGACGGCCTTGTCGGGCAGGTGCCGGTCCGTCACGTATTGTTTGCTGAGGCGAACGGCGGCCACCAGCGCCTCGTCGTCGATCTGGACCTTGTGGTGGCTCTCGTATCGGGGCCGCAGGGCCCGGAGCATCTCGACGGCATCCTCCACGGAGGGCTCCTCCACCCAGATGGGGTTGAAGCGGCGCTCCAGGGCGGCGTCGCGCTCAATGTACCTGCGATACTCGTCCGGCGTCGTTGCGCCCACCACCTGGATCTCGCCGCGGGCCAGGGCCGGCTTCATCATGTTGGAGGCGTCGATGGCCCCCTCAGCGCCGCCCGCGCCGACGACCACGTGCAGCTCGTCGATGAATAGGATGACCTCTCCACGCGCGGCCTTCACCTCATCCATGACGGCCTTCAGGCGCTCCTCGAACTCGCCCCGGAACTTGGAGCCCGCCACGAGCGCGCCCATGTCGAGGGCCAGCACGCGGCGGTCCCGGAGGACATCGGGGACGTCCTGGGCGATGAGGCGCTGGGCCAGGCCCTCGGCGATGGCCGTCTTGCCCACCCCGGCCTCGCCCAGCAGGGCGGGGTTGTTCTTCGTGCGGCGGGACAGGGTCTGGATGACCCGCTGGACGATCTCTCTGCGCCCCACGACAGGGTCCAAGCGTCCGGCTCGGGCCAGGGCCGTCAGGTCGACGCTGTAGCGCTCCAGGGCCCGGTAGCGGTTCTCCGCCCGAGGGTCCGTCACGCGCTGCGCTCCCCGCACCGTCTGCAGGGCCTGGTACACCTTCTCCGTGTCCACACCGTTGGCCCGCAGCACCTCGGCCGATTCTCCGGTGCGCTCCTGGGTGATGGCGATGAGGAGATGCTCCGTGCCGATGTACTCGTCCTTCATGCGGTCGGCTTCCGCCTTCGCGTTCTCGAACACGCGGGCCGCTCTCGGCGTCGGATAGATCTGGGATGGCTCGTACTCCAGCCGTGGCGAACGCTCCAGGGCGGCGGCGACCTGGGTCTTGATGGCCGCGGGATCGGCGCCCAGCTTCCCGAGGACCTGCGCGGGCACCCCTTCGTCCTGCTCCAGCAGGGCCAGGAACAGGTGCTCCAGGTCCCACTGTGCGTGGCGGTACCGTCGCACCAGTTGCTGGGAGGCGCCAATGGCCTCCTGAGCAGCCTCCGTAAAATTCTCCCGTCGCAGTGTCATGAGACCACCTCCTCAGCGCCTCCGTCGAGGTCAGCGGGCGCCCCTTGGCGCTGGAGCTCCGCATTGAGATGGTTCACCAGCTCCTCCATCTCCTGGAGCTGGGCCATCAGCCGAAGGGCCACCTCCACGCCTGCCAGGTTCACCCCCATGTCACTCATCAGCGTCTTGATGCGCCGGATGCGCACCACCTCCCGCGGAGAGTAGAGCCGGATGTTCCCGCTGGAGCGGGAGGGCTCCAGCAGGCCCGTGCGTTCGTAGTAGCGCAGCGTCTGGGGCGGCAGCCCCACCATCTTGGCCACCACGCTGATGACGTAGCAGGGCTCGTCAAAGCCCGGCTGCTCCATGGTCACGTCCTCACCACCTTCTCCATCATCGAGGGACTATTTCTTTCGCAGACCCCGAAGCTCCTCGAAGTGCTGGCGTTCCTCCTCGGACAGTGTTACGGGCAGCACCACCTTGGCGCTGACGTAGAGCGCTCCCTTTTCCGAGGGCCGCCCCAGGTGGGGCATGCCCTGGTTCGCCAGCCGAAAGACCCGTCCGTTGGGGGTCTCCGGGGGCATGGTCAGCGCCACGCTCCCCTTGAGTGTCTGCACCACCACCTCGCCTCCCAGGAGCGCGTCGTAGAGGGGCACCGCCACCTCCGCGTGAAGGTCCGCGCCGGTGCGACGGAACCGGGGGTCGGGCCGGACGGTGATGACCAGCAGCACCTCCTGCCCCCCGGCGTTCACGCGCACACGCGATCCGCTCTCCACGCCGGGCGGAATGCGGGCCTCGCCGCGCGTGGGCTGGAAGGTGAAACCTCGGCCGAGGCAGGCGGGACACATCCCGACCGATGCGCGGCCCTTCCCCTCGCAGCGACCGCAGGGCGCCTGCCGCGTGACCTGGATCGCCCGAACGGCGCCGTCGTGTGCCTCCTCCAGAGTCAGCTCCACCGGCTGCTCCAGCGTTGTGGGCCTGGGGCGAGGCCGGGACGTCGTGCCGACGCCGCCGCGTCCCCCGCCGAAGAAGCGTCCGAAGACGTCCCCCAGGTCGAAGTCGCCTAGGAGGTCGTCGAAGGCGCCGGGCCCCGCCTGCCCCGGCCCCCACCGGACGTGACTGGCCCCGGGCGGGCCCTGCTGGCCGAACTGCTGGGCCTGCTTCCAGTTGTCGCCGAACCGGTCGTAGAGGCGGCGGCTCTCCGCATTGGAGAGAACCTCGTGTGCTTCGTTGATCTCCTTGAATCGCTCGGCCGCGTCGGGCTGGCCGGGATTCAGGTCCGGGTGGTGCTTGCGGGCCAGCCGTCGGAACGCGGCCCGGATCTCCCGTTCGCTCGCGGAGCGGGGAACGCCCAGCAGGTTGTAGTAGTCCTTTGCCATTTCGAAACGCTCCGACTTCAGCATAGCAACTTGTACGTTTTTGTCAAGATATTTCAAGGGCTAACACCATAGTATTGAGTCATATTGTATCAATATACTTGACACTTCTATAAATATCATCTATCATGAACATCGAGGTGCGGTCACAAAGGCCGCACGAGAGCAGACACCAATACATGGAGGTGAAGCATGGTGTTGCAACGCTGGGACCCCTTCCGGGACATGCTGAGGATGGAGCGCTCGATGGACCGCATGTGGCGGGGCTTCCGCGGCCACGACGGTGCATCCGTGGGCATGGGGATCGTTCCCCTCGACGTCCTGGAGCGCGGTGAGGACATCATCGTCCGCGCCTCTCTCCCAGGCATCGACCCCAAGGACATCGACGCGACCCTGGACGGCAACGTCCTCACCATCAAGGGCGAGACGGAGGCCGAGACCGAGGCCAAGGACGCAGGCTACCTCCTGCGGGAACGGCGCACGGGCGCCTTCGAGCGCATCCTCCGCCTGCCCAACGTCGTGGACACCGAGAAGGTCTCCACTCGCTACGAGGCCGGAGTCCTGACCGTCACCTTCCCCAAGCTGGAGGTCAAGAAGGCCAAGCAGCTGAAGGTGGACGTCGCCTAAGGCGGCAAAGCCCCGAACCAAACGCAAGGCGCCCCGGAACAGTCCGGGGCGCCTTGTTCTTTGCTGTGCGCTGGGTCCCTCGCGCTGACTCGTTACCCGCACTGCCGCCTAGATCAAGGCACGGGTCCGATTGCTCCCTCTGTGGGAGGTGACGAGCACGCCAGGGGTGTCAGGAGCGTTGCGGCCGAAGTGACATGGCCGCGGGGGTTGAACGCCAATGCTTCCTGGTGAACCGGTGGCCGAGCTCTCGCTCGATCTCACGCCATTTCGGCTCATCCTCCGCCGTGATGAACGTTACGGCTTCGCCGGAGCGGCCCATGCGGCCGGTCCTTCCGACGCGGTGGGTGAACAACCGCTCCGAGTCCGGCAAATCATAGTTGATGACCTGATCAACACTCTCGAAGTCCAAGCCTCTGGCAGCCACATTCGTCGCGACCAGGATGGGTGCGGCGCCGGAGCGGAAGTCCGCCATCACCCGTTCTCGTGCATTTTGGCTGAGATTTCCTTGGATCGCCCCTACCGGGTACTCCAGTGAATCAAGCTGTCTTGCCAGCCGCTTGACACCATGCTTAGTCTTGGCGAAGACGATGGCCGGGGCGCCGTCTCGCTCGTCCAACAGAGTTCGCAGGGCCTCCATCTTGTCACTCTTCTGGATATTGTAGACAAGGTGCTCGACGGCGGGCGGCGCTTGCATGCCGGGGTCCACTTCCACCTTTGCAGGTCGGCGCAAGTGCTTCCCGGCGGTACGGGCCACCCATCTTGGCATGGTCGCGGACATAAGCGCCGTCTGCCGCTCCTTCGGAGTCCAGGCAATGATGGACTCGACGTCGGGGGCAAATCCCTTATCCAGCATTTCATCCGCTTCGTCCAGAACGAGGAATCGCACGGAAGCCAGGTCGAGATTGCCTTGTCGCAGATGGTCCAACGTTCGGCCCGGAGTACCGACCACTATGTGGGCTCCGCGCCTCAACGCTTCGCACTCCGGCCTGTGAGGTCGGCCGCCATACAGCAGCGCGACGCGGACCCGCTGTGCAGCCACCAGTGCTTCCACCACGCCAGCCACCTGAAGGGCCAGTTCGCGGGTGGGCACCAACACAAGCGCCTGGATGCGACGGAGGGACGGGTCGCAGCGCTCTGCCATGGGCACTGCAAAGGCCAGGGTCTTTCCGGACCCCGTACGCGCTTGGCCGACGAGGTCTCGTCCTTCCATGAGAGGAGGAATGGCCTTCTCCTGAATGGGTGTGGGCTCTGATATGTTCATTCGGGAGATTGCCGCTCTCGTTGCGGCCTTCATTGGTATTCCGGCAAACACGGAATCACTGAGCGAGGTGTCATCGACGGTCGGCTTGCCCGGAGCAGGCGACGTGCCTCTTCCGTTCGTGCTGCCCATTGAGGAGCTGACGCGGCGACGGGAATTGAAGCACGGACGACAGTACACCGGCTTGCCCTGGGTTGGGCGGAAGGGGAGAGTGGTAGAGACTCCGCAGTCGTCACAAACAGCCTGGTGCTGGTTGGGTTTGGCGACGCGAACGTGGGCAGGCGAGGTTCGGTACATCATATGAGAACGGACTCCCTCATCTAGTGTGTCAACGCAGGTGAATCAGCGGGGGGTGAACAGCAAGAAGAGGGGCAATCAGTTCTTGTGTCAGACCTTGGTGCGCTATTCAAGCGTGTCGGCACATTATAGCACAGTACAGCGGACACCGTGAGGCCACGCCGTGGGCTGTGGACTCGGACAACATTCTCACACTCCAGTCGCGGCACATCAGACGCGTAGACGAACCCAATCTCAGCGCTGACGTTGGCTGCTCGATGCGGAGACTTCCGCCTTCCGTAGTCGAAGGTTCAGGGGTGTGACCTCCAGCATCTCGTCGTCCCCAATGAACGCCAGCGCCTCCTCCAAGCTCATCCGCACGGTGGCGTTGAGGCGCCGGGCAATATCGGCCGTAGACGACCGCATGTTGGTCAGCTTCTTTTCCTTGCAGACGTTGATCGGAATATCCCCGTCACGGCGCTGGGTCCCGACGATCATGCCCTTATAGACCTTGGCGCCAGGGTCGATAAATGTATCGCCTCTTCCCTGGGCGTTGAGCAGCCCATAGGTGACGGACGTGCCCGTCTCCGACGCCACGAGCGCCCCGCCACGGTGCGACCGAATTTCGCCCTCCACTCGCTCGTACGACGTGAAGATACTGCTCTTCACACCATCCCCTCGCGTCGTCCGGAGGAAGAAGGCGTTGAAGCCGATGAGCCCGCGCGTCGGAATCTTGAATTCCATATGGACCAGACCATTGTCGTCGTACCGCATGTCTCGAAGCTGGGCCAAGTGGCCGGAGAGATACTCGGTAAGCGTCCCTAGGTACTCTTCCCGCGTTGTGATGTTCAGGACCTCATACGGCTCGTAGACTTTGTCGTCAATCATCTTGTTGACCGCCACGGGGCGCGACACCTGGAACTCCAGCTGCTCTCTGCGCATGGTCTCCACGAGAATGGACAGGTGCAGTTCGCCCCGGCCAGCGACGACGAATTCGCCTGGGCTAGGCGTGGTGTCCACGCGCAGGCTGACGTTGGTCCGTAGCTCACGCATCAGCCGCTCGTGAAGGGTGCGGGAGGAGCAGTGGACGCCCTCCTGGCCCCTGAATGGGGAGGTGCTCACTCCAAACGTCATTCGCACCGTGGGTTCATTGATGTCGATGGTCGGCAGGGCTTTCGGGCTTTCCCGCGATGCGATCGTGTCTCCGATCGATACGCCCTCCGGACCAGTCACCGCGACGATGTCCCCCGCGTGGGCCTCGTCAACAGCGATGCGCTCCATGCCGCGGAACACATAGACGAACTCTACGAGGTGCGCAGTGGCCGCACCGTCACGGCCCAGCAAGACAACCTCATCCCGCGGCCGCAGCGTTCCGTTGGTGAGCCGTCCCACTGAGACCTGTCCCAAGTAGCTGTCGTGGTCCAAGGCCGCCACCAGCATTTGCAGGGGGGCTCCGGGGTCGCCGGTGGGAGGCGGCACCGATGCCAGGATAGCCTCAAATAGCGGCTTCATGTCCGCACCCAAGGCCTCCGAGTCCGTGATCGCATATCCCTGGCGAGCCGAGGTGTACAGCACGGGAAAGTCCAGATGGTCGTCCCTGGTTGCCAGCTCCAAGAACAGGTCCTGCACCATGTCTTCCACCTCCGCCACGCGAGCCTCTGGTCGGTCGATCTTGTTGATGACGACCATCGGCGTGACGTTTTGCTGGAGAGCCTGGCGCAGCACGTACGTGGTCTGCGGCATAGGGCCGTCAACGGCATCCACCAACAGCAGGCAGCCGTCCGCCATGTTCATGACGCGTTCAACTTCGCCGCTGAAGTCGGCGTGTCCCGGTGTGTCGATGATGTTGATGCGGACACCTTCATAGGACACCGAGGCGTTCTTGGCCAGGATGGTGATGCCCCGCTCACGCTCCAAGGGGTTGGTGTCCATAATCAACGTGCCCACGTCTTGATGGGCTCGAAAGACCTGTCCCTGTTTCAGCAGGGCGTCGACCAGTGTGGTCTTGCCATGATCAACATGGGCCACGATGGCCAGGTTGCGGATTGCGTTGTTTTGCCAGTCAGTCAAGTTTCGTCACCTCACCTACCATGATAGCAGCAGCGCAGACATCGCGCGGAATTGAAGGTCCGTCAGTCGAGGAAATGGTCCCGATTACGAGAAGCAGTCGGGCTGTCGGAGGGCAAGATGTTCGAACACTTGGGGCAGTGCTGATATCTCGTGCCCGCCCCAGGTGTGCCCATCATCGGGTCGCCGCTCGTAGGGAACCCGGATACGAACAGCGGCCATCCCCACTCGCTGCGCCCCAGCCAGCTCGTCGTTCTCGCCATCACCTATGTAGAGACAACGTTCCGGGGCCACTCCAAGCCGGGCACAGGCCAGCTCATAGATTCCGGGGTCCGGCTTCTTGACGCCGACCTCACAAGAAAGCACAGCGGCGTCCACCAATGGAGCGAGCGGAGTGCTGGGCCAGTGCAACGCTGTTTCCCGAGAGCAATCGCTGATAAGCCCGATCTTCTCAGCTGTGCGAGGGTGTCGAGGCTATCCTGGCGCGGCACGAGCTGTCGGCCGACGACGTCCAGGCGGATGCGTGCGGCATGGGCCAGTCGACTGTCTTCCGGCTGAACACCGATCTCGTGACACAGATGGGCCATGTAGCCCTCGGTTGAGGGGAAGACCCCCGTCATGCGCATCCTGGTTGTGCTCCTCCAGATGCGTGCGAACTCATCGGCGGGCGCCCCCAGGATGGAGGCAGTGTCCTCAAGGGCCCGATTGTACGCGGTCAGTCTGCCTCCTGGAGCTTCAGGGTTGTCTACCAAGGTGCCGAACAGATCGAATATGACGGCGTCATACTTTCTTCGCATGCACTGTCCTCGGTTCGCAGCGAGGCTGTCCGCTGGCCACTAACGACGACGGAGGCAATCGTCTGCCGCGCATCTCCTCGATGAGACAGGACGAACGCCTCGGATGGTCCCAGAGCGCCTCGTTCTATGCTGAGGGGGAGTGACAGGGTCTCGCGCAGAACGGGTTACCGCCGTCTTACCCATACGGCCGCCGAGGTCGCGCCTATCAGGGCGATCCCGGCAATCACTCCGAGGATGACTATCGACACGTTGCTCTCGGCCGCCCCCGGCGATCCTTCGGGTTGAGGCCCACTGGCCTCCGTTAGGGGCGCTTCGCCATCCCCGAAGGCGTCGAGGTCTTCCTGCGCCTGGGCCAGGAGGGCAGTCCGGCTGCATATGTTGACGGAGTAGCTTTCATCGGCATTGGCGCCGTCGTAGGCGTAGACGATGTACTCCTCTCCTTCCTCAAATGCAAACCCACAGCTTCCGCCGGTCGGCGGTGTGGTGACATCCATGTCCTCGCTGACTGCGCCCTTCCACACGGCGCTGACCGGGAATCCGATCGTCGTCTGGTCTCCGTGGGAGAAGGACGACCCCTGCGGGTCGAAGGAGTGCTGAATCGATACGACCCTCCCCGCAAAGACCGCATCAAACTTGTCGATCTCTTCGGAAGGAGAGCCCGGTACTACGCAACTGCAGGCATGGACCTGCCCTGGGTAGCCAAGCAGCCATACGACAATCAGCAGAAAGGCGAGGCCCACAACACCGACAGGCGAAGGCTTGAGTCCTTGGACCTGCCCCACTAAGCGGCTCCAGAGTCCGTTTTGGCCCGTAAGCCGACCGCTACGGCCACCCTTGATCGAGCGGGCGGAGGGCGACAGGCGGGCCCAGCACTTCGCGCACCACGATCGCCTGCAGCAGCCCCTCCCGCGTCTCCAGCATCGCCAGGCGATTCCGCCTCCGCCGCGCCGAGGCTGGCTCTTGCCGCTGCATCGGCGCGGCCGGCATCACCCGAGGCTCTTCCTGTCGACGAGGCGGGGCCGGAGACTGGACAGGCCTCTCGTGCTGCTCGATCCAGGGGGACGGCATCTCTTCTCGGAGAGGCGCCTCGTATTCTTCCTCCTCGTCGTCGTCCCACCAGACGGGCTCGCCCGGCCCCGAGTACTCCTCGCGGTCCCGCATGCGCCGCTCCAACTCCTGCCGGCGCGTCTCCAGCATGCGGCGGCGCTCCTGCGCCCGTCGGACCAAGTCTTCGTACTGCCGTTCTTCCATGGTTACCGCTCCCCGCCGGGTCCGGGCCTCGCCGGGTCCGCTATCTGGACTCTTCGCCGTCCTCTTCCTGGCTCAGCGACTCACGCATGGAGGTGTCCGCCATGACGTTGCGCATTCGGTAGTAGTCCATGATGCCCATGTTGCCGGAGCGGAATGCGTCGGCCATTGCCCGAGGCACCTCGGCCTCCGCCTCCACCACCCGGGCGCGCATCTCCTCGACGCGGGCGCTCATCTCCTGCTCGAGGGCCACGGCGGCGGCCCGCCGCTGCTCCGCCCGGGCCTGGGCGATCTGCTTGTCCGCCTCCGCCTGGTCCGTCTGCAGCTTCGCACCGATGTTCCGACCCACGTCGATGTCCGCAATGTCGATCGACAGGATCTCGTAGGCCGTCCCCGAGTCCAGGCCCCTGGACAGCACCAGCTTGGAGATGCTGTCCGGGCTCTCCAGGACCTGCTTGTGGGAGCCTGAGGAGCCGATGCCGGAGACGGTCCCCTCGCCCACCCGGGCCAGAATCGTCTCCTCGCCGGCGCCGCCCACCAGGCGCTCGATGTTGGCCCGCACGGTCACCCGGGCCACGGCGATGAGCTCGATGCCGTCCTTGGCCACGGCGGAGATCCGTCCCGTCTGGATGACCTTCGGGTTCACGCTCACCCGCACCGCCTCCAGCACGTCCCGGCCCGCCAGGTCGATGGCCGTTGCCCGCCGCCACGGCAGCTCGATGTTCGCCCGGTCGGCCGAGATGATGGCCTGCACCACCCGGCCCACGTCGCCCCCGGCCAGGTAGTGGGCCTCCATCTGGCCCGTGTCCAGCTCCAGCCCTGCCTTGGTGGCGGAGATCTTTGGCTCGATGATGGCCCTGGGGGGCACCCGCCGCAGGCGCATCCCCAGAAGCTCGCTTATCCCGACTTCAATGCCGGCGAAGCGCGCGCTGAGCCACAGCCCTACGGGCACGAAGAACAGCAGTATGCCCAGCGTGGGTATGGCCAGCAGGAAGAACACCAGTGCGGTCAGAATGGTTCTCCAAGTACTCACGGGTCACCTCGCTCCTTCAACATTCGGCCCCTGACTCCCCGTCCGACGCTGACGGACCGGCGTCGCTCACTGCTCGGACGACGCGCCGGTACCCTTCGTCGGCAAGGATCTCGATCTGAGTCCCAGATGCAATGTAGCCTCCTTCGGTCACTACGTCAACGCGCTGCCCGTCGATGTTCGCCACGCCGGCGGGGTGGAGGTCGGAGATGGCGACGCCGCGGGCGCCCTCCAGCGCGCCGGGCTCCAGCCCGCTGCGGCGAGTCGCGGCGCCGCGGCGGCTCCTGCCGCCGGCCGGCTCGATGCCCGGCCCCGCCGGCAGCGTCGCCGGGAGGCCGAGGCCGCGCCACGGCTTCCCCTGCGGCAGGTAGGAGATCGCGAGCCAGCCCCCAACGGCCACGAGGCCAACGGAGGCCAGCAGCATCAGCCCGGCCCGGAGGAAGTCCTCGCCAGCCGCGCCCTCCCCGATCAGGGAGAGGAAGATGCCCCCGAGGAAGGCTGCGATGCCCAGCACACCCGCAACGCCGAAGCCCGGGATCAGGAACACCTCCACGCCGATGAGCGCCAAGCCCACGACCACGAGGGCAACGCCCTCCCAGCCGGCCAGGCCAGCCAGGAAGTGGCCCCAGAAGAAGAGGGCCAGCAGCGACGCCCCCGCGAGCCCCGGCACGCCGAAGCCTGAGCTGGTCACCTCGACCAGCAGCCCCAGCGCGCCCAGCGACAGCAGCAGCGACGCTACGATGGGATGGGTGAGGAAGCGCACGAGGTTCTCGGCGAAGCTGGGGGATGTTTCGATGAGCTGCACGCCCTCCAGGCCCGCGGCCACGAGCAGCGCAGGCAGGTCCTCCACCTCTCCCTCGGCGTAGCCCCACTCCAGGGCTTCCTGCGTCGAGAGGGTGAGCAGCTTGCCCTCCTCCACCAGCCCATCCACGGCGACGGCCTCGTCCACCATCGCCTCGGCGACGAGCGGGTCGCGGCCGCGCACCTCGGCCACCGCCTTGAAGTCCTTGCGGACGCCGGAGACGACCTTCTCGCTGGCCGTCTCCCCCTCCTGGTCCACCGGCGTCGCGGCCCCTATGACTGCGCCGGGGGCCATATATATCTCGTGGGCGGCAATGGCGATGAGTGCGCCGGCGGAGAATGCCTCCCGGTTGATGAAGGCTATCACCGTGACCCGGCTGTCCAGGATGGCGTTCTTGATCTGCAGCGCAGCGTCCAGCCGCCCTCCGGGGGTGTTGATCTCCAGGATGACGGCGCTGGCCCCCTCCTCTGTCGCCTCTCCGATGACCCGCTTGACGTAGGGGGCTAGGCCCAAGTCGATGGTGTCGTGGACCTCGACGAGGTAGACGACCTCCGCCTGCGCGCTCACCCCCTGCGCGGGGGCAAGCAGTCCCGCCGCTCCCAGCACAAGGAGCGCTACCGACAGGGCTATCCGCAGGCGTCGCATGCTAGTCCCCCATAGGCATCGTAGCAGTGGGCTCAACTCACGGTCAATGGAGTTGCATCGCCGCTTTCGCTTGGGGAGGCTGGGTCTCCCACGTTGGGTGGGTCTCACCCGCCCACCCTCGGGGGGTTATCTGGTAACTGGGGGCACATCCCCCAGAGCGGCTCGCCGCCCCAGAGGGAGGGGAAACCCCTCTGGACTCAGTCTAGTCGGCGGCAGTGCACCGCTTGCTTTGTCGCCCTCACCCCGGTCCTCTCGCAGACGGCGAGGGGGGCAGGGTTTCGTCAAACTTGCCGCTCGGCTGCGACATACGGTACCATCTGACCGGACCGTCCACGCTGACCAGGCCGGCTCCGTCTGCCAAAAGGAGGCTGAACCATGGGCGCCGTTGTCCGCATCCCAGGGCCCCTGCGCCGCGTCACCCAGAACAAAGACCGCGTCGAAGTCCAGGGCAACACCCTCGCCCAGGCCATCGACGAGCTCGAAGGCCAGTTCCCCGGCATCAGCGACCGCCTCCTGGACGACGGCGGCGAGCTCAGGCACTTCGTCAACGTTTATGTCAACGGCGAAGACGTCCAGTTCCTCGACGGCCTCCAGACGGCCATCAAGGGCGGCGACGAGGTGAGCATCGTCCCCGCCGTGGCCGGGGGGTCCCGCTAGCGCTCCCTGCGCGCTGCCTCCCACCGGCGGCGCTGCTCCAGGCGCACCTCTTCTTTCGTGGGGGTGTAGGCGCTGTGGAACGCCCGCCGCACTTCCTCGAACGTGCCAGCCAGCACCGCCTCCCGCAGCCTCGCCATGAGGCGCTGATAGAAGCGCAGGTTGTGGACTGTTGCCAGGCGGTGGGCCAGCAGCTCCCGCGCCCGGAAGAGGTGGTGCACGTAGGCGGCGCTGAAGCTGCGGCACGTGAGGCAGTCGCACCCTTCCTCCAGCGGCCCCGGCTCCGTCCGAAAGCGGGCCGTCGTCACGTCGTAGCGGCCGCCGGCGTGGTAGATGCCGCCGTTGCGGGCCACCCGGGTCGGCAGGGCGCAGTCGAAGAGGTCGTAGCCAAAGGCCACCGCCTCCACCAGGTCCTCCGGCGAGCCCACGCCCATCAGGTATCGAGGCCGCTCCGGGGGCAGCAGTGCCGCCGTGTGCGCCGCAATGCTGTGGTGGAGCTCCTTCGGCTCCCCCACGGACAGCCCTCCGACCGCATAGCCGTCGAAGCCCAGCGACGTCACGGCCTCCGCCGATTCCTGTCGAAGGGCCGTGTCGTGCCCGCCTTGCACGATGCCGAAGAGCGCCTGGTCCGGCCGCGTTCGCGCCTCCAGGCATCGACGCGCCCAGCGATGCGTCCGCACCATCGCCCGTCGAACGTCCCGCTCCGACGCGCCGTAGCCGGTGCACTCGTCCAGCACCATGGCAATGTCCGAGCCAAGCACCTCCTGTGCCCTCACCGCCTCCTCCGGCGTCAGGCTGAGGCGGGACCCGTCCAGGTGCGAGCTGAAGCGGACCCCGTCGTCCGTCACCCGCCGCAGGCCGCCCAACGAGTACACCTGGTACCCGCCCGAGTCGGTGAGGATGGGGCCGTCCCAACCCATGAAAGCGTGGAGGCCTCCCATGCGAGCCATGGTCTCGAGGCCGGGGCGCAGCGAGAGGTGGTAGGTGTTGGCGAGCAGGATCGATGCGCCCACGGCCCGCACGTCGTCCGGGGTCAGCGCCTTCACCGACGCCTGCGTGGCCACGGGCATGAAGGCCGGCGTGGGCGCATCGCCGTGGGGCGTCGACAGCACGCCGGCCCGCGCCCCGCCGGACGCGGCCAGCACCCGGAAGCTGACGGAGTCGACCATGGCGGCATTGTATCCCACGCCGCGTCCTCTGTTCTCCCCCTCGGGGATTAGGGAGAGTTCCCTACGGTGGACCTTAGGTGGGCCCGCCCACCCATCCGATGTGTTTCTTGGGGGCTGTGCCCCAAAACCCCCGCTCGGAGTGCACTCCTCACCCAGACGGAGAGGGGCGGCATGCTTGCCCCGCCTTCAGCGCCGTGACAGAATGGGCCATCCCTGGGCAGAGGCGAGAACTATGGTGCGCGCCGGCGTCTTGGCGCTGGTCGGAAACACGCCGCTGGTCGAGCTGCAGCGACTGCCGGGGCCGGAGTCGGCCCGGGTCCTGGGCAAGCTGGAGGGGCGCAACCCCTCCGGCTCCGTCAAGGACCGGGCCGTGCTGGCGATCCTGGAGGACGCGGCGGAGCGGGGGCTGCTGGCCCCAGGCGGCACAGTCGTCGAGGCCAGCGCGGGGAACACCGCCCTGGCGTTGGCGGTGATCGGCGCCGCCCTGGGCTACCGCGTGGTCATCACGGCGCCGGAGAGCGTGCCCCTGGAGCGTCGACGGCTCATCACCCGCTTCGGCGCGGAGATGCGGCTGACGCCGGCCCCGCAGGGGATGGCGGGATCGCAGGAGGCGGCGCGGCGGATGGCGGAGCGGGACGGGGCGCTCTTCCTCGACCAGTTCCGACACCCAGCCACGGTCCGAGCGCACCAGGAGGGCACGGGTCGGGAGGTGCTGGAGCAGGCGCGAGGGGTCGTGGACGCGTTCGTCGCAGGCGTGGGCACCGGGGGCACCATCACCGGCGCGGGCGGCCTCCTCAAGGCGCGGCTGCCCGGCGTGCGGGTCGTGGCCGTCGAGCCCGCGCGGTCGCCCCTCCTCAGCCGGGGCGCGGCGGGAGACCATGGCATCCCCGGCCTTGGACCCGACTTCGTACCGCCCGTGCTGGACCGCGCGCTCATCGACCAGGTCGTCACCGTCTCGGAGGAGGAGGCCAAGCGGGCGATGCTGGCGATGGCGGTGCGAGAGGGGCTGCTGGTGGGGCTGTCGTCGGGCGCCGCCACCGCCGCCGCGCTGCAGGTGGCCCGGGAGCTGGGCCCCGGAGCGACGGTGGTGACGGTGTGGCCCGATACGGGCGAGCGCTACGTGGCGCCGCCTCCGTAGCGTCAGGAGGGCTCGGAAGGCCGGTGCATCAGCTCCCAGCGGACCTTCCCCGCCTCCACGAGCTCCTGGATGCGCTTCTCCCGCTGCGAGAGGCGGCCACGAGCGCCGGCCTTCACCTCGACGAAGACGATCTCCCGCGGGTGGTCGCTGGAGAGGCCCGGAAACACCACCAGATCGACGGGGCTGCCGATGAACCGGGCCTCGGTCGGGTCGTAGCGGAACTCGGGGAGGTACGGGGCCATCTGCTCCGTGAAGCGGCCGCCGAGCACGGCCCTGCTTCGGCCGATGGCGTCGCGGCGGGCCTCTTCGACCTTCGTCGAGAGGGTGGCCTGCATCCGTCCCAGGGCGAACAGCAGCGCCACGATGATCAGGATGAGGACGACCACGATGGCAACATCCATGCCTACGCCTCCTTCAGTCGCAGCGACAAGTCGACGCCGGGCGCCTGCCGGCCCGTGTAGTCTCCCACGCGGCGGGTCTGCTATGATACGCCCAAGACGCCCCTCCTGGGGGCGCGTCGGAGGGTGAGATGGCGGGGGCAGTCCTGGGCCTGCCGGTCCTGCTGCTAAACCAGAACTACGTCCCGCTGAACATCAGCACGGTGCGTCGGGCGCTGGTGCTCCTGGACCGGGGCAAGGCGGAGCTGCTGGAGAACGGCCGCGGCGAGGTCCACAGTATGCGCCAGACCCTTCCCGCTCCCTCCGTGATCCGGCTCATGTACTTCATCCGACGCCCCCTGCAGCAGCGCAGACTCTCCCGTCGCGAAGTGTTCCTCCGGGACCGTCACATGTGCCAGTACTGCGGGCAGGCGGCGCGGGAGCTGACGCTGGACCACGTGCACCCTCGGCACCGGGGCGGCGCACACGAGTGGGAGAACGTGGTGACGGCCTGCATCCCCTGCAACCACCGCAAGGCAGGACGGACGCCCGCCGAAGCCAACATGCACCCGAAGAACGAGCCCCGGCCCCCCAGGCCCAACCCCTACCTGCTGTTCCACCACCGCACGCCGCTGGACGAGTGGCGCAAGTTCCTCCCCTGGCTGCCCTGAGCCGTGCCTTTGTAGGGGTTGTAGCCATATGGACGTCGAAAGCCCCGTTTCCGAGCGGGCGACGTCAGGGAGCAACTATCAGCAACCCCGTTCCAGTCTGGGGCCTCCGCCAATAGTGGTTGCCGCAGGGGTCAGTGCATCATGGCGGACTGGCCCGTCCGAAGGCATCGTTTCCCCAACATTCGATGCTGCCATCCGGTCGCAGTCCGCAGCCGTGCTCCTCGCCGACGGTGACCGCCTCGAAGATGCCCGGTGGCGGCGGGTCGTTGATGCCACCGTACCCCCAACATCCTATGTGGCCACCGTCCCACAACGCGCACGAGAAGCCTTGGCCGCTGTCTATGGCCTTCAGGGTTCCGTCCGGCGCGCTGTCGGGGTTGCCCCCCCACGCTTGGTCGGCATCCTTTACCCTTTCGTCCGTCCAGCATCGGCTGGTGCCGTCGGGTTGCGGCTCGCAGGTCCGGCCGTATCCCCCAACGATGCCCCCCCAGCACCTGATCTCCCCATCGGGCCTGAACCCGCAGGTATGGTAGCCCCCGGCGTTGATGACCTCGAACTGGCCTTCCGGCGGCGTCGCCTGGCCGAGAAAATCACCGTCGAACCCCTCATTGCTGCCCCAGCAGACGACGGCCTGGTCGGTGCGGATTCCGCAGGCGTGAAAGCCACCCACACTGACTGAGGTGTATTCCCCGGCCGGCGGGGTCAGCGCGTCCGAGAGGGAGGCCGCGGGGCCCCAGCACTCCGCTGTGTTGTCATCCCTCACCCCGCAGGAGAACAGGAACCCCGCGCCCACCGAGATGAATCGCCCCTCGGGAGGTGCCCACATGGCTTCCATCATGGCCTTTGCCTCGGGAGGTATATCATCACCCTCTATGGACATGCTGCCCCAGCACTTCACCGCCCCGTCCTGGCGTATGGCGCAGGATTGATAGTGTCCGACCTCTATCTGGGAGAAGACGCCGGGGGGCGAGTCGAGAAGTCCGGCGGACTCTGTCAGGCGCTCGTCTTCCCCATGGGCGCCCCAACAGGTGATGGTCCCATCCGCCCGTAGCCCGCAGGTGTGGAACGGACCGGCGGAGACCTGGACGAACGCTGCGCCGGAGTCGTTTGCCGGTGTGACCTCCGTGGTCATCCCGGGACGACCCGTGGGCGCCGAAGGTGGCGTCGCGGAGGCCATTGTCGTTGGCAAAGGAGTTACTTGCTCTGTTGGTTGATGCGCGGGCGTCTGGAGTGGCTCCGCCTCTCGCGTGGGTGCTGTCGCGTCCTCTTCCACGCAGCCGGAGGCCGCGGCCAGCAGCAGCGCCAACGCTGCGAGGACGACGACCGCCGGGCGGAGGGCGCGCCGGACGGCGCAGCGCTCGCTGCGTGTCGCCTGCGGTGTTCGCCGCCTCCCGTTCGCCATCCTTCGTGACCTCTGCCGGCGACCGTTCCGGTCAGCCGGTGCTTGTGGGTCTACATACGTTGACCAAGCGGCCTACGGTTCGTCGCCGTGGACCCTGGTCTCGGGCTGGAAGGAGGACCAGGCGAACCAGAAGTGGGTGCCGTGGGTCACGGGCTCCAGCCGGCTGCCCTCAAGGGGGCCGTCGACCGCCTGTCCGAACAGGTCCCACGTGCTGCCCGTCTCCTGGTCGACGAACCCCTCTTCCGTCGCAGTGAAGGTGAGGCGTTGGCCGTCCACGACGGGCCGGAAGACGTTGGCGGCGCCGACGTCCCGCCCTTCGGCGATGTTCGCCCTGTCCATGGCCGATGCGGTGCCGGGCTGATGGAAGACGACAAGGTCCTCACCGGCCACCGGCACTGTGGCGACGCGGTTGATGAGCAGGAAGGAGAAGGGGACGGCCACGGCCTCCTCGCCCGCGCCGAGAGCCACCACCCGCTCCATGGCGGGCAGGCGGCGGTCCCGGTAGGCCTCGGCGAGCCAGGGGCGGCCGGTGTCGTAGCCCTGGTAGGGGTTGAAGCCGTAGGGGCGTCGGAAGCCCGTCTCCCTGGAAAGGACCACGCCCTCCGGGTGGGCCCGCTGGAACTCCTCCCAGGAGACGATGGGCGCAGGGATGAAATCGAGCTGCGTGCCCGCCAGCTCGCCCACCAGGGCCTCGCCGGTGAGCTGCTGCCACCAGGAGTCCGTCTGGCGGTCGTACATGACCAGGTCGCTGAAGCGCAGATTGCCGGAGACGCCGAAGTCCAGCAGCCGCTCGCCGACCCTGCGGTCGAAGACGACGGCGGAGTTGCACAGCGGGCAGTAGGTGACGGCGACGGGCATGTCGCCCACGACGTCGTTGACGATTTCGTGGAAGAGGAGTATCTGGAGGGGATAGGCCCGCACGTCGCCGTCGATCTCCAGGACCAACACTGGCTCTCGCTCCTGCAGCCACTCGCCGGCCTCGGACTGCGGGATGTACACCGGGTCGTCGATGGAGGGGATGCCGTCCCTGGTCTGCGCGGACCGGAACTCCGTAAGGGAGACGGTGCGCATGGTGAAGTCCGTCTTCCACCCCTGTGCCTTGAAGACCTTTGCCTGGGCCTCCTCCTCCGGGGTGACGTCCGTGGGGGAGAAGCCGGGGCGCAGGTCCTTGCCGACCGCGTCGTCGAGGGTGCCCTGCACCGCCGGCTGTGCCGCCGCCTCGTCCTCACTCGAGCCCGCCTCGGCGCCGCAGGCCGCAGCGAGCAAGAGCGCCATGACGGCCAACGATGCGACACCGTACGTTCGAATCAGTCTCACATCTCCTCCGAACTGTGGGCGTTGTGGAAGGGCAGCCTCGGGGACGCCTTCCACTATAGTTCCTGTCGAAGAGGCCTGCATCAAGCATCAGACAGGCCTCATAGCCTACTACGTCCTGCGAGGCCGGGCGGGTCTGCAGGCTATCCAGAGCGGCGGGGGCCAGCTATACTTGGAGCGACGTTGATGGACCTCGCCGACCTGCTGCGCACGCTAGCCGCCGCCATGACTCCCGTTGGGGAGCTCCGCCTGGCAATTCCACTGTCGATCTCCCACTTGGGCGTGCCTTGGTACCAGGCCCTTCCCATTGCCATCGTCGGGAACATGATCCCGGTCCTGGTGCTGGTGCCGGGCCTGGAGCGGATAACGACGCTGGTCCGCAGCTACCCAACGCCGGTCAGCAGGTTGCTTGACTGGTGGATCGCCCGAGTCACTCGAACGTACCACGGCCACTACCAGCGATACGGCGCACTGGCCCTGGTGGGGCTGGTAGCGGTGCCGCTCCCGTTCACCGGCGCCTGGACCGGCTCCGTGGTCGCCTGTGCCTTTCGGGTGCCGCCCCGGACGGCCATCCCCCTCATCGCGCTGGGGGTGGTCATCGCGGGGGTGACGGTGACCCTTCTCACGCAGGCGGGGATCCAGCTGAGCCTGCTGATCAAGGACGGAGGCTGAGATGAGTGGATTCGTCGACAAGCTGCAAGCGGCGGCCCGAAGCAACGGCAGCCTCCTCTGCGTGGGGTTGGACCCGGACCCCAGCCTGATGCCCGTGGAGGACGTGGCGGCGTTCAACCGGGCCATCATCGAGGCGACCTCCGACCTGGTGTGCGCCTACAAGCCAAACCTGGGCTTCTTCGAGGCGCTGGGCAGGCGGGGGTTTGACGCCCTGGAGCAGACGCTGGCATGCATCCGGGAGAAGGCACCGAATGCGGTGGTCATCGGCGACGCCAAGCGGGGGGACGTGCATCGCTTCTACGCGAAAGCCCTCTTCGAGACATGGGAGTTCGACGCTGCGACGGTGCACCCCTACGCCGGGCGCGACACGATAGAGCACTTCTTGGCCTACTCGGACCGGGGTGTCTTCGTGCTCTGCCGGACGTCCAACCCTGGAGCGCGGGACTTCCAGGACCTGGCCGTGACCCCGCCCTACGGCGGCGACACGATGCCGCTCTTCGAGTGGGTGGCGATGCAGGCCCAGTCCTGGAACGACGCGGGAAACGTGGGGCTGGTGGTGGGCGCCACGTATCCGGACGAGCTACGCCGCGTCCGCGAGATGTGCCCCACCCTGCCCATCCTCCTCCCCGGCGTGGGCGCGCAGCAGGGCGCCCTCGAAGCGTCCCTGGAGAACGGGGTGGACGAGCGCGGCCAGAACCTCATCGTGAGCGCCTCCCGCAGCGTCCTGTACGCCTCGGCGGACCCCAACGACTACGCAGACGCGGCACGTCGGGAGGCGCAGGCCCTGCGCGACCGAATCAACGCGGTGCTGGAGGAACGGGGCCTCACGGAGGCGCGAGGCTAGGACAAATGCCGCAACCGCTGGAGCTCCGGATGGGACAGGTGGTCACGCTGAAGAAGGTCCACCCATGCGGCAGCGCCCAGTGGGAGGTCGTGCGCCTGGGCATGGACGTTCGCCTGCGGTGTCAGGGATGCAACCGCTACGTCCTCTTCCCCCGGAGCCAGCTGGAGCGCAGGGTGCGGAGCGTCGGCCCGCCCGCTTCGTAGGGCCTAGCAGCCCACTCGCGGAGGCACCCCGTCGGCCGGGTAGGGCACCAACGGCGACAGCGGGACGCGCCGCACTCCCCACAGGTCGGTGAAGAGGACCAGCGCCATCAGCAGCCCGATGCCCACCACGATGGCGGAGTCGGCGACGTTGAAGATGGGCCAGGGGCCCACATCCAGGAAATCAACGACTTCCCCCAGGCGCAGGCGGTCCAGCAGGTTGCCTATCGCGCCGCCCAGCTGTAGGCCCAAGCTGAGTCGCAGGAGCGGTCCGGGAAACGGGGCGCGATAGTAGAAGAGGACCAGCACGCCGATGCCCAGAAAGGAGCCCACGGTCAGGAAGAGGCTCTGGCCCTGGAAAAGGCCGAAGGCGGCCCCGGGGTTGACCACATACGTCAGCCGAATGAAGCCCTCGGTGGGAACGGACTCGCCCAGCTCGAGGAGGCGCTGCACCAGGTACTTGGTGGACTGGTCGAGGAGGCCCACGGCCAGGATGAGCGCCAGCACCAGGCCGTCCCGTAGGAGGCTCGGACGGGGGAGCACCGGGACCGGGTAGTCCATCGTCATCAGCGACTCGCTCCGCTATTCGACATCATCGTCCAGCGAATCCGGCTCCGAGGCTTCCTCCCATGCGGCCAGGGCGGCGAGTCCGGCTGGGACCAGCAAGAGGAAGCCCCACATGTCCAGGTTGACCAGCAATGCCGACGTATTCCCGACGTAGATGCCTACCGCCGCCGCGAGGCCGAACAGCACCGCTGCGATCACCGGCCTGCCGAACACGAGGGCTGCGCCAAAAATGCCCAGAAGCGCCATGGCCACGCCCAAGGTCCCTCCGACCCTCTCATCGGGAAGGAGGTCCGCCGCGACCCAGCTCGGCTGGAACAGGACAAGCCCCACGTAGAGGCCGATGACAAGCGCCACAATCTTCAGCGCCTGAGAGCCGTTGATCTGCATCAGTACAGAACCCTCCCTGTCACGCTACTTCCCCTCCGCACCGTCCCGGCTCCCAGCGCGCCAGACGTGGACCACTCGCTGTACGACTGTCACCAGCGCGAGCGCGGCCACGACTCCAAGCACCGGCTTGAGCAGCCCCGTAAACAGCGCAAACGACAGCAGGACCACGCGCTCGGGGCGAGTCAGGAGGCCGACTGCGCCAGGTATGCCCAGTCCCTCGGCGCGGGCGCGAGTGTAGCTCACCATCATGGAGGAGGCCAGGGCCAGGTAGACCAGCAGGGCCAGGGTGGAGTCGTCCCGGTCCAGGGCCAGCAGGAGGACGCCCAACAGCAGCGCAGCCTCGCCGAGCCGGTCTCCGACCGAGTCGAGGAAGCCACCGAAACGCGTGGTCCGGCCCGTTCGTCGGGCCAGCGCGCCGTCCATGAGGTCCAGAAACCCGGAGAGGAGGAAGACGACCCCTCCGAGCACCAACCTGTCCGTGGCCACGAGCCACGCGGCAACGCCGGACAGGGCAATCCCCAGGAGGGTGACCCGGTTGGGGGTGAAGCCCAGCGCCGCCAGCAGACGGGCCCCCGGAGTTTCAATCCAACGCCCCAGCAGGGCACGGAGTCGGGAGCGGTCCAGCAGCGCGCCCATGGGCACGGCGGCTAGGGGGCGGCAGCGAGGGTGGGGGCCGCTGCGTCGGCCCGATTGTAGACCCGCCGCCGGGTCTCCTCGTAGAACTGCAGTACACGGGTCGCCACGCGTTCGGCGTCGTACAGGGGCGACTTACGGGCGCCCTCGGCCGCGAGGCGTTGCCGGAGGCCGGGGTCGTCCAGGAGGCGCTTGAGGGCGCCGGCCAGGGCTTCTTCATCCTTGGGAGGAACCAGCAGGCCCTGGACGCCGTCGTCGACCACCGAAGCGAAACCCTCGTTGTTCGTGGCGACGACGGGAAGGCCCGCTGCCATGGCCTCCGTCAGGACCATTCCGAAGCTCTCCTTGCCGACGTTGGGCGCGCAGAAGATGTGGGCCGCCTGGTGATACCGCGGCAGCTCGGCGTAGGAGGCGCTGCACAGGACGACGTCCTCCAGGCTGCGTTCGCCGATGATGCCGTAGCACTCCTTGTCCGGGGTCTGGGAAGTCACCACCAACAGCCGGATGTTCGGGTAGTCCCACTTGAGGCGACTGTAGGCCTCCAGGAGATACTTGAAGCCCTTGCGCTTCTCCATTCGGCCGACGAAAAGGATGTTGGTCTTGCCGTCCTGGAACTGCGTGAGCGGCGGCGCCGGACGGGAGAAATGGCCGAGGTCCACCGGGTTGGGGATCACCTCGTACTCCGCGGGGAAGAGCCGGTTGATGAACTGCCCGGCCGGCGGTGACACGGCGATGCGCCCATGCAGTCTATCGAAGTGGGGCTGCAGGAGGTGCTTGACTCCCTGGAACCGCCTTGTTCCCTGCCAGAAGGAGTGGAAGGTCCCGATGTTCAGCGACCGGGAGTTGCGCAGCACCGCCAGGGACAGCAGCGAGACAAGCGGCTCGTGGAGGTGGATGACGTCGAACTGCTCCGCCTTGAGCAGCGCCTTGATCTTGGGGTTGAGCCACACGGAGAAGGAGACGCGGGCCAGGGAGCCGTTGGCGGGAATGGGAATGGGGACGCCCAGACGGACGAAGTTCTCCACTCCCAGGGTCTCCGCAGACTTGGAGGAGGGCGCAACGATCTTGACCGTGTGACCGCGCCGGAGGAACTCCCTCGTCAGGAGGGCGATATGGTTGTTCGCGCCGCCCGGGTGGGCGTAGTCGTAGGGAGAGACCAGGGCTATGTTCATGCCCTCATCACCGGCCGGCTCTGGAATGGCCACGTCCGTCCCTAGGCAAGGCCTTAGGGAAGAGATACGGGCGCCACGCCGTTCCCGCCACCTTCGATGTAGCTCTCCACTAGATCCAGGGCCTCGTCGTCCGGGAACTGGATGGGGGGTGACTTCATGAAGTACGCGGAGGGGCCCACGAGCGTCCCGCTGATGCCCCGGTCCAGCGCCAGTTTGCAGCAGCGGATGGCGTCGATGACCACGCCGGCGGAGTTGGGGCTGTCCCAGACCTCCAGCTTCAGCTCCAGTTTGATGGGCGTGTCGCCGAAGCCCAGGCCCTCCATGTTGATGTAGCAGTACTTCCGGTCCCGGAGAAAGGGAACGTGGTCGCTGGGGCCGATGTGAACGTTGTCCTCGCCGATGTCGTAGTCGAGCATGGAGGTGACGGCGTTGGTCTTGGAAATCTTCTTGGACTGCAGGCGCTCCCGCTCCAGCATGTTCAGGAAGTCTGTGTTGCCGCCAAAGTTGAGCTGGTAGGTGTGCAGCAGCTTCACGCCCCGCTCCCGGAAGAGGCGGGTCAGCACGCGGTGGGTGATGGTGGCGCCCACCTGGGACTTGATGTCGTCCCCGACGATGGGGAGCTCCTGCTCGCGGAAGCGCTCCTGCCAGTACTGCTCGCGGCCGATGAACACCGGCACGCAGTTGACGAAACCGCAGCCCGCGGCCAGCACCTGCTCGACGTACCAGCGGGTGGCCTCCTCGGAGCCCACGGGCAGGTAGTTGACCACCACGTGGGTGTTCCGCTCCTTGAGGATGCGGACAATGTTGGCCGTGGACTTGGGCGCCTTGATCACGACGTCGGACACGTAGCGCCCGATGCCGTCGTGGGTCATGCCGCGTTCCACGGGAACACCCATCGGGGGCACGTCGGCGAAGCGGACGGTGTTGTTGGGGGGCATGAAGATGGCCTCGGACAGGTCCTTGTCCACCTTGTTGCGATCGACGTCAAAGGCTGCGACGAACTCGATGTCCCCGATGTGGTAGTCGCCCAACACGGGGTGCATCAGGCCGGGGATGAACTCGTTGGTGGGCGCCTCGCGGTACTTTTGCACCCCCTGCACGAGCGACGATGCGCAGTTCCCGACCCCGATGATGGCGACGTTGATCTTCCCCAAGGCTTTCTCCTTCCGTGGACGGACTCCGGGTCACGGTCCAATAGCAAATGGAGTGCAAGAGATTGGGTATTGTACCAATTTCCCGTACGTGGCGCAAACGACGGAGCGCAGGGGAGGGCCCACCGCCTCTGGGAGAGGGCTGGGGTGAGGGCAGCACCCTCGCGGGGCCTTACTTCACCGTGACTTTGGCCTGGAGCAGGTCTACACGCGAGCTCTCCACCTGCCCGCTGTCCACGTTGACCGTCAGGAGGATCGGGACACTGGCGTCCACACCTTCGACGGGCCCGATGCCGACCTCCACAGACCCCGCCACCAGGAGTGTTGCCCTGTAGAGGTCTCCCGTCTGGTGGACCGTTTCGTCAAGGGAAATGGTCAGCTGCCTGCCCAGCTGGTCAGTCACGGCGCCCTTGACTGTGCCCTGGAGCGTACCGGCCAGCACAGACGGCACGTTGTCCTTCACCAGCGAAGACTCCATGACGGCCTCCGTCACGAGTCCGGCGACCTCATCGATCTTGGTCTCGGCCCAACCCTCGGCAATCTTACCGGCCTCCTCGGACCTATCCTGCTCCCCACAGCCCGCCAGCAACAGCCCCGTCAACAGCACCAACAGTCCAATCTTCATACTGCCCCCAGGCCAATCATAGTTGGGTTGCACGAACCCGTACAAGCCTTCGAGTGTGCCTACAATATGGCGCCGCCAACCCCAACGGACTTATGATAATATAGCCCATGGAGCGCTCCAACGCTCCTGTGTGAGCGGAAGTGGCTCAGTGGTAGAGCATCTCCTTGCCAAGGAGAAGGTCGGGGGTTCGAATCCCCTCTTCCGCTCCAACCCCCCTCATGCCGAAGTGGCGGAACGGTAGACGCGGCGGTCTCAAAAACCGCTGGGGGCCACCCCGTGCTGGTTCGACTCCGGCCTTCGGCACCACTTGCCCCAATTCGTGGCTGAGCGGTAGGACTATTGGCCCGGGTGCCATACTTTGCCGACGGAACCTCGCGACGGCTATACTCTCCTCCATCGCCACGGCCATCTACGCCCACGGCCTGCCCTCGCCGTGGAGGTACGATAAAGTCGAAGGAGTAGCCCCAAGAGGAGAGGGAGTGAATGCCGCAGGGAGACGCAGACCGGATCCGCGGGTATCTGGATCGCCAGGTCAAGAAAGCACGGGAGAATGGCCAGACAACCATCATCTTCCGGGCAGGCGACGTTCACCAAGCCTTGGGGGTGACGAACGCCTACCGCAACGTCTGCCAGGTGCTGAAGGGGCGGAAGTTCCGATGGCTGGCCCAGGTCGAGCTCATGCGCAACAGCGCCTATCCTCCATCGGGGGAGGGGCCAAGCCTGACCGTTGAGTTCCGGGTGCTCCCCTGATGGCCTTCGCGAAACGTCTCGGAGTCATCTTCAGCATCCTAGCCATCGCTGCACTGGCCCTAGCCTGCACGTCCGATGCACCGCCACCGCCCGTTCCTGACATCGAGGCGACTGTCCAAGCGGAGGTCCGGGCGATGCTTGCCACTCCAGCGGCTACTGCGACACCGACTCCCGCTCCCACCCCTGACATTGAGGCTACTGTCTAGGCCCGGATGGTGGCGACCGCCGTCGCGGCGCCAACCCCAACGCCCACACCCACCTCCACGCCGACCCCGACACCCGCGCCTACACCGACGCCTTCGCCGACACCCACCCCGACGCCTAGCCCTGCCGAGCGTTTCAAGTCAATGATCGAGCGCGTCCGCCCTTCAGTGGTCCGCATCAGCCATAACCTGGGCGTTGGGTCGGGGTTCATATTCGAGACGAAGCAGGACGGGACTGCATTCATCGCGACCAACGAGCACGTGGTGGAAGGCGTCTCCACCGTCGAGGTCACAATCAACGACTATCTCTCCTATAGAGGGAAGGCCCGGGGCCTGGACCCCGTGCGGGACGTCGCAGTCGTCTCCATCTGCTGCTCGGCGGACTTTGAGGCGCTGGACTTTGCCACCGCCTCCTTCGGCGAGGAGATCGCCATCATGGGGTACGCAATCGACCTTCCGGGTCAGGCAACAGTCACCCGCGGCATTGTGTCGGCTGTGCGCTTCTCGGAGCGCCACCAGAGCTTCGTGGTGCAAACTGACGCGGCCCAGAACCCGGGGAACAGCGGCGGGCCGATGCTGAACTTGGACGGCGATGTGGTGGGGATGGCCACATTCGGGTTCGACCTCACCGCAGAGGGTCGCCCCTTGGAGGGGCTGAGTTTTTCCATCTCTGCCGAAACGGTGCAGCTGCGGGTCCACACGTTGAAGACCCAGCTTCCGCCCACTCCGACGCCGACACCCACCCCGACCCCGACAGCAACATCAACGCCTACAAACCCAGTAGTGTTTGGGCCAGCAGATGTGTCTCTCTACCACGACCCAAGTGATGAGTTCACAGAAGCCTGGTACGCGGGAGTTCACCTGCGCGACGCCATCGCATCGGCTACATTCCTCAACCCCTATGACGCGGCAACTCAGCTATGGGCTCACTCGATAGCCATACAGTCGCAAGACATCCAAGAGGTAGCCCTGGTGCGTTGCACGATTTCTGCGGGTGCTTGGGGGGCCGGCTGGACTTTGAGCGTCTACACAGAGGCGGGTGGCTTTTTTAACATTGACTCAGACGAGACCAGCCTGCTCAACACAGGCTCCGGGCAGCGCAACACGCTTGTGGGGTTTGCAGACGGATATGACGTGGGGTGCATGGTAAACGACGTCTTGGTGATCCGCAGCACATTGCCCAACACCTATCAGCTGGGACAGGCAGACGTGAGCGCGGAAACGGGCTCTTATGTTGGTTCGGAGGTCGACGGGGCAGTTACGCACGTGGAGGACTTCACCGTCTGGAGCCTGGAGTAGCGGAATTGTGGCTAAGGAGCGCGTCTAGTCGGTGAGACCCCATGCTTTGAGATGGCTGCTTGTCGTACCCGCTGCCTTGGGAGGCTTCTTCGTGGTGCCCGTCCTCCTTAACTTAGCGTGGGAGATCGGCGTACTCACCATCCCGCCAGCGAACGCGCTTCTTCCTGTTGTGGAGGTCGCGAAGTCGGCGTTGAGCGGCGGGGCCAGCGTCGCTCTCGCCCGCGTTGCTGCTCCCTCACATACCAGGGCTGTTGGGATTGGTGTGGCATTAGTTATAGTCTCAGCGGCAGGTATATTGGCCTATTTCGTGCGGCAAGGAAGCTTGGACTTCACCACGTTCGAGAGGGTTAATCTTGCAATCAATGTCATTGCTGCGCTGGTAGTCGCCACCTTGAGAGCGGGGCCGATGCGCGCCTAGCCCACGGCCTCCCAGAGCAGCCTGTGGGTGCGGCGCCGCCAGGCGTCCCGAACGGGGTCGAGGCACCCCAGGTATAGCAGGTAAGATTGGCGCTATCCCCTGATGCACGTCCGGATCGCATCCTTGTAATGAGGCGGGCACGGAGGCGCTCCATAGCCCATCCCAGCGTTCCACGCCTTTCTACTTGTTAGCCCCATCTCGCGCTTCACCTCAGCTATCCAGCAGGTCTTGACGGTCCGCCCCGTCTTTCGTCGCACACACTCCATTATCTGTACGTAGGTTGCCATGGGTCTCCTTCCCACGGGCCGCTCTACTGCCCGTCCATGGTCTCTTCGTTCACGTTGCAGCGTAGCCCACCCCTGAGCATCACCCTCAGGAACGCGGGCGGCCGCCGATGCGCAGGAAGAGATACCCCACTACGCCTGCTATGAGGGAAGCGCCGAAGACGCCCATCTTCGCCTGGTCGACGACGGCGGGATCATCGAAGGCGATTCCCGACACGAAGATGGCGACGGTGAAGCCTATGCCGGCCAGGAACCCGGCCCCCAGGACGTGTCGCCACGCGACGCCGGAGGGAAGCTGCCCTATGCCCAGGCGGACGGCCAGCCACGTCATGCCCAGAACGCCCACCGGGTTTCCGATCAACAGCCCAGCCGCGACGCCCAACGTGACGCTGCTGGAGGCGGCCTCGGACAGCGTGCCGGCCGTGAAGACTATGCCCGCATTGGCAAGGGCGAAGATGGGCAGGACCGCGAAGCTGACCCACGGGTGAACGATTCTCTCGAGGCGTTCCATCGGCCCCTCTGTGCCGCGGCTGAGCATTTCGATCCGCTCGACGATGGCCTGCGCCTTCTCGTCGTCCTCATTCTCCAACGCCAGCCGGTAGTCGTGCAGCAGGTCCTCCACCGCGGAGGGGTAGTCCCTGCGTTGGAGGTACGGCTCGGCGGGGACGATGGCGGCCACCATGACTCCCATCAACGTGGCATGGATCCCGGACTCGAGGAAGAACTGCCACATCACGACGCACAGGATGAGATGGAAGCCCAGTGAGCGAATGCCAATGCGTATGCAGCCGGCCATCACTGCGAACAGCGCAATCCCCAGGCCGAGGTTCGTCCAGTCGATCATGTCCGTGTAGAAGGTAGCGATAATGGCGATCGCACCCAGGTCGTCGACCACCGCCAGGCCAAGGAGGAACACCCTCAGCTCGGCCGGCACTCTTCTCCCGAGGAGCGCAAGGACGCCGAGGGCGAAGGCGATGTCCGTCGCCATGGGGACGCCCCAGCCGTTGAGGCCATCCCCCGAGGTGTTGAAGAGGAGATAGATCAGCGCCGGGGTGGCCATTCCGCCGACGGCTGCAACCACCGGAAGGGCGGCTTTCCTGACCGACGAGAGCTCCCCGTGGAGCAGCTCTCGCTTGATTTCGAGGCCGACGACGAAGAAGAAGACGGCCATCAGGCCTTCGTTGACCAGGTGCCCGAGGTCCTGTGAGATCGCGAAGATGTGGATGTCGAATGAGATGTAGATGTGCCAGAAGTCGAAATAGGCGTCCGACCAGGGGGAGTTTGCCCAGCCGAGGGCTGCAGCGGTTGCAAGCAGCAGGACGCCCGCGCCGACCTCCTCGGTGTGGATGAAGTTCTGGATGGGGATGCGCACCGCCCTGACGAGATAGGACGGTTCCCTCAAGGGCCGCGGGATTCTCCGAGGGCTGTCACTCACGGACCATTCCTCGAAATAGGTTGAGGCCACGCGGGACCACTGAGGAGGAAGCATACACGAGAAACAACGGGCATCGTCAATCTGCAGTACCGCACCGACGCCGGGGGCGACGATGGAATCGCCGGGGCCGCACTCTTATAATGGCTGTGGACCCTCCAGCCTAGGCGCCTCAACCCTGGGCTGTCATCGAAAGGACTGTGCATGCAATTCGGTCACTTTATCGCCATGGCGATTGTGATGATCGTTCTCGTCGTCGGGGTGGCGTATCTCGGCATGTTGTTCGTGCGGACCTCGTCCGACCTTGACGTGAAGACCGAAGCGCTGGCCCAGCACGAGTCGGCCAACGCGGCGCTCGAGCAGACGAGCCAGACCCTCCTGGCCGACCGGACAAAGCTGGAAGTCTACCTGGAGGTGGCGACTGACCGGTTCGGCGAGCTTTCCTCCGAAAACGTCGTCCTCCAGTCGGACCTGGTGGCGGAGAAGGACAGATACGCCCGCCTCGAAGAGGACCTGGCCAGCCTGACGCTTCGCCAAGGCGAGCTAGAATCGGCCCTCGATGCGCTGACGGAGCGGCACGACACGCTGGCGTCAGACTACGAGGACCTGGCCGCCGAAAACGCGGCCCTCGTGCAAAGGAACGCGGGGATCGGGAGGCTGGCCGAGAGGCTCCCCGAGCTGCAGAAGCGGATCGCTGCCCTTGAAGCGCTGCTCGCTTCCAACGGCGGCCAGTAAGACGGGCGTCTACGGCGTAGTCAGCCTCTTCGTCTTGGGATGTCCTCGGTGTTCTCCACAGCCCGGCTGTCGGCGCTGCCATCCGCCTTCCCCGGTGCGTGCGCTATGCACAACCGTCTGTGCAGGCCGGCGGTGGAATCGCCGGGACTGCAATCCTATAATGACGGTGCTCTGCCCGGTGGTGCAGTGGTAGCACAGGGGACTTTGAATCCCCTGACCCTGGTTCGAATCCAGGCCGGGCAGCCAAGCTGGACAAGAAGCCGGTGAAGGTAGGGGGGCCCTCAGACTTGACCCCAAGTGGTGGATGAACCACAAGCACGCTACAGCCGCGACCAAGCTCGAAGTCCGTGAACCTATCATCAAGGTAGGCCCGCCTGATGGACTCGGGCCGCTCCTCGCCAAGAGCACCCAGCGGCTGGACTAGCCGCCTCGTCCTGCAATAGAATCCCCAAGAGCCCCTTCCTGAGACCTGAATTCAATCATCGATTGCGAGAGAAATGACGTGTTCGGCAAACCACGGAGAATAGTTGACGGCGTTTTCCAATTGCGGGCAATCGGCGCCCGGGTCACTGTCCTGGTCGAAGACGGCGACGCTATCCTCATCGATTCGGGGTTGCCGGGAAGCTCCCGCGTGGTGGCGCGTGGCCTTGGGGACTGCGGCATCACCCGCGATCGGATCAGCCAGGTCGTCATTACTCACGCCCACCCTGACCACTCCGGCGGCCTTGCCGAGCTTGTTGCCGGTACGAGCGTCACTGTTGCCGTCCATGAGTCAGAGGCGGACATCGTTGAGGGCGCCATCCCCGCACCCAATCCCCTCCGCTCCCATTTCCTCGCCGTCCTATCCCGGCCAGCCATGTCCCGGCTGAACGGCGCCCCGGTTTCCGTTGACCAGCGCCTCAAGGACGGAGACCTCATACCTTTCCCCACCGAGGTCCGCATCGTCCATCTTCCTGGCCACACGCCCGGCAGCATCGGTCTCTACCTGCCGGAGAAGGGGATAGTCATCGTCGGCGATGCCTTGCAATACAAGTTTGGCTGGAGGCTCTATCCTCCGGCCCCTGGCGTCACCTCCTGTCCCGAGCTGGCGATGCACTCTCTGGAGAGGTTGCTGCCTCTCGACTTCCATACGATCTGCTTCAGCCACTTCCCTCCCCTGAGAAAGAACGCTCGGGAGTCTCTCCGACGCCTCGTTGAGCGCCACGCAGCCCGCTCCTCACGTTTGGGGCCAATAGTGCCCGAGAGGCGATAGCCATGCCGGTCGCACCCGTTCCCGACACCTTGGTCGGCGTCCTGCGCGAGGCCGCAGCGCGACACGGCCCGCGGGACGCCCTTCTCATCAAACCCGCCTTCCGCTATATCCGCTGGACCTACCAGCGCCTCTGGGAAGACTCAGGCCGAGTCGCCACCCTTCTCCAACGGCAGGGCCTTGGCAAGGGAGACCAGGCTATCCTATGGGGCCCCAACTCTCCTCACTGGGTCCTCGCTTTCTTCGGTTGCATCAGGGCAGGGGTCGTGCTGGTTCCTCTGGATCTTCGCAGCGCCCCCGACTACGTCGCCCGCGTCGTATCCCGTACCGAACCCAAGCTGGCCTTCATCTCTCGTCTCACACCCAAGGGAGAGGTGGACCTGGGTGTGCCGGAGATTACCTTCGAGGAGCTGGAGTCGGCCATATCCGGCCTTCCCGGCCCCGCCCCGGTCTCCATCGACAAGGACGACCTGGCCGAGATCATGTTCACCTCCGGCACAACCGGCGACCCCAAGGGGGTCATGCTCACCCATCGCAACCTCACTGCCAACATGGAAGGCATCGCCCAGTACATTACGGTCGCCCCTTCCAGCAGGCTTCTCTCCATCCTCCCCCTCAGCCACATGTACGAGCAGATGGGCGGCCTCTTCATGACGCTCCACTCCGGCGCCAGCGTCACCTACCCCACCAGCCGACAGCCCACCGTCCTCGCACGCACGATGCGAGAACGCAAGGTAACCACCATGCTGATGGTCCCCCAAGCCCTGGAGCTGCTGATGAACGGCATCGAAAGGGAGGTGAGCCGCCAGGGCAAAGAACGACTCTGGCAGATCCTGCTCAAGGCTGCGGAGCGCACGCCCTTTAGCCTTCGGCGTCATCTCTTCCGCACCGTGCACAAGCAGTTCGGTGGAAAGTTGGGCCTGATTGTGTCCGGTGGTGCGCCCCTCGACCGCGAGCTGGGGCGCAAGTGGGAACTTCTGGGCGTGAAGGTTCTCCAAGGCTACGGCGCCACGGAGGCCTCGCCGGTCATCAGCAACCACACCATGGACGAACGTCGCCCCGGTTCCACCGGGCGCCCTCTGCCAAACGTCCAGGTCAGGATAAGCGAACGGGGCGAAATCCTGGTGAAGGGCGAGAACGTCACCCCCGGCTACTACAACGCCCCCGAGGAGACGGCCAAGGCCTTCGAGGACGGTTGGTACAAGACGGGCGACCTTGGCTACTTCGACGACGACGATTTCCTCCACATCCAGGGCCGTGTCAAGGACATGATCGTCCTCTCCAGCGGCCAGAACGTCTACCCTCAGGACGTTCAGACCGTCCTGGCCAAGCACCCAAACGTCATCGACGCTGTGGTCGTTGGTCTCCCCAAAGGCGCCTCTGTCGAGGTCCACGCCGCCCTCATCCTCAACGACCCGAATACCCCCCGCGAGGCCGTCGATTGGGCCAACTCCCAGCTCGCAGAGCAGCAGAGAGTCCGGGGCTTCACCGTCTGGCCCCACGAGGACTTCCCCCGCACGCACACACTCAAGGTAAAGAACCAGGTAGTCATTGACACCATCCTGCATGGAGCCCAGCAACCAACGCTCCCGACTGCCCACCCCACCTCCACCTCTCCCAGGGGCGCTCGAGGCCTGGTCCACATCATCGCCGAGATTGCACGCAGGAGGGCTGAGGACGTTCTCGACACTGCAAGCCTCGGCAACGACCTGGACCTCGATTCCCTTGGTCGGGTGGAACTCCTCTCCGCCATAGAGGCTGAGCTTGGCGCCTATCTCGACGAGTCCCAGGTCGGGCCGGAGACCACTGTGCGGCAGCTCGCCGCTCTTCTCGCAGAGGGCTCCCGGCGTCCGCCCCTCGTGAGGTTCCCCGTCTGGGGAATGCGACTATGGGCCCGAATGGCCCGGGGCCTCCTCCAACAGGGCCTCGTCTTCCCGCTGGTGACCCTCGCCTACCGTCTAAGGGTGTCGGGCAGGGAGAACCTCTCCGGGATCACCGGCCCTGTCCTCTTCGTCGCCAATCACCATCTGGGCTTGGACAACCCCCTCATTCTCAAGGCCATCACCCGGCGGTGGAGACGCCACCTCGCCGTGGCCGCCGCCGCCGAGTTGTGGCAAAACCCCGTCTGGTGGGTCTTGAATCCTCTCCTGGGCAACGGGTTTCCCATTGCCAGGGAGGGCCCAATACGGCCCAGCCTTGAGAACCTGGGCCGTATCATCGACCGTGGATGGTCGGTCCTCGTCTACCCGGAGGGCGTGCTCACTGTCGGAGGCCCCATGCAGCCCTTCATGCAGGGCGCGGGTCTGATAGCAGTCGAGGGCCGAATCCCCGTTGTGCCCATGCGGCTGGACGTCACGCGATTCGGTGCGCCTTCCAAGCTTCCCCTCCTCCGCCGCGGCCGGGTCGAAATCCGTTTTGGACCGCCCCTCACGTTCGCCCCGGGCTCCGATTACCAGCAAGCCACCTCAGCGATAGAGCAGGCTGTTGAGTCCCTGTGACTCCAAGAGTCCCCGGCTCAGATCCGATCGTATTCAAGGACGCCCCGGCTAATGCTTGGTGAAACCCGTAAGAGGCACAGGACGTCGGGACCACGTGGATGGAGGAGGTTGTCATGCCCATCGCCCGCGGACCCATGGAAGTCGACCTCGAGGCTGAGCCACCGTTCCTGGAGCAGGATGGGCTGACGCTGAACCGCAATGTGGTGCGCAAGGAGTTCTCCGGCGACGTAGTTGGCGTCTCGGAGGCGCAGATGATCGCAGCCTTCACCGGCACTCCCGGGTCGGCGGGCTACGTGGCCATTGAGCACTTCACAGGCTCTGTCGGCGGGAGGTCGGGCTCGTTCGTGCTCCAACACAGCGGAGTGATGAACAAGGGCGACGGTCAGCTCACGGTCACAATCGTGCCCGATTCGGGCACCGGCGAGTTGGTGGGCATCTCGGGGACGCTTGATATCAACAACGACGAGGGTCAGCACTCTTACGTGCTCGACTACACGTACGCCCCTTAGACCGGCTCCGTCAGCAGGCGATGGAGTAGGCATCCTCGTCGAAGATGCCATTGGCGCGCTGCACCTGCCGGACGTAGCAGATGATCTTCGCCGCGTCGTCCGGCGACACGCCAGGGACTGCAGGCATATCGCCGTACCTCCAGTGGTGCTGCCGGACTCCTCGACTGACTGCGCTCAGAAAGCTGAAGTCGGCGTGGTGGTTCGGGTGGTAGATTCGATCGATCAGGGTCGGGCCCTGGTCGGTGCCGGCAGCATTCGCCCCGTGACAGGCCGAGCAGTTGGCGTTGAACAGCTCTTCGCCCGCACGAGCCGTGTCTGACAACGCGTAGCTCGTCGCCGAGACCGCCACACCTTCCCCCGGTCCCATGGCCCCGTCCTGCGAGGCGCTCTCCGTACCACATCCAGGCATCATCAGGACAACGAGGGCCACGATGCTGCTGCAGATGAAGAGGCTAGCTGGTGACCTCATTGCGGTCATGAGGTGGTTCCTCTCCAGCCCTTCTGGCTTGAGCTGTCGCGAATGATGGCTGGAAGAACGACCGAGAGGGTGTCTCAGCTGGACCTGGGCGCTCGCAGCGTCTCCACCTCGTGGACGATGCGGCGGGTGTGGTTGATGACGTCCGGCGACACGCTGACCGAGGTGATGCCCCACTCCACAAGCTTGGCGGTGAGGTCCGGGAAGACGCTGGGCGCCTGACCGCAGATTCCACACGTGATGCCGAGCCGCGCTGACGTGGTGACGATGGTCTCCAGGGCGCGCAGGACGGCCTCGTTCCGCTCGTCGAAATCGTCAGCGAGGATCGCGCTGTCCCGGTCCACGCCGAGCACGAGCTGCGTGAGGTCATTCGAGCCGATGGACACGCCGTCGATGCCGACCTTGATGAACTCCTCCAACAGGATGACGTTCGAGGGGACTTCAGCCATCATCCAGAGCTTGAAGCCGTTGTCACCGCGCCGAAGGCCGTACTGTTCGAGCAGGGACTTGGTGTGCACCAGCTCATCGACGGTGCGGACGAACGGGATCATAACGTGAAGGTTCGGGTGCCGGGCGCGCACGCGGCGCACAGCCTCGATCTCCAGAGCGAAGACGTCCGGCTCCTTGATGTACCGACCGGCTCCCCGATAGCCGATCATCGGGTTCTCTTCTTCGGGCTCGTAAAGGTCGCCGCCCCGCAGGTTGCGGTACTCGTTCGTCTTGAAGTCCGTCGTGCGGTAGATGACGGGCCGGGGGTCGAAGGCGGCGGCGAACTTGAGGAGGCTGTCCGCGATCTTCTGGATGTACTCCTCGCGACGGCCCTCCGCCATCATGAGCCGCGGGTGCTCGCCGATCCGCGCGACGATGAACTCGGCGCGAAGGAGGCCCACCCCGTCGACGTTGCGCGCGGCGATGACATCGGCCAGGTCAGGCTCGGCGAGGTTGACGTAGACGCCGGTCTTGGTCCTGAGATGGGCTGCGGCGTCGTCCTCGCTTATCTCCTCTCCTGCGCCGGGAACTGCGCCCTCGTAGACGCGGCCGGTGGCGCCGTCCACCGTGACAGTCTGGCCGTCTGCAAGGGTGGTTGTTGCGCCTGCCGCCCCGACGATGCACGGGATGCTGAGCTCACGGGAGATGATGGCGGCGTGCGCCGTGCGGCCGCCGTGGTCCGTGATGATTGCAGCCGCGCGTTTCATGGCCGGGACGTAGTCAGGCGTGGTCATCTCTGTGACGAGAATGTCACCATCCTTGACCAAGTCGAGCTGCGCAAGTGACCCTTCGCCGATCTTGGGTAGGACGACGACGGGGCCTGCGGCGCTGCCGGGGCTCGCGGCTGTGCCGTGGACAAGCAGTGGATGGGCCGATTCGTCGACCTCAAGCCCCTTGGACTCACCGATGCTGCCGAGGGTGGTGATTGGGCGCGTCTGCGTGACGTAGAAGACGCCACCCTCCATGGCCCACTCGACGTCCTGCGGGTGATTGTAGGCCTCCTCGAGGCTGAGGCCGTACTGCGCGATCTCGGCGATCCGGCTGTCGTCGAGCTTGAATGCGTCCGACAGCTCAGCGGGGACCTCCACCTCATGATTGAGGTCTTCCGCGCCCGTAGCGTTCGGATTCCTGATGAGCATGCGGCTCTGGGGAACGAGCCTCTTGTCGATAATCTTGAGGCCGTCCTTCTGTATCAGGTAGGAATCGGGCGTGACGGCACCGGAGACAACAGCTTCGCCGAGGCCGTAGACGGCCTCGATGAGCACCTTGGAACGGTCGCTTCGGTGCGGCTCCGCGGTGAACATGACGCCGGAGACCTCCGACTGCACCATGCGCTGCACGGCGACGGCGATGCCCACGCTGAGCTGATCGAAGTTCTTCTCCACCCGGTAGAAGATGGCACGGGCCTCGAAGAGGCTGGCCCAGCACCCCTTGACGGTCTCCAGGGCCTGGTCGATGCCCTCCACGTTCAGGTAGGTGCGCTGCTGGCCGGCGAAGGAGGCGTCCGGCAAATCCTCCGCCGTGGCGGACGATCGAACGGCGACGGGGCCTTCGCCCAGCGCTCGGTACGCCTCCACTATTTCGTCGGCCAGGTCTGGGGGCATCGGCGCATCGAGGATGGCCTGCTGCGCTCGCCTCGCCACGTCCAGCAGCACCGAGGTACGGTAGATGTTGAAGCTGCTTAGAATCTCGCCCAGCTTTGCATCGAGGCCGCTGCCGGCAAGGAACTTCCGGTAGGCGACGACGCTGACGACGAAGCCGGGTGGAACGGGAGCGCCCCTGCGGATCATTTCACCGAGGTTGGCGCCCTTCCCACCGGCCACGCCCAGGTGGCTCGAATCGATCTCCGAGAACCACAGCAGCGATGACTGCCGCTTCTGCGGCTCCGTGAGATCGCGCATCGGCATTCGCTGAACGTCGACGGCGCTATCCGTCATGTCTATACACTCCCAAAAACTATGTACACACGCGTCCGTTGAAGGACGACAAGGCCCCACACGAGGCCGCTCTCTTGGACAGATACATTGTACCATCCATGAGGCGTCGGCGTGTTAGGGGAAGGGAGATGGTCAAAGACAAAGAGGCCCCGCTACTCTCTACCCAACAGCTCAGCGATGGGCTCGTACGCGGCCTTCTGCTCGATCCGCCGTATCGACAGCCCGCCACGCCGCTTGGTGAGCCTGTGGACGCCCGCATCCGCTCGCGAGGTGATCACTCGGTAGGTGTCATCGACCACTTCGAGGGCGCACCTGTCGTCGATGGCGATGCCCACGTCAGAGTGCTCTCGCACCATGCCCTGAAACTCCGCGGCCCGTTTGACGCCGGCCGTATCGCTGTCATAGTGCGGGCAGCCAAACGCGTCGATGAGCCCCATCCCCTTCACCCTGACGTACTGCCAGCTTTCGGGGTGGTAGAACGCCATGGAGTCGCTGTGGCCCCAGCTGAACCAGCAGATGCACCCCGCGCTCAGCCCGCACAGGACGGTCCCTCTCCTCCACGCCTCCTCCAGGACCCTGTCGACGCCCAATCTCCGCCAGCGTCTCATCATCTTCAGCGTGTTCCCTCCACCGACGTAGACCAGGTCCGCCAAAAGGATCTTCTCTTCGAGCTCCTTCCGGGTTGGGTTGACGCCGAGGAGATAGAGGACGTCCGTGTAGCAGCCGAGCCGCTTCCCGTACACGGCCTGGAAGACCTGCCAGTACTCCTTCGAGTCACTGCTCGCGGTGGGGACGAACAGGGCCCGAGGGCGGTCCACGCCCGTCAGGGAGATGATCTCCTTGTCGATGCTCAGCGTTTCGCCGGTGGCTATGTGGCCGCCGCCTATGGCTACGAGCTTGCCCATGCCCAAGACCTCCTAGCGGTGCGGCTTCAGGTGCGCGAGTGGAGTCACCACTTCAGCCCCTTGATTTCTCTCACCCTGCTAAAGAAATTCTCGTAGAATCTCTCACTCGGACTGGCACCTGACGGAAGAATCCTCACATAGGCATGCTTATGTACTGCAATGACCTCAATGATGTCTTGGTTCTGTCGCGCAGGAATGTACTTCCCCCATCCGGAAAGCCTAATCGGGGCAATTTCCAAGTAATACTCATGTTTGGCAAACTGAACCGCTTCCTTACTCATGAAGCCTCGTGCCTCGGGGGCATCAACGCCTTCAGCTGTGTTGATGGACTCTTCCCACCCATTGAAGAATGCTCTGATCGCGCCAATCGCTTTCCGTCGTTGATACAAGCTAAGGAACCGCAACCATACCAATTGGACGAGCACTAGGGCAAAGCCAGCTATGACCCCACCAATGACTGACGCAGAAATGTCTGACCAATTCAATGTCATAGCTATCCCCCATAGGTATGCATCTACTAGTCCAGATCCCGTGGACGCTGTTGAGGTGCCGTGTACATCCGAATCTATTCCTGGGAGTCACTGTTCACCAGTCAACAGGGCTAGTGCCTCGCAGCGCCTATAGTTGCCCAAATTGTGCTGGCCTGCAAATTGAGATACACTGCCGTGGCCGCCAACCCACCTACCCCCCGCATCCGGGAGCGAGCCGAATGGCGCAGACCCCCCTGTTCCCCGTCACGGTCGTCGGTAGCTGGCCGCGCTCGGCGGAGCTTCTCCGGGCCCTGCGTCAGAAGCAGGACGGCGCAATCACCCCGGACGAATTCAACACCGTGGCCAACGCCGAGGTGCTGGCCTGCATCCGCGCCCAGGAAGAGGCCGGGGTGGATATCATAAGCGACGGGGAGCAGCGGCGCGACAACTTCTACTCCTTCACCGTCGACAAGCTGACCGGGATGCGGCTGATGAGAGTCTCGGAGCTGATGGACTACTCCCGGGACCGGGCCCGGATGGAGGAGATGCTGCGGGGACTCGACGTGCCGTCCTTCGCACTGCGGAGCCCCATCGTGGTGGACCGGCTGGAGAGGCGGGAGGGGTTGGCCCTCGATGAGCTCGCCTTCGTGCGGGAGCACACAGACCGGCAGATCAAGGTCCCGCTGCCGGGTCCCTACATGCTGACCCGCTCCATCTGGTTCGAGGGCCTCTCCGACCGCGCCTACCCCGACCCAGAAGACCTAGCCGCCGATGTCGTAGCCATCCTCCGCGAAGAGATCATCGCCCTGCGAGACCAGGGCTGCGACTTCGTTCAGCTGGACGAGCCCATCCTCAGCCAGGTGGTGTTCGGCGAGGAGAGCACCGGCACGTTCATGTGCGCTGCGCTCCCCAACAGTCGAGACCCCGCACAGGAGTTGGAGTTCGCGGTGCGGCTGGTGAACCAGGCCACGGAAGGGATCACGGGCATCAAGACCGGGGTCCACGTCTGCCGCGGCAACTGGAGCCGGCGCGAGGAGGCCCTGCTCACCGGGGACTACAGCACGATGCTTCCCTATCTCACCCGGATGAACGTTGACCAGCTAGTCCTGGAATGCGCCACGCCCAGGGTTGGAGAGATGGGGGTGTTCGAGGGATACGGCAACGGCAAGGAGATCGGCATTGGGGTGGTGAACCCCCGGACCGACGACGTCGAAACGCCGGAGCAGATTGTCGCCAGGGTGAAGGAGCTGCTGCAGTACTTCGACCCACAGAAGGTCTACCTCAATCCGGACTGTGGCTTCGGCACCTTCGCCGAACGAAACATCAACACCCGGGAGGTTGCCTCCAAAAAGATGCTGGCAATCGCCCGTGCTGCAGAGCAGCTCAGGGTAGAATACGGATAGCTCAGAGTCAGAGTCCCAATTGGCACAGGCATAATTCGCACGAAGGGGGAGCAGAATGGCTGAAGAGCGAGACCTCAACGGACTGCCTCGGGAGAAGCTGACCGAAGTCCTGGAGTCCTTCCGGGACCCGGACGTGTTCAACGCAGTGACCGGGCCGTGGAAGTCGAGGGTGGTCTGGCAGGACGGCATGCGGGCACGGGCCTACATGCGGAACCACGAGGTCGACATGGACGAGCCGGGCGACCTGACCGCCACCGACGTTGCTGCCAGCGCCCACGAGCAACTGCTGTCGGCCATTGGCAGCTGCATGACGGTGGGCTTCGTGGTCAACGCCACCAAGCAGGGCGTCCAGATCCACGACCTCGAAGTGGCCGTGGAGGGCTACTTCGATAACATCCGCAAGTGGGCCGGCGTGGAGGACGAGGGGAACCCGGGCTACGGCAGGATCTCTGCCAAGTGCTTCGTGCGCGCCGACGCGGACGAGGCGACGTTGCGGGACATCTGGCGCTTGGCCGTGGAGGGCTCGCCCGTCACCCAGTCGGTCGCCAACTCAACGGCGGTCTCGACCGACTTCGAGATGGTGGGTTGATAGAGGACGCGTTGGTGTAGCGGGCCCCGGTTGACCAACACCGTAGCCCCTGGTGACGGCGCATGAGGGCCCTGAGGCTGGCGATGGACGGAATGTTGCTCGTTGACTTCAGGCGGCGGGCAACCTCCGCGCTCATGCATCCCGTGACGCTCGCAGCGCTCGGCGTACTGTTGGTAAACGACCTGCTGTTCAAGGCGCTCTGGCCAGGGGCGTGGATACCCGGAAAACTGAGCGACCTCGCCTGGATGGTGTTCGCACCGCCGCTGCTGGCGTACATCCTGTCCTTCGCAACGCCGGGGAATGGCCGAGGACAGCGAGCGGCATTCGCTGCAGCCTACCTTGGTCTGCCGCTGCTCTACGCTGCCTTCACACGTTTGCACCTGTCCACGACGTCATTCTGCGCGGCCTCGGGCTCTTTGGCGGTGACGGACCTCGTTCGCCCCTGGACCCGACGGACTCGATCGTCATCCCCCTTGCGATGGCCGCCGCCCTCTGGGTATGGCGCAGGCCGCCCCTGGAGCCCGAGAGCATACGCGCTCGCATTGCACTTCTCGCGGCGACCGCCGCTGCCATGGCAAGCGTGGCCACTAGCTATGATCAGGAGCGAGGCATCCGCCACGTGGGTAGGACTCCCTCCGGAGCGTTGGGCGCCAATACGAGCTGGGCGGGGGGCTACCAGAGTGTGGACGGCGGGTTCACGTGGACGAAGGCGAGCGAGAACTTCCTCTCGCTGGAGAGACAGGAGTGGCAAGAACTAGAGGTAAAGTCGCCGCAGGGGGACGTCTTCATAGAGGATGGGGGACACCCACAGATCATCCGGGAGCGAAGCGAACGTGAGTTGAGCGAACGTGAATGGATGGACTTAAGGTCTCCTACCTGGGGGCCAGATCACCACTTCACGGTGTTCGGAGCATCGGCCTCGCGAGAGGTAGTCTACTCTTACGAGTATCTCCGAAGGGACGGGAACAGATGGATGCAGGCACTCGACAAGAGGGATGTTGACTCCAGGGTGATAACTACCAGTGCGTATGACCTCTTCTTCGATGACCAGAGCGGCAACCTCATTGTGGCCATGGGCCTTCAGGGAGTGGTCGTCGTAGCCCCGGACGGAACGTCTACGCGGGTTACCGTCGGACCCCATGCGCCAACCGATTTCTCCTTCCAAAACAAGGTGCGGACCTTCCTCGGCTCTCTGCTGCATCGGGACACGGTGGTATTCACGGCCATCGCCTTCGTTCTGGCGTTCTCATGCGCGACGCTCGCGCTGGCAGTTTCGATCGTGCGGGTGACGGCAAGGACATGGCTCGCTCTCATATCTGTCCTGTTGGCGGCTCCTCTATTGATGTTCGCCATTGTCGCGCCCAGCCTCTTTTACGGTTTCAATGGCCCGGTCCCCACGCCGTTTTCCGATTACGGAGGTCTCTTCCTCTTCCTAGCGCTGTACGGTGTGATCGTCGGAGTTGTGTGTGTAAAGGTCTCAGCAGTGCGTAGGACACTTCTGCCATGGCTCGCAGTCGGAAATTCGGTGTTCCTCGCGCTCTCTCTGAGCGTCTATCCTCATGTTTCTCCGTACCCATGGGAGGGCCAGCTCCTCGGGTATGTGGCGTTGGTCCTTTCTGGATGGGGGTTGGCTCCGTTCGTCATGGCGACCGTGGGGCTGGTGCTGGTCCGCCCAAGCCGGAGAGAGTTACTCGCAGTGAGTGTTGCAGTTATCGTGATGTTGGTGTTGATGGGTCTCGGTGCGTTGGTGCTGTTCGAGGCAGGAGTCTGGACGGCGAACTTCGTGGCGGTGGGGCTGGTTGGGCTGGCGACGGTGGGTCTGTGCATTTACCTAAAGCGCACGCGAAGCGGCAGATTCTCACTCCTACCACACAGGCGGAACCCTGAGTCCCCGGGCCCTCTACTTCGGTAAACTCAGCACACCACAAAGGGTTGAGGGTTCATGGAAAGCAGTGGTCTGCCCTGCTGGCTTTCAGCGGTGCTGTGGGACTTTGACGATACCCTTGTAGACTCTCTACCAGCCCGGGCCCACGCCCTTACCCGAGTATTCCAAGATGCGAACATCCAGAACGTGGACCCGAAGCACTTCCTCCTAAATCTCTCTGGGAAGAGCCTTGAAGCCTCGCTAGCGCATCTGGCGGAGAGCCAGGGTTGGCCCAGGGACCTGTTTGAGCAGTTCAGGCGAATCTACTGGACGAAGGAACCCGGCACGCTGTGGCTGTACCCTGGCGTGGAGGCAGTTCTTGATGGCCTTGAGCAGCGCGGCGTCCTCCTGGCGATTGTGACACTAAAGACCAGGTCGTTCGAAGTCGAAGGCATAAGGGGAGGAGTGTCGGCTGAGTTGGAGGATCTGGGGATCGCTGCCCGCTTCCCCGTTGTGATGGGATTTGAAGATGTCAGTGAGCCCAAGCCCCACCCAGAGGGAATCCTACGAGCCCTGGAGCAGCTCAGTATTCCCCCCGAACGAGCGTTGATGGTTGGCGACAGCGTCGCGGACATTGAAGCGGCGAAGGCAGCCGGCTGCTGGAGCTGCCTGGCCACCTGGGGAGTCCCTGACGCAGCAGAACGAACCAGACGAGCGAACCCTGACCTGGTGGCCGAAACGCCAAGCGACATACTGCACTTTGCAGGGTAGCCTGGAACATGAAGTCGGCCAAGGTAGTAGGCATCAGCGCAGTTGGAGGGGGTGGGAAGACCACCATCACCACGCGCCTCGTGGAGGTGCTTGGCGACGCCGTTGCGGTTCACTTCGACGACTACGACGACACCAACGTGCACCCTGCACACCTCCAACGTTGGTTCGCCGAGGGAGGGGACTACGATGCATTCCAGACCCCGGTCTTCACCTGTCACCTTCGGACACTGAGGGCAGGTCGGGGAATCAGCTCTCCAGACGGAGCAACTGTGGGCCCGGCAAGATACGTGGTTGCGGACGCGCCGTTTGGTCGAGCGCACTCAGATTCGGGACGCTTCATCGACCTGATGGTATTCGTCGACACCCCGCTGGACGTTGCGCTGGCGCGGCGAACCCTGCGGGACATTGAGCGGGCACCACGGACTATGTTTGACGAAACCCTCGGTCACGTGAAGCGAGAGCTCGCCAGGTACGTGGCTCGGGCGAGGCCCATCTATGAGCACTTCCAGGAGCGAATGCGAGCAGGAGCAGACCTTATCATTGACGGCACACTCGGCGTAGACCTTGTGGTTGGGAGGATACGTGCCGAGGTTGACCTGCGTTGGGACAGACCGAGCATGCTCCGTGCAGCGAGACGTCGGCCCCGCGCCACCGCCGCCCCACGTCCATCGATACGCAGAGCGACTGCCCCGAAAACCGCTTGCGACGACAATCGTCTGTGTCTACTTTTGACTAGGGCGAAGATTGACAATCACCGAGCGTTGTGGTACCACAGAACGGAAACCCAATCAGGAGGACCATGATGATGAAACGGCGCGCGCGATGGATAGGAGCAGCGGTCTTAGCCGCCTTCCTTGTGTTCGCGGTCGCCTGTGGCGGCGGCGACGACGAGGATGAGGCCACCACAGGCGCTGCTGAGACCACGACCACCCAGTCGACGGAGGCGGCAGCCCAGACCTCGTCCACCACCGCCGCGACGACGACCACAACCGCGGCCGCATCCACCTCGTCAACGACGAGCACGGCGACGACCGCAGCGCCGACGCCTGCAACCGCCACCGCGGAGACCCCGGCCAAGCCCGAGGCCGTGATGACCGCCAAGGGCAACTCCGTGATCACCGTAGACGGGGAGCCGGTGTATGGGAACATGATCCGACGCTTCGGCTTCGGGGACTGGGCAGTCTTCGACCCGCAGCATGCGGAGATGCGCACGTCCATGATGGGCATGGTCGCCATGCAGCCCATCTACGAGACGCTGCTCTCCTTCGACGAGCCGTTCGACCCCGCCAAGGGAGCGATCATCGTGCCGAACCTGGCGAAGGCGTTCGAATTCAGCTCGGACAACCTCAAGCTCACCGTGAAGCTTCGCGAGGGCATCACGTGGCACGACGGCACGCCGTTCACCAGCGCCGACGTCCAGTGGACCTTCGATCGTATCCTCGACCCCAGCATCATGAAGGCGCCGAACGCCGAGGCGAGCGTGCCGATCTTCGAGTCCGTGTCGTCCCCTGATGCTGAGACCGTGATCTTCGACATGGGCGATGCACCCTCCAACCTCATCCTGCCCTACCTCGCGACAACGTGGATCAGCATCGTCCCGAAGCACATATTCGACGAGAAGGGACTGGACGGCCTCCTGGAGGCTCCCGTTGGCACCGGCCCCTTCCTCGTCGACTGGTCGGACAAGCAGAGGGGCATAGGGTATAAGAAGAACCCGAACTACTGGGCGACTGACCAGGAGGGGAGGGCCCTCCCATACCTGGACCAAATGGAGCTCAACACCGTCAAGGACAGCACCCAGCAGCTGGCCCTGATCCGCGGCGGCCAGGTGGACGTCTGGCCCATGTGGCCGGCAATGGAGATCAGCACGGCCAATGCGATCAAGAACCAGCTCGGCGACGATATCTACATCGACCAGCTGCAGTTGGACGCCATCGTGCAGATGTTCCTGAACACAGCGGCGCCTCCGTTCAACGATCCGAAGGTGCGGCTGGCGGCCATGCACGCCCTGGACAGGCATGAGTGGGTGAACCGGATCTTCGGCACGCCGTACGAGGGCGGGGGATACCCCGGCTACGCCCTGGACCCGGTGCTGTACCGAGGGTTTGGCCTGAGCCCGGAGGAGATGCTCCAGTACCCGGGTCTGAACCCTGCCAATCGTTCGGAAGACCTGGCAAGGGCCAAGCAGCTGCTTTCGGACGCAGGCTATCCGGACGGCGTGGAGCTTCCCAATGGCGTCATGACCGGGCAGGCCGCCAATTACGACCAGATGGCGCAGGTGGCAGCGAGCCTGCTGCGGGAGGCTGGATTCAAGACCGAGGCCCAGGTCATGGAGTGGGGCGCATTCTTCGCAGGTCTCGGTGAGAGCGAGTTCCAGATCGCCCGCAACGCCTGGGCCGGCGTGGTGCCGGACCCCTTGGGCATGCTCAGCCTCACCTTCGGCTCATGGGGCGCGACCAATAACTGGACCCAGTGGAACAACTCCGAGTTCGACGGTCTGTGGGAGCGGGCAAGCCGCACCGTTGACGTGACTGAGAAGCAGGAGCTCGTGAGGCAGATGCAGAGGATGATCCTCTCGGAGGACACGAGCGTCATCAACTTGGTCATGGCCACGAGCAATGCTCCCCGATGGAGCTACGTGAAGAACTACTACCCGGGGCCCACGCCCTACGGCGAGCACGGCTTCCGGCACGTGTGGATAGACCGATAGAGGCACACGTAGCTTGATTGGACCTGGAAGAGCGTCCGAGTGAGCTCGCGGGCGAGGCGCACGAGAATGTGCGCCTCGTCGCGGTTACCGGGTCCCTTGAGTTGCAGCGAAGCCAGCCTTGGAGCCTGACATATGAGAGCCTACATCATACGGCGCCTCCTGCTGGTGCCCATCACCTTCTTTCTGGTCTCAGTGTTGATCTTCGGCATTCTGCGCGCGATTCCAGGCGACGTGGTCACCATGATCTTCGCGCAGGAGGGGGCCACGTATGACGAGCGGCTCGCCATCGACCTACGCAGAGAGTTCGGCTTCGAACGTCCAATCCACATCCAGTACATCGACTGGCTGGGGCACTTCCTGCGAGGGGACTTTGGCGAGTCGTACTGGTACAAGCGCCCCGCCCTCGACGTCCTGAAGGTCCGCGTCGTCCCGACCATTGAGATCATGTTCCTGGCGATGAGTGGCGGTGTGATCCTCGGCGGCACCGCCGGCATCGTGGCAGCAGTCCGCAGGGACACGTGGGTGGACTACGTCGTGCGGTCCATAGCCGTAACGGGTCTGACCATGCCCGCCTTCGTTGCCGCGATCCTTGTGCTCATCGTGCTGATCACGCTGTTCCACTGGACCCCGCCCGCACGGTTCATGTACCTGGAGGAGAGCTGGAAAGACCACCTGTCGGCGATCGTCTGGCCTGCCGTCGTCCTCGCCTTCGTCATGTCGGCGGGCTTCTCGAGGGTTGTCCGAACGCAGATGCTCGAGGTGATCCGGGAGGACTATGTCAGGACCGCCCGCGCCAAGGGCCTGACCGAGTGGGTGGTGATAGGCCGCCACGTGTTCCGCAACGCCATGCTGCCCATACTCGGCCTCATGGGCGTACAGGTAGCCTTTCTCATCAGCGGCTCCGTTGTGACTGAGTCCGTATTCAACATCCCGGGGATGGGCACCGGACTCCTCGATGCAGCGAGAAACCGAGACTACACGGTAGTGCAGCTCTTTGTGGCAGTCATGGTCCTGATCGTCATGGCGACCAACCTTACGGTGGACCTCCTCTACGCCTGGATCGACCCGAGGATCAAGTACCGATGATGTGCATACGATGAGCAGCAAAGGCGCGGCAACGGCCGTTCTCTGGGGAGGAAGGGAGCAACGCATCGCTCAGCAGATGCTCTCGGGCCTCATGCGCTTCGCCCGCGCCAAGCCCCTGGGCATCATTGGCGGCGTATTGATCCTCATTGCCGTGGCCGTGAGCATTAGCGCCCCCTTCATCGCACCCTATGACCCCCGGGAGTTCGTGGGGGCAAAGTTCGAGCCGCCAAACTCGGAGACCGTGTTGGGCACGGACGCCCTGGGCCGTGACGTCCTCACACGAGTCATGTACGGGGGCCGCCTCTCCCTGTTCGTTGGGTTAATCGCCGTCTTCGCGGGTGTGACCTTCGGCCTGCTGGTGGCGATGATCAGCGGGTACGCCGGCGGCTGGGTGGACGCCCTTGTCCAGAGGTTTGTCGATGCTCTGCTTGCCTTTCCCGGCATCGTCCTGGCGCTCTTCCTGGTCACGGCCATCTCCCCATCGACCGGCTCGGTCATCGCGGCCATTGCCATAAGCTTCATCCCCTCGTGTGCGCGGACGATGGGCGCCCAGGTGCTCACGATCAAGGCCACTCCGTACATGGAGGCGGCCAGGGCCGTAGGCTGTTCTCATATGCGGATGATGACGAAGCACATGCTGCCGAACCTTCGGGCCCTCTACGTGGTCCTGCTCAGCCTCTACATCGGGGTGGCCATCATCATCGAGGCAACGCTGAGCTTCCTGGGCTTCGGCCCCAGCCCCGAGATCTCATCGTGGGGGCGCATGGTGAGCGACGGGAGCAAGCAGATGTTCCTGGCGGGCCCGTGGGCGTCCCTGTGGCCGTCCCTAGCCATCGGCCTGGTGGTCTTCAGCTTCAACATGCTGGGCGACGCCATCCGGGACGTCTGGGACCCGCGGCTCAGAGGCGGGTAGCATCGGTCCTCGCCGCTCGTCCTGAGCTTGTCGAAGGAAGGAGAAGGCCATGCAGATAGTCCACGGCAAGCGAGTGTTTGACTCCCTCTCCGAGGTGGTAGACCCGAGACACACCGCCGTCCTTGTCATCGACATGCAGAACGACCTGGTCTCGCCGGATGGGGTGGGGGGACGGGCCGGCGGGAATGTGTCCGCCCAACGCGCCATCATCCCTGCCCTGCAGCAGCTCTTGGACGCCGCCCGTAAGGCCCGCGCTCGCGTGGTGTACGTCCAGCTCGTAACCGAGCAGAACTATGCCACCATGCACCCTTCCTGGCTCTACCGCTACCGCGTCATGGACTGGGTGAAGCTGCCCTTGGACCGGCGGCTACCGGAAGATGGCTGGGGAGGCGAAGTGGTCGAAGAGATTACCCCCCAACCTGGGGACATGGTGGTGAAGAAGCACCGCGAGAGCGCCTTCATCGGCACCGAGCTTGACCGGGTGCTGCGCTCGAACGGGGTGCGGTCCGTCATCGTCGTCGGCACGGCCACCGGGGGGTGCGTCCAGTCCACGGTCCAGGACGCGCAATGGCTCGACTACTACGCGGTGGTTGCGAGGGACTGCGTGCCGGGAGGCAAGAGCCGGCAGAACCAGCTTGGCCTCGCTCTCATGGCCGAAGCCTGCGACACGCCCACGTCGGAGGAGATCATCGCCCTGTGGGAGGCCTCTGCCGCCTGAAGCGACGGAGATGCGCCACAGAGGCGGCGGATGCCCCTAGAGGTAGAACATACCGCCGTTGACGAGGAATCCCTGGCCGGTCATGTAGCTTGATTCATCGGAAGCCAGGAACGCCACCACGTTGGCCAGCTCCTCGGGCGTACCGGCCCGGCCCATGGGCACCGTGTCCCGAAGGAAGCGGTCTGCGTCCATGTCCGGGGACGCCATCCATGGCGGGACGCCAGAGGCCTTCTGGTCCCGATAGTACTTGGTCCTAGGCGGCGTAGCCATGGAGCCGGGGCAGATGTAGTTGACGGTGACGCCGAACGGGGCAACCTCGGTCGCCAGCGCCCGGGTGAAGCTGATCTTCCCCGCCGTGCTCGCTGCGGTGTGGACGCCGCGGGTCCGCTGCATGAACGCCACGTGGCCCGCAATGTTCACGATCCTGCCCCACCCCTTGTCGACCATCGGCTGCAGGAAGGCCCGGGTGACGTAGAAGAGACTGTGCAGGTTGATGTCCATGATCTGGTGCCAATCGTCAGGCTCCATTTCCAACATGGGGACGTAGGGGCTCACCCCCACGTTATTCACAAGGATGTCGATGGCGCCGTAGCGGTCCGCGACCTGCGCTCGCATCCCCTCCACCTGCTCGGGGTCGGTGACGTCGGCCACGATGGCGATGCTGTCGACGCCCAGGGCCCGGACCTCGCCGGCGACGGCCTCGGCCTCCTCCGGTGTACCGCGCGAGTTGACGACGATGTTCGCACCGTCTTGGGCCAGCCTCAACGCGCAGGCCTTCCCCAGGCTGCGGCCTGAGCCCGTTATCAACGCAGTCTTACCCTTGAGCCTCATCTCCTCACCTCCGGTATGCGCTATTCCCGTCCGCGTGGCCTCCGCTGTTGCGCTATTCGCCCATGCGATAGAGCATCACGGCGTTGTCACAGGTGATCTTGCGGAAGTCCGCCGCCGCCAGGTTCCCCATCGTGTCCTGCACCACCTGCCTCGAGTCGGGCCACACCCCGTCAGGGTGGGGGTAGTCGGAGCCCCACATCAGGTTGTCCACGCCGATGAGGTGGGCCATCTGCCCCACCATGGGCTCCTCCTGGAAGGTGGTGGCTCCCTGCCGGGTCCAGTACTCGCTGGGCAGCATCTCCATTGGCGGGTCGAGCTTCTCGCCCAGCTTGCGCTCATGGTAGATGTGGTCCACTCGCCCCAGAACGAAGGGGATCCACGCGCCGCCCATCTCCCCCAGGACGAAGCGGAAGTCCGGGAAGGTCTGGCAGGCCCCGCTCATGAGGATGCCCGCCAGCCACTGGGAGCCGGAGAGCTGGCCCAGCGGGAGCAGCGTCCCCTGGTAGGCCAGCTCGTTCTGGTTGGCTTGCCGGCCCAGGAGCAGCGAGCTCGTCTCCGTGCTCCCTCCGGGAGGCGTCGGCACCGGGAGTTGGCCGCCCCCCACGTGGAAGGAGATGGGCATGCGAGTCTCCGCCACGGCCTCCCAGAGGGGGTCCCAGTAGCCGTCCCGGGTGTAGATGGGGTGGGAGACCTCGCTGGCGATGAGGTCGCAGCCCCGCAGGTGCCCCAGGGTTGCCGCTCGCCGGAGCTCCTCCGCCGCCGCGTGCGGCTCGTGGACGGGGATGCAGGCCAGGGCGTAGAAGCGCCCCGGCTTGCGGGCACAGAAGTCGGCGATCCAGTCGTTGTAGATGCGGTAGCTCGCCGTCAGCACTTCGGGGTCCTTGATCCGTATCCCGACACCGGTCATGCCGTAGATGAGCTCGGCCTGGATCCCGTCCAGGTCCTGGTCTCGGACCCGCTGCTCCGGGTCGATGACGTGGGGGTCGCCGTCGTAGTAGCCGGCGTCCCACATCCGGTCCGTGCGGGCGCTGATGCCCCGTTCCGGCGGACGGAAGCCGAAGCCCATGCCGCCGTAGACGCCCAGCTCAGCCCCGTCGGCCATCCAGACGCCGTGGTAGAGGCCGTACTTGCTCTCCTTGGAGGGGGAGTCCACCGCCCGAGGCACCCGGTCCGCCAGGTGGGCTGGGGCGTTGGCGGTGAAAAGGTCCCCCGGCAGCCAACTCATATCCATGTGGCAGTCCGCAGAGACGAAGGTGTAGTCCATCGGCCTTCTCCTTCTTCGAAATCGCGTCGGGCCCGCACGGCGAACGGTCTCCTCTCGACGGACAGTGCGGCGCTTGAGACGGATGCTACACGGGCCGGTGGGGCGCGTCAATCCTGGGGGTGGTGGAGTGGCTGTGGGACGGGGAGCTTTGCTTGTTAAGCTGAACGAGCGCGGGCGTATTCTTCGTCCAGCCTGGCTAACGTCGCTTCCAAGTCATAGAAGACTGAGGTGGACCCGGAAAATCGGACAAGTAGCTAAGCGAGAGTCCTGCTCCTAAACTAAGGGCAGCGGTAGCTGTCGGGAAGGAGTGGGAAATGTCGAAAGGACGTAGAAAGCACAACCCGGCCTTCAAGGCCAAGGTGGCTTTGGAAGTGGTGAAGGGCGAGGAGACGGTGGCCCAACTGGCGGCCCGGTACGAAGTTCACCCCGGGCAGATTCAAACTTGGAAGAAAGCCCTTGTGGAGGGTGCCTCCGGGGTCTTCGGCAACGGTAAGGAACAGAAGGGCAGGAACGACGCCGCCCTGGTCGCTCGGTTGTACCAGGAGATCGGCCAGCTGAAGGTGGAGCGGGATTTCTTGGCGGAGAGGTCCGGTCCATGAGTCCGGGCCGGCGGCGGAAGATGGTGGACCGGGAGCATCCGTCCCTGCCGATAGTGCGGCAGTGCGCACTGCTGGGCGTGAGCCGTTCCAGCCTCTACTACCGTGCCAAGGAGGCTTCCGAAGCGGACCTGTGCCTGATGGGCGAGATGGACCGGCAGTACCTGGAGACCCCATTCTACGGGTCTAGGCGGATGAAGGCCTGGCTGGAGAGGCAGGGGATACCGGTAAGCCGGAAGCGGGTGCAGCGGCTGATGAGAGTCATGGGGCTGCGGGCCATCTACCGGCGTCCCCGCACCAGCCAACCGGCGCCGGAGCATCGAGTCTATCCCTACCTGTTGAGGAACGCCAGTGTCACCCGGCCCAACCAGGTGTGGGCCGCCGACATCACCTATCTGCCCATGGCCCGGGGATTCCTCTACCTGGTGGTCGTCATGGACTGGCACAGCCGGTACGTGGTGGCTTGGCGATTGTCCAACACGCTGGAGGCCGGCTTTTGCGCCGATGCCCTAACTGAGGCGCTGGCCAGGGGGAGGCCCGAAGTGTTCAACACCGACCAAGGTAGTCAGTTCAGCAGCCGGGAGTTCACCCAGGTCCTTCAGGACCGCGGAGTGAAGATCAGCATGGACGGGAAGGGGCGGTATGCCGACAACATCTTCGTGGAGCGGTTGTGGCGGACGGTGAAGTACGAAGAAGTCTACCTGAAAGCCTACGCCAACGCGGGTGAGGCCCGTCGGGAACTGGGAGCCTACTTCCGGTTCTACAATAACCAGAGGCCCCATCAAGCCCTGGGCTACCGGACCCCGGCCGAGGTGTTCCACGGGGAGGAGGAAGTCCAGGAAGTCGGGGAAGAGTCTAATGACAGGAGGTGTTCACTCGGGACAGGGTCAGCACTACTGGCAGGAGCGCCGGGACTCTCACTTAACTCAGCCTTGATTCTGTCCAACTAACCGGGTCCACCTCAATCCACACGCAAGAAGACAGCGAACTCTGACTCGGGCGCATCACCTTTTGAACGTCCGATCTGTTCTAACGCCGCAAGCAGTTGCTGCTGAGACTTGGGGAAGTTACCCGTGGACAAGGTGGCTTCACCGAGGAAGCCCACCGGCAATAAGTAGGGCACCTGCATGTAGACACCGAACCATTTTGCGGCGAGCTTCACAAAGTTCTGGACACAAGCGGTGCCGAAGCCAAGAACCCGCTGAGCAACCTCGGGGGCCAGGACTCCCATATGAGCAGCACTGTTTCGTATCGTCAGAATCCCGCGTATGTTCGTCGTAACCTCGCCCGGCAAAGAGACTCGGCCAAGGGCTTGGCGCAGGCCTATTGTCATGGGCTCGTTTGTATCACTGTCTCTCTCGTATCTCCCACTAGCTCTCCTATAAATCGATGAGAGCTTTCCACCGGACTGCTGGACTATCCTCGCCTTCAGGAGAATCTCCCAAGCATTGGCCAACAGCATGGCTAGGGTCTGTTCACGGTGTTCCACGGTGGGCTTGTTGTATATTTCGATGGCAGCAAGCATGGCTGCGCTGGCAGAGCGAGCCATAGTAGTTTCTCGCTTCGGCCTCGCCATCCTTATACGCTCACACGCACGCGGCCCGTCAGCCGCTCGTCTGCGGCGGATGCCTTCAAGGATCGTAGCACGTGAGTATCCAGCAGAATCACGGATTGAGCACTCGGTCGGGATTCGACCCGGCTTCCCACTCCACATCGATGGGAGAGATGATGTCCCCGAGAATCTGCAGCTTGTCCCTGTCCGCCCCAAACCAGTCCTTGGGCCGTTGCCTATAGGGGACCAGTCGCGCTGTAGGGTTCCCGTTCTTGGTGATGACGATCTCCTCGCCGTTCTCCGCCACCTCGTCCATGAGCTTCAGGCATTTGGCCTTGAACTCGGATGCGTCTGTCGTGCGCGGGCCGTTGGGCCTGCTCCCTGCGGCTTTCATGCCAACTCCCTTCTCTCCGCGATGCAGGTCCATTGTACCGTGGTCACGACGATGGTCGCATTCCAGCGCCCACAAGCCCCTACGGGGACAGGGCAATCAGCGCCAGGCCGGCAACGATGAAGGCAGAGCCCAGCAGGCGGCCGCCGCCGGACTGCTCCTTCAGGACGAACATGCCCAGCAGCACGCCGAACACTATCCCCACCTCTCGGGCGGGGGCCACGTAGCTGACCTGCGACAGGTTGAAGGCGGTTAACACCAGCCCATACGCGACGAAGAACAGCAGCCCCGCCGCCACGATTGGCCGGGCGTTCCTTCCCCACTCCCCCCGTACGGTCGCCAGCCCATAGCTGCGCAGGATGTACGGCGCAAGTCCGATGGCGCTCCCGACCGTCAGCAGGTACATGTAGAGGAAGGGCTGGACGTGCTCCACTCCCCGCTTGTCCACGAGCGTGTAGCAGGTGATGGTCAGCCCGGTGAGTATGGCGTAGCGAACGCCCCCGTCTCGCAGCAGCGCCGTCGGTCTGGCGAGGATCTGTCGAAAGCGGCCCCACCAGGAGACGACGTAGATGCCGACGACGACTAAGCCGATGCCGGCCACGGCGGGCAGCGCCACGCGCTCTCCCAGCAACACAACCGCCAGAACGGGGACCAGCATGGGGCCGATGCCACGAGCGACGGGGTAGACCAGCCCCAGGTCGCCTCGGGAGTAGGCGCGGCCGAGCATGACGAAGTAGAAGGCCTGCAACACTGCAGAAGCGAGGACGAACCAGTACCCCGGCGCGGCTATGGGGTTGAGCAGGAACAGCACCACGCCCAGGGGCAGCAGGATGATGCTCGTGCAGATGAGTAGCGTCCACGCAAAGACCTCCTGGTTTCCGGCGCGTTTCAGCAGCAGGTTCCACGTCGCATGGCAGAGCGCGGACAGCAAGACCAGTCCCAGGGCGAATGCGGTCATGGGGCCATTGTATCCGGCTGGACCGCATCCGGCCTCACTTTCCTCGCGACAGCAGGTTCCGCGGCGCACGTGCTCGCGCTATGCTGTGACCCTGCGAGAGGCCCCAGCGTGGCCTCGGGCGTGAACGGAGGGACGATGGACCCGGTGCTGAAAGCGGTGGCGAGCGTTGCGCTGGGAGTGGTGGTCACGGCCGGCCTTGGCTTCTACCTGGTCGTGACCAACGTCACCCAGCGACTGGACGACGCTGGGGTCTACAGCGCCGCCTTCGCCGAGACCGACGCCTACGCCCGCATCTACGACGAAGTGCTCCCGGACGAGGCGCTGGATGAGCAGACCGGCGACCTCCTGGGCGACATTGACACCGCCGACCGGGACGATACGGTGGATATCCTCCGCCAGGTCTTTCCGCCGGACTACCTGCGGGAGCAGACCGAAGGCAACTTCGAGCGCTTCACCGCCTTCCTCCGCTACGAACGGGACGACCTGGCGCTCTACGTCGAACTGCAGGCGCCGCTGGAGCGCGTCGAACCGGCTGTGCTGAACAAGGTGCACCGGTACATCATCGACGAGATGGAGATCGAGGCCCCCCAGTCGCCCGGCTGCTCGCCGTCGACTGTGCAGCGCATGGCCCGTGCCTACGCCGAGCGTTACACACAGCTGTCGGATGGCATGCTTCCGCAGTCGGCGCCGTCACTGAATACGCTGCCGCGGGAGTGCCGGAGACAAGAGTTCGACCGCTGGTTCGACCTGGTCCTGGACCAACCGTCGATAGATGCACAGACGGCCCTGGCACTTCAGGACGAGCGGGAGGAGATGCGACGGAGCTTCGTCGACGGCGACACCAGGGATTTCCTCAAGGACGTGTCCGGGTCGCTCGTGAAGCCGCAGATTGACGGCGCCATCGCTGACCTACGCCAGGATCTGCAGCCGAACGACCGGCTCGATCTGGTCGAGTTGCTGACCGACGAGCCCGAGGGATCGGAAAGGGCAGAGTTCGACGAGCTGGCGGAGTCCCTGCGCGAGGGCCTGAGCGACATCAACGGACGCGGAAGGTTCCTGGCCCTGGCGGCGGTGGCAGTGGCCGGGCTGCTCCTAGCGGCCGTTCACCTGCCCCGGCCGGAGGCCATGCTGCGCTGGCCGGGAGTCGCCCTGCTGGCAGGCGGGAGCCTGTCCCTGGTGGCGGGCCTTGTTCTGAACTCGGGCCTGCCGGGCCTCGTCAGAGAGCTCGTGACCGAGGCATCCACCGACAACGACGTTCCGGTGGCGGCGGTTGAGCTGGCCAAAGATGTGCTCGAGGTCTTCGCCCGCGAGGTCACGTCCGGGTTCATGCCCGGCACGGTGACCGTGATGGTCGTAGGCGCCGTGCTTATTGCGGCGTCCGTGGCCCACGGCAGGCTGGCCTCGCCGCCCACGAGCAGGCCCCGCCCGCCAACGCCACGCCGGTAGCCCTGAGGCCTTGCACCCCGGTCGCCCGGCGTGAGCCCGATGCGTGGAGGTTGCGCGGCCGACCCGGCGCGTCCATCATGAGTGGGACGTGTGCGGCAGATACAGCCTGATAGCCGACCTGGGAGCGCTTGCGCAGCGGTTCGCGTTCGACGCCCGCCAGCTGTCCTTCGAGGCGTCCTACAACATCGCTCCCACCCAGCAGGTCCTCACCGTCGTCGGTGGTGAGCAGCGTCGCGGCGGCTTCATGCGCTGGGGGCTGATACCGCATTGGGCCAAGAGCGCCTCCATGGGCGCTCGCATGATCAACGCCCGGGCGGAGACGGTGGCTGAGAGGCCCGCGTTCCGCGATGCACTCAGGCGTCGGCGATGCCTGGTCCTCGCCGACGGCTTCTACGAGTGGCACAGGGGCGCCACGGGCAGAAAACCCATGCGCATCGTCATGCAGTCGGGGGAGCCCTTCGCCTTCGCAGGGCTCTGGGCCGTGTGGAGGGACGAAGAGGGCAACCGCGTTCCCTCGTGCACCATCATCACGACCGCGGCGAACGACCTGCTCGCGCCCGTCCACGACCGGATGCCGGTGCTTCTGCCCCCGGGCCTGGAGGAGTTCTGGCTGGACCGCAACGTCGACGACCCCGACGCGCTCGCCAGCGCGCTGTCCCCCTTGGCCGGCGACGCGCTGGAGGCCTACGAGGTCTCGACCCTCGTCAACTCCGCCGCCAACAACAGCCCGGAGGTCATCGAGGCGGTGGCATGACCGCCTTCCTGCCAATCGTGACCGAGCGGCTGATACTGCGCGACTTCACCATGGAGGACGCGCCCGCAGTGCACCGCTACGGGTCCGACCCTGAGGCGATGCGCTACATGCCCTGGGGTCCCAACACTTGGACGGAGACGCAAGACTTCCTGAGACGGAAGCTGGATGATCAGCGCGCCGATCCCGGAAGCTTCTTCGACTTCGCAGTTACTCTGGCCTTCAGTGGGGAGATCATCGGGTCCTGCGGCATCAGCATCATCTCAACGCAGCGCCGCCAAGCGGCCATCGGCTACGTCTACAGACGAGACGTCTGGGGGAAGGGCTACGCCACCGAGGCGGCGAAGGCGCTCATCGCCCTTGGGTTCGAGCATCTCGGAATGCACCGCATTTTCGCCTATTGCGACGTGGACAATCTCGCATCGGCGCGGGTGCTGGAGAAGACAGGCATGCAGAGGGAAGGCTTAGTACGCCACGAGGCGTTTGTACGCGGCCAGTGGCGTGATTCATACCTCTACGCCATCCTCGAAGACGACCGGCGGACCGCGTGACGGCGCTGAAGGTTACCGAACACAGGCTGCCCGTGACCTCGGCGGGTACGGATGTTACCGCCATCCTGGTGGAGCCGGAGGACGCCTTTGCGTTGATGGTGTTGGGCCACGGCGCCGGGACTCCGATGCAAGCACCCCTCATGGCCCAGATGGCTGAGGCGCTTGCCGATGAGCGCATCGCCACCTTCCGCTACAACTACCCATACAGCGAGCGCATGGATGCCGCCTACTCTCCTGCGACAATCGACTCGCTCGACGTCCTCCTAGCTACAACGAACTCAGCGAGGAACGCTGCGAAGACGCTGTCGCCCGATCTCCCTCTATTCCTGGGGGGACGTTCCATGAGCAGCCAGGTCATGTCGCTGGCAGTGGCGAATGAGCGTTGGCCCGATGTGAGAGGCGTCGTGCTGTACGTCTTCCCGATGCGGTGGCACGTCATCCTGGAAGATACCGTCAGCCATCTCCAGCGAGTGCCGACGCCGATGCTTTTCGTCCAAGGCGATCGCGATCATGAAACCGTTCTCCGGGAGCTTTCCCCCATCCTGGACAGCCTGGGAGACCACGCGACCCTGCACGTCGTAGAAGGGGCTGACCACGGCTATGACCTACCGGACCAGTCCGGCAAGACAAGGCTGGATGCTCTATCGGAGGTCGCTTCAGTCACCGCCGGGTGGATCAGGAGACAACTGGAGAAGGCGTAGGGGCTTAGAGGAACATGAAGGTCGGAATCCGAGCCGCCAGCCCGGCAGACGCCCGCCCCATGGCAAGGGTCCACGTCGACACCTACTGGACCACGTACGCCGGCATCATGCCTGCCGAGTACCTGGCCGGCCTTTCGTATCGAGACACGGAATCATGGTGGGAGAGGGTCCTCTCGACATACTATCCGGCCACCAGCACCTTCCTCGCCGAGACCAGCGGCGGTGTGGTCGTCGGCTTCGCGAGAGGAGGCCCCGAGCGTGAAGGCGACCGGACCTACCGGGGGGAGCTCTACACCGTCTACCTGCTCGAGGCGTACCAGCACCGGGGGATCGGACGCCGTCTCGTCTCGGCGGTGGCGCAGCGCCTTCTGGCCAGCGGACTGAACTCCATGCTCGTGTGGGTGCTGAAGCGCAATCGTCCGGGCCGCCGGTTCTATGAGTCGCTCGGAGCCCAGCCAATAGGCCAGACGATCGTCACCATCGGCGGGGCAAGATTCGTCGAGATGCGCTACGGTTGGAAGGACATCACCGATCTGACGGTCGAGCGCGATCCCTATTCGGAGGTGCTGGCATGAGCTCAGCGATTGACGCCTGGCGCGAGCAGATTCTGGCGCACGAGCGCGACGCCGCAGCGCTGGGCGGCGGACACGGCCATGGTCACGGGCGTGGGCGTGGGCACGGCCACGGGCACGGCGGGGGACATGGCGGCGGTTTCAGCCAGGCCAACAGGCCCCTGGACCCCTACCGCACCGACGACGCGGTGCTGAACGGCCTGTACGCCGTCCTGGGGAAGGACGCCGACGTTCTCGACGTTGGTGGGGGCGCGGGCCGGTACGCTCTCCCCCTGGCGACGCGGTCCCGGCACGTGACCGTCGTCGAGCCGTCCGAGGACTCCGTCGAGCTGCTCAAGGAGCGGGCAGCGGAGGCCGGACTCGCGAACATCACGGTCATCAACGAGTCGTGGGAGGAGGCGGAGGCGCCCTCGGCAGACGTGGTGCTCTGCTCGATGGTGCTGCACCACGTGGCGGACGCCGTGCCATTCGTGACCAAGATGCAGGAGCACGCCAGGGACCGCGTCGTGCTCGTGGAGATGATGGAGACGCCGGGAGCGATAGAAATTCCCTTCTACCAGCGCGTCCACGGGTGGGCGCCCGCACCCCTGCCGGGACTCCCGATGGTGCTGGGCCTGCTGTGGGCCATGGACGTCTTCCCGGACGTCGCGATGCTCAACGCAGAGGCCGCCGTCCTAGAGAATGACCGCGAGGCGGCGATGGAGCAGCTGCGCCGGCGCCTGGCCGTGGAGGAAGGCACCGAGGCTGACCAGCGCCTGCGCACCGCGGTGGACGAGCTGCTGGAAGAGTCTCCGGCGGGCATGGTGGTACGGGGCATGGCGCCGCGGCGGCAGGCCCTCGTCACGTGGAGGCCTACACAGCCGGACTAGCACGATTTCCCGGGCCCGCTAGTTCGCTTACCTGCTGAGCCAACGAGCGACACGGTCCACGAGAGCAGGTAACAGCCTGCGGTTCAACACGAGCCCCCAATGTGATGCGCCACACGACTCCATGTACTCCGCAGGCAAGTGCATCCCCGCATAGGCGGACCGCGGCCAGCTCCAGTCCTCGCTCCCCGTGACCACCAGGAGCGGGCACGGCAGCGAAGCAATGACTATTCCCGCTTTACGGTCATCCCGCGCTGCCCGCGATTCCGCCGACGCCGCTCCCAACGCAACTGCCCGCTCCTCCAAATCCAGGTCAGGCATGGACGGCTGTTCGGCAGGGTCCTTGCTCGTGACACCATACTCCTCAAGGCCGAACGTCCCCGGACGCACCACAACGTGCTCGTCTCGTTCCGCAACCGGTCTGCTCGGCGCCAGCGCGACGACCGCCCGGGCAGGCCCCTGGGCGGCGACCATCATGGCTACCAGACCGCCCATGCTCCAGCCCATCACCACGGGCGTCGCCGGCAGTCGCTCAACGGTAGCCATCACATCATCGGCGTAGTCCGACATCAACGCTCCCTCGACCGACCCTGGGCTCCTACCGTGGCCGCGAAGGTCAACGGCGTAGCTGCTCCATCCCTGCAGGGCGAGCGCCTCCTGCCAGAACCGCCAGACTGCCGAGAAATTCGCAGCGCCGTGAATGAGCACCACCGGTGGCCGGTCAAACCGGGTAGGCGAACGGACCGCTACAACCGCTTCCATCGCAGGAGCATGATACACGGTTCCCTGAAGCGTGCCCGACGCCTGGGTGTTCACCTAGGCCCCCGCCGCACCCAACCGTACGCTGTCCGGGGTAGACCTGTTGCTACATCGGGCTGACAGCTAGGTTAGCCGTGCAGTTGACTGGGCGGAATTCTCTGGAGGCCCTTCCAGGCGCCGTAGTCCTGTCAACCTCCCGCGTCCCTCTATAATGGCCGTGTGGTTGTCCTTCCGGCACAGCTGAGGCGAGCCCTGCTCTCCCTTGTGAAGCTCCCCCGAGCGGGAGGCGCCTTCATTCGCAGCCTCCGGCGCGTCCTCGGCTGGCTGGGGCAGCAGCCGGTGGTGGTCACGGTGACGGAGCTGGTCCGCCGGACGTGGCGGGAGTTGGGCGATGATTTCGCGGGGGACCAGGCCGCCTCCGTCTCCTACTACGCCCTCCTCTCCCTGTTCCCCCTGGCCATCGGGCTGGTCAGCTTGTTCAGCCTTGTGATGGAAGCGGACACGGTGGAGCGGGAGGTCTTCGACTTCTTCCACACCTATCTCCCGGGCTCGGCGGGCACCCTGGCCGCGAACGTGGAGGCCGTGGAGAACATACGAGGCCTGCTGGGCATCGTCAGCGTGCTCGGGCTGCTGTGGTCCGCCACCCTGCTGTTCGGGGCCATAAACCGAGCGATCAACCGGGCCTGGGACGTGCCTTACGACCGGCCTTTCCTCAAGGAAAAGACGCGACACTTTCTCATGGCCTTCAGCGTTGCGCCGCTGTTCCTTCTGTCGGTTGTTACCACGGCAGCGCTGCAACTGTTGGGCAACGAGGAGCTGCCGGTCCTTGGAAGGCTGGCATTCCTGGAGAACGATGGGGCCAACGCGCTGGCCCGCCCGCTGCCCTTCCTGTTCTCGCTCCTGATATTCCTCCTGCTCTACAAGGTCGCGCCGTACGCCCGCACCCACTGGCGACACATCTGGCCGGGGGCCCTGGTGGCCGCACTTCTGTTCGACGCGACCAAGAGCCTCTTCGTCTTCTTCCTGGAAAACTACGCCGCCTACGACAAGGTCTACGGCGTCCTGGGAGCGGCGATAGTGCTGATGGGGTGGGCATACGTGTCCGGCCTAGTCCTCATGATCGGCGCCGAAGTCGCCTCCGAGTACCAGCGGATACGGCTGGGGCTGCCCCGGGGGCAGCACGATGCGAGCGTCCCCGGCGACGCGCCCTAGACGCCCACGAGCGGACGGAGGGTTGCCGGCGCGGTCGGCGGGGGGGTCCCGCCTACTCCCGCCGGTCTCTCTTCACCATCGAGCGTACTCGTGCCAGAAGGGCGGGTATCTCCCGCCTTGGGTGCCGCACGATGGTGAAGCCCCGGCGGATCACCTTCGGAGTGTGCGCTGCGCTGCTGGGACGGAAGTGGTCCGTGGCGGCCGCGAGGTAGGGTTGGCTGATGCGTCCCAGATACGCAGAGACGCCCTCCTTGCGAATGGCCGCTAGGGAGTCGCTGTAGAAGGAGACGAGGTGGGCGTTGCCCAGCTGGATGCCCGCCTGTATTGCGCTGGCGGCAACCAGCGACGATATGGTTAGGAGTGAGCGGTCCTGCTCCCTTGCCACGTCCGTCAGCTCCTTGAACAACCCGGCCAAATCGTTGGGGCCGGGAATCAACTCGGCATTCTTGCGGAACTGGTCGAGGCTGACCCGCATGTGCTCTATCGTCAGTGGCGGGATATCGATCGTGTCCGCCGCTTGACTCGATGCGTTCTCCAGAAGCACGAGGAGGTCATCGACCGAGGAGACGTCGGCAGACTCGGCCAGTGCCCCCGTGCTCCTGAGCTCTCTGACGAACGCGTCCAGGTAGGTGCGCACGCCGCCAGTCACGTCCGAGGCCGCTGCTAGGAGCCAGAGCGGCGAGAAGCCTACCGCCACAATGCTCGCCATCTCCACGGCGTTGCCGCCCAGCTTGCGCACGGCGAGCTCACCAGCGTCCATTCGCTCCGCCGGGTAGCGGCCGGTGACGCCGCCGACGAACTCAACGGTGATGCGAATCATCCGGGCCACCGTGGCCTGGTACAGCTTCGAGTGCTGCCGCACTGGCGGAGGCAGTATCAGGTTGGACGTCTCGAGCAGCATTCCTCCGCCGGCAGCCGCGGCGCTGCGGACCAGGCGCTCCGGCAGGGAGGCCACGTACTCCGCCACCACGACCGGCACGGCCTGCTCCGAAGCCTCCGATGTACGTTCGCTTTCGTCAGTCACTGTGCGTTCCTCGGAGCCCAATAGGGCTTCGGTATGGGCGAAGTATACGTCACACTGGGCCTGTACACAGCCGGTCGCAGGGCGGTACGCTTCTGCCGAGAAGCGCCTTCAGGGGAAGCATGACGGACTTGGAGATTCGGCCATACGAGGAGGCAGACCAAGACGCCGTGGTAGAGCTATGGCGGGAGTGCGGACTGGTGGCCCCGCAGAATGACCCCGTCAAGGACATCCGCCGCAAGCTCCACGTCCGACGCGATCTGTTCCTCGTCGGCCTGCTCGGCCCCCGCCTCGTGGGGACCGTCATGGCCGGCTACGAGGGCCATCGCGGCTGGGTGAACTACCTCGCTGTCGTTCCCGACTGTCGGCGTAGAGGCCTCGGGCGCCGCTTGATGGAGGAGGCCGAGCGACTCCTACGAGCGGCGGGTTGCCCCAAGATCAACCTGCAGGTGAGGAGCTCCAACGCCGACGTGATAGGGTTCTACAGGAGCATCGGCTACGCCGTGGACGACGTGGTCAGCATGGGCAAGCGTCTGGAGGAAGACCGGGCGCTGTGACGCCCTGCCCTGTAGCTACGCATCCTCCCACATCGCCGCGCCAACACGGGCAGACAGACTTGACCTACAGACCAAGTAACGCAGGGAGCAGGGTCATATCGGAGAAGCGTTCGATTCCCGGCGCATCGCCCATAGCGCTGTTCGACTCGGCCGTGTACATCAAGACCCGCATTCCAGCCGCCAAGCCGGCTCGGACCCCCGGAACGCTGTCCTCGACGACGACGCAGTCCGAAGGTGGGTACCCCAACGTCTCTGCAGCGTAGCGGAACAGGTCCGGGTATGGCTTGCCCCGCGCCACCGTCGAGGCGCTGAACAGCCGCCCTTCGAACCACGGGTAGAGGCCGGTAAGCTTCAGGCGCTGCGCTACGGCGTCCGGGGAGCCGTTGGAAGCAACGCACGTCGCGATGCCGGAACCGACCAACGTGCGCACGACGCCAGGGACGCCGGGGACAGGAAGGAGCCCTTCCTCTACAGCAACCCGTTCCGCATGCTCAAGCAGGTCTGTGAAATCGTCGGGCAACGACACACCCCAATGCGTCCATACTATGTCCTTGACCTGACTGGTGGTGACACCGCTGAAGTGTGCACGTAGTTCCTCATGCTGCAGACGCAGGCCATAGTGCGCGAGCAGGCGGCTCATGGCCGGGATGGTCAAGGACTCACTGTCTACCAAGACGCCGTCGCAGTCGAAGATGACCAGCCGGGGCGAAATCATCGTTCTGGGCCCCGTATCGTCTGAATATGCCTCCGAATGTGGCCAGCGATCTCGTGCTCTCGCTCCAGGCTGACGATGACGTCTCGTTCGGGACGTATCGGCATCTTGCCCTCGATGACCGCGATGTGGGGAGGACCGTTGCCCCAATCGCTGCCGAGCCTGCGGCGGGGAACGACGTGCATATGGAAGTGCGGCGCGCTCTGACCGGCGGTCACGCCGTTGTTCTGGATCAGGTTGAGTCCGTCAGGATCGTATGCCCGGACAAGAGCATCAGCCACCCTGCGGACAGCATGGACTACCGCCTCCGTCTCCACCTCCGTCAGATCGAACAGTGTGGGAGCGTGACGCCTGGAGATGACGTAGACTTGGCCGACTTCAAACTGGGCCCAGTTCACCAGGGTAAGCGTCAGGTCTGTCTCTTCGACGATACCCTTGTCGGCCCTTCCCCCGACAACCTCGCACAGGTAGCAGGGGGCGCCGGACACGAGCGGCTTCCCACGGTCAGCCCCGCCGGGCCCACTCGGCACATCAATCGGCATCGCACGCCTCCGGCCACAGGATTCTGCGCACTTCCGTAACGTGATCAACGGTGTGGTCCGAAGGCTCAAGGGCCGCAGGGTACCGCCGCCCACGTCTGATCCAGGCAGTCTGCATGCCGAAGCGCTTGGCCCCGTCTATGTCCGCTGCGGGATTGTCCCCGACGAACATTGCATGCTCGGGAGCAGTGAGTCCGGTCGCCTCAAGAGCATCCCGAAAGATTCTCGCATCGGGTTTCCTATAGCCCACGTCTTGGGAGACGATGACGAACGGAGCAAGTCTATCCAGGCCTGCAGCCCTGCACTTGCTATGCTGGTGCTGCCTGCCGTTGGTAACGATGCCCCAGGGTACTCGCATCTCGTTTAGCTCGGTGAGGAATGCATTGACCGCCACATTCGGCGCAACTTGACTGTCCATCTCGGAACGGTACCACCCCTGTAGCGAGTCTATGTCGAGGCCAACCCCAGGCCATTGGCTCAGCCACCGTGCAAACATCACGTGCCGGTCCGCGTAGCCGTCGCCATCCCACTGGACCATCATCTCGACTGCATCCTCCCGTGTTACGGACGCAGTAGCTCGGAGGTGCTCCTGGTAGAAGGTATCGGCGACTCTCAGAAACGCAGCCTCTCTATCGAACAGCGTGTTGTCCAGATCGAAGATCAAGCCTCTCGGGGCATTCACATTCAACCAACCCCCTCCGCTACGTACAGCAGTCTTCATTCGTGACGGAGCGCCGTTCAGCCTTGGCGTTCGTCCAGGTGGCTTGCGTCGTTGAAGCGGTTGATGCGCCAGAGGTTCATGTTCGTGCGGGCCGGGCCGTCCTCGTGCCACCTCTCGACGTCGATGGAGAACTCGAAGATGGCTGTGTTGCGGATCTCCAGGAACCACAGCCGGTCGGCGTCCAGAAGCTGCGCAACGATGTGGGTCATGATGCCGCCGTGGGTGAACACCAGCACGCCGTCCGCGTTGCCATGGTCGCGGATGAGGCGGTCCACGACGCGCTGCGCACGGGCGGTCCGCTCGACGTGGGTCTCAGCGCCGTCCACGAGGTCCAAGTCGCGAGTTGCGGCGAACTTACGCGCGACGTCCGGGAACCGCTCCTGCACCTCAACGTGGGTCAGCCCAGTGAACACTCCAACGTCGCTCTCCACGAGGTCGTCCCAAAGCTCGATGGGACAGCTCCAGTTGGACGCCACGGTCCGGGCGGTCTCGAGTGCCCGGCTGAGCGGGCTGGTGTAGATGCGGGTAGGTGTGTAGTCCTCCCGTTCCAGCCTCGCCCGAAGGCGTTCGACCTGCCACACGCCGGCCTGCGACAGCGGGAAGTCGGCCCGGCCCTGCCAGCGCTCCTCGGAGTTCGCGGTGCTCTCCGCGTGCCGGACGATTCGTAGGTTCATAGTGCCCTGAGTACAGCCAGGCCGCGCCGGAAGCGGACCTGCCGTCCTCCGTCGCGGACTCCCCCGTCCCGTCGCCATCCCATAGCCTCGTAGAAGGTGATGCCTCGCTCGTAGCGCTCAACCGTCCATAGTATTGCGTCATTGTAGCCGTCCGCGACAAGATGCCGAACGGCAACGGACATCAGCGCCGTGCCAACGCCCATGCGCCAGTGCGGCTCGTCGACGGCGATGGTATCGACCTCGCCGAGCCAGGGGTCCACGGGGTCACGGCTCGGGCCGATGCCGACGAACCCGGCGATCGAGGCACCACGCTCAGCGACCCACCATCGGTATGGAAGAGGCCGGCTGAGGTCGCGCCGCCAGCGTTCGGTGATCTCTTCCGTCACCGTCCGGTCCGCCCGCGACATGAGCTCGCCGTAGCTGGCGTTCCACGAGACAATGTAGATGCGTACGATGACTTCGGTATCGGCCGTTGTGGCCGGTCGGATTGTTGGGGGCGATTCGTGCATTCTGCCTCGTCCTGGGCGGTCTCGACTTGGTAGTATGATGGCCGATGATGAGACAATTTCAAGGGTTGGCCCCTAAATCCCCACGAGGGACAGGATTATGAGCACACCTGAAGAGATTGAAGGGCGAATGCGGGCGGCGCTGGACGAGTTGGGCATCGCAGGCTGGGAGTGGATCGAGATCGACCCGCAGTACGCCGCCACAGCGGACTTCTGCGCACAGTACGGGTATGACCTGCCCCATTCCGCCAATACGATCATCGTGGCCAGTAAGCGGGGGCCCGCGGCGCACTGCGCGGCGCTCGTGCGGGCGTGCGACCGGCTGGATGTGAACAGGCGAGTGCGCGGGCTCATGGGGGTGTCGCGGGCGTCGTTTGCCTCGGCGGAGGAGACCAGTGAAGTCACGGGAATGATGATCGGCGGGGTTACGGTACTGGCGCTTCCGGAGGGGCTGCCGGTCTACGCCGACGTGCGCCTGTTGGAGATGGACTACATCATCATTGGAGCGGGCAGCCGGTCCGGCAAGCTGAAAATGGCCCCCCAGGAACTGGCGAAGCTGCCGGGTCTGGAGTTCATCGAGGGGCTGTCGATTTCGGCCGAGTGACGGCCGGCAGCTCGTGCACCCACCTACCTACTCACATAGCCGTTGACAAGCTAGCTTGCCGCTCCTATACTCCCATTCTCATGAAGCATCTGCGCACCATTCGGGCCACCAACGGCGCCCCAGCGTTTACGCCGCGAGCGCGACGATGCGCTGCGAGTGGGCCGGATGCCTCGTTGAGTAGACCGTAGACACCAACACAACAGAAGGCACCCACAGGGCCCACTGCGCAGACGAAGAGCAGTGGGCCTTATTGTTTCTAGGAGACAACTCTATTCCTAGTGAGTAGGAGCACGAAACAGTGACCACCCCAACCGAGCTGAAGACCGAGCGACTGCTGCTCAGGCCCTTCAGGCTGTCTGACATCGATGCCGTGTTGGAGTACGCCAGCGACCCTCTGTGGGCGGGGTTCTACCCGCGGCCATACGACCGGGGGGCCACTGAACACATGGTGGCACGAGCGGTGCTGGCATCGTGGGACCGGCAGGCCAAGTTCGCCATGGTCCTCGACAACCGTATGGTGGGCCTCGTCGATCTGACCGTCGACCCTGAGCACCAGACAGCAGAGTTGGGGTTCGACCTGGCAAAGGCCCTGTGGGGCCAGGGGATTGCCGTTGAGGCGGCCGGTCGCAGCTGTCGACTGGGGCTTCCGCGAGTACGGACTCGCGAAGGTCTACGCCCGCGCCGACCTGCGGAACATGCGCTCCCGAAGGGTAATGGAAAAGCTTGGAATGACGCACGAAGGGACGCACCGGAGTGCCGAATTCCTGCGGGGTGAGCGCGCTGATGAGGTTACCTATGCCGTGTTGAGGGAAGAATGGAAAAGCACTGATGGACCGCTACCTGTGGTTCCGCCATCCCCCTCGCAGCAGTACCGGACGACCCATCGCGATGACCTCCCCCAGCTCACCACGACTCGACTCACATTGCGCCCGTTCGGACCAGGGGACATGGACGATGTGTTCGAGTACGCCAGAGACCCTGAGTGGGCGGAGTATCTTCTCGATGCCGTCCCCCAGCCGTACACTCGACGGAACGCCGAGGAGTTCATCGCCGGCAGGATGATTGCACCGGGCATGGAGTTCTCATGGGCGATCGTGCTGGGCGGCACCGGTATAGGGGGCATAATCTTGCGCGTCAACATGAAGCACGAGACGGGCGGGATCGGCTACTCCTTGGCCAGGTCCTACTGGGGACGGGGGCTCGCGACAGAGGCCTGCCGTGCGGTGATCAATTGGGGGTTTAGTGAACGAGGGTTGCAGAGGATCTGGGCTCAGGCAGATATCCGTAACCGGCGGTCCTGGAGAGTGATGGAGCGGCTGGGTATGGTACGAGAGGGAGTGTTGCGCGGCCATGACAAGGACCCGAGGTCAGGCTACCCGCGAATCGACCACGTCTACTACGGCTTGCTACGGCAGGAATGGGAGCAGCCGGTCAGCCCTTCCATCATTTGATCCAAACACAGGCGATGCAAACGTAGCCATGAGCACCGAGAGCGCCATCATCCGCCCCAGCGAAGCACGCGACGTGCCGTTCATCGCCGCGCTCATCGCTGACGAGAGCTTCAGGGTCGACGGGTCCGGCTCCCTGCTGCCCGTCAGCCCGCAGAACATCGTGAAGACCCTGGAGGACGACGGCCGCGGGCGCTTCTTCTCCGGCGTCGCTCCTTCCGGCCAGGTTGTCGGCTGCGTATCGGTGGCCGTCTACGGGATGCCGGCCAACTACCGGGAGGTTACCGCCCAGCTTGAGAAGAAGCTGCCTCTGGAGCGGTTCGGCGTAGAGCCCCGGGGCTTCGGAGACGAACGCAGCCTGGTGGCGGAGCTGCGGTCCCTGGCGGTGCGGGACGACTACCGCGGCCACGGGCTCGGCATCCAGCTCATCGAGGCGGCCAAGGCGGAGGCGCGGCGCCGGGGGTTTCGACACCTGTACTCGCTGGTGAACGACCACGCCCTGAGGCTCTTCGAGCGGGCCGGCTTTCATCGCTCGACCAGGACCCCGCAGAAGCTCCTCATCGACTGCGTATCGTGTCCGCTCTTGGAGCGCTGCGTGGAGGTCCCCGTCGTGGCGGACCTGGAAGCGTAGGCCGGGAGCGCACGCCGCTGTCCGAGGAGGGGAGTTGGACGATTCCGCAGGCTACGAGCGGGAGTTCGTTGCGGACTTCTACGACCAGGTGGAGCTGTACCAGCGCCGCCCGGACGTGGGCTTCTACACGGCCCTGGCGACGGAGCACGGCGGGCCCGTGCTGGAGCTTGGTTGCGGTACCGGCCGGGTGCTCCTGCCCACGGCCAGAGCAGGCGTCGAGATCACAGGCCTCGACCTGTCGGACGGCATGCTATCCGTCTGCCGGAGCAAGCTGGCGGAGGAGACGCCCGAGGTCCAGGGCCGCGTGCGCCTCCACCGTGGCGACATGCGCAGCTTCGACCTGGGGCGGCGCTTCAACCTGGTGACCATACCTTTTCGCCCCTTCCAGCACCTCCTCACCGTCGAGGAGCAGATGGCGTGCCTTGCCTGTGCGCACCGCCACCTGGCGCCGGGCGGCGTCCTGGCCCTGGACGTGTTCAACCCCAGCCTTCGGAGACTGGTTGACCCGAAGTACCTCCAGGAGTCGGAACCTGAGCCGACCTTTGTCATACCTGACGGCCGGAGCGTCGTGCGAACGGGCCGGAACGCCTCGGTGGAACTGGTCAATCAGGTCATCTACGTCGAGCTCATCTACTACGTCACGCACACCGACGGCAGACAGGAGCGCCTGGTGCACGCCTTCCCCATGCGCTACTTCTTCCGCTACGAGCTGGAGCATCTCCTGGTGCGGGCCGGGTTCCAGATGGAGGCGGTCTACGGCGACTTCGACCGGAGCCCCGGGGGCGCGGAAGCAGCAAGCGAACTGGTCTTCGTGGCGCGCAGGGGCTGAGGGACTTCGGGCCTTGCTGTGATTCGATAGGCCGGGACAGCTGTGCTGAACGGGACGAGCGCCTGAGGAGGCGTGCTGTGGCAAGAGCAACGTTCCAGGTCGTTGTGTTTCCGTTCCGGCGGAGAGGCGAATCCGTCGAGTATGCGGTCTTTCGACGTGCGGATGCCGGCTACTGGCAGGGAATCGCCGGTGGCGGCGAGGATGACGAGTCCCCGCTGGAGGCGGCAAAGCGCGAGACGGAGGAAGAGGCGGGCATTCCGAGCACGAGCACGTTCTATCGGTTGGATGCGGTGAGCTCCGTCCCGGTCTATCATTTTGCCGCCAGGACGGAGTGGCCCAAGGACCTCTACGTGACTACGAACTACTCCTTTGGCGTCGACTGCGGCAGCACCGAGATTGTGCTTTCGCATGAGCACACTGAGGTCGCCTGGTTGCCCTTTCTCGAGGCCCACAACATCCTCAAGTGGGACAACAATAGGACAGCATTGTGGGAGCTTGACCAGCGAATCCTCAAGGGTGACCTGCTTGAGGCGACGGAGTGAATGGCGGGGACCACATCGCCTTGGTGGTCGAGCGGGGATCGCCCGCACCCTAGTGGCTGGCCGTCTCCTGGCCCACGAAGGTGCGGCGGAAGCGGTAGAGGGTCATCTCCGGCTCGTTGGGGCACAGCGGCATCGGCTCCGGCGGGTCCTGCACCTTCGCCACGATGAACCAGGGGCCCTCCTCCGCCAGCGCCTGCCGGAAGATGCTGTCCAGGCCCTCCAGGTCCTGCACCGTGGCCGTCTTGGTCACGCCGCAGCTCCGGGCCACCTGCTCCAGGTCCGTCCCGTAGGCCGTGTGCGTGGCCTGCCCGCCCGTTTGCCCCCACATCTCGTTGTCCCACACCACGACGATGAGGTTCCGGGGCTTCTCCCGCCCGATGGTGGCTATGGCTCCCATGTTCATCAGCAGCGAGCCGTCCCCGTCCAGTGAGACGATGGTGTCGGGTACGGAGAGGGCCATGCCCAGGGCGATGGAGGAGCAGAGGCCCATGGAGCCGTAGGTGTAGAAGTTCCGGTCCCGGTCCTGGGCGTTCCACAACTCGTCCGCCGTGGGGCCCAGGTTGGGCACCACCGGCTCGTCGGAGAGGTGCTTGAGGATGACCTTCGTGGCGTCGAGTCTAAGCAAGCTTGCCTCCGTGGAGCAGGGGCGTCATGCACAGGCCCAGGGGCTGGCGGCTGGCGTAGCAAAGCTTCAGGGCGCCGGACACCACCCGCCCGACCATCGCCTCGTCGTCCAGGGTGTAGAAGGGGAGGCCGAGCACGTCCAGGATCGGCCGGGTGGCCCGTCCCATCGGCACCTGAGCGATGTTGAACTCGCCAACCTCGCCCCGCAGGTTGATGAACATAGGGATGGGGATCCGGCAGGGGATGCACAGGCTGGCGATGGCGTTGACCGTGTTGCCGAAGCCGCTGGACTGCATGAAGACGGCCGCGTTGCGCCCCACGGCGTACCCGCCTGCGGCGATGCCGATGGCCTCCTCTTCCCGGGTGGCGGGCACCACGTGGAAGTAGGGGTCCTCCTCCAGCAGCTTGGTCACGTTGAAGATGCTGATGTCCGGAACGTAGGGGACAAGGGATATCTTCTCAGCCTTGAGGCAATCGACGATGGTCTCGGCCCAGCCCATTGCGCCCCCATAGATACGAGAATGCGAGGCTAAACTATACGGGCAGCGTCGGCCCCCTGTCAAAGCCTGGGGAATTGCGCTACCATCGCCTTACGTTCGAGCCATAGTGGAGGTCACCATGAACAGCACGCTTCTCTGGCAGCGCATGGAGGAGAGGGTAGCCCGCAAGATTGGGAAGTTCGCCGGCGTGGCGGGCGTCGCCGTCAAGGACCTGACTGGCGGCCAGTCCCTGTCCGTCAACGGCGACGAGGTTTTCCCCACCGCCTCGACCATCAAGATCCACATCCTGACCCAGCTCCTGGCGAAGGCCGAGCGCGGGGAGCTGGACCTGGACCAGACCATGCGCATCACCTCGGACATACACGTGCCGGGCAGCGGCGTTCTGGCGGCCATGGAGCGGGACGTGGAGCTGACGGTCCTCGACGTGGCCGTCCTCATGATCATCGTCTCCGACAACACGGCCACGAACCTCTGCATCGACATGGCCGGCATAGAGGGGACCAACGCGCTGCTGCGGGACCTGGGGCTCACGGCCACCACCCTGCGTCGCAAGATGCAGGACAAGGCCGCCGTCGCCCGCAACGACGAGAACGTCTCCACCCCCATCGAGTGCATCACCATGCTGGAGCACCTCCAGGCGGGCCGGCCCTCCCCCGGCGTGGCGGAGCAGTGCCTGTCCATCCTGAAGAAGTCCAAGGCCAGCCCGCTGAGCCAGGTCGTCCCGACCGGCACCCCCCTTGCGAACAAGCCGGGGGGTATGGACCGCGTGCGCTGCGACGCAGGCATCGTCTACCTGCCGAACCGTCCCTACGCCATCGCGGTGATGACGAAGTTCGCCCTGGGGACGGTGCAGCAGCAGGACCGCTTCATCGTCGACGTGGCGAATACGGTGCACCGGACCATGACGGCCCTGGACACGACCAACGAGTTCGGCCTGGGCGTGCCGCAGTACCGCTAGGGGCAGTGTGCCCTCGCACCCTGGGAGAGGGCGCTACCCGAAGGCCTGCTCCAGCAGCGCAATCTGCTCCGACGTGAGCCGCCACCCGGAGGCCTCGCAGTCCTCCTCCACGTGCGCCACGGAGTTGGCCTTGGGGATAGCGACCACGCCATCCCTGGCGGTGCACCAGTTCAGCGCCACCTGGGCCTCCGTCTTCCCCACCTGGGCCGCGACCTCGCGAAGGGCCTCGCGGCGGCGCCCGCCCGCAAGGCGGTCCATCCCCTGCTCCAGGGGGCTGTAGGCGATGATCGTGACCTGCGTTTCCTGGCAGTAGGGCAGCATGTCGGCCTCGATGTCGCGGGTCGCCAGGCTGTACTTCACCTGGTTGGAGACGACCGAGGCGCGGGAGAGGGCAGCCTGGGCGTCCCGCAGTTGGGCCACGGAGAAGTTGCTGACGCCGATGTAGCGCACCTTCCCCGCCTCCCACAGCTCCTCCATGGCGCCCATGGTCTCCTCGATGGGGATCGCCGAGTTGGGCCAGTGGAGCTGGTACAGGTCGATGTGGTCGATGCCCAGCCGCGCCAGGCTGCCGTCGGCGGCCGCAAGGACGTCCTTGCGTCGAAAGTGCTCCGGCGACACCTTTGTGGCTAGGAAAACCTGGTCGCGTATGGGCCGAATGGCGCTGCCCACCGCCTCCTCGGTCCCGTAGACCTCCGCCGTGTCGATGAGGAAGGCCCCCAGTTCGACGCCGCGCCGCAGGGGCACATCCCCGCCCGTGTAGGCCCACGTGCCAAGCCCTATCTCCGGAATGAGGGCGTCAGTCCCGCCCAGTGGTCTGGTTTCCATCACGCCTCCTTGCACGCCCATCCTAGTGCAGGGTGGGGAAGAGGGCAATCACAGGCTTGAACACCGGTGCCATCAGGGACGGCAATACTGCCTCGCACCTTCTCTCACCCCAGCGCCCCAGGCGTCGCCGGACTGCGCCCGAAGTCCCTCGCAAGTCCCTTGCACTCAGGCGTGGTTCGTGCCTAAGATACATTTAGCCTGCCAACTGAAGGAGGAGAGATGCAGGGCTACTGTGTGAAGTGTCGCGACCGGCGGGAGATCAACAACGCCAAACAGGTCACTCTGAAGAACGGCCGACCCGCCACCGAGGGCACCTGCCCCCGCTGCGGCACCCGGATGTTCCGCATCGGCAAGGGCTAGGCCCTTCTCGCCGAAGCGTTCTCGATTCCACGACTCTTAGGTCAACTCTCATCGTGCGCCGGACAGTGAACCGGCGCACGATGGTTTTTCTTTCCCCCAACAAGAGACCTGGCGTCGCCACTGCGCCGTCCCTCACTCCTCCAGGAACGCCCGAATGACGCCCGCCGTGGCCTCCAGGTCCTCCCCGTGGAGGCCGTGCCCCACTCCCGGCACCTCGCCGAAGCGCCCCCTCCCTCCGGGGATGAGGGCCGCCACCTTCTCCGCCTGGGCCCGGTCCAGGACCGTGCTCGTCTCTCCTCGGAGCACCAGGGTCCGGCAGGAGATCTTGGGCACGCAGACCCAGAGGAAGGGACTCTCCTTGAGGGCCGTCCGCCCCGTCAGCCAGGCGATCTCCGGGTCCGTCTTGGGCACGAGGATGCCGTCCCAGTTGCGCCGGTAGCCGTACTTCACGGCCCGCCAGACCCGGTCGTCGGAGGCGGCGGGGTCCTGCTGCCGGTGCCAGTCGAAGGCCTGCTGGGCGCTGAAGAAGCCCTTGGGCCGCTGGGCCTGCCCCTGCATCCGGCGCCGCCCCGTCTCCCGGCCCGCGGGCGATGGGTCCGGCTCCGGGCCGAAGTCGCCCAGCACCAGGTGGTCGACTAGGTCCCCGTAGTACGCGCCCAACGCGATGCCGATGCGGGAGCCCTGCGAGTAGCCATAGTAGTCGAAGGGGTAGAGGCCGAGCTTCCTGGCGAAACCTGCCACGTCAGCGGCGAAGGACTGGACGGCGTAGCCCTCCTTGGTCCAATCGCTGTCACCGCAGCCCCGCGCATCCAGTGCGACGACGTGGTGCGTCTCCGCCCACAGGGGTGCGAAGTCATCGAACTGGTGGGCGTGGCCGCCGATGCCGTGCATCAGGATGAGGGGCTTCTTCGTGCGGTCGCCGCCCCAGTCCAGGTAGTGCAAATTTAGCCCGTTGACCTGCACCCACCTGTCCTCCGGCAACGTTGGGTCCAGCGGCATGGTCGCTCCTCCCGCATAGCGTGTGCTCGGCCCGATGATACCACCCCGAGCACGTGGACGGGCCCGCCGATTGACGCCGCGGCGCAGCGGCGGGATACTGGGGCAACCCCGCCTCCGGAGGCCCCCCATGCCCCAGCCGGCCCCGATGACCCGCCAGGAGCTTCGAGCGGCGCTGGACCGCCAGCCGCGGTTCTCTCTCGCACCGCTGCCCACTCCTCTCCAGGAGGCCCCCAACCTGAGCCGCGCGCTGGGCGGCCCCCGCATCCTGGTCAAGCGCGACGACCTGACGGGGCTGGGGTTCGGCGGCAACAAGGTGCGGCACATGGAGTTCGTCGTGGGGCACGTGCGGGACAGGGGCGCCGACGTCTGGGTGAACATCAACCTGCCCATGCGCTACCCGTCGCTCTCCAACAACGCCCGCATTTCGGGCTCGGCGGCGCGCAAGGGAGGGCTGCGCTACGTGTGCGTCGTCCCCGGAGGCGGCAACAAGCACATGGACGCCAACCGCCTGCTCCTGGACCTCATGGGAGCGGAGCTCCACCTGATCGACACGGAGGAGACGGAGGAGGTCCACGCCTACACCAACGAGCTGGCCAATCGCCTGCGGGGTGAGGGGCACACGCCCTTCGTCCAGCCCTTCGAGCCCAGGGTGCGACCCTCCGGCGTCATGGGCTACGTCAACGCAGCCATGGAGATCGAGGGGCAGCTCGATGCGCTGGGCGTCCGCGAGGCGACGATATGGATGCCCGCTGGCGGGTCCCACGGGGGTGTCACGCTGGCGACCAAAGCCTTGGGACTGCCGTGGCAGGTGACCGGGGTAATCTACTCAGACCGGGCCACCTACTTCGCCGACGTCCTGGGGTGGACCAACACCGCCGCCGAACTCCTGGGGCTTCCGCTCGCCCTAGAGCAGAAGGACCTCGTCCAGCTCGAGGGCTACGTGGGGGACGGCTACTCGGCGGTGACGCCCGAGGCAGTCGAAGCCGTGCGGCTGATGGCGGAGCAGGAAGGGACCATCCTTGAGCCCCTGCACACGGGCAAGGCCCTCGCCTCCCTGGTCGATCACATCCGCCGGGGGGCGTTCACATCGGCGGAGACGGTCGTCTTCGTCCACACCGGCGGCCTGCCGGAGCTCTTCGGCTTCGCCGCCGAGATGACCCGGCGCTAGCCCCGCGGTACTCCCATCTGGTCCAGCAGCGCGTGCAGCGTGGGCAGCGTCGGCTCGTAGACCGCATTGGGTTGCCCACCGCCATCGGTCACGCCCCGCTCCGTCCAGCCGTCGATGAGCACCTTCTCCTCTTCCGGCGTGATGAGCAGGTTGCAGTTCGCCAAAACGGAGAGGGCCGCCACCACGGCGTAGGCCCCGCCGTTGCAGGAGCCGCCGTAGACCAGGTGGCTCACCCGGGTGGCGCAGGCGTTGGCCCCCAGGGGCGGGTCGATCATGTCCTGGTACACAGCGATGTTGCCGCCGCCGATCTCGTTGCCCCGGTCGATGATGCCGATGGTGGCCGGGTGCTCGAACAGGTAGTCGTGCTTGGCGATGAAGCCCGACAGGTCCCAGCCCCGGGAGTTCTGGTACTGCCCCGTGACGGTGACGCCCGGCCGCTCCGTCGCGAGGACCACCGTTGGGCGCTTCTCCGCCAGCAGCTCCTGAGCGAAGGCCCGGCTCTCCTCGTGGCCGACGATGGGGAAGTCCACCACGTCGTCGGCGCCCGGCAGGTCGATGAAGGGGATCATGCAGTACCGGTCCACCACGTAGGTGGCCGAGGAGCCCAGCTTCTCCAGGGCCATGCCCAGGGCGTAGGCGCCCGCCGGGCCGTCGGCCTCCGTGGTGCCGCCCTGCACGGGCTGTGCGAAGGGTTGGGCCTGGAAGAAGCCCGTGCTGATGAGCACCCGGCCAGGTCGCTCAAGCAGAAGGCGCGCGGCCTCCATACAGAAGTCCACCGGCACCTTGCTGCGAAGCAGAGGGTGGTTCAGCCGGTGGGTGTAGTAGCGTTCATCGCCGCTGCGCGGACGGGACAGGTCGGCCCGACGCGACAGGGTAATCTCCTCGATCGCGCCCATACACCACCTCCCTGCCTGGGTCTGCTACCCGCCTTCGACGCTTTTGCCCTCACCCTAACCCTCTCCCAGCGGGAGGGGGGAGTAGTGGGTGGCCCCCCTAGGACTCGATGCGCGAGCCAAAGAGCTGGGCCGGGTTGTCCCACAGGATCTTGCGCTTGCTCTCCTCCGAGATCGGCTGATCCAGGAGGTCCGGCAGCGCCTTGTCCGGGTCCGGGGCGTCCGAGTGCGGATAGTCCGTGTTCCAGATCAGCCGGTCGTTGCCCAGGATGTCGATCACTGCCGACAGCCCAAGCTCGTCCCCGTCGCACGCCACGAAGATCTGGCGGGCGAAGTACTCGCTGGGCTTCATCTTCATCGTGTCGTCCTGGTAGAACACCGACTGGCGGCCCACGGCGTGGTCGTCCAGGCGGCCCAGCCAGAAGGGCAGCCAACCTGCGTTGCCCTCCAGGAAGCTCACCCGCAGGTCGGGGTGCTTCTCCAGGATGCCGGTGTAGATCATGTGCCCCATGGAGATCATGTTCTCGACGGGGAAGCCGATGACGTGCTGTAGAGCGAACAAGGCCCCTGGGATGCCACCGTAGCGGCTGCTGGAGTGGGGGGAGCCGCTGGTCACGCCGTGGAAGGCCACGGGCACGTCCAGGTCCGTAGCCGTGTTCCAGAAGCGGTCGTACTCCGGGTCCTGCCAGGAGGTGCCGTCCCGCGCCTTGGGCATGAGCACCGTCACGGCGCCCAGCTCCGTCACCGCGCGCCGCGTCTCAAGCTCGGCCCGCTCCAGGTCGTAGGAGGGGAGGGCCACCACCATCTTGAGGCGGGTGGCGTCCGTGCTGCAGAAGTCGTGGGCCCAGTTGTGGTAGGCCCTGACGAGGGCCCACATCAGGTCCGGGTCCTTGCCCTCCTGCTTGATGGGGGCGGAGCCGATGCCGGGGATGCAGACCATCTTGTCCCAGCCGTAGCGCTTCATGTCCACCAGGCGGCTCTCCGGGCTCCACCAGTTGTCGTAGGCCTGGTTGTACTTCTCCGGCATGCGCTCGTACATGCGGTCCGGGCGCCACTTCCACACCGAGTTGGGCAGGCCCTCCGCGGGGAACAGCTCGCTCGGCTCGTAGAGGTAGTAGATGCGGTGCATCGTTTCCGTGATCACCGGCCGCCGGTCGTAGAAGGCGGGCTCGACGTACTTGTCCCACAGGTCCGCGGGCTCCTGCATGTGAGCATCCGCGTCCACCACTCTGAATCCGTTGTTCATCACCACACTCCTGTACGCCTGTTTGGGGCGATTATAGTCACGGCGAAGGCAGCATTCAACCCAGCGAACGCGGCGGTCCGGAGCGACGGCCGGGGCCGCACGAGGGGCATCGACGGTCTGCTCGCGCCTGGCTTCGCCAGGGGACTGAATTGCATTGAATTGTGCTGCGCGTGTTTTCCGACGGCCCCGTGCCTGGGGCGGCGCGGCGCAGATTGGGTTTGAGGCGCGACGGACAAGTCGACAAAAGGAGACAAGTCGTAGCTGCCAGGCACGGGCCCGATGAAGGGCCGAGGGCCCCGCTGGGGGGCGTTGAAACGGCTGGAAAGCGGGAACAAGGCGTATCTGCAAAGCGCGGGCCGAACGGGCTCCGACGGCCTCGGTGGAAAAACGCGCGAAATCAACAAAGGGAAACAAGGCAGGGCAGGCGCCCGGCCTTCGCCGGGGCAGGCTCTGCACCCACCCCTTGCGGCGCTCGGCTACGGCAGAGGATTGGGCGGGAGAAGGAGCGAGGTTCCTGCCTTCGCAGGAACGACGAATCTCCGGGCGCGTGTGCGCGGGCATGGGGGTAGGGTAGGGGATGACGGGGGTGAGGGGCTAGGGGGAGGTGGCACGCGCGGGGTTACGGCCGCGGGGTGGTGCTCACCAGTTCGTCCTTACTCACCTACGGATCTTCCAGAACACGTAGCCCACCGCGAAAACTATTGACCCAACGACGACGATGCGAGAAAAAAGGACCGGGAACGCCCACATTTCATCCTTCTCTGGGTCAAAGACTTCCCAGCCGAGCCAGTTACCGATGGCGATGAGCCAGCATGCTGCGAATATTAGTCCAACGAATGTCATGCCACCGGAGCTCATGGCGCCTCCTCTCTTGCCGGTCGAGTCTTACCAGTCAAAGGGTCCGCCTTTCGTTTTGTTGCGTTTCCAGGGTAGTCTCCCTTACTCAACCTTCACCGCCGCCATGTCTTCTTACTTAGGGATGATCTCGCACTCGTCGGCGAAGCTGTACCATCCTCCTGCGCCAGCGGACAGCGCTAAAGGAGCACCAACAACAAAGTCCCTTGGGCCGACCCAGATGTCCACAGCAAGGGTCCTATCGGGGAGACTGGAACGGTCTTCGGTGTCCGCGAAGGAGATACGAAACCCCTCCCCAGGTATGTCATCTGCGAACACTGTCTCCTTCCCGCCCCGTTCTTTGTGGAACGCCGCCAGCCCTTCTAAGAGGACGTCCAGACCGCCGCAAGCGTCTATTTTAGCGGCGAGGGGGGCAAGTGCTTGTTCACGCTCTGCTTGGGTGTCTCTGTTGGGGGTGGTGTACTCCCTCGCCAGCCGGGTTGCGGTCCCTGCGGGCATGGGAGTACCAAATGAGAACGCGCCCGCCCCTTCGCTCTTGCCTTGGTCATGTAGAGGCGCAGTGTCCGGTTCGCAGGCTGCGAGGAGCAGGGCTAGGACCCCAAGGCCGATGTAGAGCTTCAAGTGTTTCATGTGCTAATGAGGCCACCAAGGATATAGAGGAACACTCGGTCGTCTCTTTTCATGGCGCCTCCTCTCTTGCCAGTCGAAGAGGTCCGACTTTGCCTTCTTCTTCGCTGTCCCATGGAGCCTCCCTCTCTCCCTACCAGTCGAAGATGGGGTCGCGTTTTGGGCGGCGCGACGGTGTCTTCTTCTTCGCTGCGGGGCGCTTGAGAACCGTGGCCTTGGGGGCGATTCCCTTGGCCTGCAGCTTCCTCCGAAGTTGGGCCATGGTCCCACCGCCCTTGGTGACATTACAGTCTCTGCACAGCAATTGATAGTTGCGGGGGCTGTTGGAGCCTCCTCTGAGGGGTGGTACCTTGTGGTCTCCATCCATGAGTTTGAAGGGCACGCGAAGCCCGCATCCGTTGCACAGTCCCTGCTGACGCTCATAGAGTCGTGTCTTCAGGGCAGGCGGGATGGGGAGCTTTTGGCGGGATGACGGTCCAAGTAGGCGATCCCAAGAATCCCTCATTTCACTCCCCCATGGCCCTGGCGAAGGCGTCTGCGGCTTGCGCTGCCCACCTCCCGCAGAGGTAGGCACAGTGGGGAGTGTAGGAGGCCAATCCTGGGAGTGTCAACGAAGATGAGGAGAATTCCCACGCAGGGAAGGGGAGCGCGCGGCGGCCCAGCATCGGCTCCCCGCGACGCGCAGCATGAACCAAGACCCCTACGCTGGAGAAGAAGGTGCCGAGGGGCAGGATCGAACTGCCGACACGCGGATTTTCAGTCCGCTGCTCTACCGCTGAGCTACCTCGGCGTGCAGACAGCCATCGTAGCCATGACCCGCCAGAGGTGTCAAGCTAGCGAAGCGCAGACGCAACGTGCGTGCGCTGGGACCGCGCCCGATCCTAGGGACGGGAAGGACGCTTCCAGGTCTACTTGCTCATGGAGTTTCCCAGGCTCTGCAAGAGGCTGAGCACTCCTACGGAAACCAGCAGAGTGCCAACGGCAACGGTAAGCCCGGAGAATGCCCCGATCAAAATCGCAGCGTCCGTCATCTCAGATCCTCCCCCCTACTCTTCGGTGCAGGCCCTTCAGTTTTGGCCTCCACCGCTGTCGTGCGGCTCAAGACGCCGCACCAGGTCTTCGAGCTGCTCGCCGCGGGCTCTCGGCCCGCTATCCCCGACGCTGCTCTCCGTGCGCCGGAGATACGTGCGGTCCCGCGGGTGCTCCTAGCCCGTGTCCCCGCCCAGCGTATCGATGACTTTGCCGAGCTTCATCACGAGGTAGAGGACTCCCACGGATACCAGCAGTGCGCCAACCGCGACAGTCAGCCCGGAGAACGCGGTGATCAACATCGCAGTGTCCGCCATGCCACACCTCCCCAATTTCCCCGGCACAGGCCCGCGTAGGAACCAACACCGGGCGTCACGCGGGCCGATGATACCACAATTCGGTCAATCCTTGCCGAAGCCATAACCCTCTCGCTCTGGGAGGAGACCAGGATGAGAGCGGCTTCCGTCGTTCCTTCGAAAGGTGTGAGCGGATTCCGTCGTTTCTCCGAAGGCAGGAATCTCGCGCCGGGGGGGCGAGAGAAACCTCCGGTCGGGCAGGTGGGCCAAGACATCCTCAGAAGAGGCCGAGTGAATGTATAATGGCTCCATGAGACTGGCCTGGACCCACCCCTGGCCGACCAGCATCCGGGAGGCGCGGGACCTCCAGGAGCGGCTGGCCTCCCAGGTGACCCGCCGCAACGAGGCCCCGGACGAGCCCCGCTACGTGGCAGGGATCGACGTGTCGGGGAAAGGCGCGGACGGGCGGGTCCGGAGCGCCGCCGTGGTCCTCCGATGGGACGACATGGCCGTGGTGGAGGTGCGGACCGCAGCCGCGACGCCCAGCTTTCCCTACGTGCCCGGTCTGCTGGCCTTCCGCGAAGCGCCGGTAGTCCTGGACGTCCTGGAGCGGCTGGACACGACGCCCGATCTCATCCTGGCGGACGGCCAGGGGCTGGCCCATCCGCGGCGCTTCGGCCTGGCCTGCCACGTCGGCCTGCTCGCCGGAGTGCCCACCATCGGGTGCGCCAAGTCCCTCCTGGTGGGGCGGTACTCGGGACTGTCGCCCGCGCGGGGGGCCGCGGCCGATCTGGTCGACTGCGACGAAGTCGTCGGCGCGGCGGTGCGGACGCGCGACAGGGTATCCCCCGTGTTCGTCTCCGTCGGCCATCGGGTCGATCTTCCGGCTGCGGTGCGGCTCGCGCTGGCCTGCTGCCGGGGCTATCGCGTGCCCGAGCCGACGCGCATGGCCCATCAGGCGGCTGCGGGGCGGCTCCCCGAGACCGGGCGCGTCGCGGCGCACGTTTAACACACGCAAATCGCAACAAGCCGGCATAGGGCCGGCAGCAACGAGGTGAGGAATGCAGGAGTTGCAGAGTCACGTCCAGGGGCTTCACATCCGCATCACAGACCTCATGGACCGTCTTTGACGTGGCGGGGAAGGAGCAGCAGGTCGAAGAGCTGGAGCGGCAGGCCGCCGCCCCCACACTCTGGGACTCCCCGATGGACGCCCAACGGCTCCTCCGCCGCCTGTCGGCCCTGAAGGAGGAAGTGGAGACGTGGCGGAAGGAGGAGCAGGCGGCGGCATCCCTGGCGGAGCTTGTGGCCATGGCCTCCCAGGAGGATGACGCCGCCCTGGCCCAGGACCTGGCGCAGGAGGCCCGGGAGATTGAGGAGCGCCTGCGCGCGCTGGAGTTCGACCTGCTCCTGGCAGGCCCCTACAGCGATCGCGACGCCATACTCGCCGTCCACTCCGGCGCCGGCGGCACCGAGTCCCAGGACTGGGCGGAGATGCTCCTCCGCATGTACCTGCGCTGGGCGGAGAAACAGCGTTTCACGGCCCGGGTCCTGCAGACCTCCGCCGGTGAGGAGGCGGGCATCAAGAGCGCCACGGTGGAGATCACCGGCAAGCACGTCTACGGCTGGCTCCGGGCGGAGAAGGGCGTGCATCGGCTGGTCCGCCTCTCCCCCTTCGACGCCGCCCACCTGCGGCACACGTCCTTCGCCCTGGTCGAGGTCTGGCCCCAGGCGGAGGAGGAGATGGACATTCAGATCAAGGACGATGACGTGCGCATCGACACCTTTCGGGCCGGGGGCCACGGAGGCCAGAACGTCCAGAAGGTGGAGACGGCCGTGCGCATCGTCCACCTGCCCACCGGCATCACCGTCACCTGCCAGAACGAACGCTCCCAAGGCCAGAACCGGGAGGTGGCCTTCAAGATCCTCCGGGCGCGCCTCGTCGACCTGGAGCTGCAGCGGCGAGCGGAGGAGCAAACCCGATTGAAGGGCGAGCACGTATCACCAGGGTGGGGCAACCAGATCCGCAGCTACGTCCTCCATCCGTACAAGCTGGTGAAGGACCACCGCAGCGGCTACGAGACCCGTGATCCCCAGGCGGTGCTGGATGGCTCGTTGAACGAGGCCCTCAAGGCGTCGCTGCTCACGACCGTGGGAACAGAGGAGAACTAGTCGCACCTCCTCTGGGAGGGGGCGAGGGTGAGGGCATAGATAGAGTGAGGGTGTCAAGCATGAAGCTCAAGTGGTATCACGCCATCGTCCTGCTCGCGGTCGGCGCCATCGCGCTGGCGGCCTGCACCGGAGACGCGGAGCCGCGCTCGGAGTCCACCTCCACGCAGCAGGCCGCCGAAGAGCAGAGCACGCCGCCGGAGGGCGACGTCTTTCGCCGCACCTTCCAGGACCCGCCGACCCTTGACCCCCACCACGCGTCCGACACCCTCTCTTCGGCCATGATCGTGGAGCTCTTCAGCGGGCTTGTCACCATCAACCTGGACCTCCAGCTGGCGCCCGACCTGGCGGAGAGCTGGGAGGTGAGCAGCGACGGCCTCACCTACACCTTCCGCCTTCGCCCCAACGCGGTCTTCCACGACGGCAAGCCCGTCACCGCCCACGACGTCAAGTACTCCTTCGAGCGGGCCTTGGACCCGGAGACCGGCTCCGCCACCGTCGACACCTACCTGGACGACATCGTCGGGGCCGAAGCGCGGCTCGCGGGGCAGGCGCAGGAGGTGGAGGGCGTCCGAGTCGTCGACGACCGCACCATCACCATCACCATCGAGGAGCCCAGGGCCTACTTCCTGGCCAAGCTCACCTACCCCACCGCCTTCGTGGTCGACCGGGAGAACATCGAGGAGCACGGCGACCAGTGGACCCAGGAGCCCAACGGCACCGGCCCCTTCCGTCTCAAGGAGTACCGCATCGGCGAGCTGATGGTGCTGGAGCGCAACCCCGACTTCTACCTGGAGCCCGCCAAGGTGGAGCAGGTGGAGCTCATCCTCAGCGGCGGCTCTTCCATGGCCATGTACGAGAACGACGAGATCCACATCACCGGCGTCGGCCTGGAGTCCCTGGAGCGCGTGACCAACCCCAGCGATCCCCTCAACCAGGACCTGGTGGTGGCCGCGCCCAGCTTCAACATCACCTACATCGGCTTCAACGTGAACGAACCTCCCTTCGACGACCTGAACGTCCGGCAGGCCCTCTCCATGGTCATCAACAAGGACCTCATCGCCGAGGAGGTGCTGGTCGGACTGGTCGCGCCGGCGGAGGGGATTCTCCCGCCGGGCTTCCCCGGCTACACCGGCCGCGTGCAGGGCCTGGAGTTCGACCCCGATCGTGCCCGGCAACTCCTGGCCGAGTCGCGGTACGCAGGACAGCTCCCGCGCATCGTCATCACCATCCCCGGCACCGGCGGCTCCCTGGGGCTGGACCTGGAGGTCATCCGTGGGATGTGGGAGAATGAGCTGGAGGTTGCCGTGGAGATCGTCCAGGTGGAGTGGGCCACCTACCTCGACGACCTGCACGCCCGCAAGTTCCAGGCCTTCGCCGGCCTGGGGTGGCAGGCCGACTACCCGGACCCCCAGGACTTCCTGGACGTCCTCTTCCACTCGCAGAGCCAGCTCAACAGCACCGGTTACGACAACCCCGAGGTGGACCGTTGGCTGGAGGACGCCCGGACGGCGGGATGGGAGGAGCGGGTGGAGCTCTACCGCCAGGTGGAGCAGACCATCCTGGACGACGCCCCCTGGGTGCCCCTCTGGTTCAGCGGGGAGCGGTTGGTCCTGGTCAAGCCCTACGTCAAGGGCTACCACCTCACGCCCATGATCCTGCCCAAGCTCCGCTTCGTCTCCATCGAGCGGTAACGACCCCAGCAGAAACGGCAATGCCCTCACCTCAGCCCTCTCGCAGAGGGAGAGGGGCGGCATCGCCGCGCGGGGTCTGGGGGCAGCGCCTCCCAATGTGGTACAGTTTCACAACCACGTTTGAAGGAGAAGGCATGGAGCAGACCGACTTCCTCCCCTACGAAAAGCCAACGCCGCCCGGCACCCACGTCAAGCCCATCCCACGGGACCTCTTCATCCAGCACGACGTCTGCGTCGAGACCCGGTGGGAGAGCATGTACAGCCGCGGCTACGTCACTCCAGCCTCCCTGTTCTACATTCGCAACCACGGGCCCACGCCCACGATCGACGTCAAGACGTGGCGGCTCAAGGTCCAGGGCCCCGGCGTCGCCAAGCCTCTGGAGCTCAGCTACGACGACATCCTGCGAATGCCCTCGGTGACGGTGACCCGCTTCATCGAGTGCGCCGGCAACGGCCGCATCCTGTTCAAGGAGTACCAGGGCGACATGCCCAAGGGCAGGCCATGGCGCTTCGGCTCCTACGGCCTGGCCGAGTGGACCGGCGTGGCTCTCTCCGAGATCCTGGAGCGCGCCGCCATCAAGCCCACCGCCGTCGACGTCATGCCCACGGGTCTGGACAGGTCCGCCGTGGAGCGTCCCATGCCCGTGGCCAAGGCCATGGAGCCGGACACAGTCCTCGCGTACGCCATGAACGGTGACATCATCCCGCCGGACCACGGCTACCCGGCCAGGGTCGTCGTGCCGGGCTGGGTGGGCATCAACAGCATCAAGTGGGTGGGGTCCATCACCGTCTCGGAGGAGCCCATCTACGTCGAACGCAACACGGAGGAGTACGTGCTGGCAGGGCCCGGCTTCGAACCGCAACCGCCGGCCTGGGGCCCCGTCCTCACCAGTGTCCCCGTCCGCAGCGCCATCGCGCTCCCCTGGCCCGCAACCCTGCCCACCGGGCCGCAGACCATCCGCGGCTTCGCCTGGTCCGGCTACGGCTCGATCACCAGGGTCGAGTACAGCCTCGACGATGGCCGGACGTGGGCCGACGCCGAAATCCGCGAGCCGAACATCCCGCTGGCAGGCTGCCGGTGGGAGTTCCTCTGGGACCCGCCGCCGGGCGAAGGGACCATCACCATCCGCGCCACCGACAGCTCGGGGAAGACGCAGCCCACGCCCGACACCATGCGCTGGAACCAGCGCGGCTACGAGTTCTGGGCGGCCGTCCCCCACCCCGTCCGCGTGGAGTAGCCCGCCGCCCCGCCTCTCCTGGGGGAGAGGCCGACGCGTAGCGGTGGGTGAGGGCGACAAGCAAGAGCGGCAATGCCGCCTCGCCCTCTGGGAGAGGGTGAGGGCGCGACCGAAGGAAGCGCTAATGCGATTTGCGATCGTTCTCCACAAGGACGAGGGGAGCAGCTACGGCGTCACAGTCCCCGACCTCCCCGGCTGCTTCTCCGGCGCCGACACCCTGGACGACGCCTTTGCGGCCGCCCAAGAGGCGATTCTGCTGCATCTTGAAGGGATGCTGGCGGACGGGGAGCCGCTTCCCAAGCCGAAGCCCCTCCAGGCGCACGCCGCCAATGCTGACTACAGGGACGGCATCTGGGGCTTCGTAGACGTCGACCTGTCCGACATCCACTCCGCCGCCGCCCGCGGTTAGGGCTGCGCTCTAGGGCGACGGTGAGCTCCAGGTCTGTGCTAGCAGAGAAAGCCTTTCACCTAAGCGCTACCAGATAACCGTTGCCAAACCTCTCTCAACGTGGAATACTTCGAGATCTCCGCCCGCCTACCACGCAGAAAAAGGATAAAGTACCGTGCTCTATTGGATTGAGAGATTTCCTTCTCAATATCGTCTAATTTTGATACCAGCAAGTACAAAAGCTGCTTAAGGCTTATCGTGTTCTTTTGTAGACTAGACCGCTTACGACCCCCATGAGACAATCCGCGCACAAATACTATACTTATGCCTGCGTTCAATATCGCAGTTTCATGCTCTACTTTTGCTCTGTCATCCTTAGTTATCCAAGTCTGGTGATTTAGTCCGGCCTCCCTGATTATCTCTTCATCTGTTTTTCCGCTCTCACCTAACTTGAGCGGGAATCCAACATGCTGAAGCACCTCCCCGATCTTTCGAGAGAGACCTTCATCGTAATAGAAGAGGGCACTAGCTCGTGCCGTTGTACCCGATCCTTCGTTCCCAAGCAAGAGCTACCTCTACCTGCTGCAGAGACAATCCGTACGCCTCTGCAATACGCTCCGAAGAATCGCCTGCAGCATGGAGTGCCCATACAGTTTGAGTGGCTATGCGCGTGTTCTTCAAGCATGGCTCGCCGAAGGAGATTTTGGGATTGAGGACAATACCATCTTCTGGTTCCCATATCAAAGCCTGTTGATCCTCTCCAAAAACCATCTGATGCACTGGTCCAACAAAGAGTTCCACGAAATCAAGGGCGGGTTGCCACCTAGCCACTTGGATAGGAATATCGTCCTCTCTGATGTAGACGTGGAGTCCTGACACCCACACTGGTTCCATAGCGAAGGGATGTGACCAGCCTCGCTTTGCCTGCAGTGCGCGGTGGGCCAATCGAATTTCTTTCGAGCGTATCCCATACGCGCGGAACACAGAAATCAGCCTCAAGCTCACCAAGTCTCGAAAGGTAAGGGCTACCTCCTTTCCTCTGAGACCCTCTAGATAGTCTCCAGCTAGTCCGTCCCTAGCCCACCTATATATGTGCCGCCCCGACACTTGTTCAAGCCGACCCCGATGTTCCGGATAACCATGAGGTGGCTCTGGACGGGTGGCGTGTATGAGCGTTACAGCATCGCTTACGGGATATACACCTGCTAGCTGCGGCCTGGTCAGCGTGGTGTCTGTGTTCATGGGCTGACCTCCGTTCACCAAGGCTGCATCTCGTACGGGCAAGGGCCTTGCAGATTGGCGCGCCTAACAGACCTCAATTCTATCCTACAATGATCGCTAGGGTGTGCACTGTCAACCAATATGGCGACGGTGCTGCGTTGGTAGAGCCTGACTAGAACTAGCGTTCCCGCCCGATAGTATCCTACGCAGACTATCCTTGCAAGGCCAGGCTGAGGGCCTCCCAGCTTCGGGTCTGGGGCAACGCCCCAGCGGCCCTTGAGGTTTCCCGCGCAACGGGCGATGCTATAGCTCATGGGCGTCTACGTTGCGCGGCGGCTGCTGTGGCTCCCCTTCCTGCTGTTCGTCGTGAGCCTGGTCACCTTCACCCTGGGCTTCTACGGCCCGGGCGACCCTGCCCGCGTCCGCCTCGGCCCCCGCGCCACCCCCGAGGCCGTTGAGACCCTGCGCCACCGGATGGGCCTGGACCGCCCCTTCGCCGTCCAGTACGGCGACTACGTGTGGAGCGCCGTCCGGGGCGACCTGGGCGAGAGCTATACCTTCCAGGGACGCACCGTCTCGGAGGTCATTGGCCGAAAGGTCTGGATCTCCGCACAACTCGGGGCCGCCGCGATGCTCGTGGCCGTCAGCCTTGGCATCCCCCTGGGGCTGCTGGCGGCCTACAAGCAGGGGACCTGGGTCGACACCGCCCTGGTCAGCTTCTCCCTCTTCTTCTACGCCACCCCCGTCTTCATCGCCGCGCCCTTCCTCATCCTCTTCTTCGCCCTGGAGGTGCACCTGCTGCCCACCGCCGGCTGGGGCGGCCTCTTCAGCCCGCACGTCATAATGCCCGCCCTGGTCATGGGGCTGCCGGGCATCGCGGGCATGGCCCGGCTCACGAGGGCCAGCGCCCTTGAGGTGCTGGGGCAGGAGTACGTCCGCACGGCCCGGGCGAAGGGGCTGCCGGAGATCACGGTCCAGTGGCGGCACGTCCTGCGAAACGCCCTCACGCCGATTCTGACGGTGCTGGGGCTCAGCCTGGCGACCCTGGTCGAAGGGGCGTTCATCACGGAGACGATCTTCGGCATTCCCGGCATCGGGCGGCTGGCCGTCGATTCGATCTTCAACCGGGACTATCCCGTCATCATGGCCCTGGTGCTCATCGTGGCCACGGCCTTCCTCCTGGCGAACCTCCTGGTGGACATCCTCTACGGGGTCCTCGACCCCCGTATCCGCGTGCAGTAGCTCGCCATGAACATCACCCAGCCGAAGACCGCCGCCGCCCGCCAGGAACGTCTGCGCGGCCCCGGGGGGCGCGCCGTGCGGAAGCTGCTGGGCAAGCCGAAGGCTGTCTTCGGGATAACCGTCATCCTGATGCTCTACGGCGGAGGGGTCTTCGCCGGCTGGCTGGCCCCCTACGGCTACGACGACCAGAACCTCCTGGCCGTCCGACAGGGGCCCAGCGTCGAGCACCTGCTGGGCACCGACTGGGTGGGCCGGGACGTGCTCAGCCGCGTCATCTACAGCCTTCGCACCAACCTCGTCGTCACCTTCACCGCCGTGGCCACGGGAAGCCTGTTGCTGGGCGTGGGCCTCGGCCTCCTCTCCGGCTACGCGGGCGGTCGAACGGACACGGTCATCATGCGCGCCGGCGAGGTGTTCCTGGCCTTCCCCGGACTGCTCCTGGTCATCCTCATCGCAGCGACGGTGAAGCCGCGGGTGCTGGAGTGGGCCTGGGAGCTCGAAGACTCCCTGGGCGTCCGCGGCATCGTCCGATGGGGTTTCGTCGACTACCTGGTGGTGTTCGGGGCGCTGTCCGCCTTCAGCTGGGTGGGGATGGCCCGACTTGTGCGGGGCCAGGTGCTGGCCCTGAAGGAGACCCAGTACGTGGAGGCGGCCCAGGCCATCGGCGCCTCCACCAGGCGCATCCTGCTGGTACACCTGCTGCCCAACGCGCTGCCTCCGGTCATCGTCGTCGCCACGATGGGCATGGGGGCCATTGCCGGTGCGGAGGTGGTGCTGAGCTGGCTGGGCATAGGCATCCAGCCGCCGGTGCCCAGCCTGGGCAACATGATCCGCGAGGGCCAGAGCGTGACCATCCTCCGGGACCACCCCCACCTGCTGCTGCCGCCCGTGATCGTCGTCGGTCTTCTGATCTTCGCCTGGAGCCTTCTCGGCGACGCCCTCAACGACGTCCTCAACCCCCGCGCTCGGTAGAGCGGCGCGCTTTGCCCCCCGCCGCCTCCCGGTGTACGCTACGTGTATGTCACGCACCAACCTGGACATAGACGACCAGGCCTGCGCCGAGGTCATGCGCCGCTACAGGCTTGCCACCAAGCGCGAGGCGGTCAACTACGCCCTGCGAACGCTGGCAGCCGAGCCCGCGTCCAAAGATGAGGCCCGCGCCCTGCGGGGAAGTGGCTGGGAGGGCAACCTGGACGCCCTGCGGGCCAGACGCCAGTAGGCCCACTTCTCGCGCCGAAACAGAACAGCGCCCCTTCGCTTCAACTGTGAGCCCACGAGGATGGCCGTCGGCAAGAGCGGCTGGCCGCCCGCCCGCCTATTCCCAGTCCAGCGCCGAGGTGATGGAGTTGGGGATCGCGGCCGGGGGAAGCTCGCCCTGGACGGGCAGCCCGCGGTCTTGGAGCATCCGGTGCACCACCTTGCGCCCTATCCGAACGCTGTAGTTGGTGCCTCGGTCCTCGGGGTAGATCTGCGTCGTGTTCGCCAGGTACAGGTCGGTGATGGGGGTCTGATGGCCGGGTATGCGGCCCGCGTACCCCACGCCGATGACCGGCTGCGCCGCCTCCTCCCGGTGGTAGTGGCTCTTCACGATCCAGGAGATGTCGAAGTCCGGGTTGAGCGCCCTCAGGTGGGGGAGGTAGGCCTCCAGCAGCTCCTGGTGGCCCAGGTGGTAGAGGGGGTTCTCCTTCCCCAGGTAGTTGGCCAGGTAGACCACGTGGCTGCCGCCGTAGTGCTCCGGGGGCACGAAGTTGGTCTGCTCCACGACGCCGACGAAGGGGATCCTGCGATCCGCAATGTTGAGCCAGTAGGTGGAGGAGAGCGGGCGGTCCAGCTCGAGGACCACCAGCACCGCCGCCAGGTACGTGACCCCGGTCAGCTTGCCGAGGTAGTCGTCCGGCAGCTCGGGGACCAGGCGGGGAAAGACGAAGGAGGGCACCGTGGCCAGCACGGCATCGTAGGGCTGGAACGTGGGGCCGCCGTCCGGCAGGTCCACCTCCAGGCCCGTGGCCCGGCCGCCCTCGACCACCACGCGGCGCACGCCGGTCCCGACGTGCAGCTCTCCACCCATGTCGCGGATGCGCTGGCCCGCCGCGTCGAAGACCTCCCCGAAGCTGCCCATGGGGTAGCCGAGCATCTCCTTGACCATGCCCCGGCCCCGAGAGGCGAAGCGCAGGGCGATCTTGCCCCAGAACCAGACCATGCCGACTTCGTCGTAGTGCTGGCCGAACTTGCCCCGCAGCAGCGGCTCCCACACGGCCTCGTAGGCCCGCCGCCCGACGCGACGGGGGAGCCACTCTGCCGCCGTCGTCCCTTCGAAGCGCCGCCAATCCCGCACACGCTGGAGGTAGAGGCTCACCAGTCCCAGGCGGAACCGGTCCAGGGGGGAGATCGACCGGAAGCGGAGCAGGTCCATGGGCGTCGTGAAGGGCCAGATGCGGCCGCCGTGGTACAGGCCGGCCTTGGACGGGATCCACGCCAGCTTCGACTCCAGGCCCATCTCTCGGATGAGCCAGACCATGTCCCGGTCGCTGGTGAAGAGGTGGTGGTAACCTCGCTCCAGGGGTGTGCCGTTGACCGGGAAGGTGGACGCCTGGCCCCCAAGGAACGGGGCCCGTTCGAAGACCGCCACCTGGTGTCCGTGCCGGAGCAGCTCGTACGCAGCGGCAAGGCCCGCCGCTCCCCCGCCGATAATCCCAATCTTCATCAGCCGCCGTCCCCGTTCGCCGTCGAGGCGTTCGGCTCGGCCTTCAGGCTACCACGAGTCTGGCTGGCCCGAGCCATCCCCATGAGGGAGAGGCGGCCCATCCAGATGTAGACCAGCCCCAGGATGGTAACAGGCACCAGCAGGACCGCGTGCAGCACCACCGCGTACGCTGAGGCGACGGCGGAGGTGACGCCGAAGAAGATCAGCGTTGCCTGGGCAAAGAACTCGAAGGGGCCAACTCCGCCACCTGAGGCGGGCACCGAAAGCCCCAGGTTTGACGCCGCGGTCGTGAGGATGATGGCCCCGCCGAAAAGCGCCGCGGTCTCGAACGTATCTTCGATGCCAAAGCTCAGGGCCATGAGGTAGTACAGCCCACCCTCGGAGAGCCAGATGGGCACGGAGAAGAGGAGGATGGCGGCCACCCGCCGCGGGCTGCGCAGCGCCCCCAGTCCCAGCAGAAAGCGGGAGAGCAGCTCCCCTGCGGTGCCCCGCACCCAGGTGGGGAGCAGGCCCACCCCCCGGCTAAGAGCGCGCTCCGACGAGTTGGGCCAGACGGCCATGCCGACGATGAGGACGGTGATCATGAAGAACGGGACGCTGAGCCCGAGCACAAGGACCAGCCAGTTCACCCTGGCCTGCTCCCCCAGATCGCGAAAGAGCTCCAGCACGGGCACGAACAGGGATACCACGCCGACAAGGAACAGCAGGGCAAGCCCGTCGAAGACCCGCTCGATGACTATGGTGGCAACGGCAGAGCTCTTGCTCGTACCCTCCCGGACCTCCAGGTAGTAGGCTCGGACAAGCTCTCCCAGGCGCATCGGCAGGAGGTTGTTGGCCGCGTAGCCCACCACCATCACCGGCCAGAGCCGGCGGACGGGGAAGTGGCCCAGGGGTTGCAGGATCACCTGCCACCGGAAGCACCGCCAGACAAGCGCCATGACGTAGCACAGCAGACCGGGCAGGATGTAGATGTAGTTGGCGTCGGCCAGGGCGCGGCCCATGTCTCCAACGTCGGCGCGGTAGAGGAAAAAGGCAACGAAGAGGGCGGTCATGATGAGGCCGACAAGGAAGCGCCGGGACTTCAGCACCAGGCCTCATCCATTGGAGAGCAGTACCAGGAGGGGGAAGCGCTCATCACCCCCGGGGAACACCGAAGCGGACGCCCCATGCCGTTCCCATCTCCAGGCCCCCCCTAGGCCCACGCGAGTATACGCTATGCTCCAGCCGCCCTACAAGGAGAGCAGCCGCTTCAGCCAGGTCGCTCTGCAATGTAGCGCTCAAGCTCGGTCGAGTAGTAGAGGTAGGCGTCGGCGGTGCCCAGGGGCGCATCGAACTCCCGGAAGAGCCAGTAGTCCGCGACGTCGCGCCACGTGGCCCGGTCGACCAGGCCGCGGAAGAACGACCCAAACGTCACTCCCCGGTAGGATTCGGGGAACCACAGTCGGTGTTGGTAGCGCTGAACCTGAACGTAGCCATCTTGGAGCAGCTCAGCAACGTCCTCGTTGTTCGTGGCGCTCACCATGACCACTGCAGAGGTCGGAGGCTCTTCCGGTATGCTCACGGTGTAGTTCGGATAAGCCACGGGATAGTGGCGCAGGTACCAGGCCCAGGGCCAAGAGAAGCCGCTGTCGCCGTCCACGGTAATACGGAGATCGTGTCCCTGCCCCGTCCCCATGGAGATGCGGCTGATGTCCCGGGCGATGCGGGACACATCCGGTCCTGTCTGGGTGTAGACCAGCAGCTCCGTGGGGACGTCCCCGCTGAGGTAGGTCACCCGATAGCCGGTCCGCACGCTCAGGATGAGAAGCACCGACGCGAGCCCCAGGACCAGCAGCGCGGCCCCCTCCCTTCGTCCCACACGCGCGGCAAGGTAGACCACCACGGCGGCCATCCCGAAGACCAGGAGCAGCCACCCCCAGAGGACGAGGAATCCCAGCAGGGAGGAATGCGGGGCATAGAAGAGAAGATGGTAGGAGAAGGCCATCAGGAGCGGAAGAAGCGCAAGTCCCGCCACGGCGCTGCTCCGCCACGCACGACCCCATGGGACCATCTCGGCCAGCTGCCCCGCGGTCCGGCCCGCCAGGAGGATCATGGGAAGGGCCACGTGGACCAGCAGCCAAGGCATCTTCTCAGACGCCATGATGAACAGCACGAGGTTGACGCCCGCCCAGAGGAGGAGGAACCGCCCGAAGAAGTCGCCCCGGCGGACGACGAGGAACACCCCCACCAGACCAAGGAGGAGCGGCAGGAACTCGTAGGTCCCCCCGGCCACGAAGTAGTAGTACCAGGGTTGAGAGCCCCGGCCCACGTCCTGCTGGACGACCCAGTAGCCCAGGCTTCGCCACGTGCCGCTGGCCAGCCCGTAGGGGCTCGTGAGAAGGCTCGAGTAGAGGAGCGCCCAGACGCTGTAGAAGACGCCTGCGCAGACCAGCCACCGGCGCCAGTCCCACAGCAGGCCAACCGCCGCCGATACGCCCAGCGCCGCCACCACAAGTCCAATGGCCACGAGGCGCCCCGCACCGTAGGGGAGGCCAACGGCACCCGCGGCGGGATCATCGTTGGCCAGGACTAGTCCCAGGGGCTCCTGCACCAGGCTGATCAGCGCCACCCCCTGGGGCAGCGTCAGGGTCACCAGGAGCAACAGCACGGCTCCCGGCGCGCCGATCCGGGGCCACCGCCACCCCTCTTCGCCCCACCGGAGCGCGCTCACGAGGAAGAGGAACGCCCCCAGGCTCGCCACCGTCAGGTAGGCCGTCTCCTTGGTCGTGAAGGCCAAAGCAAGCAGGCCCGAGAGGAAATACAGGTCCCGGGGCCGCTGATGTCGAAGGTAGCTCCAGATGAGCGCCACCATCCCCATCGTCCATACGGCCATGAGGATGTCGTTGCGGGCGAAGCGGCTGAAGTAGAGGAGCGTCGGGGAGAAGGCAATCAGGACCGCAGCGAGCAGGGCCCCGGTGCGGCCCATGTGGTCGCGCAGGAGCCAGGGCATGCCCACCAGCGCCGTGCCGAAGAGCGCGTACAACAGCCTGGCTGTGTAGTCGCCATCGCCGAAGAGGAAGAAGACCCCGCTGGTGGAGAAGAACTGGAAGGGCCCGTGGAGCAGCGGGTTGTGCTCGTACCCGCGGCCCTCCACGATATACCAGCTGTAGAGGGCATGCAGGCTTTCGTCGTGGTGCATGGCCCGGTCGCCCAGGTCCCACAGGCGCATCGTCAGCGCCACCGCGATGAGGAGCAGGTAGGCGACCGCCTCCCAGCGGACCGGCAGCCACCGATCGATGCCCCGCTGCTCAGTCTGTTCAGCCATCATGGTCCTTCACCCGATACACGGTCACGTCGCCGGCGGCGAAAGCCTGCTCCAGCAAGTCCCCCAGCGGCGACAGGTCCACCGGGTCGTACCGTTCACGCTCTCGGGGCCCCACTACGACGTAGGTGACGTCGAACTGTCCCAGCAGCTCCGCCGCCCGCGGGTCTCCCTGATAGATACGTTGCACGGCCTCCTCCCGGCCTTCCAGCGCCGTGGACCCTCCTCGCCACTGCCGCTCGTGTCCCGCCCAGCCCAGGACCGTGGGGACGCCGGTAGCGGCGGAGATGCGTCCGTGGTCGCTGTAGTCGGGCCCCACGGCCTCCAGCAGGCCGTCGTCCTGCGAGGCCTCCGCTCTCAGCCACTGGATGGCCTCATACTCGCCGGGGCGGGCCTCAGCGAGGAAGGCCAACCCGTCCAGCGTCTGCGGGCCTCGAAAGGCGTTGGCCTTGTCCGTCAAAGCCCCTCCGGCATAGTAGACCCCACCCAGCATTGCCAGGGCAAGCACGCCCATCCATGCCCATCCTGCCCACTGCCTCCAATCCCGGTGGGCCAGGAGGCTGGCCCCGTAGTACAGCCCCACGCTGGAAGCCACGGCCAGGACCACCCATGCCTGATAGGATAGCTTGAAGACGGTGTTCATGCGATTGCCAAAGAGGTCGGTGACGCGGAACAGCTCCGGCCCCGTCAGCAGAAACGCGGCGAAGACGAGCAGCCCAAGCGCGAAAATCAGGCTGGGCTCTGCCCCATCCCGGGCGAGCGTCAGGCAGCGGTACACCAGGGCCGCCGTCACGACCATGCCGGGCAGCAGGTGGAAGAGGCGCGAAATCACCGCAGCCTCGCTGTCCATGACCGCCACGGCGCCAACCCAGGCGAGGAAGGGTGCAACCGCCAGCCCCGCGGCCGCGACGAGGAGCAGAGGAGAGGGATTTCGTAGCCGGCACGCGACCTGGAGGACAAGGAAGGGGGCCAGCGCCACGAGGAACACCCCCCACACGATGAGGAAGTGGTGGGGCTGCGTCGTTGGCCCCTCCACCGGGAGAATGCCGTGGAGCGACCCCGCCAGACCGCGGTAGTAGGGGAGGTAGGCCAGCACCGCAACGACCACAAGGAGCAGAGCCAGGGCCCCCGCGCCACCTGCCGCCGGCCATCCTCCCGCGGAGCGCCAGTCTCGGTACGCCTTGACGGCAATCAGGGCCATCGCCAGGGCCATGAACGTGGGAAGGTCCCAGGCGTTGATGGCCCCCAAGGCGCCCAGGGAAAGCCCGGTCACGAGGAGCAGCCCCCACTGGTCCCGATACCAAGCGCGTGAAGGGTGGCCGGGTGTCGCCAGCAACTGAAGCCCAAGCCCCAGGGTGAGCAGGAGAAAGGGGATGGACATCATGTGCGGGTGCAGGTCCCCCAGCATGAAGCTGAAGAGGGGGAACTCCTGGATGGTGTAGTCCAGGCTGACGCCGCTCTCCACCGTGTCGATGACCCTGGTGGCCCGCCACCACCACCAGCCCTGCTCGGGGTACCAGGAGGACTGCGCGACGGCGGTCTCCAGGCCTTTGATGTCCAGGCCCTCCCAGAAGGCGGACGAGCCAAGGCCCCGGACTCGGGCGAACTCCAGTACGCCTTCCAGGTTCGACATTAGCCCGAGGAGGACGACGCCCCCCAGCCCGCAGAGAAGGGCGGTCTCCCGGGACGCTCCGCATCGCATCACCAGGGTCACCGCCAGCCCCAGGAGGCCGACAGCCGCCACCGCCGGGACCAGGGCCATGCCGAGGTTGTACGCCACCGACGTCGCGATTCCGGTGACTTCGGCCAGCGTCCCCACCATGAGGTAGCCGAAGTAGTAGTAGTTGACCGTGTGGCCCAGGAGCCACACGTCCTGCGGGGGGAAGGTGGTGGCCTGTGCAGCGGCGCTGAGCAGCCCCAGGTCCATCAGCTGCTCGGTGTGGTTGATGCCGGGATCGAAGGAGCGGAAGAGGGCCCACCCGGCGAAGACCAGGAGAAAGACGCCCTCCAGTGCGAGCACCAGGCGCCACTCCCGGCGGAGAAACGCCAGCAGGTCGGAGCGCTGCCGCCATGCCAGGACGCACGAGAGCACGGCCAAGCCGGCCAGCAGCAGGAGGGCCGCCGGACGGGTCATGGGCAGGCCCATGCTGCCGAGGACCCAGAGGGGGTAGGTCAGGAGGAGCAGGCCGAGGGCCTTGGAGAGGCCGTACCCGCGGTCCTGGAAGTAGCCGCAGAGGCGAAAGGCGACGGGAAACGCCAACAGGCCCAGTAGCTCAACGACCAGCAGCCAGAGGAGAGCGTTGCCCACCACTCCTCGTTAGGACCCGGCCAGCTCCAGGGCCGGCGAGAGGAGGGCGTCTACGAACTCCTTCGCATCGAATACAGCGAGGTCATCGACCCCCTCGCCTGTGCCCACGTAGAGGACGGGCAGGCGGAGCTGGTCTGCAATGGCCAGGAGAATCCCGCCCTTGGCGGTGCCGTCCAGCTTCGCCAGGAAGATGCCGTGGCAGCCCAGGGACGACGTGAAGGCCTGCGCCTGGGCCAGGCCGTTCTGGCCCGTGGTGGCGTCCAGGACCAAGATGACCTCGTGGGGCGCCGTGGGGTCCAGCCGGGACAGAACGCGCCGGACCTTGGCCATCTCCTCCATGAGGTGCGACTTGGTGTGAAGGCGGCCGGCCGTATCCACGATGAGGACGTCGGCGCCCCTGGCTCGGGCGGCCTGGAAGGCGTCATGGGCCACTGCGCCGGGGTCGGCCCCCTGCCGGTGGGCGACCACCTCCGCTCCGACTTGCTCGCCCCAGTACTGCAACTGCTCGATGGCCGCCGCCCGGAAGGTGTCGCCGGCCGCGAGCACCACCCGCTTCCCTTCGCTGCGGTAACGGGCCGACAGCTTGGCGATGCTCGTTGTCTTGCCCGCGCCGTTGACGCCCACCACCATGACGACGTGGGGAGGGGCCGGCGCAACTTCGGGAACATGCTCGCCCGGAAGCTGAAGGAGCGCGCACATCTCCTCCTTCAGGAGCGCAAGCAGGTCCTCTCCCCGCTTCTCCTCGCTGCGAACCCGCAGCCGGTCCAGCAGGGCCATGGCGGTGTGCACACCCACGTCGGCGCCGAGAAGAAGTTCTTCGGCCTCGTCCCAGAGATCGGGGGCAGCCTGGGGCCGCTGGAAGATCCCGGCCAAGCGCGAGAACCAGGCCTCGCGACTCTTACGAAGCCCCTTCTGAGTCTTCCCCCGGTCGGCGTGCGGTGCGGCCACCCTAGCCCGTCTCCACGGGAGACGAGAGGACATCCGCCTCCGCACGGTCGGGCGACTCCATCCGGTGAAGGGCGTCCCGGGCGGCAGACTGCTCGGCGTCGGCCTTGCGACTGCCGGCGCCCCTCCCCACGACGCGCTCCCCCACCAGCGCCTCCACCAGGAAGTGCTTGGCGTGGTCCGGCCCGGCCTCGCGCACGACGCGGTAGGTGGGACGCATGCCTCCGCTCCGCTGCACCAGCTCCTGGATCTGGGACTTGGCGTCCGGGACGACGCCTTCCCGCGCCAGGCGGTCCAGCCCCGGGGCCAGCAGGCGAAGGATGAGTTCCGTGGCCTCTCCTGTGCCCCGGTCTAGGAGAAGGGCGCCCATCAGGGCCTCCAGAGCGCCCGCCAAGTTGGAGGGCCGGTCCCGTCCACCCGTGGCCTCCTCGCCCTGGCCCAGGAGAAGGAAGTCCCCCAGGGACAGGCGCTGAGCCACCCTCGCCAGGGCGTCACGGTTCACCAGGGAGGCCCTGGCTGCCGTCAGCTGGCCCTCGGGCATGTCAGGGTGGCGGCGGAAGAGCTCCGCCGCCACCACGTAGTCCAAGAAGGCATCCCCCAGGAACTCCAGGCGCTCGTTGGAGGCCGGAGTGGCCTGGGGCTGCTCGTTGACGAAGGACGTGTGGATCAGGCTCTGCGTCAGGAGCTCCGGGTCCTGGAACCGAACGCCCAGGACCCTTTCCAACTCCTCACGCGGTCGCGCCTGGGCCACCTCACGCTCCGGAGGAGTCGTACGCGCCTTTCGGCCAGGGCGGCTGGGGTCGCTTTAGCTCGCCCACGTAGCTCCAGTCCTCCATCACGTCCATCAGGAGCCGGGTGAGCTTGGGCGCCTCTTCCGGTGGCGTGCGCAGCACTTTCAGAAACGCCGATCGGCCATTGGAGAAGAGGAAGGTGGGAGTCCCGAAGACCCCGTGCTCCTCCTCCGCCTCCTTGTGGTCCCTGGCGATGGTGTCCAGGATGGAGCGGTCGGCCAGGTCCTCGCGGAAGCGGGCGGTGTCCAGGCCCACCTCTTGGGCAACCTGCAGCACCACCTCGATGTCATTGATGTCGCGCCGGTCGACGTGGCGTGCCGTCAGCAGAGCCATGTGGAACTGCCCGAAAGCCTCCATCCCCTGCCGGCGGGCCGCCATTCCAGCGCGGAGGGGCAGTATTCCACGCACCTGGGCTTCGTCGTCCTGCTCCCAGGCCTTCCACTCGGGGCCTTCCTTGCTGTTGGCCTGGGCCAGCGAGAAGTTGCGCCAGTTGATCTCCAGGCTCTCTTCGTCATTCTCCTTCGCCGCTTCCAATAGCACGGCGGCGTTGTAGACGAACGGTCACGTGTAGTCGAAGAAAACGTCACATGCGCGCTTCGTCATGGCGACCTCCTGGGTGGTTTCCCTCATTCTACCCATGCTCCCATACCGAGTCAAAGCAGCAGGGGCCGTATAATGCAACGTGGAGGTGCGGATGGCCCGGGTGTGCAACCTGATTCCAGCTATGGAGGCCCTTCTGCCCGCCGCAACCGTCCATCTCCTCCGAAGAGCGGGAGTGACGGCGGCGCGGGAAGGCGCAGCGCTGTACTTGGTGGGCGGCTCAGTGCGGGACCTCCTGCTGGGCCGGCCGGTCATGGACCTGGACCTCGTGGCGGAGGGTGACGGGCCCCGCATCGCGGAGGCGCTGGCGGCGGAGTTGGGTGGCCGCGTCGCAGCGCGCTCCCAGTTCGGCACGGCCAAGCTGGTCGTGGGCGAGCAGACCCTGGACGTGGCCACCGCTCGCCTGGAGGCCTACGCACATCCGGGGGCCCTGCCGGCCGTCCGGCCGGGGACGCTGCGCGACGACCTGGCCCGGCGCGACTTCACCGTCAACGCCATGGCTGCGCACCTGGGCCAGGAGACGTTCGGGGAGATCGAGGACCGGCTGGGCGGCGGCGCGGACCTGTCGCAGCGCGTCCTGCGCCCCCTGCACGACGGCAGCTTCGTCGACGACGCCACCCGCGTCCTGCGGGCGCTCCGCTACGAGCATCGGCCGGGCTTCCGCATGGACGGGCCCACGGAGGCGCTGGTGCGCCGCGATGCGCCCTACCTGGCGACCGTCAGCGGCGACCGGATCCGCCACGAGGTGGAGCGCATCTGCCAGGAGGCGCGCCCGGAGGGCCCCCTGGTCCGAGCAAGAGACCTCGGCGTGCTGGCGGCCCTGCTGCCGGGCCTGGACTGGCCGGAGGAGCTCCACTGCGCCGTCAGCCGGGCCAGGGACGCCGGAGAGCCGACGGCGCCGCTCCTCTTCGTCGCGCTGCTGGCCTCGTCGCTCACTCCGGAGGGCGGAGCGGCCTTCGCCGACCGCCTGGCCATGCCCGCCCGATGGCGCCGCGTCGTCGACCACACTGTCGCTCTGAGGCCCACGTTGGACGCGCTGACGCAGGAGGAGCTGCGACCGAGCCAGATCGAGCGGCTCCTGCGGGGCACGGACGAGCAGGCAGTCCTGGCCTGGCGCCTCCTTGCGACCGCGGACCTCGTGCGGAAGCGTTTGGCCAGCTACGCGACCGATCTGCGTCACGTCCAGCCCCGCCTCAACGGACACGACCTGCGAGACCTGGGAGCGCCTTCCGGGCCCGAGATGGGCCGGCTCCTGGAGGAGCTTCGCACAGCCGTACTGGACGGCAACGTGCAGGGAAGGGAGGCGGAGGAGGCCTGGGTGCGCCGCCGTCTCGGCGGGCGTTGACAACCGGCACCCCGCGGGGAAGAATGGCCCTACCATTTTCCCCTATGCGACAGGAGACCGCGCCATGCGCAACGGATTTCGAGTAATCGACGCGGACGCGCACTTCTACGAGCCCCCGGACATCTGGGACCGCTACGTTGAGCCCGCGTACTACGATCGCCGCCCCCGGGTGGTGCGGGTCCACGGCAACGCCGTGCTGGAGTACGAGGGCGTCCCGATGCACACCGGCAGCAACTCCCACGTCCTCTTCTCCCAGATGGAGGCCAAGTTCGGCCGTGCCTTCCGGGAAAGCTGGAGCCTGGAGAGCCGCCTGGCGGACATGGAGCAGGAGGGGTGGGACATCCAGGTCTGCCTTCCCACCAACGGCGCGGGCGAAACGAGCAAGAGGGACCCGGAGTTGGCAGCGGCGCTGTGCCGGGCCTACAACAACTGGGCCCGCGACTTCTGCTCCGGCGCCCCGGAACGCGTCAAGTTCACCGCCGTCGCCCCGTGGGAGAACGTCGAGGACATGGTGACGGAGACCCGCCGCGCCGTCGAAGGGCTGGAGGCCGTCTCCGTCTTCCTCCCCAAGGCCATCCCCGACGTCATGTGGCACGACGCGAGCTACGACCCTATGTGGGAAGCGGTGCAGGAGCTGGACTTCCCCCTCTCGATCCACGGCGAAGGGTGCGCCAGCGGCCAGCCCCAGGCGAACACTCGATACCTGGGCGGGCACTGGTTCTTCGTTCCCCTGGAGGAGGCCATCAGCTTCCCCTTCGAGAACATGATCAGCCTGGCCCACTTCATCTACAGCGGCCTGCTGGACCGGTTCCCCCAGCTTCGCCTTCTACTCCTGGAGTCCAACGCGGGTTGGCTGCCCTTCTGGCTGAGCCGCCTGGAGCGCTACTGCCATGGCCGGCAGGCGGTCTTCTTCGACCCGCCCAGGCCCAAGCTCACGCCGGAGGAGTACTTCCAGCGCCAGTGCGCCATCGCCGCCGACGCGGACGAACCCACGCTGAAGTACGTGGTGGACTACATCGGCGACGAGAACGTTGTGTTCAACACGGACTATCCGCATCCGGACGCCCCCGCAACACCGGAGCCGCTGCGCAACATGCTGGCCCAGCCCATCCCCGAAACCAGCATGCGCAAGATTCTCTGGGACAACTCCGTTCGCATCTACGGACAGCGGCTCGTCCGCGGCCATCCTGTGGCATAGAACAGAAGGGGAAGGAGGGGACTATGGCGCAACTCAGTGACGCCGACTTCGACGTCCTGCTGCAACGGGGAGGGCTTGAGCTCACGCCCGAAGAGAAGGGATGGGTGAAGCCCGTCTGGGAGGGCTTCATCGACCCCCTGGCGGCCCTTCACCAGTGGGCGCTGGAGGGAGAGGAGTCCGGCCGAGGCTTCCTCCCCCATGACCGGCTCATCGAGGAGGTGCAGGGATGACGAGCAAACAGCGGGACGACCTCTGCTACCTCTCCATTGAGGAGGCGGGCAAGCTCATCCACAGCGGGCAGCTCTCGCCCGTCGAGCTGACCCAGGCGTACCTGGACCGCATCGAAGCCATCGACGAGAAGGTGGGCGGCTACATCACCGTCCTGGCCGAGTCAGCCCTGGCCGAGGCGCGGGAGGCGGAGAAGGCGATCACCGGCGGCCAGTCCAAGGGGCCGCTGCACGGCATCCCCATGGCCCACAAGGACCTCTACGACACCAAGGGGGTGCGGACGACCGGCGGCTCGCAGGTCATGAAGGACCGGGTGCCCGACCACGACGCGACGGTCATCGCGAAGCTGAAGGAGGCGGGAACGGTCCTGCTCGGGAAGCACACCATGAGCGAGTTCGCCATGGGCGCTCCGGCCAGCCTGGGCGCCACGCCCCGCAACCCCTGGAACCTGGAACACACGCCGGGCGGCTCCAGCAGCGGCACCGGCGCCGCCGTGGCCGCCGCCCTGTGCGCCGGAGGCTTGGGCTCCGACACCGGCGGCTCCATCCGCGGCCCCGCATCCCTCAACGGCATCGTCGGCATGATCCCCACCTACGGGCGGGCCAGCCGCTACGGCGTTCTGCCCCTCTCCTGGTCGCTGGACCACGCCGGGCCCCTCACCCGAACGGTCGAGGACACGGCACTGATGATGCAGGCCATCTCCGGCCATGACCCGAAGGACCCCTCCACCAGCACCGCCTCCGTCCCCGACTTCCGCGCCGCCATGGAAGGGGGAGTGCGGGGAATGAAGGTGGGCATCCCCCGCCACGCCTTCACCGGCGACGACAAGGACGTCGACGCGGAGACGGTCGCCGCCGTGGAGCGGGCCATCACCGACCTGGAGGAGATGGGAGCGGATGTCCGAGAGGTGCACATCTCCGGCCTTGAGCACCTGCGCACCATGGGCTCCGCCATCTTCATGAGCGAGGCCTACACCTACTACCAGCACCTGCTGCGCTCACAGAAGGAGGACTTCGGGGAGCCCTTCCGCCGCTACGTCTACGCCGGGGGCCTCTTCACCGCCTCGGACTACGTCCAGGCGCTGCGGGCCCGGGCGAAGCTGAAGCGGGCGGTCGCGCAGGTCTACCAGGACGTGGACGTCATGGTCATGCCCACGTCGAGCGAGCCAGCCTCGCGCCTGGGCGTGTTTGCTGCGCCGGACCCCCTGCGGTTCATGCGAGGGCCATGGTTCACCATGATCTTCAACATGACCAGTTGTCCCGCCATCTCCCTGCCCTGCGGCTTCACGGAGGCAGGGCTCCCCATAGGGCTCCAGATCGCGGGCAAGCCCTTCGACGAGGGGTCGGTGCTGCGGGCAGCCTACGCCTACCAGCAGCAGGCCGGGTTCGTTGGCATGCGACCGCCTGTCTAGAACGGGTGCGGGGGCGGCTGACGGGTCAGCCCGGCCGCCCCCGGCCCACCTCCCGGCGGTGGTAGAAGAGGTACTGCTGGGCGTACCCGGCCAGCGGGCCGAAGTACTCTTGGGCCCAGTCCTCCAGCGCCTGGTAGGAGAGCTTTCGGCCGTCCAGGTACCACTCCTCCATCGCTCGTCGCACCCACCGGTCGATGGGGAAGGCCTCCAGCTTGTCCAGGGAGAAGAGGAGGACACAGTCCGCCACCTTCTCGCCCACGCCTGGGAGCGTCCGCAGGGCCTCGTGGGCCTCCGCGTAGGACGCATCGCGCAGGGCTTCCAGGTCGATCTGGCCCGACGCCACCATGGCGGCGGAGCCCGCCAGGTAGCGGGCCCGGTAGCCCAGCCCCAGCTCCCGCAGCCGCGCCTCGCCCGCCTCCGCCAGCGCCTCCGGGCCGGGGCGCCCGTGGCGGGTTAGGCCGCCCATGGTCACAGCCGCCCCGTAGGTCACGGACAGCCGCTCCATGATCCCCGCAATGCGGGGGATGTTGGAGTGCGTGGAGCAGATGAAGGCCGTCAGGCACTCCCACGGGTCCTGCCGGAGAAGGCGAAGGCCGTGGTGACCTGCAATCGCCTCGGCCACCAGGGGATCCCTGCCCAGCTCCTCCTGGATGGCGGGCACGTCGTCGTCAAGCCGGAGGAAGCGCCACAGCACGGGCCCCATGGCCCTGGCAGGCCTGAGCGACGTGCGGTACTCGAGGCCGTCACGCCGCCGCCGCAGGAGGACGAGGTGGCCGCCCACGGTGCCGTTCCACCAGCCTTCCTCCCAGCGCCATCCAAAGACCTGCCCGCTGTGAAGCGTCGTGGCCAGGTCCAGTGGCTGATCGAAAACTAGGCGCACCCTAGCCCTCCAGCCATCGTGCCACGACGTCCGGCAGCTCTCCCAGCGTTGGCCGGGAGACCGTGCAGCCGGGGAGCGAACGCAGGAACTGGTCGCCGTAGGAGCGGGACGTGATGCGCCGGTCCAGCACCACCACAACGCCGCGGTCGGTGCTGGTCCGGATGAGCCTCCCGAACCCCTGCCGGAAGCGCAGAATAGCCTGCGGCAGCGCGTACTGGGGGAAGGGACTGTCGTAGAGCTGGGAGCGGGCAGCGAAAAGGGGCTCCGTGGGGACGTTGAAGGGAAGGCGGGCCAGCACCAGCACCCGCAGCACCTCCCCCGCCAGGTCCACGCCCTCCCAGAAGCTCGCAGTCCCCAGGAGAAGGGCCTGCGGGTCCTCCAGGAACTCCTCCAGCAGGCGTCGCGGCGTGCCGTTGACCCCCTGAGCGTGCACGCGAATACCCTCCGCCTCCAGGTCCCGACGCACCCGGCTCGCTGCGGCCCGAAGGGCGGCGTGGGAGGTGAACAGGGCCATCGTGCGGCCCCGGGCGATGCGGGCCAGGTCGGCCACGGCCCTGGCGACGCCCTCGCCGTAGTACGCAGCCGTGGGCTCCGGCATATCCTGGGGGACGCAGACCAGGGCCGCTCGCCGGTAGTCGAACGGGGAGCCGAGAAGCACCTCCTCCGCGTCCTCCACGCCCAGCCGCTCCTTGGTCTGTGCGTAGCCTCCCTGGCCGCTGAGAGTGGCGCTCGTGAGCACGACACTCCTCTTCGCATCGAAGAGGCGCTCCTTGAGGATCGGGCCCACCTGCAGAGGCGCGCCGTGAAGGGACATGCCGCCGCCGCTCTCCTCCATCCAGTAGACCGTGCCCGGGTCCGGCCGGAGGAAGAGCTGGGTCAGCCGCTCCTGAAGCTCCTCCAGGGCCTCGGCCCTGGCCAGAAGGTCGGCGCGCAGCTCGTCGTAGTTGAGCAGCCCCGCCTCCTTCAGCCCGTCGACGGAGCGGTAGAGGAGGTCAACGCGCCGGGCCGCCTCGCCCAGAGCGCTGCCCGCGTTCTCCGCCAGGATCTCCAGGTCCGGCCAGTCCGGCTGAGCGCGGATGCCTGCGGTCATCAGGAGCTGGAGCGTCCCTCCGTCGGCGCGCTCGACGTGATTGCGCAGGAACCGGGACAGGGCGGCGAAGAGCTCGTCCACGGGACGCCGGGCGGCGGCCACGCCTTCGGTCAGCCCTAGAGCTGCCCTCTCCGTGTCCTGGCGGCGCGTCGCCGCTGCACTGGACGTCCGGTACGCGTCGACGGCCTCCGTCGCCGCCCCGCGGGGCCCCACCAGGCCGTCCAGGGTCTCCCGAAGCCCCTGGTAGGAGATGACGAAACCGAACTGCCGGGTGGCTTCCTCCTCAAGGTGGTGCGCCTCGTCGACGATGAGATGGTCGTAGCTGGGAATGAGGCCGCCTCCCAGCTGCAGGTCGGTGAGCAGCAGCGCGTGGTTGACCACCACGACGTGGGCGCCGTCGGCCCGCTCCCGTGCCGCCCGCAGAAAGCAGGGGCCGCGGATGATGGGGCACTGGCGGCTGCCCTGGGCGGACAGCCGGTCCCAGACGCCGCTCTCCTGGCGAGTCATGTTCAGCTCGGAGCGGTCTCCCGTTTCCGTCTCCTGGAGCCAGAGGATGAGCTTGCCCAGCAGGTGCGCCTCATCGCCGCTCAGGGACTCGCTGGAGCGCAGCCGGGCCCAGCGCTGGAGGCAGAGGTAGTTGGCCCTGCCCTTCAGCGTCGTGTAGGCCAGAGTCCCCTCCCCCAGGAGTCCGGCCTGCTCGAGAACCCGCTGCACCGTCGGCAGGTCCTTGTGCAGGAGCTGCTCCTGGAGGTTGAGCGTGTTGGTGGAGACCACCACCCGCACGTTGCGCTGCACGGCGTAGAGAGCTGCCGGCAGCAGGTAGGCCAGGCTCTTCCCCACGCCAGTGCCTGCCTCCGCCATCAGGTGCTCCTCGGCCCATAGGGCGCGGGCCACGGCCTCCAGCATCTCCTCCTGCTGCGGACGCGCCTCGTAGGCCTGCAACACGGCGGCCAGTGGCCCGTCGGGGCGCAGAAGCCCTGCCAGCGCCTTCTGTGGCAGTGCGACGCCCGACAGACGCCTTCCCGACCGCACGCGGGGAGAGGACAGCCGCTTCTCCAGGTCCGGCCCGCCGGGCCCCACGGCGGAGACCCTGTGCGCGGATTCGTCCGCGAGCTCCCGCAGGAGGGGACGCAGGGCGGACCTGGCCACCTCCGCCACCCGCGCCATCTCCGCCAGTATCCCCGGGTCCAGCGCACGCGCCCGTTCGAGAAGGGCGACGAAGACGCCGTGGACCGTCAGCGCGTCCGTCAGCGCCCGGTGGCGCTGATCGTGGGCCACCCCCAGCCCCGACGCCAGGTCGGCCAGGGCCGTCGGCGAGCGCAGCACCAGGAGCGACCCCAGGTCTCGTATGTCGACCACCGCAGAGCGAAAGCGGACGCCGCGTCGGGCCAGGAAGGAGAGCAGGAACGGGAGATTGTGGCCCACGATGGGCGCCTCTCCCACGAAGTCCAGCATCTGCGGCGCAACCTCCCCGAAGGGCGGGGAGGCGTCCACGTCGGCCTGCGTGATGCCCGTGTACCGCTCGACGAAGGGGGTGAGGACCTGGAGGGGGTTCACGAACGTGGACAGTTGGTCGAGGACGGTCGCGCCCTGGAAGCGCACCAGCCCCACCTCGATGATCTCGTCGGAGTCCGGGTCCAGGCCTGTCGTCTCCAGGTCCAGGGCCACCCAGGGCTCCTGGAGCGGGGCTGGGCCCAGCCCCGGGAGAGGCGTCACACCGCTTCTCACGATGGCGGTCTAGACGTGGCGGGCGCGTCGCCGGCCTGCGGGGGAGTGGGCGACGGGCGACGGGACCGCCAGGGAGCTTTCGTCGGGTGTGGCAACTTCGCGCTGAGGGAACCCGTCGACGGGACGGTAGGCTCCTGCCCGCAGCGCCTCCAGCAGGTCGGCCTCAGACCGAACGTCCCCGTCGAAGACGGTCACGCACGAGCCGATGCCCTCCGTGGAGTGTGCATCGCTGCCGCCGGTGCCTCGCTCTCTCAGGCTGCGGGCCACCTCCAGGGCGAAGCCGTTCTCCCGTTCGGTGTTGGCGCCGTTGAAGACCTCCACGTCGTCCACCAGGTGGAAGAGGGGATGGACCAGTGCCTCCTTCGGCGTCTTCGGATACGCGTCGGTATCCTGGAAGACCAGGCTCCGGTTGTAGGGCGGCGGGTTGAAGATGTTGCGAAAGGCATGGGCCGTCACCAGGTAGCCCCCGACGCGATGGGCAGCACGTCTCAGCTCCCGCACGTTGGAGAAGCCGCTCCCGTAGCCGTCCACCCCGAAGGCCAGCACGTGCCCGTAGATCGTATCCACCTCCAGTGCGTGAACGACCACGAGCTCCTGCCGTGCTGCGAAAGCCTTGAACTCCTGCAGGTCGCGCCACCCGCTGTGTTCTGTGAGGCAGACGCCGTCGAGGCCCAGGCGAAGCGCCTCGCGGACCAGGTCCTCCGGGGAGAGGCTGCTGTCGCTGCTGCCCTTGACCGTGTGGACGTGGAGGTCGAAAACGGACGTCATGGTCTCCTTACCGGGCCCCAGGAATGGCGTTCGACACGTGAGCCATTCTAGCCAACTCCCGCTGCCATCGCCACAATCGCCCGCTCCGAGAGACAGCCTTTGCTGGTCAGGAAGGGACCTCCACTGGGCTCAACCGCATCGTGCTGGGACAGTTGACTCCGGCCGACACGATGTACTGCATCGCTGCGCCCGAGGGCCAGTCCACCGCCTGAATCTCACTCAGCGGCACCTGCACCAACCAGCCCGACTGGGGCATGGGCGTGGAGGGCATGTAGACGATCCCGTACCTGGCGCCCTGCTCGTCATCGATGATGCCCATCAAGAACCCCACCGACCACGCGCCGCGCCTGGGATACTCCACCCGCACCACCCTGTCGAAACCCATCGCCCCTTCGCTTGGCTCAGAGCCGGGGATGAGCTTCTTCGTGGTCCTGTAGATGGTGCCGATGCCGGGCGTCGAGGTGATTCCTCGCTCGAGCCCGCGCCCCACCCACCTGAAGACGACGGTTGAGCCAGCAGCGCCGACCGCGAGCAGCGCGACCACGACGATGGCGAAGCTCAGGCCAGTCACTTCCTGACCCAGAACGAAGGAGATTAAAGGCTGAAGAAGCCCGTCCATTTGATCGAAGGCGAACTTGAGTAGCCAGTAGGTGGCCAGCAGAGGGAGCAGCAGAATTGCTCCCCGGCCGAGCCTCTTGGCTATCGCGCCTCCAAGCCGGCGGTGTAGAGCTACCGGCTGCACATGAGTGGCCATGCGACCCCCTTTCAACTCAGGCATAGCACGGCGGTCAGCCAGCAGCGTGGAGGAGGGAGCGCTTCCCACCCTGGTCTCTTGGGGACCTCGTCAACGTCGTCGCTGTTGTCCCGCTACCGTCCCAGGTGGAAGACCACCATCTTGAGCTCCGTCATCTCTTCCACGGCGTAGCGGGGTCCCTCCTTGCCGATGCCGCTCTCCTTCAAGCCGCCGTAGGGCATGAGGTCCGCCCGCCAGTTGGGGCCGGAGTTGACCTGGACCACCCCCGACTGGGCCTCCCGGGCGAAGCGCATGGCCCACTCCAGGTTGTGGGTGAAGATGCCGGCGCTGAGGCCGTACCGGCTGCCGTTCGCCAGGGCGATGGCCTCGTCGATGCTGGAGAAGCGGGTCACGGCGACCGCGGGGCCAAAGAGCTCGTCGGAGGAGACCCGCATCTCCGGGCTCACGTCCGCCACCACGGTGGGCTGATGGATCGCCCCGCTGCGTCCGCCACCGGCCACGACGCGTGCGCCGCCGCCCACCGCCTCGTTGATCCAGTCGTTCACCCGAATGGCGTCCTCCTCCCGGATCAGCGGGCCCACGGCCACGGCCGCATCCAGGGGGTTGCCGGTGGTGATGGCCTCCATGCGGGGCTTGAGGGCGTCCAGGAAGTCGCCATAGATGCCTCCGTCCACCAGGACGCGCTGCGTGGAGATGCAGGACTGGCCTGCGTTCGAGGTCCCGTTCGCCGCCGTGGCCAGGGCCACCTCATCCAGGTCCACGTCCGGCATGATGATGAGCGGGGCGTTGGAGCCAAGCTCCATGGTCACCTTCTTGATGCCGGCCACGTGGGTGATACGCTCCCCCACATCCCTGCTGCCGGTGAAGGATATCTTGCGCACCCGGGGGTCGGAGCACAGCGCATTGCCGAGAGCCCCGCCCGACCCTGTAATGCACTGGACGCCCTCTGCGGGCACACCGGCCTCCAGGAGAATCTCCGTGAGCTTCAGCGCAGACAGCGGAGTATCGTTGGCAGGCTTGATGATGACGGCATTACCGGCGGCGATGGCCGGCCCCACCTTGTGGGCGACGAGGTTTAGGGGGAAGTTGAAGGGACAGATTGCCACCACCACGCCGCAGGGCACGCGCAGGGTGAAGCCGAACTGGCCGGTCCATGCCGGGCTGGCGTCCAGGGGAACGGTCTCACCGTGGAGCCGCCTGGCTTCATCGGCGGAGAGGCTGATGGTCTGAATGGCCCGGCCCACCTCGCCGCGGGCCTCGCCGATGACCTTCCCCTCCTCCAGGGTGATGGTCTGGGCCAAGTCCTCGGCCCGCTCCGTCATGAGGTCGGCGGCCCTTCGAAGGACCTCGTAGCGACGGTACGTTGGAAGAGCGGCCATCTCCCTGGCGCCCCGTGCGGCCGTCTCCAGGGCGGTCTCCACGTCCTCCAGGTCGCCTCGTGGCACCGTGTCCACTTCGGAGCCGTCGTAGGGGTTGATGACCGGCGTCTTCTCCGACTTGTCCGTCCACTGGCCGCCAACGTACATCTTCATGGGGCGCTCCTCCTCCGACGATGTAGGGACACGATACGATAGATGTGAGGGATCCGGCACGCTATTGTACCACGGACGGCCCACGCGCCCGGCACACAACCGAGAGCATGCCCTCTTGATAGGGTGGCGGGGTTTGTGTCAACATAAAAGGTGAGGCCGCGTCATGCTAGCCATAAAGGTGAGGCCATGTCATGCTAGCCATCGAAACGAAAAACCTCACGAAAATCTTCGACAACCGGCTCATTGCGGTGAACCGGGTGAACCTCTCCATCCCGGAGGGGAGCGTCTTCGGGCTTATCGGCTCGAACGGCGCGGGTAAGACCACCCTCCTCCGGCTCATTCTGGGGCGTAACCGGCCATCTGCCGGCTTTGTCAAGGTTTTCGGGGAGACCATTGGGCCGAACTCCGCCCGGCTCAGGCAGCGGATCGGCTTCCTCGCGCAGTCCGCGATCTTCCCTCCCCAGATGACCGCAATCGGCTTCCTGGACCTGGTGGGGCGGGTGTTCGGCATCCCAAGAGGTGAGCGCAAGGCCCGTCTCTCGGCCCTCATTCACGCCGTCGACCTCCTCTCCGCCTCCTTCCAGCGTGTCTCCACTCTGTCGACGGGAATGAAGACCCGGCTGGGCATCGCCGCCTCCCTCATCAACGACCCGGACCTCCTCATGTGGGACGAGCCGACGGTCGGCTTGGACCCCACCGGGAGAAAGTACACACTGGACCTCATCAATGCCGTCAAGAACGAGGGCAAGACGGTCATCCTCTCGACTCACATCCTGCCCGACGCCGACCAGGCCTGCGACCAGCTGGGCATCCTGAACCACGGCAAGGTCATCTTCCAGGGCAGCGTCACGGAGCTCAAGCGAGTCGTGCGAGGAAACGTCGTGGATCTGGCCCTCCTCGGCGACGTGGACCGGCTGCTCCACTCGCTCAAGGCCGAGGAGGAGCACCTCCGCTGCGAGCGCGTGGGCGACGAGGTCATTCGAGTCTCCTTCGCCGACGGGCGGAGCCTCTCCACAGACCTGCCACGGCTTCTCGAGGCGGTCTCTCGGCACGGAGTGGACATCCTCGCGCTCCGGACGGCGGGGGAGATCGAGGACGCCTTCCTCAAGCGCCTGGAGGACGACCGCGGACGGGGCTTCTCACGGGCCTACGAGGATAGGATGTTCCCTCACCCTCTGCGTGAGAACGGGCCGCGTAGCCAGAACGGGCCGCGCAGAGGGTAGGACCGTGAAAGCGTGGATGGCCATCCTCAGCGACGACCTTGGGTCGATGATCCGCTCCTGGATCATTTGGACCTGGTTCACGGTCACCGCAGTTGCGGGCGTCTTGGCAGTAATCATCTCCGCCGCGTACACAGACCCTACGTCATTCATCCTCGCCTGGGGCATGGCCCTCTACCTGGCTCTTGGCAGCTTCGTCGTCATCATCGTGACCGCCACGGCAGCCTCCAGCGAGCTCGCCTACCTGGGTGATGCTCTCATATCCCGCAGCCTCACACCGGTCCAGTACGTTCTGGCCAAGCTCACCTCTCGGCTTCTCACCATCCTGATCCTCTTCCTCGTCGTCCTCGTCCCGGTGGCCATCGCCTTGTTCATCCAGCTCGACGACAACGATTTGACGACGAAGGGCATCATCCTGGGGACCGGCTACATGGGCCTCCTGCTCGGCCTGCTCGTTTTCTTCGGCGTGACCCTGAGCACAATGGTCAGCAACGGGCTGGTGGCCATGGGTCTGACGGTGATGACTTGGTATCTGGGCGTGGGCGGCTACGCGCTGACGCAGGCCCGAAGCTTCTCCCCGGAGGGCGTGCTCGGACAGCTGCCGCCCATCCTGCGCGGCTCTTTCGTGATGGTCGACAACTGGCCCATCGTTGGAGTGCTTGCCGGGCTGATACTGCTCCTGGGGATCGTGGCCACTGTCATCTTCTCGAAGCAGGACATCTAGCCTCGTCCGTCGCCCGCCTCCGTGGGCGCCTCCCCCCGCCGTCGGGCCCTCGGGTGGGCCGACTGATAGGTCCGAAGCGCCCCCGCCTGGGTCACGTGCGTGTAGATCTGCGTCGTCGCCGGCGAGGCGTGGCCCAAGAGGTGCTGGACCACTCGTACGTCGGCGCCGCCGTCCAGAAGATGGGTGGCAAACGTGTGGCGCAGAGTGTGAGGGTGTACGCCGGGAGGAAGTCCGGCCTGGAGCGCATAGCGGCGTACGAACAATTGAACGCTGCGTTGCGTCAGGCGCCCGCCGCTCCGGTTGAGAAAGAGGGCGCCGTCGTCGCGCCTTCCAATGAGACGGCCCCGCGCGGTCTCCAGGTACACCCGAAGGGCCTCGCACGCGGGCACGCCAAGGAGACCCAGCCGCTGATGCGACCCCTTGCCGGTGACCCGCACCTCACGGCGATGCAGGTCCACGTCGTTCACGTTCAGGCCAACAACCTCGCTCACGCGCACGCCGGCGGCATACAGGAGCTCCAGAATGGCCCGGTCCCGCAGCCCCGCAGGAGTCGCCCGTGACGGCGCCTCCAGGAGGGCCTGTATCCCGGATGGGTCCAGGAAGTCCGGCAGAGTGCGTCTGGTCCTCGCCGAGGCTACCCGTGCCGTTGGGTCCACCTCCACTCCCCCCGTTCGAAGGAGAAAGGCGAAGAGAGTTCGCAGCGCGCTGAGCTTGCGAACCACGCTTTTGTCAGCGTAGCCCCGGTCTCGCGAGCGGGAGACTGCCCTTCTCCCGTTCCCGCCTGTCAGCGGAGGGGCTTCGGTGAGAAGCCAGTACAGGTACTGGCGCACCAGGGCCCGGTCCACTCGGCCCAAGTCTTGGATACCCTCCGAGTCAAGGAAGCGCCAGAAGGAGCCCAGGTCCGTGAGGTAGTTGCGGACCGTGTACGCGGCAAGCCCGCGCTGCGCCTGCAGGTCGCGCTTCAGTCTCCGGTACACATCCTGCGCCCAGTGGTTCTCTCCGGGGTCTCCGGGGCTCGACGTCGGGTACTGTTCCCACGGCTTCTTGTCCGTCACGGCTACCTCCTCATGCCCCCCCGCCGCCAACGCGCGCCTCGCGGGACTGGGGACCTTCGTATGCGCATACGAGGCACCGGGCGTCCTTCCGCCCTTTCTGCACAAGCAGCCCGCTGCACTCGGGGCAGGGCTCCGCGAGGGGTCGCTCGTTCACCGTGAAGCGGCACGTGGGGTAGTTGGCGCACCCGTAGAAGACGCTGCGACGCCCCTTCCGCGCCCGGCGCTCCACCAGCGTGCTCCCGCACTGCGGACACTCGCCGGCGGCCTTGGACTGGAGCGGCCGTGCGTTGCGGCACTCCGGGAACGCGCTGCACGAGAGGAACGATCGGCCCCACCTGTTGCGCTTCAGGACCATGGGCTGGCCACAGACCTCGCACTTCTCCTCGGTTGGGATCGAAGTCGGGGGAATGCGTGCGGCTGCGTCGTCCAGGTCGTGGGCGAAGGGCTCGTAGAACCCTTTCAGCACGTTCTGCCAGTCCCGCTGCCCGCGGGCGATCTCGTCCAGCTGGTCCTCCATCTGCGCCGTGAAGTCCAAGTCGACGACACTGGCGAAGTGCTGGGTCAGCAGGTCGTTCACCACCCGTCCCAGGGGCATCGGGTGAAGCCGACCGCCCTCCCTTCGCACGTAGCCGCGCTGCTGCACCGTGGAGACGATGGCCGCGTACGTGCTGGGCCGCCCCACGCCCTTCTCCTCCAGAGCGCCCACCAGCGATGCCTCGCTGTAGCGGGGTGGCGGCTGGGTGAAGTGCTGCGCCGAGTCCATGCCGAGGTTGTCCAGAACGTCGCCCACGGACAGGGGCGGCAGGGTCGGGCTGTCCTTGTCGGCGCCGGGCGCATCGGTGCCCTCCTGGTAGAGGCGCCTGAAGCCGGGGAACGTGACCACAGAGCCGCTGGCCTGGAAGCGGTACGCCGTGTCCGAGCGGGCGCTCGCAGCGTGGACCTGGACGCTTGTGGACTCGCCCTGCGCGTCGGGCATCTGGGAGGCGACGAAGCGCCGCCACACCAGCTCGTAGAGGCGGTACTGCTCCGCCGTGAGGTGCTCCTTGACCTTGCGAGGCTCCCGCATGACGGACGTGGGGCGAATGGCCTCGTGGGCTTCCTGGGCCGCCTTGGCCCGTGTGCGGTACACCCGCGGCTGCGGCGGGACGTACTCGGGGCCGAAGGCGCCCCGGATGTACGTGCGGGCCTCCTGCACGGCGGAGACCGCAACGTTGGTCGAGTCCGTGCGCATGTAGGTGATGAGGCCCACCGGCCCGCCGCGGCCCAGCGACACGCCTTCGTAGAGCTGCTGGGCCACCATCATCGTGCGCCGTGTGCCGTAGCGCAGCTTGCGCGACGCCTCCTGCTGGAGCGTGCTGGTGATGAATGGCGCCGCCGGCCGCTGCCGCGTGGGGCGCTTCTTCTTGTCCGCCACGCTCCACGACGCGCCCTGCAGGTCCTCGGTGATGATGCGGGCCTCTTCCCCCGATGCGACCGTCAGCCGGCCCTTCCGTCCGGCGATGCCCGCCAGCGCGGCGACGAAGACGTTCTTGTCGCCCTTGGCTGCCTTCTCCTCCGTCCGGCGCAGGGCCGCCTCGATGGACCAGTACTCCTGCGGCCGAAACGCCTCGATCTCCACCTCCCGCTCGACCACCAGCCGCAGCGCGACCGACTGCACGCGCCCGGCGGAGAGTCCTCGCCAGCGCAGCTTCTTGCTGATGAGCGGGCTGAGGTTGTAGCCCACGAGGCGGTCCAGGATGCGGCGGGCCTGCTGCGCGTTCACCAGGTCCATGTCGATGCTGCGGGGGCTTTCGAACGCGTGCAGCACGGCGTCGCGGGTGATCTCGTGGAAGACGACGCGCCGCACCCGCTCCGCCGGCACCTCCGCCGCCCGGGCCAGGTGCCAGGAGATCGCCTCTCCCTCCCGGTCCGGGTCTGTGGCCAGGAACGTCGTGGGGGCCTCCCGCGCCATCGCCCGGACCTCCGCCACCAGCTCCTTGCGGTCGAAGGGGACCAGGTACTCCGGCGTCACGCTTTCGTTGACCTCCACGCCCATGCGCGTTGTCGGCAGGTCCCGCACGTGCCCCAGCGACGCCTTCACGGTGTAGCCCGACCCCAGGATGCGGCCCAGTGTCCGCGCCTTCGCGGGCGATTCGACGATGACAAGTCCCTTCTTCATGCGCTCCTTCAAGCCACCGGGCGATAGAGGCTGCGCGCCTCGCGCGTTCGAACGTAGTGCATGGCGCCCACCTGCCGCACGAGCCCCTTGAGCTCGAGCAGCGTGAGCGCGCTGCTGACCGTCGTGATGGGCATCCCCGCCTCGCGGCACACCTCGTCGACGTGGCGGGGGTCGTCGGCCAGCAGCGACAGCAGGTCGCCCTCCGGCCCCTGCGCCGCCGTCGCGGCCGGCCGCGGCGCCGCTTCGACAGGCTTCGTCGGCATCGGCACTGGCGCCGCCAGCGTCGACAGGTTGAGCTCCTCCAGCACGTCCTCCGGCGACAGCACCAGCTTCGCCCCGTCCTGCACCAGGCGGTTCACGCCCTGGCTCGCCGGCGAGAAGATGCTCCCCGGCACGGCGAACACCTCCCGGCCCTGCTCCAGCGCCCAGTGCACCGTCCACATCGCCCCGCTCGTGTGCGGCGCCTCCACCACCAGCACCCCCAGCGTCAGGCCGCTGAGGATGCGGTTGCGCCGCGGGAACGTCTGCGGCGACGGCCGTTGCCCCAGCGGGTGCTCGCTCACCACCACGCCCGACGCCGCCACCTGGCGCGCCAGCTCCCGGTGCTCCGGCGGGTACACCATGTCCAGCCCCGACGCCATCACGCCCACCGTCCGCCCGCCCGCGTCCAGCGCCGTGCGATGCGCGATCCCGTCGATGCCGCGCGCCATGCCGCTCACGATCGTCACCCCGCTCGACGCCAGCGCCGCCACCAGCGCCGCACACGCGTCACGCCCGTACGACGTCGCCCGTCGCGTCCCGACCACCGCCACGGCGCGCCGGTCCTCCGGTCGAAACGACCCCTGGTGGAACAGCACCGGCGGCGGGTCCGCGATGGTCTTCAGCAGCGCCGGGTAGTCCGGGCTGCTCCACGCCAGCGCACCGATGCCCTGCCGCTGCAGCGCCGCCATCTCCCCGTCCGGGTCGATGCGTGGGCGGCGCTCCCGCACCTGCGCGACGACGCGCCGGTCCAGCCCCGCCGCCCGCAGCTCGTCGGTCGACGCGTGCCACGCCGCCTCCATCGTCCCGAAGGCGCCCTCCAGCGTCCGCGCGCGGGCGGGGCCGATGGACGGGATGCGGGTGAACGCCACCCAGTACTTCGTGTCCGCGTCTGCGGTGTTGCGTGCGTCGTCAGGCTGCATCGATTCTCTCGGTTGGGATGCGGCGCCGGTCTACGTGGCCGCGGAGAGGGAGGGATTCGAACCCTCGAGGGCCTTGAGAGCCCTACGCGCTTTCCAGGCGCGCCTGATCGACCACTCCAGCACCTCTCCGGAGAAAGCTGTGTGCGACGCGCTCAGTCGGCGCCGCCTCTCTTCCATAGTGGCGTCGGGCCTGCTCCGCTGTCAAGGCGGCATAGCCGCGTTAGCTTGGGGAGGCGGTGTTGGGGGGTTGGTGTGCGGCTAGATGCGGAGGGCGAGGGTGACGATGGCCCCCGCGATCGCGATGCCGCCCGTGGCCATGACAACGATCATGGTGCGGAACATGGCGTCCACCTTTGCTTCCAGGCGGTCGAGGCGAGCGTCCACCTTCGCGTCCAGCCGGTCGATGCGCGCCTGCATGTCGCCGAGCCGCTGGTCCAGCTGCTCGAAGGCGCGTTCGAGTCTGCTGACGCGCTCTTCCATCGTTGCCATGGGACGCCATCATATCACGGGCGGCGGACCCAGCGCACCCATTCCTGCGCCCCCATCCCTCCCAGGGGGAGTCCAGAGGGGGACTCCCCCCTCTGGCAAGGGGCGTGGGGGATGTGCCCCCACTTTTCAAAAAACTTCCGAGGGCGGGTGGGTGGGCCCAACCAAGGCCGCTTCTCCCGTCAGGAGGCCCCGGGCGGCTTGGGGGGCGCTTGCCCCCCGCCAACAAATGTCAAGCTTCTCCGAAGTCCTACAGCACCAGCCGCTTTCGCAGCACCAGCCCCAGCAGCGCCCCGCCGCCCAGGACGATCGCCAGCTCGTTCGCGCCGCCGCGGTTGCACACGCCGCCCGGCCCGCCGTTCTCCTCCTCCTCCTCATCGACCTCAGGCGTCGGCTCCGACTCCGCGAACGCTGTCGCCATGACGTTCGCCATCTCCGCCACCCGAGCGTCGATCGTCCCCTCGACGTCCGGCGTTGGCTCCGGCGTGGGTGGAATTGGCGTCGGCTGCTGCTGCAGGGCGGCGATCTGCGCAGCCACCGTCGCCGGGATGTCCGGCGTTGGGGTCGGCGTCGGCGTTGGCGTCGGCGTCGGCGTTGGAGTGGGCGTCGGCGTGGGTGTCGGCGTCGGCGTGGGGGTCGGTGTCGGCGTTGGCGTCGGCGTCGGCGTTGGGGTCGGCGTCGGCGTCGGCACCGTGCCCGCCGGGAAGGTCAGGTTGTAGTCGTCCTTGATGGCCGGCCCGCCGAAGAACAGGTCCGGCTCCGTCGCCTGCAGCTCGATGGTCTGCGGTCCCGCCAGGACGTGGAAGGTCACCTGGCGGTTCAGGTACTCGCTGCCGGGCGGGCCCACCGTCAGGTTGCGGTACTGGCCGTCGCTGGTCGTTTTCGGCTCGGACTGGTAGTCAAGGACCCGGGCCACGACCTGCAGGCCGTCCGGCGCGGGCGCGCCGCCCACGGTGACTGTCCCAGAATAGACCACGGGGGCCGGGGGCGGCACTCCCTGGGCGTCCGCCTCGTCTGCAGTCCCCGCCATCCACAGCAGGAGTGCGAGGAGGGTGACGGCGCCGAACAGGACCGCGCTCACCCTGAGCCTGTCGAAGGGTGGGCGCCCATGGTTCGACAGGCTCACCATGAGCGCGCGGCCCAGGAAATGAAACAAGCCTCCTGCTCGGAGGGCGGCCAGCCGCGTCAGACCGGCGGCGTTGGTGGGGGGCGGAGATTGCGATGATGTGCGGGGAAGACCGTTGGTGAGCATATCTACTACCTCTATGAAGGGCCTCCCTCCCCCTCTCCGGGAGAGGGAGGCCCTTAGTTCTCCCTCTACTCTACCACCGGCCGGCTGGCCGGCGCTAGGGGGTAACTATCCGGGGATCAGCGTCCCGTCCTCGGTCACCCAGAGCCACAGGCCTTCGCCCGTGCAGACCTGGGCGCCCACCGGCCCGGCACTGTGCTCGGTGCCGCAGCGGTCCGTACGGGTCTCATCCGCCGGCACAGGGTTGGGGTCGACAGAGCTCTCCATGGACCCAGGCGACACCGCGAGCCACGTCCGTGCTAGCGGGTCCCAGGCCAGCGCCCGGAGCCAGCTGGCACCCAGTGTGCCGAAGTAGGTGTCCGCGCTGACGCCCTTGGGCACCACGCCCTGGTTGGAGGACACCGGGACCAGGTTCCAGCCCTTGCTCACGCCGATCGCCGGCGGCTGCGCAGGCGCAGCAGCAGCGGTCGCCGAGGGCGGCCGGAACAGGGACAGGGCCTGGAAGCTGTCCGTGTTCACGAAGTAGGCGTTGGTGGCCGTCATGACCGCCACGTCACCGATGAACAGGCCCGTCTCCGCATCGCGCCGGGAGAAGAGCCACACGCCCTCAGCACCGTCGAAGGTCATCACCAGCCCGATCGGGTGGTCGCTCGGGATCACCGAGTTGATGGCCGGGTTGGCCGGCTGGAAGGGCAGCGAGATCAGGTTCCAGCCCGGCTTCAGGCCGATGCTGACCGGCTTGGCCGCCACCACCTCCCAACTGGCCGAGTGGCCGTCCGTGCCGGAGGCGTTGTCCGCCGAGTCCTCGCCTTTCACCGTCAGGGTGTAGGTCCCAACCTTGGGGTTCAGCAGCGGGATCGTGTACTTGCGGCTGTCCTGCGTGCTGACCTCCGTCGCCAGGTCGAAGGTCCTCGAGTCGGAGGAGCCGTCCGAGAAGCTGATGCTCAGCTCGGCGGACGTCAGCGTGACGGTGCTGTAGCTGTCGCCCGGGTACTCCCCGGCCTCGCCGGCGAAGTCCACCGTGATGATCATCGGCTCGATAGCCTGAACATCGGGGACGTCCGCATCGCCGCTCGCTGCCGTCTCGTCGGATACCGTGACGATCGGGTCCACGCCGCCGTTCAGCGCCGTGTCGAGCTGGAAAGTGAACGCGGCCGAGTGGTTGGCGTCGTCTTTGTGTCCGATCTTGGACATGTTCTCCAAGTGCTGCGTGTCCACGCCTGTCACGTAGACATTGTACTTGCCGCCGCTCTGGCCAACAGGATTGACGGCGTCGGTAGTCGCGGCGTACGAGTAGGACAGAGCAGCCGTCTGCGACGTGCTGGGCCGGCTGTTGGGCCGCCGCGGGTCAGGGACCTCGGTGTAGTTCTCAGCCAGGACCGGCGGGGTAGCACTGAGATTCTCCGTGACGTCCAGCGAGCCACATCCGAGCTCTGGGACACCGATGAGTTCCGTCGTCTCGGCCGTCTCGTCCAGATCGCAGACCTTCGCAGTCGGCCCAACGATCCCGCCGTCGCTGTCGATCACGCGGCTCAGCACTACGGTGGGCAGACTGGCCAGCTGCTCGTCCGTGCTGATGGTGACCGTCACCTTCTCCCCGCTCAGATCGCTGTCCTCGGACAGGGACAAGTTCGGCCCCAGCCCGTCGCCGGCCTTGGAGACCCTCTCCCCGCCAAAGGCGTTGCCGGCCTTGTCCATGATGAGCCCGCTGGCGATGGTGACGCTGGGCTGCTCGTCCGGCGCCAGGCCGTCCGCCAGCGTCAGGTAGACGTCCTTGCCCATCACCAGGACGGAGGTGACCGTGTTGCCGCTCACCGTGAACGCGCTGGCCGTCACGCTCGCAGCGTCCAGGCCGCTGCCCGCTTTGTCGCCCTCTACCTTGCCGTCGTCCTCGAACTTCACCTGGATGGAGTTCGCCTTGGCGTTCAGGCCGCGGACGGCCGCCTTGGCAGACGTACTGTACGTGATGCCAGTCGTGATGCCGCCGCTCACCAGGCTGGGCGCCACGCTGTCGATGCTCAGCAGGTTGCTGCCCACCAACTCGAACGTGTCGTCCGCCGTGAGGGGGGTGACTTCATCGTCAGTAGCATCGGCGGGGGTGCCCTTGTCATCAATAAAGAAGTTGCCCACGTTCAGGGTGCCTAGGGTGAACTTCCCAGCGACCATGTCGAACGTTCCCATAGGCACGGTCTTGGACTGGGATCCCCTGGTCACCTTCATCGAGCTGCCGAGCAAGGCGGTCGTGGGCAGCCCACCGATGAAGTCCGTGTCGGTGACCGTGGCGTCGGTGATCGTCGTGTCGGGGGCGGTGCCGGTGAGTGAGCCGGGTTCTATGGCCCCGCTCACCGCAACGCTGCCGGAGGTGCGGCGCATGTTGCCCGCCCGGTCCCGGGTCTCGAAGTACCAGGGCACGTTGGCGCCGATGTTCTGGATGTCGGTGGAGTCGAGCTCAGCCGACACCCGCCAGCCGCCGTCGATGTCCTCGAAGTTAGTCGAGCCCAGGGGCACCACGTTGCCCGCCACCACCAGCCGCACACCACCGACCTCGGTGGTGTCATTGGCAAGAGCGACAAGGATGCCCGGCGAGGACGTCAAGGCGTGAATTCCACCTTCAGAGGTGTTGGTGCCGGTGTAGCCGGCGCCGCCGTCCGTGATCTCCGCGCTGAAGGTGACGTTGGTGTTCCCCTTCACCACCAGCGGGATGTCCGGGGACAGGGTCACGAGGGTCGGATTCACGTTGTCCACCAGGATAATCGCGGTGGTGCCGAAGGCGTTGGTGGGCGAGTACCTGACCCGGATCCGGTTGCCGTTGAAGCCCCGGATCTCCTCGGCGACAGCCGGGGAACTGAATTCCTGGACCACCTTGATGGTTGTCGCGACGCCTATAGTCTTAGGGTTGACGCCGTCAACTTCTGCCACGTCAAGGTTCAGGACCTCAACGTTCCCGGTTGCAAGCTGTCCGCCTGCACCATCTGCCACATCGAGCTTCGAAATGTTGTTCGCCTCGCACGAGGAGCAGACATACTTGGCGCTGAGCTCAATGGTCCCCACGGACGCATCCTGCGCTTGCGCGGTGTCCTGCATCAGGCCAAAGCCGCCCAGCAGCAGGGCCAACGCAACAACGCCCGTTATGAGCCTTCCTACAGTCTTCACTCTTACAGTCTTCACTGTTCTCCCTCCATGATTTGGAGTATGTGTTGAACGCGACGAAGCCCGGAGGCCGACGCCCCCGTGACTCCAGAGCTTTGATACCCTATGCGTGCCGGCGCCCACGCGAGCCCGCAGGCTCTGCGCCTGCTGCCGGACGGGATCTTCTGCCATATGCCCTCCTTGCCTCTCTCGTATCGGTCCGGGCGTCCCCGGTGTGTGTGGGAAGGCGTCTCACCGCCTCCACAATCAGAAGCGTCCGGCGCACTCCGCCGGAGCCTCCACTGTCCTATAACGAGGGTGGGGGGCAAAAGGTTCCACCGCATCCTCCCCCTCTTGTCCCCCCTCTCCCCTTGGGAGAGGGTTGGGGTGAGGGCGCTCCCCCTGTCTCGCCTCTCCCGTGTCTCCCCCTCTCCCTCTGTATCCATCCCCTCTCCCCCTGGGAGACGAACCACCATCCCCTCTCCCCCTGGGAGAGGGTTAGGGTGAGGGCGAGGGTGCCCCTACAGTGGAAACGACCAAGGCGGCGTCGAAGTTCCCCTGCGCATGCAGGGACGACGACGGGGTGCGGCCCCGGGCCCTCGTTCTGTCGAAGGTGCGTGGCCCCTGCGAGTCGGGGCGCCTCTGCCGCTGGGTGGGTGGGCAAGACCAACGTCGCCACGCCGACCCAAGTCTCCCCCTGGCGGCTGCCGCCGGCTCTGCCCCCTTTGGGTGCAGGGCTCGCCCTGCCCGCCTCCAACAGCCGTCGTCGTCCAAGCGTCGCGAGCTTACGCGGCTGGCCGCCCAGGGGAGTCCAGAGGGGGCACCCCCTCCATCTAGGGCGGCGAGCCGCTCTGGGGGATGTGCCCCCAGTTACCAAAAAACCTCCCGGGGCGGGGCCGGGCGGGGGGAGCTAGGGCGGCACTGCCGCTCGGTGGGTGGGCCCAACCAACGTCGCCACGCCGACCCAAGGTTTGGGGGGCGGTGGGGCATGCTAAAGCGGCTGGCCGCCCAGGGGAGTCCAGAGGGGGCACCCCCTCTGGCAAGGGGTTTGGGGGATGTGCCCCCAGTTCTCAAAAAACTTCCGAGGGCGGGTGGGTGGGCAAGACCAACGTCGCAATGCCGATCAAGCTTGGGGGGCGGTGGGGCATGCTAAAGCGGCGATGCCGCTGCCACCTCCCCCTACCCCCTCACCCCCTCCATCCCCTACCCTACCCCCATGCCCACCGACCGCAAGCTCTATCTTCCTTCGAAGGCCCAATCCCCCGCCGTAGCCCTGCCGCCGCTAGGTGTGGGTGCAGGGCTTGCCCTGCGCCTTGTTTCCCTTTGTCGGTTTCGGGCCATTCTTCACCAGGGCCCTCGGCCCCCATTCGGCCCGCGCCCTGGCAGCTACGACTTGTCCCCCTTTGTCGACGTTTCCCACGCCCTCCAGCGGGGCCCTCGGCCCCCCGTCCGGCCAGTGCCTGGCAGCTACGGCTTGTCTCCCTTTGTCGACTTGTCCGTCGCGCCTCAAACCCAAGCTGCACCGCGTCCCTCCAGGCAGGACCGGCCGGAAAAAACGCGCAGCACAATTCAAAGCAAGTCAAACCGCCGTTCGACCAAGGCATCGGAGGGGAGTGTTATCGAGCTTCTCCGAGGAAGGGGCCGATGCCCTGCGGAAGCTGAGGGTGCAGGGCTTGCCCTGCCTAAGGCGGCAATGCCGCCTGGCCGCCTACATCTGCTTGCTGAGGCTGGCCAGGAACTCCCGGTTGGTGCTGGACTTGCTCAGGCGGTCCAGTATCTTCTCCGTGGCCTCCCCAGTGTCCATGCCGCTGCCGGTGATCATGCCCATCATGCGGCGCAGCAGCCAGACCTGCTTCAGGGTGGCTTCGTCCAGCAGCAGCTCCTCGTGGCGGGTGCTGCTCCGCTGGATGTCGATGGCGGGGTAGAAGCGGCGTTCGGCCAGGCGGCGGTCCAGCGTGATCTCGCAGTTGCCCGTGCCCTTGAACTCCTCGTAGATGACCTCGTCCATGCGGCTGCCCGTGTCGATGAGGCACGTGGCGATGATGGTCAGCGTGCCGCCGTCCTCCGTGCCCCGCGCCGCGCCGAAGAAGCGCTTGGGCGGGTAGAGCGCCGCAGGGTCCACGCCGCCGGAGAGCGTGCGCCCGCTCGAAGGCAGCGCCAGGTTGTAGGCGCGGACCAGGCGCGTGAGGCTGTCCAGCAGCACGACGACGTGCTTGCCGTTCTCGGAGAGGCGCTTGGCGCGCTCCAGCGAAAGCTCGGCGATGCGACAGTGGTCCTCCACCGGGTCGTCGAACGTGGAGGCGAAGACCTCGCCGCGCACGGAGCGACGCATGTCGGTGACCTCCTCGGGGCGCTCGCCCGCGAGGACCACCATGATGTGGACGTCCTCGTAGTTCACGGAGAGGCCGCTGGCGATGAACTTCAGCAGGAAGGTCTTGCCCGCCTTGGGCGGGGAGACGATGAGGGCGCGCTGGCCGCGGCCAATGGGCGCCACCAGGTCGATGAGGCGCTGGGCGAGGTTCTTGGGCGTGGTCTCCAGCTGGAGGTGCTCCCGGGGGTAGACCGGGATGAGGTTGTCGAAGTGGGGGCGGGCCCGCGCCTGCTCCGGCTCGACGCCGTTGACCGCCTCGACGCGTATCAGGCCGAAGTAGCGCTCGCCGTCCTTCGGCGGCCGCACCTGGCCGGTGACCGAGTCGCCGGTGCGGAGCATGAAGCGCCGGATCTGCGACTGCGAGACGTAGACGTCGCCGGCGCTGGCGCGCAGGCCGTTCTGGCGAAGGAAGCCGTAGCCGTCGCCCATGATCTCGAGGAGGCCGGAGGCCAGCACGAAGCCCTGTCGCTGTGCGACAGCCTCGAGGATGCGCAGGGAGAGCTCCTCCCTGCGAAGAGCGCCGTTCTCCAGGCCCAGGCCCTGGGCCATGTGGACGAGCTCCTCCTTGGTCTTGGCTTCCAACTCGGCCAGGCTGACGGTGCGCTCGATAGTCATGGTTCGCCTCTTCGCATGTGGTGTTTCCAGGTGGCGTTGGGTCTCAGGTGGCGCTTACAGGTGGCGCTTACAGGTTGTTCGAAACGCCCGCGGGGGCGCCCGCGACGCCGGCCCGCTCCCAGTCTCGGGTGAAGGCCGCGTCGCCCGCGGCGGTCAGGGGGTGGTCCATCATCTGCGTGAGCACCTTGTACGGGACCGTGGCGATGTGCGCCCCGGCCTTCGCCGCCTCGACGCAGTGCAGCGGGTGGCGGATGCTGGCGGCCAGGACCTGCGTCGGCAGCCCGTACTGCCGGTAGACCGCGACGATGTCCGCCACGATGTCCATGCCGCGATGGCCGGCGTCGTCCAGCCTCCCGACGAAGGGGCTGACGTAGGCAACGCCCGCCTGGGCGCCCAAGAGGGCCTGGTTCACAGAGAAGCACAAGGTCTGGTTGATGGGGATGCCCTCCCGCGCCACCGGCGCCATGGCCCGAAAGCCGTCACGCGTGCTGGGCAGCTTGACGACGACGTTGGGATGCCACGTTGCAATGTCTCGCGCCTGCTCGACCATGCCATCGGCGCTCCGGGCGGTCACTTCGACGGAGATGGGTCCGTGGATGATGCAGGCTATCTCCAGGACGACGCTCCGGTAGCTGTCCCGGTCCCCGATGCCCTCTCGGGCGGCAAGGGAGGGGTTCGTGGTAACCCCCGAGACTACGCCGAGCTCAGCGCCCTGCCGCACTTCGTCGAGGTTGGCAGTGTCCAGAAACAGGCGCATGGCCTGACCTCCCTAGTATAGCATACTTCACGCAATAGGGCCGGACGCAGCCTCATGGCCGTCGTCGCCGTCCCACAGGGCGTGCTGCCCGCCCTCTCGCACGGTGTGCCTGGCCGCGTCGACGAAGAGGCTGAAGAGGGGGTGCGGCCGGTTGGGGCGGGAGCGGAACTCGGGGTGGAACTGGGTGCCCACCATGAAGGGATGGTCTGCGACCTCGGCGATCTCGACCAGGCGCTGGTCCGGGGAGAGGCCGCTGAAACGCAGCCCACCCTCCTCCAGCGCCTCGCGGTACGCGTTGTTCAGCTCGAGGCGGTGGCGGTGTCGCTCCTGGACCTGCGAGGTCCCGTAGGCCTGGGAGGCCACGGTGCCCGGCACCAGCCGGCACGGGTAGATGCCCAAGCGCATGGTGCCGCCCATGTCGGTGATGTCGCGCTGGTCCGGCATGAAGTCGATGACGGGGTGCGGGGTCTCCGGGTCGAACTCCGCGGAGTGGGCGTCGGGCAAGCCCGCGCCGTTGCGGGCCACTTCGACGACCATGAGCTGCATGCCAAGGCAGAGCCCGAGGTAGGGGATGCGCCTCTCACGTGCGTAGCGGGCAGCCGCGATCATCCCCTCTACACCCCGAGGCCCGAAGCCCCCAGGGACGACGATGCCGCACGCGGAACCCAGCAGGGGCTCAGGCCCGTACCGCTCCACTTCCTCCGAAGGGACCCAGGAGACCTGCACGTCCCGATCGTGCAGGAGGCCGGCATGCAGGAGGGCCTCCTTGACGGAGATATACGCCTCCGGCAGGTCGGCATACTTGCCCACCACGGCCACGGACAGGGGTTCCTTGGGCGTCTCCACGAGTTCGACGAGGGCGCGCCAGTCGGTCATGTTCGGCTCGCTGTAGTCCAACTGCAGGGCAGAGGTCACCAGGCGGCCCAAGCCTGCCTGCTGGAGGATAAGGGGCACCTCGTAGACCGAGGGGGCCGTCACCAGCGGGATCACTGCCTCCCGTTGGACGTCGCAGAAGAAGGCGATCTTGGCTTTGACGTCGTCGGGGACGGGGTAGTCGCTGCGGCAGATGATGCAGTCGGGCTGGATGCCAATGCCGCGGAGGTCGCGCACGCTCTGCTGCGTGGGCTTCGTCTTGAGCTCGCCGGTGGTGGAGATGTGCGGGAGGAGGGTGACGTGGATGTAGTAGACGTTATCCCGCCCCACGTCGTTGCGCATCTGGCGGATGGCCTCGAGGAAAGGCTGGCCCTCGATGTCGCCGACCGTTCCCCCCACCTCCACGACGACGACGTCCGCGTGGCGCTCTGCCGTCAGTGCCTTAATGTGCTCCTTGATGACGTTGGTCACGTGGGGAACGGACTGGATGGTGCCGCCGAGGTAGTCGCCGCGCCGCTCCTTGGTGATAACGTCGCTGAAGACCTGGCCGGCGGTGACGTTGGAGGCCTGGGTCAGCTCGATGTCGATGAACCGCTCGTAGTGGCCCAGGTCCATGTCCGTTTCAGAGCCGTCGGCGGTGACGAAGACCTCGCCGTGCTGGTAGGGGGACATGGTGCCGGGGTCGACGTTGAGGTAGGGGTCCAGCTTCTGGACGGAGACCTGAAAGCCCGCACTCTTGAGAATGCGGCCAAGCGCAGCGACGCTGACTCCCTTGCCCACGGAACTGACAACGCCGCCGGTCACAAAGATGTACTTGGTCATCGCGACCGCCAATGAGGAGATGGGGGACAGAGGATGTTGAGACCGGAAGGATCTCGGAAAGGGCCACCCGAGAGTCGAAGGATCGGGCTCAGGACCGCCTCCTGCCCGTCACACCCATACGTCAACCGCCACTGCTGGTCTTGGAACACGAGCAACGCGGGGTGAGGCGAAACCGCGGCGATTGTATGGGGGTCTGGCCTCCGCTGTCAAGGCGGCAGGGCGGCCAGGCCAGCATGGTTTCTGCTGGGGAGGGAGCGCAGGGGATTCGATTCGTTTCGTTTCGTTTTGCGCGGTTTTTCCGGCTCCTCCGTGCCTGGGGCGATGGGGTCCAGCTTGGGGATTGGAATTGCGCCAAAATCGGGGCAGCTTGGATTCGTCTATTCGTGCGTCCATTGGAGTCGCCGGGCCAGCTTGGACGAATGCGACGAGTCGCGGGTTGGATTCGCGGGGGCCAGCTAGGAAACGAACGCCGTAGAGGGGGTGTGTAAAACGAATCCCAGATAGGGAACAGAGGCCGTGAGGGAGTGTATGAAACGAAGCGACCAGGCAGGGGAGACCCTGCACCCTCAGGCGGCCAGCCCCTTTAGCATGCCCCACCACCCCCCAAACCTTGATCGGCATTGCGACGTCGGCTGGGCCCACCCACCGACCCTCGGAGGTTTCTTGGTAACTGGGGGCACATCCCCCAGAGCGGCTCGCCGCCCCAGAAAGAGGGGAAACCCCTCTGGACTCCCCTGGAGACGGGGCGAGGTTCCTACCTTCGCAGGCACGGCGGCGGAGGGTAGGGGTGTGGGTGGGCATGGGGGTAGGGTAGGGGGTTGGGAGAGTATGGCTGCCGGTCACTGCCGGCTCAGGCGGTCTTTGATGTGGACGAGACCGATGGTGGTCTGCAGAAGGAGGAAGAGGAGGTCGACGTTGGTGTTGGGGTCGTCGAGGAGCTCCTCGATGGAGAGGCCGCCGGGGACAAAGGGGTCTTTGAGGCCGTGGGACCGGAGCACCTTCTGCAACGGCACGTAGCGGTCTGCGGGTGTGAGCATGGAGGAGTGCCCGTGCTTGCGGGCGTTCTGGTTGCCGCGCTGACCGCCTCGGCGGTTGCGGGGCTTGCGGGTGGGCGCGTGTGTTGTGTCCATGAGATGAGGGTAGAGGGTCGGAGGTGTTTGGGGGAAGGGGCGGATGGCACCAGGCAGGCGGCCAGCCGCTCTTGCCTGGGGAAGTTGGGCTGTGGCGACGGTTGGACCTTCGGAGGGGTGAAGGTGGGTGGAGTTGGCGGGGCCCACACGCCGGTGTTTTCTCGTCTTTGGGGGGCGTCCGGCGCGTTGACTGGGCGCAGGGTGTGTGATAGGATTCACCAAGTCCCAGCCGGATGGTGTGTATGCCGTTGTGGGCACTGGCCCTACGGCTCACGGGTTTGGGGTGGTATGTTGCCGCGTGCATCATCGTGGGACTCGGGGGAGGCATTCTCCTCGACCGGTGGCTCCAGACCCAGGTCCTCTTCACCCTGCTGGGGGTAGTCCTGGGGAGCGCGGTGGCCTTCTACGGCGTGTATCGGCTGGTTCTGCCGCTCATGGGAGATACGGAGCCCCCACCTAGCTCCTCGAAGGGGGAAAACGGGCAACGGTGATGCGGAGTCCAGCCGCCACGCGAGTCCTCATTCTCGTCGGCTTGGGCGTATTGGCGCTGGGACTATCCGGCTTCATCTGGGGCGCCATCGGCGCTGCCTTCTTCGGCACGGAAGCGCTCCTGCCGAAGCCCGAGGTGCACCTACCGGCCCAGTCGATCACCGGGGACCACCCGGGGGACGCCCTGCACGGGGGCACCAGCTTCGTTCTGACCAACACACTACTCTCTTCCTTCGTCGCTACCGCCATCCTCCTCATCGTCTTCGTCCTGGGCACGGCCCGACTGAGCCTGGTGCCGGGGCGCTTCCAGGGCATGCTGGAGACGATTGTGGAGGGCCTGCTGGGGTTCATCGAGGGCGTGGTGGGGCCGCAACGCGCTCGTCAACTTCTCCCCGTCATCGCCACCATCTTCCTGTTCGTGGCGTTGAACGCCTGGCTAGGTCTCCTGCCCATCTACCAGTCCTTCGGCGTTCTGAGCGACGACGGCCACCTCAAGGCCGCGTTCCTCCGTCCCGCAGGGACCGACCTGAACATGCCCTTGGCCCTGGCCCTGGTCTCTTTCGTCTTCGTGGAGGGACTGGGCCTGCGGACCTTTGGCTTCCGCTACTTCGGGAAGTTCATCCGAGTGGGAAACCTCCTCCGGGGGAGGATCTTCACCGGGCTCATCGACCTGTTCGTCGGCCTACTGGAGGCGGTGAGCGAGTTAGTCCGAGTGGTGAGCTTCACCTTTCGGCTGTTCGGGAACATGCTGGCCGGGGAGATCCTGCTGCTGGTCTCCGCCTTCCTGGTGGCCTTCGTCTTCACCGTCCCGTTCTATGGGCTGGAGCTGCTGGTGGGCTTTGTGCAGGCCCTCATCTTCGCCGGCCTCACCCTGGTCTTCGCATCCGTGGCCCTGACACCGCACGAAGAGGAGCACTAGCGCCGAGGAGGTCTCATGGAGATCATCATCTTTGCCATGGTCATAGCGACCCTTGGAGTTGCCGCGGCGGCCCTGGGCGGCATCTTCGCGATCTACGCGAGCCGCCAGGACTGACGGGGCCGAGCTCAAACAGACACTCTGGAAATCAGTAAGGAGGAGTCATGGACGCAGAAGGACTGAAGGTACTCGGGGCTGGGCTTGCGATCGGCCTGGGGCTCATCGGCCCCGGTATCGGCATCGGCATCCTGGGGGCGGCGGCGATGAACGCCATCGGCCGCAACCCGGAGGCCCGGGGTGCCATTCTGACCAACATGATCCTGGCCATTGCCTTCGCTGAGGCGCTGGGCATCTACGCGCTGATCGTGGCTGTGATCCTGGCCCTGGTGGTCTAAGGGCCGCCACGACCTCAGGAGGGAAACCATGGGCGAGCTGGGCTTTCACCTTCCCAGCCTCCTAGTGTATCTAGTGAACTTTGGGCTGCTCCTGGCCCTTCTCTACTTCTTTGCCTACAAGCGCATACTGGCGCTGCTGGACCAGCGTTCCGGCAGAATCCGGGACTCGCTGGAGGAGGCGGAGCGCGCTCGGCAGGAAGCGGCAAAGGCCCGGCAGGAGATGGGCGACCAGATGGCTGAAGCGAGACGAGAAGGCCAGCAGATGCTGGAGCAGGCCCGACAAGCCGCGGAGCGCTTCCGCGAGGAGGAGCGCCAGCGGGCTCGCCAGGAAGCCGAGAGCCTGCTGGAACGGGCCCGCCAGGAGATCCAGCAGGAACGGAACGCTGCCGTGGAAGACGTGCGACGCCACTTCGGCGACCTGGCCATCACCGCCGCCGAGCGGGTGGTGGAGCGGTCCCTGGACCGCAGCGCACATCACGATCTCATCGAGAAAGTGCTGGAGGAGGGCTTCGAGCCCTCCCGGGAGTAGGCATGGCCGCTCGCTCGCTGCCGTCCCCCAAGAGGTACGCCCAGGCCGTCTACCAGATCGCGGCGGCCCAGGGGGACCTGGACCAGTGGTCCGAGGTCCTGGGGGCAGGGGCAGAGGCCGCACGGTCGCCGGCATTCGTGGCGGCGATGGACGCACCCGGCCTGAGCCTCCAGGAGAAGATGGCGGTCCTCCGGCAGGTCCTGCCCAAGATGCCGGACCAGGGATACAACCTCCTGGCGCTCCTGGCGCGGAGGCGAGCCATATCGCTGCTGCCCCGGATCCTGGAGGAGTACCAGAGCGCAGTGGACAAACACCAGGGCCTGAAGCGGGTGGAGCTTCGAACGGCCGTGGAGCTCACGGATGACGAGGAGCGCCTCATCGCCCAGCGGCTCAAGAAGACCTTGAATGCGGACGTCCGAACCCGCACACGGGTGGACCCGTGGCTGCTGGGCGGTCTCATGGTCCGCATCGACGATACGATTCTCGACGGCACGGCCCGCGGGCGCCTGGAGACAATGCGCCAAGCCCTGCGGGCCAGGGCATTCTGAGGCCCGGAGTCCAGGTGGAGGAGAAGCTATGACCACACGATCGCAGGACATCGTCTCCGTCATCAAGCGGCAGATCGAGGAGTTCGGCGCCGGCGTCACCATGGTGGACGTGGGCACCGTCGTCGAGGTCGGGGATGGCATCGCTCGGGCCCACGGCCTGGGGGGGTGCCGCTACTCCGAGCTCGTGGAGTTCCCTGGCGGCCTCCTGGGCATCGCCCTCAACCTGGAAGAGGACAGCGTCGGCATCGTCATTCTGGGCGACGAGAAGGCCATCAAGGAGGGTGACGAGGTCAAGACGACGGGCCGCATCGTGGAGACGCCGGTGGGAGAGGAACTGCTGGGCCGGCTGGTGGACCCCCTGGGGAAGCCGCTGGACGGCAAGGGGCCGATCACGACGACGAAGACTCGTTCCGTGGAGCGGGTGGCCCCCGACGTCACCAGGCGCAAGTCCGTGGACACCCCGGTCCAGACGGGGATCAAGGCCATAGACGCGATGATCCCCATCGGCCGCGGCCAGCGGGAGCTGATTCTGGGCGACCGCTCCACGGGGAAGACGGCCATTGCCTTGGACACGATCCTCAACCAGACCGGCGCGGACCTCTACTGCATCTACGTGGCGATTGGCCAGAAGAGCAGCAAGGTAACCCAGGTCGTGGCGAAGCTGGAGGAGTACGGCGCCATGGCGCACACGGTCGTGGTGGCCGCCAACTCCGCAGACCCGGCGGCGCTGCAGTACCTGGCCCCCTACGCGGGCTGCGCCATCGGCGAGGAGTTCATGGAGCAGGGGAAGGACGCCCTGGTCATCTACGATGACCTATCCAAACACGCCTGGGCGTACCGTCAGCTATCGCTACTGCTGCGCCGCCCCGCGGGCCGGGAGGCCTACCCGGGCGACCTGTTCTACCTCCACAGCCGCCTGCTGGAGCGGGCCGCCAAACTCGACGATAGCATGGGCGGCGGCTCCCTGACGGCCCTGCCCATCATCGAGACACAGGCGGGGGACGTCTCCGCCTATGTGCCGACGAACGTTATCTCGATCACCGACGGCCAGATCTACCTGGAGGCCGAGCTGTTCAACGCCGGCACCCGCCCCGCCATCAACGTGGGCCTTTCGGTCTCACGCGTCGGTGGCGCCGCACAGACGCGGGCCATGAAGCGGGTTGCAGGCAGACTGCGCCTGGACCTGGCGCAGTACCGGGAGCTGGCGACGTTCGCCCAGTTCGGAACCGCGGACCTGGACCGGGCCACCCGGTCGCAGCTGGAGCGGGGCCAAAGGACGAGCGAAATCCTCAAGCAGCCCCAGTACACCCCCTTCTCTCTGGAGCAGCAGGTGATGGCACTGTACGCCGTGATCAACGGCTACCTGGACGATATAGCAATCACCGCCGTGGGACGTTGGGGCGAGGAGTTCCAACGCTTCATGGACACCGCCCACGGCGAGGTGGGGCAGGCCATCCGTGAGAACTCGGACATTGGGGAGACGGAGGAGGCCCTGAAGGAGGCCATCACGGCGTTCAACCAGGGCTTCCAGGCATGAGGTCCACGCCACACATCGCGAGGAGAGCGCTCAGTGGCTAGCCTGAGACAGATCCGGCGGCGCATTCGCAGTGTGCAGAACACGGCGAAGATCACGCGGGCCATGGAGATGGTCGCGGCGGTGAAGATGCGCCGCGCTCAGGAGGCGGTGCTGGCCACCCGCCCCTATGCAGAGAAGATGACGGGCCTGCTGGCAGACCTGGCGGCGATGCCGCCGGATGACCCCGCCGAGGTCCATCCTCTGCTGCGGCGGCGGGAGGTGAAGCGCCTGTCCGTGATCCACGTGACTCCGGACCGGGGCCTCTGCGGAGCCCTGCCGGGCACGCTCAACCGCAACGTGGCCACCTTCTCCCTGGAGGCCGCAGGCCCAGTGTCCGTCGTCGCCGTGGGGCGTAAGGGACGAGACTTCATGGCCCGCTACGGGCGGGACGTTCGGGCCGTCTTCACGGGGCTGGGAGAGCGGCCCAACCTGGCGGACGTCACGCCCATCGCCCGGCTGGTCATCGACGACTTCACCAACGGCGACGTGGACGCGGTCTACGTGGCCTACGGGGAGTACGTGAGCACCATGGTGCAGCGGCCGGTCATGCAGCGGCTGCTGCCGGTGGAGCCAGCCGAGCTACCTCCGTCGCACGCGGTGGGCTACATCTACGAGCCGCAGAGCGCTCAGCTCTTGGCGGAACTGCTGCCCCGATCGGTGGAGATGGAGATCTACCACGCGGTGCTCGAGGCCAACGCCAGCGAGCAATCGGCTCGCATGGTCGCCATGCGCAGCGCCACGGAGAACGCCAACGACCTGGTCAAAGACCTAACATTGGTAGCGAACAAAGTGCGACAGGAGACCATCACCACGGAGCTTCTGGATATCATCGGCGGGACCTGGACATTCCAGAACTAGGGCCGGGCTTCCGCCGGCTCCGTCTGAGGAGGGGTAATGGCTAAAGACGCCAAGGGACAGGTGGTACAGGTCATCGGCACCGTGGTGGACGTGGAGTTCCCGCGGGAGGAGATGCCCGAAGTCCTGAACGCGATCGAGGTAACCATGGAGGAGCAGACACTGGTGCTGGAGGTGCAGCAGCACACCGGCAACAACTGGGTGCGCTGCCTGGCCCTGGGGCCCACCGAGGGCCTTGCACGGGGCAGCACGGTGGTGGACACCGGCTCGCCCATCCTCGTGCCCGTCGGACGAGGCTGCCTGGGACGGCTCTTCAACGTGCTGGGGCAGCCCCTGGACGACCTCGAGGAGGTGGAGGCCCAGGAGTCGTGGCCCATCCACCGAGCGCCTCCATCCATGGAGGAGCAGACGACGACGACGGAGATCCTGGAGACGGGCCTCAAGGTGGTTGACCTGGTCACTCCGTTTACCAAGGGCGGCAAGATCGGGGCCTACGGGGGCGCCGGTGTGGGCAAGACCGTCATCATCCAGGAGCTCATTCGCAACATCGCTACGGTGCACGAGGGGTTCTCTGTTTTCGCCGGCGTGGGTGAGCGCTCCCGCGAGGGCAACGACCTCTGGCACGAGATGCAGGCCTCCGGCGTGCTCAAGAACGCGACGCTGGTCTTCGGCCAGATGAACGAGCCGCCGGGCGTGCGGGCCCGGGTAGGCCTGACCGGCCTGACCATGGCCGAGTACTTCCGCGACGAAGAGGGCCAGGACGTCCTGCTCTTCATCGACAACATCTACCGGTACATCCTGGCGGGCATGGAGGTCTCCGCACTGCTGGGGCGCATGCCTTCGGCAGTGGGGTACCAGCCCACGCTGGGCACGGAGATGGGGGCCCTGGAAGAGCGCATCACCTCCACCCGGAAAGGCTCCATCACCTCCTTCCAGGCCATCTACGTACCGGCCGACGACTACACGGACCCGGGCATCGTGGCTACTTTCGGCCACCTGGACGCGGTCATCGCCCTGGAGCGCTCCATCGCCGAGCAGGGCCTCTATCCCGCGCTGGACCCACTGGCCTCCACCTCCCGGATTCTGGACCCGCAGGTTGTGGGAGATGAGCACTACCGCGTCGCTCGGGGCGTGCAGGCCGTCCTCCAGCGGTACCGGGACCTGCAGGACATCATTGCGATCCTGGGCGTGGAGGAGCTCTCCGAAGAGGACAAGCTTACGGTGACACGGGCCCGCAAGATCCAGCGCTTCCTCTCCCAGCCCATGTTCGTGGCCGAGCCGTTCACGGGCCAAGAGGGCCGCTACGTGCCCGTCCGGGAGACCGTCCGGGGCTTCGCAGAGATCCTGGAGGGGAAGCACGACGACCTGCCGGAGCAGGCCTTCTACATGGTGGGCTCCATCGAGGAGGCCAGAGAGAAGGCCGAGAAGATGGCTGCGTAGGACCGATCATGGCTGAAATGAAGCTGGAAATAGTCACCGGCGAAGGCCTCGTCTACAGCGGCGACGTTGAGGTGCTGGTGGCCCCGGGCATCGAGGGGGAGCTGGGCATTCTTCCGCACCACGCCCCGCTTCTCACCATGCTCCAGCCGGGCGAGATTCGCATCGTGGTGGAGGGCCAGGAAGAGTACATGGTCATCTCCGGGGGCTTCCTGGAGGTGCTGGCCAACACGGTCACCATCCTGGCCGACACAGCGGAGCGAGCCGACGAGATCGACGAGGAGCGCGCCCAAGAGGCGGTCCAGCGCGCCCAGGAGCGCCTGACTGGTCAGCTGACTGCCCAGGACCTGGAGCGAGCGCTGGCCTCCATCCGCCGGGCCCAGGCCCGGGTCCAGGTGGCCCGTCGTCGCCGGTCTCGGGGCGGGTCGGCGCCCTTGCGGTAGGTCAAGTCCGTAGTAGGGGTCCGGTCAGCGGTAGCGCCCGCCAGTCAGCGACGCTCAAACACGACCAGACTGTTTCCTATCCACTTCTTTCGTTCCCGTAGCTCGAAGACCTTCATGGGTTTCGCCATCTCTATGATCCGAGTGACGCCAGTCGAGCTAGCCGATAGCACCAGTTTCCCCCGAGGCGCAAGCAGTGCCGCTACATGGCTGAGCAGAGACCCCGCGGCTCTAGGGCCCTCATCTTCTCGTACCACGCCTGCAAAGACCTGAACAGGCCAGCCTTCCGTGCAGTCCATGTCGACTTGGTGCGTCAGGGTGACACTACCCGCGGAGAATCCATTGAGGACCAAGTTGCGCTTTGTGCATCTCAACGCGAGAAGATCACGGTCGATTAGGTGGACGCTGCGTGGTCTGAGCAGCTCTGCCAGCACGACTGCCGCGTGGCCCTGGCCCGGGTTGAATAAGGCCGCCGAGTCGATCGCGGACCGAGGCCCTCTCATCAGGTACTCGATGAGCAGTTCACTCCTGTAGCTGGGGGATTCGAACTCAGGCAACCCCCAAACCGTTTCGATCGGAAGCCTGCGTACGCCGGCGGTAACTGTGGTCCTTTCCCGATGGTACACTCCGCGCTGATGAGCGTCCTCTTCCGTGAGTGGTCCAACCCTCCCATCGCTTGTGAACTGGTAGCCGAAGATGGCGTGCCCGCGGCGACTCCTCTTGAAAAGACAGCTAATCTCTGAAGCGTTCCGAAGGACCTCTTCAACCATCCGCTCAATCTGAGCTACGACGACGACCACGACAACTCCCCCCGGGCGCAGGTAGTAGACGGCATCCCGTAGGAGATGAGAAATGACGTCTGGGCCGGCTTTTGCCGGGATGTTGGAGGCGATGAGGTCGAAATCTCGGGATCGAACGTCGTCATATCCAAGACTGCCGTATACCTCGACATCCGACAGACAATTGAGACCCGCATTCTGACGGGAGTACTCAACAGCCAAAGCGTCCCGATCCACCATGTGAACACAGGCGGCGCCGTTTAACTTCTTGAGGGTCAAACCTATGGGGCCGTAACCGCAGCCAAGGTCAAGAGCCTTGGAAAACTGCCCCGGACCAAGGTCCCATATGCTTCGCAGCAGGAACTGGGTACCTACATCGACCTGAAAGCTGCTAAACAGGTCCTGCGAGACCCTGAACTGCATCTCCTGCCTCTGGAACCTGAAGGTCAGGAGCTTCTTGAAATACACATCAGGGTACGTTTGCGTCACGCTCGCCACCCCACATGATCCGGCTCAGGAGGTCTGTGAGTAGGCTATCACAACTCGAATGAACCCCCTCATCTCGCCCCGCAGCATCTCGCCCCGCAGCGCGTCCTCGGAGCTTTCGCAGACTCAGGGCGGGCCTCAGGCGGGGGTGCGCAGGTAGTAGGTCATGGACTGGAGGGCCAGCACGGGGTCGATGCTCCGCAGTGTGACGTCGTCCGGCACGGGCGGGGAGGTGGGAGCGTAGTTGAGGAGGGCCTTGATGCCGCAGCGCACCAGCAGGTCTACAACCTCCTGCGTGCGGGCAGCGGGCACGGCCACGATGGCCATGCGTATGTCCTCGCGTTCGATGGTCTCAGACAGGTCGGACAGGGGGCGGACGGTGATGCCTCCCATCTGCTGGTCGACCATGTCCGGGTCGGCATCGAAAGCGGCCACGACGCGAAAGCCCTCAGGCGCAAAGCCGGGGTAGCTGATGATGGCCCGGCCCAGGCGCCCCACACCCACGACGGCCAGGTTCCACTCCAAGTCGAGGCCCAGGATGCGGCGCAACTCGACGAACAGGTAGTTCACGCTGTAGCCACGCCCCTGCTTGCCGAACCGGCCAAAGTAGCTGAGGTCCTTACGGATCTGGGCCGGAGTCATCTGGAGGACCTTCCCCAGATGCTGGGAGCTGACCACCTCCGTCCCTTGGTCAAGCAGCGTCTTGAGGACGCGGACGTACTGGGGAAGACGGTTTACGACGACCTCTGGTACCGCCATCTCCCTCAGTCCTCCGCGCTATGTGGAGAGAGTCGGTAGCCTGACATAACATCGCGCATTGTAAATCCCTTCACAATCTAGCGTCAAGGAGTCGGAGGCGGCTACGAAGCGCCATCCTCCGCAAGGGGAGTTCGTTGACACCCCCCATCCCCTCTGCTAGCCTTGCAGGACGCCCACACAGGAGCCGGTAATGCTGCTTGTCACGGGGGCAACGGGCTTCTTGGGACGGCGTGTCGTCCAAGCTCTTCAGCAGGCGGGGCATTCACCGGTACGCTGCCTTCTCCATCGTTCTCCCAGTGACGGCACGGCGTCGGCCGATGGAGTCGAGTTCGCCCACGGGAGCGTGCAAGACCCCGCCTCTCTTGCCGAAGCGATGGATGGCGCCGATGGCGTCGTGCACCTGGTGGGCATCATCCGGGAGCGTCCTCCGGCGACGACCTTCGCTGGTGTGAACCATGGGGGGACTCGGAACGTCGCGGAGGCGGCGAAGGCTGCCGGTGTGAAGCACATCGTCTACGTGAGCGCGCTCGGAGCGCGAGACGACCCGCGGTACCCCTACGCCCGCAGCAAGTGGCTGGGAGAGCAGGAGGTCATCAACAGCGGGGCGCCCTTCACCATCCTTCGGCCCTCGATCCTGTTCGGCGAGGGCGATGAGTTCTTCAACACGCTGGCGGCTCTCGTGAAGATGCTCCCCCTAGTGCCCGTTGCGGGCAGCGGGGGCAACCGCTTTCAGCCCATCGCCGCCGACGACGTGGCCCGATGCGTTGCGACGGCCGTCCTCCAGGAGAGCTACTACAACCGAGTCGTGGAGATAGGTGGCCCTCGCCACTATACCTACAGGGAGCTCCTGCGCGTCGTAGCGACCGTCCTGGGCGTGCGGCGGCTGCGGGTCCACGTGCCAATATCCTTCATGCGTGCGATGGCCGCGGTCATGGAGCGCCTTCTTCCCCGGCCTCCTGTAACCAGGGAGCAGCTCCGCTACCTGGACCTGGACAGCGTCGCCGAAGAGGACTCCGTGGAGCGCGAGTTCGCATTTGCCCCACAATCGCTGGAGGAGAACCTGGGATACATCCGGTCTCTACGGCTTCGACATGCCATGGCCATGCTCCTTGGCGTGATGCCCCGACAGGTCCGCGACCACTGAGAGGGAGCGACATGGACTACGGCACTGCCCTCCACCACCTGCTGAGCCTGGTAGACCTGGAGCGCACAGCGGGCCCGCCCCACCGAAAGTACAAGCTGGAGCGCATGCGTGCCCTGGCCCAGCGGCTCGGCAGCCCGCACGACGTCACACCCACGGTCCACATTACCGGCACCAAGGGCAAGGGGAGCACGGCCGCGATGGTGACCTCCGTGCTGGAGCAGGCAGGGGGCGCTCCCGGCCTGTACACCTCGCCGCACCTGCACGCGTTTCGGGAGCGCATCCGGTTGGGGCAGGAGCCGGTCTCAGAGGCGGTCTTCGGGGGCCTCATGGGCCAGGTCTGGCCTGTAATCGAGGCCATGGCCTCAGACTCGAGCTACGGGCGAGTGACCACCTTCGAGGCCCTCACGGCCATGGCGTTCCTCTGCTTCGTTCAGTCGCAACGGCAGTTCCAGGTCCTGGAGGTAGGGCTTGGGGGCACCCTGGACGCCACGAACATAGTGGAGCGCCCCTTGGTGTGCGTCATCACCCCCATCTCTCTGGACCATACGCAGGTCCTGGGCGACACCGTGGAGGCGATCGCCCGGGACAAGGCGGGGATCATCAAGCTCGGCGCCACGGTTGTGGTCGCGCCGCAGGAGCCGGCGGCGATGGCGGTCCTGGAGGAGGCGTGCAAGGCGAAAGGCGCCAGGATGGTCAAGATGGAGGAGGAGTACCACTCCAAGCTCCTGGACTGGGACGTGGAAGGCCAGACCTTCAGGGTCTCCGGGGCCACAGGCAGCCGGACGCTACGGATACCCCTGCTGGGGGGGCACCAGATCGAGAACGCCTGCTGCGCGGTTGCGGCCGTGGAGGCCCTCGCAGGAGAGGGCGCGGCCGTGGACACGAAGGCCGTGGAGCAGGGGCTGCTCAACGTCCGGTGGCCGGGACGGCTGGAGGTGGTGGGGACGTCGCCCCTGGTACTGGTCGACGGGGCCCACAACCCGCATGCCATGCGGGCGCTGACCCAGGCAGTGCGGCAGTATTTCCCCGGCCTGTCGTGCGTTCTCGTCATGGGCTTCTCCGACGGACACCACCTGGAGGGTGTGGTGGCGGAGGCTGCAGCCCTGCAGCCAAGGCTGGTCATCGCCACTCGATCGCGCCACCCACGCGCCGTGCCCCCACAACGGATCGCTGAACATTTCGCGCAGTATGCCGTCCCGGTCGAGGAAGTCGACCACGTGGGCCGCGCCGTGGAACGAGCGATGGAGCTGGCCGGCAGCGAGGACCTGGTCCTGGGCACGGGATCGCTTTTCGCCGTGGCGGAACTGCGGGAGCATTTGAAGGGAATACCCCCGGAGGTGTACCCTGAAGTGCAGAGACCGATCACGGCAATGAGGTAGCACAATGGAGCAGCGAAGGCGCGTTGTCATTACGGGGATGGGCGCAATGACTCCCCTGGGCGAAGACGTGGGGGAGTACTGGGCCAGCCTGGTCAAGGGACGGTCCGGAATCGGCCCCATGACGCAGTGCGACCCCACCGGCTTCCCATGCCGCGTTGCCGGGGAGGTGCGCACCTTTGACCCCGCCCGCTACATGAACCCGAAAGAGGCGCGGCGCATGTCGCGCTTCAGCCAGCTAGCCGTCGCTGCGGCCCTGCAGGCACGCGAGGATGCCGGCCCCAGCCTGGCAGACACCCCGCCGGAGCGCCTCGGCGTGGTCCTCGGCAACGGCATTGGGGGCATCCCCGACACGGAGGCGCAGTGCGGGGTGATGGCAGCTCGCGGAGGCATGCGGGTGTCGCCCTTCTTCATTCCCATGATCCTACCCAACATGGCCGCGGCCAACGTGAGCCGTCTGCTGAACCTCCAGGGCTACACCTCCACGGTCATCACCGCATGCGCGGCGGGGACCCAGGCCATCGGCGAGGGAGCAGAGCTGGTCAGGCGAGGTCTGGCCGACGCGGTCTACGCAGGCGGGACCGAAGCGGGCATCACAACCCTGTCGCTCTCGGGTTTCTCTGTCATGAAGGCGCTGACGGAGCGCAACGAGGAGCCGGAAAGGGCCAGCCGCCCCTTCGACGCCAAGCGGGACGGCTTCGCCCCAGCCGAAGGCTCTGCGGTCCTGGTGCTGGAGGAGCTGGAGCACGCCATACGCCGTGGCGCACACATCTACGCAGAGGTGGCGGGCTACGGGGTCTCCTCGGATGCGTTCCACCTTGTGCAGCCGGCCGAGGACGGCAGTGGGCCTGCACGAGCCATGGCCTGGGCCCTGCAGGACGCCGGTGTCCAGCCCGAGGACGTTGACTACATCAACGCCCACGGCACGTCCACGCCCCTGAACGACGCAGCTGAGACGGCGGCGATAAAGCGGGTCTTCGGAGCGCAGGCCACCCAGGTCCCCATCAGCTCGACGAAGTCCATGGTGGGGCACGCCATGGGCGGCTCAGGGGCGGTGGAGGCCGTGGCCGTGGTCAAGACCATCGAGTCAGGGACCATCCACCCCACCGTCAACTACGAGTTCCCCGACCCCGTCTGCGACCTGGACTACGTCCCCAACGTGGCTCGGCAGAAGGACGTGGGCGTAGCCCTCTCCAACAGCTTTGGCTTTGGAGGACAGAACGCCTCCCTGGTCATCAAGCGCTTCGTGGAGACGTAGGTAGGGAAGGGAGTCGCGGCGGAGCCTGTGCGGGGCGCTGGGCCGACTATCGGGGGACAGCGCCCTCAACGGTGATCAGCTCAGCCAGGATCTGCTGAAGGGCCATGGTGTGGCTGCATCGATCATGCCCAGCAAAGAAGGAGCAGGTGCAGTGCCAGGTGTTGTCCTTGAGGCTTACGGTGTGGTCGGCGTGCTCGCCGTGGAAGTTGGCGGTGAACTGAAGGATGGTCGCCCGGTGAGGCTCCTGGGCGTACCGTCGGGCCTTCTCGATCTTGTGGATGAGACCTGAGTACATGAAGCCTCCTGAGGGGGTCTCCTTGCTGCACTCATTCTAGCCACACCCCCCTCCGCGGTCAACAGTCCGAGTCCCCGATTCGGGATGTTATGTCACGTTTCGGGCCGTTCGCACTCCATGCAAAAGGGCCCTGCGATCGCAGGGCCCTTCTCTCGTCGGCGGTGTGCGGAGGTGTCAGGAGGCCTTGCCCTTGCCCAGGTCCTCCAGGTTCAGTCCTTCGACGAAGTCCTTGAAGGCGGAGAGGCGACGCATCTCCTCCTCCCCAATCTTCCTGCCCTCCTCGTCCGGGGGCCGCTCCTCCATGATGGGCTGACCCGTTTCCTTGTCCAGCAGGACCCCGGCCCGGTCGAGGACCGCCTCATCGGCGTAGATAGGGACGCGAGTACGGACGGCCAGGGCGATTGCGTCGCTGGGTCGGGAGTCCACCTCCACGGTCCTGCTGTCCACGTTCAGCACGATCTTTGCGTAGAAGGTGTCGTTCTGCAGGTCGCTGACCGTGATGTGGGAGACCTTGCCCCCAAGGCTGTCAATGACGCTATCGAGCAGGTCGTGGGTGAGTGGGCGAGGGACAGTGACGTCCTGTAGCTTGACGGCGATGGCGTCAGCCTCAGCGGGGCCAACCCAGATGGGGAGGTATCGGTCCGCATCCTTCTGCTTGAGAATGACCACGCGCTGGTAGTTCATCAGGCTGACGCGGATGCTCTCGATGGACATTTCCAACATCGGGTAACTCCCGTAGAGCAGTGCTCCTAGCTCGGATTGTACGCACGCACGTCAAGGACTGTCAATCGAGGGGACGCACGAAGAGAGACCCGGAGGCCCTAGCGCTTGGTGTACTGTGGCGCCCGGCGTGCCCGCTTCAAACCGTACTTCTTGCTCTCCTTCACGCGGGAGTCCCGGGTGAGCATGCCGTGCCGTCGCAGGACAGGCCGCAGCTCCGGGTCGTAGTCGAGCAGGGCGCGGGCAAGGCCGTGTCGAAGGGCGCCGGCCCAGCCTGAAATACCTCCACCATGGAGCTTGGCGATGACGGAGAACTGCCCCATGGTCTCGGTAATCCGGAGGGGCTCCAAAGCGTGCCCCTGCCAGGAGGGCCAGGGTATGGCGTCGTCCAGGCTGCGGCCGTTGATGGCCACCTGGCCCGGACCGGGATAGAGCCGGACCTGCGCCACCGCGCTCTTGCGCTTGCCGGTCCCGGCGTAGTAGCTCTTTTCGCCTTCCCGTGATGTCGTCATGAGGTCTGTGCCTCCCTCTTCTTGCGGGCCTTTGGTGCGCCAGCGGCTCGAGGCTTGGGCGCCGGAGCGGCGACCTGTGCGTCATGGGGGTGCTCATGCCCCGGATACACCCTCAGGCGCTTCAGCATCTGGCGGCCCAGGGTGGTCTTGGGCAGCATCCCCTGGACGGCCTTCTCGATGACTCGATTGGGGTTGCGCTTCAGCATCTGCTCCAGGGTGAAGGTCCGCAGCCCCCCGGGATACCGCGAGTGGAAATGGTACTCCTTCTGCGCGAGCTTGCGTCCCGTGACCCTGACGTTGGCCGCGTTGACCACCACCACAAAGTCCCCAGTGTTGATGGTGGGCGTGTACAGGGGGCGATGCTTCCCTTGAAGCAGCCGGGCGATCTCGCTGGCCAGCCTTCCCAGCGGCGTCTCCGCCGCGTCGAATACGTGCCACTGCGGCTGCAGGTCCACCGGCCTGGCCACGTAGGTCTTCTTCATCTTTGTGGTAGCCATTCCTGACAATCCTCTTTTTCGTCTTTCCCCTGCTCCAGCAGGGAGTCCGGATACGAGACCCGGACGAGATACAGGCCCCGGGCTGGAAGGGCGGGAGCACGACCGGGGTGATCGTCTCCCCTGGCCAGCGCCTGAAAGCCCTCCACGGAGAGCCTACCAAATCCCACCTGGACAAGCCCGCCCGCCATGCGCCGCACCTGGTGGAGATAGAAGGCGGTAGCCACCACCTCCAAAGCCAGCCAGGACCCCCTGCGGAGCACGTCCGCCCGGAAGACCCGTTGGGGTCTGCGCGGCCTCCGGTCGGGCGGAGCGAAGGGAGGGCGATGGTGCTCCCCCACCAGATGGCGGGCCGCCATAGCCATGGCGCCGTGATCCAGAGGCTTCGGCACGTGGTAGCTGAGCTCCCGCCAGAGGGCCGAGGGTCTGGGCCGGTTCAGGACCAGGTACCGGTACGTCCTGCTGCACGCCCCCCGTCGTGGGTCGAAGTGCAAATCGACCGGGTATTCGGCCTGCACCCGAATGTCCGGGGGGAGCATAGCATTGAGCGCTCGCGCAAAGGTCTCCGAGGGATAGCAGGCCTCCGTCGTGAAGGCCACCACCTGCCCCAGCGCGTGCGTTCCTGCATCGGTGCGCCCGGCGCCATATGTTTTAACGTGCGTTCCCAGGAGCCGCTCCAGGGCCGTTTCCACCTCGCCCTGGACTGTTCTGGTCCCCGGCTGGACCTGATACCCGCCGTAGCGGGTGCCCTGGTATTCCAGCACCAGGGCGTGTCTACGCTGCACGGGAACGGGCCTCCCCTCAGCCTCGTAGAGCTAGACGAACTCCACGAGGACAACAGGAGCGGCGTCTCCCATACGGTTCCCCAGCTTCAGAATGCGGGTGTAGCCTCCGTCCCGATCACTGTACCTTGGGGCCAGGTCATCAAAGAGCTTGCGGATGACCCCGTCGTCCGGGAGGTAGGCCAAGGCCATCCTCCGGTAGTGAAGGGCCTTGATCCGGTTCTCCCGCGTATCTCCCTGCTGCAAGGCATGGTGGGCCCGACGGCCCAAGGTGACCATTCGCTCCGCGAGAGGACGAACAGCCTTGGCCTTGGCCTCTGTGGTCCGGATACGCTCATGGATGAACAGCGAGCGAATAAGCCCCCGGAACAGGGCTTTCCGCTGGCCGCCGGGGCGGCGAAGTTTGCGAAGGTGGCGCTGATGAGGCATGGCCTACTCCTCTTCCTCCGCCTCGATGGACTCGTCCATCTCCTCCGGTTCGTCCGGGGCCGGGGCCTGCTCTTCTTCGTCCTCGGCCGAACCGCCCTCCGGGATGGGGAAGCCCTTCTCTTCGAGGCGGGCGATGAGCTCCTCAAGGGACCGGTCGCCAAAGTTACGGATCCTGAGGAGTTCTGATTGCGTCCGCTCCAGGATCTCCCCCACCTTATGGATGTCGGCCCGCTTGAGGCAGTTCAAGGTCCGCGAGGAGAGCTCCAGCCGCTCCACCAGGGTGTTGTAGACCTCCACGGGAACGGAGAGGGCAATGGAAGAGGTGGCGTCCGACCCAGCAGCAGCCCTGCCCACAACGGTGAACAGGAAGAGGTGGTCCATGAGGATCTGTGAAGCCTTCTGAACGGCGTCCACCGGGGTGAGGGAGCCGTCGGTCCACACCTCCAGCACCAGCCGCTCGTAGTCCGTCACCTGGCCGACGCGGGTGCGTTCCACGGTGTAGTTGACCTTCCGCACCGGGGTGAAGATGGCGTCCACGGGAAGGGTGCCGATGGGGAGGCCATTACCGTGTTGCGCCGGTACGTAGCCCCTGCCGTGCTCCACGTTGAACTCCACCGTCAGCTTGGCCTCGGGGGAGTCCAGGGTGGCCAGGCGGAGCTCCGGGTTCACGATTTCAAAGTCCACAGGTGCGCTGATGTCTCCGGCGAAGACTTCACCCGGCCCAGTGACGTCCAGGTGCATTCGACCCGGCCACCCCGTCAGGGGGCGCAGACGAATGGACTTGATCCTCTGGATCAGGCCCAAGACGTCGTCTCGCACATGCGGGATCGTAGCGTACTCGTGCAGGACTCCGTCGATGCGGATCCAGGTGACGGAAGCGCCGGGGATGGAGCTCAGCAGCACCCGACGCAGGGGGGTGCCCAGGGTGATACCAAACCCTCGCTCCAGCGGCTCTACGGCGAACTTCCCGTAGGGCCCCTCAACCTCCAAGACCTTGATCTCAATCCTGGGAACGGGCTGCTCCGCAAGCGGTTCCTCCCGAGGACCCAGGGGCAGTAGCTCAACCACAGTGCTCACTCCTCAGCGAGAGTAAAACTCCACAATCATGCGGGTGTCCACCCGCCCTTCCATCTCAGTAACGTCGGGCAGAGAGATCACGCGTCCCTCTCCGGTGGCGGGGTCCAGACTGAGCCACGCGGGGACAGTCGCGTGGGGGACTCTCTCCGCCAAGAGCTGCACGAAGTCCCGACCCTTGCTCTGTTCCTTCCAGGCCACAACGTCGTTGGGGCGAAGGATAGCGGACGGGATGTCCAGCTTGCGGCCGTTGACCGTGAAATGGCCGTGGGTAACCAGCTGCCTGGCCTGGCTCCGGGAGGAGGCGAATTTCAGCCGATGGACCACGTTGTCCAACCGCCGCTCCAGAAGCTGGAGAAGGTACCGGCCAGTAATGCCCGGCTCTTTCTGGGCCCGCTTCATGTAGCGGGCGAACTGGCCCTCCCGCAGACCGTAGGCGTTGCGCAGCTTCTGCTTCTCCAGAAGACGCAGCGCATAGTCTGAAGGGCGTCGCCGGCGCATGCGTCGGTCTCCCGGAGCGCGCCGCCTTCGTTCGATGGCGCACTTGGGAGTCGCGCAGCGCTCTCCCTTCAGGAAGAGCTTCTCGCCGGCCTGACGGCAAAGTCGACAGGATGGTCCCGTGTATCGTCCCATGAGCCTCCTAGACGCGCCGACGCTTGGGTGGGCGGCAGCCGTTGTGGGGGGTAGGGGTGACGTCCCGAATTCCTGAGATGAACAGCCCTGCAGTCTGCAGGGAGCGGATGGCCGCTTCTCTGCCAGGCCCGGGGCCCTTCACATAGACCTCGACCTGGCGCAGGCCGTGCTCCATGCCCCTGCGAGCGGCGGTCTCGGCGGCGCGGCCAGCGGCAAAGGCCGTGCCCTTGCGGGAGCCCTTGAATCCACCGGTGCCCGCACTCCCCCACGCCAGCACGTTCCCCTCCAGGTCTGTCAGGGTCACGATGGTGTTGTTGAAGGTGGACCCGACATAGACCCGGCCCGAGGGGACCGACTTACGCTCTTTACGCCGCGCTCTACGCTGTGCCATACCGCTCCTTCAGTCCCGGCCCGCTACTTCCTGGTGCTGCTGCGCCGCCTACCGGCCACAGTCTTTTTCGGTCCCTTCCGGGTACGGGCGTTGGTCTTGGAACGCTGCCCGCGCACCGGGAGACCCCGCGCATGCCGTACCCCCTGGAAGCACCGTATCTCGATCTTGCGGCGGATGTCTCCCTGGACCGCTCGCCGCAGGTCGCCTTCGACCCTGTACCGCGAGTCGACCACCTCCCGCAGGCGTGACAACTGCTCTTCGGTCATGTCCCGCACTCGGGGGTTGTCCTCCAGGCCTGCGGTCACCGCGGCCTTGCGCGCCAGCGTGGGCCCTATGCCATAGATGCGGCGCAGGGCCACCTCCACCCGCTTGAGGTCTGGGATGTTGACTCCGGCAACAAGGGCCATCTGCGCCTCCCTCTCCGGCTAACCCTGGCGCTGCTTGTGACGGGCGTTGGTGCAGATAACCCGCACCACGCCCTTGCGACGAATTATCTTACAGCGGTCACAACGCCGCTTGACTGATGGTCTGACCCGCATAGCAGCTCTCTATCCCTATCGGAAGCGGTAGGTTATGCGACCTCGAGTCAGGTCGTAAGGGGACAGCTCCACCAGCACCCGGTCTCCAGGCAGGACCCGGATGAAGTGCATCCGGATTTTGCCGGAGGCGTGCGCCAGCACCTCGTGCCCGTTTGCCAACTTCACTCGAAAGTTGACGTTGGGCAGAGCCTCTTCCACCATACCCTCTACTTCTATGGTCGCTTTCTTGGGCATCTTTCTTTCCGTTACGCTCGCGGCGCCGTCAGGATCTCGACTCCCTCTGCGGTGACGGCCACGGTGTGCTCGAAGTGAGCCGACAAGCTGCCGTCGGCCGTCACGACTGTCCATCGGTCGGAGAGGAGCCGGGTCTGCCAGGTCCCGATGTTCACCATGGGCTCGATGGCCAGAACCATGCCCTCCCTGAGGAGGAGCCCCCGGCCCCGAACGCCGTAGTTGGGGACCTGCGGCTCTTCGTGAAGGAGCCGCCCGATGCCGTGGCCCACGTACTCTCTGACCACGCCGTAGCCTCGGGACTCCGCGTGCTGTTGTACCGCTGCGCCAATGTCGCCGAGCCGCGCGCCGGGGCACACGGCCTCGATTCCTCGCTCCAGCGACTCCCTGGACGTCTGCAGCAGGGCCTGGGCCTCGGGCGAGGCGGTACCCGCCTGCACCGACACCGCGGCGTCGCCATAGAGGCCGTCCACAATAGCGCCAACGTCCATCTTCACCAGGTCGCCATCCTCAATGATTCTGGAGCCCGGAATGCCGTGCACAATCTCCTCGTTGAGCGAGACACATATGGTCGCGGGGAAGCCTCGATAGCCCAGGAAGGCAGGCTTGGCGCCCAACCGCTTGATCTCCCGAGCGGCCACGGCGTCCAGCTCCTGCGTCCTCATCCCCGGCCTGACCGCCTCTCGCAGCAGGGCGATGACCGATGCAACGACGCGACCAGCCTCGCGCATGCACTCCAACTCCCGAGGCGACTTAATGGTCACCCCGGCAGGGGTGGGCACGGCAGGGCTGATGGTCCGGCTCTCGCGCACTAGATACTCCCTCGTATTGTACCCGAAGGCTGGGAATCGTGCAGGGCGGCCCGCTCACTCACCAAGCGCAGCAGGTCTCGGGTCACCTCAGCCACCTGCTGTTCACCGTCGACCTCTGCGAGTCTGCCCTGCGCGCCGTAGTAGTCGAGAAGTGACGCTGTCTTGGTCCGGTACTCCTGCAGGCGCTGACGCACGGCCTCGGGCCGCTCGTCGTCACGCTGGGCCAGCTCGCCGCCGCAGCGGCTGCATTGGGGCGGCGCTTCGGCCATGGGGTACGGGGCCTGGCACTGGCGGCAGGTGAGCCTGCTGCCGATCCGGCGGACCAGCTCTCCTTCCGAGACAGCGATCGAGAGGGCCCCCGTGACTCCGTGCGGGGCCAGGGCGCCGTCCAGGGCTTCGGCTTGCGCGTGGGTCCGAGGAAAGCCGTCCAAGACGGCTCCCGAGGCGGCGTCGTCCTGCGTCATTCGTTGCAGTACCATCTCGATGACCAGCTCGTCGGGAACCAGGAGTCCGCGCGTCATGTAGGTTGCAGCCTCGCGACCGAGGTCGGTGCCGCGGGCCCGATGGTCCCGGAGCAGGCCACCCGACTCGACATGGGCCAGACCGAGCTGTTCGGCCAAGAGGGCCGCCTGGGTCCCCTTTCCGGCCCCGGGCGGGCCCAGCAGGACCCAGCGTTGCGGGGTATCGGTCGACACGGCGCGCGTATCCTCCGTCACTTGATGAAGCCTTCGTAGCGGCGCATCAGCAGTTGCGCTTCTAACTGGCGCATCGTATCCAAGGCCACGCCGACCATGATGAGCATGGCCGTGCTGCTGAGTTGGATCGCCTGGACGTCCGTCACGAGGCTGGCCAGGTAGGGCGTGATGGCGATGAAGCCCAGGAAGAGGGCGCCGCCCCAGCTGATGCGCATAAGCGTCTTGCTCAGATACTCCTCCGTGGGCCGCCCTGGGCGAATGCCCGGAATGAACCCTCCCTGTTTCTGCAGGTTATCGGCAAGGTTCATCTGGGAGAAGATGATCATGGTGTAGAAGAGCGCGAAGATCACAACCATGAAGAAGAGAATGATCCAGTAGATGACGCTGCTGGAGTTGAACAGGTTGACGGTGCTCTGGGCCACTCGAGAGAGGATGGCGTCGCTGCCGGGGATCACGAAGTAGCTGGCCACGGTGGCGGGCAGGATGAGGATGGCAAATGCGAAAATCAGCGGAATCATGCCCGCGGAGTTGACGCGCAAAGGTATATACGAGGTGCCGGCGGCCCGCTGAACCATACCTCCTCGGAAGACTGTGCGCCCGTACTGCACCGGAATCTTTCGCTGGGCCTCCGTGAAGATGACGATGAGGTAGATGATGCCCAGGGCGATGAAGACCAGGAAGAAGAGACCCGTGGGATTGGACTGTCCGAAGAAGCCCTGCTCGATGATGGCCGGAAGTCCGGCAACAATGCCGGCAAAGATGATAAGAGAGATGCCGTTGCCGATGCCCCGCTCCGTGATGAGCTCGCCCAGCCAGACCAGGAACATCGTGCCGGCCACCATGCTGAAGACCATCGGGATTACTGCGGGCATGGCGCCGCCCCACAGGTCGGTCCCACCAAGGACGCCGGCCCGGTCGAGGATGAGGATCTGCCCGTAGCCCTGGAAGGCGGCGATCGGGACGGCCGCGTAGTGGGTGATCTGGTTCAGCTTTTGCCTGCCGTAGTCCCCTTCCCGCGAGAGGGCCTTAAGCTGGGGGATGGCGGGGACCAGGAGCTGCATGACGATGGAGGAGGTGATATAGGGGTAGACCCCCAGGGCTGCGACGCTAAGGTTTCGCAGCGCGCCGCCGCTGAAGAGGTCCAGCATCCCAAGGAGCTCGCCGGTGCCCGAACTGCCGAACAGCGCAGAGAGCGCGGCCCGGTCCACGCCAGGCACGGGGACGTGGGCGACAAAGCGGAATATGATGAGCATGCCCAGGGTGAAGAGAATGCGCGCCCGCAGGTCAGGGATGCTGAACGCATCGATGACGGCCTGGAGGAGCTGGGGACGCGGCGACGCGGCCTGGGCCTGCATGGACTAGGCGCTCCTCTTTTTTCCCCGCCGGCGAGAGTCGGGCAGGTCCTGCAGCGTCCCTCCGGCGGCCAACAGCTTCTCCCTGGCCCCGGAAGAGAAGCGATGGGCCGACACGGTGAGGGCTTTGGTCACCTGGCCGTCCCCCAGGACTTTGACGGGGAGGTCGGCATCCCGCAGGAGGCCCACCTGCACCAGACTCTCCGGGGTCACCTCATCGTTGGCCTGGAAGCGCTCTTCCAGCCGCTTGAGGTTGACGAGGGCGTACGTACGAGGAAAGGGTGGCGTGAAGCCGCGCTTCTTGGGCATCCCCTTGATCCAGGGGAGCTGCCAGCCCTCCATGCCCGTCCGAGGGCCGGACCCCGATCGTGACTTCTGCCCCTTGACGCCGCGCCCTGCGTAGGTGCCCCGGCTGCCACCGTCGCCGCGACCGGCCCGCTTGCGGGACCGTCGGGCGCCCGGCGGCGCCTGAAGGTTGTGCTGCTTGATACCCATGTCTTCCTCTGTCCCTAGGACGTTTCCCCTGGCACCGGCTCAACCCGGACCAGGTGTCGCACCTTGGCTACCATGCCGCGCACCACGGGGGAATCCGGGCGCTCTACGGTCTGGTGCAACCGCCGCAGTCCAAGCGAGCGAATGGTCGCCCGTTGGTCCTGCCGGTAACCGATGGTGCTCTTTACCCACGTGATGCGAAGCCTGTCCACTGTACTCCCCGTCATGCTTTTAGCTCGTCTAGGCGCGGCGCGGCGCAGAAGATCCCTCGCCCGGTCCTGAGCCGTTCGTTTCGGCTGCAGCGTCGGCCGAGCCGTCCGCTTCCCGCTCGCTCTCACGGCCGCGGCCGGTGTCCTGCAGAGAGGCCAGGGCGGTCATGGTGGCCTTGGCGAGGTTGATGGGATTCGGATTGCCCATAGACTTGGTCAGAATGTCCCGCAGGCCTGCGAGCTCCATGATGGCCCTAACCGTCGCACCGGCCTTTACGCCAGTACCCTGGACCGCCGGCCTGAGCATCACCTCGGATGCCCCGTACTTGCTCTGGATGGCGTGGGGGATGGTGCTCCCGCGACGGGTGATGCGAATCATGTTCGCCCGGGCGATGGTCACGGCCTTGCGGACGGCGTCGGGCACAGCATCCGCCTTGCCGAGGCCGATTCCCACGTGGCCCTGGCCGTCGCCCAGGGCAGCCAGCGCGTTGAAGCGCAGATGCTTGCCGCCGGCGGTCACCTTGGAGATGCGTCGAATGAGAATGACGCGCTCGGTGGCGTTGGGCACCTGCTCGGGCGGAACTCTTGGGGTTACGTCATATACGGATGCCTTAGGCATTAGAAGTCGAGTCCCCCTTTTCGTGCCGCTTCCGCAAGCTCGCGCACGCGGCCATGGTAGAGGTAGCCACCTCGGTCGAACACGACGCGGGACACGCCCGCATCCAGGGCCCGCTGGGCCACCAGAGCGCCGACGCGGCCCGCAGCTTCCTTCTTCGTTCCTGCGGCGCCGTTGGTGCGCAGCCCCGGCTCCATGTCCGATGCCATGGCGAGGGTGCGGCCCTGCGTATCGTCGATGACCTGGACATAGATGTGGCGCAGGCTGCGGAAGACCGCCAGACGGGGACGCTCCGGCGTCCCGGACACCTGACGCCGGACCCGGACGTGGCGCACGCGGCGCTTCGCCCAGGGCGTCCTGGCCCTTCCCATGTAGCGTAGAGGAGTCTTTACCGGCACGGTGTGTCGTCTCCCACTAGGCGGCCCGGGCCGCCTTCTTTCCTGGCTTGAGGCGAATCTCTTCTCCAGCGTAGCGGATGCCCTTGCCCTTGTAGGAGTCGGGGGGTCGAATGGCGCGAATGTTGGCCGCAAGCTGGCCCACCCGCTGCTTGTCGTTTCCGGAGACCACCAGACGCACGGGGCTCTCGACCTCCACCGCCAGGTCCTCCGGGGGAGCGACCTCCACGGTGTGGCTGTAGCCCACCTGGAAGACCAGCTTGTCGCCCGCCTGCTGGACCCGGTAGCCGGTGCCGACGAGCTCCAGGGCACGCCTGTAGCCTTCGGTCACACCGACCACCATGTTCTGCAAGAGCGCACGCGTGAGGCCGTGAAGGGCCCTGTGATGACGCTGGTCGGACGGGCGCTCCACACGCACCTGCCCCGCCTCCACGAGGATGGACATGGTGGGGTCGAAGGCCTGGCTGAGCACGCCACGGGGGCCCTCCACCGCCACCTGGTTCCGAGACCCTACGGAGACGGTCACGCCGTCCGGAACGAGGACGGGCTTCGAGCCCACTCGACCGACGACCCTTCGCTTCCCTCGATCTTCAGTCACTGTTCCGTTCCCTTCACCAGACATAGCAGAGGAGCTCCCCGCCTACGCCTCGGCGGCGGGCCTCCCGGCCGGTCATGATTCCCTGGGAAGTGGAGACAACCGCCATGCCCAGGCCGCCGTAGACCTGGGGTATCTCGCCCCGGCCCACGTACTTGCGCAGGCCAGGCCTGCTTATCCGGCGGAGCCCCTGTATCCGCGGCTTCGCGTCGGCGTAGAGGAGATGCAAGCGCAGCACCCGCTGGGGATGGCCCCGAAGGACCTCGTAGTCGCGGATGAAGCCTTCGCTCGCCAGGACTTGGGCCACGGCCAGCTTGGTCCGGGAAAGGGGGACCATCGTGCTCGTGTGGCCGGCCATCCCCGCGTTCCGGACCCGGGTCAGCATGTCAGCAATGGGATCGGTAATGGTACCCACAGAGTTTACCCTCTCACCAACTCGCCTTGCGAACGCCGGGCAACTCCCCTCGGAGCGCCAGCGTTCGGAAGCAGATTCTACAGAGTCCAAAGTGACGGATGTACGCCCGCGGACGCCCGCACAGACTGCAGCGATGGTACTGCCGCACGCGGAACTTGGGAGTCCTCTGGGCCTTGGCTATCATGCTCTTCTTGGCCATGCTACCTACCTATACGGGCACTGCTTCTCGAGCGAAGGGCATACCCATGAGCTCCAGCAGTCGCAGCGCCTCTCGGTCGCTCTGCGCGGTCGTGATGATGTTGACCTGAAAGCTCCGAATCTTGTCGATCTGGTTGTAGTCGATCTCCGGGAAAACAACTTGCTCTCGAACACCCAAGGCGTAGTTGCCCCGACCGTCGAACGCCGTGCGAGAGACTCCGCGAAAGTCCCGGAGCCGCGGCAGGGCGGCGTTGAACAGCTTGTCGATGAAGTGGTACATGCGGTCGCCGCGCAGGGTGACCATGATGCCTATCGCCTGACCCTCGCGGAGCTTGAAGCCCGCGATGGACTTGCGAGACCGGGTGACCACGGGCCGCTGTCCCGCAATCTGGGTGAGGTCATTGGTGGCCGCTTCCATGGCCCGAGGGTTGGTGAGTGCCTCCCCCAGACCGATGTTCAGCACGACCTTGCCCAGGCGGGGGACCTCCATGACGTTGCCGTAGCTGTACTCGCGCAGCAACGTCGGCACCACCTCTTCCCGGAAGCGTTCGAGGAGGCGAGGCCGGGTGCTAACCGGTGCTGGGGCCGCGGCCGCGGCCTTCTGGCGGGGCTTTCTCTTGGTACGGGCCTGGGTCATTCCATGCTCTCCCGACACTTCTTGCAGAAACGCACCTTCCGGCCGTCGGACAGGAAGGTGAACCCCAACCGCGCCGGCTGGTTGCAGTGGGGGCAGACAACCTGCACGTTGGAGGAGTGGATGGGTGCCTCGATGGTGATTATTCCGGCTTGCTGGATTCCCGGGCGAGGGCGCTGATGACGGCGGACCAAGTTCACGCCGTCCACCAGGAGACGGCCGTCCTTGGTCAGCACGCGCTGCACCTGCCCCTGCTTGCCGCGGTCCCTGCCCTTCATCACCTGGACCGAGTCGCCTCTGCGAACTTTTCTTCCCATACGTGTCTCCAGCTCGCTCTTACACAACCTCCGGGGCCAGGGAGACGATCTTCATGTAGCCCTTCTCCCTTAGCTCCCGGGCCACGGGCCCAAAGATGCGCGTGCCCGTGGGATTATACTGGTCACTCAGGATTACCGCAGCGTTGTCGTCGAAGCGGATGTAGGAACCGTCCTGCCGGCGGGTGTTGCGCCGAGTCCGCACGATGACGGCCCGCAGAACCTTTCCCTTCCGCACCACATCAGGCGCGTTGGGGATGGCCTCCTTGACGGACACGGAGATGACGTCGCCGAGTCGCGCGTAGCGCTGATGGCTGGCCCCGGGGATGCCGATGCACATGATCTGCCGGGCCCCCGAGTTGTCCGCAACCTTCAGTCGTGAGTAGCGCTGTATCACGAGGCCCGCTCCTTTTCCTCATCGGGTGGCGGTGATGGCTGCTCGTCGCCTGCCTCAGTGGACGCAGCCGCCTTCGGCGCCTCGTCCTCCTGCGCCACTGCCGGCGCCTCTTCGGCTACCGCTTCCGACGCTTCTTCGGCCGCGGGAGCGGTGTCTGACTCCTGCACCTCTGTCGCCTCGTCAACGGGGGGTTCTACTTCCGTTGCCTCGTCGGTGGCGGTCTCCACCTCTGCTTCCGGCGCCTCATCAGCAGGGGGTTCGGCTTCCGTTGCCTCTTCGGCCGCGGTCTCCGCCTCTGCCTCCGGCGCCTCATCAACGGGGGGTTCGACTTCTGTCCCTTCGTCGGCCGCGGTCTCCGCCTCTGCTTCCGGTGTCTCATCGACCGGGGGCTCCACGTCCGTCGCTTCGTCGGCGGCGGTCTCCACCCCTGCCTCTGCCCCCTCGTCGGCCGCGATCTCCGTCTCCGCCTCTGTTGCTTCGTCGGTCGCAGGCTCCTCCACCGAAGCTGCAGAGGTCACGACAGCTCCGACCGCCGCTTCCAACTCGGGCGCCTGGACTATCTCGCGCCGGTACAGGATGTTCTTCACCAGCCAGCGCTTGGTGCGGGAGAGGGGACGCACCTCCACGAGGCGAACCCGGTCACCCATCTGGCACTCGCCTCTTGGGTCGTGGGCATAGAGTTTCGTAACTCTTCGGATGGCCTTGCCGTAGCGACGGTGGCGCTGGACCCACGGGACGGCCACGACGACCGTCTTCTCCATCTTGTCGCTCACCACCTGGCCGACGTAGACGCGGTGATGCATAGCTAGCGGACCCCCAGTTCGCGCTCCCGCAAGACCGTTTTGATCCGAGCGATCGTCTTGCGGGTCTTCTTCAGCTCATAGACATTGGTAATCTGGCGCGTGGCCCAGCGGAACCGAAGGTTGGCCAGCTCCTGGTAGGAGGCCTCCAACTCTTTCCACAGGTCCTCCGCGCTCTTGGACCGTACCTCTTCAATCCACATCGACTGCCCCCTGCCCTTCCACCGTCACTCCGGTGGGTATCAGGAAGTCGGCCCGACCCACGACACGCGTGGGGAGAGGGAGCTTGGCCGCGGCGAGCTTCAGGGCCTGCTGAGCCGTCGCGTCGGGGATCCCGCCAATCTCGAAGAGCATCGCGCCCCGGCGCACAACAGCCACCCAGTGGTCCACGTTCGCTTTTCCACCGCCCTGTCGGGTCTCCAAGGGTTTCTTCGTCATCGGCTTGTCGGGGAAGATTCGAATCCAGACCCGGCCGCCCCTACGAAGGTGGCGGACAATGGCACGGCGGGACGCCTCAATCTGCCTCGAGGTCAGCCAAGCGGACTTCAAACTCTTGAGGCCCCACTCGCCGAAGACCAGCGTGGCCCCGCGGGTGGCCAGACCCCCGGGACGGCTGCGATGCGTCTTGCGGAATTTAACTCGCTTCGGCTGGAGCATCGCTCCCCTCCTCCTCCACCTCGTCGGCGCGCACCGTGACCTGGATAGGCGCCAGCATCTCCTCCGGGGCTCCAGCCTCATCCCCTTCGGGGAAGACGTCGCCCTTGTAGATCCAGACCTTGACGCCAATGCGGCCCATCATGGTCCGGGCCTCCGAAGCGGCGTAGTCAATGTCTGCGCGGATGGTGTGCAGCGGAACCTGGCCCTGCATAACCTTCTCCCGGCGGGCGATCTCGGCCCCACCCAGACGACCGCGCACAATGATCTTCACTCCCTTGGCCCCTGCCTGCATGGTCCGGGTCGCAGCCTGGGCGAGAGCACGACGATAGGCCACTCGGCGCTCCAGCTGCTCCGCAACGCTTCGGGCCACCAGGACCGCCTCCAGTTCCGGCTGCCGGATCTCCTGGACGAGGACCCGCACCTTGTGGGCGGAGAGGGTCTCCAGGGCTTGGCGCAACTCTTCCACTCGCTGTCCCTGCCGGCCGATGACGATGCCGGGCCGGGCCGTCCAGATGGTCATGGTGACCTCCTGAACGCTGCGCTCCACCTCCACGCGGGCCACACCAGCCTCCGGGTAGCGACGGCGGACCGCCTCTCGGAGTCGCAGGTCTTCGAAGAGGGTGCGCCGGTAGTCCGGAGCCCGGCCAGCGTACCATCGCGCCTGCCACTCCTTGACGGTGCCCAGGCGAAAGCCCGTGGGGTGGGTCTTATTTCCCATATTGCGCACTCTCCGTGTCCACCAGGACGGTGATGTGGCAGAAGCGGCGGAGGATTGGACTCACCCGGCCCCGCGACTGCGGTCGGAAGCGCTTCAACCTGGGGCCGTCGTCCGCGTAGGCCGCAACTACCTTCAGCTGCTCCGGCATCATGAGGTTATTGTTCTCCGCATTCGCCGTGGCGGAGCGGATGGTCTTGACCACCGCCTGCGCCGCGGGGCTGGGGATGAACTGCACGGAGGCCACAGCCTGGTCCACGGGCTTGCCCCGGATCAGGCCGAGGTAGCGCCGCACCTTCTTGGGCGACATTCCGAAGTTGCGCGTTACGGCTTTTACTGCCATGGATACCCCTTACCTCACCCGGGAGGTGCGTTCCGACCGGCCAGCATGGCCTCGGAACGTGCGCGTCGGCGCGAACTCTCCCAGACGATGGCCCACCATGTTCTCGCTGATGTAGATGGGCACGTGACGGCGCCCGTCGTGGACGGCTATGGTCAGACCCACCATGTCCGGCATGATCATGGAGGCCCGGGACCAAGTCTTGATGACCACCTTCTCCCGGGAGCGACTCGCCACGGCCACGCGGCGGGCCAGCTTTGCGTCCACGTAGGGGCCCTTCTTAACGGACCTGCCCATACCCCACCCTTCTCCGTCGCACAATGAACTGGTTGGTACTCTTGTTGCGCCGGGTCTTCCTCCCCAGGGCCGGCTTGCCCTTGGGGGTCTTGGGATGCTTCAGTCCGATGGGGTTGCGTCCCTCACCACCCCCGTGGGGATGGTCACGAGGGCTCATGGCCTTGCCCCGGACCTGGGGCCTGTGGCCGAGCCAGCGCTGACGCCCGGCCTTCCCGAGGCTGAGGGCCTGGTGCTCCGAGTTGCCCACCTCACCAATGGTGGCGTAGCACTCGCTGAGTACCCGGCGGATCTCCCCCGAAGGGAGGCGGAGCTGGGTGTAGCGCTCCTCCCGGGCCATGACCTGGGCCGACACACCGGCGCTGCGCACGATCTGGGCGCCTCGTCCGGGCTGGAGCTCGATGTTGTGCACCTGGGAGCCCAAGGGGATGAGGCGCAGAGGCAGGGCGTTACCCACCTTCAACTCCGCGTCCGGCCCCGAGGAAACCGTGTCATCGACTTTGAGGCCCTGGGTCCAGATGATGTAGCGCTTCTCCCCGTCCCGATAGTGCAGCAGGGCGATGCGGGCTGACCGATTTGGGTCGTACTCAATGGCGGCAACCCGAGCAGGAACGCCCGCCTTGTCGCGGCGCTTGAAATCCACAACGCGGTAACGTCGCTTGTGGCCGCCGCCCCGATGGCGCACGGTGATGGCGCCGCGGAAGTTGCGGCCGGCCCGTCGGCGCCTGGGGCGAACCAGGGCCTTCTCCGGACGACTCTTCGTCAGCTCGGCGAAGTCCGCCCGGACCAGCTCCCGCTGGCCTGGCGTATGTGGTTTGACCGACCGGATGCCCACGTCTATACCCCTTCGAAGAGGGTGATCTTGTCCCCGGGTTGGAGCGTGACGATGGCCTTCTTGCGCTCCGGCGACCGGACCAGCCGGGGGCCAAAGCGCCTGGTCTTGCCGCGCTGCCGCAGGGTATTCACATTCAAGACTCGCACGCTAAAGAGCTGCTCTACGGCCTGCTTCACCATTCCCTTGGTCGCGTTGAGGGCCACTTCAAAGACGTACTTGTTCTGGTCCTGCAACGAGGTGCTCCGCTCCGTCACAACGGGACGGATCAGGACTCGATTGGCCTGGCCCATGGTTACCATGGTGTTCGACCGCCCTTACTCACTCTCGGCCTCTTCGTCCTGCTGGGACTCTTCCTCCTGGCTCTCGGCCTCTGAGGAGAACGCCTTCTCCTGTCCGTCGGAGGGCCGGTTCTGGGCCCACAGCGCCTCCACCTTCCGCACCGCGTCCACACTCAGCAGGACGTGGTCGTGGTTGAGGAGGTCTAGCGTGTTGAGTGTGGAGGCCAGAAGCGACTTCACACGAGAGAGGTTGCGGCAGGCCCGCGCCAGTCCAGGGGCGGGCTCGCCACTGACCACCAGGCTCTTGGCGTTGATGTCCAGGGTCTCAAGGAGGCTGACCATCTCTTTGGTGCGGGACGCGTCCAATGCCATATCGTCGACCACCGTCACCTGACCCTCGCGCAGCCTCTGGGCCAGCAGGCAACGAATTGCTCCCCGGCGCATGCGTCGGGGGGTGTGGTGATGGTAGTCCCGCGGCTTGGGCCCAAAGACGATGCCGCCCTTTCGCCACTGCGGCGCCCGAATGCTGCCCTGTCGGGCACGACCGGACCGCTTCTGGATCCAGGGCTTGCGCCCGCCGCCTCTGACCTCGCCACGAGTCTTGGTGGAGTGGGTCCCCACCCGTCGGTTGGCCAGGTGTCCCAGCACAACCTGGTGGACCAACGCAGCATTGAAGGGCACGGCGAAAACCGCGTCGCTCACCTCAATAGTGCGCACCACCTTGCCGCCCTGGTCTTTGACAGATAGCTCCATAGCTAGCCCTCGGCCCTTTGGCGCTTTCGGATGATGAGCACGCCCTTGGTCGCACCGGGAACGGCGCCCTTCAGGTAGAGCAGGTGGCGGTCCAAGTCCACCTGGACCACCTCCAGGTTCTTGACCGTGATGCGACTGGCCCCCCAATGGCCCGCCATGCGGGTGCCCTTGAAGACACGGCCGGGAGAGGTGGTGCCGCCGATGGAGCCCGGGGCGCGATGGCGGCCCGACTGGCCGTGGGTCTTCGGCCCGCCGGCGAAGCCGTGGCGCTTGACCACGCCCGTAAAGCCTCGGCCCTTGGACGTGCCGGTGACCTCAACCGACTCTCCCGGACTGAAGAGGCTGACGTCCACCAGCTGCCCGACCTGGACCTCGCCTGTCTCCGACGCGGGGACCTCGCGGAGGTGCCGGAACAGGCGGCCCGTGGGCCGTAGATGGCCTCGTTCGGGCCGGTTCAGCCTGCGGGTCTCCTCGAAGCCGATCTGGACAGCCTCGTAGCCGTCGCGGGCGGGGACGCGCACCTGGGTCACGGTGCAGGGGCCGGCCTTGATGGCCGTCACCGGCACCGATGCCCCGTCCTCTCGGAAGAGCTGGGTCATACCGAGTTTCATGCCCAGCAAGCCGTCTATAGCCATGGAGTTCTCGTCCTGCTCCTCAAGTCTTAATAGTGACGTCCACACCCGCGGGGACGTTGAGGCGCGCAAGGGCCTCCAGTGTCCCCCCGGTGGGCTCGAGAATGTCTACCAGGCGCTTGTGGGTCCTCAGCTCGAAGTGCTCCCGCGAGTCCTTGTCGATGTGAGGCGAACGGATGACGCAGAACCGCTTGCGCTGGGTGGGCATGGGCACGGGACCCGCAACCACGGCACCGGTCCGCTCGGCCGCCTCCACAATCTGGCGGGCGGAGAGGTCTAGCACCCGATGGTCAAAGGCCCGAAGGACGATGCGGATCTTCTGTCCGGCCATACGCTCACCTCCTTTCCATCTGTGTTTCTACACCTTCACCAGCACCCGCTGGGTCACGCTGGTAGGCGCTTCGTCGTAGCCTCGGAACTGCATGCTGAACGTGGCCCGTCCCTGGGTCAGGGACCGAAGGGTCGTGGCGTAGCCAAAGAGCTCCGCCAGCGGGACGGCGGCGCGGATGGTCTGCGTCCCGCCCTGGCCTTCCATGTGCTCGATGCGGCAGCGCTTCCCGTTGAGGTCGCCCAGCACTTCGCCCAGGAACTCTCCCGGTGTCACCACCTCGAGCTCCATGACGGGCTCTAGCAGCACGGCTCCGCCGCGCTTCAGGCCATCCTTCAGTGCAATGGACCCCGCCGCCTTGAAGGCCAGCTCAGAGGAGTCAACGGGGTGGAAGCTGCCGTCCACCAGGGCCACTGAGAGGTCGACGACAGGATAACCGGCCAGGACGCCGTTTTCCAGGCTGCTGCGGACGCCGGCCTCCACCGCCGGGATGTACTCCCGGGGGATGGCGCCCCCAACGATGCGGTTCTCAAAGGAGAAGCCGCCCCCACGGGGAAGCGGCGCCAACTCAAGCTCGACATGGCCGTACTGTCCTCGGCCTCCGGTCTGTCGAACGAAGCGCCCCTCCACCGTGACCGGCTCCTTGACCGCCTCCCGGTAGGCCACTCGGGGCTTGCTGACGACCGCCTGCACGGCGAACTCGCGCCGCATGCGGTCGACAAGCACCTCCAAGTGCAGCTCGCCCATGCCGGAGATGAGGGTCTGGCCCGTCTCCCGGTCGTAGCGCACCTGGAAGGTGGGGTCCTCTTCCGACAGCTTTCGCAGGGCCTCGTCAAGGTGCTCCTGGTCCGCCCGTGTGCGCGGTTCCACTGCCACGGAGATCACCGGCTCCGGGAACTGGGGCGGCTCGAGAATGACCGGCGCGGCCAGCTCGCAGATGGTCTCGCCAGTGAAGGTGCCCTTCAGGCCGACCACTGCGCCGATCTGCCCCGCAGAGACGTCCGCCACTTCCTCGCGGCGGTTGGCGTGCATGCGGACGACGCGTCCGATGCGTTCCTGGATTCCCTTGGAGGCGTTGTAGACCATGGAGCCGGCCTTCATGCTTCCGGAGTAGGCGCGGATGTAGACCAGGCGGCCAACGTAGGGATCGATGACGACTTTGAATGCGAGGGCGCAGAAGGGGTCCTGGGGGTCCGGGCGCCGCAGGGCAACCTCTCCGGTCTTGGGGTGCGTGCCCTCCACGGGGGGAAGGTCCAATGGGGATGGAAGATAGTCCACAACACCGTCCAGCAAGGGCTGGATGCCCATGTTCCGGGCGGCAGCACCGCAGAGCACGGGGACCAAGGTGTTTCGGAGCGTGCCGTTTCGAAGGGCAACCTTAAGCTCCTCGGACGTGATCTCCTCGCCTTCCAGGTATTTCACCAGAAGCGTCTCATCGGCCTCCGCTGCCTTTTCCGCGAGGTGCTCGCGGTAGATGGCCACGGTGGACAGGAGCTCCGCCGGGACTTCCGCCTCCTGCACCGTCCCCTTGCGCTCATTGTCGAAGAGGAGCGCTTTCTGGTCGATGAGGTCCACAACGCCTCGGAACTCCTTCTCGGACCCGATGGGTATCTGGACCGGCACGGGGACAGCCCGCAAGCGCTGCTGGATCATCTCGACGGCCCGGGAGAAGTTGGCGCCGGGGCGGTCCATCTTGTTGATGAATGCAATTCGGGGGACCATGTACTTGTCGGCCTGGCGCCAGACGGTCTCTGATTGAGGCTGGACGCCTGCAACGGCGTCGAAGATCACCACGCCGCCGTCGAGGACACGCAGACTTCGCTCCACCTCTGCGGTGAAGTCCACGTGGCCGGGCGTATCGATGATGTTCACGCTGTGATCGTGCCAGTAGCAGGTGGTGGCGGCGGAGGTAATGGTGATGCCACGCTCTCGCTCCTGGGGCATCCAGTCCATCACCGTGGTGCCATCGTCCACGCTGCCGGACCTGTGGGTCCGACCCGCGGCAAAGAGCACCTGCTCGGTGACGGTCGTCTTGCCGGCATCGATATGCGCGATAAAGCCTATGTTCCGAACCTGTTCCACGGTAACCTTCCTAGCAGGGCGCCGGCGCGCTAGTGGTACGGGGCCCGCGGCCCTACCAGCGATAGTGGACGAAGGCGCGGTTGGCTTCCGCCATGCGGTGGAGGTCTTCCTTCCGCTTTACCGCAGACCCTTCGCCCCGTGAGGCATCCAGCAGCTCCTGGGCTAGCTTCTCTGCCATGGGCCGGCCCTTGCGGGACCGTGCTCCCGTGATGAGCCAGCGTATGGCCAACTGACGGCCCCGGCGCGGAGGGACCTCCAGCGGCACCTGATACGTTGCCCCACCAACCCTGCGGGGCTTCACCTGCAGCACGGGGACGGCGTTGCGCAACGCGTCCTGGAAGACCTCCAGCGGAGGGCGGCGCGCCTGCCGCTCCAGAACGTCCAGAGCGCCGTAGACAATCCCCTGAGCGACGGTCTTCTTGCCGCGCTCCATCACCTTGTTGATGAAGCGGGTGAGATCAACGCTCCCGTACTTGACGTCAGGAGGAACTGGTCGCTGTTCTGCTCGGCGCCGGCGCATGCTATCTCTCCCTGGCCCTAGACCCCGCCTGGGGTCCTGCCTCGCTTTGCGCCGTACTTGCTGCGCCCTCGCCGGCGACCGTCGACGCCGGACGAGTCCAGAGAGCCGCGCACGATGTGGTATCGCACGCCCGGGAGGTCCCGGACGCGCCCGCCTCGGACCGCAACGACCGAGTGCTCCTGGAGGTTATGGCCTTCGCCGGGAATGTAGGCCGTGACCTCCTGGCCATTGGTCAGGCGCACGCGGGCCACCTTGCGCAGGGCCGAATTGGGCTTCTTGGGCGCCACCGTTCGCACCTGGATGCACACGCCTCGGCGCTGCGGGGCCCCCGAGCTGCTCCACACTGTCCGGTTCTTCAACGAGTTGTACCGGAAGCGGAGTGCAGGGGCCTTGCCCTTGCGCGGCTGGCGCTTGCGTCCCTTGCGTATGAGCTGGTTGACGGTAGGCATGATGACGCGTCTCTCTAATGTGAGTCTTTCAGACCAACGACAGATATTAGCACCGGCCATCCCACCTGTCAACGACTACAACCGCCGCCGCGACCCGGCCTGGGGTGTCTCTGTCCGGCAGCCACGCCTCGAGAGTGCAGTCCATTCTTGACACTCCAGCGCCCTTGGGCTAGCATAGCTAGAACAACTGAATAGTGGTGCTGCTCTTATCCAGAGGGGCAGAGGGACCGGCCCTGTGAAGCCCTGGGCAACCGGTCGTCCTAAAGGGGGACGACACGGTGCCAATGCCGTCGAGCCGCACGGCGACTCGAACGATGGGAGTGGTCGCTAAAGCGACAGAGCTTCTTTGCACCCCCGCGTTCCCCCTCTTGCGAGTGCCGCTCCACTACGAACTCCTGTGAGGACTGCCGTTGGGGGAAGTTCGCGCGCTCCACTGGACGGGGAACAAGCTCCGCCTCCTGGACCAGACTCGCCTGCCCGGCGAGGAGGTCTACTTGGAGTTGGAGGCGTGGCCGCAGGTCGTGGAGGCCATCCGAGAGCTTCGGGTCCGGGGCGCGCCCGCCCTCGGCGTGGCCGGCGCCTATGCTCTGGCCCTGGCGGGGCAGGAGTACGCCGGCCTCGGTTCGCAGGAGTTCCACAGCCAACTGGGCATCGCCGCTGAGCAGATCGCCGGGGCGCGGCCCACTGCGGTGAACCTCGCCTGGGCCGTACGCCGGACCTTGCAGGCAGCCCAGGAGGCGTCCAGTCCGGGCGTCGCCCTGGAACGTCTCCTGGCCGAAGCCCGGGACATCGAAACGGAAGACCTGGCCGCCAACCTGCGGATCGGCGCACTCGGAGCGGAGCTCATCCCTCGAGGCTCCACGGTCCTGACCCACTGCAACACTGGCGCCCTGGCCACGGCCGGCTATGGCACGGCGCTGGGAGTGATACGCACTGCGTGGGCCCAGGGTAAGGTGGTTGACGTCATCGCTACGGAGACGCGCCCGCTGCTGCAGGGAGCGCGCCTTACGGCCTGGGAGCTGGTGCAGGAAGGGATCCCGGTGACGCTGGTCGTCGAGGGCGCCGTGGGGCACGTGCTCCGCCAAGGACGGGTCCACGCCATGGTCGTGGGGGCCGACCGAATCGCCGCCAACGGGGACGTCGCCAACAAGATCGGCACCTACACCCTGGCGGTGCTGGGCCGAGCGCACGGCGTACCGCTGTACGTGGCGGCCCCACGCAGCACCGTGGACCTTGATACGCTCACCGGCGCCCACATTCCCATTGAGGAGCGGGGCGCGCACGAGGTGGCCTGCCTGGCCGGCACTCCCACAGCGCCCGACGGCGCCGGAGTCTACAACCCTGCATTCGACGTGACCCCTGCCGAGTACATCGGCGCCATCGTCACGGAAGCTGGCGTCGTCCGCCCACCGTACGAGGCTGGCCTGCGAGAGGTGGTGGCGTCCTGTGAGTGAAGCCCGAGTCGCCGTCATCGGAGGGAGCGGCCTCTACCAGATGGAGGGGCTGGAGGACGTACGCGAGGTCCGGCCCACGACGCCCTTCGGTGACCCAAGCGACGCCATCGTCCTGGGTCGCGTCGAGGGGGTCCCGACGGCCTTCCTCCCTCGTCACGGGCGGGGGCACCGCCTGAGCCCTTCCGAGGTGCCGGCTAGGGCCAATTTCTACGCGCTGAAGAGCCTGGGTGTGGAGCGGGTGGTCTCCGTAAGCGCCGTGGGGAGCCTCAAGGAAGAGGTGCGGCCCCTGGACCTGGTGGTACCGGACCAGCTCATCGACCGGACCCGCAGGCGGCCTTCCACCTTCTTCGAGGGCGGCGTTGTGGCCCACGTCGCCCTTGCCGACCCCTTCTGCACCGAACTGTCCGGCCAGGTGGCCCAGGCGGCAGAAGAGGAGGGGGCGAGCGTGCACCGCGGCGGGACCTACGTGGTCATCGAAGGACCGGCCTTCTCCACCCGGGCCGAGTCCCAGCTCTACCGCTCCTGGGGGGCCAGCGTCATCGGGATGACCGCCCTGCCCGAGGCCAAGCTGGCCCGGGAGGCGGAGCTCTGCTACACGGTGCTGGCCTGCGCCACCGACTACGACGTCTGGCACCAGTCGGAGGAGGACGTCTCGGTGGAGATGGTGGTGGCGGCCCTACTTCGCAACGTGGCGACGTCCCAGAAGATCCTACGCCGTCTCATCCCCCGGCTCACGGAAGAGCGGGACTGCCCGTGCGCCACGGCGTTGCGCAACGCCGTCATCACCGCCCCCGACGCCATCCCGGCCGAAGCGCGGGAGCGTCTGGGGTTGCTTCTAGAAGAACGGACGCCGACAAAGCAGGAGACACTCAACTGAGGAGGTTGGAGTCGTGAGAATGGACCCGGGAGAGCCCTACTATCGCATCAGCAGTGACGAGGCAAAGGCCATCTTGGACAGCGGCGAGGACGTGGCCGTGGTGGATGTCCGCAACCTTGACGAGTACACGTCAGGCCACGTCCCGAACGCAATCCACATCCCCGTGGACGAGGTCCTGTCCCGCATCGGGGAGCTGCCAGGGGACAAGAAGCTCCTCTTCATCTGTGCCGCAGGCGTCCGCAGCGGCCTGGCCTGCGAGATGGCCGCGGCTGTGGGCCTGGACTCCGAGGTGCTGCTCAACATCGAAGACGGCACGCCGGCGTGGATCGAGAAGGGGTATCCGACAAGCTACGGATCGGACCGATAGGCACAAAGCAGTCAGACTATGAGCGAGGAGCGCGGGAGCTAGGATGTATAAGAAGAGTCGCATATCCACCCTGAAGCACCGGCGGAAGCAGCAGAAGCGCGCGGAGCAACGCAAGACGGCCCGCCGCCTTCTGGCCGGGGACATCACCCTGGCCCAGGCAGAGCGGCTGGCGGGCGCAGGTTTCCAGGGCGTCCTCAGGACCACGGGCTACCTGGGCGAGCAGGAAGGCCTGACGCTGACGCCGACACTGGCGTCCGCGGTGGCCCAGGCCATATCTCCGGCCACGGCAGGCGCCTCTACCACCGCAGGTACGGGCGCTGCGTCGCGGCGCCGGGCCACTTCGCGGCCCCAGGCCGCGGCCCCAGCTCGCCCGAGGCCAGCCCGCGCTCCGGCACGGCCGGCGGCAGAGGCGGCATCTGAGACGCCGGCCGTGGCGCCGCCACAGCGCCGGCGGACCACCGCAGCCGCAGCGGCGGAGACCGAAGAGGCGTCCGCCGGTGAGGGCGAGGCAAAGGCGCCCAAGACCAGGGCCCCTCGCCGACAGACAAGCAGCTCCGCTACCACAGCTTCCGAGAAGGCTCCCGAGTCAGAGGAGTAGGGACAGCGTGGCACACCCTGCACTTGTCCAAGCCCTGCTCCGTCCGGGGGCGTACCCCAAAGAGGCGCTCTCCGCGCGGGTGGAGTTGGTGGAGACCCACGTCTCCTACCTCTTCCTCACAGGGTCGTACGTCTACAAGGTGAAGAAGCCTGTGGACTACGGCTTCCTGGACTTCACCAGCCTGGAGCAGCGGCGCCACTTCTGCCACCAGGAGGTGCTGCTGAACCGCCGCCTCTCCCCGGAGGTCTACCTGGGCGTGGTGGAGGTGCGCCGTGACGGTGACTCCTACGCCGTCGAGGGGCCCGGAGAGACGGTGGAGTACGCGGTGCAGATGCGCCAGCTCCCCCGCGCCCAGGCCATGTCCGAGCTGCTGCGCACACGATCACTGAAGACGGCGCAATTGCGCCAGGTGGCGGAGAGAGTACACAGCTTTCACCAGGCCGCCGAGACGGGGCCGCACATCACTGCTCTGGGCGGCCTCGAGACCGTCAGGAACAACGTGCTGGAGAACTTCGCACAGACGGAGCGGTACATCGAGCAGACGGTCTCACGGCGAGACTTCCGGCGGACGCTAGCCTACAGCCAGGCGTTCCTAGCGGAGCGAGAGAACGTCTTCGCACAGCGCGCCGAAGCGGGGCGCATCCGGGACGGCCATGGGGACCTCCACAGTGCGCAGATCTTCCTTGACAGCGATGTCGCAATAATCGATTGCATCGAGTTCAACGAGCGCTTCCGCTACGGAGACGTGGCGAGCGATCTGGCCTTTCTGGCCATGGACCTGGACTACTACAAGAGGGATGACATGTCTCGGGCCCTGGTGGACACCTACATCGAGGCGTCCGGAGACCGGGAGCTCGAGGAGGTACTGGACTTCTACAAGTGCTATCGGGCCTGGGTGCGGGGAAAGGTCACGAGCTTCCGCCTGGACGACCCTTCGCTCTCGCCACAGGCGAAGAGAAGCCTCGCGGACGAGGCTCGTCGCTACTTCCGGCTGGCCAGCCGCTACGCTCGACCACCGGGCCTCGTGCTGCTGCTCACGGCAGGGCTCGTGGGAACGGGGAAGAGCTCCCTGGCCCGGGACCTCGCCGGCCCCCTGGAGGCGGAGATCCTCACCTCTGACGTTATTCGAAAGGAGATGGCCGGCATCCCGGTCACGGAGCGGCAGTTCGCCCCGTGGGGGACGGGCCTCTACACCGAGGAATCGATAGAGGAGACGTACTCGGAGCTCCACCGGCGCGCCCAGGCGAGCCTGCAGGGCGGACGGGCTGTCGTACTGGACGCCTCCTACCGGAAGCGCTCCTGGCGGGAAGCAGCCCTGGACATTGCCCGCAGCGCCAACGTTTCAGCCTTGGTGCTGGAGTGCACGGCCCCGGAGGAAGACGTCAGGGCGCGCTTGGAGCGACGCCTGCGCAGGCGTCGGGTCTCCAGCGACGGCCGATGGGAGATCTACGTCCAGCAGAAGGCCTCCTACGAGCCAATAACCGAGCTCTCCGCATCGGAGCATCTGATCATCGATACGGCGTCGCCGCGCTTCCAGACCAGCCTCCATTCCCTCACGCAGGTCTATCGCCTGCTGATGCACCACGGTAAGCCACAGGTGGAGGAGGCTCCTGCGGGAGCAGCCGCCGGCGCCCGAGCTTGACCATTCGGAAAGGGGTTATATCAGCTATGTCAACGTTCACAGCGCAGGGTGAGATCAAGGACCCCACGCTGGCCTCGGAAGGCCTCCGCCGCATCGAGTGGGCCGCCCAGGAGATGCCGGTGTTGCGCCTCCTTCGAGAGCGTTTCGGCCGGGAACGGCCCCTGGAGGGACTGCGAATCTCGGCCTGCCTCCACGTCACCGCGGAGACCGCCAACCTGGCCTTAGTGCTCAAGGAGGGAGGCGCACAGGTGGCCCTCTGCGGCAGCAATCCGCTGAGCACCCAGGACAACGTGGCCGCGGCCCTGGCGTCGGAGCTGGGCGTGCCCACGTTCGCCATCAGGGGCGAGGACACGGAGACCTACTACCGGCACATCCACCAGGCGCTGGACCAGCGACCGCACATTACGATCGACGACGGCGCCGACCTGGTGAGCGCGCTGCACCGGGACCGGCAGGAGCTGCTGACGGGCGTGATAGGGGGGATCGAGGAGACCACCACGGGAGTGGTGCGCCTGCGCAGCATGGCAGAGCAGGGCAAGCTCCGCTACCCGATGGTGGCAGCCAACGACGCCGCCACCAAGTACATGTTCGACAACCGCTACGGCTCGGGCCAGAGCACGCTGGACGGCATCACCCGGGCCACGAACGTCCTGTGGGCGGGCAAACGGGTGGCCGTGGTGGGCTACGGATGGTGCGGGCGCGGTGTCGCCATGCGCGCTCGGGGGATGGGCGCCCACGTGATTGTGACGGAGGTGGACCCCATCAAGGCCTTGGAGGCCATCATGGAGGGCTATGCGGTCATGCCTATGGCCGAGGCCGCCAGCGTCGCGGACATCTTCGTCACAGTGACCGGAGACATCCACGTCCTCGACGCCGCGCACTTCGAGCGGATGAAGGACGGCGTTCTCGTGGCCAACGCGGGCCACTTCGACGTGGAGATCAACATCCCGGCCCTGGAGGCCATGACGGAGTCGAAGCGGACCGTTCGCCCCATGGTGGAGGAGTACACACTGGAGAACGGGCGGCGCATCAACCTGTTGGCCCAGGGGCGTCTCGTCAACCTGGCGGCGGCGGAAGGCCACCCCTCCAGCGTCATGGACATGAGCTTCGCCGGCCAGGCCCTGGGCTCGGCCTACCTGGCCCGAGAGGGCCGAGGACTCCAGCCGGGTGTCTACCAGGTGCCGCAGGAGCTTGTCGTGGAGATTGGAGCACTGAAGCTGGAATCCCTGGGCGTCACCATCGACACGCTGACAGAAGAGCAGCAAAGGTACCTTTCCAGTTGGGAAGAGGGGACTTAAGGACCCCGAGCACCCTCATTCGGCTCTAGGAGGCAGGACAATGAGCATCAACGGCATGAGCTTCTACGAGTCCCCGAACTATCTGTTCACCTCGGAGTCCGTGACGGAAGGTCACCCCGACAAGGTATGCGACCAGATCTCCGACGCGGTCCTGGATGCGTACCTAGCGCAGGACCCCTACGCTCGCGTCGCCTGCGAGGCGACCGCCACGCGGGGCCTGGTGTCCGTCATAGGAGAGATCACCTCCTCAGGGCAGGTGGACCTCGGGACTCTCGTTCGAGACGTCCTCAAGGACATCGGCTATACGAAGGCGGAGTACGGCATCGGCCACGAAACGTGCGGCGTGACCATCGCGGTGCACAAGCAGTCCGAGGAGATCGCCCAGGCCGTGGGGGCCAACCAGGACGACCCGGAGACCCGAGGCGCGGGAGACCAGGGCATGATGGTTGGCTTCGCCTGCCTGGAGGACGTGGACGGACACCGCCTGGAGACCGAGCTCATGCCGCTCCCCATCCACCTTTCGCACAAGCTCTGCCGCCGCCTGGCCCTGGTCCGCAGGGAGGGGATAATCCCCTACCTTCGTCCGGACGGCAAGTCACAGGTGACGGTGGAGTACGCGTACGGGAAGCCCAAGCGCATCCACACGCTCATCGTCAGTGCGCAGCACGATCCCAGCGTGAGCAAGGAGCAGATCCATCAGGACCTTGTCGAGCACGTCATTCGCCCGGTGGTCCCCACTCTGCTGACGGACGAGGACACCATCATCTACACCAACCCCTCCGGAAGCTTCGCCGTAGGCGGGCCCGACGGCGACGCAGGGCTGACCGGGCGCAAGATCCTGGTTGACACCTATGGAGGGACCGCCCGGCACGGCGGCGGCGCCTTCTCCGGCAAGGACCCCACCAAGGTGGACCGGTCGGGAGCGTACGCGGCCCGGTACGTGGCCAAGAACATCGTGGCGGCGGGCTTGGCCACACGGGTGGAGGTGCAGATCTCCTACGCCATCGGCGTGCCGGACCCCATCTCCGTCTCCGTCGAGACCTTCGGCACGGCAACGGTCGCAGGGCGGGTCATCGACGAACTGGTGAAGAAGCACTTCGACCTGCGGCCGGGGGCCATCATCCAGGACATGGGGCTGCGACGGCCCATCTACCGCCCGACGGCCAGCTACGGCCACTTCGGGCGCGAGGACCTGGACCTGCCGTGGGAGCGAGTGGACAAGGCGGAGCTCCTGTGGCAGGAGGCCATGGCCCAGACCTCGGCCGCGGACTAGGCCCGGACCAGCTCGGCGAGGGAGACGCGTGGACACGGCGGCGATCAAGTTCGGCACCGACGGCTGGCGGGCGATTGTCGCCGAGGACTTCACCTTCGACAACGTCCGGGCTTGCGCCCAGGGAGTAGCCACGTACCACCTGGACCACGGACTGGCCGAGCAGCCCGTGGTGGTAGGCTACGACACCCGCTTCGCCTCGGAGGAGTTCGCTGCTGCCGTCGCCGAGGTCCTGGCCGGCAATGGGCTACCGGTGGTCCTCTGCTCACGAGCCGCGCCCACCCCCGTGGTCAGCTGGAGCATCATCCAGCACCGGGCCGCGGGGGGAGTCATGATCACTGCCAGCCACAACCCCGCCCTCTGGAACGGCGTCAAGTATCGCACGCACTACGGCGGCAGCGCTTCACCGGAGCTGCTGCAGGCAGTGGAAGACCGCGTTACCCGGCTGCGCCATCCCGGCGAGGTCCGCCGCATGCCCCTGGCCGAGGCCCGCGAGAAGGGCCTTGTTCGGGACATCGACCCTGCGGAGTCCTACCTGGAGCACCTGCGGCAGACGGTTGACCTGGCCTCCCTGAAGGATGCCGGCCTCTCCATCGTGGTGGACGCCATGCACGGCGCCGGCGCGGGGTACCTGGCAAGCCTCCTCGAAGGGGGGCGGACGCAGCTGACGGAGCTTCGGCGCGATAGGAACCCCGCGTTCCCTGGAATGCACAACCCGGAGCCCATCGCACGAAACCTGGACCTCCTCTCGCAGACCGTGGTGTCGACGGGCGCCCACGGCGGCCTGGCCCTGGACGGCGATGCGGACCGCCTGGGCGTGGTGGACGAGCACGGCAAGTACGTTTCGGCGCTCCACGTGTACGCCCTCTTGGCCTACTACCTCCTGGAGGTCCGGGGGCAACGGGGCCCCATCGTCAAGTCCGTGACCGTGGGAAACATGCCCTGGGGGCTGGGGGAGCGATACGGCGTGCCCGTCCACGAGACGGGCGTGGGGTTCAAGCACATCGCCCCTCTGATGGTCGAGCAGGAGGCCCTCCTAGGGGGCGAGGAGAGCGGCGGATACGCCTTTCGCGGGCACTTGCCGGAGCGGGACGGCGTCTTCAGCGGGCTCCTGCTCCTGGACCTCATGGCGAGGACCGGCAAGCGGCCCTCACAGCTCATCCAGGAGCTCCACCGGATTGTGGGGCCGCACCACTACGATCGCATCGACGTGCCATTCGACGCTGCCCGGCGGGCGGAGGTGGAGGCCAGGGTTGCCGCGGCGCAGCCTCGAGAGATGGGAGGCCTGCCGGTAACCGGACGGGACGCCCTGGACGGGTCTCGCTTCCACCTGGAGGGCGGCGCCTGGGCGCTTGTCCGCTTCTCCGGCACGGAGCCGCTGCTTCGACTCTACGCGGAGGCGGAGAGCCCGGACCGGGTCCGCAGCGTCCTGGAAGCCACCCGTGCGCTGGCCGGCGTGTAGTGTGCAATCGCCTACCGGCCCCACGCTCAGTTGCGTTCCTTCACACAGGCTGCGACAATTGAGCGGGGAACGGGTGGCGTGAACGCAGACAAGGTGGGTGGAGCATGGGCTTCTTGAGAGGAATCGGACTTCCAGAGCTCCTGATCATTCTGACGATTGTGCTTCTGCTCTTCGGGTCCACTCGACTGCCGCGTCTGGCGGGGTCCATGGGCAAGGCGGTGCGGGAGTTCCGAAAGGGCACGGCCGAAGCGGAGAAGGCCACCCGCGGCGCAGCAAAGCGCTCCCGGCCCAAGGCTACGCCCCCTCCCCAGTAACCCTCGCCTCGTCCTGTTGTCGGGCGGTTGGGCCGTCGGGGGAAGGCCCCGAGCGGTGGAGACCCAGGCTCAGCAGGCCCGCCAGCGGCCACCGGCTTCGACATCGGAGAAAGACCTCGTACGTCAGGAACGAGGCTAGGATCAACACCCCTCCTGCGATGGCGTCGACAATGTAGTGGTTCGCCGTGACGGTGATGGCGAAGAAGGTGAGGGTGGGGTAGACCACCCCTGCCACTCGCAGCAGTGGCTTCCCCGTTCGGAAGTAGAGAACGCCGAACATGATGGTCCAGGAGAAGTGCAGGCTGGGCATGGCCGCGAAGACGTTGTAGAAGGCCTGGAAGTCCCGGCTGCTGTATCCCTGGGGCCCGAAGACGTGGATGCTGTCGACGAAGTAGCCGGTTATCATCCGCGGCGGGGCCAGGGGGAAGAGGACGAACATCAGCAGGGCAACGGCGAAGCTGATCAGGATAACGCTGCGGTAGTAGACGTACGTGTCCCAGTTGGTGCGGTACACGATGATGGCTGTGAGGGCGGCGACGGGGAGGAAGGTTAGGATATAGGCCCAGTTGAAGAAGATGATGAACCAGCGCCCGGAGGCTATCACCCACTCCTGCCAGCGAGGCTCCCAGAAGAAACCGAGGGCCTTCTCCAAGTCTATGACCCGGAACGAGTTGGCCATGGCAACGACGTCGATGTCGGAGAGGATATACTTGCGGGCGAACATGTAGAGGAAGTAGGCTCCAACCACCAGGGTTATCTCCCTGACGTGCCGGGGCCAAGAGCCTCCACGCTTCGACCGGAGAATATCTGACAGCATGATTTGAGGGCGGATTCTAGCAGACATCATGGGCTATGCAAAGCAGATTCCGGGTCTCCCCCGCGCTGTTCTCTCCTCCGTGAGAGCGCACAGGAACGGACGATGAGCGAAGACTACGGCCTGCCCCTCGTGGAGGCTGCCCGGCGCACGGGCGTGACCATCGTGCCGGGGGGTGAGCCCCAGGACCGGGAAGTGGAGGCGAACGGCCTGCGCCTGCACTACCTGGACTGGGGCGGCGACGGGCTGCCGCTGCTGCTGTGCATCCACGGGTACGCCCAGAACGCGCACTCGTGGGACTTCACAGCGCTGGCCCTGCGCGACCGCTACCGCGTGCTGGCCCTGGACCTTCGGGGGCACGGGGACTCGCAGTGGGCGCCGGACGGCGACTACAGCACGGAGGCCTACCTGGGGGACGTGGAGGCGTTCGTCGAGGCGGTGGCGCCGCGGCCTCTGGTCGTGGTCGGCCTCTCGCTGGGCGGCACGCTGGCCTACTCGTACGCCGCCACCCACCCGGACAGGGTGCGCACCCTGGTGGTCGTCGACACGGGGCCGGAGACGAGCGGCCGAGGCCGGGGCCGCATCGGCCGCTTCGTGGGGCAGCAGGACGTGCTGGACTCCTTCGAGGCGTTCGTGGCCAGGACGCGCCGGTACAACTCCCGCCGCCCGGAGTGGCAGGTGAGGGGGAGCCTTCGCCACAACCTGCGTGAGCTTCCCGACGGCCGGTGGACGTGGAAGTACGACCCGGTGCTGCGCAGCCGCCGCCGGCCGGGGCCGCCGCAGGACCCGTCGGCGCGATGGGCGCTGTGGGCGCAGGTGCGCTGCCCAACGCTGCTGGTGCGGGGCGCCTCGAGCGACCTGCTGGACGCAGCCGTGGCGCAGCGGATGGCGGCGACGCTGCCGAACAGCCACATGGTGGAGGTGCCGAACGCAGGGCACCTGGTGCCGGGCGACAACCCCGTGGGCTTCGAGGAGGTCCTGACGGGCTTCCTCCGGCGGCCAGCCGCGTAAGCTAGCCCCACCTCCCCCAACCGCCGGCAGGGCAAGCCCTCCACCCTCCCCTGGGAGAGGGGGCAGGGTAGCGGCGTTGGTTGGGCCCACCCTCCCGCCCTCGGACGTCTTTTGGGTAATTGGGGGCACTTCCCCCAAACCGGGGTTTCTCCTCTGGACTCCCCTCGGGTACGGCGGATTGCCTCTCACCCCTGACCTCTCCGGCTCTGCGCGGGCGGCGATTTGACTTGCTTTGAATTGTGCTGCGCGTTTTTTCCGGCCGGTCCTGCCTGGGACGACGCGGTGCAGCTTGGGTTTGAGCGGACCTGGACAAGTGGACAAAGGGAGACGAACCGTATCTGCCAGGCACTGGCCGGACGGTGGTCGGACGGCCCCGCTGGGGCGCGTCGGAAACGTCGACAAAGGGGGACAAGTCGTATCTGCCCAGGCGCGAGCCGAACGGAGGCCGAGGGCCTCGGTGAAGGATGGCCCGAAACCGACAAAGGGAAACAAGGCGCAGGGCAAGCCCTGCACCCACACCTTGCGGCGGCAGGGCTACGGCGGGGGATTGGGCCGTTGAAGTGGGACCGCACCGTGCGGTGGTCGTCCTTTGGGCAGGCGGGCAGGGCGAGCCCTGCACCCAAAGGGGGCAGAGCCGGCAGCACAGCCGCCAGGGGGAGACTTGGGTCGGCATTGCGACGTTGGTTGGGCCCACCCGCCCGGCGGCCAGCCGCTTTAGCTTGGGGACTTGGGCTCGGCGGGGGATTGGGTGGTAGGAGGGCCGAGGTCTCCCTGCCTTCGCAGGGGCAGGCTGTGCCTTCGTAGGAACGACGAATCGTCGGGTGAATGCGAGGTGTGGTCGGGCGCGTGCGGGTGGGCATGGGGGTAGGGTAGGGGGTCGGAGGGGTTGGGGAAAGTGGCAGATGGCAGGCGGGCGGCCAGCCGCGTAAGCTTGGGGAGGCGGGAGGCGCCGAGGCCGTTAGACGGCTACGTCCGTGTCCGCGTCACCGGCGGCCAGGGCGTTCATGTAGGCTAGGACCATCTCCTTGGTGCGGTACTTACTGAAGTCCCTTTCGTCATGGCGGCGGACGATGGGGAAGGTATCCATAATGTAGGCGGCGTCCTCGCGGGATATCCCATAGAGGTGGAAGTAGAGGGCATCAAGGCGGGCCCGGATATGCCGGCGCTCCTGGTCGTTCCAGATGAAGGGCGGCCCGTCATAGCCGAGGGCGCGTGCGAAGGGCGCCATGTCGTGGGCGGTGTATGTCAAGCGGAGCACGTGATAGCGGACTATCTCCCGTGCCGTCTTTGTCACGAACCTACGGTCATACCCATCCTTTGCAATGACGGGAAGCTGCTCCACGATGTACCAGTTGAGATGAGTGCCTTGGACCTTCTGGCGCGCGACATAGTCAATGCAGAACGAGTTCAGGTTTGCCACAAGGCAGGCCGCCTCAATGGCGTCGAACCCAGGTCTATTGACACCCTCGTCGTCTTCTACCAGGAGTGGAACGGTGTTCCCGTACCCCGCGAACGGCACTACGGATGCAATGACCGTCCGGGCGTCCGTAGGTCTAGCGATGTCACGGAATCCCAGGAAGTATTCGCTGTCACCTGGGACGGTCTCCTCCACTTCCGACGCCGGAACCCAGTATTCGGTCCTTGGCAAGAAGTGCGGGTTGGCGTGCTGTTCCTCGGTGACCTCCACGCTCAAGTAGGGGTTGTGCAGGTTCTCAGGGTTGACCTCAACAGAGTTGGCCCTGTGGTCGAAATGCCAGATCATGCGGCCCTGGTAGAGAGGGAGGTACAGCTCATCGCCCTTCTTCCATCGGTTGCCCTCAACGGGGTAGAAGCCGTCGGCCTTCAGCCGTTCAGCCGTGCGGAATAGGCCGGAGTCGTTGGTCATGTCTAGCATACGAATGTAACGGACCGGCCAGGTGCGCCCTGTTTTGCCCTTCGAATGGTCCGCAAGCACCGGATGATTCTCATAGATGCGCCTAGTGATTGCGGCGTCCCTCCTGGTCCGGAAGACGGGCGCAGTGGCAGTGTTGGGATTCAACCGTGCGTAGTCCTCCGGAGCCAAGGGGAAACAGCGGTCCGAGTCCCGGATGGTCTCGGTGTCCTGAAGGAAGAACGCACATTCGGTCTTCGGGAATGTCCTCTCCTTCCCGCCGAAGATGATCGCGCAGAACTTGAAGCGCGAGTCCACGGCAGGGAAGAAGGCCGGGCGTCCAATTATGTGCCTCCTATTCTCAAAGTCGAATAGTGCTCCCAAGCGTCCACTAGTAGCAACGGTCTTGAAGAACCTGGCGGCGCTTCTGTCGCCGTAGATGCCGGAGGGGGTCAGCAGCCCCACGAACCCGTCGGGCTTCGCTAGGCTAAAGGCGCGTTCCACGAATAGGGAGTACAGGTTGACGTCACCGCTGAACAGCAGGGGGTAGTGTCCGGTGGCGCGCAGCATGGCGCTCATCTTCTCAGCATGCCGCTTCGCTGTATCGAACTCGCCCACAAGGGGTGACTCCTGAGCGCGGAGCCGCCGTATGGCGGCTTTTCGCCGGGCCGCGGTGATGGAGCGAGCGAGCGCGTCGTCGCGGATGGCAAACCACTCCACCTCCTGGAGCTTGATGCGGTCCCACGGTGGATTGCCGATAACGGCGTCGAACCCCCCGCGTGGGCGGTCGTCCTGCCAGCCATGCCACACGCCGGGGTACGCCACCTCCCAATGCAGGAACCCCTCGCGATAGGCGACTGACTTAGCTTGGTTCCATATGTCTCGGAAGCCCGTGCTTAGCCCCTCCTCATCTTGGGGGCCCTGGGCCAACAGCTTGTAGGCGTCAGCCGGCCGCTGCTCCAACGCTTCGACCAACGAGGACTCGAAACTAGCTCGGGTCCTCCTATCCATGCTGGCGGTTAGCCAGCGTAGCCCGTGGAGAATGTCGAGTAAGCCGCGAAGGTCTGCCGTAGTCTCCTCCACGTTCCTGAACAGAGCGGAGGACGCTTGCACCTCGGCAACGTCGGAGTCGGACATCTCTTCAATGCGCTGCATCTCTCCGGTTGCCATTTCGGCACCCGCAATGGCGCTCTGGGCGGACAGGCCGGCAAGTCGCCGCAGTTCCTGAGTACCCTCCGCTACCCGCATTCCGAGGAGGGAGTCGCCGCAGCGGAGATGATGGTCCAGGAAGGACAGCGGAGCGCCCACGGTGAAGCTGTGGAGCCACAGCGATACCTTTGCCAACTCCACAGTCATGGGGTTCTTGTCCACCCCGTAGATGCAGCGCTTGAGGACCATGCGCCGGATGATGGCCTGGTCGGTCAGTTGGGACTCCTCCAGCGTCCACTTGGAATCCCTAGCCCGCCTGAGGATGTCCTGCCGTATTGCTTCCACGCGCTCCACCAAGGGCGATGCGTACCCGCCATCGAGCCACTCCGGCACGGCTGGCACGTACTCGACCAAGTCTGCGATATAGTCCGATAGGAAGTCGACGGCGGTGACCAGGAAGTGGCCGCTACCCATTGCCGGGTCCAAAACCTTGAGGTCCAGGACGGCTACAGCCGGGTCCAGGTTGCGGAGTTCAGCATGCCGCACGTCCTTGGCACGGCGATCCGCGGCAAGCTGTCGTGCCTTTTCCTCGAAGACCGCTAGACGCTCCTCCGCAAGGGGCTTCAGGGTTCGGTCGACAATTAGGTCGACGAGCTCCTGGGGAGTGTAGAAGCTGCCGCTGTCCTTGCGAGCGTAGGGGTTGGGACGGGTGGTGATCTCGCCAAGGTTGTCTCTTGACGGCTGGCGCTCCAGCAAACGCTCGTATATGGAGCCAAGCTGCTGGACGGACATGTCACGGTAGTTGACGAAGCGACGGACGATCTTACCTTCTTCTACTGTCCTTGTGTGGCTAAGCTCGTAGACTGCGCGGGCGACCACACTGTCCGGCAGACGGACACGCTCCAGCAAGGGCGCGGCCTCAGAGGAGAATAGGCGACCGTTGTAGGGCGGGAGGCCAATGGACGCATCACCAGTACTGATGAGTCGGAAGAGATTGGCGAGATGGCTGTAGTAGTTGGAAGCTACGGAGGAGAATACGTCCTCCTGGCCCATCCGTCGGGCAATGTCGTCTCGGATGCGCGTCCTCAGGCCGTAGTCATCATACCTAGGGTCGTTCACCGGCAGGAGTCCCCGGTCCTCCGCATAGAGGACAAAGAGCAACCTGTACAGAAAGACCAGCGCCGCGTCTCGGACTTCCGTGAGGTCGTCGTCTGCTTCGGTAGCCAGGGCTGTGATTAGCAGAGGGAAGACCTCTCCGAACACCACGCTGGAAAGATCTCTGGCAACCCGTTGCTCGTAGCGCTTTCCTTCCGCCAAGGCAGACTCCAGGAAGCTGACCGTAGCCCCATCCTGCGGGGTGAAGGACTCCCGGCGGAAAAGGAGATAGAAGCAGCGCAGGGCATCATCGGAAGCAGCAGGCCCCAGTGCACGTGCCAGGGTGGACTCGAAATATGCAGTTGCGCGGGGACGGGCGCGATTGTCATAGAGCCGCCATACGGCGCCGTTGGTCAACACTCCCCACCGGATCGTTCCTTCCGGCGCAGAAAGGTAGCGGAGTATCTGGCCGTGGGGTGTGCCAATCTGCGCCTTGTCGCTTGGGTCGCGGCTGTCCAGAGGCAACCCGAACCGCTTGCTCTCCTCGATAAGCAGCGCATCCAGGTAACGGCCCTGGGAACTACTGCGCCTGCTGGCCCGTGTCTTCGATTCCGAGTCGGGGAAAAGCAGATGGTCCGGAATGTCTTCATTTCGCTCAGCGCCCTGCTGAGGCAGGTAGTCAGTCCAGCCGAGGGCCTCCAGGGTGGGCCTGATAAGCTCCTGCTCGGTTACGGCTTCGTTGGGTTCGTTGAAGCTGCTGAATGTGTTGAACAGGCCGGTAACAGCCTTCTTGAAGGTGTCAAACGCCTTCGGCTCGTCGACGGACGCTTTCCATTCGGGAGTGGCCATTATGCCATCGGTGAGAAAGTACTGGGTAAACAGTTGTCCAGGCATCTGTCGGCCCTATTGCCCTGTGTCTTGCTCCAAAGTGGGTGAAACCGCGAATGGAGCACAAGTATTGTACACAGTCCGGACGCCTTAGCCACTTGCCGACGCTACGGGGCATCAGGTTGACAGTGGGCGTAGGGAGTGCCCTCACCCGTCGCTGCGCTCCCGCCGCCCCGCTCCGCCGCATTCTGGGGGCGCGGCCCCCAGACCCCCGCGCCCTCACCCGCCGCTAGGCGTCGGCCTCTCCCCCAGGAGAGGCGGTACCCTTCGACAAGCTCAGGGTGAGCGGGGGCAGGCGGCGACAGGGGGGCGGGTTCGTGTATAATCCGGGCAATCCGCGGCCCTGCCGGGGCCGCTCCAGGAGGCGGGATGCCCGTTGAAGCTGGACAGCAAGCACCGGACTTCACCCTGACGTCGGACGGCAACGAGGCCGTGACCCTGAGCTCCTTCCAGGGGCAGAAGAAGACGGTGCTGGCCTTCTTCCCCCTCGCGTTCACAGGTGGCTGAGCCCACGAGCTGACGTCTCTTCGGACGCGCTACCGCGAGTTCGAGGAGGCCGGTGCCCAGGTACTGGGCATAAGCGTGGACAGCCGCTTCGCACTGAGGCAGTTCGGCCTCTCCCTGGGCGGCCTGCCCTTTCCGCTGCTGGCCGACTTTTTCCCTCACGGGAAGGTGGCAGACCTGTACGGAATCCTCAACCAGGAGTCGGGCGTGGCGGGCCGGTCCGTCTTCATCGTCGACACGTCGGGCGTGGTGCAGTATGCCAACACGGCCTACCGGCCGACGGAGACGGACGCGCTGCTGGAGGCGGTGAAGGGAGTGCCCGGGTAGTCGGGCAGCGGGTCGCATGGTCAGGCGCGCCGTGACAGAGGCCGTATCGGAGGCCGAGCCTCGCCGGGGGGAGTTCCGCGCGGGGGACCTGGCGCTGCTGATCGACCGCAAGCGGCGTCGCTACCTGATTCGGCTGGAGCTCGACGGGGCCTTTCACACGCACATGGGCATTCTGCCCCACGGCGACCTCATCGGCCGGGAGGCAGGGTGCCGGGTGAGCATCGCGGGGCACCGGCTGCTGGCGCTTCGACCGACGCTGAGCGACTACATCTTGGAGTCGCCGCGGGTGACGCAGGTCATCTACCCCAAGGACCTTGGGGCCATCCTGGTCTACGGCGACATCTACCCCGGCGCGCGGGTGCTGGAGGCGGGGCTGGGGTCGGGGGCGCTGACGACGGCGCTGCTGCGGGCCGTGGGGCCCACCGGGCACGTGGTCTCGTACGAGACGCGGCCGGAGCAGGTGGCGCGGGCGCTGGACAACATCCGGGCAGCCATCGGGGAGACCCCACACCACACCGTGCGCTCGGCGGACGTGTACGAGGGCATGCTCGACGGAGACCTGGACCGAGTGGTGCTGGACGTGCCGGAGCCGTGGCGGGCCGTGGGGCACGCTGCGGAGTCGCTGGCGCCGGGGGGCATCCTGCTGTGCTTCCTGCCGACGGTGCTGCAGGTGCATCGCCTGTCGGAGGAGCTGGACGGCCACCCATGCTTCGACCTGGTGGAGACGATCGAGGTGATGGTGCGGCCGTGGCACTTCAGCAGCCGCAGCGCACGGCCCCAGCACCGCATGGTGGCGCACACGGGGTTCATCACGACGGCCCGCCTGTGCGCTCCGGCGGAGGGGGAGGCACGCCCTCACCCCAACCCTCTCCCAGAGGGAGAGGGGGAGGCGGCGGCGCAGCCGCTCTAGGCGGCCAGCCGCTTTTGCTTGGGCCCCCGCGGGAGGGGGTCGTTGCACAATAGCGGAGGTCGAGGGGCCCACCCGCCCACCCTCGGACGTTTTTTGGTAATTGGGGGCACATCCCCCAAACCCCTTGCCAGAGGGTCTCCCCTCTGGACTCCCCCTTACCGAGGGCTTGGCGGCACAGCCGCTTTAGCTTGCGGTGTTAGGCTTGGGACGGCTGTTGACGCGGGAAGCGTCGAGGTTCCTGCCTGCGCAGGAACGACGACCCTTCGACAAGCTCAGGGTGAGCGTGCGGGCGGCCAGCCGCGTAAGCTGGTAAGCGGAAGGCGGATGGTGTGCCCCCACCCGACGCTGGCGCTGAGGAGGCGGCATGAGGCGAGAAGAGGCGATTGCGATCCTGGACGAGTTCGTGACGACGGCGAGCCTGCACAAGCACCTTCGGGGCGTGGAGGCGGCGATGCGGGCCTACGCCCGGTCGCTGGGGGAGGACGAGGAGCAGTGGGGCATCGCTGGGCTGCTGCACGACTTCGACTGGGACATCTCCCCGCCGGAGGAGCACCCGATGTTCGGGGCGCGCATCCTGCGGGAGCGGGGCGTGCCGGAGGCGGTGGTGCGTGCGGTGCTGTCGCACGGGGACCACATCGACGTGCCGCGGGAGACGCTGATGGAGAAGTACGTGTACGCGGTGGACGAGCTGTCGGGGTTCATCACGGCGGTAGCGCTGGTGCGGCCGAACAAGAGCCTGTCGGAGGTGGACGTTCGGGCGGTGCGGAAGAAGATGAAGGACAAGTCGTTCGCTCGGAGCGTGCGTCGGGAGGACCTGGTGCGTGGCGCGGAGGACCTGGGGCTGGACCTGGACCGGCACATCGAGAACGTGGTGGAGGCGCTCAAGCCGGTGGCGGGGGAGCTGGGGCTGCAGGCGTAGGACGTCAATCCAAGACCTTGGCGCGGAGCCATCGGCCGGAGAGGTAGTAGGGGAGGTAGAGGAGCACGCGTCCCACCATGGCCACAGATACGGCCAGAGGGATGCCGTACTGCCCGAGGTCGGTCCAGTGGGAGAGGCCGTAGGCCAGCGGGAGTTGGACGCCGCCCATGGTGATGAGGGTGACGATCATGGGGGCGACGGTGGCCCCCGCGACGTTGAAGGACTGTGCGAAGACCATCCCAGCGCCCATGACCAGCCCGCCCACGGCCTGGATGCGCACCCAGTTGGCGGCCACGTCCGCGAGCTCCGGGTCGGAGCTGAAGATGCCGATGAAGAAGGTGGGGAAGAGGATGAGCAGGACGGTGATGCCGCCTCGAATAAGGGTGACGTAGCCGAGGGCCCAGAGGATGGTCTCGCGAGCCCGCTCGACGAGGCCCGCTCCGAGGCTCTGCCCCACCAGTGTTCCCGAGGCCCGGCCCAGCCCCATGGCGCCCATCATGGTGGCCATCTCCAGGCGCCGGGTCAGGGCGTAGGCGGCCACGGCGTAGTCGCCGAAGGGGGCGACGATGGGCACCATCAGGAGGTTGACCAGGCCCCGCTCCAGGGCCGTCAGAGCTGCCGGCCCGCCTATTCGCACCAATCGTCGCAGGAGGGGGAAGTCGACGTAGTAGCCGCGAAGGGTGAGGTGGAGCCGGGAGGCGCCCGTGAACAGCGCGTGGAAGTTCCAGACCACACCCAGGACCTGGGCCACGATGTTCCCAGCCGCCAGCCCCGCCACCCCCATGTCCGGCACAGGGCCGGGGCCAAAGAAGAGGAGGGGGGAGAGGATGAGGTGGGCCACTCGGGACAGCATGGTGGCCTTCATGGGCGTGAGGGGGTCGCCGGCTGCCTGTAGGGCGCTGCCGGCCATCATGCGCAGCGCCTGGGTGCCGAAGCCCACGAACTGGATCTGCAGATAGAGGGCCGCCATGTTCACAACGTCTTCGCCGATGCCGAGGAGGCTCAGGAGGTCCTCGGCGAAGAAGACGCCCACGGTGGCCATGAGGACGGAGAAGATGATGGTGAGACTAAAGGCCTGCAGGGCGATGTGGTTGGCCAGGGCCGCCTGACCGGAGCCAATGGCCCGGGCGATCATGGCCTGCATGCCCATGTCGAGGCCCATGCGGCCGGTCATGACGAGCTGGGTGTAGTGCTGGGAGACGCCGATTCCCGCCAGGGCCTGGGCGCCCACGTAGCGCCCGGCCCAGAAGAGGTCGGCGACCTGGTCGACGACGTTGAGGAAGCCCTCGACGACCTGGGGCCAGGCGAGGAACCAGAGGTTGCGAGGCACGCTGCCGCGGGTCAGGTCGCGGGTGACGTACTCCGAGCGGCGGCGGGGGCGTCCCTGGGGTCGAGCGCCGCGGCCGGGCAGGGGGGCGGAGAGCGCTTCGTCCCGACCGGGCACGTCGCGGGCGCCCGGAGAGGGCGTGCCGTCCTCGTTCGAGGGAGGCGGAGGCGCTTCCTCAGGCAGCGGGACCCCCTCGGCAGCTAGAGATGGCGCATCCGGGGCATGGCGGCGGTGGTGACGAGCACGAGGACGGTGCACGCGGCGCCCATCACGACCAGGGCGGTGGAAGCGTCGGCGGCTTCGGCCAGGCCACCGGCCAGGGCGCTGCCCAGAGGCATCAGGGCATGGTCGAGCGCGTAGACGCTCATGACGCGCCCCTGGAGCGCCGCGGGCGTGACGTTGAGGATGAGGGTGTTGCCAGCAGCCATGAAGAGGGACTGGCAGGCCCCGAGCAGGAGCATGGCGACAAAGGCGACGCCCACCCAGGGCGCGAGGCCCAGGACCACAAGCAGCAGACCGAAGCCCATACCTCCACCGAGCAGCAACAGCCCCTTCTGGGAGAAGTCACCCAGCGCGGCGATGCCCAGGCCGCCGGCCAAAGCGCCCGCGCCGGCCACGGAGAGGAGCAGGCCGTAGCCTCCAGGGCCTATGCCGAAGACCTCGTCGGCGATGACGGGGAGGAGGGTGTTGTAGGGCATGGCAAAGGTGAAGACGACCAGGGAGACGATGGTGATGGCGAGGATGCTGGGACTCTTCGCGACGTAGTTGAGGCCCTCCATGAGCTGCGCTCGGGCGCTGCCTCGAGACATGCTGCGGCCCTCAGACTCCCGCAGGAGGACGGTGGCCACGAGGACGACGAGGAAGATGGCGACGGCCGCGCCGTAGGCCGTGCGGACATTTCCGCCGTCGGCCCAGATGAGGAGGCCCGCCACGCCCGGCCCGACGACGCGGGTCACGTTCATGGCGACGTGGGTGAGAGCCATGGCGTTCAACAGGGCCCCCGGGGGAACCAATCGAGGGATGAGGGAGTGCCGGGCGGGCTGGTTGAAGGCCATGGAGGCGCCCATGACCGCGGCCAAGACGTAGATGTGCCACATCTCGACGGTTTCGGTGATGACCAGGCCGAAGATGACGAGGTAGCTGACGAAGGTGACGGACTGCGAGATGAGGAGGACCCACTTCTTGTTGAAGCGGTCGGCCATGACCCCCGCAGGCAGGGCAAGAAACACCTGGGGGAGGGAGCGAACGAGGTTGGTGAGGCCGAGCTCCAAGGCGGAGTCGGTGAGCTTCCAGACGAGCCAGTTGCGGGCGATGTTCTCCATCCACATAGCGCCGGACCATCCGAGCATGCCGATCCAGACGAGGCGGAAGTCGGGGTAGCGGAGGGAGGAGAAGACGCTGCGGACGCCGGTTGGGGCGCCAGGCGGGGCGGCGGTCCTGCCGGGACGCGGCGAGGGGGCGAGCCTCGCGGACCCCCTACGCTCCTCCGGACGCCTTCCAAGCCCCACCCTACACCTCCAGACGCCGCAGGCGGCGGTTCAGGGACAGGGAGAGGAGCGCAACGCCGATGAGGAGCACCGCACAGAGGGAGAGGGCGCGGTCCGTCCCGACGACCTCGGAGAGGGCGGCGAGAGGGGTCACAGCCAGAGGCATGAGTCCGAAAGTCAGCATGTTGAGGCTCATGACCCGTCCGTACATCTGGGAGTCGGCGAGGAGCTGGATGATGGAGGTGTTGAGCGTCAGAAAGATGGCGCTGGTGAAGCCGACGAGGAACATCCCAAGGGCCGCGACCTCGAGGCCCGCGGCCGTGGAGAGGACGAGGAGGCTGACGCCCCAGCCGACCATGTTGACCAGGAGCATGGCGCCTTTTCGCCGGAGGCCGCCCATGCCGGCCACGACCAGGGAGCCGCCGAAGGCGCCCACGCCGGAGACGGTCATGAGCATGCCAAGGGCCACGGCCTCCATCTCCAGAGACTCGACGACGAAGGCCGGCATGAGGAACTGGAAGGGCATGCCGAGGACGACGGCGGCGATGGCCGTGAGGAGCAGCGAGACCATCATCGGCCGGGCGAGGACGTAGCGTATGCCCTCAGTCATCTGGCGGCCTATTCGCCACTGGGACCAGTCCCGGGGCGGGAGGTGAATCGTGCGCACGCCCAGGACGGTCGCGGCGGCGAAGAGGGACAGCCCAGCCATCAGGAAGTAGACGCCCGAGACGCCCAAGAAGGGAATGAGGCCGCCCGCCATGGCCGGCCCAAGGACGCGGGTGAGGTTCATGGCGGCCTGGTTCAGCGCGGTGGCGTTCACCAGCCACTGCCGGCCGACCAGCTCCGGGATGAGGGCCATCCGGCTGGGGCCGTTGAGGGCAGCCAACACGCCGTTGAGGACGCCGGCCAGGAGGAGGTGCCAGAACTCCACGGTCCCCTCCAGCACCAAGAGGGCCACGACGATGCTGGCTACGGCGCTGAGGAGTTGCGCAATCATGACGATGTTGCGCTTGGACCAGCGGTCGGCGAGGACGCCGCCCAGGAGGCTGAGCAGGCTCATGGGGACGGCGAAGGAGACGACCGCGAGGGCAAGCTGCATGGTCGACTGGTTCAGGGAGTAGACCAGCCACCCGCTGGCGACCATCTGCATCTGGATGGCGCAGAAGGCTGCGAGGGTGCTGAGCCAGAACCATCGGTAGCTGGGGACGGAGAGAGAAGCGAATGGCCCTCCCGAGCCGGTGTTGCGCACCACTGGGGGAGGGCTGGAGTCTGATGCTTGTGGGCTCTCGGTAGGTGTCTGGCGAACCAATCCTTCGCCTCAGGTGCGCCTATCCCACGCACCAGGGCTCCCGTGGCCGGGGGCGTGAAGCTAAGCCTACACCCGCCCTATGAGCAGCGTCAAGGCAGAGCGGAGTCCTGTTCCGGCTGCGGCGGGAGGACGCGATGGAGCCACTCGGCAAGGTCTTCCACGAGCTCGGGGCTGATCTCGTGGGCCATGGGGTACTCGCGATAGAACGGGTGGTAGCCGGCCTCCTCCAGGAAGGCGCGCGCCTGCTGGGCCCGATCGACGGTCACGAGGTCATCGTGGAGGCCGTGGGCGATGAAGACCTGCTGGGTCCGCTCGGACGGCAGACGCTCCCGCAGCACGTCGAGGTCCGGGAGGACGCTGCTCAGGGCCACGAGGCCGGCGAACACCTCCGGCCTTCCCAGTCCGCAGCGGTAGGTCATGCCGCCGCCCTGGGAGAAGCCCGCCAGCACGGCCTGACCTGGCGGGACGTGGTAACGCTTCAGCACCTCGTCGAACAGGGCGGCCAGAAGCTCCTCCGCCCTCCACGCGTACTCCTCGGCGCCCGTACCGCCGGGAGGCGTCCAGGCGAAGCCCACCTGGTTGGGGGCTATGCGCACGCGCAGGGGTCCGTTGGGGGCGACGTAGACGTACCCCCGGCGGCCAAGGGCCGGGGCGAGGGATGCCAGGTCGCCCATGTGCGCACCGAAGCCGTGCAGGAGGACGACGAGGGGGTAGGCCTGGTCGGGACGGTACTCGTCGGGGAGGACGACCAGATAGTCCATGCCCGCGCCTTTGTGCTGCTGCATCTCCACAGTGTCGCTCCCGTCTTCGGTCTCACGCCCGGGGGAGAGGGAAGGTTTGCCTCTTGCACCCAGTCAGGGGCTGTGCTAGCCTGCCCGTAGTTGAAAGGAGGTGATAGCCGATGGCAGATAGTACCGATCGTACCGAGTCGGCTCCCTCACTCCAAGGAGGAGCGGCCTAGAGCCAGCTTCGCTCTGGAGTAAGGTGAGCACAAAGCAGGGGGGCCTTCAAGGCTCCCCTGTTCTTTTATCCAGAAAGGCCATGGGCCCGCGCCGCTTTGCTCAGCCCCTCCAGGGCCCCCTCCAGCACACGTTCCTCGACGGAGTAGGAGATGCGGAAGTGGCCGGGCCCGCCGAAGCCCGACCCGGGGGTCACCAGGACGCGGTGCTGGAGCAGCTCCTGGGAGAAGGCAACGTCGTCGGGGGTTGGCGTGGCGGGGAAGATGTAGAAGGCCCCCTGGGGCTGCACGAAGCTGTAGCCCATGGAGGCGAGGCCCTGGCAGACGCGGTCCCGCTGTCGCTGGTACCAGGCCACGTCCACCTGGGCGTCGATGGACGCCTGGACCGCACGCTGCATGAAGGCGGGGGCGTTCACGAACCCCAGGACGCGGGTGGAGTAGACCAGCCCATTGATGATCTCCGCCTTGTCCGCCATGTCCGGCGGCACGGCGATGTAGCCGATGCGTTCGCCCGCCAGCGAGAGGTCCTTGGAGAAGGAGGTGGCAACGATGGTGTCGGCATAGAACGGGTAGAGGTAGGGGTAGTCCAGCCCGTCGAAGATGAGGCGGGCGTAGGGCTCGTCGCTGATGAGGAAGATGCGCGTCCCGAAGCGCTTGGCCGTGTCGGTGAGCACCTTTGCGAGGGCTTCGAGCGTCTCGGGCGAGTAGACCACGCCGGTGGGGTTGTTCGGGGAGTTGACGATAACGGCCCGAGTCCGGGGGGTCAGGGACCGTTCGAGGGCTTCCAGGTCCGGGAGGAACGCTTCGTCGGTGGGCGTGGTGAGGACCCGGCCGCGATGGTTCCCGGCGTAGGCGATGTACTCCCAGAAGAAGGGAGTGAAGGCCAGCACCTCGTCGCCGGGGTTCAGGATGGTCTTGAAGATGACGTTGAGGGCGCCCCCGGCCCCCGAGGCCATCACCACGTCGCCGGGGGTGAAGGGGAGTCCGGTCTCCCGTGCCAGGCGGTCGGCGACGGCCGTCCGCGTCTCGACGAGGCCGGCGTTGGGCATGTAGCGATGCATCCCCGGAATGGGGTTGCCGGCGAGGCGCTGCAGGGCCTGGGTGAACTCGGCGGGCGGCTCCAGGACAGGGTTGCCCAGGGACAGGTCGAAGACCTGGTCCTCCCCGTACTGCCTCTTCATCTCCAGGCCCAGCTCGAACATACGGCGGACCCAGGACGAGGTCTCCAGAGCACGCTTGACGCCAACCGCTATGGCCACGACGACCCCTCCTTCAGCCAAGTCCCCACCGGGCGAAGCCGGACTATTATAGCGGACTGGCCCAGGGAGGTTCAGGGCGCGGGCTTGTCCGGGAGGGCGTCCGGCAGGATGGTCCGTACTCCGATGCTGTGGTAGCCCGACGCTCCGTCCGGGGCGGGAGGCGCCACTTCGTCCGTCTGGAGCTCACCATCACCGTCCCGCGCCCGCACCAGCAGCATCCCCTGCCAGTCCAGGGGGAGCTCGTGGTGGCCTGTCCACAACACCCAGGTGTAGGGCGAAAGGGGGTCGTCGGGGGACATGCGATGCCACGTTTCACCGTCGTCGGCGCTGATTTCGACCTGGTCGATGCCGCGAGCGCCGGAGTAGGCGATACCACCGAGGGGCAGAGGGCCGTCGATGGGGGTGGCGCCGCCGCGGGGGACGAGAAAGACGGAGGTGGTCTTCACGAAGCACTCGTCGCTCCAGCCCCGGTCCTCCCAGTAGCCCTGATGGTCGTAGTCCACGGCTTCGATGCGGGTCACCCACTTGACGCTCTTCATGCCGTAGCGTCCGGGCACCAGCAGCCGGGCGGGGAAACCGTGCGAGGTGGGCAGGGGTTCGCCATTCATCTCGTAGGCCAGGAAGACCTCGGGCTCCATCGCCAGGGAGAGTGGAATGCTGCTGGAATAGTTGTCGGCGGCGTGGAAGACGATCTTCTGGGTGCCCTCTGGAGCGCCCCCGGCCCGCTCCAGCAGGTCGCGTACCCGGACGCCCTTCCAGTGGGCGTTGCTGATGAGGTGACCGCCCACGAGGTTGCTGATGCACTCCAGCGTGACGTACTCCTCGATGGCGGGCAGGGCGACAAGGTCGGCGTAGGAGAGGGTGTGGGCGCCGCCCGCGAGCCCGTCCATCTGGAGATTCCAGACCCCCGAACCGTCGGCGCCCTCCACCTGAAGCTCCGGGTCCAAGACGTTCTTGGAGACGACGTAGAACAGGTCGTTGGGGGTGACGGCGGGAGGCATCTGGCCCGGCGGGATGGGGTTGCCGGCGGAGAAGCTCATGCGGGAGATGCCGGAGGAGACGGTGCGCAGCCCAAAGGCAGCAACGCCGACCACAGCGGACCAGATAACCACGCGGCGCAGGAACAGCCGCCGGGTCTCGCCCGGCTTGGGCTCACGCGGGGTGGCGTCCGCGTCGGCGGGGGCGGGCGTGAGCCGGGCGAAGAGCCAAGGCATGGTCATGCCGTACACGCCGGATGCGACGAAGGCGGCCAAGGTGTAGTTCACGCCGCCGCCAACGGCCTCGCGGCCGAAAAAGCCCACGTCGGCGATGGGCGCCGCCACGAAGACGAAGAGGGCCGACAGGCCAGCGGTGAGGAAGAGGCTGTGCCAGGGCGACGGCTGGAAGGCCTGGTCGGAGCCGCGGCCCGCGAGCCACCCGTAGGCGCCCCCAATCACTCCTCCAAAGGGAATCATGGCCAGGCTCAGGCAGAAGAACAGCAGCGGCTTGGCGTAGCTTCCCAGGCGCTCCAGAAAGAACTCGAACAGGGCGGGCGGGGTGAGCTCCAGGATCTTGTCCGTCATGATCTCCTGGATGAAGGGCGCATCAAGGGCAAAGCGCAGGACGACGGAGAAGAAGCCCATGGCGGCCCCGGCGCCCAGGCCGGCCAGCAGCCCCGCCTGGAGATACCGCGCTCCGTTGTCAGCATTCGTCGACATTTACCGTCCTCCTCAGCCCGGATACCCCTGCGCATTATAATACGACGAGAGAACGAGTCGGGGTCTGTAGTGCACACGCTCTATTTGGTCGGCACGCCCATAGGAAACCTGGAGGACGTCACCCTGCGCGCCCTTCGGGTGCTGCGGGAGGTGGGCCTCATCGCCGCGGAGGACACGCGACGGACGCGGGTGCTGCTGGCCCGCTACGACATCCGGACGCGGACGACCAGCTTCCACGAGGGGAACAAGGCCCGGCAGATACCCCGCCTGCTCGCGACACTGGAGCGGGAGGACGTGGCGCTGGTCACCGAGGCGGGGATGCCTGGCATCAGCGACCCCGGCTACGACCTGGCCCGTGCGGCGCGAGAGCGGGGCGCGGAGGTGGTGGTGGTGCCGGGGCCATCGGCGGCGACCGCGGCGGTGGTGGCCTCAGGGCTGCCGGCGGACCGCTTCGTCTTCCTGGGCTTTCTGCCACGCAAGGCGCCGGAGCGTCGCAGGGCACTGCGAGCCGTCGCTGGAGCGCCGTGGTCGCTGGTGATCTTCGAGGCGCCCCGGCGGCTGCGGGGCGCCCTGCGTGACATGCTGGACACGCTGGGAGACCGCAGCATCGCCGTGTGCCGGGAGATGACCAAGCTCCACGAGGAGGTGTACCGGGGCACGGTCTCCGAGGCACTGGCCCACTTCGCTGCGCCGCGGGGGGAGTTCACGCTAGTGGTGGCGGGCGCATCGGAGGGCGCGGCGCGTGGGTCGTCGGACGAGGCACGGCAGGCGCTGCTCCGGCTGCGCGCCGACGGGCTCCGGGCGCGGGACTCCGTGGCGCAGGTGGCCGAGGCCACGGGCCTGGCGCACCGGACGCTGTACCGGATGTGGCTGGACCTGCCGGACCTGCCATCAGCCCCGGGGAGGCGCTAGCCCGTGGCCGGCGGAGGCGAGACCCTTCGGCGGCGGCTGGGGCCGCGAGCGCTGGAACGCCTGCTGGACGCTGCGCCCGACCCAGGGCCACGGGCCGCGACCTTCTACGTCGGCCCGAGAGGGAGCATTCCCAGCGCAGCTAGCGACCCTCGAATCGACTCCGCGGTCCACGCCGCGATACGGGGGTCGGAGACGGGGGCGGCGCTGTTCCTCGCCGCCGATGCGAGCTACCTCGTGCTTCCTCCCTTCCCCGTCGCACAGGAGTCGGCCCACTGCGGGTGGGAGGCAGGCCCGCTTCGCGGTCTGATGGCGCAGAGCCGTCTCGTCGGCGTGGTGCTGCTGCGGCTGGGCCGCTACGCCGTGGGGGTCTATCGAGGACGCACGCTGCTGACATCCAAGACGGACACCCGGCAGGTCCACGGCCGCCACCGGGCCGGGGGATCGTCGCAGCGGCGCTTCGAGCGGCGGCGGGAGAAGCAGGCGCGGGAGCTCTTCGACGAGGCGTGCCGCGTGGTGAGCGTCCAGCTCGGACCGTACGAACGGGAGTTGGAGCACGTCTTCCTGGGCGGCGAGCGGAACACGCTTCGGGCGTTCCGGGAGCGATGCAGGGCGCTGGAGGCTCTGTCGGACCGGGTGCGGGAACGGGTGCTGGACGTTCGAGAGCCCAACCGGAAGGCGCTGGAAGGGCTGCCGGAGACGCTGTGGGAGAGCCAGGTGTACTTCCTGGGCCCCCAACGTGACGCGGAGGAGTGAGGCCGCTACAATCACGGCACGAGGCACACCACGGCGACCGCCGGTCGTCGCAGGGTCGCCGGGCAGTCGAATGAGTAAGGGGGGAGTGATGGTCTACGAGGCGGAAGACGGCAACATTAGCTTCGCCGTGACCGGGGACGCCATGATCACCCGGCGCATGCAGCCGTTCCGGGAGAAGCGATTCCTGGAAATGGTGGACCTGCTGCGAGGGGCCGACGTCAGCCTGGTCAACCTGGAGATGCTGTTCCACAACTACGAGATGAGCTGGCAGGGGAAGGCCACGCACTCCTTCCAGGTGTCGGAGCCGCGGAACCTGGATGAGCTGAAGTGGCTGGGCTTCGACGTGGTGACGACGGCCAACAACCATTCGTACGACTACTCGGAGGCGGGGTTCCTGGCGACGTTGGACAACGTGAAGGAGCACGACCTGCTGCAGGCGGGGGGCGGGCTGGACGTGGACGAGGCACGAGCCCCGACGTACCTGGACACGCCCGGGGGGCGGGTTGCGGTGATGGCGGGGACGAGCACCTACTCGGAGGACTCGCGAGCGGGGCCGGGCAGGGCCGGCTTTCCGGGCAAGCCCGGCGTCAACGCACTGGGGCACAACACCGTCCACTACGTCCAGCGGCATGTGTTCGATGCGCTGACGGAGGCAAAGCGGGAGCTGGGCTACGGGGCGAAGGAGGAGCAGTCCCGGCGCTTCGTTCCCGTCGCCGCATCGCCGCCGGTGGACCCGGAGACGGAGGTCCGTCTGTTCGACCAGCGGTTCCGGCCGAGCGACGAGTACGCGGTGAAGACCCACTGCCGAGCGGAGGACCTGGAGGACATCTCCCGCTGGGTCCGAGGCGCAGGGAGGTCGGCGGACTGGCGGGTGTACGGGATGCACTGCCACGAAAGCGGCACGGCCGGGGAGCACCACGGCGGCTCGCGGCTGGCGCCGCCGGACTTCCTGGAGGAGTTCGCACGGTTCACGATCGACCAGGGGTGCCAGCTCTTCTTCGCCCACGGGCCGCACTTCCTGCGAGGCATCGAAATCTACAAGAACCGCCCGATCTTCTACAGCCTGGGCAACTTCATCTTCCAGAACGAGACGGTGCAGTGGCTGCCGGAGCCGGGGTACAGCGGCCTGAAGCTGGGGGCCGACGCGACACCCGGCGACTGGGGCTGGACGCGATCGGGCGGGGCGGAGTACGGCTTTGCCGCGGACCCGGTCTTCTACCGGAGCGCGATACCAGTGTGCACGTACGAGAACGGCGACCTCAAGGAGATCCGCATCTATCCCATCGACCTGGGCTTCCGGAAGTCCATGGGGCAGCGGGGCAGGCCGGTGCTGGCGGACGAGCCGGTGGCGCAGCAGGTGCTGCGGTGGCTGCAGGAGGTCTCGAAGCCGTACGGCACGGAGATCAGCATCGAGGAGAACGTGGGGGTGATCCGGCTGTAGGCGGGCGGCGTTGGTGGTCTTCCCACCCGCCCACCCTCGATAGTTGTGTCTCTGGGGGCACATCCCCCAGACCCCTTGCCAGAGGGAGACCCCTCTGGACTCCCCCTGAGAGGGGTACGCCCTCACCCCAAACCTCTCCCAGAGGGAGAGGGGGCGGCACCGCCGCTTTTGCCTGCGGCGTCAGGTCTGGTGCGCTGTTGGAGGCGGGGGCGTTGAGGTTCCTGTCCTCGCAGTAACGAGGGAATGTGCTTGAGCAGGTAGGAGGTCCTATGGCTGATGGAAGCACCAGGGTGCTGATAACGGGCATGAGCGGGCTCATCGGCGGGCTGCTTCGTAGGCGGCTGGAGGCTGCGGGCGGCTACGAGCTACGGGCGCTCAACCGCCGCCCGATCGAGGGTGTGGACACCGTCCAGGCCGACATCGCCGACCTGGAGGCCATCGCGCCGGCCTTCGAAGGGCAGGAGGTGGTCGTGCACCTGGCGGCGCAGCTCCAGGACGACCCCTGGGACGAGCTGCTTCGTGCGAACGTGGTGGGGACGTACAACGTCTTCGAGGCGGCGCGGATAGCCGGGGTGCGCCGGGTGGTCTTCGCCAGCAGCGGCCGCGTCGTGCAGGGGGCCGAGTTCTCGCCGCCCATCGACGCGCTGGTGGAGGGGCGGTACGACGACCTTCCGACGTCGTGGCCGATGGTGACGCACGAGACGATGCGCCCCAGCGGGACCTACGGGGCGTCCAAGGCCTGGGGCGAGGCGCTGGGCCGCCACTACGCCGACGCCCACGGCATATCGGTGCTTTGCGTGCGCATCGGGCTGGTGAGCCAAGACGACAAGGCGACGGGCCCGCGGGCGGCATCGGTGTACCTCAGCCACCGGGACGTGGCGCAGGTGCTCCACCGCTGCATCGACGCGCCGGCCGACCTGCGGTTCGACATCTTTCTGGCGACGTCGAACAACCGGTGGAGCTACCGGGACCTGAGCCACACGCGAGAGGTGCTGGGGTACGAGCCGGAGGACTCGGCGGAGGGCGCGGGCGCGGGGTAGGGATTCACGATCCGGTCAAATCGATGAGCCCCGCCTCCACAGCCTCCAACCACCGCTCCGTGTGGGCCGGGGAGCGATGCCGGAAGGCCTTGGTCCCGGACGACGCCTGGCGGGCCAGCGCCTGCGGGAAGGTCCGTCGCCGTCGTCCATGCTCACCCAGGGCTCGCAGCAGCAAAGATTCTCGATTGAAGAAGGCATGCTGTACTGTTTCCCTCTCGCCGCTGCCCAGTAACTCACCGCTGCGAATCCTGGCTATTGTGCGGAGCAGGAGCCTCCGAAAGACCGTCCACAAAGGGTAGTCAAGCCAGACCAAGGCAGTGGCCTTGGGCCAGATCAAGTCCTCTACGGTGCTAACATAGTTGCCGTCGGCCACCCAGCCGTGCGCCGTATCCAATGCCCCTGCCACTCGCCTTCTGAACTCAGGCACGTCCCGAACAGCGAGCGCGTAGCCATGAGGGTGGTAGTTGAGTACGTCCAACGCGACGCGGGACACCGCAAGGGCGCTGGAAAGCCGCTGCGCCAACGTCGTTTTCCCTGACCCGGTCTACCGGCCACGACAATGCGAGGAAACATCACAGCGGCCTGCTCTAAGCGAGATCTCGTCCGCTGTCTTGCTTCTCCGGCGCTGTGCGCCGTCCCCTCACCCGCCGCGGTACGGCGGCCTCTCCCCAAGGAGAGGCGGCGGAAGGGGGGAATGTCTCTGTTGGGTGGGCCCACCCACCCGCCCTCGGACGTTCTTTTTGGTAACTGGGGGCACATCCCCCAGACCCCTTGCCAGAGGGGAGACCCCTCTGGACTCCCCTTTGATGCGGATGTGCCCTCTCCCTGCCCTCTCCCAGGGGGAGAGGGGGTGGCGCAGCTATGCGAGGATGCGGTCCCCGTAGAGGCGGACGGCGTTGTCCCACAGGATCTTGCGCTTGGCGGACTCGGGGAGGTCCTGCTCCAGGAGCATGGGGACGGCCTTGTCCGGGTCCGGGGCGTCCGAGTGGGAGTAGTCGGTGTTCCAGACGATGTTGTCCTCGCCCACCAGCATGACGGAGCCCTTCAGGCCGAACTCGTCGGGGTCGCAGGCCACGAAGCCCTGGCGCTTGAAGTACTCGCTGGGCTTCAACGGCAGCCCCTCCGAGTCGAACCACATGCCCTGACGCTTGTTCCGCAGGCAGTGGTCGTCCAGGCGGCCCAGCCAGAAGGGCAGCCATCCGGCGTTGCCCTCAAGCAGGGAGATGCGCATCTTGGGGAACTTCTCCAGCAGACCCAGGAATATCATGTGGCCCAGGGAGATCATGTTCTCGAAGGAGAAGCCCAGGGCGTGCTCCAGGGCCACCTCCTGGCCGGAGACCAGGTGGCGGGGCTTGTAGCGGGTGCCCACGTGGGGGTCGCCGCTGTTGACGCCGTGGAAGGACATGGGGAAGTCCAGCTCCTCGGCCAGGGCCCAGAAGCCGTCGTACTCGGGGTCTTGCCACGCCTTTCCTGCGGCAGGCGTGGGGACGGCGACCGTGACGGCGCCCAGCTTCTCCACGACACGCCGGGTCTCGATGATCAACCCTTCGATGTCGTGCTGGTTGGGGACGATGCCGGAGATCTTGAGCTTGGAGGGGTCGGCCTGGGCAAAGTCGTGGGCCCAGTTGTTGTAGGCCCGGGCGCAGGCCCAGAGCAGGCCCTGGTCGGCGCCCTCGAAGATGAGGCGCATGGCGGTGGGGAAGTTGTCGATCATGACCTGCTTGTCCCAACCATAGCGGTCCATGTCGACGACGCGGCTCTCAGCGGAGAACTCGGCCTGCCAGGCCCCTGCGTACTTGGTGGGCATGAAGTCGCTGGGAGAGCGGTAGACCGTGCGCCCTCCTGCGCCTCCGGAGCCCTGGGTGTTGACACCATGGCGGACGGTGCCTTCGGGGAAGAGCTCGCAGGGGAGGAAGAAATTGCTGCGCAGGCCGCGCTTGCCCTCCTCCCTGGCCGGGACCAGGGGACGCCGGTCGTAGAACTCCGGCTCGATGTAGTCGCTCCACAGGTCGTGGGGCTCCTGGATGTGGGCGTCTGCGTCGATGACCTTGTAGCCGTTCAGCATGGTGGGCCTCCTGTGTGGTCGCTTTGGGGGCACTGTACGGGGTGGCGGCGGGTGCGTCAAGGCGGGCGGCCAGGCGGCATTGCCGCTATTGCTAACGGCGACCCTCCTCATGCGCTGTTGGGGCGGGAGACGCCCTCACCCCGGCCCTCGCTCAGGGGAGAGGCGGCTACTCGTCTTCGTCGTCCTCGCCATCGGCGTCTTCATCGTCGTCGTCGTCATCATCATCGTCATCGTCGTTCAGCAGCTCCACCAGGAGGTCCTGGATTTCCGAGCGGAGGCTCTGGATGTCCGACCGAAGACCCTGGATATCCGATCGAAGGCCTTGGATGTCCAATCTTTCCGTGGACATGGTGCGTCCTACCTCCTTGTCGTGTCACGTCACAGGAACACGGCGGATGGCGTCCTCACCCGCTGCAGGGCGGCGGCATCGCCGTTCTTACCTGCGTCGAGGTTCCCCTGCCTTCGCAGGAACGACTGCGGCAGAGCCGCTCTCGCATGCCCTCACCTAGCCCTCGCCCCGAGGGAGAGGGAACCTTGGGGCTAGGAGAGGATGCGCTGGCCGTAGAGGCCCACCGAGTTGTCCCACAGGATCTTGCGCTTGGCGGACTCAGGGATGTCCTGGCCCAGCAGGTCGGTCACGGCCTTGTCGGGGTCCGGTGCGTCGTCGTGGGGGTAGTCGGTGTTCCAGACCACGTAGTCCTCGCCGACGAGGGTGACGGTGCCCTTGAGGCCGAACTCGTCACCGTCGCAGGCGACGAAGCCCTGGCGCTTGAAGTACTCGCTGGGGGTGAGTTTGAGGGCGTCCGAGTCGAACCACATGCCCTGTCGCTTGTCACGGATACTGTGGTCGTCCAGGCGGCCGAGCCAGAAGGGGAGCCAGCCGGCGTTGCCCTCCAGGAAACCGCAGCGCATCTTGGGGAAGCGGTCCATGACGCCCAGGAAGATCATGTGGCCCATGGAGAGCATGTTCTCGAAGGCGAAGCCCATGGCGTGCTCCAGGGCAACCTCCGGGCCGGAGACCATGTGACGGGGCTGGTAGCGGGTGCCGACGTGGGGCTCGCCGCTGCGGACGCCGTGGAAGGACATGGGGAAGTCCAGCTCTTCGGCCAGGGCCCAGAAGGAGTCGTACTCCGGGTCGTGCCATGCCTTGCCCTTGGCGGGACGGGGGACGACGACGGTCACGGCGCCGAGCTTCTCGACGACGCGGCGGGCCTCGGTGACAAGGCCCTCGATGTCGTGCTGGTCAGGCATGACGCCGACCATCTTGAGCCTGGAGGGAGCGGTGTCGGCGAAGGAGCGGGCCCAGTTGTTGTAGGCGCGGGTGCAGGCCCAGAGGAGACCCTGGTCCGCGCCCTCAGTGATAGTCCGCATGGGCAGGGGGAAGTTGTCGATCAGGACCTGCTTGTCCCAGCCGTAGCGGTCCATGTCGGTGACGCGGCTCTCGGCAGTGAAGCCGGCCGCGTAGGCGTCTCCGAACTTGGACGGAAGGAAGTCATCCGTCTTGCGCACGGCAGCGCGGTTGGGCCCGCCCCCCTGGATGGTGCCCCTGGGGCGGGTGCCCTGGGGAAAGAGCTCGCCGGGGAGGAACCACTGGCCCTTGCCGGCATTCCACCGCCACTGGTCCCGAGGGCCGACCATGGGGCGGCGGTCGTAGTACTCCGGCTCCATGAAATCGGTCCAGAGGTCGTAGGGCTCCGCGATGTGCGCGTCTGCGTCGATGACCCTGTAATCGTTGTACATCCTACCCTCCTGATTCCTCGCTGACAGGGCGAACTCTACGAGGGAGGGCGATAGTGTGTCAAGGAGGGGGAATGTGTAGCGACGTTGGTCAGGCCCACCCACCCTCGGACGGTTTTGGTTAGTGGGGGCACATCCCCCACAGCGGCTCGCCGCCCCAGAGGGAGGGGTCTCTTCTCTGGACTCCCCCTTTGACGAGGGCTACGCCTCAGGCGGCATTGCCGCTTTTGCTTGCGGCGTCAGGGCTGATGCGCCATTGGAGGCGGAGAGGGGAATGTGTAGCGACGTTGGTCAGGCCCACCCACCCACCCTCGGAAGTTTTTTTGGGAACTGGGGGCACATCCCCCAGACCCCTTGCCAGAGGGGTCTCCCCTCTGGACTCCCCTTTGACGAGGGCTACGCGTCAGGCGGCAATGCCGCTCCTGCTTGCTGCGTCAGACCAGTGCGCTGTTTGGAGGCGGTGGCGTCGAGGTTCCTGTCATGCAGGAACGACAAGGGGGAGAGGAGAGGGAGTTAGCGTGGATGTGGTAGAATTTCGCTTCGGCGCTGGCGTATCGCCCTGCAGGAGCGGGCGCGGCGCTCACCACTACCCTCCGAGGCGCAAGGAAGATGACTGAGCGGATCTTCGTCGGCGTGGCATGGCCGTACGTGAACGGCCCGGCGCACATTGGGCAGATCGCGGGGGCATACCTGCCCGCGGACGTCTTCGCCCGGTACCACCGGCTCAAGGGCAACCAGGTGATAATGGTGTCCGGCAGCGACCAGCACGGCACGCCCATCACCATCCGGGCCGAGCAGGAGGGGGTGACGCCGCAGGAGCTGGCCGCGAGGTACCACGCCCAGTACCTGGAGGTGTGGGAGAAGCTCGGCATTTCCTGGGACTGCTACACGAGCACGGGGACGGACAACCATCGGCGTGTGGTGCACGACATCTTCACGACGCTGCGCGACCGGGGGTACATCAGCACGGAGTCGCGGCAACAGCCGTACTGCGAGACGGACCGGCGCTTCCTTCCGGACCGCTACGTCGAGGGGACGTGCCCGACCTGCGAGTATGCGTCGGCCAGGGGCGACCAGTGCGAGCGGTGCGGGGAGCTGCGAGACCCGCAGGAGCTGGTCGACTGGCGCTGCCGCATCTGCGGCCAGCCGCCGGTGCTGCGGGAGTCGGAGCACTTCTTCCTGCGCCTGAGCGCCTTCCGGGAGATGCTGATACCGTGGGTGAAGGCTGCGGAGGGTCGGTGGCGTGCCAACGTCCACGGCTTCACGCTCAACTGGATCACGGAGGAGCTGAAGGACCGCCCGATCACTCGCGATATCGAGTGGGGGGTGCCAGTGCCCCTCCCCGGCTACGACAACAAGCGGATCTACGTCTGGTTCGAGGCGGTCATCGGGTACCTGTCCGCGGCGCAGGAGTGGGCGCAGCGGCAGGGCCGCCCGGAGGCGTGGCGGGAGTTCTGGCAGGACCCCGACTGCAAGTCCTACTATTTCATGGGCAAGGACAACATCGCCTTCCATACGATCATCTGGCCGGCCATGCTCATGGGCTACGGGGCATACGACGCGGACGCCGCGCAGGGCGCCTACAACCTGCCGTACGACGTGCCGGCGAACGAGTTCGTAACGCTGCAGGGCCGCAAGATCTCGACGTCGCAGAACTGGGTGGTCTGGGTGCCGGACTTCCTGGAGCGCCATCCGCCGGACCCGCTTCGCTACTACTTCTCGGCGAACATGCCGGAGTCGGGAGACGCGAACTTCTCCTGGGGCGAGTACGTGCGGCGGAACAACGACGAGCTGGTGGCGACCTACGGGAACCTTGTCCACCGGGTGATGACGCTGCTGCACCGTTACTTCGAGGGTCGGGTGCCGCAACCCAGTCCCCTGGACGATGACGACAACGCCCTTCTCCAGCGCGCGGAAGAGACCCTGGACCAGGTGGGCCACAGCCTGTCGGTGTGCCGCTTCCGGGAGGCTATCGGGCGGGCCATGGCGCTGGCGGGCGAGGCCAACCGTTACCTGGACCGGAAGGCGCCCTGGCGCACGGCCAAGGAGGCGCCGGAGGTAGCCGCAACCACCCTGTGGACGACCTTCAGCGCCATCTCCACCCTCAAGACCGTTCTGGCCCCCTTCCTGCCCTTCAGCAGCGCGACGCTCCACACCATGGGCGGCTTTCCGGGGCTGCTGGAGGAGGGGGGGTGGACGACGCAGCGTCCGGAGCCGGGGCAGGCGCTGGGGGCCGCTGTGCCGCTCTTCGCCAAGGTGGACGACGGAGTGGTGGCGGAGGAGGAGAAGCGCCTCCTCGCGCTGAGCGGGCGATGAAGCCACGAGGCCGCGGCCCAAGCGTGCCCGAGGCCCTAGCCCCACTCTTCCCCACGATCAAACGCGAGCTGGGCCTGGTCGAAGAGAACCTGCGCGAGGTCTCCAGAAGGGCGCCACCCGCGGTCCAGCCTATCCTGGAGCACGCCCTGGGGTCTCCCGGAAAGCGCATGCGGCCGGCCATCGCCATTGCGGCGTCACAGGTCTTCCCCGGACCGAAAGACGCCCCGATCCTGGTGGCGACGGGCGTGGAGCTGCTGCACATTGCATCGCTGGTCCACGACGACACGGTGGACGACACGCCGCTCCGCAGGGGCCAGAGCACGGTGGCCAGCACGTGGGGCGCCCCCATGGCGGTGCTGGCGGGCGACTACATCTTCGCGGCCGCGGCCAGCTACGTCTGCCAGGCCGGAAAACTCCGGGTGGTCCAGCGCTTCACGGAGACCATCATGGAGCTCTCCAGCGGCGAGCTGATAGAGCGCTTCACCGCGTACGACTGGCGTCAAACGCGCGAGCAGTACGAGGAGCGGATCTACCAGAAGACAGCCAGCCTCTTCGCGGCGGCGGCTGAGGTGGGCGCCCTTCTCAGCGACGCCTCGCAGGAGTCGGTGGATGCTCTGACGCTCTACGGGCGCAGCGTGGGCATGGCCTTCCAGGTCGTGGACGACATCTTGGACTTCGAGGGGACGGCCGACGAGGTGGGGAAGACCGTAGGCCAGGACCTGGCCCACGGAACGCTGACCCTACCGGCCATCATCCTCCTGGAGCGCTGCCCGGAGGACAATCCGATTGTGGCGCTCTTCTCCGGAGAAGAGCCGGAGGAGAACCAGCGCCGGGCGTTGGAGATGGTGCGCGACTCGGGGGCCATTCAGGAGTCCTACGCGGTGGCCGCGTCGTTCTGCCGCCAGGCAAGGGAGGCGCTGGCCCCCCTGCCAGACTCGGCTGCAAAGCGGCTGCTGGTCGAGACGGCGGAGTTCGCTCTGGAGCGCCAGCGGTAGGGCGGGCGGCATCGCCGCTTTTGCTTGGTCCGTTGTGCTTTGGCGGGATTTGGTCCTTCGAAGGGACGCTGGTGGGAGCGGTCCGGGGGCATCCCTACGGTAGACCTAGGTTGGGCCCACCCGCCCGGCGGCAAGCCGCCCAAGCTTGCCCCACCCAGCCACCGCCCCTGAAGAAAATTTGGTAACTGGGGCACATCCCCAGAGCGGCTCGCCGCCAAAGCTGGAGGGGAGACCCCTCTGGACTCCCCCTGACAGTCGCCTAACTAGGCTTGCTTCGGGGGGGCTGCGCCCCCCAAACCCCCGCTACCCTCACCTTCGCCCGGCGCTACGCACCGTCCCCTCACCCGCCGCTCTGCGGCGGCCTCTCCCCAAGGAGAGGCGGCGGCAGAGCCGCTTTTGCCGACGACCATCCTCCTGGTCCGCTGTTGGAGCGGGAGGCCCGCCCTCACTCCTGCCCACTCACAAGGGAGAGGGGGTCAGGCCTCCCAGACCACCTGACCGGCTGCGATGGTGGCTAGGACGCGGATGTGGGGCCACTCGGCGGGGCTGCGGCGGAAGGGGTCGCCGTCCAGGAGGACGAGGTCGGCGGCCGTGCCGGGCCGGAGGGCGCCCAGCCATGCGCCTGCTCCGGCCGCGTGGGCGCCGCCGCGGATGGCGATGCGGACAACCTCGTGCGCTGCAACGGCCTCGGACGCAGAGCCCAGCAGGCCGCCTTCGATGGAACTGCGGGTGACGGCGGCGGCCAGCTCGGCCAAGGGCTCGGGCATCTCGACGGGGGCGTCGGAGCCGAAGGCCAGGGGGACGCCGGCGCGGTGCAGCGCCCCGATGCGGTAGAGCCAGGCCTGCTCCTCCGTCGGGACGGTGCGCAGGTAGCGCTCGCCGCCGAAGTGGATGAACCCGGGGTTGGTGACGACCATGGCCCCCGACGAGCGGACAGCCTCGAGGGCTTCGGGCGGCAGCTCCGAGGCGTGCTCGATGCGATGGGGCGCGGCGCTGCCTTCCGGCGGCCGGATGCGCCCCAGGACGTCGGCCGCAGCGCGGACCGCCGCGGCCTCGACGCAGTGGACGGCGACGGGGTAGCCGCGGCCCACGGCCTCACGCACCATGGCCTCCAGCTCTTCCGGCGACGGCGATAGAGCGCCCGTGGACGCGGTGAGCATGATCTTGGCGTGCCCCAGACGCGGGCGGCAGCCGGCACTTTCGCCCTGGAACTCGTCCAGGTTCCGGACGCCGGGCATGAAGGTGAGCCGTGGGACAAGGAGGCCGTTGTCGACCATGCGGGTCAGGAGGCACAGGCGAGAGAGGTCGTTGTCGGGTGAGGCGTCCTGGACGGCCGTGACGCCGCGGGAGAGGAGCCAGGCGTTGGCTTCGCGGACGCCACGCTCCAGGTCGTCGGGCGCCAGGCGCGGCACGCGGTCCGCGAGGTAGGCGCCCATCTCCAGGAGGAGGCCGGTGGGCTCGCCGTGCTCGTCGCGGTCGATGGCGCCGCCGGGCGGGTCGGGGGTCTCGCGACGGATGCCGACGGCCTCCAGCGCGAGGCTGTTCAGCACCGCCGCGTGGCCCGACCGGTGGGTGAGCCGCACGGGGTTGTGCGGCGATGCCTCGTCCAAGTCGCAGCGGGTGGGATGGCGGCGCTCCGCGAGGGCGGTTTCGTCGTAGCCCCAGCCGCGCAGCCATACGCCGGGAGGGGCCTGGCGCGCCGCTTCGCCGAGCCGATCCCTCAGCGCGCCCAGGGAGGGGACGGAGGCGGGGGTGCAGTCGAGGGAGAGCAGGCGAGCGGCCATGCCGAGGAGGTGCAGGTGGGCGTCGTGGAAGCCGGGGAGAAGCACGCCACCATGGCCGTCGTAGCGGCGGGTGCTGGGGCCGGACAGCCTGGCTGCGTCGGACTCGTCGCCGACGAAGAGGAGGCGCCCGGCCCGGACGCCCAGGGCCGTCGCCGCGGGCCGCGACGGGTCCAGGGTGTAGACCGTGGCGTTGTGGAGGACGAGGTCAGGCTGCTGCAGGGGACACCTCCCAGGGTGGGGCCATCGTAGGGGGTGGAGGAGGGTAGGGGGAAGGGGCTAGACGACGCGGGCGGCGGCGGCCTGTTCGTCGGCGGGGTCGCCCGAGACGTCCACGTCAGAGCTCGTATGATCCGCCGTGGAGCCTTCGATAGAGGTCGCGGAACTCCTCCTGCCGGTCTGGGGGAGTATGGCCCAGGAGAGCACGGAATACGGCCTCTTCCGCGGCGTCAGCGCCGGGTGCAACAAGCATGCTCAAGTCGCGCAGCGCCGCTGCCATTCCCTCCTCGCCGATGAGGTCAAAGGCCTCATAAAGGAAGCTCAATCCGAGAAAGCTTGTGCATACGCCCGGTTGCGGTCCCCTGGAGGTCCGGTCGAAGCGGAGGGCGTCGCTTATGGTCGCTAATTCTTCTGGAGCGCAGCTGCGCTGGATTTGCAAGGATACTTGGTCTCTCGTAAATTCCATGCTCCGAATACCCAGGCTGTGGCTGACGTGCCCCTCCACGTAATCTGCAAAGATCTCATTCAACCACGGGGAGCTAAAGCGGTAGTGGGCCGCGATCTCTTGGATGATGTAATACCTCACATGTCCGATACCCTTTGCATAGTCCGTGCCGATCTTGATGTGGCTAACACGGCCCCCCACTGAGGAACCGCCCATGTCCGGCGGGTAGCCTTCTATCAACACGATGACATCGGTGGTCGGTAGTGGCGCCCCGACAAACTCTTCGACGGAGCGGACGAGTTCTTCGATAAGCGTTGGGGTGTCTTCTCCGGAGGAAAACGGGGCGGACTGGAAGACCCAGATGCCGACCTCACCGGCCAGGGGAAGCGAAACGGTCTTGGACTGGGTGTAGCGACCTTCGAGCAGGGCTTCGAAGAAGCTGAACCTTACATTCGTGACCATGGATGCCTCGTCGAGAAGAGGCAACACGAAGGCTTCTTCCTCGCGGTCCAACCCGTCTTCAAACCACGGCTGGCTCGTAATCCGACTCACGATGTCCGGGTCGTCGACCAGCAGGCGACGGGCTCGGGACAAGAAACTCTTGTGCGAATCTCTGGACAAGGACATCTTCGATAACACTCGCGCCAATTCGGGACTGGTGGATAGAATCGATTCCAGGTCATGGACCGTGCCCCAATGAACTTCGGTGACGCTGTAAGTGAACCACGGACGGCCCACGAGCGCTCGTGCAAATTCCAGGTCTGTGGATGCGGCTCTGTCTAGATAGAAGAGCGTGGTCGCTTCGTCACCGGTCGCGCCGTCGGCAAACCAGGGGAGGGCTGCGACCGCTCTTGCCAGCTCAAGGTCCTTGGACGCAATCTCGGCCAACTGGGCAAGCGCTGCGTACCCGGACCCATCCTCGGTGAACCAGGGAATAGCTGCGACCGCGCCAGCCAGCTCGAGGTCCCTGGAGGCAATACTGCCCAGGCCCGTCAGCCAGACCCACTCAGCCTCCCCAACTCTGCCGCTCATCCACGTGAATCCTGCAACTCGCTTGCCCAACTCGATATCGACCATGGCAATTGTCAGCCAAGCTCTGAGCAGCGGATTATCCCATTCGTCGACTCCATCCCTGACCCAGGGAAGCGCCGCTATGCTAGTCAGCGCACCGGGATCCAGGAGCCACAGGTCTACGAATCCCTCGGAAAGTCCTCCCCTGTTCCACTCCCCGGAATGACGGAATCCCGGGATGGCCTCGACCAGCTGCATAGTGGCAACCTGGCGAGGTGTCGGGGTGGGTGTCGGGGTCGGCGATGGGGTGGATGTAGGCGCAGGTGTAGGCGTGGGGACCGAAACTGGCGACGATGCGTCCGTGGGCGCGGCAGTCGGCGAAGGTGCGGGGGCAGTGGCCTTCCTCAGTGCATCCAGGACCCGCTGGAGTGGCTCCGGCGTGGCAGTGGGAGTGGGGGTGGGCGACGCCGCGGAGAAACCTGGCAATGTCGTTTCGGGCCCGCACGCTGCCATCATGGCAGAGGCGATCAGCAGGAGCGTCCCAACACCGGCCGCGCCGGCGACCCGCACAATGACGCTCGAACTATGCTGCTTCCTGTTCAACCAGAACCTGGGACTACCCATAGCAAACTACTGTTAGTTACCTCCCTCGTGACCTGCCCCGTCCGGGGCGCGATGCTAGACGACGCGGGCGGAGGCGGCCTGTTCGTCGGCGTGGTAGGAGCTGCGGACGAGGGGGCCTGAGGCGACGTGGGCGTAGCCCATGGCCCGGCCCATCGCGGCCAGGTCGTCAAACTCCTGGGGGGTGTAGAAGCGGTCGAGCTTCCAGTGTATCGGCGAGGGGCGCAGGTACTGGCCGATGGTGAGGAGCTTACAGCCCACGTCCCGGAGGTCCTGCATGGTCTCCCGGACCTCGTCTAGGGTCTCGCCGAGGCCCACCATCATGCCGGACTTGGTGGGGATGCTCGGAGCGATCCGGGCGGCGCGTTCGAGGAGGCGGAGGGAGCGGTCGTAGCTGCCTTTGGGACGGACGCGGCGGAAGACGCGGCGCACCGTCTCGATGTTGTGGTTCAGCACGTCCGGGCCCGCCTCCAGCACCATCGACAGGGAATCGTCGTTCCCCTTGAAGTCGGGGATGAGCACCTCGACCTTGCACCCCGGAACGTAGTCGCGGATGCGGAGAATGCAGTCGGCGAAGACGCCTGCGCCGCCGTCGGGCAGGTCCTCGCGGGTGACGGAGGTGATGACGGTGTAGCGCAGGCCGAGGCGCTGGACGGTGCGGGCCAGGCGCTCCGGCTCGTCGAGGTCGAGGGGGCCGGGGCGTCCGGTCTTGACGGCGCAGTAGTGGCAACGCCAAGTGCAGGTGTCGCCCAGGACCATGAAGGTGGCCGTGAGGCGGTCCCAGCATTCGCCGATGTTGGGGCAGTGGGCCTCCTCGCAGACGGTGTGGAGGTCGCCCTGGCGCATGAGGGAGCGGAGGTGGTGGAAGCGCTCGCCGGAGGGCATGCGCACCTTGAGCCACTCAGGCAGACGACGCGCCGACGGCGCTGTTCCCGGCTGTACCATCGCTGCCATGATACCAGAAGCTTCAACACGGCTACCAGAGTTGGGGTGGAGGTATGGAGAGGGGGGCGGCGAGGTTCCTGCCTGCGCGGAACGACGGTGGTGCGGGGCGCTCACCCACCGCTGCACGTCGACCTCTCCCTCAGGAGAGGCAGGGTCGCAATGCGGCTGCTACAATGGCGGTGGAGGTAGACGTGGCCGAACCTGTCCGCGTGCGCTACGCACCCAGCCCGACGGGCGACCCCCACCTGGGGAACATTCGCACGGCGATGTTCAACTGGCTCTTCGCCCGCCATCACGGCGGCAGCTTCGTCGTGCGCATCGAGGACACGGACCGGGAGCGGTACGTGGAGCGAGCGGTGCCCGCGATACTGGAGGCGCTGCAGTGGCTGGACCTAGACTGGGACGAGGGGCCGGTGGATAAGGGCGCAGGCAGCCGGGGCCCGTACGCGCCCTACGTGCAGTCGCTGCGGCTCCCACACTATCGGGAGATGGCCGAGACACTGCTGTCGAAGGGTGCGGCGTACCACTGCTACTGCTCGCCGGAGCGGCTGGACCAGGTGCGCCGCGAGAAGCAGCGGCAGAAGCTGCCCCCCGGCTACGACGGGCGCTGCCGGGACCTGCCCGTCGAGGAGCGGCGACGGCTGGACGGCCTGGCCACGCGCCGCGTGGTGCGGTTCAGGGTGCCATCGGAGGGGACGACGCGGGTCGACGACCTGGTGCGGGGCGAGGTGACGTGGGAGAACCGGCTGCTGGACGACTTCATCATCCTGAAGTCGGACGGCTTTCCGACCTACCACCTGGGCGTGGTGACGGACGACCACCTGATGGAGATCACCCACGTGCTGCGGGCCGAGGAGTGGCTACCCTCCACGCCTCGACACCTGATGATCTACAAGGCCCTGGGGTGGAAGCCGCCGCTCTTCGGGCACCTTCCGATGATCCTGGGGCCGGACCGGGCCAAGCTCTCGAAGCGACACGGGGCGGACTCCGCGCTGGCGTACCGGGACCAGGGCTTCCTGGCTGAGGCCGCCGTGAACTTCCTCGCGCTGCTGGGCTGGTCGCTGGACGGCCATACGGAAGTGGTGAACCGCGAGCAGATCGTGGCCAACTTCTCGCTGGAACGGGTGAACCGGGCGCCCGCGGTCTTCAACATCGAGAAGCTGACGTGGATGAACGGGGTATACATTCGCTCCATGGCGGCGGAGGAGCTGGCGGAACGGCTGCTCCCGTTCCTGGAGCGCCCCGCGGACGAGGGCGGCCTGCCCGACGAGGTCGCCCGGCCTCTGGACGGGGCCTACCTGGGACGCATCATCCCCCTGGTCCAGGAGCGCATCAAGCGGCTGGACGACGGGCCGGAGCTGGTCTCCTTCTTCTTCCAGGAGCCGTCGGTGTACGACCCGGCGCAGCTGCAGCCGAAGGGCATGGACGCCGCCGGGACAACGGCGGCGCTGACCGTCGCCTCGGCGCGGCTGAAGGCCCTGGGCGCGTGGACGTCGGATTCGCTGGAGGGCGCGCTGCGGCCGCTGGCGGAGGAGTTGGGCATCAAGACGGGCCAGCTCTTCGGCACGCTGCGGGTGGCCGTCACGGGCCGCACCGCCGCGCCGCCGCTCTTCGAGACGATGGAGGCGCTTGGCCGGGAGCGGAGCCTCAACCGGATGCGAAGAGCGCTCGCCGCGGTGGAGTCGGGCGACCAACGATGATCAAGGATGGAAGCGCGGCCGGTAAGCGCCTGCTCATCGTCGAGGACGAGGAGAACCTGCTGACGGCGCTGAGGTACAGCCTGGAGCGCGAGGGGTTCTCGACGAGCACGGCGACGGACGGGGAGCAGGCGCTGGAGGCGGCCCGGCAGGGGAACCCGGACGCGGTGATCCTGGACATCATGCTCCCGAAGCTCGATGGGCTGGAAGTCTGCCGAATCCTGCGCCGGGAGATCGACGTACCCATTCTCATGCTCACCGCGCGGGGCGAGGAGATCGACCGGGTGGTGGGCTTGGAGCTGGGCGCCGACGACTACATCACCAAGCCGTTCAGCATGCGGGAGCTCGTCGCCCGTGTGCGGGCTGTGCTGCGACGGTCGGGCAGTCCGTCCGACGCCCGCTCCCCCCGCACGAAAGAAGTCCTCCGTTCGGGAGACCTGGAGCTCGACCAGACGAGCCACACAGTGACCCTCGGCGGCATCCCCATCAACCTGAAGCCGCGGGAGTTCGAGCTACTGGCCCACTTCGTGGCGAACAGGGGCCGGGCCTTCACCCGGGACCAGATCCTGGAACGGCTGTGGGGCCACGACTTCATCGGCGACGCACGGACGGTGGATGTGCACGTGCGGTGGCTGCGGCAGAAGATCGAGCACGAACCCGGAAGCCCCAAGCGCATCATCACGGTCCGGGGGGTCGGCTACCGCTTCGACCAATGAGCAGCATCTTCCGAAGCCTGCAGTGGCGGATCGGCCTGGCCTACGCGGCCCTGACCTCCGTTGCCGCGGCGGTTGTCGCCCTCTACCTCCTCGACGCGGTGGGGAACACCGTCCTGGCGGTGGCCCTGGCAGCGCTGGGGGCAAGCCTCCTCTCCATCGGCCTCGCCTTCCTCCTGGTGCGCCGGACCGTCCGCTCGATTCGGAGCGTGACGGAGGGGGCGCGACGACTGGCCCTCGGCGACCTGGAGCACCGGGCGGAGTCCCGCGCTTCGGACGAGACCCGGGAGCTCGCCTCCGCGTTCAACGCCATGGCCAACGCCCTGCGGGACACGGTCCAGGGCCTCTCCGACGAGGGGGGGAAACTGTCGGCGGTGCTGGACACGATGGCCGACGGCGTGGTGCTGGTCCGCTCCGAAGGACGCATCGAGGTGATGAACGGATCTGCGGGCGCGCTGTTGGGGCTGAAACCGGAGGGGGCCCGGGACCGGCCGTTCATGGAGGTGGTGCGGGATCACGACCTGCGGCTACTGATGACCCGGGCGCTGGAGAGCCGGCAGCAGGAGCGGAACGAGGTGGAGCTGCTGAACAACCGCCGCTTCGTGAGTGCGATCGCCACGCCGCTGGCGGGGAGCGAGTCGACGGGCGTCCTGCTCACGCTCCACGACCTGACGCAGCTGCGCCAGATCGAGACGACGCGCCGGGAGTTCATCAGCAACGTCTCGCACGAGCTGCGCACGCCCCTGTCCTCGGTGAAGGCGCTGGCGGAGGCGCTGGAGGACGGCGCACTGGAGGACCCGGACACGGCCCGGGACTTCGTCCGGCGCATCCACGGGGAGGCAGACCGCATGAGCGCGCTGGTGGACGAGCTGCTGGAGCTGTCCCGCCTGGAGAGCGGCCAAGCGGCGCTGGTCATGGAGACTGTCGACGTGGCGACGCTCGTCAGGAGCGAGGTCGAGGCGTTCCATCTGCAGGCCGAGGCCACCGGGGCAGTCCTGGAGGCCCGGGTGCCGGACGCGCCGGTGCTGGTCCGAGGCGAGCGTGACAAGCTCCGACAGGTCTTGGTGAACCTGCTGGACAACGCTCTGAAGTTCACGCCGAGCGGGGGCACGGTCACCGTATTCATCCACGCGGCGGCAGGCGGCGTCGAGGTGTCGGTGCGGGACACGGGCGCGGGCATCCCTGCGGAGCACGTGCCGCACGTGTTCGAGCGCTTCTACAAGGTGGACCGAGCTCGGCGGGACGGGGGCACGGGGCTGGGCCTTGCGATCGTGAGGCACATCGTGGAGGCGCACGAGGGAACGGCGCGGGTGGAGAGCCGGGAGGGGGAGGGGACGACGGTGTCGGTCATACTGCGCGCGGCGAGTTAGTTCCGACGGGCAACCACGAGGGCCTCTACGTTCAAACGGAGGGGTCGCCGCTCCCCGACCTCCACCCCACGCCGCCGCATTTCCCGGCGGCAGTGCCGCCTTGCCTTTCCCCACAACCCCACACCGCCGCCGCATTTCCCGCCCACCCACCCTGATATTTTTTGTTGGGGGGTTGCAGCGGCGCTGCCGCCCTAGTATGACCCCCGCGGGCATTAACCGGACGTTAACGTCCGGTTCAAAGCCCGTTAACGGGAGGGACATAGCATGAAAGGGAAGGGAGACCGATCGAAATGGTCCAGGCAAAATCTGGGCGTCGTACAGCCCGGCGGCTGATTGGCGCTCTGTTCGTGGGGCTCGTTGCGGCGATGGCCATGGCGGCCTGCGGGGGCGGCGATGGGTCCTCGTCCGCCGCAGCGACGAGCACGGCCGAGAACAAGGCCGCCTCCGCGCCGGAGAACAGCCTTGAGGGCACGGTCGAGATCGACGGGTCCAGCACGGTGGCGCCCGTCACCGAGGCCGTGGCCGAGGAGTACCGCAAGTTCCAGGACAGCGTCCTGGTCAACGTCGGCATCTCCGGCAGCGGCGGCGGGTTCAAGCGCTTCACCGCGGGCGAGACCGACATCTCCGACGCCTCCCGGGTCATCAGGGACACCGAGGCGGCGACGGCGGCGGAGAACGGCATCGAGTACTACGGACTGCTGGTGGGCGTGGACGGGCTGTCCGTGATGGTCAACCTCCAGAATGACTTCGTCACCTGCATGACCGTGGAGCAGCTCAAGACGCTCTGGGAGCCCGAGAGCTCCGTTGACTCCTGGAACGATCTGGACGCCTCCTGGCCCGACCGGAAGATCAACCTCTACGGACCGGGCACCGACTCCGGCACGTTCGACTACTTCACCGAGGAGGTCATGGGGGAGGCCAAGGTCTCCCGGGCCGACTACACTCGATCCGAGGACGACAACGTCCTGGTGCAGGGCATCAGCGGCGACCGGAACGCCCTGGGCTACTTCGGCTTCGCCTACTACGCGCAGAACAGCGACAAGCTAAAGCTGGTCGCCGTCGATAGCGGCGACGGCTGTGTGACGCCGTCCTTGGCCTCCATCGCCGACGGCACCTACGCTCCCCTGTCCCGGCCGCTGTTCATCTACGTGAGCAAGGCCAGCCTGCAGAGGCCGGAGATCCGGGACTTCGTGGAGTTCTACATGCTGAACGCCGCCCAGCTGACCGAGGAAGTCGGCTACGTGCCCCTGTCAGCGCAGGAGTACCAGGACAACCTGGCGCTGATAGCCGACAACTAACACCACGTGCACGGGTGGGCAGACTCAAGGGGAAGGCTGTTGGAGACGTAGTGGCACGGCCAAGCGGAGTCGGCGCCGGAAGCGAGACGAAAGTAGTCCAGGGACGGCACCGGAAGGGCCGGTCCACCCGCGTGGAGGGGCTCATCTTCCGATGGCTCTTCTTCGCCTGCGCCCTGATCTCCATCTTCACGACCATCGGAATCGTCTTCATTCTCATCGAGCAGTCCCTGGGCTTCTTCGCAGAGGTGTCCGTCTGGGACTTCCTGACGGGAACGCGCTGGACGCCGATCCTCAAGCCGACGTCCTTCGGGGTGCTGCCGCTGGTGGCCGGCACGATGCTGGTGACGGTACTGGCGGCGATCGTGGCGCTGCCCGTGGGGCTGGCCACGGCGATCTACCTTGCGGAGTACGCGCCAGACCGGGCGCGGCGGGTGCTGAAGCCGTTCATCGAGATCCTGGCCGGCATCCCGACCGTGGTCTACGGCTACTTTGCGCTGACGTTCGTGACGCCGCTGCTGCAGACGTTCTTCCCGAACATGATCGTGTTCAACGCGCTGAGCGCAGGCGTGGTGATGGGGATCATGATCATCCCGATGGTGTCGTCCCTGAGCGAGGATGCGATGATCAGCGTGCCCAGGTCGCTTCGGCAGGCCTCCTACGCGCTGGGAGCGACGAAGCTGGAGACGAGCCTGCGAGTGGTGGTCCCGGCGGCGCTGTCGGGCATCGTGGCGTCCTTCATCCTGGCCATCTCCCGGGCGATCGGGGAGACTATGCTGGTGACCATCGCGGCGGGGGCAACGCCCCGGATCACGGCCAACCCGCTGGAGAGCATCCAGACGATGACGGCGTACATCGCCCAGCTGGCGCAGGGTGAGGCGTCCCACGACTCCGTGGAGTACAAGACCATCTTTGCGGTGGGCCTGCTGCTGTTCGTCATGACGCTGTGCCTGAACCTGCTGGGCCAGTACGTAGTCCGCCGATGGAGGCAGGCATACTAATGGCGCAGCTGTCGCAGCACTTCAACCCCAGGCTGTCCCGCCGCAAGACGGTGGGAGGGGTATACCACGCCATCTTCCTGGCGGCCGTGCTAGCGAGCATTGCGAGCCTCTTCGTGCTGCTCATTCGGACGGCCGTGGAGGGGCTGCCGTGGCTGGACTTTGACTTCCTGCGGAACTACATGTCCAGGCACCCGGAGATTGCGGGCATCAGGGCCGCCCTCATGGGCACCATCATCACCATCATCTTCACGGCGCTGTTCACGGTGCCCGTGGGCATTGGCGCCGCGATCTACCTGGAGGAGTACGCCCCGAAGAACCGGCTCACGCGGCTCATCGAGATCAACATCTCGAACCTGGCCGGGGTGCCGTCGGTGGTGTACGGCCTGCTGGGTCTGGGCGTGTTCGTGCAGCTGATGTCCCTGGGCAAGGTGGTGCTGGCAGGGGCGCTCACGCTGGGCCTTTTGGTGCTGCCCATCGTCATTCTGGCCTCGAGAGAGGCGATCAGGGCGGTCCCGAACGACTACCGACTGGGGGCCTTCGCCCTTGGGGCGGACCAGTGGCAGGTGATCAAGGGCACGGTGCTGCCATCGGCCATACCGGGCATGCTGACGGGGACCATCCTGGCCCTGTCCAGGGCGATCGGGGAGGCGGCGCCGATCCTGGTGATCAGCGGGCTGGTGTACGTTACCTTTGTGCCCGGCCCCCTGGACCGGTTCACCGTGATGCCGCTGCAGATCTTCACCTGGGTTGGCCGCCCGCAAGAGGAGTTCCGCTCCCTGGCCGCCGCGGGTATCATCGTCCTGCTGGTGCTGCTGCTCTCGATGAACGCCGTAGCCGTATTGCTTCGCAACAAGTACCAGACGCGATCGGAGGACTGACGTGAGCTCTGCGGCGCCAATCTTCAGGGTGAATGAGCTCCACATGTACTACGACACCTTCCGCGCGCTCAGGGACATCAACATGGATGTGAAGCGGTACGCCATCACCGCGCTGATAGGCCCCTCCGGGTGCGGCAAGAGCACGCTGCTGCGCTGCTTCAACCGGATGAACGACCTTATCCCCACGGCCCGTGTCGAGGGGCAGATCCTGTTCGAGGAGTCCAACCTGTACGCGTCGGACGTGGACGCCACGGAGATCCGGTCCCGCATCGGCATGGTGTTCCAGCGCCCCAACCCCTTCCCAAAGTCGATCTACGACAACGTGACCTTCGGCCTGAGGGTCAACGGCTATCGGGGCAACATGGACGATGCGGTGGAGCGCTCCCTGAGGCAGGCGGCGCTGTGGGACGAGGTGAAGGACCGGCTCAAGAGCAGTGCGCTGGAACTGTCCGGCGGACAGCAGCAGCGCCTGTGCATCGCTCGGGCGCTGGCGGTGGAGCCGGAGGTGATCCTGATGGACGAGCCGTGCTCGGCCCTGGACCCGGTGGCGACGGCCCGCATCGAGGACCTGGTCCGCGAGCTCAAAGACCGCTACACGGTTATCATCGTGACGCACAACATGCAGCAGGCGGCGCGGGTGTCGGACATGACGGGGTTCTTCACTATGGGGGAGGAACGAGAAGGGGAGCTGGTGGAGTACGGCGAGACTCCCCAGCTCTTCACCAACCCCAGGGAGGAGCGGACGGAAGCCTACATCACGGGACGCTTCGGGTAGGGGGAGGCAAAGCAGATGCAGACAGACCTGGACCGCAACCTGCGCGAGCTGCAGGAGAACCTGCTGGTACTGGGGAGCATGGTCGAGAAGGCCATCGCCCGGGCGATGGACGCGCTGAAGCGAAGGGACCTGGAGGCCTCACGGCAGGTGATCAAGGAAGACGACGCCATCGACCAGCAGCGTTTCCAACTGGAGGAGCAGTGCATCGAGCTCATCGCGACGCAGCAGCCGGTGGCACGGGACCTGCGCAGGATCATCGTCTTCCTCCACATCGCCGTGGAGCTGGAGCGCATGGGCGACTACGCGGAGGGGATCGCCAAGATCAGCCTGATGATGGGCGACGAGCCGCCCCTGAAGCCCCTGGTGGACATCCCCCGGATGGCCGAGAAGGCGACGGAGATGCTGCGGCAGAGCCTGGACGCCCTGCTCAACAGGGACGTCGTGGGCGCCCTTGCGGTGTGCAAATCCGACGACTACGTTGACGCCCTGTACGACCAGGTGTACCGGGAGCTGCTCACGTACATGATCGAGGACCCCAGGTGCATCCAGCGGGCAACGTACCTCCTCTGGGTCACCCACGACCTGGAACGGGTGGCGGACCGGGCGACGAACATCGCCGAACGGGTCATCTACCTGGTGACGGGGAAGATGACCGAAATCAACGTCTCCAAGTACTAGGCTCGCCAGCCCATGCCGCAGACGGCGAAGCCCCTACCAAAGCGGTGCATCACGGAGGCCCTTGGGACCGCGATCCTGATCTTCGCCGGGACCGGGGCCATCATCATCGACGAGCTTTCCGGCGGGCAGGTCACCCACCTCGGCGTCGGGCTGACCTTCGGTATGACGGTGGCCGCCGTCATCTACGCAACGGGCCACATCTCCGGGGCGCACATCAACCCCGCCGTGACGCTGGGGTTCGCTCTGGCAAAGCACTTCCCCTGGCGCGACGTGCCCCTCTACTGGGGAGCGCAGCTGGCCGGGGCAGCCATCGGGAGTGCGGGGCTGCTGGTGCTCTTCGGGCAGACGGGGAACATGGGAGCGACGGTGCCCGCGGGCAGCGCGTGGCAGTCGTTAGGCCTTGAGCTGGCGCTGACCTTCATCCTGATGTTCGTCATCATGGCCGTGGCGACGGACCAGCGGGCGGTTGGGCAGGGGGCAGCCATCGCGATCGGCACGACGGTGGGGCTGGAGGCGATCTTCGCGGGGCCCATCTCCGGGGCCTCGATGAACCCGGCGCGCTCGCTGGGGCCGGCGCTCATGGGGGGAGTCTGGTCCAGCCACTGGGTCTACTGGATGGGCCCCCTGGTAGGCGCAGCCGTTGGCGCGTGCCTGTACCGATGGATCCAGGGTGGCAACGGTCTGCTGCGCGGAGAGCGGGAGTAGCCAGCACGCGCCCTCCGCCATAGGTCACAGGGGCGCACTGGGGGCTAGTTCCGGCGCAGGTGGATGGCGGGGAGGTGTCCGTTTCGTCCGTGGGTCGGGACGGGCGAGGCGTCCTTCGGCCGTCGGGGCGCTTCGTCCGTTGGCGCCCACCCGTGGCAGGAAGAGCAGTCCAGACCCAAGGCCATGCTCATTTCCTGGATCCCGGCAACGCCAAGGGATATGGCCTCGCGTATCTCCAGATGGGACATTCCCACACAGCTACACGGCGCCATGGCGACTCCTTACGTACGACTCAACGCTCCCCCTACCATGTCTTTCGGGAACGCTCCCGTCTCACAGGGTTGGAGAGAGCGTCCGGTCGGACGCCTTGGGAGGCGCCACTGAGGCCGACTCGATCATGTGGGAGAGCATGGGGCGGCAGCTCCCGCAGGCAGTCCCCGCCAGGCAGGCGTCGCCGACCTCGTCCGAGGTGCGAGCGCCCCGGCTGACGGCCTGCCTGATGCGGTCTTCGGACACTTCCCAGCAGATGCAGACGATCATCGCCTACCTCCAAGTCGCAACGTCGACAGTCCTAGGGCAATACGCCGGTCTCTCGGAGAAGCTGTTGGGTGCCTTCCAGGTCCACCAGGTCCTTCATGGGGATGTTCGGCTGAGCGATGTCGGCCAGGGGGACCAGACCGCGCTGCGTATTCACGCCCTCGACGAGGGGATACTCAAAGGTCTGGCCGGCGAAGTACTGCTGGGCGACGGTGGAGAGCATGAACTCCATGAACTTCTCGGCGTTCTCCCGGTTCTCCGAGGACTCCAGGATGCCCGCGCCGGCCACCATGACCAGGGCCTCGGGGCCTCCGGAGCGTGGGTGGTAGTTCCGGGCGGCGAAGCTGTCCCCCTCCTCCGCGAGGAACCGGTACAGGTAGTAGTGGTTGACGAAGCCGACGTCGATCTCCCCCGCTGCCGCGGCGGCGACGGTGGGCGTGTTCTTGGGGTAGATGCTGGGCTCGTTGGCCTGGATGCCCAGGAGCCACTGGCGCGTCGCCTCTTCGCCCCACAGGACGCGCATGCCGGTTACCATGGTCTGGAAGGAGGAGTTGGTGGGAGGCCAGCCAATACGACCCTTCCACGCCGGGTCGGTGAAGCCCCGGACGTCGTCGGGAAGGTCCGCTTCAGTCAGCCGGTCCGTGTTGTAGACGACGACGCGGGCGCGGCCCGATATGCCAACCCACCGGCCCTGGGGCGAACGGGCCCACTCGGGGACACGGTCGAGGATGCTGCTCGGCAACGTCGCCAGCATCTCCTCCACAGCCCCCAGGCCACCGGGGTCCTGGGCGAAGAAGACGTCCGCAGGGCTCTTGTCTCCCTCTTCCTGGAGCGTGGCGGCCATCTCCGGGGTGCTTGCGTACTTCACTGAGACCTCGATGCCCGTGGCCTCGCTGAACTGTTGGATGATGGGATCGACCAGGCTTTCGCTTCGGCCGGAGTAGACGATCAGGCTGGCGGGGGAGTCATCTCCTCCGCACGCCGCAGTCGCCACGCCAACCGACGCCAAGGCGACCACAAGAAGGACCACGCTCATCCAGTGTCGCATTTCCACTACACCTCCCGCACTTGTCATGGCGGAAAGTGTGTACTAACTATTTCTATTAGTCAATAGATGTTTCGTAATAAACATCATCGCTTTCACCAATGTTAGACGACAAGACGTCACCCGGTGTGCATGCAGACCGTCACGGCGAAGACAGCTTGACGTGGGGGCGACTCGACGGGTAGCCTTCGAATGATGAAGACGAAGAGGCCGGATGTGCAGGCAGAGCGACTCTCCGGGACCGCGGAGAACTACCTGAGCTCCATCTACAAGCTGGAGGAGTGGGGGGTGACGCCCGCGGCGGCGCAGCTGGCCGAGTACATCCGACAGCTCCCCAAGGCGGAGGGGCTGGGAACGACGCTCCCCTCCGTGCTGGGAATGCTGAGGCGGTTGGCCCGGGAGGGCTTGGTGGAGATGTCCGCCCAGAAACAGATACACCTCACCCCTACCGGGCGGGCGCAGGCCGAGACGACGATACGCCGCCATCGCCTGGCCGAGCGCATGGTCGTGGACCTCTTCGGCATGGAGCTTCATCTGGCCTGCATCGAAGGGCACCGCCTGGAGCACGCCATCTCTCCCAAGCTGGAGGAGCACATCTGGGAGCGCCTGGGCAAGCCCACCACCTGCCCCTTCGGCGGCCCAATCCCGGGGAGTGCGTACCAGCCGCCGCCCGGCGGAACCCTGAGCCTGGTAGAAGCCAGACCGCAGCGCACCTACGTGGTGGACCGCATCGCGGAGGAGGACCCGATCCTGCTCCGGTACCTGGTGGAGCGCGGCGTCCTTCCGGGGGCGGAGCTCACCGTGGTGGACGCGGGCTACTACAGGGGTGTGCTGACCTTTCAGACCGACAAGGGCGAAGGGTCCATAGGGTACCAGGCGGCGCCCCGTGTGCGACTGCGCCGTCCGCCGTCCGGGACCCAGCAGGGCGCCAGGGCGTAAAGGGCGTCAGGCCCACAGCCTCTCGAAGGCCATCCGGCCGTCCCCCGCGTCGTGCAGCAGGTAGACGTCCGGGTTGGACAGGGACTCCCACCCACTGAAGCCGAACCCGGGGTCCAGCGAGCTCAGCACCAGGGCCATGAGCTGCCCATGGGTGGCCGCCACGGGAAGCCTGTAGCCACCGTCGAGGATCTCGTTCAGGGCGGCCCACGCCCGGCGGAGGACCTCCCGAGGTGTTTCCCCTCCGGGCGCTCGCAGGTCAGGGTTGTCGAAGGAGTCGCGGACGACCTCCCGCCAGTTGTCCGCCGAGCGCCATGCGCCCGCGGGGCCGCTGAAGAGCGTTCGCTCGTTCAGGCGCGGGTCGACGTGAACCGTCAGCCCCGCACGGGCGGCGAAGGGCTCGATGCTCTGCTGCGCCCGCCTGTATGCGCTGGAGACCACGGCGTCTATCCCCCGACCCGACAGGAAATCGGCAAGGGCTTCGGATTCGGCGATGCCAGTCTCGGACAGGGGGTCGTCGGGGCGCGGGCCTGACGAGCTGCAGTGCCGCACGAGAAGGAGTCTTCGGGGGGTCGCCACGCCGCTCACCGGCTCAATGGTGCGGGCGGCCGCGGGACTCGCACCAGTCCTCGTAGGAGGGGACCTCCTCCTTCACGACGTAGAGGAAGTAGTAGGCGCCGGTGTCGCCGAGGAAGCGGAAGCGCTTGCGCAGGTCGGCCACCGTGGCCTCGAAGCCGTCGTGGGAGCGCAGGTAGGCCTGGAAGCCACCGTGCTGCGTCTCCAACTCCAGCATCCGCTGTGCGTTGTGGACCACGGCCTCCAGCTTGCGGCGGTGACGGATGACGCGGGTGTCGGCAGCCAGGACGTCCAGATCGTCCGGGGACAGGTCCGCGACGGCCCCGGAGTCGAAGCCCCGAAAGGCCTCGCGGATGCCGGGCCACTTCTTGTCGACCACGCGCCAGGACATGCCGGACTGGAAGACGGCCTTGCTCATGACCTCCAGGTAGTCGCCAAGACGGCGAGGCACGATCTGCGCCGGCGTGTGGGGGTTGGCCTGCTGGGTCATGGGGTTACCTCCTGAGCTGGGCCTTCCACTATAGCGTAGATTCCCATGTGCGGCTGCACGTGCAACTATTGATTGCACCGCAATCATAATATGATGATGTGACATCGTAGGCAGGGGGCGCCTTCATGGCCAGTATCACCGTGCGCAATCTCGAAGATGGACTGAAACGTCAACTGCGACTCAGGGCAGCCGAAAACGGTCGCTCCATGGAGGAGGAGGCCCGGGACATTCTGAGAATGGCGCTCCATCACCGGCAACCGGAACAGGAGAATCTGGCGAGCGCCATTCGTGCCAGATTCGCACCTCTTGGCGGGGTCGAACTGGACATCCCTACGCGTTCACCCCTGCGCAAACCGCCTCGGTTCGACTGAGGGAGCTACGATGACACCAACGTCGTCTCGGAACTGCTGCGCCCCGTTCCCGACGCCAGCGTTGTGGACTGGGTTGGCGGGCAGGCAGCTCTCAACCTGTTCTCTCCACTGTGAGTGAAGCCGAACTGCGATACGGCGTCGAGATACTGCCGGCAGGAGCGCGGCGGGACAGACTGCTCGCCGAGGTGGAGGGGATGCTCAGGGAGGACTTTGCCGGGCGCGTCCTGCCTTTCGATAGCGCCGCCGCACAAGCCTACGCCCTGATAGCCGCAGCCCGCCGCGCCGAAGGGCGTTCCATCAATCATGCCGACTGCCAGATTGCAGCGATAGCCCGCAGCCGGGGAGCGTCAGTGGCGACCAGGAACAGGGACGACTTTGAGGGGAGCGGGATAGAGCTGATCAATCCCTGGGCATCGCGGAGCTGCTAGCACGAGACGTGCTGGAGGACCTCCCGCAGGTACTCGATGGTCGTTCCGGTCCAGGCCATGCCCTCGGCGCGGCGCTCGTCGTAGGCGTCCTCGTCGGGGCTGCGCAGCAGGATGGGGGCTATACCGACGTTGCGGGCGCCGGTGAGCTCGTCGTCCATGCCGTCGGCGACGTAGAGGGTGTCCTGGGGCGCGGCTCCGAGGTCCCGCAGGGCAAGCTGGTAGATGCGGGGGTCCGGCTTCTTCAAACCCGCAGTGGAGGAGAAGACCGGGACGTCGATGAAGGGCGCCATGGAGGACTCAGCCCAGACCTTCGGGATGCCGACGCCGCAGTTGCTGAGGAGGGCCAGCCGCAGGCCGGCGTCCTTCAACGCCCGCAAGGTGTCCACCGCGTCCGGTCGCGTCGCCTCCAGGCTCTCGCGGTCGAAGGTCAGGGCGACCTCGGCGGCCCTGGCAACGCGCTCGGGGTCGGGGGCCACGCCCACGACGCGCCCGGCGATGTACTCCAGGTGTCGCTCCTCCGTGCCGTAGACGCCAACCTGGCGCTCCCAGAAGCCCTCCATCCAGACGCCGACGAAGTCATCGACGGGGATGTCCATGGCGGCGGCCATCTCCGCCAAGAGGGAGCGCCGCACGTCCATGGACGGCTGCTTCACCAGGGTGCCATACAGGTCGAAGATCACGGCTCGCGTGGACATGCTCGATCGTCTCCTTCAATCGCCCCGTGGCGGACTATGAGGCGCGCTCCGGCCTTCGGGAGGTCACAGCGAGGCCCTACGCGCGGCTCTGCTGGTCGTGGCGTCCCAGGAGGGATTCGAACCCCCGACCCGCTGCTTAGAAGGCAGCCGCTCTATCCTCTGAGCTACTGGGACGCGTGAGGGTCCCCAAGCGATGATAGCGGGGGCTTCGAAAGGGCGTCAACTTCAGGGCGCGCGCACCCCGTTCACCGCTCGCCCGTGCACATGGATGCGGCCGTCCTTGCGAGCCCCTCGAGGAGGCCGACCCTGGGCGCCCAGCCGAGCAGCCGCTTCGCACGGGAAGGGTCAAGGACGATGTGCCGGATGTCGCCGGGCCGGGGGGCGTCGTAGATCGGGGGCGCAGTGGCGCCGGTCACGCTCTGCAGGTGTCGGAAGATCTCGTTCACCGAGGTCCCTTCGCCGGTCCCAACGTTGACGACGAGCGAACCGGCGTAGTCCATCGCCAGGCGGTGCGCTTCAACGAAATCGCCGACGTAGACGTAGTCCCGCGTGTGCTCCCCGTCGCCGAATATGCGCACCGGGTCGCCGTCCAGCATGCGGCGCAGGAAGATGGCCACGACGCCCGACTCTCCGTGAGGGTCCTGCCTGGGGCCGTAGATGTTTGCGCCCCGCAGCACCTTCAACGGGATGGAGGCCGGCAACAGCATCCGGAAGTAGCACTCCGACACCCACTTGCTGAGGGCGTAGGGGCTGATGGGCCGGATGGGGTGGTCTTCGTCGCACGGCAGGTAGTCGGGCTCGCCGTACAGCGCGCCGCCGGTGTTCGTGTAGACGACCTGGCGGCATCCGGTCTCGGTCGCGGCGCGGAGGACGTTCAGGCCGCCCAGGATGTTCACCCGAGCATCCAATCCCGGGGCGCTCATGGAGACCGGAACGGAGGCCTGCGCGGCCAGGTGGGAGATGACGTCCGGCCGAAAGGACTTCGCCACGTCGACGAACGCATCGTCGGCAATGTCCACGTCGGCCAGTTGGACGTCGGGCGGCAGGTTGGCGCCCGTGCCCGTGGAGAGGTCGTCGACGACCAGCACGTCATGGCCCGCTCCGAGCAGCCCATCCACGACGTGGGAGCCGACGAACCCCGCGCCGCCCGTCACCAGCACTCGCGCCACACGCTCCTCCTCACAGTGCTCCGGTCCTATGAGGGAAAACCCCGCTCCGACGCAGCTAAGCGAGTCTCCGCAAGGGCCTGCAACGCCTCCCGCAGCGCGTGGCCGATCTTCTGCGGGTCGTGGAGCCAGGGGGCGTCGCTGGAGGCCAGGGAACGCACGATGACCCGGCGCGCGTAGGGGACGCAGGCCTCGGCGTCCACCGCGACGGCGGGGCTGCCGGCGGAGGGGTGGTCGGCGTCGGCGGGCGCCGGGGCGCCGACGGAGTCGGCCAGGACGAGGTCGAAGGGCTCCGCCGTGTCGACGTAGCGCAGGGTCTCTCGGAGGAAGTCGGAGAGCCGGTAGCCCTCGGTCTCGCCGGGCTTGGTGACTAGGTTGCCGATAAAGACCCTGGTCGCCTGGGTGGAGCGCAGCGCCTCGGGGATGCCTCGGACGAGCAGGTTGGGAATGACGCTGGTGTAGAGGTCACCGGGGCCCAGGACGACGACGTCCGCCTGGCAGATGGCCTCGACCGCCCCTGGGTTGGCGTCGACCTGGGGGTCGAGGAGGACCCGCTGGACGCCGACGGCGTGGGCGCCGCGCTGGTCGATGGCGGCCTCGCCCTCGAGGGTGGTGCCATCCTGAAGGACGCCGACGAGGTGGGTGCTCGCGAGGGTAACGGGCAGGACCCTGGCGCGCAGACCAAGGAGGCCCGCCGCAGTCCGGATGCCCTCCTCCAAACCGCCCACCTTGTCCACCAAGGCAGCCAGGAGCAGATTGCCGAGGCTGTGGTCCCCCAGGGCGGCATCGCCGCGGAAGCGGTACTCCATGAGGTCGCGGAAGAGCTCGGTGGCGGCGTCCGGGGCGGCCAGGGCGCTCAGGCAGCGCCTGATGTCGCCCAGCGCGGGAATGCCGAACTCCTGCCGCAGCCGGCCCGTGCTGCCGCCGCTGTCCATGACGGTGACAACGGCCGAGAGGTCGAACGCGTACGGACTCAGCCCCTGCATCACCGCAGGGCAACCCGTTCCGCCCCCGATGACGACGACCCGGAGGTTGGACTGTGTCGCGGTCACGTCGTCATATCCGGTGGAGCGGCCCTAGTGGACCGTGACGCTCTTGGCCAGGTGGCGGGGCCGGTCGATGGGGCAGCCCCGCTCCCGGGCGCAGTGGTAGGCGAGCAGCTGGAGGGCCACGGTGGAGAGGACGGGCGAGAATACGTCCTCGGTGGAGGGGAGCTCTACCAGATCGTCCGCCAGGGCAGCGACCTCCGGGTCCTGGACATCGGTCACGGCGATGACTGGTGAGCCCCTCGCCTTGATCTCCCTGATCGTATTCAGCAGGCGCCCGTAGGTGCGGTCCCGGGGCATGAGGGCGATGACGGGCACGTCCTGGCTGAGCAGGGCGAAGGGGCCATGCTTGAGCTCGCCCGCGGGATAGGCCTCGGCGTGGACGTAGGCCAGCTCCTTGAGCTTGAGCGCCCCTTCCATCGCGACGGGCAGGCTCACGCCCCTGGCGATGAGGAAGACGCTGTTTCGACTGGCGATCCCCCGAGCAACGCTCGACAGCCGCTCCTCCAGGGCCAGGACACCCTGTACCTTGCCGGGCAGAAGGCGGAGCTCGGCCAGCAGACGCTGGAGGTCGGACGCGGGAGGGGGGTACAGCTGGAGGCCGAGGAGGTACAGGGCGATGAGCTGGCCCATGAGGGTCTTGGAGGCAGCCACGCTGACCTCCGGCCCCGCCTCCGTGTACAGGGACTGCTGGACCACCCGCGTGATGCTGCTGTCCGGGCTGTTGGTGAGCGCGAGGGTCCGATAGCCGGCGTCGCGGGCGGCCCGGGCCGCCGAGATGGTGTCGGCCGTCTCGCCCGACTGGGTGATGAATACGGCCCACGCGTTTCGCCCAGGAGGCGGCGGCACGCCCTCCAACTCGGAGGCCACCCGGACGGTCGTGGGGCACCCGCCGAGGGCGGCCAGGAAGTCCGCGCCCGCTAGGCCCGCATAGTAGGCGGTCCCGCAGGCGGCGAAGAGGATGCTTTCGGGAGGCTCCGGGGGGAGGGGCACGCCCACGTCGACCCGGGGCTCATCGGCCAACACTTTCCCAGCCAGCGTGTCTCGAATGACGTGGGGTTGCTCGTGGACCTCCTTGAGGAAGTAGTGGTCGTAGCCCGCCTTGTCCAGGTCCTGAAGGCTCCAGCTCACCTGGTGCACCCTGCGAACGGCAGGCGTCTCGTCGTGCCACACCTGCAGCCCGTCCGCGCCGATGGTCGCGAGGTCGCCGTCCTCCAGGTAAGCCACGCTCTCGGTGGTCTCGAGCAGGGCGGGAACGTCGGAGGCGACGACGCCCTCCCGAGACCCCATGCCGACCACGAGGGGGTTCTCCCGCCGGGCCGCCACCAGGACGTCGCTGGTGGAGCTCATCGCCAGGAGGGCGTAGGAGCCCCGGACCTCCCGCAGGGCCCGCACGACAGCGGCCCGGAGGTCTCCGTCGCAATGCGCCTCGATGAGGTGGGCCAGGACCTCGCTGTCCGTCTCCGACCGCATCCGGTGGCCCCGGTCCTGAAGCTGCTGCCGAAGCTCGTAGTAGTTGTCGATGTCCCCGTTATGGACGATGGCGATGGCCCCGCTGCAGTCCAGGTGGGGGTGGGCGTTGCTCTCGGAGGGGGCGCCCACGGTGGCCCAGCGGGTGTGGCCGATGCCGAGGGTGCCCTCCAGGGGCGGGACCTTGCGCTGGAGCTCCTCCACGAAGCCGGTGTCCTTGAAGACGTGGAAGCCTTCACCGTTGCGGATGGCGATCCCACAGGAGTCGTAGCCGCGGTACTCGACGCGGTGGAGGGCGTTGAGGAGGACGGTCCGGGCCTCCCCGGGGCCAACGTAGCCGACGATTCCGCACACAGGGGCTCTCCTAGACTCCGCGTCTCGAGGGCGAGGCGGCCCGCCTGGAAGGGTGCTCGGCAGGTGCGGTAAGTATACGTGCGGGCGTGGGAGGCTGCAAACGCAAGGGGTGATCCCAACCTCAGCCGTCATCCCAACGTTCTACTAAGTAGAGAGGGGACGATGCGCCCTCCGGGCGGGAGATTCCCGCAGTTCTGAAACAGTGCTCGGTGCGCCGGCGGGCTGTGTCCGACCGCAGCCTCCGACAACGCCGTCGCAGGCATGGGTCGGGGCTATAATAGAACAAGCTGCAACGTTTCCAGAAGGTTGCGCTGTATTCGGAAGATTCTAACGGGAGGGACGACTTGACTACCAACCAGTACTGGTGGCCGAACCAGCTGAGCTTGAAGGCTCTCCGCCGGAACTCTCCCCAATCCGACCCGATGGGAGGGGACTTCGACTACGCCGAGGCGTTCAAGGGCCTCGACGTCGATGCGCTGAAGAAGGACATCGAACAGGTGATGACAACCTCGCAGGACTGGTGGCCGGCAGACTACGGTCACTACGGGCCTCTATTCATTCGCATGTCGTGGCACGCCGCAGGGACGTACCGCATCAGTGACGGTCGGGGAGGCGGAGGCTCCGGCCACCAACGCTTTGCGCCTCTCAACAGCTGGCCGGACAACGGGAACCTGGACAAGGCGCGCCGCTTGCTGTGGCCAATCAAGCAGAAGTACGGCCGAAAGATCTCCTGGGCAGACCTGATCCTGTTCGCCGGCAACTGCGCGCTGGAGTCCATGGGGTTCAAGACCTTGGGTTTCGCCTTCGGACGCCCGGACGTCTGGGAGGCTGACGAGACTGACTGGGGGTCTGAGGGCACGTGGCTTGGAGACGAGCGCCACAGCACCAACGGAGAGCTGCAGGGTCCCCTTGGCGCGGACCACATGGGCCTGATTTACGTGAACCCGGAGGGCCCCAATGGCAACCCGGACCCGCTCGCAGCGGCAGAGTATATCCGCACCACGTTCCGCCGCATGGCGATGAACGACGAGGAGACGGTCGCGCTCATTGCCGGCGGACACACCTTCGGCAAAGCACATGGCGCCGCCGCTGAGGACAGCGTCGGTCCCGAACCGGAGGGGGCAGGCATACAGGAGCAAGGCCTCGGCTGGAGGAACAGCTACGGCAGCGGCAAGGGCGCCGATACGGTCACCAGCGGACTGGAAGGCGCCTGGACCACGGACCCGGTGAAGTGGGACAACAATTTCTTCGAGAACCTGCACAACTACGAGTGGGAGCTGACCAGAAGCCCGGCCGGCAAGTCGCAATTCGCTCCCAAGAATGCCTCCGCAGTGGCTACCGTCCCGGATGCGCACGATCCTGCGAAGAAGCACGCCCCCATGATGCTCACGACGGACCTGTCACTTCTGAAGGACCCGGCCTACGCCCCGATTGCGAAGCGCTTCCTGGAGAACCCACGGGAGTTCGAAGACGCCTTCGCCAAGGCGTGGTTCAAGCTGCTCCACCGCGACATGGGGCCTCGCAGCCGATATCTCGGGCCCCTGACGCCCACAGAACCACAGCTATGGCAAGACCCCGTCCCCAACGTCGACCACGAGCTGATCGGGGAGCAGGATGTCGCCGACCTCAAAGCAAAGGTCCTCGCCTCGGGACTGTCGGTTTCCCAGCTGGTCTCGACCGCCTGGGCGTCGGCGTCGGCGTACCGCGGCACCGACAAGCGGGGTGGAGCGAACGGGGCGCGCATCCGCCTCGCACCGCAGAAGGACTGGGAGGCAAACAGCCCGGCCAAGCTCGGAGAGGCGCTGCACATCCTGGAGCAGGTCCAGATGGAGTTCAACAGCGCGCAGACCGGCGGGAAAAGGGTCTCCCTAGCCGACCTGATCGTCCTGGCCGGGTGCGCAGGCGTCGAACAGGCTGCCAGGAACGCGGGGCATAGCGTGGAGGTCCCGTTCACTCCGGGGCGCACGGACGCGTCGCAGGAGTGGACCGACGTGGAGTCCTTTGCCGTGCTGGAACCCACCGCAGACGGGTTCCGCAACTACCTCGGTGCAGAGTGCCAGGGCGCAGCGGAAGAGCTGCTGATGGAGCGGGCATGCATGCTGACGCTCACCGCACCCGAGATGGCCGTGCTGGTTTGCGGCATGCGCGTTCTGAATGCGAACACCGGGCAGTCAGCACACGGGGTCTTCACCGATCGGCCGGGGACGTTGACCAATGACTTCTTCGTGAACCTGCTCGACATGAACACCGACTGGCGCCCGTCCGCTACGTCGCAGGACGTGTTCGAGGGACGCGACCGTCGGACCGGTGAGCTCAAGTGGACCGGCACCCGGGTGGACCTGGTCTTCGGTTCAAACTCCGAGCTTCGGGCCATATCGGAGGTCTACGGGGCCAACGATGCTCAACAGGCCTTCGTGCGGGACTTCGTCGGCGCGTGGACCAAGGTGATGAACCTTGATCGCTTCGACATAGCGTGATCTCCGCGGGACGTTCGTAGCGGCGGCCTTCTTGAAGACGATCATTCCCAGCCGGAAGGCGACGAAGGAGTACCGGAGGAGAGAGCGATGGTGAAGGACGAGAGGAGCGGAGAAGAGCGCGACATCCTGGACCGGTTCGAGCGGGGGAGAGCTACGCACAGTCCCGGATGCTGAGCGTGAGACCCATCTGGCTCGCCAGGCAGCCCGCAACACCTTCAACAAGACCAAGCGGATAAACCTACGGGTCACCGAGCGCGACTTCAATCTCGCTCATGCGCGGGCCAGGGAAGAAGGCCTCCCCTACCAGACGCTGCTATCGAGCGTCATCCACAAGTACCTGTCCGGCCGACTGTACGAGAAGCGATAGAGGCAGCCCTCACCCCGGCCCGCTGGCGGGCACTACCGCGGTGCGGAGCCACTCCAGCACCTCCACCAGAGGGTCGTAGCGGCCGGCGGGGGGGATCATGTAGACGCCGGCGACCTGGCTGTGGACCGCCTGCAGCAGCTCCTTCGTCATGGTGATGCCAACCTCCGAGGCCCGGTCGCCGGCTTCTCGCAGGCGGGCCATGGCCTCGTCGGGCACGACGATGCCCGGGACCTCGTTGTGGAGGAACTCGGCGTGGCGCAGGCTGCGCAGCGGAAGGACGCCCATGAGCACGGGGACGGGGAACCCGCCCAACCTTCGCCGCCACGACTCGACGAGCTCAGGGCTGTAGACCGCTTGGGTCAGCAGGAAGTGTGCGCCGGCCTTCACCTTGCGCTCCAGCACGCGCATCTCCCGGTCCTGGTCCACCGCGGCCATGTTGAGCGCGCAGCCAATGTGGAAGGCGGTGGACTGCTCCAACGGCCTGCCCGCCAGGTCGACGCCCTGGTTGAAGCTGTCCATGAGACGGATGAGGCCCGAGGTGGTGATGTCGGAGACGGCGGTAGCGTCGGGGTAGTCGCCGATGCCGGGCATGTCGCCCATGACCACGAAGACGTTGCGGACCCCGAGGGCGTAGGCCCCCAGGAGCTCGGAGTGGAGGGCCACGAGATTGCGGTGTCGGGTTGCCAGGTGCAGCACGGTCTCCATGCCCAAGCGGCTCTGGACCAGGGTGGCCATGACCAAGGCGCTGAGCCGGCCCCGGGCCATGGGGCTGTCCGGGACGTTCACCGCATCCACCAGCCCGCCTGAGCGGAGCTTGGCGAGGGCAGCCAGGGTCTGGGAGGTGTCGAAGCCCCGGGGAGGGGCGACCTCCACGGTCACGGCGAAGCCGCTTCCCAGCTTCTGTTGGAGGGAGGTGGGAGGGACCACGGCGGGCTCGCGGGCCCCCGGGCGCGCCGCGACAGCGGGCCGACGCCGCCGGCCCCGGACCCTCGGCGGCGAAACCTGGCGGATGGCGTCACGCATGCGCTCGACGTGGAGCGGGGAGGTGCCGCAGCAGCCCCCGACCATGACCACCCCCGCCTCCACCATGCTGCAGGCATACTCGGCCATGTAGTCGGGCGAGGAGAGGTAAGCGAAGCGCCCGCCGACGTAGCTCGGAAAGCCGGCGTTGGGCAGCGCGGAGAGAGGGGTCCGACTGAGGGAGGCCATCTCTCGAACGACCCGCAGGATGGTCTGGGGGCCGACGCTGCAGTTCAGGCCAATGACGGCGACTTCCAGGGCCTCCAGGGTCCGGACGATGTCCGCCGGGGTATCGCCCCCGGGGGTGCGCCCCTCCTCCGTGATGGTCACCTGCGCGACGAGGGGAAGGGAGCAGCTCTCCCGGGCAGATTCGACCGCCTGGGCCAGCTCCTCCAGGTCGCCGAAGGTCTCCAGGATGATGAGGTCTGCGCCCGCGGCGGCAAGGCTGGCCGTCTGCTCCTGGAACGCGTCCCTGACCTGGCGTCGGGAGAGGGGGCCCAGGGGGGCCATGGGCCGTCCCAGGGGGCCGACAGCGCCCGCGACCCACACCTGCTGCCCCGTGAGTCGGACGGCCTCCCGGGCGATGGCGACGCCCCGCTGGTTGATCTCGTCCACTGAGTCCTCGAGCCGGTGGGCCGCCAGGCGGATGCGGTTGGCGCCAAAGGTGTTGGTCTCCAGCACCTCGGCGCCGGCGCGAATGTAGTCGAGGTGGACCTCCTGGACCAGCTCGGGGCGGGCCAGGTTGAGCTCGTCCAGGCAGCGGTCGAAGGAGACGCCGCCGCGGGCGTAGAGCTCGGTACCCATGGCGCCGTCGCAGAGGACGGGCGGGGCCAGGAGTCGTTCGAGGTATGACTGGGCCAGGAGCGCACCTACCCGCACGGCGACTTCACGTCACCGTGCATGGTGAGGGAGTATAGGGGCCCGCAACGGCGAGTTCAAACCCGGCGGGCGGCTCGCCGCCCAAAGGGAGGGGGCATGAGTGAGGAGGCGGAGGTCTGGGGCCGCGCCTCTACCGCGTGACGGCTCCGCCGAGGGCGTGGTCGAAGGTCTTGATCTCGCGTACACCGCGCCTGCGGCAGCTGGCGAGATGGCAAAGGTCCCGGGCTTGCAAAGTGGGATAGTGCTCATGAAGACGCCTGGCCAGGGTCACGTCCGCCTCCTCCAACGGCCAGACCTCAACTGCGGCCCTCGTAATCAGGCCTAACGCTGCGTCAAACGTTTGCAGCCTTCCAGTAGGCAGATATGCATGGGCCAGTTCCTGCATGACCTCTGCCGAAGTACACAGGGACATACCGCTTCGGTTGGCTTCGACGAAGAACTGCTGTGCGGGCTCCTGGAGTTCGTGAGGGCGTCCTACCGCGTACATGAAGACGTTGGTGTCGACAAAGATCATGTTGTAGTCAGCCCTCTTGCGCGCGACTCGCTCATGACACGCAGGTGCTCGCTCCAGTCGGGCTCCATCTCCGGACCGTCCAGTGCGGCGCATGACCGGAAGAACTCCTCGACGTCTTCCGGGGACTCGAACATCTGGACGCGCCGGCGTGCCTCGAGGCGCTCGCGGGCAGCGGTCCTCAGCCACGCGCTCAAGGTCATTCCCTCTCGACGCGCCTGGTGGACAAAACGATCTCGGTCCTCATCGGGGATTACAAGCTGGACCCTGGCCATCCTGACCTCCACCATTCGTCATAAGCATGTGTATGTAACATACACATGACTTGGAAGCCGGTCAACCACGCCGCACTGCCATCTCCCCCTGTCCCCTCACCTCCCCCATCCCCTACCCTACCCCCATGCACACCCATACGCCCCCCACCACGCCACACCTCTCGCCCCTCCGCTCCAACAGCTGCCGTCGTCCAAGCGTCGTCGGCTTACGCGGCTGGCCGCCTGAGGGTGCAGGGCTTGCCCTGCCTGGAATTCGTTTTGCACACCCCCTCCAGGGCCCTTCTCTCCTATCTGCGACTCGTTTTGCGCTCCCCCTCCGCAGCGTTCGTTTCCTATCTGGGCCACGCGAATCCAACCCGCGACCCGTCGCATTCGTCCAAGCTGGCCTCGCGACTCCAATGGCCGCACGAACAGACGAATCCAAGCTGCCCCGATTTTGGCGCGATTCCAGTCCCGTAGCTGCGCCGCGCCGCCCCAGGCACCGAGGCGGGGGGGAAAACGCGCAAAACGAAACGGATCGAATCGACTCGCCGCGGCGGGGATGGCGAGGGTTACCGGCCGGCTGCGGCGGCGTCCGGCCTGCGGAGGAAGGCGAAGACGACTGCGCCGAAGGCCCACAGGCCGGCCATGATCAGCAGGGTCGTCTCGTAGCTGCCGCTGCGGTCGTACAGGGTCCCGGCGACGACGGGCAGCACGACGCCGCCCCAGCCGTAGAAGAAGCTCATGGCGCCCCGAATGGTGCCGAAGCTCCTTCGACCGTAGAAGTCGCCAATGATGGCCCAGTTCATCGTGCCCGTGGCGTCGGGAAGGGCGTAGAGGAGGAGGAAGAGCCAGAGCTGCCAGCCGCCGCCTCCCGTGGAGAGGTAGACCAGGGCTCCCGCTCCCACCACCAGGCTGGTGGCCATGACGGCGGACATGGACCAGACGTCGCCCAGGAGGCCCAGGATGAGCCGCAGGGGGATGTTGAGTGCGCCAAGGGCGCCGAGAAGGAAGGCGGCCTCCACCGGGCTGGCACCCTTCCAGACCATTATTGGGATGAAGTGGAGGGAGACGGTGGTGTTGACGGCCAAACGGAGGGTGGTCGCAACGAGGAGGACCCAGAAGGAGACGGTGCGGTAGGCCTGCCGCGCCGTGAAGTCGACGTCGGTGGCACGGGGCCTCGACGGGGAGGTGCGGGAGGGGTCCGGCGGCGGCCGGTCGCCATCGGGGCTGAGGCCCATGCTCTCGGGGGAGGCGTGCAGGAACACCGAGGCGGGCAGGACCAAGGCGGTCACCATAGCCCCCGCCAGGATGGCGGCCCAACGCCAGCCCCAGAATTCGACGGCGACGCCAAGCAGCGGGGCCAGCACGGACCCGCCAACGCCGAACGCGGTGCCGACGACGGCCATGGCCATCGCCCGACGCTGCACGAACCAGCTGTTGACCACGGCCATGACGGAGTGCATGAAGCCGAGGTTGTGGCCCAGGGCGATGATGCCGACATAGGCCACGAGCAGCTCGGTGTAGTTGTCGACCCGGGAGAGGACCAGGTAGCCCACTCCCACCAGCAGAGCTCCCGCCACCACCATGCGGCGCGGACCCCATCGGTCGACCAGGTAGCCGGCCACGGGGCCAATCACGGTGCCCAGGGCACGGGCCAGGGAGAAGACCAGCGCGGTGGCGCCGCGGCTGGCGGCTAGCTCCCGACTCAGGGGCAGCAGGAAGATGGTGGCGGCGCTGCCGTAGATGCCGTTGCTCGTGGCGTTGACGATGAACCCGGCGGCGACGACCCGCCAGCCGTAGAAGACGCGGGGAAAGGCTCGAGAACGCCGGCGCGGTTGTCTCACGAACGCCTCCCACTGCTCCGTTGGGAGCACCGGCACATTATAGGACGCCTGTCCATGTGTTCCGTTTGACAGGGTGAAGATGCGGCCCGTAAACTCTGCGCACCGGCGAGGGCTTGACGAGGGGGTCTGCGCGTTCGTGTCGGGGAGTGCGGACGGGCCCGCCGCCAGACGGGGGAGGAGGACGAATGACCACCAGAGCGTACATTCTCATCGAGACTGCGGTGGGCAAGAACCGGGAGGTCGCCACTGCCCTGCAGGGCATCAGCGGCACGACCGAAGTGGACATGGTGACCGGCCCCTACGACATCATCACGGTGATAGAGGCCGAGGACCTGAACTCTATCGGTGAGCTGGTGACCAGCCACGTCCACACGATCACCGGCGTCCTGCGGACCGTAACCTGCCTGGCCATCGGCCGTAGCTAGCTCCGTCTGAGTGGTGCGAGAGGTGGGGTAGCGTGGACCTGCAGTTCAGCGCGGAGGAGATGGCCTTTCAGGCGGAAGTCCGCGCCTTCTTGAAGAGGGAGCTGCCGCGGAACTGGGCCGGCGGCGACTGGTACGACGAGGAGGCGGAGCGGAACAAGCCGGGAGTGCAGAGCCTGGGCCAAAAGATGCGCCGCAGGCTCGCAGAGAAAGGCTGGCTGACGCTCGCCTGGCCCCAGGAGTACGGGGGCATCGGCGCCAGCCACATGAAGCAGCTCATCTTCAACGAGGAGATGGCCTACCAGGGGGCGCCGGGAGGCGGCGGCGCGGGCGTGTCCATGCTGGGCCCCACGCTGATGCTCTACGGCTCGGAGGAGCAGAAGCGGGAACACCTGCCGCGCATCGCCCGGGCGGAGGTGGAGTGGTGCCAGGGGTACTCGGAGCCGGGCTCCGGCTCCGACTTGGCGTCGCTGCAGACCCGGGCCGTGGAGGACGGCGACGACTACCTGGTCAACGGTGCGAAGATCTGGACCTCCGGCGCGCAGCGGTCCGACTGGATCTTCTTCCTGGCCCGCACAGACCCGGAGGCGCCCAAGCATCGGGGCATCAGCTTCCTGCTCGCGGACATGAAGAGCGCGGGCATAACGGTGCACCCCATTCGCAACATGGCCGGCATCCAGGGCTTCAACGAGGTGGTGCTGGAGAACGTCCGCGTGCCCCGCCGGAACCTGGTGGGCGAGGAGAACCGCGGCTGGTACTACGGCGCCACGCTCCTGGACTTCGAGCGGTCGGGCGTGCAACGCCCCGCGCGGGCCCGCCGGGTGCTGAAGGACTTGGTGGCGCTGGCCAAGGAACGACGCCCCAACGGCGCGGCGCTGGCCCAGGACCCCGTGTACCGCAACAGGCTGGGCGCCATGGCAGCGGAGATCGAGGCGTGCCGCCACATGTGCTACAACGTGGCCTGGATGCAGAGCCAGGGGCAGGTGCCCAACAAGGAGGCGTCCATCGTCAAGGTGTTCAGCACGGAGATGATGCAGCACCTCTACGGCCTGGCGATGCAGATGCTGGGCCTCTACGGGCTCCTCCTGCCGGGCTCTTCCTGGGCGCCAAGCCAGGGGAGCATCGCACGCAACTGGCTCTCCGCCTTCAGCGCGACGATCGCCGCGGGCACCTCGGAGATCCAGCGCAACATCATTGCCACCCGGGGCCTCGGCCTCCCCCGCGGCTAGGGGGGCGCATCCCAACGGAGTAGAGTCTAGCGATGGACCGCGGTCTGACCGAAACCCAGCAGATGCTCAAGACGGGCGCCCGCGAGTTCCTGGAGCGGGAGTGCCCCCTCTCCTACGTTCGGCAGGTGGAGGGCGACGACCGGGGGTACACCCTGGAGGCGTGGCGCAAGATCGCGTCGCTGGGGTGGACGGGGCTGGCGCTGCCGGAGGAGTTGCAGGGGACGGGCGGGGACTTCTTCGACCTGTGCCTGATTGTGGAAGAGATGGGCCGGGCGCTGTTCCCAGGCCCCTTCTTCTCGACTCTGGTGCTCGCAGGGCTCACCGTGCTGGAAGGCGGCTCGCCGGAGCAGCGTCGGGACATCCTCCCGATGCTGGCCCGCGGAGAGCTGATCGCCACGCTGGCGTTGACGGAGGCGAGTGGGGACTGGACGGCGGGCGGAGTGCAGTCGGCGCGGGCCATTCGCCGAGGGGGCGAGTACCAGCTGAACGGGACCAAGCTGTTCGTGCAGAACGCGCACGTGTCGGACCTGCTGGTGGTGGCGGCACGGACCCGCAAGGCCGTCAACCCGGAGCGGGGGATCACCCTGCTGCTGGTGCCCACCGACGCCCCGGGGGTCAGCGTGACCCCGCTGCCGAACCTGTCGGCGGAGCGCCTGAGCGAGGTGAGCTTCCGCAACGTCAAGGTGACGTCGAAGGACGTGGTGGGGGAGGAAGGCGAGGGCTGGGCGCTGGTCGAGAGGGCGCTGCAGCGGGCGGCGGTGGCGAAGTGCTTCGAGATGCTGGGCGCCATCGAGCGGGTGCTGGAGATGACGGTGGCGTACGTGAAGGACCGGGTGCAGTTCGGGCGGCCGGTGGGGAGCTTCCAGGCGGTGCAGCACCACTGCGCGAACATGGCCGTGGACGTGGAGTCGGCGCGGTACATCTCGCACCAGGCTGCGTGGAGCGTGTCGACGGGGCAGAACGGGGCGGGGGAGGTGGCCGCGGCGAAGGCGTGGGTGAGCGACGCCGCCCGGCGAGTCTGCGCACTGGCGCACCAGTGCCACGGGGCGATAGGCTTCACGAGCGAGTACGACCTCCAGCTGTTCACCCGCCGAGTGAAGGCGGGGGAGCTGCTGTACGGCGACACGGACTTCCATCGGGAGGCGCTGGCCCGAGCCATCGGGCTGTAGGCAGGGCAAGCCCTGCACCCTCAGCTTGCGCTTCTTGGTTCATTGGCTTCGCAGAGCGGCATTGCGACGTTGGTTGGGCCCACCCACCCTCGGACGTTTTTGGTAATGGGGGAACATCCCCCAGACCCCTTGCAAGAGGGGTTTCCCCCTCTGGACTCCCCCTCAGCGAGGCTACGGCGGCATGACCGCTCACCCCTGTCGCCCTCATTCCACCCCTCTCCGGGGGATTGACTTGCTTTGAATTGTGCTTTGCGTTTTTTCCGGCTGGTCCTGCCTGGGGCGACGCGGCGCAGCTTGGGATTGAGGCGCGACGGACAAGTCGACAAAGGGAGACAAGTCGTATCTGCCAGGCACTGGCCGGACGGTGGTCGGACGGCCCCGCTGGGGGGCGTCGGAAACGTCGACAAAGGGGAACAAGTCGTATCTGCCAAGGCGCGAGCCGAACGGAGGCCGAGGGCCTGGGTGAAAGATGGCGTGAAATCGACAAAGGGAAACAAGGCAGGGCGGGCCCTGCACCCACACCTTGGCAGCGTTGAGCTGCGGCGCGGGTGGGAGGTGGGGCGCGGCCAGGGGCGTGTGGGTGTGTGCATGGGGGTAGGGTAGGGGACGGGGGGTGTGCGGGATAGGGGGAGGTGGCAGCAGGGGGGGACGCTTTTCCACGGCCTTGACAAGCTAGCAGGTTGCCCACACTATGACCAAGGGGATCCATGCTGAACCAGGCAGTGTCGGGCGGCTACCAGGTAGCACGCTAATGGCCTCCCCGAACCTCCACTACCGTGGAAGCGGTTCGGCAAACTCGTCTCACTTAACTCTGCGACCGTCCGGCAAGCGGTCGGCCCGATCAAGCGACTTGGGGTTTTCTTGCCAGGTCTGGCGAGGCGAAGTTGCGCCTAGATTGCCTGAGGTCGCTGTTTTGACGCAGATGGCGAATAGGCCAAATACCAGCTTCAGTGAAGAATCAGTCCGAGCAGCTCTGCGCCAAAGGGTCGCTGGTGGCAAAGAGGCTGACGCGCTTCTCATTGATGAGCTGGGACTCCTCCAGGGGAACGCAAGAATTGACCTCGTGGTAGTTGGTGACCATCTTCACGGATACGAAATCAAGACAAGCCGCGACGACCTTCGGCGACTCGTATCTCAAGCTAACTTGTACAGCAGGGTGTTCGACCGCGTCACGCTAGTATGCGACGATCGGCATGTCTCCCGAGCGTTGAAAATGGTCCCCCATTGGTGGGAAGTTCTGCGAATAGCTTCCGCTGCTTCTGGGCCCGGGTTTAGGACCGCCAGACGTGGGCGAAGGAATCCACAACGTGATGTCCGAGCACTTGTAGAGCTCCTTTGGCGTGAAGCAGCAATAGCGCTCTTAGCAAAACGCCGCACACTCCGGGGGTTGCGGGGCAAGTCCCGAGCGCATCTGTGGGACAGCATCTGTGAGTTGTTCAAGGCGGATGAGGTGGCGGTAGCCGTGCGCGCTCATCTCAAGGCCACTCGTCCTCTCTTCACGGCCACCGGAGCGAAGAGAGGTCTTGGACCACGGCCGTGACGTGATGCACCGTGCCTATCCATCTCCAGACCTCTGGTGAGCCGTAGCCATCCTTACCATCCGCCGCATTCTTCGCTGCTTTGCACCCCGCACAGTGCGGCGAGCCGACGAATGCACTCTGCAGAGCCCCGTAGACTAGTTGCGTGGCGAGCTGAGGAAACTGGAAACGTGAAGGATTGCTTTTGGTGCCTTCTCCTTTTACGAGAAGCCAGTCATCGGCCGAGGCGTATCGGATCGTTGCACTAGCTTGCATGAAGCGGGGATCAAAGCCTTCTACTCCGGCAGGATGTTGAATTACGCAGTCACTGAACGTTGGCAAGCGCTCCAGTGAAGCCCTTTGCCTATACAAGCTTTCTCTCCATGCCAGCCATTCCGATCGCTGGATTCTCGCTGATGAGTTACGGTTGACGACCCCCATGCTCAAGGGGAAGGAACATCCTACAACGGTGAACGTCCTCCATCGGCTCTTGTGAGGGATTTCTGCGAGGAAAGCTCTTGCGAGGGCAGCTACGCCAGCAGTGACCAACTCTTCCACGGGCCCAAGGTCTATGACTAGATCTACAGATTCAGGCATAAGGCCATTGCTGATCAGGAAGCTGCTCAGCTTACCGGCCAGACCACCGCTCTCAAGTTCCTGGCGAGTCAGCCTTAGTCCGACTCCCCTGGTGCTGCTCATAGCGACGGCTAAGGCCACATCAACCGTCCTGGAGATACCAGTCACGGGCGTAAAGGGAATGCCCGCATTCGCCGCTCGGATGAACGCATTGGATGCAGCTTGCGCTCCGTCAGGCGCTATTTCTCGGAGGTCCAGCAGACAGCGGCTGTATCCATACAGGCTTCCAGCTAGATTACTGAAGACCGTGTCAAGGTGCTTATCAACAGTCGGTTTTACGGTCCTTTCGACAATCTCCAGCAAAGGCACCACGTGCGGTCGCAAATTGGGCGAGAGAAGCGACAAGGCTCGCTTTTCTGCTCGCTTGGCCTTCAGAACCGGAACATAGTGCCTGGGACCTTCAGAACCGGAACATAGTGCCTGGCCGAAAATCATTTCGCTCCGAGAGATGGTGGTTTCCACAAGCGTAGAGGTTGAAGGTCGACCGCAAGGTGTTGGTAGTAGGATATTAGTGCGACTGTCGAGCACGAACCTGAACCCGAGAAGCAGTTCCTAACAGCGATGTCCACTTCCATTACAGGGCCGATTCGTGAGCGAATTGTGCTTTCCCCTAATCGCATACACAGTTCAGCCAGGATTGCTTCAAGTACGATGATGTGTCCGTCCAACGCTTGAGCGTAGCCAGGTATGTCCTTGACGCCGATCAGTCCCCTCTTGTCTCCGGTGAGTACCAACAGTCCATGCTCTGCTGAGGCTGCCAGAAGTTGGGCCTCCCCTGGGTCTATCGAAGGCACGGTGGCAAGCGGGTCCAGCCAATCATCTCCAGGTGCTAGAGCGACAGGCAGTGTTTCGGCTAGACGCGCAAGTTGGTCGGATGTGTAATCACCGAACTTCCTTCGTAGACCTCCCCGTCTGAGCATATATGGAAGGGCGGCCAACCTGCCGCAGGTACAAATAGGAACGTCAAGGACTGCCATGGCATCGGCAAGGAGCCCAGCGCTGCCGAGTTTGCAATACGCGTCAGTATCAAGCAGTAGCCGCTGGAGGCTCTGTTCCGCCATATACACACCGCAAGAGAGTTCTGTCGCTCTCCGAAGCAGAACCGGAGTCGATGTATCTGTCAAAGAGCTGCCTCATTTGACGACGAGCACCTGTTGACCGATATAAGGCTCTTACCGCCAGTGAGGCTGCGGGATAGTTGAGTGTGCTCGCCGCCCAGGTGAATATGAGAGATCCAGCATCTACACCATACTCACTCTCAAGGTCAACGGCTCGTTCCGCAAGGCTCTTTGCATCCAATTGTTCTTGGACCGGGATCGTCACGGTCTCGTCTCCTACCAGCAGACGCTTCGCGAAACAGTCTGCTGCACGCTCCACCTCTGAACCGTCTCTAATGTCTTTGTCCTGGTCTACAACCAGCATCCGAAGCGAGCAATGACCAGAGGCAATGTGCCCCGCTTCATGGGCCACAATGAACGCCACGTGACTCGGCTCGTCGTACTTTTGCCCGAGGACGATCGTGGGATGGCCGTCGACGATACAGGCCAGCCCTTGAAAGCCAGGTGCAGGTAACGTGTCGATGGGGATGACTGGAATTCCATTCGCCCAGAGGGCACAGAGTATGTCATCCAACTGTACTGGGCCACTACTCCTTGATCTAAGGATCCTTCTCCACTCGAGAGCGTTGTCGGGAAGTTGAGATGGCTTCGATTGGGTACATCGTAGGTTTCGAATCACGGCTTCAGCGACTCGCATCGCAGTGTGGATCGCAGGTCCCAATCTGCCTCGGTCGATATCACGCACTCTCCTCAACTGGGCATCCCCATAGACTGGAGGTGCTAGTTCTGTTTCAGCGTCTCTGACTACGGAAAGAGGAACATTCAAGAAGCGGGCAATGCGAATCTCAACCTCTGGTAACACCGTCGAATCCTGAGCATACGACTCCTCCCACCAATCTGGCATCAGAGCAGTCGATACGAATTGCTTCCTGAATCCTGAGTGAGCTAGTCGCCGCATCAAAGTGTTGAAGGAGTGTCTCGGCATGCCTCCTCCTTTAGTCCCAAGTTGAGAGGCGGGGACCAAGGCCTGATGTGGGCACTTAGATGATGGCCGCGGCTGCCCCGCGCAGACTGCCACTGTCGATCGTGCGGCGGATCTGGTTCTGGACCGGACACAACGTTGGTTCGCCGCCAACCTCAAGCAGCAGATGCTGTTCCGCGGCTCCGCGGGAGAAGAGTAGGGATCTCTTAAGGCTTTAGTGGAACTCGGTCAATCCCCCCCAAGTCCCATTCTATCATGGCTGCGGAAACTCGGAGTGCACACATCACGCCACCATTGTAACCATCCATCTCATCCCTTGTACTTCTCCTGAATCCCTACCGTCCTTTCGCCCTTCGGGCGGCGTGGGCTAGAATGGGGCGCTGCGGGAGCTACGACGCGCATTCGGAGGGGGCATGGCCGAGGACTGCATCTTCTGTCGCATCGCCGGTGGGGAGATCCCGAGCGGGATCCTGTATCGGGACGACAGGGCCTTCGTCATCAGGGACATCAACCCCAGGGCGCCGGTGCACCTGCTGGTGATGCCGGTGGAGCACTTCACGCACCTGACGAACATGTCGGAGGAGACGTCGGCGCTGGTGGGGCACCTGCTCTTCGTGGCGCAGCAGATGGCGCGCCGGGAGGGGGTCGACGAGACGGGGTACCGGCTGGCGGTCAACCAGCGGGAGGACGCGGGGCAGGACATCGACCACCTGCACGTGCACCTGCTGGGCGGCACGCGGCTGGGACCCGTTGGGTAGCGTGGTGTCGCTGCCGGCCCACCTCCAAGGGGCGCTGGACGCGCTGCCCCGGGGGCTTCAGGCGCACATCGAGCGGGTGCGGGTGGAGGCATCGGCGCTGGCGGCCGCACTGGCGCTGGACGCGGGGCGGGTGGACATGGCGGCGGCGGTCCACGACCTGTGCCGGTCGATGAAGGGCGAGGATCTGCTGGCGGAGGCGCGGCACAGGGGCGTTCCGGTGAACGAGGTGGAGGAGCAGATGCCGCTGCTGCTCCACGGGCCGGTGGCGGCGGCGCGGCTGCGGGGGGAGATGGGCGTGGACGACGTGGAGGTGGTGGAGGCGGTGCACTGGCACTCGACGGCTGCGCCGGGGCTGCACGCGATCGGGAAGGTGGTGTTCCTGGCGGACAAGCTGGACCCGGCGAAGTCGGCGCGGTACTCGTTCATCGAGGCGGTGCGGGCGCTGGCGGGGGAGGACCTGGACGGGGCGCTGGAGGCGTTCCTGTCGGGGGAGCTGCAGCGGCTGATTCGGGGGGGACATCTGCTGCATCCGGCGTCGCTGGAGGCGCGGAACGAGCTGGTGGCGGCGCTGCGGCGGCGGGCGGGCGCGTAGGCTGGGGGACGGCGGCGGTGTCCTACTGGGCGCAGTCCGGGAGGCCGAGGTCGTCCAGATCGTTGGTGGGCACGTCCTGGAGCGCGACGGGGATGCAGCCGGTGAGGCTGTTCCCCGACAGCTTGAGCGTCGTCAGGTCCGGGAGCGCCGCAAGCTCCGCTGGGACAGTGCCGGTGAGGCCCTTTTCCACCAAGGTGATGGCGGTGACGCGTCCGATACCCCCGGTCCTGATGCCCTCCCACTTCGCAATGGCGATGTCCACGCTCCAGTTGAGGGTGGCTGTGCCACGCAGCGTGTCCTTGAGACCTAGCAGCGTGTCGCAGTCGAGCACGAGACCATGGTTGTCAAGGTAGTTGGGCACTGCCGTGCCACAGGGCGGCGGCGTTTCCCGGAGACCGCTGGGGTGGGCGGCGGCGCCGGACTCCGTGTGGTATGCGGCCAGTCCATCGACCCTCGTAATCAGCATGGGGCTGTCGGGGTCAGCCTTGATGCGGCCGCCGTACTCCGTCACTCTTGCGGCGTAGGCCTCGGCGACCTTGGTCTTGAAGGTGTTTAGAGACATCTCGACACTGGCCTGGTAAGTCTCGTCGTGGTGATAGAGCCACCACCCGCGGTAGGGGTGAACGGCGATAACCGTGCCGTCCTCGCGCCGCTCAACGTCCCACACCGAGAAGACCTGCCACGCCGCAAGGGAGTGGTCTTGGGCCGGGCCAAGGAACATGATCTCTTCCCTGCCGCCTATCCCTCCCGCCGGAACTTCCAGACCCAAGCCCCGATAGTGAATCCCGCCTTCGACCACCACCCGTTCCACGGTGCTCCGCTCCCGTTCCTGGTCAGCCGGGTCAGTCATTTCCCGGTCGTTGACTCGTGCCTGCTCGACCACCACCGACAAGGTTGCCGGCCCAGACCCCAGGACATAGGCGTTGACCCGAATGTCAGCGTAGCAGGTCACAACGCCAAGTCCCTCCCCAAAAAACGCTTCCCCCGTGAGAGGTGCATAGGGGGGGCGTCGGCTATTCTGAGTCACACATCTGACAGTTCCCGGCAGATAGGTGGCCCGGACGACAAGGTGGCCGGAAAGGGAACCCCCGTCCAGGTAGTGACGAACGCCCACAGGCTCGCCGAACGGGATGCGGTCGGAAGCATTGGTATTGGCAATACTAGGCGAAGCACCGGGAGCGCAAGGGTCAACCTCCGCTCCTTCAGCGGGGGTGCATGGCGGTATCTCATCAGTAAGGTTAGGTCGAGGCTCATCCGCGAGGTATGCTCGGGACGCGGCACTCCCGCCGATCACATCGTCGTTGTCGCTGCACGCCGCCGTGAGCGCGAGCACGGCGAGCAGAAGGCCTAGGTGTAGTGGACGGGTCGTCATGTCCTCCTCCTCACCTCCAGGGCGATTCTACTAGCGTCACAGCCTCACGTCACGCCTTGCCTGAGCTTCTGAGTGGCGCCTGAAGCGGTTAGTGCCGCTTCCGGTTTTCCCCCTCACTCTGCCCCCTCCGTTGACAGGTCTCTCTTGACTGAATGGGAACGGATGTTCTATTCTCTCGGCACCAAGAGATCGGTGGGGAGAGGGAGGCGATGGTTGGAACTTCCAGAAGCTCTGCTGGCCCTGGAGCGCGCCTGTACGGCGCTGTGCAGCGGGTTCAACTCGGTCCACTTCGCGCTGCTGTGGGTGCGCGCCGGGAGGCGGGGCCGGGTGCGGCGGGCGGAGCGTCGGATCGCGAGCGCGGTGCTGACGCTGGTGAACGCGGCGCTGCTGCTGGGGGCGGTGATACCGGCGGTGTCGGCGCGGTGGTGGCCGGCGGTGGGGGACTCGGACGTGCAGCTGCTGGTGGGAGCGCCGGCGCTGGTGGCGTCGGCGGCGATGAGCGTGCTGGTGCTACGAGGGATGTGGCGGGCGTAGCGAGACTTCACCTACGGTACACCTTGGCTGGGCCCACCCACCCGCCCTCGGATGTTTTTTGGAAACTGGGGGCACATCCCCCAAGCCCCTTGCCAGAGGGGGAGCTCCCCTCTGGACTCCCCCTTCACGAGGGCTACGCGGGGCGGCGTTGGGCTGCAGCGGCAGTCGGAGGCGGGAGGCGTCGAGGTTCCTCTGCCTGCGCCGGAACGACGACCCTTCGACAGGCTCAGGGTGAGCGGAATCAAGGTGTGAGGTGAGCATGTTGAGTTCGGCGATCGAGCGGCGGGAGTGGGAGCTGGCGGCGTACTGCCTGCTGGTGGCCGCGGCGGAGCTGGCCGATCGGGTCCCGCCGGAGACGCTGGCGGAGCTCCTGGCGATGCTGGAGGAGGGCGGCAATGACGTCCCCCGGTGAGACGGCGGCGCCGAAGGCGGCAGGCTTCTACGAGGAGGCGCTGACCGAGGCGGAGCGGCTGCGCCTGCCCCGGGCGCAGGGCGTGAAGGGCATCGACGACGAGATCGCGCTGCTTCGGGTGCGGCTGCTGGGCTACGCCGAGAAGAACCCGGAGAAGCTGGAGATGCTGATGCAGGGCGTGGCACTCCTGACCCGTGCGGTGGCGGTCCGCTATCGCCTTTCGCCCAAGTCGCAGCAGGACCTGATGGAGAACATCGCCGGAGTCCTGGAGGGCGTGGGCCGGGGCATGGGCGTGGGGGATTACGGGGCGGAGGGGCGAGACGATGGCGTCTGAGCGGCTTCACCAGACGCTGCGGCGGTTTCGGAAGAGCGCGGAACCCCTAACGGCCGCGCTGCCAGGGGAGGTCGACCTGGGGCCGGGGAGCACGTTCGAGGCGCTGCTGGACCAGCGCATGTGCTCGCTGGAGTCGGCGGTGGGGGAACTGAAGGAGCGAGTGAACGGCCTCATCTTCCTCGTCGTCGGCGCGGCGCTCGTCCAGGTGGTCTTGCGCCTGGTGCTCTGAACAACAGAAGGAGGAGGTGTCCCATGCCCATCACTCAACACCTGCGACCGTACCAGACCGAGGTGGGGCGCGCCGTGATGGAGAGCGTGCTCCGGCGTCGCGGCCGCGTGTTCACTGTGGAGATGGCCCGGCAGGGAGGCAAGAAGGAGCTGTCGGCGCAGCTGGAGCTGCTGCTGCTGACGCTGCACATGGCCTCCGGCGGAAGCCTGGTGAAGGCCGCGCCGACGTTCCTCCCGCAGGCGGTGATCAGCATGCAGCGCCTCAAGCAGCGATTGGACGACGCGGGCTACGGCGGAGTGTGGTCGCCGGAGCAGGCGAACGGCATCCGGCTGGGGCGGGCCCAGCAGCTGTTTCTCAGCGCGGAGCCCTCGGCGAACGTGGTGGGGGCGACGGCGAGCGTCCTCCTGGAGGTGGACGAGGCGCAGGACGTGGAGTCGGACCGGTTCGCCAAGGCGTTCCGGCCCATGGGGGCGTCGACGAACGCGACGACCGTCCTGTACGGCACGCCGTGGGACCGTCACACGCTGCTGGAGGCGATGGCGGAGGAGGGCCGGGAGCTCGAGGCGCGAGACGGGGTGCGGCGGCACTTCCGCTTCGACTGGGAGACGGTGGCCGCGCACAACCCGCTGTACCGCCTGTACGTGGAGTCGGAGCGGGCGCGGCTGGGGGAGGAGCACCCGCTGTTCCGCACGCAGTACCGGCTGCTGCCCGTGGCGGGAGGCGACGGCCTGTTCACCGCCGGCCAGCGCGCCCAGCTCCAGGGGGACCACGCCCGTCTGCCGGCGCCCGTGGCCGGTCGGACGTACGTGGCAGGCCTGGACCTGGCCGGCGAACCGTGGGGCGACCGGCCCGAGGGCGACGGGCGCGCGGAGAGGCGCGACGCGACGGTGCTCACCATCGGCGCGGTGGACTTCGTCAACAGCACCGGCCTGGCGCCGGAACCGCGCCTGCGAATCGTGGAGCAGTACTGGTGGCGGGGCGAGCCGCACCACGCGCTGGCGCCCCGACTGGCGGACCTGCTGCGTCGGGTGTGGCGCTGCCGCCGCGTCGTGGTGGACGCGACGGGCGTGGGGGCCGGCGTGGCGAGCCTCCTCACCAAGGCCCTGGGGGGTGCTGTGGAGCCCTTCGTCTTCACCCAGGCCAGCAAGTCGCGCCTGGCGTTCGAGCTGCTGGCGGCGGTCAACACGGGGCGACTGCAGATGTACGCGTCGGACGGCTCGCCGGAGTGCCAGGAGTTCTGGCGGGAGGCGGAGATGGCCCAGGCGCGCTACCGGCCCAATCAGACGGTGGACTTCTTCGTTTCGCCTTCCCAGGGACACGACGACTTCCTCGTGAGCGCCGCACTCCTGGTGAAGGCGGGAGAGCGCCAGCCCCGTATCGCCCGGGGCCGGGCGGAGGCGAGCACCGATCCGTTGCTCGTGCGGGCCTAGGGCAAGCGCTCTCTGTGCGCGAAGGCCCTTTCGCAAAAGGTCTCGGTCCAAGGGGGGAAGATGGAACTCATATCGGTGGCAACGGAGCACGCTCGACACGGAGGACTGGGCGCACCCCGGCGCAGGCCGCGGCCGCTGCTCCTGGACACCCTCCCGGAGCACTACACCTACAGGGACGACGGCTGCAACGTCGCGCCGTCCTGCCTTCGATGCCCGCTGCCGCAGTGCAAGCACGACGAGCCGGGGTGGTACCACCGCGAGCGTCGGGCGCAGCGTGACCGCTCGATCTGCCGGCTTCGCAGTCGAGAGGGGCTGTCGGTCACGCAGCTGGCGGACCGGTTCGGGGTGAGCAAGCGAACGGTCTTCCGGGCCCTGCAGCGGGCCAACGGCGGGCGGTCAGCCGCGTAAGCTGGGGGGAGGGGCGACGACCCTTCGACAGGCTCAGGGTGAGCGGGCGGCTACTAGGAACAAGGGAGGAATGCAATGGTCACGACACGGCTCACCGTGCCCCAGCAGCTGGCGCAGATGGACTACGAGACGGAGGTGGACGCCTCCATCCTCGGAGACGGCTGCTACAAGGTCACCTGGGACCCGGAGTCGGAGACGGTGCGCATCACGGCGCCGGACGTGCAGGGGATGTTCGCGTGGTGGGTGGGCGACGACTTCTCTCGGACGTGGCGGGTGGCCAGCCGCTACCGACTGACGTCGGAGGAGGCGGAAGCGCTCTACGGCGTGACGCCCCAGGGGGCGGAGGTCGTCGTGGTGGAGGTGTGGACGGAGCAGACCTTCAGCCTGTGGCTGGACGACCTGCTGCTGGAGGAGCGGGCGAACCCCTACGGGGCGATACCCTTCGTCCTCTTCCCGAACCTTCGGGAGCCGAAGAAGTTCTGGGGGCTCTCCGACATTCCTCCGCTCGTGGAGCCGCAGCGGGAGCTGAACCGGGCCTTCTCGCAGCTCTCGACGATCCTGGAGCTGTCCGGCAACCCCATCGCCGTGCTGGAGGGGGTGGAGGAGGCGCGGGACATCGCGGTACAGCCGGGGGCCGTCTGGGAGCTGCCGGAGCGGGCGCGGGCCTACCTGCTGGACCTGCTCCACGGGGGCGGCGTGCGGCTGCACACGGAGTTCATCGACCTGCTCTACCGGGCGCTGCACGACCTGTCGGAAGCGCCGCGGACGGCCTTTGGCGACAATGCGCGGAACCTCTCGGGCGTGGCGCTGGAGATGGAGTTGCACCCCCTCCTCCAGCGGGTGCGTCGCAAGCGGCTGATCCGCAGCACGACCTACAAGCGCCGCGCCGACATGGCCCTTCGCCTGCTGGAGAAGTACACGGGGGAGCGGTACCGCCCCGTGCGGCTGAACGTCGCCTGGGGCCCGATCCTGCCGCAGGACCGGGGACGCCTGGTCCGGGAGGAGCTGCTGCTGGTGCAGGGCGGGCTGCACAGCCGCCACCGGGCCATGACCGCGCTGGGGGTGGAGGACCCGGCGCTGGAGGCGGCGCGCATCGGGGAGGAGGGGGGAGGGGAAGGGGCGTGAGCCGTGTCGAGTGGGGACCGCGGTCAGTATGGCGGGGCTACGCTCGGGCGGCCGTCCCCGCGGCGGTCATGCCGTCTCAAACTGCAGCACAGAGAGATTGAGGGTAGAAGAGCGCTTTGACAGGTGCAGCATCTCCACTCCCACCACCTCGTTCGACTCGTTGTAGTCAAGCACCACGCCCGGCGAGACCTCCTCGGACTCGACTATAGGGGAGTCGTCGAGGCGCAGGTAGAGGGCATCAGCTTCCTTGTCGACGTTCAGCTTCACGGCTCTCCTCTCATACTTCTATCAAAGAATACGCTCACCACGCGCCAAGGTGTAACACGAGTGTTGACGGCGACACGCAGCACGCGGCCTCCGCGTTCCGGGATGCGGCGGAAGAACCGCTCCACCTCTGGATCACTAGGGTCCGGAGTGCGGAGAGCCGGTTCGGTCACCGCCAGTTCAACCCACTCTTTGGAGATCACGCGTACCTCCATGACGTGGACGGCGTGCCTAGTGTACTCGAGAATCAACGATCCCATGACGTCTGTCGAGTATCCTTGATCGCATCGAGAGTATGGCCCAGGGACAGTGGCAGTGAGAGTCCACGTTCATTTCGGGAAACCATTGTAACGGACTGAGACGAAACGGGCCAAGCTAGAACGAAGGCCATGGCCGAGAGGAGGGGGGAGGGGAGGGGGCGTCGCCTGCAGCGTGACGGGTGAGTGGCGATTGCGGGCGGGCGGCCGAAGGGTCCACCATGGGAAGCGTGGGCTGCGAAGTAGACGGCTTGAGAGGCCGAGGCTCCACACTCGCCATGCCCGTCAGGATAGCCCAAGCTCTTATCTGGTGGCATCCTGCGCTACAATCACCCCTACTGAGAAGCACCGCACTGACAACGCGGAGGCAGGGACATGAGCCAGTCGATGCGAATCGTCGACACCGCCCCGGACGCCTACCTAGCTTCGCTTCCCGACGAGCATCGCGACACCCTGACATCGGTTGACAGAGCGATCCACGGTGCGCTGCCTAGCCGCCAACGGGTGCTCTGGGAGGGCGTGTTCTGGGGCGGCACACAACAGTCCATCATTGGGTACGGCCACATCGACCAGAGGAACTCAACGGGAGATACCGTCGAGTGGTTCCTCGTCGGCCTCGCTCGGCAGAAGAGGAACTACAGCATCTACGTCAACGCTGCGGTCAACAATGCCTACCTCGCCCACAGCTACGCCGATCGCCTCGGAAAGGTGAAGCTCGGCGCAGCAAGCATCGGGTTCCGACGCCTTGAAGACCTCGACTTGGTCGTGCTGACCGAGCTAGTCACCGAAGCGGACAATCTGACGCCACCTGACCCAGTCCGCTAGCCCTGCCGGTCGAGGGGGGTTGTTGTGGAAGGCCTCCGGCTTCCGGCACGAGCGTAGTCTGGACGGGCGACGGCAGCGGCCACGCACCCGGTTACGACGATACGTTCGTGGATGCGCTGCTGGGGTGGCCGCTGGCGCAGGGGTGGCGGGGGGCGGGTGATATGATTGCGACCAGAGCGTGAGTGCATGGCGAAGTTTGGGGAGACGATATCCCACGGGCGCTTCGATGAGTTGGGTTGGAGGCGGCGCACTGTGGAAGGGGGGATAGACGAGGCTTGCTGATTCTTTGGGTCGGGGCTGGGGGTGTGGTCGGGGCGATGGCGCGCTACCTGGTGGTGGTGTGGCTGAATGGGGGGCTGAGCGGCTCGGGGTTTCCCTACGGGACCCTGGCTGTGAACGCGGCGGGCTGTTTCCTCATCGGCCTGGTTGTGGGGTTCGCGGAGACGCATAAGCCGCTGAGCCCCGAGGTCCAGGCATTCCTGCTCGTAGGCGTGCTCGGGGGGTTTACGACGTTCTCGGCGTTCGGCATGGATACGATCAGGTTGTTCAGAGACCAGGCCTACCTCGCCGGCTCGGCGAACGTGGTGCTTCAGGTGGCGGTTGGGCTGACCGCGGTGGTGGTCGGGCTCAAGGTCGGGCAGGCACTCAAGGCCGTGTGGTAGCCAGGGGGACGCTCGCCATAGGGTACCAACTGTAGGAGCATATCTAGCCTGGAGCCAATTGATATGGAAATTGGAAAGAAGCGTTATCAGTTGCAAGCCATTCACATTCGGGAAGAATTCTGCGAAGAGTTGTTCGACGCGTGGGTCTCGGAATTGGGGATGGGAGGAGTCCTTGATGCCCTAGGAGAGTTGCTGTGGTGGCTAGACGGTATCGCCTCATGTAGATGGGGTTGCAGGGGAGGAGATCATGAGGAGCAGCATCTCTTGGGTCGATCTTCAGCGAATGCCTCCGCCGCTCTTCTCTTGCTCAAGAGGGGTTACATGGATCAGGCCCTCGGGGTGTTCAGGCAGTTAGCTGAGACCGCGAACCTGTTGAACCTCTTCGCGCGTTCCAGTGAGGACTATAAGGAGTGGCGAAGGGATGAGGGCGGCAGGAAGAATCGGTACAGCGCCTCGAAGGTGAGACTCAAGCTGGCGAGGCTGAATATCAAGCCTGGAATGAGAAAGGACGCATATCAGCTGCTAAGCAAGTACGGCATTCATCCAGGTCCGAGTATCGAACCTCGTCCCCACGATTCACCAAAGGACTCTACAGTTGGGCTAGCCTATCGGCCAGCTGCATGCATTATCCTGACTGTCGCTGTAGCGAGCGAGGTCGCCCCAATGGTGATTTTTGGCAGCCATTTCGTGCCTCAGGCTAACGCGAAGCAGGATGCCCTCCATGCTGCCGAGGCGGCGGATGAGAAGATCCGCGCCATAGACCTTGAGGTTTTGCAGAAGAAATCTGCCGTCGTTCTTCAACCGCCCGAAATAGAGGTGACCGTGGAGGCCCACGCGGAGACGGGATAGTCGTTCGGAGTCTGCAACGGGTGAGATCCTGCGCCCTCACTGTTCCAGGTAGGCGAGGAAGGCGTCGTAAGTGTTGAAGCGGGCGACGGTGCGGACGAACTCGCCGAGGGTGGCCGTACGCTGGCAGCGGCCATGCGCCCGGCTACGGCGACACGTTCGTGGACGCGCTCCTGGGGTGGCTGCTGGCGCAGGGGTGAGGAGCCCTCATGCGCAGGCCCCTCCGCTGGGAGTCGACGAGGCGCTGCGACGAGCCAGCAGGGGGGCAGATGGACAACATCCATAGAATCTTCGCCGAGTCGTTCGCTAGCTGGAACATCCAGCTGCCCCTGGACGCCACTACGCTAAGGCGGCCCGGCAGAATAAACAAAGCTGGATGGTCCATCTCGTATGTGTTCGAGGAGGACTATCTCGACTACTATGCCGAGCACCGCATGACCAACCCAAGACACGTGAGGATCTATGCTGACGGGCGGGTCGAAGGTCTGGAGGCTCCGAGGGACGGGTACGTGATTCCAGGTGACGCCGATGAGGCGACAGAGAGGCAGGCCAGGGAGGACTACTACGCCTACAACCGGAGAGTATACGCTGAGCTAAGGGCAAAGGGGTTGGTCGACTGCTAGGCCCCTGACGAGGGAGTGGACATTCGCTTGGAGTGTTCAACGCCGATTGCCATGGAGATAGGTCCGGTGAAGCGCCCCCAGGTTATTCCAGCAGTCCCACCACTCGCAACACTCGCTCTGGCGATGCTGCTGCTTGTGGGTTGTCGCCCGGTGGAGGGGCCCTCGCCGGGGTCCGCAGGCTTGGGCGACCCGCTGTATCCAGGCTTGGGCAACGGCGGCTACGAAGTCTCACACTACACACTCAATCTGGATGTCGACGTTGACGCGAATTTCATTCGCGGCGAGGCCAGTATCGAGGCCAAGGCGACCCAAGCGCTTTCGGCGTTCAACCTGGATCTGCGCGGGCTGCACGTCATTGAGGCGCGTGTGTCCGATCGGCCCGCAACGCACACGCGCGATGGCAACGAGCTGACGGTAACACCGCAGGAAGCCATTCCGCGCGGTTCATCCTTCACTGCGGACGTGGCATTCGAGGGGCAACCCCTGACCGAAATCCTTCCGGGCTTCGGCTACCGGATGGGTTGGGTGAAGTATGAGACGGGCATCTTCGCGGCGGGCGAACCGTGGGGTTCGTCGACCTGGCATCCGGTCAACGAACATCCCTCGGACAAGGCTACCTACACGATCGTGGTGACGGTCCCGGACCCCAACGAGGTTGCTGCGATAGGCGAGCTCGTCGATGTCGTCGATCACGGGGACAAGAGCACGTACACGTGGGAAGTGCGTGACGAGGTGGCAAGCTACCTAGTGGGCATGGCGATTGGGCAGTTTCACAGAAGAACCACGGATGGCCCGAAGGGACTACCGATTGTCGACTACATCGAAGTGACGCTGGACCCGTCGGCGGTATTCGGCCTGGACGACGTGTTCGAGATGCTGGAGTTCTTCAACGATACCTTCGGCGAGTACCCCTTTGAGGCATTCGGCGCAATCGTCATTGACACGGAGTTCCTGGCGCTGGAGACACAGACTAGGCCGGTGTACGGCGCGAACATGCTCTCAGGTGGGTTTGGCGAGATAGTCGTGGCCCACGAACTGGCCCACCACTGGTTCGGCAACCTGGTGACGCCCGCGACGTGGGAAGACCTGTGGCTGAACGAGGGGTTCGCGACGTACTCGGAATGGTTGTGGTATGAACACCGGCACGACAGCGATGCGTTCGATCGGTTTTGGGATGCGATGTGGACGGACGAGATGGGCCCGCCGGGGAAACCCCTTCCGGAGTCCCCATTTGCCTGGGTCTATGACAGGGGCGCCCTGGTGGTCCACGCCCTGAGGGAGGAAGTAGGCGACGAGGACTTCTTCGCTATTCTCCGCGAGTTCCTATCTCGCCATGGAGGAGGCAACGCGTCGACCGCCGACTTCATAGAGGTGGCGGAAGACGTCTCGGGCAAGGAGCTCGATGAACTCTTCGACGCCTGGCTCTACTCCGAGACTCCCCCACCCCCGCCACAACGGAGCTAAGGCCGCAAGCGCCTGCCTCTGTCTTCACTCTTCCAGGTAGGCGAGGAAGGCGTCGTAGGTGTTGAAGCGGGCGACGGTGCGGATGAACTCGCCGAGGGTGGCGGTGCGCACCGGCGCTCCCCTCAAGCGCCGACCAAAATGCTGAGACCGACGGTCGCCCCGATGGCGGCTGCGGCGCCCGCCCAGTGGAGGGCATGGGGCCGCTCCCTACTCAGCGCTACGGCCAGCGCAATTGTGGCCACCGGATGGGCCGCGGCGATGGGAGCTATCACAGCCACGGGCGCGCTGTCCACGCCCAGGTTGTATGCCACGTAGGCTCCAGCGTCGAGAAGACCCACGGCTACGAGCAACGTCCAGCCCCTCAGGTCGGTAGGACGCCGCACGTCCACCCTCTTCAGCCTCACAAACGCGTAGGTCGGGACGATGGAGACCGCCCGGACGACAAGCACGGCCAACATGGGGCCAGCCGCTTCAGTCACCTGGTCAATCAACCCCAAGGCGACACCGATCGTTAGCATGGCCCCAAGCCCCCAACCCAGGCCGGTTCTCACACCCATCCCAGTCACCCGGCCGGCCGACAGCATGAGTATCCCCAGGAGAATGACGGCCATTAGCCCCACCTGGCCCAGCGAGAGGCTCTCTCCAAAGGCGACAACCGCAATCACCACAGTGACCGCCAGCCAGGCAGAGGCCGTAGCGGACACCACCGTAACGGAGCCCCGCTGCAGGCCAGTGTAGTAGACGAGGTAGGCGACTCCGAGGAACCCTCCAGTCACCGGCCCCCAGACTGCCAACTCCGACCAGTCCACTGCCAGCGACGCCTGGGAGATTTCCACGAGCACAAAAGGAAGGGGCGCCGCCAGTCCAATGGTGAGGGTAAGCAGCGTGACGCTCACGCTTCCGAATCGACCGGACGCGGACCGCGCCAGGTAATCGGCGGAGCCCCAGCCTAGAAGAGCCAGAAAGGCCCAGTAGAAACCGTCACTAGGAGCTATGGGTTGGTCCTCCAATGCTCGGCGGAGCGGTTGAGTGTACCACGGAGCACATTGGGGGCAGGCCCTTGCGGGCTTACTGTTCCAGGTAGGCGAGGAAGGCGTCGTAGGTGTCAAAGCGGGCGACGGTGCGGACGAACTCGCCGAGGGTGGCCGTGCGCTGTCGCAGGTCGTGGAGCTGGCCGGCGATGGGGCTGACGGCAGCAGTGGTCGGACTCAAGGCCGTGTGGTGACCAGGGAGCCAGCAGGACCTCGGCGGTGACTGACGGTCAGGCTCTAGCGGAGGTGGCAGTGGTGGAGCGCCACCTAGAACAGCCCTTCGAGGTTCTCCAGGAGGTTCCGCCACCACTCGCGGTCTGCTCCATGGTCCGGTATGAAGTGGACTGAGTATGTCCCGTCCTCCTCCACTCTGAGCCACCCAGCCAGGGTCACCACGCGGCCCAGGGGGATTGCTTGGAGTACCTCAGCGGGGTCGCTGACGTTCACGCGCTGCACGTACTCGCCCCGGTCCATCTCCACCACCAGCTCGCCGGCGGCCTGGAACACTATCGTGCCGCGGACCCTCACACACTCATTGCGGAACAGATCACCGGCTGTCGCAATCAGCGCGGGCGTCGGAATCGGGGGAGAGGTCAGGGGACACGGCTTGTCGCGAGGCGAGAGCACGTCGAGGCTGAACAGGACGACCAGGGCAAGGGCCCCTATGCCCAGCAGGCCCACGACCCATACGAGGCAGCCGGGGAGACAGCCGCCGCCCTTCTCCTCCTTGACCGCCCGATCCCGCCTGTGCCGCTGATACTCCATCGGCGCCGACCTCGGGGTGGCTGCCGGAGGACTGCCCTGCGCCTCCAGTTCACGATCAATCTCTTCAATCTCGTCGGCGATCTCGCGGTCAGATGCCTTCCGGGTACCCGCCGACTCCAGATCGAGCAGTTCGGCCTCTGTTGCCTCGTCCGTCTCTGCCGCCGCTTTCGCCGCGTCCTGGGACCGTCCAGCCAGGCCCCAGACCGATTCGTGCAGAAAGGCGTGATAGGCCGCGTCCGGTTCGGCACCTCGTAGGAAAGATGCCTGGAACCACGGCGGGGCCGGGACGGAGAGGTCGAGCCATGGCCGGGCCACGTCCAGGGCCACGGCATAGGCCAACATGGAGTCGGCCTCGTCCTGGGCGCCGGGACGAGCGGACCCGGCCGCGGTCTCTTTCCAGCCAAGCCACTGTTCTATCTCGTGAGCCCCCCTCGGCGTTGTCGGCGCCACGTACGACGCCATAGGAGCAATCAGCATATAGACAAAGCCTATGAACGCGCCGATCAGGGCGTTCGCCCACCACTGGGACAGCCATAGGGCCATCCAGAGCCCACCAGCCACGCCCATCAAGGCCCCGGCCAGAATGGCCCATCCGGCACCACTCCCGAGATTCTCCCTCCTGTCACGTACGGGGTTGTCATGGAAGAGACCACGGTGCTGCAGGTAGTCGCCTATCTGGTCGCCGATGGCATCTTTGTGCTTGCTTATCGCTTCATCCAACTCATCAATCGTTGTGGGGCGAGACGGCAGGCTGTCGCATATCGTTTGCTCCCAGTCATGCTGTGCGGGGCCCTGCGGAGAAAGCCGGTACAGGAAGCCACTCCTCGTTCCGACGCACTCCAATTTGAGTGTGCCGCGCTGGCACATCTCGATGATGGAAGCGAGCAGCGTATGGCCCCATATCATGTGGTCCTGCAGGGCAGATACCGCTGCCGCCGGCAGTGAACCGGTGGGCGGGTCCGCCGGGTACGAAGGGCGCCGCTGCGCTTCGGTCCCGTGCTGGTCCCTGAATTTGGTCCACAGCCACAGCACGACAATGAGCAGCTGCGCTACAACGACGCCTATCGTACGGAAGCCCCACGCCACAAGCTGCTTCCAGTCCATCTCCCGGAAGTCGGGGAAGCCGCTTTCGGCGATGACCCCGCCCGGGTCCAGCGCGAAGATCAAGCCAATGGCGGCAAGGGTTGCCATAGCCGCTAGCACACTGAACATAGCTTCCCTTCTTTCCTCACTCTTCCAGGTAGGCCAGGAAGGCGTCGTAGGTGTTGAAGCGGGCGACGGTGCGGACGAACTCGCCGAGGGTGGCGGTGCGTTCGCGCAACTCGTGGAGCTGGCCGGCGATGGGGCTGACGGAGGCGGGGCTCTCCGCGTAGGTGCCGTGGAAGGCGAAGTACGCCTGGTTGATCTTTCGGATCGCATAGCCGTTGGAGACGAAGACGCGGCGGCGGGCCTCCATGTACTGCTCGGCCTCAGTCACACGGCCCTGGGACAGCATGGCGTCGACGGTGCGGCGGGTCTCCCGCATTTCGTCGCCGAAGTCGAAGACCCTCTCACCGGTGTCGGCCCGCGAAGGGACGATGGGCTCGTGCGGGGGCCTCCCCATCAGGCGATGGTAGGCCAGATCTCCCAGCTCCCGACCGGCGATGTCCGCCGCCGTCTCGTTGAGGGTGGTCATTTCGGCGGAGGCGAAGTAATTGAAGCCCAGGGGGTGGAAGAACCAGTAATGGTGGAGCCACTCGTGGGCGACGATCTCCAGGGTGCGCCGCAGGTCTCGCGTGCCGGAGACGATGGAGGGGTAGGCCGCAAGACCGGAGATGGGGAGGACCAGCGCGGAGAGGCTGTGCTCCTGGGCCAAGGCCACCTCTATCGCCTCCCAGTCCGCCACCTCTCCATCGCCGTCCAGGAGGACCGTCCCGGCGAGCCGGATGCGGTCCCGGGGGGAGACGGTCAGGACCATGGGGGCGGAGTCCAGGCGGAAGTCGACGGGCGGGAAGACAGCCTGGAACAGGCCCGTCCCACGCCGGAGGCCGGCCTCTGCGATGACGGCGGACAACTCGCTCTCCAGTAGCGCCTCAACGTCGTCTCGCAGGGCCTCCCGCCGTTCCAGGAGCGAGGAGAGGCGGCGTTCGAAGCTGTCCATGGTCTCCCGGTCGAGGGCGGTGTCCGTCGCGGCCGCACGGGCGATGCTCCGCCGGATGGAGCGCACGTCCTCCTGGACCTCAAAGAGCTCATCCATCCGCTCGATCTGCTCGTCCCGGGAGAGGCCCTGCGTGGGGAGGAGGCGGCGCGCCTTATGGCGCCACTTGTCCTCCATGTTCTCGACGATCCACTCTTCCACGGCGAACAGGTGCGCGGAGGCGGCGTCCGTCGCGGGGGAGAGGCGGTGGTCGTCGGTGCGGAGGAGGACGAGGAAGAGGGCCAGCAGGAGGGCCCGGAGGAGCCACCCTCGCCACCCGGTCGCGTTGGTGTCCATGCGCCTCCTCGCAGGTGTGTGCCCAGGATAGCACACGGCAGAGCGCGTTCTCGGGGGGCAAGTAGCCTCCCAGACGCGAGCCACAGGGCGTTCAGAGTGTGGTTGACGGGGCGCCGGGGTGTAAGATGGTAGATGCAGCATTCATGGGAGTGAACTATGCCGCAGCAGCCAGCAAGTAAGCAGTCCGTCCCGGCAACTCAACCCCTGGGGCACGCCTTTGCCCCGGGGCTACTTTCGTGCAGGAGGAGAACCATGAGATGGTTCCTGTTAGTGGCCATGCTCTCGATAGCTCTAGCTCTCACAGCGTGCTCCGGCTCTAATGTCGACAGGGAGTATGTGGACGCTGAGCTGGGCAGTCTCGAGGAGGACACCAGCAGCCTAGAGGACGGCTTCCGCGGACTGGAAGCCCAGGTAGCACCTTTGCCTGAGCAAATCGACGTACTTGAGACCCGCCTACTCAGCGCGAGGAGGAACGAGGAGGAACTATCTCAGCGCTTGGAGCAGCAGCGTCTGGCCCTTGCGGACTACGAAACAAGGACCAACGGTGTCATCAATCGCCTAAGGGCTGACATCGAGAGTATGGGGGAAGACATCGCCACCCTAGAAGAAGAGCTGAGGATGCAGGTGGAGGACCGTTCAAGGTTCTACTACGATACTATTATCAACAACCTCTGCGCCGTGTTCCCGGAGGACATCAAGGCCAGCGTTTGCCAGCGTGACCCTGGCGGTAGCTGGTGGCGCCTCAGACAGTAGCGCAGAGGCACCCCGGGAACACTACGGCCCGAGGCGCTTCCTTACGGCATTCTTCGGCGGTTGTACACTTGACCGCGTGCCGGAGACTGGATTGACACCGCTCCGACGCTTGTGATAGATTGCACATTAGGCCGTCTCCCATCCTCTTGTAGGAGTTTGGCATGGCAGTGAACATCATCGTGACGGCCAAGCAGGTCATCGACCCCGAGACCCCCGCGTCGGCCCTCCGCATCAACCCCGAGACGAAGCGGATGGAGCCTCCCCCCAATGTTCCGCCCGTGGTCAACGGCTTCGACGAGAACGCCGTTGAGGCCGCGCTTCGCATCCGGGAGAAGGAGCAGGGCAAGATCACGGTGCTGTGCGCGGGAGCAGGGTTTGCGATGGACGTCATCAAGAAGACGCTGTCCATGGGCGCAGACGACCTGGTGCTGGCCCAGGACCCGGCCTTCGAGAACCTGGACCCGACTGCGACCGCGCACGTTCTGGCGGCCGCGATCCAGAAGATCGGGGAGTACGACCTGGTCCTCTGCGGCCGGCAGGCCTCGGACTTCGACCAGGCGCAGGTGCCCCTCGCCCTCGCGGAGATCCTGGGCATCCCCTGTATCACCGTGGCCCAGCGAGTGGAGGTCCAGGGCGATGCGGTGGTGGTGGACCGGATCATGACCGACGGGCACGACACAGTGGAGGTCCCAATGCCGGCCATGGTCACCGTGAGCAATGAGCTGGGACAGGCCCGCTACCCGACCCTTCGGGGCATCATGGCGGCCTCCCGCAAGCAGCCCACGGTCTGGTCGGCAGCGGACCTGGGCGTGGACTCGGACGGCCTGCGGCCCAGGGTGGAGACGCAGGAGCTCTACGTCCCGACCCAGGAGCAGGACTGCGAGTACATCGAGGGCGACAGCGACGAGGAGAAGGGCATCAACCTGGCGCTGAAGCTGCACGAGGCGAAACTCATCTAACACCGCAGGTTGCGAGGAGACCATGGCAGGCAATTCGGTCCTCATCGTCGGCGAGATAACAGGAGGCCAACTCTCCCCCATAACGGGCGAGTTGGTGGCTGCGGCGGCGCCCATGGCCCAGGCCCTGGGAGGCGAGGTGGTGGCGGCGCTTGGAGGCGCCCAGGTGGGCGGCCTGGCAGAGGAGGCCGCGGCGCTGGGAGCGCACAAGGTCTACGCGACCGAGCACCCGCTCCTGGAGGAGTACTTCCACGTCGACGCGCACCTGGCGGTCCTGGAGGGCGTGGCCAAGGCGGTAGACCCCAGCGTGATCCTGATGGGACGTACCTTACTGGGACGCGACGTGGGCCCTCGGCTGGCCGTCCGCCTGGGAGCGGGGCTGGCGCAGGACTGCGTGCGGCTCAGCCTGGACCCGGAAAGCGGAGTCCTGACGGGCGACCGGCCGGTCTACGGCGGGGCGTCCCTGGCCCGCGTGACGGTGGCCACGTCGCCGCGAGTGGCGACGGTGCGGCCGAAGACCTTCGACCCCGTCGAGGCGGACGCGTCGCACCAGGGCGAGGTCGTCGCCTTCCCCGTGGAACTGGACCCCAAGCTCGGCGCGGTCAAGCTGGTGGACCAGGTGAGGGCACAGGCTGCGGGAGTGCGGCTGGAGGACGCCCGCATCGTCGTGGCCGGGGGCCGCGGGCTGGGCGGGCCGGAGCCCTTCGAGCAGCTGGAGGAGCTGGCCCGTCTCCTGGGCGGCGCAATGGGCGCCTCTCGGGCCGCGTGCGACGCGGGATGGCTGTCCCACTCCTACCAGATCGGCCTCACCGGCAAGAGCATTGCCGCGGAGCTGTACATCACATTTGCAATCTCCGGCGCCAGCCAGCACGTTGCCGGCATGTCCAGCGTGAAGAACACCGTTGCCGTCAACAAGGACGAGAGCGCCAACATCTTCAAGGAGGCCCGCTACGGCATTGTTGGGGAGTGGGAGAAAGTGCTCCCGGCCTTCACCAACAAGGTGCGCGAGCTAGTGGGCGGATAGCGCCCCTGAAGCCCAGTGCGGAGGTGTGGCGATGGACATGGATTTCCCCGTAGACCTCGGGGAGTACGCACGCAGAATCGAAGACGCAGAGGTCCTGACCGTCTATTTCCCCATGCTGGGCAAGACGCTGCTGCTGGACCTGCGCTGCACGGCTAGCATTCCGCCGTTCATCCGGGTGGTGAACAGCGTGCGGGGGCCCGAGGAGCGGCTGCGCTACCTGCGCCGGACCCGGTCCGGCCTTCCCCGGCCCGCAGACCTGACGGCGCTGTTCTGGCCGCGGTTCGTCCACAGCCTTGTCCGCCTGGGCGTGTTCGAGCGGATGCTGGAGCGCACGGCGACCACGGGACACCCGAGCGCCGTGCAGGACTGCAGAGAGGCGCTGCGCGAGCTCCAGCAGCTGGAGCGGGCCGAGATCGCGTCGGTCATCTGCGGGGAGCACTACCACACGGTGTGGGCCCGCAGGCCGTAGAAGCCTAGGCTCGGGCGGCCTCTTTCGTCTCGCCGATGATGCGCTGCACCATGTGGGCGGGCACCGCCTCGTAGTGGTCGAACTCGGCGGTGAAGGTGGCCCGGGCCTGGGTCAGCGACCGCAGGTCCAGAGCGTAGCGCTGTATCTCCGCACGAGGCACGTGCCCCTCGACTATGGTGCTCCCGTCGCCCTGGGGGACCATGCCCAGGATCCGCCCCCGCTTGCTGTTCAGGTCACCGATGATGTCCCCGGTGTAGGTGTCCGGGGTGTTGACGCGCAGCAGCATGACAGGCTCCACGAGAGCGGGAGAGCCATCGAGGAAGCCCTTCTTCAGCCCATAGTAGCCCGCAATGTCGAAGTCCATCGTCGCGGAGTCGACGGGGTGGAAGCTGCCGTCGTAGAGGATGGCGCGGATATCCACGACGGGGTAGCCGGCCAGGACGCCCTCCGCACAGGCGCGGCGAACGCCCTTCTCCACGGCGGGGATGAAGTCCTTGGGCACGCTACCTCCCACGACCTCCGTGGCGAACACGACGCCGACCCCCCGATCCAATGGCTCGAGGCGCATGACCACGTGGGCGAAGTGGCCGTGCCCGCCCGACTGCTGCTTGTGGCGGTGCTCCACTCTGGCCACCGCGCTCAGGGTCTCTTTGTAGGGGACCCTCGGCGCCTGGAGGAGCAGGTTGGCCCCCAGCTTGCGCTGGGCGCGCTGGATGGCCAGGGCCAGGTGGCTGTCCCCTATGCCTACCAGAAGAGCCTCGCTGGTGTCTGCCTCGCGGGTGAACTGCAGGCTCGGGTCCTCCTCCACCAAGCGGTTGAGGGCCGTTGTCAGCTTGTCCGTATCGGCCTTGGCCTTGGGGTAGACGGCCATGGCGTATAGCGGGGCGGGAAAGTCGACGCCGTCCAGGGTGAGGCGGTGGTCGCGCTGGCTGAGGGTATCTCCGGTGGAGGTCACGGCGAGGCGGCCCACGGCGCCGATCTCGCCGGCGACGAGATGAGGCACCTGGTTCTGGTCTTTGCCCTGGGGCACGAAGAGCTGACCCACGCGCTCGGTCTGCTCCTTCTGGCTGTTGAAGACCTCCGAGTCGCTGGTCAGCGTCCCGCTGTAGACGCGGATGAAGGAGAGGCGGCCGACGTACTGGTCGGCGGTGGTCTTAAAGACCAGGGCCGCCAGCGGGCCGTCCCCGGCCGGGGCCAGCTCTTCCTCGGCGCCATCGGCGCCGCGCGCTGCGACCGGCGGCCGGGCAGCGGGAGAAGGCGCGTAGTCCACCAGCACGTCCATGAGCTCGGTGATGCCGACGCTGCGCGTCGCCGAGCCGGCGAGCACGGGGACAAGCTGCCCGGCGCTCACCGCCCGCCGCAGCCCGTCCGTGAGCTCTTCTGCGGTGATCTCCTCCCCCTCCAGGTACTTGGTCGCCAGCTCGTCGTCATTCTCGGCCACGGCCTCGAGCAGACGCTCCCGGGCCTCCTGGGCCTCCGCCGGTAGGTCGTCAGACGGGGCCAGCAGGTTGACCACGCCCTGAAGGTACTGGGCAGCGCCGAGGGGGACCTGGATGGGTACGCACTCCTTGCCCAACGCGTTCGTCAGGTTCGACAGGGCCTCAAAGAAGTCGGTGTTGTCGCGGTCCAGCTTGTTGACGAAGATGAAGCAGGGGAGCCCTCGATCGCGCACACGGCGCCACATCTGCTCCGTCCCGACCTCCACGCCCGCATTGGCGGCGACGACGAGGACCGCGGCGTCGGCCACGCGAAGGGCGGAGAGGGAGTCGCCCAGAAAGTCGAAGTAGCCTGGCGTGTCAATGATGGTCAGCTTGTGGTCCCGCCACGGGCAGGGGAGGATGGCAAGCTGGGTGCTACCGCCGCGCTTGACGGCCTCCGGCTCGTAGTCGGCGGTGGTGTTGCCGTCCTCCACCTTTCCCAAGCGGGATATGGCCTTGGTGGTGAAGAGAAGGGCCTCCCCCAGGGTGGTCTTGCCGGCGCCGCTGTGGGACACCAGCACGAGGTTGCGAAGCTGGTCTGTCGCATAGGTCTGCATGCTTGAAGACCTCCGTCGGGCGTGGGTGCATTGTATCCACGCCCGCGGCGGGCTGCAACAGAGCGCGCGGACGTGCCATTCGCCCGTTGCCCGTAGGCAGAGGCGTACGCTCTAATGATGCCCACACCAATCGGGAAGCACGTGTGCAGGAGTGGCTATGGACAAGGACACGGAGACCACGGAGGGCACGGCACAAGGGACCGCGGAAGCGACCGAACAGCACGCCGAGGTGGAGGAGGGCGAAGAGGCGGTCACGGTGGAGGCTGGCGAGCGGGCGCCTCTGCAGGCCGAACTCGCCGAGGCCCGCAGCGCGCTGGCGGAGGAGTTGGCGACTCGGGGGCAGCTGGAGGCCGATTTGGCAGCGGCCGTGGAGAGCTGTCGAAAGGCGCTCCTGGCCAGCGCGCCGGAGCTACCGGCGGAGCTGGTACAGGGCAGCACGGTCGCGGAGCTGGAGGCGTCATTCGGCCGCGCCAAGGCCCTGGCGGAGCGGGTGCGGCGGCAGGTGGAGACGCAGGCGGCCCAGGAACGCGTGCCCGCGGGAGCGCCGCCCCGGCGCGGCGTGGACCCCTCCGCGCTCTCCTCCCAGCAGAAGATCCTCCTGGGACTGCGCCAGCTGCAGCAGGAGTAGGCCGCGGTCCAAAGAAACTGCAAACGGTTGACATCTGGATTTCTCCGTAGCGGGCTGTTACAATCCGCGCATCCTACGCGTAGGCAGGACGCGATGGTCTTGGAACAACAGGACGACCACTCCTTCAAGTGGTTCGCGGAGCAGGGCTTCTTCAAGGCGGTTAACGCCCATCTCGTCGACTTGGCCAACATCCACCCCGGCCAGCGGATCGTGGAGCTGGCGTGCGGCACGGGCGCGGCCACGCGGCTCATCCGGGACCGGCTGGAGGGGGCGCGGGAGAGCCTTGTCATCGGAATCGACGCCTCGGCGAGCGCCCTCCGGGAGGCCATGCAGCAGCTTGGCAACGCCCGGGACGTGGCGCTGCAGTTCATCCAGGGCCGAGTGGAGGCACTCTCCTCCACCGTGCGAGAGCACGTGGACGGCGTCATCTTCTGCAACGGCATCCACTACGTGTCCGACAAGGACAGCCTGCTGGACCAGATCAGCCAGACGCTGAAGGTGGGCGGGACCTTCGCCTTCAACACTTCCTTCTACCAGGGCGCCCACCTCCCGGAGACGGAGGGCTTCTACCGACGCTGGATGTTCAAGGCCATCCGCCTGTTGCGCTCCGAGTACCAGCTGCGGCCTCAGCCGGACAAGGTGGAGTCGCGCCGGCAGCTGACGCCGGAGCAGTACAGCCAGCTTCTTCGAGACCGGGGCTTCACGATCCAGTGCCAGGCCGTGCAGACCGTACAGGTCCCCCTGGAAGGCTGGGTGAACATCAGCAGGTTCGAGGACTTCGTGTCCGGAGCGCTGCCCGGAGTGCCCACGCAGCAGGCCAGCAAGGTGCTCCAAGAGGCGGTGCGGCAGACCTTCAAGGAGTTGAAGCTGGAAGTGGTGCCCCGGAACTGGCTATCGGTGGTGGCGCTGAAGGCCTAGCCCCGCCCGACCGCCGTCTCCGCGCCTCGCCCGTCGCGTCTAGGCGGGTAGCCTCAGGTACTCCTCACGCGGCCGCACGTCGTAGTTACCTCCCGAATCGACCAGCAGCTCCAAGGCTGCGCGCGCCGTGTCGAGGGAGGTAAAGCAGGGGATGCGCCGCTCCACGGCGGCCCGGCGGATCTGGAAGCCGTCCCGAATCGTGCCCAGGCCGCCGCCGGAGATCGTATTGACCACGGCGTCCACTGCGCCCTGGCGCACGAGCTCGACGACGTCGGGGCTGCCACGGCCGATGCGATGGGTCACGGTGACGTCCTTCGCTCCCAGGCTGCGGGCGTAGCGCGCCGTCCCCTCGGTGGCGTACAGCGGGAGGCCCAGCCGGGTGAGGGCCCGGACCAGGGGCGCTGCGGCGGGCTTGTCCCGGTCCGCAATGCTGAGGAGGACGCTTCCGTCCGCGGGGGGCAGCATCCCCGCCGCCATGAGGGCTTTGGCCAGCGCCGCCGGGTGATCGCGGTCGACGCCCATGACCTCCCCGGTGGACTTCATCTCCGGCCCCAGGTAGGTGTCCACGCCTGCGAGCTTGGACATGGAGAAGACGGGGGCCTTCACGGCCACCAGGCTCTGGCGACGGTAGAGGCCGGTGCTGTAGCCCAGCTCCTGAAGGCTTCGCCCCAGCATGGCCTGCGTGGCCAGTCGAACCATGGGCACGCCGGTGACCTTGGCCAGGAAGGGGACGGTGCGGCTGGCCCTGGGGTTCACCTCCAGGACGTACACGGTGGAGGCGTGGGCCTCCCCGGCGTCCCCAGGCGTCCGATACGGCTGTCCTCCCATGATGACGAACTGGACGTTCATGAGGCCCTTGACGCCCAGCCCCCGTCCAATGCGGACGGTATAGTCGACGACGGCATTGACCTCGTCCTCGGTAAGGGTTAAGCCGGGGTAGATGGCCATGGAGTCGCCGCTGTGGACGCCGGCGCGTTCGATGTGCTCCATAAGGCCCGGTATGAGGACGGTCTCCCCGTCGCAGATGGCGTCGACCTCGCACTCCTTGCCTTCGAGGTACTTGTCGACAAGGATGGGCCTGCCGGGGCTGGCGGCCAGGGCGGTGCGAAGGTAGCCCCGCAACTCCTGGGGTCCTGGGACGATCTCCATGGCCCGCCCACCGAGGACGTAGCTCGGACGGACCAGCACCGGGTAGCCGATGCGCTCCGCCACCTGCAGGGCCTGCTCCTCGGAGGTGACGGCTGCGCCCGGCGGCTGGGGGACGCCCAGGCGCGCGAGGAACTCCTCGAACCGGCCGCGGTCCGAGGCGACGTCGATGGCCTGGGCGGAGGAGCCGAGAATGGGAAGCCCCACGCGGTCGAGGACCTGGGAGAGGTTGATGGCGGTCTGCCCGCCGAACTGGACCACGGCCGGGGGCGGCCCCGCGGTCTCCTCGGTCTCGTTCTCCATGACGTCCCGCAGGCTCTCCTCGTCCAGAGGCTCGAAGTAGAGGCGGTCGCTCGTATCGAAGTCGGTGGAGACGGTCTCGGGGTTGGAGTTGACCATGATGCTGCGATGCCGCTCACCCTGGAGGGCCCATGCAGCGTGGACGGAGCAGTAGTCGAACTCGATGCCCTGGCCGATGCGAATGGGGCCGCTGCCAACGACCACGGCCTTGGGCCCAGGGAGAGGGAGCGCTTCGTTCTCCTGCTCGTAGGTGCTGTAGTAGTAGGGGGTGACGGCCTCGAACTCTGCGGCGCAGGTGTCCACCATCTTGTAGACGGGACGGATGCCCCAGGCGAGGCGTTGCTCGCGCACCCTCTCCGGGAGGCCTTGGGCCACGCCCAGAGCGGCCAACTGCTCGTCGGCGAAGCCCAGGCGCTTGGCCTCCCACATGAGGTCGGGCGTGATGGTCGCCGTGCCCAGCAGGACCTCCTCCATGCGCACCAAGCGCTCCAGCGCCCGGATGAACCATGGGTCGACGAAGCTGCGCCGCGCCAGCTCCTCCGGCGTGGCGCCCCTGCGGAGGGCAGCCGTGAGCACCCACAACCGCAGGTCCGTGGCGGGCAGCATGGGGAACTCCTCCCACCCCTCCAGCGTGCGCCACTGGGGGTCCTCCCACAGCAGGGAGCGCCCGCTCATCTCCAGGGAGCGCACCGCCTTCTGCAGAGCTGCCTCGAAGGAGCGGTCGATGCTCATGACCTCGCCGGTGGCCTTCATGACCGTGCCCAAGGTCCGGTCGCCGGTGGGAAACTTGTCGAAGGGCCATCGGGGAATCTTGACGACGCAGTAGTCGAGGGCGGGCTCGAAGGCGGCCTTGGTCCGCTGGGTCACGGCGTTCGCGATCTCGTCCAGCCGCTTGCCGACGGCGATCTTCGCCGCAACCCGGGCGATGGGATAGCCGGTGGCCTTGGAGGCCAGGGCCGAGGATCGGCTGACCCGGGGGTTCACTTCGATGACGCAGTAGTCCAGGTTGCTCTGGGGCCGCGCTGCGCCCGGCAGGGCTTCCGCGATGGTGGGATGGGGGGCGAGGCCGAACTGGATGTTGCAGCCGCCCTCTATCCCCAGGGCGCGGATGATCTTCAGGCTGGCCGTACGCAGGAGATGGTATTCCTTGTCGGTCAGCGTCTGCGAGGGGGCAACGACGACGCTGTCCCCGGTGTGGACGCCCATGGGGTCCAGGTTCTCCATGTTGCAGACGATGATGCAGGTGTCCGCTCCGTCCCGCATGACCTCGTACTCAAGCTCTTTCCAGCCCTCCAGGTAGCGCTCCAGCAGCACCTGTCCGATGGGACTTGCGCCAAGGCCGCTGCGGACCATCGGGGCCAACTCCTCCAACGTCCGCACGACGCCGCCGCCCGTGCCGCCCAGGGTGTAGGCGGGACGCACGACCAACGGGAGACCCAGCTCTTCAGCCACACGCTGCGCCTCCTCCAGGGAGGTGACGCTGGCGTTGGGAGGCTCCGGCTCACCGATGTCGTGCAGGAGCCGGCGAAAGAGCTCCCGGTCTTCGGCCTGCTTGATGGCCGACAGGGGGGTGCCCAGCAGGCGGACGTTGTACTTCTCCAGGATGCCACGGTCCGCCAGCTCCACGGCCAGGTTCAACCCCGTCTGGCCTCCCAGGGTGGCCAGCACCCCGTCGGGCCGCTCCCGGTCGATGATGCGCTCGAGCACCTCCACCACCAAGGGCTCGATGTAGACGATGTCGGCGACGCCTTCGTCGGTCATGATGGTGGCGGGGTTGGAGTTGACGAGGACGGTGACGATCCCCTCCTCGCGCAAGGACTTGCACGCCTGGGCGCCGGCGTAGTCGAACTCTGCGGCCTGACCGATGACGATGGGCCCGGAGCCGATGACCAGCACCTTGGAGGGAAGGTCAGGCATGCCTGCGCCCCAGCGGTCTACTCCTCAAAGGTCATCCTCCTGTAGATGTCCCGCGTGACGCGGACGTCCCGCAGGCAGTAGTCGTATATCTCCTGGAGGCGGCCCGCCAGGTAGAAGTCGTACACCTGGCTGCCGTCCACGCCGCCGCTCTTGGGCGACTCCATGCCCAGGGCCCGGGACAGGGTGTCCAGGGAGATGAAATCCCGGGTGCTCCAGGCCTCCCACTCGCGCATGACGTCGTAGACGGGCTCCTGCTGGTAGCGGCGGAAGCTGATGGGCCTCGATGGCGGGACCCGGTTCACAATCGACCGCTGAAGGATGAACTTGAGATCGAAGTCGAGGACGTTGAAGCCGACGAAAAGGTCAACGTCGCGCACCAGGTCCCAGAAGTCCCTGAGGATCGCCGGCTCCTCCCCCGTGAGCACGTCCTCGTCGCAGCGCCCCGGCGCCTCCTTGATGTAGCCGATGCAGAGGATGCGGCCGGCGTGGCCCCGCAGGGCCGTCCTCCGGTAGGCGTGCTCCACCTGCGAAGGCTTCTGCTCCTCCTCCCACCGCTCCAGCGCCTCCGGCGTGGGGTTGCCGCCCGGAGGCTGCATCGTCCGGGCGATCTCTTCCCGCGTGGACTCGTCCCCCGGCAGGGTCTCGATGTCCAAGAACAGCTTGGTCCGGCCCGCCGCGCTCACGCCTCCACCATCTTCAGGAAGCGGTCGAAGATGTACTCGTTGTCCCTGGGGCCGGGGGAGGCCTCCGAGTGGTACTGAATGGTCATGACGGGCAGGGAGCGGTGTCGCAGGCCCTCGACGGTGTAGTCGTTCAGGTTGAAGTGACTGACCTCCATCTCCGCGGGGAGGCTGTCCGCGTCGACGGCGTAGCCGTGGTTCTGGGTGGTCATGGTGACGCGGCCGTCGGCCCGGTCCATGACGGGGTGGTTCGCCCCACGGTGGCCGAACTTGAGCTTGTAGGTGCTTCCGCCAAAGGCCCGGGCCATCACCTGGTGTCCCAGGCAGATGCCCATGATCGGGACGCGTCCGACCAGCGCCTTCGCCGTGGTCACCACGTAGTCGAGGAGCGCGGGGTCGCCGGGGCCGGGCGAGAGCAGGACTCCCCGCGGCTTCAGGGCCAGGACCTCCTCGGCGCCCATGGTGGCGGGCACGGCCACCGGCTCGTACCCCCTGTTTCGCAGGATGCGCAGGATACTGTACTTTACACCGTAGTCGGTGACGACGATGCGACGGTTGCCGTCGCCGGAGAGCGGCTCGGGGCGGTCGTTCCAGAGGTACGGCTGGGGCGTGCTTATCTGGCGGACGAAGTCGGTTGCGCCGTAGCCGGGCGCGTTTCGCAGTCGCTCCAGGGCTTCATCGGGGGATGCGCCCACGGCGAGCGCGCCCATCATCACGCCGCGGCTGCGCAGCCGTCGGGTGATGGCGCGGGTGTCGACGCCGCTGAGCCCCGGCACGCCCTGGGAGACGAGGTAGTCGTGCAGCGTGGCCCGGCTCAGGCCGTGGCTGGGCGCATCGCTCCAGCTCCGCACGACGAAGCCCGCCACCTGGATGCGGGACGACTCGAAGTCCTCCGCATTGATGCCGTAGTTGCCGATGAGCGGGTACGTGGGAACGACGATCTGACCGGCGAAGGAGGGGTCCGTGAGCATCTCCTGGTAGCCGGTCATGGAGGTGGTGAAGACCACCTCGCCGACTGCGGAGACCTCCGCGCCGAAGGGCGTCCCTTCGTAGACCGTGCCGTCGTCCAGGACGAGGTGGGCGGAGCGCCTCATGCCTGTGCTCCCTTGCCGGCGGCGGCTCCCGCGCCGGGGAGGCGGCTCTCCTCGCCGCCGTGCACCACCCGGCCACCGACGACTGTGGCGACGACCTTCCCCCGTAGCGTCATCCCCGCGAGCGGCGTGTTCCTGCCCCTGGAGGCGAAGCGAGCGGTGTCCACGGTCCACTCGGCGTCGGGGTCGAAGAGGGTCACATCGCCAGCGGCGCCGGCGGCCAAGCTGCCCAAATGGGCGCATCGCGGACCAAGGACACGCGCCGGGCCCACGGTGAGCCGCTCCACCACCGTCGACAGGTCCAGGTCGCCCCGGTGCACCAGGGCTAGGAGCATGCCAAGGGCAGTCTCCAGGATGCTGATGCCGAAGGCGGCCTCGGAGAAGGTGCATACCTTGTCCACGAGGTTGTGGGGGGCGTGATCCGTCGCGATGGCGTCGATCTCCCCCGCCCGCAGGCCCCCGACCAGGGCGGCGGCGTCAGCGACGGTGCGCAGGGGAGGGTTCACCTTGGCGGCGGTGTCGTAGGCGCGGGCGGTCAGGGGCGCGTAGGGCGCGGGCGGCTGCCAGCGACCGTTCCCGGCCTCCGGCGCGCCCAGCAGCCACTCCTCGGTCAGAAGCAGGTGGTGGGGAGTCACCTCGGCGGTGACGGGAAGCCCGCGCTCCCGCGCTCGCCGCACCAGCCCCAGGGTTCCTGCCGTGCTGATGTGCGCGAGGTGGAGTCGTCCGCCGGTGAGGGCAGCCAGCTCGATGTCCCTGGCGGCCATACTCTCCTCGGCCTGGGCAGGCATGCCCGTGAGACCGAGGCGGCTGGCCACCCATCCCTCGTGGGCCTCGGCGTTGCGGGTCAGGGAGCGCTCCTCGCAGTGCTCGATGACCGGCAGCCCCAGCGGGGCGGCGTAGGTCAGGGCCATGCGCATGATGTAGGAGTCTTCGACCGGGTCTCCGTCGTCGCTGAAGGCGACGGCGCCGGCGTCGGCCATCTCGGCCATCTCCACGAGGCCCGCACCCTTGCGGCCCCGGGTGATGCAGCCGATGGGGAGCAGCCGCGCCAGGCCAACGTCCTGCGCGCGACGGAGGAGGAACTGGACCACGGCGGCGCTGTCCACGGGCGGCTCGGTGTTGGGCATGACGCAGAGGGTGGTGAAGCCGCCGCGGACGGCCGCCAGCGCGCCCGTGGCGACCGTCTCCTTGTCCTCGAAGCCGGGCTCTCGCAGGTGGCAGTGGAGGTCGATGAAGCCGGGGGAGACCACCAAGCCGGTGGCGTCCAGCACCGGACAGCCATCCGGAACCGACTGACCGTGGCCCGCGGGCGCGCACCAGGCCACAACTCCATCGCTGACCAGCACGTCGCCGACGACGTCCAGGCCCTGCGAGGGGTCGACGATGCGGCCGCCTCGGACGAGCAGTGACTTATCCATCCCCACCTCCCATGCGAGGGGTGACGTGATGCAGCAGCGCCATGCGCAGGGCAACGCCGTTGGTCACCTGCTCCTCGATCTTCGACTGGGCGCCGTGGGCCACCTCCGGGCTCACCTCGATCCCTTCGTTCATGGGGCCGGGGTGCATGAGCAGGGCGCCGGGATTGGCCCGGGCAAGCCGTTGCTCGTCGACCTGCCACAGGCGGGCGTACTCACGCAGGCTGGGGAGCAGTCCCGCCGTCTGGCGCTCCTTCTGCAGGCGGAGGGCCATGACGACGTCCGCCCCCTCGACGGCGTGGTCCAGGTCGAGGCCGACCTCCACGTCGGCGAAGGGGTGGCCGGGGGTCTCCGTCCGGCCCTTCAGCAGGTCCCAGGGTATGAGGGTGGAGGGGCCGCAGAGGACGACGCGGGCGCCCGACCGCACGAGGCCCCAGAGGTCGGACCGGGCGACGCGGCTGTGGGCGATGTCGCCCACCAGGACAACCCGCCTGCCCTGCAGGGCGCCCAGGTGCTCCCGCATGGTGTAGAGGTCCAGCAGGCCCTGGGTGGGGTGTGCATGGGCCCCGTCCCCGGCGTTGATGACCGATGCCCGGGTCAGGTGGCGGGCGATGAAGTAGGGCGCGCCCGCGTGGGGGTGTCGGATGACCAGAACGTCGGCGGCTGCGGCCTGCAGGGTGAGGACCGTGTCGAGCAGGGACTCGCCCTTCTCGGCGCTGCTACCGCGCTCGGAGATGTTGATGACGTCGGCGCTGAGGAGCTTGCCCGCGGTCTCGAAGGAGATGCGCGTGCGGGTGCTGGCCTCGTAGAAGAGGGTCAATACGGTCTTGCCGCGGAGGGTGGGCACCTTCTTCACCGAGCGTCCCAGGACCTCCACCATGGCCCGGGTGGTCTCGAAGAGAGAGTCCATCTCCTCCAGCGAGAAGTCGTCCAGGTCCAGGACGTGGCGACGCTGGGCCAGCGGCGCGCCGTCAGCGCGGCCGCCGCCTGTGGGGGTGGGTCTGGGTTCAGTGTGGACCGTCTGTGTCGCCCGCATGGTCTCAGCCCCCTTCCCCATCCAGCGCAGCGGAGGGCATGCCTGCGCCCTGGGAGATGACTACCTCGTCTCGCCCGTCGACCTCCGTCAGCCGCACGTGGACCTGCTCGGACGACGAGCTGGGAACGTTCTTGCCCACGTAGTCGGCGCGGATGGGGAGCTCACGGTGCCCCCGGTCGACCAGGACGGCAAGCTGAATGCGCTGGGGCCGGCCCAGGTCCATCACCGCGTCCATGGCGGCGCGAATGGAGCGGCCGGTGAAGATGACGTCGTCGACCAGCACGACGACACGGTCGTCGACGTTGGTGGGGACGCTGGTTGCCTGCGCGAGGACAGGGCCGCGGGAGAAGACGTCGTCACGGTAGAGGGCGATGTCCAGTGCGCCGACGGGTACCTCCAGGCCCTCGAAGTTCAGGAGGCGCTCGGCCAGCCGCTGGGCCAGGGGGACGCCTCGTGTCCGGATGCCGACCAACACGAGGTCGCGGCCGCCGCGGTTGCGCTCCAGCAGCTCATGGGCGATGCGGGAGAGGGCGCGGCGCACCTCCTCCGCGGTCATGATGGTCTTCTCAGCGGCGCTGGTCACGCGGCCTCCCACGGCAGGGCTGCGAGGGCAAAGAAAAAAGCCTCCCGCCGCCGAACGGCAAGAGGCCCTGACACACGAGCTAGATCTTGAGGGTAAACGCCCACCGCACCCACCTTGCCAGCCTCACGGGACTGCGCTTAAAGGCTCACATCAACGGTATCACACGGCGCGGCGGAGGTGCAAGGGAGGGGGCGGTGGGGGCACGTGCCCTCTTGGCTGGTCATTGCCTTCGCCAAGATTGATGTGCAAGGATACGCGGCTGTGCGTATCTTCGCTTTCACTGCAATCGTGGCGGCTCTTCTTGTCGCGTGCGACCAGGGCGAGCACCCGGACGAGTACCTGGGTGAAACAATACCGCCGTGCACACCGGAGCCCCTGGTGGAGGTTGATCCGTGCGAGCCCAATCTTCCGCAACCCTACTGGGGGCTTGGGCACCCCGATCCGGAATTGGGCGATGGACCCTCGGGGGTACGCGAATTGTTCCCGCGAGACGAATGGAATGCCTATGTCCCCCACGTTGTGCTGCGCGGAACGTATATCCCGGGCACGACGCGCTGCAACCTCGCTGATCGAAAGCTGCACACTTATTGGCTCGACACGAAACCCGAAGTGTATCAGGCATACAACGAGAAACCGTCCCTTGAATGCTATATGGACGTGCGCGTGAACGAATACCTCCTGGGAACAGGGCCCCCTACCGTGACCGTAGCGGTCATTGCCATTGACCCTGATTGGGGCTTAGAAAAGGAGGTCATCGAGCTCAGGGTCCACCTGGAAAACGCCGGAAGAGAAAGCATCATATTTCTTGCGCCATCACCGAATATCCTGGTCAAGACGTGGTGGCGGACCGTGTATTGGGATGTCCAAAAGGGCGAAGACGGCACTGTCTTCGCTGCCCATCCATTGCAGGAATACTGGCAGCGGGAGCCCGCACGTTATGAGGCCAACCGAGGCGCCATAGAGGTAGAGCTAGCTGCCTTCACCCAGGAATTGAAGGATGCGTATCAAGAGGCCGTTCCACAGCCCGATGGGCAGACAGCCCCCGACGCGGGCTTTCCCAAGCCGGTCATGGACATCCTCAAGCTTGGTGACTATTTCGACGAGGTTGGCGACGATACGCCGCCCGCTCTTCCGCCGCCACCATACGCGAGGGTGGTTGGCGAGCACTACGACCATCAACTTCTCGTCTTCGATTGCGGAATATGGCATACATGGTTTCACGGGCTGCTTTGGGCTGCGGAGCCGCCACTCCATGATGGCGAAGGCGGGCCGCCTCCGGGATGGCCAAGTCCCACTCCAGAGGAAGGGTTCGAGGTCCTGGCTGGGGTCATGGAGCTAGAGCGGGAAGACCGCGCCGTTTTCACGGCAGACAGCGAGCTGACGGCAGAGTTCCGATTGGCAAAGTCGGTTGATCAGGAGTTCTTCTTTTGCCCTGGGTAGCAATCCCCGGACTGTTGCTCTGCTGGTCCCATCTGTCCGTTGAGGGGGCTTCTCCGTCGTGGTAGCATTCTGCCATGACTAGAAAGAGACGATAGAGAGCAACGATGAAAGCAATACACAACCCTTTCGTGGCTTTAATCAATGGCACCAAACAGTTCATAATTCCAGCCTTCCAACGAGACTACAGTTGGACGACAGAGCAGTGCCAACAGTTGTGGGACGACATTTTGCGGGCCGGCACCAGCGGCACCGACCACTTCATAGGATCATTCGTCTATATAGCTGGGAATACGGCTGCCGTGTTCAGCAGTTGGCTGTTAGTCGACGGACAGCAGCGCCTGACCACCCTGACCCTTCTCTCGATTGCGCTTCGCGACCACATCCGAGAGACCGGCTGGAGCGGGCAAGAGCCGACTGTAGCCCAGATCGACGCCTATTTCCTCACTAATGAGCGCGAGCCAGGTGACAGAAGGTACAAGGTTATCCTGAGGCGCCGCGACGACGCAACGCTCAAGGCTCTAGTAGACGGCAAGGACCCTTTCGAAATAGAGAACTACTCGGAGTTCATCGTCGAGGCCTATCGCTATTTCAGAGAGTGTCTGAAGCGCCCGGAGGCCAATCCTGAGCTTGTTTATCGAGGCGTAGGGCACCTGAACATAGTTGACGTTACCCTAGAGCGCCCCATGGATGACCCTCAACGAGTCTTCGAGAGCCTGAACTCGACGGGTGTTGACCTCACGCAGAGTGATCTGATTCGCAACTACCTGCTCATGGGGTTGCCAGAACCCGAACAGACCCGGATGTACGATGCCTACTGGAGTAAGGTCGAGACGCTCTTCCGTTCCATAGAGAGCTACCTGGATACCTTCCTGCGAGATTACACTGCCATCAGGCAGAAAACGTCAACGCAGGCCCGAGTAGACCGCATCTACACTGAATTCAAGGGCTTCTGGCAACCCTCAGAAGCGGAGCCTCTAGCTGATCTCTTGGAAGACATTGTCCGGTTCGCCCGCTACTTCGTATCCTTTTTACAGCCCGAGCGAATCAAATCCAAGCCGCTCCGCACCGCAATGAGACAGGCTCGAAATCTAGGGTCCGTTCATGCGATGCTCATTATGCGCCTCCACAACCTCTACGATGAGGGAGCGCTCACACATGACGACTTCATTCAATCACTAAATCTAATCTCCAGCTATCTCGTCCGTCGGGCGGTTTTGGGGAGGCAGACTCGTGGCTACTGGGCGGTCTTTGCCCGAATAGCTAACTCCCTAAGAAGTGAAGACCCCCTCGGGAGCTTCAAAGCCGCCCTAGCAAGACACGAGTTTCCAACCGACGACGATTTTGTGTCAGCGTTGGAAAGAATGACCTATACAGGCTCCGCATCTGTTGGCACGTCCTGTCTCAGCTTGAAAATGCCGGACAGAACGAGCCTAGTCCGGTAGACCAGTATTCAATCGAGCACATCATGCCGCAAAGCATCGACGCCGTTCAGGAATGGCAATGCATGCTCGGTGATACCTGGAAAGACGTTCATAGGGAGTGGCTGCACAAGTTGGGTAACCTGACGCTGACCGGCTACAACAGCAGCTACTCGAACAAGCCATTCGACGAAAAGAAGACAATAGCGGGCGGTTTCCATCAAAGCGCCGTGCGCTTGAACGAGTATGTGCGGCAACAGCCTAAGTGGACCGCTTCTGAAATGAGGGAGAGGGGCCAACGTTTGGCGCATAGCGCCCTCGACATCTGGCCCCACCACAACGCCGATGAAGGGCTCATTCTTGCGGATCGTCTACGAGAGCTGCGAATGCTCTCCGCCAGCACCAAGCCAGATAGCATGAGTGTGGATGCCTCCGTTGCAGAGCTCCTTTACGGGGTTCGCGATGCAATACGCGAACTGGGTGATTCTATCGAGATTGTCGAGGGGAAATCGCTGTGCTTCTACGATGCCCAATCAGCAAGATTCTTTGCGGAGACCCTGCCCATGGCAGGCTATGTAAGACTTCTCTTGCCCATTGATTTTGAGGAAGTTGTCGATCCCGAGGGAAAGGCGAGCGATGTCACTGCCTGGACGTTTCTGCCGAATGTGACTCACAGGAACTGCGGCGTTTTTATTGACGTGAGGAGCCACCAGTCGATTCCCAAGGCGCTCGCGATGGTTCGCCAAGCTTACAATGTCGTGGAAGAATAGCCCGCCCGGGAGGGCGCCGGAACCTTCGGTCACTGACGGAAGCGTGGGCTAGAGTTGCAAGGTAGTCTCCGAGTTGACACGTCTGACGCTGCCGCCGTATGCTTGCGCCAACAACTGAAGGTAACCCCACGGGGGAGTCCGGAGAGCCGGGCTGAGAGGGCGGACCCATCGATGCCGCCGACCCCTCGAACCTGATCTGGGTAATGCCAGCGGAGGGATGCGGCACGGCGCACTTCAAGGGCCGCCAGCCCATCGCTGGCGGCCCTTTTGCTGTGCTATGAAGAGAAGTACGGTCGCTCATCCTCAGGACGCCTCGGAGGCTTCTGCCCCGGCGGGGATTGCGCTGGAACAGGTCTCCAAGAGCTTCGTCACCCGGAGCGGTCCCCTCCACGTGCTGGAGGAGGTGGACTTCGCGGTGGAGGCGGGGGAGTTCGTCAGCATCATCGGCCCCAGCGGGTGCGGCAAGAGCACGCTGCTCAACATCCTGGCCGGCCTGGAAGAGCCCACGGCGGGCGGGGTCCGCTTCGACGGGCGGCCGGGAGAAGGGCGGCTGGGGTCCGTGGCCTACATGCCGCAGAAGGACCTGCTGCTTCCCTGGCGCACGGCCCTGGACAACGCCATCCTGGCGCTGGAGGTCCAAGGCTGGAACCGGGCCGCGGCGCGGGAGCGGGCCGGGGAACTGCTGGCCACGTTCGGGCTGCAGGGGTTCGAGGACCACTACCCCGCCGACCTCTCCGGGGGCATGCGCCAGCGCACGGCCTTCCTTCGGACGATCCTGGCGGACAAGCGCCTGGTGCTGCTGGACGAGCCCTTCGGCGCGCTGGACGCGCTGACGCGGGCCAACCTCCAGGCGTGGCTGCTGGACCTGTGGGGGCTCCTGGCCGTGACCGTCGTGCTGGTCACGCACGACGTGGAGGAGGCACTGCTCCTCTCGGACCGCGTCTACGTGATGACGGCCCGGCCGGGCCGCATCAGCCGGGTGATGACGGCGCCGTTGGAGCGGCCGCGGACCTACGACCTTGTGAGCAGCCCGGAGTTCACGGCCCTCAAGGCCGACCTGCTGGCCACGCTTCGAGACTCGGGGCCGGTGGTGTCGCAGGGGGCGCGACAGTGAACGGCGGGTGGCGTCTCTCGCTGCCGTCCCTGTCCGCCACCAGGGCGACGAGCTGGCTGTGGCCCGCGCTGGTCGTCGCCGGGATGTTCGCGGCGTGGGAGGGCGCGGTGAGCGTCTTCGAGGTGCCGGCGTGGAAGCTCCCAGCGCCCCTGGCCGTCGGCGCCGAGCTGGTGGAGAGCCGGAGCCTGCTCCTTCGGCACACGTGGACGACGTTGCAGGAGGTCCTAGTCGGGTTCGGCGTGGCGCTGGGCGCGGGCGTGACGCTGGCGGGGCTCATCGCCTACTCACGGACGCTGGAGCGGGTGGTCTACCCCTTCGTCATCGCTTCGCAGACCATCCCCATCATCGTCATCGCGCCGCTGCTGCTCATATGGGTGGGCTACGGGCTGACGCCCAAGGTCATCGTCGTAGCGCTCATCGCCTTCTTCCCCATCGTGGTGAACACCGTGGACGGGCTGCGCTCCGTGGACCCGGACATGGTCAACATGATGCGCAGCATGGGCGCCAGCCGATGGCAGCTGTTTTCGAAGGTCCAAGCCCCCACCTCGCTACCCTACCTGTTCTCGGGCACCAAGGTGGCGGTCACCCTGAGCGTCATAGGCGCGGTGGTCGGCGAATGGGTGGGGGCCAACGCGGGGCTGGGGTACCTGACCCGTATCTCCGTCCCGCTCTTTCTCACGGAGCGGTCCTTTGCCGCCGTGGCCGTGCTGGCGGTCCTGGGGGTGGGCCTCTTCCTGACGGTGGCGGCCCTGGAGCGGGTCATGCTCCCCTGGCACCATACCGCAGCACGCGCACGCAGCCTGAACAGCGAGTAGCCTGGAACCACAAGGAGGTCCGACAATGTGGCGACGCCTAGCAGCCCTTGCAATGCTCTCCGTGGTGGCCCTGAGCGCTTCCGCCTGCGCCCAGGACGAGGTCACCGTGGCCCTGGACTGGTTCCCCAACGCCAACCACACGGGCCTGTACCTGGCGATGGAGCGCGGCTACTTCAAGGACGAGGGGATCGCGCTGAAGATATACACCCCCGACGATCCAGCCACCATCCTGGCGACGGTGGGCTCAGACAAGGACGAGTTCGGCTTCGAGTACCAGGTGGGGGTGCTGCTGGCCCGAGCGCAGGGCGTCCCCGTGGTCTCCATCGCCGGGATCGTGCAGCACCCGCTCAACTCCGTCATGGCCCTGCAGGAGTCGGGCATAACCCGGCCGCGGGACCTGGTGGGCCGCACGGTGGGCTACCCCGGCATCGCCACGGACCCGCCGCTGCTGCGGACCATGCTGGAGTTCGACGGCGTGCCGCCCGAGCAAGCACAGGCCGTCGTCGACGGGATGGTGAACGTGGGCTTCGACCTCATCCCCGCCCTCATCAGCAGGCGGGTGGACGCCGTCGTGGGAGCGTACTGGACGCACGAGTCCATCTCGGCGCAGAACCAGGGCTTCCCCGTCGTCGTCATGCGGATGGAGGAGTGGGGCGTGCCCGACTTCTACGAGCTGGTGCTGGTGACCAGCGATCGGATGCAGCGAACGGAGTCGGCGCTGGTGCGGCGCTTCGTGCGAGCCCTGAAGCGCGGCTACGAGGAGGCAGCCGCAGACCCCCAGGCGGCCGTCGAGGTACTGCTGCGGCATGTCCCGGAGGCGGATCCCAAGATCGACCGTCCGGGCGCGCAGCTTCTGGCCCCCCTGTGGGTGGAGGAGGACGGGCCTCCCTTCGGCTGGCAGACTGTGGAGAAGTGGGTGCGAATGACCGACTGGATGAAGGTCAACGGCCTGCTGCCGGAGGAGCTTGACCCCGGACCGGCCTTCAACAACCGCTTCATAGAGGTGGCGCAGTAGAGGGGACGATGACGCAGCGGCAGAGCAGCGCTAGGCCGCCAACGGCCATGACGGTGGCCGGGTCGGACTCCGGGGGCGGCGCTGGCATACAGGCGGACCTCAAGACATTCGCCGCGCTGGGCGTGTACGGCACGTCGGCCATCACGGCCATCACCGCGCAGAACACGCTGCGGGTGACGGCGGTGCAGGAGCTGCCGCCGGAGATGGTGACGGCCCAGATCGACGCGGTGGTGGCCGACATCGGCGCCGATGCGGTGAAGACGGGGATGCTGGCCAGCTCCGTCATCATCGAGGCGGTGGCGGCCAGCGTTCGGGACCACCGGCTGGACCGGCTGGTCGTGGACCCGGTGATGGTGGCCAAGGGCGGCGACCGGCTGCTGCGGGAGGACGCGGTGGAGGCCCTGCAAACCCAGCTCATCCCGCTGGCGCTGGTGGTCACGCCCAACATCCCGGAGGCGCAGGTGCTCCTGGGTCGGCATATCGCATCGGTCGCGGAGGCGCGGGAGGCCGCCCGGGAGATCGTCGAGGGCCTGGGGGCGCGCTCAGCCGTCGTGAAGGGCGGGCACCTGGAGGGGCCGGCCGTCGACGTCTTCTACGACGGACGCGACTACCTCGAGGTGACGGCGGAGCGGTTGCAGACGACCAGCACCCACGGCACGGGCTGCACGTTCGCCTCGGCCATCGCCGCGCACCTGGCGCTGGGGCGGGCGCCCGCGGAGGCGGTGCGTCGGGCGAAGCGCTACGTCACGCATGCGCTGCGGGCCGCGGCGCCCATCGGCCACGGGCACGGGCCGCTGCACCACTTCTACCGCCTGGGCAGGCTGGGGGGACGCTGAACGCCGAGGCGGTAGGTTCCTAGTCGCCCGATGCAAGGATAAGAATCCGACAAGCATACGGGCCCCGAGGGGAATGCCACAGATCATATTCGACAGCAGCGCCCGGCTGAAGCAGAACAAGGTCGTCCTTCCGAACTTCGGAGAAGTGTACAAAAGCATCTTCGTGCAGCGGGCCAGCGATGAATCCGTAACGTAGCTTAGGGTCGAACCAGGCTACCTCCCCACGCTGCCGCCAATGGCGTCTCGATTTCTCCAAGTACTCTTCGATTGCCCCCACTGCCTCAGAGAATTGCATCTCAAAGAACTCACGGTCAGGCCTGATTCGATGCTGAGCCAACATTCTATGGATTTCACGCTCAGTGTTCTCGGCATACTTGGCTCGAAAGACTCGCCTTGCTGAAAGTGGGAACAGAACACCTGTGGCGGAATTGATTTCAGCGACTCGCTCACCGACGGACCTACGAGTCATGCCAATCTTGAGAATTGTGTCTTGCTCGCGCCTTGAGAGGATGTAGATCCATCCAGAATCGGAGGATTTATCGAAGAGATTGAGGGCACCCTGGTAATTGTTGAGATATAGGCAAAGGTTACTACTGACTAGTTGCCTCTTTGACGACTGCATGCCCCTGTCATCCTTTGTGGCCAGCGAGCGCCGCAAAAGGAGAAGGCCATCTGCTATGCGCACCATGTCTTCTCGCGCCGGATTACCAAACTCCTCAAGAACACTGAACCAATCCCATTGGTCTTGGCGAATGCACCGGTTGAACATTCCCTTCAGTTCACTGACATCGTCTAGGAGTACGGATTCGGGTACTGTATTGTCATAGAGAAAGTCCAGAGCACTCTGAACTGCCGCGTCGTAGCGCCGGCGCATCCGAGATGAAATAGGCGCCATGCCGAAACCCCATTTGGCGGTAGATCTCTGTAAGTTCATTCAATGTTGGCATTCGGTCTTAGGCGCTGCTCTACACAGTGAACCTCCGTCACTGCCGCCCTCGGGAGTGGCGACGTTTGCCTGGCCGCCGCCGGCTGCCCAGGCCAGTGCGGTAAGCATCCGGACGGGGTTGAGTATCTGCCAGAGGACTCCGTCGTCGATGAAGTAGGCGTTGGCGAAGAGCAGCACGCCCAGCGCCGCCGACACGACTGCGCCCACACGCCCCGCAGCGCATCCGCACCGCCACAGGGCCACTGCCGCCACGCTGGAGGAGGCGATGAAGATTGGGTTGATGGTACGCCACACGTCACCCCGGTAGTCGCCGAACAGGTCGCTGTAGCCGTTGGCGAGCACTGCGAGGGCCACGACGCCCAACGCGAGGCTGCGCACCCAGGGGACGCGGCGGGTGCTCAGCCAGACCCACCAGACGCCGCCGAGACCCATCAGTAGTGGGCCGATTTGCCACAGCTTCCATGGCCAGTGGGGAACGGACAGCCCATCCGGGTCGACGACGACCGTTCGCTCGGTCCAGGCGAAGATGGCCAGAGCCACGAAGGCCGCGGCCGCGACACCAGGGATCGGGCCGAGATCGCGCGGGGCGATCAGCTTGAACATCGGCCGATCTTCGCCGCTACGGAGCCGCCAGTACGACGGGCCCGGCTACACCGCGAAGCCTTCGGCGGCGGCGACCTCCCTGGCCTGCTTGAGGAAGCCGGGGGCGGCCGCCTGGAAGTAGCCCTTCGGAGAGACGGTGATCATGCGGCGGCCCTTGGCCAGCATCTGGGGCAGGGCGTCGATTCCTCCGCCGCCGGTGACGGCTTTGCCCGCCTTGGCGGACTCGGAGATGATGTGCGCCACCATGTCGTCGACCTTCTTCTGGTCGGGCCAGCCCATGGAGTGTGCGAGGTCCAGGGGCCCCAGGTCGATGAAGTCGACCTCGGGCATGGCGAGGATGTCGGACAGGACGTTGACGCCGCCGATGCCCTCGATGATGCAGCCGATCATGGTCTCCCGGTTCGAGTCGAGGGTCCACTGGCGGGCGTTGGAGACGTCCAGGCCGAAGTTGCCGCCGCGGCTGCGGAAGAAGATGGTGCGCGTGCCCTCGGGGTGGAACTTGGCGGCGTTCACGATACGCTTGGCATCGTCGATGGAGTTGACGCGGGCCACCCAGACTCCCTGGGCGCCGGCGTCGAGTAGGTGCAGGATGAGCTCGGGGTTGTTCATGATGCGGACGATGGGGGTCATGCCGGACACGTCCGCGGCGCGGATCATCTCTTCGGCGCCCCGGGGGTCGAAGAGGTCATGCTCACAGTCGATGACAACGAAGTCGAACCCCATTGCGCCGGCCAACTCGACGCTGCTGACGTCGTAGGGACCCACGGCGACGCCGAATGCCACCCCGCCGGCTTTGATCTTGGCCTTGGTCTTGTTCACGGCTACCACAGTCCACTCCTCCACGTTTGAATGTGCCCCCATTATGGTGCTCGGGGGCTGGCAGGGCAAGGCGGGCGGCAGAGCCGCCCTTGCTGGCCGCGTCAGGTCTGGTGCGAGACGTGGCCCTTCGCAGCGACGCTGGTGGGTGGAAGCGGTTCCGGAGTGTATCCCTACGGTAGACCCTGGCCGGGCCCACCCGCCCACCCTCGGACGTTTTTTGGTAACTGGGGGCACATCCCCCAGACCCCTTGCCAGAGGGGAAACCCCTCTGGACTCCCCTGTCGGTACCCGCCCGATAGTCTCTGGGGGCTGCGGCCCCCAGACCCCCGCGCCCTCACCCGCCGCTGCGCGTCGGCCTCTCCCCCAGGAGAGGCGGGCGGCAGAGCCGCCCTTGCTGGCCGCGCTGGGCTGCGGCGCTGTTGCAGGCCGGGGCGTCGAGATTCGTGTATTCGCAGGGACGGCGTAGCTTCCCCCTCTCGCGTGCGCTATAATGCCGCCACCCCAGCCAGGTGATACGCCATGACAACGCTTGTAGTCGGAACCGGTAGCCACACCTACGACGTCCTCCAGGACTTCGCCATTCTTCCGCCGGGGATGAGCTTCGGCCACACGAACGACGTGGCCGTGGACTCCCAGGGGACCGTGTACGTGACCCAGCGCGACGGTCCGCCGATCCTGGCCTTCGACGCATCGGGGGCCTACCAGGGGGCCGTCGGCGAGGGCCTGCTGGCGGACCCCAGCGGGATATGCACGTCGGCCGACGACCATATCGTGGTGGCGGACCGCGACACGCACCAGGTGCTGAAGCTGGACGCCCAGGGGACGGTCCTTCTACGCCTCGGCGAGGCGGGCGTCGCCAAGCTCCACGCGCCCTTCAACCACCCGTCGGGCGTGGCGGTGGCGCCCAACGGGGACATCCTGGTGGCCGATGGCTTCGGGAACTCCTGCGTCCACCGCTTCTCCGCCGACGGGCAACTACTTCGCTCGTGGGGGAGCCCCGGAGCGGCCCCTGGGCAGCTCTCCATCCCCAACGGCCTCTGGGTGGACGGCCAGGACCGCGTGTACGTGGCGGACAGGGACAACCTCCGGCTCCAGGTCTTCGACGGCGAGGGGGGCTTCCTGGCCGAATGGGGAGACCTCTCCCGGCCCATGGCCGTGTGGGGAGACCCTGCGGGGCGCATCTACGTGACGGACCAAGTGCCGCGCATCTCGGTGTTCACCGCGGAGGGTGAGCTCCTCTCTCGGGGCAAGGTCCCAGACCTAGGCCAGGGCATGTGCGGCGACGCGCAGGGGAACCTGTACTTCACCGGAGCGATATCCGGTGTGACGAGCGACTTCTCAGGCGTGGCCAAGCTGGTGGCGCGGACGTAGGAGGCGACTGATGGCGACGCCGGAACTGATGTCCCTGACCGTGGCCGAGGCGGCCCGGCAGATCAAGGCACGCACCCTCTCCCCGGTGGAGCTGATCCAGGCCTGCCTGGACCGCATCGGTGCGGTGGAGTCGCGGGTGCACGCCTTCGTGACGGTGTGCGGCGACCAGGCCATGGCGGCCGCCCGGCGAGCGGAGGGCGAGATCGCCCAGGGACGCTACCGCGGCCCCATGCACGGCATCCCCTACGCCGTGAAGGACATCTTCGCATCCAAGGGAGTGCGCACCACCGCGGGCTCCCGCCTGCTGGAAGACAACGTGACCGACTACGACAGCACCGCCATCGCCCGGATGAACCGGGCCGGGGCCGTGCTGGTGGGAAAGAACAACTGCGCCGAGTTCGCATCCGGCGGCGAGTCGAGCAGCTTCAACGGCCCCGTGCACAACCCGTGGAAGCTGGGCCACACCTCCGGCGGCTCCTCCAGCGGCTCCTGCGCCTCCGTGGCCGCCGGCATGGTGCTGGCGGGCGTGGGCTCCTGCACGGGCGGCTCGATACGCCAGCCGGCCTCGCACACCAACGTGGTGGGGCTCAAGCCCACCTACGGCCTGGTGAGCCGCTACGGGGTCTTCCCGCTGAGCTGGTCCCTGGACCACGCCGGCCCGATCGGCAAGACGGCCGAGGACACGGCGCTGATCCTGCAGGCCGTGGCCGGGTTCGACGCCCTCGACCCCTCCTCCGTCCGGTCAGGCGGGGTGGACTATTCGGCGGGCCTGGGCGAGGGGCTTCGAGGCGTGCGCGTCGGCGTGCCCCAGGAGCTCAACGCCGGGGCGAGCGACGAGGTGGCCGGGCTGATCCAGGCGGCCATCGCCGTCCTCGAGGACCTGGGGGCGACGGTGGAGGAGGTGGCGGTGCCGGTGACCGGCGAGTACGCCACAGTGGCGGGCAACGTCATCACATGGAGCGAGATGGCCCAGGTCCACGCCCTCTGGCGCGACCGCATCGAGCTCTACTCGGACGGCGTCCGCGAGAAGATCCTGGTGGGGTCGGTGATCCCGTCGCGGCTGTACCACAAGGCGCAGGAGATGCGCCGCCTGGTGCAGGCGGAGCTAACCGAGGTCCTCCAGCGATATGACGTGCTGGTGGGCCCCAACGTGCGGGTCCCGCCCGGCCCACTGGGGGGCGGCACGCCCACTGGCTCGGCCATGGGCATGGCCACGGAGGTCAGCTACACCCGGCCCTTCAACCTGACGGGCAAGCCCTCCCTCAGCGTCCCCTGCGGCCTCTCGCCCGAAGGGCTTCCGGTGGGGCTGCAGGTCTCCGGCCGCTCCCACGAAGACGCCACAGTGCTGCGGGTGGCCCACGCCTTCCAGCAGGCCACCTCCTGGCACACCATGCACCCGCCCCTGGAGTAGCGGAGTCCCACAGAGGAGGAGAGCCATGGCCGCCAAGCCAGCTGACAGCGTGTACCGGGAGCTCGGCGTGCGCCGGGTGATCAACGCCCAGGGGAACCGGACGCTGCTCGGGGGTTGCTCCCTCTCCCCCACCGTCCAGCGAGCGATGGACGAGGCCAACCAGCACTACGTGGAGATGGAGGACCTGCTGGCGCGGTCGGGGGCGTATGTTGCGGAGACGCTGGGTGTGGAGGCGGCCTACATCACCTCCGGGTGCGCGGCGGCCCTGGTGCTGGGCACTGCAGGCATCATGACGGGCACCGATCCCGCTCGAATCGCCCAGCTTCCCAACACCGAAGGCATGCGAAACGAGGTGGTCTTCCAGCGCCCGCAGAGCTACCTCTACAAGCGATGCTTCACGATCCCCGGCTCGCGGCTGGTAGAGGTGGGCAGCGACGAAGGCTGCACCGAGGCCGAGCTGGAGGCGGCCATCGGGCCGAACACCGCGGCCGTGGCCTACCTGGCCCTGCACGACTGGGACGACTCGGTGGTCTCCCTGGAGCGGGCGGTGGAGATCGCTCACGCCAACGGCGTGCCGGTTATCGTGGACGCCGCTAACCAGATCTACCCGCTGGACTACTTCGGCCGGGTGGCCCGATCGGCGGACCTGGTCTGCTTCGGCGCGAAGTACTTCGGCTCGCCACAGTCGACGGGTCTGGCGTGCGGGAAGCGGGAGTACGTGGACGCCGTGGCCGCCAACAGCTTCATCGGCTTCGAGGCAAGCGGGGGCACCTCCATGGGCAGGCCCATGAAGATCGACCGGCAGGAGGCCATCGGAGTCGTGGCGGCGATGAAGGAGTGGTTCACGATCAACCACGAGGACCGCCTCCTGGCCTGCGAAGGGAAGCTGGCAACCGTCCAGCGGGGGCTGCGAGACCTGCCCCACGTCCGGACCTCCCTGATGCCGTCCCGGCTCCCCTCCTGGCCGACGACGCTGCGGGTGACGCTCGACCCCGAGGCCCTGGGCGTCACAGCGGGGCAGGTGCGGCAGGAGCTGATGGACGGGGTCCCCAGCATCTGGATGGGCAACCGGGGCGACGACACGCTGGGAATCAACGGCAACGAGCTGGTGGAGGGGGACGAGGAGGTCATCGTGGAGCGGCTGCGCCAGGCGCTGTCGCCGCGGGGCTAGCCTCCCGCGATGCCGTAGAGCCGGGCGCAGTTGTCGCGGACCAGCTTGCGTCGCATCTCCTCGCTGACGTCGCCCAGGTAGCGGCCGATGGCCTCGTGGGAGTCCGGCCAGACGCCGTCCTCGTGGGGGTAGTCGGAGCCCCACATGAAGCTGTCGGGGCACCACTGAGCGGCCAGAGACGGCCCCACGGAGTCCTTCTGGAACGTGGCGTACATCTGGCGGCGGAAGAGCTCGCTGGGCGGCGTCTTGAGGGCGCGCCCGTACTCGTCGATGTGGTCCTCCCACTCGTAGTCGGCGCGCTCCAGCACGTAGGGGATCCAGCCAACGCCGCTTTCGGCCAGCACGACCCGCAGGCCGGGGTGGCGCTCCAGGGCGCCGGACATCAGCACCGACGCGAGGGCCTCGTCGAGCTGCATCTGGACGACGGCGTTGTAGGCCGCGGTGGAGACCAGGTTGACCTCCGGCTCGAATGCGACCGTCGTCGTCGTTCCCTTGGTGCGGACGTGGAAGGAGAGGGGGATGTTGTGCTCGGCGGCGGCGGCCCAGAGGGGCTCCCACTGGGGATGCCAGACGGGGCGTGAGGTGTCCACGTAGGACCACTCGGCGCCGGGGAGGCCCAGGCGGGCGACGCGCTCCAGCTCCAGGACTCCCGCCTCCACCGTGTGGCCGGGCAGGCATCCCAGTCCGAAGAAGCGGGAGGGATGGGTCTGGCAGAACTCGGCGATGAACTGGTTGTAAGCGGTGAAGCAGGCGGCGACCAGATCGCCGTCCGAGACGTGGTTCTGGAGCTGGAATATGCCGTAGATGACCTCGGCATCGACGCCGTCCCGCTCCAGGTCGGCCAGCCGCTTCTCCGGGTTTGCGGGCCTGCGTTCCTCGGGGGCGTAGCCGGCCTCCCGCATGTGCCGGCCGCGGACGCCGGACCAGACCCGGCTGCCCTGGCTGGCCCAGGTCCCCAGCCGCAGCTCGCCCCGCTCTCCCGCCACCCACGCGAAGCCGTCGTCGCTCTCGACGATGCGGGGCATGCGGTCCCGCCAGCCCGCGGGGGCGCGCGCCGTGAACGTGTCCTCGGGGACGAACATGAGGTCCATGTGGCAGTCTGCGGAGATGATGCCGTGGCCCATAGCCTGTCCTCCGAAACGGGGGGTGTAGGGCACTTGTACCATCGGGGGTTGGGTGTGTCAAGGCGAGCGGCAGTGCCGCTCTTGCTTGCGACGCTGGGCTGTGGTGAGGTTTGGACCTTCGCAGGGACGATGAGGGGTGAGGGCGATTTAGGGGTATCCCTACGGTAGACCTTGGGTGGGCCCACCCACCCGCCCTCGGTTGTTTCTTGGGGGGCTGCGCCCCCCTTACCCCCGCTTGCAGCGGATGTGGGTAGAGAGGGGGGAGGGTTATCGTGGAGGGCGTGCTGCTCTATAATCCGCACACCGTGGCATTCTCAGTCCGAGGAGGCGCGTCGTGGCAACGCTCGTAACAGGCGGAACCGGCTTTGTGGGCTCCAGTGTGGTGAAGGTGCTGGCGGAGCACGGGCACCAGGTGGTGTCGCTGGACATCGCTGCTCCCAACGACATGGTGCGGCGCTACCTCGCGCCCCACGCCTCGCAGGTGCAGTGGGCGCAGGCGGACATTGCCAGCGCGGCCTCCATCGCCGAGGCCCTGGCCGGCGCGGACATCGACCGCGTCATCCACATGGCGGTGTTCACGGCTGTGCAGGAGGAGGTGGAGCGCGCTCGGACGCGGGAGATCGTCGACGTCAACGTGGTGGGGACGGCCAACCTGCTGGACTACGCCGTGGCATCCTCCGTGGGCCGCTTCGTCTACATCGGCTCCGGGGGGTCCTACTCGGGCTCCGCCGTGGCCCCGCCGGACAAGCCGATCCACGAGGACTACCCCCAGGTGCCGCGCGGCCTCTACAGCATCACCAAGTACGCCAGCGAGCTCTGCACCCTGCGCTACGGCGAGCTGCACAGCATGGACTCGGCGGTGGTGCGCATCGGCGGGCCCTACGGGCCCATGGAGCGGCCCACGGGGCACCGGGCGCTCATGGGCGTGCTGTGCGACTGGACGGGCAGGGCGATGCGCGGCGAGCCCATCGAGGTGACGCGCCGGGCCTGCGGGGACTTCACCTACGTGCTGGACATCGCCGAGGGGATTCGAACAGTCCTCGATGCGCCGTCCCTCCCCCACCGGACATACAGCGACACCCGCGGGGGCTTCTCGACGGTGGACGAGGTGGTGGCGGCGTTCCGCGAGGCGTGCCCGGAGGCGACCTTCGTCGAGCCCATGCCCCCGGCATCAGAGCTGGAGGGCGCGGGCTTCAGCCGTCCGCCGCTGGACCCCGCTCGCATCAAGGCGCTGGGCATGGTCTACAAGTACGACCTAGTGGCGGGAATCCGGGCTTACATGGAGTGGCGCAGGGAGTTCGGCTTCAGCGAGTAAAGGGGCGGCAAAGCCGCTCACCCTGTCGCCCTAGCAGCGACGGCGGGAGACGGTCTCTTCGGGCATACGGGGTCGCGTAGGCGGGTGGCGCGCCCTCACCCGCCGCGGTGCGGCGGCCTCTCCCCCAGGGAGAGGTGGATGTAAGGAAAGGAGGATATATGGCACCGGAAGGTGAGCACGAGCGATACATGCAGATGGCCCTAGAGGAGGCAGCGGCGGCGCAGGAGGCGGGAGACCACCCCTTCGGTGGGGTGCTGGTCAAGGACGGCGAGGTGCTGGCCGTAGGCCGCAACATGGTGGAGACGACCTTCGACATAACGGCCCACGGCGAGACGATGGCGCTGCGCAACGCGGGCCAGGCCCACCGCCAGGTGGAGTTCCCCGGCTCGACGCTGTACGCGAGCATGGAGCCGTGCGCCATCTGCGTGGTCGCCATGATCCAGGCCAAGGTGAGCACGCTGGTCATGGGGGCACGGGCCGGGGGCCGGGAGCCTGCGGCGCAGGGCTACTCCGTCGAGCGGCTGCTGACCCTGGGAGGCTGGGAGGACCAGCTGACCGTGATCACCGGCGTCATGTTGGATGAGTGCCTCGCAATCGTGGAGAACTGGCGGAGGCCGCGGTCCTAGGGGCCTGGCAAGGATGAAGCGCGGGTGGCCCTGGAGCCGGGTCCTTCAGGAGGCGCCGGAGCCCTGGGAGCAGCCCCAGGACGAGGTGGTCCGCTTCGCGGCGCAGCTCAAGGAGGGGCAACGGGTCTTTGACCTGGGCTGCGGCGTCGGGCGTCACGCCGTCTACCTGGGCCAGCAGGGGTTCGAGGTCCACGCCTCGGACATTGCGACGGACGGCCTCCAGGAGACGCTCCGACGCATAAGGCTCGGAGGCGTGGACGGGGCGGTCCTGCGCAGCGACATGACCGCCGTGCCGTACCCGGACGCTGTGTTCGATGCGGTCATTGCGGTCAACGTGGTCTACCACGGCTTTCGAGCGGACGTGGCAAGGTGCATGGCCGAGGTGCGCCGGGTCCTGAAGCCCACTGGGCTGTTCTTCGTGACCTTCAACTCCACGGAGTCCGACGACTGGGGCCGCGGCCGCCGCATCGACGACCTGACCTTCGTCAAAATCGGCGGGGTCGAGGACGGGATTCCCCACTACTTCGTCGACCGCGCAGAACTCGAACGGCTCATGAGCGCGTACGAGCTGCTGGACGTCTCCCTCAAGGTCGAGTGGCCCGAGGACAATGACGGCCGCAAGGCCGCCCACTGGTTCGTCGAAGCGCGGCGGCCCGGAAGCTAGCCGCTACTGGGCCGTCCAACCGCCATCGATGACCAACTCGCTGCCGGTGACGAAGCGGGACTCATCGGAGGCAAGGTAGATGATGCCGTAGGCGATGTCCTCCGGTGTTCCCGCCACCCCCTGGGGGATGCGAGAGAGGACCGTCCGCAGCTTCTCGCCCTCGTGGCCCTGGACGAAGCTGTCCGTGGCAATGGGCCCCGGATGGACGGAGTTGACCCGGATGCCGTCCCCAACGTACTGTAGAGCCGTGGCCTTGGTGAAGATGGTCACGGCGCCCTTGGCGGCGTGGTAGGCGGCGCTGTTGTTGTCGGAGCCGACGAGGCCAAGCTGCGAGGAGACGTTGACGATGGAGCCGCCGCCGGCCTTGCGCATCTCCGGTATGGCCGCCTTTGTGCCCAGGAAGGTCCCCCGGGCGATGGCGGCCATGGTGCCGTCCCAGGACTCCACGGCCATCTCCTCGATGGAGGCCCCTCCGCCACGGCGCACGCTCCCTCTTCCGCCGCCGCCCGCAGCGTTGTTGACCAGGACGTCCAGACGCCCGTAGCGGTCGACGGTATCGGCGATGGCCTGGCGCCACTCCTCCTCGCTGGTCACGTCGAGGCCGACGAAGTGAGCCTGCCCACCGCTTTCCCGGACCTCGGCCTCCAGCCTGCGTCCGTCATCCTCCCGGATGTCGCCGAAGACGACCTGTCCCCCCTCGCGGGCGAACAGGCGAACCGTGGCGGCGCCGATGCCCTGAGGGCGCGCCGCTCCGGAGACGAAGGCGACCTTCCCTTGAAGTCGCATGGTCCTCTCCCTTCCCTGTCCCTCTCCCAGGGGGAGAGGGGTGGTGCGCTACCTGCGGAATTCGATGCGGCGAAAGCCCTCAGCGTAGAGGGTCCCGGCCATGCGTCCCACCTCCTGGGCCCGCTGCCGGATCCAGTGTCCCGTGGACCGACCCCCAACCTGGCTCTCGTGCTGGACCAGGGCCTGGACCTTCAGGTCTATGCTCTCCGTGATGTCGACGTAGACCTGGGGCTCGGTGCTGCCCCAGAAGAGGACCGTGCCGACCTTGTGAGGCTGCAGGCCCTCCTGCAGGTGCTCGCCGAAGTGGTGTGGGTCGCGGGCGAAGGGGAAGCAGGCGTCCAGGGTGACCTGGCCCGCCATGCGGTGATCGCGGTGCTGGTGGGAGGTGAAGCGGTGGGGCTCCGTGGTCAGCACCACGTCGGGGCAGAAGCGGCGGATCGCCCGGACCAGCTCGCCGCGGAATGTCCGGTCGTCCTCCAACTCGCCATCGGGGTGGCGCAGGAAGACGACGTCGTGCACGCCCAAGACCCGGGCGGCCTCGTTCTGCTCCTCCTCGCGGATGCTGGCCAGGCGTTCGGGCTGCATCTCCGGGTCGCCCGTCCCGTTCCTGCCGTCGGTGCAGACGACGTAGGAGACCGTGGTGCCCTCCTGAATCCAGCGGGCGATGGTGCCGCCGCAGCCGCCCTCAGCGTCGTCCGGGTGGGGCGTGACGACCAGGGCGCGCGGTGGCGCTGCCAGGGTCTCCATACGGCGTTTCCTCCTGTGGCGGGAAAAGAAAGGAGAATGGTCACCCCATCCCCCCAAGAGCCCGCGCTAGCTGTAGCGTTTCCTTTGTTGACCTCCGGCTACTCTGATACAATCCAAAGGCCCTGTCAAGCACGATGCAGAAGGGAGACGCCGCGCCATGACCGATGGTATGAAGCTCCGGTTGTTCGTGAAGGACGACGTGCCGGCCTTGGCCGACCTCTTCAACGTCATCCACGGCCTGGAAGAGTCACCGCGAGGCTACGATGCCCCCTTCCTGCGCGACATGCTGGGCCAGCCCGGCTTGGACGTGGAGCAGAACTGCATGTTGGCCGTCCAGGGAGAGGACCTGGTGGGCTACGCCATGGTGGTGCCGGAGCTGCCCATCCAGCGCATCGTGCTGGAATCGGGCGTCCACCCGGAGCACCGCCGCGGGGGCGTGGGCAGCCGCCTGCTGGAGTGGGGAATCGCCCGGGGGCGGGAGCTGGGCGCCCAGAGGGCCCACACCTCCGTGGGCGAGGCTGCCCACGAGGCCTGGGCCTTTCTGGAGCGACACGGCTACACCCCGCTGCGCCACTACTGGGAGGTCCGGTGGGAGGGCACGGAGATCGCCTGTGACCTCCCCGAGGGGGTCAGCCTCCGTGCCTTCGAGGACGGGGACGCGGCCCTTCTGGCCGACGTGCAGAATGCGGCGTTCGCAAGCCAGTGGGGCTACAGCCCCAACACGGCGGAGCAGGTGACCTACAAGGCCCACATGGAGCGCAGCTCGCCGGAGGGCATCCTCTTCCTCATGCGCGGCGACCAGACTGCCGGCTTCTGCTGGACGCGGATGGACGGTCCGGCGGACAACCGCGTGGGGATCATCTGGATGGTGGGCGTGCACCCGGAGCACCAGGGGCTGGGGCTGGGCAGGACCATCGCCACCGCGGGGATCTCCCACATGCTCCAGCAGGGCGTGCGAGCGGTGGAGTTGAGCGTGGACAGCGCCAATACGCCCGCCCGGGAGCTCTACCTTTCGCTGGGGTTCCAGAAGGTGGGGGGCGTCCTGTGGTACGAGCGCAGCCTCGTCAAGGGCTAACAGGCCCCCGGCTCTTCACCGTTTCCTCCGTCAACACCCCGGCCGAGATGACAACCTTCATGGCGTCTTCGAAGTTGAGGGCGGTCTCGATCACCTGGTCCCGCCGAACATAGGTCAGAAACCCCGAGGTGGGAACGGGTACCGTGGGGATGTACACGGCCAGGAAGGTCTCCCCCTCCAGGTCCGCGTAGGAGCCGGTCACCAGCCCCATCGAGAAGACCCCCATCCGGGGGTACTCCACCAGGACCACCTTGCTGGCCTGCAGGGCCACGCCCCCGGAGAAGACGTCCGTAGATTGGCGCGCTATGCGATAGACCGAACGGATGATGGGGATGCGCTCCAACGTGGCGTGCCATTGCCGCACCATCCACCGCCCCACGACGGTAGCGGCGATGACGCCGACCAGGTACACGGCGACGAAGGCCAGGACAACGGCGATGGCGCGGATCGGGAAGCCGGCAAGCCACTCGAAGGAGCGGTCCTCGGCCTGATTGATGGCCGGCTCCAGGATGCCGACAACCCTGTTCACGATGAAGCGGAACACGACGTAGGTGATGAGGATGGGGACCACGAACAGCAGGCCCGTGCCGAAGCGCCTGCGGACGTGACCCTCCACTCGCTTGAGTCGAGAGAGGGGGGGAATCGCATCCAGCATGTCAGCCTCCAGACCGGTCGCGGAGCTCCCCGTAGACCTCGGCTACCGTGCGGGCCACGGTGCTCCAGCTGTGCTCCTGCGCCTGACGCCGGGCGGCCTCTCCCATGGAGTCGCGCAGGCCGGGGTGGGAGAGGAGCATCTCCAGCCGATGGGTGAAGGGCTCCGGGCAGTGCCACGGCACGAGGTAGCCGGAGCCGCCATCCTTCACCAGCGAGGCCAACCCTCCAACCCGCGTCGCCACGACCGGCGTTCCGCAGGCCATCGCCTCGAGGGCGGCCAGGCCGAAGCTCTCCACGTAGGAGGGCATGACCAGCACGTCGGCGGCGCTGTAGTAGAGCGGCAGAAGGTCGTGGGGAATGGTGCCTACGAAGCGGGCCCGGCTGCCCAACCCCAGCTCCTGGGACAGGCCGTGGAGGCGCGCCGCCTCCGGCTCTCGCTCCGCGTCGCCACCCACGACCAGGACCTGGGTGTTCTCCGGCGCTTCCATGCCGGCGACCGCCTCCAGGAAGAGGTCGGCGCCCTTGACCGGGTCCAGCCTGCCGACAAAGAGGGCGACCGGGAGGCCGTCGAGGCCCAGGAGGGCGCGAGCGTGGGCCCGGCCCATGGGGCGGAAGAGGGTCGTGTCCACGCCGCAGGGAACGACGCGGACCCGCTCCGGCGGAACGTCGAAGTGGCCGGCTAACAGGTCTCGCTCGTAGGGGGCGGAGACGATGATGGCGTCGGCCTCGGCTGCGATGCGGCTCTCCATGCGATGCCGCCGGACCGGCTCGCGCTCGCCGACGCTGGCCATGGTCTTGGACCGGGCCAGGGTGTGGAAGGTGGTGGCGTGCGGCACGCCCCACCGGCGGGCCAGGTCCATGCCCACCACGCCCGACAGCCAGTAGTGGCTGTGGACAACGTCGTAGCGGAGGCCGCGGTCGGCTGCGAAGCGCAGCAGCCCCTCCTGGAACAGCGGGAGGTAGCCAAAGAGGGACTCCTTGGACGCCTCGGGCGGCCCAGCGTCCAGGTGGACGAGGCGGGCGCCGGGCGCCATCTCCACCACCTCCGGGTCGTCCGGGTCGTGGCGGCGGGTGAAGATGTCCACGGCCAACCCTTGCCCAGCCAGCTCCTGGGCCAGGTGGTGGACGTAGACGTTCATGCCCCCCGAGTCTCGCAGACCAAGCTGCGTGGTGGGGCAGGCGTGGACCGAGAGGATGGCGATGCGTTGGACTTCGTGGCTCACCGTTGCCGCCTCATCGGGTGATCTGGATGCGGTACACGGATCGGAGCTGCCCGCCCATGTGGTACTTGTAGCGCTCGTCACCGCGGAGGAAGTCGTAGTAGTGTGCGCCCCCTTCGATGGCCTCCCGGAGACAGGTGGCCTTGAGCAGCAGCCCCACGCTCAGGTGGGAGTAGTCGGGGTTGAAGCCGCTGTTGTAGAGGAGGCGCTGGCCGTTGTAGTCGAAGCAGAGGCTGGCCGCCACCCGCCGGCCCTCCACCTCCAGGAAGTAGAGGCGAAGGACGCCAGCGGAAGCCATCTCCGCGGTCATGGCCCGGAAGAACGCCTGGCGCTCCGGGCTGAGAAAGTCCCTCTTCTCCTCTCGTCCTAGGCGCATGAGGTCGAAGAGGTCGTCCACGCAGGCCGACAGGCCAGCGGTGTCTCCGCAGTCGTAGTGCTGAAGGCCCGTTGCGGCGGAGAGGCGGCGGAACTTTCGGCGGAGCTCGTGGCGGTCCTTCTTGCTCAGGCCAGCAAGGTACGCGTCCCAGTCGCCGGGGAGCTCCAGGCCCGGGGCCACGTCCTGCTGCTCCACACGACAAAGCCACCCCCGGGACCGGGCCTGTTCGGGCAGCGCCCTGAGGGTGGGGGAGTCGTCGCGGATGGAGGGGAGGTCTATCAGGTCCCACTCCTCGGCCTCCAGGTGGTCCAGCAGGCGAGGGTAGAAGGCCTCTTCGCTGCCACGGGGGACCAGGAAGTCCTGGTAGTCGAAGAGGTCCGTATCGCCCAGGAAGGTCAGCGTGCCGTTCTGGCGCATCATGGGCGCGATGCCGTGGAGCTGGTCGCCCTCCCGGATGGCGAGCAGCACCATCTCGCCCTGGCCCAGAGTCTCCCACCACACCCGCTGCCAGCGCGGGGTGAGGAAGAGGGTGTCCACGGCGCAGGTGGGAAGCAGGGCCTCCCACTCCCGCTCCAGGGAGGAAAAGGTGTGCGATGCCACTTGAGTCGTCATCCTAGCCCTGCCGCACCATCTGGAGGAACTCCCGGGGTGTGAAGCCGCTGTCCCGGAAGGCGCCGCGGGTGGCGACCGTCACTACGTGCGTGCCGGGCTTCTGGACGCCCCGCATGCTCATGCAGAGGTGCTCTGCTGAGATAACCACGGCCACGCCGTCGGCCTGCAGCCCGCGGTGGAGGGCGTCGGCCGTCTGGCGGGTCAGCCGCTCCTGGAGCTGCGGGCGGCGGGCCAGGGCCTCCAGGGCCCGCACGAGGTTGCTGGCACCCACAACCCAGCCGCTTGGGATGTAGCCCAGGTGGGCCGTCCCGTAGAAGGGGATAAGGTGGTGCTCGCACATGGAGTAGAAGGGGATGTTTCGGAGCATCACCGGATCGTGGTGGTCCTCGGCGAAGCCGGTGGTCAGCGCATCCAGGGGGTCCTCCTGGAGGCCTCGGAAGAGCTCCTGGTACATCTGGGCCACGCGGCGCGGGGTGGCCCGCAGGCCTTCCCGGGTGGGGTCCTCGCCGACGGCCGCAAGCAGTCGCTCTACGACGTCTTCAATGGTGTGGAGCTGGGGCACGGGCCTCCCGACAGAAGCGGCGCAGTTGCCCAATTGTACCGCGTTTCCCGCGGGCGTGCGGCGCTAGGCCTCCGCTAGAGGGAGGTGCGTGAGCCCACTGCCTGTAAGGCGGAGAGCCCGCGTGATAGGATAGAGTTCTAGCACAGTCGGTGGTGGTTCATCATGAGGAATTCTGAAGTCACGTCGGGTACAGCTCTCGATTCGACGGCAGAATGGCAGGGGTTCTATTCTACGGCGCAGGTCTCTCGCCTAGCACGTGTGCCAGTGTCTACCCTTTATGCGTGGAAGGCGAAGGGAATCCTCGTACCTTCTGTTGTCGTCCAAAGCCATGGCCTAGAGTCCAACTTCGGCTACACCTATGCCAACCTGACCGTTGTTCGTCTTATGCGAGCTATCAGGGATAAGAAGCTGCAACTTCGCTCTGTCAGCATCGCCCTTCACCACTTGTTTGAGCGGTTTGGCCCTCCCAGCAAAGGATGGGCCGATGCTCGAGTGTTTATTGTCGGGAGGCATGTGTTTGCGGAGAAACGCGAGCCAGATGCGTGGGGTACAACCTCGGCGGAGCAGTATGGTCAGAAGGTGGAGACACGTCTTTTTGGTGATCTATTTGACGAACTCAGGGGAATGGAAGAGGGTGGCTCCATTCTCATACCGAAAGACTACGCAAGCGCCGTTGAGATTGATCCCAACATCATGAATGGGGAGCCCGTGGTCAAGGATACCAGGATTGCGACCAGTGTGCTATTCATAAAACACCTCAAGGGTAAGACCATCGACGAACTTGGTAGGCTCTTCAAACTGGCTCAAGACGTGGTAACCAAGGTCATTGAGTATGAGCGGTACCTCAGTACCCCAATCACTGCCTCTGGATAAGCTATTACTGGATGGCGACATTGATCCGGAACTTGCCGATTACCTGCGGGCAGTGGGCTATGATGTAGCCCTTGCTCCAAGGGGCGGGCGCATGATTCGAGACGATGTAAGCGTTCTACGTCTGGCGAGGAGGCAGAGGCGTATCTTGGTATGCCACGATGCACACCGTGATCGGGAAACTCAACTCCGTCTATATCCTGAACTTTACCATAGGGGCGGCAAGATACTACAGATCAGAGGAGACTCGAGCCAAGACCTCCTGACGGCTCTGGGTAAGGTCATCACTTGGGGACTAGAGTGGAGCAATTGGTTCAGACAGAATGACGGTAGAGTAGTTGTCTCTAAGGGCAATTGGCGCAAGAATACGGCCGCTGAGTTGGTAAATTTCGTGAGTGTTCAGCGGGTGCAGGATGTTGGTCCTGTGGTGAAGAAGCGTCGCCCAAGAGCAACTCGGAAGGGAACAAAGCTACCGCCAGAGCAACGGCCCCTAGTGGAGGACAAGCAGTAGAATCCCATGTGGCAAGCGTCGCTGTGGCTTCCGCTGCTCCCTGCCCGTCCCTACCCCAGCACCGCTTGGGCCACGACATCCAGGTCCGGCGGCACCTCGAGCACGGGTTCTGCAGCCACTCCCTCAGCTGCCTCCGGGTCCTTGAGGCCCGTCCCGGTGAGGACACAGACGATGCTCTTGCCCCGGAAGTCCGCTCCCTCCCGCACGAGCTTCGCCAGCCCAGCGAGGGAGGCAGCGGAGGCGGGTTCGCAGAAGACCCCCTCCAAGCGGGCCAGGTCCCGGTAGGCCTCCAGGATCTCCTCGTCCGTCACGCTGTCGATGGCGCCTCCGGACTCGTTCCGGGCCCGGATGGCCCCTTCCCAGCTCGCGGGGTTGCCGATGCGGATGGCCGAGGCGACGGTCTGCGGGTCCTCCACCGGCGTGCCGTGCACCAACGGCGCCGCTCCGGCAGCCTGGAAACCCATCATGCGGGGTCGCCCGGAGGACTGCCCCGCCTCCTGGTACTCGCAGAAGCCCTTCCAGTAGGCCGTGATGTTGCCGGCGTTCCCCACGGGGATGCACAGATAGTCCGGGGCGTCCCCCAGATCGTCGACGACCTCGAAGGCCGCGGTCTTCTGTCCTTCGATGCGGTAGGGATTGACGGAGTTGACCAGGGCCACGGGCTGCTCCTGGGCCAGCGTCCGGACAAGGTGCAGGGCCTGGTCGAAGCTGCCGCGGACCGAGACCACGCGGACGCCGTGGGCGATGGCCTGCGCCAGCTTCCCGTGGGCAATCCGCCCGTGAGGGATCAGGACGACGGTGTCCAGGCCGCAGTGGGCGCCGTAGGCCGCCGCCGAGGCGCTGGTGTTCCCCGTGGAGGCGCAGATGATGGTCCGATGCCCCTGCTCCAAGGCCTTGGCGACGGCCACCACCATGCCCCGGTCCTTGAAGGAGCCGGTAGGGTTGCACCCCTCCAGCTTGAAGTAGAGGCGGTCCAGGCCCAGCTCGCGGGCGACCCTGTTCGATTGGACCAGCGGAGTCCCGCCCTCCCCCAGGGTGATGCGGGGAGTGAGGGGAGTGAGGGGGAGGCGGTCCGCGTAGCGCTCCAGCACCCCTCTCGGCCGGCCTCTATATGGCGTCGTTGTCATAGTGATAGGAGGCTACGTCTAGGCTGCTTCGACGCGAATGAGGTTGTTCACTTCGGTGACCACTTCCAGCTCGCGGAAGCGGGCCAGGGCCTCCTGCAAGTCCACCTCCCGGGAGGGGTGAGTGGTAATCACAATCTCCGCCGTCCCGGCCTGCAGGTCTGCGTCCTTCTGAATGACCGATGCGATGCTGATCCCGTGCTGACCCATGACGGAGGCTATCTGGGCGAGGACGCCCGCCCGGTCCTGGACGGTGAGCCGCAGGTAGTACTGGGTCCGCAGCGCGGCGATGGACTCGATCTGGGGCGCGCCGCGGAAGGCGGGAAGCGGCGTGGCCGGGCCTCCGCCCGCGGCCTGCGCGGCCACGTGGCGGCACACGGCAAGCACGTCCCCCAGGACGGCGCTGGTGGTGGGCGAGGCGCCGGCGCCCGGCCCGGAGAAGACGACCGAGCCCACCAGGTCTCCCCGCACCTGTATGGCGTTGTCCGCACCGTCCACCTTCGCCATCAGGTCCTCCGCCGGGATGAGCGTGGGGTGGACGCGCACCTGGAGGGCGCCGTTGGCCTTTCGTCCAATGGCCAGGAGCTTGATGGCGTAGCCCAACTCCTGGGCGTACTGGAAGTCCACGGCCTGGAGCCGGGTGATGCCCTCGACGAAGACGTCGGAGGCGTGGACACGGGTGCGGAAGGCCAGCGAGGAGAGGATCGCGAGCTTGTAGGCTGCGTCGATGCCTTCGACGTCGTTCGAGGGGTCCGCCTCGGCGTAGCCCAGCTCCTGGGCCTGCAGCAGCGCCTCCTCGAAGCCCATACCCTCACGGGCCATCCTGGTGAGGATGAAGTTGGTGGTGCCGTTGATGATGGCGTGGATGGAGGAGATGTCGTTGGCCAGGAGGTCCTCGGCCAGCGGACCGATGATGGGGATGCCTGCGCCTGCGCTGGCCTCGAAGCGCAGCTGTACGCCTGCCTCCGCCGCCCGGGTCAGGAGCTCCGGGCCATGCTTGGCCATGACCTCCTTGTTGGCCGTGACGACGTGCTTGCCCCGGTCCAGGGCCTCCTGGATGTAGTGGAGAGCAGGGTACTCGCCGCCCATGACCTCAACGATCAGATGGGTCCGCTCGTCCCCCAGCACCGCGGTGGGGTCCGTGGTCAGGAGGTCTGGCGGGACGGAGAGGGAACGCGGCTTTCCTGCGTCGCGGACCAAGATGGAGCGAAGGGTCACGGGGAGGGTGTTTACAGCGTGGTCCGGCGCTTGGTGCTCCAGGAGGAACCGGGCGACGCCGCCGCCCACAACGCCCAGGCCTAGAAGTCCTACACCCAGTTTGCCGTCCACGGACACCTCGGAGGCCGCCACGCTACCGGCGCTGGGTGGACTCGGTCAGCTGCTCTATCACCCAGGCGTAGCGGTAGGAGTCGAAGTCAACCCGGACGTCGTTGATGCGCTTCTCTTCCTGCAGCCACCCTTCCAGGGACCTGTTCTTGAGCCTGTTCAGGTAACGCTCCTCGACCTCCCGGAGGTTGGAACTCTCCCGGACGAGGTAGATGTTGAGGCTGAACTGGGAGGTGAGGGGATCGAAGTCCCCGATGGGCTCTGAAATCTGGCAGCCAAGCCACTCTGCCGGGTCCTCGCAGGGCTGCAACTCCTCGAAGATGAGCGGGTCCGTGTTGGGGGAGATGCCCGGCGGCAACCAACCGATCTCCCCTTCCTTGCGAACGATGTCGTCCGGAGCGTACTGGCGGACCAGGTCGGGGAAGGGGACGCCGCGTGCGAACTGGGTCCGGATCTCGTCGGCTACCTCCTCGGCGCTCAGGGCCCCCTGGTCGAGGATGGGGATGGAGTAGAGGCGGACCCCGGGCTGCTCGATGGGGATCTCCTGACCCAGGTGGTCCAGGAGAGCGTCCGTGAGAAGCTCGTAGCGGACGATCTGACGGTGCTCTTCCTCGCTGAGCTGGATCCGGTTCAGGTAGAAGCGGTAGCGCTCCTCGAACTCGCGTTCAATCGCGTCCGGCTCTGTTGACTCGAGCCTCTCCTCACCCAGCAGACGACGCCTGATCTCCGTGTCCATCTCCTCGTCGGTGACGGTGAGGCCGAGGCGGGGCGCCGCCTGGCTGATGACCTCGTTCTCCGACAGTAGCTGCACCAGATCGTAGGGGCGGCTGCCGATGTTGAGCGGCTGGCCCGTGGCCTCGCTGCCGGCCTGCTGCATCCGCAGCAGCTTCAGGAGGTAGCCCATGGTGAAGGTCGTGTCATTGACCTTCACAACCCACTCCCGGTTGGGAGCGACGAAGGTGTCATAGTAGCCGTAGGCCGGGATGGCCGTTATGAGAAGCAGTCCGACGACGCCGAAAAGGAGGACGCCGCGACGCTTTCGCCGCTCCTGCTGCTGGCGGGAGCGCTGGGCGGAAAGGCGGCTTCTTCGCTGGGGGTCCTGCTGCCGTTGCTGCATCGCTCGTCCTAGCTGGCGCCCTCCGGCTTACTCTCCGCCGCAGGGGCTGTGGGTTCCTGCGCCGGCTCAGCCTCGGCGCGCGGCGCCTGGGCCGGGGCGTCCGATGCAGTAGCCTCCGGTGCGGGAGGGGCCTCGCTCTGTGGGGTGGGGGCAGCCTCTGCAGTCGCAGCGGGGGCCTGCGCCTCCGTTGCAGCAGCCTCTATTGCCGGTGCAGCAGCGGCCGCAGCCGGCGCGGGGACAGGAGGGGGAGGAGGAGGCGGAGGTGCGCTTCGCGACCCGAAGCGGGGGTATGGCGGGCGCTCGGAGCGGTGCGTCCAGCCCGTCTCCCGCATGTGCCGACCGGTGAAGGGGAGGAGGGCAAGGTGCCGGGCCCGCTTGATGGCGTTGGACAGGATCCGCTGGTGCTTGGCGCACGTCCCGGTCCTGCGCCGCGGGTCGATCTTGGCGCGGTCCGAGATGTAACGGCGGAGCCGGGGGACGTCCTTGTAGTCGATGTGCTTTACCTTCTCAACGCAGAAGGCGCACACCCTCCGCCGGGGCGGGAAATAGCGACGCCGCCCCCTTCCTCGAAAGGGCGGTCGTCCCGGCGGGCGTCCTGCTTGTGTCGTCATGAGGCTGAGTTACTTCCTCTCTTGGGTCTATACGTCCCGATGCGGAGTGTGGATGGCAGCGAGCTAGAAGGGCAACTCCTCCGGGTCCACAGTCTCGTCGTCGAATGGCGCGTCTCCGCGTGCCGGCCCCGTCCCTGCACGGTCCAGGAAGATGACACGGTCGGCTATGATCTCACTGCTGAAGCGGGGTTGGCCGTCGGCGCCCTGCCAGGTGCGGCCGCGGAACCGTCCCTCCACGTAGGCCTTGCGGCCCTTGGCCAGGTACTGGTTGCACTGCTCCGCGAGCTGACGCCAGGCCTCTACGCGGAACCACTGAGTCTCCTCCTGGCGCTCACCATTTGCGTTGGTGTAGAACCGGTTGACCGCCACGCTGAAGTTGGTGACGGGCGTGCCCTGGGGGGTGTAGCGCATCTCCGGGTCCCCGCCCAGGTTGCCGATGACCATGATCTTGTTCAGCGTCGCCATAGGCTCTCCGCCTCCCGCCTAGCTTTCCACCTTCACTAGCAGGTGCCGCAGGACCTCTTCGGTAAGCCGAAGGCCCGCCTCGATCTCTCGAACCCTGTCGACGTCCATGGTGAACCGGGTGAGGTGGTAGTTGCCCTCCCGGAAGTCCTGGAGCGGATAGGCCAGGCGTTTCACCCCCCATCGCTCCTCCGTCGTCAGCGTGCCGTCGCGGTCGTTGATGAGCTTGTGGACGCGGGCCATGGTCCCGGCCTCCTGCTCTTCGTCCAACGCAGGACTCAGGACGACCACCAACTCGTACTCTCGCTCTCTGGACACCGTTCCTCTTCTATCGCGCCAAGACGCGCGTAACAGGCTGCGGGGTATTATAGCATGGCCCCGTGGGAGTGGAAACGTGCAACGCCGTGGCTACTCGAAAGGGTACCCCATGTCGGCGGTGATGCCCGGCACGGGGAACAGCCCCGTGAGCTGGCCCACCTCCTCCGCGACCTCCCGCTCCACGGCCTCCTCGCCGATGTGCGCCAGCGCCTGCAGGATGAGCTTCCCAACCTGGCGCATCTCGTCGGGGCCCATGCCCCTGGAGGCCAGCGCCGCCGTGCCGATGCGCAGGCCGCTGGTCACTCGAGGCGGCTTGGGGTCGTAGGGGATGGTGTTGCGGTTCACGTAGATGTTCACCTTCCCCAGGGCCTCCTCCGCCTTTCGCCCCGTGAGCCCCAGGGGAGTCAGGTCGACGAGGATGAGGTGCGTGTCCGTGCCTTCGGAGACAAGGCGCATGCCTCCCCGGCGAAGGGTCTCGGCCAGCGCCCGCGAGTTTTCGACGATGCGCGCCGCGTAGCGGTCGTAGCCCGGCTGCAGGGCCTCCCCGAAGGCGACGGCCTTGGCGGCGATGACGTGCATGAAGGGCCCGCCCTGAATGCGGGGAAAGACGGCCCGGTCCACCTCTTTGGCCAGCTCCTCCGTGGAGAGGATCAAGGCGCCCCGTGGCCCTCGCAGGGTCTTGTGGGTGGTGGAGGTCACCGCCTGGGCGTGGGGCAGGGGGGAGGGGTGTGCGCCCCCCGCGACGAGCCCGGCAATGTGGGCCATGTCCACGATGAGGATCGCCCCCACGGCGTCGGCGATGGCGCGGAAGGGGACGAAGTCGACGGTGCGGGGATAGGCCGTGTAGCCTGCGACGATGGCCGCGGGTCGGTGTTCCACCGCCAGCCGCTCCACCTCCTCCATGTCCACCAGTTCCGTCTCCCGGTTCACGCCGTAGGCGACGAAATTGTAGGTCTGACCGGAGAAGTTGACGGGGCTGCCGTGGGAGAGGTGGCCGCCCTGATCCAGCTTCATGCCCAGCACCGTATCGCCGGGCTTGAGCAGGGCGGAGTAGGCGGCCATGTTGGCCTGGGTGCCCGAGTGGGGCTGTACATTGGCATGCTCAGCGCCGAAGAGCTTGGTCGCCCGCTCTTGGGCCAGCGTCTCTGCGATGTCCACGAACTCGCAGCCGCCGTAGTAGCGGCGTCCGGGGTAGCCCTCGGCGTATTTGTTGGTGAGCACGCTTCCCCCGGCCTCCAGGACGGGACGCGAGGGGTAGTTCTCCGAGGCGATGAGGACGAGCGCTCCCTGCTGCCGCGCTATCTCCTGCCGGATGGCCGCCGCCACCTCCGGGTCCCGCTGAGCGATACTGTCTGTCGTCTCCTCCGTCATTGGCCGGCGCCTCCATTCCGCTCCTCCGCGGGGACCGGGGCCTTCGCCGAGGTCTCTAGCAGCGACGGCTGAGGCTCGCGGCTCGCCTCCAGCCGGGCGACGGGAACGGCCGGGAGGGTGGTGATGTGCACCCCCGCTCGCACGCCAAGCTGGATGGAGAATCGGGCGACGGCTTCGTTGTCCGGCGCGTCGACGATGGCCACGAGGTCGAACTCCCCCAGGACGCCGTAGAGGCCCAGAATGCGCACGTCGCGGTCGGCGATCTCTTCCTGGGCTCGGAGGACGCTCTCTGAGTCCTCCAGGGCCTTCGCACGGCCGTCGGGAGTAAAGGTCAGGAGCTGGATGTAGGTTGCCATGTCACGGCTCCGTGGGTTGGTTTCGCACAGTGTCGATGTCCTTGTCCCCGCGCCCGCTGAGGCAGACGAGCACCAGCCCATCGGGGCCGGTCTCGCGGGCGACGTCCACGGCCCGGGCCACGGCGTGGGCCGGCTCCAGGGCCGGAATGATCCCCTCCAGTCGGGAAAGGAGGTGGAAGGAGTCCAAGGCCTCCTGGTCGGTGGCGCTGGTGTAGCGGGCGCGGCCAGCGTCCTTCAGGTAGGAGTGCTCCGGGCCCACGCCGGGATAGTCCAGCCCCGCCGAGACGCTGTGGGTCTCCCGCACCTGGCCGTCGGGGTCCTGCATGAGGTAGGAGTGGGAGCCGTGGAGCACCCCGGGGCGGCCAGCCCCCAGAGGCGCGGCGTGCCGGCCCGTCTCCAGGCCGAGGCCACCGGCTTCGACACCCACGAGCTGGACGTCGGCGTCCCCGATGAAGGCGTAGAAGGCGCCAATAGCGTTGCTCCCGCCGCCCACGCAGGCAACGACGGCGTCCGGCAAACGGCCGCATTCGGCCAGCATCTGCTCCCGGGCCTCACGGCCAACGATGGCCTGGAAGTTTCGGACCATCATCGGGTAGGGATGTGGGCCGACCACGCTGCCCAGGATGTAGAAGGTGGAGCGGACGTTGGTGACCCAGTCCCGCATGCACTCGTTGATGGCGTCTTTCAAGGTGCGCGAGCCGCTCTCGACGGGCTGGACCTTTGCGCCGAGGAGCTCCATGCGGTAGACGTTAATGGCCTGGCGGGCCATGTCCTCGGTGCCCATGTAGATAGTGCACTCCATGCCAAGCACGGCGCAGGCGGTGGCCGTTGCGACGCCGTGCTGGCCCGCGCCCGTCTCGGCGATGATGCGCCGCTTGCCCATGCGCGAGGCCAGGAGGGCCTCGCCCAAGGCGTGGTTGATCTTGTGAGCGCCGGTGTGGAGCAGGTCTTCGCGCTTCAGGTAGATGCGAGCGCCGCCCGCGTGGCGCGTGAGTTTGGCGGCGTAGTACAGGGGAGTGGGACGGCCGGCGTAGGTCCGCAGCAGGCGGTCCAGCTCGGCCTGGAAGGCAGGGTCCGCCTGGGCATCCCCGTACGCCTCCTCCAGCTCCACGATGGCCGCCATCAGGGTCTCAGGAACGAAGCGGCCGCCGTAGTCGCCGTAGCGCCCCCGCGCGTCGGGCAGGGAGGCACCCTGGGGCTGTACCGTCCGTGTGCTTCTCGACTCGGTCATCTGCCTTCACGTGAGCAGCCAGGCTGCCGTTTCCAAGGGGAATTCAAGCTTACTATGAGCGCCTACCAAGGGCAATAGCACTCATCGCGGCGACAGAGCGCCCCGCGCCGCATGCACGAAGGAGCGAATCTTGGCCGCGTCCTTCACCCCGTCCGTCTCCACGCCGCTGGAGACGTCGACGCCGTGGGGACGAACTGCGTCGACGGCCTCGGCGACGTTGTCTGGCGTCAGGCCTCCGGCCAAGAGGAAGCGATGTCCCCGCCGGGCGAGCTCCCGTGCGACGCTCCAGTCGAAGGTCTGTCCCATGCCTCCCGGCTGCCGGGACGATGCGCGGTCCAGCAGCCCCAGCCCCCCCGCATCCGCCACCTGCTGCAGGCGCTCTTCCAGGCGAAGCATTGCCTCCTGACGCGAGGCGGCATCGTCCGGCAGGTCCGGGACGTGAACGGACTTCAGGAAGGGGAGGCCGACGTTTCGCCAGAGGTCCGGCCCCTCTTGACCGCAGAGCTGGACCCAGTCGACACCGACCTCCTCCACGATGCGCACAACTTCATCGACGGGCTGGTCTGCGAAGAGTCCGACGACCGTAACGCAGCGGGGAGAGGACGCCCGGAACTGCGCCACCATCTCCCGCGCGGTCGCAGGCTCTACCCGGCGGCGAACGCCCGGAACGAAGTTGACGCCCACCATGTCGGCCCCAGCCTCTGCCGCGACCAGCATTGGGGCGAGCTCCTTCACTCCGCAGACCTTCACCACGGTCACGACGCGCCTCGTGCGGCCTGCTCGGTTTCGGCAGTGGGACCGTGCGTGGGCTGTCCCAGCAGCTCCCGCACCCTCGCCCCCGGGTCCTGCGCGGTGACCAGGGCCTCCCCCACCAGCACGGCCTGGACGCCCATGCGGCCGAGGCGCACCAGGTCACTGCGAGCGCTGATACCGCTTTCGCTGACGAGGATCCTGCCGCGAGGGACCAGGTGCGCCAGCTCCTCCGTCACCCGGACGTCCGTGTGGAAGGTGTGCAGGTCGCGGTTGTTGACGCCGATAACCTCGGCCCCCGCGTCCAGGGCCTCCTCCATCTCGGCGCGGTTGTGGACCTCCACCAGGCACTGGAGCCAGAGGCCCGCAGCCTCTCGCAGCAACTCCCGAAGCTGCGACGGGTCCAGCACCGCCACGATGAGCAGGAGGGCGTCGGCGCCGTAGGCCCTGGCCTCGTAGACCTGGTAGGGGTCGGTGACGAAGTCCTTGCGGAGCACCGGAATGCCGACCGTCCGTTTGACCGCCGACAGGTGCTCCACGGTGCCCTGGAAGTGGTGGTCGGTGAGGACCGAGACGGCGGCGGCGCCGTTCGCCTCGTAGCTCCGCGCCAAGGCCTCGGGGTCGAAGTCCGCTCGCAGCAGGCCCCTGGAGGGCGACGCCTTCTTCACCTCGGCGATGAGGCGCACATCGTCGCCCCATAGCGCGCCGGAGAGGTTCAGCGGTACAGGCAGGGTGGCGGCGATGCGCCGCTCGAGCTCCGCCTGCGGTGTCTCCACCTTGCGGCGCGCAACCTCATCCTGCTTGACGGCCACGATGGAGTCCAGAATTGTTGCCATACCGCTCTACCCTGCGCAGACCACTTCTCGGAGAGGCTCAGCTCCCGTTCCCAAGCTCCTGGCTCAGCTCCGCCAGGGACTGGAGCACCCGCCAGGGCTCGCCCCGGTCCATGAGGACCTTGGCATGCTGAACGCCCGCTCGGAGGTTCCGTTCGTGGCCCGCCACCAGCAAGGCGGCCCCGGCGTTGAGCGCCACGGCGTCGCATATCGGCCCCTGCTCCCCCTGGAGCACCCTCTCCATGATGTCCCGGTTCTCCTCGGGGGCGCCGCCCTTGAGCGACTCGATCTTGCATCGCTTCAGGCCGGCCTCCTCGGGGGTAACGGCGTAGAAGGTGACCTCCCGGCCTCTGACCTCCCAGACCCGGGTCGTCCCCGTGGGGGTGAACTCGTCGGTGCCGTCCTCGCCGTGGGTCACCAGGGTCCGCTCGGTGCCCAGCCGGGCCAGCGTCTGGGCCATCTTCTCCCCCAACTCCTCGCGGGCCACGCCCAGGACCTGGTACTGCGCGCCGGCGGGGTTGGTGAGAGGGCCCAGGATGTTGAAGACCGTGCGGATGCCTATCTCCCTGCGGGGGCCGGCGGCGTGGCGCATGGCAGGGTGGAAGATGGGAGCGAACATGAAGCCGATGCCCACCACGCGCAGGCACTCCTCCACGTGCGAGGGACGGAGGTCCACCTTGACGCCGCACGCCTCCAGGACGTCGGCGCTGCCGCAGGCGCTGGAGGCGGCGCGGTTGCCGTGCTTGGCCACCTTCACGCCGGCCGCCGCGGCCACCAGGGCCGCCGCGGTGGAGATGTTGAAGGTGCCCGTTCCGTCGCCGCCGGTCCCGCACGTGTCGACCACGGGCCCTTCGACGTTCACCCTGAGCGCGTTGCGACGCATGACCCGGGCCAGGCCCACCAGCTCCTCCACCACCTCGCCCTTCATACGCAGGGCCGTGGTCAGCGCGCCAATCTGCGCAGGGGTGGCCTGGCCCGTCATGATCTCGTTCATGGCGGTGGCCGCCTCATCCGTGTCCAGGTCTCGTCCGTTGACGACGGCTTCGATGCACTCTCGAATCATCTGCGTCCCTACCTAACCGCCTCACGTCTCCAGGAAGTTGCGCAGCAGGTCCTTCCCCTGTGGCGTCATGATGGACTCCGGGTGGAACTGGACGCCCTCGATGGGGTACGTCTTGTGGCGAAGCCCCATGATCAGCCCGTTGGACGTCCAGGCGCTGACCTCCAACTCCTCCGGCAGTCCTTCTCTGTAGACTACCAGAGAATGGTAGCGTATGCCCTCCAGGGGGTTGGGCAGCCCGTGGAGGAGCCCCTGGCCGTCGTGGCCGATTGCGGAGGTCTTGCCGTGCATGATCTCCCCCGCACGGTCCACGGTGGCCCCGAAGGCGTAGCCGATGCACTGGCTGCCCAGGCATACGCCCAGGGTGGGGACTCGCGGGCCCAGGCGACGGATGACGTCGCAGGAGATGCCCGCCTCCGTGGGGGTGCAGGGCCCCGGCGAGACCACCAGCCGCTCGGGGGCCATGGCCTCGATCTCATCCACCGTGACGGCATCGTTACGCACCACCCGGACGTCCGCCCCCAGCTCGGCCAGGTACTGGTACAGGTTGTACGTGAAGCTGTCGTAGTTGTCAATGAGCAGCAGCATCTCAGCCCCCTCCCTCGGCCCGCTCGATGGCGCGCATGAGAGCGCCAGCCTTGTGGACGGTCTCCTCGTATTCGTCGCCGGGGGTGCTATCCGACACCACGCCGCCACCGGCCTGGACGTACATGACGCCGTCCTTGTACACGCCGGTGCGCAGCACCAACGCGGTGTCCATGTTGCCCGAGAAGCTAAAATAGCCGACGGCGCCGCCGTAGGGCCCGCGCTTCTCGCCCTCGATCTCGGCGATGATCTCCATGGCCCGAATCTTGGGCGCACCCGACACGGTGCCCGCGGGGAAGCAGGACCGCAGCGCGTCGTAGGGCGTCAGCTCCGGCTTCAGCCGCCCCTCCACGTGGGACACCAGGTGCATCACGTGGGAGAACCGCTCCACGCCCATGAGCTGCGTCACGTTGACCGTGCCCGGCACGCTGACCCGGCCGATGTCGTTGCGGCCCAGGTCCACCAGCATGATGTGCTCCGCCCGCTGCTTCTCGCTGGTCTTCAGCTCGTGCTCCAGCGCCTCGTCCTCCTCCGGCGTGCGGCCTCGGGGCCGGGTGCCGGCGATGGGGTGCGTGGCGACGACGCCGTTCTCCACCTGCGCCACAGTCTCGATGGCCGCCCCGACGATGTGGAAGTCGTCCAACTGAAGGAAGTACATGTAGGGCGACGGGTTGATGCTGCGCAGCGCCCGGTATATCTGCAGTGGCGGCGCCTGCGTGCGACGGCTGAAGCGCTGCGAGTTCACCACCTGGATGACGTCCCCGGCGTAGATGTACTCCACGCACTTCTTGATGGCCTCCTCGTACTGCGGCCGGGTGAAGTTTGAGTTGATCTCGGCGCCGCTGGGCCCGGCCGCCGCCTGCAGGCCCGGCGGTCGCTCCAGAGGCTGCGACAGGCGGTCCACAAGCTCGTCGATCTTCGCCGTGGCCTCCCGGTAGGCGCGCTCCACGTCCTGGTCCGGCCGCACGTGGCTCACCACCTTGATGTGGTGGCGCAGGTGGTCGAACACCAGCATCGTATCAGCGAACATGAAGACGGACTGGGGCACGCCCTGGGGGTCCCGGGGCATGAGGGGGACCCGAGGCTCAAAATAGCTCACGGTGTCGTAGGCCAGGTAGCCCACGCCTCCGCCGTGGAACCGGGGCAGGTCCGCCACCGGGGCCAAGCGGAACTGGTCCATCTCCGTCTGCACCAGGGTCAGGGGGTCCACCTCGCCGCCGGGCTGCCCTGGGCCGGTCTTGATGACCTTGTATGGCTCCGTTCCGATGAAGCTGTAGCGCGCTATACGCTCTCCCCCCTCGACGCTCTCCAGCAGGAAGGAGTATGGCGGCCGCGCCACCTTCAGGTAGGCGGAGATGGGCGTCTCCAGGTCCGCGCTGATCTCCCGGTACACGGGCACGAGGACGCCGGGCCCCGCCAGCGCCTTCACCTGTTCCAGTGTTGGGGTATACATCCCTCTTCTCCTAGCCCGCCGGCGCCGTGAGCCCGACGCGGCTCCTGATAACGTCCATCTTGGCGCCTGCCACGGCTCGCGCCTGCTCCGCCCCCCGGGCCAGCAGCCGGTCGAGCTCTGCGACGTCGTCCATGAGCTCGTAGTAGCGCTCGCGGATGGGGGCGAGCTCCTCGATAACCACCTCGGCAACCCTGGCTTTGAGGTCGCCGTAGCCGCGGGCCGATGCGAAGTCGGCTTCGGACTCGGCTTCGCTCCTGCCGGTGACGACCTTGTAGATGCCCAGCAGGTTGTTGACCCCCGCCCTCTCCGGGTCGTCGGAGAAGCGTATTTCGTTGCCCGAGTCGGTCACCGCCCGCTTGAAGGTGCGCTCGATCTCCTTTGGGTCATCGAGCATGCGAACGGCGTGGCCCCGGATGTGTGCGAAGCTCTTCGACATCTTCACCGTGGGGTCGTTCAGGCCCATGACGCGTGCGCCGATCTCCGGGATGACGGCCTGCGGCACGGTGAACGTCTCCCCGAACTGGTGGTTGAAGCGCTGCGCGATGTCCCGCGTCAGCTCCACGTGCTGGCGCTGGTCGTCCCCCACGGGCACCTCGTGGGCGTCGTACAGGAGGATGTCCCCGGCCATGAGCACGGGGTAGTCCAGCAGACCGGTGGAGACGCTCTCCCGCCCTCCCGCCTTGTCCTTGTACTGAGTCATCCGCTCCAGCCAGCCCACGGGTGTGACGCAGTTGAGCACCCAGCAGGCCTCTGCGTGGGCCGTGACGTGGCTCTGGATGAAAACGGCGCACTGGTCGGGGTCGAGGCCCGCGGCGAAGAGCATGGCGGCCAGCGAGCGCGTCTGCTGCCGCAGCTCGTGGGGGTCCTGGAGCGCCGTCAGCGCGTGCAGGTCGACGATGCAGAAGAAGTTCTCCTTGTCGCTCTGCCGCTCCACCCAGCCCTTGATGGCGCCAAGGTAGTTGCCGAGCTGCACGTCCCCCGATGGCTGTATGCCGCTCAGGACCCGCTTCTTGGCCGCCGCTGCCGTCCCCGTCTGTCCGGTCATTCCGCTCTCTCCTGCAGAGCCGATGCCACCAAACAAAAAAGACCCGTCCGTGAAGGGACGGGTCTTCCCGTGGTGCCACCCTATCTTGCCGGGACGGTCACCCGTCCGCGGCGTCTCTTCCGGGCGCGGAGGAGATTCCCTCCAGGCCCTGGGCCGTGATAACGGTGCCCACTCCGTCAGCGCCTACTGCGGGTGTCCCCCGGTTCGGGCTGCGGCTCCCGGGTCCATTCAGCCGCCACGCTGGCGCCGGGCTTCCACCTGTCCCCGGCTCTCTGGTGCCCCGCTTGGCGGCCTACTCGTCCCGTTCGTCGCCTTTCGCACGAAAAGTATAGGAAGCGGCTTCGCGCCCTGTCAAGCTGGTGGCGGGGGGACAGGGCCGCTCCTCTCCATATTATAGGCAGCGTTGCATATGGAGACGAGCGTCTATGGGGCAGGGGGTGTCCAGTACACCATCTCCATGGGCAGCCCCTTGGCGTCGCTCGGAGGGTTCGCTGGAAGGGTTTGCAACGAATCGTAACCGTGGCACCCGGTTACGGCAGCCGCAAGGGCGTCTGCGATGTCATCCCAACCGACGTATTTCCTCTAGTATCTGCCGCTGGCATCCTCAGCAATCATGTCAGCAAGTGGCTCAAAGTGCCGGAGCAGAGCCATGCGCTCACGGTACCCCTTCCGCGCAGACGCCTTCTTACTGAAACTAAGCCGATGCTGTCCATTTAGTGCCCAGAAACAGATCTCCGGATGGACCTCCCGTACTCTTGCTCGTCGTTTCAGAGGCAGGCCCCGAAGCACCGAGTCGACTTCAGCTATCTTGGACGCGATCGCAAAAGCCTGCTTGCTGAGCTTCTTCCCGGTGTAGCGGAGCTGCACCCTACAGAAGGTGTCGAAGTCTTTCGGCTCCCGCCTTGCTTGCTCTGCGCCTTGCCGCGTCGGTGCCGGAAAGACCCGGCTGGACGCCCCGCGGCCAAGCCGCTTCCGCGCTTCCACGTCACACTCGCGCGGCTTCTCGTCCTCCGGAAGGCCAATTGGTATGTCCACAAGAATGAGGTCTGCATCGTCGTAGTAGCCGACGAGCTCCTCGAAACTTCCAAACACCGTAGTCTCGAACTGACTCCGACCAAAGAGCCGGACCGCGAACCACCCGGCAGGGCAGCCGTCTACACCAACCACGTTCCGCTGCTTTCCGGTATTCACTACCCGTCAACTCTAATGGACTGAGTCCGCGTCCCCAGAAAAAACATCTGGGGATTGGTGGGCAGGTGGCGCAAGCGTCTCAGGCGGTTGGCCCGCCCCGCATGCCGCTAGGCTGGGAACCAGCCTTTGCCTGTCATGAGTCCCCGCAGGTACTCGATCTGGCCGGTGTGTTTCATTGAGTCTGAGCAGACGGCGAGGATGATGCGCCATCGGGGCCGCGGCTCAAGGTGGGGCATGTATCGCACCATCTCCTCAAGCTGCTCCTGGGAAAGCGCGTTGACGCGCTGGATGAACGTCGTGTGCGCGGCCTCGGTGTACTCCCACAGCAGATCGAGGGGCGGACGGAAGGCCGCCACCTGCGCCGGCGTGTCCCCAAGGCCCGTGCTCTCGACGGGAAGGGCGAAGCGCTCGCACCAGCCGTCGCGAGCCCAGACCTGCTCCTCGCCGCTGATCACGTGGCCCTGATAGTCCTGCCATCGGTTCATGTGCCACGCCAGCCAGGCGATGCTGTTCGTGTCCTGCGTCGGTTGATGGTAGACCTGTTCGTCCGTCAGCCCGTCGACTGCGCGCTGCAGACTCCCGTTGGCGCCACCCAACAGCACGGTGACGAAGCTCTGAACGGTTGCCGCATTCGGGTCGGCCATGTGCTCCTCCCGACAATTGACCACTTGTAGACTGCCCTAGCCGTGGAGGAACCCCCCGTCCATGGACGGCTGGGCGGGACCCGCGAGGTGCGTCGCCGCAGCCCTACGGCCGGATGACGCCGACGCCGTCCTCGAGCTCCACCGTGGTCCCAAAAGGCGCGGACAGACGCTGGAAGCGCTCCAGGACCTCCTGGGCCACCTCGTCCTGGGCGAGCACGGGGCGGCCACGCTCGGAGCGGGCCTTGCCGTAGCCCAGGTCCACGGGGTGGAGCCGGATCTCCGTCAGCTCGCTCTGCCGCCACGTCGTGCGGGCCAGGGCCGTCTGCCAGCGGATGGGCTGGACCGTCTGGCCCGTCGTGTCGTTGGCGGAGCGCTTGTCGTAGAAGTCGGCGGGGGTGGCCTCCCAGCCCAGGCCCTGGCGGACCAGGTTGTCGTGGGGCATCAGGAGCACCGTGTCGTTCTGCAGGAAGAAGTCGCCCAGGGCGTAGAAGATGGGCTTGCCGTTGTAGATTTCGATAGCCCGGTCCTGGTGCGGGCCGTGGCCCAGGAACACGTCCGCGCCGGCGTCGATGCAGGCGCGGGCGATGGTCATCAGGTGCTCCGACGGGTCGTCGTGGGTGGCGCCCGACTCGTGGCTGTGGACGGAGATGACCACCCACTGGGCCATTCGCCGAGCGTCCCGCACGCGCTGCAGGGTGCCCTCCAGGTCGTCCCAGTTGGGAGAGGAGTGGCGCTCCACGCTCTCCCCCAGGGTGAATTTGACGTGGCTGATGGAGTCGTAGCTGGGGAAGAGGCCGGTCAGGTGGAACTCCGTGTCCGTGTCCACCGGGCCGCCGGCGGCGAAGATGCCGCCCTTGTCCCGCTTCTGCTGCTCGAAGCCCAAGGCCTCGCTGACCTGCTTCAGCGCGTCGAAGGTGGGGCGGTCGACCACGTACTCCGTGGTGTGGCGAATGTAGTTGGCGCCGGGGCGACCGCTGATGTCGCGGCGCTGCTCGCCGGCGCGGCCGCCTGCGGGGCCGGACGTGGTGGCGGAGAGGAGGGCCACCCGGCCCTTGGGCGTCTCCAGGTACCTGGGGGCACGGGCCTCGGCCAGGTTGCGGCCGGTCCCAGCTTGGGGCATGTTTTGCTCGTCGAGATAGTCGATGTTCGTGAGGACGGCGTTCTCCCCGAAGTCGTAGGAGTGGTTGCTGGCGGTGCTCAGCATCTTGAAGCCCATCCACTGCAGCTCCCTGATGTTCCGGGGGTCCGAGCGCATGTAGGTGCCGCCCGACAGATGCGTGGGGGAGTCCTCGTAGTTGTGGAACAGCATCTCGGCGTGGGTGACGGCCAGGTCGGCGCCGTGGATCAGGTCCACCAGCTTGAGGAACGCTGGCTCGCGGTACACGGAGACGCCCCTGCTGATGAGGCACTCGCCGGCGAGGGCAAGGGCCAAGTCCCCACTTTCGGACTCGTAGACGGTCCGCTCATACGATGGCATGTCGCAGCCTCCCTTTGGTCGTCGTTCTCGCTCCCCGCCGCTAGCGGGCGATGGCGTAGGCCTCCCGTCGAGGGTCGGCGCCCGCCCGCAGGATGCCGCGGGCCGGGTCTGCTTCGATGGCGCACACGTTCCCGGTGGCGCCGGCCCAGTCGTCCTCCACCTGCACGTGATGGCCGCGGCGCTCCAACTCCGCCAGGGCCTCCGCCGGCAGTCGCCCCTCCGCTCTCACAAGGCTGGGCGGGTAGGCGTGGGGCCAGAAGGAGTTGGGGAAGCTCCACGTGGAGATCCGCGGCGCCTCGATGGCCTGCTGCGCGTCCATGCCGAACTCGAACACGTTGAGGAAGAGCTGGACCATGGACTGGCACTGCACGTCCCCCCCAGGCGTGCCGAAGGGCATGGCGACCTTACCGTCTCGGAAGGCCATGGCGGGGTTGGGTGTGAGTCGGGGACGCTTCCCGGGAGCCAGGACGCAGGGGTGATTGGGGTCCAGCCATGTTTGGCTGCCCCGGCTGGATAGGATGAAGCCAAGGCCGGGGACCAGGGGTGTGCTGCCCACGCCGTCGCTGGGGGTGGCGGAGAAGGCGTTGCCCCAGCGGTCCACCACGCAGAGGTAGCTGGTGTCGGCCTGGAGGTCGCCGGGGACGGCGGTGGGCTGGGGCGCGGACGCAGGTCGGGCGCCGCCGGGCTGGTACGCCCAGGGGTCTCCCGCCACGGGCATCTCCGGGCTGGCGCGCTCCATGGCGATGGCGGCGCGCCGCAGCGCGGCGTACTCCTTCGAGAGGAGGCCCGCCAGCGGCACCGTCACGAAGTCGGGGTCGCCGTAGTAGGAGTGACGGTCGGCGAAGGAGAGCTTCAGGGCCTCCAGCAGGACGTGGAGGTAGTCCGGGCTGTTGTGGCCCATGCCTCGCAGGTCGAACCCCTCCAGGATGTGCAGCGTCTCGATGCTCACCGGGCCCTGGCACCAGGGGCCGCACGTGTAGACGTCGACTCCCTTGTAGCTCCCGACGGCCGGCGGCTCCAGCTTCACCCGGTACGCCGCCAGGTCCTCCCCGGTGAGGAGGCCGCCCTGCTCCTGGGAGAAGGCGGCCATGGCCTCGGCCAGCTCTCCCTGGTAGAAGAACTCCCGAACGGCCTGGATAGCGCCCTCGCGCCCACGACCGGCGGCGCTCCGCTCCACGTCGATCATGCGGCGGAAGGTGCGGGCCAGCTCCTTCTGCACCAGGACCTGGCCCACCGCGGGGGCCGCGCCGCCGGGGAGGAAGGTCTCCCGCGTTGAGCGAAAGGCCTCGCCCGCCAGGTCGGTCTCCGCCTTCGCTGCCAGACCCGTCAGGGCCCGATGGAGGGGCGGGTGGACGGGGAATCCGTCCTCGGCCAGCTGCAGAGCGGGGGTCACCGCCTGCTCGAAGGAGACGGTGCCGTAGAGCTCCAACGCCGTGAGCCAGGCGTCGGGCGCGGCGGGGGTCACGGTGCGGGGGATGCCTTCGGGTATGTCGCCGCCGTATGCGGCCAGGTACCGGTCGAGGGTGGCGGCCTTGGGCCACCGACCCAGACCGTCGATGGTCACCGTCTCACCACTGGCCGCGTGGTGGAGGATGGTGGGGGCCACGCCGCCGAAGTTGGTGAGGTGCGGCAGGACGACGTTGATGGCGATGCCGCCGGCCACGCCAGCGTCGATGGCGTTGCCACCCTGCTCCAGAATGCGGTAGCCCGCGGCTGCCGCCAGGTAGTGTCCCGCGGAGATAGCGTGGGTGTTGCCCATCACCGCCGGTCGGTAGGACGGAATTCCTCGTGCCATGACAACCTCCTCGTAGGGCCTCTCTGGGTCGCAGCCCCTAGGCCACGCCCACGGGGGGAGGGATGAGGGCGCCCCCAGGATACGCCCTTTTGCAGCGCCCGGCCACCCGGCAAAAGAGAAAGCGGGGCAGCCCCATCCGGGCCGCCCCGCTCCGTAGCGTCGATCGGGTGGCTAGTCCAGCTCGCCTCGCAGCTCTGCGTAGACGCGCTTGATGGCCATGGGCACCGTGGGCTGGCCGTTCCAGTCCTTGCCCTTCGAGATAGAGATCTGCTCGATGGCCTGGTCCTCGGTGGCGCCGTTGTTGAAGCACTCGGAGACGGCCTTGTGCAGCTCCTCCAGGTACTCCCGCAGGGAGGTGACGTCGTCCTTGGTGCCGATGTAGCCGTGGCCGGGCACCAGGGTGTCGATCTCCAGGCCCTCCACACAGCGCAGGACGTTGATCCAGCTGCCGGCGTGGCCGTCGGCCATGAAGGGGACCATGCCGGTGACGGCGACGTCCACGGCGTAGAGGAGCTTCTGGCGAGGCAGGTAGATCAGGGCGTCGCCGGGGGTGTGGGCCTTGCCGTAGTAGAAGAGCTGGACCTCCTCACCGTCCAGATGGAGCGTCATCCGGTCGTTGAAGGTGACGTTGGGCATGTGCCACTCGGTCCCGTTGCTCGCCGCATCCTCCACCATCCACTGCCGGACGTACTCGTGGGCGATGACCTGGGCCGGAGGCGAGAAGAACTTGTTCCCGGAGATGTGGTCGCCGTGGTGATGGCTGTTGATGAGGAAGGTGGGCTTCTTGTCGGTGACCTGGTCGATGCGGGACTGGAACTCCTGCACCATCGCCGGCGTCTGCATCGAGTCGATGATCAGGAGGTAGTCGCCAACGACCAGGAAGCCGGAGTGGGGACCGCCGGCGGCCCCTCCGAAGTACCCGCTGATGTTGGCGTAGGCGCCCTCACCCACCTGGACGAGGCCGGTGTCCTTCGTTGCACCTTTGATGATCATGGAGCGGCTCCTTTCTTGGGCGTAGTCAGGACCCGGAGTGTCCCGGGTGGCTGCGCGCAAGTGTAGGGTGCGGCCCGCGGCCTGTCAACGGCCGATGGCGTCGCCCTAGCGCCTCAGCGTGGCGACCGCCGCCGTCAGGAGCGCAACGGAGAACACGCCAATGGCGGCCAACTCGGGCCACAGCGCGGCCAGACCCGCGCCCCGCAGCATGATCTCCCGCAGGGCCTCGACCGCGTACGTGAGGGGAAGCACGACCGAGATCCACTCGAAGAGCGTGGGCATCTGCTCGACGGGGATGATGACCCCGGACAGGAATATCTGCGGCGCCAGGACGATCGGGATGAACTGGACGACCTGGAACTCGTTGTTGGCAAAGCTGGAGATGAATATGCCCAAGCTGACGGCGACGGTGACGAGGAGAAGGAGCACCGCTCCGATCTCCCAGAGACTTCCGACGTATTCGATGCGGAGGACGAAGATGGTGAAGGCAAGGATGACGACGGTCTGGACTACGGCGAAGAGGAGGAAGCCGAGCATGTAGCCGAGCATGATGTCGAAGCTGCCCACGAGGGTGGTCTGCAGGCGTTCGAGAGTTCCCTGTGCCCGCTCGCGCAGAAATCCCACGCCGGTCAGGATGAAGGTGAAGAACAGCACGAACACCGCGAGCAGGCCCGGGGCGACGCGGTCGAGCACGGCCCGCTGCTCGACCAGACTGAAGCCCACCAGCGACATCACAAGGAGCGGGCCGACGATGAGCAGGCCTATGGAGCGCCGGTCGCGCAACATCTGGCGGACGATGCGCTCGGTTATGGCCAGCACGCGGTCCGCAGACATCAGTCGGCCGTCCGGCTGAGGAAGTGTATGAACGCATCCTCAAGAGAGGCGTCGGGCCGTCCCGTGGCTTCGCGGAGCGCCGCCGGCGTGTCGAGGGCGATGACCACTCCGTCTCTGAGGAATGCCAGCCGGTCGCAGTGGGCCGCATCGTCCATCGTGTGACTCGAGACCACGATCGTCGTGCCCGACTGGGCCATCCGCTTGAATCGCTCCCAGAAGGCGGCACGAACATCCGGGTCGAGTCCGACGGTCGGCTCGTCCAGGAGCAGCAAGGCGGGACGATGGACGAGGGCGATGGCGAGGCTGACCCGCTGACGCATGCCTCCGCTGAGGTTGAGAATCGTGTCAGAGCTTCGCGGCGTGAGGTCCACCAGATTGATCGCCTCCTTCACGGACTGGCCACGCGAGCGACGGTCGGACATGCCGTACATCCGCGCGAAGAAGTCGACGTTCTCCCTGATCGAGAGTTCCTGGTACAGGGCGCTGAGCTGGGGCATGTAGCCGACTCGGGCCGACTGTCGAGGGGATAGGGACTCGCCGTGAACGGTGAGGGTCCCGCCATCGACACGAAGCAGGCCCACCATCAGCCTCATGAGCGTCGTCTTGCCGGAGCCGTTGGCTCCGAGGAGCCCGAATATCTCCCCGTCTCGCACGGAAAGGGAGAGGCCGTTCAACACCTGGAGCGCGCCGTAGCTGAACGTCAGGCCGCGGGCTTCTACTACGGGGGAGTCCTGCGTGAGGGGAGTATCAGCCTGCAACGTGCACAGACTCAGGGCCCAGAAGCTGCTCGAGGGCCTGGTGCAGGTCCGGGCAGGCGGACGCCGTTATGGGGGCCTCCAGCGTGCGCACGCCGGGGCTCCCGCCGTGCAGCTCCAGCAGAACGCGGTCGGACCCCGGATACTCCAGCAGGGTCTGCAGGGCCTCCCGCAGCCGTCCTTCGTCGGCCAGCGGGTCGGCCGTCTCTCGCAGTACCAGCCGGATCTTCCTGGGCGGGGCGACGGCCCGGGGCGGCGGAGGGGGAGGAGCGCCGTTCGTCGGGCGATGGGCGCCATTCGTCGCCCGGGGGGCGCTGCTCTCCTCCCGAGTGGCTGCGCCATTGGTCGATGGGGCGTCCGGGGAGGGAACGCGGTAGGGCGCCGCCTCCTTGCAGACCAGGGATATGCGGTCGTCCCGCACCCGAAGCTGTCCCACGATCTGCAACAGGGCCCCCTCCTCCCACAGGTCGCGGCTCTCCTCGTAGACGTCGGGCCAGGCCACAACCTCCAGGGTCCCATCCATTAGGGCCAGCATGGCGGAGACGAAGGGCTTTCCCTCCCGGGTCATGCGTTCGTTCGCCGACTCCACCTGACCGACCACGACCATGCGGCGCCTGTCCTGCTCCGGGCCCAGGTCCTGGACGGAGATGGTGGCCACGGACGGGTCCACGGAGGCGACGATGGCGCTGAAGGGGTTGTCGGAGAAGGCGACGCCCAAGAGTTCCCGCTCCCAGTTCAGCTTCTCCCACGGGGGGACGGGCTCCGCGTACGGCAGCTCCAGGGCCGGCAGCGGAGCGTCAACGGTCTCGCCGAAGAGATCGAACATGGTGGTCTGGCCTGTCTGCCGCAGCTTGGCCTCCCGCTGGGCCAGGCTGAGGATGCGGTCTAAGCCGGCCAGGAGTGCCCCGCGATGGGCGCCCAGGTTGTCCAGGGCGCCGGCCTTGATGAGGCTCTCCAAGATGCGGCGGTTGAGGCCCTTGAGTTCCACGCGTCGACAGAGGTCCTCCACGCTCTGGAAGGGCCCGCCTTCTCGGCGCTCCTGCACCAGGGGCTCCACGGCGCCCATGCCCACGTTCTTGACCGCCGCCAGGCCGAAGCGGATCCCGCGCCGCCCTTCGGAGTGCGGCTCGATGGCGAACATGACTTCGCTGTGGTTGACGTCCGGCGGAAGGACGGGAATCTTCAGCCGGTGGCACTCCGCCACGGAGCCGGCGACCTTGTCCTGGTTCTCCATGCGAATGTCCAGGACCGCGGCCATGTACTCCACCGGGTAGTTGGCCTTGAAATAGGCCGTCCAGTAGGCGATGAGGGCGTAGCTCACGGCGTGGGCCTTGTTGAAGGCGTAGCCGGCGAAGGGCTCGATGAGGTGGAAGATGGCCTCCGCCTCGCCCTCCGCGTAGCCCTGGGCCAGGGCGCCCTGGATGAACCGGGCCCGCTCCTGCTGCATGATGGCCGGGATCTTCTTGCCCATGGCCTTGCGAACGATGTCCGCTTCGCCCAGGGAGTAGCCTGCGACGATCTGGACGATGCGGAGCACCTGGTCCTGGTAGACGATGACTCCGTAGGTCTCCTCCAGGACCTCCTCGAGCGACGCGTGGGGGTAGCGGACCTGCTCGCCGTGCTTGGCGCGGATGTAGGTCTCGATGTGCTCCATGGGCCCCGGCCGGTAGAGGGCGATCATGGCGGAGACCTCGGCCAGGGACGCGGGCTTCAGCTCCTTGATGTGGCGGCGCATCCCGGAGCCCTCCAGTTGGAAGACGTCCGCCGTCTCCCCGGAGGAGAGGGCCTCGAAGGTCTTGTCGTCGTCCAACGGGACGGTCTGGAGGTCCAACTGGAGGCCCCGAGTCTCCGCAATCCGGTCTATGGCCCGCTTCAGGATGGTGAGGTTCGCCAGCCCCAGGAAGTCCATCTTGAGCAGGCCCAGCTGGGCAATGGGCTCCATGGAGAACTGGGTCATGGAGATCTCGTCCTCTCCTCCTCCGCCGCGCACGGGGCGCTGGAGGGGGACGTACTCCGTAAGGGGCTCGCCGGAGATGACCACGCCGGCAGCGTGGGTGCTGACATGCCGGACCATCCCCTCCACCTGCTTGGCCGTATCCATGAGGCGCCGGAGCGTGCTGTCGGTCTGGAGCTGCTGGAGCTCCGGCTCCGAGGCTATGGCCTCCTCCATGGTGCGGGCCCGGAAGGGGACCAGGCGGGCAACCCGGTCCACGTCGGGGTAGGGCATGGCCATGGCCCGCCCCACGTCCCGGATAGCCGCCCTGGGCCCCATGGTGCCGTAGGTGATGATCTGCGCGACGCGGTCGCTGCCGTAGGTGCGCACCACGTGCCGGATCACCTCGTCCCGCCGATCGTCCTGGAAGTCCATGTCGATGTCGGGCATCTCCTTGCGCTCCACGTTCAGGAAACGCTCGAAGACCAGCCTGTACTCCAGGGGGTCCACGTCGGTAACGCCCAGGCAGTAGAGGACGAGGCTGGCGGCCGCGCTGCCCCGCACGCCGTAAAGGATCCCCTGGTCGCGCGCAAAGGCCGTGATGTCCCACACCACCAGGAAGTAGTTGGCGAAGCGGGTCTGGGCGATCACTTCCAGTTCGTAGTCCAGTCGCTCCCCGTACCGGTTGGGTGCCCCCGGACGACGACGCTCCAGGCCCTCCCGGCACAGGCGCGCCAGGTAGGCGTCCGGAGTCTGGCCGTCGGGGGGGCGGTAGTCCGGGAGGTGGGTCTGGTCGAAGGAGAGGTGGACGGAGCACTCCTCGGCGATGCGCTGGGTGTTGGCCAGGGCCTCCGGCATGTCAGGGAACAGCTCCGCCATCTCCGAGGGGCTCTTCAGATAGAAGGAGTCTCCTTCCATCTTGAGCCGTTTGCCGTCGTTGATCGTGGTATTCGTGTGGATGCAGATGAGGATGTCCTGGAGGGGAGCGTCCTCCGGCGAGACGTAGTGGAAGTCGTTGGTCGCGGCCAGCGGCAACCCAAGCTCCCGGTGGAGCTGGAACAGGCCGGCGTTCAGCGTGTCGAGCTGGGGAATGCCTTCATGGCGCTGGAGCTCCAGGTACACGTCGCCGCCGAAGACCTCCTGCGCCCAGCGTGCCCAGGAGCGGGCCTCCTCCTGCCGGTCCTCCAGCACCAGACGGGACAGCTCCCCGTTGAGGCACCCGGACAGCGCCACCAGCCCCTGCCGGTGCTCCTGGAGGAGGTCTCGGTCCACTCGCGGCCGGTAGTAGAAGCCGTCCAGATGGGCGCGGGTGACCAGCTGGAGGAGGTTCTTGTACCCCGTGTTGTCCTTGGCGAGGAGGGTGAGGTGGTACGGCGACCGGTCCGCCGGGGTCCGGTCCCGATGGCTGCGGGGCGCAACGTAGACCTCGCAGCCGATGATGGGGCGGACGCCCTCCTCCTTGGCAATTCGATAGAAGTCGATGATCCCGTAGAGCGCGCCGTGGTCGGTGATGGCCAGGGAGTCCATGCCCAGCTCCCGGCACCGCTGAAGCATGGGACGGAGACGGCTGACGCCGTCCAGTAAGCTGTACTCGGTGTGGGAGTGGAGGTGGGTGAACATCAGCGCCCCAGGGCCGACTTGGCCGCATTATAGGGGCCGCGCTCTCCCCCCAGCAAGGGTAGTCGCGACCGCTTTTGGGCGGGTGACGGCGCTTTACACCGCTGCCGACGCCTCTCTATACTGGCGCATCTCCAGCGCAAGGAGGTCCCGTGCTCCGGCCCTTCCAGGGAGTGTGGCCCAGGGTCCACCCCGACGCCTACGTCAGCGAGTTCGCCTACGTCATCGGCGACGTGGAGGTGCACGCCAACGCCAGCATCTGGCCGGGCACCGTGGTGCGGGGCGACATGGGGCGAATCGTTATCGGGGAGAACACCTGCATCCAGGACAACAGCACGGTGCACGCGGACCGGGACGCCCAGATCGGGCCCAATGCGGCCATCGGCCACAGCGTCCTGTGCCACGCCGACCGCGTGGGGGAGTTCGTCCTCATCGGCAGCGGCGCGATCGTCAACGGCGGCGACATCGGCGACTACTGCATCGTCGGCAGCGGCGCCGTGGTGCTGGAGGGCACGACGGTCCCCTCCTACTCGATGGTCACCGGCACGCCGGGGCGGGTCCGGGGGCGGCTGGAGGAGCGCCACATCCAGCTCATCAAGGCGGTGCTCCAGGACTACGTGGAGAAGGGCCGGAAGTACCGGGCGGAGCCGCCGGCTGGGGCACACGGAAGCTGAGAGCGGGACGGCTCGCGGCGTCGGTTCCCCGCTGGGCGGGGGCAGACCTCTCCCTACATCCGCTCGGGGGCGGTCATCCCCATGAGGCCCAGGCACCGCCCCAGCACCACCTTTGCCGCCTTCACCAGCTTGAGCCTGGCCCCGGTCAGCGCGGGGTCGTCGGTGAGCACCCGTTGCCGGTCGTAGAACCAGTGGAAGGCAGTCGCCAGGTCCAGCGCGTGGTGTGCCAGGTGGTGGGGCTCCTGGGCCCGGGCCATGGAGTCCACCAGCTCCGGCAGGGCCACCATGCGGCGAATCAGGCCCACCTCCTCAGGCTCGGTGAGGGCCTGGACGGAGGCGTCTTCCATCGAGAGCCCCTGCTCCTGGGCGTGGCGAAGGATGCCGGCGATCCGCGCATGGGCGTACTGGATGTAGTAGACGGGGTTCTCCTGGGACTGGCGGGCCGCCAGGTCCAGGTCGAACTCCATGTGGGCGTCCGGTGAGCGGGCCAGGAAGAAGTAGCGGCAGGCGTCCGCGCCCACCTCGTCGACCAGTTCCCGGAGACTGACGATGGCCCCGGTGCGCTTGGATGCCCTGACCAGCTCGTCCTGCCGCTTCAGGGTCACCATCTGGTGCACGATGGTCGACAGCTTCTCGGCGGGGACGCCCAGCGCCTTCACCAGGGAGTGCATCTGGGCGACGTGACCGTGGTGGTCGGCGCCCAGCACGTTGATGACGACGTCGAACTTCCGCTCGATGAACTTGTTGTAGTGGTAGGCGACGTCCGTGGCGAAGTAGGTGGGCGCGCCGGTGCGGCGGATCAGCACCTTGTCCTGCTCCTCGCCCAGCATCGTGGAGGCGAACCAGACGGCACCGTCGCGCTCGACCACGTACCCCAACTCCCGGAGCAGCGTCATCGCCCTGTCGAACTGGCCGTGCTCGTAGAGGCTCGCCTCGCTGAACCAGACGTCGAAGTCGACCCGGAGCAGTTGCACGTCTTCCCGGATCGTCTCCATCATCCGGGTTATGCCCAGCTGCCCCAGATCGCGCGTCGCCTGCTCCTGGCCGAGTTTGAGGAACCGGTCGCCGTCGCTGGTGCGGAAGGAGTCGGCCAGGTCGACCAGGTACTGTCCGGCGTAGCCGTCGGGCGGCATCTTTACGTCGCGCCCAGACCCCTGCGCGTAGCGGGCGTACAGGCTCTGGTAGAACCGGTCCATCTGGCTGCCGGAGTCGTTGAAGTAGTATTCCCGCACCACGTCGTAGCCCGCGGCCGATAGGATGTTGGCCAGGGCACTGCCGATGACCGCGCCGCGAGCGTGTCCAACGTGCAGGGGGCCCGTGGGGTTGACGCTGACGAACTCGACCTGCACCCGCTGCCCCACGCCGGTCTCCGTGGCGCCGTAGCGGTCGCCGGCCTCCAGGATGGCGTCCACCTGCCGGCGAAGCCAATCGTCGGCCAGGGTGAAGTTGATGAAGCCGGGCCTAGCCACCTCCACCTGGGCCAGCGCGCCGCCCAGGGGGATGAGGGGCACCAGGCGCTCAGCGATCTCCAGCGGGGGCATCTGCATGGACCTTGCCAGCTTCAGCGGCATGCTGGTGGCGTAGTCGCCGTGCTCCGGGTTCTGCGGCCGCTCGATCAGTTTCTCCGGCAGCGGGGCCGACGGAAGCAGGCCCTGGCCCTGGGCCTGCTCCAAGGCCCCGGTCACCAGGTCTGCGATGGTATCACGGAGAATCATAGCGCTCCCATTGTAGCTGACTTGCGAAGAAGGGGGAAACGCTACTCCCAGCCGTGCTCCGCCAGTGCGCGGCGCAGCGGCTCGGTCGCCGCGGCCAGCGCACGATGCTCAGCGTGCGAGAGGTCCGGATCCTCGGCGAGGAGGCGGGCGGCCTCCTCCCGGGCCCGGCCCAGGAGGGGAAGGTCCCCGAGGCCCGCGAGCTTCAGGTCGGGGAGCCCGCTCTGACGGATGCCGAAGAACTCGCCCGGCCCCCGCAGGCGCAGGTCCTCCTCCGCGACGCGAAAGCCGCTGGTCTCCTGCTCCAGCACGGCCAGCCGGCCCCGGGCCTCGGGGGACGGGTCGTCAGCCTGGAGCAGGCAGGCGCCGGGGTGCTCGCCGCGCCCCACCCGGCCCCGGAACTGGTGCAACTCGGAGAGGCCGAACCGGTCGGCGCCCTCGACCAGGATGGCCGTGGCGTTGGGGATGTCCACGCCGACCTCCACGACCGGGGTCGCGACGAGTATGTCTAGCGCCCGCTCGCGGAAGCTCTCCATGACCTCCACCTTCTCCGACAGGGACATGCGTCCGTGAAGGAGCCCCACCCGGAGGTCGGGGTAGACCTCCTCGGAGAGGCGGCGGTGCTCCCTCTGGGCCGCGCGGGTCTGCAGGGTCTCCGACTCCTCGATGAGGGGGCACACGACGAAGGCCTGCCGCCCCTCCTCCACCTGCCCGCGCAGGTAGCGGTAGGCCTGCTCTCGCTGGTCGGGGCGCAGCCACTTGGTGCGCACGGGCTGGCGGCCCGGCGGCAGCTCGTCGAGGACGGAGACGTCCAGGTCACCGTAGAGGGAGAGGGCCAGGCTCCTCGGGATGGGCGTGGCGGACATGGTCATCAGATGAGGACGCGTCCCCCGCTCCCCCAGCGCCCGGCGCTGCATCACGCCGAAGCGCTGCTGCTCGTCCACGACGGCCAGGGCCAGGCGGGGGAAGGTCACATCCCTCTGGATGAGGGCGTGGGTGCCCACCACGATGTCTATCTCGTGGCGCTTGAGCCGACCCCGGACCTCCTCCTTCTCGCGGGCGGTCTGGCTGCCCAGCAGCAAAGCGATGACGATGGGCCTCGAGAGGGGGCCGACGGTGACCGCCAGGGCGTTGGGCTCCTGGACGGGCTGGCTGAAGCCCTCCAGCAGGCGGCCGATCGTGAGGTAGTGCTGCTCTGCAAGGACCTCCGTAGGGGCCATCAGCGCGGCCTGGCAGCCGTGGGCCGCGGCCATGAGCATGGCGGCCAGGGCCACCACCGTCTTCCCGCTGCCCACCTCGCCCTGGAGCAGGCGTCCCATGGGCCAGGTGCGCCCCATGTCCGTCAGCGTCTCGTCCAGCACCCGGTCCTGGGCCGCAGTGAAGCGAAAGGGAAGGGCGTCCAGGAACACCCGGAGCACCTTCTCCCGGACGGGGACTGGGATAGAGCTTCCCTGCTTCTGCCAGTCGGCCTTGCGGGCCAGCATGCACAGCTGCACCAGGAAGAGCTCGTCGAATGCCAGGCGGGTACGGGCGGCGGACCGGGCCGCGCCGTCTTCAGGATAGTGGTAGGTGGCAAGGGCGTCCGCCAGGTGGAGGAGGTCCTGCCGCTCGCCCACCTCCTGGGGCATGTAGTCCTCCAGCCGAGGGAGCCACTCGTCGAGCGCGCGCCGCACAACCCGGCGCAGCGTTCGCTGGGTCAGCCCCTCCGTGGAGGGGTAGACCGGCGCCAGCCGACTCGGCCGAAACGCGTCGTCATCCGGGGCAAGGGTCTCGTAGCCCGAGGCCTCCAGGGTCCGCTGGCCCCGGTAGATGCGGACGTGCCCGGTGACGAAGACCCGCTCCCCGACGCGCAGCGACCGGGCCACGAAGCCCTGGTTGAACCAGACCACCCGCAGGTTCCCCGTCTCATCGCTCAGGACCGCTTCGGTGGACTGTCGTCTGGGTCCGCCGATATTCACCGCCCGCGCCTCCCAGACGGTGCCGACGATTCCCTGCTCCTCTCCCGGCGCCAAGTCTCGGATCCAGACGATGGGGACGTGCCGACGAGGGTAATGGTAGAGGAGGTCTCGGACCGAGTGCACGCCCACGGCCTGGAGCTTCGAGGCGATGGTCGGCCCCACACCTGGGAGGACGGAGGCCGGCCGGTTCAGGGAGTGGCCCGGAGGCACGGGCCGCGGCTTCCGAGGGCGGTAGGCGGCTGCCCTGGCTTTGGCAGAGGCGTCTGGAGCGGAGGCCAGCTCCTCCAGCACGCGGCTCGCCCAGGCCCCCCGATCCTCGACTGTGCGCGAAGCGTAGCTGTCCTGGAAGACCCCCAGCCTCGTCAGATGGTCCAGGAGTGCCCCCTGCGGCTCCTGTTCCAGCTCCTGCCGCCACGCCGCCAGGAACCGGTCGAGGCCCCCCATCACGGCACGATCGCCGTAGCCCCGCTCCTCCTCCAGCCGGAGGATGCGGTGGAAGGTCTCCAGTCGCGAGGCCCGGACTGCGCCCCGTGCAGGGTCTGCCATTGCCTCTCCCATCAGCGTACGGTGTGACCATGTTACCCACCAGCCCGGCAACCTTCCAGCGTACGGAGGAGGGCTTGCTGTATACTGGCGCCCGAAAGACTGGGGAGGAGGTGACAAGGCTGGCATGGGCCGCTGGCGTACGCCCCTCCCCGGCTGGCACTGGGGGACCCTGGAGTCCGTGGCCCTTCCCGCCCTCACCACGCTCCTTGGCCTCCAGCTCCTGCGAGTCCTGCTCAACGGCTTGGTCTTCTACCTGCGGGACAGCCTGGGAACGCCAACCTCCAGCGCCGGAATCTACGCCCTGGTCCTGTTCCTGACCGCGTTCCTGGCGGCGCCGCTCTCCCGGTTCGTCTCTCCGCGTCGGGCGCTGGTGGCCATCGGAGGGGCGCTGGCCGCAGTTCGGCTGGCAGAGCAGTTCGTGGGAGAGCCCGTGGCGGACCTGGCCCTGGCCACCGCCGGGACCGCTCTGTTTCTGCTGTCCATCCCGTTCGTCCTCAGCCGCTCATCCGGGTCGCGCCTGAAGGCCGGGGAGACCTTCGTCCTGGGTCTCCTGCTGGGCATCGCCGCCGACACGGCCCTCAAGGGCGCATCGGCCACGCTGGACCTCTCCTGGCAAGCTGGGCCGCTGGCGGATGTCGTCGTGGTTGCGACGGTGGCGGCGCTGGCGTGGCTCGTCTGGCGCGCAGCCACCACCGGCGACCGGCGCGACGACGCCCGAAGACCGTTCATCGCATCGCTGCCGCTCCTCGCCCTGGGGCCGCTCCTCTTCCTGGAGCTGCTCCTCTTCCAGAACGTGGGGCAGCAGACTGTCCTTCTCGAGTGGTCGCAGCCTCGGACCCTGGCCTGGGTCTGCCTTGCAAACACCCTGGGAATCGTCGCCGGAGTCGCCCTCATCGGATGGCGAAGGTCTCCGGGGCTGGCGCCCGCGGCCCTGGTTGGGCTGCTGCTGGTGCTCGCAGTCTCCGGCGAACGGTCCGGGGCCGTGGCGGCCGGGGTGATGCTCGTCGGGCAGGTGGCCATAGCCCTTCTGGTAACCCAAATCGGCATGGCGTGGGGACAGAGTCGCTCCGGGACGGGGCTGGGCGTCGTCGCCGTCGGGCTGGGCATGCTGCTGTTCGTGGGGTTGATGTTCGCCTACTACGCCGGCTACGAGCTGGACATCCCTGTGGGACGAAGCGCTCTGCTGATGGCGGGGGCAGCTTTCGTTACGGCTGCGGGGGTCTACGCCGCCCGCCTGCTGGCCGGTGCGCGCAGAGAGGCCCGATGGGAGTGGACGCCGGCTCGGGCCGCCGCGGTGCTCCTGCTGCTTCCCCTGGGCTACTCCCTGGCCTGGGACGAGCCGGAGGCCGTGGCGGGCGACGGCCTTCCCGTGCGGGTCATGGCCTACAACATCCACCAGGGCTTCGACACGTCGGGGCGGCTGGGCATGGAGGCCCTGGCCCGGGTCATCGAGGAGGAGGGGCCCGACATCGTCGCTCTGCAGGAGGTGTCACGCGGCTGGGCCATCGACGGCGCGTTCGACATGCTGCCGTGGCTCTCTCGCCGTCTCGACATGCCCTACGCGTGGGGGCCCGCGGCCGACTCGGTGTGGGGAAACGCCGTCCTGAGCCGCTACCCCATCGTCCACGCCGAGACGCACCCCATGCCGAACAACGACCGGCTCCGGCTGGACCGGGCCTTCACGGTCGCCGTGGTGGACGTGGGCGAGGGGAGCCGTCTCACGGTCATCGCAACGCACCTGCACCACCCGCGAGACGGCGGCGCCGAGCGTGTACCGCAGGTACAGGCCTTGCTGGACTACTGGAACGGAGCGGACAGAACGGTGCTGCTGGGCGACCTCAACGCGCTGCCGGGTGAACCGGAGGTAGAGCTGCTTCGCCAGGCGGGGCTGGTCGACGCCTTCGAGGCGGCTGGGGCAGCGCCTCCGGGCTACACTTCACCCTCCGACGACCCCCAGCGGCGCATCGACTACATCTGGGTCTCCGAAGATCTGAGCGCCGGCGCCTTCGTCACCCGCGAGAGCCAGGCCTCGGACCACTTCGCCGTGGCCGCGACGATCGACGACTAGACCCGGGCTAGGCCTGGGGAACCCATCCCACGCCCAGGAGGCCGGGGCCGGCGTAGGTGCCGACGACGGTGCCCAAGCGCCCCACGATCACCTGGCCGCTGGGCACGCAGGGGCCCAGACGCTCCGCCAGCGCACGCGCCTCGTCCTCCGTGGTGGTGTAGAGGACCGCCATGCTTTGCAGCGGGGCCGCCTCCTGTACCAGCTGCACGAGGCGGGCAACGCCCTTGCCGCGGGTGCGGACCCGCTCCAGCGGATGCACCTCACCTTCCTGGATGGTCAGGATGGGCTTGATGGCCAGAACGGAGCCGAACATCGCCTGGGCCTTGCCGATGCGGCCCCCCTTCTGCAGGTACTCCAGCGTATCCACCAGGAAGAGGACCCGGACCTGCTCCGCAGCCGAACGGGCCAGACTTGCCACTTCGTCCATAGAGGCGCCGGCCTGGGCGGCCCGGGCCGCGGCCACAGCCACCCACCCCAGCCCCATGGACGCCTGGCCTGTGTCGACCACCGTCACCTTGGACGAGTCCGAAAGCTGCTCCCGCGCCTGGACGGCTGAGTTCCACGTGCCGCTCACCTTCGCGGAGATGTGGACGGAGACGATCCCGTCCGCCCCTTCCAGGGCCTTCTGGTACACCTCCAGGAATGCTCCGACGGAGGGCTGGGAGGTGGTGGGGGGACGAGAGCTGGCGACTAGGCGCTCGTAGAACTCGTCCGCAGACAGGTCGATCCCGTCCCGGAACGTGTCGGTGCCGAAGTGGACGTTGAGGGGCACGACCTCGATCCCCAGCTCCGCCGCCATCTCCGATGGGAGGTCTGCAGTGCTGTCCGTGATAACTCTAACCGTCATCTCATCCTCACTCTATGGACACGAGATAGTGATAGAAAGGCTGACCGCCCTTGACGACCTCAACCTCGACGCCGGGGAAGCGCTCTTGCAGTCTCGGGACGCACTCCTCTGCCTCGGCCTCCTCCGTGTCGCCCCCCCAGTAGAGGGTCACCAGGGAGCCCTCCGAGGGCTCGGCGCCGGCCACCAGGGCTTCCAGGACCTCCTCACAGGAGCCGCCGGTTGCTACGAGGACGCCGTCCAGGGAGGCCATAACCTCCCCCTCGCGGACGGCTTGGCCATCCACCTGCGCGTCCCGAACGGCGGTGACCACTTCTCCCGAACGGACCTCGTCCAAGGCCCCGGACATGGCTTCCACGTTCTCCTCCAGGTCCGACTGGACGTTGAAGGCAACCATCGCGGCGATGCCCTGGGGAATGGTGCTCGACGGCACCACCCTCAGGGGCGTGGGGCTCAGGTCGGCGGCCTGGTGGGCCGTCAGGACGACGTTCGAGTTGTTGGGGAGGAGGACCGTCTCCTCGGCCCCCAGAGCTTCCACCGCGTCCAGAAGCTGCTGGCAGCTGGGATTCATCGTCTGGCCGCCTGCGACTATGGCGTGGGCCCCCAGGCTGCGGAAGAGCTCTTCAAGGCCATCGCCCCAGGCGACGGCGACGATGGCCAGCGCGAGCTTCTTGCGCTCGCCACGATGGGCCGCCTGGAACTCCACGTGCTGCTCGTCGATGTTCTCGACCTTGACCTGCCCCAGCGTCCCGAGCGCGGCGCCCAGGCTCAGGATGGGCCCCGGATCTAGCGTGTGAGCGTGGACCTGGACGAGTGTGTCGTCACCCACGACGACGGTGGAATCGGCCATGGCGCTCACCCGCACCCGGATGTCGTCCGGGTCCAGCTCCTCGCCGCGGATGAGGACCTGGGTGCAGTAGCCGTACTCCATGGACTCGGTGGCATTCAGGAAGTCCTCCCGGACCGCTATCACGGGCAGGACCGTCTCCAGGGAGATGGCGCCAACGTCGTCGCCGCGGAGGTGGCTGAGGGCGCCCTCCAGGACCAGCGCGAATCCCTGGCCGCCGGCGTCCACAACGCCCGCCTCCCTGAGCACGGGAAGCTGCTCGGGCGTGCGCAGGACCGCAACACGACAGGCCTCCAGCCCCCGCTCCAGCAGGGCGACGAGATCGCCGTCACCGTCCGAGATTTCCGCCTGCATGGCCTCTGCGGTGGCGCGCATGACGGTGAGGATGGTGCCTTCGGTGGGGTTACTGACGGCCTTGTAGGCGGCGTCGGCGCCGTTCTGGAAGGCCTGCGCCACGTGGGGCGTGTCGGCCTCCGAGACGTCTCGAAAGGAGCGGCCCAGTCCGGCAAAGAACTGGGAGAGGATGACGCCGCTGTTGCCCCGAGCGCCCAGAAGAGCGCCCCGAGCCCCGGAGGCGGCCACCCCTGCGAGGTCGGAGGCGTCGCTCTTGGCCAACTCCTCCCCGACGGCCCGGAGCGTGAGGAGCATGTTCGTCCCCGTATCGCCGTCCGGCACGGGGAAGACGTTGAGGGCGTTGACCGCCTCAACGTTGTGCGCCAGGGCCGATTCGCCTGCGGCAACCATGCCCCGCAGGGCCACCGCGTCCAGCTGCTCCATGCCTACCCCATCGCGGCGCGCCAGGCAGGCGCTGTTGCCCACCGACGCCCCGATATGCTAGATTACCGTGGTGATTCTACGCAGACGGGCGGCGTCCCGTCAAAAGAGAAGGACCCCATGGCCCACTGTCAAGTTTGCGGAAAGATTGGGCGGTTCGGCCGGAACGTCAGCCACTCGAAGCGTCGAACGCCTACCCGATGGCTTCCCAACGTGCAGAGCACCACGATGACCATCAAGGGCGCCCGTGTACGCGTCGCTGCCTGCACCCGCTGCATCCGGACCCAGTACAAGGCCGTCCGGACCCGGTAGCCGCCGGAACTCCCGTCGCTCCTTCGCTGCGTCCTACCCGCGCCCGGCGTCCGCGCTGCGGCGCAGCTCCGCCAGGGCGTCCGCCACGCTGGTGCGAGCGTTGAAGGCTGCAGAGCCCGCCACGAGGACTCTGGCCCCCGCGGCGACCACCTGAGAGGCCGTTGCCGCGTTGATGCCCCCGTCCACCTCCAGCTCAGCCTCGGAGCCAAGCTCGTCCAGCAGCGCCCGCATGCGCCGGATTTTGGGGAGCACTGAGGGGAGGAAGCTCTGGGCGGGAAAGCCCGGACTCACCGTCATCACCAGCACCAGGTCCACCTCCGACAGCACCTCCTCCACCGCCGACACCGGCGTGGCCGGGTTCAGGGCGACGCCGGCCCGCAGGCCCGCCTCCTTCACCATCTGGACGACGCGGTGCAGGTGCGTGCATGCCTCGACGTGAACGGTGAGGATGCTGGCCCCGGACTGAGCGAACCATGGGACGACGCTCTCCGGCGTCTGCACCATGAGGTGCACGTCCAGGGGGAGGTCCGTGACCCGCCGCAGGCCCTCGACGACCAAGGGGCCGAAGGTCAGGTTGGGGACGTAGTGCCCGTCCATGACGTCGACGTGGATGTAGTCGGCCCCCGCCTGGACGGCCTCCGACACCTGCTCGCCCAGCCGGGAGATGTCGGCGGAGAGGATGGAGGGGGCCAGCTTGATCACGCCGCCGTCAGCCAAGGGACCACCTCCTGTAGGTGTCGCCTGCGTCACTCGGCCGCCTCCAGCAGTGTGCGCGCCTCCTGGAGCGCCTTGCGAACGCGCTCCGGGGCCGTCCCTCCGGGCACGTCCCGGGCCGCCAGGGCCGCTTCGACGGTCAGGTCCAGGACGTCCGCCTCGAAGAGGGGGGAGAAGCGCTGGTACTCCTGGAGGTCCATCTCCCGCAGGCCCTTCCCCTGGGCCTGGGCGGAGCGGACCAGGTCGGCCACAGCGCCATGGGCGCGGCGGAAGGGGACGCCCTTGCGCACGAGGTAGTCGGCCAGGTCCGTCGCCAGGCTGTACCCGCCCTCGGCGGCCGCCCGCATGCGGTCGACGTCGAAGTGCAGGCCCTCCACCATGCCGGCGAACACCCGCAGCGTGGCGAGTAGCGTATCGACCGTGTCGAAGAGGGCTTCCTTGTCTTCCTGGAGGTCGCGGTTGTAGGTCAGCGGTAGGCCCTTCAGCACGGTGAGCAGGGCAATCAGGTGGCCGTAGACCCTGCCCGTGCGCCCCCGCCCAAGCTCGGCGAAGTCCGGGTTGCGCTTCTGGGGCATGATGCTGCTGCCCGTGACGTAGGCTTCGGGGAGAGTGATGAAGCTGAACTCCTCCGAGGACCAGAGCACCAGCTCCTCGGCCAGGCGGGAGAGGTGGGCCATCGACAGCGCAGCCGCCGACAGGTAGTCGATGACGAAGTCCCGGTCCGTCACGGCGTCCATGCTGTTGGCCGAGACCCGGCTGAAGCCCAGCTCCTCCGCCACGGACTCCCGGTCCAGGGGGTAGGGGGAGCCGGCCAGCGCCGCGCTGCCCAGGGGCAGCACGTCCGCCCGCGTCCGGGCCTGCCGAAAGCGCTCAGCGTCCCGCTCCAGCATGTGCACGTAGGCGAGAAGGTGGTGGGACAGGAGCACCGGCTGCGCCCGCTGGAGGTGGGTGTAGCCCGGTATGATGGCCTCTAGGTGGGCCTCGGCCCGGTCCAGCAGCGCCTGCTGGAGGCCCCGCACTGCCCGGAGCGTCTCGTCGATGCAGCGCATCACGTAGAGGCGCATGTCCGTGGCCACCTGGTCGTTGCGGGAGCGGGCCGTGTGGAGCGCGCCCGCCGCATCGCCGATAACCTCGTGCAGCCGCGCCTCGATGTTCATGTGGATGTCTTCGAATTCCTCCCGCCACGGGAAGGAGCCCTCTTCGATCTCCCGGCGAATGGCGCAGAGCCCCGCGACGATGCTCTCGGCGTCCTTCGCCGCGATGATCCCCTGGCGAGCCAGCATGCGGGCATGGGCCACGGAGCCGGCGATGTCCTCCCGGTACAGCCGCCGGTCGTAGGCGATGGAAACGGTGTAGTCGCCCGGTCCGCGCACGGCCCTAGCCCTTCCTGGGCGCCAGGAACCGGCGACGGAAGGAGAGGGCCATCTCCCGACGCTGGTTGTGGACTCGGGTCTCGATGAGGACGGTGCCGCGGTCGGGCCGCGATGCGGACTCTCGCACCTCCAGCACCTCGCTCTCCGCGTACACCGTGTCGTCGATGAAGACGGGGGTGTGGTGGCGCACCTGGTCGTACTCCAGGTTGGCGATGGCCTTGCCGGACGTGTCGGACACGCTCAGGCCCACGGCCAGGCTCAGGACCAGGGGCCCGGGCACCAGGATGCGGCCGTGCTGGTGGGTCCGCATGTACTCTGCGTCCACGTGTAGGGGGTTGGGGTTCATGGTCAGCAGCGAGAAGAGGTTGCTGTCCGACTCGGTGATGGTCTTGCCGGGCCAGTGGCGGTAGACGTCCCCCACCTGGAACTCCTCCAGGTAGCGGCCGAACCGCTCCCGGCCCTCATAGACGGTCATGGCCGGGGCAGGCGGCGGCGGGCCTGGGTGCGGGTGGGCAGCCCGTAGACCGTGATGAAACCCTCCGAGGCCCGGTGGTCGAACTGGTCGTCCGCGCCGTAAGTCGCCAGCTGCTCGGAGTAGAGCGCGTGCGGAGAGCGCCGCCCCACCACCGTGCAGCTCCCCTTGTGCAGCCGCACGCGGACCGTGCCGCTGACGAACTGCTGGCTGCTGCGAACGTAGGCGTCCAGGTCGCGGCGGTGCTCGGAGAACCAGCGGCCGTCGTACACCAGGTCGGCGTAGCTCTGGGCCGCTATCTCCTTGAAGCGCTGCTGCTCCCTGGTGAGGGCCATATTCTCCAGGGCCCGATGGGCGCCGTGGAGGAGCACCGCGGCCGGGGCCTCGTAGATCTCCCGGGACTTGATGCCCACCAGGCGGTTCTCCACGTGGTCGATCCGTCCCACGCCGTGCTCGCCGGCCCGGGCGTTGAGGTGCTCGATGAGGGTGACGCCTCCAAGCTCCTCTCCGTCAACGGCCACGGGGAGCCCCTCCCGGAACTCCACCTCCAGAAGGAGGGGTGTATCGGGCGCCTGGGCCACGGAGCGCGTCCAGGCATAGACGTCTTCCGGGGGCTCGGTCCACGGGTCTTCCAGGACCCCCGCCTCGACGGAGCGGCCCCAGAGGTTCTCGTCCACCGAGTAGGGGCTGGCCTGAGTGGTGGGAACGGGAACACCCCGCTCCCTGGCGTACTCCATCTCATCGTCACGGCTCATGCCCCACTCCCGCGCGGGTGCGACGACCCGGAGGTGGGGCGCCGCGGCCAGGACGCCCAACTCGATGCGGACCTGGTCGTTGCCCTTTCCGGTGCAGCCGTGGGCTATGGCGGATGCGTCCTCCTGCAGGGCCACCTCCGCCAGGTGGCGTGCGATGAGGGGGCGGCCCAGGGCCGTTGCCAGCGGATACTGGGCCTCGTAGAGGGCGCCGGCCTGGAGGGCGGGCCAGACGTAGCCCTCCACGAACTCCGCCCGAACGTCTTTGACGATGGCCTTGACGGCGCCCGCGGCCAGGGCCTTCTCGCGCACCTGGTCCAGCTCTCTCCCCTGGCCCAGGTCCAGCGTGAGGGCGATGACCTCAGAGTCGTACCGCTCCTGGAGCCAGGGAATAGCCACGGAGGTGTCCAGGCCGCCGCTGTAGGCCAGGACCACCCGCTCCTTCTTTGCCACGCTACTCCTCCAAACGGGTGTGGTCGCCTACGCGCCGGAGGCCTGCTGCACGCCCCGGTCGAAGCGCTCCAGCGCCTCGTCCACCTCGGCGGGGGAGACGGTGAGGGGGGGCATGAAGCGGACGGCGTTGGGCCGTACGGGGTTCAGCAACAGGCCTGTCTCGTTACACGCGCCCACCACGCCGGCCCCGATGTTCTCGTGGAACTCTACGGCCATCAGGAGGCCCATGCCGCGGACCTCCTTGATCACCGTCTCGTGGCGCGCCTTGACGGCCTCCAGCCCAATCCGCAGACGCTCACCCATCTCGCCAGCGTGCTGCGAGAGTCCTTCCTCGATCACGTGACGGGTCACTGCGTACGCGGCGGCGCAGGCCAGGGGGTTGCCGCCGAAGGTCGACCCGTGGTCGCCCGGCTCCAGGACGCTGCACGCCTCCTTGGAGAGGAACGCGCCGATGGGGACGCCGCCGCCCAGACCCTTGGCCAGGGTCAGCACGTCCGGCTCCACGTCGAAGAGCTCGTAGCCGAAGAATGCGCCCAGGCGTCCTATACCCGTCTGGACCTCGTCCAGGATGAGCAGCAGACCCTTCTCGTCGCACCACTCGCGGACGCCCCGAAGGTAGTCCGGGGAGGGAGAGTTGACACCGCCCTCGCCCTGGACCGGCTCCAGGATGACGGCGCAGGTCGCGTCCGTCGTCGCGGCCTGGAGCGCCGGAAGGTCGTCGAAGGGGACGTGGACGAAGCCCGGCGTCAGCGGGGTGAAGTTCCGGCTGTAGGCCGGGGTCCCCGTGGCCGTCGCCGTCGTCATCGTGCGGCCGTGGAAGGAGTTGTCCGTGGCGATGATCTCGTGCGCGCCGTTGAGGTGCAGCTTCCCGTACTTGCGGGCCAGCTTGATGGCGCCCTCGTTGGCCTCAGCGCCGCTGTTGCAGAGGAAGACCCGGTCCAGGCAGCTGTTCTCCACCAGCAGCTGTGCAAGCTCCACCTGCGGGACGCTGTAGAACTGGTTGGAGACCTGCAGTAGCTGGCCCGCCTGCTCCCGGATGGCCTCGACCAGCACCGGAGGGCAGTGCCCCAGGGTGTCCACCGCCCAGCCGGCCGTGAAGTCCAGGTACTCCGTCCCTTCCTCGTCCCAGACGCGGGTTCCCTCCCCGCGCACCAGGACAAGGGGCTGACGGCGGGCCACCTGCATGTAGAACCGGCGCTCTCTGTCCACCAACTCGCTCATTGAGAACTTTCCTCCGCCAGTGTCTGGAGCCTGTCCAGGGCCTCCTGGAGTGCCTGGAGCTGCCGCTGCAGCTCGTCCAGGGCGTCCGAGGCCCGGCCCAGCTCAGTCCCGAAGTCCGTCTCCGTGCCCGGCTGCTCGGTCGTCGTTGTCCTCGCGGGCGCCTCAGCGGGCGCGGGGGAGACGGCGGTGGGGATCGTGGCGGAAGCGTCGCCCGTAAGGGCTTCCAGCGCCTCCTCCAGCCGTGCACGCATGACCACCCGCTCCCCGTCCACCACGATCACGCGTTTCAGCTCAGGGAAGGGAGTGCCACCGGCCTGCAGGTACAGGGGCTCGGCGTAGATCAGGGTATTCTCGGCGCCGGTGGATTCGTCTCCCTCCAGGGGGATGACCAGCAAGTTGCCCCGAATACAACGGGCGGCGCCTCCGGGCGGGCAGAGCAGGGTGAAGTCCTGCTTGATGACTGGCTCCTGGTCAATACGCTTCTCCACCTGGGTCGGGCCGTCGATCTGCCGCCCCTTGGGGAAGGCGAAGGAGACCAGCTTGCCGTACTCCTCGCCGTCGCTGCGCGCCGCAAGCCAGGCCACCATGTTGTCGCGGTTCACGGGCGTGAAGGGCAGAAGCAGGACAAATTCCTGCTCATCCTCTCTGGGCAACCTCATGTTCAGGTAGTAGGGCTCCATGGGCTGGAAGTCGTCCCGGAAGAACTCGTTGGGAATGCTCCACTGGTCCTCTTTGTTGAAGAAGATCTTCGGATCGGTCATGTGGTACGTGAGGTACTGGACGGCCTGCGCTTCGAACAGGTCCTGCGGGTAGCGGACGTGGTCCCTCAGCCCCGGATGCAGCTCGTCCATGCGGGAGGAGTCTTCGAAGAGGACGGGGAAGACCTTGGCGTAGGTCTGGACCAGCGCGTCCTCTGGCTCGTAGACGTAGAAGGTCAGTTCTCCGTTGTAGGCGTCCATCACCACCTTCACGCTGTTGCGGATGTAGTTGAAGGTGCCAAAACGGCCCGCCAGGGGCGTGGAGTAGGGGAAGCGGTCGGTGGTGAGGTAGGTGTCCTGTACCCACAGCAAGCGACCGTCGGCGATGACGATGTAGGGGTCGGCGTCCAGGTGCAGGAAGGGCGCCACGGCGGTGATGCGTTCCTGGATGTTCCGGTGGTACTGAATGCGACTCTCCGGAGCGACCTCGCCGCTGATGAGAATGTTGATGTCCCTGAACTGCCAGGCGTAGGCGAGGCGACGGAAGAAGCCGCTGAGGGGGATGCCTCCGTCGCCCTGGTACTGGGTGTAGACAGGGTTCCCGTCGAGGCCCGGATAGTCGACCTCCGGCTCGTTCGAGTTGACGAGGATGTAGTCCTCCGTTTGCTCGCCGTAGTAGACCTCCGGCCGGGTCACTGCCAACTGCCCTTCGATCGGGATGTCCTTCACGATAAACTCCGGCCTTCCCTCCCTGGTGAAGTCCACCACCGGCGCCGCGACCACGCCGTAGCCGTGGGTATACTGCAGCTTGCGGTTGACCCATCGCTGGGACTCTTGGGGCAGGTTGTCCGGGGAGAGCTCTCGAACGCCGAGCATCACCTGGCGAAGCCGGGTCTCCCCGTCCTCCTCCAGCAGGTAGCGGTCCACGTCCACGTTGAGGAAGGTGTAGTAGAGGCGGAAGAACTGGACCTGGTTCAGGACGTCCTTGAAGGGACGATGGTCCCACAGCCGGATGTTGTCCAGGGTCTCCTGGTTGCCCTCCACCAGCGCCGCGTTGAGGATTCCCACCTCGGCCAGGGGATAGTCCTGCGTCTCAATGCGGTTCAGCGCGAAGGCGTGACGGGTCATTTCGATGTTCCGCATGATGTAGGGCTCTTCCCGCTCCAGCTCGTTGGGAATCACCTGGAAGCGCTGCACCAGGCTGGGGTACAGGAGTCCGACGACGATCGCAGCGCCAATCCAGAGCCCCAGGACTCCGACGATGAACTGCAGCCGCTGCCACGCAAGCGCGTTGATGAGCAGCAGCACGCCGCCCACGAAGACGATGGCCATGAGGACTCGAAGGCTGAGGATGCGTGCCGTCACGTCAGTGTAGGTGGCCCCCACCACGGCCCCGCGGTCCGAGTAGACCAGGTCGAAGATGCTCAGGTAGTACCCGGCGGCGAAGACGAAGAGGAGCAGCGCCCCCAGCACCGACACATGCACGCGGACGGCAGGCGTGAAGGTGAATACAGCGCCCCGCAGGCTGAAGTGGACGAAGTACATCCCCAGCGTGAAGAGGAGGCTGATGATGATGGCCCCCAGGAGCCATCCGCGGACGAAGTGGTAAAGGGGCATCTGGAAGACGTAGAAGGAGACGTCCTGGTTGAACTGCGGGTCGTCTATCCCGAAGGCGGTGGAGTTCATGAAAGCCAGCACCGTGTCCCAGTTCGCCGCGGCAACGCCCCCGAAGACCAGGGAGACCACGCCCACGACGAAGACCACGCCGGCCAGGACCAGCGGGCGGAGCACCTTCAGCGTCTCCTCCGGCATCGGCGCCATCTGGGGCCCTTGACCGTAGCGATAGGTCAGGTAGATGTTGGAGCCCACCACCAAAGCCAGCGCCGCGGCTCCGGCGACGAAGAGCCAGATCCGGGTGATGATGATGGTGCTGAAGACCTCGCGGAAGCCCAGGTTGTCGAACCAGAGGAGGTCCGTGTAGATGCTGCGGAACCAGCTCAGGAGGAGCATGAACCCGATGAAGCCGCCAAATGCCGCGGCCCCTATGACCAAGGGGCGAATGTTGGTCGGCAGGTCCGGGATCTGGGCCTGGCCAGGAGTGTCGGGGCCGTTGGGCCCGCGGAAGAACGACATGAAAACCTCCCCCGTTCAGCCTACTCGGGTGCCCGCGTGGACCCCATCCATGCATTCGAGAAGAGCGTGCGGCACACGGCCGTCGATGATGCAGGCGTGGTCCACGTGCGGCAGCGCGTGGAGGCACGCCTCTAGTTTCGGAATCATCCCGCCGGACGCGACGCCGCGCCCGATCAGGGCCCGGGCCTGCGCCGGCAGCAGCCGCGGTATCAGCCGCCGGCCCGAGTCCATCACTCCGTCCACGTCCGTGAGGAAGACCAAACGTCGCGCCTCGAGCGCCGCAGCGAGCGCGCCAGTGGCCGTATCGCCGTTGACGTTGAGGGCCGGGGCCGATCCTGGGCCGTCGCCTATCTGGCCCAGGGCCACGGGCGCCACGACCGGAATGTGGTCTATCTCCATGACCTGTAGGATCGGTCCCTTGCGCACCTGGGTCACCTCGCCCACCAGTCCCATCTCCGGGTCCTTGACCTGGGCCTGTAGGATCCCGCCGTCAACGCCGCTCAAGCCCACGGCCTTCCCCCCCAGGGCCTGCAGTCCCGCCACCAACCGCTTGTTGACCAGGCCACTGAGCACGGCCAGGACCACCTCCATCGTCGGCTCATCGGTGACCCGGAGGCCTCGGACGAAGCGCGGCATTGCGCCGGTACGCTCCATCCACTGGCTGATGACCTGGCCACCGCCATGGACGACTACCACGGGGACACCCCGGCGCTGGAGAGCCACCAAGTCCTCCAGGGTGGTGTCCCCGCTTCCCAGGGTACTGCCCCCGATCTTTACCACCAGGGGACGTTTGGCTACCGCTGCTTCCACCAGATACTCGAGACTGGGCAGGCTCCGAGCGCCACAGGCATGCCCTGTGGGCTTCTAGGTCGTATACGCACTGTTGAAGGTGACAAAGGCTTCGCTCATGTCGCAGCCCCACGCCGTGGCCGTGGCGTCCCCCATGCCCAGGCGGGCCGTCAGGCGCACCGTGGGCTGCTTCATGTTCGCAATGACGGCATCCTTGAAGTAGGAGATGGGCAGGCCGTCCTCCATGATGCAGACGTCGTTGATGTAGAGGGCCATGCGGGACTCCACCATCTCCGCGCCGCTCTTGCCCAGGGCCATCATGATGCGGCCCCAGTTGGGATCGTTGCCGTAGACCGCGGTCTTGACCAGCAGGGACCCGGCCACGGACCGGGCGGCCAGCCGGGCGTCGGCCTCTGAGCGGGCGCCCTCCACCACGGCCTCGATGAGCTTGGTGGCCCCCTCGCCGTTCCGTGCGATGGCCATCGCCAGCTCGGTGCACACCTGCTGCAGGGCCTCCTGGAACGTCTCGGCCTCGGGCGTACCCTCCCGGATAGTGGGCCCGCCGGCCGCACCGTTGGCCAGGACGAGGACCGTGTCGTTGGTGCTCGTGTCGCCGTCCACGTCGATCATGTTGAAGGAGACGTCTACGGCCTTCGTCAATGCCGCCCGGAGCAGGCCGAGCTCTACCGAGGCGTCCGTGGTCAGGAAGGCCAGCATGGTCGCCATGTTGGGGTGGATCATCCCGGCCCCCTTGGCGCACCCGGCCACGTGGACCTGGACGCCGCCCGCTTCGAAGCTGACGGCATGCTCCTTGGGCCCGTAGTCGGTCGTGAGGATGGCCCGGGCGAAGGCGTGCCCGCCCTCCCGGTTGGGGGTGATCCGCTGGACGCCGGAGCGGATGAGGGCCATGGGCAGCTCGACGCCGATGATCCCGGTGCTGCACACCAGGACCTCTTCTGGGGCGACTCCAGCCACGCCGGCGGCTTGTGCCGCCATCTCGATGGCGTCCTTCATCCCCTGCTCGCCGACGCAGGCGTTCGCGCAGCCGCTGTTGGCGGCGACGGCCCGGGCCTGCCCGCAGGCGACTCGTTGCTCGGAGAGGGTGACGGAGGCGGAGCGTATTTTGCTGGTCGTGAAGGTGCCCGCAGCCACCGCAGGCGCCTCCGAGAGGAGGACTCCCACGTCCAGCCGGTCGTCGCCGTAGGTCTTGAGCCCCGCATAGGTGGCCCCCGCGAGGAAGCCCGCAGGGGTCGTTACGGAGCCATCGGGCACCTGGACAATCTGTGCAGCCATGTCCCTTCGCCTGCCGGGGGTCTAGGCCCAGGTTGGCGTCCTGCGCTCAACCCTCATGCCGGTATGCGGCCCCACGGCCGAGTTGCAAGTATAGCATAGCTGCGACGCTTTCCACACTTTACGTCGAGGAGGGTGTCGTTTCCGCGTCCGCGGCCAGGGCGTTCTTCATGGCGGTAACGGCCACCTCGATCTGCTCCTCGTCGGGGATGCGCGTCGTGAGACGTTGCAGGGCAAGGCCCGGCAGGACCATGAGCCGCGCCAGCACGTTCCGGTTGTGGGCTGCGCCCAGCCGGAGCAGCTCGTAGCTGATGCTGGCGATGACCGGCACCAGGGCCAGCCGGGAGAGGACTGCGATCTCCAGGGAGGGTCGCCCCAGAAGGGCAAAGACCAGGATGGAGACCACGACCACCGTCAGGAGGAAGGCTGTACCGCAGCGGGGGTGCGCCGTGGGGAAGCGGGCGATCTGCTCCGCCTCCAGCGCGACGCCGTGCTCGTAGGCGTGGATCGTCATGTGCTCCGCGCCGTGGTACGCGAAGACGCGCTTGATGTCCTGCATGTGGCCGATGGCCCAGATGTAGCCCACCAGCAGGGTAAGCCGGATGAGCCCCTCCAACACGTTGCTAGCCAGTGCGGAGGGGATGAGAAAGTCCAAGGACCGGGCCCCGAACAGGGGAAGCAGGAAGAAGACGCCCACGCCCACCAGCAGCGCCAGACCCAGCGAGCCCACCAGCGCCACTCGGTCCGCTTTTCCCGGCTCGGGGATTTCGGTGGCGTCGGGCGGCGCCATGGAGATCTCCGCGGACCGGTTCAGCGCCCGGATGCCCACCAAGAGCGTCTCCACCAGGACGATGACGCCGCGAACCAGGGGAATTCGCCGCAGGGGGCCTTTGTACAGCGTCCCCAGGGATAGGGAGCCGCTCCAGATGGACCCGTTGGGACAGCGCACCGCCAGGGACACGCTCTCCCGTCCCCGGATGAGGACCCCCTCGATGACGGCTTGACCGCCGTAGTAGAACTGCTGCGCCACGGCTCTCTACCCTACGCTCGTGCCTTGGACAAAAAGGAAAGGGGTGAGTGGGACCTCACCCCGGGAGGCTGGGCAGTGCCTACGCGAGGTTGTACTTCCTCTTGAGGCGCTCCACCCGGCCCTCGGTGTCGACGATTCGCTGCTCGCCGGTGAAGAAGGGGTGGCATCGACTGCACACCTCGAGCCTGATCGACTCCTTGGTCGAAGCCGTGGTGAAGCTGTTGCCGCAGATGCAGGTCACCTGGACCTGGTGCCAGGTGGGGTGGATCTTGGCCCTCACGACGCCTCCCCATTGGTGGCGTGGACACTGGCCCGCTTCTTGCCCCGCACGCCGAAGTCGTACTTCACGTAGCCCTCAGCCAGCGCAAACAGCGTATGGTCCCGCCCGCAGCCGACGTTGCGGCCCGGCAGGATGCGCGTTCCACGCTGACGAACAAGGATGTTCCCCGCACGAACGCGCTGGCCGTCGTAGAGCTTGACGCCGAGACGCTGGCCCTTGCTGTCGCGCCCGTTGCGACTGGAGCCGCCACCCTTCTTATGCGCCATCGCTCTTCACCTCTTGTGCTCCAACCTCTGGGGCCTCTGCCGCCGGAGGAGCCTCTTCTGCTTCAGCCTCTTGGGCCTCTGCCGCCGGAGGGGCCTCCTCCGCTGCAGCGGCCTTCGCCCTGGACGTCCTGCGACGCTGGGGCGCGGGCTTCTCCTCTTCCTCCGCGCTGCCGGGAAGCACCAAGTCCTCGATCTGCAGCCGCGTGAGCTCCTGTCGATGGCCCGTCTTGCGGCGGTAGCGGGTCTTGGGCTTGTACTTGAAGATCACGAGCTTGGGACCGCGCAGATGCTCCACCACCTGGGCCCGCACCAGCGCACCCTCGACCTGCGGCGACCCCACCAGGAATTCTCCGTCACCGGCGATCAGCCGGACGTCGCTCAGGTCCACAGGGGCGCCCACGTCCAGATACAGGCGCTCCACGTCCAACACGTCTCCGGGCTGGACCCGGTACTGCTTGCCCCCGGTCTGTACAACGGCGAAGGAGGTCACGAACTGCCATCCGCGTGAAGGATTTCGCAAGCTATTCTAGGCTTGCGCCCAAGGGGTGTCAAGGAAAGCCGCTCCTTGGAGAGGGTCATAGGTCCGACATCGGCGCTAGGCCTCTTCCGTGAGGCCCTTCTCCTTGTCTTCTCTCGCTTCCACCCGCCGGTCAGCCTCTCGGATGCGCTCGACCAGTTCTTCGAACTCCTCGTCCGTAAGCTCCGGCGCGTCAGGCCCCATGGCTTCAAGCATTCCAGCAGCCCACATGGTTGCCGAGTCAATGACTCGAATTGGGCTGCCGTCCGGGTTCAGTTGCCTCTTCTTTCCCATACACGACTCCTCCACCGTCCATGCTCGTCTACATTTGAGGCGTCGCAGCCCCCCATATTGCACGGTTCACAGCTGTTCGCATGCTATCCCTCCTCCCCCATCATTGCAGACGCGATTGTGGCCCCGATGCAGCGTCTCAGCTTGAACGCCCGGTCAAGCCCGGAGCGCATCCCTGCGTTCGGCGTACGCAGCAGCGACAAGCGCCCGGACGGCAGGGCGCCGCGCCTCGTCGACGGAGCGCACCTTGACGTGCCGCATCCGCGCGCCCGTGCCTTCCAGCAGCGCTTCCGGGTCGGGCAGATCGGCGCCTCTGTAGAAGCCCAGATTCACCCATGCGGCGTGAGGCAGGATGTAGGCATATCCGTCGGTCATCTTCCTCGGCCCTACGCCATAGGTCGCGGCCCTGTCGCCGAGGCGCACGACCTCGCAGGCGTCTGCGTGCACGTCGAGGACCATCGCCTTCAGCGCACTGACGACCGGGCGAAGCGGCTCCGCGGTCAGGCTGAGCAGGTCATCGAATGACCCGAGCCTGGCACGTGCCACCTCCGCCATCACCTGTCCAGCGCGAACGGCAAGGGCAGCGTGGGGTAGCGCTCCAGCATCTGCGCCCACGCCCGCCGTCCGATGCGGTCCGCCTCCCGCACCACGGCCTCCTCGTCCACAGTGAGGACGCGCCCGTCGCGCATGATGAACGCCCCGTCCACCATGACGGCCTCGATGTCGCTGGGCTGGCCGTTGTGGACGAAGCCGGAGACGATGCGAGTCGTGGGCACGAGGTGGGCGCGCAGCGTGTTGACCACGAACAGGTCCGCCTTCTTCCCCGCCTGCAGCGTCCCGATGAGACCGTCCATGTGCAGCACCCGCGCGCTGCCCAGGGTAGCCTCCTCCAGCACCTCCTCCGGCTGAGGGCGCTGGGGGTCGTCTCGCAGGATGCGCTCGGTGAAGAGCGCGGCGCGCATGACCTCCACCATGTCCTGGGTGTTGTTGTCGGTACCGAGCCCCACGGTGCACCCGGCGTCCCGCAGGGCTGCGATGGGAGGCAGCACCGCTCGGCGAGCGGCCATGGCCGGCTGGTGCGAGACACCGGACCGCGTGGCGCCCATCAGGGCTACCTCGGCCGCGTCCAGGTACCGGCAGTGCGCCGCCACCAGCCTGGGCCCCAGGAAGTCGTGGGCGTGGAGGTACTGGGCAGGCCTGGCCCCGTGCATCTCCATCACGGACTGCACCTCAAGGAGGCTCTGCCCCAGGTGGACGGTGTAGGGCGTGTCGTGGCGCTCGGCGCGCTCGCGGACGCTCCGGAGCAGCGGCGGGGAGGACGTCTCCACCAGCGTGACCGACGCGGCCATGCACGTGATGCGGCCTCCCTCGCGGCCGTGCCAGCCCTCGAAGAGTGCATCGATGCGGTCCAGGCCTTCCGCCCGCAGCCGCTCCGAGAAGTTGCCGACGGGCTCTCCCGGGCGATAGTCGGGCGCAGTGACGCCGTCGGAGGCGCACTCCGCCAGCACTAGACGCAGCCCGGTCGCGGCGATCTGGGAAGCGTAGCCGGCGATGCCCGTCGCCACTTCGGCCAGGGCCGTGTTGCCCGTGCGGATGCACTCGATGGCCCCCAGGACCGCCATCACCCCCTTCTCCTCGTCCGAGAGGAGGGAGTTCACGGAGACGGGGAAGCGAACGGAGGAGGGGAAGCCCAGGTCCTCCGTGATGCCGCGGTGGAGGGTGGCCGTCAGGTGGGCGTGGGGGTTCACCAGGCCCGGAAACACCGCCCTCCCTCGACAGTCGACGACCTCGGCCGCAGGGTGGCTGGCCAGGACGTCCGCCGCAGGCCCCACGGCCACGATGCGGTCCTTCTCCACGGCCACGGCGCCGTCGCGCAGGACCGTGCGGCCGGGGCCGACGGGTACAACCGTTGCGTGCGCCAGAACCGTCGTGGACATAGGGCCTCCTAGCTACGTTGGATTTGGCGCCGCGAACTTCTCGACCTTGATGCGCTTCGCACGAGACCGCGCCTGCCAGAGGTCATAGGCCGTCTGCATGCCGAGCCAGGTCTCCGGTGTGGAGCCAAAGGCCTGAGACAGGCGGAGGGACATCTCGACCGATACGCCGGCCTTCCCGTTCACCAGGTCCGACAGCGCCTGTCGGGTTACTCCCAGACCTTCCGCCGCCCTCGTTACTGTCAAGCCCAGCGGCTCAAGACAGTCCCACTTCACTATCTCGCCTGGATGGGGAGGATTCTGCATGGGTGCCATCTCATCTCCTCAATGGTAGTCGGTATAGTCGACGTCGACGGCATGTCCATCCTCGAACCTGAAGGTAACCCGCCAATTCCCCGACACTGAAACGGCATAGCTCCCCCTCATCTCACCCGACAGCGCGTGCAGCCGGAACCCTGGGATGTCCATGTCCTGAGGCGTCCGGCTCTGATCCAGCACGGCAAGGATACGTGTTAACTTTCGAGCGTGCTCTGGCGCCACTCGTCGCTCCCCCCGACCGTTGTAAAGCGACCTGAGCCCCCGGTGTTTGAAAGAGAGGATCACCTGAAGAGCCTATGGTGTCGTCTGTCACCTGTCAATAGACGCCCCGCGTCGGGTCTCCCCGCGCACCCACTGTGCGAAGGCAGCCGCTGCGTCGGGAAGCCCGCCGTGCCGCACCGTGACCATGTAGATGGAGCGGCGCAGGGGAATCCCCTGCAGACCAAGGGTGACCACCCGCCCCTCCCACAGCGGCCCCAGCGCCAGCGATGACACCCATCCGATGCCGTACCCCCGCTCCACGCCGGACAGGACCGCCCGTGTGGAGTTCACCCCCATGGCCATGCGGTACCGGGGGAGTCCCAGGCCCCGGCTGGCCAGGATCGACTGGACGCTCCGCAGCGTGCCCGAGCCGCCCTCCCGCAGCAGGAAGGGCTCTCCCTCCAGCTCCTCCAGGGCCACCTCCTTGCGAAGGGCGAAGGGGTGGCCCGGCGGGACGGCCAACACCACCTCGTCCTCGGCCACGACCTCGTACCGGAGGCCCCGGCCGGGGATCCGAGCTCCGACGAAGCCGATGTCCCAGCGACGTTCCCGCATCTCCTCCACCACCTGGACCGAGTCCGTGGTGAAGACCTCCGGCAGCACCCGCGGGTGCTCGGCGGCGAAGCGGTTCACAAGGTCGGGCACCAGGAACTCACCCGGCGTGGTGCTGGCGCAGATACGGAGGGGGCCGGCCACAACCTGGCGTCCCTGCCGAAGGCGGTCCCGCAGGCGGCTGTACCGCTCCAGGGCATTCTCCGCGTAGGTGCGCACCTCTCTCCCGGCGCGGCTCAGGACAACCCCGTCGCCCCGACGTTCCAGCAGCGCTACGCCGAGCTCCTGCTCCAGGCGATGCACCCGACGGCTGACGCCGGGCTGGGTCAGGCCCAGCTCTCGGGCGGCCTGGGTCAGGCTGCGATGGCGAGCGACCGCGAGGAAGGTGGCGAGGAGGCCCAGGTCCATACCTGCTCCATGACGTTTGCGCATGACCCTTGCCAGCAGTATACATCATCGGTATGGTCTACTGCGGCCATTCTCGGCCCATGGAGTGTTCGAATGCCACCGAAACGTCTTCTCGCCCCGCTGCTGCTCCTGATCATCGGCGTGCTGGCCGCCTGCGGCTCCGAGAACGAAGAGACCTTCTACGTCGGCGGCATCCCCGACCAGGACGCCTCGGTGCTCCAGGCCCGCTTCGAGACGCTGGCCGAGTACCTGAGCGAGGAGACGAACCTGAACGTCCAGTACGTCCCCTCGGTCGACTACGCCGCGGTGGTCACCTCCTTCCGGCAGGGAGACCTGCACATGGCCTGGTACGGCGGCCTTACGGGCGTGCAGGCCCGCCTGGCCGTGCCGGAGTCCCACGCCCTGGTCCAGCGCCCGGAGGACGAGGAGTTCCACTCCGTCTTCGTCGTGCAGAAAGAGCTCGGCATCACCTCCCTGGCGGACCTCAAGGGAATGACCTTCACCTTCGGCAGCGAAAGCTCCACCTCCGGCCACCTCATGCCCCGTTACTTCCTGACCGAGGCCGGCCTGGAGCCGGAGCAGGACTTCAGCGCCGTCAACTACAGCGGCTCCCACGACAAGACCTGGAAGCTGGTGGAGACCGGCGCCTTCGAGGCGGGCGCGCTCAACGCCCTGGTCTGGCAGGCCAGGGTCGATGCCGGTGACGTGGACCTGAGCAGGGTGGAGGTGCTGGAGCTCACCCCGCCCTACTACGACTACCACTGGGTGGCCCGGGGCGACGTGGACGAACGCTTTGGGGACGGCACCGTCGACACGATAACCGAGGCCCTCCTGAAGCTGAACGCGGCCAACGGAGGCCGCGACCAGGAGATCATGGAGGCCTTCCAGACCCAGAACTTCATCGCCACCAGCAACGAGAACTACCAGGCTATCGAGGAGGTCGCCCGTGGCCTCGACATCATCCGGGAGTAGCGCCTCCGCCGCCGTCCAGCTCAGCCAGGTCGGCAAGCACTACGGCGCACTGGAAGCCGTGGCGCCCCTCTCCCTGGACATCGAGCCGGGGGAGACCGTGGCCTTTCTGGGGCCCAGCGGAAGCGGCAAGACCACGCTCCTCCTGCTGACCTCCGGCCAGCTCCAACCCACGGCGGGCCGCATCCGCCTCAACGGCCTGGACCTCGCCGACTTGCACCCCGGCCCCCAGCTGGCCCGCCTGGTGGGGATGATCCACCAGCAGTTCGACCTGGTGCCCCACCTCTCCGCTCTGCACAACGTCCTGGCCGGCCGCCTGGGTCAGTGGGGATTCTCCAAGGCCCTCCTCTCCCTGATGTGGCCCCAGGACCGGGGCGCCGGTTTGGGGGCCCTGGCCCGCGTGGGGCTGGAGGAGCGCGCGTATCTGCGGGCAAGCCACCTCTCCGGCGGAGAGCAGCAGCGGGTGGCCATCGCCCGGCTGCTCGTGCAGAACCCGGCCGTCATCCTGGCCGACGAGCCCGTGGCCTCCCTGGACCCAGCCCGCGCGGGGGAGACCCTGCGGTTCCTGATCGACATTGCCCGGGAGAGCAGGAAGACGCTGGTAGCCAGCATGCACTCGGTGGAGCTGGCCCGGCTTCACTTTGCGCGGCTCATCGGCGTGCGCAACGGCGTCGTCCAGTTCGACCTCCCCAGCGAACAGGTAACGGAGGAGATGCTCAATGACCTCTACCGGCTGGAGGGGCTCCGGGAAGGTGAGGCTGTGGGAGGGGCGACCGCTCCTGACGGTAATTCTGCTGGCCGCCTTCCTCTTGAGTCTGTTCCGTATCGAGTGGGGCAGCGGCCTCTTCCATAGCGGCGGCTTACGCGCCATCGGCGACTTCGCCGTGGCAGTGTTCCGGCCCAACCTCTCGCCAGAGGTCCTCGACGCCGCTGTGCGGGCCAGCTGGACCACGGTGGCCTACGCCTTCACCGGCCTCTCAGCCGCCCTGGTCATCGGGTTCCCCTTGGGGGTCCTGGCCTCCGGCGTTCTCACACGGTCGCCGGGGCTCCGGCGGGCGAGCGTTGTGGGGACCAGGTTCTCCCTGGCCTCCCTTCGCTCCGTCCACGAGCTCGTCTGGGCGTGGCTGTTCGTCGTCGCCTTCGGCCTTTCGCCCATCGCCGCCGTGCTGGCCCTGGGCATCCCTTACGGCGGCATCCTGGGAAGGATCTTCTCCGAGCTGATCCAGGACGTCCCGGAAGCGCCCCTGCGGGCCCTGCGCGGCGCCGGGGCCTCCGAGTGGCGGGTCTTCTGGCACGGCCGTCTTCCCATGGCCCTGCCGGACATGCTCAGCTACACCTTCTACCGCCTGGAGTGCGGCGTCCGCTCCGCCACCATCATGAGCTTTGTGGGCTTGGGCGGCCTGGGCCACCAGATCCAACTCGCCCTGGACGACCTGGCCTACGAGCGAGTCTGGACCTCGCTCTTGTTCCTCATCGGCCTTGTGGTCCTAGTCGACCTGTGGAGCACCATGGTCCGGCGGAGGCTTACGACATGAAGGGCGGGACCAGGACCGCTGCACCCCGTCCGTTCGCGGCGCCGCGGCTCACCCTGTTCCGCGGCTCCGTGCTGGCGACGGCAGTGCTCCTCGCAGCGTCCTGGGTCCACGTCCTGGGCTCGGACCGGGCGTCGCGCCAGCCCTTCTTCTCCGCTGAGACCGTGGACCGGGTGAGCTCCTTCCTCAAGGAGTTGCTGGGCGTGGGCTCGGCGACCACGCCCGAATACCTCCAATGGGCAGCCTGGCAGGAGACGGCACCCTTGGCACTGGACACCCTGGTCATAAGCGTCCTCGGAATCGGCGTGGCTGGGGGCCTTGCTCTGGCCACCTTCATGTTCGGCGCACGGAACCTGATGCTGGGAGAGCTGGCGCCCTATGGGTCGTGGCTGTGGCGCGGCCTCTTCCTGGTCGTGCGAGGCTTCTTCGTCGGCTCCCGGGCCATCCCAGAGCTCGTGTGGGCCATGCTCATCGTCTTCGTCTTCCTGCCGGGAATCGTGCCAGCGGCGCTGGCCTTGGGGCTGCACAACGCCGGCATTCTCGGCAAGCTGGCCTCCGAGGTGGTGGAGGGGCTGGACCCGCGTCCCATCCGCGCCCTGAGGTCCGCCGGGGCCAGCCGCTTGCAGGTCATGCTCTACGGCGTCCTCCCCCAGGCCCTCCCTCGGTTCATTACCTATCTCTTCTACCGGTGGGAGGTGATCATCCGCACCACCATCGTGGTGGGATTCGTCGCTGCGGGTGGACTGGGGCTGGAGTTCCGGCTGAGCATGAGCCACTTCCACTACACGACGATCACCCTCCTGCTGGTCTGGTACCTGCTGTTGGTCGTCGGGGTGGATCTGGCGGCGGCGGCGCTGCGGCGACTGGCCCGCTAGCCGACGAAAAGGCCGGGGGACAGAAGCCTCTGCTTCCGCCCCCCGGCGAATGGTCTGCCGTGCGGCCCCGCTTCGTCTCAACGGCCCTTCCGGCCGTGCGAGCACGGTGCGATCCTACGCTTACCGCCCTATGAGCTCGCGGGACCTGCTGCTCCCTGGCCGGTCGCTTCCTCCGCACACCCTCCTGCTACCACCGACCGGCCAGGCGCTAAGAAGGATACTTCCACGAGTGTACCAGCACGTGCTGTCTTACCATGCTGGGCCCCCCTTCCTCGTCAGCGGGCTCTGGGGCCTCCCCTGCTCTGCCCACCGATGTGAAAACTGCACCGCCGGTCTGACACAAACGCTCGGTTCCGACCGGCGCGGTCATCGTAGCAGAAAAAGGGCGTCAATGTCAAGCATATCGACGGCTTCTTTCATCTTGTCACCATTCCTTAATAGTGAATCGTTTCACAACGGCCCATGGAACACGCCAATGCATCATCTCACCGGGCGTCCCAACTTCGGTAGAATATCCTCAGACTACGAAGGTAAAGAGGTGAAGGTGCAGCAGTTTGGCAGAATCGGCGTTCTCCTGGTGGCGCTTGGCGCCGTCCTTATCCTCGCCCTTGCCTCCTGTGGTGAGGGATCAGAGTCAGGTGAGCACAGCAGCGGGTCCGAGTCCGGCGAGCACAGCGGTGAGGCGCAATCCGGCGAGCACGACGAAGGGTCGGAGTCCGGCGAAGGGGACGGCGAAGAGTCCAGCGTCCAGTTCGGCCTCAATGATACGTTCGACCAGGTACGGGCCGGGGCACGCCTGGTCCTGTCCTACGACTCGACCGCCAACGCCTTCACGGGCACGGTGGAGAACACCACGGAGAACGCGCTTCGCCGGGTCAGGGTCGAAGTCCACCTCTCGAACGGGATCGAGCTGGGTCCGACGGAACCCGTCGACCTAGCGCCCGGTCACGTGGCGGATGTCACGCTCCAGGCAAGCAGCCAGCCCTTCACCACGTGGAGCGCACACCCCGAGGTCAGCTGAAACGCCCACCCTCCGCCCACGCCCGCGCTTGACACCCTTTTCGATACGGCCCTAAGGTACCATGGCCCGCGCCGGCCCTCATCCGTCGCTCCGCTCGACGGCGCGGCGCCCAGATCCAAGGAGGAGGTTGTGCCATGTCCCTCACTCTCGCAGAGGCGAACCAGGCCATCGAAGGCGCTATAGCCAAGGCCCAGGAGATGAACATCCGCGTGAGCGTCGCAGTGTGCGACGCGGGAGGCCGCCTGGTGGCCTTCTCCCGCATGGACGGCGCCATCTGGGGCAGCGTGTACGGCGCCCAGGGCAAGGCCGTGGCCTCTGTCGGGTTCGGCAGGGCCAGCGGCGAGCTCCAGGCACGGGCCGACACCCCGATCATCCGGGGAATCGTCGGCGCCGAGGGCGGCCACATGATCCCCAGCCAGGGCGCAGTGCCCATCTCCCGGGACGGGGTTGTCGTGGGCGCCTGCGGCGTTGGCGGCGGCACCTCGGAAGAGGACGAGGATTGCGCACGGGCGGGCGTGGCCCAGATTGGCGGCTAGCTCCCTGGACCGGCCCATCAGGCGCGCCGCGGCCATCCGGGGGCGCAGGGTCTGCGCGCGTGAGCCTCTCCGGACCGTGACCTAGAAGGAGAGGAGCCGAGCGCAGGTGGCACACCCATGATCCCGTACACCAGGCCTTCCTTTCTGCTCCGGCTCTTTCCGGTCTTTGACAACCCCGGCTTCAGGTGGCTCTGGGCTTCCAACGTCGCCGCCTCCCTGGGCATGTCCATGGAGATGCTGGCCCAGGGGTGGCTGGTCCTGGATACCACGAACTCTGCCTTGTGGGTGGGCGTCGTGGCGGGGCTCCAGGGGGTGGGGCAGGTAAGCTTCGGCGCCCTGGGAGGCGTCATCGCCGACCGGTTCGACCGTCGGCACGGCCTCATGGCCTCCCTCTTCCTCCGCGGGTGCGTGGCCCTGCTCCTGGGAATAGCCGTGGTCACGGACAATCTGAGTCTCGGCATGATCCTCGGTGCCGCACTCATCCAGGGGATCCTTCAGTCGGTCAACCTTCCCACCAACAACGCTCTCATCTATGACGTTGCCGGCCGGGCGCGGCTCCTGAACGCCACCGCGGCCCGCATGATGGCCTTCAGCCTGGCGCGAATCCCCGGCTCTCTGCTCGCCGGGTTGCTCATCAGCCAGGCCGGAGTGGGATGGTGCTATCTGGTTCTGGCAGGGGGCATGTTTACCGGCGCGCTGCCGCTGGTCCGGGTCCCCCGAGGTCAGCGGGCCGTCCCGTCCCAGGCCTCCCTCTGGCGCACGCTGGAAGAGGGAGTCCGCTACGCCCTGGGGAACCGGCGAGTGGGCTCGCTCCTCTTCCTCAGCCTCCTCATGGAGGCCTTCGGCTTCTCATTCCACATCATGCTGCCGGTCATGGCCCGGGACGTCCTTGGGGTGGGCGCCACAGGACTGGGCGTCCTCTCCGCCGCGTGGAGCGTCGGCGCCCTTGTCAGCCTCCTCATCCTGGCGGCGCTGCAGGACTACAAGGCCCTGGGCGCGTTCATGGCCGTCACCGCAGCCGGCGCCGGCCTGTCCCTCCTCCTCTTCGCCCTCTCGCCCTGGTTTCTCCTGTCAGTGGGCCTGGCGGCCCTCATCGGCTCGACCCTCTTCACCTACGACGTCACCATGGCGTCCCTGCTCCAGCTCCTCTCGTCGGACGCCATGCGCGGTCGGGTTCTGGGGCTCTACGGACTGACCTTTGGCTTCACGCCCGGCGGGGGGTTCATTGCGGGCGTGGTGGCAACGGTGATGAACCCACCCTTTGCCGTGGGCATGGGTGGAACCATCATCCTGGTCTGGGTCCTCCGCATCTGGTCCTCGGTCCGCCGGTACCGGCGGGACGACGAGACGGCCTAGATGCTGATCTGGAAGACCACCCCGAACTTCCCCTCGTAGTCCAGCATCCGGGGCGCCTTGTCCGCGCTCAGGTCCCGGGAGAGGTAGCCGGTGCTGTTCTCGTAGTTCACCACCTGCGTGGGGTTGGGCAGGGAGTTGATGATGATGAAGCTGGAGCCCGGCGGCGCCAGGATGTGCCGGTTCAGCGAGTGCCAGGTCCCCCGATTGAAGCACCAGCCCTTGGCCGGGTTGATGAGGAAGGCGTGGACGTCCTCCGGGTTGGGCACATCCATGGGATCGTCGATGTTCGTCGGTGCGGCGGCGCAGACCACGGCGGGAGCCCCTGCGAGCTGGACGAAGCTCTGGCTCACACCATAGTGTCGCTCTAGCTCGTTGAACGTGAGCTCCGCATACGGCTGCCAGACGACGCCCACGGTGGCCCGCCCGTCGTGCTCGAAGGTGGTCCGGGCGATGATGCGATGGTCGGCGGGCCGGTCCTGCGGGTCCCAGATCTCGCCGAAGGGAGCGAAGGACTCCTCCGTCATTGGTTCCAAGGTGAGCTTGTGCACCCGCGCCATGCCGCCTCCTTGATCGCTTGGGGTTTGGGCCCAAGGCCCAGCGCGCGTACCATAGCCACCCCTCCCCTCTCTGTCAATGTTCCGGCCCATCTCTCCGGGTGCTGCGCATGGGGCCGTCTCCGCGGGGTATCGCCGGGAGCAGGGCGAGGGGCTAGAATGGCCGCGACACCCCACTCCGGTCTGCGGGAGGAAGAGAGATGCGCCAGTCACCTCACGGAATCAGCTACGAAGCATACCGGCCCGTCGTCATGGGTCGCAGGGGCATGGTCGCCTCCGGCCACCCGCTGGCGTCCCAGGCGGGCATCGCCGTCCTCCAGCGCGGCGGCAACGCGGTGGACGCCGCTGTAGCCGTGGCCGCGGCCGTCAGCGTCGTGGAGCCGGGCATGTCCGGCATCGGCGGCGACGGCTTCATCATGCTCTACCACCGGGCCCGGAACGAGCTCAACGTGGTCAACGCCACGGGAGCGGCGCCCGGCGCGGCCACTCGTGAGCGGTACCTCCCCGGTGGCATCCCGATGAAGGGCCTCCTCTCCATGTCCGTTCCCGGCCTGCTCCGGGGCTGGGTGGAGGCCCATCGTCGCTACGGCGCGCTCACCCTGGCCCAAGTCCTGGAGCCGGCCATCGACCTGGCGGAGAACGGTTTCCCGGTCAGCCACACCCTGGCCGCCTCCATCGCCGCCGACACCCTTCTGTGCGAGTTCCCCACCTCCCGGGCCGTCTTCACCCGCGACGGTCGTCCCCTGGCGCCGGGGGAGGTGCTGTACCAGCGCAACCTTGCCCGCACCTTCCAGCGCATCGCCGCCGAGGGGGACGGCGTCTTCTACGAAGGCGAGATCGGCCGGGCCCTGGTCCGGTTCAGCGAGGAGCAGGGCGGCCTGCTCACGCTCCGGGACCTGGCGGACTGCCGCGCCCGATGGCAGGAGCCCATCGCGACGACCTATCGCGGCTACACGGTCTACGAGGCGCCCCCGAACTCCAGCGGCCACGTCCTGCTCCAGGAGCTGAACTTGGCCGAGCAGTTCGATCTCCGCGCCCTTGGGTGCAACACAGCCGAGTCCATCCACCTCATGACGGAGGCCAAGAAGCTGGCATTCGCCGACCGGGAGGCCTACCTCGCGGACCCCGAGTACGTGGACGTCCCCATCCCCGGCCTCCTCTCGAAGGAGTACGCCCGGGAGCGGGCCGCCTCCATCGACCTCGAACGGGCGGCTGAGCGCGTGCAGGCCGGAGACGCCTGGCGTTACCAGGCCGCCTCCGCCCGGCCGCCCCAGGGCGCCCTGCGCGTGGGGACGCCGCAGGAGGACACCACGTGCTTCGTCGTCGTCGACGGCGATGGCAACGCCGTCAGCCAGCTCCAGAGCCTGCAGAGCGGGTTCGGCTCCAGCCTTATCGCCGGAGATACGGGCATCCTGCTCAACAACCGCATGACCTACTGGCACCTGGAGGAGGACCACGTGGACCGGCTGGAGCCCGGCAAGCGCGTCCGCCACACCATGAACCCCGTCATGGTCTTCCGCGAAGGCGATGGAGGCCGGGACCTGGTGCTGGTCTGCGGCACGCCGGGCGCCGACACGCAGGTCCAGACGAACTTCCAGGTCATCACCCACGTCCTGGACTTCGGCATGACGGTGGCCGAGGCAGTGGAGGCCCCGCGGTGGCGGCACCTTCAGAGCCCCACCGAGTCCACCTACCCCCACACCTGCGACGACGTGCTCCGCATCGAAGGCCGCATACCAGCGGGCGTGGCGGAGGAGCTCCGACGCCGAGGGCACGCCGTCGAGGTCATCGCTGACTGGGAGGGCGTGGGAAGCCAGGTCATGATTCAGGTGGATTCGGCAGAGGGTTCGCTCTTCGGCGCCGCGGACCCTCGCCGTGACGGCTACGCGGTGGGGTGGTAGCAGCCCTATCCGAGAGCGCGCTCGATGCGGCCCCACCGCGCCTCGTGGTCGGCGACCAGCCGGCGGAACGCCTCCTGGAAGTCCACGGAGGCGATGGGGTCCGTGGTCATGATCAGCGCGTCCTCGTTGTTGTCCCGGTAGTAGCGCTTGCGGACCCCCACCTCCCGGAACCCGTACTTCGCGTAGAGGGCCTGGGCCACGGCGTTGCTCACCCGCACCTCCAGCGTCACCGTCTCCAGTCCCTGTCGGAGGCCCGTTTCGACGGTGCCGATGAGGAGCAGCTCCCCTATGCCCCAGCCTCGGTGCCCCTCCCGCACCGCAATGCCGACGATGTGCGCGTCACTGCCCATGGTCCAGACAGACACGTACCCCAGGATGGGGTCCGGAGGTAGTCCCGCACCCTCAGCGGAGCCGCCTCCCAGCCAGCGGTGTAGGCCCTGGAGCGCCCGCCCCAGCCACGTGGGCGGAGGCGGCGGGGGCGAAGGAGGCTCAGCGTCGGCATCGGGCTCATCCGAGGGAGGTCCCTGGGCCACCAGGTGGCGGATGAAGCGGTCTCGCAGCTCCTTGTGGAAGGGCGGAGGAGGCCATATCGTCGGGAAGGCCTCCCGCTCGATGGCCTTCACTTGGGGGATGTCCCGCTGCTCCATGCGGCGCAGTAGGTGGGCCACGGAGCTGTTGGGGCGGGGAGGCTTGTCGGTGACGCTCATCTTCCCTTGGCATCGATTGTAGCATGGAAGAGGAGAAACAGGCCTTAACCTTTGACCCGTCCCCTACGTTATAGTAGGCGCACGGGTCCGCCCCGCTGCCCCGGTGCAGCCAGGAGGCCGCGTGCCTGACGTTGTGGCGCTCGTGCGAGAGGCCCAGAAGGGAGACCTCAGCGCATTCGCGGCGCTCTACGATCACTATTTCGAGCGGGTCTACCGGTACGTGATGGCGCGAGTGGGCAACAGCCACGAAGCCGAAGAGCTGACCCAGGACATCTTCCTGAAGGTCATGCAGTCGCTTCCATCCTTCCGGTTCCAGGGCCCACCCTTCGCCGCGTGGCTGTTTCGCGTGGCCCACAACGTCGTCGTGGACCGCGTGCGACGCCGGAAGTCCGCAGGCGAAACGGTCCCTCTGGAGGATGCAGGAGATATCCCCCACGGCGGCAGCGTGGAGGCGTCCGCTATGCAGGCCCTGGACATCCAGGAGTTGCATCGCGCCTTGGAGCGGGTCACGGATCTCCAGCGCCAGGTGGTCCTGCTGCGCTTCATCGCTGGCCTCTCTCTGGCGGAGACGGCCGCCGCCATGCGTCGGAACGAGAACGCCGTGAAGGCGCTCCAGCACTCCGCGCTGAACGCCCTCCGGCGCATCCTGGTCCCCATACCCGGTGAAGTGAAGGTGGAGGAGTGACGGCCAAACGGGAGCTCCAGGATCGACTGAACGCCTGCCTGGACCGGCTGCAGCACGGCGCCACGGTGGAGGAGTGCCTGGCCCTGTACGCCCAGGACGCCGCCGAGCTGGAGCCGCTGCTCCGGACAGCGCAGCTCACCATGCGCGCCGCCGCAGCCGCTCGCCCGGGTGCCCGGGCCGAGCTCCTGGGCCACCTCAGCCAGGCCTGGCAGGAGCGGCATGCGCGGCCCTCGCGGCGCCTCTCCTTCCTCCCGCCGCTCTTCTCACCGGCGCTGCGGGCCGGCGCCGTCGCCCTGGTGGCCGTGTTCGCGCTGATCGCCGGGGGTTGGGGCGCCACCAGCGCAGCCAGCGACAGCGTGCCGGGCGAGGCCCTCTACCCGGTCAAGCGGACCCATGAGCACTTCCTGCTCCTGATCGTCCGTCCGTCAGACGAAAGGGCCCGGCTCCACGCTCGCCTCGTCGAGCGCCGGGGCGCGGAGATGGCGGCCATGGCCGACGCCGATCGCAACGGGCCGGAGCTGGAGCAGGTGTCCCGTCATCTGGAGTCCCACGTCCAGCACGCCGTCATCCTGGTGGGCGGTCCCCCTCGGCTCTCTCCTCCTCGTCCCCCGATGCCGCCCCCTCTTCGGACGCGCGAGGCCCTGATCCACCGAGAGCTCCATGCACTCTTCCTGAGGGAGTTGCTGGCCCACAGGCAGGCTCTGCAGCGCGTCATGCTGGAGATGCAGGACCCCCGGCGGCAACACTTCCAGCTGGCCTTCCAGCGCTCTCAGCTTCACCTCGCCCACGCGCTTGAGATACTGGAGCTCCTGGCCGCAGAGCACGCCGAGCCGAGGGAGCGGTAGCGTGCCCATCGAGGGCGCGTGCTTGGACCGGGAGAGCATTCGCCGGCGTCTGAGCGCCACGCCCCCCCTCCTGGAGGGCTACCCCAACCTGGAGGCCCAGCTCCAGCCCAACGGCTTCGACCTGACCCTCGCGGAGATCGCGGCATTCGCCGACCCTGGAACCCTAACCGCGGACAACGTCGGGCGCCAGCTGGCTGCGACCGTACCTCTACCTTTCGGCGCAGACGGCGCCCTTCGACTCGAGCCTGGCCCGTACCTGGTCACCCTCAACGAGACCATCAACCTGCCCCGGGACGTGATGGCCCTGGGGAAACCCCGCTCCAGCCTGCTCCGATCGGGCGTCGCCGTGCACAACGCCGTGTGGGACGCCGGCTACCGGGGGCGCTCCCAGGCCCTTCTGGTGGTCTACCATCCCCGCGGCTTCACGCTCAGCAGGGACGCCCGCGTGTTGCAGCTCGTCTTCTTCGCTCTGGCCCACCCCGTCGACCAGGGATACCGAGGCCGCTACCAGGGTGAGGGCCTGCGCTGACCTCCGGGGCGGCGCGGCCCGCGACGCGCGGGATTGACACCGTAACTGCTCCTCGATACGGTGGAGATACCGCACAAGGCTGTTCGCGGGGAAGGAGTTGCCGGTGAAAGCTGCCGTTCTCTACGACTATGGTCAGTCCCTGTCCGTCGAAGAGGTGGAGTTGGACCCGCCCAAGGCCCACGAGGTCCACGTTCAGGTGGGCGCGGCGGGCATTTGTCGCAGCGACCTGCACTTCATGCACGGCCACCAGCTGATCCAGCTCCCCGCAGTCCTGGGCCACGAGGGCGCCGGTACGGTCCTAGACGTTGGGGAGGGCGTGACCCGGGTGGCGCCGGGAGACCGGGTGATCCTCACCTTTGTCCCCAACTGCGGCCGGTGCCACTTCTGCATGACGGGCAGGGCCAACCTCTGCGATACGCACGGGGCCACCGGCCCGGCCATGTTCGACGGCACCACCCGCCTCCACAAGGGCGACCAGCGCTTGGCCCACATGGGCAAGGTGGCCTGCTTCGCCCAGGAGGCCGTTGTGCCTGAGTCCGGCTGCATCCCCGTCAGCGACGACCTACCGCTGACCCACGCAGCCCTCATCGGCTGCTCCGTGACCACCGGCGTGGGCGCCGCAGTCTTCACGGCCGGGGTCCGGCCGGGCAGCACCGTCGCGGTGGTGGGCGCAGGCGGCGTTGGCCTTAACGTCGTCCAAGGGGCCCGACTCATGGGTGCCACCACGGTCATTGCCGTGGACATTCAGGAGAGCAAGCTGGAGTTCGCCACCATGTTCGGCGCCACCCACACCGTCAACCCCACCGTCCAAGACCCGGTGGAGGGCGTACGCCGGATCACCAACGGCCTCGGGGCGGACTACACCTTCGAGGTCTTCGGCTCGTCGGAGACCGTGGAGGTGGCGTTCGAAGCGACCCGCAAGGGAGGCGACGTAGTGGTCGTGGGCCTGGCCCCTGTGGGCGAGACCGCCGCCATATCGGCGTCAGACTTGGCCCGCCAGGAGAAGACCATCAAAGGCTGCTACTACGGCAGCGCACGGCCCCACGTGGACATGCCCACGATGGTGGATCTGTACCGCTCCGGGAAGATCAACATCGACGATCTGGTGGCCCGCGAGTACGACCTCGACGACATCAACAAGGCCTACGAGGACCTGGAGCGCGGCGAGGTTGGACGGGGGCTCATCACTCGCTTCTAGAACGACGTCCATCTGCATCCCGCGTCCGGAGGTAATCCATGTTCCAGCGCATCCTTGTTCCCCTGGACGGTTCCGAACTGAGCGCCCAGGCCCTTCCCTACGCTGCGGAGATGGCGGTGCGCTTCGGTGCGGAGATGTTTCTTCTCCGATCGGTCCCTCCGGTCTCCGTGCCCGCTTTCGAGTCGGGTACGATGGCCGACCCCGCTACCGCAGAGAACCTGCTGGAGGCGGTCCAAGGCCAGGAGGCCCAGACCGTACGGCGAGCGGAGAACTACCTCAAGGAACACGCCAAGGGGCTGCGCGACCAAGGCCTGAAGGTCACGACCCAAGCCGTCGTTGGGCCGCCGACGCCGTCCATCCTGGACCTCTGCCGCCGCGAAGGGGTGGACCTTGTGGTCATGGCAACGCGCGGGCGCTCCAGTCTGGGACGGGCGCTGATGGGGAGCGTAGCCGACCAGGTTATTCGCCACTCAGGGATCCCGGTGCTGGCAGTACGCCCTCGCCGCTAGCGGCGGCGGCGCCTGCCTCGCAGCGGGCGGAAGTAGCGGATGTCCGTGATGGAGCCCTTGCGCAGGCTTGGGGATTTCAGCAGCATCTCTACCCGACTGCCCACCTGGACCTCTCCGGGTCCCGCCTCGCCAAGCCGGTGCAACATCACACCGTGGACCCCATCCATGCGCACCAGGGCCAGAAGCTGCGGCGGGTCTAGGGCCTCGCCGTCCAGGCCGTAGTGGGCAAGGGTGAGGGCATGCACGCGCCCTCGGTTGGGCGTCTCCTCCCAGGCGTCGGAGAGGTCGGCAAGGCAGCGCTCGCAGTAGAGCCGGGGTGGCACGTAAAGCAGGTCGCAGCGACTGCAGCGGGTGCCCAGCAGCCGGCCCGTATCCTTCAGCTCTCGGAAGAACCGCTCCCCGGCCACGCCGAGCGTGTAGACGCTGTAGATGGGGATCTCCCCCCGCCAGGACGACCGCGCGGCCGCGCCCCCCACTTCCACAGGGGGGGCGGGGGGACTCTGCCGCTCCTCGGTCAGGGGACGGAAGTAGCGGATGTCCGTAATGGCCCCGGTGCGCTGCCGTGCGGGCTTCCACACCGCCTGGACGCGCAGCCCGGTCCGTATGTCCGCGAGGTCAACCTCCCCCAGCTTGTGCATGATCCCCACGCCCGGAGCGGCCCCGTCCAGCTCGATTACAGCGGGGAGCTCCGGCGTTGAGAGAGGCTGGGCGTTCCAGGCCACGTGGGAGATGGAGAAGGTGTTCACTGTCCCCGTGTCCTGCACTGGAACGTACTCGTTCATCGGGCGGAAGCACCGCTCGCAGACGGTGCGCGGCGGCACGACGATACGGTCGCACGTGCGGCAGCGTGATGCGATGAGCTGCCCGTTCTTGAGGCCGGTCAGGTACCGGCTGGTGGCGATGCCCGTGTCCCAGGCGTAGCGCATGTCCGGGTCCCATCGCTCCCAGAGCGCGCGCCTCTCGCTGATGTCCGACTCGCGCAGAGACGTGCCGGGAAAGGCCTCCGGGGTCCAATCGAGAGGGCTCATCGGGCCTCCTACGGCGTGTTGGGCTCAGTGCCCAGGACGATGACGGTGCCCACCTGCATCAGGTCTCCCCAGGCCTGGGCCAGGCCTCGGGTGGGGGTCCCCGGCACCTGGCGCTTCCCCGCCTCGCCCCGGAGCTGCCAGAACAGCTCCGAGACCTTCATCAGGCCAGCGGCGGCGATGGGGTTCCCCACGCCCAGCAGACCGCCCGAGGGCGAGCAGGGCATGTCCCCCGTGCGCTCCGTCACGCCGTCGACCACCAGCTGGGGTGCGCCGCCCTTCGGGGCAAGCTGGAGCCCTTCCAGGTGGTGGAGCTCCTTGTAGTCGAAGGGATCGTACGGCTCCACCACGTTGATCTGCTTGCGAGGCTCCGTGACGCCGGCCATGTCGTAGGCCATTCGCGCCGCCTTCTCCAGGTAGGTGGGGTAGGCTAGGTCCCGGTTCGTCCAGTACTGGGTGTCCAGAGACCAGCCCACGCCCTGGACCCATACGGGCTTGTCCGTAATCCGGCGGGCCGCCTCCTCCGACGCCAGCACCATGGCCACGGCGCCGTCGCTGGTCGGGCTCACGTCCAGCCGCTTGACCGGCCACGCCATCACCGCCGAGTTCATCACGTCGTCAACGGTGATGTCCGCTCCCACCTGGGTGCAGGGGTGGTCCAGGCCGTTCCGCTTGTTCTTCACCGCAACCCGGGCGATGTCCCGTTCCGAGATGCCGTAGGTCGCCATGTAGCGCTGCATCTCCAGGGCGAAGATCCACAGCAGGTTGGGCATGAGGGCCCGCTCCGTGGTGTGGTCGAAGATGGTCACGAAGGCGCCCTGGGGATGAGGACGGCAGGTGGACATCTTCTCCTCGCACACCACCAGGCACACGTCGAAGAGGCCCGAAGCGATATGGTACCAGCCCTGGATGGGCGAGAAGACGCCCGTGCCGCCTCCCACGTAGCCGCGCATGACCGGCTTGCGCCAGCCGCCGGCGCCGTCGGCGAGCCACTCCCCCTTCATGTGCACCCCGTCGAAGGCGTCGGGGGCGGTCCCCACCACCACGCAGTCCACGTCATCGAGGGTCAGGCCGCACGATTCCAGGGCCATCCGAGAGGCCTCGGAAGAGAGCTCCCGGCCTGTCTCCAATGACCGCCGCATGAACTTGGTCATCCCTGCGCCAACAACGGCGACGTTGCGAAGCCCCATAGCTCTTCTTCCTCTCCAGTCCTGCTACTCGCCGCCTAGCACCACCACGGCGCCGCTCGCGTGCGGAAGGCCCTTCCAGCTCTGGGCCACGCCCACGCGGGCGCCCTTCACCTGTCGCGGTCCTGCCTGTCCCCGCAGCTGCGCGACCAGCTCCGCCAGCTTCAGCAGACCCGTCGCCTCGTGGGCCAGCCCCACGCCCAGGCTGCCTCCCGACACGTTGACCGGCAGCTCGCCTTCCGGCCCCGTGGCCCCCTCCTCCACCATGGCCCCCGCATGCCCGCGCCGGCAGAAGCCCAGGGCTTCCACGTGCTGCAGCTCCTTGTAGGAGAAGGTGTCGTCCACCTCCGCCAGGTCCACCTGCCGCCTCGGGTTGCGAATCCCGGCCATGCGATAGGCCATCTCCCGGGCGCTGCGAGCGTATGCGGCTTGGCCCCACTCGCGGGTCTCCAGCGAGGGAGTGTCCGAGCACCAGCCCACGCCGCGAATCCACACGGGCGTCCCCTTGAGCTGGCGGGCCCGCTTCTCACTGGCCAGGACCAGCACCACTGCGCCGTCCGCGTGCCGGGCGATGTCCGACTCGCTCAGGGGGACGAACGCGGGCGGGCTGTCCAGCACCTCCGCCAGCGTGTTGTCCGCTCCGTAAGCAGCCAGGGGGTTGGCCAGCGCGTTGCGCCGGTTCTTCACGGTCACCATCCCGCACTGCTCGCGGGTGGCTCGCGACTCCTCCAGGAAGCGGCTCATCTCCAGTCCTGCAATGGCGTTGGGGTGCAGCCGCAGCGGGCGAGTGTACACCGGGTCCATGGCGTACGCCGTCACCTGGTCCGGCGTCAGCACGTTCGACGCCTTGCTGTGCGCCTCGACCACCACCACGTCGAAGGCGCCGGTCTGGATCTGCATGTGGGCCGCGGCCACGCTGTTGAGCCCGTCCGCGGTGATGGTGTGCATGGGCCGCAGCATGGCCCCCAGCTGGTCCGGCGTGTACTCGTCGAAGATGCTGGTGCCCTCGTTGAAGTCCTCGGCGCTGGTGACGAAGCTGTCCACGTCCGTGCGCGGGTCTATGCCCGCGTCGGCGTAGGCCCGCACGGCCGCCTCGTACATCAGCTCCCTGTAGGAGAGTTCCGGGGTCACGGCACGAAAGGCCGTCGTCCCTACGCCAACAATCGCAACGCGCCCTGCCATTGTCTCCTCCGGCTGAGATGCGCAGGGAGAATAGCGGCTGCAACGGGGGGCGTCAAGCGGAACACAGGGGCGGCAGAGGCGGGTTTGGCGGCGAGGAGGGGGGCGCTATGTCCTGCCCCGGCTAGCTGAGATTATCGAACTGGTCGACCGTCAGTCCGGCTTGTCGGAGTATGCTCCGCAGGGTCCCCACCGCTCTTTCTCGATAGCGAGGGACGATCACCGTACGGAATCGGAATCGCGATCCTGTTGCTTCGCCCGATAATACCATAGGGGCCGCGCCGAACCCGCCTCCAGCCCTAGTACCGCTCGAAAAGCTCCCCCCACGGCGTCTGCAGCGCCTTGCGGATGCGGCGGCGGCCCACCAGGTTGCGCCAGTAGCCGTTGTAGTACAGGTTCGAGGCCAGGAAGGCCCACGGCACGATGGGGCTGCGCAGCAGCAGCCGCTCCAGCGGCTTGAGCGGCCCCCAGTAGATCAGCTTCTGCCCCCGGCTGGCGAAGGTGTTCCCCATCGACTTGAAGCCCAGGCTCGCATCGCCGCCCTCGCCCACCACCTCGATGCCGCGGGGGTCGCCACAGCCCAGCCCCCGCTCGTGCGCCAGGCGGATGAAGGCGATGCTCATCGGGTCGAAGCCCATCAGCTTCGCCGCCACCGCGTCGATGGCCACCTGGTCGGCGGAGGCTAGCAGCAGGCCCGGCGTGTGCCAGCGCATGGCCCGGGGCCCCGGGCCATCCCCGGCGAACGTCCCGTCCATCACGGCGAACAGGCCCGGGTGTATCTCCTTCTGGATGGTCAGCAGGTCCACCAGCGTCTCGTGAATGACCGAGTGGGTCCAGTGGCGCTTTCGGTTCAGTAGCCCGCCGAAGGCGTTCTTCATGGCACCCGTCATAACGGTGAAGACGTGCGTCTTCAGGGTGGGAAGCTGAATGATGCTGTTGCCGGGGAAGCCGGCAGGGATGGTTATCCCCTCCGGGAAGATCTTGTCCAGCGCCAGCAGCTCCCCCTTGGGCTCGTACGGAATCCACGACGTCCCCGGCACGTCCAGGTGGACGCTCTCGAGCCCGTGCTGGTCCAGGACGGGCTTGTGCTTGTTGCGCACCTCCCCCTCGTACGAGTCCACCACCACCGTGCCGTTCTGCGCCGGCCGAAGGTCGGCGTAGCCGTCCTCCCGCAGCGCGCGGATGACGCCGTCCAGCTGCCACGGCGTCGTCGAGCACGCGGGGTACCAGTGCTGCCAGGAGATGTTGGGCTTGAGGATGACCGGGACGTCGGCCGGAAGCGCCGACTGGTAGTCGGCCAGGCGCATGGCCCGCCCGACGTCCTCCAGCACCGTGGCGGGCGTCGTGCGCACCACCGCCACCTTGGGCCGCGCAGCCGCGGCCACCGGGCGGGACGGCTCAGGTCCGGGCTGCGTCATAGACCGCTCACTCTCTTCACCAGTCCAGGGTAGCCGACGTGACCGGCCGTCGGCAACGTCCAGGGCCGATGCCACGGCTACGGCTGCTGGGCCTGCCGCCTCAGCTCGGCGAGGCTGCTCTGCAGGATCTCCCGGTCGTCACGGCGGACGCCTATCAGCGCGTCGACAACGGTCTGGGAGCGATGGAAGAACCGGAGTTTGCGCACCAGCCGCTCAGGGCAGGGGTGCGGATTGTGGGCCAGGTACCGGCGCAGCAGCTCGTCCCTGTAGCTCGCATAGAGCCAGTGCAACTCGTAGTCCGGGTCGCCGATTACCATGTCGCCGGAGTCGATGACCCCCACGATAGCCTGCGTGGCCGGGTCGAGGATGATGTGCTCAGGGCTCAGGTCGGCGTGCAGCACCGTCGGCTCGTAGTCGAAGTTGCGGACGTCTCCGAGGTAGCCCTCGTACAGCCGCCCCACGTAGTCTCGTTCACGCTGGTCCAGCATGGGGTACACGAGCTCCCTGGTCTGCCACAGGTCGCCGGCGTACTCAGCTTCGTAGTCATTGGACTGGAGCCCAAGTCGAGTGGCCCGGTCGACAGGGAACGAGTGCATCTGTCGGATGAAGCGCACAATCTGCTCCATGAGGCTGGCTTGCACTGCAGGGTCTAGTCCGAACAGGACCTCCGGTTCCAGCGGGACCCCGTCGATCCGTCGGTACCCTGAGAAGCGCAGGCCGGTGCGGGGGTCCGTCCCCACGAGCTCCGGGCACGGTATGCGGAGGTCGATGCCCTTCTGCAGCTCGGGCAGCAGGGCGGCCTCGAGCGCCACCTTGGTCGCGGCCTTCTCGATCTTGGGAAACCGGAAGACGTACTCGTCGTTGACGGTCACGGTCACGGCCACGTTGTCCATGCCCTCACCCGCCGGAGCGACGGAGGCCACGACAAGGTCCGGGAAGCAGCTCTCGATGGCCTCTCTGTAGCGCAGGAGCGTGTTGGATGGCTTGCTCACCGTGACGCCAGCCTTCGGGTCGGCCGCGGAGACTGATTCAATCACGTTCTGGAGCCTCTGTTTGTTCACCGAGTGCCGCTCACCGGGCCTCGCGTTCAAAGGGGTTCAGCAACTCAACGCCAAGATGGCTGAAGTCACGCACATTCCGGGTGACCACCGTCAATCGGTGTACGGTGGCTATCGCCGCGATCATGGCGTCTTCGGCCATAGTGTCCGACCTCCCGTGCATGAGACGCGCCCACTCCCGGAAGGCGGGAGCGTCCATCGTCAGCACACTGTAGGAGGCCAGGACCCTGTCCAGCCAGGCCTCTATCTCCTCGGCCTTGGCTATATCCTGTTCGCGGGTAATCTCGATTCCCGCCTGTATCTCTCCCACCGTGACGGCCGACACGAAGAGCTGCTCCGCAGGCACGTCCGCGATCCAGTCGAGGACAGCACCATGCGGGCGGCGGCGGCGCAGTTCCGAGACGACGTTGGTGTCGAGGAGATACACGACCCTACTGCACTACCATGGGTGCGCGGCGACGATACCGTCGGCGCGGCGGCGTAAGCTCCTCGGTCCGCGCCTCGGGGGCAAGCAGCAGATCCTTGAGGTCCGGCCTTGTCATCCGCTCCAACCTACGCCACTGCTCGATGGGAAGGAGCACGGCGGTCTCCACGCCGCGCTTGGTCACGATCTGCGGCCCTTCGGCAAGGGTGGTATCGAGTAGTTCGCTGAACCTCGATTTAGCATCCTGTACCGGCCATGTCTTGCTCATGACTCACCTCGGCCATACTGACTAGCCATCAGACTAGGTTGTTACAGCATCGGTGTCAAGACGGCACGGCACCTAAGGGGAGAGACCGGGGTTGACCCCGCCGCGCCTACCCGCGCTTGCGCGCCAGGACCTTGCGGGCGGCGGCGGCGATGTGCGAGGCGCTGAGGCCGTACTTCTCTAGCAGTTCCCCCGCCGCGCCCGACTCAGCGTACTGGCGCACGCCGACAACCTCCACGGGCACGGGGTGGGTGCCCGCCACGACGCCCGTCACCAAGCTTCCCAGGCCGCCGTGGACGTAATGCTCTTCGGCTGTCACCAGGGCGCCGGTCTCACGGGCGGCCCGGGCCACCGCCTCCTCGTCGAAGGGACGCAGGGTGTGCGTGTTCAGCACCCGCGGCGAGAGCCCCTCCGAGGCCAGCGTCTCCGCAGCCTCCAGGGCCGTCGCCACCATGGAGCCGCAGGCAACGAGCGTCACGTCATCGCCGTCGCGAAGCACCTCCGCCTCGCCCAGCCGGAAGTCGCAGCCGTTGGCGTGGATGACCGGGAGCGCCGGGCGGTAGAGGCGCACGTACACGGGCCCGTCGATCTGCGCCGCCGCCCGCACCGCTGCCTCTGTCTCCGGGCCGTCCGAGGGGGTCAGCACCGTCACCGTGGGCAGGCTCAGCATCAGCGCCACATCTTCGATGGCCTGCGCCGACACGCCGTCCTCCCCGGTGATGAGCCCCGCGTGGGTGCACACCAGCTTGACGTTCAGCCCAGGCTGGGCAACTCCCACCCGCATCTGGTCGAAGGCCCGCCCCGTGCCGAAGACGGCGAAGGTGGAGCAGAAGGGGATCTTCCCGGCCGACGCCAGGCCTGCCGCCACGCTGAGGATGTTCTGCTCCGCCGCCCCGAAGTCGAAGAAGCGGTCGGGGAAGGCCTCGGCGAAGGGGGTAGTGAAGGTGGAGACGTTCAGGTCGCCGCCCAGCACCACGATGTCCGGGTTCTCGCGGCCCAGTTCCACCAGCGCCGCGCCGAAGGCCTCCCTCGTCGAGGCGGTCGCCTGGGCCATGCCTAGGCTCCCAGCTCGCGCAGGGCCAGTTCCAGCTGCTCCTTCGTTGGGGCCTTGCCGTGGAAGCTGGGATTGTTCTCCATGAAGCTCACGCCCTTGCCCTTCACCGTGTGGGCGATGATCGCCACGGGCTGGCCCTCCACGCGCCGAGCCTCCTCGAGGGCGCCCAGCACCTGGGCCATGTCGTGCCCGTCGATCTCCCGCACGTGCCAGCCGAAGGAGCGCCAGCGGTCCGCCAGGGGCTCCAGCCCCATCACCTCGGCGGTGAAGCGGTCGTTCTGGATGCCGTTGCGGTCCACTATGGCCGTCAGGTTGTCGAGCTTGTAGAAGGGTGCCGCCATCGCAGCCTCCCAGACCTGCCCCTCGTTCAGCTCCCCGTCCCCCAGCAGCACGTACGCCCGCGAGTCTCGGCCGTCGAGCCGCGCCGCAAGGGCAGCGCCGATGCCGAAGGAGAGGCCTTGCCCCAGGGACCCGGAGGACATCTCCACGCCGGGTGTCCCCAGCTTGGCGTGGCCCTGCAGACGGCTGTTGATCTTGCGAAACGTGGCAAGCTCCTCCACCGGGAAGTAGCCGCTGCGGGCCAGCACGGAGTAGAGCACCGGGCAGGCGTGGCCCTTGCTCTCGATGAACCGGTCGCGCTCAGGCCAGGCGGGGTCGTCGGGGCGGTGGCGCATGACATGGAAGTAGAGGGCCACCAGAAGCTCCACGGCGGAGAGGGATCCCCCAGGGTGGCCGCTCCCCGCCTCCGCGGTCATGCTGACGATGTCCCGCCGCACGTCCCGGGCGATGCGCTGAAGCTCGGCCAGGTCGAGGGAAGGTGAAACTACCTCAGTCTGTCCGTCCGAGGTGGTGGAACGCTCTGCTTTCAACGACGCGATCCTGGGGCCTCCATCATTGCCTCAAGGCGGGATTATAGCGGCGCGCTCTTGGGAGTGTCTAGAAACGAAGAGTGCCTTTCTTGCTCGTTTTCCATCATCGAACCCGGCCCACGGCCAGCGCCAGGCCGATGATGAAGCCCACGATAGTGTACAGGCCCTGCACAAGGAGGCCGGGCGTGAGCAGCTCGAAGACAGCGTAGCTGCCGACGAACCCCACGACGGCGATGACCTGGAACGGCCCGCCCCGTTTGCGATTGGTGGCAAGGCTGACGGCCTCCCCCACCAGGTAACCCGCGCCCACCAGTCCACCGGCGCGCAGCAGCCATCGGAGGAAGACGGGGAACAGGGAGTCGGCCAGCCCCAGCACGGCGCCCACGGCCAGCCCCACCACCAGGGCCGCACCCACCGCGCGCAGAATGTCCACCGGCTTCGCATCGAAGGTGGGAAGCCGTCGAAGGCCGGCGCACTGCCGGCATCGGGAGCCCACGGGGGTGAGGATGGCGCACCGGCTGCAGATGCGCTTCTCGCACTTGCTGCACCGCAGCAGCGTCTCGACCTTCGGGTGGTAGGCGCAGCGCACGGGCTACTCCCGCGGTCCGGGCCGGGACTCCTCCGGCTTGCGGACCACCCAATCGGCCCGGTGGGCCACGTCCCGATCGTAGAGGAGCCGGTTCAGCACCAGGCGAAGGCGCCCAACCCCCTCGACCGGGCGCTCCCTGTTGCTCGTCAGCCGCTTGGCCAGCACCAGGAGGATAAGCCCCAGGAGGACCGCGGTGATCTCCCTCGGCTGGCCCAGCAGGAGCGAGAGGGGCACCATCAGGCTCATCCCCAGGACCATCCACAGGGCCAGGTTCCGCAGGAGCAGCCACCCGATGAGCCCCACCACAATGATGCCCGTCAGCAGCTGCGGCCACAGACCGAACCCCACGTAGGCGCCCATGGCCGTGGCCACGCCGCGCCCGCCGGTGAAGCGAAGGTAGGGGGACCAGTTGTGTCCCACCACGGCGGCCAGTGACAGGCCCACCTGCCCCCAGAGACTGATGCCCGCAGCGTTGGCCAGCACGATTGGCAGTGCGCCCTTGGCAAAGCCGTCGAAGAGCCCCACGACGAAGCCCGTACGCGGGCCTATCTGCCGCATGTAGTTGGACGCCCCCACGTTGCCGCTGCCGTACCGGCGGATGTCCACGCCGTAGCGGAGCCGCGCCACCAGGTAGGCCATGGGCAGAGCCCCCCAGAGATAGGCCAGGACAATCGCGATGGCCTCCGCCACTGCTGCGCCTCCTCCCTGCCTCGAACGGAGCGTCTACACTCTACAGACCGCGCGCGGACAATTCCAGGCCAACCCAGGGATTCCTCTCCCCCTTGGGAAGGGGGCAGGATGAGCGCAGCCCTCGTCTTCCTGCCTCCGCAGGAATCTCGGCCGCACACAGTGAGCTACCGCCCCGCCGCGTCAGCCCTCCAGCCGCACGAGGCGGCGCTGGCGCGCACCCCGGCGCAGGACGATCACGCGGCCTTCGACAGCGTCCTCGAGCCGCACGGCATGCCGGGGGTCGTCGACCCGGCGATTGCCGACGGTGACGCCTCCGCCCAGTATGAGCCGCCGCGCCTCGCTCCGGGAGGGCGCCAGTCCCGAGAGCGCCACCAGCTCCAGCAGCGGGACGCCCTCGCCCTCGAACCGCTGCCGCGGCGTGGAGATGGATGGCACATCCTGGAAGACGTCCAGCAGCTCCGCGGCCGTGAGGCCGGACACGTCCCCGCCGAACAGCGCTTCGGTCGCGGCCAGCGCCTGTTGCAACCCCGGCTCGCCGTGGGTCATGCGCGTGACCTCCGCCGCGAGCCGACGCTGCGCCTCCCGTCCCTCCGGGTGCTCGGCCACCCTCTGCTCCAGCTCGTCTATCTCCTCCCGGGTCATCAGGGTGAAGTACCGGAGCAGCTTGACCACGTCGGCGTCTTGGGAGTTCAGCCAGAACTGGTAGTACTGGAAGGGCGAGGTCTTGTTGGCGTCGAGCCAGACGGCGCCCGCCTCCGTCTTGCCGAACTTCGCGCCCGAGGCCGAGGTGACCAGCGGGGTCACCAGCGCGTGGACCTGCGCCTCCCTCACGCGGCGGACCAGGTGGACCCCCGCCGTGATGTTGCCCCACTGGTCGCTGCCGCCCATCTGCAGCACGCAGCCGTACCGGTCGAAGAGCGTAAGGTAGTCGTAGGCTTGCAGCAGCATGTAGCTGAATTCGGTGTAGGTGATGCCTTCATCCCTACGGCTCTGCACCGACTCCTTTGCGAGCATGTAGTTGACAGTGAAGTGCTTGCCCACGTCCCGCATGAAGTCGATCGCCTTCGTCGGCTCCAGCCAGTCCGCGTTGTTGATCAGCATGGCCGCGTTCTCCCCGGCGTCAAAGTCCAGGAAGCGCGCCAGCTGTGCCCGAATGCCCTTCAGGTTCTCCTGCAGTTCCTCGCGGGTCAGCAGCGGCCGCTCCACCGACTTCCCGCCGGGGTCGCCGATGAGGCCGGTGCCGCCCCCTGCGATCGCAATGGGCCTGTGGCCGTGCCGCTGCAGGCGCACCAGCGTCATGATGCCCAGCAGGTTCCCGATGTGGAGGCTGTCCGCCGAGGGGTCGAAGCCGATGTACCCAGTGATCTTCTTGCCGGCTAGGAGCTCCTCCAGCCCGGGGGTGTACAGCTCCTGCCCGTCGTCGGTGATGTGGATGAGCCCCCTCCAGCGGAACTCCTCCATGACCGAGTTGGCTGTCCGGGATGCGACCATTTGGGGTTCCTCCTGCCTCCCTCAAAGGGGGAGAGACGTTTGGGGCGCACACGGAGCGGACGCCCCTACGCTGAAAGGACCGTGCGCTACGGGAGGAGGGCTTTGAGGCGGGTGATAGTGGCCGGGGGCGGGCCGACGCTTCCCGGCGCCACCTCGTCGGCGCTGCCGTTGGCGTGGTAGTCGCTCCCCCCGCAGGGGATCAGGTCGTAGCGGTGGCACAGCCGCTGCAGCCATGCCACCTCTTCCAGCGTGTAGTCCTTGTAGTAGACCTCCATCCCCACCAAGCCCGCTTCCACGAAGGAGGGCAGGTGCGTATGGAGGTTCTTGACGTAGCGGGCGGGATGCGCCAGCACCGGAAGGCCGCCGAAGCGAAGGATCAGGCGAATGGCGTCCTCCGGCGAGAGCTTGCTCCGGCCCACGTACGCAGGCCCGCCTCGCCCCAGGTACTTGTCGAAGGCCTCCTGGAGCGTCGCAACATACCCGCGCTCCACCAGGGCCAGGGCAACGTGCGGGCGTGCGATGGCCCCGCCCTGGGCCAGCTCCTCCACCCGGCGCCACTCCACGGACAGGCCAACCTCCGCCAGACGTTCCACCATGCGCCGAGCCCGCAGGTCCCGGCCTTCCCGGAAGCGCTGGAGAGTCGCCTGGAGCTCCTCGCTGTCGACGTCGAGGAAGTAGCCGAGGATGTGGACGTCGCCCTCAGGGATGTCCGCTCCCAGCTCCACGCCGGCGATCACCTCCAACCCCGGGTGGGCCAGCGCCTCCTCGTGGGCGGCGGCGAGCCCCTCCGTCGAGTCGTGGTCGGTGATCGCGACGCAGCGCAGGCCGTTGCGCGCCAGCAGCCGGACGAGCTCCGGCGGCGTGAGCCGCCCGTCGGAGGCCGTCGTGTGGAGGTGGAGGTCAACCTGGACAGGCATTCTTACCTCTGTCCTCTATGTCTCGAGGACGCTGATGCGGAGTGCGTCAGGCCGCCGGGCGCCATAGATGGCGCCGTCCTCCGAGCGCCCCGCTTGGACGCTCGGAGGACAAACGACCCTATCGTGCGAACTCAACAGCCCGGGTCTCCCGAATGACCATGACCTTGATCTGGCCGGGATAGACGAGCTTGTCCTCGATCTGCTTTGCAATGTCCCGCGCCAGCTTCGGAGCGGCAATGTCGTCCACCTGCTCCGGCCGGACCATGACCCGGACCTCCCGGCCCGCCTGGATCGCGTAACACCTCTCGACGCCGGGGAAGTCCTTGACCACCTCTTCGATGGCCGCCAGGCGCTTCACGTAGGCCTCCAGGGTGTCCCGGCGAGCGCCCGGTCGGGCGGAGGTGATGGCGTCTGCGGCCACCACGATGAAGGCTTCCACAGAGCCCTTGTCTTCGTCGTGGTGCTCCTCGATGGCCTGCCGGACTGGGTCGGGAATCTGGTACCTGGCCGCCATGTCCGCACCGATCTCGGCGTGCGGTCCTTCCACCTCGTGGGTCAGCGCCTTGCCGATGTCGTGCAGCAGCGCGCCGGCCTTGCACACCTGGATGTCCACGCCAACCTCGGACGCCAGCATCCCGGCGATGAGGCTGGCCTCGACGCTGTGCTGCAAGACGTTGCCGCCGTAGCTGGTCCGGTACTTGAGCCGGCCCAGAAGCTTGACCAGGTCGGGGTGAAGGCCCCGAACGCCGGCATCGAAGATGGCCTGCTCTCCGGCATCCTTGATGACCTGGTCCACCTCGGTCTGGGCCCGCTCCACGGCGGTCTCCACCCGGGCGGGGTGAATGCGGCCGTCCTTGATGAGTTGCTCCAGGGCCACGCGGGCCACCTCCCGCCGGATGGGGTCGAAGCAGGATATGGTCACGGCCTCCGGAGTATCGTCGATGATCAGGTCCACACCTGTGGCCTGCTCGATCGCGCGTATGTTCCGTCCTTCGCGGCCGATGAGACGGCCCTTCATCTCATCGTTGGGTAGGGACACCGAGGTGACGGTGGACTCGGTAACGACGTCTGAAGCCAGCCTCTGGATGGAAAGTGCAATGTACTTGCGCGCTTTCTCGTCTGCTTCGTCCCTGTACCGCGCGTCAAGGTCATAGTACCGCCTCGCAAGCTCGTGCTGACTGTCAATCTCCGCTTTCTTGAGGATTGCCTCTTTGGCCTCTTGCAGAGTCAGCTCCGCAATGGCCTCCAGGTCCTTGAGTTGCCTCTCCTTCAGCGATTCCAGCTCTGCTTGCGTAGCTTCCAGACGTTGCTCCCGATTGCTGAGCCCGTTCTGCCGATTCTCCAGGGAGTCTGCTCGGCGGTCCAGGTTCTCTTCTCTCTGCGTCAGACGACGCTCCTGCCGCTGCAGGTCGCTCCGCTGCTGGCGGAGGTCTTGCTCCGCACCGGAGCGCAGCCGCAGGGCCTCCTCTTTCGCCTCCAGCAGAGCAGCCTTCTTCTGCTGCTCCGCCTCCTCCTGGATTCGAACGGCTTGGGCCTCAGCCTCCGTCAAGCGCCTTCCACCGAGTATCCTCCGGTAGAAGACGCCAACCACGGTCCCTATTCCCAGGGCCGCAAGGACGGAAAACACAATGATGAGGGCCAGGGCTATGCCTGACACTGTGGTCACCTTCCTTTCCGTCCAAGCTTTTTAACGTGCCAACCCTGACCGTTGGGTCGCGCCTCATCATACCTAGCCCGCTCGTTCAGTGTCAACGAAACGACGGTCTGCAGGCACGCCCACAGGCAGGGTGAAGGCACCCTGGGAGAGAGCCGGGTGAAGGCCTCCATCCCCTTTCCCTGGAGGGAGAGGGCTAGGGTGAGGGGGAACCCCCGTCGTCCCAGCCAAGGCCGGAACAGGGAGGCCGCGGAGAGGGTACCCCGACAGCGGGGGTATGGGGGGCGCAGCCCCCCAGAAGAAAACCACCGGGCGGGCGGGTGGGTGGGCCCGCCCAAGGTCTACCGTAGGGATGCCACCAAATCGCCTCCGCTCCCATCGTCCCTACGAAACACCAACCTCCGCCCAACGCCCCTCAGCAAAAGCGGCAATGCCGCACGCCGGCGATGCCGCCCGACTACGCGCTCAGCGGCAGCTCCGTCCCCAGCCCGCGCTCCACCGCCTTCCGGTACACATACGCCGCAGCCGCTACGTCGCTGATGCCGATGCCGTGGGCCTCGAAGAGGGTGACAGCGTCCGCAGAGGGGCGCCCGGACACCCGCCCCGACGCCACTTCCCACAGTTCGGACACCTGCCCCCAGTGGATGACCCCCGTTTCGATGGGGAAAACCAGGTTCCCCCCGTAGCGCTTGGCCTCGTCCACGCTGTCGACCACCACCGTGTCCGCTCGGCCCACGGCGGCCTCGTCCAGCTCTCGTCGCGTCCAGTGGTTGCCGCCGCACGCGTTGATGTGCATGCCGGGCTCCAGCCACTCGCCCAGGAGCACGGGGTTCGGCGACGTTGTCATCGTCGTCACGATGTCGGCCCCCTTCACGCACTCCGCCGCGCTCGTCGAGGCGGTGACCTCCACGCCCAGAAGCTCCTGCATCTCCGCCGCGAAGGCCTGGCACCGCTCCGGGACGATGTCGAAGGCGCGGATCGCCTGAACGTCCCGAACGGCGCAGACCCCCTCCAGCTGCGCCCGGCCCTGGACCCCCGTCCCGATGATGGCGACGGTGGAGGCGTCTTCCCGGGCCATGTGCCGGGTGGCCACGCCGCTCAGCGCCCCCGTCCGAAGCTGCGAGCACCGGCCGCCCTGCATCAGGGCTAGCAGGTCCCCGTTCTCGCTGTCGTGCAGGACGGTAATGAAACGGGAGCCTGCGGGGTAGCGTGCCGTGTAGATCTTGATCCCCACCACCTTGCTCCCAAAGATTCCCCCCGGCATCACGTGGTGAAAGCCCTGGGGCGTGCGCATGTGGGTCCGGGCCTGCATCCATGTGAGGCCCCGGGCGGTCTGGCCCATCAGGTCCTCCATGACCGCCACGCAGTCCTCCATGGTCATCAACTCGTTGACTTCCTTGTCCGTCAAGAGGAGGGGCATGGGTAGCCTCCTTTGGTCTCTGAATGGGGCCCCAGTATAGCACGCGCCGGTAGTGGGCTTCGGCTACGAGCGGGCCGTTTCATGCCTCGCTCCGCGCCTCGACCCCCGCCAGCCGCTCCAGCGCCTTCACGTACGCCTGCGTCCCCTCTTCGCCCACGCCCTCCCGCTCCAGCATCAGGTAGATCTGGCTCACCAACGGCGTCGTGAGGAGCGGGAGCTGCATCTCCCTCGACGCCTCCCCGATGAGGCGCAGGTCTTTCCCCTGCAGCCGCACCTTGAAGCCGGGGGCGAAGTCGCCCTTGAGCAGGCGCGCCCCCAGGTTCTCGAGCTGCCACGAGTTGGCTGCGCCGCCGGTGACCGCCTGGAACACCGCCTCCAGGTCTGCCCCTGCCTTCGCAGCGAAGACCAGCCCCTCGCAGGCTGCCGCCAGCGTTCCGGCCACGATGATCTGGTTCACCAGCTTGGTCACCTGCCCCATCCCCGTGCCGCCGCAGTAGGTGATGCGCTGGCCCATGGCCTCGAACACCGGCAGGCAGCGGTCGTACACCTCCCGCGGCCCGCCCACCATGATCGAGAGGGAGGCGTTCTGGGCTCCCCAGGTGCCGCCGCTCACCGGCGCGTCCAGCATCCCCACGCCCTTCTCCTCGAGCCGCGCCGCGACGGCGCGCGTGACAGAGGGCGATATGGTGCTCATGTCCACCACGGCGGAGCCCGGCTGCGCGCCGTGCATCACGCCCTCGTCGCCCAGCACCACCTCCTCCACGTCCGGCGAGTCCGTGACCATGACGACGGTGATCTCCGAGGCGCCGGCCACCTCCTGAGGCGAACCGGCCACCGAAGCGCCCGCCTGCCCCAGGGCCTCGGCCTTCTCCGCCGTGCGGTTCCACACCGTAACGCTGTGGCCGGCCTTCAGCAGGTGGCCTGCCATCGGCTCGCCCATGAGTCCAAGGCCGATGAATCCTAGTCGCATACGTACCTCCGATTGGCAAGGGGGATCGCCCTCACTCTACCGGCGACCCTGAGGGCGGTCAAGGAAGCGGCCTTGGGCTGTGCACGTCTCCGAAGTTGTCGGCCCAACGCTGCTCAGGTAACATCTCGACAGTCGGCACGGTTCAGGGAGGCAGCAATGGCGGACATTCTCATCACCGGCGGCACGATCATCACCATGGACCCGGAGCGGCGCGTCATCGACGACGGCGCCGTGGCGATCGAAGGCGACCGCATCGTCGCAGTGGGCACACGCACCGAGGTCGAGGCCCAGCACAGCGCCGCACGCACCATCGACGCCCAGCGCAAGGTGGTCATGCCCGGCCTCATCGACGCTCACGGCCACGCCGGCCACGGGCTGGCCAAGACACTCGGCGGCGGCTACTCCAGCGTCTGGGCCCAGACCACCGACCGCATCTACGCGGAGGGCACCACGGAGGAGTTCTGGTACGCCGAGGCCCTGCTGACCTCCCTAGAACGGCTCAAGTTCGGCGTCACCTGCGGCCTCACCTTCCTCGGCGGCGGCACCATGGTCATGCGCAGCGACGACTCCGCTTCCGGCGATCGCCACTGCGAGGCCGTCGAGAGCATCGGCATTCGAGAGTTCTTCGTCGTCGGCCCCAGCAACCCGCCCTACCCCCGCCGCTACACCCAGTGGGACGGCGACTCCCGCTCCGACCGCATGGTGGACTTCGACGAGCAGCTCGCTACAGCCGAGACGCTGCTCACACGCTGGCACGGCGCGGCCGGCGGGCGGCTCCAAGCCGCCATGATGCTCCCGGTGCACAACCCTGCCCGCAACCCCGTCCACGGCCGGGAGCTGGAGGCCCTCCAGGCCCAGGCGAAGGCGGCGCGCGACCTCTCACGGCAGCACGGCATCCTCTTCAGCCAGGACGGCCACTCCCAGGGCACCGTCAAGTTCGCCCATGAGGCGCTGGACATCCTCGGGCCCGACGCCCTTCTCTCCCACTCCACCGGCCTCACCGACGAAGAGATCCGCATCTGCGCCGACACGGGAACGGTCATCGTCCACAACCCCAGCTCCGCCGCCTCCTACGTCGCCCGATGCCCGGTGCCGGAGCTCATCGACGCGGGTGTGAACGTCATCCTCGGCTCCGACGGCACCGCGCCGGACCGCAGCTACGATATGTTTCGCCACATGTTCCAGTGCATGCGCCACCACCGCGCCCACTACAAGGACGCTCACTACATGCCTCCGGGCAAGGTCCTGGAGATGGTCACCATCGACTCGGCGAAAGGCCTGGGCCTCGAGAAGGAGATCGGCTCCCTCGAAGCGGGCAAGAAGGCCGACATCATCCTCATCGACATGTTCAGGCCCCATCTCTACCCGACGAACATGCCCGTCCACCGCGTCGTCAGCTTCGCCAACGGCAACGACGTGGACACCGTCATCGTGGACGGCGTCGTCCTTATGGAGGGGCGGGCCGTCCGCTCCGTGGACGAAGGCGAGGTGCTGGAGATGGCCCAGCGGGAGGCCGATGCCATGCTGGACCGCATGGGCATCCGCGACCTCACCTCCATCCCCCAGGGCTTCTGGGGCCACTCCCGTCTCCCGGACCTGGAGGCATAAACGGCCGAAACAGCGCGCCCTCCGGTTGACCGGACGAGGCGAGGCTTCCTATAATGAAGCCCTTCGAACCAGGCCCACGTTTGGGGTGCGCGCGCCAGACCGCACTGCAACGGAGCGTAGATGTCGGAGACGCCGCGAGAGGCCTGTGGGATCGTGGGGGTGTACACCCCCGACGATAATGCTGCCCGAACGGCCTTCTTCGGACTCTTCTCCCTCCAGCATCGGGGGCAGGAGAGCGCGGGGATCGCCACCACGGACGGGCGTCAGCTCCATCGCCACACGGAGATGGGCCTGGTCCACCAGGCCTTCCACGAGTTCGACCTCCATCGCCTCCCCGGCCACATGGCCATCGGCCACACCCGCTACTCCACCACGGGCTCCAGCACCAAGGAGAACGCCCAGCCTGTCCTCGTCACCGGCCTCCACGGGCAGCTCGCCCTGGGCCACAACGGCAACGTCATCAACGCCGCGGAGCTCCGCAAGGAGGCCGTGGAGCAGTGGGAGTGGCCCTTCACCACCACCACCGACTCCGAGGTCATTGCCCACATCCTGGCCAACGCGCCGGGAGAGGACTGGGGCGAGCGCGCAGCCTATACCATGCGCAAGCTCCGGGGGGCCTACTCCCTTGTCGTCCAGCTCAAGGACGCGCTGCTGGCCATCCGGGACCCGCTGGGCGTGCGCCCCCTGTGTCTGGGGAAGTTGGACTCCGGCTGGGTGGTCGCCTCCGAGTCCTGCGCACTCGACAACCTGGGCGCTCGCTTCATCCGAGAGGTCGAGCCCGGCGAAGTTCTCATGGTCGACGACGAGGGCGTGCGAACGGTCCACCAAGCCAGGGAGAGCCGCCGGGCCCTGTGCGTCTTCGAGACCATCTACTTCGCCCGGCCGGACAGCATCCTCGACAGCAGGCTGGTCTACATCTCCCGGCAGGAGATGGGCCGCCAGTTGGCCCGGGAGCACCCGACGGACGCAGACATCGTCATCGCCATCCCGGACTCCGCCACCGCCGCGGCGGTGGCCTACGCCCAGGAGTCGGGTCTCCCCTACCGCGAGGGGTTGGTGAAGAACCGCTACGTGGGCCGCACCTTCATCGAGCCCGACCAGCGCATCCGGGACTTGGGCGTGCGCCTCAAGTTCAACCCGCTCCCGGAGATCCTGGCCGGCCAGCGCGTCGTGGTCGTGGACGACAGCATCGTGCGCGGCACGACCACGCCCCACGTCATAAACCTGCTGCGCCGGGCCGGGGCCAAGGAGGTGCACCTGCGGGTGTGTGCGCCCCCCATCATCTCTCCCTGCCACTTCGGCGTGGACTTCGCCACCAGGGGAGAGCTGATCGCGGCCCGGATGACCGTGCCCGAAGTGTGCCGGGCCATCGGCGCCGACTCTTTGGGCTACCTGAGCGTCGACGGCCTCTTCCGCGCGGTGGACGCCCCCCAGGAGAGCCACTGCTTCGGCTGCTTCAGCGGCCGCTACCCGATCGACGTCCAGCTGGACATGGACAAGCTGGTCTTGGAGAAGGCGTAGCATTACCCCGGCCGGGACGCGCCCCAGGACCCTTCGGGAGACCTCCCAATGACGGGCTCCACCTATCGCGACGCCGGCGTTGACCTCGCCGCCGCCGACCGGGCGGTGGAGCGCATCAAGGCCCTCGCCGCCGCCACGCACGGGCCGGAGGTGCTCGGCGGAGTGGGGGGGTTCGGCGGGTTGTTCGAGCTTTCCGGGTATCGACAGCCTGTTCTGGTGTCGGGTACGGACAATGTCGGCACCAAGCTCAAGATCGCCCTGGCCATGGGCCGGTTCGAGAGTCTGGGCAGGGATGTCGTCAACGCGTGCGTCAACGACGTTATCGTGTGCGGCGCGAAGCCGCTGTTCTTCCTCGACTACCTCGCGACCGGCAATATGGACGCCAACCTCGCGGAGGAGATCGTCCGGGGCGTCGCGGCGGCGTGTGTCGAGAACGGGTGCGCCCTCATCGGAGGGGAGACGTCGGAGCTTCCGGGTCTGTTCGCTCCGGGCGAGTTCGACCTGTCGGGCTTCGCGGTCGGCGTGGTCGAAAAGGACGCCATCCTTGACGGCACAACCATTCGCCCCGGCGACGCGCTCCTGGGCCTGCCGTCCAGCGGCCTGCATACCAACGGCTTCTCCCTGGTCCGCAGAATCTTCGGCGTAGACGACAACCCACGGGTGCTGGAGGAGCACGTGCCTCGGCTGGAGACCACCCTGGGCGACGCTCTGCTCGTGCCCCATCGCTGCTACTACCCGCTGCTGGCCCCCGTCCTGCCGCAGATCAAGGGCATGGCCCACATTACCGGCGGCGGCTTCGAGGGCAACGTGCCCCGCTGCCTCCCGAAGGGCGTGGCCGCCCGCATCAACCTGGATTCTTGGGACGTCCCGCCCATCTTCCGCCTCGTCCAGGAGCGGGGCCGGGTCGAGGACGCGGAAATGTACCGGGTCTTCAACATGGGCATCGGCATGGTGCTGGTGGTCGCCCCGGAGGCCCTTGCGACGGTTCGGGCAGCCGTGCCCGAGGCCCGCATCGTGGGCGAGGTGGTGGTGGGCGCCGGAGACCCGACCGTAGAGCTTTGCGCAGGGGGAAGGGCGTGAAGGCGCTCCTGAGTCTGTACGACAAGACCGGCGCAGCGGAGTTGGCTCGCGCCCTGCACGACCATGGCATGGACCTCGTGAGCACGGGCAGCACCCACCGGACCCTCACCGAGGCCGGCCTCCCCGTCCAGCAGGTGGCCGACCTGACGGGCTTCCCCGAGATGCTGGACGGGCGGGTCAAGACCCTCCACCCCGTGGTCCACGCCGGCATCCTGGCCCGGCGGGACCTGCCCGAGCACGCGGCTCAGCTGGCCCTCCGCGGCCTCGAGACCATCGACCTCGTGGCCGTCAACCTCTACCCCTTCGAGGCCACCATCACGAAGCCCGGCGTGACCTTCCAGGAGGCCCTGGAGAACATCGACATCGGCGGCCCCACCCTGCTGCGGGCCGCCGCCAAGAACCACCCCTTCGTCGTCGTCCTGTCCGACCCCGCCGACTACGCGTGGGCGGTGGAGCGATTGGGAAGCGGCGGGCTGTCGGCTGAGGAGCGCCGCGCACTGGCGGCCAAGGCCTTCCAGCACGTCGCCCTCTACGACACCCTCATCGCCCGCTTCCTCCGCGGCGACGAGGGCTTCAGCGAAGAGCTCACCCTGGGCCTCCGCAAGGCTCAGGATCTCCGCTACGGCGAGAACCCTCACCAGCGCGCCGCCCTTTACGCCGCGGCGCCCTCCAGCGGAGGCGTGGTGAGCGCAGAACGCCTCCACGGCGTCGCACTCTCCTACGTCAACATCCTCGACGCCGACGCCGCGTGGCGCGCCGCCCTCGACTTTCCCGGGCCCACCGTCGCCCTCATCAAGCACGCCACCCCGTGCGGCCTCGCCTCCCACTCGGACATTGCGGAGGCCTATCGACGGGCCCACGCCGGAGATCCCGTCTCCGCCTACGGCGGCATCGTCGGCTTCAACCGCACCGTCACGGCGGAGGCCGCACAGGCCATGCGCGGCGTCCTCTACGACGTCATCATCGCCCCCGGCTACGAGCCCAAGGCCCTCGACGTCCTGCGAAAGCGCCGCAACACCCGCATCCTGGAGGTCCCGGAGGCTGCGGCCGGCGATTCACGCGAGGCCTTCCTGGTCCACAGCGTCTCCGGCGGGGCCTTGCTCCAGACCCCCGACGACCTCGACGAAGACCCCGCGGCCTGGACGGTCGTCACACAGCGCCAGCCCACCGAGCAGGAGCGGGCCGACTTGGCCTACGCCTGGAGGGTCGTGAAACACGTCAAGTCCAACGCCATCGTCTTGGTCGCCGACCAGGCCATGGTCGGCATGGGGGCCGGGCAGCCCAACCGCGTCACCAGCGTCTACCTCGCGCTGCGGGCCGCCGGCGACCGCGCCCCTGGCAGCGTCATGGCCTCCGATGCCATGTTCCCCTTCTCGGACGGCGTCGAGACGGCGGCCCAGGGCGGCGTCGCCGCCGTCGTCCACCCCGGTGGCTCCATCCGCGACGCCGAGGTCGTCGCCGCCGCCGACGCCGCAGGCATCGCCATGCTCACCACCGGCGTCCGCCACTTCCAGCACTAGCAGATCGCCCGCTCCCCTTCCCGCCTCTCCTGAGGGAGAGGCCGACGCGAAGCGGCGGGTGAGGGCGCTCCCTCCGCCTCTTGATTCCGCTCACCCTGAGCCTGTCGAAGGGTGCAGCCTCTCCGCAGGCCGGAAACCTCGACGCATCAGCCTCTCCTGGGGGAGATGCCTGTGCTAGGGCGGCTCTGCCGCCGGCGGGTGAGAGCACTCCCTCCACCTTAATCCCGCTCACCCTGAGCTTGTCGAAGGGTCGTCGTTCCTCCGCCCCAACCCAACGCCGCAAGCGCAAGAGGCCACGCCCCCTACCCCGTACAGTCCGGCAGCCCCAGCAGATCCAGGTCGTGTTGCGCCACCCCCTTGAGGGCCGTCGCTCTTGCGCGTGGGTGGGTGCTCCCAACACAGGGAGTCCCAGCCTCTCCTGGGGGAGAGGCCGACGCATGGCGGCGGGTGAGGGCGCCACGCACGGGCGGCTCTGCCGCTCTGGGGGCCGCGCCCAGAGCAAAGCCCAGCCTTGCTGGTGCCTTCCGCCCCTTCCCCCTCACCCCCTCCATCCCCTACCATGGCCCCATGCCCACCTGCCCGACGATTCGTCGTTCCTGCGCAGGCAGGAACCTCGCTCCCCGTAAAGGGGGAGTCCAGAGGGAGTTTCCCCTCTCTCTGGGGCGGCGAGCCGCTCTGGGGATGTGCCCCCAGTTACCAAGAATCGTCTAGGGGTGGCTGGGCGGGAAAGCTTGGGCGGCTCTGCCGCCGGGCGGGTGGGCCCAACCAACGCCCGCAATGCCGGCCCAAGTCTCCCCCTGGCGGCTGCCGCCGCAAGGTGTGGGTGCAGGGCTTGCCCTGCCCGGCTGCAACTTGTTTCCCTTTGTCGATTTCTCCCCATTTTCCACCCAGGCCGTCGGCCCCCGTTCGGCCCGCGCCCTGGCAGATACGACTCGTTTCCCTTTGTCGACTTTTTCGACGCCCCCCAGCGGGGCCGTCCGACCACCGTCCGGCCAGTGCCTGGCAGATACGACTTGTCTCCCTTTGTCCACTTGTCCAGCGCGGCTCAAACCCAAGCTGCACCGCGTCCCTCCAGGCACGGAGGAGCCGGAAAAAACGCGTGCCACTATTCAGTTCAAATCAAACCCCTGAGGGCCAACGGAGGTCTGCGAAGCCAATGAGCCAGGCAGCGGAAGCTGAGGGCGAAGGGCCCCTGGTCGACGTCGTCCTCCCCGTCTACAACGAGGAGCATGACCTGCCCCGCAGCGTGCAGACCCTCCGCGCCTACCTCGGCCAGCGCCTCCCCTACCCTTGGCGCATCACCGTGGCCGACAACGGCTCCTCCGACGCTACCCCCGCCATCGCCGACTCCCTGGCCGAAGCCCACTCACAGGTCCGGGTGGTCCACCTGACGGAGAAGGGACGTGGGCGAGCTTTGAAGCGGGCCTGGCTGGAGAGCGACGCCGACATCCTGGTCTACATGGACATAGACCTGTCCACGGACTTGGATTGCCTCCTCCCATTGGTGGACGCCCTCCACCGCCAGGGGTGCCATCTCGCTGTAGGATCGAGGCTGGCTCGGGGCGCCCAGGTGGACCGCGCGCTCAAGCGGGAGGTCATCTCCCGGTGCTACGTGCTCCTCATCCGGGCCTTCTTCCAGACCCGCTTCACGGACGCCCAGTGCGGCTTCAAGGCCATCAGCCGAGGCGCGGCCCAGGCCCTGCTCCCCCACATCCAGGACAACGGCTGGTTCTTCGATACGGAGCTGCTGGTGACCGCGGAGAAGCGCGGCTTTCGCATCGCGGACATCCCCGTCGTGTGGCGCGACGACCCCGACACCCGCGTGGCGATCCTGAGCACCGCGTGGCGAGACCTCAAGGGGCTGCTACGGCTCCGCTTCGGAGGACTCGCTCCCGTAGCACCCCCCGGACGCGACGACTAGCCTTGGACGAGGTCCCGGAGCTCCCGCAGCACTGCAAGGTTCTCCTGCAAGCTGAAGCCGTCCACGATGGGCTCGCGCACGCCGGTGATCCCGTCCACCGCGCCCTGCTGGGCCATCTGCCGGATGATCCGGCCGTGGTCGGTGGGCGAGGGCAGCAGGCGCTTCCCGGTCAGCCGGGCCAGGGCTGCTACCACGCCGTAGCCCCCCCAGTTGGACACCGCGGCAAGCACCAGGTGAGTTGCCGGGACGTCGCAGGGGTCCCGCACCAGCGTGGGCACGTCCGGGATGGCCGCGTAGACGCTCCCCATGCCCACCTCGTTGCCGCCGTCGCCGATGCCTATTGTCGCCGGGTGCTCGAGGAAGAGGGCATCGAGCTTGCCCGTCCACTGCGAGATGTCCTTGCCCCGCATGTTCAGGTACTCACCGGAACGCGTGCGCCCGCAGCGCTCGATGGCGATGAGGAGGTCGGGCTTCACCTCCTCCAGGATGCGCTGTGCGCGGGTCTGGCTCTCCTCCCAGCTCACGACGGGGAAGGCGAAGACGTGGTCCTCCGGAACGCCCCCGGCGACCATGATCGGCACCGTGTGAGCGTCGGTCACGTAGGCCACGTAGTTTCCGAGGCTCTCCAGCGCCTCCCCCAGCACGATGGCCCCCGGAGGGCCGTCGCTCTCCGGAGCCCCAGCCGAGAGGATGTAGAAGCCTGTGGCGATGAGGATCCGTCCCGGATGGTCCAGAGCGAACTGGGCTGCCTGAGTGCAGAAGTCCTCCGGTACAGCGCCGCGGAGATGGGCGATCCCGCGACGGTCGTTGCGCAATACGATGTCTTCGATGTCGGCCACGCTAAGCCTCCAGTGCAGAGTGAGCATGAGGATACCAGAGGCTACCAGATTAGGACACCCTTCGCAGAAGGGCAGGAGAACGACGCCTGAACATCTTGACAGCGTACAGGCGTCGCGCATACTCGGAAGGGGATGCCCCGACGAGTGCGGGGCCACTCGGATGAAGGACCCAGCACCGAGACGCCAGCCTGCTCTTGTCCGTCCCGGCGGCCTGGCTTACAATGCGCACTCCTGAGAGAGGCACGCATGCAGATCAACCAAATCCAGGAAGAGGACAAGCTCCGGAGGGACCGCGTCAGGGAGGCCGTGGCCCTGGCGGTCCAGGGCCGGTGGCATGAGGCGCTGGTCGTTAACCAAGCGCTGTTGGCCCAGTACCCCGGCACGGTGGACACGCTGAACCGCCTGGGGAAGGCCCTGTCAGGGTTGGGCCGCTACGCTGAGGCCCGGGAGGCATTTCAGCAAGCCCTCGACAACTCCCCCTCCAACGGCATCGCTCGGAAGAACCTGGAGCGCCTGGAACGACTTAAAGACACTGCCCCCGCCCCGCGGGCGGAGCGTCTCTCCCCGCAGCTGTTCATAGAGGAGAGTGGTAAGAGTTGCGTGACCATGCTGCGCGCCCCGGCGCCGACGGAGGTGCTGGCCCGCGTCGCGGCGGGAGATCCGCTGGGCCTCCAGGTCGATGGCGCCACGGTTCGAGTCGTTATCGAAGAGGACGTCCCCCTGGGCCAACTGGAGCCCAAGCTGGCGGCCCGTCTCATCAAGCTCAAAGAAGCGGGGAACCGGTACCGCGTGGCTGTCGCCACCATCAACAAGGCCGGTGTGTCCGTCATCCTCCGGGAGGCGTACCAGCACCCGCGCCTGGCGGGCATCGTCTCCTTCCCGACTCGGACCGAGGCCATCCTGCCCTATATCCCCGTCGTAATCGAGGAGGAGCTGGAGGACGACCAAGAAGAGGGCATGGCCGGGCAGTGGCCCGGTGCGGACGGGGACTCCCCGCCCCTCGTCTCAGACGAAGTGGTGGGCGCGACGAGTCGCGCCCAAGGGGAAGAGCCGGAGGAAGGGAAGAGCGAAGAGGAGGAGTAGCGGCTCCCACTAGCGAAGGGCGCTCGGTGCCCGGACCTCGCTCCTAGAGACCGGCTCCGCAGGCGCAGTTCCCGCCGCATCCACAGCCGCCGCCGCCACACCCACCCACAGCGGGCATGTTGGGGTTGGTGATGACGAACCCACTGCGCATCAGGTCCTCAACGTAGTCGATCTGGGCGCCCTCCATGATGGAAGCCGCATCGCCGTCCACCAGAATGCGAACGCCGTCGTACTCGTTGATCACGTCGTCGGCGCCGGGCTCGCTCTCCAGGGTGAGCATGTACTGGGCGCCGCCACCCGCCGGGACCATGATGACTCGGATTGCCGAGTTGGGGGCGTCCTCCTCGACCAGGATCGACTTGAGCTTCTCCACGGCAGGTGCGGTGACCTCGATCATTTCTGCTCCTTCCCATGGCAGCGGCCAAGTCAACGCCGCGCTGCCTTCAGCAAAGCCCAGGCTAGCAGAGGGCAGGTGGCCCGTCAAGCGCCCCGAGGGAGCCACGCACGTTGTGGCACCCACGGCACTACCCCTTGTCGCCGGACGCCGCCCTGGGTATCCTGGATGCAGCCGCGAGGAGGGCACCTATGACCTGGCGCTTCCGCTTCTATGCATGGTTCTTCGACCGCCCCGGGCTGGTGGCACGATGGGTGGTCACCTGCGCCGTCCTCTTCTTCGTCGGCGGCCTGCTGAGCGCCCTGCTGGACCTGGCGCTGGGCCCGTTGGACCTGCGTTGGGGGCTCACTGTCTGGTACTCCTTCATCTTGGGGTTCAGCTTCGTGGTCCTCTTCAACGTCGCAGCCAATCTCCTGGGCCTGGGCTACGAGGAGTGGCGGGACAGGGACCAGGCGCGTTAAGCGCGGCGGCCCTCAACCGCCCCGCTGGCTAGCCCAACGCTCCCGCCGCGGGAAAGGGCAGGGTAACTCACGGCAGACCTTCCCCAACTCTCACCACCCCTAACTCCGGCCGCAGGCGCCTGTTCATTCGTACTTCGTCAACGAATCCCCTGAGATCAGGACGTTGACAACGATCTCTGTGTGATACTATAGTGATAGCATTGCAATTGCACGGAATCAATTCTGCATCCTTAGCTCAAAGGAGACTTCATGGCAGTCCATCTGAACACCGTGACAGAATCGCTGGGCCGGACGCTGGCCCTGGTGGAGGACCCGCAGCGTCGAGCACTGCTCCAACACTTCGTGGACAGCGCCGGGCCCCTGGCGGAGGCTGCGGCGCTCCAAGCGCTCCACCAGATGGTGGGCGAGATCAACACCCTGCTCGCCCCCCAGGCCCGGGTGCGCCTCTTCCAGGAGGCCGGCGCATGGGTGCCGGAGGTCATCGCTACAGAGGACGATTCGGGCGCCGCATGGCGGATACACCTGGATAGGGACGCCATCTCACGCGTCCTAATCCGCATGCCCTCCGAAGTGAAGGAGCGGGCCAGCGAGGCAGCCAAGCGCGCCGGCACGTCCATGAACGCCTGGACGGTCCGCACGTTGGAGCGCGCTCTGGAGAACCTTCGGCAGCGCCAGTAGACCGAGGGGAACAGCTCCTCACCCGAGACCAGTGGGAGGCCATCCGGGGGCCGGCAAGGCCAGTGAGACCCGGCCCGATGGTCGCTAACCCTGCCCGACCGAGGGACGTTACTCCCCATACAAAGCCACGAAATCCAATGCGAGAGAGGGAAACGACAATGACTGAGGTGCGGACCGCCATCACTAGGGCAGTGGGGTCCCTTCTGCGCCGCCCCGCTCTGCAGGCGATCATCATACTGGTGGCCCTGGCTGCCGCCGCGTGCGGGACCCAGACCGATGCTGCGGACAGCCCCGCGGCGTCGGCGACGCAAACGCCGGAAGCGCAAGCCGTTGCCGTGAGCGCCCCTGCAGCGTCCGTGGCGCCCGAGGCGGCACCGCCGCAGGCGGAGACGGCGGCGCCCCAGCAGTCGCTGGGTGCTGCGGATATCGTGGCGGCCCACGAGGAGGTGCTGACAGACCTCTACGAGCGGTCCCTCCCCTCCATCGTCCACATCCGCGTGGCCCAGCACATCGATGGCACCCTTCCCTCCCAGTTCCGGCAGTCCCCAGACTTCCGCCGGGGCTCCGGATCCGGCTTCGTCTGGGACACCCAGGGGCACATCGTGACCAACTACCACGTCGTGGAAGACGCCGCCACGGTGACCGTCTTCTTCGCTGACGACACGGAGGCAGAGGCCGAGGTCATCGGCCGCGACCCCGACTCGGACCTGGCCGTCCTCAAGGTCGACCTCCCCGCCGAGAAGCTCCATCCCCTGCCCCTTGGGAGCAGCGAGGACCTCCGGGTAGGCCAGTTCGCCATCGCGCTCGGCAACCCCTTCGGCCAGGACTTCACCATGACCACGGGCATCATCAGCGGCCTGGGCCGCACCATCAGCGGCGGCGCCAGCCCCTACACGATCCCGAAGGTGGTCCAGACCGACGCTCCGATCAACCCCGGCAACTCGGGCGGTCCCCTTGTGGACCGCGAGGGGCGCGTCGTGGGCATCAACACGCAGATCCTCAGCCGCACCGGCTCCAGCTCCGGCGTGGGCCTGTCCGTGCCCATCGACCTGGCGAAGCGCATCATCCCATCCCTCATCGAGGACGGGGCGTACACGTACCCGTGGCTGGGCGTCAGGGCGATGTCCGTGCGGGGAGAGCTCGCGGACGCGCTGGACCTTCCGACGGAGACCCGGGGCGTCCTCATCATCGATGCGGTGGAGGAGGGGCCCGCAGCCACGGCCGGCCTGCTGGGCAGCGACGACACCGTGGAGGTCGACAGCTTCGAGTACTCCACGGGCGGTGACGTCGTCATCGCCGTGGACGGGACGCCGGTGCGTGAGATGGAGGACCTGGTGGTCCACCTCATCGAGAAGACCCGGCCGGGAGACACGATCTCCCTGACTGTGCTCCGGGACGGAGAGCGGCACCGGCTCGACGTGGTCCTGGGGTCCAGGCCAACCGAAGACGACGAAGACAACGAGGGCTAGAGGCCCATGCGGTCGGCCAGGTCGTTGAAGTCCGCCGCAACGAGGTCGAAGGAGGGCTCCGGCGTCGTGTCCGGCACGACGTCGGGGCCGAACTCCAGCGGCCGCGGCACGTAGGCCGTCCGGAACCCCACTGCCTGGGCGGCCCGCAGGTCCGGCTTGTGCGCCGCCACCATCATCACGGCCTCCGGGGCCAGGCCCAGCAGGTCCGTCGCCATCAGATACACCTCCGGGTCCGGCTTGTAGTGCTTCGCCAGCTCCGCCGACAGGATGCAGTCCCAGGGCAGCCCCGCGTGCCTGGCCATGTTCACCAAGAGGGAGACGTTGCCGTTGGAGAGGGTGGCGACGACGTAGCGGGAGCGCAGGCGGGCCAGGCCCTCTACCGAGTCGGGCCAGGGGGCCAGGCGATGCCAGACCAGGTTCAGGCGGGCCAGGTCGTCGGGGGTGAGGCGTCCTTCCAGGCCGAACGTGGGCAGGAGCCCGTCCAGGATCATGCGGTGGAGGGCGTCGAGCTTCGCCCATGGGAGCTCGCCGCGGCGCACGCGGTCCATGGCCGGGGCGTAGCCCGCACGCCAGGCGTCGGCGAGACGCCCCCAGTCGACGGATAGGCCCTTGGCGCGGCCCAGCCGTTCGCCCTCCCGGATGATGCTGCCCCGCCAGTCGACGACGGTGCCGAAGACGTCGAAGGTCAGCGCTCGAACGTCAGGGTAGCCCATGTCGCCCTCCTCCGGTCAGCCCCGGTTTGAGTTGCTTTGAATTGTCCGTCGCGTTTTTTCCGGCCAGCCCGTGCCTGGAGGGACGCGGTGCAGCTTGGGTTTGAGCGGACCTGGACAAGTCGACAAAGGGAAACGAACCGCATCTGCCAGGCATGGCCTGGACGGGGGGCCGGGGGCCCCGCTGGGGGGTGTTGAAACGGTCGAAAAAGGGGGACAAGTCGTATCTGCCAGGGCGCGGGCCGAACGGAGGCGGAGGGCCTCGGTGAAATATGGCCCGAAATCGACAAAGGGAAACAAGGCGCAGGGCAAGCCCTGCACCCACACCTTGCGGCGGCAGGGCTACGGCGGGGGATTGGGCCGTTGAAGTGGGACCGCACCGTGCGGTGGTCGTCCTTTGGGCAGGCGGCCAGCCGCCCTAGCAGGGGGCGCACCCTCAGGCGGCCAGCCGCGTAAGGCGGCATCGCCGCTCTTGCTTGGGGAGCCGGAGGCTGGCGGCGGGTCGGGAGGTGTGGCGTGGTCGGGCGCGTGCGGGTGGGCATGGGGCCATGGTAGGGGATGGGGGGTGTGAGGGGTAGGGGGAGGTGGCAGCAGGCGGCCAGCCGCCCTAGCAGGGGGCGCACCCTCAGGCGGCCAGCCGCTCTTGCCTAGGGGAGGTTGGTCTGTAACGGGGGGTTGGGCCTTCGGAGGAAGGTGGCGCGTTTGCGGTCGTCGGGGGAATAGGGTTGCCCCGCTCCTCCCTTCCCCGCACCGGCGCTTTTCCCGGCGGCAGTGCCGCCCTAGCATGGGCCCGCCCTGGGATTTTCTCTTGGGGGCCTGCGGCGGCAGAGCCGCCCTAGCATGGGGGGCCCGCGGGGTGCGCCCTCACCCGCCGCTGCGCGCCGGCCTCTCCCCCAGGAGAGGCGGGACGTGGCTAGGTGACGAGCGTGGCGGTGGAGGGGTGTCCTTGCCGACGCCGTTGCGCGGCATGGTGGTCATTTCTGTGGTAGGTTGTAGTATGGGCTCATAGTAGGACGTGAGCCCCATGACACAGCCGTACAGGGTCACTGCCATCACAATTGCTCTGCTGAGCACCCCGCGAGTGTATGAGCGCAGCCAAGCATACAGCAGCCGTTGAGGCCTATCTTTCCGACCTTCGGAGCATCCGGGCCTCCGGCGGCGCCACGAGCGAAAGGTCCTACTACTCTCCCTTAACCAACCTGCTGAACGCTATCGGCAGTACGCTCAAGCCCAAGGTCTTCTGCGTCGGGGAGCTTGCAGAGCACGGTGCAGGCCATCCCGACTTTGGTCTCTACAGTGCGCGCCAGCTCCAGCGGGGAAAGCCACGCGAGGGACAGGCCCCTGAGCGCGGAGTCGTCGAGGTCAAGCCCGCCGGTGATGATGCTTGGCTTACGGCGACGGGTGAACAGGTGAGCAAGTATTGGGGCAAGTACCGGCTCGTTCTCGTCACCAACACCCGAGACTTTGTGCTGGTTGGAGAAGACGCCACAGGTAGGGCCACCAAACTGGAGACCTTCCGACTCGCCAACACGGCTCAGGAGTTCGAACTTGGGCTGGAGAAACCCCGTGCCTTTGCACAGAAGGTTGGGGCGGGTCTTGGAGAGTACCTGGTCCGGGCGCTATCCCACAATGCGACCATCGTTGAACCAAGGGACCTGGCGTGGCTGATGGCGTCCTACGCCAGGGACGGGTTGTCGAGGGTCGAGGCCGCAGGCGATGCGCCCTCCCTCAAGACTGTCCGCTCCGCCCTGGAGGAAGCTCTGGGTGTCCGATTCGAGGGTGACCGGGGAGCGGCCTTCTTCCGCTCAACGCTGGTGCAGACCCTCTTCTACGGCGTCTTCTCCGCGTGGGTGCTGTGGGCGCGCCAGACGCCGCCGCCAGCCGGCACATTCGACTGGCGCACTTCCGTCTGGCACCTGAGAGCTCCCATTCTGCGTGCCCTCTTCCAGCAGCTGTCGTCACCGTCGCAGCTACAGCCCTTGGGCCTTGTCGAGTTGCTGGACTGGACGGCGGCGGCCCTGGACCGGGTCGACCGCGGGGCCTTCTTTGAACGCTTCGACGCAGGGGAGGCCGTGCCCTACTTCTATGAACCGTTCCTTGAGGCCTTCGATCCAGACCTGCGCAAGCAATTGGGCGTCTGGTACACGCCCGCTGAGGTGGTGCGTTACATGGTCGCCCGTGTCGACATGGCGCTGAAGGAGGACCTCGGCATCGCCGACGGGCTGGCAGCCGACAACGTCTACGTCCTCGATCCCTGCTGCGGCACTGGGACCTACCTGGCCGAGGTGCTACGACGCATCGCCGCCAATCTCCAGGGCAAGGGGCTGGGCGCCCTCGTCGGGGCGCGAGTGAAGCAGGCCGCCACCCAGCGAGTCTTTGGCTTTGAGATTATGCCTGCGCCCTTTGTCGTGTCGCATCTGCAGGTGGGGCTGGCCATGCAGGCGCTGGACGCTCCCTTGTCCACTGACGGGACAGAGCGCGCCGGGGTGTACCTCACCAACGCCCTCACCGGCTGGGAGCCAAGGGTGCAGAAGCCGCTGCCCTTCCCGGAGCTTGAGGAGGAGCGGGACCGGGCCGACAGGGTGAAGCAGGACACGCCAGTCCTGGTCATCCTGGGTAACCCGCCCTACAACGGCTTTGCGGCCATGGCGGTCGACGAAGAGCGTCAGCTCACCACAGCCTATCGGACCACCAAACGGGTTCGGCGACCGGAGGGCCAGGGGCTGAACGACCTGTACGTGCGGTTCTTCCGGATGGCGGAGCGTCGGATAGCCGATAAGACGAAGCAGGGAATCGTATGCTTCATCTCCAACTACTCCTGGCTGGACGGCCTCTCCTTCACGGGCATGAGGGAGCGCTACCTAGAGGCCTTTGACGTCATCCGTATAGACAACCTCAACGGTGACAAGTACAAGACAGGCAAGACGACTCCCGAGGGCGCGCCGGACCCAAGCATTTTCTCCACGCCTGGCGATCCGGTGGGCATCCAGGTGGGAACGGCGATTACGACCCTGGTCCGCAAGACCGACCACAAGCTCGCGAAAGAGGTCGGCTTCCGCCATTTGTGGGGACAGGCCAAGCTCTCCGCCCTAGCGGCTACTGCCGAAACGGGATCCGAGGCACTTTACCAGACAGTTGAGCCAAACTTAGCAGTGGGTCTGCCTTTCACGCAAATTGCAGTTGGTACTGGTTGGTCGAATTGGCCAACATTGCCGGAGTTGTTTGCGGAGTGGTTTCCGGGAGTGACGACCAGCCGTGACGTATTCCTCGTCGATACTGACCTCGACCGCCTCCGGGCGCGACTGACTGACTACTTCAACGGTGACATTAGTCACGAAGAGATTGCTAGGCGTTACCCAGCTGTGATGAGTCCTGTGCGGGGCTTCGCCCCTACTCTGGTGCGAAACGCACTCATAGCTCGTGGAGGCCCTACACACGCAGGCCTCGTTCCATACGCTTACCGGCCCTTCGACACCCGCTGGCTATACTGGGAAGCTGATACAAAGCTCCTAGACGCAAAGCGGACCAAGTACAAGTCACACGTGTTCAAAGGGAACCTGTGGCTGGTGTCGCCTCAGAGGCAACGTCGAGAGTGGTCTCCCCCCCTGAAGATATCCCTTCTTGGCGATCGGAACCAAATGGACGGTAGTGCTGCATTTGTCCCTGCCTGGCTCCGAGAGGAGGGCATGGCCCTCGACGGTGGCGGAGAGAAGCGACGTCCCAACCTGTCGGACGCGGCGCAACACTACCTGGACCGCATGGGCTTGGGTGTGGAGGACCTGTTCCACCACGTCCTTGCCGTCCTCCACGACCCCTCCTACCGGAAGGTCAACGCCGGGGCCCTCCGGATGGAATGGCCTCGCATCCCGCTTCCAGGCTGGCCTGACGGCGATACGCCGGGGGCGGTGGATGAGATAACGGCATCCGCGGCACGTGGCCGGGAGCTTGCCGCACTGCTTGACTCGGAGACACCCGTTCCCGGCGTCACGACGGGGGCACTGCGACCGGAGATTGCGGCGATTGCCGTTCCCACTACGGCGGACGGCAGCAACATGACCGGAGACGACTTCGGGCTGACGGCGGGCTGGGGCCACTTCGGGCAAGGAGAGGCCGTCATGCCGGGCCGGGGTCGCGTCGTGGAGCGTCCCTATACGGCGGCGGAGGGGGCCGATCTGGCCAGCGCCCCAGACGCCCTCGGCTACGCCACCTTTGACATTTGTCTCAACGACCGCGCCTACTGGCGCAACGTGCCTGCCGCCGTGTGGAACTACAAGCTGGGCGGCTACCAAGTGCTCAAGAAATGGCTCTCCTACCGGGAGCGCGGCGTCCTCGGCAGGCCGCTCAAGCCGGAAGAAGTGCAGCACTTCACGGACACCGCGCGGCGGATTGCGGCGATCTTGGCGTTGGTGGCCCAGAGGTAGGCAGGCCGAGGTTCGCCCCTCACCCCAGCCCTCTCCCAGAGGGGCGGCACATTGCCGCTCGCTTCGCGTCGGCCTCTCCTCCAGGCTGGCCCTCACCCTCACCCTAACCCTCTCCCGGAAGGCGACGACCCTTCGACGGGCTCAGGGTGAGCGGGATCAGGGGGCGAGGGGGTGCTCTCAGCCGCTGGCGGCATTGCCGCTTTTGCCTGTCGCCCTCACCCCAGCCCTCTCCCAGAGGGCGAGGGGGCGGCATTGCCGCTTTTGCTTGCGGTGTTGAGCTGCGGCGGCAGTTGGAGGCGGGAGGCGTCGAGCCTGCGCAGGAACGACAGGGGTCGCCCTCACCCGCCGCTGTCGCGTCGGCCTCTCCCCCAGGAGAGGCGGATGCAGGCTCTGCCTGCGCAGGGGCGACGGCCCTTCGACAGGCTCAGGGTGAGCGGGCGGCCAGCCGCGTAAGCTTGGGGCTAGGGGGCCGGGCGGCAGGCGGCCATGGTGTCGACGACGGTGGCGGGGCCGGGGCGGGCGGGGACGACGCGGACGATGGCGACGTCGAGGCCTGCGGCGAGGGAGCGGAAGGCGTCTGCGGCGCCTGCAGCGGGGCCGAAGTAGCCGACGCGCCGGGCGAGCTCAGGGGGGAAGGCGTCGACGAGGTCGTCGCGGGAAGCGCCGCGGTCGCGCATGTCCTCGAGGCGGGCGAGGGCGTCGCCGAAGCCCATTCGTTCGAAGTGGCCTCGATAGCCCTGTCGCTGCTCGGCGGGAGTGGCGCCGCGACGCCCGAGCGCGTAGCCGAGCATGGCGGGAACGAAGGCGCGGCGGGCGCGATCTTCGTCTTCGTCGACACACATGCGGATGTACTGGACGACCTTCACGTCATCGGGGGAGCGTCCGGCACGAGCGGCCCCTTCGGCAATGCGCTCGCGGCTCCAGGCCACCTGCTCCGCCGTGCACCAGTTGAGAGCGACGCCGTCGGCCCGCTCGCCAGCCAGCCGGAGCATCTGGGGGCCGAGAGCGCCGAGGTAGACGGGCGTGCGAGGAGGCGGGTCGACGTCGAGCCGGAGGCCGCGCACGGTCACGGCAGGGCCGTCGTGGGTGACGCGCTCGCCGTCGAGGAGGCCGCGGAGGACGGTGAGGTAGTCGCGCATGAGGGCCAGCGGGGAGACGGGCCTGGCGCCGTGGGCCTCCCGGCCCGCTCGCTGGTGCAGCCCGCCCGTGCCGATGCCAAGGATGAACCGGCCGCCGGTGAGGGCGCTGACGGTGCCCGCGCCCATGGCGAGGCCCAGGGGGCTGCGCAGGGCGACGGGGGAGACGGCGATGCCGGTGGTGAGGCCGCCGGGGTGCGCGTCGGTGGTGGCGCGCCATCGGTGGGCGCAGACGTGGAAGCCGTCGTAGCCGCCGGACTCGGGGGTCCAGAGGCTGGTGTAGCCGAGGCGGGCGGCCTCGCGGGAGACGTGGGCCTCTTCGTCCCAGGTCAGCCGCAGGCTCGCATCGAGGCCAACGCCGTAGTCCATGGGTGTGTGCCTCCTCGGAAGGGTGCTGGGGTGTATGGTAGCAGGTATTACGGTGCACCTTGGGTGGGCCCACCCGCCCGCCCTCGATTGTTGATTTATAACTGGGGGCACATCCCCCAGACCCCTTGCCAGAGGGGTCTCCCCTCTGGACACCCCTGATGGGGCGGCACTGCCGGCGGCCAGCCACCCTAGGATGGGCTTGGGACGCCGTGGGAGGCGGGTCGTCGAGGTTCCCCTGCCTTCGCAGGAACGACGGGGAGGTGGAGAGACGGCGGCGTGTGGCTTGACACTCGCGCGGGGGGTGCCTACCATCCGCGGCATCCGACTCACGAGGGAGCGCAGTGACCACGCCTGAGCCGCCCCTGCTCCGTACGCCGCTCAACGCGGAGCACCACGCCGCGGGAGGGCGGATGGTGCCCTTCGGCGGGTGGGAGATGCCCCTCCAGTACACGTCGATCCTGGCGGAGGCCCGGGCCGTGCGGTCGGGCGTGGGCATCTTCGACGTATCGCACATGGCGCGGCTGCACGTCCGGGGGGAGGACGCGACGGCGTTCCTGGACCGTGTGCTGACGGCACGGGTGGCGGCGCTGCGTCCGGGCCGAGCGCGCTACACCTTCCTGCTCAACGAGGACGGTGGCATCATCGACGACGGGGTGGTTGCCCGCCTGGACGACGGCAGCGGAGCGGAGGACCACCTGCTGCTGGTCTCCAACGCGGGCACGCGAGCGACGGTGCTGGCGTGGCTGGACCGATGGTCGGGGGAGTTCCCTCGCCAGCAGCTCCACGACGCCACGACGGAGACGGCCATGGTCGCCGTCCAGGGCCCGCAGGCGGCGTCGCTGCTGGATGGGCTGACCCAGGGGAAGCCCTCGGCGATGCGCCCGTTCGCCTGCGTTCGGCTGACGCTGGACCTGTCGTCGGGCACGCCGGTCTCGGCGCTGGTGAGCCGGACGGGGTACACGGGCGAGGACGGCTTCGAGGTGGTGGTGTCGGCGGGTGAGGCCCCTGCGCTGTGGCGTCGCCTGGTCGACGGGGGGGCCGCGGCGTGCGGGCTGGGGTCGCGGGACACGCTGCGGCTGGAGGCGGCGCTCATGCTGTCGGGCACGGACGTGGGGCCTTCGACGACGCCCCTGGAGGCCGCGCTGGACCGCTTCGTCAACCTGGAGAAGGAGGGGTTCGTGGGCCGGGAGGCGCTGCTTCGGATGCAGGAGCAGGGGGTGCAACGCCGAATGGCCGGCTTCCACGTGCTGGCGCAAGGCATCCCCCGCCACGGCTACGCGCTGTCGAAGGACGGCGCGCCGGTGGGCGAAGTGACCAGCGGAGGCTACTCGCCCACCCTTGACATGGCCATAGGCCTGGGCTATGTTGCAATTGAGCACTCAACCCCAGGGACGAACCTGACGGTGGACCTACGAGGACGTGCCGCTCCGGCCCGAGTCGTTAAGCTACCCTTCTACCGTCGGCCTCAGTCCTGAGCGCCCCGGAGGACCTGCCCACCAACAGACTCGTCCTGCGGAGGAGACCACCCGTGACAGCGAACCCCCGCGACCTGCGCTACACCAAGGAGCACGAATGGGTCCGCCTGGGCCCCGACGGCACGGCGGAGGTCGGCGTGACCCACTTCGCCCAGGAGCAGCTGGGCGACATCGTCTACATCGACCTGCCCGGCGTGGGGAGCAGCATCAGTCAGAACGACAAGATGGGGGAGGTGGAGTCCGTCAAATCGGTCTCCGACCTCTACTCGCCGGTCACCGGTGAGGTGGTCGAGGTCAACAAGGAGGCGGTGGAGCACCCGGAGCAGGTCAACCAGGAGCCGTACGACAAGGGCTGGCTGATCCGGGTCCGCCTGAGCGACCCGGCCGAAGCGGAGCAGCTCATGAACGCGGAACAGTACGAGGCCCTCGTGGCCGACGAGGAGCTCTAAGGCCCAATGCCGTCCGTGCCCCATCCCTACCTCCCTTCCACCGACGACCAACGCGAGGAGATGCTGCGAGCCATCGGCGTCGCCGTGGTGACGGACCTGTTCGCAGACATCCCGGAGGCGTTCCGAGACCCCGACATCCGGCTGCCGGAAGCCCTCTCGGAGCTGGAGCTTCGCCAGGACCTGGAGGCGCTGGCGGCGGAGAACAAGGCGCCGGGACAGTACGCCTCCTTCTTGGGCGCAGGGGCGTACCGGCACTTCGTTCCCGCCGTGGTCCGGGCGATGGCCTCCCGGGGGGAACTGCTCACCTCCTATACCCCCTACCAGCCCGAGGTGAGCCAGGGGACCCTGCAGGCAACCTACGACTTCCAGTCGCTGATCTGCCTCCTTACGAGCATGGACGTGGCCAACGCGGGCATGTACGACGGCGCCACGGCCCTGGCGGAGGCGGCACTGATGGCCTGCCGCGTGACCGGCCGCTCGGCGGTGGTCGCGCTGGACACGGTGAACCCCCGCTACCTGGAGGTTGTACGCACCTACTGCCAGCCGCAGGGCGTCTCCCTGGACGTCGTGCCGGCGGGAGCGCCAAGCCTGGACGCCACAGCCGCGTGCCTCCTGGTCCAGTACCCGGACTTCCTGGGCACGGTGGAGCACCTGGAGACGTACCGACGGGCGGCCCACGACGTTGACGCCCTGCTCGCCGTCTCGGTGAACCCGGTGGCCTTGGGGATGCTGACGCCTCCGGGAGAACTCGGCGCAGACATCGTGACGGGCGAGTGCCAGCCCCTGGGGACGCCGCTGAGCTTCGGCGGGCCCTACGTGGGCCTCTTCGCCTGTCGCCAGCGGCACCTCCGGCAGATGCCCGGACGCATCGTGGGACGAACGGTGGACGGCCAGGGGAGGCCGGGCTTCGTGCTGACGCTGCAGACGCGTGAGCAGCACATTCGGCGGCAGCGGGCGACCTCGAACATCTGCACGTCGGAGGCCCTGGTGGCAACCGGGGCGGCCGTACACCTGGCGGCGCTGGGGCCCCGCGGCCTTCGGCAGGTGGCCGAGCTGTGCTATCACAAGGCCCACTACGCCGCGGCCTGCATTGCGGAGCTTGACGGCTATACCGTGCACCCGCAGCGGGAGGCGGAGCAGACGTGGTTCCACGAGTTCGTCGTGCGCGGCCCGCTGCCTCCGGCCGAACTCAACCGCCGGCTGCTGGAGCGGGGGATCATCGGCGGGCTGGACGTGAGCGCGAACGTCCCCGGCGGCATGCTCCTGTGCGTGACGGAGATGAACAGCCGCGGAGAGATCGACGCGCTGGTCGGCGCCCTCCAGGAGATCGCGTAGGCATGGAATCCATGCAAATTGATGAGCCCAAGCCCGGCCAGGCCTTAGGGTTCGACATAGACGATGGAACAGGACTGCGGGTGGCCCGCGCCCGGTTCAAGTCCGATGCCAAGTTCTCCTGGTCCCTGTTCGACGGCTACGACCGCATCCGCATCCTCACGTACTCAGCGGGCGTGGGCGCCATAATCCGGCTGCTCGACAGGCATAGCTTCAGCAACTTCGAGTGCGTCTTCGGGTGCGAAAAAACCCTTCGCACTCTGATAGACATCATGGCCTTCCAACAGGTCGCCATCGGAGACACGCGAGCTGCCATCAAGAACCTGTCGGACGAACGCCACGTCTTCATTCTGGGCCGCGTCCGGGAGGGGCAGGCCCGGTTCCGGGTGCTGCGCCAGCAGATAGCCCACGCCAAGCTGTACCTGCTTGAGAACACGGAGTCCGGCAGGACCCGCGTCCTCATCGGGTCAGCGAACCTGTCAGAGACCGCCTTCGGCGGACGCCAGCCCGAGACTCTGGTCTGCTTCGACGAGGACGCCGCCGCCTGGGGCCACTACTTGAGCATGTACCAGACCATTAGAGACCAGGCGTCCGATGAGATTCCCCTTCCGCCACATCGAGTGGAGCACGCGGAGATAATCCTCTCGGAGGTTCCCGTGCTGGCCACCGACAACCCTTCGACCCTGGTGATCGACTCGGCGGAAACAGAGATACAAAATGGATATGCCGTTCACATCGACGTACCCACTCAGATACAGCGGATAGAGAAGATGAAGTCGGCGATACCGCCAGTGGTCGCCAACCTTATCCCGGCGGCTCGCAACGGAAGGCAGCACATATCTCGCGATCACAGACGCCAGATAGTAAAAGAGTACAGCCGCATCCGCGTGGTTCAATCCGAGGAAGAAACCGACCATCGCGAGCTCTCTATCGACAGGCACGCAAAGACAGCCTCTCTCTTCGGCGAGCCGTTCTCCCTCGAGGCGGACATCGACGCCGCTCGCAAGGATGCCAAATTGCTGGCCGATTTCTTCGGCAACTATGAGGGGACCTTCGAGGGCGGAATGGGGGTAGGGAGACTCCAGCGCGACTACTTCATCCTGTGGTGCTGGCTTTACTTTTCGCCATTCATGTGCGACATGCGGACCCGGGCAGGTCACGACGGGGACATCTTCAGGTTCCCGTCCTTCGCCATCGTCTACGGCAAGCCTTCCTGCGGCAAGTCCAGTCTCATTGACACGCTGATGACCTCCATGTTCGGCAGGGCGTACAACGTTGACAAGCGCGAGTTCACCAAGGGCAGGCTCCGGGATATCCAGTACGCATACAAGCGCTTCCCCGCCGTATTCGACGACATCGGCAGGCCCGCCATACGCAATCACGGCGAGGACGTGATCAAGGACGAAATCCCCCCGCTGGCGGCCGAGTACCCCTGCTTCGTCCTGTCCATGAACCAAGAGCTCAAGGCCTTCACCGACCAGATAGTCAAGCGCAGCCTCATGATCTACACGACGACCGCCCTACCGACCTATAAGGAGAGCCTGCGGCACGAGCTGCACATGAAGATACAGGATGTGCGCCGCGGCCTGTCCACCAACCTCTACCGGGAGTATCTGAAGAGGGCGCTAGCCCAACTCGACGAAACACCCGTGCCCGACGACTGGATGGAGTTCTCCTCCACAATACTATCGGGGCTTGTGGCCGACATGCTGGGGGAGATTCCTCCCAAGTGGTGCGCCCCCATCAAGTGGAACGAGTACGCGGACAAGCGCCACGAGAGGGTCAAGGCACAGGTGGACCACCTGCTGAGGCGGGCTACGAAGATGAACAGAGAGGGCGATCTGCTCACGGGCTGGATCCTGGAGAGGGACAAGGTCATCGTGATCGAGCAGACAGACACCTTCGGGCGACGGGAGTTCGATTGGGAGAACGTCCCTTCCACCCTGGTAGATGACAACGCCAGCGTAGGCGGCCGTACGGTTCTGAACCGCCGCGAACTGGAGGAGTTTCTGGGCCGGGACCTTGGCCGGCGCAACGGTCTGCTGAGGAGGGCGCTGAGTTGGAATCGACGTTAGCCAATGGGATTCAACCCGTGAAGAGGCAGAACGCATGAAAGTCCCAGAGCGTCACTTGGGCCGTACGCTGATGGACCGGAGCGTGCCGGGCCGCGGGGGGGTCCGCCTGCCGGGCTTGGACGTGCCCGCACAGCCGCTGCCGGAAGAGGCACTGCTTCGCCGGGACCTGCCCCTGCCCGAGCTCGCTGAGCCGGACGTGGTGCGCTACTTCACCCACCTATCGCAGGCCAACTTCTCCGTGGACACGAACTTCTACCCGCTGGGCTCCTGCACTATGAAGTACAACCCCAAGGTGAACGACGAGCTGGCGTCCATACCGGGGTTCGCGGGACTCCACCCGCTCCAAGGGCCGGAGGCGACCCAAGGCGCGCTGGAGCTGATGCATCGGCTCCAGGACTACCTCTGCGAGATCACCGGCCTGGCGGGCTGCAGCCTGGCCACCCTGGCCGGCGCCCACGGCGAGCTGGCCGGCGTGCTCATGACCCAGGCATATCATCGCTCCCGGGGGGAGGACGGCCGGAAGGTCATCCTGATCCCCGACAGCGCGCACGGGACCAACCCCGCCTCGGCCTCGATGGCGGGCTACGAGGTGGTGGAGGTGCCGTCGACCACTCGTGGGGAGCTAGACCTGGAAGCGCTGCGACGCGCCGCCACGCCCGCCTTGGCCGGCCTGATGATCACGCTCCCCAGCACGCTTGGCCTCTTCAACCCGAACATCGCCGAGATCTGCCGCATCGTCCACGAAGCCGGAGGGCTGGTCTACGGCGACGGGGCCAACATGAACGCCCTCCTGGGCCAGGTGAAGCTGGGCGAGCTTGGCTTCGACGTCCTCCACCTCAACCTGCACAAGACCATGAGCACGCCCCACGGCGGCGGCGGGCCGGGGGCGGGCCCGGTGTGTGTGGCCAGCCGACTGCTGCCCTTCCTTCCCACTCCCGTGGTCGAGAGCGGGGGAGCCGAGGGCGCCACGTACGGGTTTGCCCGGCCTCCGCACACCATCGGGGCCATCGGGGGCTTCCACGGCAACTTTGGCGTACTCCTGCGTGCCTACGCCTACATCCGGGCCCTGGGCGCGCCGGGCCTTCGACAGGCCAGCGAGGACGCGGTGCTCAACGCCAACTACATCCGCGTGGGCCTCCAGGACCAGTACCACCTCCCCTACGACCGCATCTGCATGCACGAGGTGGTCTTCTCCGCCCGTCGGCAGAAGGCGCGAGGGGTGCGTGCGATGGACGTCGCCAAGCGCCTCATCGACTACGGCATCCACCCACCGACGATGTACTTCCCGCTGATCGTCGACGAGGCGCTGATGATCGAGCCGACGGAGACGGAGAGCCTGGAGACGCTGGACGCCTTCATCGCCGCCATGCGGAGCATCGCACGGGAGGTGGAAGAGGAGCCCCACCTGCTCGCGGAGGCCCCGCACGGGACGCCCGTGGGTCGGCTGGACGAGGCCTGGGCCGCCCGCCAGCCGGACCTGCGCTGGCGACCGCGCGAGGGCTAGCGAGCGCCGCCATGGCGGCGCTTGTTGCGCGCGGGGCAGTCCGCTCGTAGACTGTGGGCCACGGAGGAGACGGTGGGGGCACCGACAGAGATCATCTTCGAGGTGACCGAGGCCGCAGAGGGCGGTTTCGACGCGCGGGCGCTCGGCTACAGCATCTTCACGCAAGGGGAAGATTGGGCCGACCTGAAGGCCATGGTCCGGGATGCTGTGCTCTGCCACTTCGGTGACGGAGGCGAACCCAGGGTCGTCCGGCTTCATTTCGTCAAGGACGAAGCCATCGCGGTATGAGGCTGCCCCGCGATCTGTCAGGCGAAGACCTGGCGACGCTGCTGCGCCGACACTACGACTACCGAATCGGCCGGCAAAAGGGAAGTCACATGACGTTGACCAGAACCGTCGGCGGTGCAACGCACAGTGTGACTGTTCCACTTCATCGTGTCGTCCGGATGGGCACACTCAGCGGAATCCTGGCCGATGTCGCTGATCATCTGGGAGTCGCTCGAGAGGAAGTGCGAGTCGAGCTGTTCGGCGACTAGCCCAGACCCGCTGTAGACCTCCGTCCGTAGGGAGCGCCGAAACATCACGGGAGGACATCCATGGCTGTTGGACAGGTGACGCGAGAGGGTCTGCAGGCTGCGCTGCCGGACACGACGGACACGCTGCGCCTCACGGGGCTGGAGGGGCCGGTCGAGGTGTACCGAGACCGCTACGGCATCCCGCACGCCAGGGCCGGGTCGGTGCACGATGCGTTCTTCGCCCAGGGCTTCGTGACGGCGCAGGACCGGCTGTGGCAGATGGAGTACGACCGGCGCCGGGCCACGGGCCGCTGGGCCGAGTACGCCGGGTCGAGCGCGGTGGAGCAGGACGTGGCGATGCGGCGCTTCCAGCTCGGCGCCACGGCGCAGCGGGACTACGCCGAACTGAACGCAGAGACGCGGGCCATGCTGGACGCCTACGCCGCCGGGGTCAACGCCTTCGTGGCGTCGTCCGCGGCGCTGCCGGCGGAGTACGGCCTGGTGGGAGGCGCGCCCGAGCCGTGGGAGTCCTGGCAGTCGCTGGCTGTCTTCAAGGTGCGCCATATCCTCATGGGCAGCTTCGAAGGAAAGCTGTGGCGGGCCCGGCTCCTGCGCGAGCTTGGGCCGGAGAAGGCGGCGCGCACGCTGCCCGGCTACCAGCCCGGCCACCTGGTCATCGTCCCGCCTGGCGGCGTGTACGAGGGCCCCGGGGCGGACGCGCTGGATGAGCTGCGCCAGAGCCTGGAAGCGGTGAACTGGATGGACGTGCCGGACTCCGGGAGCAACAACTGGGTGCTGTCGGGGAGCCGCACGGCCTCGGGGAAGCCGCTGCTGGCGGGCGACCCCCACCGGCCGCTGGACACCCCCAACGTCTACTACCAGAACCACGTCGCCTGCCCTGAGTTCGACGTGGTGGGCCTGTCGTTCCCCGGCGTCCCGGGGTTCCCCCACTTCGGGCACAATTCGACCGTGGCCTGGTGCGTGACCCACGCCATGGCCGACTACCAGGACCTGTACCTGGAGCGCTTCGACAGCGGCGACGCCAGCCGCTACGAATCGGCCGACGGGTGGAAGTCGGCGGAGGTGCGCCACGAGCGCATCGAGGTGCGCGGCGGGGACGCGGTGGAACTCGACGTCACGGTAACGGCCCACGGCCCGATCATCGCCGGCGACCCGGCGGAGGGCTACGGCATCGCCTTCCGCTACACGGCCACCGACGGCCCCAACCACGGCTCGGAGGCGCTGCTGCCCATGCTCCGGGCGTCGAACGTCGACGCGCTCGACGAGGCCATGCGGCCCTGGGTGGACCCGTGCAACAACTTCCTCTTCGCCGACGTCGACGGGCAGATAGGCTACCTCACGCGGGGGAGCATACCTCTGCGGCCCATGGCCAACGCATGGCTTCCGGTGCCCGGCTGGACGAACGAGTTCGAGTGGCGGGGGTCCATCCCGTTCGAGGAGCTGCCGCGGTCGCGCAACCCAGAGACGGGCTACATCGTCACGGCCAACAACCGCATCGCGGCGGCGGACTACCCGCACTACATCAACCTGGACTTCGCCCCAGAGTTCCGGGCACGGCGCATCATCGCCCGACTGGACGCCCTGCAGAAGGCGACGGTGGCGGACATGTCCGCCATCCACGGCGAGCGGCTCTCCATCCCCAACCAGACCTACGCCCGGCTGCTGGCCGGAGTCTCGGTGGGCAACGGCCTCGTGGCGCAGGCCCAGGCGCGACTGGCGGCGTGGGAGGGCATGATGGAGCGCACCGGCGTGGAGCCGACCATCGCCTCCGCGTTCCGCATCCACCTGGACCGGCTGGTGGTGGGGCCGCTGCTGGGGCCGCTGGCGGACGAGGCGTTCAGCGCCACGGGCCGGGGCGGGCCCGCTCACGTGGGGCGGCTGTCGTCGCTGCTGCTCCAGTCCGCCGCGGAGGGCGCGTCTTGGATGCTCCCGGACGGCGCGACGCTGGAGTCGGTGCTGGCGCAGGCCCTCAGTGACGGCGTGGCCTACCTGCAAGGCCGCCTGGGCGACGACATGGACGCCTGGACGTGGGGGGCAGTGCACGCAACCCGGCCCCGCCACACGCTTTCGACCGTCTTCCCGAACCTCGCACCGCTGCTGGACCCGCCGTCCGTGCCCATGGGGGGAGGGGGCGAGACGCCCCACGCGGCGGGCTTCTCACCGTCGGAGCCGTTCACCGTGACGGGGCTCTCCGTGGCCCGCTACGTCTTCGACCTGGCCGACTGGGACGGCTCGCGCTGGGCCATTCCGCTGGGGGCATCGGGCCACCCGGGCAGCCCACACTACGCCGACCAGGCCCCCGTGTGGGGGGAGGTGCAGCTCATCCCGATGCTGTACACGTGGGAGCGCATCGAAGCCGAGGCGGAGGCGCAGCAGGCCCTGCAGCCGGGGTAGGGGGTCGGGGGCTCTTCGGGGTCGTCAGAACGCGAGAGCCAAGACTGCCATGGCAACAATGGCGCATGCAATCGTTGCCAGCACGAGGCCACAGCCACCGCGTTGGCTCGCACGGTAGTCTTCGAAACGCTCGCGATAGATGGAGCGTACCTCTCGCGACGCCCGGGTGTACTGGGTCTCTTCAGAGAAGTCGTCCTGGGGAATGGGCGGATAGGGGATGCTGTCGTCGTCCGGCAGGAGCCGCCAGTAGCGGCTGCGGAACTCCTCGTGGCTCTGGATGCCCTTGCGCATGTTGCAGGGGGTGCAGAGGAGCTGCAGGTTCTGGATCTCGCCGCCGCCGCCCCTGCTGACCGGCCACCTGTGGTCGACCTCCAGGTAGCGGATGCGATGGGTGCGGCCGCAGTAGGCGCACCGGCCCCTCTGGGCCATGAAGAGCTGGTTCTTCACGCGCCAGGGAATCGGGTCCCGTTCGTACGAATCTGAACTGCCACGCCGTCTCATGGGTGGGTCTGCCTCTGTGCGTTTGCGGCACCGCGGGCCAGTGTGCTCGTTGAAGCGACCGCCGGTGCAACATTCTGCGGCGGATGTCAACGCCGTTCAAGGGGAGGCGCAGTCGCCGGAGCGGCGCAGTCGTTGACAGGGCGTGAGGGCGCTACCTAGAATGGCCCTCTGAGGCGGGCGTGACGCAGTGGTAGCGTACTTGCTTCCCAAGCAAGCTGTCGTGGGTTCGAATCCCATCGCCCGCTCCAGAGCTCACCTCATTCACTAGATTGATATTGATCGGATTCTGGACCGCGTTATAGCTAAACCAGCTATAAGCGGAATTCTCATACTGCCTCATAACGTCGCAGAGAGTATCAGGTCATCGCAGTTTCAATGTGGTACGTTTTGTGGTAGGTTGAACAGTATGAGCCGGCGGCCCCACAATGCACTCACAGCCGTGCGCGTGAGGACCGCTCGGCGCCCCGGCAGAGTCGCCGACGGGAACGGCCTGTACTTGGTTGTGGAGTCGACGGGCACCAAGCGCTGGATGCAGCGTTTGACCATTCGCGGCAAGCGAACAGACCTAGGGCTCGGGGGCTACCCGCTCGTTTCCCTCTACGAGGCTAGAGAGCAGGCACTGGCCAACCGTAAGATCGCTAGAAGGGGCGGGGATCCCAGGGCGGACCGGTATCGTCGGTCTATTCCAACTTTCGCTGGTGCCGCCAGCCGGGTCATGGAGGCACGCTTCGCCAACTGGCGGCACCCTAAGACGGCCAAACGATGGGGAGCAACCCTAAGAACTTACGTGTATCCCTACTTCGGCCACGTACCCATCGACCAGATCAACGGCGCCGACGTGATCAGAGTATTGACCCCCATCTGGACCGAGAAACCAGAGACGGCAAGAGCCGTGCGGGGGCACATACGAGATGTGATTGACTGGGCCATCGCCAACGGGTTCCGTATTGACAACCCCGCGGGTGACGCTGTTCGCCTGGGCCTCAAGCGCAGCAGGAAAGCCAAGACCCACTTCCGCGCTCTGCATTACTCCCAGGTCGCAGCCGCGCTAGAAGCCGTACGCTCCTCAAAGGCTTCAGCTGCCACAACGCTGTCTCTGGAGCTCCAAGTCTTGACGGCGGCGCGTCCCGGGGAGGTGCGGAAGGCTCAGTGGACGGAGATAGACTTGGATACGGCGACATGGACGATCCCGCCGGAGCGGATGAAAGCGGAGCGGGAACATCGCGTGCCCTTATCCAAGCAGTCCATCGAGATATTAGTCGAGGCGCGCAGTCTGGCGGATGGGAGCGATCTAGTCTTCCCTTCTCGGCTGGGCATGCCTCTCTCGGACATGACCCATCTGAAGCTGTTGCGGACGCTGGGCATCGACTGTGTGCCCCACGGCTTCCGTTCAAGCTTCCGGGATTGGGCGGCCGAATGCACGGACGCCCCCCACGCGGTCATGGAGGCGGCGTTGGCCCACAGTGTCGGGAACGCGACGGAAGCGGCCTACTTCCGCTCAGACCTGTTCGAGCGGCGACGGACGCTCATGGACCAGTGGGCGACGTTCCTGGGCGCTGGTCCGCTAAGCGCATCGCTGCCGCACTCAATGTGACTGTGACCCCCCACCCACGATGTTGCCATAGCCACAATCGTCGTCGTTGGGTCAGTGGCTATGGCCGGTCGGAGCGGCGGCTTATGGGATAGCCGGTGACTGCCACTCAGAAAGTCGTTGCCAAAGAAGAATTCAGGCCAAGGGGCAAGTGGACGTCCCTTCTCGGGGTCGCTCGACGTGTTCAGGGGGAGGGTGTTGAGGTGGCTGGTCTTGGCGAGCAGGCAGCGTCCCGGCGCGGGGGTTCGTCAAGGCGCTGCAGGACATGTGGGATACGTGGGGATAGCAGCTGGTGCCGACCGGGACTCTTGGGTGAGGCTGTCAAACAGGGTCACCGCGCTGTCCGCCAGGCACGTCTGGCACAGGTCTCCCACAAAAGTCTTCCCAAGAAGGCGGAAGGCCTACGCCCCGTGTCTCAGGCCATCCGAGGCCCGAAACGCGGCGCTATGACAGGTGGGCGAAGACTGCGGCCGCGGCCAGTGCGGCGAGCAGGCCGAGGCCTCCCAAGTGTAGGGGGCGTGGGAACCTTCGGCGAGGGCGCTGAAAGGCGTCTGTTGCTAGACGCTCGGCTTCGCGGACCGCTCGAACATCCCCCCGGGAGTAGGTGCACAGGGCGCAGCTACACCGCGGCCGCTCGTGGTACCGCGGCCCCGTCTTGTACATCGAGCTCCGGCTTGCCCAGTCGCGGTGGTTCACGGTGGCACATTGTAGCAGCCCGACGCCTCCGCTACCAGGCGACGGTCTGGTCCTCCTCGTCGACCTGGTCCTCGAGCCCCAGGGGGAGAGTCGAGGTACTGGATCCGGTACTCAGTGCCCCACGTCGGCATCGGGTCTCCCTGCTCGTCGGCTTCGTCGTCGCCTTCGGGCGAGTACCATCGCGTGCGGTCCCAGAGCCCCAAGGGCGATGTGGGCAACCACATCCCTCCCATACCGAACTCCTTGAACCGCCGGCGCTTGGTCTGTATGTTGTAGGCGATTGCCCCCTCGGAGGCCTCCCCGAAGTCTGCCCGGGCGGGGGCCTCCTGCAGCTTCAGCTGACCGGACCTGGGCGGTCCTGGGGCCGGTCCTCGAAGATCGGGGCCTCTGCTTCCTCGCTAAAGTCGTCGACATAGAACCTGGGCCCCTGGCCCTGGTCCTGTCGCCAAGGTGTGGAGCGAGGAGCACAAGACATCGGGTTACTACCCAGAGGGCGAGAGAGGGGTACGCGCTCCGCCGATTGGAGACTTGTCTAGGAGGGTGGGTTATGTTTGGGAGCTATCTTCGGCAATGAATGCAGACCAGGGCTAAAGATTGAGGAGGGCGAATGAACGCGGGCTTGTGCGACCCTGTCGGCTCTATAGCCGGGATGATGACTTCGATGCCGCCACGAGTGGGTGACAAAGGACCTGCACCAGGAGGAGCGACCAAGGCTCTGCCCGCGCTGCAAGACCGTCAACTGGGACAAGCCCCGCATCCGCAGGGCTCGGTAGAGGAGGCCTAATGGCGACACAGAGACGCGTGCCGAAGATCCGCATTGCCGTTGCTGCTGCCGTCGCCTTGGCCGCCGTGGGAATCTTGGTGGCCTATCTGTTTCTGGAGTTGGGGGAGAGCAACGACCGGTTGACCGCTACCCGGGCCACACTCGCAGACACGCAGATGACGCTTCAGGAGACCGACAGCGCACTATCTGAGCAGACAGTCCAGAACACCGGGCTAGAGCGTGCGAACACAGCCCTACGGGCCGAGAAGGAGTCCGTCGAGGCGACCAACGCTCTCTTGGAGTTCAGCCTTGATGACGCCCTCGATGCGATTGAGGAGTGGAAGACAGCGCTCCAGGGAAGCCGCAGCGACTATGAGGACCTGTCGGAGGAGCATGCAGTCCTCACCGTCAGCGCCCAGGGACTCCGCAGCGAGAATACGGGGCTCCAAGAGGAGAACACGGCACTTCAGGTCAGGCACGACGAAGTGGTGGCGACGCACGGCAGGCTGGAAGTGCTTCTTGAGGAGGAGTCTAGGCTCAGTCAATCGATACTAGCTATCCGCGAGGAGATTGCCGGTGCGCTGGAACGCCGACAGGCCCTGATAGTCGGGGTCACTGCTGACGTGGAGTTCGCCTGCACAGGCAGCATGGAACCCAAGATTACGTGCCTTGACACCGCGACGTGGGCTGAACCCATAGAACCAGGCGAAATCGTAGTCGGCGCGGTAGTCACCTATGCTCCCCCTTGTTGGGAGGACGATGATGACGACGGGCAGATTGCCCACCGAGTAACACACATCGAGGTCACGAACGGTATCCACTACTACTGGACTAAAGGGGATGCCAATACCTGGTCGGACGGCTGCTGGATACCGTACCGCAACGTGCATAAGTACATGATTGACCTCCACAAGAACACACGGCCAGAGAATGCCGACCTTCGCAACAGCGTCAACCACGCAAGGGCTGAGTACATCATTGCAAGGAACAACCTGAGCAACGCCATGGCGCGGAACGGCAATGCAAGTCTGCCAGAGGTGGAGCTTCGTTGCAGAGATGCAGACGACTACAATGACTGCTTTTGGGCAGAGGTTGGATGGGGCTCGCGCTCGGCATCCGACATTCGTGCAATCAACCGAGCGATAGCGAAATACAACTCCTCGACCGACTACTACGACTGCTGGATAGACAACGCTCTCGCCAGGGCCGTGTATCCATCCATCCCACTGAAATTGTGTTTCAAGGCGCCCGTTTAGCCGCCTTTTGCATCAGCGCATAGACTTCTGCATCAGGTGGGGGGTTTTGCATCAAAGCCGGGGGTGAGGTAGGGAGAGTGAGAGGCCATATTCGCAAGCGCGGAGAGCGTTCGTGGGCTGTCGTTGTTGATGTCGGGTATGACCAAGCCACCGGCAAGCGTCGCCAGAAGTGGATAAGCGTCAAAGGAACCAAGCGAAGATGCGGAGCGCAAATTGACCCAGGTGGTGCGTGACCTAGATGCTGGGACCTACGTGGAAGTCACCAAGTTATCCTTGTCCGCCTACTTGGACCAGTGGCTTCAGGACTACGTGGCTACCTCGGTGAGGCCCAGCACGGCTCAGGGCTATGCGTCCATCGTTAGGCGCATCAAGACAGACCTCGGCCGTGTGCCCTTGACCAATCTCACCGCCCAGCAGGTCCAACAGTACTACGCCAGGCTGTTGGCCGACGGGCTGTCCGCGGGACGGTGGGGGCCTACGCCTCGCGGCCGGGCGGAGAGGGCGAGGTCGCCGTCATTGAATGGCTGGACCCGCGGGGCACTGTGGAGGCGGAGGTCTGGGGCGGGAGTACAGAGGGCTTCGTGATTGGAGAGGACAATTTCGACGGCACCTGGACCTACATCTGCATACTCGACGGCGAGGCCAAGGTCTGCGAGGAGTGAAGAGGGGGGCGCTTTTGAAAGCGCCCCCCTCTTGTTGCTCGCTATCTATCACCGCCGAGTTCGGCGCTTCGCGGGCTTCCTGGTCCGGATGTAGGCGGTGACCTTGCGGTAGCAGCTCTTCATGGGAACCGTCCAGGCGTTCCGCTTGGTGGACGTTCTTCGTGCAGGCATATCTACTACCTCCTCGATGTGGTGTGCTGCGGCCCTCGTCACATGCGGACTTGCGTGCCTTTCCAGGCGCCGTACAGGATCACGGCGACGATGATCAGCGGCAGAATCAACGCCAACTGTCTGAATCCCGGGAAGACATCGAGACTGTATTCCCAGTGCGTCGTCGCCGTGATTTCACAGGCGCGGAGAGTGTCGGTGGTGACAGCGCCGGTCGCCGAGGTGATGCACGTGCCGCCGCTCAGCAGGTCCGAGGAGTTGAGGATCGTGACGGCGATCACGGCGATGATCAGCGTCACGACGATTGCGACGGGTTTCATCATTCCGGACATGTCCATTGGGACCCCTCCTTTCTCCCAGGCGGGACTCAGTCCTCCTGGGCGGGTTTGTAAGCGTTACCGCCTAGCCCATGAACCTTTCCCAGCTAGACGAGCCGCGCCATGCGCCGTACAGGATGACGGCGACGATGATGAGCGGCAAAATCAACGCCAACTGTCTGAATCCCGGGAAGATGTTCAGGTCGTAGGCCCAGCTCCCGTTGACAACCGTGATGGAGTTGTCGTCGGCGGCGATGTCCTCTTCGTAGAGGCTGCACCGCCTCTCGGTCGTGACGGCGCTGATCAGGGACCCGGGGAACGCCGCCGTCACGGCCGTGGTGCCAGCGCCAGTCGTGGAAACAGCGCTCGTCGCGCTGGCGCCGTAACCCTGGGCGATCCGGACGCAGTCGCCGCCGTTCAGCAGGTCCGAGGAGTTAAGGATCGTGACGGCGATCACGGCCATGACCAGCGTCACGACAATCCCAACGGGTTTCATCATGCCTTCCATAGCGCCTTCTTATCGACCCCGCGTGGTGGCGAAGAACCCCGCGACGAGGCCCAGCAGCAAGATGAACGGAAAGAACTGAATGAGCGTGGCCATTCCCGGGATCGGGTAGTCCCTGGTGGCGCTGGCGTCGTCCAGGACGAAGGCGAACATGACGATCACGACCGCGGAGAAGGCGGCCCCCAGGACTGCGCCGGCCTTCACCGGAGCCTCCTGAACACGGCGACCGACGCCAGGACCGCCGCGAGGACCGCCACGGCCGCCACAAGGGTCGGGACCCTCTCGGAGAGGAGGCCTGCGACCCCCGGGAGGCCCGTTCCGAGGTCCCCGGGAAGGAGGAGCACTCCGCCGACGGCGAGCGCCATGAAGGTCATCAGGTGAGTGACCCTCGCGGCCCGGATCATGAGGGGCTGAACCTCACCTGGGTGGGGGCTGTCGGCTGCTGGGCGACCTGGCGGCGGGCCTGAAGGGCTTTGCGCCGCTTCAGGCCCGCCCAGCCGGCGACGTACTTCGTCTTGGGGTGGCGCTCGGGCTTGTCCCAGCACCGGGGGAGCTCCCGCACCAGACGGTCACCCGTCCAGTACTCGGGCATCTTCAGATCGGGGTTGAGCTCCATGATCTCGTTGAAGCGCTGGAAGAGGGCGAAGATGAGGCGGTCCTGGTAAGGTCCGCTCATGTGCTTTGCGCCGCTGAGCCACATGTACGGCGTGACGTGGGGGTAGGGGACGCCGAGCATCTTGGCGAGAGCGTATGCGCTGGGGACGCCCAGCATCTTCATGGCCGCCTGAATCGCCAGACGCCCACAGTCCGGGGCTGCCGACCGGCGTCGGCCAGCCTCGATGTGGAACAGCGGGGGGATGTCGTCTGGGTAGTCGGCATCCTCAAAGAAGCGCTCCATGACCGAAAGGGTAGAGGAAAGAGGCCGCGCGGAAGAAGTCTACCCAATGGGTAGACTACACAATCAGGGGAATCACCTATTACTATCCCCTCATGACGACGCCCGTACGGCTCTTCCTACTGAGAGGCGACGAGGTCCTGCTGTGGAAGGGGAAAGCCGACTCCTCGGCCCTCGTTGCCAAAGGGTCCGGCGCCAACTGGACGGCCCGGTCTGTCCGGGGCGGGATCCCGATCAACCCCAAACTGGAGCGGTACACGTCCTGGGAGGAGTTCCTGGCCGGGACGCCGCCACTCCCCGACAAGCTGGAGCTCTGCTGGCATGGCTCGGAGTCCGGCTATTGGCCGTTCCGTCATCCCTCTCTGCCGAAGAACGTGGCCTTCCTGCATGCCGAAGCGGTCCGTTTTTACAATGAGAGGCTGCAGGTGGCCCAGAAATCGGCCGAGGACGACCTGGCCCAGGGCCTCTTCACCTGGGACACCATACTGAAGGTCGGGTTCATTGCCCTGCTCGGCTTCTGCCTTCTGATCGGCGCAAACTGGTACTTCGGGAGCCAGGTATGACGGTCAGGGAGCGCCTGAAGCGGCTGGACCTACAGCGGCTGGAGGAGCGCCTGAAGCGGCAGGCAAGGGAGCTCGCGCCCATCACCCGGGCGGTTTGCACCGGCCTTCTGCATCTCTTCGAGGACATGCTCGGGACGTCCCGGCTGGACCGGGACACGATCCGGGTCCGGGTCTGCCAGCTGGACAAGGCCGGCAACCAGGTCTGGCGCTACGCCGCCCTGCCGTCCTCGGAGCGCCACCACTTCCCGCTGTCGGCCATGAAGCAGCGGAACAACCCGCGGATCCTCAGCCGCGCCCGGATGGCCGGCCTCGGCATCGGCGTCGGCGCGGGGGTGGGCCTGGTGATCCTGGCCCTGATGTTCTCGTACGCGGTCACGACGACGCAGATCCAGCTCGCCTACGCCGGCGCCGTCCTGTGCGCCGTGGGGGGCCTCTTCGTCGGCAACCACGTCGGTCGGACCTTCACGTCCCCGCCCACGTACTGGCTCTACGAGGTGGACGGCGAGCCCGTCCCCGTCACGCTGGACGACACGGGGACCGACGAGGAGTGGCGGGCCTACGCGACGGAGTACCGCAAGGCGATGGGCTTCGAGGACCCGGCCAACGCCCTCGAGTCGGGGAACGTCCGGACTGCGGACCTCTACAACGCCGAGTTCATGTACGGCGCCTACGAGTGCAAGGACGAGAAGGAGGACCTGATGGGGGGCCTGCCCATGCAGCGCCGGATCCTGCAGGCCTCCATGGTGGGCCTGGTGGTCCTGGCCTTCATCGGCGCGTTCTTCTTCACCATCGTTGCCGAGGACGACGTGGACGCTCGGGTGGAGGCGTCGTCGCCGGATGTCCTCGTGGAAACGGAGTGAGCCATCGCGAAGCCGAAGGAAGGGAAGCCGCCGAAGCAGAAGAAAGTCTACCTGAACGGCCGCGAGATCGAGGAGGTGGAGCGTCCCGAGATCGACGTCAACTCCGTCCTGGACTCGCCGGCCATCGGGCTCAAGGACGGCTTCATGGTGCCCCTGGGCCACGGCGAAGGGCCGCCCCCGTCGCTGCCCCTGAAGCTGCTGACCTTCGACCCCGAGTACGGGGAGGCCTTCACGAAGGCGGGGCTCGGCTCGCAGGAGCTGGCCAGGACCAGGCGGATCCTCCTGCGGCGTGAGCGGATCTTCCACATGGACATCGACTACTCCCGGGACCTGTGGATGTTCCTGGCGGGCAGGTATGGAGAGAACGGGCGAGCGCTGCAGGTGACGCTGGAGGCGGCGAAGTCGCACGCCGCGGCTGTGGAGGCGATGACGCGGCAGCGGGGGCTGCCCGGCGGCGATGGCGCCAGGTTCCCGGCGTGACGGCGCTCCTGTGGCTTGCTGTCGGCCTCGCGTTCCTGGGCTGGAGCGCCGAGCTTGGCGCCGCCGGCGCCCCCACGGTCGTCACGCTGGGGGCGTTCTGTGTGGGCCTCGGGTGTGCCGTGCCGCAAACCCTCCTCGCCATCTGGCGGGACTGGCGCTAAGCGTGCGTATGGTCGAGTGGCAGCTGTTGGTCCTGTTTACTACGCTGATGGTCTCGTGGGCGTGGCTCTTCATGGAGGCGTGAGATGCCGGTCAAGCTCTTCATGGTCTTTGCGTGCCTCTTCCTGGTCTGCACCTTCTTTGAGGCCATCATGGTCGCCTCCGAGAGCGACATGACGGTCTTCAAGGCCGAAGATATAAACGTGTGGACGGACAGCCTGGCCGTGCCCGGGGCCCAGAGCGACAGCGGGGTGACGCCGGGCTTTTTGTTCCAGTCGACGTCGTTCCTGACCAAGCTGGCGCCGAAGCTGTACAGCTGGGACTTCGCCTTCCTCGACGCGTGGCCCTTCGAGTACCTGCGCTATCCCCTGATGATGCTGTCATTTGCCACGTTCGTCCTCACCTTCGGCCAGGTCGCCATGGGTGCGTTCGGAGGCATCTTCGGCCGCCTGCTGGGGCTGGGGAGGTTCTAGTTGTCGAGGCGAGCTCGCTTCAAGGTGGCCACCGGGCTGGCCGTGATCGTGTGGGTTGCAAACGCAGCCCTCATCGGGGCCGCGGTCCTCGCACAGTCACCCGCGGGCTACGCCTACCGGATCGACGTGTCCATCGCGGAGAACGACACGCCCGACTATCGCTGGGTCCATGCGCCCGTCACGCCGGACGAGCTCGTGACGGGCGACTACGAGGTGGAGCTCGTCCGCCAGGACGGGACGGTGCCCGCGCACTTCAGCGGCGCCGGCGGCCTCTTCGTCCTGCAGGCCCCGGGCCAGGACGCTGCGACGTACTCCGCCTTCGTCTCGCCGATCGGGACCCCGGGCGACCAGTACCACTTCGGGGACTTCGGCTTCGGCGGCCCCGTGCGTCTGCAATGGAACGGCGCCGAGGCCGCGGCCAATAGCTGTTTCGCCCTCCAGCTGGAGAACTTTCGCGTGACGTCGGAAGACAGCACGGACCTTGACGTTGCGATCATCCAGGACTACTCGGGCGCCGATCACCAGGGGGGATTCAATGCCGCGGACCGCACGATCTGGATACAGAACGGGACCGTCACGCTTTCCACCATCGTTGACGACATCCGCGAGCCCGTTGACGTGACCTGGGGGTGGTGCGCCGACGGGACCCGGCTCATTGTCGGGGACGACGACACCTCCGGCGCCGGCGGGGCGACGGCGCCGGTGTCGAGCAACGTCCACCTGGTCACGGGACACAGTACGGCGTCGGCGGCCGAGGGTGTGACGTATGCGGCATGGGGGGCGGACCGGGTCCGGTTCCGCACGTTGACGAGCTACACCGCGACGCCCAGCGGGGGGACGTGGGCCGGCTTCGCCGACATGGACGCCTTCGCCGTCGTCGAGGACCCCAACGACGACGACAGCTACAGCATCCGGCTCGGGGGCGCCAACGCGTGGGGGGGCTTCGTGTGGCCGGCAGGGTCCGAGGGCGTCAACGCCCCGGCGCCGGAGCAGGAGACGCAGCTGGTCCTCCTGCAGGAGGAGGTGGGGGAGGCGGCGGCGGTGGAGATCGGGACGCTGGACCTGGCCGTCGACGTGGACCTGGGCGCGGGCGCCCTCGAAGTGGCCGACGGGTTCAAGTTCCCCCTGGAGGTCCTGAACGATCTGCCGGCCGGGAGCGGGATCCCGCCCCTCTTCCTGGGGGGCATCCTGACCGTGGGCTTTGCGGGCCTGGCGCTCATGGGGACGGCGCAGACGACGCGCTCGATTCCCCTGGCCATCGTGGCCGGCGTCCTGGCGGGGGCGCTCATGGTGTACCTGTCACCGCTGCCCGAGTACCTGATCCTCATCTTCGGGGCGGGGGGCGGCATCGCCGCTGCGCTTTTGAGGGGCGTCACGCAATGATCTGGCGCGCACTCCTGGGCGCATTCGTCGTCGCCGCTCTTGCAGCGGCAATTGTCAGCGCCCAGGCTTCGACGGCGTTCACAAACGGGGACTTCGAAACGGACCCCCTGGACGATGAGTGGGCGGCGCACCCCTCGGACACCACCAACGTCACCCATCAGACCGCCGCCAGTGAAGGCATCAGCGCCAGGTCGGGTAGCGGTTGGGTGCGCTTGGAGGCTGATGCGGCGATTGCAGGGCCTCCAAGTACTAGTTGGTCTGAGGAGCCATGGAATGGTGATGATTGGTTTCGTAATTCGACCACGAATGTCACATTTGTTGGATTGAATGTGCGTCTTCTTGGCAACGGGTTTTATTTTTATTCTCGCCCGTTTGATGTAGCTGCTGGGAGCACCCTGACTGTAGGTTTTCGTTTGAATGAGAACTCGTCGAATTCTAGAATTCGATTGGAAATTGAGAAGGATAGTTATGGCGGGACGCTTTTGGCGTCTGCCAACTATTCGTCGACAGGTACAAGAAGCGTTACATATTCGCCTACTGAGGATGTGGTCGTTGTTGTTAGCTGGCGCACGACCACGACGGGTAGCTGGGACTTGGATAATGTGTCCTTTAGCGGAGCGGTAGCATCTTCGGATGCTGTTGTCACAGGTTTGGACACCGCCTCGGACTTCACCGTGAGCAACGGCGACAGCGCCGGGCTTGAGATCTACGCCCAGGTCCCCGAACACGGGCAGCTCATCGCGACCATGCTGGACCAGGACGGCATTACCATGCGGTCCACGACGGCCACGGGAGCCGATGGCTGGCAGCTCGTCGTCATCCCGCAGACCCGCATCACGGAGCATGTGACGGGCGTCGGCTTCGAGCTGCGCTTTTCCGCCGACGTGGACGCTGGGGTTAGCACGCTCTACGGCGGGCTTGACGACGCGGTGTTCGTCTACACGACGCCCACGCCCGCGCCGACTCCCACGCCCACGCCGACGCCGGTTCCCCAGCCTGAGGGCGCCGGCTTCCACGGTATCACCAACACCTACGCCTACAGCTCGGTGGCCGAAGACGGCGATCTCCTGGTCGTCTCCGCCTACGAGGTGGAGTGGGTGACCTATCCCGACGATGCAATCGACACCATCCCCTACGTCTTCACGCTCTACCGGGACACGGACCCGCCCAGCATCGCCGGGCGCTCCATCCCACGGGCGTTCTATGACGCCGAGAGCGGCGTCACCCAGCCCACCGAGGGACACCCCGACGGGTACGGGGACGGCCTGGTAGCCCTCTACTTGACAGCCACTGAGCGTGACGCCGCCGGGCTGTGCGACGGGAGTGATTGCGGCCCCGTCGCAGCTCATGTTGCGCTGATGGCCTCTCCCCTTACCGGGGTCATGACGAGGGCCGGCGACACCATCGCCACAACCGACTATCGGACCAAGGAGAACCTCCCCGGGGCCCTCCTGGGGGCAATGTCGGCCCTCCAGGGCAAGTGGCGGGACGAGCCCCAGCTGACCGTCAACGGCGTCCTGACGGACGTGGGCGAAGCGTACCTCTCCCGGGTGATCCCCAACCTGCGGGCCGTGGCGCCCTCGCTGCACGCGTCCTCCGTGTCGCAGCCGGAGCTCCCGGACGGCCGCATATACGGCGCCGGGTCCGTGGGGCGGACGGCGGAGGACCGAGGCGGCTCGGACAGCATCAAGCAGGCTACCGACGAGCTCGGAGAGCTGCTGGGCGTTGACGGCGTGTTCGTGCGGGGGCTGCTGACGGCGGCCTTTGCGATCGGCGTCGTTGCGGCGATGGTGGCCACCGTGGGAAACGGAGGCCTGCTGGTGGGCCTGGCCATCGACGTGACCCTGGTCCTGCCGGTGGCCCTGGCGATGGGGATGGTGCCGTTCGAGGCAGGGATCGCATCGATGGCGATCCTGGGCGCGGTGGCGCTGATGTTGAAGGTGCGGGACTGGGTCCCAACACAGTAGGTGGCGAGGATGCGAATGTATCTGGTCCAGCTTTCTCTGGTGATTACTACCGCCGTTCTGGGGGGTCTGCTCGGCCGTGCTTTGCTCTACGGGGCCGAATCCTGGGGGGCTTCTACGCAAGACCTATTTCTAGTCGGGGCCGTGTACGGCGGCGCTACCTGGAATGTCATTCTCTGGTCAATCCGAAGAATTGTGAGGTTGGACGATGGCCGCCGAAAGCCACAAGCCGAAGCATAAGCGGACTGGGCCCGCTCAAGGGGGCTTCCCCTACGATACCGGCGAGGCAGCCTACGACTACGAGGGCCTGCCGGAGAACGTCGCATACACACCCCCCAAGCCCAAGCCCAAGCCCAAGTCTAAGCCCAAGCCACCCAGCCGCGCCGGGTCCGCTCCACCCAGCCGCGCCGAGTCCGCTGCCCTGGCACAGCAGGCCGCGGACGCGGCTCAGCAGGTGGGGGAGCTGGTCCTGGGGCCAGATGCCGACGCCCTTCCGGAGATCATTGTTCCTGGTGACGCGATCGACCGCCGCCTCGAGGCGGCGAGGCGGGCCGCTCTCTGGCGGCAGAGCCAGGGCCGCGCCGACTACGTCGAGGACTTCGGCCAGGCCGAAGAGAGCGGGATCTTCGAGGAGCGGCCCGAGGCGCCGCCGAAGTCCGGCCAGCTCATGCTGCAGGAGGCCTCCGCCAGGGCGGACTTTGGGGAGGCCTCCGAAGGTGCAATCCGATACAACATCGAGCATGGCCAGCCGGCCCCCATTCCGACCCTCGAGGAACTCGAGCCCAAGCGCCAGGAGGCCGACGGCGCCCTGCGCCAGGCGATCACCATCCTCGATGCCCTGAGCCAGGAGCGGAACGCCAGGGCGGAGAGGTACCAGGAGGACATGGACGCCGCTCAGGACTATGAGCTGAAGCGGCAGATCTACAACGAGTGGACCGCATACCACACCAAGGCGGAGACCGAGTACGACCGACTCTACAAGCAGGCGATCGCAGCGGCCGACGCCGCCCAGTCCGTGCACGTGCAGCAGCAGGAGGCCTGGACCCGTGCCGTTTACGGGACCCCGATCGAGGAGCGGTACCAGCGTGCCCTGGGGCAATATTACACGCCGTGGGACCGGGCTTCGGACTACGCAACGAACATGGAGGCTTTCCGACGAGCAGAGCGCAGGTACGAGACCTGGCTGCAGGCGCGCCGGGAGTGGGCCGCCGCCTTTGACGCCTACGACACGGCCAACCCCGCCTATCAGCAGGCCCAGGACCGGGCGCTGCAGGCGCGCCAGGAGTGGGCCGCCGCCTTCGACGCATGGGACACGGCCAACGTCGACTACCAGCGGGCCCAGGACCGGGCCCGTCAGGCGCGCCAGGAGGGGGCCGCCGCCTTCGACGCCTACGACACGGCGGACCCGGACTACCGGCGGGCCGAGAGATCCCTGCTGCACCCGGACCGGGACCTCACCCACGAAGCCGCAGCATCTGCGACAGCCCTCGGGCAGGCCGTGGCCCAGGAGGACCAGGACCGGAGCGGGCTGTTCGGGCTGGCGCGGGAGGGCCTCGAGGCCGGCCTGGTAAGGGCCGGGGAGCAGATCGCCATCCCCCACAACGTCGCCTGGAACGTCCACGACATCATCCGTCACTCGGACGATCCCCTGGGGGACCTGTACCGAGGCATTGACGACAGGACCCTTGACGATGCCAGCCAGGACCGGCCGGCGATCCAGCGCAGCTTTGACTTCTTCCCCGAGATCGACCTGGGCCGCTTCACCAACCCCGCCTATCTCCCCTTCGGCGGGGGCTTGGCCGCCCAGCAGTTGGGATTCGACCGCCAGCTGGCGCCGGAAGGCCTTCTGGCCGTCAACCCCCTGTCGTTCGTCCCGGGCCAGGACATAGCCCGGGCGGCGCAGGACCGGCGCATCGAGGGCGGGGAGTGGCTTGACGTGGGGTTCAGCCTTGCGGACTTCGTTCCGGTCGGCGCTGTGGCGAAGGCGCCGTTCACCGCAGCTCGAGGCGCTGTCCGGACCGTCGCCCCGCGGGCCCTTGGCGGCGGCTTCCTGGGGGCAACGAGCCCCTGGGCGCACGTGCCCACGCTTCGGGGGGGCATGTTCGATAAGGAGCTGCTAGACGCGTCAATAGCGGCCCGCCGCCAACTCGCTGAAACGGGGAGCGCCAGGGTGGTGATCGGAGGGAATACCTACGTAGTCCCGCAAACGGCGCTGGACCGTGCAATCCGCCAAGCCAACCCTGGCGCCACGCTGTCGGCGACGGCTTCCCCCGATGTGCGGCCGTTCCTGGAAGGCGGGACCATCCCAACATTGCGCTATCCTTCGGGGGCAATCAAGCCGCCCAGCCATCAGGGGCAGTTCCGGACGCTTGGCGCCGGCGGCGTTCTCCACTTGGCGGACCGCTCCGCTTTGGGCTTTACGCCACCTCCTGGCGGGCTTCCAGGGCTCGGCGTCTACTCCGATCCGTATAAATCCCTTGTGGTGCCCGGGTCCCCTGGGGACCCGCTAGGCGTTCTCTGGTATCACGGGCGGGAGCTGGAAGCCCTAAAGCCAACCGGGACGCGCGGACAGCCCTTGCGCGACGTGGGCGCTATTGGACCTGGCCGCACGCGTCTCTATTTGGCTGAGGACCTTGTGGAGCCCAGCTACAGCCAACGCGTCGGCGCTAACCTGCGGGCGCTGGGGCAAAAGGTGACGGGCGGCGCGGGTGTTAGGAAAGCTACACGGGAGGAGATCGCCCGCGCTCGCTTTGATACGGGCGTGGAGGACCTGACGCCTACCCAGGCCCGCTATGTGGACCTTGCCCGATCTTCCGATAGGCAGCTGGTCCGCCTGACAGACCTGGGAAACGCGGATGCAGCCGCACTGCTAACACAGCGTCAACGCCTATCGGGGGCTCTTGACGATCTCTCGCCTCTTGATCTTGACGCCGACTTTGCGCTAATGGAAAAGCTACTCCCCCCGTCGTCACCTACCGGACGGCCGCGAGCTCGAACATCAGCCAGCGGTGCTAGGCGCTCCCGCCCAGGCAATGTGTTGATTGATTCCCCGGGCCCTCGCATAAGGCGTCCGCCGGACGGGCCTCCACGTCGTCCGCCGGACGGGCCTCCACGTCGTCCGCCGGACGGGCCTCCACGTCGTCCGCCGGACGGGCCTCCACGTCGTCCACCGGACGGGCCTCCACGTCGTCCGCCGGACGGGCCTCCACGTCGTCCACCGGACGGGCCTCCACGTCGTCCGCCGGACGGGCCTCCACGTCGTCCGCCGGACGGGCCTCCACGTCGTCCGCCGGACGGGCCTCCACGTCGTCCGCCGGACGGGCCTCCACGTCGTCCGCCGGACGGGCCTCCACGTCGTCCGCCGGACGGGCCTCCACGTCGTCCGCCGGACGGGCCTCCACGTCGTCCGCCGGACGGGCCTCCACGTCGTCCACCGGACGGGCCTCCACGTCGTCCGCCGGACGGGCCTCCACGTCGTCCACCGGACGGGCCTCCACGTCGTCCGCCGGACGGGCCTCCACGTCGTCCGCCGGACGGGCCTCCACGTCGTCCGCCGGACGGGCCTCCACGTCGTCCGCCGGACGGGCCTCCACGTCGTCCACCGGACGGGCCTCCACGTCGTCCGCCGGACGGGCCTCCACGTCGTCCGCCGGACGGGCCTCTCTTCCCCGAGTTGGTGCGCGTCACGGTCCAGGGCGTGGAGCACACCATCAACCTGGTCAGCGGCGAGCGGGTGAGCCGGCCGTCACGCTTCTACAACACCGCCCTGGAGATCTTGACGAAGTCGCCGGCATCGCCGCGGGTCACGGAGTTCAAGACGAAGCGGGGGCGGCTCACCGTCGCGCCCCACGGCGTCTACTTCACCCCGAAGCCGCGCCGGAAAAGGCGACGTCGCCCCCGCAACCCCGACGACTTCATCATCCGGTAAAAGGAGGCAGCAATGGCATTTTGGAATAGGCCCCGGATTGTTCCACACGAGGAGTTTGAACGCGAGTTGGCAGCTGTCCGGCGCTCAGGATCCCGGAAACGGGCTGCTCAATTCATGCGGGAATACGGGCTCCCTGGGGATCCGGCTCGTTTCGTGTTCACCAAGCCGAAGACCAAGGCCCCGTCTGCGGCTAAGGGCGTCCCCTTCATGCGGGAATACGGGCTCCCTGGGGATCCGGCTCGTTTCGTGTTCACCAAGCCGAAGACCAAGGCCCCGTCTGCGGCTAAGGGCGTCCCCTATGTACGGGAGGAGCTACAAAGAATCCTCCACGAGCTCCGCCCCGAGCCGAATCGGCGACGTCGCCGGCCCCCCCGCAACCCCGACGATTTCATAATCCGGTAGGTGGCCACATGCTGATCCAGACGCGGCAACGTGCCTTCAAGAGCTTCGGCGAGCGGATGCCCTTCGCCCCAGCGGGACTGTGGGACCGGGCTAGGTGGTACTCGCCCGACGGCGAGGACCAGGCCGACGAGCCTGGGTCTGAGGTCCTGAACCCCGATGGGGCGTTCACCCCGGGCCGCGAGTACGAGCCCTACAACGTCCTCCTGTTCGGGAAGAAGGGCGTCGGCAAGACGGCCGTGGCGACGAAGATAGCGGAGATCCTCGATCGCTCCTACTTCCACCCTGACCTGGGCAAGCGCCGCGGCCTCCGCCGCGTCGCCTCCAACTACTTCATCGACTTCGTCCACGCCCGGGGCCCGCTGGGCCACCAGGTGGAGACGATCAAGTACATGGTGGGAGGGTCGATGCAGCAGGTCCGGGCCCTCGTCCCGGTGGACCCGTGCAGCCCGGGCCTCTTCCGCTGGCTGCCGCAGTTTCCGAGCTGGAGCTACCACACGACGATCATCCTGGACGAGATTGCGGACCTGCTCAACTCCACCTACGCCATGTCCCGGATCAACCGGGACTGGGGCGCCCTCATGCGCCAGCAGCGGCACCTCGCGACGGAGTACCTGGCCGCCACGAACATGCCGGGGGCCGTCGCCCAGGGGACCATCCTCCGCAACATCGACTTCATGGCAAAGGTGATCCCCCACAAGCGGACCGGCGCCGCGGAGCTCCTGGTCTTCGACATGCACGGGATTCGGACGGGCACCCGGCACCGCTACGCCCCGCCTCCGGAGAACGAGTACGACTGGCGGATCGGGATCACCGACGTCAAGTCCGTCCTCGGCCACTACAACACGCACCAGCTGATCGCCCCCGCCTGGCACGACTTCGCCGGCGATGCGATCCGCCGGCAGCAGGCGGGGATGCCGACGTGGAGGACGCCGGACCGGGTGAAGCTCCTGGACCAGCCGGACCTCTGGGACGCCGGCGACGTGGAGCGGGACGAGGACGAGAAGGAAGCGAGCTGGTAAGCGGATCCTGGGCGGCCTTCCTCCCGTTCTCTCTTACCGCTCTATGGTGTGCTCCACCAACCAGAAGTCGGACTCGCAGATAGACAGCACAAGGGCCTGTCTCCATCGCGCCGGATGCACTACTGGCTTGGACTTGAACCCTGGGGGGCGGTACGTGGCGAAGCCAAGCTGCCTTAGCGACACGCGGAGAGCATCGGGGAGCACGTCGTTCGGGGTAGGCGGTGGTCTGCGACGGCTTCGAGTATGAGGCGGGTATCGGGGTCATGAAGAGCTGCTACCGAAATGTCACCGCCTACGTACGGACCAGGAAGCCCGCGAAGCGCCGAACACCCGACGGCGGTAGACAAAACGAGCAGGGGGGACGGCTTTTAGTCGTCCCTCCTACTCTTTGCCCATTGTTGGGCCCCCTGGATCACCCGCCACACCCCCACTATCGGCAATCCGAACGCTACGATGTAGGACCCCCCAGGCCCGGCAGATGTGTACGCCCAGGCTGTGATCCCCACCCCGGCCGCTATCAAACCACCACCCAGGAGTAGGGACCCGAAGGCCCCTCGTCTATAGTGCACCTGGCGCATCTTGCCCACATCGTCGACGAACGGGGCGGTAGTCTCGCGGTCGAAGCCCACGGCTACCAACGCCTCCAGAATCGACGCCTTCGACTCCCCGCCCTCAAGCTGGGCTGCGACAGACTCCGCGAGTTCGTCCATTTCCCCCTGAGTGAACGTGTGCTGCTCTGTCACCTCTTACACCTCCATTAGAATTGGGACTATCCGGCAGGTGATAGCTCCCTTAGAATTAGACTGCCTGTAGCGCCCTCCCGGCCCAGTATACATTCCCGCCAACACCGCTTCACGAAGGGAACTATCCGGCAGGTGATCCTAAATCTCGCCCCGTGAAGCGAAGCGTTGTAGGTCTCCCTGATTGAAAACGTGCTTTTGCCCACGCGGCTCGCAGGGCCTCCGTCGCACCGTTGAAGGCGTCCCGCAGCTCCGCGTTCTCCGGGACGGCCCCCCCTGTGAATCTCGATCATGTAGCCGATCAACATAGCTCTCGGCAACCCAGCAGCCGTCAGGCTCGGGGTTGTTGTCCCCCTTCGGCCAGAAATGCAGGACGCCGTCCCGCTCCTCGATGGCCATCACCCTGTGGGAGATGATCCCTCCGGCTTCCCAGCCACAGCCCTCCGACCAATAGGAAATGACCGCCCCCACGACGATGTCCTCCGGGAAAAAGCTGTTCTCCAACCAGGTGGCCGCATCGATGCAGGTGAGCGCCGGCTCCATGCTGCCCGTGCAGGCCAAGGTGACGCGCTTGACGTCCCCTGGGCTTGGGATCAACGGCTGTCGCATCCTGAGCAGCTCGTCGATCTCCGCCCGCAACTCCTCCACCCGTTCCTCCAGGTTGGCCACGATCCGAAGGTCCAGGAGCTGTTCGCGCGCCGCGGCCAGGGCGCTCGTCGCGGCGGAGTACTCCTCGGTCAGGGCCGCGTGCTCCGCCTGCTTCTGTTCCAGGGCCTCCGCTGTGCTGGCAAGCTGCGCACTCGCTGCCGCCAGCTCCTCTTCCTTGTCCGCAAGGGCCGCCGTCCATTCGTCGACCGCCTCCAGGGCGTCGTCAAGGCCCGTCTGCAGGGTGGTGTTGGCCGCTTCAAGGCCGGCGATGCTGTCCTGCTGCTCCTGGATGGTCGTGCCGGCGCCCTCGAGATCCGTGTTGAGGGAGGCCACGGTCTCGACGGGCTGATGCTCCATTACAACTACTTCCGCCCCCATGGTGGGCTGAACGGGAAGCGGCCCGCGGAGGCTACCGGAACGGTGATACCCTTCACGTCCTGGCAGGACGTTGCTGCGCTCAATGAGGAGGGGGAGGGGCGTGCTTTCCACCCCTCCCCCGATTGCTCGACAAACACCCCATGGGGCTACCCTACCTGGACGGGCTCGGACGCTTCCGCGGGATTGGGAAGAGCCCGATTGACCATGAGGCGGTAGTCACGCTCCGCAGCGAATGCACGCTGCTCGGCATCGCGGGCTTGCCGCCGCGCCTCCTCAAGCTCCCTTTTGAACTCGCCTTCCAAGTTGCGCTGCCGGTCGTCCTCGAACTCGCGGAGCGCGTCCTTGAAGGCTACGAGGTTCAGCTGCTGCTGGTCTCCACTCCCGCCGCCACGCTGCGGGCTGTCTCCACTTCGCCGGATGCACAACCGGCTTGGACTTGAAGCCTGGGGGCCGGTGTGCGGTGAAGCCAATCCTCGTGAGGGCCTTGTGGAGGTGTCGGGGCAGATGCCCTTGTGGGCCTATTGTACCCCTGTTTAGGGCATCCCCCAAACGAGGGTACACTAGGCCCGTTGAGAACGTTCGGGGTAGGCGGTGGTCTGCGATGGCTTCCAGGATGAGGCGGGTGTCGGGGTTGCGAACCCGCTTGGGGTCTGGGAGTTTCACCCTGGGGGGGTACTCGTACACCCGGTCATGCCTGACCTTCGATACGCGCCTCTCCGCCGTGCGATGGAACTCCATCGCGGACAAGAGGCGGGAGACGGACTTGACGGGCAACCCCACTGTGGACGCGATGGTGTCGGTGTCTACGTCCACCGTACCGACGAACGCTCCTCTGTCGAAGGCGTCCGCTATGACAATCATCCGGTCGATTGCTGGCTTACTCACTTCTCTACCTCCTCGGTGGGAGCATCATGGCCGGTGCCCAGTGGTCTGGTAAGCCCACGGATCTGGTCCAGGGTCTCGTCAATCCTCCGCCGCACCTGCCCCAGCTCCGCGGGCCGACCCTGCAGCTCTGCCTGTATCCGCACAAGGCCGTCGAGCTTGGCGTACAGCTCAAGCCGTCTCAGATGATGGGTGGTTGCCATCCCTTCATTCCTCCTTTGGCGCTGTGCAGACCGGCGCGTTGCAGGTGAACACCCTCCACGTCGAGCTCGCCGGCGCAGTCCTCGCCAGGGTGCTCACCAACTCCCAGGCCTGCCGCCAACGCTGGTGGATCCCCTGCAGTACTCGGCCGTCGCGCTCGACGTGGTAGTGATTACGATGCTTTGCCCGGCCCATCCCCATCACCTTCCAGGAACGTCCCCGCTGCGTCGTAGTGGGCCTGGCCATGCACCACGTCGCCGGGCAAGAAGCGAGCCGCCAGGCGCTCGGTGATCGCCTGGCGGCGGCGGCGGGCCTCCTCCATGTCCCCGCCGTCGGCCACGACCTCAGAGATTGCGTTGAGGGCGATCTGCGCTAGCACGATGGCGTTCAGGTCTTCACGGCCCATCTCCGCCGCGTCTAGCCCCAGCTGCTCTATCATGGGCGGCGCGTCCGGCCCGTACAGCAACTCAATCACCCCGTGCCGGCCTCCGCCCGCAGGCGGTCAGCCTCCATCTCCCGAAGCGTCTTCCTCTTCATTAGTACGCCCTCCCTCCCCATCGATATGGTGTCATGCGAACCACCGGAAGCGCCGGGACCTCTGCCATCGATAGCGCCGGCGCACTTCCTCGAGAAGACGGCGGCCGATGCCTCCGCGGATCCCCAGGCGGTCCAGGACGGCGGCGGTGTACCAGTCGCGCAGCTGCAGGTGGCCCGGGCAGTTGCAGCCCCGCAGGACCACGGGCCCCATTTGCTGGTCCGTCATGGTGCCCTCGCGCCGCGGTGGGGAGCCACAGCGCAGACCGAGCACAGGTCGATCTCAACCCACCCGCAAGCCTCGCCGGTGTAGAGCACGCAGCAGGTGCAGTCGTCCGTGGTGCAGCCGTAGACCTGGCATTGGAAGTCCATCGCCGGGTCCAGGTCCTCGTCGAGCAGCATCATACTCATCATCAGCCTTCCTCCTGCAGGGGTGACAAGGGCCGATAGCGGCCAGGGTCGCCCAGGACCGCCGCCGCCGTCTTCCAGCCTGCCCACCCCTGGCCCTTCACCCACACAATGATGCCCTCGATGCCATCCGAGGGCCCGTCGACGACGTGCAGGAACCGGACGAATTCGGCGGTCCGGCCGGTTCTGATACACCGCTTTCTGTATCTGCTGAGGAACCAGTTCGACATCGAGGGCGCAGCGGACTACGTCGTTGCTGGGGTTGTGGGCCTCCACTCGGTAAACTGTTCCTTCATGCGGCCCTCCTATCTAAATGCGCCTGAATCGCATCCGAGCGGTACCCGAAGAGTAGGCCGAGCAGTGTATCGCGCACGATCGGCGGCAACTCGCGGCCCTCGTCGTCCATCCACTCGTAGACCTCTCGGATACAGTCGTCACGATAGAACAGAAGCACCGCCGAAGGGTGGCCCTCGTGCAGCACGTCATAGTCGGTCACGCTAATGTTGTACTCCTTCGCATATTCCACGATCTCAGGCCACTCGCGGTCTAACTCCCGTCGCGACATTTCGAGAGTGGTCATTGGCTTGTCAGTCCTTGACACAACCCAGGCTTGCTCCATCCATGTGCCGAACCTTATGTCTCTCTTGCTCATAGCCCCTCCGCTTCCGCTTCGCGTGTACGACGTGGGCAAACCGAGGGATGGTCCTTCGTGTGCCGCTGCTCTCTCGTGACGGTCATGACAGAGCCTCCCTCGTGGAGCGTTCCAGCACATGGAGCAGCTGCCGCCCGATGTGCTCGGTGTACGCCGGCGGGATGGCCTGGGTCAGCTCCTCACGCTTCATCCAGTCAATGCCCATCGCCGCCGGTGTCTGCGATTGACGCGTTTCCTTCTGTGGCTACGGGCTGCGACGACACGATCTCGTCGAGGTCGAGTTCGACGGAGCATCGGAGCTTTGCCAGGGCCGCCGCCGCTTTGTCTGAGTAGACCGTCCAGGTGTCAACGGCTCGCAGATAGTCCAGGGCGGCGTTCACCATCTCAGCGTGGGCGCCGCTACTACAGAACACCCGTTTCTCCGATCCCGGCCATCATCTCCATGGTCGCCAGCGTGGGCGCCTCTCCGATCCCGGCCATCATCTCCATGGTCGTCTCCGATCCCGGCCATCATCTCCATGGTCGCCAGCGTGGGCGCCGCTACTACAGAACACCCGTTTCTCCGATCCCGGCCATCATCTCCATGGTCGCCAGCGTGGGCGCCTCTCCGATCCCGGCCATCATCTCCATGGTCGTCTCCGATCCCGGCCATCATCTCCATGGTCGCCAGCGTGGGCGCCGCTACTACAGAACACCCGTTTCTCCGATCCCGGCCATCATCTCCATGGTCGCCAGCGTGGGCGCCTCTCCGATCCCGGCCATCATCTCCATGGTCGCCAGCCGGGAGATGCGGGCAGGTAAGGCGAGTCCGCCGACATTGAGGCCGTGGCATCGGCAACCGTGATGATGTTGCTTTGGACTCCGCACATGATGTGCAGTTTCACCCACTTGACCGCCTTATGCGCCGACCCCCATTTGTGGTCAAACCATCGGTTGTACGCCGTGGACGAGAACCCACTGGAGTCTGGTCGCTCGCGTCTCATCGCGACCGTCTCCTGATCTCGCCGATGGTCTTCGGCTCCCAGTACAGGTCGCGCTCCACGGCGGGAACGTTGCCGAGCACGGTTGATTCCGCCAGCTCGGTGAGGTCGAAGTAGCCGAGTTCTCTCTTGAACCCTTCGACGAGGCCGAAGCATGTTCCGGTCTCTGGGTCCCACTCGGTGATGTACCAGCGCCAGCCGGTGTAGGGGCTGAAGAGCTTGGCTTGGGCGAGGACGTCGTCGTAGTCGTCGACATCCTCGTTGGCTCCGATGGCGGGGATTTTGACTCCAAGCTCTTTGGTCATGAGCTTGTGTCCGCGGTACCTGCTGTGGTTGTCCTGCCAAATTGAGGTGGTCATGGCCTTTCCTTTTTCGTCAAGCATTGTTTCTCTCCTTGTTTGTTCTCTGGGTAAGTCGTGAGCGCCAATCATTAGGGCGCCATCCTGCCGTCCAGGGCGTCAAACTATCCTCCGCCGTCGGCGGCGGCTCGACCTCATCACCCGTTTCACCGCCTCGGGGGTGACATAGGTCGGGGTGACCGTGCCCAGCTCCATGTCCAGGTAGAGCCCCATGAAGGAACAGGCGCCTGCCACCATCCTACCCTCGGGGATATTCTTGTACGTGGGGCAGCTCTGCAGGGGTAGCCCTCCTCTTGTGCAGCTTCGTTCTGTACACCTGGCAGTCCATGCAAAACTTGCGGTGGCGGTGATAGCCCTCGAGGTCCCGGCCGCACCCCGCACAAGGCCGGGACGTCCCGCCCCAGCGCCGGGGCGAGACCTCGGGCGCCGGGGGCTCAGGCGCCGGCGCCCCCAGGCGGACCAGCACCACCCCTCGGCCGCAATTCACGCACCGGCGTTCCTCCAACTCCATGTCCCAACGCAGAAAGCCGGCGCAACGCCGGCAGCGCCGGATATGCGGCATAGCCCTCACATCCTGCTTCACCATTCCCTGCTGAAACGGGGCGCCATAAACCCTCCCCCCAAAACCTGCCCGATTATTGAATCTGGAACGGCCTGCATGAAGAACTGCCAGAAAGGGAACCCTTTCTGGCAGCAGATCATGCCTTGGCTCCGCTCGCCGCCTCCAACTCCCCCCGACGCGCCTGGAGCCACCCCCGGCTCACCCTGAACTCCTCCGCAAGATGGGTGATGAGCCCCGCCTCCCCTCGCCGTGCCTGGTACGCGCCAGCAAGCGCCAGAAAGTCCACCGAAAGACGAGGGCGACCTATGGGATGTCCCGACCGCGTTCCCTGGCCCTTTGCGTGGGCCATCCCATCCTTCGTCCGCTCCGCCAGCAGCCCTCGCTCGAACTCTGCGAAGGCTCCGGCCATCTGGAAGAAGAGCCGCCCCTGGGGCGTCCCCGTGTCGATGGCCAGGTCGTGGATCAGGAGCCGGGCCCCCACGGCCTCGATCTCCTGGAGCAGCTGCAACAGGTGGGCCAGGGAGCGGCCCAGGCGGTCCAGCCGCCACACCGCGACGGCCTGGAACCGCCGTCGCCGGACCTCCCGGACCAGGGCGTCCAGCACCGGCCGGGTGGTCCTCGCCCCCGACACCCCCGCCTCTCGAAACACGACGGGCTCCAGTCCCAGGCGCCCCACCCACTCCCGCAACGGCGCCTCCTGGACGGCCACGTCCTGGCCCTTGTCGGCCGTGGAGACCCGCACGTAGATCGCTGCCCTATGCGCCATGGTTCTCGTCGCCTGCCCCGGTCACGACGTCACGCTACGCTGCCGTTCATGTACGGGCCTGGCGCCGACACCGGGGGCGGGGGGCGCCGCCTCCGGCTGCCGGCCGTTGGTCCCCTCGACCAGGCGGAGCACGGTCCTTATCGCCTCTGCCTTGCTCTCCAGGTCGTCCAGGATCCTCCGCAGCTTCCCCTCCAGGTCGTTCATCGCTGCTCCCCTCCTATCTCCTTTGCGAGGACCCGCACCAGAGCATGAGTATTCCTGGCGCTGGCGAGCAGGTCCTTGAAGAGCACGTCGGCGGCGCGACACTCGAAGCGGAACTGGTACCACTCATCAAAGACCGTGTTGGTGCGGTCTTGGAAGCCAGAGTCAGGGTGCAGCCGGCTGAGGTACCAGCGCAGCAACGTCTCTTCGTCTCGAGTCATTCGGTATCCCTCCTTCTGCTTGGCAGATGCCCGGCCCCGACCATGTGGGCGTTGAGGCCGCGCTTGCTGTTGAAGGCCTGCCCACACGTGGGACACGGCGCGACCCCCCGCTGTATGAGCCTGTCGCGTTCCTCCCGCTCTTTGAGTCGCCAGCATCGGCGACACCATGAGTCCTCCTCCTCTACGTGGGCGTCGCGCATGCGAAGCAGGCGTCCGCACATCGCACACGTCGTCCACTTCCCCAGGATCTCATGCACAACGCCGAAGACCTCGGGCTGTGGTCTCTTGCTAGTCATTCGTGCCCTCCGCCCTGGTGCTGGTCGCCGCCGCTACGCATTGGTAACACGGTGGCTCTGGCCAGCGGTTCGGCTCTCCCACTTCATACCAGAAGTTGATGGACCACAGAGGCGCTCCGCAGTAGCTCATCTTCCCACCGACCGGGACGATGTGGACCCGAGAAACCTTTAGCATCGACATCCCTTACCCCTCCCGCTCCAAGTGCCGACGAAGCCGCTCGTTGAGCCCGTCGTTGGTGGCGAGCGTCGCCAGCCGTTCCGGGCCCCTAGGTTCGTCCCCGCCATGGGCCTTGGGCGGCGCCGTGTGGAAAAGATGGACATGCACCTGCAGGTGGGCGTTGGTGAGGGCCCGGACCCTGCACCATCGGCATTGAAGAATGAACTGCGAGGCCCCGGTGCGTGCACTCACTGTTTCCTCCTCCTTTTCTTTGGACTTGTCTAGAACATCCAACAGTTATGTGAGTGTTCACTCACCAACCGGAATCATCGAAGCTGCTCCAGGAAAACTTTTTGCCGAAAACACCTGTCACCCGTCAGCCCCCTTAGCTGAGAAGACGTTGTCCAGATAGGAGCCAACCCGTCAGCCACCCGTCAGCACCTGTCAGCACCTGTCAGCCCACCCTGACGGGTGGCTGACAGGTCGTTAGCTTTGAGGCTGACGGGTTGCCCCCCACCCGTCATGCCTAGCCTAGCTTTGGCTGACGGGTCTGACGGGTTATACGGGAAGAGTTCTCTACAGCGCTCTGGAGTGATCATTTCTTGTGGTGAGTACCCACTTACTTGTGTTCTACTTCCTGCTCCGCTATTCGCGCGAAGCTCCAGGTGCGGGCCCGCTCCTTGTGCTGCCGCTCGATTCTGAAATGGATCCCGAGGGCCTCCTCCAGGGCCTGGAGCTGCTTGCCCAGGGAGACGGCGTTGTTGAAGCGCCACCTGACCCCCGAGGCCTCGGCCAGCGTCCGCAGCTCGTCGTAGAGCTGCGCCGTGGCGACTCGCCTCCCTTCGTTCCCCTGGCCCCAGTCCATATGCCCCTCGGGCCGCTTCGAGAGCCACGCGTCCAGGAGGATGAAGAGGTCGTTCTCCTCGGTGGCGTAGATGGCCTGGGACTGCTTGAGCTTCCCCACGGCGGCTTCCGCCACGTGGCCGAGGCCCAGCCCTTCCCCAGCCCGGAGCGCCACCTGGGCGAAGTCCGCCAGCCGGATGGAGAGGTCGCCCCGCATCGCGCCCGGTGCCGCCACGACCCGGTTCAGCATCCGGGCGTAGTCCGACAGGAGCAGGTCCCGCCGCTCCAGGACCTGACGAAGGAGGGCATACTCGGGCGTCTTCTCTTTCAAGCGGCCCAACTGAAAGATCACCATCCGGTCCGCCACGTCCTCTCTCCGAAACCGAGGAGTCCGGGCCGTCAGGGCGATGAAGGCTTTCGGCACGTAGCTCAGTGCGGTGTTGTTCTCGTAGAGCTTGCGCTTGGTGATGCGCATCCCCGTGGCGCTCTGGGCCAGGGCGTCGTCCAGCCAGGGGATGGCTCGGTCTACGTTGTCGAAGACCACCAGGGGCCGGTTGGTCGTGGCCACGTAGAAGTCCTCCTCCGCGTCCTTGCGGAGGCCGTCCACGTCGAAGCCCGGGCCGAAGAGCATCTTGCCGATACGGCGGAAGATGGAGCTCTTGCCCGCTCCCGCGGGCCCGAGAGCCAGGGCCAGGGGTTTGGTGGGCTGGACCGCCTCGAAGGCCAGGGCCAGGAGCCAGAGCAGCATGAGCACCCGCTGCTCGGCTGCGGTGTGGGGCGTCCCTTCGCCATCGGTGAAGTTCAGAGGGTCAATGAGGAGGCTGCGCACCAGGTCCGCAGGAGCGTCGGGTTGGTACTCCCAGGGCTCACTGTTGGGGGGGAGGGTGAAGAGCACGCCGTCGGTCCCGTTGTCCTGCTCCCTGATCTCGCCGCCGTCCAGCCGCAGCACCCGGCCCTGGCCCGTGTCCAGGTAGAGGACGTTGGCCTGGGGGTCGTAGTGGGCGAACTGATGGACCGTGGCCCGCGTCCCCCGCTCCATGGCCTCGACCAGCATCTCCTCGCGCATATAGCTGTAGAGGGTCTCAGTGCCGTTGACGCCGTAGCGGGTGTTCAGGAGGGCTCGCATGGGGAAGGCCTCGATGTCGCAGAGGAGCTTGGTCTCCTGGTCGAAGTAGTAGGCCCGCCCCTCTGCGGCGATGAAGGAACCGTGGGGGAGCAGGCCGTCATGGATGAGCCTCCGGGAGACGGGCCGCCACCGGCTCCCCTCCCAGAGCACCTGGGTGTGCTCCAGGGTTGCCTCGTCCTCGTGGCCGTTGCGGCGGCCTCCGTCGTCACCCGGGTCCTGCTCTCCAAAGCCGTACTCCGGCGCAGCCATCGCCAGCTCCTCCAGCTCGTCTGAGGCGCCGCCCTGGTCCAGCCAGTCGCTGACGTCGCCCCCCCCGGGCAGTACGCCGGGAAGCTGCAGCAGCCGGACCGAGGCCGCCACGCCCAGGAGTGACCGGGCCACCTCGTGGGCGTGGCGCTGCCCCGCAAAGGGGGGCGTCGTCGTCTCGTCGTCGTTGTCGGGGATGACCACTACGGTGCGCCCCTTGAACCACGGGGCGTACCTCTTGGCCCACTTGCCGGCGCCGCCGGGGTTGGTGGTGGCCGCCAGACCCAGGCCCAGGAGCCGGTCCACGTCCTTCTCCCCCTCCACGACGTACACCGGCCGCTCCTTGTCGGCGGCCAAGAGCTCGGGCAGGCGGTACAGCACCCGGAGGACGCCGTGAAGGTTCCACGTCCAGCCATGCTCGGCCGCCGTGTCGGGCCGGCGCTGAAGGAAGGTCTTGGCCCCCGTGCGGGGGTTGCGCTTCCGGACAACCTGGAACAGCAGGGCGCCGTCGTGACCCCGGTAGTCGTAGGCCGCGACGGTCTCGTAGGCGGCCTCCCCCATGACGGTGCTGCGTCCGTGCTGCGTGCCGCACCGGCAGGGCCCCGCCAGGCGGTGGGGATACGACGAGGACTTGGCGTTCAAGGGGATGTCGCCCGCGTGCTCCTCTCGGGTGCAGTGGGCCCACTCCCCATCGTTGAAGCCGCCACAGCGCACCCCCTGCCCCCTTGGCGCCCGGTCGAAGCCGCCGCAGATGGGGCAGGGATGGTCCTTCGTGTGCCGCTGCTCTCTCGTGACGGTCATGACAGAGCCTCCTTCGTGGAGCGTTCCAGCACATGGAGCTGCTGATGCTCCGGTTTCATTCCTCAGAAGCCTGCAGCAACAAGCTCGTCCAGCGCCGCTGCCTTCATGCCGTTCGCCTCAAGCCTCCGGTCGGTATCCTCGGAGTCCTGGCGCAGTTGTCGAAGCTCGCGCCTCGAGAAGACCATCGCCACGAGCGCCGCCGCCTTCATCATGCGGCCACGCCCGCCTCCCCGATCCGCCGCGCCGCCAGGTCGAGGTAGTCGGCGCTCAGGTCCAGGCCCACGGACTGCCGCCCCAGGGACTGCGCAACGTAGCAGGTCGTGCCGGACCCCACGAAGGGGTCTAGCACAACGGCCTTCGCCACGCCAGCATCGCAGTCACACGTGGCAGCTTTTCGTATCCGGGCCGGATATTCAGTGCTCCGTCGTGATACCTTCGCCATTCGCTGTTAACTGGATTAGGGTGGCGGGCCCCTTGCGCATGGCCCTCCCGCCAGTACGGGTCAAAGTTGCCCGACTTCGTGGGAATGACTACGATCTGTTCACTGACTCCGCGCCCCCGCGCATCATCTTCCACTCCGGCAGGACGCCGGGACTCATGCTTCGGATGCCCTGGCGCGAGCCAGAGCCAATTCGTGGCAAACAGCCGGTGCCGGTAGAACGGCAGCCCAAACATCGTCCCGCATAGCCACCCGGCCTTGAGCCCGTGTGCTTCGAGTCCCCGCTTCCTCAGCGTCTTGGAGCCGTGCTGTGCCCCCATGACGTTCTCGACGATGTAGGGCTTGCCGAGGGCCTCCAGCATCTCGATGGTCGGCAGGAGCAACAGCGGATACTCTCGCCCGCGCAGCCACGGCAGGTTGCGCATGATGCTGTAGGCCTGACACGGCGGCGAGGCGTGGATTGCGTCGAACTCATGCCCGTGCTCCGCCACGTACTCCAGCGCGTCGGCCTGGATGAACCGGAACGGGTACCCCGGCTGCGGCGCTATGTCCACGCCGACTATCTCGTCGAACCCGGCGCGGTGGTAGCCCATCGCCGCACCGCCAGCTCCGCAGTAGAGGTCGAGCAGCCTTATGGCGCTAGTCACAGCGCTTGCCCTCCGTGCCGTCGACGGCGCTAAGGCCGCTCTTGACGGCGTCCCGGCTGCTAGGGTCTTGGGGCGCGGCGCGAAAGGCGCGCTCCAAGGTGTCCTCGAAGAAGTTGGAGAGCGCCATAAAGGCTCTGACGGCGCCGATGGCAAAGATTCCCACCCATAGCAGAACGACCAGCCAGAACTGCCCGGTGACGAAGCGGGCGACGCCCCCCTCCTGGCGGTCCCGCACCTCCCGCAGGTAGTCCACAACATGGGGCCCTGCATCAATGAGGATGACGTGAGCCAACAGCAAAGAGAACACGAGCAGCATTCCGGTGGCCGCTACGCAGGTGCCCCCCAGGACCTTCTTGGCCCACCACTTCCAACTCCGCTTCTTCACTACCCAGTGCATCATTCCCCCCTCTCGCAGTAGATGGGCCGGATGAGTCTCACTTGCCTGCGGCGTCTTCGCCTTCATCAACATGCGTCACGGTGACGGATTTGGTCAGCGCACGGAGCGCCCCCTGCCTCCGGGTGAGGGCGCTGTAGTAGGCTGCCTTGGCCCGTGCAATCTCGCGCTCCACCGCCTCCAGGGCCACCTGTAGCTGCCGCGGGTCCGCAGGGAGAGCACCACCGGCCCTGGGTTGGGCCAAGACCGCACGTATGCCCCCACGCTCTACGATCTCTTCAGCCGTCAGGTCCAGGCTGGCGAGCTGCATCCAACGCTGGGCGGTGCGGCCGTTGAGGCCCACACGCTCGAGCCAAGGCAGCCAGTCGCCGTGCTGCAGCCGGGACTTGGCCTCAGCCAGTAGGAGACCTCCGTCCAGAGCCGCACTAACGGCCTCGAGCTGACCGCGGCGGAATCGGGCCACGACGTCGGACGTGGCCTCGAGGAGCTCCTCCAGGTCCAGGGTCAGGGGCGCCGGGGATGGCATCTCACGAGGCATTGCTGAGCTCTAGGGCAGCCCTGGCCGTCTTGGCGATCCGCTTCGTCCTCCTCATGTGATCCTCCGTGTGCTGGTGGCTTCGGCTGTCGCCGCCCCCACGCACTGGTTGCATGGCGGCTCCAGCCAGCTGTTGGGCTCGCCCTGCTCGTACCAGAAGTTGACAGTCCACAACGGCGCTCCGCAGTAGGTCGACGTCCCGCCAACCGGGACTATGTGGACCCGAGAAACCCTGTTTATTGCTCCTCTTTCTCCTCCGCCTCGTCGACGGCACGGAGGGAAAGCGCTATGACTAGCGACAAGGCCAAGAACGACCACAGCCCAACTTCCGCTCCGTTCCCCATCACGTAGACCCCGCCAGCCGCTCCCGTCCCTGCTGCGTTTTACAGAAGGAACCGCCGGTGTCTGCGATTGACGCGTTTCCTTCTGTGGCTACGGGCTGCGACGACACGATCTCGTCGAGGTCGAGCTCCACGGAGCGCCTGAGCCGTGCCAGGGTCTCCCGAGCCTCGTCTGAGAAGAACGTCCCGATCGATATGGCTCGCAGGTAGTCATGCACGGCAGCAACCACCTCGGCGTGGGCGCCGTTGCTACAGAACACCCGCTCCGACGCCCCGGCCATCATCTCCATGCTCGCCAGCCGGGAGATGCGGTTGGAAAGCCGGGTCTGGACCGAGGCCAGCTCGTTGGCCAGCCTGGCGACCTCGCGGGTCGTGGGTGGCATCCTCCGAAGCGTCCTGGGCGCGTATCTGCTCACGACCTTCCTCCTACCGGTGGTTTTCGCCTCTTGGTATCCTTTGCCACCGGGACTATGTGGACCCGAGAAACCCTGTTTATTGCTCCTCTTTCTCCTCCGCCTCGTCGACGGCACGGAGGGAAAGCGCTATGACTAGCGACAAGGCCAAGAACGACCACAGCCCAACTTCCGCTCCGTTCCCCATCACGTAGACCCCGCCAGCCGCTCCCGTCCCTGCTGCGTTTTACAGAAGGAACCGCCGGTGTCTGCGATTGACGCGTTTCCTTCTGTGGCTACGGGCTGCGACGACACAATCTCGTCGAGGTCCAGCTCCACGGAGCGCCTGAGCCGTGCCAGGGTCTCCCGAGCCTCGTCTGAGAAGAACGTCCCGATCGATATGGCTCGCAGGTAGTCATGCACCATCTCAGCGTGGGCGCCGTTGCTACAGAACACCCGTTTCTCCGACGCCCCGGCCATCATCTCCATGCTCGCCAGCCGGGAGATGCGGTTGGAAAGCCGGGTCTGGACCGAGGCCAGCTCGTTGGCCAGCCTGGCGACCTCGCGGGTCGCAGGCGGCATCTTCCGAAGGGTCTTGGGCGCATATCTGCTCATCGCCAACTGCCTCTTCGCTCACGGCTGTCCATCCAGGCGTCTATCTCAGACTCCAGCCAACCCACTGCGCGGGGGCCAATCTGCACGGGTCTTGGGAACTCACCGCGAGCGATCATGCGGTACACTGTCGCAGCCGATACACGGAGCCGACCCACCACCTCATCCCGCCGGAGGACACGATCTCCCGCCACGCTCATTCGGCCTCTGCCTCCCTCTCGGCAGATCTGCGGAGATTGACCAACGTCCCGCGAGGAATCTCCATCGCGGCCTCAAGTGCATACAGGAAGCCATCCGTAGGCTCGGCACGGCCTCCGAGACAAAGGCTCAGATAAGACTCGGAGCACTTGGCCCTTCTAGCCAGCCAAGCCTGAGACCGCTCAACCTTGTCGCTCTTCAACCAATCCTTCACAGCTTGCTGCCACACTGTGCCGACTCCTCATATGAGGTTTTCATTATGGTTTTGCACAATAATAACGGTTTCGTTTGCTGGCTGTCAAGGAATCCTCTCTGACAAGCTAAAGGAAGACATAAGGAGCACGGTTATGCTTCGGGGCGATCGAGAAGTTGCAATAGCGGCCAAGCGAGCTGCCCTGAAAGCATTCGGAGCGCGGCTCCAAGAAGCGCGAGGAAGCGCTTCCGTGACTCAGGAGGAGGTGGCCAGTAAGCTGGAGGTTTCGACACAGACTATAAGAAACTGGGAAGCTGGTCGGACGGAGCCTCGTCGCCTCGACAAAGAAAGACTAGCCAAGCTTTACGACAAGCCGGTCGAATGGTTTGTCGGTGGGGAGGAGGAACTCCAACAGGCGCGCCCGGCCGTCAAAACTCCATATTGTGCAACGCAGCCCTTACAGCAGCCGGTAGGGATTATCGTCTCTCTAGAAGAGAGTCTCCGGGGCTTCAATGCCCGCTTCGATAGGCTCGATTCTTCCATCCGAGCGATGAGCACCGCCGAGCCTCGGGCGGAATACGCCGCCGACAACCGCCACGTTGAAGTACGTCATGTTGAAGTGAGGCAGATCGCAGCGTCCGCGGGCGGAGGCGCCACCGTCTGGGATGAAACGGTAACGGGATACTTGGCGTTTCAACGGGCTTGGCTCGACCGAAACGCCATTGACCCCACGCAGTGCACGGTCATCACAGTGCGCGGCGAGTCGATGGAGCCTACATTGCCTGACGGGTGCTCTATCCTGGTGGACCTCAGCCAGCGAGGACGCCGCGAAGGCCGCATCTACGTCATACGCACTGACGATGGTCTGGTGGTGAAACGAGCGGGGCGGGGAGAGGATGGGCGCTGGCAGATCGTGAGTGACCATCCTGGGTGGGAGGTTGCGGCTTGGGTGAACGATACAGAGATCATCGGCGAGGTCCTGTGGGCGGCACGGACGTTTCGGAGCTCTAGCCATATGATAGGATGATTCGCCTAGCCCTTTCTAATGTGGTAGGGAATGTGGTACGTTTGACCGCGTTCCGGCCCAGAATAGCTATGAAAGCGTCGGCTATTCGAGTCCCATCGCCCGCTCCAGATCGAAGCCTTCGACGTTTTGCAAAGGATGTGCCAATGAGCCACCACGAACATCACGACCACGACCATACCGAGCCGCCATCGGAGCTTGAGCTGCGGGTCAAGGCACTGGAGTCGCTGCTGGTCGACAAGGGCTTGGTGGACGCCGCAGCGGTGGACGCGCTCGTCGACGTGTACGAGACGCAGGTGGGGCCGCACAACGGCGCCCAGGTCGTCGCCCGCGCGTGGAGCGACCCCGCCTTCAAGGCGTGGCTGCTAGAGGACGCGACGGCGGCCATCGCGTCGATGGGCTTCGGGGGAAGACAGAGCGAGCACCTCCGGGTGGCGGAGAACTCTGCGGAGGTCCACAACCTGGTCGTGTGCACCCTGTGCTCGTGCTACCCGTGGGGCCTGCTGGGCCTGCCGCCGGTCTGGTACAAGTCGGCGCCCTACCGGTCGCGCGCCGTTGCGGACCCGCGCGGCGTGCTGATGGAGTTCGGGACGGAGCTGGCCGACGACGTGGAGGTCCGCGTCTGGGACTCCACCGCGGAGGTGCGCTACCTGGTACTCCCCCAGCGTCCCGAGGGGGCCGACGACATGAGCGAGGCTGATCTGGCCGCGCTGGTCACCCGGAACTCCATGATCGGCGTTGAGACGGTCGGGGCGCCCAAGGCTGCGGGAGTGGCCGGGTGAACGGGGGGCACGACCTCGGGGGTATACACGGCCTGGGGCCGATAGACCCCGAGCCGCAAGCGGAGGAGCCGGTCTTCCACGCCGACTGGGAGCGGCGCGTGTTCGGCCTTGTGCTGGCCACGAGCGCGCTCGGGCGGTGGAACATCGACATGGCGCGGCACTCCCGCGAGCGCCAGCACCCCGCCGACTACCTGCACAACACCTACTACGAGAACTGGCTGACCGGGCTGGAGCGCCTCCTGGTCGAAACGGGGCTGGTGTCGGACCGGGAGCTGGCTGCGGGAGAGGCGGAGGACGGGGGCGACCCGGAGGCTCGGGGCCGGGTGCTGCACGCGCAGGAGATCCGCCGCGTCTCGGCGGGGACGTCGTACGAGGTGGAGGCCGACGGGCCGCCTCGCTTCAAGGCCGGGGACAGGGTCCACGCTCGAAACAAACACCCTTCGGGGCACACGCGGGAGCCACGCTACATCCGCGGCAGGACCGGGGTCGTCCACGAGCACCAGGGGTGCCACGTCTTCCCGGACCGGAACGCCGCGGGCACGAGGGTGGGCCGCCACCTGTACAGCGTGCGCTTCGAGGCGTCGGAGCTGTGGGGCGAGGACGCGGCCGCGAATGCCGCCGTGTACCTGGACCTGTGGGAAGACTACCTGGAGCCGGCGTGACGGAGCGTCCCAGCATCCCCCTCGGCGACGACGGACCGCCGATCAACGCAGCCGGGCAGGTCTTCAACGAGCCGTGGCAGGCGCAGGCCTTCGCGCTGGCCGTGCACCTGGTCGAGTCGGGCTACTTCGACCGGTCCGAGTGGGCGGAGGCGCTGGGCGAGGAGATCAAGGCCGCGCAGGAGCGGGGGGACCCCGACCTGGGCGGGACGTATTACCATCACTGGCTGAACGCCCTGGAGCGCCTCTGCGCCGCCAAGGGGCTGGCGCCCCAGGACGCCGTGCTCCAGCGCAAGGAGGAGTGGCGGCGCGCCTACCTCGACACGCCGCACGGCAAGCCCGTCGAGCTCCCACCCCACGATCGGGGGTGAGGGGCGCGGCCGCGCGCCTAGTTGAGCGAATTAGTGTCGTCGGGCATAGCCACTAGTTGATCTAGTAAAGATTTTGCTTGCTCCTCCATAGCCCAACTAGCCTCTTTGGCTCTAATGCCCTTACGGAGAGCAGACGCAAGTTTCCTGAGCTTTGCTGGACTCTCTGGCATTGGGATAATTACATCACGCACATGCGGGGTTCCAAATGGGTTTGAACCGAGCCATACTCGTTTCGGAGTAGTTGGTGCTGACCCAAGGTATGCTTGAGCATCAAGTAGATATAGCATCGTAGTGCCTCGCCCCTAATCCGAATGTGTATCAAGTCATCGCTAATCACACGCCCAGCAAGCTGCTGAGTCACGTAAATCACTCTCCCAATAGCTCCGCTTCGTGTGACAAGGAGCTCGCCAGCTTGCGCTCTACTGGCTGCGATGGATTGGCGTTGCCTCTCAGTAGCCTTACCTAAATTCAGGTGCTTTACGCTGTCAGCTCGGTCTTGGAGCAAGGCTGTAGGTGTAAAGAATGGTTCGATGTCACTGCCTTCAGTCGCTTCCATGCCTCGCCGTTGAGCCCGTAGACAACCTTCTTGGGGTAACGCGGGCAAGCATACGCCTCGCCAAACCCGATGTATTCAAGCCCCTCAATGTCGCTTGCGCTCCCTACGTAGTGCAGGAAGCAATCGCCTTCTGTTCTGATGTCCGCCACGGCCTATCGCTCAGACCCAAGCCCTTGCTCGTCGAAGTAGGCTATGCGGTTCGGGATCGCGTTGCGGATTGCGGCCTTGTCGGATTCTGTCAGCCGCTCAGAGGAGTGCCGCAAGGCGTAGTACGCTGTAAAGCTCTCGGCTACGTCTTCCCTATCGGGATTATCCCGAGCGTAGTCCGAGATGAAAACGCAATCCTGCATCTGTGCTTCACGCCACCCTGCGGAGTTTCTATGGGCTCCGTCAAGAGAGGCGTGAGCGGCCTCGTGGATTAAGGCCTCCTCCAGAGTCCCTCGGCGAATATGCTCATCTCCGTCAACAGTAAGGTGGATGTATTTGCCTCCCCACGACGCTGCCCAGGTGCCGCCATCCTTGTGAATTACCACGCTCTCTAGCCTTGATAGCAGGATGGCAGGAAGACGCCCAAACGCAGAAGCGAATTTGTCAACTTGCTCCAGCGCTACCTCTTTGCTCCCGAATTCTGGGTTGACCCGAAACTCTACCGTCATTTCGCTGTAGAGACCCTTAAACAAGTAAGCGTCAATTGAGATAGATCTGCTGAGCCGCGAATCATATACGTTGCGCTCCCCCCTCCCGATATAGGTCACGCTCTGAAGAGACGTAGGGTCCGAAGGAGTAAGGATGTCATAGCTGATGTCGTGTATCGTGGTTCGGTGCGGAGTTTCATCACTCCGGATCGAACAGCGCTGCTCCAAGAAGGCATAATACTCAGCCTGCAGCCTGGTGTGTTCGTCGGCAATCCTCGTGATTTCGCTCCGGAACCCCACTATCTGTGCCTCAAGCTCGTCGGCACGTTCCGTAAGCGATTGCACCCTTCTCTCAGCCGCCTTTACCGCGGCAGAGCCAGATTGCACCTCCGCAAGCACCGCTCGCGTTGCGTCAAGGTCGGCCCTGGCTTTATCAAGCAAACCCTGGATAACAGCACGCTCGCTTACTGCGTTAGCAATGGCAGCTTCAAGCTCCTCCCTTGCTTCCGCCAGCTCCCGCTCCTTGTCGGCGTAGGACACCTGCCACTCATCGATAGCACCCAGGGCGTCGTCAAGGTTCACCACCAGCGTTGCATTGGCTGCTTCCCACTCCATGATGTTATCTTGCTGTTTTCGGATGGTCGCGTTAGCGCCTTCGAGCCCCGCGCTGAGAGACGCTACAGTCTCGTTAACGCCCTCTAGCTCTGCGCTGAGAGACGCTATGGCTCTATCGCCCTCCGCGATCTCGGAGCGAGCGCTTTGCAATGCAGCGTCATCGGAACACCCGAACGCCGCCACCATCAAAGCCAGCGTGAAGACAATCAACAGAATCTTCCTGCTCACGTCAGTCTCCTTCTTATGCCAGCGCGCTAGCAAGCTCTGGTTGGGCTGCTTCGGCTAGCGGAACCTTCCGTTCTTCCTGCTGATCCACGACATCCATCCGCCTACGTCCGCTGCGTTTTCGGGGTAGTCTACACCCCCCAGGGGGGCTATTGCACTTCTCGGTCCTCCCCCCTTCGCTTGACACCCCCACGCTCGCCTGCCTAGGATAGTGCAGTCACAACGGCTACGACGGAGACGAGTAGGGCGTCAAAGCGCCGCCAGCGAGTCCGGTACGGTGGAAGCGGACAGGAAGCCGGCGCCCCAATATCCCTCCCGAGCCGCCAGCCGAAGCAGGGCATCCGCCCCGTTGTAGACCTGGCCGGAGGCCCACCGTTACGAGGGCTGGGGCGTGATGGCGCCCCGCTGAGAGGCCTCGAGAGTCCGAGGCAAGAAGGGTGGTACCGCGGGCAGACAGGGCCCGTCCCTTTGGGGGACGGGCTTTTTTATTTGGAAACCGGCGCGAATCTACGGGGGACGAGATGACCATACGGCAGAGCAAAGAGGGAACGGGGGCAAGCCCGGCATTCCGCCCCGTCGGCAGCCAGGTGAGCTTCCCGGAGCTGGAGGAGCGGGTCCTGGCGTTCTGGCGGGAGAGCGACGTCTTTCGACGGTCGCAGTACGAAGGGGGCGGGCAGGCGGACGAGGAGAAGCCCCTGTTCATGTTCTACGAAGGCCCGCCCACGGCGAACGGCCCGCCGGGCATCCACCACGTCTTCGCACGGGTCTTCAAGGACGTCATCCCCCGCTACAAGACGATGCGCGGCTATCGCATCATCCGCAAGGGCGGGTGGGATACCCACGGCCTGCCCGTGGAACTGGAGGTGGAGAAGGAGCTGGGCCTGTCCAGCAAGCAGGAGATCGAGGCGTACGGCATCGACCGCTTCAACGCCCGCTGCCGCGAGAGCGTGATGCGCCACGTCAAGGCGTGGGAAGACCTGACGGACCGCATCGGCTACTGGGTGGACATGAAGGACGCCTACGCCACCTTCGCCAACAGCTACATCGAGACGGGGTGGTGGATCCTGAAGCAGCTCTGGGACAAGGGCCTGGTCTACGAGGGGATGAAGGGGACGCCGCACTGCCCTCGCTGCGTGACCAGCCTCTCCTCCCACGAGGTGGCCCTGGGCTACCAGGAAGACACGCCGGACCCATCGGTCTTCATCAGGTTCAAGTTCGACGCCGCCCGCACTCTCGACCTCGCGGCGACGCTGCCGGGGCCGAAGGGCGAGCGACTGCAGTCCGCCGTGGAGACGCTGCAGCGCTCCGGCCGGCCGGTCTTCTTCCTGGCGTGGACGACGACGCCGTGGACGCTGCCGGGGAACACGGGCCTGGCAGTCGACGCGGAGTCCGAGTACGTGCTGGTGAGCCTCGAGGGGGAAGACGGCCTGCTGCTCCTGGCCTCGCCGCTCGCCGAGAAGGTGCTGGAGGGCGGGTCCACGGTCGAGGCCACGCTGCGCGGAGAGGACCTGGAGGGGCTGCGGTACGAGCCGCTGTACGACCCCTTCGACGCCAGACTGCCCAGGGCCTCGCTCCGGCGGTTCGAGGAGGGCGCAGCAGCCCCGACCGCCATCGAGTCACCCGCGGGGCGGGAGACGGCGGGGAGCGAGAGCTCTTGGCAGGTCCACGTTGCGGACTTCGTCTCGATGGACGACGGATCGGGCATCGTCCACGTCGCTCCCGCATTCGGCCAGGAGGACTACCTGCTGGGCACGCAGAAGCGGCTGCTGTTCGTGCAGAACGTGGACGTGCAGGGCCGCATCGTCGGCGACTACCCGGGCGCGGGCCTCTTCGTCAAGGAGGCGGACGAGCTCATCATGCAGGACCTGGCGGACCGGGGCCTGCTGTACCGCCGGGAGGTGTACCGACACACCTACCCCTTCTGCTGGCGCTGCGACGCGCCGCTGCTCTACTACTCCAAGCCCTCCTGGTACATCCAGACCACGGCTCGGCGGGAGCGGCTGGTCTCAGCGAACCGGGAGATCAACTGGCGGCCGGAGCACATCAAGGAGGGGCGCTTCGGCGAGTGGCTGCGCAACAACGTGGACTGGGCCATCTCGCGGGAGCGCTACTGGGGCACGCCGCTGCCCATCTGGCGCTGCGAGGGCTGCGGCGAGACCCGCTGCGTCGGGAGCGTTGCGGAGCTCCGCGAGACGACCGACGACGAAGGCAGGGCGACGCTGGACGCTGCGGACTTCGACCTCCACCGCCCATACATCGACCGGGTGACGGCGTTGTGCGGCTCGTGCGGCGCGACGATGCGGCGCGTCCCGGAGGTGATCGACGTCTGGTACGACTCGGGGGCCATGCCCTACGCCCAGTACCACTACCCCTTCGAGAGCCCCAGCCTGATGGAGGACGGCCGCTTCCCCGCGGAGTACATCTGCGAGGCGGTGGACCAGACCCGGGGCTGGTTCTACAGCCTCCACGCCCTGGGCGTCCTGCTGACGGACTCGCCCGCCTATCGCAACGTCATCTGCCTGGGCCACATCCTGGACGAGGGTGGCCTCAAGATGAGCAAGTCCAGGGGGAACATCGTGGAGCCGTGGGCGGTCATCACCCACAGGGGAGCGGACGCGCTGCGCTGGTACCTGTACTCGTCGGCGCCGCCGGGCAACTCGCGTCGCTTCTCCGAGAGCCTGGTGGGAGAGTCCGTGCGGCGGTTCCTGCTGACCCTGTGGAATACCTACAGCTTCTTCGTCACCTACGCGAACCTGGACGGCTTCCGCCCCGCGACGGGCGTCCCGGAGGGCCTGCTCCCGCTGGACCGCTGGGCCCTCTCCGAGCTTCACGCCTTGGTGCAGGGCGTGACGTCGGACCTGGAGAGCTACAACCCGACCGACGCCGCCCGCCGGATCGAGGGGTTCGTGGACGTGCTGTCGACGTGGTACGTGCGGCGGAGCCGACGGCGCTTCTGGAAGAGCACGGACGACGCGGAGAAGGAGGCCGCCCACCAGACGCTCTACGCGTGTCTGACGACGCTGGCGCGGCTGCTTGCTCCCTTCACGCCCTTCCTGGCGGAGGAGCTGTACGGCAACCTGGTGCGCTCCGTGGACCCCAACGCTCCGGACAGCGTGCACCTGGCCGCCTGGCCGGAGGCGGACGCATCGCTGATCGACCAGGAGCTCTCCCAGTCCACGCGCCTAGTCATGCGCCTGGCCAGCATGGGCCGCGCAGCGCGGAGCAAGGCGGGTATTCGTGTGCGCCAGCCCCTGGCGACACTCAGGGTCGCGGTGCGGAGCGCCGACGAAGTGCGGGCGGTCGATGGGCTGCGCGACCAGCTCCTCGACGAGCTCAACGTCAAGGAGATTGCCGCAGCCAGCGGGAGCGCGGGCGAGGAGGATCTCTGGGACTGGGAGCTTGGGGCGAACATGGCCGTCATCGGCCCGAAGTACGGCCCGCGCACGGGAGAGATCGCAGCCGCCATCGGCGGGATGGACGCCCGCGAGGTGGCCGCGAGGCTGCAGGCCGGACACGCCATCAGCCTGCCGCAGGAGGCCCTGAGGGGCGGCCCGGTGGAGCTCACGGCGGAGGAGGTCTCGCTGACCAAGCGCGAGCGAGCCGGCTACTCCATCGTCGAAGAGGGGGGCTACGTGGTCGCGCTGGAGACGGCGCTGACGCCGGAGCTTGCCCGGGAGGGGCTGGCCCGGGAGCTGGTGCACCGGGTGCAGAACCTACGCCGCTCGGCCGGGCTGGACATCTCGGACCGGATTACGCTGTTCTGGCAAGGGCCGGAGGCCGTCCGCGACGTCCTTTCGGATGCGTCCATGCTCCAGCACCTGCAGGGGGAGACGCTGGCGCTGTCGGTGGTGGAGGGTCCGCCGCCCGAAGACGCCCACAGCGAGGCGCAGAAGATGGACGGGATGGAGGTGACGCTGGCGGTGCGGAAGGTCTAGCAGCGGAGGCGTCAGCTCCAGACAACCTGGAAGGTGGAGCCCTCCTCCTGGGACCGGGTCACCTCGATGCGGACGGGGAAGGCCTCCTTCAGCTCGTCGATGTGGGTGATGACGAGGATGAGGTCGAAGTCCCGCTGCACGGCGCGGATGGCGTCCAGCAGGTGCTGTCGGCCCTGGGCGTCCTGGGTGCCGAAACCCTCGTCGAGGAAGAGGGTGCGCAGGGGCGCCCCGGCCCGGGTGGCGAGCAGCTTGGCCAGGGCGATGCGCAGGGCGAAGTTGATGCGAAAAGCCTCGCCGCCGCTGAACAGCTCGTAGCTGCGGGTGCCCACGCCGTCGTGGATGCGGATATCCAGCGTCTCCCGAACGTCGCCGCGGGCCGTCGTGCGCTGGGTCTCCAGGAACAGGCTGAGGCGACCGTCGCTCAGGCGGGCCAGGATCTCGTTGGCCTCGCTCTCCAGGTCGGGCAGGGCAGCCTCGATGAGGCGGGCCGGAACGCCGTTTCTCCCGAAGGCGTCGACCAGGACCTCGTAGGCGCCGCGCTCCTGGACGGCCACGGCCGCCTGGGCCTCCAGCTCCTTCAGGCGCTGCCTGGCCCGGTCCACGTCCTCCAGCCGTAGCGTGTGCACGTCAACGTCCCGCCGAAGCTGGCCGGCCTGGGTCTCCAGCCGCAGGTGCTCTGCTTCCACCCCGGCCGACTCCTGCTCCAGGGCCGGCAGCCGCTCCAAGGCCACGCCGATGGCGTCAATCCGCTCGCGGGCCTGCCGGGCGTCGCGACGGCGGGCCTCCAGGAGTCCTTCCATCTCCAACGCCGCTTTCTCCTCCTGGGGAAGCCGCTCGGATGCCTCCTGGAGGCGCTGGGCCAGGTCGCGGTACGCCTCCAACTGACCGGCCCGGGCGCGCACGTCCCGGTGCTGGGCGGCGTCGTAGCCGAGAGCGGCCAGACGGGCCTCCACGTCGGCCAGGGCCCGGCGTTGCTCCTGGGCGAACCCCTGGGCCTGTAGGACCGCGTCAAACTCCTGCGCCTCCCGCATGGCCGCTGCAAGCCGGCCATCGGCGAGGCGGCACTCCTCCAACTCCCGTTCCAAGTGGCCCCGCTGAGCCTGCAAGCGCCCCGACTCTTGCGCCAGTGTGGCCTCCTCGCGCTCCAGCGTCCGTTGCAGCTCGTCGCGCTGCCGGACAAGCCCGTCGACGGTGCGCCTGTTGGTGCGATAGAGCTCCGCGTGGGCCTTGCCGTGGGCCTCGATCTCATCCTGTAGATGGGCGCGGCGGTCGGGACCCAGGGGGGCCTCGCAGAGAGGGCAGGCCGCATCGCTGGCCGTGAGCATGTCCAGTTTCTTGCGAAGCTCGTCCATCTCGGCCCGCCGGGTGGCGTTCTCCACCTCCAGCCTCTGCGTCTCCTCGGCCATGCCCTGGAGCCGCTGCCGTTCCTCACGCACAGCCGCCTCGCGGGCCTGGAGCTGGGCGAAGCGCTGGCCGGAAGCTTCAAGCTCCGCCTCCACCTGGGGCAGCCGCTGCGAGCGAGGCAGCAGGTCAGCCTGCACGCGCTGCTGCAGGTGGCGAAGGCCTGCCTCCAGCCTGGTCTGCTCCTGGGCGATCCGGTGCTGTAGCCCCTGGCGCTGCTGGACCAACTCCGCGTGGCTGGCCTGGTCCACCTCCAGGGCTTCGAGGCGCTGGAGGACGGACTCGCGCTCGCTCGCGCCGGTTTCGATCTCCGGGCGGCGCGCCAGGGTGCTGCGGTAGACCTCGACGCGACGGCGAGCTTCCTGGGCCTGCACCTCCAGGGCCTGGACCTGCTGGAGCGCGCCCCGGAGCGCCCCGTCGAGCCGCTGTGCCTCCTCGCGCTGGCTCTCCAGCCGGTGGCGCTCCTCCTGGAGCACGGCGCGCCGGGCCGCGAGGGCGCTCACGTGGGGCGTCAGCTCCTCCAGCGCCGCTTGGGCAGCGGCCAGCGCCTCGCGGTACTCCGCCTCCCTGTCGAGCTCACATGCCAGGTTCTCCTGCTCGCCCTGGATCCGAGCGATGCGTCCGGCGCCGTCGCGGGCGGCCTCCCTCGCCCTGCGCTCCAGGCTCTCGTAGAGGCTGAGGCCCAAGATCTCGGCCAGGGTCTCCTTGCGCTCGGCGGGCCTGCTCGCGGTGAAGCGGTCCGCCTGCCCCTGGAGGAGGAAGGCGCTGCGGACGAAGGTCTCGTAGTCCATGCGTAGGAGGCGTTCGATTCGTTCGGCCGTGTCGCGAACGCCGGCGCCTTCCACGAGCGTCAGGTACTCGCTCCCGGTCCACACCTGGAGGTCCCAGTGGCTGGTGCCGCTCCGCCGCGGGGTGCCTGCCTGGTGCTTGCGCACTACCCGGTACCGGGCGTCTTCGACCAGAAAGTCCAGCTCCACGGACATCTCCGGCCGACCCTGGTGCACGAGCTCGTCGGGGGAGCCGCCGCCGGGGCCGCCGTAGACGCGACCTCGCGCTCCGCCCCAGAGGGCCCAGGTCATGGCGTCCAGGAGGGCGGTCTTGCCGTGGCCGTTGTCGCCGCAGAGGCAGGCCACCTCGACGCCCTGCAGGTCGAGCTCGACCGCGTCGCGGTAGCTGAGGAAGTTCTCCAGCTTGAGTCGCAGCGGGATCACCCACACCCTCCCTTGCGGCCCCAGCATATCGGGGGCGGGGCAGAGCGGTCTAGCGCTCTTCGACGCAGGATTCCCCGGCTTTGCGAGCACGCTACAATGGAGGGAGACAGGGGCGCGACGGCCCCGGAAGACGGCAGACAGAGGGAGACTATGTTCGAAGCGCTGACCGAGCGGCTCACGGGGATCTTTGGTCGCCTGAGCAGCCGCGGACGCCTGACCGAGAGCGACGTGGACGCGGCGCTGAAGGAGGTCCGCATCGCACTGCTGGAGGCGGACGTGAACTTCCGGGTGGCGCGGGACCTCATCGCCCGAGTCCGGGAGCGGGTCGTCGGGACGGAGGCCCTGACGGGGATCAACCCCTCAGCCCAAGTGGTCAAGGCCGTCAACGACGAGCTCACGGCGACGTTGAGCGGCAGCGACCACAAGCTGCATCCCGCCTCGCAAGCCCCCACTGTGGTGGCGCTGGTGGGCCTCCAGGGGTCGGGCAAGACGACGACTGCGGCCAAGCTGGCGCTCCACCTGCGGCGCTCCTCCGGGGCATCGCCGCTGCTGGTGGCCGCGGACCTGCGCCGTCCCGCCGCGGTGGAGCAGCTGGTCTCCCTAGGGCGACAGATGGACCTTCCGGTGTACACCGAGCCCTCCACCTCGCCCGCGGAGGTGGCCGCCGGGGGCGTCGCCAGGGCCCGCGAGACAGACGCCTCGTGGGTGGTTGTCGACACGGGAGGGCGCCTCCACGTCGAGGACGAGCTGATGGAGGAGCTGGAGGAGCTGCGGAGCGCCGTCGGGCCGCACGAGACGCTGCTGGTGGTCGATGCGATGACCGGGCAGGACGCTGTGCAGGCTGCGGAGGCATTCCAGCAGCGGGCCGGCGTCACGGGCATCGTCCTCACCAAGATGGACGGCGACGCACGCGGGGGCGCGGCCCTGTCCATCACGGCGGTCACCGGCGTTCCGGTGAAGTTCATCGGCACGGGAGAGCGGCCCGACGCGCTGGAAGCCTTCCACCCGGACCGCCTGGCCTCCCGCATCCTGGGCATGGGGGACGTCCTATCCCTGGTGGAGCGGGCGCAGAGCGTGGTGGACCAGCAGCAGGCGCAGGAGATGGAGAAGAAGCTGCGCCGGGCCACCTTCGACCTGCAGGACTTCCTGGAGCAGCTCCGGGCGGTGCAGCGCATGGGCCCCATCTCGCAGGTGCTGGAGATGCTCCCCGGCGCCTCACAGCTCAGAGGCCAGCTGAGCGCCGACGGCCTGGAGGGGAAGAAGATGCAGCGAGTGGAGGCCATAGTCCTCTCCATGACACCCCAGGAGCGCCGCACTCCGGCCATCCTGAACGCCTCGCGACGACGACGTATCGCCAGGGGCAGCGGGACGACGGTGCAGGAGCTGAACCAGATGCTGAACCAGTTCCAGCAGATGCAGAAGCTGATGAAGCAGATGTCCCGCTCCAAGGGCCGGGGCATGCGAAACCCTCTCCGCTTCTAGCAGCGCTGCAGGCTGCCCCGGCCGGCCCCTCAGGGCTGCGCTCCCCAGTCCCCCGCGTGGTATACTGGCTATGTCGGGGCGTAGCGCAGCCCGGAAGCGCACCTGCATGGGGTGCAGGGGGTCGGTGGTTCAAATCCACTCGCCCCGATCTCATCCAAAAACTGGAGTACAGGCGGCCCTGTACTCTCCGCCGTTCGACCCTTCGGGGACGGTCGCAGGGGGCCGCCCAGCACAGCCCCTCTTTGGAAGAGGGACGGTTCACGTGACGAAGGCCGAAGCCATGGCCGCGGAGCACGACCACCACTAAGGCGAGCCCGTCCCAGGCTTTCCGTTCAGCGCGGAGATACGCGCTGCCCCAGGGTGCGCTCGACCACGGCGATGAAGTTGCGGGCCGGGGCGGAGAGGGTCTTCCCTCGCAGCGTGACGATCCCCGTCTGCTCAATGGGGAGCATGTGTCCGAGGTCCACGACGCCCAGGCTCTCCTCGTCCTCAGGGCCGATGGCGAGGCTGGGCCCCACCGAAATCCCCAGACCCAGGGCGACGTAGCGCTTGATCATGTCCATGGTGTCCAGCTCCGCCACGATCTCATAGGCCAGTCCCTTGCGCTGGAACTCCGTTTCAAGCATGAGGCGAGTGGACCCCCGAGGCCCCATGACGATGAGGGGCCAGGCCGCGATCTGGTCGAGCGAGTCCAAGGGAGCTTCCAGCAGGGGATGGCCCTTGGGCGTGATTAGGACCCGGTCGTAGGGGAAGAGGCTCTGGAAGTCGAACTCCGGGGAGCGCTCCGGGTCGGGCAGCAGACCCAGGTCCACCTCGCCGTCGGCAACCATGCGGAGCACATCCGGGCGATGGCCGGAGAGGATGCGGAGCTGGACGTGGGGATGGAGCGTGCGGAAGGTGCGGACGGGCTGCAGCAGAGCGTGGGGGATGATGTCCGGCGTGGAGGCCACGGAGACGGGCCCTGTCTCCTCCGCCTCGGCGGCCCGAACGGCGAGCGCGTCGACTCCCTCCACCAGCGGTGCGGCCAGCTCCGCGAGCTTGGCGCCCGCCAGCGTGGGCTGGATGGGCCGCCGCACGCGGTCGAAGAGCACCATGCCAAGCTCGCGCTCCAGCTTCCTGACGTGGGTGGTCACCGTGGGCTGGCCCAGACCGAGCGCCTCCGCCGCGCGGGAGACGCCCTGGTGCTTGACCACCGCACAGAAGCTTCGCAAATGTCGCAGCTCCATTTCCCCATCCCTCGCAACAGTGTATCGTGTAAGAGAATATTAATAATCTACTACACCATCTTGTCAAGATATTCTAAGGGTCTAAACTGGACAGTAGAGGCCCAAAAAGAGGAATCGGGCCTGTGGAGGAAGCACCATGTTTCACAACATCATCGAGGGATTGCGCCGGATCCACGTGTCGAGCAACTTCGAGGCCTACTACGACAGCCTCCAGGAGTCCGGCGTGGTGGGCAGCCCCAGCGTGGACGAGGCCCGCAAGGACCACCGCGCGCTGATGAAGTCCCAGTCCATGCCGTTCTCCCTCTAGGGAGACCTCAGCTTCGGGCGAACGCCCGACTGCTGCTGCTACGGTAGCCTGCAAGGTAGGGGCGGGTTTCAGGACCCGCCCCTACTCGCGTCCGGCGCGTTTCGCATATCGGCCGGCGCGGGTATAATTGAGGCGACAGGACAAAGGAGCAAGCATGAACGCAGAGTATGACGTCGTAATCATCGGTGGCGGCGCCGCCGGCCTCAGCGCCGCCCTCTACACCACGCGGGCGCAGCTCAAGACCCTGGTGATCGAGCAGCTTGCCCCCGGTGGCCAGCTCATGCTGACCTCCGACATCGAGAACTACCCCGGCTTCCCCGAGGGAGTCCTGGGCCCCGACCTCAGCCAGTACATGGAGAAGCAGGCCGTCCGCTTCGGCACCATGATCGACTACGACTCCATCGAGCGCCTGGAGGTGGAGGGGCCCGTGAAGGCGGCCGTGGGCGCCGACGGCACGTACACGGCAAAGGCCCTCATCATTGCCACCGGCGGCGAGCACAACAAGCTGGAGGTCCCCGGTGAGGACGAGCTGGCCGGCCGAGGCGTCTCCTACTGCGCGACCTGCGACGGCAACTTCTTCGTCGGCCAGGACACCATAGTGGTGGGCGGCGGCGACGCGGCCATGGACGAGGGGCTCTACCTCTCCCGCATCGTCAACAAGGTGACGGTGATCCACCGCCGCGACGAGCTCCGGGCCACCAAGGTCCTGCAGGAGCGCGCCTTCAGCACGCCGAACATGGACTTCATGTGGAGCCACGCGGTCCGGGAGATCCGGGGGAATGGCTCCGTGGACCGGGTTCTGGTGACGGACCTGAAGTCGGGCGAGGAGTACGAGCACCCGACGAGCGGCGTCTTCATCTACATCGGCTTCCACCCCAACACCGCGTTCCTGGACGGCGTGCTGCCCATGGACCGGGGCGGCCACCTGGTGACCAACATGCGGATGGAGACGCCCGTGCCCGGCGTGTACGCGGCGGGGGACGCCCGCCAGTTCTCGGACCGGCAGCTGGGCAACGCCGTGGGTGATGGCATCACCGCCGCGCTCTCGGCCTACCGCCACATCACGGAGGGGCCCGGCCACTAGGCCTGCGCTCCCCCTCGGCGGCCGCAGCCTTGATTCGCCGCTGCGCTGCGCCGTATAATCCCCCCGTCCGGACTGCCCACGGCGCTAGCCGCACGCCTGTCGATGTCCGGAGGAAGGCTGAGAATGGGCCCGAGTGAGAAGAGGCCGGTCCGCGTCGCCGTCGACGCCATGGGGGGCGACTACGCGCCGACCGAGGTGGTCCAGGGCGCTGTCGACGCGGCCAAGGCGGGCGGCGTCCACGTGCTGCTCGTCGGCACTCCCGACATCGTCCAGCCGGAGCTGGAGCGCTGCGGCGGAGCGGGCCTTCCCGTCATGGTCGTGCCGTCCGAGGGCGTCATCCAAGAGGATGACTCGCCCATCCGGGCGCTGCGGCAGAACCCCAAGGCGTCGATAGCCGTGGCGGTGGGCGCAGTCAAGGCTGGGCACGCGGACGCGGCGATAACCATGGGCTCCACCGGGGCCGCCATGGCTGCGGGAGCCTTTGCCCTGGGACTGATGGAGGGATTCGAGCGGCCGGCGCTGGGCGGACCCATTCTGGGGCCGGCGCCCAACACGGTGATCCTGGACCTAGGGACCAGCCTGGACTGCCGCCCCGAGCTGCTGCTGCGCTACGCGGCCCTCGGCACGGCCTTCGCTCGCACCTACCTCGGCGTCGCCGAGCCACGGGTGGCCCTGCTCAGCGTGGGCGCGGAGGAGGGGAAGGGCAATCGCCAGGTGAAGGAGGCCTACGAGTTGCTCAAGCGCAGCCCGCTGCGGTTCGTGGGCAACGTGGAGGGCCACGACCTGGCGGCAGGAGCAGCCGAGGTGGTGGTCTGCGACGGCTTCGTCGGCAACGTCGTCATGAAGCTGTCGGAGGGATTGGGCGTCGCCCTGTCCCGTCACCTGGCGTCCCGGCTGGAGGGCCTGCTGCCCGCCGACGTGGCCCAGGAGGTAGCCCGCGAGACGTACACCATGTTGAACCGGGCTCTGCAAGCTGGAGCGGGCCCGCTGTTCGGAGTGAAGGGGCTGGTGCTGGTGGGGCACGGGCGCTCCAAGGCCGCGGCCGTCACCCGGGCCATCCAGACCGCCTGCCACGCCGTCGAAGTGGGCCTTGTCCAGAGCATGGAGGAGGAGCTCGCCCAGGTCGGCGAGGCCGCCAAGGCCTCCTGACCGCTGAGATAGGATGACCAACAACCATCAACGCGTTGCACTGGTAACCGGCGGGTCCCGAGGGATCGGCCGGGCCATCGCCCTGAACCTGGGCGCCGCCGGGACAAAGGTGGCCGTCAACTACCTGGCCCGGGAGGACGCCGCCCAGGAGGTCGTGGAGGCGATCACGCGCCAGGGCGGGGAGGCGATGGCCTTCCAGGGCGACGTCACCCGCGCCGAGGACGTGGAGGCGCTCATCAAGGGCGTGGAGAACGCCTGGGGCGCCATCGACGTGCTGGTGAACAACGCGGGCACCATCAAGGACTCCCTACTCATCCGCATGAGCGTAGACGACTTCGACAATGTGGTGGCCCTCAACCTGCGGGGGACGTTCCTGTGCACGCGCCTGGTCCTGCGGGACATGCTGCGCAACCGGTGGGGACGCGTCGTCAACATCGGGTCGGTGGTGGGGATCGCGGGCAACGTGGGGCAGTCCAACTACGCTGCCTCCAAGGCCGCGGTCATCGGCTTCACCAAGAGCGTGGCCAAGGAAGTGGCCTCCCGAAACATCACCGTCAACTGCGTGGCGCCCGGCTACGTTACCACGGACATCGTGGAGGACCTGCCGCAGGAGCTCAAGGGGAAAATTCTTGAACGCATCCACATGCGACGCTTCGGCTCCGTGCAGGAAGTGGCCGACCTGGTGGGCTTCCTGGTCAGGGACGAAGCCGCCTACATCACCGGCCAGGTCATCGCCGTCGATGGCGGCCTCTCCCTAGGAGGCTAGTCTGGTCGAAAGCGGCTCGTCCTTCAGGGGCAAGGTGGCCCTGGTCACCGGCGGCTCCCGCGGCCTGGGCCTTGCCATCGCTCACGAGTTGGCCTCCCGCGGCGCCGACATCGCCTTCAACTACCTGCGCAACCACGCCGCGGCGCGCAACGCTGCGGCGTCCCTGGAGTCGCTGGGGGTCCGCTGCCTGCGCGTGCGGGCCCACCTCGGCGATCCCCAGAGCATCCGGGCGCTGGTCGACGCGGTCGAGCGGGAGTACGGGCGGCTGGACATCCTGGTCAACAACGCCGCCTCCGGCGTGCAGCGCTCCGCAATGGAGCTGGAGGAGCACCACTGGGACTGGACCCTGGACATCAACGCTCGTGGCCCTTGGCTCTGCACCAAGGAGGCTGTGCGGCTCATGCCCGACGGGGGCAGCGTCGTCAACCTCACCAGCCTCGGGTCGCAGCGGGTGCTGCCGCACTACACGTCCGTGGGCGTCTCGAAAGCGGCCCTGGAGGCGCTGACCCGCTACCTGGCCGTGGAGCTGGCGCCCCGAGGCATCCGCGTGAACGCCGTCTCCGCCGGCTACGTGGACACCGATGCGCTGCGGACCTTCCCCAACTGGCAGGAGATGCTGGCGCAGGCCCAGGAGAAGACCCCAGCCGGACGCATGCTCATGGTCGAGGACGTGGCCCGGATCGTGGCGTTCCTCTGCACGCAGGAGGCCGACATGGTGCGCGGCCAGGTCATCGTGGTGGACGGCGGCCTCTCGCTCCTGGGCTGAGCCTACCCGGCGAGGCCGCGGGGGTACGCTGCTAGCCCCAGTAGCGCTGCCAGACCGAGACCGCCAGGGCGACGGCGAGGGCCGCAGCAAGCAGCCACGGCACACGCCCCAGCGTGTCCTTCGCCGCACCTTCGAGCGCCATCTGCAGGCGGTACTTCCCCATCACACGCCTCCTCACACGGAGAGGTCGTCGTCGAACTCGGCCAGGACGAGGGAGGGGACCGGCGCCGTCGGCTTCTCCGCCACCCTGGTTACGACGCCTGACAGGAGACGGCCGTCCTCAAGGGGGACCTCCACCGCCTGCCCCACCGTTGCATGGGCGGCCCGGAGGTAGCCCAGGCCCAGGAGCGCCCCCGCGCCGGGGCTGAAGGTGACGCTGGTCAGAGCGCCCACGCGTGCGTCCCCGACGTGCAGCGCGACGCCGGGCGCGGGGCGAGCATCGCTGTTTCCCTGGAAGGTCAGGCCTACGAGGTACTTCTGCACCTTGTGGTAGGTCCACAGGCGCGCCACCACCTCCTGGCCTATGTAGCAGCCCTTGGTCCAAGAGACGGACTCGGTAAGTCCGGCCTCCAGGGGGTTGTAGGCTTCGCCCAGCTCCTGGCCCCAGCGGGGCAGGCCGTTCTCGACGCGCAGGGCCTCCATGGCCTCCAGACCGATGGGCTGAACGCCGTGGGCGGCCCCGGCCTCGGCCAGCGCGTCCCAGAGGGCCGCGGCGTCGCCGGCGTCGACCATCAGGTCGTAGCCTGGAACGCCCAGGGGCGACGTGCGGGCCACCAGCAGGGCGCCCGCACCCCAGGGCACGGTCCGGCATCCCAGGGGTGGAAGCTCGGCCGCGGGGGGCCCCAGGACCGCCTCCACCACCGCAGCAGCAGCGGGGCCCAGGACGCCTATGAGCGCCGTGGTCGGTGTCACGTCCTCCACGGTCACGTCTTCGATGATGGTGTAGCGGTCGATCCAGGCGCCTACGGCCTCGGAGCAGGGCGGCGACGTGAGGATGACAGTGCGGTCTCCGGGGTGGAGGACCGTGATCCAGTCGATGATGCGCCCCTTGTTGGTCGTCAGGACGGTGGCCTCGCCCGCGCCTGGCTCGAGAGGGTCCACGCGGTTGGTGCTGAGGCGGTTGAGCAGGTCCAGGACGTCGGGGCCGGTGGCCTGCAGACGTCCCATCGGGGAGCGGTCCGCTAGGGCCACGCCCTGGGTGGCGGTGCGGTACTCGGCCTCCAGGCCGAGGAAGCCCGCGGGGACCTCCCAGCCGTCATCCGCGACGAAGCGGGCCCCGGCTGCCTGGTGGTGCGAATGGAGCGGACTGTACAACACGCGGGTCACTCTTCCGTTCGTCGATGCTCAGAGCAGGCGCAGACCGGGGCGGGGTGGGGGACTGCGTCGTGCGAAGGCGCTGCTAGGCGGAGAAGGAGTTGCCGCAGCCGCAGGTGCTCTTGGCGTTGGGGTTCTCGAAGACGAACCCCTTGCCGTTGAGGCCGTCGGAGAAGTCGAGGACGGTGCCGGCCAGGAAGATGTAACTGCGCTTGGGGATGAAGACCTGGATGCCCTGGTCCTCGATGATCTTGTCGTCGGGCGAGGCTTCCTTCTCGATGCCCAGCGTGTACATGAGGCCGGAGCAGCCTCCGCCCTTGACGGCCACCTTCAGCCCGAACTGGTCGCTCAGACCTTGCTTCTCGGCGAAGAAGCGAACCTTCTTGGCCGCGTTCGGAGTCACCTGGATGTTCAACGGTTGCTGGGTCTGCGTGGTCATATCGTGCCCGTACCTCCTCGCCCTGCGTCGCCAGTATAGCCGTCGCCGCCGTGGGCGGTCAACCGAAGGTGGGAGGAGGCCCTCCGGAGGCCCAAGGCACCCTCCAGAGGTGTTCGGACTGCCGATCTGTTCACGTCACGGAGAGAATGCACCTTCACATGGCGCATCTTGGCGCCAGTCCCTTCCAACAACCCCTCCGGGTCTGGCAGGTCGACACCCTGATAGAAACCGAGATTCACCCACTTCTTGTGGGGGAGAATGTAGGCAAGCCGTCGATCATCTTTCTTGGCCCGACCCCGTAGGTCGCGGCGCGGTCGCCAAGGCGGACAACTTCACACGCGTTCGCATCGACCTCGAAAACGATCTCCCGCAGCGCTTTCGCAATAGGCTGCACGGCCCCCCCCCCCGTAATCGCCAGCAATTCTTCGAATGTTCCGGTTTTCGCATCGGCCTTGTTCAACTGCCGGTCTCTTCCGGCGGTGGCGCGTTGCCCCGGGTCTTCAGGCGGTAGACGCCCTGCAAGTCCTCCGGCACCAGTGGGGCTATCCGGTACATGACCATGTCCGCCAGGGACTGGAGCTGGGCCCGGCCCAGTCTTCCCTCTATGGAGGGCAACGTGAAGGGCTGCCCGACGCGGAGCGTGATGCGCCCCGTGGGCGTCGCGACCCGCCAGTAGGGGCCGAGGTGTGCAGTCCCTTCAATCCCCACGGGGAGGATGGGCGCCTGGGTGTGCAGGGCCAGCATGGCCACCCCTGGGACAGCCTTCTGCATCCCCTTCAGGCTTCGGGTGGTCTCGGGGAACATGGCCAGCACCTTATCCCGGTCCAGGAGCCGCCTGGCCCATCGGTAGCCGTCCAGGTCCTGCCCGTCCCGGTCCACGGGGAAGGCGCCCCACGCCCTGAGGAGCCGGCCGGTCAACGGCGTGAAGATGCTCCGCTTGGCGTGGAAGTGTAGGCGGCGCGTCAGGCTGGCCGCCAGCAGCGGGGGGTCGATGTTGCTCACGTGGTTGGCGACGACCAGCAACGGGCCATAGGGAGGGATGTTCTCCAACCCCTCAACGCGCCACGTGCTGAAGAGGCGCAGGACCGTCCGCATGACGATGCGAACGGAGCGGTAGGTCAAGTCAGCCACGGCGCGCCTCCGCCCCCGCGATGGTGAGGATATGGTCGACGACCTGCTCTACCGTAAGGCCGTCCGTCGCGACTCGACGGGCGTCCGGCGCAGCACGAAGAGGCGAGTGGGCCCGATGGGTGTCGCGGCGGTCGCGCTCTTCCAGCTCCGACCGGACGACATCGGCGTTCACGCTCGCCCCCTTGGCATAGAGCTCCTCGTAGCGGCGGCGGGCCCGCTCCTCGACGGAGGCCTCCAGGAAGAGCTTCACCTCCGCATCGGGCAGCACGACGGTGCCGATGTCTCGCCCCACGACGACCCACCGGCCCGCATTCGCCATGGCCCGCTGCTTGCGCACCAGGGCCTGCCGCACGCCCTGCACCTGGGACACGACGGAGGCGCCACGGTCCACGTCCGGGGCCCGCAGCCGCCCCGTCACGTCCGCGCCGTCCACAAGTACCCGGTGTCCCGCGTCCGTCTTCTGCACCTTGATGGCAACCTCCTCTGCAAGGCGGGCCAGGCCTGCGTCGTCCTCCAGGGGCACTGCCCGCTCCAAGGCAGCCAGGGTGACCGCCCGATACATGACCCCGGTGTCCAGGAAGCGGAACCCCAGACGTTGTGCGAGGAGGCGGCCAACCGCGGTCTTGCCCACGGCCACGGGTCCGTCGATGGCAATGGCGCGCCGTTCCTGCATGGGCGCGCATTGTAGCAGCGTATTCCGCGGGCGGACAAGCGGAGGGCGTCGGGGGAGAGGTCGCCGATGCGTTCGTTGACGCTGGCTGGGGCGCCTCCTATGATGGCTCCACGGTGAAGACCGCACAGCGCTTCGCAGGCCTCCTCCCTCCGCTGCTGGCAGCCACGCGGCCCCGGCAGTGGGCCAAGAACGGCATCATCTACTTCGCCTTCATCTTCACCGTCAACCAGTCGTGGGACCCCGGGGCGCCGCGGGAGGTCCTGGACCTGCTCCTGAAGAGCACGGTCGCCTTCCTCCTTTTCTGCCTCCTCTCCGGCGCGACCTACCTGCTGAACGATGTGGTTGACGTGCAGGCGGACCGCAACCATCCCCGGAAGCGTGCGAGGGCCATCGCCTCGGGGCGTCTCCCGGTCGGGGCGGCGGTGGGCGGCGCCATCGTGCTGGGCGCGGCGGGGCTGGCGCTGGCCTTCCTCCTCCGCCCGCTCTTCGGCGTCGTGGCCGTGGCCTACATCGCCCTGACCGTGGCGTACTCCCTGGGCCTCAAGCGCCAGGCCCTCATCGACGTCATGGCGCTGAGCGGAGGGTACATCCTGCGCGCCGTGGCGGGCGCGGTCGCCATCGCCGTCCCCATCTCGCCGTGGCTGTACGTGGTGACCGGGCTCGGCGCGCTGCTCATAGGCTTCGGCAAGCGCCGCAACGAGCTGGTGCTAGCCGGCGACGACGGCCCCGCCGAGGGACAGCGACAGGTGCTCCGCGACTACTCCGTGAAGGTGCTCGACCAGCTGATCGCGGTGGTGGCGCCGGCCACGCTGGTGGCCTACATCCTCTACAGCTTCATCGCGCCGGGCCTGCCCGACGACCATACGATGATGCTGACCATCCCGTTTGTGGCCTACGGCCTCTTCCGCTACCTCTACCTGGTCTACCACCGGAACCTGGGGGAGAGCCCGGAGGAGGTGCTGCTCACGGACCGGCCGCTGCTGGTCGCCACGGGCCTGTGGCTGGTGGCCGCCCTGGCCATCCTGGCGGTGTTCCGCTAGGGGGGGCCGCGAGTGCGGCCTGTTTGTTGACACCTTCAGAAGTGCGGCCCTATAATTTCTAGGTTGTAGATATGCCTAAGCGAACGTATCAGCCCTCCCTCCGACATCGTAAGAAGGTACACGGCTTCCGTGTGCGTAGTCGCACGCGGGAGGGCCGGGCGGTCCTGAAGCGGCGGCGTCTCAAGGGACGCGAGCGTCTTTCAGCCTGAGGTTCCCGGGCCACCACCCGGGGAGGTGGGGCCCGCCATGCTGCCAAGGAAGCAACGCCTCACCAAGCGAAGTGAGTTCGCTGCGGTGTCCCGGCACGGCCGGGTCTGGTGGTCACGCCTACTGGTGGTGCGAGCCCGACGGTACGACAGAGAAGATACTCGGTTTGGTCTTTCGGTTAGCAAGAGAGTGGGAAAAGCGATAGTCCGCAACCGCGTCAAGCGCCGCTTGCGGGAGATACTGAGGCACACCGACGTGATCCCCGGCTGGGATATTGTCATCTCCGCCCGCCAGGAAGCGGCTGCGGCTGCCTTTTCGGAGCTTCGGCAGAGCCTGCACGACGTGTTCAGGGGGGCGAGGCTCCTCGCACAGCCTGGACCCACGGCGCCCCAGGACGGGAGATGAGACGCGGGGCCCTGGCACTCATCCGCTTCTACCAGCAGGCCATCTCACCGTATCTCCGACGGCAGTGCAGGTACACCCCTTCCTGCTCGCAGTACTCCTACGAGGCCATCCAGCGTCACGGGCTGCGCGTCGGGGGGTGGCTCATGCTCCGACGCCTGGCCCGCTGCCATCCATGGAGTAAGCGGGGCTATGACCCGGTCCCTCACGCATCCCCCTCGCGAGCTCGCTGGCTCCTGCTGGCTATCCCGGCGCTGCTGGTTACGGCGTGCGGCACCAGCAACTTCAGTGCAGAGGGCTGGTCCGGCATGGCCCTGGACGACAACGTGGTCTACGTGGGAGACCGGGACGGCCGCATCCTCGCGCTGGACGCGACCAACGGCGGCCTTGTCTGGCGCTACCCGGACCCTGACGATTCCGACAACCGGCTCGGAGGGGTCTACGGACAGCCCGTCGTGGCCGAGGACGGCAATACCGTCTACGTCGCAAGCTACGAAAACCGGGGCGACTGGTGCGGCGCCTCAGGCCGGGGCGGCGACAAGCCGTGCGGCCGGCTCTACGCCCTCAGAGTGACCACCACAGACGGGCGTCGCTCCGCTCACGTCCAGTGGGTCTTCCCCCGCATCGACCAGGTCGCCGTGGGGACCATTGTGGGCGGGGCAGTCGTTTCGGACGGCGTGGTCATCGTCGGCTCCTCGGACGGCGTCGTCTACGCCATCGAGGAGGAGGACGGCACGCTGCGCTGGTCCTTCGCCACCGGGGCAGAGGTGTGGTCGTCCCCCACGGTCGCCAACGGCCTCGTGTACTTCGGCTCGTTTGACCGCACGGTCTACGCCGTGGACCTGGAGAGTGGCGCTGAGGCGTGGCGGTTCACCACGGGCGGAGGGGTGAGCGGCCAGCCGCTGGTGGACGGGGGGCGGGTCTACGTTGGCTCCTTCGACCAGCGTCTGTACGCCCTGGACGCTCAGACCGGGGCACCCGTCTGGGCCACCCCCTTCCGCGGAGACCAGTGGTTCTGGAGCGGAGCAGCCTCCGACGAGACTACCGTGTACGCCGGGACCCTGAACGGCACCCTCTACGCCCTGGACCGGGAGACGGGGGCGCAGCAGTGGTCGGCCATTGTCGACGGGGCAATCGTGGCGCCGCCGCTGCTGGTCGACGAGTCCGTCATCGTTGCGACGGACGACGGGTTCCTGGGCCACTTCCGCAAGTCCGACGGATGGAGCCTGTGGAGCCCGGACCTGGGCGCCAAGGTGCGGGCCCCGATGGAGGTCCGCGGGGATATCCTGTACATCAGCGACATGGACCGAATGGTGCGCGCCATCAACATCGAAGAGCGACGCCTTCGCGGCGGCGCTGGGCTCTGGGAAGTATCCACTGACCAGTAGCAGGAGGGGCGGCTAGGTGGGAGAGATTCTGGAGCTTCTTGGTCTGGTCTGGAACCAGGCGCTCATCCGGCCTATGACCAACGGCCTGGTGGGGCTGTATTTGCTGCTCTTTCAGAACTTTGGCCTGAGCATCCTGGTCTTCACCGTCCTGGTGAGGCTGGCAACGTTGCCGCTCACCGTACGCCAGACCCGTCAGGCCCGGGCCATGGCCCAGCTCCAGCCCAAGATCCAGGAGCTGCAGAAGCGCTACGCCAACGACCGCCAGAGGCTCTCCAAGGAGACCTTTGCCCTCTACAAGGAGCAGGGCGTCAACCCGCTGGGCTGCCTTGGCCCCCTGGTCATCCAGATGCCCATCTGGATTGCCCTCTACTGGTCCCTGATCAAGGCGCTCCCGGCCAGCCCGGAGTCCATTGTGGGCCTCTCCGGCGTCCTCTACTCCTGGTTCGACGCGGCCCACGCCGCCGTGCCACTGGACAGCGGCTTCCTGTGGCTGGACCTGGCCCAGCCGGACCCCTTGCCCCTGCTTCCGGTGCTGGTGGGCGCCTCAATGTGGGCCACCCAGAAGATGACAACGCCCATATCCGCCGACCCGAGGCAGCGGCAGACCAACCAGATGATGCTCTGGATGCTGCCGCTCATGTTCATGTTCTTTACGTTCCAGTTCCCCAGCGGGCTGGCCCTGTACTGGGTCGCCTCGAACCTTGCAGGCATGGCAATTCAATACAAGACCGCCGGATGGGGCGGGCTGCGGTTCGGGAAGCAGCCGGAGGCTGCCCCGGTCCCCGCAGCCGTTGAGCCGGCGGCCGAGGAGCGAGAAGAGGATGCAGACGGAGAGCGTAGAAGCAACGGGGAAGACGTTGGAGGAGGCCCTGGAGCTCGCCCTAAAGGGCCTCGACGCCGCCCGCGACGAAGTAGAAGTCGAGGTCCTCGCCCGCGCTAAGAGCGGGTTCCTGGGCTTCGGCTCACAGGACGCCCGGGTGCGCGCAACCCGCCTGGGCGTCGAGGGCACGCAGGTGCGCCTGGCCAAGGGTATTGTGGACCGCTTGCTGACCCACATGGGCATCTCCGCCACCTCCACGATCGGCAAGCCCAGCCCGGACTCGCCGGACACCCACACCATCGAGGTGGAGGGAGACGACTCGGGCCTCCTCATCGGCCGGCGAGGAGAGACGCTGCGGGCCTTCCAGTTCGTCCTGAACCTCATGCTGGCCCGGCAGGCGACCGAAGGGCAGGGACGCGTGATCCTGGATGTGGAGCGCTACAAGGAGCGGCGCGCTCGCACGCTGCGAGACCTGGCTCTGCGGGCCGCGGACCGCGTGTCCTCCTCCGGACGGAGCATCACGCTGGAGCCCATGCCCGCAAACGAGCGCCGCACGATCCACATATCGCTGGCAGGGCATCCCAGGGTGACGACGGAGAGCACGGGGGAGGGGGACGCGCGCCAGGTGAGCATCATGCCTCGCCGGGGCGGGGGCCCAGGCGGCCCACCGCCGCGGGCGCGGGGCCGGCCCCCCTCCTAGTGTTGGAGACCAGACCCACCGTATAATTGGCCTTTGGGGCTGTTCGCCCCACGGCTTCCCTCGGTCGGGGAGTGGCCCAGTGGTAGGGCGCCACGTTCGGGACGTGGAGGTCGCGAGTTCGACCCTCGCCTCCCCGACCACCCCACCCCTCTCACTTGCGGGTCAGCGCGGCCTGCGAACCTTCGCTGTGTGCTTCGCCCCTCAGCTCCCCAAAGCGCGGTCGAGGTTGAATGCGGCGCTGATGAGCCCCAGATGCGTGAAGGCCTGAGGGAAGTTGCCCAAGGCCTCGCCGCTGGGGCCTATCTCCTCCGCGTAGAGCTCCAGGTGGTTGGCATAGGTGAGCATCTTCTCGAAGATGAGCCGCGCCTCGTCCAGGCGTCCGGCCCGGGTCAGCGCCTCCACCAGCCAGAAGGTGCACATGGAGAAGGTCCCTTCCTCGCCCGCCAGACCGTCGTGGGCGCCGGTGCCTATCTGGTAGCGGTACACCAGGCTATCCGAGACAAGGGTCTCCAGCGTTGCCTTCAGCGTTGACTGCATCCGGGGGTCCGTGGGGGAGACGAAGAAGGTGAGCGGCATCATGAGGTTGCTCGCATCCAAGGCGTCGGTATCGTAGTGCTGCACAAAGCTCTGACGCGCCTCATTCCAGCCCTTGGTCATAATCTCTTCGTAGATCGTGTCCCGCGTCGTAAGCCACCGGACGCGGTCGCCGGGGAAGCTCCTCCTGTCCGCCAGCCGGACGCCGCGGTCGAGGGCGACCCAGCACATCAGTTTGGAGTAGACGAAGTGGTGCTGGCCGCCGCGCACCTCCCAGATCCCCTCGTCCTTCTCCTGCCAGTGGTCGGTCACGTAGTTGAGCAGCCTCTTGAGGTGCTGCCACAGGTCGTAGGAGATGGGCTTGCCGTACTTGTTGGAGAGGTAGACGGTGTCCATGAGCTCGCCGTAGATGTCCAGCTGGCGCTGCCGGTAGGCCCCGTTGCCGACGCGGACCGGCGCAGAGCCTCGATACCCCTCCAGGTGCCTGAGCTCCTCCTCCTCCAGCTCGTGCCCGCCGCTGATGGCGTACATGATCTGCATGGAGCCGTCGAAGGCCTCCTCGTGGGCGCGGTTCTCGATCCAGTTGACGAAGGCCTCCGCTTCCCGCGTGAGGCCCAGTCGGAGGAACCCGTACACTGTGAAGGCGGCGTCGCGGATCCACGTGTACCGGTAGTCCCAGTTCCGCACACCCCCTATCGCCTCCGGGAGGCTCGTGGTGGGCGCGGCGACGATGGCGCCTGTGGGAGCGAAGGTCAGCAGCTTCAGGGTCAGGGCAGACCGCTGGACCACTTCCCGCCACCGGCCCTGGTACTTGCAGCTGGCGATCCACTGGCGCCAGAACTGGACGGTCTGCCGAAAGGCCTCGTCTCCCTGGAAGTCCGGGTCGATGGGGGCCGTGTCGCTCCCCCTGTTCGTATGGCGGAGCAGGAACGTGATCTTTTCGCCCACGTGCATGAGGAACTCCGCCTCGACGCCGTTCTCAACCACGTTCAGGGGCACCGGCGACGTGAGCCCCAGCTCCTCCCAGCCGGAGGAGAAGATGGCGCCGTTGGGGCCCATCTCCACCGTGTGCTTGGTCCTGGCATAGTCAAAGGCCGGGACACAGGTGATCTTCATGTGCACCGAGCCACGAACGACCCTGACCTGCCGGACAATCTGGTTCGCGTGGGACATATCGGCAGCGTGCCCATAGACAGGCATGAAGTCGATGACCTCGCAGACGCCCTCGGGGCTCAGGAACCGGGTGACCAGGACGCAGGTCTCCGGCAGGTACATCTGCTTCTGGACGGCGGGCTGCACTGGGGAGATCTTGAAGAAGCCCCCCTTCTTCGAATCCAGGATGGCGGCGAAGACGCTGGGCGAGTCGAAGTTCGGCAGACAGCACCAGTCGATAGAGCCGTCCTTGCCGACCAGGACCGCCGTGCGCAGGTCTCCAATGACGCCGTAGTCCTCAATCGGCTTGTACCCCTCAAAGCGAGGACGAGCTCCTGCCAGTTGAGAAGAGTGGGCCTCTGCCATCTCCTAGCCTCCCGTCGCGAATTCAGGGTACAGGGTCATACCGCCGTCGACGAACAGGGTGATGCCGTGAACGTAGTCCGACTCGTCCGACGCAAGCCAAACGGCGGCCTTCCCAATGTCGGTGGGCTCGCCGACCCGTCCGTAGGGTATCAGGCGGAGCAGGTCTCGCTCTGCCTCGGGCGTGGACCAAGCGTCCACGTTGATGGGCGTTCTGATTGCCCCAGGCGCAATGCTGTTCACGCGGATGCGATGGGGCGCCACCTCCTGGGCGATGCTCCTGGTCATCATCATCACGCCGCCTTTGGACGCGGCGTAGTTGACGTGTCCCGCCCAGGGGATGAGCTCGTGGACGGAGCTGATGGAGATGATCTTCCCGGCGGAGCAGGAGACCTCCGCCACCACGCCGCGTCGCTTGAACTCCCGGACGGCCTCGCGGGCGCACAGGAACTGCCCGGTTAGGTTGATGTCCACGACGGCCTGCCACTGCGCCAGCGTCATCTCGTCGAAGGCAGCGTCCTTCTGCACGCCCGCGTTGTTCACCAGAATGTCGATGGTGCCGAAACGGTCGTACATGCCCCGGAACATGGCCTGGACCTGGTCCTCCCTGCTCACGTTGGCTTGGACTGCATAGGCCCGGCTGCCGGCCTCTGTAATCTCCTCAACCACCCGGTGGGCGGCAGCCTCGCCGGAGTTGTAGTTCACCACCACGTCCGCCCCGGCACGGCCGAGGGCGATGGCAACGGCCCTGCCTATGCCGGAGCTTGCGCCGGTCACCAGCGCCTTCTGGCCCGCCAGCGCCTGTCCGTTCGACCCGGCTTCAGCCATGTCCATCAGCCTCCTCGTAGAGAAACCTCTCTCGCCTCCGATGCGATCCGGAGACCTGGCTACTGGTCCGCATCTCTGAGCGGCGCCACGCTGAAAATCACGTGGAAGGGCCTGCAGTAGATGATGACGCTGTTCACGGTAGACACGTCCACGTTGTCGGGGATGAAGTAGTTCTGGTTCCCCCTGTTCCCTTTGAGCCTATCAAGCTCCACATAGCCGCGAGCGTTGAGGTCATCCCTGCTCCTTGGGTCGGGATGCGGCGAGACCAGCACGCGCAGGTCGGGCCCGTTGGTGACGTCGAGATTCTCCAGCCTGAGCAGGTGGGAGCCGTCTGTCCCGCGATAGATGATCGCCTGGCCGCTGCCCTTGTGGAAGCTGTCCTGGTCCCGGAACTCGCCGACCTTGACCTTGATGGGCCCCACCGGCGGCTCGGGGGTGGGCGGGGGTGAGGTCGGAGTGGGGGGCGGAGGCGGTGTGGGAGTAGCCGTGGGCGCGGGAGAAGGGGCAACCGTAGGTGCGGGCGTGGCGGGCGCCGTCGTGGGTGCGGGAGAAGGCGCCGGTGCAACCGTAGGTGCGGGCGTGGCAGGCGCCGCCGTGGGCGCGGGAGAAGACGCCGGTGCAACCGTAGGTGCGGGCGTGGCAGGCGCCGCCGTGGGTGCGGGAGAAGGCGCCGGTGCAACCGTGCGCACGGGATGCACGGGCGTGGCGGGTAGCGCCGCGGGTGCGGGAGAAGGCGCCGAGGCAATCGTAGGTGCGGGCGTGGCGGGCGCAGCCGCAGGCGAGGGAGCTTGAAAGGCGATGGGGAACTCCTCTTCCACGGTTACGTTGGTGAAGAGGGGCGAGCCCAGCTCGTAGGCCACGAGGCCGAACACGACCACGGCCGGAACACCTACGATGGCCGCGGGAAGGCGGTACCGCCACAGGAGCACGTGCCATCCCCTGCGGTACGCATACACGGCGACCACAGCCAGCGCCACGACGAAGCCGGCGGCAATCGCCCATCGGTACGGGTACAGGTCGGCGGCAAGCCGCTCCAAGTCGCCAAAGAACTCCGCCACGACTACTCCCCTCGCCCCGGACTGCGCCGTGAGGGCACCGGCACTCTATGGTACAGGATACGCCCAAAGATGCTCTCCTCGCGGGGCTCGGCTACTGGCCTCCGTGGCTGAGGGTGGCCACGCTGAAGACGACGGAGAAGGGCTTGCAGTAGACCACCACGCTCCGTATGGCGCTCACGTCCACGTCCGCCGGTATGGTGTAGTTCTGGTTCCCCCGATTGCCCTTGAGCGGTCCCAGGTCTGCGTAGCCTGGCTGCTTCACCTCGTCACCGTTCGTCGGGTCTTCGTGGGTCGAGAGGATGACGTGCAGCGCCGGGCCGTTGGTGACGTCCAGGGCTTCCAGCCGGAGCAGGTGCCCGCCGCCGGGCGCGGAGTAGATGATCGCCTGGCCGCTGCCACGATGGAACGCGTCGGCGTCCTTGAAGCTCCCGGACGCCACCTGGGTCGCCTCTCCCATCTGGCCGGCGACCTCGGCCATCGTGGTCTGGACCACCTCCGAGGCAGCGGCCCCCGAGCCGGTCATGGCCATCACGTCGGCCATGCCCATGGCCACCACGTCCTCGCCTGCGGCCATCATCGAGCCGGCGCTGATCGAGGACGACGCCGGCATGGCCTCCTCCATCACCGGGTCGTCGACCATCGCCATGCCGACCATGACCTCCTCGACGTCGCTGCGTTCCAAGCCCGCCGGCACGGTGGCGCCGAAGGCGAAGGGGAACTCCTCCTCCACGGTGACGTTCGTGAAGAGGGGGGAGCCCAGGTCGTAGGCCACGAAGCCGAACAGCACCAGAAGCGGAGCGCCCACGATGGCCGCGGGCTTGCGGAACCGCCACAGGAGCATGTGCCAGCCGGTGCGGACCGCATACCAGGCCACCACGGCCGCCACGATGACGATGGCGGCACTAATCGCCCATCGGTACGGGTAGAGGTCAGCGGCAAGCCGCTCGATGTCGCCAAAGAACTCCGCCACGACAGTCCCCCTCTCTCAGGCCATCGCCGTGAGGTAGTTGCTCTATGTTACAGGATACGTCTGGTCTCAGCGTAGCGATTGCCGATCGTCCTTGCAGCCACGTGGAAGGGGGACCGCAGCATGCAGCGGGGAGCGGGCCGCTCCTTCGGGAGGAGGCGCGAGGAGAGGCGTGGCCGTGCTCGGCAGGCCCTACTCGGCAGCGTCGACGGGCAGGTCCATGCTGTAGCGGTCGAAGAGGGCGTCCAGGAACGCAGCCGTCTTTTCGTCCGGCTCCGTCAGCGGCAGGCGAGGGCTGCCCACCCGGAGGCCCGCCCGGTTGACCCCGTACCGAATGGGCATGGGGTTGGCCACCACGAAGATGCCCTTGAAGAGCGGCAGGAGCCGCAGGTGCTCAGCAGCGGCCCCCTCCAGGCTGCCGTCCAGCAGCATCTGGATCATGCCCCTGATCTGCGCGCCCACCAGGTGGGAGGCCACGCTGACGACGCCGTAGCCGCCCATGCACAGGATGTGGAAGGTGTCCGCATCGTTGCCGCTCCACACTCGAAACCCTGGGCGGGAGTCCCTGATGATGGCGCCGATCTGCTCGAAGTCGGCGCTGGCCTCCTTGACCCCGACGATGTTGGGGACCTGGCTCAGACGGATGGTCGTTTCGGCGCTCAGGTTGGTGATGGTGCGGCTGGGCACGTTGTAGAGAATACAGGGCAGGGAGGTGCTCTCAGCTATCGCACGAAAGTGTTCGTACAGCCCCTCCTGGGTGGGCTTGTTGTAGTAGGGCACCACCAGCAGGGCCGCGTCAGCACCGGCCTTCTCTGCGTTCCGGGTGTACTTGAGGGCCTCGCGGGTGTTGTTGCTCCCGGTGCCCGCCACCACGCAGCCGCGGCCTTCCAGGGCCTCCCCGATCTCTGCGAAGAGGCGGGTCTCCTCCTCAGGGGTGAGGGTTGGGGACTCGCCCGTCGTGCCGGCCACCACCACGCCGTCGCTGCCGGAGTCGACGAGGGCGCGGGCCAGACGCTTGGCCTGCTTGTAGTCCACCTCTCCCCCTTCGTCGAAGGGGGTCACCATCGCAGTCAGCAGGCGTCCTATGTCAGCAGCCATCACCGCCTCCCCTCGTCTGTGCACCCTCGGAGCCGTCGTTCTGCCGCCGGGCCTATGCCCGGGCGCGGGTGCACAGCATAGGATACCGGCTTGCTGGGGGCTTCGTCCACCGCGGCGGCGCTACGCCTCTAGGCCCAGCACCTTCTCCAGCCCCACCACCTGTCCGGCGTAGTTCCCCACCTTCCGGACGGCGGCCAGGACGCCGGGCATGTAACACTCCCGGTTGACGGTGTCGTGGCGCAGGGTCAGCGTCTGTCCCTGTGCTCCGAGGATGATCTCGTGGTGGGCCAGGCGGCCGGGCATCCGCATGGAGTGGATGGTCACCCCGTCGCTGTCTCCGCCGCGTGTGCCCGGAAGAGTCTCCTTCTCCGGGGTGGGCCGCTGGAAGGGGGAGGTCCGCCCCGAGGCCAGGGAGCGAGCAAGGGCCAGCGCGGTGCCGGAGGGGGCGTCCTTCTTGGCTTCGTGGTGTGTCTCCACGATCTCCGCATAGTCGAAGTGGCGGGCCACCGTCTGGGCAAGGTAGCCGAGCAGGACGGCGCCAAGCGCAAAGTTGGGGGCGACGACTGCGCCGATCTCATGCTGAAGGGCGATCTTCCGCAGGCCCTCCATGTCGGCGCTGCCCAGCCCCGTGGTGCCGATCACCAGGTGCACCTCGCGAGCAGCCGCGGTCCAGACGGCGGCCCTGGCCGCCTCGGCATTCGAGAAGTCCACCATCACGTGGGGCGCGCAGGCGTCGATGGCCTCCGAGACGCTGTAGAAGACCGGGACGAGGCCCGAGCCGCCCGGCAGCGGTATGGGCTGCTGCGAACTCCTGCGGACGCCGCCCACGGGTTCGACGTCAGGAGCGCTGTGGAGGGCGGCCAGCACCTCGCGTCCCATGCGGCCGGTGATGCCATGCACCAAGACGCGAAGCGGGGAGTCCTCCTCCCGTGCCGCCCCCACGTTCACGCCGGTCTACCCCCGGTCACGACGGGGGGGCCGATCGCCGAAGCCGAAGCGCCCGCGAGGCGGACCGCCGGGTCGGGGCCGGTCGGGCCGACGGCCACCCGGGCCGAATCCGGGCCGTCCGGGAGGGCGGTCGCCGCGGGGAGGGAACCTCCGAGGCCCGGAGGGGGCCTGAGCCCTCCCATCGCCGGGCACGGGAGCGGCGCCGTCGCCGGACAGCACGGCGCGGCGGGAGAGGTTCACCCGCCCCATGCTGTCGATCTCCACGACCATCACGGTGATCTCGTCGCCCATGTCCACCTCGTCCTCAACCCGGTCCAGGGGGCGGTCGGCAAGGTCGCCCAGGCGGACCAGACCGTCCTTCCCAGGAAGGATTTCAACGAAGGCGCCAAAGCTCGTGATGCGGGTGACCTTCCCCGTGTAGATGTCGCCCACGGCTATCTCGCGAGTCATCAGGCTGATGCGGTCATGGACCCGATGGACGGCGTCGGCGTCGGAGGAGCCGATGGTTACCGTGCCGTCGTCCGCCACGTCGATGGTGACCTTGAACTCGTCCACCATGCCGCGGATTGTCTTGCCCCCGGGGCCGATGACCATGCCGATCTTGTCGACGGGGATGCTCATGCGGAGCATGCGCGGGGCGTAGGGGCTGAGCTCCGTCCGCGTCTCCGCGATGGCCTCTCGCATCCGGTCCAGGATGAACAGGCGGGCGTCCTTCGCCTGGGCCAGCGCATTCTGCATGATCTCGGAGGAGACCCCGGAGACCTTGATGTCCATCTGGAGGGCGGTGACGCCCTTCGCCGTGCCGGCCACCTTGAAGTCCATGTCCCCCTCGTGGTCCTCGATGCCCTGAAGGTCGGTGAGGACCGCATAACGCCCCTGGTCGCCCATGACGAGGCCCATGGCCACGCCAGCCACGGGCTGGGCGACGGGAACCCCGGCATCCATGAGGGCCAGGGTGCTGCCGCAGACGCTGCCCATGGAGGTGCTGCCATTGGAGCTCAGGGCGTCCGAGACCAGGCGAATGGTGTAGGGGAAGGTCTCTTCGTCGGGGATGACGGGGAGCAGGGCGCGCTCAGCCAGAGCGCCGTGGCCGATCTCGCGGCGGCCGGCCCCGCCCACGCGCCGCACCTCCCCCACGGAGTAGGGGGGGAAGTTGTAGTGGTGGAGGAAGCGTTTGGTCACCTCGGGGCTCAACGTGTCCAGCTTCTGCCGCTCCCCAAGGGAGCCGAGGGTGACGGTGCTGAGGATCTGGGTCTGCCCCCGGGTGAAGAGGCCGGAGCCGTGCGTCCGGGGCAGGAGGCCCACGGCGCAGCTGATGGGGCGCACGTCACGGGTGCCCCGTCCATCGGGCCGGACACCCCGCTCCAGGATGCCCTCCCGGAACTCCTTCCGCGCCAGGGCGTCGAAGGCCAGGGCCGCTTCCTCCGGCGAGTGCTGTTCGCCGACGACCTCCACGACCTCTCGCTCGAGGGCCGCGAGCTCGGTGTCACGCTCTCCCTTCTCCTTCCCGGAGAAGACGGCGGCCCGGAGGCGTCCGTTCAGCGTGGACTTCAGGGCCTCTTCCACCTCCGGTTCGTACCCGGACGGCGAGGCGTACTCCAGCTTGGTGGGCACGCCCACGGCCTGCTCCAGCTCGCGAATCATAGAAATGACTTCCCGGTTGGCCGCTATGCCCCGGTCCATGGCCTCTAACAGAAGGCTCTCCGGGACCTCCTTGGCCCCCGCCTCCACCATGACCACGGCGTCCTGGGAGCTTGCGATGATGAGGTCCAAGCTGCTCTCCGCTATCTCCTCGAAGGTGGGGTTCACGATGAACTGGCCGTCCACGTAGCCCACCCGGCACCCGCTGATGGGGCCCTGGAAGGGGACATGGGAGATGGTGAGGGCCGCGGAGGCGCCGATGATGGAGAGGATGTCCGGCGGGTGCACACGGTCCGCGGAGAGGACGGTGGAGATGATCTGCACCTCGTTGCGGAACCCCTTGGGGAAGAGGGGGCGGATGGGGCGGTCCGTGAGCCGGGCCGCCAGCGTAGCGTCGGTGGAGGGGCGTCCCTCGCGCTTGAAGAAGCTGCCGGGGATCTTCCCGGCGGCGTAGAAGCGCTCCTCAAACTCCACGGTCAGCGGAAAGAAGCTGATGCCCGCACGCGGCGAGCTGGTGCAGACCGTGCTCAGGAGCACGGTGTCCCCCAGGCGGAGCGTCACGGCCCCATGGGCCTGCCCCGCTAGCAGGCCGCTCTCCAGCGTGAGGGTCTTGCCTGCAATGTCTCGTTGGACTCGATGAAACATAGGTAAAGCTCTCCTTTACAATTCGGGGAGACAAAGGAAAAGCACTCCGGAGGGCCCGGAGCGCTATCGGCGGAGTCCCAAACTGGCCAGGAGGGCGCGACATCGAGGGGCGTCCTCCCGTGCGAGATAGGCAATGAGCCGACGGCGCCGGCCCACCATCTTCAGGAGGCCCCTCCGGGAATGCTCGTCATGCTTGTTCACCTGGAGGTGCCCGGTGAGGTCCCGGATGCGCCGTGTCAGGATAGCGACCTGTACCTCGGAGGAACCGGTGTCAGTGGGGTGTCTGCGGTTACCCTCGATGACTGTTTGCCTATCAGCTTTGTCCAAGCCTAGCCTCGCGTTTACCTTTCTCCCTCTACTTCTCGAAGGCATTATAGCACGGCCCCTTGGCCCTGCAAAGGCGCACGCACGCGGCGGCTTGACAGCCCTACGGGCCTGCCGGAAACTGGCCCAGCGACTGCTCGCAGACACTGGAGGTCCCATGGGGGCAACGCTCCTGGATGGAGCCCGCATCGCCGCAGAGGTCCGGGGGGAGGTGGCCGCCGGCGTCCGGGAGATGCAGGTGCGCCACGGCGTGACGCCGGGCCTGGCGGTGGTGCTCACGGGCGACGACCCCGCCTCGGCCGTCTACGTGCGCAACAAGGGCCGGGCCTGCCAGGAGGCGGGCATGGCGTCGGAGAGCTTCATCCTGCCCGAGGAGACCACCCAGCAGGAGCTTCTGGACCTCCTGGCGCGGCTGAACGGGGACGGGCGCCACCACGGCATCCTGGTCCAGCTCCCGCTGCCCTCCCACATCGACGAGGAGCAGGTGGTCCGCGCCCTGGACCCCGCCAAGGACGTGGACGGCCTGCACCCGGAGAACATGGGCCGCCTGGTGCAGGGGTCGCCCCTGTTCCCGCCCTGCACACCGGCGGGCATCCAGCAGCTCCTGCTTCGCAGCGGCTACCCGCCGGACGGGAAGCACGTGGTCATCTGCGGGCGAAGCTCCATTGTGGGCAAGCCCCTGGCCCTTCTCCTGGTACAGAAGCGAGACGGCGCCAACGCCACGGTGACGGTCTGCCACACCGGCACGCCGGACGTGGCCGCCGTCACCCGCCAGGCGGACATCCTGGTCGCGGCCACGGGGCGGCCCAACACGGTCACGGCGGACATGGTCAAGCCGGGCGCGGCGGTTGTCGACGTGGGGATCAACCGCGTGAACGACCCGTCGAGGAAGCGGGGGTACCGCCTCGTCGGGGACGTGGACTTCGCAGGGGTGTCCGAGGTGGCGGCAGCCGTCACCCCGGTGCCCGGCGGCGTGGGCCCCATGACCATCGCCATGCTGCTGTCCAACACCCTCAGGGCGGCCCGCCTGCAGGTCCTCGGCGAAGCGTAGGGCCGACTCGGTGGCCCAGCCTCCTCACTGCATGCGCACGGCCGACTTCGACTACACGCTCCCCCCGGAGCTCATCGCGCAGACGCCCATGGAGCCGCGAGACCAGTCGCGGCTGCTGGTGATGGACCGGACCACGGGGGCGATCACCCATCGCGATCGCTTCACCGCGATAGCCGACTACCTGCGCCAGGACGACCTCCTTGTACTCAACGATACTCGCGTGCTGCCGGCGCGTCTCCGCGGGGCCACGGTGCCCCAGGGCGCCGACGTGGAGCTCCTGCTCCTGCGCCGCCTCAGCCCCGGCCTGTGGCGCTCCATGGGGAGACCCGGTCGCCGCCTACAGCCCGGCGCACGACTGCGCTTCGAGGGGAGCGGGGAGGTCCTGAGGCCCGCGTGCTGGAGGTCGACGCCGACGGGTACCGGGTGGTGCGGCTGGACGGGGAGGAGAAGCTGGACCTGGCCGGTGAGGCGCCCCTGCCCCCGTACATCCACACGCCCCTGGCGGACCCCGAACGCTACCAGACGGTCTACGCACGGGCCCCCGGCAGCGCCGCAGCCCCCACCGCGGGGCTTCACTTCACCCCGGCGCTGCTGGAGCGGCTCGCCGCCCAGGGCGTGGAGTCGGCCTACGTCACGCTGCACATCGGGCCGGGGACGTTTCGCCCCGTCCGAACGGAGGACCCACGGGAGCACGTCCTGGATGCCGAGGTCTTCGAGATGGGCGCCGAAGCAGCCGCAGCCATCAACCGGGCGAAAGCCGAGGGTCGAAGGGTGGTCTGCGTGGGCACGACGGCGGTGCGGCTGCTGGAGACGGTGGCGGCCCGCCTCCCCGCCGGAGCCCCCCTGGCGCCCAGCACGGGGTGGGCGGACCTGCTGGTCCTGCCGGGCCACGACTTTCGTGTGCCCCGACGCCCTGGTGACGAATATCCACCTGCCCCGCTCAACGCTGCTGATGCTGGTGTCGGCCTTCGCCGGGCGGGAGCTGGTGCTGCGCGCGTACCGGGAGGCAGTCGCGCGGGGCTACAGGTTCGCCAGCTTGGGGGACTGCACCCTGATTGTGTAGGTCGAGGGCCGAGCCGGGTGGGGTAGCCGTCCTACCGCTGCGCGACGTTCTCTTCGAGCGCCTCGGGCTTGAGGACGCCGATGAAGGGGAGGTTGCGGTACCGCTCCAGGTAGTCCAGGCCATACCCGACGACAAACTCGTCCGGAGTCTCGAAGCCCACGTAGCGTAGCGGCACATCGGCGATGCGCCGGATCTTCTTGTCCAACAGCGCGCATACTTCCACGCTGGCAGGGTTCTTCGTCTTCAGGTAGGCGATGATGTACCCCAGGCTCATTCCTGTGTCCACCACGTCCTCCACCAGGAGCACGTCCTTCCCCTCGATGGCGGTGTCCAGCTCTTTGGTGATGCGAACGCCCTGGCCATCCGCTCCGGGGGTGGAGATCGACAGGAAGTCCACCGACACGGGCAGGGAGACCTCCCGCATGAGGTCCGCCAGGAAGCACAGGCCGCCGCGCAGGACCCCCACCAGCACGGGGGCTCGCTTGGCGTAGTCCTCCGAAATCTGGCGTCCCAGCTCGGCCACCCGCGAGCGGACCTGGTTAGTGGAGAAGAGGACATGCTCGATCCGCGGGGTCTCAGCCCTGGCCAACGGGCCGAAGCCGTACCTGGCCAGGATCCGGTGGTAGTCCCGCTTGTACAGGAGCTTGATGTTGATCTCCGGATAGAGTTTGCGCAGGAGGCGGAGCTTGCGGTTCTTCTCCGTCACCAGGTTCTGCTTCAGTGTGGTCAGCTCCAGCCAGATGCCCAGGTCTTCCAAGTAGAAGTCCGGCGTGAACAGCTCCACCGCTCGTCCTTCGTCCCAGCGCAGGGGGAAGGAGCGGGGCTCGTAGACCCACCGGACGCCGTAGAAGTCCAGAATGCGGGAGAACTCCTCTTCGCTGGGGTGGGCGAAGGCCTTGGCGGCGGGTGCCGCGGCCGATGCTCCGCGCCTACGACCCCCTGTTGACGCCCTGCGTCGCCGCCGAGCGGGTGTCTTGGCTTCCTCCGCCTCCGGCGGTGCGGTCTGCGGCGCGCTCTGCTCTGCGGTTGGCGTCGAGGAGGCGGCGTCCGCTGGGGCGGGCGTTGCCGCCGATGCCCCGCCCCGGCTGCCTCTCCTCCGCCGCCTTCGTGGTGGGGCCGCAGCCTGCTCAGCCTCCGCCTCCGGCGGTGCGGTCTGCGGCTGGCTCTGCTCCGCGGTTGGCGTCAAGGTGGTGGCGTCTGCTGGGGCGGGCGTTGCCGCCGATGCCCCGCCCCGGCTGCCCCTCCGCCGTCGCCTTCGTGGCGGGGCCGCAGCCTGCTCGGCCTCCACCTCTGCGGGCGGCGCGCGCTCCTCAGCGGTTGGCGTCGTGGTGGATGCGTCTGTAGTCGCTGACGGCGCCGCGCCCTGGCTGCTTCTCCGCCGCCTGCGTGGTGCGGGGGTTGCCTGCTCGGCCTCCGCCTCCGCCGGCGGGTCCGGCGGCGAGCTCTGCGGCTGGCTCTGGTCCGCGGTTGGTGTCGCGGGGGTGGCGTCTGTAGTCGCTGACGGCGCCGCGCCCTGGCTGCTTCTCCGCCGCCTTCGCGGTGCGGGGGTTGCCTGCCCGGCCTCCGCCTCTGCGGGCGGCGCGCTCTCCTCGGCGGTTGGCGTCGTGGTGGCGTCTGCGGCCGCGGGCGATGGCTTGCTGCGGCTGCTCCGCCGCCTCCGCGGGGCAGGGGTTGCCTGCTCGGCCTCCGCCTCTGCGGGCGGCGCGCTCTCCTCGGCGGCTGGCGTCGTCGTGGCTTCCGCTGCCGTGGGCGATGGCTTGCTGCGACTGCTCCGCCGCCGCCGTGGGGCAGGGGTTGCCTGCTCGGCCTCCGGCGCACCTGTCTCCGGCGGCGGTCCGCCGTCAGCCAACAGGGGCCCGAGCGTACCCTCAGACAAAGAGGAGTTCGTGGGGGGCGTTGAAGGTGTGGTGCGCCTGGTGCGAGTCCTGCGACGTCGAGGGGGCTGGGGGGGCGACTCCTGGTCGGGGCTGGTTCCCTCCGTTGACTCGTTTACCAAGCAGGACCTCCGAAGCTGGAACTCGCGGCTAGCTGCCCCATTCTACGCCCAGCACGCGCGTTTGGCTACCGTACGCCTACGCGTCCCGCTCCCGGTAGACCTCAACCGAGGCCATCGCCTGGCTCCCTTCGTCCACGGGAACGCCGGGCTTGCCCACGCGAACGCGGACGGCCAGGACCGGAAAGTCCCGCAGCACTCGCTCTGCAATGCGCTCGGCCAGGCTCTCCAGCAGGTTGACGGGAGGGCCCTTCAGCACGTCGCGGACCACGCCGTAGAGCGTGCTGTAGTTGACCGTGTCCGCCAGGTCGTCGGTGGCGCCAGCGCGTCGGAGGTCGGCCGTCACCTCCAGGTCGACGACGAACCGGCGCTCCCGCGTCCACTCCCCCGGAGATGCGCCGTGGGTGGCGGAGAAGGTCATGCCCTGCAGGCGGATCAGGTCGGCCATCAGCTACGAACGGTCTCGGCCAGCGCCAGCACGTTCCGCGCCCGTTGCACCACCGGCGCGTCGATCATCCGGCCGTCGAGCGACGTGGCCCCGAGGCCCTGGGCCCGGGCAGCCTCGTAGGCGCTCACGATGCGGCGGGCCTCCTCCACCTCCTCGGGTGATGGCGCGAAGGCGCTGTTGATGGCTTCGATCTGGCCGGGGTGGATGGCGAACTTCCCCCGGTAGCCCATCTGCCGGGCCAGTGCGGCCTCCCGGCGAAGGCCCTCCGCGTCCCGGAAGTCCGTGTAAGGTGTATCCAGCGCTGGGATGCCTGCGGCACGCGCCGCCACTGCCACGACGCTCCGCGGGTGCAGCAGCTCCACGCCGTCGGCGCTGCGGGGGACGCCCATGTCCGCCGTGTAGTCGTCGGCGCCGAAAGCCACGGCAGCGATGCGCGGGGAGGCCCGGCTGATTTCGGCTGCGTTGGCCACCCCCTGGGCCGTCTCGATCCAGGGCACCAGGCGGGTGCTGCCTACGGGTCGGCCCGCCGCCCGCTCCAGGACTTCCAGCACCGAGCAGACCTGCTCCACCTCCCACGCCGAGCCGATCTTGCCGACGGTGACCGCAGCAATGTGCGGGCCCACCACGGCGGCCGCGTCGGCCATCAGCAGCCCCGTGCCCAGGGAGTTGGTGCGGGGGATGACGGCCAGCCCCGTGGCGGCGAGGTGGGGCAGCATCCGGGCCACCGTCTCCCGCGCACGGTCCTTCTCCTCCACGGGGACGGAGTCCTCCATGTCCGGGACCAGGGCGTCGACGGGATAGTTGGGGGCCTTCTGCAGCATGTCCGGGCGGACCCCCGGGACGAACAGGAGACTACGCAGCCGATCCATGAGGCGCCCTCCGGCGCCAGTATACCATCGGCGGGTTCAGGCACGAGTAAGGAAGAGGAAGAACTCCCTGTTGCCCGCGTCGCCCAGGATGGGCGAAGGCGTGAGGCCGCGGATGCGGAAACGGTGCGCAATCGCCCACAGCATGACGCGTCCCAGCACCCGCGCATGGATGGTCGCCTTGCGAATGACGCCGCCCCTGCCCACCTCCCCGCGCTCCGCCTCGAACTGCGGCTTGACCAGGGCAACGATGGCGCCGCCGCGGACGAGGTGGTCCGCCGCCGGGGGGAGCACGCGGGTGACGGAGATGAAGGAGACGTCGACGGTTACGAGGCCCACGGGCTCCGGCAGGGGGAAGGGGTAGCGGGCGTTGAGCCGCTCCATGACGGTCACCCGCGGATCGGCCCGCAGCTTCACGTCCAGCTGGCCGTAGCCCACGTCCACGGCGTAGACGCGACGCGCTCCGGCCTGCAGGAGGCAGTCGGTGAAGCCCCCCGTCGACGCCCCCACGTCCAGGGCCGCCAAGCCTTCCACAGAGAGCCCGAAGGCCCTCAGCGCGTGGGCCAGCTTGATGCCCCCCCGGCCGACGTACGGGAGCCGGGCCTTGAGGAGGACCTGCGCGTCCTCCTGGACCATGGCGCCCGCCTTGACAACGGGCCGGTCGTTCACCAGCACCTGCCCGGCCATCAGCAGGGCCTGGGCCTTCTCCCGGGTGGGGGCCATCCCTCGCTCCACCAGCAGCCGGTCTATTCGAGTCTTCGCCATGCCGTTCACAGTAGCGGGCGGGCCTGCGCCCGGCAAGCTCCCCGTTCGCAGGGCATCCGGTGACAGCGGAGCTTGCTGTGCACTATCATGGACTGCGAACGCAGGCGTTTCGTCCGCCTGCTCGCCTCTTCAGAACCCCGGCGTGGGCGACCTAAACCGCGCTGGCGTCCTCTGCGTATACTCTGTGAGCGGGACGAACCCGCTGTCACGCGTGGATAAGAAGGGGGAAGCGGATGACCGGTACACGACGCTGGTTGGCCCTGGGCGGGGCCATAGCTGCAATTATCGCCCTCATCTTCATCGTCCAGATTACGCTGGACCCTGAGCCGCCGGCAACCGTGGACACCACCCCCGTCGAGGCGCCGGCTGTGGCTGCCTCAACCAACGGGGAGACCGCCGCGGCGGCGCCCACGGGCCCCGTGGCGCCCGAGTTCGTGGGGATCACCCAGTGGCTCAACTCCGAGCCACTCACCATGGCCGAGCTCCGGGGCAAGGTGGTCCTCGTCGACTTCTGGACCTACTCCTGCATCAACTGCATCAGGACGCTCCCGTACCTGCGGGACTGGCACGAGAAGTACTCCCGTCACGGCCTGGTCATGGTGGGCGTCCACGCGCCGGAGTTCGACTTCGAGAAGGATAAGCAGAACGTGCGCGATGCCATGGCCAGGCAGCGGGTCGCCTGGCCCGTGGCCATGGACAACAGCCACGTCACCTGGGACGCCTATCGCAACCGCTACTGGCCCCGCAAGTACCTCATGGACCAGAACGGCGTCCAGCGTTACGACGTCATCGGCGAGGGGCGCTACCAGCAGACGGAGCTCAAGATACGGGAGCTGCTGGAAGAGATCGGCGCTGACGTCTCCGCCGTCCCCGTGGGCGGGGTGGACGCGGAGCAGTCCGGTCCCCGCTCCACCATAACCCGCGAGCTGTACGCCGGCCTCCAGTGGGCCCCCGGCGGCTATCTGGGGAACTTCGATACCATCGCGGACATGCGCCTCAGGGACGGGGAGACGGTCCCCTTCTCAGACCCGGGCCTGCACGAGACCGGCCGCATGTACCTCCAGGGCCGCTGGGAGTTGGGCGCCGAGCGTGTCCGCCACGCCGAGATGACGACGGATTTCGTTGACTACGTGGCCATCCTGTACGTGGCGGCCAGCGTCAACGCGGTCATCCGCCCCGATGAGACCGCGGAGGCCTTCCCCGTCGTCGTCACCCACAACGGGGCTCCCATCCCCGAGGCCCTGCGCGGCGACGACATCCAGATGGACGACGCGGGGCGCACCTTCTTCTTGGTCGACGAGCCGCGCCTCTACAACGTCATCCGGGGCGGCAGCGTCCACATGGGCGAGTTGAAGCTCCGGGTGAACTCGGACGAGTTTCTCTTCTACACTTTCACCTTCGGACGGTAGGATTGGTGTAAACATGGACACAAGCTCGGTTAGCCTCATCGTGGCCTTCGCTGCGGGGGTCACCTCCTTCCTGGCGCCCTGCACCCTGGCCCTGGTGCCGGCCTTCCTCACCTACCTGGCCGGCTTCACGCTCTCCGCCGAGTCGGGGAGCAGCGTGGGCGCACTCCGGCGCGCCACGGTCCTCAACACAGCCACCTTCATCGTGGGCTTCACCATGGTCTTCGTCCTCCTTGGCTCTTCCCTGGGGGCCCTCTCCCAGGCCGTGGGCAGCAACACCGTGTGGCTCAACCGGGTGGGCGGCGTCCTCATCATGGCCTTTGGGCTCACGGCCATGGGCCTGGTGAAGGTGCCAATGCTCGAGCGGGGGTTCGCCCCCCGGCTGGAGTTCGCGCGGCGGCTGCGCTACTTCGGCTCGTTCCTGGTGGGGGCGGCCTTCGCCGTGAGCTGGGTGCCCTGCGTCGGGCCGATCCTGGGGGCGATCTTCGTCCTGGCAGGGACGTCGGGCTCGGCGGAGACGGGAGCGGTGTTGCTCTTCGCCTACTCCCTGGGGATGATGCTGCCCTTCCTGGCGGCCGGGACCTTCACCGGGATGGCGTCAGGTCTCATGCGGCGTCACGGCAGGGTGCTCCAGTACACGAACTACGCCGGGGGCGTGCTGCTCATCCTACTGGGCGTCGCCGTGTTCACCAACCTGATGCCCACGCTGGCCGGCTACCTGCCCTTCGACGCCATCGTCGTGGGGTAGGGCCGCCCCGCTGGGACAGGGGTGAGGGCAGCGCCTACGCCGCCACGCGGATAGCGCCCTCCGCGTCAGCCTCCAGAAGGGTGACGAAGGGGTAGCCGCGTCGGCGGACCTCCTCGCTGCCGCCCTGGTGTCGATCCAGCACCACCGCCACGCAGACCACCTTGCAGCCCGCCGCTTCCACCGCGTCGATGGCGTGGAGGAGGCTGCCGCCCGTGGAGCAGGCGTCGTCCAGGATGGCTACTTTCACGGGCCCAAGCTCCGGGGAGTCCTCCGGGTTGATCCCTGCCAGGACCTCCGACCCCGCCGCGTTCCCGCGCTGGATGGGGCCTTCGATGAGCCGCCCTGTGCCGTGGCCCTTGGCCTCGCTGCGGACCAGGAATCCTCGGAGGGGTTTGTCTTCCATGTAGCTGGTCAGCACGATGGCGCCCACCATCGGGTCTGCGCCGAGCGTCGGGCCGCCAACAGCCTCGGCCCCGTGGTCGAGGACGATGGGTGTGAGGGCCTTGCTCACCAGGTACGCGCCACGCGGGTCCAGCGTGAGGAGGCGACCGTCAAAGTAGTAGCTGCTGCGCTGCCCCGCGCTGAGGACGAAGTCCCCGAAGGTCAGCGCGCCCAGGCTGTGGGCCATCGCCAGAATCTGCCGTCGTATGCTCTCGGTCATGGCGCGCCCTCCTGGTACAGCTTGTGCTGTGCTATGTACTCCTCGACGGGCCTGGGCACCCAGTGGCGGATGGAGCTCCCACAAGCGATCCTCCGACGCAGCTCCGTGCCGCTAATGCCCAGCTGCGGCCCCTGCAGGTGGACGGTGCGCCGGGAGACGCCGGGGCAGAGCGCGTCCAGCTCCTGCGCGTCCCACTCGCCTGCGCCGGGCCGGACCACCACCACCGGGGTGCATCGGGCCAGCACCTGGGCCGGCTCGTGCCAGCGCGGCAGCGTTCTGGCCGAGTCTACCCCCAGCACGACGAACAGCTCCAGCCCTTCGCCGCGCTCCCGGGCCAAGGCCTCCAGCGTGTCGAGGGTGTAGGTGGGGCCCGGTCTCTCAACCTCCATGCCCGACACGTCGAACGCGGGGTTGTCCGCCACGCCCAGCCGGGTCATCGCCAGCCGGTGGGCCGCCGAGGCAAGGGGGCTGCCCGGCCGGAGATACGGCTGCCCTGTCGGGATGAAGAGGACCGTGTCCAGCCCCAGGTGCTCTCGCGCCTCCTCCGCGATGAGGAGGTGTCCCAGGTGGATCGGGTCGAAGGTGCCTCCCAGGACTCCCAGCTTCACCGCCACGGCAACCCCTGGCGTCTCGTTGGGCTGCCGCGCATGCTATCGGCCTGTGTTCTGGGCGTCAAGGCAGTCTTACCGCCACTCAAGCTCGCTCCCGCCGATGCACAGGGTCTCCCCGGGCACTAGCCCGAAGGTCTCCAGCATACGGATTACGCCCATACGGGTCATCTCCCTCCGGAGCTGGGCCAGTACACGGCTGTCCTCCAAGTCCACCCGGGCCACGATGCGCTCCAGGGGAGTCCAATGGACGCGGACACGCTCGTCTCCCTCGCGTTCGATGCGCGGCCGCCTCTGCCTGAACCGAGATGGCTCGATGACCTCCACCTCGACGCGCTTCCGCCGCCGCGGCCGCTCCGCCACCGGGCCCAGGGCCGCGGCAACGCGCTGCACCAGCCCAGGCACCCCCTCCCCCGTCAGGGCCGAGACGAACGCGATAGGCCCTGCCTCACCCCCCAGCTCCCGTCGCACCTTCTCGACGCGCTCGCGGACCTCCGGGAGGTCTACTTTGTTGACGGCAACGATCTGCGGCCGGCTCGCCAGGTCGGGGTTGTACGCCGCGAGCTCCCTGTTCACCTGCTCGAAGTCACCGCGGACGTCGGGCGACGTACCGTCGACAAGATGGAGCAGCAGCAGCGTGCGCTCGGCGTGTCGCAAGAAGCGGAACCCCAGCCCAACGCCGCGATGGGCGCCCTCCACCAGCCCAGGCACCTCCGCAGCGACGAACCGGTACTCCTCCCCTTCCACCACCGCCAGGACCGGCTCCGTGGTCGTGAAGGGGTGGGCCGCCACCCGCGGCCGTGCCGCGGAGACTGCCGTGAGCAGGCTCGACTTCCCAGCGTTTGGTCTCCCTACAACACCCACGTCAGCCAACAGCTTGAGCCGCAACCGAAGGTGGACTTCCTCCCCCTCCTCACCTGCTTCGGCGAGCAGCGGCACCCGATTCGTAGAGCCGACGAACCTCCGGTTGCCCCTGCCCCCACGGCCTCCTTCTGCGACGAGGACGTGCAGGCCAACCCTCGCCAGGTCCGCCAAGAGGCGCTCCTCCCCTGCCGAATCGATCTGTACGACCTCCGTCCCCAGGGGTACGGGTACAACCAGGTTTTCCCCATCCTTCCCCCGGCGCTGCATCCGCCCCCCTCTTCCTCCACCATTGCCCACAATCCTCCCACGGTGGCGCAGGGCATCCAGCGCTGTGCTAGGAAGGCCTTCAGTCACACCCAGGTAGACATGCCCCCCATGGCCACCATCACCACCATCCGGACCCCCACGGGGGACGAATTTCTCCCGTCGGAAGGTGACTTGTCCATCACCACCAGTCCCAGCTTTTATCCGTATCTCTACTTCATCAATCATCTATGTTTATACCAATAGTAAGAATATGGATGGGGAAAGCAGGTGAAGTCCATTGGAACGATTGTAGCAAAGAGTGGGGGAAGGGGGGGGATTACCGGGGAGTAGGAGACGGATCTGCTGTCCTGGATGTAATCTCCTGTACCGCCCTCTGCAGAGCGAGGTCTTCGGCGTAGCTCTTCTGCATCTTCCTGTAGGCGTGGCCAATGCTGCTGTGGTCGCGCCCTCCGAGGAGACGGCCGATCTCCGCTAGCGAGAGGTTGCCGTTCTCCCGGAGCAGGTAGATGGCGATGTGCCGGGCCTGGCTTGTCACTCGGTCCCTGGCCTTCCCGGCGAGGGCTGCGGGCGAGAGGTGATAGTGGGCCGCCACGGCAGCGATGACGTGGGTGGGGGATATCGGTCCGGTGGTACGGGCGAGGTCCGCTGCCTCGGCCAAGACGCTGCCCACCGTTGCCAGTGTTGCTGCCTGGCCCGTCAACTCGGTCCGGGCGACAAGGCGAGTGAGGCGCCCTTCGAGCTCGCGGACGCTGCCGCAGGCGGGCCTGCTCAGGGCAACGAGGACCTCGTCGGGAGGAGGGCTCTTCAGCCGCTTGGCCTTCGCATGGAGGATGTGGAGCCGGCCCTGCTGGTCCGGAGGCAGGATCTCCACCGTGAGGCCCCAGTCCAAGCGGGAGCGCAGCCGGTCGCCGATGGAGGTGAGCGCCTGGGGCGGGCGGTCGCTTGCCAGGACGATCTGCCGGTCCTGGTGGTGGAGGGCGTTGAAGACGTGGAAGAGCGTGTCCTGCGTCTGCCGCTTCCCGCCCAGGAACTGGATGTCATCGAAAAGGAGGGCGTCGGCCCCGTGGTACTTGCTCCTGAAGGCGTCGGCCCCGCCGCGGCGAACGGCGGACACGAACTCGGTTGTGAACTGTTCGCCGTTGACGTAGACGGCCTCCACGCCCAGGGTGGCCAGATGGTGCTGGATGCTGCGCAGCAGGTGTGTCTTGCCCAACCCCACTGGCGAGTGCAGGAAGAGGGGGTTGTACCGCTGCCCGGGCTGCTGAGCGGTGGCGGCCGCCGCGGCGTGGGCCAGGTGGTTGCACGGCTCGACGACGAAGGAGGAGAAGGTGTACTTGTCGCGGCGCGTCGGGGAGGATGGGGTCGTGGAGGAGGACGGGCCCCGTGGGGCGGGAGCGCCCTCGGGGTCGGCCACCTGGAACTGCACGGTGAGAGAGGCCCGAGCCACGCTGCGCACGGCCTCCTGCGCCGCCCCTCTGAGCCGCTTCTCCAGGTACTCCACGGCGAAGGGGCTCGGCGCGCCCACGATGAGCCGGTCCCCCTGCAGGGACAGGCCCCGGGTCCCCCGCAGGAACGTGTCAAAACTGGGGCCCGCCAGCCGGACCTCCAGCGCTCCAAGGGCCGCCTCCCAGAGCTGGGCTGGCGTCATAGCTGTGCTGGTTCTGAGCGCCGCAAAGGCCGCGCGGGTGACACGGTTCACACCTCCAGATGGGACATGAAGAAAATACCAGGGGTAATTCCGATGGTGCAAGGGGAAATTGTCGGGGATTGTTGCGGATCTCGTGACCCATCACTAACACCTCTAGGCACGGATTCGATAAATCGCAGCCCTGGTGGTAGCTAATGCGTCGAAATTACAGAGCTATTTATCAGCTACGGAATGAAGGTATTCCTGGTCAATTAGGCTGACTCCATGCCTAGACGCAGTGTAATTCACCATAGCCTGCAACGGCGCGGGCCCTTGCTGATTTGGGGCCGAAAAACCGTTCTGAGACCCCCTCGCGATGGCCGGGGGACAGTGGGAAACCCTTGATATAATTCGACTGCTGTGAGGATACTCTTTTTTGGCACACCAGGGTTCGCTGTCCCCGTTCTGGAGGCGCTTCTGGACAGCGGTCACGATGTGGCGGGTGTGGCGACCCAGCCTGACAGGCCCTCGGGCCGAGGACGGGAGCGGGGAACGTCGCCGGTGAAGCGGACGGCAGAGGAGCTGGGCCTCCCGGTTCTCCAGCCTCCCTCCTGGCGAAGGGAGGAGGCTGTGGGGCAGGTCGCCGCCATGGCGCCGGAGGCGTTGGTCGTCGCCGCGTACGGCAGGCTTCTCCCGCCGGCACTGTTGCGTGTGCCGCCGCTGGGGGCCCTGAACATCCACCCATCCCTGCTCCCGCGCTACAGAGGCCCCTCTCCGGTGGCGGCGGCGGTCCTGGAGGGCGAGTCGACCACGGGCGTGACCGTAATGCTCATCGACGAGGGGATGGACACGGGGCCTGTGCTGGCGCAGGTGCAGGAGCCGATTCGCCCCGAGGACACCGCGGAGACCCTGACGGAGCGGCTCTTCCGGCGCGGGGCGCGCCTCCTGGCGGAGACGCTGGAGCCCTGGGAGCGCGGGGAGATAGTGCCGCAGCCCCAGGACGATGCCCAGGCCACCTACACGCGCCCCCTGCGCAAGGAGGACGGGGAAGTGGACTTCCGTGAGCCCGCCGAGCGGAGCTGGCGGCAGGTCCGCGCCTACGCCCCCTGGCCCGGAACGCACACAACGTGGGACGGCCGGCGAGTTAAGCTGCTCGACGTTGTCCCGCTCCCGTCGCCGGGTGTGACGGCCCGACCGGGAGAGGTGGTGTTGCTTCCCCCGTCGGGGCCGGCGCCCGTGGGGGTGGGGACGGGCGAAGGGGTCCTCGGCCTGCTCCGTGTCCAGATCGAAGGGCGCCAGCCCGTGGCTGCGCGGGACTTCCTGGCGGGCCATGCGGCCTTCGTCGGCGCTCGCCTGCCGAGCTGAGGAGAGGGAGTGACGGAGCTGGAGGAGCTGCTGCGAACGTCCCTGGCCCGTGCGACGGCCCATACGCGCCGCGTCCTGGGCCCCGGCGCCATGAACGCGGCGGAGGTGAGGGCCTTTCTGCGCGGCCGCACGGCCGTGGCCCTGTCCACCACCGGCCCCGCCGGGCGGCCACACGTCGCGGTCACGGACCTCATCCACCACCGTGAGCGCTTCTTCGTCGGCCAGAGCCGGAGAGCGGCCTCCCTGCGACACCTGCAGCGAGAGCCCTCAGTGGCGTTGCTCCTGGCCCAGGGTTGGCGGCGGCACCTGATCATCGAAGGCACGGCATCGGCGGTGCCGGACGGCCCGCTGGCGGAGGAGGTCCGGGCGGAGGAGCAAAGGAGACTGGGGTTCGCTTCGGAGGTCATCGTCGAGGTGGAGCCGTCCCGCGCCTTCGGCTGGAAGAGCGACAGGGTAAGCTCCGGGAAGTCGGCCGAGAGACACGCGGAGGAGGGTAAGCCATGCTAGGACTCAAGAAGCTGGGCGCGGTCTATCTTATCGGCGTCGCAGTTGCGGTTGCGGTGTACTTCATCGTCAACCCGATGCTCACCGACGCCATCGACGTGCCGGCAGTCTGGCAGGTGCTGGACGTCTTGATGGTCGTCGCGCTGGCCATTGCGCTGGCGTGCAACTACGCCCGCAAGCGGGAGGAGTGCGGCGGCGACCCGGGCGGGGCTGTCACGACAGCCTGGACGGCAATCACCAAGCCTGGATAATCTGGGCCGCAGTGGACGTGGTCCTACCGCTGGTCGTGGGCATCACTGGCTGCCGCATCTGGCGGGAGACCTCGGCGAGCGAGAACTAGCGAAGGCGGGGTCTAGGCGCCGCACAGCGAGGCGCGCCGTCATAGCGGCGTGACCGCAAGCCCCCAGCGCCGCCTCTGGCGGCTACTCGCCCATGCGGTAGAGCATCACCGCGTTGTCGCAGGTGATCTTCCGGAAGTCCGCCGGCGATAGGTTCCCCAGGGTGTCCTGGACTACCTGCCTCGAGTCGGGCCAGACCCCGTCCGGGTGCGGGTAGTCGGAGCCCCACATCAGGTTGTCCACCCCGATGAGGTGGGCCGTCTGCCCCACTGCGTGCTCCTCCTGGAAGGTCGTTGCGCCCTGGCGGTACCAGTACCCGCTGGGCAGCATCTCCAACGGCGGGTCGAACTTCTCCCCCAGCTTGCGCTCGTGGTAGATGTGGTCTATGCGCCCCAGGACAAAGGGGATCCACGCGCCGCCCATCTCTCCCAGGACGAAGCGAAAGTCGGGGAGGGCCTGGCAGGCCCCGCTCATGAGGATGCCCGCCAGCCACTGGGAGCCGGAGAGCTGGCCCAGGGGGAGCCAGGTCCCCTGGTAGGCCAGTTCGTTCTGCGAGGGCGGCCGCCCCTGCTCCAAGCTCCCCAGGTCCGTGCCCCCTTTGGGGGGCGGCGGCACCGGGATCCGGGCCCCGCCCAGGTGGAAGGAGATGGGCATGCGGGTCTCGGCCACGGCCTCCCAGAGGGGGTCCCAGTAGCCGTCCCGGGTGTAGATGGGGTGGGAGACCTCGCTGGCGATGAGGTCGCAGCCTCGCAGCGGCCCCAGGGTTGCCGCTCGGCGGAGCTCCTCGGCCGCCATCTTGGGCTCGTGCACCGGGATGCAGGCCAGCGCGTAGAAGCGCCCCGGCTTGCGGGAGCAGAAGTCGGCTATGTAGTCGTTGTAGATGCGGTAGGTGGCTGTCAGCACCTCGGGGTCCTTGATCTTCATCCCGGCGCCGGTCATGCCGTAGATAAGCTCCGCCTGTACGCCGTCCAGGTCCAGATCACGGGCCCGCTGTTCCGGGTCGATGACGTGGGGGTCGCCGTCGTAGTAGCCGGCGTCCCACATGCGGTCCGTGCGAGCGCTGACGCCGCGCTCCGGCGGGGTGAAGCCGAAGCCCATGCCCCCGTAGACGCCCAACTCAGTGCCGTCGGCCACCCAGACGCCGTGGTAGAGGCCGTACTTGCTCTCCTTGGTGGGGGACTCGACCACCCGAGGCACCCGGTCTACCAGGTGCGCCGGGGCGTTCGCGGTGAACAGGTCCCCCGGCAGCCAGCTCAGGTCCATGTGACAGTCCGCTGAAACGAATGTGTAGTCCATCAGCCTCCTCCTTCGAATGACGTGGCTTGCGCTGCTATCGGACGCCCACCAGCTCCGCGGTGACCAGGATGCGCTCGTCGTACTTGAGGCGGGGCCAGCAGGTCACCATGGTCAGCAGGGGCTCATCGGAGCGCTGGAGGGACAGCTGTTCCCTGGGGATCGTGCGGAACTCCCGCACCTGGTACAGGAAGCTGCCATCGGCGCTGTCCGCGATGACGTAGACGGCCTGGCCCTGCTGGATCAGGTCATAGACCTTCGGCAGGTCTCGGAAGATGGAGCCCTCCCCGCGGACGGGGCTCTCCAGGTGGCCGAAGAGCCAGACGTTGCCGCGGACGCCCGGCGGGGCACTCTCCGGGATGTGTCCCACCACCCGTACCGGCGTCTCATACGCGCGGGCGTCCCCCAGGTCCACGATGCCGAGCCCCTGCACCCGGGCGTCCAGCCCCAGGGCCGGGATGCGCAGCCGTGTGGGCGGGGCCGCCTGCTCCGGCAGCGTCGACCAGTCCACCGGGCGGAACTCCTTGGCGATGGCCGTGTAGTCGACGGGGAACTCCCCCACCGCCTCGTCCCACACGTCCGAATAGGACGTTGTGTCCGTGAGGTCCGCGAGGGACGTGTAGCCGCCGCGGGTGGCCGGCGTGGTTATCGAGGCGGTGGTGTCCTGCGTATCAGGAGTCGTCGAGGGTGTGGAGGCGACGCGCTGCGGGATGCGCAACTGCAGAGGCCCGAGTGCCGTGGTCTCCTGCGGCGTGCCGGACTCCGGAGCTACGGAAGTGCTGACCGCCTGCGGGAACGCGAGGTCCTGGGGCTGGGGAAGTCCCAGTGGCGTGGTGACGACGACGTCCCCCACCTGCCCCCGGCCGTACTCCACGGCGGCCAGGTATGCGCCCTCGGCCCCGAGGAGCAGCAGCCCCAGCAAGGCCAGGGCTAGCCCCATCCACCGCCAGCGACGCCGCCCCACGAGCTCCTCCTACCCGGCATGCCTACCCATGATGCCACAGCGGACGGAGACCGTCCAGCAGGAGGCAGGAGCCGGGACCGTGCGGTGCGACGAAGCCTAGCGCAGGCGGGGCGCGTGCATCGCGCCGTCGCTCACGGGCTCGTTCAGGTAGACGTCGCCGTTGCGGATCTTGATGTTGAACCCGCAGTCAGGGTTGGTGCAGACCCACGCCTTGTAGTGGATGGGCGCCCCCTGGCTGCCAAAGTCGGAGAGGGGCACCAGATCACCATCGCTGCATCGTTGACATCGGGGCAAAGTGCTGATTTCCACGGACTCCTCCTCCCAAGCCTGTCTCACACAACTTGCGAAGTTTATCACAAACTTTTTGGCTATGACAAGGACGCGTCGCTGCTAGGCTCCCACTTTGGGGGCCGGCTGGGCGGGACCGCGCCAACCCTCGCCGCCTCGGATATAATGGGGCGGGGAGGCGTCATGGCACAGACCGAACAGCTTTTCATGGGACGCCTGGCCGCCGCCGAGAAGCGCTACCACGAGTTGGGCGACCAGATGGCCCAGCCCGAAGAGGCGGCCGACTACGTCCGCGTCAACGCGCTCGCCCGGGAGCGGGCGGCGCTGGAGGACCTCGTCGGCTTCGCGCGGCGCTACCGCTCGATCCTCGAGCAGCGCGAAGACTCCCAGGCGATGCTTCGGGAGGAGGATGACGAGTTGCGGGTCCTGGCCCGCGAGGACCTGGAGCGGCTGGAAGGCGAGAAGGAGGAGGTGGAGCGGGAGCTGCGCGTCGCCCTCCTGCCCCCGGACCCCAACGACGCTCGCGACGTCATCATCGAGGTGCGCGCCGGCGCCGGCGGGGAGGAGGCCGCCCTATTCGCCGGAGAGCTCGGCCGCCTCTACAGCCGCTACGCCCAACGCCGCCGCTGGACTCCCGGGTCCTCAACACCAGCGAAACGGGCCTGGGAGGCATCAAGGAGCTGGTCCTGGAAATCCAGGGCCGCGGGGCCTACAGCCAGCTGAAGTTCGAGAGCGGCGTGCACCGCGTCCAGCGGGTCCCCGTCACGGAGGCCAGCGGCCGCATCCACACCTCCACCGCCACCGTGGCCGTGCTCCCCGAGGCGGAGGAGGTGGAGGTCGACATCAACCCCGAGGAGCTGCGCATCGACACCTTCCGCGCCGGCGGCCACGGCGGCCAGAACGTCCAGAAGGTGGAGACGGCGGTCCGGATCACCCATCTGCCGACGGGCCTCATCGTCATCTGCCAGGACGAGCGCTCCCAGGGGCAGAACCGCCTCAAGGCCATGACCGTGCTGCGGGCCCGCCTCTACGACCTGCAGCGACGCCAGCAGGAGGCCAGCATCGCCGCCGAGCGACGGGCCCAGGTGGGCACCGGCGACCGGTCGGAGAAGATCCGCACCTACAACTTCCCCCAGAGCCGGGTCACGGACCACCGCATCGGCTTCACCGCCCACAACCTGCCCGAGGTCCTGGAGGGTGACCTGGACGGCCTCGTGGAGGCCCTGGCGGCAGCGGAGCAGGCCCGCAGGCTGGAGGAGGCCGTGGCGGCGAGCTGACCTTGCGACGCCCCCGCGCCGAAACTATGGCTGTGACCGCACGCCCCACCGACGCACGCGCTGCCGTGGTCCACGTCCGCCTGCGACTGCAGGAAGCGGGTGTGGAGGAGGCCCACCTGGAGGCCGACGTCCTGGTGCGCCACGTCTTGGGCCTGGAGCGCGCCGACCTCCTGGCCCGCCCGGAGACACCCCTGGCCCCGGCACAGTCGGCGGCGCTGGAGGGCCTCATGGCCCGACGCGAGCGACGCGAGCCCCTGGCCTACGTCCTGGGCCGCAGGGAGTTCCACGGCCTCGACTTCCGGGTCACCCCCGCTGTCATGGTCCCCCGGCCGGAGACGGAGACGCTCGTGGAGGAGGCCTTGGCCTGGGCCCGATCGCGCCCCGCGCCGGTCACTGTCGCCGACGTCGGCACGGGCAGCGGCTGCATCGTCGTCACCCTGGCGGCCCGCCTGCCCGACGTGCGCTTCCTGGCTACGGACGTCTCCCCCGCGGCCCTCGCTGTGGCCGAAGAGAACGCCCACCGACACGGCGTCGCCGGGCGTGTGCGCCTGCTCTCCGGCCATCTGTTGCAGCCCCTGCCCGGCCCCGTGGACCTGGTCGTCGCCAACCTCCCCTACGTTCCCAGCGGACGACTCGACAGCCTCCAGCCGGAGGTGCGGGACCACGAGCCCCGGGGGGCCCTGGACGGCGGGCCCGACGGCACGGACCTGCTTCGCCCGCTGCTCCGCCAGGCAGGGTCGTATCTGCGGCCCGGTGGTGCGCTCATGCTGGAGATCGACGAAGAGCAGGGCCCGGCGCTGGCCGAGGCGGCCCGCTCAGCCTTCCCCGCGGCGACCGTCAGCGTGCTTCCGGACCTATCGGGCCGGGACCGCGTCCTCGTCGTGCAGACGTAACCTTCGCCCTCAGGCCGCCTCAGCGCAGACGCCCCACCCAGAGGTAGAGCGGGCGGCCTTCCGGGTCGACGGGGTAGTCGTCCCGCTCCACGTCGAACCCGGCTTCGCCCAGCAGCCGCTCCCACGTGGTCATGGGGAACAGGCCCGTGGTGTGGCGGTCCACCTCCACCCGTAGCTCGCCGCCGCGCCGGATGAAGAAGACGAACACCGTCTCGATGCTCGTGTCGGTCGGGTCCGGGTCCGTCGAGTACTCGACGTAGGTGAGCTCCGTCTCCGCGTCCCGGTGCGTCACGTGGTCGACGAAGGGCGCCGCGAAGGTCTCGGCGTAGTAGTCCGGCGCCACGATGAGCAGCCCGCCGGGGCGGAGGTGGGCCCGGGCCGTTGCGAACACGGCCCGCAGGTCGGCCTCCGTCGTCATGTAGGCGATCGCGTCGTGGACCAGGACCGCGTCGAAGGTCGCGCCCAGCCGCACCGTCCGCATGTCGCCGACGTGGTGGGTCACGCCGGGGTTCAGCCGTCGCGAGTGGGCCAGCATCGCCTCCGACAGGTCCACCGCCGTCGCATCGAACTCGCCGGCCAGATGGTGGAGGTTGTGGCCGCCGCCGGCGCCCAGGTCCAGGATGCGCCACCTGCCCGGCCCCAGGCGCTCTCGCAGCGCTCGCCGCCAGTAGCGGGCCTCGTCCTGGTACTCCTCGGGAGGGCTCATGAGCGGCCACAGGAAGGCCAGGTCGCCGTAGAGGCGGTGCCGTCCGTCGGCCATCGTCAGTCGCGGCGGAGCGGCGTGCGACGCTGCGGTCGCGACGGCCACAGGGTCGAAACTAGGCCGCCGACGGGCGTGAAGAGCAGGAAGCCGGCGAACAGGCCCGCGGGGAACCAGAGCCTCTCAGGGTAGAAGACGTAGAAGGAGTAGACGCCCCAGGAGAGCGACAGCAGCGCCGCGAGGACGATTGCGACGGGGACCGCCTGCCCCCGAGCGACGCAACCGGCGGATGCGCCTGCCGCAAGCCCGCCGACGGCAGCGCCGAGCACTACCAGCACGAGCCCCCCGGTCTCCGCTGCATCGACGCGCGCCGCTGTCTCCTCCGGGGTCTGCGGGTCCATCAGCTCCGGGGGCGTGGGGTACACGGCGTTCGACACGACGCCGCCCGCCAGAAACACGAAGTTGCCGACGACCACCCCAACGACCATCGCCAGCAAGCCCCGCAGCATGCGCTGTGTCATCCTAGCTGCACCGGTACGCTGGAAGATTCAAGCACAAGGGGCCGATTGGGAAGCGCCGGAGGCTAGGCGCCGGGCGGCCGGTAGTCGACGCTCCGGCTGACCGCCTCGTCCACCTGCTCCGGCGTAAGGAGCGGGATGGTCTGCGGGGCGAGGGCCCCGGAGGCGCCCATGGTGATGGCCAGGGCCGTCATCGACTCCCGAGCCGGCATGTCGACGATGATGTAGAGGTCGGCCTCGCCGAACGCGTACAGGAAGGTGTCCATCGTCCCGCCGGCCGACTCCACCGCGGCCTTGACGGCCTCGCGCCGGGAGGTTCCCCCCTCCTTCTTGAGCCCCTGCATACCCGCCACGGAGTATTCCGCTCGAATTAAGAACTTCGGCATTGCGCCCTCCTCGGGTTGTTCTGTCAGGACGGCGTTAGCATACCATGACGCGCGCCAGCAATCAGGAGAGACTCCCTACCTTGTCCCGCAGCTGTGCGACATCTCTCACTGCTAGGAGCGCATCGTTAAGGGGAATGTGGGGCTTGATCTGGTTGATCTTGGAGGCGATCTGCTGACTCGTCCATCTAGGGTTATTGACTTGTAGGAGAAGCGCGGTGGAGAGGCGCTCAAGCTCACGGGTGTCTAGGGTGGACAGATTCTCGCCAACGAACCCAATCGCGGACTCGACGCGCTGGGGAAGATCGATGCTTTGCAGACCACGAGGTCCGCGAACGAACGAAGGGCCATACGGAGGGTGCGGCTCCACGTCTAATTCAAGGCTAGACATCATGTCTGCCAGTTCGTTCCGGAGGTTGAAACTGAATGGGCCATGTTTGTAGAGCACAAAATCGTAGCCCGTCCGGACCGCTAACAAAGTCTGCATGAAAAAGATACACTTCTGCATGTGTGTCTCGCCAACCCAACTTCCCGCATCATGCATGACCTCCACCAGCCGTAGAATAGTCGCCCTGCGCATGTGTTGGGACATCGGCCCCATGTCAACCCTCCCTACGCGCCAGATAAGATGCCTGGCTTGCTCCGTTCTATCCAACCCTTAGCTTCAACCGCTAAGTCCGGGTCCATGAGGACGAGACCGACATCCACCCGAGGAATGTGCGGGAGAACATTGGAAATACCGTAGGCTGATACTACATCCCCCGCTGAGTCCCACACAGGAAAGTCAGGTATCGCCGGACTGGTCTGGTGATGCTCGCCCTTGTGGACTTTACTCTCTCCGTATGCCGCCACACACTCGTTGAACACAGCAGTGAGAGGATCCTCGTGCCGCTCCTTGTCTTGGCGCGTCTGGGTGTAGACGGGTTTGAAATGCTTGCGCTTGACGATTCTGGAAGCGGGTGTGTGTCCGGGCGCTGATGAGTCTCTGGCCGCCTTGGAGATTTCGGTAAGCACCTGGTTGTCGGTTAGTTGCTGATGTTCTTCCAAATCCGTTGACAATCGGCGGTTAAGCGCCCGTTCTTGGAGGAATTGCTTCAAGTGGAAGTCATAGGCTATGCGCACACGATGGTGATAGACTTGCATGAACATATAATATCGGGCCAGCAGAAGAGCTTCGGCAGAATGAAGTCCGCCAATCTCTACTCCCAAAGTCGGCTCATCAGATTGCTGGCTCGCGGGCAACAGCCTCATGGTGTCTATCAGGCGATAGTGATCAAACCTCCCATAGGCGACTCCCGTATGGTGTGAATCTCTCAATAGGTAGTCCATACGGTCCACACCTAGTACGTCACTGGTAATCACTTCTGACAACAAGGCTTCCCAGGTAGAGAAATCGATATCTTCCCCGAACTCCTTCTTGCCAACCGCGACCTTGGCGACGTGCATTGGGTCTAGCTGTGGAATCATGCTACGCCAGGTGCTCTTGAGAACGTCGCTCAGGATGAGCTCTTTTGAAATCCGCTCGTGGCTCCAACCTTCAGGCAGCAGGTCTTCGGCCGCATGGGAGAAGGGAAGATGGCCAATGTCGTGGCACAAGGCGGCCATCCTCAGGACCTTCCGCCAGTAATCCCTTTGGTCGCGTCGGGATATTTCGGGTACAGTCGCCTTGATCGAAGGGTGGAGGTTAGCATCCTCTGTCACTACGTCGAAGACCCTACCCGCAAGCTCCATAATGCCCAAGGCGTGCTCGAATCTCTTGTGCGTGGCGCTTGGATAGACCAAGTAGGACATGGCCAACTGGTGAATGTGTCTGAGCCTCTGCACGGGCGGCGAATCAAGAATCCGCCTCTCATCGCTGTCCAGTCTCACGAAGACATGGATGGGATCCCTTACTTCGTGGTACTGCTTGGTAGCCAAGGCCCTCCCCTGCGGATTTCACCAACGGGATGCGGAGGCAAGACTAGCACATACATTCTCATTTATCAAGTGTGGTGGGCGGTGGAGGACTCGAACCTCCGGCCTCCGCGATGTCAACGCGACGCTCTAACCAGCTGAGCTAACCGCCCACGTCCCAGCGCAGTATACCACCCTGTGCTTGCTAAGGCTCCGCGCACCTGGCCGAAGCAGAAGCGCCGGTCACGGAAGCGATGGCTCCATTGATGAACGCTGCCTTCCTGTCGGTGTAGCTCCGGCGGTCATCTCTGTGCCCCGAAGCGAGCGCACGTTTCAGCCGTTCGTAGACGCGGGCAACCTCGGGGTGCGCCCTCAGGTGGTCGCGGAAGGCCAGGTGCCTCCAGACCTCGGGGTGGCCGGCGGGAAACATGTGGACATGCGCGACCGTGCGTCCATCAACGATTCTGTCGAGGTAGAAGCGCCCCGGAATCCCGTTCTCCCCGCGATACCGGTAGCCCAGTGCGGTCATCTTCGGTACGGCTGTTGCCCCGTCCTCCGGGTTGGCGGCAATAGGCATCATGTCGAGGGCCGGCTTGGCGGCGAGGCCCGGTACGGACGTGCTGCCGATGTGGTGCACCTCGGTGACCCAGAGCCGACACGCTTCCAGGATGGCCGCGGCTTCGAACGTGAAGACCTCGGGCCACGCGGGCCGGTAGGCTACGATCTCAACGTGGCGCCCTTCGGTGCCGAGCGACCTCCAGCGATCGTCGCTGACCATGGTCTACCCTCCGGCCCGACGATCGCGTCCCCTCGCCTAGACCCGCACCGTACCGCGCCGGAAGGCCATCTGGCTGGGTTGGAGCAGCACGTGGGATGCGCCGTAGGGGTCCTGCACCACGGCCTGGACGCCCCAAGGCTGTTCCTCCGGCGCCAGCGTGACCGTCACCCCTGCGCTCCGCAGGCGGTCCACGTCCCCGCGGCAGTCGTCCGTGTGGAAGAGGAAGCCGCGCTGACCTTCGGAGGAGGCCTCCCCCTTGTGGAGGACGATGGAGACGTCATCCTGGCCCCGCACCCCCACCGTCACGAAGCGGTAGTCGCCACCCATGGAGCCGTCCATGCGCAGCTCCAGGCCCAGCACCTCCGTGTACCAGTGGACCGCCTCATCGTAGTCCCGCACCAGTACCGAGACGTTGGCCAGCCGTGTGAGCATGCCGCTCCTCCTCTCAGACAAGCTTGCCTTCGACGACGCGCAGCGCGTCGATCTGCACCTCGCGCTGCTCCCCGGAGGCGAGCGCCTTGACCTGCACGGCGCCGCGGGACAGCTCCTCTTCGCCCAGGACCAGGGCGTAGGTTGCATTCAGGGCCGTCGCGTGACGCATCTGGCCCCGCAGGCTGCGCCCCTGCGGCGCCAGCACGGCTTCGAGCCCCTGCTGCCGCAGGTCCGACGCCAGCTTCACGGCGACGGCGGCCGCCGCATCGCCGAGGCCCACAACTACGGCGTCCACGCCCGCGCCCTCCGGCGCGGCCGCCGCTTCCTGACGTTTCACGTTCAGGATGAACCGCTCGATGCCGGAGCCGAACCCGATGCCCGGGGTGGGCCGTCCGCCCAGCAGCTCAATGAGGCCGTCGTAGCGTCCGCCGCCCAGCACGACGCTCTGCGCCCCCTCTTCCGGAGGGAGAATCTCGAACACGGTCCGCGTGTAGTAGTCCAGCCCGCGCACGAGGGTGGGATTGACGTGGAAGGGGATGTCCAGGGCCTCCAGGTACCGCCGCACCTGGGCGAAGTGCGCGTCGCAGGCGCTGCAGAGGTTGTCCGCCATCAGGGGCGCGGCCGCGATGAGCTCCTGGCAGGCGAAGTCCGAGCGTTTGCAGTCCAGCATCCGCAGCGGGTTGCGCCCGTGGCGCATGCGGCAGTCGGGGCAGGCCCGGTCCAGGGCGGGAGCGTAGTGCTCCCTGAGCGCCTCCAGGTACGCGGGCCGGCACGCCGGGTCGCCGATGCTGTTGATCGCCAGGGAGAGCCCCTGCAGCCCCAGGGCCTGGGTGACGCGCCAGCCCAGCTCGATGACCTCCGCATCGACCGCCGGGTCCCCGTCCCCGATGGCCTCAACCCCGAACTGGTGGTGCTGCCGCAGGCGGCCCGCCTGGGGGCGGTCGTAGCGGAAGATGGGGCAGAAGTAGTGCACCCGCACCGGCTGCGGCCGGTTGTGCATGCCGTGCTCCAGGTACGCGCGGCACACGGACGCCGTCCCCTCCGGGCGAAGGGTCATCTCCTCCCCGCTCCGGTCCGGGAACGTGTACGTCTCCTTCTCGACGATGTCCGTGCCCTCCCCCACGCCGCGCAGGAAGAGGCCGGTGTGCTCGAACACCGGCGTGTCGATGCGGCCGTAGCCGAACCGCCGGGCCTGCTCCCGCGCGGTGGCCGTGACGTAGTCCCAGAGGGACTGCTCCTCAGGCAGGACGTCCTGGGTGCCCCGGGGGGCCCTGTAGCGCACAGGCGCACCTCCGCTCGAACGGGGATGAGTCTAGCATTCCAGGATACCCGCGGGGTTCCTGCCCCACAAGCTCAGGGGTGGCGGAGGGACGCGGCGGTCGGCTATACTGCCCTAGCTAGGAGCATCACGGTGGCGGAGCTCGCAGAGCTACTTACGAAGGCGGGGAGCTACCTCCCGACAGGGAGGACGCAGCTCCTACAGGACGCGTTCGAATTCGCCGCCGCCAAGCACGAGGGCCAGAAGCGGCTCTCGGGGGACCCCTACATCGAGCATCCCCTCCAGACCTCCCTCTTCCTGGCCGATCTCCGCCAGGACGCCGCCACTCTGGCCGCTGCCCTCCTCCACGACGTCATCGAAGACTGCCACGTGCCGAGGGAAGAGCTGGCCCAGCGCTTCGGGCCCGACGTGGCGCGCCTGGTCGATGGTGTGACGAAGCTGGCCCGCCTGGACGTGCTGACACCGGCCGACGGGGGGACCAGGACTGACGACGACGCCCGGGCTGAGAGCATCCAGAAGATGCTCTTGGCCATGGCTGAGGACATTCGCGTCGTCCTCATCAAGCTGGCGGACCGGCTCCACAACATGCGGACCCTGGACGTCCACGCCCCCCACCGACGCCAGGCCATCGCTCAGGAGACCCTGGACATCTATGCGCCCCTGGCCCACCGCCTGGGGATCTGGGAGATCAAGTGGCAGCTGGAGGACCTTGCGTTTCGACACGTCTACGAGAAGACGTACCGGGACATCGCGCGGCTGCTGGCCAAGGGACGCAAGGCGCGAGAGCGCTACCTGGCCAAGCAGGGGGAGGTACTCCGCAGAGCCCTGGCCCAGAACGGCATCCAGGCCGAGGTAAAGGGCCGGCCCAAGAGCATCTACAGCATCTACCAGAAGATGGGGAAGTACGCCGAGCAGGGCAAGGACTTCGGCCAGATCTACGACCTCTACGCCCTGCGGGTCCTGGTGGACACCCAGGCCGACTGCTATAACGCCCTTGGCGTGGTCCACAGCCGGTGGCGCCCCATTCCCGGCCAGTTCGACGACTACATCGCCAACCCCAAGGAGAACCTGTACCAGTCCCTCCACACGGCCGTCATGTGCGAAGGCGCGACCCCCCTGGAGGTCCAGATTCGCACCTGGGAGATGCACCAACTCGCTGAGTACGGCGTCGCTGCCCACTGGAGCTACAAGGAGGGCCGGTCCACAGATGCGGTGATGGTGGAGCGTATGTCCTGGCTGCGCCAACTCCTGGAGTGGCAGCGGGAGGTCTCCGGGGCGGAGGAGTTCCTGGAGTCCGTGCGCATGGACATCTTCCAGGACCAGGTCTACGTCTACACGCCCAAGGGGGACATCAAGGAGCTTCCCACCGGCGCCACCCCCATCGACTTCGCCTACCACATCCACACCGAGTTGGGACATCGCTGCGTGGGCGCCAAGGTGAACGGGCGGCTGGTGGCCCTGGATACCCGTCTGCAGAGCGGCGATTCGGTGGAGGTGCTCACCAGCAAGCAGGCCAGGGGGCCCTCCCTGGACTGGCTCAATCCCGCCCTGGGCTACATCGGGACGGCGTCTGCGCGGCAGAAGATCCGCCACTGGTTCCGTCGCCAGGAGCGCAGCGTCAACATCGCCCAGGGTCGGGAGGTGCTGCAGAGGACCCTCCGCCGCCTGGGGATGAGGGGCGCCGACGAAAAGGAGATTGCCCGGACTCTCAAATACGACTCCGCCGACGAGCTCCTGGCCGCCCTGGGCACCAGCATTCTCACCTCGGCGCAGCTGGAGAACCGGCTGACGGTCCAAGAGCCGGCCCCGGCCGCCCCGTCGCCCTCCAACGGCGTTGCACTCGGGTCGGCCAACGCGGGTGTGAGCGTTCTGGGCGTCGGGGACCTGCTGACCCGAACGGCCTCCTGCTGCAACCCGCTGCCGGGGGAGAACATCATCGGCTACATCACCCGCAACCGCGGCGTCACCGTCCACCGTCCGGACTGCGTCAACGTCCGCAACGAGGACGAGAAGGAACGCCTCGTCCCGGTCACCTGGGGCCCCTCCCAGCAGGTCTACGCCGTCCGGGTGGAGATCACCGGCCTGGACCGGGTGGGACTGCTGCGAGACGTCTCCTCAATGGTCTCGGCGGAGAAGGTGAACATGGGCGCTGTGGCCTCGCGGGAGTCCACCGACGGCACGGCGGTCATCACGCTGACGCTCTACACAACGGGGATGGGCCAGCTCAGCCGCCTCTTCGCCAGGCTGGAAGGGGTGCACGGCGTCCTGCACGTGTCCCGTGTGAACGTCCCCCTCAGCACCGCTCCCTGAGGCCGGACTCCCCGCGTACCCCCGGCGTGCGCTATAATAGGCCGGACGATAGTGCCAACCCAGAGGAGGGGGACGCCTTGCCCAGCGAGCGAGCAGCCCGAGTATCCCAGCGCCGCGGCGCCCGCAACCGCAGTGTCCGTCGGAGCCTTCGCACCGCCCGAACGGCCGCCGAGCGCGGACTGGCCGCGAAGACTCCGGAGGCGCAGGAGGCCGTGACCGCGGCCCTCCGTTCCATGGACCGCGCCGCCTCCAAGGGTGTCATCCACAAGAACAAGGCCGCCCGGCTCAAGTCCCGGCTCACCCGTCGGGCCGCCGCCACTCTCGACGCAGCGCCCGCAGACGAGGCCTAGCGCCCTCGGCAGGCGCGACCAGCCCCGGTCCCAGGGGCTGTGCTATCCGTCGTGCGTCATCTCCCGGGGGTCAACCCATGCCAGTCCAGCGCGCCGTTGCCTTGGTCGTCCACTGCCCGGATGACGCCGGTCTGCTGCTCGCTGTCCGCCGCCCTGCGGACGACGCCGAGCTTCCCGGCCTCTGGGGACTCCCCGCAGCCACCCTCCGCGAGGACGAGACCGTCGACGACGCCGCTCGCCGCATTGGGGGTGAGAAGCTGGGGGTGGTCGTCGAGCCGGGCGAGGTCGTGGCCCAGGGGTCGCAGCAGCGCCCCGCCTACCTCCTGGAGATGGCGCTCCTGACGGCGAAGCTGCGGGACCCGGACGGACGGCCCCGCCTCCTAGAGCCGTCAGGCCTCTCCACCGCCTACGTGGACTGGCGGTGGGCGCAGCCCGACATCCTGGTGGAAGCGGCCCAGCGCGGCTCCCTCTGCTGCCAACTCATGACGTCCCGCCACGGCGCCGCCTCGGCGGAGGTCCGCCCGTGACCGGCGTCGGCCAGCGCAGCGCCCAGGACGTGGGGGCGCAGCTCCTAGTGGAAGTCCGCCTCTTCCACGAGATGCTCCTCAAGGGCGGCAACCGTCCACTCTTCGTGCGGAGGCTCCGGGAGAACCTTCGGACAGCGCTGCAAGGGCTCCCCGTGGGGCGGGCGCTCAACCGGCCCATGATGGCCCTGCTGCCACTCGAAGACCAGGCCTGCTGGCCCGAGCTCCGGGACCGGCTGGAGCACCTGCTGGGCGTCGAGCGCTTCGGCCGCGTCTGGCGGGTGGCCCCCGACATGCAGGCCATCCGGGACCTCCTCGACCGCCTCCTCGAAATCCGGGCCGCAACCTCCTTTCGCATCTCGGCCCGCCGCTCGGACAAGTCCTTCCCTCTGAACTCCCCCCAGATCAACCGCGAGCTTGGCGCCTACGTCCAGGAACGCACGGGCCTCCCCGTGGACCTGGAGCACCCGGACCTCAACATACGGGTCCACGTCACCCCCAAGGAGGGGCTGGTGGGCCTGGAGGAGCACCGGGGCCCCGGGGGCATGCCCGTGGGCGTGGGCGGCCGGGTGGCGGCCCTCCTCTCCGGCGGCATCGATTCGCCCGTGGCCGCCTACCAGATGATGCAGCGAGGGTGCCGCGTCCTCTTCGTCCACTTCCACAGCTTCCCCCTGGTGGAGGGGACTTCTCGAGAGAAGGCCCAGGACCTGGTGCGAATGCTGACCCGGTACCAGTACCGCTCCCGCCTGCTGCTCGTTCCCTTTGCGCCCGTCCAACAGCAGGTCATCCTCACGGTGCCTCCGGCCTACCGTGTGGTGGTCTATCGGCGGCTCATGTTCCGCATCGCCCAGGCGATCGCCCTGCGGGAGGGAGCGGAGGCCCTGGTCACCGGGGAGAGCCTGGGACAGGTGAGCTCCCAGACCCTGCAGAACCTGGCCACCATCGGCGCCGCCGCCGACCGGCTGCTGGTCATGCGCCCGCTCATCGGCCTGGACAAGGCCGCGATCGTCGCCAAGGCCGTCGCCCTGGACACCTACACCACCTCCATCATCCCCGACGAGGACTGCTGCTCCCTCTTCGTCCCCAAGCACCCCGTGACCCGCAGCAGCCTCGACGAGGTCGAGGCCCTGGAGGCCTCCCTGGACGTGGAGGCCCTGGTCCAGGAGGCGGTGGAGTCGACCGAAGAGCGGCTCTTCGACTGGCCGCCCCCTCCGCCAAGTCCGCCCGAGAGGGCTTGACAGGGGAGCGACCCCCTGGTAGCGTATCTGTCGAACATTCGTTCAGATATTCCGCCCCAAACTTCCGCCGAGGAGAGACCTATGCAGCTCCGGCCCAAGAAGCTCTCCGAGAGACAGCAGTGCATCATGGACTTCATCCGGAGCTATCTCCGGGAGCACGGCTATCCCCCGGCCATTCGCGAGATCCAGCAGGCCTGCCACATCAGCTCCACATCCGTGGTGGACTACAACCTGCACATCCTCCAGCGGGAGGGCTTCCTGCGCCGCTCACCGGAGGTCTCCCGGGGCATCGAGCTCTTGGGCCCCGACGGGCAGCGCGTGGAGCCGATGCAACCCTTCAGGATGGTGCCCCTGCTGGGCGCCGTCGCGGCCGGAGCGCCCCTGCCCGTCTACCAGGACATCGACCCCAACGACGTGGAGACGGTGGAGGTCCCGCCTGCCCTCCTACCCCCCAGCGGCCAGGCCTTCGCTCTCCGGGTGAGGGGCCTCTCCATGATCGACGCCCTCATCGACGACGGCGACATCGTGCTGATGGAGCCCGTCCCCCAGGTCCGGGACGGGGAGATGGCCATCGCCTGGCTCAAGGAAGAAGGTGAGGCCACGCTGAAGCGCATCTACCAGGAGGGGCGCCGGGTCCGCCTTCAGCCTGCCAACGCCCAGATGGGCCCCATCTACGCGGACGCGGACAACGTCGAGGTCGTGGGCCGCGTTATCGGCGTCATCCGCTCCCTGCGCTAGGGACGAACGGCCTCTCCACCACCGCCGTCCGGGAGCGCGCACGGCCGCGCTTCCCACCGCGCCGCCCACCCCCTACAATGCGGCCGGACGTAATCGCATCATCGAAGGAGGAACCGTCATGCGCCTGGAGGGCAAGGTAGCCATCGTATCAGGGGCGGCGCGGCCCACGGGCATCGGGGCCGCGACGGCCCGCCTGCTCGCTCGCGAGGGGGCCAAGGTGGTCTGCGGCGACGTGCGGGAGGATGAGGGGAAGAGCCTGGAGACGGAGATCCGAGGCCAGGGCGGGGAGGCGACCTTCGTCATCCTCGACGTGGCCAGCGAGGAGTCGTGGCGACAGGCGGTGGAGACGGCTGTCTCCCGCTACGGGAAGCTGGACGTCCTCGTGAACAACGCCGGCATCGGCGCCCGGGGCGCCATCGACGAGACCCCCCTGGAGACCTGGGACCGGGTCATGGCCGTGAACATGACCGGCGTCTTCCTGGGCACCAAGTGCGCCATCCCCGCCATGCGGAAGGCCGGGGGCGGTTCCATCATCAACATCTCCTCACAGATGGGCATCGTCGCCTCCACCACCAGCAACGCCTCCTACCAGACCTCCAAGGGCGCCGTGCGCATGTTCACCAAGACCACCGCGGTGCAGCACACCGGGGACGGCATCCGGGCCAACTCCGTCCACCCCGGCCCCATCATGACGCGCATGGGCGACTCACCCCCGCCGTCGGAGGAGCAGCAGCGGCTGGTCACGTCCAAGGTGCCCCTGGCCCGCTACGGGCAGCCCGAGGAGATCGCCGCCGGCATCCTCTTCCTCGCCTCCGACGAGGCCTCCTACATCACCGGCGCCGAGCTGGTCATCGACGGCGGCTGGACCGCCTGGTAGGGGAGGCAGGCCTCCCTGAAGCTGACGAAGCTGGCACGCTGCGGGAGTCGCCTGATCGCCGACGGTGGCTAACTACTAGGCAGGAGGGGCCCCCGAAGCCGTCACCGACGGCGGCGGAACGACCCGTCCACGGCGGTCCGGTACAGGTGGTGGAGCCCCTGCTGGCGGCGGGCGCCCTGCAGTTCCCCGGCCGCGTCCATGCCGTCCAGCGGCAGCTGTAGGACGGCGGGGACCAGCCTGTCCGCCGCCTCGGCGGTGACCTCGTTCCCCGGAAGGGGCGGCCAAGCCCGGTACAGGGCGCGGCACGCCCGGCCAAGCTCGCGGTCTCCCTGCAGGCCGCTCCAGGCGACGAGAAAGGGCAGCACTGCGTTCACCGCCACTTCACTCGCACGCCCGCGCCCGACGTAGGTCCGGCTCCCCTCCACGACCACCAGCGCCTCCTGCAGAGCGGGGACCTTCCCCGTCAGCGCGCGCCGCGCCAGCCCGTCCAGCAGCCCCTCGTCCCAGAGGCGGTGGAGGAGGTGGGCCATGCCGACCAGCCGCCGCTCCGGGCGGTTGGCGGGCCGCACGCGGAAGCGCCGCCACGCCTCGGGCTGGACCACCGGCCGCAGTCCCATGGAGCCCCAGGTGCGCAGGGCCGCTTGCAGCTCCTCCTCGTCGAGGCCGGCGCCCCGGGGGAGCTCCCCCGAAAGGAGACCACCGGCGCCCAGCAGGGCAGCGATAAGCGTGTCGAGGCGGTCCTCCGGTCCCGCAGCCAGTCGCTCCAGCCGGGCCAGGGGAAGGCCTTCGGCCAGGGCCAGGAAGGGCTCGCGGTTGCGGCTGTAGCCCAGCGCCTCCATCAGTCCTTGGTAGAGGAGCTGGCTCGCCCAGCCGGATTCGCCGCCCCCTTGGCGGAGGCGGGCCCGGAAGGAGGCCGACTTGGCGTTGAAACGGGCGTCCCCGGCCCGGTCCAAGGTCGCTCCTACGCGCTGCTCGCCCGGCGGCACCGCCGCGGCCCAGAAGGCCGCCGGTGCGAGGCCCGGCGCTGCGGGACGCCGGCCCCTGCGGCGGCCCACGGTCTGCTGCAGCGCCGGATACAGCGCCACCGTGGGGACTCGGGCCCCCATCGCCAGCGTCGTCTCGCCGCCCCCGCTCGACGGCCATAGGACGACGTGCAGCACCACGCCGTTGTAGCGGCGGTCCAGGTGGTGGCCGTGGGCGCGCCAGCCCCCTGGCCGCAGGTGGATCTCCACGTCCCCCCGGAGGGTCTCTCCCGTCTCGGTCAGGAGCACGGCGTCCCGGAAGTCCGGCCCGGCGTCCGCGCTTGGGCGGCCCGGGTAGAGGACCCGCAACGTCCGTCCGTCGTCGCAGTCCAGGGGCGGCAGGCGTGCGCCCTCCTCTCGCCACAGGCGGGCGACGGCGCTCTCCCGGGGGCGCCGCCCCGCGGGCACTCGCGTCCTTGCGTCGTGGTGATGGGGCTCCCTGATACGCAGGCTGCACCCTCCTCGGGACCTGCGCTCAATGCTACACGGCCAACGCTGTCGTTGTAAACAACAACACCCCGGAGCACGAATGGTCCAGGGGGCGGGAGATGCGGGTCTGGGCTAGCCAAGTTTTGGGACTGGGGCTACGCCCCAGCTAGCGCGCCAGGCCGAGGCGGAGGCTTGGCACGACGTCCTGGTCCAGCGCCGTGGGCGCCGGCGCGGGGTTCGGGGCGAAGTAGGCGGCGGCGGCCACCATGGCCCCGTTGTCGGTGCAGAGGGACGGGCGGGGGACGATCACGGGCAGCGGGCAACGTCGCGTCAGCTCCTCCCGCAGCAGTGTGTTGGCGGCGACACCGCCGCCCAGGAGCACGCCGCGGGCGCCGCAGCGCTTGGCCGCCTCGACAGTCTTGTGCACCAGTACGTCGACCACGGCCTCCTGGAAGCCCGCGGCGAGCTGGGCTGGGACCCCTTCGGGCGCGCTGACTCCGTCGTCGTCCTCTGCGACGCCCAGGGCCCGGGCGCGATGGAGCAGGGCCGTCTTTACGCCGGAGAAGCTGAAGTCCAGGCTCCCCCTCATCCAGGCCCGGGGGAGCTTCTCCGCGGCCGACGCCGTTTCGGCCAGCCGCTGGATCTCCGGCCCTCCGGGGAAGCCCAGGCCCAGCACTCGGGCAGCCTTGTCGAAGGCCTCTCCGGCCGCGTCATCGCGGGTGGCGCCCAGGAGGGAATAGCGGCCGTGCTCCTCCATGAGCAGAAGGTCTGTGTGGCCCCCCGAGGCGAGCAGGCACACCAGGGGGAAACCTGGCGCCCTGGAAGGGTCGACCCCCTCCTCCAGCCACGCGGCGTAGACGTGGCCCTCCAGGTGGTTGACTCCCAGCAGGGGCACCCCCAGGGCCATGGCCAGCCCCTTGGCGAAGTTCGCGCCCACCAGCAGCGCCCCCGCCAGGCCGGGCCCCACCGTCACCGCCACCGCGTCCAGCGAGCGGGGCGAGACCCCCGCCCTGTCCAGCGCCTCCCGGTAGATCGGCAGCATGGACAGGACGTGCTGGCGCGAGGCCACCTCGGGGACGATCCCTCCGTAGCGGGCGTGGAGGTCCACCTGGGAGCCGATGACGCTGGACAGGAGCTGCGTGCCCCGCTCCACGACGCCGACGGCCGTCTCGTCGCAGGAAGTCTCGATGCCCAGGACCCGCACGGGTCTAGGCCGTTGCGTCGATGCGGAGGGCGGCGAAGGAGCGCTCCTCCCGCATCAGCGCGTGGAGCGTCCGGGCCGTCTCCTCCGGGGAGGCCGCGAGGAGGGCGTGCAGGCCATCGTAGGTCGCCACTCGGGCGAATGCGCCGTACGCGGCCAGGAGCGCCTGACCCGGACGCAGGGAGTGGCGTCCCAGGGCCACGGGGACCTTCTTCGTCGCGATGCCCAGCAGCTCGTCGGGGAAGCCGGTGGCGCTGACCCCCGGCGCCTCCAGCCTGCGGACGCTGCTCGCCTCCCGGACGTAGAGGACGCCGGGCCCTGCCTGGGCGAAGGTGACCGCATCGTTCTGCAGCACCAGGACGGTCAGTCCCGCGCCCACCCTGGCCGCCAGGGGTTCCTTCTGCAGGAGGGTGCGGATCTCCTTGTGGCAGTCCTGGAACGCGCGGTTCAGCGCAGTGGTCAGCGCCACTCTGCTCTGACCCTCCAGCGAGCGCTGGAACGTCTGCAGGGCCCGAGCGCACAGCGCCTCGTTGGTCGCGGCCGCGCTCTCCGCCAGGAGGTGGAACTGCACGCCCTGTCGCAGTCCGCTTCCTTCGAAGCTGCCGACGAAGGGGGAAGGGCCCTGTCGCAGCTCTCCTCTCTGGACCACGATCGGGGTAACCTGGAGTGCCATGGCTACGCCTCCTTGCAGTCCATCTTATTCGGCGGCGCTGTGAGGGGCAAGCCTACGGGAGGAGTATGCGGCCGAAGACCTGGTCGGCCAGGCCCAAGACCACCGCCAGAGCGATCACCAGGAGGATGGCCCGGACTGCAATGGAGCTGGCCGGGTAGGCGCGAGGCTCCGGCGCCTGCGGGGCCTTCTCAAGTTGGAGAAGGACGCGGGCCGCCTCCTCCTCCAGAGGGGACACATACAGGGCGTGAGGGAGGTTCGCGGCCATCCCCCAACCTCCCGGCCCCACGCCCAGCGACTGGACCGTGCACACGATGCCGGCCTCCTCCAGTCGAGCGGCGGCCAGTCGGGCCAAGGGCTCGCTCTCCCACACGCCGAGCCGGACCAGGCGTCTCTCTCGCTCCTGCATTGTCCCTCCGGCCACACTGTATCGCTCCGGCGTGAGGCGTTCAATAGCTCGGCCCGCGCCTTGTCGGCGGGGGGGTGGTGGCGTAGAGTGGACGCGGCGACCGCACGGGAGGGAGGTCCCATGCCGCGGCTGCGCATCCGAAGCTTCGTCCCGGCGCCCAGGGATCAGGTCTACCGCTTCGTGACCGACTACGGCCCTCAGGGCGTCGTCGACCGCCGCGCCTTCGAGGAGCGGTTCGGCCAGGTCCTGGAGGAGACCGGGGACACGATCCTGCTCCGGGACGGCGACGAGGAGGACGGCGTCACCTGGCGCTGCACCTACCGCCACCCCTCGATGCGCGGCATGGAGGTGGTGGACGCCACCTGGGCGGACCGCACGGACGACTTCGAAGAGGCCCACGGCGGCACCGACTGGACCATCACCTATCACACCAAGGGCACCGGCCTGCTCGTCGTTCCGCAGTGGGTCTTCTTCCACCTCGTGACGCAGCGCAACATCCGGAAGACCGCAGTCAATCCCGTGCTGGACCACTTCTCAGAGCCTCCCCCGGCCGACCAGTAGCCGCTCCCCTGGCGAGGGCGACGGGGGCTTGGGGGCGCAGCCCCCGGAACCACCGAGAGCGGGTGGATGGCCCCCCAACGCCTACCGTAGGGAGACCACCGCCAACCCCCAGCCACCTTCGAAGGCTCAACCCTCCGCCGCAGCCCAACACCGCAAGCAGAAGCGGCATTGCCGCCCGCCCCCTTGGGGTATGCCGCCCGGCACGCGTATACTCTGGTTGCCGAAACAACCCCGCAGAGCGCGAGGTCCCGTGGCCGCCATAGACCAGATCAAAGAGCGCTTGGACATCGTCGACGTCGTGTCCGGGCACGTCACGCTGGCCCAAGCTGGGCGTAACCTCAAGGCCCGGTGTCCCTTCCACACGGAGCGCACCCCCTCCTTCTACGTCTTCCCGGAGCGCCAGTCCTGGCGCTGTTTCGGCGCCTGCGCCGAGGGCGGCGACCTCTTCTCCTTCGTGATGAAGGCGGAGGGGCTGACCTTCGCAGAGGCCCTGCGGGAGCTGGCCCGGAGGGCGGGCGTCAGCCTTCCCACGCGCCGGAGCCCGGAGCAGGTCAACCCCTTGCACCAGGTCAACGCCGCGGCGGCGCGCTTCTACCAGGGCGTACTCCAGTCGCCCCGGGGGGCGTCGGCCCGGGACTACCTGGAGGGCCGGGGCCTGGGGCCGGACACCGTCCGTACGTTTGCGCTGGGGCTGAGCCCGGACGACGGCGACGCGCTGAAGCTCCACCTGCTGGGCCTGGGCTACACGGAGGAGCTCCTCCTTCGGGCCGGCCTCCTCTACCGGGCCGGCGACGGCGCCACCCGTGACCTCTTCCGCGGCCGGCTCCTCTTCCCCATCCGGGACGCCGAGGGCCACATTGTCGGCTGCGGGGGGAGGGCCCTGGACGACGTTCCGCCCAAGTACCTCAACACGCCCCAGACCCCTGTCTTCAACAAGAGCCACCTCCTCTACGGCCTCTCCGATGCAGCCGAAGCCATCCGCATTCAGGGCCGGGGCGTCGTCGTGGAGGGCTACATGGACGCCCTTCTCGCCCACCAGCACGGCTTCCGCAACGTGGTGGCATCCATGGGCACGGCCCTCACCCGGCAGCAGGTGGCCCTGCTCCAGGAGCTGGCCGCCAGCTTCGTTCTGGCCCTGGACCCGGACGCGGCGGGCCAGGAGGCCACGCAGAGGAGCCTGGAAGCCTCCTGGCGGGCCTTCCAGCGGCCTGCCGCCGCCCACCGCACGTCCAGGGGCGTGGAGGTCTTCCAGCGCGCCGCACCGGACCTCCGGGTCGCTCTCCTTCCTGCGGGGACGGACCCCGCGGAGCTCATTCGGACCGACCCGGCCCGATGGACGCAGATCGTGGAGGAGGCGCCGCTCTACCTGGACTTCACCTTCTCCTGGCTCTCCTCCCGCTTCGACCTGAGCCGGCCGGAGGAGCGCATGAGGGTGGCGGAGCTCCTGGGCCCCAGGGTGCTCGCCCTGGAGGAGTCCGGCGAGCAGGACCGCTACCTCACCCGGCTGGAGGAGCTGGTTGGGGTCAGCCGGCGCGACCTGGGCTCCGTCCTGGGCATCAGCCGGCGGGACATGCTCCGCTCCCGCCGGGCTGCCCCGGCCGCGACCCGCGCACCGCAGGGCTACGTCGCCCCCTTCATCCGCGCCCGCCACGACCCCCTGGAGGAGTACACCCTGGCCCTCCTCCTCCAGGACCCCTCCCTCCGTGAGTACAGCTCCGGGCTGGCGCCGGCCTTCTTCACCCGGGTGGAGAACCGCGAGCTCTTTACGGCCTGGGCGGACTGCGATATACTTGACAGGTTGAGGGATACCCTTGACGAAGCCCTGCTGGAGCAGTTCGATGCCCTTCTGGCCCTCCCCGTGCCGTCGACGGACCGCAAGCAGCGCCACGAAGCTCTGACCCAGTGCCTTCGACGACTGGAGGAGAACTCCCTGCGCGAGCTGAAGCTCCAGGAGCAGGTCCTGCTGGCCGAAGGCGAAGTGGAGCAGGGTGAGGCGCTCGAAGTAGCGCTCCAGCGGAACCGTCGCCTTCGAGAGATCCATCAGGAAGGGAGCCGGCAGGCTCGAGACGGCTAGGACTTTTCCCAACGAGGTGAACGTGGCGAACCAGAAGCGGGGTCCACAGCGTCGCGGCCCCTATCGACCTGCAGAGAACGCCCTCGAGGTTGCACAGGAAGTTGGGGCGGAGCTCCTTCGTGGCATGCGCGCCGGCAACGGCGTCTCCCTGGAGGAGTCCATAAGACTGGCCTCCCGCAAGGGCCTCGACCCCCGCACGGACCCGGACGTCGCCGCCGCCTGGGGCACCGGGCCCCAGGGCGAGTCCGAAGGGCCGGACACGACCAAGCAAAAGGAGGAGGAGGGGAACCTGGACCTGCAGTCCGCCGAGATGATCGACGACCCCGTCCGCATGTATCTGCGGGAGATCGGACGGGTCAGCCTCCTCACGGCCAAGGACGAGCGTTTCCTGGCCCGCCGAATGGAGGCCGGGAAGCACGTTGGCCTGGTCCGCCAGGCCATCGGCGGCGCCGAAGAGCGCCCCACCACAGCCGGGCAGGTGGCCGTGGAGCTCCTCCGGCGCACCCTGGAGACGCGCCCCCTCATCGAGGCCCTGGCGACGCACGTCGGTGCCCCCGCTGCCCCCACGCTGGGCCAGGTGCTGGCCGAACCCCCTTTCCGCGCCGCCATCGATGCGGAGATGAAGGAGGACGTGGTGACGGCGCTGGCCCCCGTGCTGGAGGAGGAGCCGGAGGTGGTGGCCAAGGGCATCATCGCGCTCTCCGTCAACAGCCGGCTGCTTGCCCGAGACGTGGTCCGGGCCATCGGCGCGGAGGCGTCACTGGACGCCCTCCACGCGGAGTTGGACCAGCCGGAGGCGTTGATCCAGCGCCTGCGCCCCTACGAGATCCGCATGCGAAGGCACCTGGAGTTGTTCGAGGCCGACGGCGTCCGCGCCCAGCGCCACCTCGCCGAGGCCAACCTCCGCCTGGTGGTCAGCGTGGCCAAGAAGTACATCGGCCGCGGCATGTCCCTCCTCGACCTCATCCAGGAGGGCAACATCGGCCTCATCCGGGCCGTCGAGAAGTTCGACTACCGCAAGGGCTACAAGTTCAGCACCTACGCCACCTGGTGGATCCGCCAGGCCATCACCCGGGCCATTGCCGACCAGGCCCGCACCATCCGCATCCCGGTGCACATGGTGGAGACCATCAACAAGCTGCTGCGCCAGCAGCGCCGCCTGATCCAGGAGTTCGGCCGCGAGCCCAACAGCGAGGAGCTGGCCTTCTCCCTGGAGCAGACGCCCGACAAGGTGCGGGACATCCTCCGCGTCTCCCAGGAGCCCGTCTCCCTGGAGACCCCCATTGGCGAGGAAGAGGACTCCCACCTGGGGGACTTCATCGAGGACCGGACGGCCCTGGCCCCCATCGACGCAGCCTCCTACCAGCTCCTGAAGGAGCAGGTGGAGGAGGTGCTGCACACCCTCAGCGACCGCGAGCGCCGCGTCGTGGAGCTGCGCTTTGGCCTCACGGACGGGCGCAGCCGCACCCTGGAGGAGGTTGGGCGGGAGTTCGGCGTCACTCGGGAGCGCATCCGCCAGATCGAGGCCAAGGCTTTGCGCAAGCTCCGCCACCCCACCCGGTCCCGCAAGCTCCGCGACTTCCTGGAGTAGAGGGCCCAGGCAGCCACCCCCACACCGTCGTTCCGCGCGCCCCGTTCCTTCCGTCGTCACTCTCCCTCTGGAAGAGGACAGGGGTGAGGGTGACGCGCCAGCGTCGACTGGTCCATCCTCCGTCGTTCTGGCGGCCCCCCGGAACCAGCAGGCGGCGGGGTTTGGGGGGCTATGCCCCCTAAGAAAAAACTTCCGAGGGTGGGTGGGTGGGCCCCCGAAGGTCGCATCCAGCTCCTCACAACCATTCGACAACCCCTGACAGGCGATGTACCCTCACCCTCAGTGGAGGGGTCGCCATGCCTGAAGCGCCGGACCTCCAGGTCGTCAAGGAGTTCCTGGCGCAGCGCCTGACGGGCGTCGCCGTCACCGAGGCCCGGGTCCTGCGCCCCACCGTCCTCCGCGTCCTCGCCGCTCCGCAGCCCGACTTCCCCGCCGACGTCGCCGGGCGCCGCTTCGACGGCTTCTGGCGTCGGGGCAAGTTTCTGGGCCTCGAGCTGTCCGACGACCGGCAGCTGGTGATTGCCCCCATGCTCAGCGGCGCCCTCCAGTACTGCCTCCCTTCCCAGCGGGTTGCCCGCACCACCTACCTCGCCCTATCCCTGACCGACGGACATGAGCTCCGCTACCTGGACGCCGACCAGATGGGGAAGGTCTACTACCTCCGCTGCGACCAGCTCCCGGAGGTGCCCCGCCTCCACGAGCAGGGCCCCGACGTGCTGGACCAGCCCCTCTCTCTGGAGGAGTTCCGGCTTCGCTTGAAGCCCTTTCGCGGCGAGATCAAGGGCGTCCTGGGCCGGGGTGCGGCGGTGGGGGGTCTGGGCAACGCCTACGCCGATGAGGTCCTGTACACCGCTGGGCTTTACCCGTTTCGCAGGGTCCGAGACCTGACACCGGAGGAGATGGAGCGCCTGCACGGGGCTCTCTACAGCGTTCCGCAGATGGCGGTGGGCGTCCTTCGGGAGCGGATGGGCGACGCGCTACACCACAAGGTGCGGGACTTCTTGAGCGTTCACGGAAGGGGCGGCGAGCCCTGTCCCCGTTGCGGCGGCCACATCACTGCCATCACGGCCAACGGATGGCTCACCAACTATTGTCGTCGGTGCCAGCCCGGCTCTTTCTTCACCGGGCGAGGGAGGAGGGCCTAGCCTTCCGCGTCCAGCTCCTGGCGGAAGGTCCAGTCCCGCTCGTAGACGAAGGCCTCGCGGGTGCGGGCCAGGCGGCTCCCAAGGAGTTGCGTCAGGTTCACCATAAGCCGGTAGCCCACGCTGGGGTGCTTCTCCAGCACGGACTGAAGGGCGCGGCCGTCTATGCGGATCAGGCGGGAGGGCTCCACCGCCTGGGCGCTGAACCGCAGCACCCGTGGCTCCACCAGCGCCGACCAGCCGAAGGCGTCCATCGGCCCCAGGCTGGCCACCGTGGTCGGGTGGGTTACGCTGCCGTCGGGCCGGGACAGGGTCATCGTCAGGGCCACCCGACCCTCCTCCACGACGTAGAGGTGGCGGGCCGGTTTCCCCTCACTAAAGATCGACCCTCCCTGCTCCACCGCCAGCTCCTCGCGGAGCGGGGCGAAGAGGCCGACCTCGTCCTGTTGCAGGCCTCCAAAGAGTTGGCAGCGGCTCAGTGTGTCCTCGGTGGTCATTGTGCAGCATCTCGCATACGAATGAAGTGCTTCCAGTTTCCTCCACCCCTGCCGTGCCTGTCAACTTGGCCCAGGTTGACCCCTGCAGGGCGGAGCACTATAGTTAGACGGGCCGAGGCCGTGGCCTCGGTCTCTCCATGTGAGGGAAGGGTGGCAGATACGGCTGCGTCGTTGGTGGACCGCCTCCAGGAGCTCAAGCGTAGCGCCTTGGAGGAGTTGGAGCGTGTGGGCGACTCCCAGGCGCTGGAGGCGTGGCGTGTGGCCTACCTCGGGCGCCGGAGCGGCAGCCTCACCCAGGCGCTGCGAGGCCTGGGTGCCCTCCAGCCGGAGGAGCGTCGGGAGGCCGGCGCACTCGCCAACGACGTCAAGGCCGTTCTGGAGAGCCGTCTCACGGATCGGGAGGAGTCCCTGCGAGCGGCCGCTCTCGAACGTGCTGCCCAGCAGGACCGCCTCGACGTGACCCTTCCCGGCACGCCCGTGTCCCTGGGGCGTCTTCACCCCACCACGCAGGTCCTCCGCGAGGTGTGCGGCGCCTTCGTCTCCATGGGCTTCCAGGTCGTTGAGGGCCCGGAGGTCGAGTGGGACCGCTTCAACTTCGAGCTGCTGAACATCCCCCGGGACCACCCCGCCCGGGACATGTGGAACACCCTGTGGGTCGATGCGCCGTCCACCGACGGAGAGGGCGCCATGCTGCTGCGGACCCACACGTCCCCCATGCAGGCCCGAACTATGCTCGCGGGACCGCCGCCGGTGCGCGTGGTCGTGCCGGGGCGCTGCTATCGTTACGAGGCCACCGACGCCACCCACGAGTGGCACTTCTTCCAGGTCGAAGGGCTGGCGGTGGACGAGGGCATCACCCTGGCCGACCTGAAGGGGACGCTCTACGAGTTCGCACGGCGAATCTTCGGCCCGACGCGCAAGGTCCGCTTCCGCTGCGACTACTTCCCCTTCGTCGAGCCGGGCGTGGACATGGCCATCGACTGCTTCAAGTGCAGCGGCGACGGCTGCCGCATCTGCAGCGAAACGGGCTGGATCGAAATCATGGGCGCGGGCATGGTGCACCCGAAGGTGCTGGAGATGGTCGGCTATGACCCTGCCCGCTACACCGGCTTTGCCTTCGGCATCGGCGCCGAGCGCATCGCCATGCTCAAGTACGGCATCGACGACATCCGTCACTTCTACGCCAACGACCTCCGCTTCCTGCGCCAGTTCTAGAGCGAATCACCCTCACACCGGGAACCGTGAGGAGTCTTAGGAAAGAGCAGAGCGTATGCGCATCCCCCTATCCTGGCTGAGCGAGCTTGTGGACTGGCCCCTCCCCGCGGAGGAGCTGGCCCACCGCCTCACCATGGCCGGGCTGGAAGTCGGGACCGTGGAGCGCATCGGCGGGACGTGGGACGGCTGCTCCGTGGGCCGCGTCGTGGTCGTGGAGCCCCACCCCAACGCCGATCGCCTCACCCTCTGCACCGTCGACGTGGGGGATGAGCACGTCCGGGTGGTCTGCGGCGCTCCCAACGTCGCCGCGGGCCAGAAGGTCGCCTTCGCCCGGGCCGGCGCCCGCCTCTACGACGCCCGCAGCGGGGAACTGTCGACCCTCAAGGCCGCGACCATCCGAGGCGTCCGCTCCGAGGGCATGGTCTGCTCCGAGCGGGAGCTGGGCCTGGGCCCCGACCACGAGGGCATCCTCGTCCTGCCTGACGACGCCCCCGTCGGCGCCCCTCTGGAGCAGCTCCTGGGCGACACCGTCCTCGACATCGACGTCACGGCCAACCGGCCGGACGCCCTCTCCCTGCTGGGCGTGGCCTACGAGGTCGCGGCCATAGCCGGGACCGCCGTGCGAGAGCCTGCCCTGGACTACCCGGAGGAAGGGCCTCCCATCGACGAGCAGGTGGCCGTGGAGGTCTGGGACGCGGACCTGTGCCCCCGCTACACGGCAACCCTCGTGACGGGCCTGACCGTCGGGCCCTCCCCGCAGTGGATGCAGGACCGGCTGCTGCGGGCCGGCATGCGCCCCATCAACAACGTCGTCGACGTCACCAACTACCTGATGCTGGAGCTCGGCCAGCCCCTCCACGCTTTCGACTATCATCGGGTCAAGGAACGCAAGGTCATCGTTCGACAGGCCCGGCCCGGCGAGTCCCTGCTCGGTCTCGACGGCGTACAGCGCAGGCTCGGCCCCCCCATGCTCGTCATCGCGGACGCGCAGGACGCCGTGGGCCTGGCGGGAGTCATGGGCGGCGCCCACAGCGAGGTGACGGAGTCCACCACTGCCGTTTTCCTGGAGTCGGCCAGCTTCCACCCCTTCAACACCCGCCGTACGGCCGGCGCACTTCGCCTGCGCACCGAGGCCGCGCTGCGCTTCGAGAAGGGGCTGCGGCCCGAGCTGCCCATGGTCGCTCTCCGGCGCGCCACCCGGCTCATCTTGGAGGTCGCAGGAGGGGCCGCCGCACAGGGCATCATCGACGTCTATCCGGTGCGCCGCGAGGCCGCGCCGGTCACCCTCACCGCGGCCCGCCTACGCCAGGTCCTGGGCGTCGACGTTCCCGCGGGCGAAGCGGCCAGGGTCCTCTCCGGCCTCGGCTTCCGCGCTTCCGCCTCCGGCGACGATGCACTGGAGGTCGCCGTCCCCTACTGGCGCGCCGACGTTGGCATAGAGGACGACCTGGTGGAGGAGGTGGCGCGAGTGGTCGGCTACGATCGCATCCCCACCACGACCATGTCGGCCCCCATTCCGCCGCACAACCCCAACCCCCTGCGGGAGCTCAAGGAGCGCGTGCGAGACCTGTTCGTCGCCGCCGGCTTCCAGGAGATCGTCACCTACTCGCTGGTGGGCGCCGGTGCGCTGAAGGTGAAGGCGCCCGGCCCCGACCCCCTGCGCGTCGCCAACCCGCTGACGCCCGAGCACGAGTACCTGCGCACCAGCCTTCGCTCCAGCCTGCTGACGACGATGGCATCCAACCGCCGCCTGGAGGAGGGCCCCCTGCGCCTTTTCGAAGTCTCTCGCGTTTACCACTACTGGGGAGAGGGGCTCCCCCACGAGCGCGAGATGGCCGTCGGCGTCATGACCGGAGCCACTGCGCCGGTCACCTGGCGCGGCGAGCCGCGGCCTCTGGACTTCTTCGATGCCAGGGGTGCGATGGACGCAGTCCTGGGCCGTCTGGGCGTCCAGGGCGACTACCAACCCCTGGATGACCCCGCCCTCCATCCCGGCAGAGCGGCCGCCCTACGCGTCGCGGGGCAAGAGGTTGGCGTGCTGGGGGAGGTCGACGCCGAGACCCTGGCCCGCTTCGACGTCGACGGCGGCCCTGTCGTCCTCTTCGAGCTGGACCTGGAGGCGCTGCTCGATGCCCTGCCCGCGGAGGGAAGGCGCTTCCGCCCCGTGCCTCGGTACCCGGACGCCACCCGTGACCTGGCCCTGGTGGTCCCCCTGGAGACGCCTGCGGCCCAGGTCCAGGCGGTGCTGGAGCGCCACCCCCTGGTGGCCCGGGTGACACTTTTCGACGTGTACGTGGGCCCGCAGGTGGCTGCGGGAAGGCGCTCCCTCGCCTACCGGCTCACCCTCCGCTCCCCGGAGCGGACGCTGACGACGGCAGAGGTGGAGCGGGCGACGGAGGAGCTCTTGACAACCCTGCAACGAGAAGTGGGCGCGACCCCGCGCTAGGCGGCGGTCGGCCTTGGAGGAGGAGATGGAAGGCCACGACTCCCACTGGCATCGCCACCACGGACGGATGCTCAGCGTGGAGGATGCGCTGGAACGCATCCTGGCCCACTTCGCGCCGTTGGATGTGGAGGAGAAGCCCTTGCTGCAAGCCCTGGGCCAGACCCTGGCCGAGGACGTCGCAGCGGACTTCGACATCCCGCCGCTGCCCAACTCCGCCATGGACGGCTACGCCGTGCGGCGCAGCGACATCGCGGGTGCAACCCCCGACTCCCCCGTCGTGTTGAACGTCGTCGGCCAGGTGGCCGCCGGCAGTCTGCCGGACCGGCCCGTGGGGCCTGCGACCGCCGTCCGCATCATGACAGGCGCCCCGATTCCCCAGGGCGCGGACGCCGTCGTCCCCTTCGAGGAGACGGATGAGGAAGAACGGAAGGCCCAGGGTCGTCCCCTGGACAGCATCGCCGTGCGATTCGACGTGGGCCTTGGAGCGCATGTCCGCCCGGCCGGGGAGGACGTCGCTCGCGGGCAGATGGTCCTTGAGAGCGGCGCCGTGCTGCGTCCCGCCGACGCGGGCGTCCTGGCCTCCCTGGGGCGCGACACCGTGCGGGTGGTCCGCCGCCCGCGGGTGGCGGTCCTCGCCACAGGCGACGAGCTCATGGCGCCCGGCCAGGCGCTGGCCCCCGGCAAGATCTACGACTCCAACAGCTTCAGCGTGGCCGCGGCCGTCCAGCAGTACGGGGGCGTTCCCCATCTCCTGGGCATCGCGCCGGACAGCCTGGAGGAGACCCTGCGCATGCTGGACCGCGGCCTGGAGAGCGACCTGGTCCTCACCTCCGCAGGCGTCTCCCGCGGGGACTACGACCTGGTCAAGGACGCGCTCCGGCAGCGCGGTGAGATCGACTTCTGGTCCGTTCGAATGCGGCCCGCCAAGCCCCTGGCCTTCGGCGCGCTCGAGGCAGGCGAAGGACGCCGCGTTCCCCACATCGGGCTGCCCGGCAACCCCGTCAGCGCCCTGGTGGCCTTCGAGCAGTTCTGCCGCCCCGCGATCCTCCTGATGTTGGGGCGGACGGAGCTGGCCAAGCCCACCGTTTCGGCGGTGCTGGAAGGGCCCATCCACAACAATGACGGACGGCGCGTCTACGCCCGGGTCCGGGTGACCCGGCGAAACGGCCGCTTTACGGCTCGGCCCGTCGGCCCGCAGGGGAGCAATCTGCTCACCTCCGTGGCCCGGGCCAACGGACTCGCCATTTGCCCCGAGGACGTTCCCCAGCGGAACGAAGGAGAGACAGTGCAAGTACAGATGCTCCACTGGCCCGAGGAGGTGCAGGTGTGATCATGGGACGGCTACCAACAGCGGAACAGGCGACGGGGGTCGAGGCCTACGAGTTCTGGTACGCGATCGACCCGGTCTGGTACGAGCAGCGTCAGATCTCCCTGGCTTACGTGGCCCATCTGCGCCGGTGCCAGGACTGCCGGGAAGGTCGCCCTCCCGTCGTGAAGGGCCGCCGCAGGAGGGCCAAGAAGGACGAGGGGTGGGAGGATGAGATGGGCATCATTGCCGCGTGCTGCTCCACCAAGAGCGGCTACATCACTGCGCAAACGCCCCTGCTGGAGGCGGCCTTCCGCCTGCTCCTCAAGAGTGGGAACCAGCCCCTCTCCACCCAGGAGATGCACCAGGGAATCCAGGAGGCCTGGGTTGCCGGCATCACCCCGCGGGACCCCTCCCTGCTGCACCTCAGACGGCTCCTTGCGCGGCAGGACGCCTACGGGCTGCGGCGCACGGAGAGGTTGTCCTAGGCGAAGGGGCTAGAAGGCGATGGAGAAGGTGGCGTGGCCGCCGCCGACGGGGCCCCACTCGCAGTCGACGCGGGTCACGTGCGCTGTATGGGGCCCGCGAGTCGCCAGGTCTTGCAGCTCCGCCAGCGCCGCTGGGGGCCCCTCCGCGTAGACCTCTACGGAGCGGCCGTCGGCCTCGTTGCGCACGTAGCCCTGCAGGTCAAGTCTGAGGGCGTGGCGCCACACGAAGTCCCGGTACCCCACTCCCTGGACCACCCCCCACACGCGCATGGAGAGGGAGCGGCGCTCCTCGCTGGCGTCCAGGGACACGATCGTTCCCTTTCCTAGCCCCCTACGGACACGCTCGCCCCTGCGAAGAACTCGCCTCGATGTAGCGCGAACGGCGCAAGTAATAGCGGCTGTGCCGCCGCCTATGCAGCCTCCTCCTCACGGGGCTTCCTCTCCCGGCGGACGCGCTCCGGCTCCGGTTGGGGAGCGATGAGAGAGGTCAGGGGGCTGGTCTTCCGCTTGTCCTTCTTGGCCTTCTTGGTCTCTCGTTTCCGGTAGTCGCCTCTTGGCATAGGGCACCTCTCTAGACAGGGACTCCCTTCCAGTGTAGCCGCTTCCGAGCGGTGTCGCAAAGACCCTCGCCATCGAATGCCGCCCCGCCCGAGGCAGTACAATGGGAGCGCGATGTTGGTCGACTGCCATACGCACCTGGACCAGTACGACGATGGGGAGCTGAGCGGCATCGTCGCGAGGGCCCGCGAGGCGGGAGTGGGCGTCATCCTCGTCGCCGGCACCACCGTCGACTCCTCGGCCCGGTGCATTGCCCTGGCGGACACGGACCCCGCCCTCCTCGCCGGCGTGGGAGTGCATCCCACCGACGTCCAGGAGCCCTGGACGGACCAGGTGTCCCGCCTCCACGATCTGGCCCGCTCCAGCCCCCGCGTCGTGGCGGTCAGCGAGGTCGGCTTGGACTTCGGCGAGCGGGCCCCGGACCTGGCCCTCCAGTACCGGGCCTTCCGAGAGCAGGTGCGCCTGGCCAGGGACCTTCGGCTGCCGGTGATCTTCCACTCGCGCGGCCTACCGAACGTGCCGGAAACCCACCGCGAGGTGCTGCGCGTCCTGCGGGAAGAGCGGGGATGGGAGGTGGGCGGCGCTATGCACTACTTCCAGGGGGACGCGACCGTCGCCGCCGAGTGTCTGGACCTGGGCTTCCACGTCTCCCTGGCCAAGCCCCTGCTGCGGCTTCCGCACCTTCAGGAGGTGGCCGCCGCCCTTCCCCTCGATGGGATCGTCCTGGAGACGGACGCCTACCCCCAGCCCTTCAAGGGCAATCGGGAGCGGTGGACCGAGCCAAAGGACGTGCGACAGGTCGCGGAGAAGCTGGCGGAGCTCAAGGGGACGACGCTTCAGGAGGTGGCCGAGGCCACGTGCGACAACCTTCTTCGCCTGTACCGGCGCCTGGGAGGGACGGCTGCTGCGGTGATGGAGGAAGCTCTGCGCCGGGATTCGTCGACCGAGGCTACACTCCAACCAGCCCCAGGACCTCCGAGATAGTCGACACGGTAGTGCCCTGCCACGCCTTGGCCTCGGGCCGGTGGGGGTCGTCCAGGTCGTCGCCCGGCGTTCGGATCAGCACCGGGTTCAGCCCCACCCGCCGGGCGCCGTCCAGCTCGTGGTTGCCCCCGTCGCCGACGAACAGGCACGTCTCCGGCTCGAGCCCCAGCCCCTCGATCGCCAGCCGGTAGATGCGAGGGTCGGGCTTGGCCACCCGGGCCTCCGCGGAGATGACAGCCACCTCCACCAGGGGCGCCAGGTCCGTCTCCCGCCACAGTTCCGGGGTCTGCGGGCCGGCGTTGCTCACCAGCGCCAGCCGGACTCCGGCGGAGCGCAGCGCGGCCAGGGTTTCCTGACTGTCGGCCCGTGGCGTCAGGTTGCGCCTGTACAGGGCCGTCCGAATCGCGGCCGCGGCTGCGACCCGGGTCTCCTCGCGCTCCGCGCCCAGCGTTCTGCAGATGTAGCGGATGTTCGCCTCAATCGTCGCGAAGCCGCCCGTCTCCCGCTCCTGGAACGTCGCCTCCCACAGGGGTTGTAGGTCCTCCAGCGGGAGCTCCAACACGGCGGCCATCTCTCGCAGGTTTGGTCCGTTCTCGCTGGAGCGAAAGGGGTCCACCAGGGTCCCGTAGAGGTCGAAGAGCACTCCCTGGTACGTCATGGCGCGTCCTTGTGTGGGGGTCAGCCTACGGGTGCGATGCCAGGGCCTCGGGGTTTCAGCTTGGGGGAGGCAGGCCTGCTAGTCGTCCCTGCCCGTCGCGCCCCGAAGCTGCTCCGCGCCCACCCGCTCCGTGTACGCAACGCCGTTGCCGCTGAAGGTCTCCCCAAAGTTCATGGCGAAGAGCTCCGCGTACAGGCCGCCCTGCGACAGCAGCTCCTGGTGGGTGCCCACCTCCTTGATGCGGCCCAGCTCCAGCACCACGATCTTGTCCGCGCCCGTGATGGTGGACAGCCGGTGGGCGATGACGATGGAGGTCCGGCCTAGGAGGATCACCTCCAGCGCCTTCTGGATGATGTGCTCCGTCTGCGAGTCGATGTTCGCGGTGGCCTCGTCCAGCACCAGGATGCGCGGGTTCGCCACCAGGGCCCTCGCGAAGCTGAGGAGCTGCCGTTCGCCCATGCTCAGGTTGCCGCCCCGCTGCTGGAGCATCGTTTCGTAGCCGTTCTCCAGCCGGGTGATGAAGTCGTGGGCGCCCACGGCCTTGGCCGCGGCAACGACCTGCTCGTCGGTCACCTCTTCGTGGTTGTAGCGGATGTTCTCCCGCACCGTCGTCGAGTAGAGGAAGGGGTCCTGCAGCACCATGCTCATCTGCCGCCCCAGGCTCTCCCGGCGCACGTCCCGCACGTCGATCCCGTCGATGGTGATGCTGCCCTCGTCCACGTCGTAGAAGCGGGCCACCAGGGAGGCCATGGTAGTCTTCCCCGCGCCCGTCAGGCCCACCAGGGCCACCGTCTCCCCCGGGTGGATGTGCAGGCTGATGTCCTTGATCACGTCCACTCCCGGCAGGTAGCCGAAGGTGACCCGGTCCATGCGCACCTCGCCCTTCAGCGGCGGCATCTCCTGGGCGTCCTCTCGTTCCACCATCTCCGGCGTAAGGTCGAGCAGCTCGAAGATGCGGGACCCGGAGGCCATGGCCCGCTGGAACTGCGTGTAGTTCATCGCCAGCGTCCGGATCGGCTCGAAGAAGCGCTGGATGTACAGTAGGAAGGTGACCAGGAGGCCCACCTCCAGGGCCCCGTCGAACACCATCGTCCCGCCGATCACCACCACCATCCCCATGGAGAGCACGGTTAGCACCTCGACCGCGGGCGACATGACGGAGGAGAGGAGGGCGGCCCGCAGGGTCGCCTGCAGGTGATTGTTGTTGAGCCGGTCGAAGTTCTGCAGGTTCAGCCCCTGCCGGTTCATGCTCTGAGAGACCCGCACGCCGGAGATGCTCTCCTGCAGGTTGCCGTTCACGATCGCTATGGCCGTGCGGACCCGGATGAAGGTGGGCCGCGCGAAACGCTGCCACACGTACATCACCATCACCAGCACCGGCAGCACGGACAGCGTGGCGAGCCCCAGCACCGGGTTCATCCAGATCATCACGGCCGCAATGAAGATGAGCATCACCAGCTCCGCCATGGTGAACACGCCCATCTCCATCCAGTCCTGGATCTGCAGCACGTCGCTCTGCACCCGGGACATGATGCGGCCCACCTCGCTCCGGTCGTAGAAGGCCGTCGACTGGCGCTGCAGGTGGTCGAACATGTCTACCCGCAGCGCGTTCAGGACCTCCACCGAGACGGCCGCCATCGAGATTAGCTGCAGGTAGTTGAAGGCCAGGTTGCCCAACGCGTTGAGGATGAAGACCAGGAAGACGATGTCCAGGCCGTCGTACCACTCGCTCCCCTCCGACGGGTTCACCACCCCTTCCACGCCCCAGCCGATGATGAGGGGCAGGGCCACCATCGTGGCGATGTAGCCCGCCATGCCCGTCAGGGACAGGTAGAAGTACTTCTTGTATCGGAAGGCGTAGCCGAAGAGCCGGACTGCTACCCGGTGGTCGTAGAGACCGCCCAGGATGACGTCATCCAGCCCCTGGATGCCGCGGCCCTTTGCGCTTGTCCGCTCCGGCGTCGTCACAGGTCAGACCCCCGCTGCGCGGCCAGCTTCGCCTCGTGGAGGGCGGTCTCCTCCTGGGGCCGGAGCTGCGATTCGTACAGGTCCCGGTACAGGCCGTTCCGGGCCATGAGTTCGTCGTGCACTCCCCGCTCCACGATCCGGCCGCCTTGGAAGACCAGGATCAGGTCGGCTTTGCGGATGGCGCTGAGCCGGTGCGTGATGATGAAGGTGGTCCGGCCCTGAAGCACGGTCTCCATGGCCTCCTGCAGGCGGTGCTCCGTGTACGCGTCGATGCTGGACGTCGAATCGTCCAGGATGAGGATGGGCGGGTCGCGCAGGATCGTCCTGGCGATGGAGAGGCGCTGCTTCTGCCCCCCGGAGAGGCTGACGCCCCGCTCCCCTATCGGGCTGTCGAACTGCTTGGGCAGGCTCTCGATGAAGTCGTGGAGCTGCGCTAGCCGGGCTGCTTCCGTCACCCTCTCCAGCGGAGCGCCCACCTGCCCGTAGGAGATGTTCTCTCGTACCGTGGCGCTGTGGATGAATACATCCTGCTGAACGATGCCCACGTTGTCCCGCAGGGACTCCAGCGTGAACTCCCGAACGTCAACGCCGTCGATGCTGAGACTCCCGCTGGAGATGTCGTAGAAGCGGGGCAGCAGATGAGCGAAGGTCGTCTTGCCGCTCCCCGGGCGTCCCAGCAGGGCCACCATCTGCCCGGGCTCCACCTCCACGCTCACGTCGTTGAGGGCCGGGACCGTCCCGTTGTAACTGAAGGAGACGTTGTCAAAGAGCACCCGCCCACGTACGCGGCCCGTGTTTCGGGCGCCCGGCATATCGCGCACGGGGGAATCGGCGTCCAGAATTTCGAAGATGCGCTGCCCGCAGGAGGCGGCACGGGAGGCGTTGTTGACCATCCATCCCAGCATCCGCACGGGCATGGTGAGCAGCCCCATGTAGAAGAGGAAGGAGGTGAGATCGCCGGGCGTCAGGCCCGTGTACTGGACCTCGCCGTTCACCACCTCCCGGCCGTCCAGCACCTGCTGCCCGCCCGCCCAGAGGATGACACCCGTGGCCAGGATGAAGCCGAAGTTCAGCGTGGCGAAGTTGCCCGCCCACTTCCGCTCTGCCCGATACCTCGCGTCCGTTACCTTGCGGTGGGAGGCGCGGAACTTTCGCTTCTCGTACTCCTCCGCCGCAAAGGCCCGCACCACCCGGTTGCCTATCAGGTTCTCCTGCAGCACCGCCACCATCTGCCCCGTCAGCTCCTGCACGTGCAGCCAGATGCGGCGCAGCGTGACGCTCGTGCTGATGGAGCGGAAGCCCAGGATGGGGACGAAGGCCAGTCCGATCAGGCCCAGCGTCACGTTCGTGACCAGCATGGACACGCCGATGCCGATGAACATGACCAGGACGAAGGCGGCTCGGATCCCGCCCATGTTCGCAAAGTTCCGCAGCCCCTCCACGTCCGCCGTCGCCCGGGACATCAGCGAACCCGTGCTCTGCCGGTCGTGGAAGGCGAAGCTCAGGTGTTGCAGCTTGGCGTAGTAGGAGTTGCGTAGGTCGTAGGCCAGCCGCTGCGAGAGGCCCTCTGCTATGTAGTTCTCACCCAGCCGGAAGAGGCCCCGGCCCGCTCCCGCCAGCAGCAGCACCCCGGCCAGGGTGTACAGCTGCCTTTCGTCCCCCTGCCCCGACTCCAGCACCTGGTTCACGCTGGTGCCCAGGACGCGGGGAATGACCAGGGCCGTGCCCGCCGCCCCCAGGACGGCGACGTACCCTGCGAGGATTCGGTATGGATACTTGCGGTAGACCAGACCGAGAATCCGAAGGAGAATGCGCATCTACACCCGCATCCCGCCAGGAATCATCCCACGACGGGAACACTCGGAGGCCTGGTTCAGGGGATAACCTGAGGAGGTCTCCAGCCCAACAACTTGACAGTATACGCTCCCCATACGCCTGCCGCAAGGCGGCGCACCTACGCTCCCACTGCCTGCGGAGGCGGGGATCGCGGAGAGGGAGGGTATCCCGATAGCGGGGTAGGGGGCGCAGTCCACAAAACGAGGGAGTCCAGAGGGGTCTCCCCTCCCTCTAGGGCGGCGAGCCGCTCTGGAGGATGTGTCCCCAGCTACCAAAAAGAAAGTTCCGAGGGCAGGCGGGGTGGGCCCGACCAAGGACGCACTACTACTCCCCGCCTACTTGCGCGTCGCCCTCCCTCTGAGCGCGGCCAAGGCCATTCCGATGCTGAGGAGCCCCACGCCCAGCACCGCGCCCACCCCTTTCGCCAGCGTCAGAGGTTCCCACCCGACGGATATGAGCGAACGCAGAGCGGCCAGAAGGTAGGTGACCGGGTTGTAGTCCACGGCTGTGCTCAGCCAGCCGGTCATCGCCTCTTGGGGCATGAACAGCGTCGTGGTGAAGAGGAGAGGGAAGAACAGCAGGAAGCTCATGTTGACTGCAGCCGGGTTGCCGGTCTTCAGCGCGATGGCATAGGGGAAACCGGTGAACACCAGGCCCCACAGGCCGCTCAGGAACATGAACGCCAAAATCCCAGGGACGCCCGTGACGAAGCTCACCCCCACGATGAAGGACAGGATGATCACCGGCACGGTGAGGGCAACGACAAGGGTGAAGTCGGCGATCATCATTCCCAGGAGCAGGGCCAGCCGGTTCACGGGGCTGATCACCAGCCGGTCGAAGTAGCCGGTCTGCACGTCGGTGACCACCACCAGGGCGCGGGACACGCCCGTGACGGCGAAGAGTACCGCGACCGGGATCTGGAAGGCGCGGTAGTTCAGCCCCGGGATACCCTCGGCGATGTCGTTCAGCGCCCCCACGGTCATGGCGTACATGAAGACCGGGATGAACAGCGCCGGTATGGTGACCTCCGGGTCCCTCTTGACCGACCGCAGCGCCCGCGTGGCCATGCTCGCAGTGTCTCGAAGGAACCCGCCCCGGCGGGCCAGGGTCTCCCGCGCCGCTGAGACCTCCCGAACAGCCACCGGAGCTACCCTCCCTCCTGCAGACGTCCGCCCGTCACCTGGAGGAACACGTCGTCCAGGGTGGGCGTGCGCAGCGTTAGCTCCTGGACCTGGACACCATGCCGGTCCAGCGCAAGGGCTACCGCGCTGATTAGTGCTGCCCCGTTGGAGACACTCACGGTCAGCTCTTGGCCGTGGGCCTCCACGCGCTCCACCTGCGGGACGCTGCTCAAGGCTGCCTTGGCCTCCTCCACGTCGCCGTCCAGCCGGACCACGATGAGGTCCGAGCCGCGGGCCCGCTTCAGCTCCTCCGGCGCGCCCTGCGCTGCCAGCTTTCCGCGGTCGATGATGCCCACCCGGTGGGCCAGGACGTCGGCCTCCTCCAGGTACTGGGTGGTGAGGAAGATGGTCACCTCCATCTCCTCGTTGATTCTGCGTATCTCCTCCCAGATACGGGCGCGGCTGATGGGGTCCAGCCCCGTGGTCGGCTCGTCCAGGAACAGCACCACGGGCCTGTGTATCAGGGCTGCGGCCAGGTCCAGCCGTCGCTTCATGCCGCCCGAGTAGGTGCCGATGAGCCGGTCCATGGCCTCGCCGATGTCCACGAGATCGGCCAGCTCGTCGATCCGCTGTTCGATAGCAGGTCGGGAGAGGCCGTATATCCTTCCCTGCAAACGCAGCAGCTCGCGCCCGGTCTGCTTGTTGTCCAGCGCGGCTTCCTGCTGGGCCGCACCGATGCGCAGGCGCACCTCGCTGGGCTGACGCACCAGGTCGTAGCCCGCTATTCGAGCCTCGCCGGCGGTGGGCGAGAGCAGCGTGATGAGCATGCGGATTACGGTCGTCTTCCCGGCGCCGTTGGGCCCCAGGAAGCCGTAGATCTCGCCGAAAGGCACGGCCAGGTCCACCCCGTCCACGGCGCGAACGCTGCCGAAGTTGCGGGCCAGCCCTTCGGCCCAGATGGCGAAGCTATCGTTGTTCAGTTCGGTCCTACTCGCGCGCAGATATGCCAGGCCGTCAGGCTACGGGCCGCCCCGGGCTTTACGCCGCCTGCGACTCGTCCTGGAAGAGCCCGTGCGGGTTCCCCTCCGGGTCCGCCGCGATGGCCGCCCAGCCGACGCCCGGCACGGCCATCTTCGGCTGCACCACCGTCCCGCCCGACGCCTCGACCTTCGCCAGCGTCTCGTCGATGGACTCCACGCCGATGTAGCTGTAAGGCTTGTCTTCGGGGCCGGACTTCTTGAAGATCCCGCCGTCCATCCCTGGCGCCCCCGCCTCCTTGGTGATGGCCAGGACGTACTCCCCACCGGGCATGGCGGGCATCGGGACCCGCCGGTACGTCCAGCCGTACACCCTCTCGTAGAACGCCATCACCGCGTCAACGTCGTCGGCTGGTATCTCGAAGTGCACGAATGTCTCGGCCATAGCTGCCTCCGGCCTTGTAGAGTGCGCCGTAGGCTAGGGCAGCCACAGGGGACTGTCAAGCAGCAGCCGTCACCTCTCCCACTGGGAGAGGCCAGGGGCGAGAGCAGCCCCAGCAGGGCGCCTGGGGGTGCACCCCCCCAAAGAAAACTCCCAGGGCGGGTCATACTAGGACGGCACTGCCGCCGGGTAATGCGGCGGAGAGGGGCCGCGGGGAGCTAAGGCGGCTGGCCGCCGTCACCAGCCCGCCGCCCTTGACGCAACCCCGCAGCACCTCTATCGTAGACTGTACCCCCACCCAGGGGGTATGGGTCTGGGAGGACGAAACATGACCGGTGCGACCAGAGACGACGCCATCAAGCGCCTTAGCTATATGCAGGGCCACCTGGAAGGAGTCCGGCGCATGGTGGAGGAGGACAAGTACTGCGTCGACATCCTCAAGCAGCTCTTCGCCGTCCGCCGGGCCGCCGAGAAGCTCGGCACGCTCCTGCTACAGGACCACCTCAACACCTGCGTCGTCAGCGGCGTCAGGGACGGCCGCGAGCAGGAGGTCCTCCGGGAGCTCGTCGAGCTCTACACCCTGGCGAACCGATGATGACGGCTGGACGCGTGAGGAATCGACAGTGACGCAAGCGTCGACGGTGGAAACGACCACCCTCATCATCGGGGGCATGACCTGCGCCTCCTGTGTCATGCACGTCGAGCGCGCCCTCCAGGGCGTACCGGGCGTGCAGGGCGTCTCCGTCAACCTGGCCACCGAGAAGGCCCAGGTCGAGTTCCTGCAGGGCGCCGCCTCCTTCGACGACTTCCGTGCCGCCGTCGTCGATGCGGGCTACACCGCCGGCACGGAGGCGGAGGAGGACGCCCAGACTGAGATCGAGCGGCTGGCCCGCACGGCGGAAATCCGCGGCCTGCAGAGGCGTCTCGCCGTCGCGGGTCTCCTGGGCCTTGCGGTCCTGCTGGGCAGCATGCCGGACCTCTTCCCCTGGGTCCCGGCCTTCCTGCAGGACTGGTACGTCCTCTGGGCCCTGGCCACGCCCGTCCAGTTCTGGGCGGGCTGGCAGTTCTACGTCTCCGGCCTGGGCGCCCTGCGACACCGCACCGCCAACATGCACACCCTCATCGTCCTGGGCACCAGTACCGCCTATCTCTTCAGTGTCGCCGTCACCCTCTTCACCGGCTTCTTTGCCGACCGCGGCGTGGAGATCGGCGTCTACTTCGACACCTCCACCCTCATCATCGCCCTCGTCCTCCTCGGACGCCTCCTCGAGGCCCGGGCGAAGGGCCGCACCTCGGAGGCCATTCGCACGCTCTTGGGCCTCCAGCCCCAGACCGCCCGCGTCCAGCGCGATGGCGACGCCGTGGACGTGCCCATCGCGGAGGTCGTGCCCGGCGACCTCGTGCTAGTGCGCCCCGGCGAGAAGGTGCCCGTCGACGGCGTCGTGACCGCGGGCGCCTCCACCCTCGACGAGTCCACCCTCACCGGCGAGAGCATGCCCGTCGAGAAGGGGCCGAGCGACAGGGTCTTCGGGGCCACCCTCAACCGCACCGGCAGCTTCACCTTCCAGGCCACCCAGGTGGGCCGCGACACCGTCCTCGCCCAGATCATCCGCCTCGTCGAGACCGCCCAGGGTTCCCGTGCCCCCGTCCAGCGGCTTGTCGACAGGGTCGCTGCCTACTTCGTGCCGGCGGTTATCGCCGTCGCCTCCTTCTCCTTCCTCCTCTGGCTGATGCTCGGCCCTGAGCCCTCCCTGACCTACTCGCTGCTCACCTTTGTGACCGTCCTCATCATCGCGTGCCCCTGCGCCCTGGGCCTCGCCACGCCCACCGCCATCATGGTGGGCATTGGGAAGGGCGCCGAGTACGGCGTACTGGTCCGCAGCGCAGAGGCCTTGGAGCAGGCCCACCGAGTGACGACGGTCGTCCTGGACAAGACCGGCACGGTCACCCGCGGGACGCCCACCGTCACCGACGTCGTCCCCGCAGACGACCGCGAGCAGGTCCTGCGTCTCGCAGCATCGGCCGAGCGAGCGTCGGAGCATGCCCTGGGCGAGGCCATCGTCGAAGCAGCCCGCAGCGAGGGGATCGCTCTGGCCGAGCCGCAGGACTTCCAGGCGGCGCCCGGCCTGGGCGTCGAAGCCACGGTCGATGGCCGGCAGGTCGTCATCGGCAACCGGGCCCTCATGGAGTCCCACCGCATCCCCCTCGACGGCCTGGAGGCGCGGTGGGAGGAGCTCTCCGCTCGCGGCGTCACCGCCGTCTTCGTCGCCGCCGACGGCCGGGCGCTGGGCCTCCTCGCCGTCGCCGATACGCTGAAGCCCGAGGCCGCCGAGGTTGTCGCACGTCTGCGGCAGATGGGCATCGGCGTCGTTCTGCTCACCGGCGACCACTCGCGGACGGCGGAGGCCGTGGCCCGGGAGCTCAGCGTCGACCGCGTCGTCGCCGAGGTGCTGCCCCAGGACAAGGCCGCCCAGGTTCGCGCCCTGCAGGACGAGGGCCAGGTGGTGGCAATGGTCGGCGACGGCGTCAACGACGCTCCCGCACTCGCCCAGGCCTCCGTGGGCATCGCCATGGGCACCGGCGCCGGCGTCTCCGTCGAGGCGGCGGAGGTCACCCTGATGCGCGGCGACCTGCGGGGCGTCCTCACGGCGCTCCGGCTCAGCCGCTCCACCGTCCGCACCATTCGACAGAACCTCTTCTGGGCCTTCTTCTACAACGTCCTGCTCATCCCCGTGGCTGCGGGCGCCCTCTACCCCCTCTTCCAGACCCTCGGCGGCGTCCCCGGTGGGCTTGAGCCCTTCTTCGGCGACCGGGGCTTCCTGAACCCCGTCCTCGCGGCCCTGGCCATGGCCCTCAGCTCCGTCTCCGTCGTCGGCAACTCCCTGCGCCTCCGCCGCCTCCGCCCCGGCTAGCCCAATGTGGGTTGCAACGTGGAACGTCCAGTGGGCGACGCCCGCCTCACGGCGTACCCACGAACTCCTGAGGCGTCTTGAGCGATACTCTCCCGAGGTTGTCTGTCTCACTGAGACACATGTGGAACTGCTGTCTCGGTCAGGCCATACAGTCTCCGCTCAGAGGGATTACGGGTATGAGGCGAAGGAGACCCGGCGGAAGGTCGTGCTCTGGTCACAACAACCGTGGACCCAGGTCGACTGCGTGGGAAACAAGTCCCTGCCGCCTGGGCGATTCGTAGCGGGAGTCACGCAAACGTCCCTTGGCGAAGTCACGGTCATCGGCATCGGCATCCCTTGGTTTGGATCGCGCACCGAAGCCAGCCGCAATTCGGGGCGCCGGAGGCGGTGGCAGGACCACGAGGAATACCTGGTGGGTCTGACGGAAGTGCTCGCACGGGCGCCTACCAAGCGCCTGCTCATTATGGGAGACTTCAATCAGGCTCTCGGGGCAAAGGGCCGTGCGCCCACCGCGTTGCGACAGGCGCTTCTCGGGGCCTTCCCGCCCACGGTCAGCATTGCCACGTCGAGCCTTGCATTCGGGGGACGCGAGAGCATCGACCACATTGCCCTGAGCGAAGACCTGGTCGTTCAGTCCCTGCACGTGCTAGGCAACATCCAAGGTGCTGCAGTGCTATCGGACCATTTCGGAATCGTCGCAGAGGTATCCGGCAAGGCGGCCGATCATCTATAAAGCAAATATAGGGAACTCCCACATTGGGACTCGCCTCAGACGCTAGTCAGCCTGGCTCTCTGCCCTTCCGTGCCATCCATGCTAAGATTCGACCGCGCGCACCCTTTGCTCACCGTTTGCCAGATTCCTGTAGAGGCAGACGGTCACACGGGGTCACACGGAATGGCAAGTGACAAACAGGCCGGTTTACTCTGAACGCCATGAATTACGGAGCACCCTGATACGCTGTGCGGTGTTCGTAGCGGCCTGCGCCGCCGTTGCCGCACTACTGTCAGCATGCGAAGATGAGCCCACTCCGCCCCCGCTCGCTTCTGTCGGCACGCCGACGCCGATATCAATCCTGATATCGACTCCCCCGCCCACTCCCGCACCGACTGCCAGTCCCGCTTCCTCGCCTACCGCAACTGCCACGCCGATACCAACCGTGCCGCCCACACCGACCCCGGCGCCATCCCCGCCCGACCTAACGGTGGACCTGCCAACGGTCAGCGACAGCAGCCCGACGGTAGGCCAATCCCTAATGCTGAACGTCATCGTACGAAACCAGGGAGGCGGGCCTTCGAGCCCCACAACATTGAGCTACCACCGCTCCACTGACGCCAACGTCACTCCCGATGATCCCGAGTTGGGCACGGTGCAGATTTCCGGACTCACGCCATCGGCCACCAGCACGGAGTCGCTCGTCACGCAGGCGCCATTCGCGCCGGGCACGTACCACTATGGCGTCTGCGTGGGGCCGTTGCCCCGCGAGGTCGACGTAACCAACAACTGCTCCGGTCCCGTAGCCGTCACAGTGGTGCTACCGCCGTCCGATCTACTGGTGGACCAGCTAACGGTGAGCGACAGCAGCCCAATGGCGGACCAGTCCCTCACGCTGAACGTCGTCGTACGGAACCAGGGAGACGGGACTTCAGGTCCCACGACATTGAGCTACCATCGCTCCAGCGACTCCACCATCACCCCTGATGATCCCGAGTTGGGTACGGTGCAGATTTCCGGGCTGGATGCATCCGGCAGCAGCGCTGAGTCGCTCGTCACGCAGGCGCCGTCCGCGCCGGGTACGTACTACTACGGGGTCTGCGTGGGCCCGCTGTCCAGCGAGTCCGACACAACCAACAACTGCTCCGCTGCCCTCGCCATTCGCGTGCGTCCACCCCCGCCCGACCTGGAGGTGGACCCGCTAACGGTGAGCGACAGCGACCTGATGGCGGACCAACACCTGGCATTGAGCGTCGTGGTACGGAACCGGGGAGACGGACCTTCCAGCCCCACAACGCTGCGCTACTATCGCTCAACCGACGCCACCGTCACGGCAGACGACGCCGAAGTGGGCAGGGACCACGTTTCCAGGCTGAGTGTGTCCGGCAGCAGCGCGGAGTCCGTCTTCACGCGGGCGCCGTCCGCGCCGGGCACGTACCACTACGGCGTCTGTGTAGACCCGGCGTCCGGCGAGACGAACACGACCAACAATTGCTCCAACGGGGTGGCCGTTACTGTCTCACCGTTTAGCAAGGGGCGGCTGCCGTGGGTGCAGGACGGCCTCACCGATAACGAGAGACTCGCAGACGGTCACATTCGAGCTTTCGAGCGGATTGACTCTGCAATTGCTCAGCGAGTTGTGGCCGCGCCGTGGCTCTCGGATGGTGTCACCGAAGAGGAGCTCCAGGCACTGTCCGATCTCTTTGGCTTGACCGCCAACTGGCAGGAAGCAGCCGCCGTGGTTACGACCATTCCGGACCGGACGGGGAGCCTCATGCTGGACACGGCGTCCAGTCTGCGACGGGTCTCGCATTACCCCGGACGAGCGGAGTGGATCCTGAGTCAGCCCTGGGCGCAGGACGGCCTGACCGCAGAGGAGGCGGCGCTGGTAGTCACGCTGCGAAGTGTTGCTCCTTCCGAGGCGCTCTTTGAGGACCTGGCACAGAACGGCCAGGTGTGGCCGGAAACGATTTCTCTTCCCCTGGCCGGCGAGGTGGACCTGTTCGCGGTCGGAAGGTCGGGGTTCTGGTTGCAAAACGCGCTGGACGCGGCGGCCCTCGCCGCCGAGCAGTCGGAGAATCTCCTGGGGACACCGTGGCCAAAGTCCGATGTCATCATGTTGGTGGAAACCGAACACCACGGGTCCTCGTTCAGGGGTCTGGGTCTGAACTATGGGACTCACCTGCTCCTCAAGCAACCGACCAACTTTGTGGTTCACCACGAGGTGGCACACTTCTACTTCTCCTCATACTGGGGAACCCGCACTCCGACTTGGCTAACTGAAGGAGGGGCGAATTTCGTGGCGCACTACACTGCTTTGAAGGCGGCCGGAGGCGAAATCTCCTTCCGGGCGGCCCACTTGGCTTTGAAGGTGCAGATTGCTGAGGATTGCGATCCCTTCGGTGTGACGAATATTCAAGGGTGGGCCGATTCCGGGTTGAGCCTAATTGGTGATGACGGAACGCCGCGTCGGTGCCCGTATTGGCTGGGCACTCACTTCCTGGCGGGACTGCATCATGCCTTGGGGCATGAGGTTGTATCATTTGCCCTACGGGAGTTGTACGAGACCCGTAGCTACGAAAGGACGACGGAAGACAAGATATACCAGACGTTGCTGAGGAACACCCCGCCATCGCAGCAGGATGAGTTCCGTCTCCTGTACCACTGTCTTCACGGAAGACCGGTTGCCGGCTATACCGCTGCACCCAGGGCCGCGCCTTCGAGCGAGGTAAGAAACGCATTGGTAGCGGTCTACAATGCTACCAACGGCCCTGGGTGGGAGAACAGCGAGAACTGGTTGAGCGACGCCCCGCTGGACGAATGGCACGGGGTAATCGCCGACTGTGAAGGTTCCGTCGTCGCACTGGACTTGAGCGGGAACCAGTTGAGCGGGCCCGTACCGCCGGAGCTGGGCAACCTCTCCGGCCTGGGTTACTTGGACCTCAGCGGAAACCAGTTGAGCGGAGAGATACCGGAGGAGCTGGGGAAGCTCGCCGGCTTGGCGCGCCTGGACCTCTCGGAGAACCAGTTGACCGGCGAGATCCCGGCGTGGCTGGGCGCCCTCTCAGGACTATCCTATCTGAACCTCGGTGGCAACCAGCTCAGCGGGCTGATACCGCCGGAGCTGGGGCAGCTCTCCGGGCTGAGCGGACTGATACTGCCGGAGCTGGGGCAGGGCTCCGGTCTGGGCTACTTGGACCTTAGCAAGAACCAGTTGAGCGGGCCGATACCGCCGGAGCTGGGCCGGTTCTCCGGCCTGGGCTACTTGGACCTTAGCAAGAACCAGCTGAGCGGGCCGATACCACCTGGTCTGGGCGACCTTTCCAACTTGGAAGAGCTCCACCTCAATGAGAACCAGTTGAGCGGAGAGATACCAGGGGGACTGGGGAAGCTGGCCAACTTGGAACGCTTGGTCCTCTGGGGAAACCAACTGACCGGCGAGATACCGGCATGGCTGGGCGCCCTCTCAAGACTCTCCTATCTGAGCCTCGGTGGTAACCAGCTGAGCGGGCTGATACCACCTGATCTGGGCGACCTTCCAAACTTGGAAGAGCTGTACCTATATGAAAACCGGTTGAGCGGGCCGATTCCGCCGGAGTTGGGCAACCTTGCCGGCTTGGACAGCCTGCATCTTCGCGGCAACCAGCTCGCCGGCTGCATACCGGCAGCGTTGAGGTCCGTTCCCGGGCACGACTTCGATGACGTGGCCCTTCCCTTCTGTAACGGCTAGACCGCACGGACCGGGTCGTCAAGACAAGACCGTGGCTTAGGAGCCTCGGTGTATTGGGGAGCGCCACCTATGCTAAGATTCGACGGCACAACCCCTGGCCTACTCCCGCCACGAACTCCAGCGAGACAGAACACAGGAGGAGCATCCATGATAGGCAAGATCCTCGGAGTCCTGGGAGGCAAGAAGGAGCGCGCGGAGGACCCCGTCTGCCACATGCAGGTCGACGTCGGCAAACCTCCCGGCGGCACACACCACCACAACGGCGTCACCTACTACTTCTGCGGGCCCGGCTGCCGTGTCGCCTTTTCCAAGGAGCCGAAAGCCTACCTCTCCGGCGAAAAGCGCATCGACATGGGGCACTAGCACCCCCAAAGTCGTCACGTCGTTTCTGCGCAGGCAGTGGAACCTCGACGCCATCTGCTCCCACAGCTCACCAGGCGTGACGGCGTAGGCCCATGCTAGGGCGGCTGGCCGCCGGCAGTGCCGCCTTTACGAGAGCCGCCCGCACGGGTACACTGGAACTTCAGCCCCTGTACGAGGTGATGCCGTGACCCAGGAGACGACGCTTACCATCTACACGCACCCGGACTGCGCCTACTCCCAGGCTGCCTTGGCGGACCTGCAGAAGGACAGCATCCCCTTCAAGCAGATCGACGTCACACTCGTCGACGGCGCCACCGAGGAGCTGGAGCGGCTCACGGGCGGAGAGCGCATAACCCCCGTCATCATCGAGGGCGAGCTCGTCACCGTCGGCTACGGCGGCGTGGGCTGAGCCTACTAGCCGCGAGGTCGTCGACCTCGCAGAAACCTACCCCGGAGAGAAGCTGTGGCGGTCCAGTACGAAACGAGCGTGGGCGTGGGAGGGGTGCTCCCCCCACTCACACTGCAGTCCTTGGACGGCGGCGAAGTCGCCCTCGATTCCTATCGAGGCAAACAGCTTGTCCTCTTCATGTGGGCCTCCTGGTGAGCCTGCCGCGAGCAACTGCCGGTCTGGCAGGACTACTACCAGAGGCACCAGTCGAAGGGCGTTGAGGTCCTCTCCGTAGCCGTCGACGCCCAGGGCCCCGACAAGGCGCGTCCCTACGTCGAAAAGGCCGCGGCCACCTTCCCAACGGTCGTCGATGGGGAGAACGTCCTCGGCCAGCTCTTCGACTGCAAGGCCATCCCCAACACCGTCTTCGTCGACGCTGACGGGGTCGTCCGGTACATCAAGCGGGGCGGCTTCGACATCCGTAAACCCGAGTACGCGCAGGCCGCCGAAAGCTGGGCCGCCGGCGCCTCCGTCGACGGCGCGGCGACGGGGGGCGCAGACGACGTCGCAGGCGAGGCGCTGGAGCACTACCGGGAAGGGCTGGGCCTGTACCGGCAGGGCAGGGTGGACGAGGCCGTAGCGGCGTGGCGGCGCGGGGTCGCCGTGCAACCGGACAACTACGTCATACGTAAGCAGATATGGGCGGTGGAAAACCCCGACCGGTTCTACGAGGGCCAGGTCGACTACGCATGGCAGAAGGAGCAGCTCGACGCCGGCAGGTGACCGGCGCTCGATTCACAAGACGACACGTCCAGGTCTGAGCGCCACGGCGTCAGACCGTTCGACGGAGACACGCGGCCCGGTGGTGTAGTGGCCTAACATACCGCCCTGTCAAGGCGGAGATCGGGGGTTCGAATCCCCTCCGGGTCGCCACTACGATTGTCCCCTGCAGGCCCCCTCCCCCTTCCGGTCACCCAGTGCGCATCCGCCTCTCCTGGGGGAGAGGCCGCCGCACAGCGGGCGGGTGAGGGCGCGGGGGTCTGGGGGCCGCGCCTCCAGAAGACAACCACCGTCTCTCGAAGGACCACACTCCGCCGCGACTCGACACCCCAGCAAGAGCGGCACTGCCGCCGGGTGGGCCCACCCAAGGTCGGACCACAGGCCGTCCGAACGCGCTCTGTAGGCGAAATGTTGTGAGACTGCTGTTCGTCCTTGTCCTGGGTGCTCTCGCATGGACGGCCGCCTGCACCGCGCCGCCAGACGAAGATGGCCCCGCTCCCGCAGCCACCTGGCGCGGCCTGACCGTCGCCGACGAAGACCGCTGCTCCCCCTACGACTCCGACGACTACTCCTACCCCCAGTCCGTCGAGCCTCGCATCGTCGCAGGCATGGGCGGCGTCATCTACGGGCCGTACACGGGCCGCCGGTTCTCGAACATGCGGCAGACGGACATCGAGCACATCGTCGCCCGCTCCGAGGCCCACGACAGCGGCCTCTGCGCCGCCAGCGACGAGACTCGCGCTCGCTTTGTCTCCGACGTCCTCAACCTCACGCTGGCGGCCCCGCAGGTCAACCGGGAGCAGAAGCGGGCCTACGACGCGGCGGAGTGGTTGCCGCAGCAGAACAGGTGCTGGTTCGCAGACCGCGTCGTCCAGGTGCGCCAGAAGTACGCCCTCACCATCGACCGCGCCGAGGCGGACGCACTCGAGAGCGTGCTGTCCGGCTGCGCGTCCGTGGAAATGGTCGTGCGGTAGCCTCCCGCCTCTCCTGGGGGAGAGGCCGCCGCACAGCGGCGGGTGAGGGCGCGGGGGTCTGGGGGCCGTGCCCTAGTTACCAGGAGTTCCTAGGGCGGGGCGGGCAGCTCTAGGCCGCATAAAACGGTCCCGACTTGCCACTCGTCTTCGTACACGATGCAGCCGGGGTCGTCCGTCTCAACGACGTCGCATGTCACGTCGTACTTGCTGAGCAGAGCCAGTAGTGGGACCAGCGCCTTGAGCATTCCCCTCGCGGAGGACTTGAACCACGTGATGCCGCGGATCTTGTTGCCACCCTGATAGAACGGAGGATTGGGAAGATACAGGTCGAACCAGCTATCGATGTTCTTGAACAGCCTGGCCTCTTCCGCAGTGAGAATCCCCTTCCGCTTCAGATGGTGACAGGCAGTGAAGATTCCAACAGGTTTTCCCGTTCTACCCGTATACCGCGCTTGCACGCGTACGTACTTCATACCTCTCTACCGCCCCCAGCGGGGGTCTGGGGGGGTGCCCCCCAAGAAAAACTCATAGGGTGGGCGGGTGGGCCCAACCATCGTAAGGTCCCACCCCTCCGAAGGATCAGACTCCGCCGCAGCCCAACACCGCAAGCAAAAGCGGCGATGCCGCCGCCGCCTTGCTGTGTGCTTACTCCTTCTCGATCACGGCAACGTACTGAGCGCCCTCGGGTTCAACGAACCTGCGCACTCTCCACCCCGTCCCGGCCACGATCTCCCGCATCTCATCCCTCGATACGAACAACCAGTCGTGCCAGGGCCCCTTCAGGTTGCGGTAGCAGTCACGGTGACGGTACTGCCCGCTCATCCTGCCTCGTGCCCGGTTCCGCTCCTGGTACGCCCGAAGGATGGGGTCACTGGTCGCGTAGGGGTCCGTGGTTTCGGCCACTATGCGCCCTTGCTCCGTTGTCATCCTGTGCAGGCGTCGCAGCAGCCGGCGGGCCCGGTTCCGATTGCCGAATAGCCCGAAGTTGTTGCCGAACATCAGGATGCTGTCGAACGTGCCCAGCCTGTTGACGCTGATCTGCGTGATGGAGAGGAGCCGCACGTCGTGGACGCCTCTCTCCGTGCACGTCTGGACGGCCAGGGGGGGAATTGTCGATGCCGAGGATATCCACGCCCCTCTGCTGCAGCGGCAGAGTCACGCGACCGGCGCCGCACCCGATGTCGAGGGTCCTTCCCCGGACATACTGCATCGCTTCCTGAAGGTGCGGGGCCCACTCATCGAACGGAGCAAAGTACCATCTTGGATGTTCGTACACCTGGAGATCGCCGTCATCGCGCTCGCCGACTTCACGAAAGCCATCCGGTATGAGGCCGCGATGGTGGTCGTAGACCTGCTGTCCAAAGGGGTCCACGGTCCGATCACTCCGGCTACTGGCCATCACCCCACGTGACTTCTAGGTCCAGGCTGATGTTCAGCGCGTTCACCGAGTGCGTCAGCGCTCCCACCGAGATGATGTCCACTCCCGTCTCCGCCACCTCGCGGACGCTCTCCAGCGTGATCCCCCCCGACGCCTCCACCACCGCCCTGCCGCCGATCATCTCCACCACCCGTCGCATCTCCTCCGGCGGCATGTTGTCCAGCAGGATGACGTCCGCGCGGGCGTCCAGCGCCTCCCGGGCCTCCTCCATGCTCTCCACCTCAATCTCCACCTTCAGCGTGTGAGGCGCTCCCTCCTTGGCCCGCCGCACGATCTCGGCCAGCCCCACCTCCCGCGCCCGCAGCGCCGCGATGTGGTTATCCTTGATGAGGACGCCGTCGGCCAGGTCCATGCGATGGTTCCTGCCGCCGCCCACCAGCACCGCGTACTTCTGCAGTGTTCGGAGCCCCGGCACGGTCTTGCGCGTGTCGACGATGGCCGCTCGCGTCCCCGACACCGCCGCCGCGTACCGCGCCGTCTCCGTGGCGATGCCGCTCATGTGCTGCAGGAAGTTGAGGGCGCAGCGCTCCGCTCGAAGGATGCCGCCCACCGGCCCCTCGACCCTGGCGATGACGTCGCCGGGTTGCAGGGTGGCGCCGTCCTCGATGAGCAGCTCCGCTCGAAGGTTGGGGTCGGCCCGCAGGAACACTGCGCGGGCCACCTCTCCACCCGCGAGGACGCCGGGCGACTTGGCTATGAGCGTGGCGGCGCCGGGCAGGCCGGGCGGGATGAGCGTGTCCGTGGTGACGTCGTGGGAAGTGCGGTCCTCGGCCAGGGACCGGTCGATGAGCGCCGTGACCGCAGCGTCGATCCGCAGCCGGTGCATCTCCCCCATCGCCGCGGCGCCCTCCCCCGTCAGGCGGAGAGCTCCAGCATCCGCTCGATGGGCGCTAGCGCCCGCACCCGGACCTCTTCGTCGACGGTAATCTCGTGCCTCTCCGGGTCCTCCGTCTCCAGCGCGGAGAGGATGCCGTTGAGGCCAATGCGGCGCATGTGGCTGCAGAAGATGGCGCACGCGCGCACGAACTCGGTCTGCGGGAACTCCGCCTCCAGGTTCGCCGCCATCTCGCACTCGGTGGCCAGGTACGCCCGCTCGGGCTGGTGCTCCCGGATGTAGTTCGACATCTGCGACGTGCTGCCGTGGAAGTCCGCCTCACGGAGCACGTCGGGCGGGCACTCCCAGTGGGCCAGGATGACCCGGCCGGGGTGCCCCTTGGGAATGTCATGCTGCTGACGAATGAGCTGCAGGTCCTCCACGGTGAACTGCTCGTGGACCTCGCACTTCGCCTCTCGCAGGCTGTTGCTCTTGCCCGGGTAGATGAGGTCCAGGTCGTGGCCCAGCGCCTCGAGCTCCGTCTGCAGGTTCATGCCCATGAGCGTGTCCGGCAGGAAGATGACCCTGCTGCTGCCGGTGGTCTGCGCCATGTGGAGGATCACCTCCAGCGCGTTCGAGGAGGTGCAGCAGATGTCCGCCTCGGCCTTCGCGTCCGCGTAGCTGTTGATGTACATCACAACCGGCACGCCCGGGTGCGCCGCCTTGAGGGCCCGCACGTCCTCCGCTCTCACCGGGTCCGCGAGGCTACAGCCCGCCAGCTTGCTCGCAATGAGCACCTTCTTGTCGGGGTTCAGGATCTTCGCCGTCTCCGCCATGAACCGCACGCCGTCCATCAGGATGATCGGGCAGCTCGTCTCGGCGGCGTGGCGGGCCAGGGCCAGCGAGTCCCCCCGCGCCGCCTTGTCCGACAGGCCGAAGACCAGGGGGTGCATGTAGTTGTGCCCCAGGATGAGGACGTTCTTCTCCTCCTTGAGTTGGAGGATGCGGCGGACCTTCTCCGCGTTCGCCGCTACGTCCACCTCGTACTCGGTGTTGCGGAAAGACTCCCGGTAGAGCTCAAGACTCACTGGCATTGTCGTCTTTGCCCTCTGCTCGCCTAATGGGAACGCCGCAGCGTTCCTTCTGCGGTGCCTACATTATACACATTTGGGCGCTATCTGCGCTTCCCCGTCTGGGAGAGTGCCACGCAGGGTGGCCCGTAGGGATGCGACTCACCCCCGCCCACTCACCATCCCCCTTCGAAGGACCAAGCCCCGCCGCAGCGGAGCCCCCAGAAACCGCCGGGGTGTGCGCTCACAGAAATCGGGTCCCCATCAACCGCGCCGGTAATACTCCATGCCGAGATGGGTGACCTGTTCCTCCCCCATAAGCCACCGGAGGGTGTTCTTGAGCTTCGTCTGCTGTATGAATAGGTCGTGCTCCGGATAGACTTCCGGTGCGTGCTGCGGGCTCTTGAAGTAAAACGACAACCACTCCTGGATGCCCGACATGCCGGCACGCTGTGCCAGGTCCATGAACAGGACGAGGTCAAGGACTAAGGGTGCGGCAAGAATCGAGTCCGAGCATAGGAAGTTGACTTTGATCTGCATCCGGCGTCCGAGCCAGCCGAAAATGTCGATGTTGTCCCACCCCTCCTTGTTGTCTCCTCGTGGAGGGTAATAGTTGATGCGCACTTTGTGATACGCGTCGGAATACAGCTCCGGGTACAGGTCGGGTTGCAGGATGTACTCGAGGACTCCCAGTTTGGACTCCTCCTTGGTCTTGAAGTTCTCCGGTTCGTCGAGGACCTCGCCGTCCCGGTTTCCCAGTATGTTCGTGGAGAACCAGCCGTCTAGCCCGAGCATCCTGGCTTTGAGCATCGGCCCCAGGACGGTTTTCACCAGGGTCTGTCCCGTCTTGAAGTCTTTGCCGCACACGGGCACGCCTTGGCTCTTAGCCAGCCTTTCCAAGGCGGGAATGTCCACGGTGAGGTTGGGGGCCCCGTTCACAAAGGGCACGCCCTCCATCAGAGCCGCGTAGGCGTACAGCATTGAAGGCGCTATATTCTCGTCGTCTTCATGAATCCCACCAACAAAGCTCTCGATGTCCTGGTGAACGGCTGCCTCCCTAATGAATTTTTCGGTGGAGGCACACCAGACCATCACCAACCGGTCACAATCGTTTTCCTCCTTGAAGCGTCGGATGTCGCTCCGTATGGCCTCCACCGAAGCACGCTTGGAGCCGGTCACGTTGACGTTGCTCCCATTGATGGCCCGCACGTACTCGTTGTCGAAGATGGCTGGCATCGGTTCTATCGACTTCAAGAAATCCGCGACTGGTTCCAATTGTTCGTGGCGGTCTAGTACGCCGGCCTTCGTGGCAGCTTCAAAGGCGTCGTCTGGTATGGGGTCCCAACCTCCGAATACCATCTGGTCGAGGTCTGCCAGCGGAACGAATTCCCTAATGAGGGGAGTCCGCCTGTCGGGTCGCTTGCCAAGGCGGATGGTGCCCAGTTGGGTGAGAGAGCCCACCGGCCGTCCGGTTCCGCGCCGGATGTGTTCGACGCCGGCGATGAAGGTGGAGGACACTGCTCCCAACCCCACCATCAGCACGCCAAGCTTTCCGCTCGCCGGACTGATGGTGGGCGTGTCACTTGCGACGAAGTCCTTGGGTTCCAGCCGAATTCCTTGCTGAAAGGCAAGCTCCAGGAGTCGCTTCTGCCACTGCGACGGTATTCTTCCGGTCCGAGCCCAGTGCTGGACCGTACTCTGGCGTTTTCCAAGTAGGGCAGCCAGCGAGGACTGACCGCCGAAACGTTCTATGATCTGCTTTGCGTAGTTCATGATGGCCCATGTTAACTATTTTTTCGTTACGCGTCAACGGCCATCCGGTCCGACACCACCACTCTGCGTGCGTGTGTGTATGTATACGTATTTCTTGAATGCGCGTGGGAAGTGGCTGTATGGGAATCCTTTCCGACGCACAGCGTCGCGCGAGGGTGCGGGGGCCCGGGGGGCGCAGCCCCCAGAAGAACTTCCGAGGGCGGGCGGGTGGGAAACGCGGCGGTGGAGCGGGGAGGAAGGGTAAGCGAAAGCGGCTCTGCCGCCGCCCCCCTCACCCCTCCAGCAGCCCCCTCAGGTCGTGCTTCGCCTCCAGCACGCCGCCCCACAGGTCGCCCAGCCGCTCCACCCGCTGTGGTACGCTCCAGATCGTGAAGTCCGTTGGGAAGACGTGCTCCAGCTCCTCCCAGCTCAGCGGCGTCGAGACCGGCGCGCCGGGCAGCGGTCGCAGCGAGTACGCCGCCGCCATGTTCCGGCTCCGGGAGTTCTGGTTGTAGTCCAGGAACACCTTCCCCGTCCGCTTCTCCACGGACCACTCCAGTGTGACGTCCCGGAACCGCTGCTGCAGCAGGAACTGCCCCACTGTCTGGCAGGCCCTGCGCGTCACGGAGAAGTCGTACTGCCGCAGCACGGGCACGTAGATGTGCAGCCCCGTCCTGCCGGACGTCTTGAGGAACGGTTTCAGCGTCAGCCCTTCCAGCAGCTCCCGCAGCGAATGCGCCACCTCCACGGCCTGCGAGAAGGCGCGACGGTTGAGCTCCGGCTCCGCCCCCGCCGCCTCCTTCCCCGAGTACGTGTACGGGTCCAGGTCGAACACCAGGAAGTCCGGGTGGTTGAGCACGCTCGACTCCACCGCCTCCTTCGACCCGGTGAGCACCGTGCCGGTGTGCAGCGCGTCCGGCTCCCGGACCACCCGGGAGAGCCACGGGTGCAGCTCGATGTCGGCCAGCTGGGCCAGCCAGACCAGCGTCGCCAGGTTGTCCACCAGGATGTACTCGCCGTCACCCTCCCGGTGCGAGGAGAAGGGCCGCACCGTCTCCACGAAGCCGGGCATCGGGCCTCCCCAGTGCTTCTGGTAGAAGCTCTTGCCACCGATGCCGTTCGGGTAGCGGGTCAGCGTCATCGGGCGGTCCTGCAGATGGGGCAGCAGCGCCGGCGCAATCTGGACGTAGTAGCGGATCATGTCCCGCTTCGTCACCGGCGGCGCATCCGACGTCGCGGGCCACAGATCCTTGTTGAGGTTGGTCAGCGACAGCCGCTCTCCCGCCAGTTCCAGGAGCACCCTGTCCTCCCGCCCCGAAAGCTGCGCCAGCACGGCCTCCGTCTCGCTCTGCGGGCCCTCCGCAGTCCTGGCATCGTCGCCGAGCAGTTGGCGCACGTCCGCGCCCTCCTCCCGCGTCACGGAGCGGGGCGACGCGTCCCGTCGAAGGCCCTCGAAGACCGGCGCACGTAGCAGTCCGTCCTTGGTCCACTGCGAGAACTTGACCCGCGCCACCAGGTTTGGCCGCACCCACTGGGCCGCCGAGCCCTGCAGGTCCGGCGTCGTTTCGAAGGGACAGCGACGTGTGTGCAGCGGTCCCATCAGCGCCAGCAGATCGTCCAGCTCCGCCTGGTCGAAGCCGCTGCCCACGCGCCCGGCGAACTGCAGCTTCCCTCCGTCGTACAGGCCCACGAGGATGGCCCCCAGCGTGCTGGCCCGCGCCCCCTCGCCGGGCGTGTAGCCCGCGACGACGAAGTCCTGCGACTGCACGGCCTTCACCTTGAGCCAGGCCGCGCTGCGGGCCGCGGGCTCGTAGCTGCTGTCCTTGCGCTTGGCCAGCATCCCCTCCAGCCCCAGGGCCACCGCCGCCTCGAAGAACGCCTCGCCGCTGCCCTCCACGTACTCCACCGGCCGCACGGCGTCCCCCGGCACCAGCGCCTGGCCCAGCAGGCCCTTGCGCTGCATCAGCGGCGTCTGCCGAAGGGAGACCCCGGCCAGGTAGAGCAAGTCGAACGGGTAGTAGACCAGCGGCGCCGCCGGCCCTGCCGACCCCAGGCGGCGGTCCCGGCCCAGCGCCTCCTGCAGCAGGCCGAAGTCCGGCAGGCCCTCGGCGTTAAGGGCCACCACCTCGCCGTCCAGGACCATCTCCTCCTCGGCCTGCTCCGCCAACTCCTGCGCCACCTCCGGAAGCAGCGACGTCAGGTCCTTGCCGTTGCGACTGCGCAGGGTCACGCCCCCCGGCTGCACGAAGGCCACGATCCGGTAGCCGTCCAGCTTCGGCTCGAACAGCCACGCCGGATGGGAGAAGGGCCCGTCCACCAGCCGGGCCAGCATCGGTTTCACCGTCGTCGGGTAGGGAGCGCGGCGTCCCAGGGCCTGCGCCTGCTCCCGCGCGCTCCCGCCCGGATGCCCCGCCGAGCGCCCTGCCCGCAGGTCCGTGATCGTGGCCCCCGTGAGCACCGATCCCTCGTGCTCCAGCACCTCCCGCTCCGGGTCGGCGTGGGCGTCCCGGTGCTTGATCAGCAGCCATTCCGTCGGCCCCTTGGCCGTGCGCACCAGCGTCCACGAGCCACGCAGTTTGTGTCCCCGCAGCGTGATCGAGAGCTTCCCCGCCTCCAGCTGGCGGCGCATTCGCTCCTCGGAGGCGGTCCGGTCGCCGAAGGCGAGCCGGTTATCGTCGTCGGGCGAGTAGATGCCCGTGTCCCACACGATGACGTGCCCGGCCCCGTAGTTCCCGTCGGCGATGACTCCCTCGAAGGTAGCGTAGTCCAGCGGGTGGTCCTCCACCAGCGCCGCGAAGCGTTTCTGCTGAGGGTCCACGGACGGGCCCTTGGGCACCGCCCACGACTTCAGGACGCCGTCCATCTCCAGCCGGAAGTCGTAGTGGAGCCGTCGCGCCGCGTGCTTCTGCACCACGAAGCGCAGACTCGCCTGCGACTCGACTCCCGCCTCCGGCCCCGGCTCCGGCGTGCGGGCGAAGTCCCGCTTGCGACGGTAGCTCTGCAGCTTCCTCATCGCGCCCCCACGGCCTCCAGCAGCGCGCGGGCGAAGACCGGTCCCGTGCCCGCCTCCTCGTGCTTGAAGTAGACGAACACGTCCGCGCCGCTTTCAGCTGCCTCCCGCACCGTGTCCGCCCAGCCGCGGATGTCGCCCTCCTCGTAGCCCTCGTCCCGCAGGCGGAAGTAGGCGTAGTCCGCCGTCCTCACCAGGGGCGTCGTTGTCGTCTCGCTGTCCGTCACGCACAGCGCCAGGTTGCGTGCCCGCAGGCACGCGTGCACCTCTTCGCACAGCCAGGACGCGTGACGGAACTCGAACGCGGCCCGCACGCCGGGCGGCAGCCACCCCACGAACTCCTCCAGCGCCTCAACGTTCGCACGGAGGTACGGCGGCAGCTGGAACAGCAGCACCCCCAGCTTGGGCCCCAGCGTCTGCGCTCGAGCGCAGAAGAGCGCCGTCAGCTCCTCGCAGTCCCGCAGGCGCGCCTCGTGGGTGATCCGGCGCGGGGCCTTCAGCGTGAAGGCGAAGCCGGTCGGCGTCGTCTCCGCCCACCTGCCGATGCTCTTCTCACTCGGCAGCCGGTAGAACGAGTAGTTGATCTCAACCGTCGAGAAGCGCGCCGAGTAGTAGCCAAGCATCTGCGAGGCGGGCAGCTCCTGCGGGTAGAAGCTCCCCTTCCACTCAGCGTAGTTGTAGCCGGACGTCCCCACCCAAATCGTGCCCATGCGGCCATTATACCGCTACCCGCCGCGTGTTCCTCGTCAGTGGGAGTCCAGAGGGGAGACCCCTCTGGCAAGGGGTCTGGGGGATGTGCCCCCAGTTACCAAAAACGTCCGAGGGCGGGCGGGTGGGCCCACCCAAGGTTGCACTACAGGCCCTCCACGTTTGACCTGCCTGCAAGCTGTGGCTTAACATAAGCGCTTTGGGGCACTGCCGCCCCCGCCTGGGGTGAGGGCACACCACAGGAGGTCCGGTCATGGCGAGACGAGCAATCTGGAAGGGCCTGGTCAGCTTCGGGATGGTCGCCATCCCCGTCAAGCTCTACACCGCCACCGAGAGCAAGGACATCGCCTTCGTCACCCTCCATCGCTCCTGCAACACCCGACTCCGCCACCGCCGCTTCTGCCCCTCCCACGAAATGGAGGTCGAACCTTCGGAGGTCGCCCGCGCCTACGAGTTCGCCAAGGAGCAGTACGTCCTCATGGAGGAGGGCGACTTCGACAACCTCCCCGTCCCATCCGCGCACACCATCGAGATCACCCAGTTCTGCGACCTCTCCTCCATCGACCCCATCAGCTTCGAGCGCACCTACGTCTTGGAGCCCGACGCCATGGGCATCAAGCCCTTCTACCTCATGAAACAGGCCCTGGAGAGCGCCAACCGGGTGGCCCTGGCCAAGGTCTCCCTGCGCCAGAAGGAGCACATCTGCTGCCTCCGCCCCTTCGAGCACGGCCTCACGATGCACACCATGTTCTATCCCGACGAGATTCGGGGGAACAACGAGCTGGAGCTGCCGGAAGAGCGGACCTCCATCACCGAGCAGGAGATGGCCATGGCCACCATGCTCATCGACCAGCTCACCGCCCCCTACGACGCCGTCGGTTACCAGGACGAGTACCGTCTGCAGCTCGAACGCGTAATCGAGGGCAAGCTGGGCGCCCAGATGCCCGTCGCCCCCGCGCCCGTGGCCCCCAGCAGGGTGACGGACCTCATGGAGGCCCTCCGAGCCAGCGTTGCCGCCGCCAAGAAGCAGCGCCCCATCGCCGCGCCGGTGGACGATTCGGTCGAAGAGGCCTCCCAGCAGCCCGCGTCCGGCGCCTGAACCGGAGCGAATCAGCAGCCGCGCGTTCCCCCCGGGTCCAGCCGCAGCGCCGGGACGGCCAGGGCCATGACGACCGCCACCCCCGCCAGCGCCAGAACGCCCGACGTGAGCGCGCCCGTCGCGTCCCGCAGCACCCCGAGCAGGAACGGCCCGCCGAAGCCCCCTATCTCCGCCGTCGCAAAGAAGAGCCCGCCGCCGCGCCCATGAAGGCCGCGCCCACGCCTGGGGTCTCCATCAGCACCAGCATCAGCAGGGGCATCATCGGGCCCCGCGCGACGTTCGACAGCAGCACCGCCCCGATCAGAGCGGGTCCGCTCAGCGTCACCAGCCCCACGTTCGTCGCCGCCGTCACGGCGAAGAGCGCGGCCAGGGCCGTCACCCGCGCGCCGCGGCGTCCCAGCAGCGGCATCGTCAGTATTCCCACTACGCCTGCGGCCGTCCCCGCCGCCGCCCACCGGCCCGCCTCCGACAGGCTCATGCCGCCTTCCTGGAGCACCGTGGGAAGCCACGCCCCCAGACCGTGGTTCAGCAGGAACGTCCCCACCGACAGCATCAGCACCGTCCGTACGTTCCCGATGCCCAGCAGCCTGCGGAGAACCTGGCGTCCGGGCATGCGAGCTGCTATCTCCGGCTGGTCGCTGGAGGAGTGCGCCTCTCTGGCCAGCAGCCACCACGCGGCCATCACCGCCACGAGCAGGCTCCCGTAGACCGGCGCAATGCCCCGCCACGTCCCGGTCAGCGTCCGCACTCCCGCCGCTGTCATCAGCGCTATGGCGTTCCCCGCGATTGGCCCCGTTGTGTACGCCCCCGCCGCCATGCCGCGCTCACGCCCCTGGAACCACAGCGCCACCACCTTCGGCGCGCCGATGGAGATGACCGGCCCGCCCACCCCGAACAGCGCCACCGCCAGCAGCATCGTGTAGAAGTCCACCGCCAGTCCTCGCAGCACCAGCGATAGCAGAATCAGGAAGAGCCCCGCTGCCATGGAGCGGCGCACCCCCCACCGGTCCACCAGCGTCCCCAGCGGCGAGGCTGTTCCGATGTACACCAGCTGCCAGATGCCCAGGATCACGCCCATCTGCCCGTAGGTCATGCCCAGGTCCTCCACCACCGGCTGCACAAGCGGCGGGATGCTCCCCTGCGTCAGGCCGAAGCAACCATAGAGCAGCCACACCAGCGCCAGCATCAGCCAGCGTGCGGGACTCCGCTCCGGCGGCAGCGTCGCTCTGGACTGTGCCATGCGCCTCCTGACTCGAAAGTGGGTCCTCTGCGACTCCCCATCATACCCCCTGCAGCGCCGCCTTCTCCCTCTGGAAACCCTTGCATGGCCGCTATTGCCTCCGAGCTGGAATCCGGGAGTGGGGGGAAGGCACCCCTCCCGCCTCTCCTGGGGGAGAGGCCGACGCGTAGCGGCGCGTGAGGGCGCGGGGCATGCTAGGGCGGCGATGCCGCCGCAGCCCCCCAAAGAAATCCCAGGGTGGGCGGGTGGGAAACGTGGGAGGACAGGCCAAGCGAAAGCGGCGATGCCGCCGAGTGCGCGGGTACCTCAGGGGGAGTCCAGAGGAGTCTCCCCTCCCTCTAGGGCGGCGAGCCGCTCTGGGGGATGTGCCCCCAGTTACCAAAAAAACGTCCGAGGGCGGGTGGGTGGGCCCACCCAACGCCTACCGTAGGGGAAACCCCCTGCAATCCACGACGCCTTGGCTGGTGTATACTCTTTTGCGGCAGTGCAACGCCGCATCGCACAGGAGGCGGAGTGTTCCGGCTCGGACGGGAGACCAACACCTTCACGGCCATCGCCCGCTGTCCCCGAACGGGCAAGCTCGGCATCGCCGTGACCACCAGCGAAATGGCCACCGGCGGCCGGGTGCCCACCATAAAGGCCCACGTCGGCGCCGTCGCCACCCAGGCCTCCACGGACCCCCGCCTCGGCCCGCTGGGCCTGCACCTCCTGGAGCTGGGCTACCCTGCCCACCGCGTCATCGCCGAGCTGGAGGTAAGCGACCCCTACATCGAGCACCGCCAGATTGGCGTCGTCGACCGCTGGGGACACACTGCCGTCCGCACCGGGGCGAACAACCGGGACTGGGCCGGCCACTTCACCGGCGACGGCTGGATCACCATGGGCAACTACCTCGTCGACGAGGGCGTCGCCGCGGCCATGGCCCAGGCCATGCGGGACTCCGTCGAGGAGGACCTCGAGGAGCGCCTCGTCCGCGCCATCGAGGCTGGCACCGCCGCCGGGGGCCAGCCCAACGGCCAGCGCTCCGCCGCCATCCTCGTCTACGAGGGCGACGTCTTCCCCCTCGTCACCCTCCGCGTCGACGACCACGACACGCCCATGGCGGAGCTCCGCCGCCTCTTCGACGCATTCCGTCCCCTCCTTCCCTTCTACCGCGAGCGCCCCGACAACCCCACCATCGGCTCGGTCCACGACTGGGCGGCGGCGCGAGGGCTGCGGTAGCGTGACCATGACGCTCGCGATCGCCCCCCTCTGACCACCCCCATGGACCCGCAGAACAGCCCCTATCGCTACGTCATCGCGGGGCTGGCCTTCCTGCTCAACGCCTGCTTCGGCCTCAGCTTCTTTGTGATTGGCCCTGTCGCTCCCTACATCATCGACGACTACCACATCAGCCACACTGCGACGGGCCTTCTCACCGGCGTCACCATCCTGGCCCAGACCACCCTGGCCATCCCCGGCAGCATGCTGGTGGGGCGCATCCCCGTGAAGGTCCTCATCACCGTGGGCTGGTTCCTGGCTGCGGCCCCGGCCCTCACCTTTCTCGCCTTCGACTACTCCGTGCTCCTCATCACCCGGATCGTCTTCGGCGCCTCCTTCGCCCTCCTCCTTCCCGCACTGGGACCCCTGCTCATGTACTGGTTCCGACCTCGTGAGCTTCCCTTGGTGAACGGGCTGAACCTGGCTGTCACCACCCTGGCCATGTCCCTGTCCACTTTTCTCGCGGCCCCCCTGTCGGAGGCCATAGGCTGGAAGGAAGCCTTGAGCGTCTTCGGCTTCGTCAATCTCGCGGGCGCTGTGGTCTGGGTGTTCCTCGGGCGCGTGGGACAGAGTGCGAAGGCCCCCGTCAGGGGCCTGTCCCTGGGCCATGCCTGGAGGGTGATGAAGTCAAAGACGGCCCTCCTCCTGGCTGCCGCCGACGCCGGCCCGCTTGCCCAGTACACCGCGTTGGTCGCGTGGCTGCCCGCCTTCTACTTCGAGGTGCACGACATATCCCTGGTACGGGCCGGCACCATGCTCGGCATGCTGCCCCTCGCCGGCTTCGTGACCCTTCTCGCCGTCGGGTTGCTCACCATGCGGGTCCAGCGCCGGCGTCCCTTCCTCCTGATACCCGGCTTCATGGTGGGTTTCGCCGGGTTCGGCAGCTTCCTCCTTGCGGACTCCTCCCTCGTCTACATCCCCCTGTTGCTCCTGGGCGTGGCGTCCTGGCTCTACGTCCCCATTCTGATGACCCTCCCCATGGAGCTGCCGCGCATGGCGCCCGAGCAGGTCTCCCTCATGTGGGCAGCCATCATGACCGTGGGCGGCACGCTCACCTTCGTGTCGCCGCTGGCCGTGGGCGCCCTGACGGACCTGACGGGCAGCTACCTGCCGGGCTTCTCCCTCTTCGCCGTGCTGGCCTGGAGCCTGGCCGTGGCTGGCTTCCTGCTCCCCGAGCCGCGAGCGCGCCCTATTGGCGGCATCCGCCTCGTCGACGCGCCCACCAAAGGCGGCGAAGACGATGACGACGAAGGCAGCCCATGACACTCGCTGCGGTCCTCCGTTGACCTCGTCCGTGGACCCCCAGGACAGCCCCTATCGCTTCGTTGTCGCGGGGCTGGTCTTGCTGCTCAAGGCCTCCTTCGGCCTCAGCTTCTTCGTCGTCGGCCCCATTGCCCCCCACATCATCGAAGAGTACGACATCAGCTACAGTGAGGCCGGTCTGCTCACTGGCCTCACTCTCCTGGCAACCACCCTGGCCCTCCCCTGCAGCATGTTGGTGGGCCGGGTCCCTCTGAAGGTCCTCATCGCACTGGGCTGGTTCTTGGCTGCCTCCCCGGCCCTCACCCTACTCGCCTTCGACTACCCTGTGCTCCTCGCTACGCGGATCATGTTTGGCGCCTCCATCGCCATCCTCCTTCCCTCCCTGGGCCCACTGCTCATGTACTGGTTCCGCCCCAGCGAGCTGCCCCTCGTGAATGGCCTCAGCCAGGCCAGCATCACCCTGGCCATGGCCCTGTCCACCTTCGTCGCGGCCCCCATGTCCGAGGCGATAGGATGGAAGGCCGCGTTGAGCGTCTTCGGCTTCTTCAACCTCGCGGGCGCTCTGGCCTGGATGACCCTCGGACGTGTGGGGCAGAGTGCAAAGTCCCCCGTCAGGGGCCTCTCCTTGGGCCATGCGTGGAGGGTGATGAAGTCCCGGCCGGCCCTCCTCCTGGCTGCCGCCGACGCCGGGCCCGTTGCCCAGTACACCGTGCTGGTCGCCTGGCTTCCCGCCTTCTACTTCGAGGTGCATGGCATATCCCTGGTCCAGGCCGGCTCGATGCTCAGCCTGCTGCCCCTCGCGGGCTTTGTTGCCCTCATCGCTGTTGGCCTGATTTCCGTACGGGTCCAGCGTCGGCGTCCCTTCCTTCTGATACCCGGCATCATGGTGGGCTTCGCCGGGTTCGGCAGCTTCCTCCTCGCGGACTCTTCCCTCGTCTACGTCCCCCTGCTGCTCTTGGGGGTCGCGTCCTGGCTCTACGTTCCCGTCCTCCTCACCGTCCCCATGGAGCTGCCCCGCATGTCCCCCGAGCAGGTCTCCCTCATGTGGGCCGCCATCATGACCGTGGGTGGCACCCTGACCTTCATTGCGCCCTTGGCCGCGGGCGCCCTGACGGACCTCACGGGCAGCTATCTGCCGGGCTTCTCCCTCTTCGCCGTGCTGGCCTGGAGCCTCGCCGTGGCCGGCTCCCGGCTCCCCGAGACCCGGCCGCGCCGTCTTGGCGCCATCCGCCTCATCCCCGCGCCCGTTGACGATGACGACGACGATGACGGCCCTTGACGCCCGCCGACGAGCGGGATAGGGTACCAGGGCTGCGCCCCCTCGAATCCACGACGCCCGGAGGAGCCTTGGCCCGCGAGCAAACTGCAACCCCGAACGCCCCGGACCAGCGCCAGGGCTCGAACGCGGTCGTCGCCTCCACCCTTATCGGCAGCCACAGCATCCAGCACATGTACCAGCGCGGCTTCCTGGTCATCATCCCCCAGATCTACGCCGCCCTGGGCCTTGCTCCCATCCAGGTCGGCCTCCTCGATGCGGTCCGGCAGGGCAGTGGCGGCCTCTTCAGCATGGGCGGCGGCATGATGGTGGACCGGCTCCAGCACCTGCGGGGCCTGTTCCTGGGTGCCAGCCTGGCGCTTATGGCCCTGGGCTACCTGGTCGTGGGGCTCGCGCCCTCCTACCTGCTGATCCTCGTTGCCCTGAGCTTCGCCGCGTCCGCCGGCTCCCTGTGGCACCCTCCGGCCCTCGGCATCCTCTCGCAGCGGTACCCTCAGCGTCGGGGGCTTATGCTGTCGCTGCACCGCTCGACGGGCAACCTTGGGGAGACAATCGCGCCGATCCTCGTTGGCGCACTGCTGGCCGTCATCGCGTGGCAGACGGTGCTTCTGTGGGCGGCCGTTCCCACCTTGGTCGTGGCCGTGGGCATCATGCTCCTCCTGTGGAACGTCGGCGGCCCCCGCGTTTCGACGAAGCAGGGAGGTCGCGGGCTCGGCCAGCAGTTCCGAGACCTCGGCGGCCTGCTCCGGAACCGCGGCCTCCTCTCCCTCATCGTCGTCTCCGGCGTCCGCGGCATGGGCGACCGGGGTCTTCTCCTCTTCCTTCCCCTCTACCTCTCCGAGGAGTTGGGCATGGACACCGTCATGCAGGGCGTCCATCTCTCCCTCCTCACCGCCGCCGCCATAGTCTGCGGCCCCCTCATCGGCGTCCTCTCCGACCGCATCGGGCGCAAGCCCGTCATGGTGGGTGTTATGGTCGTCTCCGCGGTCATTGCTGGCTTGATGATCATCGGCAACAGCGGGACCCCTCTGATCCTGCTGGTTGCCCTTCTCGGCACCGTCATGTTCTCCATCAACTCCCTCGTCCAGGCCGCCGCAATGGACCTGGGGGAGGGCAAGCGGCTGGAAGGCAGCCTCATCGGCCTTCTCTGGGGAAGCAATGCAGCCTTCGGCTTCTTCCCGCCCCTGATTCTCGGCGGTCTGGTAGGCGTCTTCGGCTTCGAGGTCATCTTCCCCTACGCCGCCATCCTCTACCTCGTCGGCGCCGTCGCGGCGATCAGCCTGCCCCGCTCAGCGACAGCCATGCAGGCGTCATCTTAGTTTGAAGGAGTCCCCCATGAGCGCAGTGCTCCCCGCAGCGGACGCCCCCGCCCTCACCCTCTTCCCCATCTACGAGAGCCTCGGCGACATGGTCGCCCGGGAGACGGACGGCCTCACCGACGCCCAGTGGGAGTGGACCAGCCCCAACTGGAGCTGGTCCGGCTGGAGCATTCGACAGAACGTCAGCCACGCCGCCTCCCACCTCTTCCGCCACTACCTCCTCTCCCGCAACTGGGGCGACGCCCTCTTTCCCGGCCGCAAGCCCTACTGGGAGGACCTGCACGCCATGGCCGCCCTTCCCCATCGCTACCTCGACGAGACCCGATGGCGGAGCATCCCCGAGGTCCTGGAGAAGCTGGAGCAGGCCCTGGCCCTGGTGCGAGACATCCTCACCCGCGAGACTGTCGCCTCCGTGCGAGAGAAGAGCATCGGACAGCCCGCCGACTCCTTCTACGCCATGATCGCCCATCGCTACCCTGGCACCCTCTACCCAGACCCGGACCGGCCGGGCCTCTGGCGCACCACCCTGGAGGGCAACTTCCGCCACAGCGAAGCGGAGATGGCCACCCACTTCTACAACGTCCAGCGGCTCAAGCGCGCCCAGGGCCTCCAGTCCACCGTCCCCCTCCCATGGCTCGGCTACTGGACCCTCCCCGGCTGGGACCGCAGCGAAGCCTAGCGCCTCGCCTCTCCCGAACCATCCCCTCTTCCTCTGGGAGAGGGTTGGGGTGAGGGAGTCCCCTCTGTCTTGGATTCCGCTCACCCTGAGCCTGTCGAAGGGCCGTCGTTCCTGCGAAGGCAGAAACCTCGACGCCTCCCACCTGCAAACCTCGCCGCAGCCCAACGTGGCAAGCCCATGCTTTGGCGGCTGGCCGCCGGGCGGGGACCCATAGGGGGAGTCCGGAGGGGTCTCCCTTCTTTCTGGGGCGGCGAGCCGCCCTGGGGGATGTGCCCCCAGTTACCAAAATAACCTCCGAGGGCGGGCGGGCGGGCCCACCCAAGACCGCTCCGTAGGGATACCCCCCACCCACCTTCAGCTCCCATCGCCCCTTCGAAGGACCAAACTCCATCGCAGCCCAACGCCGAGAGCGAAAGCGGCAGTGCCGCCCCATCAGGGGGAGTCCAGAGGGGGAAGCCCCCCTTTCTGGGCCGGCGAGCCGCCCTGGGGGATGTGCCCCCAGTTACCAAAATAACCTCCGAGGGCGGGTGGGCGGGCCCACCCAAGACCGCTCCGTAGGGATACCCCCCCACCGCAGGCCCCATCGCCCCTTCGAAAAACCAAACCCCGCTGCGTCACAACACCCCAAGCTGAGAGGGCAGGGCTCGCCCTGCCCTCTTGACGCCCAGCACTCCCCCGGCTAGTCTCAGTTCCACAGCAAGACGAACCTGGAGGCTGCAATGTACAACGATTACAAAGTCTGCGACGCCGACGCCCACATCTACGAGCCCCACGACCTCTGGAGCGACTACATCGACCGCGACTTCTACGACCGTCGCCCCCTCGTGCCGCCCCGGGAGCCCGGTCAGCGCGGCGCCCGCAGCAACGCCTTCCTCCCCTGCGAGCTCTTCCCCAACGGCATGCAGGGCCGCGGCATCGCCAAGCAGCAGGACAGCGCCCGCCGGAAGGAGCTCGGCACCGGCATGCTCCTGCGGGACAACTACATGCGGGACAAGTACGGCCAGGCCTACGAGGAGGAGTTCACGGTCGAAAGCCGCCTCCGGGACATGGACCGCCTCGGCTGGGACAAGATGGTCCTCGTCGACAACTTCCCCGCACCCATGCGCGGCATCCACGAAGGTGCAGACCAGGCCCTCCTCTGGGCCTGCGCACGCGCCTACAACGACTGGTCCCACGCCTTCGCCCAGACCGACCCCTCCCGCCTCAAGATGGTGGGTGTCGTCCCCAACCAGCACGACCCCGAGGGACTGGTCGCCGAGACCCGCCGTGTCGTCGAAAAGCTGGGCGGCGTCACCATGGCCACCCCTATCCCTGCCAAGGGAAAGGCCTGGCATCATCCCGACTACGATGGCTACTGGGCCTTGGCTGAGGAGTTGGACTTCCCCATGTCCTTCCACGGCGTCATGAGCGGCCTGCCCCACGTCGCCTCCCGATACCAGCCCCGCAGCCGCGTCACCGGGCCCGAGATCGCGCTGGACCACGCTGCCGGCTTCGCCTTCGAGAACATGGTCTCTATGGGCCACGTCATCTTCCTGGGCATCCTCGAGAAGTTCCCCAAGATGCGCGCCTCCTTCCTCGAAGGCAACGCAGGCTGGCTCCCCTTCTGGCTCGGCCGCCTCGACGACCACTGCGACCGCAACCGACGCCAGGGCATGTGGTTCGACGCCCAGGCGCTGCCCCTGAAGCCCAGCGAGTACTTCCTGCGACAGGGCTTCGTCGCCTGCGACCCCGACGAGTTCGGCCTCAAGGGCGTCGTCATGCTGGTCGGCGAGGACAACATCGTCTGGAACACCGACTACTCCCACCCCGACGCTCCCGACCCGGACAAGGCCGTACCCTTCCTCCTGGACCAGGACATCCCCGAGTCCGCCAAGCGCAAGATCCTCTGGGACAACTCCGTCCGGCTCTACGGGGAACGCCTCATCGCCTAGTAACACCCCTCTCTCCCGCCTATGCCCCCTCCCCCCTGCGCGGGAGAGGGTTAGGGTGAGGGGGTCCCCTCCGTCCTGACTCCGCTCACCCTGAACCTGTCGAAGGGTCGTCCTTCCGGCCTCCGAGCCGGAATCCAGGGGTGGGGTGTGCGCCTACCGTAGGGGCGGTTCGCGAACCGCCCGCACCCCCAGCGGGGGTCTGGGGGGTGCTTAGCCCCCCAAGAGAAGAATCTCAGGGTGGGCTGGGTGGGAAATGCGTTGGTGGTGTGGGGCGGTCGGAAGAGGTAAGGCGGCTCTGCCGCCCCGTCAGGGGGAGTCCAGAGGGGTTTCCCCTCTGGCAAGGGGCCTGGGGGATGTGCCCCCAGTTATCAAATAGGTCCGAGGGTGGGCGGGTGGGCCCACCCAAGATCGTTCCGTAGGGCTACGATCTCTACCTCCACCCACCACCGACCCTACGAAGGACCAACTCCGCTGCAACCCAACCGCCGCAAGCTATGCCAGCTTTGCTGGTGCCATCCGCTCCTACCCCTCACCCCCTCCATCCCCTACCCTACCCCCATGCACACGTGCACGCGCCCGACGATTTTCGTCGCTCCTGCGCAGGGGAGAACCTAGCTCCCGCCTCCAGCAGCGCGCCAGTCGCCCCCAGCGGGGGCCCATGCTAGGGCGGCACTGCCGCCGGGCGGGTGGGCCCAACCAACGTCGCAATGCCGACCCAAGTCTCCCCCTGGCGGCTGCCGCCGCAAGGTGTGGGTGCAGGGCTTGCCCTGCCTTGTTTCCCTTTGTCGACTTCGGGCCATCCTTCACCCAGGCCCTCGGCCTCCGTTCGGCTCGCGCCTTGCCAGATACGACTTGTTCCCCCTTGTCGACTCTTCCGACGCCCCCCAGCGGGGCCGTCCGACCACCGTCCGGCCAGTGCCTGGCAGATACGACTTGTCTCCCTTTGTCCACTTGTCCAGATCCGCTCAAACCCAGGCTGCACCGCGTCGCCCCAGGCAGGACTGGCCGGAAAAAACGCGACGGACAATTCAAAGCAACTCAAACCGCCGTTCGACCAGGGCATTGGAGGGGAGCGTTATCGGGCTTCTCCGAGGAAGGGGCCGACGCCCTGCCGAAGCAAGCTGAGGGTGCAGGGCTTGCCCTGCCTTTGCCGTCACGCAGTGACCCGCCTCCCTTCCCCCTGCCCGACTGTGGTACAGTGCCCCCGCGATCCCCCGAACCCCCGGAGGTGTGCCATGTCCAGCCCCATCACCCCTGACGTCGTCTACGAGCTCACTACTGTCGCCGACCCCAGCATCTCCCCCGACGGCAGTTGCCTGGCCTTCACCCGCTCCTGCGTGGACCGAGAGTCGGGCGAGTCCCGCTCCCAGGTGCTCCTCATGGAGTTGCCCGGCGGCGAGTCCCGCCCCTTCACCGCGGGCCCCAAGGACGGCGCGCCCCGCTTCTCCCCCGACGGCGACACCATCGCCTTCCTCCGCGCCGATGCCAAGGGCCGTCGCCAGGTATGGCTCATCCCCGCCAACGGCGGCGAGGCCCGCCGGCTCACCCACGCCCCTGCCGGCGTTGCGGAGTTCTCCTGGTCGCCCGACTCCTCCCGCATGGCCTTCGTCTCGGACGTCGACCCGGACCGCCCCCCCGACGACCACGACCCGAAGAAGGAGCCCCGGGTTCGCGTCGTCCGGCGTATCAAGTACCGCGGCGACACCGTCGGCTGGCGCGGCGATGCCCACTGGCACGCCTTTGTCATCGACGTCGCTGGCGGCGACGCCCGCCAGATCACCGACGGCGACTGGGACGACCACATGCCCGCCTGGTCCCCTGACGGCTCTCACATCGCCTTCGTCTCCTCCCGCCTGGACGACCGGGACTTCACGCCCCACACCGAGGCCTACATCGTCTCCTCCCATGGCGGAGAGCCCCATGTCGTGTCGCAGGGCCTCTCCAGCATCGCCGGCCTCGCCTGGTCGCCCGATGGGAAGATGCTAGCGCTCATAGGCTCCGACAGCGACGTCCTGAGCGCCGGCATCCAGGGCGCCCTCTTCGTCGCTGCCCGGGGCGAGGCCCCGCGGCGGCTCACGCCGGACGCCGTCCGGCCCCTGGGAGGCATGCCGCCCATCTCCCCGTCGCCGGACCTGCGCTGGACCGCCGACGGTCGCATCGTCTTCGTCGGCGACTCCCGGGGAGAGTCCCACCTCTGCGAGGTCAACGAGGGCACCGGCGAGCTGCGTCACATTGCCGGCGGCGGCATGCAGATGACCAACGCCTCCGTCGACGCCGGCGGCCGGCGGGCCGTGGTCCTCGCCGCCTCGCCCACCTCAGCCGGAGACCTCCACTGCATCGACGTCGCCGGCGGCGCAATGACGCAGCTCACCAGCGAGAACGTCGCCTACTTCCAGGAGCACCCCACGGCGGGTGTTGAGAAGTTCACCATCACCCGGGGCGGCATGGAGATCGAGAGCCGCCTCCTCTTCCCTCCCGACTTCGACCCCACGGCCCGCTACCCCCTCGTCGTCGACATCCACGGCGGCCCCCACGGCGCCTTCTACGACACCTTCGAGCCCGCCCAGCAGGTCGTGGCCACCAACGGCTACCTGGTGCTGCTGGTCAACCCTCGCGGCTCCTCCACCTACGGCGCCGACTTCACCGTCGCGGTCCAGCAGGACTGGGGTGGCGAGGACTACCAGGACATCATGGCCGCCGTCGACTACGTCTGCGCCCGGCCCTACGTCGACTCGGACCGGCTGGGCGTCCACGGCTACAGCTACGGCGGCTTCATGACCAGCTGGGTCGTGGGCCACACCACCCGCTTCAAGGCCGCAGTCGTGGGCGCGCCGTGCATCAACCTCAACAGCATGTACGGCACCTCCGACATCGGCGTCAGCTTCGGCGAAATCCAGTGGGGCGGGGCCTGGTGGGACTTGGAGGAGGCCTTCCGGCAGCACTCGCCGCTCACCTACGCCCCCAACGTGGAGACGCCCGTGCTCCTCCTCCACGGCGAAGACGACGTTCGTTGTCCCATGGAGCAGAGCGAGCAGTACTTCGTCGCCCTCAAGCGACAGGGCAAGGAGGTGGAGCTCGTCCGATTCCCCGGCTGCTCCCACCTCTTCCGGCGAACCGGCCACCCCGTGCTGCGAAAGGAATACCTGGCCCGCACCCTCGCCTGGATCGATCGCTTCGTGGGCGGTGGCGGCCCACAGCCCGCGGCCTAGCCCCGCAACCGCGCGGGGCGGCCCCTTTTAAGGAAGGAGGCATGTAGATGGCGGCTCTCGAGACTCTATCGGCTGGGAAGATAGCCTGGCGTTCAGAGGATGGTCGTTCCTACCTCTACCGCGGGGATAGTCTCGACTTCCTGGCTACCCTGGATGACGGCTCCGCAGACTGCATTTGGACGGATCCGCCGTACTTCCTATCCAACGACGGAACCACGTGTATTGCAGGCCGGAGGGTTAAGGTCAACAAAGGAGAGTGGGACAGGAGCCGAGGCCTAGAGCTAGATCATCAGTCCAACCAAGAGTGGCTTGCTGAGTGCTACAGAGTCCTCAAGCCCGAAGGAACCATCTGGGTCACGGGTACCCTTCATGTCTATCTGAGCGTGGGGATGGCCATGCTGCAACAGGGCTTCCGCATACTCAATGACATCATCTGGGAGAAGCCCAACCCACCTCCCAACCTCGGCCGACGGTGCTTTACACATGCCTCGGAAGTTGTCCTTTGGGCTACCAAGGCGCAGAAGGGCAGCAAGCATCGCTATACCTTCAATTACGATGCCATGCGTGAAGAGAACAACGGCAAGCAGATGAAGAGCGTGTGGCGGTTCTCCGCTGCCGGGAAGGATGAGAAGGTCTATGGCAAACATCCTACGCAGAAGCCCGTCGCGTTGATAGACCGATGCCTCCGAGCGAGCACCAACCCCGGCGACTTGGTCGTCGATCCGTTTGCGGGGTCAGGCGCGACGGGAGTGGCTGCGCTGAGATTGGACCGACGTTTCATAGGATGTGAGCGGGAGGCCGAGTTCGTTGAGCTTACATCCACAAGGCTGTCCGCAGTCGCTGGCGCCTCTTACGATCGTGTCTATGCTGTACCGATTGGCGCAGGCCAGCGGAGGCTATTCGAAAGAAGGTCAGAGTCATCACGGGCGCAGAATGGACGTACGGTCGCTTGACGCTCTGAGCTGACCGGACAGGACTGACGGCGCAATGACGGAATGCCCACACGGCTCCTCAATGCCGGATGAGCTGGTACAGGGGCTCAAGGATTCGCAGGGCGGCACCGGGAGACACAGATGCCCGGTTTGTGCCTACGAGAAGGGCACGGCGCACACAATATTTGGGGCTGGCATGGAATCTTGCGGACATGGAAGCCTTGCTCCGGTTCAGGTCTTGCAGAACCTGCCTGTGTATCAGGGCAACCCAGCCCGGCACAAGTGCGCTTCGTGCGCTTTTACCGAGGGTGTAGCTCGCGGCGCAGCCATCCCTGATCAGGACACCATTGAGATAGCAGACCAAGAGACCCAGGAAACCCCAGGGAGAATTGAGGGAACGCCCACCTGGCGCGCACACAGGGTCTATGAACGTGACCCGCGCAATAGGGCCAAGGCCATTTTGTATCACGGCGTTAGCTGCTTTGGCTGCGGATTCTCCTTTGACCTCGTGTATACACAAGAACACTCGAAAGGCTACATTGAGGTTCATCACATCCATCCCCTTTCTGAAGGGCCAAAGGAAGTCGACCCGCAAAAGGACCTGATTCCTCTATGCGCCAACTGCCATAGGATGGTTCATCGTCGCGGAAAGGACTGGCTGGATTTGGAAGAGCTCCGTCAGCTGCTCGCCAAAGCTCAGGGCTCAACAGGAAAGGCATGAACGATGGTTCCTAGGAATACTGGGACGGGCAGTGTCCTTGAGCAGATGGTTCTCCCTGCCTTGAGCATGGGTGGCTACAGCTACCAGAAGCAGGCTCGCATAGGTGAACGTCCTGGAGGGCGACGGCATGTGATCGATGTTCTTGCCACCGACCCGCAGGGACGCAAGTACTTGATTTCGCTGAAATGGCAGCAGGTATCAGGCACTGCTGAGCAGAAAGTGCCCTTCGAGGCAATCTGCCTTGCGGAGGCGGTGCGGACGGGGAAGGAGCAGTACCATAAGGCCTACCTGGTGCTCGGAGGAGATGGCTGGTCCCTAAGGAAGTTCTACCTGGAAGGTGGATTGAACGCTCATCTTCAGCATAGCGACCTCGTGGAGTTCCGGTCTCTGGAGTCATTCGTAGCACTGGCCAACCAAGGACAACTCTAGAGTTCCAGTACCTGATGCGAGCTGCAGTGGCCTGGGTGCTAGACCTAACCATCACCCATTCCGTGAAGGAGGACGAGCATGCGACTTCAGGGGAAGGTGGCCTTCGTCAGCGGCGGCGCTCGCGGCCTCGGTGAGGCGGACGTCCGCATCTTCGTCCGGGAGGGCGCCAGCGTCGGCTTCGGCGACATCCTGGAGGAGGAGGGCCGCGCGCTCGAGGCCGAGCTCAGGGCCGCCGGCGCCAGCGTCCTCTACGTCCCCCTCAACGTCACCAGCCAGGAGCAGTGGCGTGCCGCCATACAGGCGACGGTCCGGGAGTTCGGGCCGTTGAACGTCCTGGTCAACAACGCCGCCATGGGCGGTCCCGGCACCATCGAGGACACGACGCGCGACTTCTGGGACCGCGTCATGGCGGTGAACTCCACCGGCGTCTTCCTCGGCACCGCCGCGGCCGTCCCGGAGATGCGAAAGGCCGGGGGCGGCTCCATCATCAACATCTCCTCCCAGATGGGCATCGCCGCTTCCACCAACGCGAACGTCGTCTACCAGACCTCCAAGGGCGCCGTCCGCATGTTCTCCAAGACCGCGGCCATCCAGTACGCGAAGGAAGGCATCCGGGTCAACTCGGTCCACCCCGGGCCCATCGGCACCCAGCGGATGATGGATGGCGTCGCGGCCAACCCGGAGCAGGGGCGCTACCTGGTCGACCGCGTCCCCTTGGGCCGGCTCGGCAGGCCGGAGGAGGTGGCCCAGGGGGTCCTCTTCCTCGCCTCCGACGAGTCGTCGTTCATCACCGGCAGCGAGTTGCTCATCGACGGCGGTTGGGTGGCCCAGTAGGTGGACTCCCCGTGTCCGGCCTAGCCCAGGGGCGACTCCCACGGTGAGGCGCGGCGCCGCGCCCGCGCCGATGCCCGCCATCCAGCTCCTCGCCCGGAGCGACTACCGCCGCCTCTGGGTCGACAACCTCCTGTGGCAGTCGGGCCGTTGGATGTGGATGCTCGTTGCCACCTACCTGGTCTTTCGCCTCACCGACTCCACCTTCCTCACCCAGCTCACCGGCGCTGCCCTGGCCTTCCCCCAGCTCGTCACCGGCGCGGTCAGCGGCGTGGTGGCAGACGCCTTCAACCGGCGCAGCGTCCTTCTGGCCAACCATCTGATCAACCTCGGAGTGGCCGTGCTGGCCGGGTCTCTCGTCCTCACGGGCCTCATCGCCTGGTGGCACGTCGTTGTTCTGAGCCTGGTCTACGGCGTCTTCGCCACCATGGACCAGGTGACCCGGGGCGCGTTCACCGTCGATCTGGTGGGCAGCGCACTGCTGCCCTACGCTATCGCCCTCCAGGGCCTCGCGTTCACCATCGGCTTCGTCCTGGGCACCCTGTTGGGCGGCGTCCTCCTGGAGGTCCTCCCCTTGGCCGAAGGCGAAGAGTCCGCGGGGCCTTTCCTCGTCATCGCCGGTCTGTGCGGGCTGGGTGGCCTCCTTCTCCTCCCCCTCCCGAGCTTGCGCCGCGGCCAAAGCGGCTCGATTCCCACCTGGTCACTGCTGCACCTCATGGGGGAGGGGGTGCGAGTGGTGGCGCGCAACCGTGCCGTCGTCGGCGTGCTTGGCATCACCTGCCTGTTCAATCTGACCTTCTTCACCTACACGCCCCTGGTGCCCGTCTTCGCCCAGGACGTCCTCCACGTCAACCGCACCCTCATGGGCCTTCTTGGAGCGTGCCAGGGCATCGGCGCCGTGGTAGGCACCCTCTTTATCGTCACCCGGCCGGCCATACGACGGCGGTCCACCTACTACATCGTCGGCTCCCTGGGGGCCCTGGCCTTCCTCCAGGTCTTCGCCCTCTCCACCGTGTATCCCCTCTCCGTGGCCGCCCTGATTGCCGCCGGAGCGGGGACGGCGGGGTTCGCCACCATGCAGGCCACTCTCGTCCTCCTGTCCGTCCCGGAGGAGATGCGAGGCCGCGCCATGGGTCTCCAGAATACGGCTGTGGGGGTCCTCCCCATTGGAATGCTGGGCTTGGGCGCCTTGGCCCAGGTCACCGGGCCCGGCAGCGCGGTGAGCTACAGCGCCGGTGTCGGGTTCGTCCTCGTCCTCCTCTGGGCCTGGCGGGCCCGGGAGATGCGTGCTCTCTAGGGAGTCGGTTCCCTACGTCCGGCAGGCAAAAGTTGTGACGAGCCGAACGATGTTGACTATTGCGAAATGAGACACTACGCTCCAACTACAGCGTCCCTGTACCCCATGAGGGAGTTGTGCGAGCTTTCCGGGCCGTCCGTGGCCGAGCAGAGAGCGGCCTCGGGCGAACATGACCATAGGGGGTGACACATGTACCGCAAAGTTCTTGTGCCTATAGATGGGACCCGCGAAGCGGAGGGGCTCTTCCAGATCGTACTGGAGGACCTAGCCTCCGATGGAGAGTTGGTCCTCCTCCAGATCAATCCCCCTGCCAGGACCCGAGTGGTCGGGGGCCACGTGCTCATAGGCAGCCAGCAGGACGAGTCGGAGCGGGGCAACGCCCTCTCCTACCTCCGTGGCCTGGCTGGCGCCGACGAGCGGGTGCGGTGCGAGGCCACCATAGCCGACTCCGTGCCCGAAGGCATCGTCAAGGCCGCGGTGCGAGAAGGCGTCGACCTCATCGCCATGTACACCCATGACCGCCATGGACTCGCCCGGATGATGAAGGGCAACATCGCTCGGGAGGTCATACGGAGCTCCCCCGTGGAGGTCCAGGTCCTCACCGCCGCAGAAGTGGCGGAGAGAGTGCCCGTGGGAGCGGTTGCCGCAGCCATGGCTGCCGCTGGAATGGAGCCCTCCACCCCTCCGCTGACCAGTGGCGTCTTCAGAGAGACGGACCTCTTCCGGGACCTCTCGCTGGACCAGGTCGACCGGGTGACGGCTCTGGGGGAGCGCATTCAGTTTACCGTCGGCGATGCCTTGGGCGTGCACGGCGAGCCGGCCCAGAAGCTGTTTGTCATCATCCAGGGGGAGGCCCAGCTTTCGGCCTACTCGGACATGGGTGAGATTACCGTGCGGGTCGCGGGCCCCGGCGAGTCCTTCCCCCTCGCGGCGCTTCTGGGCTCCGGCACCCTCATCACCTCCGGCGAGGCCATCACGGAGATGGACGTCCTCGCAATCCCCGTTGCGGAGCTTTCCGCCCTGTGCGAGCGTGAGCCGGCCCTGGGCAGCCACGTCTACCGATCAGCCGCCCAGATCTTTGCGGCCCGCTACAGCAACACCCTCATTCACCTGGCGGCCAGTGCGGAGCGGGAGTTGCGGGGCTCTGGCGAAACGTAAATTGCGGCCATCCTGCCGGTAACGGGGCACGGAGAGCGGGGCGCATCGACCTGACCACCTCCGGCGCCCCCCGTTGCCAAGGATCTGGGCCCCAACCCTCGGAGGAGAAACGGACATGTTTGGGCGCATACTGCTCCCCCTGGATGGATCAACCCCGGGGGAGGCGATCATCCCCTACGCGGCCCAGGTCGCTCGGGCGTTGGGGTCTCCTCTGACCCTCTTCCATGCATCGACGGGCGGCCGCAGCCGGGGGCCGGAGTACCTGGAACGGACCGCCGAGGCCTTGCGGGGTCAGGACCTCCGGGTGGAGACCGCATCCGTGCGGGGAAGGCCCGCCGCGGCGATCGTGCGCTATGCGGAGGAGGAGGGGTTCCATCTCATTGCCATGTCCACGCGCGGACGCCACGGTCTCAACCGCCTCGCCTATGGCAGCGTTGCGGACAGGGTCCTCCACGGCACGGAGACGCCGCTGCTGCTGATTAGCCCCCAGGAGCAGCCCGCGGCCGGCGGCGCTCCTCTGCAGGGCATCGTCGTACCTCTGGACGGCTCCCCCCTCTCCGAGGCCGCCCTCCCCATCGCCGAGACCTTGGGTTCCGCCCTGGGCCTGGGCTTGACGCTGGTCCGGGCAGTCTCGGAGGCCGCGCTATCCGGTCGTGCGCTGGGGGCTGCTTCGCACCTGGACTACCCCGGGCCTCTGCTGGACCCTCCGGAGTACGCCTGGGAGCTGGCCGAGCATGCGGAGAGCTCCGCCCGGAGCTACCTGGAGCAGCACCAGAGCTTCCTGACGCATCGCGGGCTCCAGGTCAGCACGCAGGTCCTCCACGGCCCTCCGGCGCCTCAGCTGGTCGCTCTTATGCAGGACGCCCCCAACCGCCTGGCCGTCATGTGCACCCGAGGACGGTCCGGCGTGGGCCGCTGGGTTCTGGGCAGCGTCGCCGACCACGTCCTGCGCAGCTCCGGGCGACCGGTCTTGGTCATCCGGCCAACCCTCCCCGTCCCGGACGAGCTCCCTCAGACCCTGGGCGCCCAGACCTCACGCACCGCGTAGGGGAGATCTGGGCAGGCTCCTGCACCGCCACAACCCGACGGCGGAGGCGCGACGCGACTCCCTCCCCGTACACTTACAGAGGCGCCTGACCGGCGCCTGAGGATTGCGCCTCCGGCCCGAAATTCTGACCCGGCGAGCGGACGCCCCGAGGGCAGGCGTTCGGACAGACGCTCCGGACTGCCCTTTCCGTTCGCAAAATCGACCGGAAACAGGCTCGCTAAACACGTCCACATCTTCCCACAGCCCCCTTGACACTCACCCCAACAGGATGCTACGTTTTGCGCTAGGACTTTCAAGCAACAGGAGGCTTCTTCTGCCATGAAGAGCACTATTCGCCCGTCAGGAGCTTCGGCCCCACGGAGGCTAGGCCTCGCGGCTTTCATGGTCGTCGTTGCGATCCTTGCCGCCGCCTGTGTCGGAGATACAGGACCGCAGGGTCCCCAGGGGACCCAGGGAGAGCAGGGTGTTCAGGGTCCCCAGGGCGCTCTGGGCGTTCCGGGCCCCTCGGGCCCGCAGGGCGTCCAGGGCGTAGAAGGGCCCCAGGGTGATCGGGGCCCCCAGGGCGATCAGGGCAACGCGGGCGTTCAGGGCCCCCAGGGACTGAAGGGCAACACAGGATCGCAGGGTCCCGAGGGCCCGCAGGGTCCCGCTGGAGGCCCGCAGGGTCCCCAGGGCGTCCAGGGCATCCAGGGTGAGCTGGGTCCCGAAGGCCCCAAGGGCCCCGAGGGTCCCCAGGGCGCAGTTGGACCATCGGGCGGACCGCAAGGAGAGCGGGGCAAGGAAGGACCGGCCGGACCCCAGGGACGGAAGGGTGACCCCGGTGACAAGGGTGACACGGGTCTAACAGGTCCCCCGGGCATTCAGGGCCCCCGCGGCGAGCAGGGCCCCCAGGGTCCCCAGGGCGAGCAGGGTTCCCAGGGCGAGCAGGGCCCCCAGGGTGAGCAGGGCCTTCCCGGACCTCCTGGCACCCCCGGAGCGCCGGGCGCTCAGGGTGTAAAGGGTGATCGTGGGGAGCAGGGAATATCGGGTCCTCAGGGCCCCCAGGGACTTGAAGGACCGGTTGGCCCGCAGGGTGCCCAGGGCCCGCGAGGGGCCGCAGGCCCAGAGGGTCCCCAGGGACCCCATGGCGCCCAGGGAATCCAGGGCGAGCCGGGAGTGAGCGACCTCATCATCGTCACGTCGGACAGCCCGGCCAACGATGCCGATGGTAGCCAGTCGGCCACAGCCAGCTGCTCGAGTGCCGGCGAAGACCACCGTGCCATATCCGGTGGCGTGGAAGTGCGCGGCTCCGCCGACGGCGTGACCGTCACCGAGACCCGCCCGACCGGGATTGCCGGAGAGGTGCCGGGTGGCTGGCAGGTGGCAGCCGAAGGCCCCGAGAACAGCGACTGGAGTGTGCGGGCCTACGCCGTCTGTGCCCTGGTCAACTAGCAGTTAGGCTCTCAGTAGGAGGGGGCTCTCTGGAAGGGCCCCCTCCTACTTTTTTCTGCCCCAGGCCGTCGGATGAGACGGCCTTCTGCCCGTAACATGTAGGTGTCTTCTGTCGCCAGATTGGCCCGACCCCTGTATCATGCACGTATGGCAGACCTTGATTGACATGAAGGCCAGAGTGAACAACGACAGGGGCGCCCGGCGCCTTCTCCAGCGCCTCCTGCTCGCAAGCGCCCTCGCGACTGCCCTTGCGCTGGCGGCCTGCACCGCGGGAGGGCAGGACTCCCTCCTGCTGGACTCCGTGCCAGCCGATGCCGTGATGCTGGGCTCGGTACAGCCCCAGCAGGCCCTCGGGGATTCGGATGCACGAGAGAGCCTCGACCATCTCGTCGGCCACTTCGGCGATAAGACGCTGGAGGATGCCTTGGCGCAGGCGCAGGAGGGCAGCGGCATTGATCCTGCGGCTGTGCGGGAGGTCCTCGTCTTCGGGACGGCCCAGGAAGAGGGCGCAGCCCTCATCTCAGGCCCGTACAGCGAGGCGAAGATAAAGGACGCTGCCGAGGAGAAACTCGGCGATCTTTCGGTCACCATCCACAGGGGCTATGACCTCCATACGGCCGAGGAAGGCGCAACCTTGGTTTTTCTCGCTGACGACTTGCTGCTCATGGGTAAGTTGGAGTCGGCGAAGGCGGTCATCGACGTCCGAGCGGGGGAGGCGGCTGCCCTGGATGGGGAGCTTCGGGACTCCTTCGTGGCCTTGGGAGACCCCCCGGCGAAGTTCTTTGTCCTCACGCCGGAGGGGCTCTTCGACAAGGCCCAGGAGGGCAGGGACGGCGACTTTGCCCTTGACGACCTACCGGTAGACCTGAGCCTCCTTACCAACGTCCGCTCCGTCGGCGTCAGCGTCGAGGCCGTGCAGCAGGACTTCGCCTTCTCGCTGACCATGGCCTACCCCGACGCAGAACAGGCGAGCAGCGCCAAGCAGGCCGTCGAGGCCCTGCTTGGTCTCGTCACGCTCTTCTCCGGCGCCCCGGAGCTGAGCGAGCTCTTGGACAGTCTTGATGTGAGCGTTGAAGGCGAAGTGCTCACCGTGGCCGGCCAGGTTGGCGTGGATGACATTGAGGGCCTCGCCGAAGTGCTCTCCGGGCTGGTAGAGGAGTAGCGACCAGGGTGCGGAAAGAGAGGGCGTAGATGGCTGAAACCTACGGTACCGGCGATTTCCGGTTCGAGTACGTGGAGGACTGGGCGAAGCTGCCCGACGGCTGGCGCTTCCTGGAGTGTCCCGGCGTGGCCGTCGACTCCCAGGACAACGTCTACGTCCTCACCCGGGGCGAACACCCCATCATCGTCTTCGACCGCGAAGGGCGTTTCCTGCGCTCCTTCGGCGAAGGGCTCTTCACCGACCGGACCCACGGCTTGGCCATCGCCCCCGACGACTCGGTGCTGGCGGTGGACGATGGCATACACACCGTACAGAGGTTCACCCCGCAGGGCGAGCGGCTCCAGGAGATCGGAGAACGGGGCCGTCCGGCGCCCAAGTGGGGAGGCCAGCCCTTCAACCGTCCCACCTCCGCAGCCATCATGCCTCGGACTGGCCAGCTCTACATCACCGACGGCTACGGCAACGCCGCCGTTCACGTCTTCTCACCGCAGGGGGAGCACGAGCGCTCCTGGGGCAGCTCCGGCATCGACGCCGGCCAGTTCATCCGGCCCCACAACGTCGTCATAGGCCGGGATGAGCGGGTGTACGTGGCCGACCGCGAGTGTCACCGGATCCAGGTCTTTGACTCCACGGGCCGGTTCATCACCATGTGGAGCAACATCCACCGGCCGGATTCCATGGTCCTGTGGGAGGACCACATCTACATCGGCGAGCTCAACGGCATGAAGGGCGTGGACGACGCTCCAGGCCTGGGCCACCGGGTGAGCATCTACGACCTGGAAGGGAAGCTGGTCTGCCGCTTCGGCGCCCCCGAGGAGGGCGAAGGGCCGGGCCAGTTCATCGCCCCTCACGGCATTGCCGTCGACTCCCGCGGCGACCTCTACGTCTCGGAGGTCTCCTACACCATCCGGGGCTCTGAGATGGACCCGCCCCGGGAGCTCCGCAGCCTCTCCAAGTACCGCAGGGTCTGAACGTCGGAGGAGATAATGGTTCGCACTGCGATTCAAGGTGGCTGGGTCATCGGTTGGGGGCCTAGCGGCCACCAGGCTATGGAGGGTGGCGTTGTGGTCATCGAGGACGACCGCATCGCCTTCGTCGGCTTCCCCGACGACCCCGACTGCCCCACGGCGGACCGGACCCTCGACGCGAAAGGCAAGATCGTCTCCCCCGGCCTCGTCAACCTGCACTGCATCGCCAACCTGGACCTCCAGGTGCTAAGCATCGACCAGGCGCGGGGCGCGGGCTACAACCGTCCTCCGTCGCTGCTGGACCTTGACCCCGACCGGGCCCACGTCTTCTCCGACGCCGACTTCCGCACCAGCGCCGAGTTCTGCGTGGCCGCCCTGCTGAAGGCGGGCAACACCTCCTTCGGCGCCGTCACCACCGGCTCAACCAAGCTCTGGGAGGACCCGTCCCAGGAGCCTTACGCTCTGGCCGAAGCCGCCGAGCGCATGGGCGCCCGGGCCTGGCTGTCCCACATCTACATGGAGGGCTGCGACTACACGGACTCCGACGGCACGCGCCACACCCGGTGGGACCCGGCCAAGGCCCAGGCGGGAATGGACCGGGCCATCGACTTCATCAAGCACCTGCGCGGACGGGCCAACGGGCGTCTCAGCGGCTTCCTCTTCCCCTATCGGTCCGAGAAGTGCTCCGATGACCTCCTCAAGGAGACCATGCGCCAGTCCAAGCTCCTGGGTGACGTTCACGTCCGCTCCCACTTCTCCCAGCACGTGGACGAGTTTGAGGACTCGCGAGCGCGGACCGGCGTGTCCATGGCGGAGTGGCTGGACGGCATCGGCTTCCTGGGGCCCCAGGTGACCCTCGTCCACGCCCTCTACGTCGCTGGCCACAGCCGAACGGGAGACCCGCCGGGACGGGACTTGGAGCTTCTCGCCGGCAGCGGGACCAGTGTCTGCCACTGCCCCGTTGTGTACGCTCGGGGCGGAGTGACCCTGGAGTCCTTCAGCCGCTACGTGGCCGCAGGCGTGAACATGGGCCTGGGCTGCGACACCTTCCCGCCGGACCTGCTGGAGGAGATGCGCGTCGGCTCAATGGTCAACAAGGTGGTGGAGCGCGACCGGCTGGCGGGCCTGATGCGGGACTTCTACAACGCCGCGACTGTCGGCGGCGCCAGGGCCCTGGGCCGGGACGACCTGGGACGCTTGGCTCCCGGATGCGTGGCTGACATCAGCATCTTCAACCTTCCGCCCCTGACCGCGGGCCCCATCGACGACCCCCTGCGATCCCTGATCCACTTCTGCAACCGCCACAACTGTGACACCGTGCTGGTGGACGGCAACGTCGTGGTGGAAGGCGGTCGCGTGGTGGGTGTGGACGAGGAGGAGCTGGGGGCCCGCACGCAGGACGCTTGGCTGCGCTACAAGCAGGGCATCGTGGACCGGGACCATGCCAATCGCTCGTCCGAAGAGATGTTCCCGCCCCTGCTTCCCGTTCTGCGGCGCTAGACGGCGAGGCCCCTCACTCCACCCGCACCACGTGCGCACCTCGGGGGCCTAGGTCCACCACTCGAATGTCGCCCCGCACTCCCGCCTTCTCGGCCACGTCCGCCATCTCGTAGCCGATGGTCATCTCGCGTGCGCTGGCCAACGCCAGCACCGTGGACCCGGCGCCTGAGAGGAAGACGCCGTGGGCCCCTGCGTTCAGCGCCGCCGAGAAGATCAGCCGCATGGCAGGGAACAGGACCTCCCGCTGCGGCTGGTGCAGCCGGTCCTGCGTCGCAGTACGAAGGTGCTCCAGGCGGCCCGTGGCCAGCGCGTTCACCAGCAGGGCCGTGCGAGCCGCGTTGAAGGCCGCGTCCTGCCGGGAGACGATGGGCGGAAGGACGGCACGGGCCTGAGCCGTGTTCATGGCCTCGTCCGGGATGAACAGGACCGCTCGTAGGCCCGACGGCAGCGCAGCCGAAGCGCACAGCAGATCATCGCCGTCCTGCGCTACGATCTGACACCCCCCGAAGAGGGCCGCCGCGGCGTTGTCCGGGTGTCCTTCCAACCGGACAGCCAAGCGCAGCAGCTCCTGGGGCGACAGGGGATCCTCGCACAGCGCATTCGCGGCCAGCAGGCCCCCAACCACCGCGGCCGCGCTGCTGCCCAGCCCTCGCTCCAGGGGGATTGCGTTGTGGCAGGTCAGAGCGAAGTCCGGCGGCGAGACCCCCGCCTCGTGGAAGAGGGCCTCCGCCGCTCGATGGACCAGGTTGTCCGCGCCGAGGCTGAGGACCCCTTCGCCCTCGCCTCGGACCTCCACGCCGCGCTGGCCCACCTCCAGCGTGACCGTGTTCCACAGGTCAAGCGCCATGGCCAGGCAGTCGAAGCCAGGGCCCAGGTTGGCCGTCGTGGCTGGGGCGGCTACCTCAACACGTGTGTGCATCGGAGGAGCGACCCTATTCGCCCTGTCGGCGCCTTCGCAGCTCCGCCCAGACCCTCTCTGGCGTCAGGCCTGATGCGGCCAGGAGGACCAGCGTGTGGTAGAAGAGGTCGGCCACCTCGCCGGCTAGCTGCTCGTTCTGGCCCTGGGCGGCGGCGATGGCGGTCTCGCCCGCCTCCTCCACCACCTTCTGCGCCACACGCGCGGTGCCCGCCTCCAGCAGGGTGGCCGTGTAGCTGCCCTCCGGCATCTCCTTCTGCCGCTCTCGCACCACGGCGAAGAGGTCTTCCAGGATTCCCGACCCCCGGTCCTGGCGGCGGAAGCTGTCCGGAAGCTCCTCCATGGTGGTGAAGAAGCAGGACGTGTTGCCCGTGTGGCAGGCCGGGCCGTCGGGTTTGACGGCCAGCAGCAGCGTGTCACCGTCGCAGTCGGTGGTGATGGACTGGACGTGGAGGAAGTTGCCGGACACCTCGCCCTTGTGCCAGAGGTCCTCCCGGCTGCGGCTGTAGAACTCGGCGCTCCCCCCCTCGATGGTACGGCGCAGGGAGCCCGGCGAGACGTACCCCAGCATGAGCACCTGGCCTGTCTCCGCGTCCTGGGCGATGGCGGGCACCAGGCCGTCCTTGTCCAGCTGCAACTCCAAGGCCATGTTCACCTCCCACCGAAACACTGGCGTGAGTGAGGACGCTCGATGGAGCGCGCCTCCTATCCGTCGATAAGTCCGCTGACGATCCGTATCAGCTCTCGGAGGTCCCGCACCTGGTAGTCGGGTGCCGGCCCTGCCGGGTCGGGCGCCCCGCCGGAGCGGCTGACCCAGACGGTCCGCATCCCCACCAGCTTCGCACCCAGCACGTCCTCCTGCAAGGTGTCCCCTACCTGGACCGCCTCCTCCGGGGCCACCCCGAGCGCCTGCAGCGTCTGCTCGAAGATGCCCGGATGCGGCTTGTAGGACCGCGTCTCCTCCGAGCACCGCACTGCGTCGAAGCGGTCGCCCACTCCGTGGTGGTCCAGAAGTGGGTAGAGGTAGGAGCAGTCGGCGTTCGACAGCACTGCGAGCTTCACCTGGCCCGCCAGGCCCTCCAGCGTCGGGACCGTATCCGAGAAGAGAGGCCTGCGGCCAAGGCCCTGGATGCAGACCTTGGTAGCCGCCTCGGGGTCTCCCGCGAGGCCCATCTCCTCGAAGACGTGGCGAAAGCAGTCCGTCCACGCCTCCGTGTAGCTCTGGAATGGTTCTCGCTGCTGCATGGTGTCCCGGTCCAGGCGAACGCGACGGAAGGTCCGCTCCAAGGGCAGCCACCGGCCCCAGAGGGCCAGCGGGTCGACCGAGAGGTCCTGCTCCCGGCACAGCTGCCGGAAGGAGTCATGCCAGAAGGACGGCTTGTTCAGCGCGAGCGTCTCGTACGCGTCGAAGACGACGGCCTTCAGCGGCACAGCCTGCACCTCAGCCGCCGACCCCGTCGTCGTAGGGCCGCACGGGAATGCCCCGGGCTGCCAGGTAGGCCTTCACTTCCGGGATGGGATGGCTCCCGTAGTGGAAGATGCTGGCGGCGAGGGCGGCGTCGGCCCTGCCATCGGCAAGAGCCTGATACATGTGCTCCGGGCTCCCCGCGCCTCCGCTGGCGACGACGGGGACCGTTGCCACGTCGGCCAGGGCTCGCAGCAGGTCCAGGTCGTACCCTTGCCGGGTGCCGTCCGCGTCCATGCTGTTCACCACGATCTCTCCCGCACCCAACTCGATGGCCCGTGCAGCCCACTCGATCGCGTCCAGGCCCGTGGGCTTCCCGCCGCCGCGGCCCGTCCGCACTCGGACCTCCCACCGTGGTGGGCTGTCGGACGCTCGCATGGCGTCCAGCCCCAGGACGATACACTGGCTGCCGAAGCGGTCAGCCCCCTCCCGGATGAGCTCGGGGTTCTCGACTGCGGCCGTGTTGATGGAGACCTTGTCGGCCCCGGTCTTGAGCATCGCCTGCATGTCCTCCACCGACCGGAGACCGCCCCCGACGGAAAGGGGGATGAAGACCTGCTCCGCCACTCGGGCCACCACCTCCCGCATGATGCCCCGCTCCTCGGCGGAGGCGGTGATGTCGTAGAAGACCAGCTCGTCCGCGCCCTCGCGGTCGTAGCGAATGGCCATATCCACGGGGTCGCCGGCGTCGCGGTGATCCAGGAACCGCACGCCCTTGACCACTCGCCCTCCTCGGACGTCCAGGCAGGGAACGATGCGCTTGGTGAGCATAGACACGCTACTTCCGCAGCACCACCATGTAACGCTGGTCGTCCAAGTCCCGCCGCTCGCTGAAGCGATAGCCGGTCTCCTTGGCCAGCTCCATGACCGTCGCCGCATCGAGACGCCGCCTCACGGGCGGCCCTTCCGGCGTCTCCTTCTTGTACCACTCCAACACGGCCGCCCAGGCCCCGGGCTTGAGTAGGTCCGCCGTCTTGCGCAGGTAGGTCTTCTTGTTGGCAGCACCGTTGAGCGTAAGGGGAAGGAGGATGCCGTCCAGCCCCTCCTTGGGGACTTTGCTCTGCCCGGACTCCTGCAGGATGACCACGTTGGTCAGCCGGATCTTGGTGAGCTTCTCCTTGAGCGCCCTGCCCGTCTCAGTGCCGTCCGTCACGGCGTAGACCTTCCCGGAGTAGAGGTACTTGGCCAGCGGGATCGCAAGGTGCCCTGCGCCTGCTTGAATGATCGCCACCACGTTATGGGGGCGCAACGGTAGAAGGGCGATGAGCCGCAGGGGGTCCACATGCTCGATGGGGTTGCTGACCTCTTCCTCTGCGCTCTTCGCCTTGGCTTTTGTTGGCACGATTGGTCTCCTCCGCGTGATCGCCTCGTTGGACGTGGCCCTCAGTATACCGCACCGAGGCCGGGGGAGGAGTCGGTTCAGGACGCCGCGCCGCGGCCCACCCGGTCCAGCGCTTCCGCCAGGGAGAACGCCCCCACGTACAGCGCCTGCCCGACGATTGCCCCCTCCACCCCTGTCTGCGCCAGGCGGACCAAGTGCTCCACGGAGGCGATGCCTCCCGCAGCGAGGACCGCACCCTGCGTGGCGGCCACAATCTCTTCCAACGCGTCGAAATTGGGCGCCGTCATCGTGCCGTCCCTGGAGATGTCCGTGTAGACGAAGCGCCGTACGCCCCGCTCGACCATCGACGAGAGGAGATCGCGGGCGGTCACCTGGGACGCTGTCCGCCACCCCCGGAGGGCCACCAGGCCGTCCCGTGCGTCGATGGAGACGACCACCGCGTCGGCGCCGTAGCCGTCCATAACCGCCTCCACCAGTGTCGGCGTCTCCACCGCTGCGGTGCCCAGGACCACCCGCTGCGCCCCTGCAGCCAGCAGGTGTTGGGCCGTGGCCCGGTCGCGGATGCCCCCGCCCACCTGGAGCGGGACTGAGGCCTGCGCGGCGATGGCCTCTACGGCGCCCAGGTTCACCGGGCGTCCGTCGCGCGCGCCCTCCAGGTCCACGATGTGCAGCCGTCGGGCGCCCCGTCGCTGCCACTCCAGCGCCACTGCAACGGGGTCGTCTGAGAAGACCTGCTCCCGGTTGTAGTCGCCCTGGTAGAGCCGCACGCAGCGGCCACCCTTCAGGTCGATGGCGGGGATGACTTCCATGGCCCGGATCAGGAGGCCCGCTGCCGGACGAAGCGGAGGAAGTTCTCGTAGAGCCGGAGCCCCCACCGCCCGCTCTTCTCCGGGTGGAACTGCGTGGCCATCATCGTGCCCTGGGCCACGGCGCAGCAGAACGTTCGGCCGTAGGACGCCGTGGCCGCGGCCATGCCTGCGTCGTCAGGCTCCGGGTAGTAGCTGTGCACGAAGTAGAAGTAGCTCTCCTGCGGCACCCCCTCGAACACCGGGTGGTCCGTCTGGAAGGAGACGCTGCTCCACCCCATGTGCGGCACTTTCAACCCGTCGTCCAGGAGGCGGACCCTGCCGGGAAGGATGCCGAGGCACTCCACGTCCCCCTCCTCCGACACGTCGAACAGCAGCTGGAGGCCCAGGCAGACGCCGAAGAACGGCACGCCCCCTCGTATCGCCTGCCGCACCGGGTCGACCAGCCCTAGGTCTTCGAGCGCCCTCATCGCCGAATCGCACGCACCCTGTCCAGGAAGAATGATGGCCTGCGCCTTCGACAGGGCGTCGGGGTCGCTGGTCACCACCGGCTCTGCCCCCAGGTACTCCAGGGCCTTGGCGACGCTCCGCAGATTGCCGGCCCCGTAGTCCACCACAGCTACCTGGACTGGTCTCATGGGGAGTAGATCTCCAGGAACTCCAACAGCCGCCCCCTGACCTGCGCGGCGTGCGTGCCTTCCAGGAGGTTCGTGCCGTGGTCGCTGCCCGTGTATATCTCCAGGATGCGAGGCTCCGGCGTGGCTTCGTAGTAGGCCGCCGCGGCCTGCTGGGCGCTCCGGTCGCCCTCGGCTGCGATGAAGAGCTTCGGCCCCGTCACTTCCCCCGCGTCCTCTAGGCCTTCCAGGCCCTGGAATTCCGTGGGCGCGGACAGGGCCACCACGCCCAGAACCCCCTCTCGGGACGCATACTTTACGGACGCCGTACCCCCCATGCTGGCCCCTATCAGGAAGATCCCCTTGGCGCCCCTGCGCAGCAGGAAGTCCACCGCCGCCTCCACGTCCACGTCCAGCTTGGAGATCTCCCGCTCGCCGCCCGAGGGAGCATAGCCCCGGAAGTTGAAGGTCAGGGCCGTGTAGCCCTGCTGCGCCGCCGTCTCGGCGAAGTCCGCCCAGCTCTCCTGGTCCGTCGGCTGCATGTGGGCCAGCACCACCGACGGCTGACCTGCCCCGTACAGGCGTCCGCAGAGGGTCACGTTGTCCTTGGTCGCGAACGCCACGGGCGTGTACGAGGACGCTCCCACGGCCGGACACTCCGCCCGCGCCTGCTCCTCCCCGCCGCAGGCCAGGGCCGCCACGGCTGCAAGCAGAGCGGCTAGGAGGGCGACGCGGGCCTGAGAGAGCATCCGGGCTCGGTGGGCCATGGCGCTGAAGGACCGCATGGAGGCTAGCGTCCCTGCCCGGTCAGCAGCTCGGGCGGAAGGGCCCTGTCCTCGTAACGGGCGAGGAGAAAGAGCAGGTCTGCGACCCGGTTCAGGTAGCGCAGGTCCTCCTCGTTCGCGAGCAGCCCCTCCTCCTTCATGCCTGCCACGCGGCGCTCGGCCCGCCGCAGAGTCGAGCGGGCCATGTCCAGGGCTGCGGACGCCGCCGACGCCCCGGGAATGACGAAGGAGCGCGGCAGCTGCACCTCCTCCGCCAGCGCGTCGATGGTCTGCTCGATCTCTGCCGTCATCTCCGGCGTGGTGGGACGGAAGTGCGTCTTGAACGTCTCGTAGTGTGAGGGGGAGGTCGCCAGCTCCGCTGCGACGGTGAAGAGCGCTCGCTGCACCTCCAGGGTGATCTGCTTCACTCTGGGAGTCGTCGCGAGGGCGCGGGCCAGCCCCAGCGCCGCCACCGCCTCGTCCACCGTCCCGTACGCCTCCACCCGCAAGTCGGTCTTGGGGACCCGGCCTCCGTAGAGCAGGCCCGTCTCGCCGCGGTCCCCGTATTTCGTGTACAGCTTCGGCACGATGCCCTCCAACTGACTAGCACTGCGATTATAGCACCGGCCCCCGTACCGACGCTGCACGCGGCCCTGGCTGGAATCACCCGTCCACGGTCGCCGGCGAGACCGTTCCCTCCCGCACCCACAGCCACGCCCGGGCCCTGGAGGCCAAAGTAGGGTGCTCTGTGCCGCCGATGGTGGTCAGCAGAGCCTGCTCGAAGGCGCACGCCATCTCCAGGAGTCGCTCCTTCCGGGCCGCGTCCAGCTCCGCCAGCGCGTCGTCCAGGAGGAGGAGCGGCTCTTCGCCCCGCCGCGTGGCGAGCAGTCGCGCCTCCGCCAGGCGAAGAGCCAGCGCCACCGTGCGAGACTGGCCGCGGGAGCCGTAGAGGTCCGCGTCCCGCCCGTCCAGCAGCAGATGGACGTCGTCTCGATGCGGGCCTACCAGTGTCTGCTTTAGAAGGATTTCCCGGCGGCGTCCCTGCTCCAGCCGGTCTCGAAGCCGCTGGGCAGTCTCCTCCGTCGACTCCCCGGGCGCCACGCGCGTCTCGTAGACCACCGACAGCGAGGGCTCCGGGGAGGCCACGACAGCGTGGATTTCGGCGGCCAGGGGGCCCAGGGCCTTGACTGCCCAGTCCCGCTCCTGGACCACCTGCCCGCCGCGGACGCAGAGTTCCTCGTCCCAGAAGGGGAGCTCGTCCGGGTGGGCGTGGCCGTCCGCAATGCGCCGGAGCAGGTGGTTCCGTTGCGCCAGCACCTTCTGGTAGCCCTGGAGCGTCCGGAGATAGTCGCGGCTCATCTGCGATAGGAGGACGTCCAGGAAGCGGCGTCTTCCTGCCGGAGGGCCGTACACCAGGCCGATGTCCTCCGCGGAGAAGAGGACCGCGCTGAGCATGCCCACCACCTCCGCAGCCGGCTTGGGCGCCCTGTTGACCCGCAGCCGCTTGCTAAGCGTCCCGCCTCCGGGCCCAGCACCCGGCGCCGCGCCCGGCTGGGGAAGCCCCATGTCGACCTGCACCCGCAGATCGCTTCCGTCCCGAAGCCGAGCGGTGCCCGCCACCCGCGTGTACGGCTCGTCCTCCAGGCTCTCGATGCGCACCGTCTCCCGGTCGTTCTCGGCCCGGTGGGATTTGGTCAGGGCCAGGAGGTAGATCGCCTCCAGCAGGTTGCTCTTTCCCTGGGCGTTGTCGCCCGCCAGGACTGTCAGGCCCGGCGCCAGCTCCAGGTCGAGCGAACGGTAGTTGCGAAAGTTCCGCAACGTCAGGTGCGTCAGGTGCATGGGACCCCCATGACCGCCGGGAGACGGGTGACCCCCTCATTGTATCAGCCTCTGGAGGAGCCTCGGCCATCCGCTTCGCACTGCGTTGTTGCTGGCGGTTTACTGCCAGCCGACGGGTAACTACAATCCCGCGTGGAGACAGTACACGTCCCCTCTCTGGGGACCCTTGCGTAACTCTCTCTCCTCCGGGAGACAACTGGGGTGAGAGAGCGCTGGCAGAGGGGGTCTGGGAGCGCAGCCCCCAGAAGAAAAACATCGGGCGGGTGGGTGGGCTTTCCAAAGCCCGCCATTGCGCAAAGGTCTCTCTGGAGAGGGCGGGGTGAGGGCACACACCTTCACGCGGGAGCGTACATGACCTCTTCAAGCATCCTCGACACCATCGGCAACACGCCCCTGGTGGAGCTCACACACCTCAGCCCCAAGCCTGGGGTGCGACTCTACGCCAAGCTGGAGGGCCTAAACCCCACGGGGAGCATCAAGGACCGCGTTGCCCGTGCCATCGTTGAGGAGGCGGAGGCCCGGGGCGACCTGCAGCCGGGGATGACTCTGGTCGAGGCCAGCACCGGCAACATGGCCCTCTCCCTGGCACTGGTGGCCAAGCAGAAGGGGTACGGCCTGGTGGTCGTTGCGCCGCCCATGGTCGCGCCGGGCGTGACGGAGATGCTCGGCCTTTTGGGCGCCCGGGTGGTCCCCGCCCCGTTCGAGGCGGGGATGCGCGGGCCCATCGAAAGGGCCCTGCGCTTGGCCGAAGAGCCCGGCTGCTACGCCACCCGCCAGTTCCAGGCCCAGGCCAACGTTCGCGCCCACTACGAGACGACGGGCCAGGAGGTCCTGGACGCTCTGCCCGACGTCGACGCCTTCGTCGCCGGCATCGGCACGGGAGGCACGATAACCGGCGTCGGTCGGCGACTCAAGGAGGACAACCCCCGACGCCGGATCATTGGCGTCACGCCGCAGCTGGGCGACCAGATCCAGGGCATTCGCAGCCTGGAGGAGGGCTACACGCCGCCCCTGCTGGACGAGGCCCTCCTGGACAGCCGTTTCCTGGTCGACAGCGCCCAGAGCTTCAGCGCCATGCGGACCCTGCTGGAGCGAGAAGGGCTCTTCGCCGGAGTCTCCTCCGGGGCCGTGCTCCACGCCGCCCTCCGCGTGGCCCGTCGCATGGACCGGGGCAACGTGGTCGCCCTGCTCGCCGACACCGGCTGGCGCTATACTCCCACGCTTCTCGGCGCCGAGCCGCTTCTCCGCGTCCACGGCGACCCCGACAACCGCCTCTGGTGGTAGCCGGGATGCAACGGCTCTCCCCCTCTGGGAGAGGGCAGGGGTGAGGGCGTTCCCCTTCGTCGTTCCGAGAGCGCCAGCACCCAGAGGGGACAGAGCACTGCCGTGGGGTCTGGGGGCCGCGCCCCCAGCAATATCAAGGGCGAGTGGGCGGGCCCAACCCTGCTATAATTCCCCCAGCCTAGTGGGGAGCGGGTCGCTTATGGCGGAACGCCGGGCACAGCGCCGAAGCGGTAGGGGCACGCACACCAGCGCCTTCGGCTCGTCGGGGCGCATAAGCCACGACTCCTCCGCCTTCTACCGCAGGCGACTCTACCCGGACGCGCAGTCCGAGAAGAACGTGGAGTACTGCGAGACTCCCCTGCCACCCGACGTCGCTGACCGCATCTTCCCTCACACCAGCGAGCGTATGGAGGAGTTGCCGGACTGCTCCGTCCACCTCGCCGTCACCTCGCCCCCCTACAACGTCGGCAAGGAGTACGACCAAGACCTCTCCCTCGCGGACTACCGGGGCCTGCTCCAACGGGTGATGGCGGAGACCTACCGGGTCCTGGTGCCTGGCGGCCGTCTGTGCATCAACGTCGCCAACCTGGGCCGGAGGCCCTACGTTCCCCTGCACCTGTACGTGGCACAAGACGCAGCCGACGTGGGTTTTCTCATGCGAGGCGAAGTCATCTGGGACAAGGGCGCCTCCGCCGCCGCCTCCACCGCATGGGGCAGCTGGCGCTCCGCCTCCAACCCCACCCTGCGGGACACCCACGAGTACATCCTGGTCTTCTGCAAGGAGACCTACCGCCGCCCCAAGCTGCCCGGACGGGAGCCCACCATCACGGATGTCGAGTTCCTGGAGTACACGAAGAGCGTCTGGACCTTCCCCGCCGAGTCGGCGCGAAGGATCGGCCACCCGGCGCCCTTCCCCGTGGAACTGCCCTACCGCTGCATCCAACTCTACACCTACGAGGGAGAGGTCGTGCTGGACCCCTTCATGGGCGTCGGCGCCACCGCGGTCGCCGCAGCGCGGGCGGGACGGCGCTTCGTTGGCTACGACGTCTCCGCCGACTACTGCCGTCGCGCCGAGGAGCGCCTGGCAAAGCTTCGCCGGGACGAGGCCGGTGCGCGGCTTGAGCCCGCGGTCGCCCGATGACGCCCCCGCTTCGCATCGTCGTCCCGGACGACGCGCCGCCTGCCTTGGCGGGCACTCCCGTCGAGGCCCGATTACGGGCGCTGGGCGACGTGACCCTCTACGACTCCATCGCCTCGGACCCGGCCACCCTCGCCGAGCGGCTCCAGGGAGCGCACGTGGCCGTCAACATCCGCTCCTCGTCGCCCTTCAGCGCCGACGTCGTGGCCGCCTGCCCGGAGTTGCGGTATGTCGCAGTCCTCGGTGTGGGCGTCGACAACGTGGACCTAGCGGCCTGTGGGGACCGCGGCGTGGTCGTCACCAACACGCCGGGCCACTCCACGCTGGCCGTGGCGGAGCATGCCCTAGGCCTGGCCCTCGCCGTCGCCCGGGCGCTGCCGCAGAACGACCGCGCCGTGCGGGAGGGGAGCTGGGCCCGCAGCCCCGTGGTGCAGCTTGCGGGCAAGACATTGGGCGTCGTTGGCGCCGGTCCCATCGGGAAGCGTATGGCCGAGCTTGGGCGGTCCCTGGGGATGGAGGTGCTGGCCTGGACCTTCCGCCCCTCCACCGATCGCGCAGAGGAGTTCGGAGCGCCCTTCGTACCCCTCGAGGAGCTGCTGCGCTCCGCCGACGTCGTCTCGCTCCACCTCCCCATCTCCGAGCGCAGCCGCGGGCTCCTAGGCCGCCGCGAGTTGTCCCTGATGAAGCCGACGGCGCTGCTGGTGAACACGGCCCGGGGCGCCATCGTGGATGAGGAGGCCCTTGCCGAGGCCCTGCGGGAGGGCCGGTTGGCCGGCGCAGGGCTGGACGCCTACAGCGAGGAGCCTCTTCCCCTGGGACACCCCCTGGCCGCGCTCGACAACGTCGTGCTGTCGCCCCACAACGCGGCCATGACGCCGGAGGCCGGCCTGCGGGGCCTGGAGATGGTCGCAGAGAACATCGAGGCCTGGCTCAGCGGCGCTCCCACCCACGTCGTCACCTAGCCCACTCCGACCCCAAGAGCGGACATTGTACGGGACACTGTCCATTCCCATGTCCGCTATTTGCAAATATACTCCAGATAGAATATACAAGTGGACACTGTCCGGGACACTGTCCACTGAAAAGGAGTCCACAGAGTGCCCAGGTGGAATGTCCATTTCGACATGCACGTTCGGACGGGAGACCCTGAGCTTGTCGGCCTCGTAGCCAAGGCTCGAGCGCTTGCCTCCGTAATCCACGGCATCCCCATTCCTCCTCACCTACAGGAGCGACTGGACCGTCTGAACATCGTGAGAGCGGTCCGGGGGACCACCGGCATTGAGGGGGTCGAGCTGTCCGAGGAGGAGGTCGGTGAGGTCCTGGATGCGCCCGCAGGAACGCGGGTCCTGGCCGGCAGCCGTGAGCGGGAAGAGCAGGAGGTGAAGAACGCCGCGGCCCTCATGCACGCTGTGGCCGAAACGTTGGAGAACGCCCAGGGAGCGCCGCTGAGTGAAGCGCTTGTGCAGGCCATCCATTCCATTGTCACCCACAATATTGATTACCTCTACAACGTACCTGGCCGGTACAGGACCCATCGGGTGGTGGCTGGCAGCTACGTGCCTCCAGAGGATGGCGAAGAGGTCGCCCGGCTCATGGCGGAGTTCATGCGGTGGTTCGCCACGGGAGCGCCAGCCGCATGGGACCCGATAGTTCGTGCGGTCGCCGCCCACTTCTACGTCATCAGCATCCACCCGTTCGGCGATGGGAATGGCCGTACCTCCCGCGCCGTGGAGAGCTACCTGTTGTACCTGGCAGGGATCAATGCACGAGGCTTTTATTCCCTGGCCAATTTCTACTATCGAAATCGGCCACAGTACTTCGAGGAGCTGGACAGGGTCAGGTTCCAAACTGACCCGGACCTCACACCCTTCGTCCTCTTTGCGCTCCGAGGGTTGGTTGAAGAGCTGGAGGAGGTACATGCAGAAGTCCTGCGGGAAGTCCGGCTCATTTCGTTCAGAGACTATGCTCGGGAAGCTCTCTCTGGAGAGAACAAGCTGGGTACGCCCGTTGGAAAAAGACAGTTCATGTTTCTTCTTGGACTGGGACGCGAGCCTATTTCCCTTGGAGCGTTGCGGGCCGGAGGACACCCCCTTTCCGCCCTCTACAGGGGTGTCACAACCAAGACTCTGACGCGGGACATCAATGCCTTGAAGAAGCTGGGACTTGTTGTGGTGGCGGGAGATACTCTGAAGGCGAACCTGGAGTTCATGCGGAGGTTCACAGCCCGTAGGCCGCCAACTGGGATACGATTGGGAGAATCTAGCCCCTAGCCCTCCCCGCCGTACTCCTCCCGCAGCACTCGCTTGAGCACCTTGCCCAGAGCGTTGCGCGGCAGCTCGTCGACGAAGACCACGGACTCCGGCTTCTTGAAGCTCGCCAGGCGGCTCCGGCAGTGCTCAACCAGCTCCGACGCGCTGGGGCGGGGCTCGTTCGGTCGCAGGGTCACCACCGCCCGCACCTGCTCCCCCCACTCTACGTCCGGCACGCCGATGACCGCCGCGTCCTCCACCGCGGGGTGCGTGCGCAGGACCCCCTCCACCTCCAACGGCGACACCATCTCCCCACCGCGCTTGATCGTGTCCTTTGCGCGGCCTGCCAGGTAGATGTAGCCCTCCTCGTCCCAGTAGCCCAGGTCGCCGGTGTAGAGCCAGCCGCCCCGCATCACCTCCTGGGTGACCGCCTCACTGCGCCAGTAGCCCTTCATTAGCCGCGAGCCGCGGGCCACGATCTCCCCCACCCCTCCCATCGGCACGTCCGCGCCCACTTCGTCCACGATGCGCACCTCCACGTCGGGCAGCGGCCTCCCGATGGACGCGAGGCGTGCCAGGCGGCGCTCCCGCTCCTCCGGGGGAAGGTCGGCCGGAATGTCGTGGTCCTCCGGGGCAAGCATCGTAATCGTCGAGGCCGTCTCCGTCTGGCCGAAGGCGTTGATGAAGCGGCAGCCGGGGAACTCCTGCAGCGCTCGGCGGATCACCTGCAGCGGCATGGGGGCGGCGCCGTAGGTGATCACCTGGAGGCTGGAGCGGTCGAAGCGGGCGAAGTCGGGATGGTCCATGAGCTGCTTGATCATTGTGGGCACCATCATGGCCCGCTGCACCCGCTCCTCCTCGACCAGGCCCATCCACGCCTGGGGCTCGAACTGGCGCTGCACGACCAGGGTGCGCCCGCCGTAGACTGCGGCCATCACAGCCTGGAGCCCGGCGATGTGGTACATCGGCACCGTGAGAATGTTCTTCTCCTCCATCTCCGGGTCCGCGGGCTCCACGTTGGCCAGCGTGTAGGAGGAGAAGCTGTTGTGGCTGAGCATCACCGCTTTCGGCGCCCCCGTCGTGCCCGCCGTGAACATCAGCACCGCCAGCTCCTCCTCGTCGGCCATGGGCGTGTGCTCGCCGGGGGCGGTCCCGGCCAGCAGGTCGTCGTAGTAGGGCCAGTCGCCGTGGGGCGACTCCAGGGCCACCACGTGCTGCAGGCCCTCCACCGATGGCAGGGTGGACTCGACCAGGTCGACGTACCGCTGCCCCACCAGGAGCACCGTGGGCTCAGCGTCGTTGAGCATGGCCGCCAGCTCGTCCGCCTTCGCGCGGAAGTTGAGGGGGACGTAGACCGCGTCCCGCTTTGCCGTGGCGAAGACTGTCTCCACCAGCTCGGGACAGTTCACCTGGAGCGTGGCCACTCGGTCTCCCGGGCCCACGCCAAGCCCCGCCAGAGCGCTCGCCAGGCGGTCCGCCCGCTCCTGCAGCGACTCGTAGGTCGTCCGTCGCCCCTCGAAGGTTAGCGCCTCCCGTTCCGGCACGATGGCCGCGGTAATCGTGAGGAACTCGCTGATGTTCATCTATCTGCCAACTCCTGCCAGGGTCAGGTGGGCCAGGCGCTCCTCCAGGGCTAGCGCTTGGTCCACGGGAAGGTCGGCGCCCCGATGCACCGCCTCCTTGAGCGCCGCCATCACGTGACGAGGGGTGGCTGCCAGGCGCGCTGCCAGCGCCGTCGCCTCGGCACGAAGCCGCTCGCGGGACACGACGCGATGGACGACCCCCAGCCGGAGCGCCTCCGCAGCGCCGATGCGGCGCGCGCTGAGCAGCAGGTCCAGGGCCGCGGGGACCCCGACGATGCGGGGGAGGGTCTGGCTTCCACCCGCGGCGGGGGCCATCCCCAGCGCCGTCTCGGGAAGGCCGAACTCGGCGTCGTCGCTTGCGATGCGAAGGTCGCACAGCAGCGCCATCTCCAGGCCCGCGCCCAGCACGTAGCCGTGGAGCGCAGCCACGACCGGCACACGCAGCGACAGCAACAGCCCCCAAACGTCCCGCTCGAAGCGCACCTGCCGGGCGTTCGCCTGCGAGGCCGCAGCCCCGAACTCCGTGAGGTCGGCGCCCGCGCAGAAGGCCCGCTCACCCGCTCCGGCCAGCACCACCGCCGCCACCTCAGGGTCGTCCCGCACGGCCTCCAGGGCCTGCCACAGGTCGTCGCGCATCTGCGTGTTGTACGCGTTGAGGACGTGGGGGCGGTCCAGTGTGATGTGCGCTACGCCCTCCTCCTTGTGGAAGAGCAGCGCCTCAAAGCTCCTGGCCATGCCGCTCTCCGTCCGATTGGGTTGCGTTTGAGGCGGACCGAGACTGGAGGCGCGACTCCACCACGGCCATAGCCATCCCCAGGAGGAGGCCGAACCCTGCGAAGACGAGGGCCCAAACGGAGTCGCGAAAGAGGAGCAACCCCACCGTCATGTTCAGTAGGAGACCTCCGCCGCCCCAGAGGACCGCGGTGTATCGCAGGCCTCGGAAGCGTTGGGGTCTGGGGGCGGGCTTCATCGCTACTGCCCTCGAAAGCGGGGTGCACGCCGCTCCAGGAAGGACCGGACGCCCTCGGCACGGTCTGCCGTACTCTGCAGGAGGATGTTCAGGTCCGCCTCGAGTCGCAGGCCCGCTTCCAGGTCCATGTCGACGCCTCGTAGGACAGCCTCCTTGGTGTAGCGGAGCGCGACGGGCGCCGCGGCGGCGATGCTCTCTGCAACGGCCTGGACGCGGGCGTTGAGGTCCGCTTGGGGAACAACCTCGTTGACTAGGCCCATGTCGAGGGCCTCCTGGGCATCGACCTCCCGGCCCGTCATGAGCAGCTCCATGGCCCGCGCCCTGCCGACGATGCGAGGAAGCCGCTGCGTCCCGCCGTCCCACGGCAGCACGCCCGCCGGGACCTGGGGCATGGCGAACCGTGCCCCCTCGGCGGCGATGCGAAGGTCGCAGGCCAGGGCCAACTCCAGCCCCTGGCCGATGGCCGGGCCGTTGATCGCGGCGATGACGGGTGCCTCCAGCGCGGCCACCGTCGCCGCAACCCGCGGGGGCTGCATCGCGTCGCCGGCCCCGTTGGAGCTCAGGGGGAGCGGGCGCTGCGGAGCCGAGCAGAAGTGCTCGCCCGTGCCTGCAACGACGATGACGCGGACCCCGATGTCCTGGCCCAGTGCTTCGCAAGTCTCACGCAGCGCCGCCGCCATCTCCGCGTCGGGAGCGTTGCCCTGTGCGGGGCGCTCCAGCGTGATCCAGGCAACCTGGTCCTGTGTATGCAAGACGATGCCACGCCCCACGTCAACTGGCCTCGTGTGCTGGAGGGAATGGGCTGAGCGCAAGCTGAGCCGGGGCCCATGTTCCCACCTTGCAAGAGACCCTGTCAATCGAGGTTCCCCTCCGGGAGAGGCCGGCGCATAGCGGCGGATGGGGGCGCGGAGCCCATGCTAGGGCGGCTCTGCCGCCGCAGCCCCCAGAAGAAAAGCACCGGGCGGGTGGGCCCAACCGGCACCGGGGACCACCTCCCCAGGCAAGAGCGGCACTGCCGCCCGCCCGCCTCTTTACACACCGCGCCTCCAAGCGTACAATCGGCGGTGCTGAGAGATGACGAACGCCCCCTCCTCTCAGCTTTTTCTATTCGGAGCAGCGTACGAGATGGTTACCCGCGAGACCTACCTGACGCCGGAGGGCGCAGCCAAGCTCCGCGAGGAGCTGGAGCACCTGCGCACCGTGCGACGCAGGGCCGTGGCGGAGAGCCTCAAGAAGGCGGCCGAGGTCGGCGGCTCCGTCGACAATGCAGAGTACGACGAGGCCAAGCGGGAGCAGGACGCCGTCGAGCGGCGTATCCAGACCCTGGAGGCCCTCTTCCAGCACGCAATCATCATTCCCGACCACGACGCCCCTTCTGAGACTGTGGAGATAGGGTCGCGGGTCACGGTCTTGGACGGGAAGGGGGTCCAGGCCGAGTACACCATCGTCGGCAGCGCAGAGGCCGACCCCCTCCACGGCCGCATCTCCAACGAGTCCCCCGTCGGTAGCGCGGTCCTGGGAAAGCGCAAGGGCCAGAAGGGCGAGGCCCAGACGCCCACGGGGCCCTTGAAGCTGACCGTCGTGAAGATCGAGTAGCCCGTCTGGGGCTATCGACTCTCGAGTTGCCCGCCCCTGCTGAGGAAGAGCCCATTGGCTGACCGCCGCGAGGAGCAGGTTCAGGTCCGACGCCAGAAACTCCTACGTCTTCGCGACGCCGGCGTAGACCCCTATCCGCCACGCTTTCCCCGGACGCATACGGCCGTGGACGCGGCACGGGAGCTCCAGGCCGCGGAGGACGAAGGCGGCCCGGGGGCCCGCTCCCAGCCCGTGGTCGTAGCCGGAAGAATCATGGCCCAGCGCGTCATGGGTCGAACAGCCTTCCTCGACCTGCGCGACGGCGCTGGCCGCCTTCAGGCCCAGCTCCGCAGGGACCTCCTAGGCGAGGCCTATGGCCTGCTGAAGGATCTAGACCTTGGCGACATCCTGGGCGTGGAGGGCCCCGTCTTCCGCACCCGCACCGGCGAGGCCACCGTCGAGGCCCACAGGGTCATGCTTCTTAGCAAGGCCCTGCGTCCGCCCCCGGAGAAGTGGCACGGCCTGCGAGACGTGGAGCAGCGCTTCCGCCAGCGTGAAGCCGACCTTCTGTCCAATGAGGAGGTCCGGGAGCGTTTCCTCCTCCGCAGCGGCGTCGTCGACGCCATCCGCCGCTTCCTCGTCGGTCGCGGCTTCGTGGAGGTGGAGACCCCCATGCTGGTGCCCGTGCCTGCCGGCGCCATGGCCCAGCCCTTCGTCACGCGACATAGCGCCTTGGACCGCACCCTCTACCTGCGCATCGCCATCGAGCTCTACCTCAAGCGGTGCATCGTCGGCGGCCTGGAGCGCGTATTTGAGATAGGCCGCGTCTTCCGCAACGAAGGCTTGGACGCCGACCACAACCCCGAGTACACGCTCCTGGAGAGCTACGAGGCCTACGCCGACTACACCGACGTCATGCGAATGGTGGAGGATATGGTCTCCACCGTCGCCCAGGAGGTCCTGGGCACGACCGTGATCACCTGGAAGGGCCAGACGATAGAGTTGAAGCCCCCCTGGCCCCGCATCGACCTCCGCAGCGCGGTGCTGGAGCACAGCGGCGTGGACATCGCGGAGCTGCGGGACGCCGCGGCCCTGGCCCGTCGCATGCGGGAGATGGGCGTCCCGGTCACCCAGGAGGTGAGTTGGGGCCGCCTAGTCGACAAGCTCCTGTCCGACAGGGTGGAGCCCACGCTGGTACAGCCCGCCTTCCTCGTCGACTACCCTGTCGAGATGTCTCCCCTGGCGAAGACGAAGCCGGACGACCCCAGCTACGTGGAGCGCTTCGAGGCCTTCATGGGCGGGATGGAGATCGCCAACGCCTTTACCGAGCTCAACGACCCCCTGGAGCAGCGCAGCCGCTTCCAGGAGCAGGAGGAGCTCCGCCGCCGACACGGTGACGAGGAGTTCGACCGCCTGGACGAGGACTTCCTCACCGCCCTGGAGTACGGCATGCCCCCAACGGGCGGCCTCGGCATTGGCATCGACCGGCTGGTGATGGTGCTCAGCGGCCAGCCCTCCATCAGAGAGGTCTTGCTCTTCCCGCACCTCTCTTGGTCCCAGGAGGAGCTCTTTCGTGCCGTGGACCAGCAGGTCGCGGCCATAACGGCTGACGGCCTCCTCCCGGTGGAGACACTTATGGAACGCGTGAAGGCCGCGCTGCCCCGGGAGCTCCAGGTCCGCATCACGGAGGACCAGCTCCGCAGCCGCGTGGCAAGCTCGGCAGAAGAGCGGAAAGGGTGACGTGCGCCGATGCTCAGCCTTGACCTCATACGTAGAAAGCAGGACATGGTGCAGCAGGCCCTCGCGCGCCGCGGCGAGGACGCCGAGGCGGTCCTGCAGGCGGCGGAGATGGACGCCCGCCGTCGCGTTCTTGTCACCGAGCGAGACACGCTTCGGGGCCAACACAACGAGCTGAGCCGCCGCTTTGGCGCGCTCCGGCAGGAAGGCGGCGAGGACGCCCTGGCTGACCTGCGCCGCGACATCGCCGCCGTAGCAGAGCGCACCGCTCGCCTGGAGGAGGAGGCGGCCCAGGTGGAGGGCCAGCTTCAGGAGCTGCTGCTGGGCCTTCCCAACCTGCCCCTGCCCCAGGTCCCCGACGGCCTGGACGAGTCCGCCAACACCATCGTGCGAGAGTGGGGAGAGCGGCCCACGCCCTCCTTCGAGCCACAGCCTCACTGGGATCTGGGGGAGCGGCTGGGGATCCTTGACCTGGAGCGCGGCGCCAGGCTGTCCGGCTCCCGATTCTTCGTCCTCATGGGCGCGGGCGCACGCCTGGAGCGGGCCCTGGTCAACTGGATGCTGGACATCCACACTCGGGAGAGCGGCTACGTCGAGGTCCAACCCCCCGCCCTCGTCCGGGAGGAGGTCCTCGTCGGCTCCGGCAACCTCCCCAAGTTCGGCGACAACCTCTACCGGGACGCCGAGGAGGACCTGTGGCTCATCCCCACCGCCGAGGTCCCGCTGACCAGCCTCCACCGGAGCGAGATCCTTGCGCCGGGTGCGCTGCCCATCAACTACGTCGCCAGCACGCCCTGCTTCCGCCGGGAGAAAGCCGCGGCCGGGCGGGACACCCGCGGCATCAAGCGCGTGCGCCAGTTCCAGAAGGTGGAGATGTACTCTTTCGTGGAGCCGGAGCACTCCGAGGAGGCCCTGGAGCGCTTGGTCGCCAGCGCCGAGTCGCTCTGCCGGAGGCTGGGCCTGCCCTACCGCGTGCTGCAGCTCTGCGCCGGCGATCTGGGCTTCCCCTCCGCCATGACCTACGACATCGAGGTATGGGCGCCGGGGTGCGGTGAGTGGCTGGAGGTCAGCTCCTGCTCCACCTGCACCGACTTCCAGGCCCGCCGCTCGAACATCCGGTACCGCCCCGGTCCCGGTGCGCGCCCCGAGTTTGTCCACACCCTGAACGGCTCCGGCCTGGCTCTGCCCCGCACCATGGTCGCCCTGTTGGAGACCTACCAGCAGGAGGACGGCTCCGTGGCCATCCCTGAAGAGCTGCAGCCCTACACTGGCTTCGCCACCATCGAGCCCCCCGCCGCCTGACGCCCCCCTGTCGGCACCCTTGCGCTCCTACAGCCGCCGTCGTTTCTGCGCGGACAAAAACCTCGGGGTCGTAGGGCGGACCTAAGCGGGGGAATGGGGGACGCAGCCTCCAGAAAACACAACCGAGGGCAGCCGCGGGCCCCAGCATTGACACGGGAAGCCCCCCATCTCTACACTGGCGACGTTCCAACCCGCTGACGGAGGATCGCCCCATGGCCATGGACCAGGTTGACATGATGCGAGTGGTGAACCGCTACCGGGAGAACGGCGTCGTCATGCCCATCTTCATGGCCATGCGAAGCTGGGTTAAGGTCACCGACACTCCGCGGCGGGACTTCTCCATGGGCGCCATGGGCAAGGGCTCCTCCATTGCCCTGGGCCTCGCCCTCGCCCGCCCCGACCTCCGCGTCATCCTCTTCGACGGCGACGGTAGCCTCGAGATGAACCTGGGCTCCCTGGTCACCGTGGCCAACAAGGCGCCCAAGAACTTCTACCACTTCGTCATCCAGAACGACATGTACGCCATGACGGGCGGCCAGCCCATCCCCGGCGCGGGTGTCGTCAACTTCCGGGACATGGCCCTCGCGGCGGGCTACCCCGTCGCCTACGACTTCGACGACTTGGAGACCTTCGAGAACACCATCGGAGACGTCTTCCAACAGGACGGTCCCGCGCTCATCTGTTGCCACACCGTCCCGGACATCCGCACGCTGGAGCAGCGGGCCGCCTCCCGCTCCGACCCCAACCGCCGCAGCACCGCCCAGTCCCTCCAGGACCTCCGCGAGGAGATGGGCACCGCCTAGCCCACGGCGCGATGGCCTAGACGCTCCGCTGCTCCAACGACCTGTCGCCGTCTAGGTACTCGACCATCTCGTTCCCGTGATAGACCGCGACGCCTGAGTAGAAGTTGGGACTGTCGCAGAGGATGCGGTCCAGGAAGAGCCGCTGGTGCCGTGCCAGGCCCTCCAGCGAGGGCAGGTCGGCGATGCGGTGCCACTGGAGCGCGCCCTCGTCGGACTCGGCCAGCGTGCCGGCCCACCTGGTTCCCGTGACGATGTAGACGATCCCGCACTGCACGTCGTCGATCCAGATGAACGTCCCCCGGAGCTTCGGGTCTGCGACGGTCAGCCCCGACTCCTCCTGCAGCTCACGAACAGCCGATGCCACCGGGTCCTCGCAGCGCTCCAGCTTGCCTCCGAGGCCGATCCACTGGCCCGCGTGCGAGCGTCCTGGGGCCTTCTTGATGAGCAGCACGTTGCCCTGATTCGTGAGGTAGACCAGGGTGTACTGTATGACCCTGTCGAAGGTGAGCGGCCAGCCTCTTGCCGAGATCGGTGGCCCGGTCGTCACCCTTCGTCCCCGGCGCAGGCCGGGCACGGGCACAGCTCCCGCAGCAGCGTGTAGGGGTAGATGCCCGTGTAGTGGACGTCGCTCCACAGGAACTGGATGGCGTAGCGGCCCACCGGCTGGTACTCCACCGCGACGACGTCCGACGGCACCGCGTCGGTGTCTACCTGCCGGCGGTTTGGCCACTCCCCGATGCACTCCGCGCAGTGACACTGGAGCCGGAGCTCCCGGTGCACGTACAGGCTCATGTGGCCGTCCGCCCACTGGATGGCGATGCCCTCCGGCAGAAGCTGGACGTTCGTCGGCTCGATGATCCGTGGACTGGCCATGCGCCCTCCCCTCCGATAGTGCCCCTAGCCTACTCCGGGGGTCGCCGCGCTTCAACCATGGCCACTCCACTCCAACAGCAGCCCGGCCCCAACGCCGCCAGCTTGGGCGGTGATGCCGCCTCCCTCTGGGAGAGGGCTAGGGTGAGGGTGCCGCCGTACGGCGGCGGGTGAGGTCACAGCTACCGCAGCTCCCCCGGTGTAGGGGCAACCCTCGTGGTTGCCCTGGATGCCCACCATCGGCGCCCCGACGTCATCTATCGCTTCGTCGGGTGACGCCGTCCGCCGAAGCGGGGGTCTGGGGGGCCGCAGGCCCCCCAAGAAGAAAACACCTAGGGTGGGCGGGTGGGAAATGAGGCGGCGTGGGGAGGCGGGGCAAGCAAAAGCCGCACAGCGGCGGATGACGGCACTCTCGTTGCCAAACCATCACCTACCAGGACGAGTACAATGGGGGCACTCCACCACCAAGGGGGACGCCATGGCCCGACCGAAGGTGTTCGTGACGCGCCGCATCGACCAGGGGAGCCTCGATCTCCTGGCGCAACACACTGACATCGATGTTTGGGAAGGGTGGTTTCCCCCGCCGCGTGAGGAGTTGCTCGCCCGCTCCGCGGGGCGCGACGCCCTGCTGACCATGGTCTCGGATCGCGTCGACGGGCCGCTGATGGATGGCGCCCCCGGCCTCGTCGTCGTCAGCAACATGGCCACGGGCCTGGACAACGTTGACGTCGCCGAGGCCACCCGACGGGGCGTCCTCGTGGGCCGCACCCCGGGCGTGCTCGACGCCACCTGCGCCGAGTTCACCATCGCCCTGCTTCTGGCGTCGGCGCGGCGGGTACTGGAGGCGGACCGCTTCGTCCGAGCGGGGAAGTGGGAGACGTGGCACCCCAACCAGATGGTGGGACGGGACCTGTTCGGCTCCACACTGGGCATCATCGGCCTCGGCAACATCGGCCTCGAGGTCGCCGTCCGAGCGCGAGCCCTCGGCATGCGCGTCCTCTACTACCAGCGCCACCGGCGGCCCGAGGAGGAGGAGAAGCACGCCCTGGAGTACGCCCCCAGCATGGAAGCGGTCCTGGCCGCCGCAGACTTCGTGAGCCTGCACGTCCCCCTCACGTCCGAGACGCACCACCTCATCGGGGCGGCAGAGCTGCGGGCGATGCAGCGCCACGCCGTGCTGGTGAACACCACCCGGGGCGCCGTCGTCGATCAGCGGGCCCTCTACGAGGCCGTGCGGGACGAGGTCATTGCGGGCGCCGCCCTCGACGTCACGGAGGTCGAGCCGGTCCCCATGGACGACCCCATCCTGACCCTGCCGAATGTCGTGATCGCACCGCACATCGCCAGCGCCAGCCAGGGCAGCCGCGCCCGCATGGCGGACATGGCGGCCCGAAACCTGCTGGCCGCCCTCCGGGGTGAGCCCATGCCCGCCTGCGCCAACCCGGAGGCCCTCCAGCGGCCGTAGCTCCCTCTCCCAGAAGTCTTCCCCTCTCCCTGGAGGGAGAGGGCTAGGGTGAGGGGGAAACCCCTGTCGTGGCGGCTTGAGCGGCGGGTGAGGGCGCGAGCGTCATGGCCACTGTGCGCGTGGGCAGATTTACAGCGCGGGCCGAGAGCGTCGGCCGATCGTGGTCTCGGGGTGCTCACCCAGAAACAGACGTCCATGAGAGCACTGGGGAGTCCAGAGGGAGAACCCTCTGGCAAGGGGCCTGGGGGATGTGCCCCCAGTATCCAAAATAGGTCCGAGGGTGGGCGGGTGGGCCCACCGAAGGTCGCACCGTAGGGAGACCCCCTAACCGCCTCCCTCTGCCATCATGCCTTCCAAGGACCAGCCTTCGCCCTACTCCAACGGCGCACGCAAAAGCGGCTCTGCCGCCTACAGCGCGGGGCGGCGAGTGTGCCAGTCCGTTAGCTGCTGGTACGTGTGGGCGATGCGCAGCAGCGTCTCCTCCGCCAGCGCCTTCCCCGTGAGCTGCAGGCCCACGGGGAGCCCTTCGGCAGAGCCACAGGGCAGCGAGATGCTGGGCACGCCCGCGATGTTCGCCGGAATCGTGCAGAAGTCGCTCCGGTACATCGCCAGCGGGTCCGCCGTCTTCTCCCCCAGCCGGAACGCCACCGTCGGCGACGTGGGGGTCAGCAGCGCGTCGTAGCTTTCGAACGCCTCCTCCATCTCCCGACGGATGAGCGTGCGCACCTTGAGCGCCTTCAGGTAGTAGGCGTCGTAGTAGCCGGCCGACAGGGCGTAGGTGCCCAGCAGGATGCGGCGCTTCACCTCCGGGCCGAATCCCTGCGCCCGGGTCGCCTCCAGCGCCTCCCACATCGACGCCGCCTCCCGCTGCGAGTAGCCGTACTTCACGCCGTCGTAGCGGGCCAGGTTCGCCGAGCACTCGGACGGGGCGATGATGTAGTAGACCGCCAGAGCGTAGCGGGTCAGGGGCAGCGAGCACTCCTCCACCACCGCTCCGGCCCCCTCCAGCACCCTGGCCGCTTCCCGCACGGCCGCTTCGACCTCCGGGTCGACGCCCTCGCCGAAGTACTCCCTCGGCAGGCCCAACCGCAGGCCCTTGACGTCGCCCTGCAGCGCGCGCACGTAGTCGGGCCGCTCGCCGGGGATGGACGTCGAGTCCCGCGGGTCGTACCCGGCGATCGCGTTCAGCACAAGGGCGCAGTCCTGCGCGTCCTTCGCCAGCGGGCCGATCTGGTCCAGCGAGCTGGCGAAGGCCACCAGGCCGAAGCGGCTCACCAGCCCGTAGGTCGGCTTCAGCCCGGTCACGCCGCACAGCGCGGCCGGCTGCCGGATGCTGCCCCCCGTGTCGCTCCCCAGCGCGAACAGGCACTCCGCCGCCGCCACCGACGCGGCCGCCCCGCCGCTGCTCCCCCCCGGCACCCGCTCTAGGTCCCAGGGGTTGCGCGTCGGGTGAAAGGCCGAGTTCTCCGTCGACGAGCCCATGGCGAACTCGTCCATGTTTCCCTTCCCCACCAGCACCGGCGACTGCGCGTTCAGCCGCTCCACCACCGTCGCGTCGTAGGGGGGGACGAACGATTCCAGCATCCGCGAGGCGCAGGTGGTGCGCACTCCCCGCGTGCAGATGACGTCCTTGACCTGCATGGGGATGCCCGTCAGCGAGTGTCCCTCGCCCTGCGACAGGAGCGCGTCCGCACGCTGGGCCTGCTCCCGGGCCAGCTCCGCCGTCACCGTCACGAAGGCCTCGACCTGCGGCTCTACCGCAGCGATCCGGCCCAGCACGTCGTCCGTCAGTTCGGCGGCGCTGATCTCGCGGCGGTCCAGCAGCCCGCGCGCCTCGTGCAGGGTCAGGTGGTGCAGCGCCGCGGACCAGCCCACTACGACTCCTCCAGGACGGGCAGGACGCGGAAGTAGTCCCCCTCCCGACGCGGGGCGTTGGCCAGCACGTCCTCCTTGGGCGTCGACGGGCGGGAGTCGTCCTGCCGCGTCACCGTCGTCAGGGGCACCGAGTGGCTCGTGGGCGGCGCCTCCGCCGTGTCCAGCTCCGCCAGCACCTCGAACTGCCCCAGGATGTCGGACAGCTCGCCCTGTAGCCGCTCCACCTCCGCGTCGGAGAGCGCGATGCGACAGAGCAGCGCGACGTGCAGTACCTCATCTCGGCTCAGGGCCATGGGAACCTCCATGGGGCGTTGAGTGCGGGAAGCAGTCTAGCAGGGGCCCCATGCCCCTTCAACCTGCCCTGCCGCCCCCTTCGGGGGAGGGTCGGGGTGAGGGCGAACCTCAGGGGGAGTCCAGAGGGGTCTCCCCTCCTCTGGGGCGGCTCGCCGCTCTGGGGGTGTGCCCCCAGTAACCAAAAAACCTCCGAGGGCGGGCGGGAGGGCCCACCCAAGGTCGCAATCGCGAGCCTCCCGCTGCCATGCACCCCCCCTTGTTGACGCCGCTGCCCGTCGATGGTATACCCCGCCCATGGAAGACCCCCTGCCGCCCGAGGTCCGCACCTTCGTCGAACGTCACCGCGTCGCCCGACTGGCGACCGCCGACGCTCGTGGAAGGCCCCACGCCGTCCCCATCGTCTACGCTCTCGACGCCTCGCGCCTCTACTTCGCCCTCGACGCCAAGCCGAAGCGCGTGCCCCCGGAGCGCCTGCGCCGCGTGCGCAACATCACGCAGAACCCGCGCGTGGCAGTCCTCGTCGACGACTACCGGGAGGACTGGCGCCGCCTGGCCTACGTCCTCTTGGAGGGCGAAGCCACAGTGCTGTCAGAGGGCGCCGAAAAAGAGCGCGCCCTGGCCCTGCTCCGGGCCAAGTACCGCCAGTACCGCGGCAACCGCCTCCCCCCCGACGCGCCCGTCGTCCGCGTCACAGTCCAGCGAGCGGTGGCCTGGGGCGCCGTGTGACGCTGCCCCCTACCGTCGCTCCTGCGAAGGCAGGAGCCTCGACGTCCCCACTTCCAACAGCGGACCAGACGTGGCGGGGTGAGGGCGTCGGGGGCCTGGGGATGGAGCCCCCAGAAGAAGACCAACGCGCGGGCGGGTGGGCCCAACATGTCCTATACTGCGAACTCTTCGCTGGGAGACCTCGTTATAGGGAACCCGTCCGGCGCTAGGCCTGCACGACGGTCCGCTAGCACCTCGGACAGAGGGGATTGTCCATACTAGTGTCGTGCTCCTCCCCGCAACGGTGGCAGTATTTCTCGGCGTAGTCATGGTCTTTTAACTGGTTCCAACTCTTGAAGCAATTGGGGCAAAGCGGCTTCTTCCGGTTGAGCGGAATCCCAACGCCGCAGCGGATGCAGTGGCCGGTGGCGTTGGCCGCCGCGGCCCTGGGCGCTCTCCGGCGAGGCGGTGCTGACTTCGCAGCGGCTTTCGCGGGAGTGGACTTCGCAGGGGTGGCGGAGGGATTCCGCCGCTCCGTGCGCAACTGGATGCGCTCCACATAGTCTTTCAATTGGTTGTAGAGCGGACCGTTACTCGCTTTGTCGATTCGGATACAGAACTCCGATGAGTTGTTGAACGAGGAATCCAGTAGGTTCATCGATGAGGCCAAGGCCGTTGATTCGTTCATGTAGATTTTGGAGTGAAGCCACTCGACGGGGAGTACCGTCGCTCCCTCGCGTTCCAGATACGTCACTCCCTCGCGCTGATCCTTCTCATCGCGATAGAGCATCGTAACGTGTACCCCTCCTGCAATGGCTTCACTCAGGAGTTCGCGCAGTTGCTGGGGGTGTTTGTTGTAGGGCGACACGAGGGAGAGCCATGCCTCCGCATCTCGGATGACCCCGAAGATTTGGTTCCGGACTTCATCATCAAAGTAGAACCGACACTCCGCCTTGAGGGTGCGGACTATGCTGTGCAGCACCATCGAGACATCTCCTCAGTTGTCGTATTCCCCAAACTTACCATCTACAGGGCTAGGTTTAGCTTCAACGCAAGAGTTCTTGATTCTATCAAGGGCGGGTGGCCCCTCCCAAGGTCGCAACCCCCACCCTCTCCGCCCCTCTACCCCCGCGCCACCACCTCGTCGCGCATCCGTGCGGCCACGTCCGCCAGCGATAGCGGCCCCAGGTTCGAGCCGTCCCGCAGCCGCACGGCCGCAGTCCCCGCCGACGCCTCCCGGTCGCCCGCCACCAGCATGTAGGGCGTCTTCTGCAGCTGTGCGTCCCTGATCTTCGCCTGCATCCGCTCGCCTCGCTCGTCCACGTGGACGCGGAAACCGTGTGCCCGCAGCTCGGCGGCCACCGTGCGAGCGTAGGGCGCGTGGCGGTCGGCGATGGGGATGACCGTCGCCTGCACCGGCGCGAGCCACAGCGGGAACGCCCCGCCGTAGTGCTCGATGAGCACACCCAGGAAGCGCTCCAGCGACCCCAGCATGGCCCGGTGGACCATCACCGGCCGCTGCAGCGAGCCGTCCTCGGCGGCGTACTCCAGGTCGAAGCGCTCCGGCATCGAGAAGTCCAGCTGCACCGTGCCCAGCTGCCACTCGCGGCCTATCGCGTCGGGCACGAAGAAGTCGATCTTCGGGCCGTAGAAGGCCCCTTCGCCGGGCGCCGTCTCGTGGGCCAGCTCCAGCTCTCGAAGCACCCCCGCCAGCGCGGCTTCGGCCCGGTCCCACACTTCGTCCGACCCCACCCGCTTCTCGGGGCGCAGCGACAGCACCACCCGCACGTCGTCGAAGCCGAACACCCGGTAGCTCTCCGACGCCATCGCCACGAAGCCCGCCACCTCCGACGCGATCTGCTCTTGCGTGCAGAAGATGTGGGCGTCGTCCTGGCTGAACGACCGCACGCGGGTGAGCCCGTGCGTCACGCCCGACCGCTCGTTGCGGTGCAGCCGGCCGAAGTCGGCGTAGCGCAGCGGCAGGTCCCGGTACGAGTGCAGCTCGGCAGCGTACAGGAGCGCGTGGCCCGGGCAGTTCATGGGCTTCACCCCGTACTCCTGCTCCTCGGCCTCCACCAGGTACATGTTCTCGATGTAGTTGTCGTAGTGCCCGGAGCGCTTCCACAGCTCCGTCGAGAAGATCTGCGGCGTAATGACCTCCTGGTAGCCGTAGCGTTCGTACAGGCCCCGCACGTAGTCCACCAGCGTGGTGTAGACCAGGGCGCCCTTCGGCAGGAAGAAGGGACTGCCCGGCGCGACCGGGTCGAAGAGGAAGAGCCCCAGCTCCCGACCCAGCCGTCGGTGGTCGCGGCGCTCCGCCTCCTCCCGCAGCCGCAGGTGCTCCGCCAGCGCCTCCTCGCTCTCGAACGCCGTCCCGTAGATGCGCTGCAGCATCGGCCGCCGCTCGTCGCCCCGCCAGTAGGCCCCGGCCACCGTGAGCAGCTTGAACGCGGCGATCTGCCCCGTGCGCTCCACGTGGGGGCCTTCGCACAGGTCCGTGAACTCGCCGTGCCGGTACAGGGAGATGGCCTCCTCCTCCGGGATCTCCTCGATGATCTCCTGCTTGAAGGGCTGGTGCTCGAAGAGCTCCTCCGCCTCCTGTCGACCCAGTTCCGATCGGACGAAGGCGGTGTCCGCAGCGATGCGCTCGCGCATCAGCTCGTCGATGCGGCCCAGGTCCTCCGGCGTGAACGGCTGCGACACGCTGAAGTCGTAGTAGAAGCCGTCGTCCGTCGGCGGGCCAATGGCGAAGGTGGCCTCCGGGAACAGCTCCAGCACCGCGTCCGCCATCACGTGGGCGGCCGAGTGGCGTATGCGGTGGCGCAGCGCGCGCACCTCCGGCGGGACCTGGCTCACGGCCATGACAACTCCTTCACGGTTCTCAGGGTGGCGGCGGGGCTGGGATGCAAAACGGCCCCCCGCAGCCGCGCTGCGAGAGGCCTGCTGAGCGGCGTTGTGCCGGCCTACGGACTACCGGACGGCGGTTCCCAAGTCACGTTCCTTTTCGTACCAGCTTCGCAGGCGAGGATAGCACGGCCCACCAGGCGTGTAAAGCGTGGGAGTGACTTCTCTGCCAGTTGCCAAGCAACCTACATCGCTAGTAAAGTAGAGGGGGTATTTACCCTTTACGTAAGCCGTCAAAGTGATCCGAAGCTTCGGGGACCGGAAGACCCAGCGGCTCTTCACCGGCCAGCCGGTCCGAGAATACCGGGGGTTCAGTGACCAGGCGGTGCGGCGGTTGACGGTCTTGGACAATGCGGAATCGCTCCGAGACCTGGCGGCCCTCCGCAGCAACAGACTCGAGTCGCTTTCTGGTGATCGAGCAGGGGAGTACAGCATAAGGATCAACCTCCAGTGGCGGGTCTGCTTCCGATGGGGAGACGATGGGCCATACGACGTGGAGATTGTGGACTACCACAAATGAGGGGCCGAAGATGAGAGTGAGCAACCGTATGCGCCCCGTGCATCCGGGCGAGATTCTGGCCGAGGAGATGGAGGAGCTAGGCCTGTCGGCCAACGCCCTCGCCGGCGCGCTGGGCGTCCCGACTAACCGCATCACGGCGGTCCTCAAGGGACAGCGCGGCGTCACCGCCGACACAGCCTTGCGCCTGTCCCGCTACTTCGGCACCACGCCGCAGCTTTGGCTGAACCTTCAGAAGACGTTCGAGCTGCGCGTAGCGGAGGTCCAGTCCGGCAAGGACATCGCCGATAGGGTGCAGCCCCGGGAGACGGGCCCAGAAGCTGCATGGAAGCTGCCGGCCCGGTAGACCTCCCCCTAACCCCGCGCCCCCAACACCGCGTGGTGGAGGCGGCTGTAGACCGCGCCTCCCGGCCGCAGCGTGCTGCGCATCAGGCTGACGCCCCCCACCGGCACCATCGCCCCCTCCTCCCACTCCAGCGACGTCAGCTGCGACGCCGCCCGAGCGCGCTCCTGCGGCGATGTCCCGTCCCGTAGTCGGGCCAGCGTCAGGTGGGGCGTGAAGGCCCGGCCCTCTGGCGGGAAGCCCAGCGGCGCCAGGGCCGCCTCCAGTGCCTCGTAGAGCCGTTGGAGCGCCTCCAGGTCGCCGCCGACGCCCACCCACAGCACCCGGGGACGCCGCAGGTCGGGGAACCCACCCAGTCCCCGCAGCGCCAGCTCGAAGGGGTGCGCCGCGGCCGCCGCGCCCTCCAGCGCCGCCGCCACAGCGTCCACTTGCGACGCCGGTACGTCGCCCAGGAACTTCAGGGTCAGGTGCACCGCCTCCGGGTTGACGGGCCGGAGCCCCCGGACCTCGGCCTCCCGCAGGCCCGCCACCAGCCCTCCGATGCACTGCCGGGCTTCCGCCGGAAGCTCGATGGCGACGAAGCAGCGCACCCGCTCGTCAGGGTAGGCCATCCCGCAGCTCCTTGAGCCTCCGGTACCAGCACACCAGCGTGTCCAGGCTGAAGGAGGCGTTTGCAGGGCTGGGGTTGGGCGCGACGAACACCCGCGACCCGCCGATGACGTGCGCCTGCAGCCCCAGAGCGACCCGCTGTCGTCCCCCCTTCGTGTGGTGGAGGTAGCGGCCGAAGGCGGTGAGGCCGTTGAAGCAGACGATCTTTGGCCGGTAGCGGTCGAGCTTCTCCCGAAGCAGCGCCGCCCCCTGCCGGTACTCCTCCGGCCTCAGCTCCGAAATGCCCGGCGTCGGGCGCTTCACCAAGTCCGTGAACCCGATGCCGAACTCCAGCGCACGGTGGTCCGTCTCCGCCGACAGCGGCTCGGGCGTCAGGCCCGCGGCGTTGAAGGCGCGCCAGAAGCGGTTCCGGGGGTTGGCGAAGTAGCGCCCCACCTGCGCCGAATACCGGGATGGATTGATGCCGACCAGCACCAGCGCCAGCCCCGGCGCGAGGTAGTCGGGAAGCGTCTGCAGATCGTCGTCCACGGGGTCTCCGCCGCCTCTGCCGGGAGGGAGTTGCCTTACCAGGAGGCGAGTATACCACGCCCCCTCATCCTGCCCCCCGCGGGGCGAGGGGCAGGCGTGAGGCTACCCGCAGCGCCGTGCTTCTGCTACACTGCCTCCCGCGCAGACTGGCCTATTACGAGGAGGAGTCATGCAGTTCGTCCGCTTTCTGGCCCACGGTGAGGTGGCCTACGGGGTGGTGGAGGACGGCATCGTCAATCAGATAACCACGTCCCCCTTTGAGGAGCACGAGGTCACGGACCACGCCCACCCCATCGAGCATGTTCAGGTCCTGGCCCCCTGCGACCCCATCAAGGGCTTTGCCATTGCCCTGAACTACTGGAGCCACCTTGGGGACAGGCCGGCGCCCGAGCGCGTGGAGCCCTTCCACAAGACGCCCAACGCCTTCATCGGCCCGGAGGACACCATCCTCCTGCCCAAGGACGCTGGCCGCGTCGAGGCGGAGGCGGAGCTCGTCGTCGTCATCGGCCGCCGGTGCAAGAACGTCACGCCCGAGCAGGCGCTCGACTACGTCCTGGGCTATACCTGCGGCGTCGACGTCAGCGAGCGCGCCTGGCAGCGGGGCGACAAGTCCTGGTGGCGCGCCAAGTCCGCCGACACCTTCGCCCCCTTGGGCCCCGTCATCCAGACCGACCTGGATCTCGCTGCCTTCCAGATCTTCGCTCGGGTCAACGGCGAGCAGGTCCAGCACTGCATCTCGGAGGACATGATCTTCAGCATCCCGGATCAGATCAGCGTCCTCAGCCAGTACGTGACCCTGGAGCCTGGCGACGTCATCTACACCGGCACCGGCGGTGTCCCCGGACAGATCACCCCCGGCGACACGCTCGAGGTGGAGATTCCGGGCATCGGCGTCCTGCGAAACTCGGTGGGCCAGGACGAGTAACGGCAGCGGGCGGTTCCGCCCCTGCGCGGCGTGACCCGGCCTTCGCGCCGGCTGCTGGCCTCTGCACTCTGGACTGCGAGGGAATAAGCGTGACGACGCAGGCTGAATATCGCCTTCCACCTCACGTCCGGCCGAAGCGGTACGTCCTGACCCTCGCGCCGGACCTGGACTCCTTCACCTTCGCCGGTGACGAGACGGTGGAGTTGGAGGTCGACGAGCCCACGGACCGCATCCTCCTCAACGCGGCGGAGCTGCAGGTCTCCGCGGCGAGCGTCACCCTGGCGGACGGCGCGGCCCTGTCGGCGCAGGACATCGTCCACGACGAAGCCGCCGAGACCGTCGCCCTGCGCTTCGAGCGGCCTGTCCCCGCGGGCAGTGCCTCCCTCTCGGTCCAGTTCACGGGCATCCTGAACGACCAGCTCCGCGGCTTCTACCGCAGCCAGTACACGGACGCCAAAGGCGCCACCCGCCACCTCGCCACCACCCAGTTCGAGCCCACGGACGCGCGCCGAGCCTTCCCCTGCTGGGACGAGCCCGCCAGGAAGGCCACCTTCCAGGTCACCCTCCGCGTGCCCCGAGACCTGGTCGCCGTCTCCAACATGCCGGTCGAGAGCGAGGAGGACACGAGCGACGGACAGAAGGACGTGCGCTTCGCCGAGACCCCGGTCATGTCCACCTACCTCCTGGCCTTCATCGTGGGCGACCTCGCCTCCGTCGAGGCCACGGCGAAGGGCGGGACCATGGTGCGCGTTTGGGCGTTGAGGGGTAAGGAGGAGCAGGGTCGCTTCGCCGTGGAGAACGCTGTCCGCCTCCTGGACTACTTCAACGACTACTTTGGCGTCCCCTACCCCCTGCCCAAGCTGGACCACCTCGCGCTGCCGGACTTCGCCGCGGGCGCCATGGAGAACTGGGGCGCCATCACCTACCGTGAGGTCGCCCTGCTCTACGACCCCGAGAACTCCGGCGCCAGCACCCGCCAGCGCATCCTCCAGATCGTCTCCCACGAGATGGCCCACATGTGGTTCGGCGACCTCGTGACGATGGAGTGGTGGGACGACCTCTGGCTCAACGAGAGCTTCGCCTCCTGGATGGGCGACAAGGCCGTCGACCACCTCTACCCCGAGTGGCACGTCTGGACCCAGTTCGTCTCCCACGACACCAACGCCGGTCTGAGCCTCGACGGCCTGCGCAACTCCCACCCCATCGAGGCCAAGGTCGCCAACCCCGCGGAGATCCAGGAGCTGTTCGACGCCATCAGCTACAGCAAGGGCGCCGCGGTGCTCCGCATGCTGGAGCAGTTCCTGGGCCCGGACACCTTCCAGCGCGGCCTGCAGGCGTACATCGCCCGGCACCAGTACGGCAACGCTCGCACCCGGGACCTGTGGGACGCCCTGGAGCAGGCCTCCGGCCAGCCCGTCACCGCCATCATGGACACCTGGACGGCCCAGATGGGCTACCCCCTCCTCCGGGTCTCCTCCCGCCCCGCAGAAGACGGCGTCGAGGTCACCCTCGCCCAGCGTCGCTTCCTCTACGACAACCTGATGGGCGAAGCCGAAGACCCCGCTCTCTGGCACGTCCCTGTCAGCCTGCTGACCTCCGACGCGTCCGCCCCGGTCGACGTGCTCCTGAAAGAGCGCGAGGCCACGGTCCGGCTTCCAGGCCAGGCGCCGGGCGACGGCGGCTGGCTCAAGGCGAACCCCGGCCAGACGGGCTTCCTGCGCGTGGACTACGCACCCGAGGAATGGGAGCGTCTGCGTGCTGCGGTGGCCCAGCGTCAGCTTCCCGCCATCGACCGCCTGGGACTGCAGGACGACGCCTACGCTCTCGTCCGCGCCGGTATGGCCCCCGCCAGCCTCTTCCTCGCCCTCGCCGAGTCCTACCGGGACGAGGAGGACGCCACGGTCTGGGGCGACCTCGCGGCCAACCTCCGCTCCCTGGACCGCCTCCTGTACGACGCGCCTTCCCTGCCGCAGTACCGTGCGTACGCCGCCGACATCTTCAGTGGCATCGTCGCGAAGGTGGGCTGGGACCCCCAGCCCGGCGAAGGCCATCTGGACGCCCTCCGACGCATCATCGTCCTCGGCAGCGCGGGCCACTACGGCGTCGCCGGCGTGCTCGACCAGGCACGCGAACGCTTCCAGCGCGTCCTCAGCGACCCCGGCTCCCTCCACCCGGATCTGCGAGCGGTCGTGTACGGCCTCTCGGCCCAGGGTGGCGACGCCGCCACCTACGACGCCATGTGGGACCTGCAGCGCCGCGCGGAGCTCCACGAGGAGAAGCTGCGCCTCCTGGGCGCACTCTGCCGGTTCACCGACCCCGACCTGCTTCGGGAGACCCTGCGGCGCTCCCTCACCTCGGAGGTGCGCTCCCAGGACACCGTCATGCTGATAGGCGCGGTCGCCGCGGGCCGGACGGGACGGGACCTGGCCTGGGACTTCCTCAGGGACAACTGGGAGGAGCTGGACCGGCGCTACGGCAGCGGCGGCTTTGCCTTCATGCGCCTCGTCTCCATCGCGGGCGGTTTCACCACGCTGGAGCGCGCCCGGGAGGTGGAGGACTTCTTCCGCGACCATCCCGCGCCCGCTGCCGCACGCACCATCCAGCAGGCCCTGGAGGCTATTCGCCTCAGCGCCCGGTGGCTGGAGCTCAACGAGAAGGTCGTCGCCGGCTGGCTCGACGAACGGAGGTAGGCTACGAAGATCGGAGTTATCGGCGCTGGGGCCATCGGCGGCCACCTCGGGGCCCACATGGCCCGCCACGGCGAGGACGTCACCCTCTTCGACCCCTGGCGTGAGCACCTCGACGCCATGCGAGAGCGCGGGCTGGTGCTCGAAGGCGTCCAGGGCGAGCACCGCGTGCAGGTGGTCGCCCGCCACGTCGACGACCTCCCGCAGTTCCACGGCGCCTTCGACATCCTCATCATCGCCGTCAAGTCCTACGACACCCCCTGGGCCGCGGAGCAGGCCCTGCCCTGTCTCGCCCCCTCGGGCTTCATCGTCAGCCCTCAAAATGGCATCAACGAGGAGCAGATTGCGCCCGTCGTGGGCGCGGACCGCATGATCGGCTGCGTCACCACCATCTCCGCCGAGCTGACCGGCCCTGGTCGGGTGCGCCAGACCGGCTCCGCCAGCCAGAGCATCGGGTCCGGCATCTCCTTCACCCTCGGCGAGTTGGACGGCCGGGTCACCTCCCGCCTCCACGAGGCTGCCATGCTCTGGCAGCACGCCGGGGCCACCCGCATCACCGACAACCTCTGGGGCGAGCGCTGGTGCAAGCTCGCCGTCAACTGCATGGTCAACCCCACGGCCGGCATGACCGGCTTCAACAACTGGGAGATCCGCGCCAACGACGACTCCCGCGCCCTCATGTTCAAGCTCGCCGCCGAGGCCGTCCGGGTGGGGCGCACCCTGGGCTACTCCATCCCGTCTCCCGTGCGCGGCCTCTCCGAGGGAGAGCTTGAACGGGCCGCCTGGGAGGGCCTCCCCGGCGTGGAGCGACAGTTCGTCGGGCCCGCCCCGCAGGTCCCCGGCCATCCCTCCCTCCTCCAGGACGTGCTGCGCCGCCGCAGGACCGAGATCGACTACCTCAACGGCTACGTCGTCCGCCGCGGCCGCGCCATCGGCGTCAACTCCCCCTTCAGCCAGGCCACCGTCGACGTCATCAAGGCCGTTGAGGCCGGAGAGTTCCCCCTGGGCATCGACAACATCGCCCGCGTCAACGCCATCGCCGGCTGAGCCCCCCACCGTCGTTCCTGCGCAGGCAGCAACCTCGACGCCCCGCGCCCCCGCTCACCCTGAGCCCGTCGAAGGGGTGAGCGGAGTGACAGCGGCGGGTGAGAGCGAACCTCGAGGGAGTCCAGAGGGGTTCCCCCCTCCCTCAGGGGCGGCGAGCCGCTCTGGGGGATGTGCCCCCACTTCTCAAAAACCTCCGAGGACGGGCGGGTGGGCAAGACCAACCTCGGCCCTCACTCTCCCACGGGGCTGGAGCGATGCAGACCCAAGTAGTACACTCGCACGTAAGTCTGGGTGGAGGGGGAGAACATGGACTACCGCGTGATCTCCGGCGACTCGCACATCGACATGACCTGGATGCCCGGCGACCTCTGGATCGAGCGTGCCCCCGCGCACCTTGCCCACGCCGTCCCTCGCGTCGTCGAGACCGAAGAAGGGCCCAAGTGGCGCGCTGAGGACAAGGAGCTGGGCATGTTCGGCGGGCTGGGCTTCCTCTTCAACCGCCCCGAGCGCGGCCGCTCCCTCCACCTCGACGCCATGTTCGACGCCGGCTTCTACGAGGACGGCCCCCACCCGACGACCCCGGAGCTGCGCCTCAGGGACATGGCCATCGACGGCATTGACGCGGAGGTGATCTACGGCGTCCTGGGCATCGGCCTCCTCTTCGAGGACAAGGAGCTCACCCACTACGTCTACCAGGTCTACAACGAGTGGGCGGCGGACTTCTGCAAGTCCCAGCCAGGCCGATGGGCTGCGCTGGCGTGCATCCCCAACCATGACCCCCTCCTCGCGGCCCAGGAGGTCCGCCGCGCGGCTAAGCTGGGGCTGAAGGGCGTGGACTTCGCCGCGGCCAACGCGGTGAAGCCCATCTACCACCGGGACTGGGACCCCCTCTGGGCCGCCGCGGCAGAGTCCCGCATGCCCATCTCCTTCCACACCCTGGGCCTCAAGCCCCGGCAGATGGAAGGCGACGAAGCGGACGCCTACGCCCCCCCCTACGAGGCGGTCCGCAACGCCATGTTCCAGCTTGGCGGCGTCGAGTCCCTCGGCAGCATCCTCGCCTCCGGCGCCTGCGAACGCTACCCCGACCTCCAGTTCGTCCTCGGCGAGTGCGGCATCAGTTGGATTCCCTATGTCCTCGTCCGCCTCGATCTCTCCCACGGCGACCGGCTTGGCGGCGTGGCCCTGCACCTGGAGAACCGGCCCAGCGACCTCTGGCGTCGCAACGGCTTCTCCACCTTCCAGATCGAGGAAACGGTGCCGGACATCGTCGGCCTCGTCGGGGAGGACAACGTCATCTGGGGCTCGGACTACCCCCACCCGGACGGCATCTGGCCCTGGTCCCAGCAGATCATCGAGCAGGACTTGGGTCGCATGGACGAGAAGGTCCGCCGCAAGCTCACCTGCGAGAACGCCGGCCGCCTCTACGGCTTCATGTCGTAGCAAGCGCCCGAAATCTAACGGAGGGAAGCAAGAATGAACAGCAACAAGAGCGAGATCGCCACCTTGGCCGCAGGCTGCTTCTGGTGTATCGAAGCGGTCATAGAGCAGCTCCAGGGCGTCCAGCACGTCGAGTCCGGCTACATCGGCGGAGACGTCCCGAACCCGTCCTACCAGCTCGTCTGCACCGGCACCACCGGCCACGCAGAGGCCGTCCAGGTCACCTTCGACCCTGACGTCCTCTCCTACCGGGACCTCCTGCGGGTCTTCTTCGCCGTCCACGACCCCACGACGCTGAACCGCCAGGGGCCGGACGTCGGCACGCAGTACCGCTCGGAGATCTTCGCCCACACCGACGAGCAGGAGGACGCCGCTCTCGAGGTCATCGCCGAGATCAACGCGGCGGGCGTGTGGGACCGCCGCATCGTCACCGAGGTCTCGCCCGCCGCCGTCTTCTACCCGGCCGAGGACTACCACCGGGAGTACTACCGGCGAAACGGATCGCAGCCCTACTGCCAGGTGGTCATCTCGCCCAAGGTGGCCAAGTTCCGCAAGCAGTTCCAAGACAGGCTCAAGACCGGAGCCGAGGTCCGGGACTAGCCAGCGGGCGCAGCGCAGGGGAGTGAGCCGGGCCCGAGCTTGAGTTCACCCCCCTCACCTGCTGAACACCACCTCCGACTTGTGGGAGGCGGCGTAGACGGGCAGACCCGTCTGGTCATGGACCGGGTTTCCTTCGGCATTCACGACTTGGTAGATCTTCTGCACGGACGTCTTCACGCGCACCGTGCCCCCGTCCAGCAGCCTGTACACGTTCCACTGCTCGCGCTCGATCTCGAAGTCGCGCTCGACGCCGAAGCTCGAGGGCCCGATCTGCTCTATCGTGGCCATGTCTCCTTCACTCCCGCAGCGACGCTTCCGCTGGGCTGGCGCTGTTCCTCAAACTGAAAGGGGCACGACGCCTCGAAGCGCCGCGCCCCTTTTCGCTGTCGTTGTGGGAGGGCCTTACAGGCCCGTGCCCGCCAGCAGCTTGTCCCCGTACAGCCGCACCGAGTTGTCCCACAGGATCTTGCGGCGGTGGTCGTCCTTCAGCGGCTGGTCCAGGAACTTGTCCACCGCGCCCGGGAAGGGGGCGTCCGGGTGGGGGTAGTCCGTGTTGAAGACGATGTTCTCGCCGTCCATGTAGTGCGCTACCAGGTCCAGCGTTCCCTCGTCGCCGTCGCAGGCGATGAAGCACTGGCGCTGGAAGTACTCACTGGGCTTGAGGGACATCGTGCTGGACGTGTGGTCGGAGTGGAACACACCCTGCCGGCCGAAAGCGTGGTCGTCCAGCCGGGCCAGCCAGAAAGGCAGCCACCCTGCGTTCGACTCGTAGAAGCCGGCCTTGAGGGTCGGGTACTTCTCCAGCACCCCGCTCATGATGAAGCCGCCCACCGCCAGCATGGCGCCGAACGGGTGCCCGATGGCGTGGCCCAGGGGGCCGTACTTGTCGCGGCGCATCAGGTTGCCCTTTCGGTTCCCCATCACGTTGGTCGCGATGGTGTGGGAAGCGCTGCCGTGCCAGCACACCGGCAGGTCCGTCTCCATCAGGGCGGCCCAGAGGGGCTCCACGGCCGGGTCGCCCCAGCCCTTGCCCGCCTCTTCGTCCATGCCGGGGTGGAAGATGCCCACCACCTCCGCTGCCCGGGCCATGCGATGGATCTCCTGCACGCCCACCTCCACGTCCATGGAGGTCGCGTGCCCGATCGTCTTGACCCGTCCGCCAGACTCCTTGCAGTAGTCGATGGTCCAGTTGTTGTAGGCTTCCACCATGGCCGCGTGGAGGCCCGCGTCCTTCACCAGAGTGGGGGAGCCCAGCATCTGGCAGTTGGTGGGGAAGCCCACGGCGATGTCCACGCCCTCATCGTCCATGTGCTCCAGCCGGGTCGGGACGCTGAACCACGTGTCCAGGGCCCTCCCGTAGCGCTCCTTCATGTCGAAGAACGTCCGGTCTCGGGAGCCCACCTCCTGCCCTTCGGGGAAGACCTCGCACGGGCCGTAGGACAGCAGGATCTTGCTCGCGTGGCCTATGACCTTCGGAGCGCGGTCCTTGAAGCCCTCGGGCATGTAGTTCTCCCACATGTCCATGGGCTCTTGCATGTGCCCGTCGCCGTCGACGACTCTGAAACCGTTGCGCATGTCTCCTTCTCCTTACGTTGGTCTCGGCTTCGGCCCTAGGCGGCTGCCAGGACCCGCTCGCCGTAGAGCTTCACAGAGTTGTCCCAGAGGATCTTCCGCTTGTGGTCCTCCTTCAGGGGGCGGCTCAGGATCCCGCTCACGGAGCCGGGGAACGGCGCGTCCGGGTGCGGGTAGTCCGTGTTGAAGACCAGGTTGTCCCCGTCCATGTAGTCCACCACGAAGCCCAAGGTCCCCTCGTCGGCGTCGCAGGCCAGGGAGCACTGCCGCCGGAAGTACTCGCTCGGCTTCAGCGGAACGCTGCTGCCGTACATGAAGCGCCCCTGCCGGCCCACTGCATGGTCGTCCATGCGGGACAGCCAGAACGGCAGCCAGCCCGCGTTCGACTCGAAGAACGCGCACCGCAGGTTCGGGTGCCGCTCCATCGCCGATCCGAACATCATGATCCCCATCGACACCATCGCGTCCAGCGGGAACCCGATCGCGTGGCTCACCGAGGCCAGCGGCCCCTGCAGGCTCTGGAAGATGCGCGCCTGCGCGCTTCCGCCGTGGAAGCAGGCCGCCAGGCCCTCCTCCGCCAGCGCAGCCCACAGAGGATCGTACTCCGCGGAGGACCACTGCCGCTGCTCAGCCGCCGAGTCGGGGATGTTGATCGCCGCGACCTCTCCCCGCCCGCTGATGCGCCTGATCTCTTCAATGGCCTCGTCCACGTCCAGGAGGCTGATCAGCCCGATGTGCTGCACCCGGCCTCTGGAGTCGTGGGAGAAATCCGTGGCCCAGTTGTTGTACGCCCGGCAGAGGGCGGCCTGCAGCTTCGGGTCCGTGATGCTGGGCGACAGAGCCGCGCCCCCGTTCGTCTGGAAGCCCACCTGGATGTCCACGCCCTCCGAGTCCATGTGGGCCATCCGAGTTTCCAGGCTCCACCAGGACAGGTAGGCGTCGCCGTAGCGCTCCAGGCAGTCCTCGAAGACGCTCTCCGGCCGCGGCTGCATGTTCCCCTGCGGGAACGCCTCGCCCGGAGCGTACTTGAACAGCGTCTTCCCCACGTGGCCCACCACCTTGGGAGCGCGCTCCCGGAAGGCAGGCTCCGTGTACTTCTCCCAGATGTCCATCGGCTCCTGCATGTGCCCATCGCCGTCTATGACGCGATATCCGTCTAGCACGCACCACCTCCTAACGGTCACGCTTTCTAAAGTTGCATTACACATTCCACGGCGCTGTCTTGTCAAGTCGCGAAGCGCGCGTGCTTGACATACCCGCGAGCGCGCCTGTAGCATGGCGCGCAGGCAAGACAACCACGCGGAGGAGAGTATGTGGAAAGGCTTTAAGGTTATCGACGCAGACGCTCACATGCAGGAGCCCTACGACCTGTGGAGTGAGTTCATGGAGCCCCAGTTCTACGATCGGCGGCCCCTGGTCAGCGACTACGAAAACAAGCAGTTCTTCCACTACTCGCCCTGTGAGATCTTCCCCGATGGCACCGGCCGCGGCGGACGTGGCGGCGACCGAGGCCGCAGGCCGCCCAAGGTCACCCAGCGCAACCGCGAGAAGTTCGGCGACGCCTACGAGGCCACCTGGACCGCCGAGTCCCGCCTCAAGGACATGGACCGCTACGGCTGGGACAAGATGGTCCTCATCCCCGGCACCGGCGCAGGCCCCGTCCGCGCGGAGGGCAAGGACCAGGACCTCATCTGGGCCGTCACCCGCGCCTACAACAACTGGTCCCTCGACTTCGCTAGCGCCGACCCCTCCCGCCTCAAGATGGTCGTCGCCACCCCCAACCAGCACGACATCGAAGGGCTGTTGACCGAGGTTCGCCGCTGCCTCGAGAAGGGCGCCATCACCGTCCAGATGCCCATGGCCATGAAGGGCAAGCATTGGCACGACCCCGAGTACGCGGGGGTGTGGGAGCTCGCCATCGAGCACGATGCTCCTGTCTCCTTCCACGGCGTCCCCAGCGGCCGCCCCCACTCCAGCGCCCGCCACGGCGACGGCGGCGGTGTCATCGTCGCCCTGGACCACGCCGTGGGCTTCCCCTTTGAGAACATGATCGCCATGGGTCACCTCATCTACACCGGCATCCTGGAGCGCAACCCCAAGCTGCGCGTCTCCTTCCTCGAGGGAAGCGCCGGCTGGCTGCCCTTCTGGCTGGGCCGCATGGACGACCACGCCGTCCCCGGCCACCGCCAGGAGGTCTTCTTCGACGCTCCCACCCTGCCGTTGAAGCCCAGCGAGTACTTCTTCCGCCAGGGCTTCGTTGCCTGCGACGGCGACGAAGCGGCCCTGAAGGGCGCAGTCGACCTGTCCGGCGATGACCACATCGTCTGGAACACCGACTACCCCCACGCCGACGCCCCGGACCCCGACAAGGCTATCCCCTCCCTCCTCGACCAGCCCATCTCGGACGAGTCCAAGCGCAAGATCCTCTGGGACAACCCCATCAAGCTCTACGGCCAGAAGATCGTCAGCTAGGCAGCACACCCGGCAACGCAAAGGGGCCCTACCGCCACACGCGGTAGGGCCCCTTCCCTTTCCCCGCCGCAACCTCGTCGTTCCTGCGCAGACAGACCTCCGACGCCCCGCGCCTCCGCTCACCCTGAGCCCGTCGAAGGGTCGTCGTCCCGGCGAAGGCCGGGACCCAGAGGTGAGGAGGGACCGCCCGCCGGACGCTTGTGGCCGCCCCTCTGCCTCGAACCCCTGGATGTGCCGATGGGTTCGGTCCGCTGCTCTGCTACAATGCAATGCGGACAAGTTCCACCGGAGGAGGCGACGTTGGGCAGACAAGACGACCTGGACAACCACGCCAACCAGCTCAACCCGAACAACGATGCCTATTGGGAGAGCAGGGGATTCGACGGTCGTCCGGACGGCGGGGATGATGACGACGACTGGGATTTCTATTGGGGTCCCCTCGGTGAGGGATCGTCCAAAGACATCCCCGCAACCATAGAGCCGAAGAAGGACTAGTTCTGAAACGGCGTGGCTAGGGCGGCTCTACCGCCAGCCATGACTCCGTAGCGGTCATCAAGGGGGAGTCCAGAGGGGTTCCCCCCTCTGGCAAGGGGTCTGGGGGATGTGCCCCCAGTTACCAAAAAATCTCCGAGGGTGGGCGGGTGGGCCCACCAAGGTCTACCGTAGGGATACTTCCGAACCTGCTTCCCTCCACCCGCCACACCACTTCGAAGGACCAAACCTGCGCTGCTAGGCCCCGCCTCCCAAGCAAGAGCGACCCTTGCCGCCCGCTGCCACCTTCCCCTATCCCGCACACCTCCCATCCCCTACCCTACCCCCATGCCCAACCAACGTCGCAATGCCGACCTAAGTCTCCCCCTGGCGGCTGCCGCCGCAAGGTGTGGGTGCAGGGCTTGCCCTGCCTTGTCTCCCTTTGTCGACTTGTCCGTCGCGCCTCAATCCCAAGCTGCGCCGCGTCGCCCCAGGCAGGACCAGCCGAAAAAAAACGCGCAGCACAATTCAAAGCAAGTCGAATCGCCGCGTGCCCAGGGGTGTCGGGGCCTCCTCGCTCCCCCCCCGTCCTTGACACCCCTGCGCCCGCCTCGTATCGTTACACCACGTTTCGGACAGGAGGAGGAGTATGAAGAACGGGTTTAGGGTCATCGACGGCGATGCCCACATGCAGGAGCCATTCGACCTGTGGAAAGACTACGTGGAGCCGGAGTTCCAAGACCGGCGCCCCGTCGTGAAGGACTACGTCGGCAAGATTCGCTTCCTCTTCGAGGACCACCCCGAGCTCTTCCCCGGCGGCAGCAGGGGGGGTGACACGAAGAAGAACGCCCAGTTCCTCTCCCCCAAGATCTGGCGGGACCAAGAGCGCAAGTACGGCGACGCCTTCCGGGAGACCTGGACCCCCGAGTCCCGCCTCAAGGACATGGACCGTTACGGCTGGGACAAGCAGGTCCTCATCCCCGGCACCGGCTCCCTGGTCAACGGCAAGCGCCTCTACGGCAAGGATCCGGCCTTGGTCATGGCCCTCACCCGGGCCTACAACAACTGGGCCGGCGACTTCGCCTCCACCGACCCCTCCAAGCTCAAGCCTGTCGTCACCCTCCCCACCTTCGATGACGTCGAGGCCCAGGTCATCGAGACCCGGCGCTGCATCGACAGGATGAACGCCATCACCGTGGACATGCCTCCCCCGCCGCCGGGCAAGATGTGGCACGACTCCGAGTACGACGCCCTCTGGGGCACCTGCGTCGACATGGACGTCCCCGTCTCCCTGCACGGCGTCAACGCCGTCGCCCCGGACGTGCGCGAGCGCTACAACCACATCCCCGGCATCTTCGTCGCCCTCACCCACGTCATCGGCAACTCCCTGGAGGACATGATGTCCCTGGCCCACTTCATCTTCTCCGGGATCCTGGAGCGCCACCCCGAGCTCCGCATATCGGCCCTGGAGGGGAACGCCGGTTGGGTGCCCTGGCTCGTCCCCCGCATGGATGACCACATCCAGGGTCGTCAGGTCATCTTCACCGACGACGAAATGCTGGCCCTCAAGCCCAGCGAGTTCTTCTTCCGCCAGTGCTTCGTCGCCTGCGACGCCGACGAGGGCAGCCTGAAGTACGCCGCCGACTACACGGACGGCGAGCGCATCATCTGGAACACCGACTACCCCCACCCAGATGCGCCGGACCCCGACAAGGCCTTGGACTACCTCTTGGAGCAGCCCATCTCCGACGACCACAAGAGGAAGATCCTCTGGGACAACGCCGTCGCCCTGTACGGCCAGCGCATCCTCGCCTAGCCCCGCCGCCAGCGCCCGACAATGGCAAGCGCCCCGGTCACTGTGACCGGGGCGCTTGCGCGTCGCGCATACCAACCGCTCCATCCGCCACCGTCACGACGAAGGTCCATGCCCCACTGCAGCCCAACGCCCAGGGAGGGCTAGCGTGAGGGCGGTCCTTCCGTTCGAACAGCGGATCAGGAGGATAGTCGTCGGCAAGAGCGGCGATGCCGCCGTCGTTCCGGCGAAGGCCGGAACCCAGGGGCGGCGGGAATGCCCCGCCTCTCCTGGGGGAGAGGCCGACGCGCAGCGGCGGGTGAGGGCGCGGACGTTTGGGGGCCGCGCGCCCAGCTACCAGAAGGCGTCTAAGGGTGTGGCTTGGTGGTGAAAGGCTTGGGCGGCTTTGCCGCCAGGTCGGCCGCCTTTGGGTGCAGGGCTTAGCCCCTGCCTACTGCGTCCCGCGGAGGCGGGGGTCCCACATGTCCCGGAGAGCGTCCCCCAGCATGTTGAAGCCGTAGACGCACAGCGCAATGGCCACTGAGGGGACCACCGGCAGCCACCAGCCCACCAGGAAGAGGTTGCGGGTTCCCCGGTGGACCATGTTGCCCCACGTCGGAATGTCCGGGGCGATCCCCAGGCCCAGGAACGTCAGCGAGGCCTCCACGATGATCGCGTTGCCGATGGACAGGCTGATGAGAATGATGTACAGCGCCGTGATGTTGGGGAAAATGTGGTGCAGCAGGATGCGCGGCGTCGAGCAGCCCACTGCCCGAGCCCCGTCCACGTAGGTCATCTCCTTGATGGACAACACGGAAGAGCGCAGAACGCGCGTCGTCGGCGCAACAAGCGTGACGGCGATGGCAATGGTGACGGTGTTCGCTCCCGGCTCCAGCAGCGTCACCCAGAACAGGGCGAGAACGAGTCCGGGGAAGGCCAGCATGGCGTCCACCCCCCGCTGCACCCCCAGGTCCAGGGGCCCGCCCAGGTAGCCCGCCACCGCACCTATGATGAGCCCTGCCGTAACGCCCACGAAGACGCTGATCAGGCCAATGCGCACGGAGATGCGGGCGCCCCAGATGGCCCGGCTCAGGATGTCCCGCTGGAGCTCGTCAGTGCCCAGGAGGGTGAACCCTGATGGCGTGGTCGCGCCTGGGGTGGCGTACCGTTCGCCCGTAAAGTCATTGGGTTCGTACGGGGCAATCTGGCCGGGAAAGATCGCCAGGAGGATCATGCCTATGATGATGATGGCGCCAATAGCGCCCAGGGGCTTCTTTCGTGAGAACGTCCAGGTGGTCCGCCCCGTCCGAAACAGCCGAGCGCTCACGCCCGAAGTGCTGAAGAGCGGAAGGGCTTCGCTTGCTCGTCCCATTTCTACCCGTCTACGCTCCGGCCGGCTTGACTACGCGTATTTGATCCGGGGGTCCACCCAGCTGTACATCAGGTCCGTCAGGAGGTTGATGACCAGCACCGCCATGGCCACCAACAGCACCAGGCTCTGCAGCAGGGTATAGTCCCGCTGCCGCGCCCCCTCCACGATGGCGTTGCCCAACCCCCGCACTTCGAAGACCACCTCCACCACCACCGCCCCGGCGATCAGGCGGCTCACCTGCACCGCCGCTAGGGTCATGATCGGCAGCAGGGAGTTCCGCAGCGCGTGCCGGACCATCACCACCCGTTCGGAGAGGCCCTTGGCGCGCGCTGTGCGGATGTAGTCCTGCCGGGTGACCTCCAACATCTGCGATCGGGTCAGGCGCATGTAGGGCGCCGCCCCGTGGATGATGAGGACCAGCGCGGGAAAGACCATGATCTTGAGGTTTTCCAGCGGGTTCTCATGGAACTCCACGTAGCCCACGCCCGCGCCCAAGGGCGTCCAGTTGAAGACCTTGGCTAGGAAGATGAGAAAGAGCGCGGCTAAGACGAAGGAAGGCAAGGTGAGACCGCTTATGGCGAAGACCCGTACGGCGTTGTCCAGCGGCGAGTCCTGCTTATACGCCGAGAGGATCCCCAGCGGCAGGCCGATGAGCAGGGAGCCAGTGATGCCCAGAACCATGATCTCCAGCGTCCGCGGGAACCGAGTCTTGAGCACTTCCGATACCGGCTGACCGTAGTGGAAGGAGAAGCCCAGGTCGCCCCGCAAGAGGTGCCACATCCAGACCCCGTACTGCTCGTAGATGGGCCGAGTCAGGCCCAGGTCTTCTCGCAGCTTCAGCAGCCCGGCCTCGCTGATGTTGGTCCCGGGGTCCGTGAAGAGGGCGTCTACGGTGTCGCCAGGAATGGCGCGAAGCATGGCGAAGAAGATGATGGAGATGAGGAACAGCGTAACCGGAATGAGAAGTAGTCTTCGGAGGAAGTACTTCTGCATGTGCCCTCTCCGTACAACCTTCCAGGCCGCCTACCCCCGGAGGAGTAGGCGGCCTGGGGCTGTGTTGTGTTCCGAGGTGCTAGCTCTTGTCTATCCAGACGTGCTTGTAGTCTTCCCCGCCCATGGATCCAGGGCCCGGGTACCAATTCTTGAGGTAGTTGTAGTGGACCCGGTTGGAGAAGAACCAGCCAACGTGGAACCACGGGAAGTCCGGTGCGTTGGCTACCCGCTCCATCTCCTTGGTGACCTCACCCGCCTGGGCGTCGTCCAGGGTGCGGCGATAGAGCTCCCACAGGCTCTCCAGCTTCTCCTGGCCCGGGTAGGCCCACTGGCGCCCTCCCACGTGCGGGGAGAAGGAGAGGTAGGAGAGGGTGTAGACCCCGGTGGGGTCGTCCAGGCTGATCGCCCGCGCGTCGGTGCTGACCTCCCACTCGCCGCCCTGGTAGCGCTCGGTGCGAGCGGCGGACTCCTGGATCAGCAGGTCCACGTCGAAGTTCAGGACCTCGCGCAGGCTCTTGATGGCCACCAGCATCAGCTCGTCAAAGGTGGGCAGGCTGCCCGGGTCCATGGTGTGCTGGAACTCGTAGCCGTCGGCGTACCCGGCATCAGCGATGAGCTGCTTGGCCCGTGCGATGTCCTCCTGCCGGTTGGCGGGGTTCGTCCCCGTGAAGGTGAGGAACTCCTCGTCCGAGACGGCGTACTGCGGGTACTGCACGTGGTCCACGATGCGCGCCGGGAAGCCAACGCCCGCGTGTGCCAGGTTGAACATCTCGCTGCGGCTCATGGCCAGGCGTGCCGCCTCCCGTACCATCGGGTTGTCAAAGGGCGGGATCTTGTGGTTGAAGTGGTAGACTGTGTAGATGCCCATGGCCGATGGCAGGATGCTAGCCTTGTCCTCCCCCACCGCGCGGACCAAGGCCTCGGCCTCGTCCTGGAGCAGGATGGGCCAGCCGTCCCACACATCGACCTGGTTGGTCTGGAAGAGGGAGAGCTGCGTGGTCTTCTCAGACACCACCTTCTGGGTCATGGCGTCCAGGAAGGGGTACTGGTTCCCGTCCTGGTCGCTCCCCCAGTAATCGGCGTTGCGCTCCCACTCCCAGCCCTCCTGGGAATCGAAGGTGGTCTGGCGGAAGGGGCCAGAACCTACCAGGGTCTCCATCTTCTTCCACGGGTAGGTCTCCACGGTCGTGTCGTCCGTGGTGATGGCCTCGGAGGGCAGGATGTGGGTCCCGTAGCGACTGGCCAGGTAGTTCAGGATCATGCGGTTGGGCTTGTCCGTGGTGAACTGGATCGTGTGGTCGTCCACTACGGTGACGTCTGTCAGGAACTCCCGGTAGCCGATGAGCACGCGGGTGGAGACGTCCCACTCCTCGTCCAGGATGCGGTCGAACGTCACCTTGACGTCCTCGGCAGTTAAGTCCGAGCCGTCGTGGAACTTGACGCCCTCTCGCAGCTTGAAGGTCCAAGTCGTTCCGGCCTCGTCAACTTCCCAGGACTCGGCCAGCCCCTCGTTGGTCAGCACCTGGCCCACCTCGGGGTCGAACGGCCGTTCGTACTCCAGCAGACGGTCGTAGCCGGCCTGCTGCGACCAGCCGGGCATGGCGCCCCGGTAGTCGAAGTGGCCCGGGTCCACGGTGCGCACGAAGCTGAAGGCGAAGCGGCGCATGGTGCCGCCGTAGACGGGCTTGGGGCCCATCATAGCCTCAGTCATGGCAGGCGTTGGCTCGGCCGCCGCCTCTTGGGCAGGCGTTGGCTCGGCCGCCGCCTGCTGCTGTGCGGGCTGCGTCGTCGTCGTGGCTGACGAGGTCGTCTCCTCCTCGTCATCGCCGCCGCAGGCTACGGCCACCAACAGGGCCGCAGCTACAGCCCCCGCAAGTAGGAGGCCGCGGCGGCCCCTCATTGTCCTCGAAAGCATTCCTCACCTCCAATAGGCGACACTTCACTCCTCCCGTGGGGAGCGTTCCCCAAAGGCTAGAGACGCACCGTATGTTTGTCAAGTAGTGTGCAGAGCGTATTCCATGGGCGTGCGGCAGCGTTACGAAAACCGTAAATTCTCCACCTTCTCCGCGGCCGGGTCTTGTACTCCCTTCCACCCCATGCCACAATACGGCATCTGTTGCCCCTAGGACACTGAGGAGGAGCTATGGACTACAGACCTATCTCTGCAGACTCGCATATGGATATGGGCTACATCCCCGCGGACACTTTCACCTCCAGAGTCTCCGCCGAGTGGCAGGGACGGATGCCCCGCGTCGTGGAAGGCAGCGATGGGCCCGTCTGGGTGGGCGGCAGCGAGGGCCAGTACAGCATCGGCGCGTGGGGCATCCACGGTCGACGCGGCGCCCCAACCGGCGTCCGGATGAAGGCCATGGTCGCTGCCGGATTTAACCCGGAGGACCGCCGTCCCGCAGACCCCGTTGCCCGGTTGGAGGACCAGCAGGCGGACGGCGTGGACGCCGAGGTCATCTACGGCATCTTCACCCTCTCCGGCACCCTCAAGGACGGGGACGCCGCGGCGATGGCTTTCCACGCCTACAACGACTACATCGCCGAGTTCTGCCAGACCCAGCCGGACCGCTACATCGGCCTCGGCTGCATCCCCGGCAACAACGTCGAGGCCGCGGTAGCGGAGGTGGAGCACATCGCCAAGCTCGGCCTCAAGGGCGCCGAGTGGTCCTACCTGGACACGAATACCCCCATCTGGCACCCGCAATGGGAGCCCCTCTGGGCGGCCGTGGAGGACGCGGGTATCGTGCTTTCCCTCCACGTTCGATTGGACACCACCACCACCCTGCGCGGCATCCCCGGGTCGGAGGCCCCGGCCGTCGCCGCCGCGTGGCTCTCCGTCGGCCCCATGCAGCTCGACGAGGCCCTGGTTTCCGTCATCTTCTGCGGCGCCTTGGAGCGTCACCCCAAGCTCAAAGTCGTCATCGCAGAGGGCGGCGTTGGCTGGATCCCCTACGTCTTGGACCGCATGGACTACGAGTGGGAGGACCACCCCGAGGAGTGGACCAAGTTCGTCAAGACCATGCCTAGCGATCTCTTCCGTCGCCAGATGTACGCCACCTTCCAGAAGGACGCGCCGGGGCCCCTGCTCGCGGAGAAGTTCTGCCCCGACAACTTCATGTGGGGCTCCGACTACCCCCACACCGACGGCGTCTGGCCCGACTCCCTGGAGACCATCGACCGGTACCTCGGAGGCGTGGGCCCGGAGATCCGGCGCAAGATCGTGCGGGACAACGTGGCCACGCTCTACGGCCTCGGCGCGTAGGGAGGTCTCGTCGTTCCTGCCTTGGCAGGAACCTCGCGCAAGATCGTGCGGGACAACGTGGCCACGCTCTACGGCCTCGGCGCGTAGGGAGGTCTCGTCGTTCCTGCCAAGGCAGGAACCTCGACGGCTGCTGCAACAGCCGACCAGTCGCGACGGCGTAGGCAAGGGCGGCTCCGCCGCATGACGGCGGGTGAGGGCGCGCAACGGCCGGGGCACAAGCGTCCCAGATTGGCAAGCACCGGGCGGGCGAGCCCTAGCGCGCCCGCGGAGGCACGCATGGCGGACATTCTCGTTTCCGGTGGCACCGTTATCACCATGGACCCGGACCGGCGCATCATCGAAGACGGTGCGGTAGCCGTGGAGGGCGACTCCATCGTCGCCGTGGGTCCGCGACACGAGGTTGAGGCCCAGCACCGGGCCCCCACGACCATCGACGCCCGTCGTCACGTGGTCATGCCCGGCCTCATCGACGGCCACGGGCACGCCGGCCACGGCCTGACGAAGAACCTCGGCAACTACCGGACCATGCTCTGGGGCCACACCGCGGACACCATCTACGCTGAAGGCGCCACCGAGGAGTTTTGGTACGCAGAAGCCCTGCTGACCACTCTTGAACGCCTGACCTACGGCACCACCTGTGGCGTCTCCTTCTTTGGCGGCGGTACCATGGTCATGCGCACCGACGATCCCGTCTACGCCGACCGCCACAGCGAAGCAGTGGAGCAGGTCGGCATCCGCGAGTTCTTGACCATCGGCCCCAGCTGTGCCCCGTACCCGCGGACCTATGCCCGCTGGGACGGGGGGCGGCGACAGGACCGGGCGCTCTCCTTCGAAGAGCAGCTCGCCACCAGCGAGACGGTGGTCCAGCGTTGGCACGGTAAGGCCCAGGGCCGCATCCACGTCAGCCTGATGTTCCCCGTGCACAATCCGGGCCGGACGCCCCTCGACGCGGCGGGTATGGCAGAGTTGAAGGCCCAGGCCCGCGCCGTCAACGAGGTGAGGGCCAGGCATGGCCTCCTCGTCCAGCAGGACGGCCACAGCACCGGGACGGTCAAGTTCGCCCTTGAGGAGTTGGACATGCTGGGGCCCCACGCCCTCCTCTCCCACTCCACCGGCCTCACCCAGGAGGAGGTCCAGATCTGCGCAGCCACCGACTCGGTCATCGTGCACAACCCCAGCTCCGGCGCCATCTACGCCGGCTACTGCCCCGTGCCGGACCTGCTCGACGCCGGCGTCAGGGTGATGCTCGGCTCCGACGGTACCGGCCCGGACATGGGCTACGACATGTTCCGTCACATGTTCCAGTGCATCCGCCACCATCGGACGCACAACCGGGACTCCCTCTACATGCCCCCCGGCAAGGTCTTGGAGATGGCCACCATCGACGCGGCCCGCGCCTTGGGCGTGGCGGACGAGATCGGCTCCCTGGAGCCCGGCAAGAAGGCGGACGTCATCCTGGTGAACATGCGCAAGCCCCACCTCTACCCTCCCGTCCTCCCCATAGACCGCCTCGTAAGCTACGCCAGCGGCACCGACGTCGACACCGTCATGGTCGGCGGAAAGATCCTCATGCACGACCGGAAGGTCCTCTCCGTCGATGTCGACCAAGTGCTGGACATGGCACAGCGTGAGGAGGAGGCGCTCTTCGATCGAATGCCCGAGCTCCGCGAGCTGCTGCGAGTCCCGGAGGGCTTCTGGGGCGCCAGCAAGTACCCCTCCTGAGGAGGTGATCCGTGCTTGACCTGGTCATCACCGGAGGACAGGTGGTCACCCCCAACGGCGTGGGTGTATGGGACGTCGCGGTGGAGGGAGAGCGCATCGTCGCCGTCGCCGTGCCCGGCACCCTCCCGACGGACGTCGCGAAGACGGTCGACGCGACCGGAAAGATCGTGGTGCCTGGCGGCGTCGAGGCTCACACCCACGTCCAGACGCCGCTGACCCCCTCCGCCTGGGGCTCGGACAGCGCGGGCCCTGCGGAGACGTCGAAGGCAGCCCTCTGGGGCGGCACCACCACCTTCGTGGACTTCGCCACCGTGACCCGCGCCGGCACGCCCAGCGCCGTCGACGCCGCCCAGGAGCACCTGGGCTTCTTCCAGGGCAAGTGCTACGCCGACTACTCCGCCCACTGCACCTACTTCGGCCCCGGCGCCACTACGGAGAGGGTTGGTCAGATCAAGGACCTCGTCGCCGCGGGGCTCCCCAGCATCAAGGTCTTCACCACCAACCACGCGCCGCGCCCCAACCGTCCCATCACCATGATCGACGCGGGCCAGCTCCGGGACATCATGGAGCAGACCGCGGCTCACGGCGGCATCGTCGCCGTTCACGCTGAAGACGACGAGGTGGTGCAGCGCAACTACGTGCTGGCCGAAGAGCGCGGCGACCTCGACTGGTTTCATCTCCCCATCATTCGCTCCAACCTCTCCGAAGACCTCTCCGTCCGCCGAACGATACAGATCGCGAGGCACACCGGCTCGGCCATGTACGTGGTGCACACCAGCGCCCGCGAGGGCGTGGACGCGGTCGCCCATGCCCGCAGTCATGGCCTTCCCGTCTTCGCAGAGACCATCCTCCTCTACTGCTCCTTCAACTCCGAGAACTATCATGAGCACGACGGCATGAAGTACCACACCTACCCCTCCACCAAGTCGGAGACGGACCGACTGCGGCTGTGGGACGGCCTGCTGTGTGGCGACGTGAGCATCCTCGCCACCGACAGCATCGCCACCAGCTACGAGCAGAAGACTCGCGGCCGCACCACGAAGGACGTCCAGGGCGGCAACATCGGCATCGAGGTGCGCATGGGGGTCGCCTACACGGAGGGCGTCGTCAAGCAGGGCATGTCCCTGGAGCGCTTCGTTGAGGTCACCGCCACCAACCCCGCCAAGATCCTGGGCTTCTACCCGCGCAAGGGGGTCATCGCCCCCGGCAGCGACGCCGACATCACCATCATGGATCCCTCCGTTCGAAAGCGTCTCTCAGCGTCCGACATGCACCTCCGTGACTACCTCCCCTGGGAGGGGTGGGACGTCGCAGCGTGGCCCACCACGGTGGTCCTGCGAGGGAAGGTGGTGGTGGAGGGCGGCGTCTTCAGCGGCGAGCCCACGGACGGACGGCTCATTCCAAGGAAAATCGAAGCATCGGTGCTGAACGGCCCGGTGGTCTAGGAGGGAAGCGCGAGTGGTCACCGAAGAGACCCTGCGAGCGATGCTCCGGGAGTTCGGAGGCGTGGAGCCCACCGAGGAGGAGATGGAGCGCGTCTTGGCCTCCGTTCGGAACTACCAGCAGCGGGCCGAGAGGCTCGGCGAGTTGGACCTGGCGACGGTGCTCTCCGGGCGCCTGCTGCATGCCCAGGAAGGAGGCCCCCAGCCATGACCGCATCGGAGTTGCTGACCCTCTCTATCGCCGACCTCGCGGCCAAGATTCGCAGCCGAGAGGTCTCGCCAGTCGAAGTCACCCGGGCCGCCCTGGAGCGCGCCGAACGTCTGCAATCGCTGGGCACCTTCATCAAGCTCATGCCGGAGGCGGCCCTGGAGCAGGCCCGAAGGCGCGAGGAGGCCATCGGCCGTGGCGACTACCGCGGCCCCCTCGACGGCGTCCCCGTCGGCATCAAAGACAACATCGCCCTTGCCGGTGTCCCCTGCACCGCCGGATCCCTGGTCTTCGCGGACTACGTCCCGACCGAGGACTCCTTTGCGGTGCAGCAGTACAGGCAGGCCGGAGCGGTCGTTCTCGGCAAGGAGAACATGCACGAGCTGGCCGCCGGGGGCACGTCGGACAACCCTCACTTCGGGACAGTGCGCAACCCCTGGAATACGGACCACATCCCTGCGGGCTCCAGTGGCGGGGCCGCGGCAAACGTCGCAGCGTGCATCACCTTCGCCTCCCTCGGGACCGACATCGGCGGCTCCGTGCGGACACCCGCCGCCTACTGCGGCATCGTCGGCGTCAAGCCCACCTTCGGCCGGGTCAGCCAGCGCGGACTGGTGGCCACCACCTTCCACGGAGACCATATCGGCCCCTTGGCCCGCTCCGTCGCAGACGCCGCCCTGGCGCTCCAGGCGCTGGCCGGCCACGACCCCCTCGACCCCGCCAGCATTCCCATGCCCGTCCCGGACTTCTCAGCCGACTTGGGCCGCGGCGTAGCGGGCCTCACGGTGGGCGTGCCCACCGACTTCTACTTCGACGGCGTCGACTCCGAGGTGATCGCGTCCACCCACGCCGCCATCGCACAGCTTGCCGAGATGGGGGCGGAGGTCCGAGAGGTGCCGCTGCCCACCCTCCGCTACTACGAGTCCCTTCAGATCGACTCCATGGCCGAGTCCTTCGTCCTCCACGAGCAGTGGCTGCAGACCCGCCGCGACCGGTACACGCCGGAGCTTGCCCAGCGATTCCTCGCGGGCCAGTTCGTCCGCGCCGTCGACCACGTCAAGTCCCTGCGGGCCCAGCGCCTGGCGAAGGAGGAGTTCGCACGGGCCTTCCACCAGGTCGACGTCATCGCCGCCCCGACCACCCTCATGGCCGCGCCCCGCATCGACGCGCGAAGCGTCACCATCGACGGCGTGGAGCACGTCCTGTCGGCGTCGGGCAACATGGTCCTCTACCGCAACGCCTTCCCGGCCAACTTCACCGGCCTGCCGGCCCTGAGCGTCCCCTGCGGCCTCGCCGGAAACGGCCTCCCCCTGGGGCTGCAGCTCATCGCGCGCCCCTTCGAGGAGACACTGCTCCTGCGCGTCGCCGCCGCCTACGAGCAGGTCTCCCCCGCCGCCCGCCGCCTCCCACCCCTCGCCACCGAGTCGTAGACCTCCCCCACATCCCCCTCTCCCCGTGGGAGAGGGTTAGGGTGAGGGCGCGCGCAGCGTTGGCTGTGGGTCTCCCGCTCATGGTGAGCCTGTCGAACCATGAGCCCGCCGAAGGGCCCTGTCCCCATCGTCATTCCGGCGTAGGCCGGAATCCAGGGGTGGGGCCGGGCGCCCCACGACGGGTGCCCCACGACGCCTTTATAGTCTAGTCGACGGTGAGCTCCCGGGCGTCCGGGCTGCGCTGGCCGATGGAGCCCTTCATTTGCGTTCCTTGCCAACGAAGTTTCTAACGTAGATCGCCTCAGCCCCTTCCTTGACTGATAACATCCCATCGCGCTCGTACGCAATCATGGGCCTTTGCCCAAGACGTTTGGCCAGGAGGAGAATAGCTGTCTCGATTAAGGCTTGACATAGAAAGCACTGGGACCACTTGCTTTGCGGGTACAGAATCCACCCATGAGAGCACTCTCTAACCAGGCGGCGCTGTTCGTTGATGAGTCGCCGCTTATCCCGTTCCTTGAACCACTCATTCACATTGAATGTCAAGCGGAGCCTGATGCCTATGAACAGGGCGGCAAACCCCAGCAAATAGGCGAGTGGTTTCCACCAGGGATACAAGTATGTCTGCCAGATCACCTCTTCCATGCTCTCTTCACCATCTGTGCGGCCTGTCTGAGAACCGATTCCGAAGGAAGATGAAGGCGATGATGAGGACGATGATTGCGGCCAAGATAAGTGACTCTGGCCAGAACCACCATTGCTTTGCAAGCCAGATGGCGGCTATCCCCACAACGACAAAGACCGCAAAGGGTGCTAACCACGATGTGAACCTCTGGTAGTCTCCTCCTCTCACACCCACATCTCCTTCAGCCGCGCCACCAGGTACGCCTGGTCCCGGTCGCCCTTGATGCGGTTGCAGTGCGAGCACAACATCTGCAAGTTGCTCCGGTGGTCCGTGCCGCCCCGGGAGCGCGGGACGATGTGGTCCACTTCCAGACCTCGGAACTCGAAGTGCCCCCGACAGCCCGCGCAGTAGCCCATCTGCTCGCCGTAGATGACGTGCGCCAGCTTCCGGTAGTTGACCGGCGCCTCGATGTCCGTGCGCCGGGGGATGTCCGTGCGTACGGTGACGAGTCGGTTGTGGAAGAGGGAGCCAATGCCCAGTGGCGGTGCCGTGCGCAGTCGCTCCTGCACGAGTTCGACGGCCTTGGGCGAGAGGTCGATGCCCACCCACTTACGCCCCAGCTTTTCCGCCGCGACACAAGCCGTCGCACACCCACAGAACGGATCGAGCACCACGTCCCCCTCATTGCTGGACGCCTTGATGACCCGCTCCAATAGGGCTAGGGGCTTTTGCGTCGGATAGCCGGTACGCTCGCTTCCAGAAGCCATCGGTATGTCAGTAACGAGGTCCGTCGCGGCAACACCCTTTGTAGAAGCTAGGTACGTTTTGATCTCAGGCAGGTACGACTCGGAATGTACGATAAGGCCACAGCGGTCGAGCGCATCTAGCTTGTCTTGTATGGTCGTATAGGCATCCGGCCATCCTTCTATGAGGCCCCGTGCGACTATGTACTGGTGCATGGAGCCCCTTGTCGGCATTGACCAGTGGCGACTATGGATACTGGGGTCATAGCCTCTCCATGCATCTCCCGATTCGCCAAATCTCACTCCTGCTGCATGGAGAGGTAGTCGCCTGTACGTTCCTCGTCCATCGCCGTCATCGTAGCGATATGCCCTGGCAACATAGCTGGGGTCGAGTGGCTGGTATTGCGGATTCCACGTGTAGCGCTGACTCTTCGTGTAGAACAACAGCCGATCAGTGGTTATTCCCCAGCGCAAGGCATCGGACTTTCCACCACTCCTCTTCCAGACAACCTCGCTCTGACAGTTCCCGGCCCCGAACACGGCGTCCATGAGGAGCTTGAGGTAGTGGCCGGCCGTGGGGTCGCAGTGGAGGTAAATGCTTCCCGTCGGTTTGAGCACCCGGCGCATCTCCATCAGCCGGACGGCCATCATGGTGAGGTAGGACTGCATACCCTTGCCGTGAGTCAGACCAGCGGTGTGGAGGAGGTTGGCGATGGCGGGTTGTTCGTCGGCTATGAGCCCCATCCAGGCAACGTCTAGGTCCGAGAGGGTCCAGGTGTCCTTGAAGGCTGCTCCCGCCGCTTTACTCCCAACCGGCGCGGCGTAGTCCTTGTTGGAGTTGAACGGCGGGTCAAGGTAGATGAGGTCCACGCACTCGCTGTTCATGCCGCGCAAGATGTCCAGGTTGTCGCCCGTCCAGATGGTCTTGTCGGCGAAGTTCGGCTTTGCCATTGTGCTGCGCTCGGAGCATAAAGATAGAACACACGTTCCGCGCAGATAGTACCCTACGCAAACCGTCCCTGCAAGGCCAGTTTCCTCTCCACCGGGGTCTGGGGGGCGCAGCCCCCCAAGAGACAATCCCAGGGTGGGCTGGGCGGGCAATGCGCCGGCGGCGGCGAGGCGAGGTGCGGGGCATCCTTATTCTCCGCCGCTCGCCCTGCTGACATCCGACCCTTCCCCCTCACTGCCTCCATCCCTTACCCTTGCCCCATGCCCACCCGCACGCGCCCGCCCGCGCCACACCTCCCGCTCCACCCAACGCCGCTAGCTGAGGGTGCGGGGCTTGCCCTGCCTTGTTTCCCTTTGTCGATTTCGCGCCATTTTTCACCGAGGCTCTCGGCCCCCGTTCGGCCCGCGCCCTGGCAGATACGACTTGTTCCCCTTTGTCGACTTCTTCGACGCCCCCCAGTGGGGCCCTCGGCCCTCCGTCCGGCCCATGCCTGGCAGATACGACTTGTCTCCCTTTGTCGACTTGTCCGTCGCGCCTCAAACCCAATCTGGACCCCGTTTCCCCAGGCACGGACGGCCGGAAAATACGCGCAGCACAATTCAAAGCAATTCAGATCGCCGGCGATCCCCACTCTCTGGGAGTGGGCTAGCGTGAGGGCGCTCCCCCCACGGCAACCTGTCCCCCTACACCCGCGTCCCGTACACGTGCTCCGGCGCCACCACGATGGCCACGCGCCCGTCATCGCGCATCGCTTCGTCGTACTCCTCCCAGTTCGGGTGCTCCGCCGACGCTGCCGCGCGGTAGACGTCCCGGAGCGCCAGCCGAAGCGCCTCGGCGTCCGTGGTCTCCGCGGACAGCACCGTGGCCCGTCCCTCCAGGACCACGTACCCTCGCCAGTCGGCCTGGGCCACCATCAGGGAGCAGCGAGGCTCGCGCATCAGGTTGGCCAGCTTCGCCCTGCCCGCGGTCGTCGTGCAGGCCACCCCGTCCCGGAACAGCCCGCACGTGACGATGCTCATCTGCGCCGCGCCGTTGCGACGGAACGTCGTCAGCACGCCGTTGTGGTTCTGCGCTAGGAAGGACCGGATTGCATCGGACATCATTGGGATACTCCTCCCCCACGGTGTTGTGTTACTGGCTCGCTTGGAGCCACTGTCGTCCTTGCCGGTGTGTCGGGCGACGGTGTGGGGTGTTGCGACGCTGGCGCGGGTGGAGGTGCGCTGGCCTTCACCCTGCCAACCTGTCGAACTCCCTCCTCCGGCGCCGGCCCACTCCACGGCCATCCCTGCAGGGGTGGGTACATCCACCGGAGCGTCGCCACGATGAGGACGCCGCTCCCCGCAAGGATCGCCAGCGCCAGCTGCGGCCCGATGACCTCGGCCAGCGTGCCCACCACCACGGCTCCCAGTGGATGGAGGCCGATGCCCAGCAGCACGGCCCCGATGGCCCGCCCGCGCATCTCCGGCGGCGCAGCCTGCAGTGTTATCGCCGACTGCATGCTGGCGAAGCCCGCCTGCCCCAGCCCCGCGACGATGAGCATCACCATCGAGAGGAGGTACACCTCCGACGATGCGAACAGCGCAATCGAGATCAGCAGCAGCAGAGCGCCCAGGCAGAAGAAGGCCCCAGGCCTCTGGATGCGCAGCGCCGCCAGCAGGAGCGCCCCCCCGAAAGAGCCGACGCCGATGGAGGCCGCCAGGAGCCCGTAGAGGGAGGAGCCCACGCCCAGCACGTCCCGGGCGATGACGGGCACCATCTGCATGAAGGGGAACCCCAGGAAGTTCACCACTGCGGTCACCACGAAGACCGACCAGAGCGTCTGGTTGCGCCGCGTGTTCCGCAGCCCCGCCACCACCTGCGCGACGGCGCTCTCCGTGTTCAGTCGACCCCGTCCGGGATCGGTCGCGCTGACGGAGGCGACCAGGAGAAGGCTTACCAGGAAAAATCCCACCATCACTCCGTACGACCCCCCAAAGCCGATGAAAGCGATGAGGAGTCCGCCCATCAGGGGGCCCAGCATGAAGGAGCCCATCATGGCCGCGGTCTCCATGACGATGGCATTGTTCAGGTGGGACGCCTCGAAAATCTCGGCGAAGTACCCCCGGCGGGCCGGAAAGTCCGTCGTCATGGCCATGCCGATGAAGAAGGTGCACACGTACACGTGCCAGGGCGCCACCATTCCGGTGAGCACGAGCACCAGCATCGCGGAGGCGCCGGCCAGGTTCAGCATCTGCGCGATCACGAGGAGCCTCTTCTTGGGGAACCGGTCCGCCAGCTCGCCCGCCACCAGCCCCAGGAGGAACATGGGCAGCATGCGGAAGGTCCCTACCAGCGCCACCTCCATCGGCGAGTTCGTCAGGTCGAGGACCAGCCAGGAGGCAACGGCCAGCTCCATCATCATGCACGTCATCCAGAGCCAGGCCGCGACCCAGAGCCGTCGGAAGGACGGGTGGGCAAGCGCCTGGAACGGGGACGGGCGGGGGGAGGGGTAGCGAGGGACCGAGGCGCTGGACATGGACCCCTTCGTCTACCCTTCGGAAGCTGAGTCGGCAGTCTCCGCGAGCATGCGCCGCAGCACCGTCTGCAGGACTCCGCCCTGGCGGTAGTACTCCAGCTCCACCGGCGTGTCGATCCGTACCACAGCCGCGAACGTCGTCGTGCTGCCGTCGTCTCGGCGGGCCTCGACCTGCACCTCGCCGCCGGGCTTCAGCCCCGATGCGATGCCCGTAACGTCGAAGGTCTCCCGGCCCGTCAGGCCCAGCGTGGAGAGGCTCTCCCCCTCGTGGAACTGGAGCGGGAGGACGCCCATCCCCACCAGGTTGCTACGGTGGATGCGCTCGTAGCTCTGGGCCAGGGCGGCGCGCACGCCCAGGAGGTTCGGCCCCTTGGCCGCCCAGTCGCGGGAGCTTCCTGCCCCGTACTCCTTCCCGGCAATGACCAGGAGTGGCACCTTCTCCTCCTGGTAGCGAAGGGACGCGTCGTAGATGCGCATCTCCTCGCTGCTGGGGAGGTGGACCGTCCAGTCCCCCTCCCGCTCCGGTACGAGCGCGTTGCGGAGCCTGGGGTTGCCGAAGGTCCCCCGCATCATCACCTCGTGGTTCCCCCGGCGAGCGCCGAAGGTGTTGAAGTCCCGGGGCTCCACGCCCAGGGAGATGAGGTGCTGGCCCGCGGGCGCGCCGCGGGGGATGCTTCCCGCCGGGGAGATGTGGTCCGTCGTCACCGAGTCACCCAGGATGGCCAGGATCCGCCCCTCTCGAATGTCCTCCATCGGCAGCGGCTCGCGGGGCATGTCCTGGAAGAAGGGCACCTCCTGGATGTACGTTGAGCTCGGGTCCCAGGCGTACTGGTCCTCCGCGGACTCACCCGGCGTCCCCCAGCCGTCGTCGCCGGAGAAGACGCTACCGTAGCGCTGGGCGAACGCCTCCGGCTTCACGCTCTCCGTGATGGCCCGGCCGATCTCTTCCTGGGACGGCCAGATGTCGCGCAGGTAGACGGGTTGGCCGGCTTCGTCGTGCCCCAGGGGCTCGCTCGTCAGGTCCAAGTCCATCCGCCCGCCGAGCGCGTAGGCGACGACCAGGATGGGCGAGGCCAGGTAGTTGGCCTTCACTTGGGGGTGGATGCGCCCCTCGAAGTTGCGGTTGCCGCTGAGCACCGCGGCGGCTACCAGGTTGTGGCCCGTCACCGCCTCAGCCACGGCGTCGGGCAGGGGGCCGCTGTTCCCGATGCACGTCGTGCACCCGTAGCCCACCAGATGGAAGCCCAGGGCCTCCAGATAGGGCGTCAGCCCGGCGTTGTTCAGGTAGTCCGTGACCACCTGCGAGCCGGGGGCCATGCTGGTCTTCACCCACGGCTGTCTCCGCAGCCCGCGCTCTACGGCGTTCCTCGCCAGCAGCCCGGCCCCGACCATCACCGAGGGGTTGGATGTGTTCGTGCAGCTCGTGATCGCGGCAATGACCACCGCCCCGTGGTCAAGTTCCACGTCCTCGCCGTCGATGGAGACCGCCACCCCCGAGGAGGGTTGGGCCACGGTGGAGCGGAAGGACTCCTTGACGTTGTGAAGGGCGACCCGGTCCTGCGGGCGCTTCGGCCCCGCCAGGCTGGGCTCCACGGACGCCATGTCCAGCGACAGGGTCTGGCTGTAGAGCGGGTCCGGGGCGTCACTGGTGTTGAACAGCCCCTGCGCCCGTGCGTAGCTCTCGACTAGCTCCAGCTGGTGGGCGCTCCGCCCGGTGACGCGCATGTAGCGAAGCGTCTCCGCGTCGATGGGGAAGAATCCGACAGTCGCGCCGTACTCCGGGGCCATGTTGGCGATGGTAGCCCGGTCCGGCAGCGGCAGGCGGGCCAGGCCGGGGCCATAGAACTCCACGAACTTCTCGACCACGCCATGGGCCCGCAGCATCTGGACGATCGTCAGCACTAGGTCCGTGGCCGTGCTCCCCTCCGGCAGTTGGCCGGTGAGCTGGACGCCCACCACCTCGGGCGCCTGCATGTAGTAGGGCTGGCCCAGGAGGACCGCCTCCGCCTCGATGCCTCCCACGCCCCAGCCCAGGACGCTGAGGCCGTTGACCATGGTCGTATGGGAGTCGGTGCCCACCAGCGTGTCGGGGAACGCGACCCCGTTCCGCGTTGCCACCACCGTGGCCAGGTACTCCAGGTTCACCTGGTGCACGATGCCCGTTCCAGGCGGCACCACGCGGAAGTCCTGAAAGGCCTGCTGGGCCCACTGGAGGAAGGCGTACCGCTCCCGGTTGCGCTCGATCTCTCGCTCCACGTTCAGCCGCAGGGCCGCGGCGGAGCCGAAGTAGTCCACCTGTACCGAGTGGTCGACGACCAGGTCGGCGGGCACCAGGGGGTTGATCTTCTTCGGGTCGCCGCCCATGCGGGCCATGGCGGAGCGCATCGCCGCCAGGTCCACCACGGCGGGCACGCCGGTGAAGTCCTGCAGCAGCACCCGCTCCGGCATGAAGGGAAACTCGCGGGAGGGGACGGAGTCCGGGCGCCACTGGAGCAGATTCTGAAGGTCATCCGCGTGCACCAGGTCCCCGTCCGCATGGCGAAGCACGTTTTCGAGCAGGACGCGGATGGAGTAGGGCAGGCGGTCGAGGGGCGTTGCGGCGGCGTCGGCCAGCGCGCTGAGGCGATAGTAGCGAATCGGGCCCTCTGCAGTCTCCAGGGTCGCGGCGGCCTGCGTTCGGTATCCTTGGCTGGTCACCTTCTCCCTCCTCTCCGAAAGGGCCCCGGAGGGGCCCCTGCACCCCGAAGTAGGGGCAACCCTGGTGGTTGCCCGCGTCGTCTCTTCTGCGCGGCGGGCGCTAGTCTCGGCGCGCCTCCTCCGCCATGGTCTCCTGGCCGAGGTCTTCCAGCAGAAGCTCGGCCCAGAGCCGAAACGTCTCCTCCGTGTCCTCCTCGCAGTGGGGACACGCCCGGTCTCCGAACCGCAGCCGGGTGCTGCACATCGGGCAGACCAGGAACTCGTCCAAGCGGTTCATTACCATCTGTATCAGCTTCCCGCTGGCCACTGTCCCCTCCGCCGGGCGTCCCCGTAGGCGTCCGTACAGTGTAGACTGAAACGGCCCAGCTATCCAGAGCCACGCTCATGGTGAGCCCGTCGGACCCATCACCCTGAGCGTGCGAAGCCCGATCACCCTGAGCTTGTCGAAGGGGCACCGCCCCCGCCGCCGGCGGGTGAGAACGACATGCTAGGGCGGCTCTGCTGCTCTGGGGGCGCAGCCCCCAGAATCATCCGAGGGCGGGTGGGCCCAACGCCTACCGTGGGGCTCATCATGACGGGGACAGTTGCCTAACGCCCCCCCCCCAAAGGAGCACACCAATGGACGAACGACTGCAGGTCAACCGAGCACACTGGAACGAGTCCACGCCGCATCCGACTTCTACGACGTGAAGGGCTTCAAAGCGGGCCGGATAACGCTCAAGGACCTGGAGCGCCGGGAGGTGGGCGAGGTGTCGGGGAAGACGCTCCTGCACCTCCAGTGCCACTTCGGCCTGGACACCATGTCCTGGTCGCGCCTCGGTGCCCAGTCCACCGGCGTCGACTTCTCCGACGCTGCCATAGACCTGGCCCGCTCCCTCAACGACGAGCTGGGCCTCAACGCGCGCTTCATCCGCGCCAATGTCTACGACCTGCCGCAGATCCTCCACGAGCAGTTCGACGTCGTCTTTGCCTCCTACGGCGTCCTGGTCTGGCTGCCGGACATCGCCGAGTGGGCCAGGGTCGTGAGCAACCACCTGAAGCCGGGCGGCGTCTTCTACATCGTCGAGTTCCACCCGCTGTTCGGCATATTCGAGCCCCAGGAGTCGGGAGACTGGCGGCCGACGTATCGCTACTTCCACGAGCAGATGTACTTCGACGATGTCGAGCCCAGCTACGCCGGGGGTCCGCCCATCGCGACTCCCACCTACGAGTGGCAGCACACCCTCGGCGACATCGTCACCGCCCTCCGCGATGCGGGCCTCCGCATCGAATACTTGCACGAGTTCCCGTACTGCCACTACCAGGCCTTCCCCGTCATGGTGCAGGGCGAAGACGGATGGTGGCGGCTCCCCGCCCACAGGGAGTCGGTCCCGCAGATGTTCTCCATCAGGGCCCGCAAGTGACCGGCAGGCGCGTGGCGCCCCTCTGAAGCTCCCGCTCCGCGAGGTAGAGGAGTAGGGTGAGGGGGTCTCCCCCTCGCTACTCCGCCGAGTGTGACACGACCGCTTCCAGCCTCTGGGAAAGCCGGTCCTGGGCTACTTCCAGGTCATACTGACTCTGCAACCCCATCCAGAACTCGGCGGAGTTCCCGAAGAAGCGCGAGAGGAGCAGAGCCGTCTCCGCAGTTATGGAGCGCTCCCCGTGGACGATGGCGTGAATCCGGCGAGGGTCCACACCAATGGCCCTGGCCAGCCGGTACTGGCTGACCCTCATCGGCAGCAGGAACTCCTCGTTGAGGACCTCCCCGGGGTGAATGGGAGGCAGCCTCTCCGCATCCTGCGCCATCCTGGGGTGCCCTCCTCAGCGTTTCAGACCGATCTCACATAAATCGGCGAAGGCCCGCTTCTGGCCTTCGATTTCCGAACCTCGAACAGACTAGGACGGGATTTGATGAGTAGTGACAATTGCTTGTGCCCATAGCTTCTAGAGTCGAATGCAGGGTCTAGTTGACGCAGATAGGTGCCAACGGCTCCGAGGAATGCCCAGCCGTCATCCTGTGCAGCCATCTCGATAGCGCGTCCAACCATCTCGGTCCAGTCAGATGAGTCCGACTCAGTGACCTGCCTGCTGCTTTCCCTTTTTGGGGACAGGTTCTCCGTGTAGACGAACACTTCGCATGCGCTAACGAACGACTTGGGCGTGTCGGATCGACCGACGCCCATCACGAACAGCCCCTCCTCACGAATCCTCGTGGCTAACCTCGTGTAGTCGCTGTCGCTGGAAACGATGCAGAAACCGCGCACTGTTCCAGCATGCAGAAGGTCCATAGCGTCGATTATCAAGGCGCTGTCGGTAGCGTTCTTCCCCGTCGTGTAGCGGAATTGCTGCATGGGGTGGACTGCATGGGAGTGAAGTGAGTCCTTCCATCCAGACATCTGTGGCGTCGTCCAGTCGCCATAGATGCGTCGGGTCGTCACGACACCATACTTCGCAGCCTCGGCTAGGACGTGCTCAATCAGCGACGGCTGGGCGTTGTCACCGTCAATCAGCATAGCAATGGGCCGTGACTCGGAGCTCATGGCCCCTATTGTACCCGAAGCGCCAGAAAGCAATATGTATACACAGGATGGTTATGGTGAGGGGGAACCACAAGCGGGGGGCTGGGGGGCGCAGCCCCCAAGAAAAATCTCAGGGCGGCAACGCCGCCGGGAAGAGCGCCGGTGGTGAGGGGAGGAGCGGGGCGTCCTTACTCCCCAATTCCGTTGGTGCCACCTCTCCCTTCCCCCAGTCCCCACCATCCCCTACCCTACCCCCATGCGAACCGACCGCATGCTCTCATCTCCCTTCGAAGGACCAACCTCCGCCGAAGCTCAACGCCGCAAGCTGAGGGTGCAGGGCTTGCCCTGCCTGGCCACTTCGTTTCGCGCGCCCCCTCGGAGGCCCTTGTCTCCTATCTGGGACTCGTTTCACACACCCCCTCCACGGCCTTCGTTTCCTAGCTGGACACCGCGAGTCCAACTCGCGACCCGTCGCATTCGTCCAAGCTGGGCCCGCGACTCCAATGGCCGCACGAATAGACGAATCCAAGCTGCGCCGATCTTGGCGCGATTCCAGTCCCGTAGCTGGACCCCGTCGGCCCAGGCATGGAAGAGCCGGAAAAAACGCGCAAAACGAAACGGATCGAATCGAATGGCGCCCCCGCTCCCCATACCGAAAGGGTTGGGGAGCGGGCTGTGGTGAGGGATCTGGGCTAGGAGGCCGCGTCCTTCTCCGACCCTGCCCCCTCCTCCGAGGCCGGGGCAGTGACCGCGGGCTTCGGCGTGCGCTTGGCGAACCGGCGGTTCAGCAGGTACACCGCGGCCGCCGCGCCTCCCCAGAGCGGGCTCAGGATGATGAGCCAGATGCCCACCTCCACGGCGCCCCGGACGACTATCGAGAAGAGCCGGATCGCGTCCTGCGCGTTGCCCAGCAGGTCGTAGCCGCCAACCACCCAGCCTTCCTTCTCCACCACGTAGACGTAGACCATGGTCGACGCCTCCACGCCCCCGGCCTCGCTCTCCCCCGTAACCGTGAGGGTCGCCACGTACGGCTGGTTGCGCAGGTGGAGGTAGCGGTGTGCCGTCTCCACAGCGTTGCCCTCGTCGAGCGCGCCCTCCTCCACCTCCGAGCCGTCGCCGAAGTCCCAGCGGTAGCGCATGTTCGTCACGCCCACCGGGCGGTTGAACGTCCCGCGGAGCTGCGCTTCGTCGCCCTCCTCGACCCTGACTTCGTCGCCCGCCGACACGATGATCGCCGGCAGCTCCGTCACCGTCACGGTGATCTTGTCCTCCCCTTCCACGATTCCCGCCTCCCCCGTGCCGGTCATCGTGATCTGCACGATGTAGGGGGACTCCTCGGTGCTCTCGTAGAAGTGGGTGGTGACCGCCGTGACCATGCGGTCCGAGTCCTCGGTCAGGATGGCCCGGTTGCCGGTGGCGGCGGTGCCGTCGCCGAAGTCCCACGTGTAGGTGAACTGGTCTATGCCCTCTGGCGGCATGAAGAAAGCGCGGAGCCGCACGCTACGCCCCAAGGCCGCCGTCTGGTCCTCGCCGGCGTCCACGGGCATCTGCGCCGTGTCCAGCACCGCGACCCTGATCGTGTCCTGGCCGTACAGCGGGCTGGACCCCCGTGCGCCGGAGATGCGCACGTCGACGAAGTGGGGCGAGTCTCGGTGGTCGTTGTAGACGTGCCTCACCGATGCAGTGACGCGGACGTTGGGCTCCGTGGTGGGAGCCGTGAAGTTGGAGAAGACGGGCTGCGTGCCGTCACCGAAGTCCCAGACCACGTGGTAGGCCGCCGACTCGTCCGAGGCGTCGTCGGGTGTCCGGAAGGTGGCCTTGAAGCGCGCCACCTGGTCCACGTTCAACGTCCGGTCAGACCCGGCGTCAACTTGGAGGTCGGCCTCCTCGACCCGCAGGTAGACTCTCACCAGGGAGAAGGCAGACGTCTCTTCCAGCAGCTTGATCCTGCCCAGCAGCACCTCCAGCTCCCCCTGCACCTCGGAGAGAGACAGGCGGATCTCCAGGGCGTCCCGGGCGTTGGGGGCCTGCTCCAGCAGGTTCAGCAGGGCTGTCTCCGTCGCCCGGAGGTTTCGCACCCGAGACTGTGTGTCGAAGTACTCGGAGGTGACGTCTGTGCTCGTGGAGGACTCCGACTCGACCTCTACAGCCAGGTCGCGGAGTCGCCCGACGGCGTCGTCGAGCCGGTCGGCCGGAACGCGCACGGCAATGCTGCCGCTGAAGTCATCGTGCCGCTGGGCCGATACAGTCCAGCCGCCCATGCCCTCCGCCAGCGCCGCCACCCCGTCAATGGACGCCTGGATGGCCCCGGCCACGACTAGGCCGATGTCCATCGTGCGCACGACGATGCGTTGCTGCCTCAGCGGCGTATCCCCCTGCTCCCCGGCGGCGGCGCCGTCGCTCGCGGTCTGCTCCTGATCGGCCAGCTTCACCTGCGCGCTCTGGCCCGCCGACTGCGCGACCGAAGCGGACGTCGAGGCCGCGGCAGCAGCCGGCGCAGGCTGTGCGGCTGCTGCTTGGGTAGTGACTGTGGTTTGGGACCGAAAAGCTTCCGACTCCTCGACAGCCATCGCCCGTTCAATCGAAGCCTCGGACTGAACGCTGGCAGCCATGGTGGCCGACGAGTCCGCGGAGAAGGACGTGGTCTCTGCATCGTCGCCGCCTCCGCACGCGAGCAGCAGCATGGAGCAGAGGGCGGCCCCAACAAGGAGCGTCACCAGTCTGGGGTACGATTTCACTGCGGGCCTCCTGCGCTCGTCTCTACTTGTAGAGTACTCCCCGCCGGGCTCGTCGGATGCGTGCCGACGCTGGAGTATATGTTCCGGGCGGCGTCTTGGTTCCCTCAATTCAGCTTCCCACAACACCCCTGCCCAGTCCACCCCGCGTAATGGTCCCCTCCGGGAGAGGTGCGCTCCAAACGTGGAATCCGGCCCGGAAGCGGTGACGATATTACCTTAGTGGGCTGGGCGTAGGGGTAGAATGGTTCACATAGGAACTTGCAGCGCCCCCCGGAGGCGAAAGCGATGTTGACGAGACCCGAGGGCGAATGGACCAAGCACGGCGCAGGCGCGCCAGCTTTGGACGTGGAGGACCGACCGATGCGAAAGGGCGTTCACCTGAGCAGGGGTATCTGGCTGGTACTCGCGTTGGCTCTGACCTTGGTGGCGCTCGTCGCCTGCGGCGACGACGACTCCGATGCGGTGGAGCAGTCGGCCGCAGCAGGGGAAACTGCTCCAGCGGCCGCGCCGACTGTGGCTCCTGAACCGACGGCTGCGCCAACAGCCACGCCGGAGCCCAGTGCGCCGGCAGGTCTCGCGGCGGAGTGTCTGCCCGGCGGCGCGCTCGAGGATGCCGCGACCATTTCCTCCTGCGCCGAGCAGGCCTTGCAACAGGTAATGGGCTTCTCGTTCGAAGGAGAGTTCAACCTGCTCGCCATCTTCTCTGGGTTCGTGCCGGAAGGCGAAGCGCTTCCGGCCGGCCCCGAAGGCCTCATTCGGCTGAGCGGCGATATCGTCCGGCCAGACAGGCTTAAGGTCGAGATCTCCTTCGGGCCCGAAGGAGAGGCGATCCAGGTGGCTGCCGTCGTCATCGGGGAGGACACCTACTTCCGAGACCCTGGGACCAACTTCTGGTTCAAGGGGACTCCTCCCGACTCAGATTTCCTGTCGACGGTGCAGATGGTCGGCATGCTCCAGTTGCCCCGGGACTCGGGCGGGACGCTGGAGGAGCTCGTGGAACTCGAGGACGGGACCACCGGCTATGTGCTCTCCTACGACCAGGCCGGTCAGCAGAGCGGCATGGAGGGCATGGGGCTTCCGGGTGGCAACCTCGTGCTGGTCGTTGGCGCCGACGACTTCCTCACCAGGGAGGTCAGAGTGACCCTGGAGGACGCGGGCGGCGATGCCCCCGACATCATCACCATTAGCTATCACGGATACGACACGCTCGCAGAGATCGAGCCGCCTGCCCAGTATCTGCCCATCCCGGAAGGTGCGATGGAGGCAGGGCCTCCTGCAGAGGTGATGGTCGTCGGCCTGGCCAGAAACCCAGACGGGGACGTGGAGGTGACCTTCAGCGAGCCTGTCCACGTCGAGGGCCAGGCTGAGCTGTACGTGATCGACCCTGCGACCGGAGGCTGGGGCCTCCCGCTCCTCGGCGGAAGTGGGACGATCGTCCTCACTTTCGACGCGGACGCAGAGGACAGGCCGTCGCTCGTCCTCGGAGAGAGCGAGATTGCAGGCTTCGTCTTCCCGACCCCGGACTCGCAGATGACAGACGCCGACGGTGAGCGGCTGGACCTGACCTTCGACATATGGACGTACCAGTAGGGGCAGGAGTGAGCGGCCGATGACTCCGATGAAGAAGGCGGCCCACCTCTTCGTTGTGGCCGTCTGCGCCGTCCTGCTGGCCGTCGCCTGCCAGGACGACTCCGGCCCGTCCAACGCGACCAACGAAGTGACGTCCGGACGAGAGCCCAACGCGTCGGTAAGTGGGAGTGTCACCTATCGTGAGCGTATAGCACTGACGCCGGGCGCCAAGGTGGTCGTCGAGCTACGCGACGTCTCGTTGGCGGACGCCGCCGCTCCGCTCATCGCCCGGCAGACCATCTCTGAGCCCGGCCAGGTCCCCATCAAGTACAAGGTCGAGTACAACCGCGATGACATCGACTCTAGCCGCATCTACTCCGTGACGGCCAGGATCGTCGAGTCCGACGGACGCCTTGCCTTCACCAACGACACGGTGCGTGAGGTCATCACGCGCGGGAATCCCAACAATGTGGACATGGTCCTGGTGCTGGTGCAGCCTCCCCCCGATCTGACCACCGAGGGCCAGGACTGGCGGACCTGGGTCGATACGCCGCCGCCGGTCCTCTGGGCCAACCTCCTCCCCAACGAACGGGAGCACCTGCTACGGATCGCCTACTACCAGTCCACGATAGAGGGTTGCGCCCGCCCCGGGAACCAGGGGTTGGAGGTTGACGGCAACGACATCGTTGCCCACCTGACGCTGATGCAGCCGCCGCAGACAGCGTGGGCGATCCCCTGCGACGAAGAGGTGGTGGAGCTCGACGCCGTGGAGCACATCCGGACGCCTCTCGAGCCGGGCCAGACCTACCGTGTGCTGGTGAACGGCCGGGAGACCACCACCTTCAGCATCCCGGAGACCAGGCTCGGGCACACAATCATCGCCGAGTCGCTCATTCAGAGCGCGGAGCTGATGGTCCTGGAGGGCGACCCGCTCCAGTACCATCTGCGTGTCGTCTCGGGCCTGCCCAGCAGTGGCTGTTCCCAGTTCAACGGCTACGAGGTCCGGCGAGGAGAGTCGACCACGATGGACGTGGCGATCACCCACCACCGGATAGCCGACCCGGAGGTTGTCTGCATAACGGACTTCCCCACGGTGGAAACCCTCGTTCCCCTGGGCCAGGGTGAGGATTTCCAATCGGGTGTGGAGTACACCGTCACCGTGAACGGGGAGAACCCCACGTCCTTCATCGCCCGCTAGGCTCGGGCTCGGAGCCGTCTCACAGGTCGGGCTCTGCGCCTCCGACCAGGCCGTCGTTCATGGTCAGGACGCGGCTGCAGGCCTCGCTGACCCTGGAGTCGTGCGTCACCAGGACGACCGTCTGGCCGTGCTCCCGGTTGAAGCGGTGCAGGAGGTCTATGACCTCCGCGGTGTTCCTCGAGTCCAGGTTGCCTGTCGGTTCGTCCGCCAACAGCAGTGCTGGCCTCGTGACCAACGCCCGCGCAATGGCCACCCGCTGCTGTTGGCCGCCGGAGAGCTCCGCAGGCCTGTGTCCCGCTCGGTCCTCCAGGCCAACCAGCGCGAGGGCATCTGCGGCTGCCGCCTTCGCTTCGGAGCGCCGCCGGCCCGAGTACTCCACCGGGAGGGCCACGTTCTCCAGCGCCGTGAGGGTCGGCACCAGGTTGAACGTCTGGAAGACGAACCCCATCCGCTCCGCCCGCATCCTGGTGCGCTCCCGGTCCTGCAGCGCCGTCACGTCCGAGCCGTCGATCACGAGGCTCGGCGACGGGCTGCTACCGAGGTCCGGAGAGTGCAGCAGGCCTAGGATGTGCATCAGCGTGCTCTTCCCGCACCCGGACGGCCCCATGATCCCCACCATCTCCCCCGCCTCAACCGACATGTCGACGCCCCGCAGCGCGCGTACGTGGTTGTTCCGGCTCAGCCGATAGGTCTTGTGGAGGTTGCAGGCTTCCAGAAGGGCCATTGGCTTCTATCCGTATCTCAGCGCTTCCACAGGGTCCAGCCGCGCGGCGTTCCAGGCTGGGAGCGCTCCGGCCAGCGCTCCCAGTACCGTCGAGAACATCACGCCAAGCAGAGCGATTCCCGGTGTCAGGCGGAATAGGACGGTGCCGGAGCTCTGGCCGGCGTCGTTTGCGACGAAGACGACAAGGGTCGCAAGGGCCAACCCGGTCAGCCCGCCAACGAAGCCCATGAACCCGGCCTCCAGGACGAGCTCCCGCATGATCACCGCCCGGCTCGCCCCGATGGCGCGTTTGATGCCGATCTCCCGAGTGCGCTCAATGACGCTCATCGTCATGGTGTTGATAACGGCGAGACCACCCACGACGATGCTGATCAGCGCCACGCTGAGGATGATGGCGTTGAAGATGGCAATGGTCGACCCAAACTGTTCGTCGAAGTCCTCTCCGGACACAGCCCGGAGTCGGGGTATCTCGTTCTCGATGGTCTGGACCACCTCGTCTATGTTGGCGTTCTCCGCTGGGTATGCCACGACCATAGACGTCATCTCCGGCATCTGCCGTCCGAGCAGTTGGGCGATGGCGCCCTCCTGCTTTAGCAACTCCTGGCCGGCAGCCCACGGCACGACCGCCGTCGTGTCGAAGAACGTCAGCGTCGGTTCCCGCACGCCAATGACCTCGAACTGGTTGCCCCGGATGTCGAACATGTCGCCGGGCTCCACGCCGAACTTCCTGGCCAGGTCCGCCCCGAGCAGGACAACCCGCCGTCCCTCGTCTTCCAGCGTCGTTTCTCGCCCCTGGGCGGTCTCCATCCGAAACGTCTCGTAGCCCTTGTCGAAGCCTGGTATGTAGGCCACGACGAAGTCAGGCGACACAAACCCCGATCCGGCATCATCGGGATCGAGGAGGAACTGGACCCGGGGCGCTGCGACCGCTACTCCCGGGATTTCCGCAACCTGGTCGACTACCTCGATGGGGATAGGCGTCAGCCCGAACCCGAACGCCGGGTTGATCGCGTCGCTGACCACCACCTTGTTGTCGAAGTACTCGGAGCCGCCGACGACGATCGCGCTCAGCTTGTTGGCCATGGCGCTCATCACCATGAGCGCCCAGATGCCCACGGTGATGCCGAGCACCGTCAGGGCGGTGCGGAGTTTCCGGCGGGCAAGGCTGCGCAGCAAGGCCCCATTCTCTCCGTAGGTCGCGACTATTGCAGGTCTAACTTCAAGGGTGGAACAAAGACGAAGCCGGGTCAATACATTGGAGTCCGAGGCGGGGGAGCCCGTGGGCGACCCAGAAGAGGCAGCGCGCACAATGTTACGGACTGTCTTCTAAGTCCGGCAGGGATGTGAGTAGAACAGCGGCGTGCCTCGGAGTCGGCGCGGAAGGGGTCACGTGCGGGTTTAGAACCTCGGGCAGAGGGCCAGACCTATTTCAGTGACGCCGTGGACTGGACCTCCATCGCCGCCTCGAAAGCTTCGCAGGTGGGGGCGGTGTTGACGGTGCACACGTTGTTCGCCACGACCTCGATCGTCTTGAAGCCGTTTCCGGTGACGTAGGCAACCGTCACCTCGTCCCTCTTGATCCTGCACTCCTTGACGAGCCTGCGGAGCCCGGATATGACCACGCCACCGGCGGTCTCCGTGAAGATGCCCTCGGTCTCGGCGAGGAGGCGTATACCCTCCTCGACCTCCTCCTCCAGGGCTGCCACGGCCGCGCCGCCCGTCTCGGCGAGCACCTCCATTGCGAAGGCCCCCGAAGCGGGGTTGCCGATGGCCAGGGACTTGGCAATGGTGTCCGGCTTCACCGGCTTGACCTGCTTACCGCCCGTCCTGAACGTCTCGACGATGGGCGAAGAGCCCTCAGGCTGCGCCAGGTGCATCCTGGTCTTGGCCCCGTCAATCAGCCCTACGTCCACCATCTCCTGGATGCCCTTCCATATCTTCGTATACAGCTCGCCCGAAGCGGCGGGGACGACGCAGTGGTCGGGGGCCCTCCACCCAAGCTACTCCACGGTCTCGTAGCCGAGGGTCTTGCTCCCCTCCGCGTAAAAGGGCCGCATGTTGATGTTCGCGAAGGCCCATCGCTTGTTATCGGCCAGCTCGCTGCAGAACCGGTTCGCCTGGTCGTATGTGCCCTCGATGGCCACCAGCGTCGGACCGTACACCGCAGCCCCGAGGATCTTCGCCCTCTCCAGGCTGGCAGGGAAGAAGACAATCGTCTCCATGCCCGCCCTGGCGCCGTGTGCCGCCACCGAGCCCATCAGGTTGCCGGTAGACACGCAGGCAAGCACGTCGAACTCGAACTCCAGGGCCTTGGACGTCGTTACGGCGACCGGCCTGTCTTTGAACGAGTAGGTGGGGTTCACCGCATCGTTCTTGATATACAGGTGGTCGAGGCCGAGCATCCGCCCCAGGTTCTTGGCGCGCACCAAGGGCGTGAATCCCGTGCCGATGTCGACAGCGGCCTCGGCGGCGACCGGGAGGAAGGCGTCGTACCGCCACATGCTGGCCGGCCCCTTCTCGATGCTTGCCCTGCTCACGCTCCTGGCGATGGAGTCGTAGTCGTACCTGATCTCCAGCGGACCGAAGCAGAACTCGCAGACGTTACGGGGTTCGATGGGGTACTCGTTGCCGCACTCGCGACAACTCATGCACCTGACGTGGGGCATCGAGGGTCCCTCCAACCTGTCGGCGGCTTCCCGTCCAGGTGGAGGGGCGCTTCGCCGGAGCGTAGATGGTAGCAATGGGTATTTGCCTTGTCAACGAAGTGCGCTAGCTAGTTTTCCCGTCCCCCTCTGCCGCAAGCCGCCGTAGGGCGTCGCCGTGAATGCGAAAGAGGCGCCACTCGGGCAGCATCTCCGCGCCGAGGTCCTCGTAGAAACGGTGGGCGTCCGTGTTCCAGTCCAGGGCCATCCATTCGAAGCGGCCGCAGCCGCGTTCCACCGCGATGGCCGCCACGCGTCGCAGAAGCAGCGCGCCCAGCCCGCGGCGTCGGTATTCGGGGGACACGTACAGGTCCTCCAGGTGCATGCCCCGCCGGGCGAGGAACGTGGAGTAGGTGTGGAAGTAGACGGCGAACCCTGCCGGCTCGTCGTCAGCGAAGGCCAGTAGCGCCTCAGCCGCGGGCTGGTCTCCGAACAGCGACGCCAGGAGGCCCTCCTCCGTCGCCGTCACCTGGTGCGTCAGGCGCTCGTACTCCGCTATGCCGTGGATGAAGGCCAGCAGGCGAGGAACATCGGCCGCCGTAGCAGGGCGTATGGTGAACCGGGGTTGTCGAGTCAAGTCGTCACCGTCCTTCTGGGTTCCGTCCCCTCGCCGTCCCCTCCGGCGGGCGGTATCATAGAGTAGGCGCATATACGAAGCAACGTGTCCCTCCGCAGGGCACCGAGAGGGCTGACGTGCGTTACATTGGTCGGAATGAATGGTTGGTATACGGCATCCTTGTTGCCGTCGTGGTAGCGGCGTCCCTGCCGCTGTACCCGTACCGGTGGCACACTTTCCTCCACATCGCTGGTGCGGTGGTCTTTCTGGGGAACATCATCGTCACCGCAGCGTGGATGCTGATGGCCGAGCGAACGCGTAGCGTCCACGTCATGCACTTTTCGGCAAAGGCGGTGCTGCGCGCCGACCTCCTCTTCACCCTGCCAGGTGTGCTCCTGATTCTGATGAACGGCTTTGCCATGGTGCTTGAACGCTGGGGCGGCTTCGATGCTTTCCACCAGATCTCCTGGATATCCCTCGCGTTAGCGCTGTTCACCGCATCCGGCGTCGTCTGGGTGGGCATGCTCATCCCCGTCCAGCATCGCATGGCCGTCTACTCGGACCCTTCGGACTACCCGGACTCGCCGCCGTCGGAGTTCTTCTCGGCACTCCGCAGGTGGTACGTATGGGGGGCGGTTGCGATAGCGCTGCCCGTCTGCTCCCTCTACCTGATGGTCACCAAGCCAACTCTCGGCTAGGCCTGCGCGCATATCTGCGTCCGCTGCGGTTTGCCGCCCTGGGGCAGCATGGCTAGAATTACCCGCGGCCGTACGCGTAGGAGGCGAAGATGGAGAAGCGAACACTAGGCAGAACGGGCATCGAGGTGAGCAGGCTTGGCCTGGGACTTGCGGAGATATCCCGCCAGGAGCTGCAGGGCAGGGAGACGCCGGATGCTGTACAGGTGCTGAACCTCGCCCTGGACATCGGCATCAACTTCCTGGATACGGCCGCCTGCTACGCCTCGACCGAAACGTTGATGGGCTCGGCTGTGTCCCATCGCAGGGACGAGTTCTTCCTCGCGTCCAAGTGCGGCCACGCCATCGAGACGGAGGCCGAGCCGTGGACGGCCGGACTCATTGCCGAGAGCGTCGACCGCAGCCTCAGAAGGCTCAACACCGACTACCTGGACATCCTCCAGCTGCACTCCTGCGATCTGGACGTCCTCGAGCGCGGCGAAGCTATCGAGGCCGTGATCAAGGCGCGCGAGCAGGGCAAGACCCGGTTCATCGGCTATAGCGGAGACAACGAAGCGGCCCTCTGGGCCGCCAGGAGCGGGATATTCGATACGCTCCAGACCAGCTTCAACCTGGTGGACCAGAGCGCTCGCAGGCAGCTTTTCGAGGCTGCCCGCGCCTCGAACATGGGCATCATCATCAAGAGGCCCGTCGGCAACGGCGTGTGGGGGCGGGCCAGCAGCCCCTACCTGTACGCTGATGAGTACTTCCGCCGCGCGCAGGCCATGATGGAGGCGGGACCGGTCCCCGGCGCGCCGGAGGACCCGATGCTGGTCGCCATGGGCTTCCTCCTCGCTCACGATGAGGTCGACACGGCCATCGCGGGCACGCACAACCCGGCCCACCTCCGGGGCAACGTCGAGATGATCGCGAGAGACCTACCGATTCCCACCGAGGTTGTGGAAGAGCTCCATCGCCGCTTCGACGCCGTAGGAGGAGACTGGCCGGGCCTCACGTAGCGCCGGGCTCCGGGGACCGGTTGGCGAAAATGCTGTTCGTCTCCAACATCAGCAAGGCCTACACCAGCAGGACGCTGTTCAGCGGCCTCAACTTCGTCGTGGCCGCCGGGGACCGTATTGCGCTCATAGGTCCAAACGGCTCTGGGAAGACTACGCTCTTGGACATCCTGTCCGGCGAGGCGTCCTCGGACTCGGGAAACATATCCAGGCAGCGCGGCGTCTCCGCAGGCTACCTCAAGCAGGAACCTGCGCTGTTCACCGGAAAGTCCCTCCTCCAAGAGGTTCTGGATGCAAGCCCCGACGCGATTGCGCTCACGGACAGGGTTGCTGCCGCGCGGGAGGCCCTTTCGACCGAACCCGACCCGGTGGAGCAGGCCGCTCTGATGCAGCGCCTCGGCCGGCTTGAGATTGAGCTCGAGGCCGCAGGCGGGGGCGACAGGGACCACGAGGCCAAGGCCATCCTCTCGGGCCTTGGCTTCAAGGAAAGAGACTTTCTCCGGACCATGGGCGAGTTCAGTGGCGGCTGGGCCATGCGGGCGGGCCTTGCACGACTGCTGTTTAAGAACCCCGATCTCCTGCTCCTGGACGAGCCGACCAACCACCTTGACCTGGATGCAAACCTATGGTTCGAGAAATACCTGGCCTCCTTCCAAGGTGGGGTGATCATCACGTCCCACGACCGCGCATTCCTCAACCAGGTCGCAACCAGAGTGCTCGCCATCGAAGCGGACGAAGTAGTCTTCATGCGGGGCAACTACGACGAGTACCTCGTCGCCCGTGAGCGCTCCTTGACGATCAAGCAGGCGGCCGCGGCCAGGCAGCAGCGCGAGATGAAGAGGCAGATGCGATTCGTCGAGCGCTTTCGGGCCAAGGCGACGAAGGCCAGCCAAGTACAGAGCCGCTTGAAACAGCTCAGCAAGGTGAAGACCATCGAGCTGCCAAGGATGACGAAGAAGATCCGCTATGCGTTTCCGGAGCCTCCTCGCAGCGGCGCCGAAGTCATATCTCTGGCCAACGTGAGCAAGTCCTACGGCGATAACGCAGTCTACCGTGGCATGGACCTGATGTTGTCACGCGGCGACCGCGTCGCGCTGGTGGGCCCGAACGGCGCAGGTAAGACCACCATGCTGAAGCTGCTTGCAGGCGTCCTACCACTCGACGCGGGGGAGAGGAGGCTCGGCCACAACGCGGCGCCGGCCTACTATGCGCAGCACGTCATCGAGCTCCTCAACCCGGCCAATACCGTCATCGGGGAGTTGCAGCAGGCGGCGCCGCGTGAAACGGAGCAGGATCTTCGCACCATCCTTGGCGGCTTCCTGTTCAGCGGCGACGACGTTCGCAAGCCAATATCCGTACTGTCCGGCGGAGAGAAGGCGCGAGTAGCCCTGGCAAAGCTACTTCTCCAACCCAGCAACCTCCTGCTCATGGACGAGCCGACCAATCACTTGGACATCGCTTCCCGGGAGGTGCTCGCGGATGCCCTTGGGGACTACCGCGGCACGATTTGCCTCATAACCCACGACCGAACGCTCATACGGCAGGTCGCGAACACGATCATCGAAATTGATGCGGGACGTCCCACCGTCTTCCGCGGCGACTACGATGCCTACCTGTACCGGAAGCAGTCCCAGTCCCGTGACGGAGCCCCCAGTCCGGCGGCGAACGGCGCGGCTCCGGGCCTGGACACTGCGAGGCGACGCTCCGGGCGCCCCCGCAGCGCCGAAGAGGAGCAGCGCCGGTCGCTGACGAGGGAATCCCGCAGGCTGGCCAGGCGTATAGAGGAGATAAACGTCTCCCTTTCCGGCTGCGAAGCCCACATGGCGGAGTTGGAGACTATGTTCTCTCGGCCCGGCCAGTTTGATGGTCCGGCCCAGCTGGCGTCGGCGGGAGAGCAGTACCGCGTGCTCAAGAAAGAGGCGGGTTCGCTATGGGAGGAGTGGGAGAGGCTGTCGTTGGAGGCGGACAGCATCGAGGTCAAGCTGGCGGGACTAAGTCCTCCATAGCGCAGGCGCCGTCGGTCAGTCGCCGCCTACACCCTGGATGTTGCCCCGTTGCCCTGCGCTGGCCGCGCGTACATCGCGAGTCGGACCTGTGACAGGTTCTCCTCGCCAACGTGCTCCTGGATCGCGTCGAAGAAGTCGAAGTCCCACTCGCTTACGAACGTCGTCGCAGTGCCCTCGCGGCCCATCCTGGCGGTGCGGCCGATCCGGTGGACGTATTCCTCCACCTGCTCGGGGATGTCGTAGTTGATGACGTGTGCGACGGCCGGCACGTCGATGCCCCGGGAGGTGAGGTTCGTCGAAACTAGGAGCTTCAGCTTGCCGTCGCGGAACGCCTGCATGACCGCGTTGCGCTCGCCTTGGGGCAGGCCGCCGTGGATCGCTTCCACAGCTACCCCCTTTCGCTTCAGCGCCCGGACCAGCCACTCCACGTCCTGCTGCCTGCGCCGGAACACCAGCGTCTGCTCCCCGTTATCAATCGAGTCGAGCATCTCCATCATCGCGCTCAGCTTGTCCTGCTGCGCCACCTCGCAGTACATCTGACGCACCGTCTCCACTGGCTCCGACTCGTTGCCCACTCGTATCCACTGAGGGTCGCGAAGGTACGAGTAGATCAGCCGTCTGATCATCATTGGGACCGTCGCGGTGAAGAGCGCGGTCTGGCGCTCCCGGGGCGTGCTGCGCAGGATCCGCCGGATGTCGGGCAGGAATCCAATGTCGAGCATCTGGTCTGCTTCGTCGAGGATGACGGTCTTGACGCTGCCAATGCGCAGGATCCCGCGATCGAGCAAGTCGATCACCCGGCCCGGCGTGCCGACCACGATCTGTGCGCCGCCTTCGAGTTTTCTGATTTGCGTCGCCATCGGCGCTCCGCCGTACACGGCCACGAGCCGGATGCCGCGGTAGCGGACGATCCGCTCCACCTCTGCGGTCACCTGTCTGGCCAGCTCCCGCGTCGGGGTCAGGATGATTGCCTGCACGTAGCCGTCCGCGCCATCGACCTGCTCGGCCAGCGGTATGCCGAACCCGGCTGTCTTGCCCGTGCCCGTCTGCGCCTGACCTACCACGTCTACGCCCCTAAGCATTGGCCCAATGACAGCCTCCTGGATGGGGGTCGGCGACGTGTAGCCCATCTCGGCGAGCGCTCTGGCTACCGGCTCTGACACCGTGACCGGCCCGAACGCTATGTCGTGCGGCTGCGGTCCTGTCACGCTGTCGGCGCGCGCAGGTGCCGCGGCCTCTCCGGAGGGCTTCCTCCGCCTCTGCCTGCGTCGACGAGGCGGCGCGGCGGCGTGATCGGGAGGAGCGTCGGGTCGGGCGCCTTCAGATGTGTGGGCCCGTGGATGCTGGCCGTTCACGGGCCGTTGAGGCTGCCGACGGGTCGAGGGGGATGGGGAAGAGTCGGAAGTCTTGGGTGGCGCAGGTTCGAGTCCTGGGACGAGACGTGACAGGAGTTTCTTGAACATATTTTCCTTTACCATATAGTATCACAACACGCCACGACGCGTACGACGACGAGGAAAAGATGAGCGATACCAAGCTGAAGGCCACAGTTCGAAGGGCGTACGGGAAGATCGCATTGGACGCTGCAGCGCCGTGCTGCGGCGTCGGCAACGGCCCCGACGAAGTGTCCGCGCGCATCGGCTACTCCCAGGATGAGCTGGCGAGCCTTCCGGAGGGCGCCAACCTCGGCCTTGGCTGCGGCAATCCCCTCGCACTGGCGTCACTGCGTACGGGTGACGTCGTCCTCGACCTCGGCTCTGGCGCAGGAATCGACTGCTTCCTTGCGGCGCAGGCGGTCGGATCGTCCGGTCGGGTAATCGGCGTCGACATGGCGCCCGAGATGGTAGACCGGGCTAATGCCAACGCCGCGTCCGGCGGCTACGCCAACGTCGAGTTCCGCCTCGGCGACCTGGAATCGCTGCCCGTGGACGACGACAGCGTTGACCTGGTCATCTCCAATTGCGTCATCAACCTCGTGCCAGACCGGACGCAGGTCTATCGTGAGGCGCTGCGAGTCCTCAGGCCGGGCGGCCGCATCTCCGTCTCCGACACGATACAGACGGTCCCGCTGCCGAGCGCGCTCCTCAACACGGAAGTGGCGAAGGCCGGATGCATCTCGGCGGTGGTGACCAAGGAGGCGTACCTAGCGTCGCTGACCGAGGCCGGGTTCGCGGAAGTCCGGATCGAGAGCGAGGCCCCCTACCCGTCCGACATCGGCTTCGAGGAGCGCCTGATCGATGGCCTCCGCGATGAGCAGGGCGTCCCCGAGGAAGCCGTGCGCACTGCGGCCCGCTCCCTCATCAGCATCATGGTGACGGCGGTCAAACCCAGGCTTGGATGACGTGGTTGGAGGAGCGGAAATCAACGCCCGTCTATGACGGCGCGTACACCCCGCAACGTCCCGAAGTCCTCCCGAACGCTCTGTCGGCCGTCTATGGTCTGAAACTCGTACTGCTTGGAGCGGCCGGTGCCGTCCGTCCCCTCGATGACAATGAGGTGGTCTAGCCGTCGGTGGGGGGCAAGAGCTCCGGCAACTGGCGGGACCCGGACGGGTGGATGTACCGCCCCGTCAGGCCTGAGCTTATCAACGCTTCGGTTACGCTGTGGCCTGGCATCCGCATCATGCCTTCCAGCAGGGGCTCTACCATCTCTCGCGCCATCTACTGCTGCGTGTGAATGGGCAGGGTAGCATCGATGGTCACCAGGCCGAACTCCTCGGCGAGGCCGTCGTACTCTTCGAGCAGGGCTCCTTGGAACCGCCGGAAGGCCTTCTCACGGCTGGAGTTCGGGCGCATATCCTGGCCGGACTCGTAGAAGCCCAGCTCGGTTCGCCCGGTCACGATGCGGCGGATGGACTCGTCGAGCGGCACCTTGAAGTACAGGGCGAGTGAGGGCCGGATGGCGAAGGAGTAGACGCGCCTGAGCCAGTCCCTGTTGACGCCGCGGACGCTGTCGCGGGCGAACGCAGTGTAGACGTAGCGGTCCGCCAGGACCACGGTTCCGGCCTTCAGGGCCGGTAGGACCTGGGTGAAGACGCGGTTTGCGAAGTCGGCGGCATGGATGAGGCTGAAGGACATGGGCGTCAGCAGCCGTTCCTCCTTGCCTCGTCTGGTGGCGCGCCGGACTATGGGCGAGGAGTTCCATTCCGTGAAGACTGTGACGAAGCCCCGGCTCGTCAGCCACTTCCCCAGCAGGTCTATCTGCGTGCTCTTGCCGGCGCCATCGATGCCCTCCACGATGATGAGGCGCCCAGGATAGGCATCATCGTAGGGGTGGCTCCCGAATCGCGCACCCATCGGGAAACGAGTGGCCCTATGGTCCGTCATGGCTCGCCCCGGTAAACGAGTATGGGTTGCCCGAACTCAGCCTCCCAGCGCCGGTACAGGTCCGGCGCCGATACACGGGCCCAACCGGGTGTCTCGACGGTCAGGCCGCTGCTTCCGGGAGTGATGACAACAGAGTCCACCGTATCGAGGGGAGCCAGTCGCCGTTCCAGTTCATCGGCCAACACGAGCATGACGGCTGTCTGGCCCAGGTGTTGACGGTGATAGTCGCTCAGGATGCTGGTCTTCCGGAACCTCTTGGGCAGCTTCTGCCCCTCGGCTAGCAGAAGCATGGCCGCGATCTGGGCAGATTCGCGGTGGCTGAATCCTGGCAAGTCTATCCAGGACAGAATGGAGGCGGCTCTGTTCAGGCGATTGTAGAAGTCCACTGCGCTACCCACGTCGAGAAGCAGGGCTGCGCACTCCAGAGAGGACGCAAGACAATCGTGCTGCTCGCCCCATACAGCGTGGGCGATGCGGCCGGCCAGAGCGGCGCGGCGTGCTCCTCGGCGGGTGAACCGAGGTGCGAACCGGCCCATCACGTCCTTCAGCGTGGCGCGGCGCACGGCGTCCAGCCGCATCAGGGAGACCTGGTCCTCCGCAGGGAGCGGCGCCGAGTGCCGCGCCAGCCCCTCCCGCAGCCCCTGGCCCGACAGCATGATGCTTTCCGCTCCGGTGTGCTCGAGCAGCGCTTGGGCTACCACCGCACCCCCGACGATTGAGTGGGTGCGCTCCGGGTTCATGCCCGGGATGAGAGCGCGCTCCTCCAGGTCACAGGACGCCAGCCGGTCCACCAGCCTGGACAGGCCCTCCGCGTCGATGCAGTAGCCGTGCATGATGTTGAGAGGGTAGGCCCGCTGCCGCCGGTCCAGCTTGGACAGAAGCCGCAGCGAACCGCCGGACCCCACCAGAGCGTCTCCAGGTGCCAGCCGTGGGATCTCGGCCTCGGCCAGGCAGTGACGGACGAATCGGAAGGCTGCCGCCATATCCTCGGCGGCGGGGCGGTCCGCCAGCCGGAAGCCATTGGCTATGCGCAGGCTGCCCAGGGGGAGCGAGTGCCGCGTTTTCATGCGCCGATCAGCAAAACCCACCACCTCCGTGCTGCCCCCGCCCAGGTCTGCGAGCAAGCCGCGGGAGACGGGCAAACCTTGCACGGCCCCGATGAAGCAGTAGCCTGCCTCTTCGTAGCCACTTATGATGCGCAGATTCACGCCATATCTGCGGTGGGCCTCCCGGGCGATCTCTGCGCTGTTGTGGGCCGCCCGTAGGGCCTCCGTGCCCACTGCGTGGATGGTGGCAACACCGTAACCGCGACACACGTGGACAAAGTCTTCGATGGCGTCCAGTGTGCTGGCTGCACCCTCGGCGTCCAGCGCGCCCTGCCGGTCCACATGGCTCATCAAGTTAAGGTTCAGGCGTTGCTGGGCCAGAATCTGCACTCCTTCCGGGCTTGGCTGCATGACCACGGCCCGGGCCGTGCCGGAGCCCATATCTATGACTGCTGTGAGTGCAGGGTCGGAAAGGCCGTCGGCTGCGGAGGGGAAGGCATGCGGGTCAGGCGAGTCCCGGAGTTGGGTCAGCCAGTCCGTGTCACGGACTCCCTCTTGCTTTGTTGCGCTGGGTTCCATTCAGCGAACTCCGACGTTCGGTCAGCAACCGCTTCCGTAGGGCGGATACCTGCCGAGGTCACACCAGCCTTGCGGCAGCGTGGCGGCCGGCCAGGACGGGTCAGGCCGCCATTGGTCCCATGGCTCGTCGAACGGGGGACGCCCGCGTTGAGCGCCTCTATGACCCGCTCTCCCTCGGCCCTGATGACATCCGCCTCCTCGGTGGACAGTATGCCACGTGCGACTGTTGCTTCAAGCTCGTCCTCGTCCTTCCACGTCCATTCCGAGAGGTCTGACGCCACCACAATGTCGAGCATCTGGTCCAGGTAGTCGAATCCGATGGGCGTGCGGACCAGCGGTTCCTCGAGATTCACGTACCACTGCAGGAGCTCCTGGAACCCCTCTGTCCAGAAAAGAATGATGCTGTGGCGGGACCCGGGCGTGATGATTCGAAGGGACTCCTGAGTTGAGACCTCCTCACGGAGTGTCCAGGATGGTCCACGCATTCTGAGAGGAGTGCCATCGGGGCCAACGGGCCTCATCCAACGGACGCCGGCCCCGGCGTACAGGACCAGCCGTGAGGGAGTGTCTTCGACGACCGTGTACGGCCTCCCGGACCTGACCTGTCCGCGCCAGATCTCACGGAGCACCACGTAGTCCCCAGCCTTCCAGAAACGCGTCATTGGTCTTCCGATGAAGTCACGATGGGTCCTCGCATGCGAGGGCTACGCTATACTTTAGCGTCCCCAACACGCAAGGGTATGTTACGGGGAGTCCTCCGACGGCGAGTAGTGGGAACGTACGTCTTCCACGCTGGCTAGGCGCCGGACAGCCACTCCCTGAGTGCCCGAATGTGGTCGGGTCTCGTGCCGCAGCACCCTCCGATGATCCGCGCCCCCTGCTTACGCCACTCCTTGGCGTATTCCAGGTACTGCTGCGGGTCCAGGGCGTTTGCCATGCGGTTTGGGCCGCCGTGGCCGGGGAAATGGGCGTAGGCGCCGAATGTTCCAGACCAGTTCCTCTTGACTACCTCCAGCCCCGGCCCCGTAACGTCCACCTGCGTGTGCATGACGAACACCGCTGCGACGTCCTTGTCCTTGATGGCGTCCATGGCGTCCCGCAGGGTCTCGCCTCCATGCCTGCCCTGGATACCCAGGTAGAGCTCGTCTCCGTCTCGAGTCAGGGAGAGCCCCACCCACACCGGCAGACCCAGCTCTGCTGCCGCATCTATCACCGCCAGCGTGTCCGATATCCGGACCAGCATCTCGCCCACCGCCACGTCCGGGCCGCCCTTGGCCAGTTCTCCGAGCTGCTCCCGGTAGGTCTCTAGGGCCTTCTCGTAGGGCACGGGGACTTCCGTGTGCGCCTTTGGCTTCATCGTCGATACGGAGGCCGCAATGACCACAGAGTCCCCTGTCCCGGTATTTCGTCTTGCTTCTACCGCCGCTTCGATTCCCAGCCTGTTGGCCTCGGCCACTTTGTGTGCCAGGCTGCCCTCCTCCAGGTGGTCGCGCCCTGTCGCAAAGGTATTCGTGATGATGATCTCGGCGCCCGCTTCAATGTACTCCTGATGGATGTCCCTCACCAGATCGGGATGCGTGAGCATCGGGCCGCCCGACCACGTGGCGGGGGTGGTCAGCCCGCGCCTCTCGAACTCCGAGCCCATGCCCCCGTCCATCAAGATCGTCTCCCCCGCTGCAAGGCGGCGCTGCAAGGCCTCGTAGTTGCTCATGCTTCTCTCCAAGTTGATTGTGGAACTGTCGAAACACTCGGATGATGCTCATTTGCAGAGCCTGTGAGGTGGCTCCCCGAGCAGGATTCGAACCTGCGACCTAGCGGTTAACAGCCGCCCGCTCTACCGCTGAGCTATCGGGGAGTGCAAAACGGGGGCGCGGTTGCCCCAGGGCGATACCCCTCTCCAGTCTACCAGCACCGTTGCAGGCCCTCAACTCCGTGCGGTGCTCCGCGTTGTCCCTGCTGGTGGCATGAGATAGAATGCGCGTACCACCCCAGCCGGCGGAATCCAACGCGTGCAGAGATGCGTATGTCCCCAGGAGAGCCCCAGCGCCGCCCTTACTCCGGGGAGGAGCAGCGGATAGAGTACGCCCACCTGGAGGATGAGGCGCTGGTGGGCCTTGTAGTGGCCCGAGAGGAAGCGGCGCTGGAAGCCCTGTACGACCGGTACGGGCGTCGGGTCTACTCCCTGGCCTTGACTATGCTGCACGACCCGGGAGCGGCGGAGGAGGTAACCCAGGAGGTCTTTCTTAGCGTCTGGCGAAGGGCAGCGTCCTTCAGCAAGGAGCGGGGACGCCTCGCCACCTGGATTCTGAGCATCGCACACCACAGGGCTGTCGATGCCCTGCGCTCCCGCCGGCGCCGCACCCAGCAGGACGGACCCTTGGACGAGAGAGTGGAACGTTCCTTCGCCGACACCCTGGGCGAAAGCCCAGAAGGCGCGGCGGTCCTTCAGGAGGAGAGCCATTACGTTCGACAGGCGTTGCGGGAGCTTCCCCCGGAGCAGCAGAGGGTGCTCGTTCTCGCCTACTACCACGGCCTCACCCAGGGTGAGATCGCACAGAAGCTGGGACACCCCCTGGGGACCGTCAAGACGCGCATGCGCCTGGGGATTCACAAGCTGCGCCAGGGTCTGGAGGAGCAGTTGAGGACGCAGGCATGAAGTGCCACGAAGCCCAGGAGTTGATCGCCGCCTACGCCCTGGGCGCACTGGGCCCTCGGGAGATGGAGCGCGTCGAAGGCCATGCAAAGCGCTGCGGCCAGTGCGCCGACGAGCTACAAGGGGTCATGGAGGCTGCGGGTGTCTTAGCCCTGGCAGTGCCCCAGCAGGACCCCCCTCCCCTACTCAGGGCGCGGATCCTCCACCACCTCCGAAGCGAAGAGAGACCAGTGCCGCGGCCCTTCTGGCGTCTGCCACAGGGATGGAGGTTGGCCACGGCCGGCGTCGTCGGTGTTGGGCTGGCAGCGCTCCTGGGAACGACCCTCTTCCTCAGCCTGCGTGTCTCCGACCTTCAGGACCAGAGTCAGGAGCTGGAGCAGATGGCGCTCGCCCAAGAAGAGGAAAGCGACCGCCTGGCCGTGGCGCTGGACGAGCAGCGGGCCCTGAGCTACCTGATGACCATCCCCAACAAGATCGTGTACACCTCCAAGGACAGCCCCATGATCCCCGAGGCCCGGGGTATGGTCATGGCAACTCCGGATAGGGAATGGGGGTTCCTGGTCTCAGAGGGCCTGGAAGCGTTGCCCGAAGGCCGAGGCTACCAGGTCTGGTGGATCACCAACGATCGCCGCATCAGCGCCGGACTCTTTACCGCCGACGAGTATGGATGGGCCCAGCTCCTCCTGGACCCCCTGCACCCGGAAGGGAAGGTCATGGGCATCGGCATCACCGTAGAGCCCGACACGGGCAGCTCGGCTCCCACGACTCCCGACGTACTCGTCGTGGAGATGGATGAGGAAGAGTAAGGGCAGCCCTGGCTCCCGGCCCGCTCGCCCCCACGCGGCTCCGGCCCTTCAACGACGCAATCCCGCACCGTTGGGCGCAAGTTCTTGACACGCCTAACCCCTCATGGTGTAATCGGTTATAGCGGACTACGGCCTAGGTGACGATCATGCCTCTGGTGGACTACGGGTGCTACGACTGCGGCGAGGTGACGGAGCGTCTCATCAAGGACCGCTACCAGATCCCCGGCACGGTGGCCTGCAGCCACTGCGGGGCGTCCAACACCGTCAAGCTGGCCCCTCTCGTGAACTTCAAGATACACAAGCAGGCCAAGTACGGCGAGGAGTTCATGGAGAAGGCAATGCCTGCCCTCAAGGGCAAGAAGGAGCTGGCCCCCCACTTTGCCGAGGGCAAAGGCTCCGAAGAGGGCAAGATGTTCCAGATGAGCGAGGCCATCGGAGAGCGCATCGACGGAGTCCTGCAGAAGAACTTCCCGGTCAAGTAGCAGCCCCCTGCCTGCACTGATGACTCCCCGGTTTCCCGGCCCCTTGCCCCAAGCACCCCGCCGACGCACACCCCACTCTCAATGAAACTCGGAGGCCATCCATGACCCAGATGTCGCTGCCCGACCTGCACGTCCAAGCTTCCCGCATCGAGGCGGACCTGACGGCCCTAGCTCGAATCACAGACCCGGACCTTCCCTACACGCGCCCAGCCTTCACTGACCTGGACCGCCAGGGGAGGCAGTGGCTCACAGAGCGCATGAGGGAGGCGGGCCTGGAGGTACGGGTTGACCCCGCGGCCAACCTCATCGGCAGGAGGGAGGGGCTTCGGGATGGCGGCGCCGTTGTCATGATGGGCTCCCACATCGACACGGTGCGGGCTGGTGGTCGCTTCGACGGCATCATCGGCGTCCTCGGCGCGCTGGAGGTGGTCCGCTGCCTGAACGACGCGGGGTGGACCACCGAGCACCCGCTGGAGCTGGTCAACTTCACCTGCGAGGAGCCCAACGCCTTCGCCATCTCTCCCTTGGGAAGCAAGCTGATGGGCGGCGCTGTTACCCCTGAGCAGGTGGCGGCGGCTCGCCTGGCCGATGGCACCGCGCTGGTGGACCTCATGGACGGTATCGGGGGAGACCAGTCGAGGCTGGACCGTGTCCGGCGGAAGCCCGGAGACATCGCAGGGTACCTGGAGCTCCACATCGAGCAGGGGCCCGTGCTGGAGCGAGAGGGCATTCCCCTGGGCGTTGTCACTGCCATTGCCGCTCCCTTGCGGGCGAAGGTCGTGCTCACGGGTGTGGCCGACCACTCCGGCGCCACCATGATGGACGAGCGCTACGATGCGTTGTGCACCGCGGCCGAGGTGGTCCTGGCCGTGGAGCGGCTCTGCACCGCTCCGGGCATAACGGACACCGTGGGCACCATCGGCCAGATCGACGTCTCTCCCAACATGGTCAACATCATCCCCGGTCGGGTGGAGCTGCGCGTGGACATACGCAGCACCCGCCAGGAGTTCCTGGAGCGGCTGCAGGGCGAGTTCACGCAGGAGGTGCAGGCCATCGCCGCCCGGCGAAGCGTGCGCGGCGACCTGGAGTGGACCTCCATCGAGGCGCCTGTGCCCATCCCCGGGACCATGCAGGCCTTCGTGCGCGAGGCGTGCCAGGAGCTGGAGTACCCCTGGATGGCCCTTCCGAGCCGGGCCGCCCACGACGCCTCCCGCATCGCGGACATCGCCCCCGTGGGCATGATCTTCGTGCCCTGCAAGGACGGCAAGAGCCACACGCCGGAGGAGTGGGCGGAGGTGGAGGACATCGCTCGGGGGACCCGCGTCCTGTGCCGCTCCCTGCTGAAGCTGGACGCCGCCTAGCCGGGCCGCTAGCGTCCTCCTCCCAGCAGACCTCGAAGGAGAATCACCGCGGCGGCCTTGTCCAGCGGATAGTTGTTGTTGCCGCACTTGGGCGACTGGATGCACCCGGGGCACCCTCCCTGGCAGGGACATTCCTCCACGGCCTGCAGCGTCGCGTGCCACAGCTCCGTCACGACCTCGAAGCCGTGCTCCGCGATCCCGATGCCCCCCGGATAGCCGTCATGGATGAAGACGGCCGCCGCGCCGGTGTCCGGGTGCAGCGCGGTGGACAGGCCCCCGATGTCGTTGCGGTCGCAGAGGGCGAAGAGGGGCAGCACGCCGATGGCTGCGTGTTCGGCGGCATGGAGGCCCCCCGCTAAGTCGAGACCCTCGTCCAGCACTCGGTCGATCGCGCGCGGTGGAATGTCGAACCAGAGGGCGGTCGTGCGGAACCGGTGCTGCGGCAGGGAGAGAGGCGCCAAGCCCAGGGGCTTCTCCGTGTAGGGGGCCATCCTCGCGAAGGCCACCACTTGGGAGGTGACTTCCACTTCCCCGTAGAAGACAGTTGCGTCTCCTGGGGCGGCCTTCTGGCGGTGCACTTGCAGCACCCGCGTGTCGGTAAGGTCTCGCGACTGCGTGTAGTAGTCGGCGTCGCTGGCTGAGACCAGGGCCGTACGGCTGTCGAGGTCCAGTTCCTCGACGAGATAGGGCTCTCCTCGGTGCAGGTAGACGGCCCCCGGGTGGAGCTGGCGCATGGCGGACGATACCTCTATGCCCGTCTCCAGGAGGCGTCCCGTCCCCTCCTCCACGACGCTGTAGCTCTCTGAGGTGGCTGCGCGCAGGTTGGTGTCCTTCGCGGGGTAGGTGACAGAGGGGGCCAGGAACCACCCAACCCTTCCCTTCTTGATGAGGCCCTGCTCCACGAGTCCCTCCACCAGGGAGGAGAAGCTGGGGCCAAAGAGACCCTCGTCCGACGGCGTCAGAGGGGACTCGTAGGCAGCGCACAGAAGGTGGGGGGCCAGGATGTAGGGGTTCTCCGGGGCGATGCGAGCGTGCTCGTGGGGCCGGCCGAAGAAGAAGTCCGGGTGGCGCATCAGGTACTGGTCCAAGGGATCGTCACGGCCCACCAGGACGGCCAGAGAGGAGTCCTCACGGCGGCCGCTGCGTCCTGCCTGCTGCCACGTGCTGGCCACGCTCCCGGGGTATCCGGTGAGGACGGAGGCGTCCAGGTGGCCGATGTCGATGCCTAACTCCAGGGCGTTGGTGGTGGCCACGCCCAGCAGCCGGCCCTGGGCCAGGTCCGCCTCGATGCGGCGGCGGTCCTCGGGGAGGTAGGTGCCCCGGTAGGGGGCGACCTTGGCGGCCAAGGGCGGGGCCTCCTGCTGCAGTAGGTCTCGCACCGAGCGGTACACCAGCTCCGCCTGCCGCCGGGTGCGCACGAAGGTCAGGGTCCGCACCTTGCGCTCCACCAGGTCGGCGAAGAGGCGCGCGGCCTCCCCTGCGGCACTGCGCCGCCGATACCCGTCACCGCCGTCTCGCAGGGGTGGGTTCCAGAAGGCGAACTCCCTCCCTCCGGAGGGCGCGCCGTCCGCCGTCACTTCGTCGAAGGGAAGCCCCACCAGGGCCTCGGCAAGCTCCCCCGGGTTGGCGATGGTGGCCGAGCAGAGGATGAACTGGGGCCGGGCGCCGTAGCGGGCGCAGATACGCCGCAGACGCCGCAGCACGTCCGCCATGTGGGACCCGAAGACGCCGCGGTAGACGTGGGCCTCATCCACCACGACGTAGCGAAGGCCCTGGAGCAGGCTGCCCCAGGCCCGGTGGTTCGGGAGTATGCCCACGTGGAGCATGTCCGGGTTGGTGAGGAGCACCTGGGCCCGGCGCCGGATGCCCCCCCGCTCCGGCTGGGGCGTGTCGCCGTCGTAGATGGCGGCCCGTAGGCCCGCCTCGGGAGGCGCGAGGGCTGTCAGAGCCCGAAGCTGGTCCTGTGCGAGGGCCTTGGTGGGGTAGAGCAGCAGAGCGCCGCCCCCCGGATCTTCCATGACCGACTGGAGCAGGGGGAGGTGGTAGCAGAGGCTCTTGCCGCTGGCCGCAGGCGTGGCGACGACGACGTTGCGACCGGCCACCAGCGCAGCCAGGGCGTCTGCCTGGTGCCGGTAGAGGGGTAGCAGGCCGCGGTCCTTGAGCGTCGACTCCAGGAGATCGGGAAGGGGCGTCTCCAGGTCGGCGTAGCCGGCCGGACGGCGCGGGAGGGACTCCACGTGAACCAGCTGCCCCTGGTACCAGGGGCGCCCCCGCAGCTCGTCGAGGAAGGCGCGGGCGTCCATCGGGGGGCAGTGTAGCACAGGCTTGAGGCGCGCCCTCATCCCAACCCCTCCCCAGAGGGTTTGACTTGCATTGAATTGTGCTATGCGTTTTTTCCGGCTCCTCCGTGCCTGGAGGGACGCGGCGCAGCTTGGGTTTGAGCCGCGCCGGACAAGTCGACAAAGGGAGACGAACCGTATCTGCCAGGCACGAGCCGGACGAGAGGCCGAGGACCCCGCTGGGGGGCGTCGAAAAGGTCGACAAAGGGAAACAAGCCGTATGTGCGAGGGCGCGGGCCGAACGGGGACCGACGGCCTCGGTGCAAAATGGGGAGAAATCGACAAAGGGAAACAAGGCAGGGCAAGCCCTGCACCCACACCTAGCGGCGGCAGGGCTACGGCGGGGGATTGGGCCGTTGAAGTGGGACCGCACCGTGCGGTGGTCGTCCTTTGGGGCGAGTCCTGCACCCTCAGGCGGCCGGCCGCGTAAGCTGACGACGCTTGGACGACGGCGGTCGTTGGAGGCGGAGTGCGCGGAGGTTCCTGCGCGGGAAGAACGATTGCGTCCGGGAGCGTGCGGGTGGGCATGGGGGTAGGGTAGGGGATGGAGGGGAGTAGGAGGAAGAGAGCGATGGCACCGGCAGAGCTGGCCTAGCTTGCGGCGTTGGACTGCCGATCGTAGAATTCTTCCAAGGTGTCGCAGTCGTACGGGTCCAGCATCGTCACGAACCCGCCGAACCTGTAACGTCGCCAACACTTCAGGGAATCGATGAACACCGGGTTGTCGCCGTCGTCGTCGAACCCGTCCATCTGCGCCGTGGAGCCTTCGGAATTGACGGCCCTGCGATCGCACGTACGGCATACAAGTCCGGGGTAGCCGCTTATGAACTCCGCACCATGGAAGTCGTCCAGCAGGTCGCGGCTGCAGATGAGGCACGGAATCCGAGCGTCATCGGTGGGACGTGGGTTGCGCACCTGATACTCCTCCGCGCTGGGTCTTCCAGCCAAGGGTACCATGCCCAGGGCGCCACGCTGATTCCTACTCATTGACAATGCCGCTCGTCCGACTTACTATTCACCTATAGGGTGAATGGTGGAAGTACTATTCAGGACAAAGCAGCTTCGACGGAACTACGAGGAGTCGGCAAGAGCGACGCAGCGGTGGGGTGCCGATGTTGGACGAAAATACATAACCCGTATAGATACACTCTATGCAGTCAAGGACTTTGAGCACGCTTACGACATTCGGTCGATGCGCCTGCATCCTCTGAAAGGGTCAAGGAAAGGAGAACTGTCAATCTACCTGACAGGTAAGTGGCGTCTCATAGTGGAGAGGGGCGATGCCGAGGAGCAGGTGATTGTGAAGGAGGTGAGCAACCATTATGACGACTAGCAGGACGCGTAATCATTCGGACTTGCCGATTCCCCCCGGCGAGGTCCTCGAGGAGGAGTTGGAAGCTCGTGGGATGACTCAGAAGGAGCTTGCAGCGCGGCTTGGCAGGCCTGCGCAGGCCATCAATGAGATCATCAGGGCCAAGAAGGCCATCACGCCAGAGACCGCGATAGGTCTGGGGAAGGTGCTCGGCATCGACGCACAGTTCTGGACCAACCTTGAGTCGAACTACCGGATGACTCTGGCGCGGCGGCAGGAGCAGGCAATGCTCGCAGCCAATGTGCAATGGCTGGACGACTATCCGGTCAAAGACATGCTCAAAAGAGGATGGATACAGGCTGGACGGGACAAGGCGAGCAGGCTGGAGGCGCTTATGACCTTTCTGGGAGTAGCAGTAGCAGAGCCACGGGCGTTCCACAAGGCCGTAGGGTTCCGAATTACCGAAGCCGCCCAACGAACGGTTTCCCTTGGCGCGTTGGCGGTCTGGCTTCGTAAAGGGGAGCTTGATGCCCAGGAGGCGTCTACCGCGGACTACGACGAGAAGGCCTTTGCTGAAGCCCTGAATCGGATCAGGATGCTGACCGCTCAACAGCCTGGCGAGTTCCTTCCGGCCATGTCGGCTCTCTGCGCAGCGGCAGGGGTGGCGTTCTGCATGGTGCAGGAGCTCCCCAGGAGCGGTGCCAACGGCGCTGCCCGCTGGCTGACGGACCGAAAGGCGTTGGTCCAGATGAGCATCAGGAACAAGTGGGCGGACATCTTCTGGTTCACCTTCTTCCACGAGGCATGCCACCTGCTCAAGCACCGGACGCAGCGCAGGATTTTCATCGATGGCCTCTGTTCGGACCCGGATATCGCAGAGATTGAAACAGAGGCAAACTCTTTCGCCAGGGACTTCCTTATTCCACCACAGGACTGGAGTGACTTCTGCGATGAGGACGACTTCACGGCAGACGCCGTTGCAGAGTTCGCACAGTCCGTAGAAATAGCCCCTTTCATTGTGGTGGGCAGGCTGCAGAAGGAGAACCGTATTGGCTACAACCAGCTCACAACTCTCAAGCCGCGATACGAGTGGAGGGTGTAGGGGAATGGCAACAGGACTCACGGAGCTCGTCGCAAGGGCGCCCTGGAGGGAGGCGGTAACGTATCGGGATACGTGGCCTCACGAGTACGTGCTGTCCGAGAAGGACGGTCAGCAGGAGCTGCTGGAGGCGGTATGCCAGCGCTTCCGCGCCGGAGAGGGCGTGGCTTGTCGCTTCTTTCGCATGAACAACACGTATCTGTTCATTGGCGAGCACAAGTATTGGCTGATGGAGCACTGGGACGACCTGAAGCCGGGGGAGAACTACGTGCTCAACCGCGCCCGGCTCTATCGAGACCGCCGGGACTTCGTCATCCAGCCCGGCGACACAGGCCGGCCGGAAGATTATCCGGTCAATCCGGCGTACAACTAGACCAGCGATCAGGAGGTCTCTGTGGCTGACAATTCCACGCTGATGGCGTACCTGGTCCCGAGGCTCACCGTGCAGGTTGAGAATGCTGCTACCGATGCTCTGGCCTACATCCTGAACAAGTCCGCTGGGTCTATGCAGGCATTGAACGAGCTACTTGGGGAGGGCGGCTTCAACATCGAGCCGATTGCCAGGGTGGAGACCCAAGTGACCTACGAGGACCGCTCCCGGCCCGACATGGCAGGCTACGACGCGGGCAACGTGAAGCGCCTTCTTGTTGAAACGAAGTTCTGGCACTCGCTTGGGGAAGGCCAGGCGAGCGGGTACGCCCGACAGCTTGACCGGTCCGGCCCCGCGGTGCTCCTCTTCATCGCTCCCGAAGTCAGGATCCCTGCGTTGTGGGTGGGCATCGGGCGACAAATGGAGGAGGAGGGTGGATTGGTGCCCCTCGCTTCGCCTCCGGGGATGCAGAGGGCCAGGGTGAACGACACCGAGCGACACGTAATGCTGGTCAGCTGGGTCCGACTGCTCGATAGGATGGATGCCCTTGCCGAGGACGGGGACATCAAGTCAGACGTCCGACAGCTTCGCGGGCTAGCCCAAGCACAGGATGCACGGGCGTTCCTGCCGATTCACGCTGAGGAACTCAGCCCCAATCTCGGGCTTCGCGTGATGTGGTTCAAGCAACTTGTCGACGATGTAGTCGATTCCAAAGGGGTCCGGGATGGGTGGATGGACATCACTGGACTGCAAGCGACGTCACAGTGGTATGGTCATGGGCGGTATGTTCGCTTCTCCAATGTGGAAGGCTACTTCTGGTTTGGCATCAACCATGACCTGTGGTCCCGAAGGGCCGACACCCCACTCTGGCTCAACCTCGGCACTATCGACGTAAACGCAGATGCCATCATTCGAGAATTGAACGTTCAGGTCCGAGACCGCTGGATCCCAATTCACCCCAAGCTGGGCGTGGAGTACGAGGAAGTTCTGGATGACGTGGCGTCGCAGTTGAAGACAGTAGCGCGAGTTGCTGGGACCCGTCTGCCGGCTGAGTAACCAGCTACTCCAGGGCGGGGAGGACCTCTGTCTGGCAGTCCACGACTTCGGCTTCGCCTTGGGCCTCGGCCTCGATGAAGCGGAGGACGCGGTCCAGGACCTCCCCGGCGTGGCTGGGGTCGTTGCTGACGCTGCAAACGCCCAGGGCGGCAACCTGCCAGCGATCGCCGTCGTCCAGCTGGGCGATGGAGACATTGAAGCGCTGGCGGACGCGGGCGATCAGGGAGCGCAGCAGGCCGCGCTTGGTCTTGAGGGAGTGGCTTTCCGCCAGGTAGAGGGCGATTCTGGCGGCTGCGACGTGCACAGTCCCCTCCTGTTCTGTGAAGGAAGGACGATAGGCGCCCGAATCCCAACTCTACAGGGTGAAGGTGGATGGCTGTGCGACGTTGGTTGGGCCCACCCGCCCTCGATTGTTGTTTTGGAATCTGTGGGCATATCCCCCAGAGCGGCTCGCCGCCTCAGAGGAGGGGTCTCCCCGCTGGACACCCCTGGGGTCCGGCTATTGCTGGAATGACGGAGGGCAGCATCGCCGCTCTAGCTTGTCCTCACCTAAACTCCTTCGCAGGGCGAGGGGGGGACATGCGCGCGCCACCCGCTCTCAGAAGGAGAGGGAAAAGGTATTCCCAGGAGCGAGAGGGGACCTGTAGCTGCTAGGTGCTTCGGATGGCGCCGAAGCAGTCGCTGCAGTAGACGGGCCTGCCCTGTCGGGGCTGGAAGGGGACTTCGGTGTCCTTCCCGCAGGAAGCGCATACGGCGGGGTACATAGGGCGGGACCCGCCTTCGAAGCCCATTCGAGAGCGCCGGCGCTCCGTGCGGCAGTTTGGGCAGCGGGCGGGTTCGTGAAGCAGGCCCCGCTGCTGGTAGAACTCCTGCTCACCGGCAGTGAAAGTAAACTCCGCGCCACAGTCCCTGCAGACCAGGGTCTTGTCGTCGAATGCCACGAACTTCTCCTTCTCGCAACCTTGCTACGAGCATCGGCCCCACCGACTCCGGGGGTTTCAGGCGTCCCTCGGCGCAAGACCTGCGAGGCGACGGGCCGGAACATCCGAAGCGGAACCAGACGCGGGCGCTAGTATAGCAGTGGGGCGACGCTCTCGACAAGGTCTACGACCCCGCGCGACCCCCTTTGTTCGGGGCGGCTGCAGGCAGCGGTGGGATTCGACTTCGATTTTCGAATGGCCCCAAAATCGTGGCTGGGAAGACTAGTCTCAGGAAAGGAGATTCGTTCGTGAAAAATCGAAGTCGAATCCGAGACGCATCGCATGGGAGAGGGTAGCAGAAGAGTCTACGTTCGGGCAGGGGCTGGTGTCAGCGCAGGGGTGGCGAGCCCTCACCCCCGCGCTCCCTCCGGGATGGGCGGCTGCGTTGCGTAGCCGCGAAGCTGGGGGGTATAATGGGCTTTCCTGAAGAGGCTCGAGGAGAGCACTCTGCCAACTGGAGGAGTTGAGATGGCGGCGAGCGCATCGGAGAACGGCAGGGGGACCTGGGCGGTCAAGGTCGGCATGGCGCAGCAGCTCAAGGGCGGCGTCATCATGGACGTGGTGACGGTAGAGCAGGCGAAGATCGCTGCGGATGCCGGGGCCGCTGCGGTGATGGCGCTGGAGCGCGTTCCCGCTGACATCCGCCTCGCCGGCGGCGTGGCCCGCATGGCGGACCCCTCCCGCATTGAGGCCATCATGGAGTCGGTCACCATCCCGGTCATGGCCAAGTGCCGCATCGGCCACTTTGCGGAGGCCCGAGTGCTGGAGGCCCTCAAAGTCGACTACATCGACGAGTCGGAGGTGCTGACCCCGGCCGACGAAAGCAACCACGTGTGGAAGCACAACTTCACGGTCCCCTTCGTCTGCGGCTGCCGCGACCTGGGGGAGGCCCTGCGACGTATCTCCGAGGGTGCGGCCATGATCCGCACCAAGGGCGAGGCGGGCACCGGCAACGTGGTGGAGGCGGTGCGGCACATGCGCACCGTCATGGACCACGTTCGCCGGGTGCAGAACATGCCGGAGGAGGAGCTAGTCAGCGAGGCCAAGAACCTGGGGGCGTCCCTGGAGCTGCTGCAGGAGGTCAAGCGCCTGGGAAGGCTCCCGGTGGTGAACTTCGCCGCCGGCGGTCTGGCCACGCCCGCGGACGCCGCCCTGATGATGTGGCTGGGCTGCGACGGCGTCTTCGTGGGCTCGGGCATCTTCAAGTCCGACGACCCGGCGGTCCGGGCCGAGGCCATTGTGAAGGCCGTCACCCACTACCAGGACTGGGATATTGTTGCGGATGTCTCCAAAGGACTGGGCGAGCCCATGCCCGGCGTGGACATCCGAACGCTCAAGCCCGAAGAGCTGCTGGCGGTGCGAGGCTGGTAGGCGTGACGCGGACCGGAGGCGGCATACCCCGCTGATGGCCCAGCAGAGGGTCAGCCGCGCCCCTGTTACCTGGACGCTCCCCGCGGCGCGCTCCCAGAAGGATGGGGTCCGAGTGGGAGTCCTGGCGGTGCAGGGCGACTTCCTGGAGCACCAGATCATCCTGGACTCCCTGGGCGCTGAGTCCGTCCCCGTGCGACTGCCCCGGGACTTGGAGGGCCTCCAAGCCCTGGTCCTGCCCGGCGGTGAGAGCACCACGATGGTGAAGCTCCTGGACGCATTCAACCTACGGGAGCCCCTCAAGGAGTGCATCGCCTCCGGCACGCCGGTGTGGGGGACCTGCGCGGGCCTCATTCTGCTGGCACGGGAGCTGCGGGAAGACCGGCCGGAGCCGCTGGGCGTCATGGACATCCGGGTCAGCCGAAACGCCTACGGCCGCCAGGTGGACAGCTTCGAGACGGATATCTCGGTGCCGTCCCTGGGTGAGCCGCCCTTCCACGCCGTCTTCATCCGAGCGCCCGCCATCCTGGAGATGGGGCCCGACGTGGAGGTTCTCGCCAGTCTCCCGGAGGGCGATCCCGTGGCGGCGCGCCAGGGGACAGCTATGGTCACCGCCTTCCACCCCGAGCTGACGCCCGACACCCGGTTTCACGCGTACTTCCTCCAGATGGCAACCGGTCCGGGGTCAGCCCCAACACCGTAGGAGAGGGACGCAGTGCTCGAACAGGAGAGGCAAGCCAGCGGGGATGAGGAGCGCCCAACGACGCAGAAGGTCACGGTCGACGACCTGGACGCCTTCCTGCGGGTGCTGCCTGCGGGGGTGCGCGCCGGGCTGGAAAGCAGCCCGGACCTGCCGGAGCTGCTGGAGGTCATCCTCGACCTGGGACGCCCACCGCTGGCCCGGTTCCGGACCCGGGAGACCCGCCTGGCCGACGAAGAGGTGACGGAGGGGGACATCGTTGCCGTCACAGCCCACATCGGCCCCTTTGGGGACGACAACCGGGCGGGCATCGAGCGGACACTTCACCGCATCTCCTGCTTCCGCAACCGCACCGGCCGCATCGTGGGCCTCACCTGCCGCGTGGGCCGGGCCGTCTACGGCACCATCGCAATCATCGAAGACCTGGTGGTCGCAGACCGGAGCGTGCTGCTGCTGGGACGCCCGGGCGTGGGGAAGACGACCATGCTTCGGGAGGTGGCCCGGGTGCTGGCGGACGACGCCCGACGGCGGGTCGTCGTGGTCGACACCTCGAACGAGATCGCGGGGGATGGGGACATTCCCCACCCGGCCATCGGCAGGGCCCGGCGCATGCAGGTGCGCAGCCCCTCCCTGCAGCACGCCGTGATGATCGAGGCGGTGGAGAACCACACGCCGGAGGTCATCATCATCGACGAGATGGGGACGGAGCTGGAGGCCGCAGCGGCGCGCACCATCGCGGAGCGGGGCGTCCAGCTCATCGGCACGGCGCATGGCAACACGCTGGACAACCTCATCATGAACCCCACACTGTCCGACCTGGTGGGCGGAATCCAGACGGTGACCCTGGGCGACGAGGAGGCCCGTAGGCGCGGCACCCAGAAGAGTGTGCTGGAACGCAAGGCACCCCCCACCTTCAACATCGTGGTGGAGATCCAGGGCTGGGACCGGGTGGCCGTCCATCCCCAATCGGCGTCCCAGGTGGACGCCCTGCTGCGCGGCTACAGCGTGACGCCGGAGATCCGATGGCTCGACCGCGAGGGGAAGATCCATCGGGAGGAGGGGGAACCCATCATCCTTTCGGAGGGACCGGGCCTTGCGGAGGGCATGGCTCAGCCCATGGCGCCCCGCGGCCGTTGGGGGAGGACGAGGCCGGGAGGGTACCGGCGGAGCTCCGAGGAGCCGCCCACAGCCGAGCGGGCGCCGGACTTTCGGGTCACCAGGGTCTTCCCCTACGGCGTCGGCAGGGAGCGGCTGCTGAACAGCATTCGCTACTTCGGCATGGGAACGCTGGTGGCGTCCAGCGTCGACGAGGCGGACATCATCCTGACGACCAGGCTTCACTACCGGAAGCGGCCGGAGCCGATACGGGCGGCGGAAGATAAGGGCGTGTCCATCTACGTGCTGCGCAAGAGCACGCCGGTGCAGATCGAGCAGTTCCTCAAGTCGCTGAGCGTCAGCTGGGAGGAGCCGTCGGGGAGGGACCCGACGGACGCGCTGCAGGAGGCGGAGGAGGCCGTGCAGCACATCATGGGGGGAGAACCGTCGGTGGAGCTAAGCCCGCAGAGCGCCTACGTCCGCCGCATGCAGCACCTGTTGGCGGAGCGGTACAATCTCTCCTCCGCCAGCACCGGCCGGGCACCCCGTCGCCGTGTCATCATCTACCGGACGTAGGGGACGACCCTCAGTCCAACTCTCTCTCAGAAGGAGTGGGGAGCGTGCGAGGAATCCGGGCGCCTCTCCGTCTCGTAGGACTATTCGCCGCACACTGAGGGGAGGCTGGGCCTTTGGCTGTTGCGAGACGACGCTGTAGCGGTATAATCACCCCACACGGGCGGCGGGCGGTTGGCGGAGGCGCGTCTGTCTTGGAGACGAGGAGGAGCACATGGTACGAGCCTACAAGCGACTGATCTTCCCGGTTGCACTGCTGCTTACCCTGGGACTCATGGCCTGCGGCGGGGGCGATGGCGACGCTCCTGCGGCCGGAACAACCACCGAGACGACCCAGGCGGCAGCGGCGACGGAAACGACGACAACAACCGAAGGCCGCTCAGTGGTCACCGGATCGGGGCAGTTCACGACGGCCGACAGCCCGCAGCTGGAAGCGGTGAAGGAGCAGACCGAAGCTCTGGCGGAGACGGTCCCCGAGGGAGCGAGCATCACGGGGGACAAGGCCATCGCGACGGTGCAGGAGTGGCTCAAGGACCGATCCGTCTTCTGCGGGAACTGGGCGGCGCGTCCCGGCTGGCGGACCAAGTACTTCGGCGACGGCACCTGGGAAGTGGCCGTGAGCGGCGACTACGATCCGTGGGCGGCCGACGCCACGCGGGGCGCCGTCAAGCCCCGCCTCTGGCGCATCGAGGACGACAGCAACATCATGGTGGCCAGCCTGAACGAGAACTTCCCCTGCTAGCATGGCCCGGGTGACTCCCGGAGACCCGGGCGCTCGGAGTGGGCGCCTGATCACCTTCGAGGGGGGCGACGGCGCAGGAAAGTCGACGCAGGTCCGTCGCCTCCGCAGCCGCTTGGCACGCGCCGGGCATCCCGTCCGGCTGGTGGCCGAGCCGGGTGGGACCATCCTCGGCCAGAGGCTGCGCCGGCTGCTGAAGTTCTCACGCCAGGAGATCACGCCCCAGGCCGAGCTTCTTCTCTTCCTGGCCTCGCGCGCCCAGCTCACCCAGGAGGTCATCCTACCCACTCTGGCCCAGGGCGTGACCGTCCTCTGCGACCGCTATGCCGATTCGACGGTGGCCTACCAGGGGTATGGCCGGGGCCTGGACCTGGAGAACATCCATCGCCTCAACGCCGGTGCGACGCAGGGGCTTGGGCCGCATTTGACCGTGCTCTTGGACATCGTGCCGGAGGAGGCGCTGCAGCGGCGCGATCCTGCGACGCGAGACCGCATGGAGAGGGACGCGGCGGGGTTTCACGCTCGGGTGCGACAGGGGTACCGCGAGCTGGCCCGCAATGAGCCGGACCGATGGCTGGTCGTCGACGCCCGGCTTCCCAAGACTGAGGTGGCCCGCAGGATCTGGGATCGGGTGGAGGCGTTGCTGCCGGTACGTCCCTAGCGGACCACCTGGAAGGGCGGCGTCTGGGTGGGGATGGGCACCTCCAGCAGGACCGGGCGCTGCGCACTCAGGGCCTGCCGCAGGGCCGGGCCGAACTCCTCCGGCTGGGCCCGCATGCCCACGGCGCCGAAGGACTCCGCCAGTTTCACGAAGTCCGGGTTGTGCAGCTGCGTTCCGATGACCCGCCCCTGGTAGCGCGTCTGCTGGTCGTTGAGGCTGGCGCCGAACGCGTTGTCGTTGAACACCACCACCACGATGTTGATGCCGTGCTGCACCGCCGTGGCCAGCTCGCCGACGTCGTAGAGGAAGCCGCCGTCGCCCGTAAGGGCCACCACCTGCCGCTCGGGCCGGGCCACCTTGGCGCCCAACGCGGTGGGGAAGGCGAAGCCCAGGGTGGCGAAGTAGGACGACGTGAGGTAGGTGTCGGGCTCATACACGGGGTAGGCCAGATTAGCCCAGTAGGCCACGTTGGTCACGCCGCTGACCAGCACGGCGTCGCGGTCCATCTCCTGGCGCAGCGCGTTCACGATCGGGAGTTGGAAGGAGGTCAGCTCGTGGACCTCCTGCTCGGCCTGGAGTCGTGCCGCATGGAACTCCTCCTGCGTCCAGGAGGAGGCGCGCTGTGCGCCCTCGAGACGCTCCCGAAGGGCGCCGAGGGCCAGGCGGGCGTCGCCTACCAGTCCCACCTGTGCCGGGTAGCTCTGCCCCACCTCCTCGGGATCGATGTCGATCTGCACCAGGGCCTGGGGCGGGCGAAGGCTCCAGGGACCGGTCATGGGGAGGGTGAAGCGCGTGCCCACGGCCAGGACGACATCCGCTTGGGGGGCCAGCCACTGTGCGGGCCCGAAGGTGGAGTAGCAGGCGCCCAGTGACAGGGGGTGGTCCTCCGGTATGGCCCCCTTGCCCTCCGGGGTGGTGACGACGGGTGCGCCAAGCAGCTCTGCGACCGCCGCAAGCTCTTCTCCGGCGTGGGAGCGAACGGCCCCGCCGCCGGCCCAGATGAGCACCCGGCGTGCGTTCGACAGAAGCTGCGCTGCGTCCGCTACCGCCTCCGGGCTGAGAGCAGGTGGTGCATAGGTGTCGGGTCCCTCGTCACCCTCGGGTGCGGATGCGGTCAGAACGTCCGGAGGGAGCTCCAGCTCGACCGGCCGCGGGCGCCCCGTGCACAACTCGTGGAACGCCCGGCGCACGGCGCCAGGTATCCCGTCCGCCTCCATCACCCTGTGGCTCCACTTGGTCAGCGGGCGGAAGACCTCCAGCTGGTCGTCGACTTCGTGCAGGACGCCGCGGCGACGTCCCAGGTCGCCCGTGCCGATCTGCCCGGAGATGAGAAGGACGGGCGACGAGGCGGAGTAGGCGGTGCCCAGGGCTCCTGCGGCGTTGAGGGCGCCTGGCCCCGGCACGACGAGGGCGACGCCCGGCCTCCCCGATGCCCGCGCGTAGCCGTCGGCCATGTAGGCGGCTGCCTGCTCGTGGCGGACGTTGACCACCCGGACCTCCGGGTGGCCGTGCAGGGCATCGAAGATGGGCATGATCTGGACGCCGGGTAGTCCAAAGACCGTATCCACCCCGTGGGCAACCAGAGAACGCACCAGGGACTCAGCGCCACTGACCTGTGCCATTCCTCTCCTCGCCGGCGTTGCGCCGCTTTGACAGGGCATCCACGCTGATGCTAGGATGATTTGACGTTGAGCTTCGCAGGTCTAAAGCTGTTCCATGCCTGAAGGACCGTTATCATTATACCTGGTTCTCGCCGCCATCTGCCTCGTGCTCTCCGCCTTCTTCTCCGGTACTGAAGCAGCGCTCCTCTCCATCCAACGCGTCCGGCTGCACAACCTCCTAGAGCGGGGCGTGCCCGGCGCTCGGTTTGTGGCCAAGATGGTGGAGCGCCCTGATCGCTTTCTACCCACGATCCTGCTGGGCAACAACCTGGTCAACACGGCAGTAGCCGCGCTCGGGACGGCCATCGCCCTGACGATCATAGAGGCGGAGCAGCAGGCGGTCCTGATCGCCACTGCGGTGGTGACGGTGCTGCTGCTGATCTTCGGCGAGGTGATCCCCAAGACCATCGCCGCCCGGCACTCGGAGCGCATATCCATCATCGTTGTGCGTCCCCTGGAGATGGCACGCTACCTGACGTTCCCGCTTGTTGTGCTTCTCCAGGCCCTGAGCAGCATCGTGAGCCGCCTGGTGGGTGGCGGAGACGGGCGGGAGGCGGTGACGGAGGAAGATCTGAGGAGCATGATCTCCATGGGGCGCGCAGCGGGGACCGTGGAGACGTCGGAGGCGGAGCTCCTGGAGCGGGTCTTCAGCTTCGGCGATCGCCAGGTCCGGGAGGTCCAGACGCCCCGAACGGAGGTGGTCTGGGTCGAGCGGGGCACCTCCATGGGTGACTTCCTGGAGCTCTACCAGCGCTATCCCTACTCCCGCTTCCCCGTGTACGAGGGGGCCATCGACAACGTCGTGGGGGTGCTGGCGGTGAAGGACGCATTGAGCGCCATAGCCGACAACCAGCTCAGCATGCGCGCGGACGTCACCGCGCTGAGCCGCCCGCCGTTCTTTGTACCGGAGACCAAGTCCATCTCCGGGCTTCTACGGGAGCTCCAGGCCTCCGGAACGACGATGGCGATCACGGTGGACGAATTCGGCGGCGTGGACGGCGTCGTCACCCTCACCCAGCTCCTGGAGGTCATGGTCGGCCCCCTGGTCCAGCGCGAGGGCATGCCCTCGCCAGAGGAGGTGGTGGTCCTGGAGGACGGCACCTTCGAGGCCGACGGTGGCGTCATCCTTGAGGACGCCAACCGGCAGATGGGGTTGGCCCTGCCCGACGGCGAGTACGAGACCATCGCCGGGTTCATCCTGGACAGGTTGGGCCATATCCCGACGGAGGGGGAGACCTGGGAGGAGGAGGGAGTCAGCCTTACGGTCTCCCACATGCGGGGCGTCAAGATTGAGCGCGTCCACATCAGCAAGCCACTCTCCGAGCGCTCGGCGAATCCGGACGAGAACTAGCGTTGCGTCTCTGGCACGGAACTGGCGCGCCCAGGGCCGGGTTAGGAACCGAAGGGCCACCAGCGACGGCGACGCTGGGACTGAGGCGACGCGCTAGCTTTGTCGGGACGTCTTCGTTGCGTGGTCGCAATGTCCGACGCCACAGGGTTGCCTTCGTAGTCCATGGGGGCAGGAAAGTGGGCGGGACGCTCCGAACCGAAAGGTATTCTCCAGCCAACTACGAACTCTGTCTGGAAGTTCTGCCCGCCTAGGTCCGAGTGGTTCTTGACGCCCGTTGCGATTCCAACATCCTGCCAGTCAGGGCGCAGCAGAGTCGGACAGTCCTTCAATAGTTGGTCGGCTACGACGTCGGCCATTTCCGGCTCCCAAACGGAGGTCTCTCCCCATCTGGGAAACCTGGCATAGCTACCGCTGTAAGACAATCGCACTTGCCAACCCTCAGTCGCGTAGCCAGATGCCTGCGCTTCTTCAAACAGCGCTTCACCCGCTTCATCGGCCGAGGGCAGGGTTATGAACTTGCGGGCCACGCTCCGCAAGGCCGCGGATATTTGCAGGGGGGCTGAGCCGCTCGTGGCCCGCCGCTGGTTAATCCTGTCAACTATCATGCCGTTGCCGTCGGTAGCGTAGGCAACCACGATGGCATAGCCAAATCCTTCAGTGATGCCTCCTGATACACCGGGAATGGCGTAGGCGCTTCCGATCGCCAAGTAGTCCAAGGCGGGAGTGCTTGCGATTTCAGCTAGGCCGATTTTCTCGATCAAGTCCTTGGCAATTTCGGAGGGCTCGGAGTTGTCGGGCCAAATGTGTCTGGCGTAGGCCAATTGGAGGAACCAGATAGAGTCCCTACTCTGTGGTTGCTCGGAAAAACGTTGCTGCAGGTATTCGTAAATCGTTCCCTCATAATCCTCCTCCCCTGCGAACCAGATAGCGGTTTCTTGGGCCGCAGCCGCCAGGCCGGAATGAGGGGCGGGAGCCAGGAGGGCCAGCTTCTCTCGCTCCGAAAGGATATAGTCGACAATCATTTGCGAGATAGCTTGTTCTTTGTCGTTCACCATGCTGACGGCTCCATTGTAAGTGGGTGGAGAAGCAGCGAAAACACCGTTGCAGGACCGGCAGCGATAGGGTCTGTGATGCGGATAATGCCGGAGCCTGGTATCGGCGCTGCCGCACATGGTACAAGGAGGCGTCTGAGGGTTCGAGACCAGCTGAGCATAACTGAGCTTCATCTCCCGCCACTCTTCAATTGCACGACGGTCAGCGGAGAATGCCAAGGGTGGCAAGAGATTGTAGTCGAAGAACCTGGCATCCAGGCATTCCGGACGGCGAGCCTTTAGGCGCCCTCCTCTGATCCTTCCGAAATAGGTCTTGATTGGGTGTCTACGACCCTCAAAGATCAGGGAAACTGTCTCTACCTTGAGACCGGTTTCTTCGCGCGTCTCCCGCGCGGCCGCCCGGTGATAGCTTTCTTGACCGTCGCAGTTGCCACCCGGCAAAGACCACTTGTACTTTTCCTGGCCGTATCCCCTTTGAATTAGCAAGACTCGACCGGCGTTGTTTTCAACCAGACAGAAGGCTACGCGCTTTGCCATTGTCATCCACAATACGAGGGTTCAAGCGCATTGTAGTCTGTGGAGGATCACCTGCAAGCCACGAGTGAGGCCCCGAACGTGCTTGGTGTGTCCCCATGGTAATATGGCTTTCGAGAGGGTAGGTGTGTTGCGTCCCACGCACGGGCAAGAGGCGACCCGGGCCGCCAGGAGGCGACGGGGCCGTGAAGGCGACTTCACGAGTATCGTCCGCGCCCGGCTGGAGGAGTACGGACTGCACGGCGGCAGCCTCGTCGTGGCGGTCTCCGGAGGTCCGGACTCGACCGCACTCCTCCTGGCCCTGACGGAGCTCCAGAGCTCGCTGGGCCTCCGCCTTCACGTTGCGCACCTGGACCACGGCCTGCGCACGGACTCTACGGACGATGCGTCCTTCGTGGAGGATCTGGCGCGGAAGATGGGGCACCCCTGCACCGTCGAGCGGGCCGACGTAGCGGCCTATCGTCGCCAGCATCGCCTCTCCCCGGAGGCGGCGGCGCGAGAGGTCCGCTACGCCTTCCTGGCCCGTGTCGCCTGCGAGGCTGGGGCGGACGCTGTGGCCCTGGCCCACACGCGCGACGACCAGGCGGAGACGGTGCTGCTCCACCTGGTCCGCGGGGGAGGGCTCGCCGGGCTCCGCGGCATGTCGACCCGCAGTACGTATCGAGGCGCAGGCGGTCCCGTAACGCTGGTTCGACCCCTGCTGGACGTGGGGCGGGAGGAGACGGAGGCCTTCTGCCGCTCCCGCGGCGTCACGCCCCGCCAGGACCCGACTAACCTGCTGACGACCATCCCCCGAAACCACCTTCGGCTGAACGTGCTTCCGCAGCTGCGCCAGATCAACCCTCAGGTCGGCGCGGCCCTGGCCCGGCTGGCCCGCTCCGCTGCCCTGGACGTGGACTACATGGAGGGGCAAGTCGACCAAATCTGGGGGAAGGCCGTCCGAGAGTCGGACGGCGGCCTCCTGCTGGACTGCGGCGCCCTGAACGCCCAGCACCGGGCGGTGGTGCAGCACCTGCTCCGCCGGGCCTACGCCGGCGTTCGGGGCAGCAAGGCCGACCTGGAGCAGGTGCACGTGGAGGAGATGGCCCGCCTGCTGCTGGGGCCCGCGGGGAGGAAGACGGCGCTGCCCGGCGGGGTCACGCTGGAGGTGGGCCCCCGGGACGCCTGGCTCTCCGCGGGGCGACCCTACCCGTGCCCGTTGCCCCCGCTGGAGGGGGAGTACGTGCTGCCCGCCTCCGGGGAGGAGACGGTGGGAGGATGGCGGGTGAGCGCGTGGGAGGAGACCTCACCGGCCGTCCTGGACGGTGGGCCGTTCAACGCATACCTGGACCGGGACGTGTTGGGAGGGGAGCTGGCGTTGCGGACTCGCCGGAGGGGGGACCGCTTTCAGCCGCTCGGCGTCCATCGGGCCGCGGCTTCGAGGAGCCGCGAACAGACGACTACGAAGTTGCAGGACTTCCTGGTGGACCAGCGCGTGCCCCGTTCGTGGCGGGACCAGGTGCCCTTGGTCGTCAGCCCCAGGGGGATCGCTTGGGTCGTGGGGTGGCGAATCGCCCACTGGGCCCGAGTCACCCCCCAGACCCGCCGGGCTCTCCGCCTGGAGTTCACGCCGGTGGAGCGGCCGCATCGCTCTCACGTCGAGGAGGCGTCATGACCGAACGCTTCACGGACCGCCTGCGCCGCCTGGCCGACCCCATCTGGGAGGCCCAGTTCCACCACCCCTTCGTCCAGGGCATCGGCGCGGGCACCTTACCTCTCGAACCCTTCGCCCACTGGGTGCGCCAGGACTACCTGTACCTGATCGAGTACGCGCGCCTGTTCGCCATAGGGGCGGCCAGGGCGCCGGACCTGGAGAGCATGGGCCGCCACGCCGACCTTGCCCAGGCGACGCTGCACACCGAGATGGAGCTTCACCGCTCCTACGCGGCGGAGTTCGGCATCACGCCGGAGGAGCTGGAGCGAGAGGTCAAGGCGCCCACGTGCCAGGCCTACACGGACTTCCTGATTCGGACGGCGGCGCTCGGAAGCTACGCGGAGCTGATGGGCGCCCTGCTCCCGTGCATGTGGGGCTTCTACGAGATCGGCCACCGGCTGGCCGAACAGGGCATGCCCCAGGAGGAGCGCTACGCCAAGTGGGTGCGCATGTACACCGACCCCGAGTTCGCGGTGCTGGTGGACTGGTGTCGCGACGCGACCGACGCTGCGGCCCAGGACCTCCCCAGCGCGGAGCAGGAGCGGGTGGAGACGGCGTTCCTCATCAGCAGCCGCTACGAGTACCTCTTCTGGGAGATGGCCTGGCGGCAGGAGCAGTGGCCTGTGTAGGGGGGCTTGCGGGTCCCCGTGGCCCTCACCCTAACCCTCTCCCAGGGGGAGAGGGGATCCTACCCGTGGGGGTCGGGGGTGACGCCTAGGCGCTCGTGGAGGAGCGGCAGCAGCTCCTGAGCGTCCGGGAAGTAGTGCTGGTCTGGGCGGTGCTCGTGACCCAGGACCTTCTCGCCGTCGACGCGAATGTCGAAGAGGCCGTGGCCGCTCGGCACCAGCCGGACCGCGGCGAGGTGCTGGCCCAGGCGGGTGAGGAGCTCGCCGGCGAGCCACACGGCCCGCAGTGCATGCCCTCAGGCGTGGCAGTACTCGATCTCGATCTCCATGTCTTCTCCTCTCACTACCGAAACAGGTCCTTCTCCGGCGCCCGGAGAAGGGATGCGCTGCCGTCGGGGCCGGTCTCGTAGTCCAAGCCCCGGATGACTGCCACGGGGACGCCCGCGGTCTTGCCCTGCACCAGGTCCGTAGCGCCTGCGAGCTCGTCGGCCCAGGCGGCCACGGAGACGCGCAGCAGGTAGCCGTGGGGGTCCTGCTGCCCCCGGTAGTCTCGCAGGGGGCGCATGCCCGCCACGCCGATGGCCACGTTGGTGGTGCCCTCCCGCCAGGGCCGCCCGAAGGTGTCGGTGACGAGCACGGCCACAGTGACGCCGGTCCGCGCTCGAATCGCCTCCCGGATCCGCCGCGCCGAGGCGTCGGGGTCGCTCGGAAGCAGGCTCACGCGGTCGTCTCCGGGCACGTTGGAGGCGTCCACGCCGGCGTTGGCGCAGACGAAGCCGTGCGCGGTCTCGGCGATGATGATGCCTCGGTCCATGCGAACGATACGCCTGCTCTCTCGCAGGACCACCTCCACGTGGCGCGGGTCCTTGTCCCACTGGCGGGCGAAGGAGCAGGCCAGGGCGGACGGCTCCACGTCGCCCAGGTCCACCACGGCCCCCTCCGCCTTCGACACCACCTTCTGCGTGACGACGAGGATGTCGCCCTCCGCCAGCGGAGTGCCCTGGCCGTCCGCCGCATCGACGATGAGCGCGACGAGGTCGTCTCCGGCGTGGACTTCGGGGATGCCCGTGACGCCGAAGACGCGGAGCTCGGGGGGCCGGCCGTCCTGGGTGCGCATGATAGCAGCCTCCGGGCCCTATCTAACGGCACCTGAGGCGGTGCGTCAAGCGCCGGGGCCGCGGCGGCTCCGAGGGACTTCCTGTACGCCGACCGAATGGGCCACACCGCCCAGGGCCACCTGCAGCGTGCGATACGGCGCTCTGCGCGGGCTCTTGGGGTCGAGCTCCACCAGCGAGGTCTCCACCTCTCGCTCCTCGCCGTTGACCAGTACTCGGAAGGAGCGGCGTGCGAAGACGATCGGCGGGCTGTCCCTGAGGCGGCCCAGGAACTCCTCTTGCTCCCGGAGGAGCGCGTGGGCCTCCTCCAGGGACACCGACTGGAAGGTGACGACGTCTCCGGGCGTCGCCTGGGCCAGCAGCGGCAGGTCGACGCTGATGACCGTGGCGAGCTTTGTGTAGCCGCCGGTCGTGCCCCGGTCGGCGAGCAGGACCATGGGCATGCCGTCCCCCGCAACCTGGACGGCCCCCAGCGGGACGCCCTCGGAGACGATGTCCGCACGTCCGCTGTGCTCTACGGGCGGGCCCTGGAGCCGGTACCCGGTCCTGTCGGACTGGGGGGAGATGGTGTAGGCGGCATCCAGGAATGTATGGACTCCTTCCGGCGAGAAGGCGTCAGTGTGAGGCCCCAGAACGACCCGCAGGACCGGAAAGGGCAGCTGAGGGACAGGCACGCCTTCGTCAGGGAGGAGGCGGCCCTCCACCCGGTCGGCAGGCTTCTCCCACGCTGTCGGGAGGAGGTCGCCCGGTCGCAGGGCACGGCCTTCGAGCCCCCCGAGCCGCGCCCGTACGTAGGTGGATCGGCTGCCCATGACCGGCGGCACGTCGATCCCTCCCGCCACGGCCAGGTACGCCCGCATGCCGCGGGCCATGTCGCCGAAGGAGAGGATGGCGCCTGCGGGAGCAGGCGTGGCGAGCCAGGGCGGGAAGGGGGCGTCGTTGAGATGGGCTTGGAGGTCGGCCCCGGTGACGGCCAGGACGGTATCAGCCAGGAGACGCAGCCGCGGCCCGGCCAGGGTCATCTCCAGCCCCGCGGCCCCCTCCGGGTTGCCCACCAGCAGGTTGCCCACGCGCAGGGCGTAGGAGTCGAGGGCGCCGGACTGGGGGACGCCGTAGCGCTGGTAGCCGCTTCGACCAAGGTCCTGGACCGTGGTGAGAATCCCGCCGTCCAGGACTTCGAGGACGTCCATGGCCTACTCCACCATGTGCGCGGTCGCCTGGAATGTTCCCGCCCGGACCTGCTCTTCGATCTGTCGCACGTCCTCCGGCGAGATAGGGACGAACCGCACGTACTCGCCGGGCTCCACCAGCACCGGGGGCTCCCGATGAGGGTCGAAAAGGGGCACGGGGGTGCGGCCGATGAGACGCCATCCGCCGGGGCTCTCCATGGGGTAGACGCCAGTCTGCGCCTCCGCAATGCCCACGGAGCCGGCGGGGATCTTTGTGCGGGGGGTCTCCAGCCGTGGCGTGATGATGCGCTCCGACAGGCCGCCCAGGTAGGTGAAGCCGGGCGTAAAGCCCATCATGTAGACAAGGTAGTCGGCGCTCGAGTGGACGTCCACCACCTCCTGTGCGCTGATCCCGGCGTGCTCGGCAACGAAGTCCAGGTCGGGGCCGTCCTCGCCCCCGTAGACCGTGGGGAGCTCCACCACCCTGGGGGCCTGGGCAGGCGTCTCCGCCAGGCGCTCCTCCATGTCTCGCAGGTGGGCCTCCAGGGCCGCGAAGGAGAGACGGGCGGGGTCGTAGTAGACCAGTAGCGAGCGGTAGGCGGGCACGACCTCCTCCACCCCTGGTGCACCCGCCTGCTGGACCGCCAGGCCCAGGGCCCGGACCCGCCGGTTCACCTCCACGGCGATGCCCTCGCCCACCTCCACCGTCACAGCGCGGTCTCCGGCTGGGGAGATGCGGGACTGTGGGTAGAGAAGGGACATCAGCTGCCTCGCTGGGGCACCAGCCTCCCCAGTGGGGCGATCTCCACGCCCGCGTCGAGCAGGGCCCGGTGGAGCGCCGTGGCCATCTCGACGGCTCCGGGGGTGTCCCCGTGGAGGCAGAGGGTGTCTGCGAACACCTCCACCTCCTCGCCGGTGATGGCCGTCGCCCGGCGCTCGGTGACCATGCGCACGCCGCGCTCGACCACCTCTTCGAGGTCATGCAGAACGGCGCCCGGCCGGCTGCGGGACACGAGCGTGCCGTCGGCGTTGAGGGCGCGGTCGGCGAAGGCCTCCTGGGCCACCCGCAGCCCCATTTCTGAGGCCACGCGCACCCATGGAGAGCCTGCCAGGACCACCAGGACCGCGTTCGGGTCTGCGTCCAGGGTCGCCTGGCAGATGGCCTTGGCCAGGTCTCCACCGTCGGCGGCGAGGTTGTACATGGCGCCGTGGGCCTTGACGTGCTGCAGCCGCTTTTCGCTGGTGAAGGCCGTGAGCGCGCCCACCTGGTAGAGCACGATGTCCCGCGCCTCCTGGGGTGTGAGGGACATGTTCCGCCGTCCGAACCCCAGGAGGTCTGGGAAGCTGGGGTGCGCGCCCACCGCTACGCCGTTCTCCTCCGCCAGGCGGACCGTGCGAGCCATCCAACCGGGGTCGCCGGCGTGGAAGCCGCAGGCGATGTTGGCGGAGGTGATGTGCGGGAGCACCTGGGCATCGGCGCCCATAGTGTAGGCCCCGAAGCTCTCGCCCATGTCGCAGTTGAGGTCGATGCGGGCAGCCATGCGTCCTTCCTCCGCTCTGTCTCACCTGGCCTGCTCCGATTATAGGGGAGGGACGAGGGGGCTGCACCCTCATGCTCCGTTTGACGCCCAGTTCACGCCCTCGCTATAGTGGGAGTACGGAGGGATGAGATAACGCGTATGGGCGCCGCCCGGAGCGAGAGCAGGGGCGGCGTTTTGTGTTTGCGGTCGCCTCGAAGCGGGGAGCGACACACAGGCCCCGATTCGACCGCAGTCAAGGAGGAGCGATGGTCCAGAAGATGACGAGAGAGCGCCCAGAGTCTTCGGCCTACGCTACGGCGTTGGCCCAGTTCGATGCAGTAGCCGACAGGCTCCACCTGGAGGAGGGCATCCGCGGCATGCTCCGGGCCCCACGGCGCGAGCTGACGGTGAACTTCCCCGTCCACATGGACGACGGCAACGTCCGGGTCTTCACCGGCTACCGGATCCAGCACAGTCTGGCCCGAGGCCCCGCCAAGGGCGGCATCCGCTACCACCCCAGCGTGGACCTGGACGAGGTGCGGGCCCTGGCCATGTGGATGACCTGGAAGTGTGCCGTGGTGAACATCCCCTACGGCGGCGCGAAGGGGGGCGTGACCGTGGACACCGGGGCCCTCTCCCAGAGGGAATTGGAGGGCCTCACGCGCCGGTTCGCCTCGGAGATCTCCATCATCATCGGGCCTGAGAAGGACATCCCCGGGCCCGACGTGGGCACCAACGAGCAGGTCATGGCTTGGATCATGGACACCATCTCCATGCACCAGGGCTACTCCATCCCCGGCGTGGTCACCGGCAAGCCCGTGGGCATTGGCGGCACGGTGGGTCGCCGGGAGGCCACGGGCCGGGGGGTCTCCATCGTCGTCCAGGAGGCCCTGAAGGCGCAGGGACGTCCCCTGGAGGGGGCCACAGTGGCCATCCAGGGCTTCGGGAACGTGGGCACGCACGCCGCACGTCTGCTCCGGGACATGGGGTGCGTCGTGGTGGGCGTGTCGGACACCTCGGGAGGGTTCGCCAATCCCGGCGGCCTGGACGTCCCGGACATCCTCCGCTACAAGCAGGGGGGAGGGCGTCTCACCGACTATCCGGGCGAAGGGGAACGCCTCTCCGGCGAGGAAGTGATGGAGCTGCCCTGCGACGTCCTGGTGCCCGCGGCGCTGGAAGGCCAGATCAGCCGGGCCAACGCCGACCGGATCCAGGCGTCGCTTGTGGCGGAGGGGGCCAACGGCCCGACGACGCCCGAAGGCGACGCCATCCTCTACGACCGCGGCGTGCAGGTCATCCCCGACGTCCTGGCCAACGCCGGGGGGGTTACCGTCTCCTACTTCGAGTGGGTCCAGGACCTACAGAACCACTTCTGGGGCGAGAAGGAGATCGTGCAGAACCTGGAGCGGGTCCTCACCACGGCCTACGGGCAGGTTGCGGCGCTGGCGGCGGCGGAGAATGTGGACATGCGTATGGCGGCCAACATCCTGGCGGTCCAGCGCGTCGCCGAGGCGATCACGGTACGGGGCATCTACCCGTAAGGCTGCGGGGCGGGCGCTAGAAGACCCTGGGTTGAGGGTGTCCGCCGTGTCCCCTATAATCGGCCCGCCGGTTGCTCACGTCCTCATCACGGTCGGGAGGCGTCAATGTCCTTCATTCACGGCGACAGCATCGAGTCGCAGGAGCTCTTCCCTCGGGTCCAGGTCAAGTCCCTGACGAACAAGGACCTCGGGGCCGAGTCCCTCACCGTCCTCGAAGTCAGCCTTCCCCCGGGTGCGAGGGTGCCGCTGCATACGCACCCCGGCCACGAGGAGTCGATGATCATCCTGGACGGGGAGCCCCAGGCGACCCTGGGCGACGAGGTGGTCACGCTGAAGCCGGGTGACGCTGTCCTGGCCCCCAAGGGCGTCCAGCACCGCATGGTCAACGCCAGCGACCGGCCCGTGCGCCTGCTGGGCATCTTCCCCACCACGGCCCCCCAGCGGGAGATGTTGGAGGAGGTCTGCTAGAGGGAAGCCATGCTGTTCGTCACCCTCCTCACGCTCAAGGACGGCCTGACCCGCCAGCAGATCGACGATGCGGCCCAGCGCCGCGCGCGGTGGAAGTACCCTTCGGACATGACGCTGGTGGGCGAGTACTGGATCCCCGGCACGCCGAACGCCATCTGCGTGTTCGAGGCTGAGACCGTCGCACCCATCATTCAGGTGAACCACGCCTGGGCTGACGTCTTCGACGCCCAGACCCACCCGGCGGTCACTGCGGATGCGGGCCTGCGGGTGCTCCAGCAGGCCGGCGTGGTGCGACGGCGAGGGCGCCGCCCCAAGCACCTTCGCGTGTAGGCTGCCGCTTCGTGGCGGACTCCTGGGCCGGCAGACTCCTCCAACGACGGGCTGTGCTCTCGGGCCTTCTTCCCCTTGCTGCCATCGTCGGAGCAGGCGTCTTCGCCTACTTCGCCCACCTCCACGACTCCTTCTCCTGGGACGAGCCCGCGGCGACCTGGGTGCGGGAGCTGGACGCTCCGGGCCTGGGAGGGTTCATGGAGGCGGTCTCCTGGCCCGGCGACTACACCGTCGCTACGGTCTCCTACGTCCTGCTCCTTCTGCTGGCGCTGCGCTGGGGAGGGTGGCCGTGGGCGGTCTACGTGGCCGCCGCGGGGATTCTGGACATCTCCAACGAGGGCGCGAAGGCCCTGGTGGGGCGTCCCCGCCCGAATCCGCTGGAGCCCGGAGAGGCGGGCAGTTTCCCCTCGGGCCACACCGTGCACGCCGTCCTCTACCTGGGCGTCGTCTGGTCGTTGCTGGCCCCGCGGCTACCGGAGCGACGCCAGCGGCAGGCCCTGGCGGCCCTCTTCGTCGTGACGGTGTTGCTCACGGGCCTCTCCCGCATCTACCTGGGACGCCACTGGCCCAGTGACGTCCTGGGAGGCCTCCTTGTGGGCAGCGTAGCCCTGTGGGCGCTCTGGACGGTGGCATCCCGCACAATCCTCGCAGGGAGGCTTCGCCCATCGACCGGGGGCGGTGACGCTGCGGCGGGCCGTGCAGGCTCAGAGAGCGTCTGACGACAGACGACTCGACACGTAGCGGACCATGTCCGGATTGCCCACGAGGATGGGCTCGACCCATGCCCGCAGCGCCTCCTGGCCCGGCGGGCCGTCCGCTGCGCCCGACTGCACGGCAAGGAAGGGGCGCCAGTCGGCGCGCCCGCGCTCTCGGGTGAGCACGTCGCCGCCCGCCTCCCGGACCAGTACCATACCCGCTGCGACGTCCCAGATGTGCGGCGTTGGGAAGAGGGCGTACTGGTAAGTGCCATCGGCAGCCAGGGCTATCTCGTAGGCGGTGCTGTACAGGGAGCGGCGCTCGCCCGGGGTGCGCTGGAGCGCTCCCTGTGGCTGGTATCGCCCCGTGTTCGAGCGGGGGAGGACCACGGCCCGCCCCGGCGCCGGGCTCTCCCCCGGCGCCACGCGCAGGGGGATGTCGCCCTCCCACGCCCCGCCATCGCGGCGGGCGTGCAGGACACGCCCCCCGACGCGGCCCGGCCAGGGCAGAAATACCGCCCCGACCACCGGCCTCCCCTCCTCCATCAGGCCGATGGATGAGGCGTAGACCGGGAGGCCGTTCAGGAAGTTCATAGTGCCGTCCAGAGGGTCGAGTGCCCAGGTCAGGGCCGCCGCGGCGCTCCCCTGCCCGGCTCCCTCCTCCCCCACCACGGCGTGCTCCGGGAACCGCCGCGACAGCTCCTCCTGCAGGAACTCCTCCACGCGACGGTCTGCCTCGGTGACGGGAGCGGAGCCTGCTCGCTTCCCTTTGTACTCGACATGAAGGGGCGTCTGGAAGTGCTCCAGAAGCACCGCTCCAGCCCGCCATGCCAGGTCGACCGTCTGCTCCTCGATCTCCCGGAGGGCGTCACCGTCCAGAGACACCGGACCTCCCTATGCCAGGGCTGGGCCTATCCTACACGCAACGGCAGACACGGGAAAGCACGGCGAAGCGCGGAGCGAACGCCGACGGGCAACTAGCGCCGCTCGCTCAGGAGGACACGCACCTGGGCCATAGCGTGGTCGAGGTCCGTGCTGTCGACCACCGGCACGCGGTTGGTGCGGGCCAGGTGAAGGCACTCCTCCTGCAGCTCCAGGATGGAGGCTGCCTGCCCTTCGTCCAGGATGCGCCGGCGATGGGTGTTGCCGCGGGCTCGGTGCATAAGGAGGTCCCGGTCGGGAACGTCCAGCACGCAGAAGAGGGAGACCCCGGGGGCGGAGTCCGCCACGCCGGGGAGGATGTGGCTGCCCTCGAGGACCAGGGAGACCCCCTCCCGCAGCGAGCGGGCAATACACGCCTGGAATGCCGGTTGAAGGATCCTGGCCTGGGCGAGCGCGCCCTGGAGAGCCCGATGGTCGGTCGGGGCGGCCCCGTCCATGAGTCGCCAGGCGTCGAAGGCGTGCCCTTTCAGCACCCGTGCCTGGGCTTCGGGCAGGACGGAGCGGACGGCTTCACGCAGAAAGCCCGTGCTCGCGTGGTGGGCCAGGCCCAACTCCTGGACCAGGGCGTTCGCGAGGGTGGTCTTGCCCACACCCGAGGCCCCGCCAAGCAGAATGATGAGGGGGGCGTCCTGGTCCGTCATTCACTCCCCCCGTATCGCAGCGGGAGTCCCCGAAGCAGAGCGCGCCGGCGATGCCGATCGGAGGGGGTGCGCAGGGCGGACCACGCGTGGGTGGGGTTGGCGTCGTTGAGGGGGGCTAGTCAGAGGAGGGGAGGCGTCTGGGCTGGAGGACTCCCATGGCCTTGTCACAGCACGTAGCCTCTCCCTCACCCTGCTTTGTGCACAGGACTGTCATGCCACACTCGGAGCACTGGTAGCGTCGCCCCAGAAGGTTGGGCACGGTATAGCCTCTTCTACTTTCTTGCAGCCTGCTGGCCGCAGCAGGTCAGGGCCCCGCCGCCGGCCTGGGTGACGACGAACTCAGCGCCGCAGGCGCCACAGGCGTACTTCTTCCCCATCTCGTTGGCCATGCAATCTCTCAGCCGGGAGGATAGCGCATTATACGGAGCGCAGCTACGAGCGTCAACAACGCGGTTGCCCCCTCTGCCGTTCATACCGGGGTACGGCCGCTCTGCAGACGCGGGACTGCGGCGGTAGAATACTCCCATGCTGGTCGTGGATGCCCACACGCACATCTTCCCCCCGGCGTTTCGGGGTAGGCGGGAGGAGCTTCTCCGCCGGGACGCGACCTTCGGCGAGCTGTACGCGAGTCCCCGGACAACGCTGGCCTCGGCGCCGGAGCTGGTCGCGGCGATGGACGCGGCGGAGGTCGACGTCGCGGTGGCCGTCGGCATCGGGTGGCAGGACCGGGAGATTGCCCGCGAGGCCAATGACTACCTGATGGAGTCCGTGGCCCGCTACCCGGGGCGGCTGGTGGGCTTCTGCGGCGTCAACCCTGCGTGGGGCGAGGACGCCCTGGCGGAGATCGAGCGGTGCGCCCGCGGCGGCCTGCGCGGCGTGGGAGAGTTCCACGCGGACACCCAGGGCTTCCGCCTGGACGACTCCTCCCTCCTCGCCCCCACTATGGAGATGGCGGAGCGCCTGGGACTTCCCGTCCTGGTCCACTCCTCGGAGCCGGTGGGGCACCTCTACCCCGGCAAGGGGCGGACAACACCGGAGGTGCTGCTGCGCTTCATCCAGGACTTCCCTCGCAACACCGTCATCTGCGCCCACTGGGGTGGCGGCCTCCCCTTCTACGCGCTGATGCCGGAGGTCAATGAGGCCCTGGCGCGGACGTACTTCGACTCGGCGGCTTCGCCTTTCCTCTACGACGGCCGGGTCTTCGCCCTGGCGGCGGCCCTGCTGGGCCCCGAGCGGCTGCTCTTCGCCACGGACTACCCCCTGCTGCGGCCGGAACGAGTCCTGGCCCAGGTCCGGGAGAGCGGCCTCGACCCGGAAGCCCAGGCGCTGCTCCTTGGGGGCAACGCGGCCCGCCTGCTGGGCCTGGAAGGCCCCTAGGTCGCAGCCCCTTCCCCATTGGTCGCCCCGTCGCTCCCTGTGCGCGCCTCTCGAACTCGCAGCAGGTGGCGGCGCAGGGCGCGCAGCGAGGCCAGCCCCTCCCGAGGAAGCACGAACGCCGCCACGACCGTAGGAGGCAGGAAGACGATGACGTGCTGGATGAGAGCGTAGCTGATGGCCACCTCTCCCTTAACGTCCCAGAGGGACAGCAGGATGACGGCGGCGAAGTGGAACGTCCCCGCCGCCGTGGGGAGACCGGGGAGAGAGAGGGCGAAGAAGAGGGAGGCCTGGACGACGACGATGACGACCAGGACGTCCAGTCCGCCACCCAGGGCCTCCAGCGTTGCCCATCCGCTCAGGCCCGTGAGGGCCCAGGAGACCAGGGTGATGGCCATGGCGCCGGCCACTCGGTGGGGGTGGGTGGCCATGGTCCGCCGGGCGTCTGCGAAGGCGGCGCTGACGGGGAGGCGCTGCATGAAGCGGAGCCGGGCCGCTCCCGTGCCGAGAACAACCCAGAGGAGCACGCCCAGCACGGATATGGCGACCGCCGGCAGGATGTAGGGCACGAAGGGCCGCAGGGGAGGATACAGGACCAGGCCAACGCCTATGACCAGCCCGTGGACGAGCAGGTCCATGCTCCGTCCCACGCCCAGGGTCAGGGCCACGCCGCCGCCGGGTAGCCGGTCTCGCAGGACCAGCAGGCCGAACTGGATGGGCTCGCTGAACACGCGCACGGGGCTCAGGTTGTTCAGCCCCGCCCCTGCCTGCTGGACGAGGAAGAGGCGTGCAGTCGATACGCCGACGCCGGTGAGGAGGATGCGCCAGCGCAGGGCTCGCAGGTAGAGGCCCAGAAGGTTGAGGACCAGCGCAGCCGCCAGCAGCGGCACCGAGACGCCCTGGACCTGGTCTGCTACCTGGCCCCAGGCTACCCCTCGCACCACCAGCCACCCCAGCGTGAGGCCAAGCCCCAGCCCGACGGCAAGCAGGCCCACCTGGCCCAGGAGGGCGCTTCGCGATGCTCGGCCGCCCCGCGGCGCCGGGTCCTGCGACACGTCTCCTCTCCTCCCAAGCAACGCCGAGCGCCAAGCAGCGTCGGGCCTGTCGATGACTAACGTGGAAGTATAGCGAACGGCGGGGTCGGGGTGGCTACATGGTGGTAGAGCCGCGGAGGCCGAGGAGTCCCTTGATGTACTCCATCTCCCCCAGGTGGCGGCTGTCATGGCCGTAGAGGTGGCTCAGGAGGAGCTCGCCCACGGTCATAGAGCTAGTCCGGTCCACGTGGTGCACCGTCCGCTCCAGGTCCTGGGGCGCCAGTCCTCGCACGAACGCCTCCACCTCATCCCACACGCGGCGAGCGTAGCCCGTGATCTCCTCGATCGGGGGCAGAGGAAGACCGGCGGCCTGTTCGTCGGAGAGCAGCATGCCGGTGCTCTGGGCGTCCATGCCCCAGCGCAGGTGCCACTCCTCTTCCTGCCAGACCTCGGTGCGGCCCTGGACGTGGGCACGGAGGTAGTTGTCGTCGCAGCGGGCGATGTGCCAGAGAACAAACATGAGCGAGTGGGCCCCGGGCTGGGGGGACCAGCGGAGCTGCGTCTCGTCCAGGTCGGACACCAACTCCAAGAGGCGGTGGTGCACCTGGCGCAAGGCCCAGAGCAGGAGGGAGGGAGACGGAAGGGAAGCGGCCTCTACCACGGCGGCTCTACAGTCCCAGGATGGGCATCCGGCACTGGCGAAGGATGGCCTCGAAGTCGGCGACCTTCGTCGCTCCCGCCAGCGTCCGGGCCATGGCCCGGACGTCCAGGGAGCGGTCTCCCGCAACCGAGATCGGCTCGAACGACAGTCCTGCGATCAGGGGAATGCTCGCGCACGCCCACTGAGGGAGCACCTGCTCCTCCCAGACCGCCTTCGGGACGCTCAGGGGAAGGTCGTAGCTGTGTCGCACCGGGCCCACCATCTCGGAGGAGAGGCCCCACGCCTCCAGCGTGCGACGGCGTGCTGCGTCAGGCACCCGGTCTCGAGGCAGGGCGCCGACCAGCGTGGCCTGAATGTGGAGCACAACGTGAAGGTCTCCACCCTGTCGCATCTCCTCCAACTGGGCAAAGGCGGTGGCGTCTACGGGGAAGCGCATGACGTGGGGACGGTGCTCCCTGGTGGTGAACTCCGGCAGCATGGACGCGTAGTACCGGGACCCTCCCTCAGGCGTCGACCAGAGCTCGGCGTGGAGGTAGGAGAGGTCCCAGGTCAGGCGGTTGGGAGAGGAGGGCAGGGAAGGCTCGAACCGGAAGGGGACGCGGAGGCCGGCCGCATGGGGGACCAGGGCGTCGACCGCCTGGCCGTCCACCAGCATGCGACACAGGTCTCCGCTCTCCGTCTCGAAGAGAGCAATCGGCATTGGGGTTCCTCTCCCGGCGATGGCCGTCTCCGCTGCTGCGGAGGGCTACATCTTGAACTCGGGGGGCTCGATGTACTCCCAGGACTCGCCCTTGCGGTACTTTCCGGCAATCTCCAGCACCTTGAGGGCGTACTGGAACGCGTAGGGAATACCCGGGCCGTTGGGCACGAAGCCTGCGGCGATCATGCCCACGGAGACGGCCTCGAAGATCTCGCCGTCGGTGGCCCCGGCCTCAATGGCGGGGATGACGTGGATGAGACATGCAGGCGAGCGGTAGGACACGCCAATGGCGGTGAACATGAGCTCCTTGTGCTTGCGCGCCAGGGCTCCGTCCTGCCAGAGGACGTTGTAGAAGTCTGCGAAGCGTTCCCCCGCCTCCGGCGCCACGGTGTTGATGATCTGAAACATCCGAGGCGTGAAGAGCATCTTCTCCTTCATGTACTCGTTGGCCTGCTGTGCTCGGTCCGGGCTAACCATCTGGTTCCTCCAGTACAGTCTCTCCGCGCCGTAGCGCGGCCACGTCATCCCCTGATTGTTGCTAGTTCAGGATGCGGTCCCCGTAGAGCCGCGCCGCGTTGTCCCACAGGATCTTGCGCTTGGCGGACTCGGAGAGGTCCTGCTCCAGGAAGTCGGGGACGGCCTTGTCCGGGTCCGGGGCGTCGGGGTGAGAGTAGTCGGTGTTCCAGACGATGTTGTCCTCGCCCACCAGCATGACGGAGCCCTTCAGGCCGAACTCGTCGGGGTCGCAGGCCACGAAACCCTGGCGCTTGAAGTACTCGCTGGGCTTCAGCGGCAGCCCCTCCGAGTCGAACCACATCCCCTGGCGCTTGTTGCGCAGGCAGTGGTCGTCCAGGCGGCCCAGCCAGAAGGGCAGCCATCCGGCGTTGCCCTCGAGCAGGGAGATGCGCATCTTGGGGAACTTCTCCAGGATGCCCAGGAAGATCATGTGGCCCAGGGAGATCATGTTCTCGAAGGAGAAGCCCAGGGCGTGCTCCAAGGCCACCTCCTGGCCGGAGACCAAGTGGCGGGGCTTGTAGCGGGTGCCCACGTGGGGGTCGCCGCTGTTGACGCCGTGGAAGGACATGGGGAAGTCCAGCTCCTCGGCCAGGGCCCAGAAGCCGTCGTACTCGGCGTCTTGCCAGGCCTTGCCCTTGTCCGGGGTGGGGACGGCCACGGTGACAGCGCCCAGCTTCTCGACGACGCGCCGGGTCTCGATGATCAACCCTTCGATGTCGTGCTGGTTGGGGAGGACGCCGGAGACCTTGAGCTTGGTGGGGTCGGCCTGAGCGAAGTCGTGGGCCCAGTTGTTGTAGGCCCGGGCGCAGGCCCAGAGGAGGCCCTGGTCGGCGCCTTCGGAGATGAGGCGCATGGCAGCGGGGAAGTTGTCGATCATGACCTGCTTGTCCCAGCCGTAGCGGTCCATGTCGACGACACGGCTCTCAGGGGTGAACTCGGCGTACCAGGCGTCGCCGTACTTCTCGCCCATGAAGTCCGTGCTTCGGACCACCTGTCGCTTCTGGCCGGCACCCTGGACCGTGCCCCGCGATATGGACCCCTCAGGGAAGAGCTCGCAGGGGAGGAACTGTTTGCTGCTGGAGTGTCGCCGACCCTCCTGCCTCGGTGGGACTAGGGGGCGCCGGTCGTAGAACTCCGGCTCCATGAAGTCGCTCCACAGGTCGTGGGGCTCGTGGATGTGGGCGTCTGCGTCGATGATCTTGTATCCGTTGTGCATGCCACCTCCCTTTCGAAACGGAAAACTTGGCTCCGGCTTCAAGCCTACCCACGCCCTCTCTGGCTGTCAAGCCAGACCAAGGGGATGGAGAGTATCGCGATGCGCGATGAATGAGCGCTTGATCAGGGGTCCGCAGGGCGTTTCGTGATGGTGAAGAAGAGGTACCAGGCCACCAGCGCCCCGCCGAAGACCAGCACCAGCCACGCCGCTTCGTCCGCCCACCCGCGGATGAAGGCGACCACCAGGTAGGCGACGGCCCACGCAAAGAGGATGGTGGTGAGCCAGCGCATCCACCGGGGCGCGCCTCCGCCGCCGACGGGGATCTCGCCGCCGAAGGGTTTTTCCTCTTCCGACTGCGGGCCAGGGTCTTTCGGCTGCTCAGACATGGGCCTCTCCGTTGTTCGAGCTCTCATCGTCCTCCAGGGGCAGGCGCCGGGCCCGCTCCGACTCCCGCATCTGCCCCGACAGGTAGGCCCAAGCCATGAACCCAACCCAGAGCAGCACCATGACCGAAACAGCGGCAATGACGACGAGGCTCGCAGAGTACACGCTAGCCTCCGGCCTCGGTCCGCAGCTGGGTGCCGAGCCCCAGGGCGATGCGGTTCACGTAGTTGAACAAGGCGGCCACGTGGGCCACGTCCACGATCTGCTGGTCCGTGTAGCCTTCCTCTCGCAGCCGTTGCACGTCACCCTCCGTGACCTGACTCGGCTCGCGGGTGAGCTTGACGGCGTAGTCCAAGGCCGCCCGCACGGCGGGCTCTAGGGGCGCCTGGGTGTAGTCCTCCAGTATCTGGTCCGCCAGGGCGTCGTCCCCCAGCATGCGCCGCATCAGTTCGCCGTGGATGACGCGGCAGTTGCCGCAGCCGTTGACGATGGAAACGACGGTGGCGATCATCTGCGTCAGCGTGGTCTCGATAGCGGTGGCGCCGTAGCCGGGCTTTAGCCCCATGGTCAGCCACCGCAGGATGCCCGGCTCCTGAGTGTAGACACCCAGGAACTCGGCGGTCAGCGTGATGCCCCTGGCTTCCAGTGCGTCGTAGAGCTCCTTGAGCTCTCCCTGGGCCTCCTCCGGCCCGATGATCGCCGTCCAAGCCATGCTGTCTCTCCCTACTTCAGCGCCAACAGATACTCGGCCAGGGCGTCTAGCTCCTCCTCCGGGAGATGGTCGAAGGAGGGCATGATGCTGCCCGGCACCAGGCTGCGCGGGTCCTTCAGGTGCTGGACGTGCCAGGCCTTGTTGATCTCCGTGCGACTCCCCACGTGGGCTAGGTCGGGCCCCTGCCGGTTCGTGCCCCACAGCACCGGCTTCTGGTAGTGGTAGTCGCCGGGGACGGACTCAGGCCCCAGGTCTCCCTGCTTTCGCACCGTGCCGACGTCGACCTCCACGGAGCGGACCTGCTGGGTGTGGCAGTACCAACAGCCCTCGCGGATATATAGCTCGTGGCCCTCCTGCTGCACCTCGGTGTACGGCTGCAGCCCTGCCGAGGCCGGGGGCTCCTGGATGGCCGGCACACCCACCGTTACCAGCAGCCCGGCGAAGAGTGACACCAGGGAGCCGATGAGAAGGTAGCGGACGGTGGGCTGTCGCATATCGCTACGCCTCCGCCGCCTGCAGCCGCTGCTCCCTCTCCGGGAGCAGGGTGCGGATAACCCCCACGAGGAAGGCTGCCACACCAACCGCGATGATGATCCCGCTGATCAGCCGCACGAGCATGTAGGGCTTCATCGCCACCACCGTCTCGATGAAGGGGATGCCGCCCTCCAGCCAGTCGCCCCCCTGCGTGAACCCTGCGGTCCACAGGGTGATCATGAAAGCCAGGGTCCCCACCAGGGTGAGCCAGTAGTGCCACTCCATCAGGCCGCGGGAGAAGGCTCGGCCCCGGCCGGTGCGCGGAAGGAGGTGGTAGACCAGCGCGAAGGCCGTGAAGCTGAAAGCGGCGAGAAAGGCCAGGTGGCTGTGCCCTATGACCCAGTTGGTGAAGTGGATGTAGGAGTTGAGGTCCCGGAACGACTGGGCCACGCCCTGGAAGCAGGTCAGGATGTAGAAGATGCAGGAGGTGACCAGGAATCGCAGCGGCACGTCCGTGACGACGTTGCGCCACGCGCCGCCCATGGTCTTGTAGAAGTTGAAGGTGAAGGCAGTATTGGGGATGGCCGCCAGGATGCTGAAGGAGACGGACACCAGCTCCAGCCACTCCGGGCCGGGGCCGTAGAGGAGGTGGTGCTGGCCCGTCCACACGCTGAGGAAGCCCCAGACGGCCAGCCGGTAGCTCCAGAGCGGCTTGCCGGACAGGCGCGGAAGGAGGTAGTAGCTCAGCCCCAGGAAGCCGGTGGTGAACCAGGCGTTGAACAGGTTGTGGACGTAGAAGTAGTTCAGGATGGCGTCGTTCATGCCCCGCAGTGCGCCGGAGGTGTCCCAGATGACGTTCCCGATGGCGTAGACCAGCGCGATGATCACCGTGGCGGCCATGAAGTTCCAGACGCTGACGTACAGCACGGGCTCGCGCCGCCGCATGGCCGTCTTCCAGATGTTGACCGCCAGCAGGACGAAGCAGACCACCATGAGCAGGTCCAGGGGCCAGGCCATCTCCGCGTACTCTCTCCCCTGGTTGTAGCCAGCCAGCAGCGAGAAGAATGCGCCGACTACTACGACGTTCCACAGGAGCAGGGTCGCCCAGGCCAGCCTCTCGCTGTAGAGGGGCGTGCGCGTCAGCCGGGGTACGATGAAGAGCATGGAGCCCGCGTAGACCATGGAGAGCCAGCCGAAGAGGGCTACGTTGACGTGCATGGGCCGGAGGCGGCCGAACTGGAGGTAGGAGTCCAGGCTTCTGGGGACCCACTCCTGCGCGGAGGGGGCGTACAGCAGTGTGGCCATGGCCAGCCCCGCCAGCCCCGGCACGGCAATCCAGAAGACGGCCGAGTAGAGGAACCATCGGGCCGCCTGGTCCCGGTACAGCGCCGCTTCGCCCTCGGCCGACTGATCCGATGCCAGGGACCGGGACACCGCTCGCAGCACCGTGCGGACGAAGCCCCCTTCGCGCCCGCCGGCCTGCACCCCTGCTCGTTCCATCAGCCTGTCGCCTCGCGGTCCAAGGTGAGGGCCCTAGTATACCCGGTGAGGATGATTGAGTCTTGGCGGGAGGAAAGAGGGCGCAGATGGAGGGGAGTATCCCAGGCTGGAGGCGCGACGGTCGGGAAGCCCCTCACGAAGCGGTGGGTCTGCGGGCGCAGCCCCTGTCGCTTCGGCCTAGACGACGTCGAGCTCCCCACGGATGGGTACGACGTGGGTCAGGGAGTTGCCCACGGGAGAGGCCGTGATGGTCTCCTCCCAGAGCGCCCTCAAGGTCTCCTCCGAAGCGTCCGCGCGGACGTAGAGCTTGGCGGTGACGCCGTCGAAGCCCGAGTGGCCGTCGCCGCCCAGGCCCAGGAAGGTGAAGACGTTGTCCTGGGTGGAGTCCAGGACCACCTCCATATTGCGCACGGCTATGCCCTGCTTGGAGGCCAGGAGCACGAAGCCCGTGGCCAGGCAGGCGCCCAGAGCGCCCAGCACGTACTCCATGGAGTTGGGGGCTTCGTCCTCGCCCGTCAGGTGGGCGGGCTCGTCAACCACGAACGTGTGGTTGCGCACCAGGCAGTTGAACTTGAAGCCGCCCTGCCACCGGATCCGGGACTTCTTGGGCGCCCGCTTGGCCCCGTCCTGCTCGGCCACCAGCCGGACCGCCTCCTCGAACCCTGGCACGTCCAGGCCGTTGATGGTCTGCTCCGTCGTCATGGCGTTCCCTTCCTGTCGCTGCTCTTGTCAGCCCGCTCCGCGACCAGTCCGGCAATGCGCTTCAGCCCACCGCCGTGGGCTGGCTGGCGGCGACGGCGCTTGCGGTCGCGGCGCACGGCCCGGTCCGGCTGCGGGTGCTCCTCCTCCGGCTGATCGGGCATGGCGTCCCTACGAGTATTCCGCCCGCAGGTGCTGGGCTGCGGCGCTGATGGTCGCCAGCTTCTGCGTCGCCACCTCGGGGGGGTTCATCGGCCGCTCTGCGAAGGTGCCGAAACCGCAGTCGGGGTTCAGGTAGACCTGCTCGGGGCGGAAGTACTGCAGGGCCTCGTGGACCCGGTCCACCACGGCCTGCGCGGGCTCCACGTCGTCGGAGCGGGGGTTGACCACGCCCAGGCCGATCTCCCGCAGGTTCTTGTACGTGCCGAAGGCGTCCAGCTCCCCGGCCCGAGGCGTTGCGTACTCCAGGACCAGCTGGTCCAGCCGCATGGCCATGAGGAACTTCAGCAGGGGCTGATAGCTCCCCTGGAGCAGCGCGTCCTCCTTGCGGCTCCAGTTCCCCCGGCAGACGTGGACGCCGGTCGCGATGCCGTCCACGCCCTGGAGGATGTTGTTCATGAGCCGCACGGCCTTGAAGAGCTCAGCGTTGGGGTCGCCCGAGGCGGCGGCCATGGAGGCGCACATGAAGGTTCGCTCCTTCACCTCCGGCCGGAACATGACGTCCGTCAGCACCGGCTCGTCGAACTGGACGAAGGCGCACCCGGCGTCGCGCAGGGCAATGAGCTCCTGCCGCAGCACCTTGACGATGTCTGCGGAGAGGTCGTCCATGGTGGGGTAGGCGTCGTTGGAGACGCCGTCCACCCACATGGAGCGGGTGAGGAGGTAGGGGCCGGGCAGGGCGATCCTGACGGGCTTGTCCGTGTGCTTCTGCAGGAACTCAAACTCGTCCAGGGCCAGCGGCACCGTCTGGCTGATCTTGTCCGTCACGGTGGCGTTGTGGATGGCAAAGCTGGGGGCGTCCTGGCTGCGGAGGATCTGGTCGAAGCCCTCCTTGTCCTCCACGTAGTCCAGCAGCTCGCCCAGTGCCATGAGTTTCACGCCGTCCAGCTTCTCCACGACGAAGGAGTAGAAGTTGTCCCGCCGCTGCTCGCCGTCGCTGACGATGTCCACCCCCGCCTCGTCCTGGCAGCGAAGGGCCTCCAGCACGGCCCGGTCCGCCACCTCGTTGAACTCGGCGAAGGTGAGGTCGCCCTGCTGGCGCTTGCGGAGCGCGTCGATAAGGTAGGGAGGGCGTGCCCAACTCCCCACCACGGTGACAGGAAACAGCGGAAGTCCTGCTATGGCCATTGCTTCTCCTCTCTGGAGCGTCCCGCACGCATGAGCGTGACGCGACGTAATGCGCAAAGTGAGTGCAATTCATTGTATCGACCGGCCTCGCCGTGCGTCAACGCGGCCTGTCAGGTGCAGGGGAAGATGTCTTGTGGATACCCCGCCCGTTGGCGGTTTAGGGACCCCCAGGGCGCACCGACAGGGCCTCACTTCTTGGGTAGAGGTCCCACTGCCAGGAGACGTCTGCCTTCTTGGTCGTCTTGAACATGCTCTTCTTCTGCAGCAGTTGGGTCACATACTCGAGGAGGTCTTCGGCGCAGACGCCGCAGTAGTCGTACTTCTCGACGAGGCGCCTGACAATGAGGATGCGCCGGTACGTCCACTCTTCCCGCAGGCGCTTTAGGCGAGGTCTCGCGAGGGCGGTGTTCAAGGTCCGGACTGAAGGGAAGAGGCGCGCCTCAATCGCTGCCCTGAGCCTGGGATCGGCGGTATACGTGAACCGGCGCTCGCGCCTGCTGTACAGGGCCGCCAGGCGGTCTATCTCTTTTCGGAACGCCCCCTTGTCCCTCTCGCGTATGCCAATCGAGCGCTCCATCTCCTGCATCTCTTGTTCGTCGTAATCGTCGCCGGATGCGTTCCCGGAGCAGAAGGTGCGCACGTTCCTCAGGTATCCGGCGAGCATGAGGTCCGCCGAATCGTCGAAGGAGTCCTGATACGCTCGTTGTACTTCGCTAGTGGCCAACTCGTTGTACTCGCTGACAGTGTCGACTATGAGGTTGATGGATGCCGCTCTGCTGGCCTGGTCAAGGCTCACGTTCTCGGTTATGCCCCGCCACAGACTGTCGAGCACCGCCAGGGGCGTCACGCACTTGACGCCGGGAGCGCTGGCGATGGCTGCAATGCGGTTCATCACGTATCGAGGCGATATCCCTCTCATACCCTCGCCAACGTGGTCATGCTTCATCTCGACTACGTCCTGACGGGTATACGTTCCCACCATGCGCCCGTCGTAGAGCCACATCTTGTCCAGAAGCGTCATTCCCTGCCGGCTGGGCGGGTGGAGCCGCGAGAGGACGGCGTAGGTGGCCGCGATGCGGGGCGTCAGAGGGGAAATGCGGACGCCTGTCTCCTGGTGCCTGGCCATCACCTTCTCGTATATCTTCACGTCCTCGCTGACCCGCAGGTTGTACGGGACCTGGATGGCGGTGATGCGGTCCTTGAGCGCCTCCGAGTGCTCGTCCTCGGCGAAGGTGTTGAAGTCCCCCTCGTTCGAGTGGCCGATGATGACCTCGTCGGCGTAGATGGAACCGAATTTCTCCATCTTTATGACCTGCTCCTGCGCCAGCCCCAACAGGGTGGTCAGCAGGTGCCTGTCCGCCTTGAACATCTCCACCAGCTCGATTAGGCCTCGGTTCGCCACGTTGAACTCGCCGTCCATGCGGAACGCCTGGCCGGCGACCTCCGTGCGGGAACCTTCTAGCCGGCCTGTGTCAACGCTCCCCACGAGGAGGGACGAGTCCGCGTTGGGGTTCGTGGCGACGTAGTAGCCGATGCCCACGGCCTCGTGCTCCGAGAAGATTACCCGCTCGACGGGCACCTCCGAGATATTGCCGTTGTACTTGGTCCTGAGCAGATGGCGGTTCCGGGGGTTCATCTCCCCTTCGATCTCGATGCCGTACTGTTCCTTCAGCACCGGCCGGAGCGCTGGCGGAATCAGATGCAGGGGCTCCTCTTGCATCGGACAGCCTGCCAGCGCGTAGACGGCCCCCTCATCGGTCCGCGTATAGTCCTCAAGCGCCGATTTGATGAGTGAAACGATCGTGGACTTGCCGCTGGCAGGTGGGCCCAGCAGCAGGAGGATGTGCTTCCTGGTTTCTGCGCCCTCCGCGGCCGCCTCGAAGTACTCGACGATCCGCCCCAGCACGTCTTCCAGTCCGAAGATATCGTTCTCGAAGAGGCGGTAGATGGGCTCCCCGGAAGGCGAAGTGTCGACCCCCTTGGCGAGGATCGCTTCCCGGACCCGGGCGTGGGCGAGCTTCACCATGGAGGGGTTCTCCACTACCATGGCGAGATAGTCGGCGAAGGTGCCCTTCCACTCGTAGAGCGCCGCCTCACGCTGGCTGGCGGCCAGGATCTCCTTGATTGACATGGACGTGTCAGCCATATCCCCCCTCGACAACGCCTCTGAACGCCGCCCCCGTTCGGGGTACCGGGCCTTCCGCGGGCTAGGCGATCACTCGCGTGGCGATGGCCAAACCGATAGCCGAGACAGTCCCTCCGCCGAGCAGCAGGAACCACGCCGCCACTGGCCGTATCGACCTGAAGGTGAACCCCAGCGCGAAGAAGACCATGGCCGACATGATGGACAGGAGCAGCGTCGCAGCGGAGAGGCTGAGCCATGGGGCGTCTCCGTAGCGAGGCTGCAGGCTCCCTGCATAGTAGAGGAAGCTGACGACCGTCACGGCCGCCGCCACCGCACCGTAGAAGGCTACCGCGCGCTCCTCGTAGTCCCAGAGCGCCTGCGCAGCCACCACTATGCCGTACACCGCCCACACGACTATCAGCCCCTTGGTCATCGTGAGCTCGGACAGGTGGTTCGCGGCAGAAATCGTCCTGTCGCCTGAGCCGGTGAGCAACATTGGTTCGAGGATGATGGCCACCAGGGACACCAGTGCAAGCCCCCCAATGACTACCCCCACGCTCCTGCCGTCGGAATACAGGCCCATCATGTGCCAGGCCTGGGAAAACAGCATCGCCCCAATCAGGCAAAAACACAGCTTCCATTGTCTGTATCCCTCCGTGCAGGTGGCTCTACGCAGCCGATTGCGTGAAGATTATACAACCCTGAGCCGCTTGTCCATATGGGGAGAAGCGTAGGCTTGACAGCCGTCCGCGTTCTGCTACAGTAGGCATTCGCATTCTTTTGCAGGTGCGACTGTTTGCATGGTCACCCTGGAGCACGCACTGGAGACCCTGCGTAGGGGCGGAACAAGGCTTACGCCGCAACGCCTCTTCATCCTCTCCGCCGTGGCGGAGGGGGGCGGCCACATGGGGGTGGACGAGGTGTACCGCCGCGCGCAGCAGTCCTACCCCTACATGGACATCGCCACGGTCTATCGCACCCTCCACCTGTTCAAGCGGCTGGGCGTGGTGACGGAGGTGGGCATCGACGACCGCCTCCACTTCGAGCTGACCGATCCCAACGCGCGCCACCACCACATGGTCTGCCAGCGCTGCGGCGGCGCCTACGACCTGGGGCCGGACTACCTGGACGACCTTCGGGAGACCTTGGTCCGGGAGTTCGGCTTTCAGCCGGACCTGGACAACTTCACCGTGACCGGTGTCTGCGCTCGGTGCGCCGACGACGCCGGTCCCGGGTAGAGGGAGCGCAGCCAGCATGGAGATCGAATCCGGGGCCGTAGGCGCCATGGTCGTGGGCTTCCTCCTGGGTCTCAAGCACGCCACCGACGCCGACCACGTCGTCGCCGTCTCCACCATCGCCACGGAGTACCGCAACGCCTGGCGGGGCATCTGGGTGGGCGCCTCGTGGGGGCTGGGTCACACCACCCCCCTCCTGGTTCTGGGCGTCGTCATCCTTCTGCTGAAGGAGGCGGTCCTGGACCGCTACGAGGCCATTGCCCCCGTCTTCGAGTTTGGCGTGGGGGTCATGCTGGTGCTGCTGGGGCTCCAGGTGGTGTGGAACCTGCGCCGAGGCCGCTTCCACGTCCACCAGCACGCACACGACAACGGCCCTCACCTGCACATCCACGGCACCCACGCGGCCGGTGAGGGCCCGGAGGAGCCCCACGGACTGTTCGTGTTCGGGCGACCCTTCTTTCGCATGAAGTCCTTCACCATTGGCCTTGTGCACGGCCTGGCGGGCAGCGCCGCCGTGATGCTGGTGCTCCTGCCGAAAATCGAGGGGTTCTGGGTGGGCGTGGCTTACCTGGTCCTCTTCGGCCTGGGGACCGTGCTCTCCATGGCGGCCGTCACCGTGGCCTTGGGCGTCCCCTTCGCCCTCTCGGGAAGGGTGGACCGGCTGGGTGCAACCGTCGCGGGTGTTGCCGGCGCCGCGAGCCTCGTCTTCGGCACGGCCCTCATGTCGGACTTGGCCCTGGGCACCTCCCTCCTCCCGTTCTAGGGCGATGGCAGGGCGACCGCACTGGTACAAACATCATCCAGCAGCTTGCACCTGCGCTGAGTGCGCTAGGCGGCGCCTTGACTTCTACAAGAGCCGAGGCCAGCGGCCTTCGCGGTGGCCAAAGTCTAAGGCGTCCCGACGGGGGCGCAGACGATCAAAGACCTGGCTCAGACTTGCTGTCATTGGAGCTGGAATCGGATTGGTCTTGGTCTGGAATTGGGCGTACCAGCAAGACATCGAGGTCGCCGTAAAGGCATGGGGAGAGGTGAAATCAGCATACGATGGGGTCGAGCCTTTCATTCAAGAGCAACTCGCCGAGCTCGAAGATGCAACCGTAGCCGAAAGTGAACCGCCATCAGAACAACGCCAGACTGAGGCACAGACGCCAACTAGGAGCGCGTCTTCCAACCAGGAGCCCTCTAGTGCCGAGGGTAGCGCCTCGACTACTCAGCTTGCGCCTTCAGAACGTCATCTTGACGAAAAGAAGTACATGCTCGCCCTCATCAATGCGGAGCGCCGGATTGCTGGACTCGACCCAGTGGTCCTCGGCGACAACGACGCTGCCCAGCTCCATGCAGGGGCCTCCCTGGCGGGCTGTTTCGCGTCGCACTGGGGGTTGGACGGACTGAAGCCCTACATGCGTTACAGCCTCGCAGGCGGCTATCAGTCCAACGGAGAAAACGTGAGCGGCCTTGACTACTGCATCAGCACGTCCGACGGGTACCGTTTCATCGGCACCATGGATCAGGAGATCAAGGAGACCATGGAAGGTTGGATGAGCAGTCCGGGCCACCGTCGGAACATCCTCGACAGGTGGCACAAGAAGGTCAACATAGGGCTAGCCTGGGACCGTTACAACTTCACGGCCATCCAGCACTTCGAGGGCGACTACGTCCAGTTCGACCGATTGCCCAGTATCGATAACGGTGTGCTGTCGTTCGAGGGAAGGGCGAAGAACGGAGTCACCTTCGGAGGAGACCGCGACCTTGGTGTGCAAATCTACTACGACCCACCTCCCTACACACTCACCAGGGGGCAGGTTATGCGGACCTACTGCTACAGGTCGGGGGTCCAGATAGTTTCCCTGAGACCGCCGCTCAGCGGTAACAGCTACTACCCTGTGGACACGTTCTTTACGACCCACGGGACCTGCCCGGACCCGTACGATGTCCCGGCGGACTCTGCCGTGCCCCGGTCACCGGAGGAGGCGAACCGGTTCTGGCAGGCTGCATACGATGCAAGCCAGCTATTGCCGGAGCAGCCAATCCCCGTGCCGTGGATCACGGCGTCAGGGTGGGCAGCCAGGGGCGACGCCTTCTCCGCCACCGTGCGCATCTCCGATCTGCTGGCGCGTTATGGGAGCGGAGTCTACTCCCTCGTCATATGGGGCAGTATCGATGGCGAAGACGTGGTCATTTCGGAGTATTCCATATTCCATGGGGTAGTCCCACCTGATACGTACAGCAGTGATCGCTAGTCATGGCCCGCAGGCTTGACAGGGGCGCGGCGCCCGCTATGATGGCAGTGTCTGCGCTGGAGCTCCAGCTACTGGCGGAGGAGGTGTGTCGAATGGAGATCAAGTACGGCCTCATTAGCAGCGATTCCCACGCCCAGTTGGACAAGGACAACTGGACCAGCCGCATGTCCAAGGCCAAGTGGGGCGACGCCATTCCCCAGGTCGTCGAGACCAGCGACCCGGCGAACATCGTTGTGGACTGGGGGTTGTCCGTGGTGGACCGGTGGCTGGTCAACGGCGTCTTCGTGGGAGACCGCGGCGTCTCCAACTGCCCCACGGTGATGGACGACCCCATGCGAAAGTACTTCCCCCAGCGCTGGGAGGAGGTGCCCCGCAAGGTATACGACCCCGTGGAGCGTCTCAAGGCGCTGGACGAGGACGGCGTTGACGGCGAGGTCCTCTTCCCCAACGACCCCGTCCAGGGCGGCACCTTCCTCCAGGGCAGCGCAGAGTTCGAGTTGGCCTGCATCCAGGCCTACAACGATGGCCTGGGAGAGTGGCGCCGGGTGAGCGACCGCTTCATTCCCCTGGCCAACATCCCCATGCTCTGCGACATTGAGACCACCGTGGCAGAGGTGGAGCGCGCCGCCAACATGGGGCACAGGGGGATCAACATGGTGGCGGAGCCCCGCTCCATGCACAAGGACCTCCCCCACTTCAATGACCCCTACTGGTACCCCCTGTGGGAGGCCTGCCAGGCTTTGGAGATGCCCGTCCACTGGCACTCGGGCGCCGGACTGAAGCTCAACTTCCAGCAGTGGAAGGGCTTCACCCGCAACGAGTCCCAGGCCATGGGCCCTACGGCCGGCTTCTCCAGCATCGCCCAGTTCATCCCCAACCTCATCTTCTCAGGCGTCCTGGACCGCTACCCCCGCCTCCAGTGGGTCTGCGCCGAAACGGGCCTGGGCTGGGTCAACTACATCCTGGAAGGCTGCGACCACGAGTGGCGACGGCGCCACCTCTGGACCGAGGGCATCCTGAACCGTCCCAGCGACCTCTTCCGGCGCCAGGTCTTCGTCGACTTCTGGTACGAAGAGGCCGGGGTGGAGATGCGCCACGAGATCGGCATCGACCGCATCCTCTGGGAGTCGGACTACCCGCACTCCACCTCCACGTACCCCGAGTCCTGGAAGTTCGTGAACCGGAGCCTGACCGGGGTGCCCCAGGAGGAGCGCGAAGTCATGCTCTACCGCAACGCTCTGAGGCTGTACGCCGGGGGATAGCGTCGTCGCGGGAGCAGGAACCGACGGGGGGCGCAGGTCTGCCTGCGCCCTTGGTCTGTCCGAACGGCGGCTCACGGCATCCACCGCAACGTGAGGAGGCGTCATGGAGCTTCGCTTCGGTCTCATCAGCGTCGATGACCACGTCCAGGAGCACCCGGAAGTCTGGACCTCCCGCATGTCCCAGAGCCGATGGGGCGATCGCGTCCCGCACGTCGCGACCCTTGAGGACGGGACGCAGCGATGGGTGGTCGACGGGAAGCCACTGGAGCTGCTCGGCCTCGCCTCGGTAGGCGCTTTGCTCCCGGACTCCGTCCGAGAGCCCCAGCGATGGGAGGACGTGCCGACGGCCGCGTACGTCCCCGGCGAGCGCCTCAAGGCGATGGACGTAGACAACGTGGACTGCTCCGTCCTCTACCCCACGGTGGCGGGCCTGGCCGGCGAGACCTTCGGCAAGATTCAGGACCCGGAGCTCGAGCTGGCCTGCGTGCGGGCCTACAACGACTGGCTGTTGGAGGAGTGGGCTGCGGCCAGCCCGCGCTTCATCCCCCAGTGCATCGTGCCCCTATCGTCCCTGGAGGCAGCGGCGCAGGAGATCCGGCGGGCCGTCTCCCGAGGCCATCGGGGCGTGGCGTTCCCCGCGGTGCCCATGCACCTGCGGGAAGACCTGCCCCACATCAACGAGCCGGACTACGACGTCATCTGGGACACGTGCCAGGAACTGGGCGTTCCTCTCTGCCTCCACGCCGGCTCATCGCCTCGCATTCAGTTCCCGGCATACGAGGGGCTGAGCCCGGCGCAGGGTTCGGCGCTGTACAACATCACCCGGCCCATCAGCTCCGTCCCCGTGGTGGCCAACTTCCTCTACTCCCGGATCCTCATGCGCTTCCCGGGCCTCAAGGTCGTCTTCGCGGAGACCACGCTGACCTGGGCCACCTACATCCTGGAGCTCGCGGACCATCAGTTCGAGCGGCAGCGCCTGATCCAAGAGAAGTACACCATGACCCCGTCGGAGATGTTCCGGCAGTCCTGCTACTTCACGGGCTGGTACGACCGGACCGGCGTCCGGACGCGCCACGCCATAGGGACGGACAACATCCTGTGGGGCACGAGCTTTCCGCTGGCGACGTCGTCCTGGCCGGAGAGCTCACAGTACATCGAGCGGTGCTTCCAGGACGTCCCGGACGAAGAGCGGGACCGCATGCTGGCGGGGAACGCCGCGGCCCTCTACAAGCTCTAGCCTCGTCCGCTCCCCAGCCCCTTTCGGACAGCCGCTACTGGTCGGTGTCGACCATGAGGAACCAGGCGCGGCCTCGCTCGGGCCAGTCCAGGCCGTAGGCGAACAGCGGAGCGGGGTCGTCGATGGGGACCTGCCACGTCGTCCAGGCCTCGAAAGTCGAGCCCGGGTACAGCGCCTGCACCAGGAAGGGCTGCATGGGGAAGAAGCGGCTGGGGGTGATGTACACGACCCCATGGCGGGACAGGGCAGTGAAGTAGAGCTGGTGGATGAAGTTCGTCCCGCCCGCCGGCCCCTTCACGTAGTGCATACGGACCTTCACGAGCATGTACTCCCGCCCGGCGTCCGGGTCCCAGACGAAGGGGTAGACGGAATACATCAGATCGATGGCCTCCTGACCCCGCACGATCTCCGTCACCGTTATCTCGTACGTCGTCGGCAGTCCAATGACGGTGGTGCCGCGCACCATGATGGGGGTCTGTGGAGGGGCGGGCGTGTCCCGGGAGAGTCCCACTCCCGCCTGTATGGGGTTCAGGATCAAAACCCCGGCCTGCAGCTGTCCGATGACGTCGAGCATAGATTGGTCCATTGCGATGGCGGAGGGCGGCGGCACCGGGGCGTTGCTCGCGAGATCCTCGGGGATCCCCCGGCCGACGATTCCCACCACCTCGGCGTGGCCGTTCACCAGCACGCCGGCGCTGCCTGAGGATAGCGCCTCGCTGAGCTCGAGGCTGAAGAAGTTCTCGTACGCGATGACGGAGGAGACCTCGACGTTACTGACTTCGATCTCTTCGTCCGAGGCGCTGAAGAGCCCCATGGCCAGGAAGGGTTCCCCCTTCTCGGGCGCTACGTCGGCCCCCAGCCGAACGGTGGGGAGGTCAGGGCTCCCCTCGATCTCAATCACGGCCAGGTCGCGGGTCTCGTCCCGGCCCACCACCAGTCCCACCTCCTCCCGGCCGTCGGCGTGGACCACTGTCACGGAGGCTGAGGAGAGGACAAGGTGGTTGGCCGTCAGCACGTACCCCCGCCGGTCGAAGATGAGGCCGCGGGCGTTGACGGGCCCCGCCTGTAGGTCGACGGCCGCCTGCTCGAGACGGGACACCACCTGCTCGGGGGTCTGCGTTGGCACGGCGGTGGGCGTGGGTGTCGCCGCGGGCGTGGGGGTCGGGGTGGGTCGGGGGGGCAACACGACGTTCGTGGGGCCGACTGTAGGCGTGGGCGTCAGCGTAGGAAGCGGCACGGGAGACGGAGTGGGCGTGGGAGTGGGCGTCGACTGCGCCGCAACGATGGCCGTCGGCGTGGCGGCATCCGGCGACTCCTCGTCCGAGTCGCTGCACGCGGCCAGCAGCCCCAGTGCGAGGACACCAACGAGTCCCCACCGTGCCCAAGACCGCATCCCAGCCTCGCTGCCTGCTATTCGTGGCCTCATTTCCAGAGTCTACAGCGTCCCCGCGCGTTTTGGAACACGTCGAGCGGACGGGTCCGTCGGTGCCCAGCCCCTAAAGTCGACTGAATTGGTCAAGAATATTGACATTGCCGAATGCGGCCTGCTACCATCGGCATCTATGGAATTCGCAAGTCATGCCCCGTCGACACCCGATTTCCGCGAGGCCGCCCGTTGACCAGCACGAGCAAAGTAGTCCAGGAAGCCGCAGAGCAGCAGTACAAGTACGGCTTCGTAACGGACATCGAATCGGAGACCGCGCCTCCAGGTCTTACGGAGGACGTTGTCCGCTGGATTTCCGCCAAGAAGGACGAGCCTGAGTTCATGCTGGAGTGGCGGTTGCGCGCCCTTCGGCACTTCGTCTCGCTCCAGGAGAAGGGCCAGGTCCCCGGCTGGGCCAACGTCCATCACCCCCCCATCAACTTCCAGGACATGATCTACTACGCCGCTCCCCGGCCCAAGTACAGCAGCCTGGAGGAGGTGGACAGGGAGCTTCTGGACACCTTCGAAAAGCTGGGCATCCCGCTTGAGGAGCAGAAGCGGCTGGCCGGTGTTGCGGTGGACGCGGTCTTCGACAGCGTCTCCGTGGCCACCACCTTCAAGGAGGAGTTGGCCAAGCGCGGCATCATCTTCTGCTCCTTCTCCGAGGCGGTGCAGGAGCACCCGGAGCTGATCCGAAAGTACCTGGGCTCCGTGGTGCCCCACAGTGATAACTTCTACGCCGCCCTCAACTCCGCCGTCTTCTCGGACGGCTCCTTCTGCTACATTCCGCCGGGCGTCCGGTGTCCCTACGAGCTCTCCACCTACTTCCGCATCAACACCGCCGGGGTGGGCCAGTTCGAGCGGACCCTGATCATCGCCGACGAGGGCAGCTACGTCAGCTATCTGGAAGGCTGCAGCGCCCCCATGCGGGATGAGAACCAGCTCCACGCCGCCGTGGTGGAGCTCATCGCGCTGGAGAAAGCGGAGATCAAGTACTCCACCGTCCAGAACTGGTACCCGGGAGACGAGGCGGGGCGGGGCGGCATCTACAACTTCGTCACCAAGCGGGGGACGTGCCAGGGGGCCAACTCCAAGATCTCCTGGACCCAGGTGGAGACCGGCTCCGCCATCACTTGGAAGTACCCCAGCGTCCTGCTCCTGGGTGACAACTCCGTGGGGGAGTTCTACTCCGTGGCCCTTACGAAGGGTCGTCAGCAGGCGGACACGGGCACCAAGATGACCCACATCGGCCGGAACACGCGCAGCCGCATCATCTCCAAGGGCATCTCAGCCGGCCACGGCTCCAACACCTACCGGGGCCTGGTCAAGGTGATGCCGAAAGCGCAGAACGCTCGCAACTTCACCCAGTGCGACTCCCTGCTGCTGGGCGACCAGTGCAGCGCGCACACGAAGCCCTACATCGAGGTGCGCAACAACACCGCGCAGCTGGAGCACGAGGCCACCACCTCCAAGGTCAGTGACGAGCAACTCTTCTACTGCCTCCAACGCGGGCTTTCCCCGGAGGACGCCAGCTCCCTCATCATCAACGGCTTCTGCCGGGAGGTCTTCAAGCAGCTCCCCTTTGAATTTGCCGTGGAGTCCACCCGCCTCCTCGAGGTCAGCCTGGAAGGGGCGGTGGGCTAGACGTGACCCAGACCCCTCTGCTGCAGGTCCGGGGGCTCTCCGCGGGCGTTGGCGACTCCGCCATCCTCCAGGGCATCGACTTGACGGTGCGTCCGGGCGAGGTTCACGCTGTCATGGGGCCCAACGGGTCGGGGAAGAGCACCCTGGCCCGGGTCCTGGCGGGCGACCCCACCTACACCGTCACTGGTGGTGAGGCCCACCTGAACGGCCGGGACCTGCTGGCGCTGCCGCCGGAAGACCGGGCCCGCGGAGGCCTCTTCCTCTCGTTCCAGCACCCGGTGGAGATTCCTGGCGTGCGCCTGGACCACTTCCTGCGCGCCAGCTTCAACGCCCTTCGCAAGAGCCGCGGCGAAGGCGAAATGGACGTCCTCCGGTTTGACCGGCTGCTTACGGGCAAGGTCGGCGACGTGGAGATGGAGCCCGGCCTGGCCAAGCGCGCCGTCAACGAGGGCTTCTCCGGCGGAGAGCGCAAGCGAAACGAGCTCCTCCAGATGGCCGTCCTTGAGCCCCGCCTTGCGGTCCTAGACGAACCCGACTCCGGCCTGGACGTAGATGCGCTGCGCTCGGTGGCCGCCGTCCTCAACCGGATGCGGCGGCCGGACAATGCGCTGGTCCTGGTCACCCACTACCAGCGCATACTCAGCCACGTCGTTCCCGACGTCGTTCACGTCCTCATCGACGGTCGCATTGTCCGCTCCGGCGGAAGCGATCTGGCGCTTGAGGTGGAGGCCACCGGCTACGATCCCTTCGAAGCGGCCGTGGCATCTCTCCCGTAGGGTCTCACACGGTGACACAGACGCAGACAGCCCACAAAGAACAGTACCTGACGGCCTTTGAGGCCGTGGAGCGGGAGGACCGCGCCCGTTCGCCGGAATGGCTGCGGGAGCTTCGCCGGGACGCCATGGCCGCCTTCGACCGCCTGGGGTTCCCCACCGCCCGGCGGGGGAACGAGGAGTGGAAGTACACGGACGTGCGGCCCATCGCCCGGGCCTCCTTCGGGCTCCCTGACACCGCACCCGTCGAAACGCTCCACCCGACGGCCCTGCCTCCGAGCGACCTGGGGGACGCGGCCCGCGTGGTCCTGGTGGACGGACGGTACAGGCCCGAGGCTTCGAACACAGTGCCCCTGCCCAGCGACGCCTTTGTCGGCAGCCTGGCGGAGGCGCTGGCCACCCGTGAGGAGCTGGTGCGAGAGCACCTGGGCCGCCACGCCGACTTCCAGAGTGCGCCGCTCACGGCCCTGAACACTGCCTTCCTGCAGGACGGCGCGCTGGTCTACGTGCCCGACGGCACTGTCCTCCCGGTCCCCGTCCATCTGCAGTTCCTCGCTGCCAACGGCCAGCCGAGAGCGGTGCACCCGCGAGTCCTGGTCGTGCTGGGCGCCGGAGCGCAGGCAACGCTGGTGGAGGAGTACGCGGACCTCGCGTCCGGGCCTGGTTTCACCAACGCGGTGACGGAGATCGTCGTGGGTCCGGGGGCCGTCGTGGACACCTACCGGCTCCAGCGACGCGGCGCTGAGGCCTACCACGTAGGGTCGACGCGAGTGGCGCTGGGACGGGACAGCTCCTTCTCCTGCCTGACCCTGGATGTGGGCGCCGCCCTGGCTCGCAACGACTTGGACGTCCTCCTGGACGGCGAGGGCGCCTCCTGCGCCCTCCATGGCCTCTACCTGGCGGCCGGGTCTCAGCACGTGGACAACCAGGTCCGCATCGACCACGCGCGGCCGCACACCATGTCCCGCCAGCTATACAAGGGCGTCATGGACGGCCGCAGCCGGGCCGTCTTCCACGGCAGCATCACGGTGCGGGAGGGCGCCCAGAAGGTAGACGCCCGCCAGGAGGACCGCAACCTCCTCCTCTCCCCGCACGCGGAGGTGGACACGACGCCCGCCTTCTGGATCTACGCCGACGACGTAAAGTGCAGCCACGGAGCGGCCTGCGGCCAACTGGCCGGGGATGCCCTCTTCTACCTGCGTAGCAGAGGGATCGACGAGCTCGCGGCGCGGCGCCTGCTGACTCAGGGGTTCGTGGACGAGGTTGTGGCGCTTGGCCGCAGCCCTCAGGTCCGCGCCCTCTTTCAGGAGACGGTGAACGGGACCCTCCAAGGCTTCCCGTCCCTGGGCTGACTCGAACGAGGTACGACGAATGTCGTTGGAAGAGCTGGACAATCTCTACAGTGAGATCATCCTGGACCACTTCCGCAATCCCCGCAACGCGGGGACGGTGGAGCCGTCCGACCTGAAGGCAGAGGGCTACAATCCGTTCTGCGGCGACCGGGTGGTCCTCACCGCTGCGCTGGACGTCGACCGTCGCATCGGAGCCGTAGGGTGTAGCGGTGAGGGGTGCGCCATCAGCCAGGCCTCCGCCTCCATCATGACTGAGTTGGTGAAGGGGCAGAGCCTGGAGGGCGCGGAGGCGCTCACGCTCCATTTCCGGGGCATCATGCAGGGCCAGGAGCTCAGCGAGGCGGAGGAGGATGCCTTGGGCGAGCTCGTGGCGCTCAAGGACGTGCGTCGCTTCCCCATACGCATCAAGTGTGCGCTCCTGCCCTGGGCCGCCCTGCAGGACGCCATCGCCGAACACCGCAGCGCCCGATCATCCGCGGGAGAGTGATAGAGATGTTGGATATCCAGCGGATCAGGGCAGACTTCCCCATCCTGGAGAGGCAGGTCCACGGGGTTCCCCTCGTGTACCTGGACAACGCTGCCACCACGCAGAAGCCTCGCTCCGTCATCCGCGCCCTGACGGACTACTACGAGAGGTACAACGCCAACGTCCATCGTGCCGTCCACGTCCTCGGCCAGGAGGCCACGGAGGGGTACGAGGAGGCCCGGAACAAGATCGCGGCCTTCATCGGTGCGCCCGTGCCGGAGAGCCTCATCTTCACACGCGGCACCACGGAGGCCATCAACCTGGTCTCCTACACCTGGGCCAGCGCCAATATCCGCGCCGGGGACGAAATCCTGACAACCCCCATGGAGCACCACAGCAACCTGGTGCCCTGGCAGCGAGTGGCCCAGGAGCAGGGGGCGACCCTTCGCTTCATCCCCATGTCGGATGACGGCGCCCTGGACCTGAGCGGCCTGGACCGGCTCATCACGGAACGCACGCGGCTGGTTGCCCTGGCCCATGCCTCCAACGTTCTGGGGACCATCAACCCCGTTGCGGAGATCGCCCGGGCGGCCCACGCCGCTGGAGCGCTGGTGCTCCTGGACGGGGCCCAGAGCGTGCCGCACATGCCCGTGGACGTGTCCGACCTCGACTGCGACTTCCTGGCCTTCTCCGCCCACAAGATGCTGGGCCCCACCGGCATCGGGGCCCTCTACGTGCGACCGAGCGTTCTCGAACAGATGGAGCCCTTCCAGCGCGGCGGAGAGATGGTCCGCGAGGTGTGGCTGGAAGGGGCCACCTGGAACGACCTACCCTACCGCTTCGAGGCCGGCACCCCCAACATCGCCGACGCCATCGCATGGGGCGCTGCGGTCGACTACCTGTCCGGCCTGGGGATGGACAACGTGCGCCGGCACGAGGTGGAGACGACGGGCTACGCCCTGGAGCGCTTCCGCGAGTTGGGCGAGCAGGCGCAGGTCTACGGCCCCCCCGACCCTGAGCAGCGCGGCGGGGTGGTCTCCTTCTGCGCTCCTACCGTCCACGCCCACGATCTGGGCACCTTCCTGGACCTGCAGGGCATTGCCATCCGTGCCGGGCACCACTGTGCGATGCCCCTGATGCGACACTTGGGCGTTCCGGCGACGGCCCGGGCCAGCTTCTACGTCTACAACACCAGGGAGGAGGTGGACCTCCTGGTGGAGGCCCTCCACGGTGCTTTCCGCTACTTCGCCGACATCGGGGCGACCTCTCCGTCCCGCAGGTAGCGCCCCGTAGGTTGGGCGACCCCTTACCCTGGCCCCTCTCCCGTGGGCGAGGGGACACAGGGCTATGGGTTGAGGCTGAAGGGCGGGTACCGGTCCGTGGTGAGCAGGAACGCGTACGCTGCGACCCGAAGCGCCCATCGCATGACGCCCACGACGAAGTTGAACAGCCCGCGCGAGTAGCTCCCCGTGATCATGATGGCGAACCAGGCCACGATCACGACCAGCACCACGCCGATTGTCAGGAAGATGAGCGCTACGTAGTGGGGGACCGCTAGTAGCCACTTGATGAGGGGCAGCCACCGGTTAAGCTCGTTGGGAACGTCCGGGTAGGCGATCTCCACGTGGACCGCCTGCTCCTCGTCGGTGGAGGGGTACTCGTCTCTGAGAAGGAGAACGTACGCCCCCACGCGGTTCTGGAACTTCGCGAGCGCCACGTTCCAGTCGAACCACCATCGCGGGTACTTCTGGCGAAACAGGATGAGCAGCAGTGGGGGAAAGACGAGCGCGCCCCCTGCGACGAGAAACGCCGTGTCCTGGTCCTGCCACTGCCCGGAGACCAGGGCTATGACGATGGCGATGGGGATGAACGCGATGAGGCGGAAGAACGTGGACAGCCGGTCCAGCGGCTTCTCTGGATAGTCGACGGAGAACTGGACGGGATACGGGGTCTGGCCCTGCGTCATCTCTCACACTCCTAGCCGCAGAGGCGATACCATCTGCTTCAGGTACGCCAGCACGGAAAGGGCCGTCAGGCGTCCCGTTCGAGGGTTCTCCTCCGTCGGCACGTTCTCGATGTGCAGCTCCATTCGACCGAACTCGCCCTCGGCCACCACCTGGTGGGTGTTGCGGGTGACCCCCGGGTCCGCAATCACCCGGATGCTGGTCCGCAGGGGGCCCACGCCCGCCATGCTCACCGCGGCGGCCACGTTCACGTTGGCGGGAAAGAGCTTCACGGCCTCCGCCACGGGGCCCTCGTAGAGGAGCGTGGGTGACGTCACCGCGTCAAGGTCCACCCCTGCCGCCGCGACGCCGGGAGCGCCGGCCAGTCCCCGGGGTGGCTTCCGCGTGATGATGGTGACCTCCTTGACCTGCCCCATGGCTGCGCCGCGGAGGCCGTCCAGGCCAATGATGGCCCCGGAGGGGACGTGGATGACCGCGCCCTTTTGTCGGGCCATCTCCACGAGGTCCTGGCGCTCCAAGAGGACGCCGCAGCTCAGGACCATGATGGATACCCCCGCCGCGAGGGCGGTCTCCGCCACGGGCCCCACGGCCTCGGCCCCGGCCGCCTCGATGACCAGGTCGCAGAGGGCGGGCATCTCCGCCAGGGGGACCGAACGGGGCGCGTTTGCCAGGGTGGTGGCGAACGCCTTCGCCTTGGGAAGGTCACGGCTGCTGAGGGCTGCCACGCGTACGCCCGGCACCTTCTCCCGGTCCAGCTCCCGGGCCACGGTCCGCCCGATGGTCCCCATGCCGACGATGCCGACGTTCACGTGCCTTCTACCCCTTGCCTCGCGCCGCTAGAACCCCGAAGGCATGGGCCCCACGGGGACCTCGATGAGTGCAGGGCGGTCCCGCTCGATGGCCTTTGCCAGGGCTGTTTGAAGCTCCTGGGCGTCGTGCGCGCGGATCCCGTCCGCGCCGTACGCCTGTGCCAGCTTGACGAAGTCGGGGTTGTGGAGCCTGGCGCCCACCACCCGCCCATCGAACCGGTTCTCCTGGTCGCGCAGCACGTTGCCGTAGGCGTTGTCCTTGAACACGACCGCTATCGCCCCGATGTCGTGGAGGACCGCAGTGGCCAGCTCTTGGGAGTTGAAGAGGAAGCCCCCGTCGCCGCAGACGGCGACCACAGCCTTCTCCGGGCACGCGACCTTGGCGCCCAGCGCCGTGGGGTAGGCGTACCCCAGGTTCCCGAAGTAGGAGGAGGTCAGATAGGTGTGTGGATGGTAGACCGGAAAATTGGGCCGGCTATAGTAGCCCACCTGGGTCATGCCCGCCACAAGCACGCCGTCTTCCGGCATGGCAGCGCGCAGGGCCCGAACGAAGGAGTCCTGGGGTTCCCGAATAACCGCTGGGTCGTAGCGCTGCGCGCGGATCCCTTCGGCCTCCTCCCGCCGCGACGGCCGCTGATGGCCGTTTCGCTTGAGGAGGGCGCAGAGTTGCTCCAGGGCCATGCGTGCGTCCGCCACCACGCCCAGTGTCCGCTCGTGGTTGCGTCCGATCTCCTCCGGGTCGATGTCGAGCTGGACGACCTGCTGGCGCGGGTCGGCCTGGGCCGTCGCGAAGCGAGTGCCCACGGCGAGGACCAGGTCGCCGGTGCGGAAGAGCTCGCGCAGGGGGTCCGTCGGCCCTCGGGCCACGCCCAGGGAGAGGTAGTGTGCGTCGGATATGGCGCCCTTCCCCTCCCCGGTGGTGATGACCGGGGCCTGGAGCAACTCCGCGAGCTCGCACAGGGCCGCTGAGGCGCCGGACGTGATGACACCGCCGCCCGCCCAGATGACGGGTCGCGCCGCATTGGACAGAGCGTTTGCAGCTTCTTCCAATGCTGCCGGATCGCCCGAGGGCGGCGGGAAGACGCCCGGCTCAAGGAGTTCTATGTCTCTCTCCTGTGCCAGGACGTCGGGGGGGACTTCGATGACCACGGGTCGGGGACGTCCTGTGCGGAGCTCCAGGAATGCCTGGTGCACGGCGCGAGGCACTTCGCCGGCCTCTCGCACCTCCGCCTGCCACTTGGTAATGGGTGCGACCGTCGAGAGCTGGTCGCGCACCTCGTGGAGCACGCCCACGTCCTTGCCAATGAGGTCGCTGTTGATCTGGCCGGAGACCACCAGCATGGGGGAGGAGGCGGAGTAGGCGGTACCGATACCCGCGGCCGCATTGAGGAGGCCCGGCCCGGGGACAACCAGCGCCGCCGCGATGCCGCCTCCGGCCCGGGCGTAGCCGTCGGCCATGTAGGTCGTGGCCTGCTCGTGGCGGGTGGTTATGAAGCGGATGCCGGGCTCTTTGGCCAGACCGTCCAGCGCGTGGTATATCTGGACGCCCGGCAGACCGAAGACCACTCGGACCCCTTCCCGGTAGAGGGACTGGGCCAGGGCTTCTCCTCCCGTCATCACCGGCATGAGGCGCCTCCGGGACTGTGGCTCATGAGCGCGGCCAGTCTACCACAGGGCATCCGGCGCGTACACCAAAAAGGCCTCTGTTGACACACGCGTTGCGCGCGGACCCCAGTCGATGACAGCCTGTCCTGCCCATGGTATGCTGCGGGCCACCACGGCTGCTCGCAGGACTGGGGGTGTGCCATGCCCGGACCGCTGGACGGGGTTCGCGTGCTGGACTTCACGGAGATCATCGCCGGCCCCTTTGGCAGCATGCTGCTGGCCGACATGGGCGCCCATGTCATCAAGATCGAGCCTCCCTGGGGCGACCCGTGGCGCTACAATCGGGAGTTCCTTCCCGGCGAAAGCCACACCTACATCTCCCTCAACCGCGGCAAGCGGAGCCTGCCTCTGGACCTGATGAGCCCGGAGGGGCAGGAGGTCGTTCGCAAGCTCGTCCCGGAGACGGACGTCGTGGTCGTCAACTACAGGCCGGACGTCCCTGCCAAGCTGGGCATCGACTACGAGACCCTCTCCGCCATTAACCCCCGCATCATCTACTGCGAGAACACTGCCTACGGCCGGCGGGGGCCGCACAGCCAGCGGCCGGGCTACGACCTCATCATCCAGGCTATGAGCGGCGTCGTCGCGTCTGAGGGGAAGTTCGTGAACGGAGTGCCGCAGCACGTGACCTCGTGCGCTCTGGCGGACTTCGCCACGGGCATCGCCATCGCCTGGGGCGTGTCATCCGCGCTCTACGCCCGCGAGCGTACGGGCGTGGGACAGAAGATAGAGGCGACGCTGCTGGCCACGGCGCTCATGCTCCAGACCAGCCGCTTCCTCCAGGTGGAGGTTGTGGACGGAGAGGACCGCGTTCAGGCCCTTGAAGACCTCGCGGCCATGAGGAGCGCGGGGCAACCCTTCTCCGAAATCCACGCCCGGATGGGAGAGTTCCGCGGCCGCCCGCCCGGAAACATCTACTACCGGAACTACCAGACCCGGGACGGCGTCCTGGCCGTGGGCTGCCTCAGCGACCCGCTGCGAAAGAAGCTGGCGTCCGTGCTCGACCTCCGGGACATCCGTTTCGAGCCCGACTACGACCCCGCCAGCGAAGAGGCCCGCGCCTATGGGCAGGCCCTTGAGGCGCAGACTGAATCCCTCTTCCGAAACCGCACCAACGAGGAGTGGATTGGCATCCTGGACGCCGCCGGCATCCCCTGCGGGCCCGTCCGCTTCATCGAGGAGCTCCTGGATGACGAGCAGGTGCGTGCCAACGAGATGGTGGTGGAGCTGGAGCATGCACTGGCCGGCCCCCTCAAGATGGCTGGGCCCATCCTCCGAATGAGCGGCACGCCCCTGGAGGCGACGTGTGCCTCGCCGGCCCTGGGCCAGCACACGGACGAAATCCTTGCCGCGCTGGGATACACCGCTCAAGAAGTGGAGCGCCTCCGGGAGCTGGGCGTAACCCGATAAGCCGCCGGCGTGGGAAATTGCTCACGCGCTCCCCTTGACAAGCTATGTGCACCCCTCTTACCCTAGCACGAGCCACCGCAGTGCCGTGGTGCGGTACTCTGCGGATTTGGAACTTGACGGAGGTGTTTATGCGGACGCTCAGACGCCGAGGAGCGGTCCTGGCCGCAGGAGCCCTGGCCTTGGTCATGGCTTTGGCTGTGGCCTGTGGCGGCGGTGACGACGAGGATGCGATGACGCAGACCTCGACCACCACCACGGGGCAGACTGCTGCAGCAACGACCACGACCACCGCGGCAACGACAACCCAGCCCGCCACGACAACGGCGGCGCAGCCCACGGGCCCCACGAGCATCACAGTTGCTCGGCCCACGGGTGGCGGCACCCAGACCACCGGCACCACCGAAGGCACCATGATGATGGCGAAGGCCCCCGTTTACGGTGGCACCATCAACTCCTTCGTCTTCGGCGGGGCGCTGACCTTCGACCCCCACCACTTTGACTTCCGAGGCGCCGCTCCGGGCTGCTCGATGCAGCACCAGTTCGACCGCTTGGTCGACTACCAGCGGCCATTCGACCCGGCGCAGGGCGCGGTCACCATCCCCGGCCTGGCCGAGTCCTGGGAGCCCAACGCCACTGGCGACGTGTGGACCTTCAACCTGCGCCAGGGTGTCACCTTCCACGACGGCTCGGCCTTCACCGCCGACGACGTGGTGGCCACCTTCGGGCGGGTTCTGGAAACCGACTGGGACGTCTCCACCCGCGTGGTGATTCGGGCACGCCAGTTTATCGAGCAAGTCACCAAGGTGGACGACCACACGGTCCAGTTCCACCTGGACGCCCCCAACCGGACGGTTATTCCCTTCCTGGGTAGCCCCTACGCCGGTCACATCCTGAACTCCGACGACATCACCACCAACGACCGAAGCGTGGACACCTACCCCTGGAAGAAGATGGAAGAGTCCAATGGCACGGGCCCGTGGCTCTTGGTGGACTTCGACTCGGATTCCGGCCAGAAGTGGGAGAAGAACCCCAACTACTGGGGCACGGACCCGGAGGGGAACTCTTACCCCTACCTGGACGTCTACAACCACCCAGTCGTTCGGGACGACACCACCCGCTTCGCCCTGATCCAGTCCGGTGGCATTGACCTTTGGCCCGGCTGCGGACCGACCATCAAGAAGACCGAGGCCGACGCCATGATCCAGCGAGTCGGGGCCGACAAGCTGGGCGCCATCGACAGCAGCCGGGGTCTCTTCACCCACTACTTCGTCAACTGGGAGATCCCGCCCTTTGACAACCCCAACGTCGTAGAGGCCCTGCGACTCGCCATCCCGGTCTACGACATGTACAACATTCCCGACCAGGGCCGGGGTCTGCCGGGCCGCACGGTCCAGTGCGACTGGTTCCCCGAGTACTGCATCCCGCAGGATGAGTTCGAGACCTTCCCGTCACGCAACCCTGACCCCGCTCAGCGTGCTGCGGACCTCGCTCGAGCCAAGCAGCTCATGTGCGACGCCTTCGCCGACTGCGCGGCGCCGTTCACGTATGAGCTGGGTCTGGGCGAGCCCGGAATGGGCTTCGAGATGTGGACCATCGCCGTTCAGGGTATGCGGGACGTGGGCTTCAACCTGGAGGCCCAGCTGAAGGAGTACGGCGTCTACATGGCAGAGATCCGGGAAGGCCGCTGGCACATGACCCGGGAGAACCTCTTCCAGTCGGTCAACGACCCGCTGGACCCCTACGCCATCAGCCTGCTCTCCGTGGGCACCGGGCTGGGTGGACGTCCCTGGTACTACCCCGGCCAGGAGCGGATGGACGAAGTCTTCTTCCGCTACGCTCGGGCGATTGACAACGCTGCAGCTCAGGAAGAAGCCAAGGCCATTGAGCGCATCCTGAACGAGCCGCAGTTGCCCATGATCAGCATCGGCTGGCCGGCCACCAACAGAATGTACTACCTGTACGTGAAGAACTGGTTCCCCGGGCCGGGCTCCATGACCCTGGAGGACCTGAAACACGTCTGGATAGACAAGGGACAGTAGATCCGGCACACCCTCGGGTGTTGCTAAGCTCGGTAGATTGAGACCGACTCCCGGCTACCCGCCCGAGAGGGCGGGTGGCCGGGATGGTACTTTGCAGGGAGAGGGATGCAGCAGTATATCGTCCGGCGGATCTTCCTTATACCGGTCACGCTGATCTTCCTGTCGATCATCTTCTTCGGCATGCTCCGGGCCATTCCCGGCGACACGGTTGACGCCATCTTCGCTGAGGACATGGCCAGCACACTGCAGGTGGCGAGGGCCCAGCAGCTGCGCGTGGAGTTGGGGCTTACTCGCCCCATCTACGTGCAGTACGCCGACTGGATGTGGCACCTGGTCCGGGGTGACCTGGGCCGCTCCTTCCGCTACAACAAGCCTGTTGTGCAAGTGCTCAAAGAGCGGTGGGTGCCCTCCTTCCAGCTCATGCTCATGGCCGGCATAGGTGGCTTCGTCGTAGGCGTGCCGCTGGGGGTCTTTTCCGCCTACAAACAGGACACCAGGGTAGACTACGGCCTGAGGATGATGGCCATTACGGGCATCACCCTCCCTGTCTTCGTGGTCGCTGCGCTCTTCCTCATCTTCCTGGTGGGGGCCTTTGGCTGGATGCCGGAGGTGGAGTATGTCCCCTTCGTCGAAGACCCCGTCCGCAACATGAAAAAGATGATGTGGCCGGCCCTTGTTCTCATCATCGCCGCGTCGGCGCCCTACATGCGCTTGGTCCGCTCGGAGATGCTTGAGGTAATCCGAGAAGACTACATCCGGACCGCCCGCTCCAAGGGACTGCGGGAGCGCATCGTCATCTTCCGCCACGCTTTGCGCAACGCCCTTCTGCCGATCATCACCATCACCGGCCTGAGCGTTGCCAACCTCATCTCCGGCACCGTCATCACCGAGTCGGTCTTCGAGGTGCCGGGCCTGGGGCGGACCGTTCGGGAGGCAGCCTCCTCCCGGGACTACGCCATGCTCCAGAGCATGGTCATCACCATTGGCGCAGCCGTCATGGTCATCAACCTCCTGACGGACATCGCCTACGGCTGGATCGACCCGCGGATTCGCTACTCGTAGGTCAAGGTAGAGAGAGAAGGAAAGTCTGTGGCAGCAACAGACCGCGCTGGCGAACTTTTCACTCCGCCCCGGTGGCATTTCCGGGTCCGTCATGTCGCGCAAAACCTCCTGAAGTTTATCCAGACCAAGCCTCTCGGGGCTATGGGCGGCTTCATCATCATCTTCATGACTTTTCTGGCCGTGTTCCCCCACCTCATTGCCCCCTATGACCCCCTCGAGTTTGCCGGCCTGCCCCACGCCAAGCCCGGCAGCGATTTCTTCGTTGGCACCGACGAACTCGGACGGGACGTGATGAGCCGGACCCTCTGGGCTACGCGCAACTCCATGCGCATTGGCGTGGTGGCGGTGCTGCTTGGCAAGACCATCGCCCTGGTCGTGGGGATGATGAGCGCCTACTTTGGCGGACCCTTCGACCTCATCACCCAACGCCTTGTGGATGCACTCATCGCATTCCCGGGCCTGATTATCGCCCTCTTCTGGGTGGCCATCTTCGAACCGGGGATCCAGACTGTCACCTTTGCTATAACTATCGGGCTCATTCCAGGGTCCATTCGCGTCATTCGTTCGCGCGTCCTTTCCATCAAGGAGACCACGTACGTGGAGTCGGCCCGGGCCATCGGCGCGAGCGCGCCCCGTATCCTGCTCCGCCACATCCTCCCCAACATCACGGCGCTGTACATCGTGATCATCAGCCTCAGCGTGGGCGGGGCCATCCTGGTCGAGTCCTCTCTGTCCTTCCTGGGTCTGGGAGTGAGCCCGGAGAACCCCACCTGGGGCAACATGGTGCAGACCAGCACCAAGAACCTCTTCCTCACCGGCTGGTGGCTGCCCCTGCCGCCCTCAGCGGGCTTGGCCCTGTGCGTCTATGGGTTCAACATGCTGGGCGACGGCCTCCGGGACGTCCTGGACCCCAGACTGCGGGGAAGCCGGGCTGCCGGCATTCGCACCTAGCCGCGTAGCCGCACAACTACGAAACTTGCAGCGCCCCCGCATGCCGGGGGCGCTGTCGCGTCCGCCGTCTCCGTCGGTACTGTCCGCCCTCTGCCCGTGAGGGGAGAGGCATCAGAAGGAGGGTCCGTCTCCACGTATCACTGGAGGAGGGGCGACGGCAAAGCGGAGAGTAGCGGCGAGAAGCCTGGGCGGCCTCTTTTGGAGACCTCTGCGGAACAGGGGTAGACCGGCTGAAGCCTCGACTCAACGGCCGAGCGCGTATGCAGGGTGACTGCCATGCGGAGTCCGTATGGGAAGACCACAGAAGAAACGCCTGTGCCGGTAGGCTTGTGTGGTTGCCCACGAATCGGCAACCTCGATCCATAGGAAGGGCGGCATTGCCTCCTCAGACTGCCTTGACTTCCTCCACGAGGCGGGCCACCGAGGCTCGCGCATCGCCGAAGAGCATCCGGGTGTTCTCAGTGTAGAAGAGGTCGTTCTCTATGCCGGCGAACCCCGGGTTCATGCTCCGCTTCAACACCAGGACGTGCTGGGCGCGGTCGGCGTTGAGAATGGGCATGCCGTAGATGGGGCTGTCCTGCACGCTGCGGGCCGCAGGGTTGACCACATCGTTGGCGCCGATGACCACGGCCACGTCCGCCCGCTGGAACTCATCGTTGATCTCGTCCAGATCGTACAGCTTGTCGTAGGACACATTGGCCTCGGCCAGAAGCACGTTCATGTGGCCTGGCATCCGGCCCGCCACGGGGTGGATGGCGTATCGAACGGTGACGCCTCGGGCCTCCAGCAGGTCCGCAAGCTCCCGCACTTGGTGCTGGGCCTGGGCTACCGCCAGTCCATAGCCCGGGACGAAGATGACGGACCTGGAGTAGGCCAGCAGCACGGCGGCATCCTCCGCGGTGACGTCCCGCACGGCGCGGTCGTCGTCGCCCGTCTGGACCCCTCCGGCGCCTGCCATGGCCCCGAACGCGCCGAAGACGACGTTGGCCAGGGAGCGGTTCATCGCCTTGGTCATGATCTGGGTCAGGATCAGCCCCGCCGCGCCGACGAAGGACCCACCGATGATGAGCATGAGGTTGTCCAGCACGAAGCCGGCCGCCGCGGCGGCCACGCCGGAGTAGGAGTTCAACAGGGAGATGACCACGGGCATGTCCGCTCCACCGATGCGGACCACCAGAAGGACCCCCAGCAGCAGCGAGACGCCACCCAGGGCAATGTAGACCTCCATGCTGGCGGAGAAGGCCACAAGGTAGACCACCATGGCCAGGAGGCCCAGGAAGAGGACCAAGCTCAGGCTCCGCTGGAGGGGGAAGGTGACCGGCCTGCTCGCGATGAGGTCCTGGAGCTTGCCGAAGGCCACCACGCTCCCGGACAGGGTGACCAGGCCTATGAGGGTCCCAAGGGCGATGGTGAGCGAGAGGTCCGTGGAGATCGCTCCTCCGTCCCTGGTTAGCCGGACGAACTCGGAGACGGCGATGAGGGCCGACGCGCCTCCGCCCAGCCCGTTGAAGATGGCGACCATCTGGGGCATGGCCGTCATACGGATGGTCTGCGCGAGCACGGCCCCTATCAGCGCCCCCAGGGCGATCCCCACCAGAATGAGCTCGTAGCGCACGATGTCTCGGTCAAGCAGCGTCACGACCACGGCGATGAGCATCCCCAGCGAGGCCAGCAGGTTCCCCGAGCGGGCCGTGGCGGGTGAGCTGAGCCGCTTGAGGCCCAGGATGAGAAGGGCCGCGGCTACTAGGTAGAAGTAGCGAATCGCAAGGTCGAGGCCTGACTCCATTATCTCGGTCCCTCCGGCCCGCGCCGGAACAGTCGAAGCATGCGGTCGGTGACCATGAACCCGCCCACCACGTTGATCGTCGCCAGCACCACCGCCACCAGCCCCAGCACGGAGCTCAAAGCGATATTCTCAGGGCCGGCTACCGCCAGCGCGCCGATGAGGGTGATGCCGGAGATGGCATTGGCGCCGGACATGAGCGGCGTATGCAGGATGGGTGGGACCTTGGTGATAACCTCGAACCCCACAAAGATCGAAAGTACGAGCACGTAGAGAGCCACAATGATGGTTCCCTCTACCATCGTCAGGCCTCCTCCCCTGCGCGTTGCACCCGCACGGCTGGGCTACGCCACCAGCGCCTTCGTCGGACCGTGGACAATCTGTCCTTCGTGCGTGATGCAGCAGTCTCTGGTGATCACGTCTTCAAAGTCCAGGTGAAGCTGGCCCCCCTCCAGCAGGTGGAGGATCAGGCTGCATATGTTCCGGGCGTACATCTGGCTTGCGTGAATGGGCATGGAGCTGGGAAGGTTCAGGGGACCGTGGATCGTGACGCCGTGCCGCTCCACCGTCTCCCCGGGGACGGTCAGGGCACAGTTGCCTCCGGTCTCCGCAGCGATGTCCACGATGACCGACCCTGGCCGCATGTCCTGCACCATCTCCTCGGGGATGAGGAGCGGAGCGGGCCTGCCCGGAATCAGCGCCGTCGTGATGACGAAGTCCACGTCCCGGACCAGGTTGTGGACCACGGCCTGCCCCCGATCTTTGGCCTGCTCCGAGAGCTCCTTGGCGTAGCCTCGAGCGTCCTCCGCGGCCTCGTCCTGGGCCTCAGCGCCCACGAAGGCGGCGCCCAGGCTCTCCACCTGCTCCTTCACCGCCGGGCGGACGTCGAAGGCCTGCATGGTGGCGCCCAAGCGGCGTGCGGTGGCAATGGCCTGGAGGCCGGCAACCCCCGCCCCCAGTACCACCCCCTTGGCCGGCGGAATGGTCTGGGCGGCGGTCATCATCATCGGGAAGAGCTTTCCCAGGGAGCCGGACGCGATGAGGACCGCCTTGTACCCGGCGATGGTGGCCATGGAGGTCAGGGCGTCCATCTTCTGCGCCCGCGCGATGCGGGGGATTGCGTCCATGCTGAAGCTGGTCACCCCGCGCTCCGCCAACGTCTTCACCAGGTCGGGGCTCGTCAGCGGCTGGAGCAGGCCGATGACCGTGGCGCCGGAGCGCAAATGCTCCGTCTCGTCCGCCGAATGGTCCCCCGCGCCGGCAGGCTTCTGCACCTTGAGGACCACGTCCGCCTGTCCCCAGAGGCTGGCTGCATTCTCGACAACGGACGCGCCTGCGTCACGGTACGCGTCGTCTGGGATGAAGGCAGAGGCGCCGGCGTCCCTCTCGACAAGGACCTCTACGCCAGCTTTGAGGAGGGAGGCAACCGTCGCCGGCACCAGCGCGACGCGCCGCTCTCCGGGTAGGATCTCTTTGGGGACGCCGACCTTCATGCTCACGCGTGTCCCCACGGGGAATGTCTGGGTCCCTGCATCTCTCTAACTCTATCACACATCCCCTATCCTCTACACCCGATAGGCCGTTTGATGCTACAGTGGAGTACGGCCCGTGGAGGAGCGCAAGAGCGATGTTGGACCACGGATCCCAGCGCGTTGGACTTTCAGAGGCGGACTTGGACTTCGTGGTCCGCGAAGCGGCGCCGGACGCGGCCGACACCGAGCACCTGAAGCGCCTCATCCGCGAGGACGAGGCGTTCCGCAGGGCGCTGGTGGGCGACGAGCGGGTCTTTGTACGGGTCATGACCGACGAAGAGGTCTTCCTGCGCATCTCGCCGGCCCTCTACTTCGAAGTCCTCCTGCGTCGGGCCCTGGTGGACCTGGAGCAGGCCGTCTACACCCTGGAGTACGACCGGGCCGGGACCATCCCCGTGTTCGACACCTCCGCTGTGGTGGAGTTGCTTGCCCGCCGCGGCGTGGTGGGCTACCTTGCGGACATGCTCTCCTCCTTCACTCGCATACGCGTCTCGGTGACGGCCGTGCGGGTACGGCGCGGCATCTGGCGAAGGGTCCGCACAAGCGACATGGACATCGATTCCCTGGTCCGCCTGTGCAGCGCGGCGGAGCCGGAGCAGCGCTTTGCCTTCTATAAGCGCATCGCCGACGTCTGTCTCTTCGTCTCCGGTCTCTTCCCGCACTCCGCCAGTAGCCGCCTGCCCGGCAAGCTCGGCCCCACTCCGGCGGCCCGGGCGCGACGGAGCCTGGAGGAGTACGTGCAGGAGGGCCAGCGCTTCTACGAGCTCGCGGCCGAGCACCCCGCGGCTCGGGCGCTGGAGCTCACCGGAGTCCTGGGGCTCCTGGGCGAGAACTTCACCACCGCGACCAAGCCCCTGCGCTTCATCGCCTCCCACTACCTGCACTCCAAGGGGCACCAGCTCTTTGCGCCGCAGTCCGCCTGAGGTGGATTTCGGCCGTCGTCCTATGAGCACGGCCCGCCGCTACAACCACGAAGGTCACCCCGCGAGGAGGTCTCATGCTGGATAGGTATCTCGTCTCCGAGCTGTTAACGGAGGAGGAGCGACAGACCCAGAGGGTGGCCCGCGAGTTCCTGGAAGCGGAGGTGCACCCCAACATCGGGGCCTGGTGGGAGGAGGGAGTGGTGCCCAGCTTCCTGGTGCCCACCTTTGGCCAGATGGGCTTCTTCGGCGCCACGCTGCCCACGGAGTACGGCGGCGGCGGCGTCAGCAGCGTCGCCTACGGTCTGCTCATGTACGAGTTGGAACGGGCCGACTCGGGCCTACGAAGCTTGTCGAGCGTTCAGAGCGGCCTGGTCATGTACCCCATCTTCGAGTACGGCTCCGAGGAGCAGAAGCGCCACTACCTCCCCAAGCTGGCGTCGGGGGAGATGGTGGGCTGCTTCGGCCTCACCGAGCACGAGGGCGGCTCCGATCCCATGGCCATGCGGACAAGGATGCGTCGCGACGGCGACTCCTGTGTCCTCTCCGGCACCAAGATGTGGATCAGCAACGGCAACAACGCGGACGTGGCCCTGGTCTGGGCGAAGGATGACGAGGACGTCGTTCGCGGGGTGCTGGTCCCCACCGACACTCCGGGCTTCCAGGCCAACGAGATCAAGCACAAGATGAGCCTGCGGGCCTCTGTGACCAGCGAGCTGGTGCTGGACGATGCCCGGGTCCCAATGACCCAGGTCCTTCCCAAGGCCCAGGGACTGCGCGCCCCCCTGTCATGCCTCACCCAGGCCCGTTACGGCATCGCCTGGGGCGCCCTGGGGGCTCTGGAGGCCGTCTACGAGGAGGCCTTGGACTTCGCCCAGCACCGCACCACCTTCGGCAAGCCCATCGCCGCCCGGCAGTTGGTCCAGGCCAAGCTCGTGGACATGCTCGCGGACCACACCAAGGGGCTCCTCATGGCGTGGCGGTTGGGCAAGCTCAAGGACCAGGGGAACATGAGCCACCTCCACGTGTCCGTAGCCAAGCGGGAGAACGTTCGGGCCGCACTGAAGGGCGCCCGGTCGGCCCGGGACATCCTGGGGGCGAGCGGCATCACTGTGGAGTTCGCCGCCATTCGCCACATGCTGAACCTGGAGACTGTGGACACCTACGAGGGCACCTACGACATCCACACCCTCATCCTGGGACGGGACATCACCGGCCACAACGCCCTGGAGTGACGCTACCTCACTCCGCTCTTGTCGCCGCGCTCCAGGGCGTCCGTGATGGCCTGGACCAGCGCCCGCGCCGACTCCGGCGTGAGCTCCACCGCCACCCTGGCGTCCATCCCCTCCGCCTCATTGACGAAGTCGATGTTGATGGCGTGGTCCAAGGGCGCGTGGAAGGGGTGGTCGTAGGAGACCGTAGCCTTCTGGAGGGGGAACCAGCCGTCGCGGCCCTTGCCACTTCCCGCCACCAGCGCCTGCTCGACGATCATCGTGCACATAGCTGAATCTCCTCTCGATGGTGGCGTTGGCTACCCGGCGCTGCTTAGGTGCTTCTCCAGGAACGCGAAGAGCTTTTTCCAGCCGTCCACGGCCTGCTCCTGGCGGTAGGCGGACCGGTCGTAGTAGAAGAAGCCGTGGCCCGCTTTGGGATACATGTGGAACTCGTACTCCTTGCCGTGCTTCCTGAGCTCCTGCTCGTGGGTGGCCACCTGGGCCGGCGTTGGGCTCTGGTCCTCCTCGCCGAAGAGGCCCAGGATGGGGCACGGCAGGTCCGCCGTGTAGTCGATGGGGGCCACGGGCTGATTGTCGCTGAGCTCCTCCTGGGACATGACCACGCGCCCTCCCCAGCAGTCCACCAAAGCGTCGAATCCTTCAACGCGGCAGGCGGCCAGGTAGCCGTGCCGTCCGCCGGAGCAGGTGCCGAAGATCCCCACCTTGCCGTTGAGGTTGGGCAGTGCTCGGAGGTAGCGCATCCCCGCCTCCAGGTCCGCCACGACCGCGTCGTCCGGGACGCCGCCCTGGGAGCGCACCCGCGCGGCCACGTCCTCGGGGGCGCCGTGCCCCACCCGCTGGTACAGGTTGGGGCAGATGGCCAGGTAGCCGTGATGGGCGAAGCGGCGAGTGGCCTCCCGGTACCACTCGTCCCAGCCGGGCATGTGGTGCACCAGCACCACGCCGGGGAAGGGGCCGGCGCCGAGGGGTCGGGCGAAGTAGGCGTAGACGTCGTCGCCGTTGTGCCCCTGTACGCTGACCGTCTCCGCCAGCATGCCTTCGTACATATCGGTCTTGTACATTGTGTTCTGCTCCTTCGCTGCGAACGTGCCACAAGCTTGGGGAAGACGCCCGTCCCTGTCAAGGGAAGCGGGAGCCGGGGCACGTGCATCAGCTTTGACAGCGGACCAGCCGCCTCCCTAGACTCCAGGGGCAGCAACGCTTTCTTCGGAGGATGCCGTGATCACCGTACATCCGCGGCCTGACACGCTGAGTCGCAGTATCGTCGAGGCCTACCGCTCCATCGCCCCGGCCACCCTCGGCCACGCGTTGGAGACGGCCATGGACCCGAGCATCCGCGCCCTGTGGTGGCCGGTGAAGCTGATAGGCCCTGCTCTCACGATCGAGACGGCCAGGGACCTGTACGCCGCCGTGAACGAGGCCGTGGCCATCGCACTGCCGGGGGATGTGTTGGTGGTGGCCACAGGCAGAGACCCCCGCCACGCCATCACAGGCGAGTTCACCCTGCGCAACGCCCAGGAGTACGGCATCGTCGGCATGGTGGTCGACGCGCTCATGGCCGACGCCCGAGCGTTGGAGTCGATGGGGTTCCCGGTCTTCTGCTGGGGTTCCTCTCCGGCCCTCCTGAGCGCCGTCCCGCGGCAGAGCAGAGAGCCCCAGGGGGCGTTGAACGTGCCGGTCGAAGTCGGCGGCGTCCGGGTCAACCCCGGCGACCTGGTCCTGGCGGACGACGACGGTGTGCTCATCGCCACGCCGGATGAGGCGCGCGCGTACCTGGCCACGTGCCAGGCGATGGAGGAGGGGGAGGACTACGCCCGAAGCCAGCTTGCTGCCGGCCGAAGGCTCTCCGAGGTCCGGCGCGAGATGGACGCCGCTGGCACGCCCCTCTCCGTCTTCCGCCGCCCGCAGGGCCGTTGAGGCCCAACGCGTGACATAACACCGGACGCGAAGACACCCCCGCATTCGGGGGTGTCTTCATTGGTTTCTGGTAGCGGGGGCAGGACTCGAACCTGCGACCTTTGGGTTATGAGCCCAACGAGCTGCCGCTGCTCCACCCCGCGTCGGTGTCAGGAAAGAAGGAGCCATAGGTCCTGCAGTGGGAGAGGCCTCGGCCGATGAGAAGCGGTCAGCTCCGACGGTTACCCGCCTTCCACCTCCGCCCTCACAAGCAGGTGGTCTTCCTGCGGCCTTACCAGCTTTCACGCTGTGGGAGGCCTCGTCTTGGGGTGGGCTTCGCGCTTAGATGCCTTCAGCGCTTATCCCGACCGGCCTTGGCTACCCGGCTACGCCCCTGGCGGGACCACCGGTGCACCAGAGGGCCGTCCCTCCCGGTCCTCTCGTACTAGGGAGAGCTCCCCTCAAGCCTCCTGCGCCCGCGGCAGATAGAGACCGAACTGTCTCACGACGTTCTGAACCCAACTCACGTACCCCTTTAACGGGCGAACAGCCCGACCCTTGGGACCGTCTACAGCCCCAGGATGGGATGAGTCGACATCGAGGTGCCAAACGCCGCCGTCGATAGGAACTCTTGGGCGGCATTAGCCTGTTATCCCCGGGGTAGCTTTTATCCGTTAAGCCACGGCCCGCCCACACGGTGCCGTAGGATCACTTTGCCCGGCTTTCGCCCCTGCTCGGCTTGTAGGCCTCACAGTCAAGCCCCCTTCTGCCAATGCACTCACCGGACGATTTCCATCCGTCCTGAGGGGACCTTGGGACGCCTCCGTTACTCTTTGGGAGGCGACCGCCCCAGTCAAACTACCCGCCTGGCATGGTTCCCGTTTGGTGACGGGTTAGGGCAGAAGTGTGAGAAGAGTGGTATTTCACCGATGGCTCCAGAGGAGCTGACGCCCCTCCTTCTCAGCCTCCCACCTATCCTACACATCACGCACCCCCGTCCAGTGCCAGGGTGCAGTAAAGCTCCACGGGGTCTATTTGTCCCGCCGCGGGTCACCCGCATCTGCACAGGTCCTGCAATTTCACCGAGCCCCTCGCTGAGACAGTCCTCCAGTCGTTCCGCCATTCATGCGGGTCGGAACTTACCCGACAAGGGACTTCGCTACCTTAGGACCGTTAGAGTTACGGCCGCCGTTCACCGGGGCTTCGTTTCAAAGCTTCTCTCCCGAAGAAGATAACCTCTCCACTTAACCTTCCGGCACTGGGCAGGCGTCAGTCCCTATACCTCGGGTTTCCCCTTGGCAGGGACCTAGGTTTTAGGTAAACAGTCGCCAGAGGAGCTGCGCTGCGACCCACGGACGCTCCGGCGGCTTGCGCCTTCACCTCCACGGGCGCCCCTTCTCCCAAAGTTACGGGGCTCCTTTGCCGAGTTCCTTAGCGAGGGTTCTCTCGTTCGCCTTGGGGTACTTACCCCTGCCCACCTGTGGCGGTTTGCGGTACGGGCGCCTACCATTCTCCAACGAGGCTTTTCTTGGAGGTATGGGGACAGCCGAATTTCCCCCGCCGTAGCGGGGGATTCCCTCCTCCCTCAGCTTAACGCCACCGTGGATTTGCCTCCGGTGGCACGCCTACCGAGGAGGACACCCCATGTCCAGTGGGGATGCTCGGCCCCCCCTTCCCCGTCCCCCCGTGTTTCAACGAAAGGTCGGCGGTGCTGGAATCTTCACCAGCTGTCCTTCGCCTTCGCCTTGCGGCTACGGCTTAGGTCCCGACTTACCCTACGCCGTCTACCGTTCCGTAGGAATCCTTGGGCTTTCGGCGCCCCGGGTTTTCACCGGGGTTGTCGCTACTCATTCCGGGATTCTCACTCCCCTGCGCTCCACGGCCCGTTCCCGGACCCCTTCTCTGCACAGGGGACGCTCCCCTACCACTCGTCCCCGAAGGGACGAATCCGCAGCTTCGGCGGCAGACTTAGCCCCGTTACATCTTCGGCGCAGGAACCCTCGACCGGTGAGCTGTTACGCACTCCCTAGAGGAATGGCTGCTTCTAAGCCAACCTCCCGGCTGTCTGGGGATCCCCACATCCTTTCCCACTCAGTCTGCACTTGGGGGCCTTAGCTGGCGGTCTGGGCTGTTTCCCTCTCGACGATGAAGCTTCTCCCCCACCGTCTCACTCCCAGGGCATGCCTGAGGGCATTCTGGGTTTGGTTGGGATTGGTAAGCTCGCGCCCCCACACCCATCCAATTTCCTTACCTCCCTCAGGGGGCCCCTGGGGCTGCCCCTAAAGGCATTTCGGGGAGAACCAGCTATTACCAAGCTCGATTGGCATTTCACCGCTACCCCCAGCTCATCCCATGACTTTGCCCCGTCAACGGGTTCGGGCCTTCAGTCCGGATTAACGGACCTTCACCCTGGCCAGGGGTAGGTCGCCTGGCTTCGGGTCTCCTGAGAGTGACTCTGCGCCCTATTCGGACTCGGTTTCCCTGCGGCTCCGGGACTCCTGTCCCTTAACCTTGCCACTCCCACGAACTCCCCGGATCATTCTCCAATAGGCACGCCATCACCCCGGCTATGCCGAGGCTCTGACCGTCTGTAGGCCCACGGTTTCAGGTCTTTTCACCCCCCTTTCGGGGTACTTTTCACCTTTCCCTCACGGTACTGGTTCACTATCGGTCGCCAAGAGTGTTTAGCTTTGGGGGGTGGTCCCCCCGGCTTCCCGCAGGATTCCTCGTGTCCCGCGGTACTCGGGTACGTGTCCAGAATGTGGTCACTCCTTTCGCCTACGGGACTCTCACCCTCTTCGGTGGCCCCTTCCAGAGGCCTTCAGCTAGGAGTGGCACTTTCTTGGGAGACCTGGGGGTCTCCCCGGTCACGCCCCACAACCCCCAGGAGGCATAGGACCCCAGTCCACTCAGTCTCCTGGGTTTGAGCTCCGCCCCGTTCGCTCGCCGCTACTCAGGGCATCGCGGTTGCTTCCTCTTCCTCGGGGTACTGAGATGTTTCACTTCCCCCGGTTCCCCCCTCTGGGACCAAACTCCCAGAGGTGACCCGCCTCATCGACGGGCCGGGTTTCCCCATTCGGGCACCCCGGGCTCCGCGCGCTAGACCGCTCACCCGGGCGTTTCGCCGCCTGGCCGCGCCCTTCTTCGGCTCTTGGCACCTAGGCATCCCCCGTGGACCCTTTGTACCTCGCCCACTACAGGACCTAGTGCTCCTTCTTCTCCTGTTAAGGTGCGCTGCCTCTAGAATGCACCGAGGCGGCCCGGAAGCCCGGACCGCCTCGCCGGGTTGTTCCGCGCTGCTCTGTTCACGGCATGTTCATAGATGCAGAGGGATATTCTATACCCGCGCCGATTCTCCGTCAAGCGATTGGGAACTGCTTGTGCCCACGGGCCCCTGGAGGTTCCACCACGTCCGCGCGGCCCGGTCACGACGCTCGGTCGGGGCCCTCAACGCTGACGAAGGCTCGCATTCACCCCAGGATCTGCGACAGGAAGAGCTTGGCCCGCTCCTGCTTGGGGTTGGTGAAGAACTCGTTGGGTGGGGCCTCCTCGATGATGCGCCCCTCGTCGAACATGATGACCCGGTCGGCCACCTCCCTTGCGAAGCCGGTCTCGTGGGTGATGATCAGCATGGTCATGCCGGACTCGGCCAGCTCCCGCATCACGTCCAGCACCTCCTTGATCATTTCCGGGTCCAGGGCGGAGGTTGGCTCGTCGAAGAGCATGATCTTGGGCTGCATGGCCAGGGCCCGAGCGATGGCCACCCGCTGCTGCTGACCGCCGGAGAGCTGGGAGGGGTACTTGTCTGCCTGCTCGGGGATGCCCACTCGCTTCAAGAGGCCGATACCCACCTCCTCGGCCTGAGCGCGGGGCCATTTACGGACCTTCATCGGCGCCAGGGTGATGTTCCCCATCACGCTGAGGTGCGGGAACAGGTTGAATGACTGGAACACCATCCCCACCTCGCGCCGGATGACGTCGATGTTCCGCACGTCGTTCGTCAGCTCTACCCCGTCGACGATGATGTCGCCCCGCTGGTGCTCTTCCAACCGGTTGATGGCGCGGATGAACGTGGACTTCCCCGAGCCCGAGGGACCCAGGATGACGACCTTCTCCTCCCGTCGTACCGAGGTGGTGACGCCCTTGAGAACGTGGAACGCGCCGAACCACTTGTGGACGTCCCGGGCGATGATGATGTTTTCTGGCCCCGTATCCTGACCGTTGGTGTTCATACGTTCCCCCTCATGCCTCCTACCGGCACTTGCTGGCATTATAGCTGCCGTTATCGACGACCGACCCCCAAGTGCTTCTCCACCTGTCTGCTGACGTAAGACATGCCGAAGCAGAAGATCCAGAAGACCAGCGCTAGGAAGATGAAGACCTCCTTGGCGCGGGCCAGGTACTCGGGGTTCCCCTGGATGAACGCCCGGCTGAACTCGATGATGTCCAGCATGCCGATGATGTAGACGAGGCTGGTGTCTTTAAAGAGTGAGATGAACTGGCCCACTATGGCGGGAATCACGTTGCGGATGGCCTGCGGCAGGGAGATGAGCAGGGTGGTCTGCCAGCTGGGAAGCCCTAGCGCGCGTGCAGCCTCCGCCTGGCCGGGGTGCAGCGCCTGGAGTCCCCCGCGGATGTTCTCCGCCATGTAAGCGGAGCTGAACAAGGTGATGACGATTGCGGCGCGGAGCACGGAGTTCAGCGGGAAGTCCTCTGGGAAGGCTAGTGGCACAAGCACCTGGGACATGAATAGCAGGGTGATCAGCGGCACGCCCCGGAACACCTCGATGAACACCACGCACAGGACTTTTACCACCGGGAGGTGGCTCCGGCGTCCTAGCGCCAGCGCAATGCCGATGGGCAGGCTGAGGGTGATGCCGCTGATAGCCAACAGCAGATTGAGCATCAGGCCGCCCCAGTCCGTGACGGCCACGGGCTGCAAGCCCGGGACCCCTTCCAGCCCTCTCAGCAGCAGAAGTGTGAGTAGGAAGGCGAGGATCCCCAGGATGGCGACGTTGCGTGCAGTCCCCAGGGACGTGTAGCGGGCCAGCGCCCACCCCAAGGCCAAAGCCGGCGGGTTGGCAAGAAGCAGCAGTCGCACGTCCAGCCCCATCCGCTCCATGTCGTAAGGGAGGAAGGCGAGGGCTGCGGAAACGATCGCGACCGCGAGAGCGATTCGCTTGGCGACGCCTCCTCCGGCGACCATCCAGGCCATCCCAAGCAGCGTGGTGACCATCAGCAGGGCTGCCTGCGGCCTCCAGAAACAGTCGTTGCCCGGACAGGCGCCGTCGGTGTTGTACTGGCCGATGAAGAAGAAGCCCCCGATTCGGGAGATGATGGTCCAGTCGGCGCTCAGGAAGACCCACCGCAGGCCAAACCACAGCCCCAGCACAAGAGCTGCCCCGGTAGCGAGGGTGAGCAGGCTGTTCTGCCAGGAGCTGAAGAGGTTGGCGTAGGCCCAGCCTACCAGGCCCACCTCGGAGCGCGGCGGTGGGAGGGGCGCGGGGGCCGTGTGGGGCTCAGTTGCCATCGTCTAGCCCTCGAACCGGATGCGGCGGTTGTAGAGATTGCCAATGAGCGACCAGGTGAGGCTCATCGCAAGATAGACCACCATGATGATGATGAAGATGGAGACCGCTGGAGCTGTCTGCGTCATGGTCTTCGCAACGTTGGTCAAGTCGGAATAGCCGATGGCGCCTGCGAGGCTGCTGTTCTTGGTCAGATTGAGGCATTGACTGATCAGGGGGGGGATGATGACGCGCAGGGCTTGGGGAAAAGTTACTTGGCGCAGCACGCTCATGGATGAGAGGCCAAGGGCGTGACCCGCCTCCGTCTGGCCCCGTCCCACGGACTGGATCCCGGCGCGCACGATCTCGGCGATAAAGGAAGAGGTATAGATGACCAGGCCCACCAACAGTGCCAGCAGGCCCGCGCTGGCGGTGAAGCCGCCGGAAATGCGGCTGAAGGCCCCCTCCGGGGCGGGCTGCGATATGCTCAGGGGCGAATCGCCGAAGGCAACCCACGTCACACCCCACCCGACGAGGGCCACCAACGCGAACGCGCCGATGCCGTAGAGCAGGGGCGAGGAAGTTTGCCCTGTCGCGGCCTCTCGGCGGCTGCGCCCGCGGTGGACGATGACGCCCATCACAGCTCCCAGGGCTGCCAGTGCCAGCCACAGTCCTGCGCCTCCTCCGGTCGCAGTCGGCCAGGGCAGTGAGACTCCGCCGTTGTTTACATAGATGCTATCGGCAAAGACATAGCTCTCCCGTACCGTCGGGAGGGCCAGAAAGATGTAGAACCAGAAGAAGAGCTGGACCAGCAGGGGAACGTTGCGAAAGAACTCGACGTAGACCGTGGCAATCCTCGCCACTAGCCAGTTGCGGGACAGCCGGCCAACGCCGACAACAATGCCCAGCGCGATCGCCAGGATGATGCCGACGACGGCGACGATCAAGGTGTTGGCGGCTGCAACAACCAGAGCGTAGCGAAACGTGTCTGAGGACTCGTAGGGGAGGAAGTGCTGGCCGATAGGCGTCTGGTAGGCGCGGGTGAGGAAATCGAAGCCGTAGGGGATGTCCCGGTCCTGGATGGCACTTCCGATGTTGGCGAAGAACCAGAGGACCAGGACCACCACCACAATGGCAGACACAATCTGCGAGGTCCATTGAAGGACCTGGACGTGTCGCCAGACCGGAATGCCCTGATAGGTGAGGTTGCTGGCCAGAGTTCTGAACATGGCTACTTGGGCTTCGCCTCCGCGCGCGGCCAGATTCTATCACTAATCCACGTGCAGTGTGCCCGCAGGCAGGAGGCCCTATTGTGCGCACGTTCCGACATACAAAAGGGAACGGCCAGCTTCCGAGCCGGCCGTTCCCTTTTGTAGCTTCAGTGTTAGCGGGGCGTTACCGCAGGGGCGCCGAATAGATCTGGCCGCCCTTGGGGCAGTCCGTGCAGGTTGCGGAATCCCAGAGGGCGTTTCGGCCGTTCTCTCGCGGCAGGTTGATTCCGCCCGGGCCCAGGTTGCGGTTGTAGATCTCGCCGTAGTTGCCCACGCCCCTGATTACGTCCTGCGCAACGGTGTCACTCAGGCCCAAAGTCTCCTGGCCAAAGGCGCCCTCAAAGCCTTCAAGACCGAAGAGCCGGTCCACCTTTGTGTCGCCGGTCAGTGACGTCGGCACATTGGCCTGGCCCACGCTGTACGCCTCGGAGTAGATCAGGATGCCCATCACCGTCTTGACGATGTCGAACCACTGGTCGTCGCCATGAGGCACCACGGGGCCCAGGGGCTCCTCGGAGATGGTTTCAGGCAGGATCGCGTGGTCGTCGCGGTTCTGCAGTGCGGTGCCGAGCGCTGCAAGCTGGGATCGGTCGTTGGTGAAGGCGTCGCACTGCCCGCTCTCATAGGCGGCAACCACCGCGTCGGTGTCCTCAAAGGTCAGCGGGGCGATGTTCAGGTTGTTCTGGTTCGAGAAGTCCTGCAGGTTCAGCTCCGTCGTAGTGCCCTGGGTCACGCAGACGCTGGCGTCTTGCAGTTCCAGGGCGCTGGTGATCCCCAGGTCCTTCCGCACCATGAAGCCCTGACCGTCATAGAACATGGTCTGGGCGTAGTTGCCCCACTGGGCGTCCCTGGAGGTGGTCCAGGTGACCGTGCGGACCAGCATGTCCACCTCGCCGGACTGGACGGTCGGTCCCCGCTCGGCAGCACTGATGAGGCGGATCTCGATGGAGTTGGGGTTGCCCAGGACAGCGGCCGCGAGGGCGCGGCACAGATCAATGTCGAACCCGACGTTGTTGCCGTTCGCGTCCAGGGAGCCGTAGCCGGGAACGTCGTTCCGGCTGGCGCAGATGACCGTGCCCCGCTCCTTCACGGTGTCAAGTCGAGAACTCGTCTCGCTCTCCTCGCCATCGTCCCCACAGCCGACCAGCGCCAATGCGCTGATCGCCAAGAAGACCGTCATCAGGACCCACTGGAGTTGCTTCATTCCCAACTCCTTCATCCTTCCATTCCGCTTACGCGGCGCTCTCGCGTGCGAGGCGTCGTGCCTTGCAAACGCGGGTATTCTATCCCTGTGCGCGCCGCGGCGCAACTGTTCGGTGGTAGACTTTCACCGGTACAATGCGCGACAGCCGGGAGCGAACGCCGCGCCTGTCTAATCGTGCGCTTCCCCGGAACGGGCGTTTCCAGCGGGGCGACGATGAGCAAGGAGGGACCACAGTGGGCGATTACCCTGTGCGGTTCGATGCTGAATATCCGGAGTCCCCGTCCAGGTTGCTGGCGCTATTGGGGGCCCTCTTCTGGCTCAAGGGACTGCTGCTCCTCCCGCACATCCTCTGTCTGCTCGTTCTGGCTATTCTCTCCTTCGTCGCCTTCTACGTGGCGTACGTGGTGGTGCTCGTAACGGGCAGCTATCCTCGAGGACTGTTCGCCTTCACCGTTGGCGTCCAGCGATGGTCCACAAGAACGGACTCGTGGATGAACGGTGTGACCGACAGATATCCCCCCTTCTCTCTAGGGACGGAAGAATACCCTGTCAGGCTCGGCGTGGACTATCCGGATGCCCCGTCTCGGCTGCTGGCCCTGCTGGGAGTGGTTTTCATCAAGGGTCTTCTGCTGCTCCCCCACATGATTATCCTGTCCCTACTGGGCATGGTTTCCCTCGCGGTTGTCTACATCGGCTACTGGGCTGTGCTGATAACCGGCAGGTATCCCCGTGGGCTATTCGATCTGGTGGTCGGCATCCAACGCTGGTCCTACCGGACCAACGCGTGGCTCATCGGATGGACCGACCGGTATCCGCCGTTCAGCCTGACCTAGCCGCGGCTTGTTCCGCTCGTGAGCCTCTCGGGCGTGCCGGCTAGTCCTCGTCGTCGAACTCTTCCGGCATCAGCACGAACTCGGGGTACGCCTCGAGTTTCAGCTCCGTGACGTCCTGACCCAGGCGCTCCACGTCCGGCGGCACCCGCGTGCCCAGCATCCTGTCCAGGCCCCACCAGAGCAGCCAAGCTGTCCCGAACACGAAGGCCCCAACGGACACTACGCCCAGCAGCTGGATGTGGAACTGACCGCCCGCGGCGATGCAGACTGCCAGCGTCCCCCAGATGCCGGCGAAGAGGTGAGCGGGAACGGCGCCGACGACGTCGTCCACCTTGACCCGTTCTAGGAGCCTGAGCCCGGCCGTGCAGACAAGACCGCCGATGGCGCCGATGATGACCGCCCAGTAGTGATCGACGATGTCGGGGCCAGCGGTGATGGCGACCAGTCCGGCTATGGCGCCATTCAGACCGGCGAAGAGGTCCATGCGTCCAAGGATGGGCCGGGAGACGGCCAGGGCGGTCATGACGCCTGCCGCCGCTGCCAGGTTGGTGTTCACCAGCACGTGGCTCATGGCCACGGCGTCGAAGGCGCTCCCAAGGGCCAGCTGCGAGCCGCCGTTGAAGCCGAACCAGCCCATCCACAGGATGAACACGCCTAGCGTCACCACCAGCACGTTGGATGGAGGCGTTGGCCGCACGCTGCCGTCGCGCCGGTACTTGCCCAGCCTGGGCCCAACCACCACCAGGCCCGCCAGCGCTGCCCAGCCTCCGGTGCTGTGGACAATGGTGGAGCCGGCAAAGTCCTGGAACCCCAGCTCCTTCAGCCAGCCGCCGTCGGCCCATGTCCACGCGCCTACCACGGGGTAGATAATCGCCGTCAGCGCCAACGTGAACAAAAAGAACACCCAGAGCTTGACGCGCTCGGCGATGGCGCCGGACACGATGGAGGCGGTCGTCGCGACGAAGACCATCTGGAAGAACCAGTCGGACATCGTGGAGCGTCCCAGCTCCACCACGCCGGCCGCCGCGCTCGTCACGCCCTCCACCAGGGCCAGCTCATCGGTCGAAGACCCGTGCATGAACCCCGGCTTGCCGATGACGCCCCCAAGGCTGTCGCCGTACATGATGGTGTAGCCGAAGAAGAAGTAGGCGAGCCCGGCAATGGAGTAGAGCCCGATGTTCTTCAGGCAGATCATGGAGGCGTTCTTGGTGCGGACCGAGCCGGACTCCAGCATCGTAAACCCGGCGCACATCCACATGATCAGGACGCCCCAGACGAGAAACGCAAAGGTGTTGAGGACGAACTGCGTCTCCTCGCCGACCCCCTGAGCGTAGGCGATGGACGGCCGAGCAAGGAGGAACCCGGCTGTTAGAAACGCTGCGACTGCCACAACGGTGGTGCGTCTGCGACTCATAAACACAGGCATCAACCTCGTTGGGATTTGGCGCCCATTATGCCGCCCTCGCGTTGCAACGTCTAGTTGGCGCGGGGCGTCTCAGATCATCCTCGCACGACAAGCCTCCTTGCGCCGCGCGGTGCTCGCGGAGCGCATCGCTACCTGCCCTTGACAACGCCCTCGTGGCGGGGTATTACAGGCACAGGCAGGAAGCAGGATCAGGGTATGTCTTCGTCGCAGGAGGAGGAGCCATGTGGAAGGGCATGAAGGTCATTGACGCTGACGCACACATGCACGAGCCGGAGTACCTCTGGGAGCGCTACGTCGAGCCCGCGTACCAGGACAGGGTCCCCAAGGTCGCCTTCATGGACGGCATCAACATGGTCTATGAGCCGGATGGCGTGGTGCTGCCCAAGGGCAAGCTTTCAGAACCTCCGTCACCGCACATCTGGGCGGGCTTGGAGGAGAAGTACGGTGAGGCCTTTCGCCAGTGGTGGGGGCCCAATATCCGCCTGCAGGACATGGACAAGTTCGGCTGGGACATCCAGGTGTGCCTGCCCACGGGCAACAACGGCAACTTCGTCATGCGAGCGGCGTTGAAGGACGCGGGCATTGGCGCCGCCATGTCCCGGGCGTATCACAACTGGTGTCGGGACTACTGCTCGGAAGACCCCAAGCGGCTCAAGTTCACCGCGGTCCTGCCGGGCGCCAACATCGAGGACATCGTGACGGAGGCGCGCCGATCGGTGGAAGAGCTTGGGGCGGTCTCGGTCCGGAACCCGCTGCTGCCGGAAGGCAAGTGGATTCACGACCCGGAGTACGATGCGCTGTGGCAGCTGGCGGTGGACCTGGACTTTCCCATCTCCGCCCACGGTGAGTACCGCCACCGTCGCAATCAGCCCTTCCAGGGCCTGGGGCACGACCACGGCATACCGGGAGCTCTGGCGGGGCTGGACCACGCCCTGGGCTTCCCGCTGGACAACATGACCACCATGGGCCACTTCATCTTCGCCGGCATCCTGGAGCGCTTCCCAACGCTCCGCCTAGCCGTCCTCGAGTCCAACGCCGGGTGGCTGCCCTTCTGGCTCGGCCGCATGGACGACCACGCCCACGGGCGCAACAGCATGTTCTTCAACGCCGACCCACTGTCCATGACGCCGACGGAGTACTACTACCGCCAGATCTACGTGGCCTGCGACGGAGACGAGCGGGCGTTGCAGTACGCGGTGCATGCGACGAATGGCGGGGAGCACATCGTGTGGAACACGGACTACCCCCACCCGGACGCCCCGAACCCCGAGACGGCGCTGCCGGACTTCGATGCGCACCCCATCTCGGAGGAGGCCAAGAAGAAGGTCCTCTGGGACAACGCCGTGAAGCTCTACGGGCCCAGGCTCATCGGCTAGGACCGATCCGGTCCTTCTTCCCTCGACGGGAGGGAGTTGGGATGAAGCGGCGGCGGCGTGGGGCTCGTCTTCCTCCGCTTCCACCCGCAGGTCCGGCAGCCAGCGCAGCCAGGATGGCAGGTACCAGTTCCGTTTGCCCAGGAACTCCATGCTGGCCGGCACCAGCACCGATCGCACCAGCGTGGCGTCCAGCAGGATGGCCACGGACAGGCCGAACCCCACCTGCTGGCTGATGATCGTCTGCCCCGATGCGAATGGCCCGAATGTTGGAGTGCTCGCTGCCGCACCTAATCAGACGAGGGGGACTGCCCCAGCTGGGCCGCTTCCGTTCACTGGTCCTACCACTTGGCGGACTCTTCTGCGTAGACGTGGTCTGGCAACGTGTAGCGGATTCCCTCTTCGTCGAACAGCGAGGCGTCGAGCAGGCCCGTGAATCTGGCAAAGTTGCTGTCCTCGCGACTCCCCGGCAACAGCTTGCCCAGGACATTGCCATAACGATGTTGCATCCTGAACCACCAGACAGCTCCAAATTGGGAAAGCGGTGGATACATCAGTGACTCGGCAGCTTCTCTTCCGATGAGCCCTCGGGAAACACGGTATACATACCTCGCTAAGCTTCGACGGTCGCTCGGATCGACCATCCCGGCAATCAACGGGGCCGAGTTGACCAGGGAGTGCGCCATCACCACCGATTCCAGCGGAGCATCGGGCTCGCACATGAGGCCGATATCATACAGTTTCAGGGCTTCATCGGCATCGCGGAACAGGATGGTCTCAGGAATGCCCATCAAGTGACCGGAGTAGCGCCAAACTGCCATGAAGCTCGTGTACTCCTCGTCATTGTACTGGGCGCCCAGAGTTTTCGTGTGCTTCAGCAGCCTTGCCGAGAAAGCGGAAATGGCGTAACCCAAGTGCGCCGCGCTGATCGGCTCACCCCAGGCCGCAGTGTCCCAGTCCCAAACGCCTGATACCCTGGTCACGCACTCGCCCGGTGATGAAGAAGGACTTTGCTATGTTCGTTGTGAATCCTTCTATCAGGACGCCCGCGACGAATGCTGCCAAGACGACCTGCGAGTTTCTGTGAAACATGCGGACGCCTGGAGCAAATGCTGTATAGTCGAGCCATTCCGGCGGAGTTTCCGCGTCCCTGAAGAATTCTCGCAGCGAGGCTGGCGCGTTCTTCAGCGCCTCCTCACCCTCCTGATTCATTGCTGCTTGGATGAGTCGCCCTGACTCTTGGGGACTAAACTCCGTGAGGTCTTCCATCATCGCTTCGCCCAGCGAGTCTCCAATGTGTGTGTGCGCAATGTAGTTGGCCGCGATGTCGGGCGCGACCGCGCGGGCCTTTTCATAGCCCAGTGTGTAGTCGGTGGGTATGCTCAGTGCACTTACGCTCATTGCCCTCCGCCCCCTTGCGTCAGGTTTGCTCTTGCGGCTCTACTCGCAGGTCCGGAAGCCAGTTCAGCCACGACGGCAGGTACCAGTTCCGCGCGCCGAGCAGCTGCATGCTGGCAGGGACAAGGATGCTGCGTACCAGGGTTGCGTCCAGCAACACGGCCACAGCAAGCCCGAACCCCGCCTGTTGGTTTATAACCATATCGCCTGAGGCGAACCCGCTGAACACCGCCACCATGATGAGAGCGGCGCCGGTGATAAGGCTGGAGGTGGAGCGGAGACCGTATGCCACGGACTCCGCATTGTCGTGCGTCTGGTCGTAACGCTCACGGATGCGGCTGAGCATGAAGACGTGGTAGTCCATCGACAGCCCGAAGAGAATGGCAAAGAGCACCAGGGGCAGCCACGCCTCTATCGTCTCGACCTGCTGGAACCCGAAGATGTCCGCGCCGATCCCCTTCTGGAAGACGAGCACCATCAGCCCGTAGGCGGCGCCGACCGACAGCAGGTTCATGATGATCGCCTTGATGGGGATGATGATGGAGCGGAAGACGATCAGCAGCAGGACAAAACTGACGCCAAGAATGAACGCGAAGATGATGGGGAGATAGGTCGTGAGCCCCTCGTTGAAGTCCATGTAGTCAGCCGAGATGCCACCCACGTACACTTCTACCGGAACGCTGGAGAACGCTGCGGGAACGTAGTCGTTTCGTAGCCGGCTTATCAGGTTGAAGGCGTCCTCGCCGCTCGGGGCGCCGGGTATTGGCACAGAGACGACAGTTAGGTTGCCATGAGTAACCGGCGGAAGGGCAACCAGCGCCGGGTCGTTGGCTATGGACTGATTGAACTCCTGGAGGGCTCTAGCCCCCGCCGGATCGCTGATGTCTCCATCGATAACAACCCTGGCAGGGTTGGCAGAACCGTACCCGAGGAGGAAATTCTCTTCCAGTGCGGCGAAAGCCTCACGGGTATGCGAGTCCTCCGGGAACGTCTCGACGCTGTTGAAGCCGGTGTTGATGTCGAAGTAGTACACCGAAGCCCACACCATCAGCCCGCCAACCACGAGGATGCTGAGCACAGGGTACCGCATCGTCTTCCGCGTGATGAGCTCCCAGTAACCTTCGCTCTGCCTCGCGGAAGCTCCGGCTGTTGCTCTTCGAAGGAATGGAAGCCGGAAGCGGTCTACACGCGGCCCAAGCACCATCAGTACGGCAGGCAGCAGCGTGAGCGTCGCTGTAACCGAAACAAGGACCACCGCGATTGCACCGAGGGCCGTTGCGAAGAACAACGTGTTCGGAACGATGAACACGCCGAAGAGCGCAATAACCACTGTCATGCCGCTGAAGAACACCGTACGGCTGGCTGTCGCCCCTGCTTTGATGACTGCCTCCTGCGTGCTCAACCCCCGCGCCAGCTCCTCGCGGAAGCGGGACACCACGAAGAGGCAGTAGTCTATTCCCACCGCAAGACCGATCATCGTTATCCACAGCAACACGAAGAAGACCAGCTCTCCGAAGATGTTGCCTATGACTGCCACGATCGCCAGCGTGATCAGGATCGAAACGATGGCCAGGCCTATCGGTATCAATGCAGCCACCACCGCGCCGAAGAGCACCAACAGGATGAGGAGCGCGACGGGAATGCCGATTCGCTCACCCTGCTCCAGGTCCATCGCCGACAGTTCCGCCTGCTCGTACCGGCTGCTCGCATCGCCCACGATCAGCACGCGGAAACCGTCCCGGTCGTCCGCCTCCTGAACGACGTGGATGACTTCCTCCACGTTCTCGAGCGCCTCCCCGATCGAGCCGGTAAGCTGGAGGGCCACTATGGCGCTTCTACGATCTGTCGAAACCAGTGCGAGAGAATCCAACGGAGCGCTGTCATACACGTCGTAGTAGTTCACTCCGCCCTTCACAATGTTCGGGCCTAGTGCGCGGAGTTCACTCGTGACCTCTTCGACTTTCGCCCGAAACGCAGTGTCGTCCACCGTCAGCGTTTCTGACTGGACGATGACGATCTCAGCGGGCGGAGGCTTGATGGGGCTGCCTTCCAGCAGTTCGTTGGCTGTAACCGACTCGATCTCGCCAAACCTTGCAATCAAGCGCAGCTCTGTGGTGGTGGCAGTGGGAAGCAGCTGGCCGGTGATGACGAGAGCAACCAGGACCAGTACGAGCCATATCCCGATGGTTGCCCAAGGCTTTCGCGTGCTGAACCGGGCCAACCACTCAGTCAAGGCAACTCCTACCGGCGTTCACGGATGCCCGCCGCTGAATATAGGCTGCGCCATCGCACCTAGTATAGCCACGCCCTGTTAGCGCGCAACCGTTGCGCGGGCGTAGCCGCCGTCCGTCGCTGCGTCGTTGACAGCCTGCCGACGGCATGGTAGTCTCCGCCGCAAATATAGAGCTGTCCGTTCAGGTGCCCACCCAGGGAGAATAGGGAAGGCGGTGAGATTCCGCCGCGGTAGCGCCACTGTGAGCGGGGTTTTGGAGCCGGAGCCCACTGTCAGCGAGCTGATGGGAAGGGCCCGGCAGGGGAAATCCACCCGCGAGCCAGGAGACCTGCCTGAACGGAGGGTGACTACTCTCCGCACCAGAGAGGGTCCCTCGGTTCTCGGGTAGCAGTCCCGGGCAGAGCCAAGGAATGACCTCCCGCGGAGAGCCGTCGGAGGTCTTTTTTGTTGGGTGTCGTGGGGCTGCGCTCCCTTGGGAGCTATCGCCAATCGGGCGTGACCGCTCGCCTCGCGGTGGGCGCCTCCGTCCTTACTCTCCTCATCCTGGCCGTGGCCCTGACCTCCCTCAGCGTCGGCCCCGTCAACATCCCGGTTGGCCGCGTCGCTTCCATCGTCCTGGCCTTCTTCGGGTTCGACGTCGGTAGTTTTGGGCGCACCGAGCAGCTGGTCATCGAGCAGATCAGGCTGCCCAGGATCATCGTGGGAGCGTCCGTGGGCGCTGCTCTGGGCGTCGCCGGAGCCACCCTACAGGGCCTGTTCCGCAACCCCATGGCCGATCCCGGGATCATTGGCGTCTCGGCCGGCGGCGCGCTGGGCGCGGTCGTGGCAATCGCCATGGGGCTGACCGGCCTCTTCTTCCTCGCCTTGCCGACCTTTGCCTTTGCGGGTGCGCTGGCTTCCTCCCTGCTGGTCTACGGCATCGCCGCCGTGGGCGGCCGCTTCTCCATGGCCACGCTCCTCCTTGCGGGCGTTGCCGTCAACGCCTTCCTCGGCGCGGTCATCTCCGCAATCATCATCACCCTGCCCGACAACGCGGCGCTCCGAGGAGTCCTGTTCTGGCTGGCGGGAGGGCTGGACTCCCGATCCTGGGAGCACGTCCAGATAGCCACGCCCCTCATTGCCGGCGGCGCGGCCGTGATGATGCTGATGGCCCGCGACCTGAACCTCATGATGCTCGGCGATGACGAGGCGCGGTCCATGGGTGTCCGGGTGGGTCTGGCGCGCATCATCCTGCTGGCGGCCGCGGCGCTGGCCACCGGCGCCTCGGTGGCAGTGAGCGGCATCATCGCTTTCGTGGGTCTGGTCATGCCCCACGTCCTTCGGCTGATGCTTGGGCCTGACCATCGGGTGCTCATCCCAATGAGCGCCTTGGGGGGCGCGGTCCTCGTCATCGCCGCCGACACCGTCGCGAGGACCATCATCCAGCCCGCCGAGTTTCGGGTCGGCATCCTCACCGCCCTCGTCGGTGGTCCTTTCTTCATCCTTCTGCTCATAAGGAACAAACGTCAGGCCTACTCACTGTGAGACCGCAGCACTGAAAGGAGTCAGCGTGTCCATTTCACACCTTCGTCCCCTCGCCATTGCTCTGGCAGTCCTTCTTGGGCTGGCGTTAGCGGCCTGTTCGTCGGACCCCGACACGCCGGCCGCTGCGCCCACCGCCGTCCCCACCGCAGCGACTGCTGCGCCCGCCGTCGCTCCGACTGTAGCGCCCGCGCCCACCGCGGCGCCCACGATTGCCCCCACCGCCGCTCCCACGGCGACCCCGGAGCCCCTGGCGAGCGCGTTCGAAGACGTGCGTGGCATTGTGGACCCCACCAACTTCGGCTGGCCCCGCCAGGTGGAGGGGCTGAACGGCTTGGTGAGCATCCCGTCCAAGCCGCAGCGCATCGTCACCGCCTCCATAGGACATGACGAAATGACCGTTGCGCTCGTGCCTGTGGAGCGCCTTGTGGGCGTTGGCGCCGTCTCCAAGGACACCACCTTCTCGAACATCGCCCCACTGCTGCAGGACAAGCCGGAGGTCACCCGGGACCCGGAGACCATCATCGCCCAGGCGCCGGACGTTGTCGTCACCAGCCCATTCTTCCCGGCGGAGGCCATCGCAGTCCTGGCGACGACCGGCATTCCCGTCATCCAGACGGAGCTCAAGCATGACCCGGAGGCGCGAATAAACGGCATTCTGCTCATGGGCTACATCTTCGGCGAGGAGGAGCGCGCCCTTGAGTTCGCGGCGGAGGTGAGCGACCGGTACGACGCCATTGTGTCGGTGACCCAGAAGCAGGAGCCTCCACCTCGGGTGCTTGCGGTCACCAGCTACTCGGACCAGCTATGGGTCGCGGGCGGCGGCTCAACCGAGGGCGGCGTCATCGTGGCAGCCGGCGGAATCAACGCCGCCGCGGACGCAGGCGTCGACAGCAACCAGATCACCAGCCTGGAAGGGGTCATCGCCATGGCCCCTGATGTGATAGTCATCCCGCAGCCGGTGGCCTTCGGCGCAGAGGAGTTCCGCCAGAGCCTGCTCGACAACGAGGCTCTGGCCGAGGTCCCGGCGATTATGAACGGGCGGGTCCACGTCGTCGAAAGCAGGTACTACACCACCCTCTCCTACTGGAACATCCGAGGCGCTGAGCACTTGGCCCGACTGCTCTGGCCGGACGCCTTCCCCGACCCGGCCCCCGAAGCCTTCAGCCTGGCGGAGTGACGGAGCGATGAACGGTAACAGACCCCCCACGATCAGCGCGCAGGGCCTCACCTACGAGGTGGATGACAAGAGGCTGCTGCAGGGCGTGAGCCTGCACGCCGACCGGGGTCAGCTCGTTGGCCTTGTAGGCCCCAACGGCGCAGGCAAGACTACGCTCCTCCGGGCCTTGTCCGGCATCCTCCGCTGCCAGGAGGGCGTCGTCCGGTTTGACGGCGTGGACGTCGAACACCAGTCGTCCAGGGCGCTCGCCGCGAGCGTCGCCCTCGTCCCGCAGATTGCGCCCTACACGCACGGCTTCAACGTCATCGAGCTCGTGCTCATGGGCCGGTACCCCCACCTCGGGCGCTTCCAGATCGAGGGCAGGGAGGACAACCGCATCGCCCGGGACGCCATGCGGCTCACGGAGACGGAGCAGTTCGCCGACAGAACGCTCGACACCCTGTCCGGGGGCGAACGTCAGCGGGTGTTCATTGCCCGCGCCTTGACCCAGCAGCCCCGCGTCCTCCTGCTGGATGAGCCAACGACGAACCTGGACGTCCTGCACCAGCTCAAGGTGCTGAACGTGGTGCGGCGGCTGGTGGACGATGGTCTGACGGCCATCGCGGCCATCCACGATCTCAACATGGCGGCGCGCTACTGCGATCGACTGGTGCTGCTCAGCGGCGGGCGAGTGCTCGCAGAGGGGCCGCCCGAGCAGGTCCTATCGCCTGAGACCATGGAGTCCGCCTTCGGCGTGAGGGCTGCCATCCACCGAGACCCGGTGACCGGCTCGCTAGCCGTTAGCCTCATCGGCCCGGCGGACGAGCCGGCGTCGGACATGATCAAGCGTCTCTTCGAGGACAGCGGCATCAGGGCCCAGCCGGGCATTGAGTTCTAGCCACGGCGGCCCGTCAGGAGGCTCGATGTCGCAGCGACCGCCCCTCACCCCGCACAGCGTTGAGGACGTGGTCCGCCGCATTGCCCGCGCTGACCGCGAGGCATCGAACGCAGCCGCGCGTCGGCAGGGACGTCTCACGAAGCCGCCGGGCAGCCTGGGCCGGTTGGAAGAGTTGTCCGTCCAGCTGGCGGGAGTATTCGGGACCGCACGGCCCAGACTGCGCGGTAAGACGGTCGTCGTTGCCGCCGGAGACCACGGGGTAGTGGCCCAGGGCGTCACCGCCTACCCCCAGGAGGTCACGGCGCAGATGGTGCGGAACATCCTCGCGGGCGGCGCCGCAATCAGCGTCATGGCGAGGATGGCGGGCGTCGGCCTGGTCGTCGTCGACGCAGGCGTGGCCGCGCAGCTCCCCGACCACCCCGACCTCCGAGTGGTGGGTGCGGGGCGCGGCACAGCCGACATAACGCAGGGCCCGGCCATGACGCGAGGGCAGGCCGAGGCGTGCGTGACCGCAGGCGTCGCGCTCGCCCTGGAGGCCGCCGAGAGCGGCGCTGACCTCATAGGCACCGGCGACATGGGCATCGGCAACACCACGGCGTCGAGCGCCGTAGCCGTCGCCCTGACCGGCAGACCGCCCAAAGAGACCACGGGCCGCGGCACGGGACGCAACGAACGGGATCTGGAGCACAAGGTCGCCGTTGTCGAGCGCGCGCTGGCCGTGAACCGCCCCGACCCGGCCGACGGCCTCGACGTGCTGGCCAGGGTCGGCGGTTTCGAGATCGGCGTGCTGGCCGGCGTCGTTCTGGGCGGCGCCCTTGCCCACCGCGTCGTCGTCCTCGACGGCTTCATCTCCGGCGCGGCGGCCCTCGTCGCCCACAGCCTGTGCCCCACGGTGCGGGACTACCTCGTCGCCGCCCACGTCTCGGCGGAGGCCGGGCACCGGGCCGTCCTGTCGCACCTGAGGTTGCGGCCCCTCCTCGACCTCGACATGCGGCTGGGCGAAGGCACCGGCGCGGTGCTGGCCATCGGGTTCCTCACCGTGCTTCCCGTCTCGCCGGGTGCAGTGGCGCGGATGGGGCCGGCGCGGGCCTACTTCCCCCTCGTCGGCCTGGGCATCGGCGGCGTCCTCGCAGGCCTCGACTTCGCGGCGGGCCAGGTCCTGCCGCCCTACGTCGTCGGCGCGCTCCTCGTCGCGGCGCTGCTGATACTGACCCGGGCGATACACACGGAGGGGTTCCTGGACTGCTGCGACGGCCTCCTGGGCGCACACACCCCCGAGCGGCGGCTGCAGGTCCTCCGGGACCCCCACGTCGGCGCGTTCGCCGTGGCCGGCGGCGCTGCGTTGCTGCTGCTGAAGTGGTCGCTGCTCACCGGCGTCCCCAACGAGGTCCGGGCCGCCCTGCTCGCCCTGTTCCCCAGCCTCTCCCGCTTCGGCATGGTCACCACCATGGCCGCCTTCACCTACGTCCGGGAGAGCGGGGCCGGCACGGCGTTTCAGGCCGGCGCACACTGGCGGCAGGTGGTGTTCGGACTCGCCACCGCCGCCGCGGCGGGCGCGCTGCTCCTGGGCCTCGCCGGACTGCTCCTGCTCGGCGCGGCCATCGCCGTTGCCCTTGGCGTGGGCTGGTGGGTCACACGGCTGCTGGGCGGAATGACCGGCGACGCCTACGGCGCTGTGAACGAGATTGCCGAAGTTACGGTGCTGTTGCTGGCGATTGCACTGCTGTCCCCGCTCCGCAGCCTCTTCGAGGCGCCGCTATGGTAGGCGGCGGCGACGTGCGAAAGAGGCTGACCCTGGTCCTGGGCGGCGTACGCGCCGGGAAGAGCAGCTACGCGCAGCGGCTCGCCGCCGACGGCCGCAGCGTCCTCGTCGTCGCCACCGCCGAGGCGGGCGACCGGGAAATGGCCGAGCGCATCAGCGCCCATCGCGAGAGTCGCCCGAAGGACTGGGACACGCTCGAAGAGCCCCTCGACCTCTCGGCCGTCCTCGCACCGGTGCTGCACCGCTACGACACAGTCCTCCTCGACTGTCTCACGCTGTGGGTTAGCAACCTCCTGCTGCGGGCGGACGACCCGTGGACCGCCCGCGACGACGCCGTCGCGGGCGCCCAGGCGCTCCTCGCCCTCCAGGCCCGCAGCGACGCCGCGTGGGTGGTCGTCAGCAACGAGACCGGCCTCGGCGTCATCCCGCCCACGCCCCTGGGCCGCGCCTTCGAGGACGCCCTGGGCCGCGTGAACCAGCTCTTCGCCGCCCAGGCCGACGACGTCTACTTCATGGTCGCTGGCCTGCCCGTGGTGGTGAAGGGCAGCGCGGACGCCCCCTAGCCGCCTACACGGTCACCCTGAGCTTGTCGAAGGGCGACACACTACGGCGTTCCCGACCGTTCCCAGCGCCCTCGCACCGCCGACACCAGGAGCCAGAGCAGGTCCACCACGATGAGTGTGCCACCCGCAATATAGAGCCGTGTGCCCGTGGTCAAATCATCCTGCCCCCGCACCGCCGCCCCGGCCCACACCAGCGTGAACCCGACGAAGAACAGCAGCAGGCGGAGGCCCGTCTTGGCGGAGAATGGCATCGCGAGGCGGCTTCCCCAGGCGAGGATGGTCTGCCGCAGAGTCTACGCCGCCCCCAACCGCCCTGCAAGGCAGCGCCCCGCGCAACTGCCACCCTCCGTTGCGCCCCCGAGAGAGGCCTCGTTATAGTGCTTGTATGGGGAGGGTAGCCTGCGTGACCAGCACCATAACGCTCTCGTGTTGAAGGAAGTCAGCCTCTACACAGACGGCGCTTGCACCGGCAACCCGGGGCCGGGCGGCTATGGAGTCGTGCTCGTTTACGGCACCCAGCGGAAGGAGATTTCCGGAGGGTACAAGCGGACAACGAACAACCGGATGGAGCTCATGTCGGTGATCAAAGGGCTGGAAGCTCTGAAGGAACGATGCAAAATCTCCGTCTTCAGTGACTCTAGGTACGTTGTGGATGCCATTGCAAAAGGCTGGGCGAAGAGGTGGCGCGCGAATGGATGGATGCGGAACAAGAATGAGCGAGCCATCAATCCTGATCTGTGGGAACGATTGCTTGAGCTCTGCGCCAGCCATGAAGTGAAGTGCCATTGGGTCAAGGGCCACTCTGGCCATCCTGAGAATGAGCGATGCGACCAATTGGCGACTAGAGCTGCATCTCAATCAGGCCTTCCTGCTGACGAACCGTACGAGCGGGCCCACGAAGGACCGATGGGCCGCGCTGCCACTCTCCGCGGCAGGCCCCCCCCTACTCCCTCGGGAAGGGGTCCTTTTCGCTGACCAGCGACTGCGACTCCCGGATGGACAGCCCCCTGCTTGTCTTGTCCCCCCACAGGCTCTTGAGGTACGTGAGCACCGCCACGATCTCCGAGTGGCTGAGCTGCTCGCCGAATGCCGGCATGGCGCTCTTGAAATCCAGCCCCGGGTCCTCCAGGATCTGCCCTCCCTCGCTGACCACGCGGTACAGCTCGCCGCCCGCATGGTGCCAGGTATGCCCGTCGCCGTTCAGCGGCGGCGCAGGCAGCGTCCCGTCCGCCTTCACCACGTGCCACTCCGGCTGTCCCTCGCCGCCAGGGCCATGGCACGCGGCGCAGTCCGCAGCGTAGACCTCCTCGCCGGAGGGGGCGCAGCCTGAGAGCACGAGTGCGGCGAAGACGATGGCGACCGCACAGGCGACCGCCCGCACGCCGATGCTGCGCCCCTCACGAGCGTCATGCACGGACGAATGTCCCCCTATCGGCTGGCCTCCCGGGGCGGCAGCTCCAGCGTGCCGCTGGCCTGGTCTCCCTCCCCCGCCAGCCCCACGCCGACGGCCATCGCCACGACTACGACTGCCAGGACGAGCCGCCAGCTCCGCACGCTCCCCGACCCCGCGAGCCACGGCGTGAGTGCCCCGGTCGTCCCCAGCACGATGGCCCCCAGCGGCACAACGTAGGAGACGGTGCGGTCGAGCTGGCTCTCTCCAATCACCGCGACCAGCACTAGCGCCGCGAAGGCCCCGGCCCAGGCCCCGTAGAAGAGGCGGAGTCCCCCTGGGCGTCGCTGGACCCGGTCCAGGAGGATGCCGGCAAGCCCGCCCGTCGCTAGGGCGCCCAGCGTCACCGTGCCGGCGTTGAAGAGGACGTCCGCGGGGGAGTGCAGCGGAAGCTGGATCAGCGCGGCCGCCACCGCCGCCAGAGCGCCGGATGCCAGGCCCGCTCGGACTGTCGCGGTCTCCATCCCCGCTACGACGTCCGGAGCGGCTTGAGGGCCAGCAGCACGTTCACCCTCACCTCCTCCGCCACCCACACCACAATCCCGGCCCTCGGCTCGTCCATGCCCAAATCGGCCCAGGTGAACGTCGTCTCACCCAGCAGGTGGACCACGTGCCCGTCGTCCCGGGCTGTGATGTCGAAGGTCAGCGGGAACTCCATGCCGCGGATGCTCAGCGTCCCCTCGACCTGGGTCATCACCTCCTCGCCGTTGGTGAAGCCCTCGGGGAAGGCGCGGTCGCCGTCCACGGTGAAGGTCGCCGTCGGGTGGTCCGGGAACATCCGCTGGCGAACGTACTGGTCTCTCCGGTCCTGGTCGCTACGAAGGCTGTGGAGGTCGACGGTGATGGTGACGGGACTGCCGTCCACTTGGAACTCGCCGGACACGGCCGTGGTCCGCATCACGGCCTCGATGGGCAGCGGCAGGCGCGTGAGCTGCTCCTCCACCGTGAATGTCACCTCGGACCCCTCGGCGACAACGAAGGTGACGCCCTCCACATCGCCGATTTCCCTGTCCTCGTCGTACTCAGGAGTGGAGGCCGCGGGAGCGGTCGGCGCGGGGGGAGGCGTGGGAGCGGCCGCCGTGGGTGCGGGAGTGGGGGTGGCGGGGGTCTGCGTCGCAGGGGCCGCCTCAGTCGGAGTGGGGGCCGCTGCGGCGGGTGTGGCTGCTGTCGAGGCGGTGGATGCCGCCTCTTCACCTCCGCCGCCGCACGCTGAGAAGGCGGCAAGCAGCGCCACAAGTCCGGCAATCGCTATGCTCTTTGTGATCACCCGTCCTCCTTCTCTCGCATGGCCGGAACGTGCCTGCATCGGCCTGCTATGGGGCCTACGCTTGGAAACGCCTGTCAGGTCTATCTGTTAGCACCACGCAGCCTGTCGACGACGCCCTACGACGGCGTACGCCCCTGCCCGCGCTCGCGACCTGTGGCGCGTCCTCACGCCGAGAGCTCGAACGAGTTCGCTGCCATGTCGACGATGCCCTTCGCGATGGACAGCGAAGCTGTCGCTCCGGGCGAGGGGGCGTTGAGCACGTGGATCGCGTTCTGCGTCTCGCTGATGCGGAAGTCGTCGGCCAGGGCGCCGTCCCGGTCCACCGCCTGCGCCCGAACGCCCGCGCCGCCGCGCTCCAGATGCCCGCCTTCCACCTCCGGCACCAGGCGCTGCAGGGACCGCGTGAACGCGGCCTTGCTCAGCGACCGGCGCACTTCCATGAGACCCGTGCGCCAGTGGTGGCGGGACATGGCCCAGAAGCCGCGGTACGTCAGCGTCCCCCACAGCTCCCCCGGGTGGACCCGGCCCATGCGGTAGCCCTCGCGGGCGAAGGCCAGCACCGCATTGGGCCCCGCTTCCACTTGGCCGTGGACAGTGCGGGTGAAGTGGACGCCCAAGAAGGGGAACCGGGGATCGGGCACCGGGTAGATGAGCCCTCGCACCAGGGACTGGGCCTCCGGCGTCAGGAAGTAGTACTCGCCCCGGAAGGGGATGATGCGGACCGGGAGGCGCACCCCCAGCATTCGGGCCACGGTGTCTGCGTAGAGGCCCGCACAGTTGATGACGTAGCGGGCCTGGACGTCGCCGCGCCTGGTCCTCAGCACGTGCCCGTCCCTCGTCGCCCGAATGCGAAGGACGCGGGCGCCCGTCCACACCTCGCCTCCGTTCTCCCGGAACCTCCGCGCATAGGCCTCCGTCACCTGTCGGTAGTCGACGATGCCCGTGTTGGGAGACCAGAGCGCCTGGACGCCCCGTGTGTGGGGCTCCAGCTCCCGCAGCCGCTCAGGCCCGACTATCTCCAGCCCCGGCACGCCGTTCGCCGTCCCCCGGCGGTGCAGCTCGTGGAGGGCGGGCATCTCCCGCTCCTCCGTTGCGACGATGACCTTCCCGCACAACTCGTAGCCGACGTCGTTCTCCTGGCAGAACTCCATCAGCGCCCGAGCCCCGGCCACGCAGTTGCGGGCCTTCAGCGAGCCTGGTCGATAGTAGATGCCCGAGTGGATGACACCGCTGTTGTTGCCTGTCTGATGGGCCGCCAGCGCACCTTCCTTCTCCAGCACCAGGACGCGATGGCGGGGCAGGCGGCGGGAGAGTTCCAGGGCGGTTGCCATGCCCAGGATGCCTCCGCCGACGATCGCGATGTCCGAGGTGGCGTCGCTCATGCTCCCCCACGCGTTGCCAGGACGGGACTGCCAGGATGTATCATACTCAGGTCACCGGAGGCCCGCTATGGTCTGGAGCGCCGCCAGCATCCCAGGACCCCCAGCCCTTTTGGTCGTCGATGCGTCGGGAGGCCGAGAGGGGTGGGAGGCCGACTTCTGCCGAAGACTGGCTGGCTCGCTGGGCCGCCGCGGCCTGAGCGTCGCCGCGGCCCCTGCCCCCGATCGCATGGAGAACCTCCGGGCCCGCCTCGAGGGCAGTCCACCCGTCAACTGCCTCCTGCTGGCGGGCCATGCGGGACCGTCTGCCCCGGAGAGCGGACTTCGAGAATGCTGGGAATGGTTTCAGGCCCAGGACGGGCTGCCCCCCATGCTCGTCGCCCTGTGCAGCTGGAATGACCACGGTCCGGACCTGGGCCGGGAGGTCCTGCAGGCATCGTCGAGCCTGGCCCCGTTCGTCCTGGCTCCGACGTCTCCCCTCACGCCTCGCGAGGCTGGGCTCTACTTCCTCAAGTTCTTCATCGAGCTCCACCTCCACGCACCGGAGGAGATCAGCGGGCGAATGGTCTGGTTCTCCGCCTCCAAGGCGGCGGCCCTGCTGCGTCGCCGTGGGCTCGCCGGAACGGTGGGCCTGCGGTGCTAGCGCGGCGGCTCCGGGCGTGGGTTCGCCTCCGCTCCGAGCACAGCGATGGGCTATCGCCTGCGCTCCTGACCCTTCCCGTGGCGGCCCTGCTCTGGCTCCTGGTCTTCCAGTGGAGGCCTGTTGCCTTCTTCCCGCTCATGGCCATGGCCACGGGTGCTCTGGCCGTCATCGCCCTGCTCCTGCAGGGCCCTCTGCTCCTACGACAGGGTATTCGGGCCAGCGACCTGCTCCTGGGCGTCGGGTCTGCGCTGGCCCTCTGGGTCGTCTTCTGGGCTGGCGGGCACTTGGCCGACGTCATCCTTCCCTTCGCCTCCGAAGGCGTGGACGATGTGTACGAGTTCAAGACAGGCCAGAGCCCCCTCCTCGTCGGAGCTCTGCAGGTCCTGGTCATCAGCCCGGCCGAGGAGCTGTACTGGCGGGGTCTGGTACAATCGACGTTCCAGGGCCGGTGGGGTGTGCAGCGAGGGTGGCTGGCGGGCACGGCGGCTTACGGCGGAGTCCACCTGCTGACGGGCAACCCCATGCTCTTCATCGCCGCCGCCGTGGCGGGAGGCGCCTGGGGAGCGCTCTACGCCTGGCAGGGGCGGCTCCTTCCGCTGGTGGTATCCCACGCCTTGTGGGGGGTGCTGGTGTTCCTGGTCTTCCCTCTGGGAGGGTGAGCCGGGCCGGCGCGAAGGAGATGTCAGTGGCAGACCTGCTAACGCACCCGATGGGCCCGCCGGACCGGCAGCCGGCCGCGGAGTCGTAGGTGGCCCGGACGACCCCGGAGCCGGACCCCAGGACTGGCCGCGTTCGGGCCCTCTTCGAGCGCATAGCTCCCCGCTACGACCTTCTCAACAGCCTCATGAGCGGAGGGCGGCACCACGCCTGGCGTCGCCTGGCCGTGAAGCTAGCGGCGCCTCCGAGGGACGGCACGGCCCTCGACGTGGGATGTGGCACCGGCGACCTATCCCTGGAGCTGGCCCGCCATCCCCTACGACGGGTTGTGGGCGTCGACTTGGCTCCCTCCATGGTGGAGCGTGGGCTTTGCAAGGTGGCCCGGCAGGGTTCGGCGAAGCGGGTCCATCTGGGCCTCGGCCACGCTCTCCGACTGCCCTTCCCCGACGACACCTTCGACTGCGCCGTCACCGCCTTCACCCTGCGCAACGTCTCGGACGTCTCGATCGCCTTGGCGGAGATGCGGCGCGTGACCCGGCCCGGAGGGAGCGTCGTCTCCCTGGAGATCACGCCCTGGCGGGGAGGTCCTCTCTCGCCGCTGCTCCGCCTCTACTTCCACGGGGTGATGCCTCTGCTGGGCGCCCTCGTCGCCCGGGACCGAGAGGCCTACACGTACCTCCCCTCGTCCATCGACGCCTTCCTCTCCGCCACGGAACTCGCGGAGCGCATGGAGGGCGCAGGCCTGACGAACGTCCGGTTCCGCAGGCTCGCCCTGGGCACCGTGACCATCCACGTGGGGGAAGCCTGAAACCAGCCATCGTCGTCCCGGCGAAGGCCGGGACCCAGGGGTGAGGCAGGGCGATTCCCCGTAGGGCGGTTCGCGAACCGCCCGCACCTCAGAGCGGGGGTCTGGGGGGCGCAGCTCCCAAGAAGAAATCCCAGGGCCGGCGGGTGGGAAATGCGACGGTGGTGCGGGGAAGCCCAGGGGGGTCTCCCTTCGCTTTGGGGCGGTGAGCCGCTCTGGGGGATGTACCCCTAGTTACCAAACACCCGAGGGTGGGCGGGTGGGCAGACCAAGGTGTACCGTAGGAATACCCCCGAAATCTCCCTCTCTCCTTGGGAGAGGGTTGGGGCGGGGCGCCGCCTAGTCCGCCGCCACCGATTGCTTCTCCGCCGCCACCTGCTCCACCTCCTCCATGAGCGCAGTCAGCATGTCCGCGGCAAGCACCACTCGGGCCTTCTGCCCTTTGCGGAAGATGATGGCCCGGCCCGCGCCGGCGGCAATGCCCACGTCGGCGTCCTTGGCCTCGCCGGGGCCGTTGACCTCGCACCCCATCACGGCCACCTTCACCGGGGCGTCCATGCCCTTGATGAGCGCGTCCACCTCGTTCGCCAGCTTGATGACGTCCACGTCCGCGCGGCCGCAGGAGGGGCAGGCCACCAGGGTCGCTCCCTTCTCCCGCAGGTTGAGCGACTTCAGGATATCGTAGCCGGCCCGCACCTCGTCTTGGGAGTCGCCGCTCAGCGAGACCCGAATCGTGTCGCCGATACCCTCGTACAGCATGTAGCCCAGCCCCACGGCGCTTCGCACGGAGCCTGACTGCACCGTCCCCGACTCGGTGATGCCCAGGTGGAGCGGGTAGGGAACCATCCCGGCCAGTCGGCGGTAGGCCTCCACCGTCGTCGGCACGTCGAAGGCTTTCAGGGAGACCTTGATGAGGTCGAAGTCCATCTCCTCCAGGATCGCGATCTCCCACAGCGCCGTCGCCACCATGTGGTCCACGATGCTGTACTCGCCCGCTTCGGCCTCTCCCTCCTTGGGCAGCCGGTTGACCATGTCGTACAAGCGAGAGAAGCCGCCTGTCTGCCCGATGCCGCCCACCGGGGGCAGGCTCCCGAAGTTGACGCCGATGCGGATGGGAATGCTCCGCTCCTTGGCCGCGGCCACCACCTCCCGGACCTGCTCGGTGTTGCGCAGGTTGCCTGGGTTGAGGCGCAGGCAGTCCACCCCTTGGCGCACCGCCTCCAGGGCCAGCCGGTAGTGGAAGTGGATGTCTGCCACCAGGGGGATGTGGATGCGCTTCTTGATCGCCCCCAGCGCCTGGGCCGCCTCCATGTCGGGCACGGCACAGCGGATGATCTCGCACCCCACCTCTTCCAGCCCCAGAATCTGCTCCACTGTCGCGTCCACGTCGCGGGTGTCGGTCTTGGTCATGGACTGGACGGAGATGTCCGCTCCGCCGCCTACTTTGACGTCTCCCACGTAGACTGGCTTGGTGACTCGGCGTTTTGCCACGTAGCTCCTCACTCCCATCGCGGTCGTAGAACGTCCGCTATGCGTCTCCTTTGTACCACAGGGCCGCCTGTGCGTCTACCGAAGCAGGCTCTCGCCGCGGATGATGCGCAGTATGTCGAAGTAGCTGACGACGACGATGAAGCTGATCAGGACCACAAAGCCCACCAGGTGAACAAGTCCTTCCCGTTCCGGCCGGATCCGCTTGCCCCTCCGCACCCACTCCAGGAAGACGAAGACCAGGCGCCCGCCGTCCAGCGCGGGGATGGGAAGGATGTTGAGGATGGCGAGGTTCAGGCTCAGAAGCGCCCCCAGCTCCATCAGGGGCACCCAGCCCGCCTTTGCTACCTCCCCGCTGATCTGGGCAATTCCCACGGGCCCCGCGACCTGCGGGTTCCGGTCCCCGATGAAGAGGCCGAAGATCTCGTTGCGGACGAGCAGCAGGATCTCGCCCATGCGCCGGAAGGCGTGGGGCACTGCTTCCCAGACGGGCTCCGAGCGGCTGACGACCGCCGGCGACGTGGTGGCGATGACGACTCCCACGTTGCCCTCCCCAGGCGGCGGCTTCCACCGCGGCACCAGGTGGAACGTGAACGGCGTGGACTCCGCGGGAGGCAGGTCGGCCGTCAGCCCCGGGTCGCCTCCCACCCCCAGGGGAGCGGTGATGCGCGGCTTCTCCCGGAGGACCTCCCATTTTGTCTCGTTGCCCAGCTTGAGGTGGATGCGGTATGACAGGTCCGCCGTGTTGGCGATGCGGTGGCCGTCCACCCGCTCCACGAAGTCCCCGGGCCGCAGCCCTGCCTGCTCGGCAGGCGAGTTGGGCGCCACCGCCTGGAGCTGCACGCGGCCCTCCACGGTCTTCTGCGGGACCATGAAGAGCACCGTGAAAATCAGCAGTGGCAGGAGGACGTTCATGACGGCCCCTGCGCTCAGCACCACGAAGCGCGTGAACACCCCTCGGCGCGCTAGGCTGCCCGGCTCGGTGGGGTCCTCTTCGCCCAGGAGCTTCACGAAGCCCCCCAGCGGGATGAGGTTCACCGAGTAGACGGTCTCCCCCCGACGAATCGAGAGGAGGCGCGGCGGAAAGCCCACGCCGAACTCCAGGACCTTGATGCCGTAGGCCCGAGCAGCGAGGAAGTGCCCCAGCTCGTGGACCAGGATGAGGACAACCAGGACACCGACGAAGGGCAGGACGCTTTGGAGCAGATCAACGTACGTGGTCACGCCACCCCCACGACCTCCTCCTCGGCCGCCTGGCGTGCCCAGGCGTCGGCTACAAGGAGCTGTTCAGTCGTTGGGTTCGGGGACGTCTGATGGCGGTCCAGGACGCTCGCAACGACCCCGTAGATGGACGAAAAGCCGATCTCGCCTCGTAGGAAGCGTTTCACCGCCACCTCGTCCGCGGCGCTCAGGGCCGCTGGGTAGGTGCCGCCCTTTCGTCCGGCCTCCAGCGCCAGCGTGAAGCACGGGTACCGGGCCTCGTCGAGCGGCTCAAAGGTCAGCGGACCCGACCGCACCGGGTCGAAGGCCTCCACCCGCGGGTTGTGCGGCCGTCGGGGGTAGAACATGGCGTACTGGATGGGCACCCGCATGTCCGGCCAGCCCAGTTGCGCCTTCACCGAGCCGTCGTTGAACTCCACCATGGAGTGGATGATGCTCTGGGGATGGACCACCACCTCCAGCTGCTCCCACGACACCCGGAAGAGCCAGTGCGCCTCTATGACCTCGAACCCCTTGTTCATCAGCGTCGCCGAGTCGATGGTGATCTTGTTTCCCATGTGCCAGGTGGGGTGCCGCAGAGCCTCTTCGGGGGTCACGTCCGCCAGCTCCTCCAGCGGCCGTTTGCGGAAGGGCCCGCCCGAGGCGGTGATGAAGAGCCGCCGAACCTCCCGGTCCGGCGCCTCTCCGCGGAGGCACTGCCAGATGGCGCTCGGCTCGCTGTCCACGGGCAGGATCTCCCCTCCGCAGCGCCGGGCCTCATCCGTCAGCAGCTCCCCCGCAACGACGATGGGTTCCTTGTTCGCCAGGGCCACCTGCTTCCCGGCCTGCAGAGCGGCCAGCGTGGGAAGGAGGCCTGCGTTGCCCACCATCCCCTGCACCACCAGCTCCACGTCGCTGTGCGAGGCCATCTCCTCCAGGCTGGAGACGCGACGGCATTCGGGGGGAAGCTCTAGGGCAGCGCCGTCGTCCCGGTGGAAGAGCATCTGCGGCCGGAACTCCCACGCCTGCTGCTGCAGCAGGTCCCGGTTGTTCCAGGCGGAGAGGCCCAGCACCTCGAACTCCTCCGGGAACGTGCGCACCACGTCCAGAGTCTGGGTGCCGATGGAGCCTGTGGAGCCCAGGACGACTATTCGTTTCATGGTTCGCCACGCCGGAGGGGATGGGCGTCTAATCTACCCATATAGCTAGATAATACAGGGGCGCCAGAACGAACACAACGGAGTCCATCCGGTCCAGTATCCCCCCGTGGCCGGGGATGAGCCAGCCGGCCTCCTTGACCGCCGCCGCTCGCTTCAGCGCCGACTCCACCAGGTCTCCCGCTTGGGCCACAACCCCCAGGGCCAGCCCGGCCAGCACTGCCTCCCACGGCTGCAGGGGTAGCGAGAGCAGAGCGTCCAGGGCCGTGGCTGCCGCTGCCCCTCCCACGAGCCCTGCAATGCCGCCCTCCCAGGTCTTGCCCGGGCTGATGGTCGGCGCAAGCGGCCGCTTGCCCACCGCCTTGCCCGTGAAGAAGGCCGCCGAGTCTATGGCGAAGGTCGTCAGCAGTCCCAGGAGCAGCCACTCCCATCCCTGCTCCTTGGCCCGCAGCATCAGGGCGAAGGAGAGAGGGAGGCCAATGTACAGCGGGCCGACGACTCCCGCGGCCAGCGCGGGTAGGGCCGCCTCTCGACGGCCGCGCAGCAGCACCCATGCCAAGGTTGCCATGAGGCCCGCAGTGACCGCGGCTAGAGTGTGCGACCCTTCGAGCTCCCCGTTCGCCAGCAGTCCGGCCATCCACGCCCAGCTCAGGACGAGGAGCGGGACGTCCAGGGGCCGGAGCAGCATGGAGTGCAGCTCCCAGAGGGCCCACAGGCCCGCCAGCCCTGCAAGGACGGCCAGCCAGGGCGACCCGGCGTAGACGGCGAGTAGGACGAGGGGGAGACCAACGGCGGCTGAGGCGACTCGAGCACGCATGGGCGCGCTAGCACTCCTCGTCGGGCGCCAGACCCCCGTATCTGCGGTGACGCAGGCCGTACTCCTCCAGCGCCCGGGCCGCCTCCGCCTCGTCGAAGTCCGGCCAGAGCACGGGTGTGAAGTAGTACTCGCTGTAGGCAGCCTGCCAGAGGAGGAAGTTGCTCAGACGCCTCTCGCCCCCGGTGCGGATAATCAGGTCCGGGTCGGGAAGATCCGCCGTGTACAGGTACCGGGCCAGCAGGGAGTCGTCCACCTGCTCCGGGGCTACCCCGTCGGCCAGCATCCTGCGCATGGCCCCGAGGATCTCGTCTCGACTCCCGTAGTCGAAGGCCACGCTGAGCGTCAGTCCGGGGTTGTCGTGCGTCAGGGCCTGCGCCCCCTCGATGGCCTGCCGGAGGCCCGGGGACAGGCGGTCCAGACGCCCCACGTGCCGGAGGCGCACGCCGTCCCTGTGCAGGGCCGCTACCTCTCGGCTGAGTGCGTCGCTGAAGATGCCCAGCAGCCCCTCGACTTCACCCTGGGGGCGGCGCCAGTTCTCCGTGGAGAACGCGTACAGCGTCAGGTAACTGACGCCCCGGTCGGACATGCAGCGCGCTACGGCCCGGATGTTCTCCGTGCCCGCGCGGTGGCCTTCCTGCCTGGGCAGGTCCCGTCGTCTGGCCCACCGCCCGTTGCCGTCCATGATGATCGCGACATGTTGGGGCGCGGGGTACGCGGGATGTGGGGAGGTGTCGGCGGGTTGGAGTCTGACCTGCATCCGTCGCTGTCCGGGTCTAGCCTTCCAGAACTTCGGCCTCTTTGGCCGCGCCGGTATCGTCGATCTGCCCGATCGAGAAGTCCGTCAGCTGCTGGAGCCGCTCCTGAGCGCGACGCGCCTCATCCTGGGAGAGCTCCTTGGCCCGCTCCATGGCCCGAAGCTTGTCCAGGACGTCCCGTCGCACGTTGCGGACCGCCACCCGGCCGTCCTCCACCCGTTTGCGCACCACGCGCACCAGCTCCTTCCTGCGCTCCTCCGAGGGTGTGGGAAGGACCAGGCGAATCACTGTTCCGTCGTTGTTGGGGGTGATGCCCAGGTCCGACTTGAGCAGAGCGCGCTCCACCGAGCCGATCGCCTGCTTGTCCCAGGGCTGGATGACCAGCAGCCGGGCCTCCGGGCTCACGATGGAGGCCAGCTGATTGAGGGGCGTCGGCGCCCCGTAGTACTCCACGGAGATATGGTCCACCAGGGCGGGACTTGCCCTTCCCGTTCGAACGGAGCTGAGCTCCCGCTGCAGCGCCGTCTGGGCCCCTCGCATGCGGGTCTCCCCGTCCTGCAGAAGCTCTTGGGTGCTCATGGCCGTCGGCCCTCCCCTCCTGCGAAGACCCGTTCGGGCGTCTCGGAGATGAGGGTGCCCACGGGATCCCCTCGGAGTACGCTGAGCAGGCTGTCCTTCTGGAACAGGTCGAACACGATGATCGGCAGGCTGTTTTCCATGCACAGGGAGAGGGCGGTGCTGTCCATCACCTCCAGCCGGCGGTTCAGGACCTCCAGGTAGGGTATGTGGTCGAACCGCTGTGCTGTGGGGTGGACCCGCGGGTCCGCATCGTAGACGCCATCCACCCTGTTCTTTGCCATGAACAGGACGTTCGCCCCGATCTCCACGGCCCGCAGCGACGCTGCCGTGTCCGTGCTCATGAACGGGTTGCTGGTTCCGCCGGCGAAGATGACCACCCGGCCCTTCTCCAGGTGCCGGACGGCCCGCCGCCGAATGAACGGCTCCGCCACCGCCTGAATGCCGATGGCTGTTTGGGTCCGGGTCACCACGCCCATCCGCTCCAGGGCGTCCTGGAGGGCAAGAGCGTTGATGACCGTGGCGAGCATCCCTGCGTAGTCGGCTGAGGCTCGCTCCATGCCCTGCGCGGCCGCCTCCTGCCCCCGCCAGATGTTGCCGCCCCCCACCACCACGCCGATTTCGACGCCCTCTTGCCACGCTCCCTTGATCTGATCGGCCACGTAGGTGACCGCCGCGGGGTCGATGACGCCGGGGGCGTTGCCCTTCAGGGCCTCGCCACTCAGCTTCAGCAGCGCTCGCTCGTAGGAGGGCGCCATGCCGACCTACTCCTGGCCAAGTGTGTAGCGGACGAACCGCCTCACCTGGATGTTCTCTCCCGTTCTGCCTCGAACCTCGTTGATCAGGTCCTGCACCGTGCGGCCGGGGTCCTTGATGAACGGCTGGCAGAGCAGGCAGTCCTGCTCGGGGGCTAGGGATTCGTCTTGTGGGAGGTCCTCCGGGGACAGGTAGCGGGGGCCCATGGCTGCCACCTGCATCGCCAGGTCGTGGGCCAGTGAGTGGAACTCCTCCGTCCGCGCGACGAAGTCCGTCTCGCAGTTGAGCTCCACTATGGCGCCCAGGCGGTTGCCGCTGTGGATGTAGGACTCGATGACGCCCTCATTGGTAGCCCGGTCGGATCGTTTGACCGCCGCCGCCACGCCCTTCTCCCGCAGCACCTCCTGGGCCCTGTCCAGGTCCCCCTCCGCCTCCTCCAGCGCTCTCCGGCAGTCCATGACCCCGGCGCCGGTGAGGTCCCGAAGGGCCTTGATTGCGTCAACCGTGATGCCCAATGTCCGCTCTCCTTGCGCGTTCGTGCTCACTGCCCTCTCCATCCTGGAAAGCCCGCCCAACCCGCGGGCTGGGGAGTGAGTGCCTGCAGGCGTCTAGGCCTCTTGGACCGGCGCCTGTTCCTCTGACTCGGGAAGCATTGCCTCGTCGTCGGGAGAAATGTCGAACTCCGCCACCACCTTCTCGTCCAGCTGCTGCTCTTCCAGGGCCGCCTGCAGGGCCTCCGCCTCCCGGGCCTCCGCCTCCCGGGCCTTGCGCAGCTCCCGGCCCGCAATGACCGCATCTGCCAGGCGGGTGGTCACCAGGCGAATCGAGCGGATGGCGTCGTCGTTCCCTGGGATGGCGTGGATCACGGTGGAGGGGTCGCAGTCCGTGTCCACCAGGGCCACGGTGGGGATGCGCAACTTCCGGGCCTCTGCCACGGCGATGTTCTCCCGTCCCAGGTCGATGATGAAGATGACGTTCGGCAGCGTCGACAATCCCTGCATGCCTCGCAGGTACTTGCGCAGGCGATTGAGCTCGTCCTCCAGGCGCAGGGCGTCCTTCTTGGGAAGGCCCCTGAACTCGTCCCGCTGGTAGTGTTGTTCCAGGCTGTCCAGCCGGTCGATGCGGGGCTTGATCGTCTGCCAGTTGGTCAGCGTACCCCCCAGCCACCGCTGGTTGACGTAGAACATCTCGCAGCGCCGCGCCTCCGTCTCGATCGTCTCTTGGGCCTGCTTCTTGGTGCCCACGAAGAGCACGGTGCCGCCGTTGGCCACCAGCTCCGCCAGGTACTGCGCCGCCCGCTCCAGGCGGGTCAGCGTCTGCTGCAGGTCGATGATGTGGATGCCATTGCGCTGCGTGAAGATGTACCGCTTCATGCGGGGCTGCCAGCGCCGGGTCTGATGCCCGAAGTGGACCCCAGCCTCCAGCAGGGCCTTCATGCTCAGGGGCTCTCGGACCCTTGGCTGCTCCTGTTCCCGCACCACTGTCGTCGTCTGCTCCATGCACCCTGCCTTCCGCCGAAGCGAACTCCCCACCTCTTCGTAGCTGATTTGACGTGGCGGAGTATAGCACACCCTACGAACGGCGAGCAACGCCGCGCCTCCTGCGACGACCGGTCGGCGTGGTAGAATCCCCTGTACCGGATACGACTCTTCCAGGCGGCTATGGACGACTGCGGCGGATACCGAGCCCTCCCCTTTGTGTCCGAGTTCTACGACCACATCCAGGCCTACCATGACCCCCTGAGCGAGGTCTTCTACCGTGGCCTTGCCAGGGCCGCCGGAGGCCCCGTCCTGGAGCTCGGGTGCGGCACCGGCCGGCTCCTCATCCCCATGGCCCGCACCGGCGCATCCACCACCGGCCTTGACCTCTCCGAGTCCATGCTGGAGCAGTGCCGCGCCAGGCTTGCCCAGGAAGCCGGCGACGTCCAGTCGCGTGTGCAGCTCGTCCACGGGGACATGCGAGACTTCTCGCTGCCGCACGCCTTCCGACTGGTGACCATCCCCTTCCTCACCTTCATGCACCTGCTTACGGTCGAGGAGCAGTTGGCATGCCTGACCTGCGCCCACCGCCACCTGCAGCCGGGAGGGCGCCTGGCCCTGGACGTCTTCAACCCGGACATCCGCGCCCTCACGGACCCGCGAATGGGGCAGGAAGGTCCGCACGAGCCTCCCTTCCTCTTGGACGATGGTCGCAGTGTGACCCGTCGCTTCCGGGACGCCTCCGTGGACCTCCATCGCCAGGTCCTGAACGCCGAGATAATCTACGCCGTCACGCATCCCGACGGGCGCAAGGAGCGCCTGGTCCACGCCTTCCCCTACCGTTACTTCTTCCGCTACGAGTTGGAGCATCTGCTGGCCCGCGCAGGCTTCACGGTCGAGGCGGTCTATAGCGACTTTGACGGCAGCCCGATGGGCGCGACGTATCCGGGGGAGCTGATAGTCGTGGCGCGCAAGCCGGAGGGGACGGGGTAGCCGGGACTAGGAGGCGGGCGCTGGCGCCGGGCCGGGGCCCTTCTTCTGGTCCTGTGCCGTGGGCGGTGACGAAGGGACAGCCTCCGGCTCCACCGTCGGGGGCGCCGGGGCTGGCGGCGTCGGCGCAGGCACCCGAACGGTCCGGGCCACCTCTTCTGCAGACGCTGACGGGTCTATGGTGAACAGCCGCTCCAGCTCCTCCCCTTCGATGGACTCGAACTGGACGAGGAACTGGGCCATCTGGTCCAGCTTCGCCCGGTTCTCCGTGAGAATCTGTCGGGCCGCATCGTGGGCCGTCTCCAGGAGCGTGTGGACCTCGCCGTCGATCTCCTCTGCTATGCGGTCGCTGTAGTCCCGCTGCTCGGATATCTCCCGGCCCAGGAAGACCAGCTCCTCCCGGCGCCCGAACGTCCGGGGGCCCAGCTTCTCGCTCATACCGAAGCGGGTCACCATGTTGCGGGCCAGGCGCGTGGCCTGCTCGAAGTCGTTGCTCGCTCCCGTGGTGACCTCGCCGAAGCTGACCTCTTCCGCCATGCGGCCGCCCATGGCCACCGCCAGCATGGCCTCAAACTGCTTCTTGCTCTGCAGGTGGCGCTCCTCGACGGGAAGAAAGCGCGTGTAGCCGCCCATGGCGCCCCGGGCCACAATGGAGATCTTGTGGGTAGGATCGGCCTGGGGCATCTTGCGGGCCACCAGGGCGTGCCCGGCCTCGTGGAAGGCGGTCAGATCCTTCTCGTGCTTGGAGATCACGCGGCTCTTCCGCTCCGGCCCGGCGATAACCCGGTCGATGGCTTCGCCGAACTCGTCCTGTCCCACGCTCTTCTTGTTGCGCCGCGCGGCCAGAATGGCCGACTCGTTGACCAGGTTGGCCAGGTCCGCGCCGCTGAATCCCACGGTCTGCCTCGCCACGGTTTCCGCACTCACGCTCTCCTCAACGGGCTTACCCTTGGTGTGCACGCCCAGGATCGCCTTGCGCCCTGCCACGTCCGGCAGGTCCAGCACCACGCGTCGGTCGAAGCGGCCCGGGCGCAGCAATGCCGGGTCCAGGATGTCCGGGCGGTTGGTGGCGGCGACGATGATGACGTTGGTGCTCGTGTCGAACCCGTCCATCTCCACTAGGATCTGGTTGAGGGTCTGCTCCCGCTCGTCGTGGCCGCCGCCCAGACCCGCGCCCCGATGGCGTCCCACCGCGTCGATCTCGTCGATGAAGACGATGCACGGAGCGCTGCGCTTCGCCTGGTCGAACAGGTCCCGGACGCGGGAAGCGCCCACGCCTACGAACATCTCCACGAACTCGGAGCCGCTGATGGAGAAGAAAGGCACACCTGCCTCGCCGGCAACGGCTCGGGAGAGGAGGGTCTTGCCCGTGCCCGGAGGGCCCATCAGCAGCACGCCCCGGGGCACCCTGGCCCCCAGCGCTGCGAAGCGCTCCGGGTAGCGCAGAAACTCCACGATCTCCTGGAGCTCCTGCTTGGCCTCCTCCGCACCCGCCACGTCACCGAAGGTCACTGTCGGCCGGTTGCCCAGGATCACCCGGGCCCGGGTGCGGCCAAACTGCATCGTCTGGCTGTTGGACCCTTGGGCCTGGCGCATCATGAAGAGGAGCAGCGCTCCGATGAAGATCAGCGGCAGGAAGCTCAGCAGAATGCCGAAGAGGCTGCCCACCCCGCCACCGCCTTTGACGGTGATGGGAATGGCCGCCGTGTTGACGCCCGCCCTCTCCAGGATCTCCACAAGGCTGGAGCCTGTCTCTTTGCGGGAGGTGAGGCTCCGGGCGTCCGTGGTCCTGATGGTGAGCTTGTCCCCCTCCACCTCGATGCTGCGGATCTCCCCTCTGTTGGCCATCTCCACCACCTCGGTGATGGGGATGTTCTGGGAGCCGTAGCCCGGCTGGAAGTAGATGAAGAAGATGGCAAGCACCGCGCCTATGATGAGCAGGTAGATGATCCCGCTGCGTAGAAGTCGAGGGTTCAAGCCGTCCTCCGCACACCCGTCCTCAACTGGGAGAATGGGCTTTCATCTCAATGTTACTCCACCCGCAGGCAAAATTCAAAGCTGCCTGCCGCCTCCGGCCCCTTACCGGGCCAGGGGTTTGCATCCCATCTAAGGTCTACCACAGGGGTACCCCCGAATCGCTCCCACCACTCGCCATCGTCTCTACGAAGGTCCAAGACTCGCCTCATACCGCCACCGGATGGAAAGGTGGCTCTGCCGCTCCCCTCTCTCCGGTCTTTACACCGGGAGTGACAGGGGCCTGTGGCCGCCGGGCATCCCGCAAGCGGGGGCTTGGGGCGCTAGACCCCTAGGAAGAAAGAATCACAGGGTGGGCGAGTGGGAAATGCGGCGGAAGGGCGGGGAGGCAGGGCAAGCAAGAGCGGTATTGCCGCCTCCCTTGACAGCCTTGGCGCATGCCGCGTAAGGTCTGCGTATCCACGGACTCTTTAGCAGGAGAGGTACGCATGCTTACCGTCAACGCCCACGCCCCGATGGTGGCCCAAGAGCTTATCGAGGCCTACAGAAAGATCCCCGCGGCCAACCTGGGCCACTTCCTCGACACCGCCATGGACCCCGGCATTCAGCCCCTGTACCGGCCCATTAAGCTCATCGGCACAGCCATTACCGTCCAGACCACCCAGGACAACACCGCCGGCATTCGCAAGGCCGTTGAGATGGCCCAGCCTGGCGACGTCCTCGTGGTGGACCGCGCTGGCGAGATGCGCCACGCTGTCATGGGCGACTTCGGTGTTCACGGCTGGATCCAGAACGGCATCGTCGGCATGGTCGTCGACGGGCTGGTGACGGACCGAGACGGCCTGGAGCGGCTGGACTTCCCCATCTTCAGCCGCGGCGTGGCCGCCATGCTTCCGAAGGGCCAGGGCCCAGAGGCAGGCGGCGTCAACGTCCCAGTGGTCGTGGGCAGCGTCACCGTCAACCCCGGCGACCTGATCCTGGGGGACGAGAATGGCGTCATCGTCGCCTCCCCCCAGGACGCGCAGGCGCAGCTGGAAGCCTGCATCGAGCTGGGTCAGTGGGAGGTCTGGGCCATCGCCCAGATCGCCAACGGGCGCTCCTTTGCCGACGTCACCAAGGACCGCCAGACCTGGCGCGGTCGCTAGCCCTGTTCTGACGCTGAGGGCTAGTCAGGCCCGCACTTGAGGGTGCGGCACACCTCCAGGACCTGGTCCATGGAGGGGATGTTCCACTGCTGTCGGCCCACGTGCGCGAAGCGGACCACTCCCTTTCGGTCGATGATGAAGAGGCCCGGGCGCTGGCCGAGGGATAGGGGCCGGCGCGCCACGCCGTACTGCTCGAAGACCTCCCGCTCAGGGTCGGCGACGGAGGCGTACGGGACCGGATCGTTTCGGAAGTAGGCCTGGGCCGCCTGTACGGTGGTCGGCGCCACGGCCAGCGTCTCCACGCACAGGCCCTGAAAGTCGGCATGCTGCTCCGCCAACTGGCGGAGATTGCGACGGCAGAAGGGTCAGAAGAAGCCTCGCAGAAAGACCAGGATGAGGCAGCACCGGTCGCGGTAGCTGCTCAGGGTGATCGACTCCCCGTCCACGCCTGGAAGAGTAAAGTCCGGCGCGAGTTGTCCAACGACCACCGGCAGTGGTTCACTCGACATAGCCTTCTCCTACTAGGCGCTGCTGTACCCGGTGCCCGGACGGGACGGATCGACGCCCGTCCCGCGGGCCTCCGTAATTGAGCCGTATTCTCTCAGAAGTTGCTGGCTGTAGACTACCCTGCCTGTCACCTTCTCCGGCGGTTCCGTGGCCAGCAGCAGCACGGCCTGCGCCATCAGCTCCGGCGGCTCTCCCGTGGGGTCGTCCCTGCCGGTCACCAGGCCATGGTAGACCGTCCCCGGCGTCGGCACCACCTGGGAGGGGGCCACGCACGTCACCGAGACCCCATACTGGAAGACCTCCTGGGCCAGGCCCTGCGTGAAGCGCTCCAATGCCGCCTTCTGGGCCCCGTAGGCGGTGCTATTCCGAAACTCGGGAGCGGCTTTGTAGGGCCCTCGTCCCGGCCCCACGGCAGCCGCCGAGGAGATGGTGACGATGCTCCCACTGCGGCGGGGGACCATGTCTTCCAGCGCAAGCTGGCTGAGGACGAAGGCCGCATGCACGTTCACGTCCCACGTGCGCAGCCAGCGGTTCAGCGGGTACGAAGCGATCGGCTGGAAGTAGGCCAGCGCTGCATTGTTTACCAGCACGTCGATGGGCCCGTAGGCCGCGTGGGTCTCCTCGACCACCCGTCGGCACTCCTCCGGCAGGGCAAGGTTGGCTGCGACGGGTATCGCCTCACCCCCGTCGGCTCGGATGGACGCCACGGTCGTCTCCAACGAGCCTTCCAGGCGGTGTTCGCCCTCCCGAAGGGTGCGGGCCGTGCACACCACCCGGGCCCCCTCGGTGGCGAACAGCCGGGCAATCTCCTCGCCGATGCCCCGGCTTGCGCCGGTGACGACAGCTACCTTTCCTTCCAGTCGACCCATGGGGGCGTCCAGGGCTCCATTGACAGTGTTGTCGGGCCTCCGCATCCCGTGCGCGGGGGAGGCCCGTACCGGTCCGCTGGGTCCTAGCCGGACCTGGCCGGAGCGGGCTCCTCGACGAACCCGCCGTCGGCCATGTAGAGCACCCGATCGGCGGCCTCGGCCAGGGCTGGCTCGTGCGTCGAGGCCACGATTGTGATGCCCTGTTGCTGGACCACGTCGCGGAGCACGGATATGATGCCGGCGCCCGTCGTCGAGTCCAGGTCCCCCGTCGGCTCGTCGGCCAGGAGGACGGGCGGCTCCACGGCCAGTGCCCGGGCAATGGCAACCCGGCGCTGCTCGCCGCCGGAGAGCTCGTAGGGGCGGTGTCGCCCCCGGGCGCCCAGTCCCGTCAGTTCCAGGGCCTCCATGGCCCGCTGCCGCCGCTGCCCCCGGGGCATCCCGTTGATGCGCAGGGACAGCTCCACGTTCTCATACGCCGAGAGGATGGGAAGCAGGCCGTACATCTGGAACACGAATCCCACCTTGTAGCGGCGCAGCTCCGTCAGCGCCCGGTCCGACGCCTGCGTCAGTTCCAGACCGTCGAAGAGCACCGTTCCGCTCGTGGGGCGGTCCAGGCCTCCCAGGAGGTTGAGCAGCGTGGTCTTCCCGGAGCCGGAGCGGCCCATGAGCGCCAGGAACTCCCCGCGTTTGACGTCGACGCTTACTCCCCTGAGCGCGGGCACGTCGGCCGCTCCGGACTCGAAGACGCGCACCAACTCACGGGCGCTGATGATGGGTGCTGCGTCCGTCACGCCTGCCTCCTGGGGCGCGTGATGAGCGCGCCCTCGTCCTGTGGCAGCACCCGCGCCCTGCCTCGAAGCTGTAGGTGCTCCACCGCGTCTCGCGGCAGCTGTAGGCGTCCGGCCCGGTCCACCACCACGTAGTCCTCCTGCACGATCTCGCCTGGGCGTCGGAACGTCGGCTCCAGCACCGTCTCGGCGGCAATGCGACCGTCCCGGATCAGGACGACGCGGTTGACGAAGGGTGTCACGCCCCTGTAGTGGGTGACCATTACGATGGTGACCCCCTGCGTACGGCAGAGGGACTGCATGGCCAGCAGGACCTCCTCCGCGGTTCGGGTGTCCAGCTCGCCCGTTGGCTCGTCGGCCAGCAGCAGCGGCGGCTTGTTCGCAAGGGCCACCCCGAGGGCCACCCGCTGCTGCTCCCCTCCCGAGAGTTGGTAGGGGAAGCGTTCGGCCTTGTCTTCCAGTCCCACGGTGACCAGCAGCTCCATGGCGCGCTCGCGGCGCTCCTCTCCTGGCAGCCCGGTAATGGCCATGGGAAGCTCGATGTTGTCTCGGGCCGTCAGGTAGGTCAGCAGGTTCCGGGACGTCGCCTGCCAGATGAAACCCACCTCGGTGCGACGGTACTCCACCTGGTCCCGCTCGTTCAGCTCTGCAAGGTCGCGGTCTCCCACCCGAACGCTGCCCGCAGAGGGCCTGTCCAGGCCGGAGAGGATGTTCATCAACGTGCTCTTTCCCGACCCGCTGGCCCCGATGATGGCCATGAACTCCCCGCGCCGGACCTCCAGGTCCAGGCCTCGCAGGGCCACCACCTCCATCCCGGCCCGCTGGTAGAACTTGAACACGTCCAGGCATTCGATGAGCGCCGGGCCATCCTGGGGTACGCTTACCATTATCCTCCCTCTACGCGCAGCAGCCGCTGTATGTCCAGCCTCGAGATAGCCCAGGCCAGGGCGACTACCGTAGCGGCGGTGGCGGCGGCCAGGATGGCGTAGGCCAATACCAGCGTCGACCAGTTCGTTTCGAGTACCATGGGCGGCGTCACGCGCGTGCCTCCCTCCGCCACCTCCAGCAGCGGGAGGAGCGTGGCGCCCAGCCACTGCCCGCCCCAGGTTCCAACGGCAAGGCCCAACGTCACCACCAGGATCAGGTTGAACCAGACCACGCCGTTGACCTGCAGCCGCGAGAAGCCCAGGCTGCGAAGCATCGCGAACTCTCCCTGTCGCTCCCGCGCGTCGATGTAGCTATAGAGCAGCAACCCCGAGGAGCTGGCAAGCACCACGGTCAGGAAAGAGAGCGCCAGCAGTCCGGCCCATCCTGCGGTCAGCAGCGGGTCCGACGTTCGGGTAGCCACCATCTCCGCGGCGTCATGGACGTTGGAAACCTCACCGCCAAGGTACGTGATCTCTCGCTCTAGGGAGCTCACCGTCAGGGTCCCGCTGCCGTCGCGGACCCAGAGCTCCGCCGGGGGACGGAGACGGCGCAGCGTCTGGAGGTTCGCGTGCAGCAGCAGCGAGTCCAGGTCCGCCACCAGGAACTCCGTCGTGCGTGGGTCCACGGTGGGGAAGAACCCCACGTCCCCAATCAGTTCCACGGCCACCGCGGTCGACTCCACGGAGAAGGTTACGACGTCACCCACCTGGACCTCGTTGGCCTCCAGGAAGGAGGAGCTGGCGAGGGCCGGGACGGGGTCGCCCGCCGGTCCCACCTGGATGCCGCGCAGGGGGGCCCTGCCGACGCCCCAGGTGTAGGCTACGCTCTTGCGTCCGGCGCGGCCAACCGTCTCGCTCACCTCCAGCGCTGCCAGGCCTGGAGCTGCAGGGTTCTCCAGGGGGTGCCAGTCGCCCAGCTCCTGGAACGAGGCCACCTCCACCGCCCCCGCGTGCCGCTGCGCCTTGAGATCGTCTAGGAAGATCGCGCCGCTGGTGTCCCCCTGGGGGGTGTTGACCCAGAGCGTGTGGAGCGTGAACGGCCCCTCCAGCAGCGGCGGTTGGGGGCCTCGGCGTGTCGAGTAGGGATGTAGCGGAATCTGGGCCTCCAGGAAGCGCCACCCATTGCCGGACAGGGAGCGCGTCACCGCCTCGCGATAGTCCTCGTACTCGCCCAGCGCCGCGAAGGTGGCGTTGAAGAACGTTCCCTTGCTGTCCTGGAGCCGGGCCCGGAGCACCGTGTTGTTCGGGAGCATCCCCGGGGCCGCCCAGATCTCCAGCCCCACGGCGTCCTCCGGTAGTGGCAGGCCTATGGGGACGCTCTCGGGTTCCAGGACGGTGAGTGCCACGGACAGCGGTTCTCCGGCGAAGTCGGGACGGGACCAGGCCACCGTGCCGATCTTCTCCCCGTCCACGGCCAGCAGCGTTGCGCCTCGGCCGAATCCCGCCGTCATTGCCCCAACTGAGAGTCGCATCACGTCCGCGGCGGCCACGCCCGGTGGGCTGCTGGCCACCAGCTCTTCTGCGGGGCTCCGCCCACTCGCTAGCTCCGCACCCAGGTCATGGTTCACGCGGAAGTCGGCCCCGGCCTCGTACAGCGCGCGTTCCTCTTGGCTCCTCTCCAGCGTCGTGATGAAGGCCGAACTCAGCACCCCCAGCGACGTGGCCAGGGCCAGCAGCACCAGCAGGGAGCCTGCGGGCACGGGGTCCCGTGCAACGCGGCGGATCCCCTGCACCAGCCACACCGGGCTCCACGGCTCTGCCAGCCACGCCACGGCCCGCATCGCTAGCGGGAAGAAGCGCAGAAGCAACAGGCCTGCGGCCAGGGTTCCCAGAACGGGCCCCAGCAGCAGCGTGATGTCGATCTGCACGTCGGAGGCCGCCAGGGGTTGGATGAGCACTGAGTCGCGGGTCTTTAGCTGCCACCACAGCAGCCCCATCAGGCCAATGAGTGCCACGTCCAGGTAGTAGCGGTGCAGGAAGAGCTGGTCCGGCGGGCGGGCCTCCATCCGGCCGAACTCCACCACACCCTTTCGGGATGAGCCCAACGTTGTCGCGGTCAGCACGACCACGGCCATCAGCGCGCCCACGCCGCCCAGCAGGAACACTTCGGGCGTGAGCGTCACAAAGGCCAGGTCCGTGTTTTCGCCGGCCGAAGTAAGGACGCGTCCGGTTAGGATGACCAGGCCCTGGGCCAGAAACGGCCCAACCACCACGGCGGGCACAGCCAGCAGCAGGCCCTCCAGGAGGATCAGGAGCCCCACCTGCGGTGTGGACGCGCCCCGGCTGCGGAACACGGCCACCTCCGAGGCCCGCACTCTTCCCATGAGGCCCGCTATGAGGAACAGGTAGTAGAGCAACACACCGATCGCCAGGAACACTAGGAGGAAGAGCGGGATGCGGGCCAGGGTGAGCAGGAAGACGAAGCGGTCTAGCACCCCTTCCAACTCCGTCCTCCAGGAGGGGATGGCGAGCAGTCCAAAGACGTTGCGCCGAACCTGGGGAAGCAGAGTCCGCAGGTTCTGCGCGTCCCCTGCCCGCAGGTTCTCCCGGTCCACGTAAAAGGACCAGCGGTAGTTGGTGTAGAGGCCGGGGAAGGCGTTGGACACCGTGTCGAAGAGGGCCCTAGCGTCTGCGTAGAGCGGCAACGTGGTCCACCCTCCCGAGCTTCGCGTGAATCGGCTGGCGAAGCCCAGCTGCCAGACTCGGTTGTCCGGGTCCAGCGGCTCCACGATTCCCACCACGTGGATGGGGAGCGCCGGTCTGCCCTCCGAGACGGCCGGAAGCCCGTTGAAGCGGTCGCCGATGGCGAGGTCCAGCGCGGACGCGCCAGCCTGGTCGATGACGACCTCCAAGTCTCCGCCGGCGGGCTGGGGTAACCTCCCCGCCACCACCTGGAAGTGTTCCTGGACGTCCGTCAGCGAGTAGACCGGGCCTCGGTGCCGCTGCGAGTCGGGTAGGTTGAACTGCGGCAGGCCGCCGTACAGCAGCGTCGACGTTTCGATCTGGAGGGAAGACCCGTCGATGTAGGGCCGCAGTGGCCCGTGAATGCCGCGTTCCACCACGTCTCGCGTCGCCAGGAACAGGGCCGGGTCCAGGGCGTGGGACTCCCCCACGATCATGTGCAGCGTTTTGTCGTCCGCGTTGCGCAACGCATACCGCAGCGCCGTTTCCCGAAGCGCGTTGGAGTAGATGACGGCGGCCGACATCAGCGCTACAGCCAGCACCATGCCGAAGACCGCGGCGAGTTGCAGCCGCCAATCGGCGGCCGTCCTTCGCACGGCTATGAGCGCTCCCATGCGCGCCAGGGCTGCCAGCTTCACCGCGCTACTCCTCCGCTCGTAGGGCCTCGTGGATGTGGGTTCGCCTGAACAGAAGGAGGACCAGTAGGGTAGCTAGGACCGCCGCCGCTGCCACGCCCGCGTAAGCCAGGGTCGCCACTACCTTGTCCACGATGACGTCTATCGGAGGCGTCAGCGTCTGGCCTCCGCTCGTGACGTCCAGGTATTGCAGGCTCCAGCCTCCCAATGCGGTCCCCAGCGCAGCGCCAACTGCGAGCCCCACCACCGCGAGGAGGAGCTCCTCCAACGCCAGCACAACTCCCACCTGCCTGCGGGACAGCCCCAAGGCCCACAGAAGCCCCATCTCCATGCGCGAGCGCCGGGCCGCTAGGCCAGCATACAGGAGAAGGCCCAGCACGGCTACCCCGCTCAATGTGCCCAGGGCCAGCCAGGCCACCCCTCCCAGGCCTGCACCCGACAGGGGGTTCCCCAGGGCAAGCCGGGCCTCCGCCTCCTGGTCTCGCACCCTGGCCAGGCCTCTCGTGCTCTCCTCCAGGGCTGCCACGGTGCCTGCGCGGTCCGCTCCAGGCCCCAAGGCCAGCCAGAACTCCTCCGCTTCCAGGGGCGCTCCTTGCGGCAGGCTCCTCCGGTATTCGCGGAGGTGGTCTTCGTTGACGATGAGGAAAGGCCCGTCCCCGGGATAGAGGGTGGGGAAGTGGGTGAAGGTGGAGCGGACAACCACCGGCACCGAGCCGCCGGCCACCTGCCCCACGAGCACCTGGCCCGGCGTGAAGGCGGAGCTGCCCACTGCAGGCAGTGGGAGCGGCCCGGGCGCCGCAAAGATCCCCCGAAGCTCTCCCCCTATGGCGCGCTCCCAAATGAAGAGAGCTCCCAGGGTGCCCGAGTGCGCAGCGTCGGGAGAGAGGGACACCACGTCCGGCACGTCGTCCAAGTGCGGCATGGGCCTCCACGCGCCCAGGTCGTTGTCGAAGCTCTCCACCACCCGGAGCTCCTCCCCCACCCGCACCGTCACGTCGTCCAGCGCCATGGTGCCCGCGCTGAAGGCCGTGGAAGAGAACTGCGGCCCGCTGATGAAGATCGCATGCAGACTGTAGGGAGGCGTCAGGTGGGCCTTCACTGGAACGGGCCCCTCCAGGTAGGACCAGCCCGAAGCGTGGAGCTCTCCTAGCTGGACGTTCTCCGTGAGCCCCTTTGTGTCTCGCACCGTGGCCCACAGGTTGTGGAAGGGGATGCCCTCCGGCAGGTTGACCCACACGCCCACGGACTGGGCCGCCGCCGGCAGGGCGACCCCTTCCTGGGGCCGGGCCGGGCCGCGCAGGGGCCGAAACAGCTCGTCGAGGGTGGTGTCCGCAAAGTCCTCGCGGAACCACATGGCTTGCTGTGCCGCATCAGGGTCCATGGCCACGAGAGAGACGTCGACGTTGCCGGACGGGCCTCCCAGGGCCATCGACCCTCGGAGAACCGGCGTCAACTCCTCCACCCCTGGGGCCTCTATGAGTAGCTCCCGCTGCTCCTCCGGCGAAAGGGGAATGCCCAGGGACTTCCAGTTGGCCACCACCACGTCGCCCCCTACAGCGTAGCGGGCCTGGCTCGCCCGGCTATCGGCCAGGCTCGTGTTCAGGGTGGCCCCGAAGATGGCCAGGGCGGTGGCCACCGCAAGGAGCACGGCCAGCGCGCTCCACGACAGAGCGTTGCGGGCCAGGCGGGTCAGAGCGTGGCCCAGCCACGGCCAGTGGAGCATGCCCAGGGCCGCTCCCAAGAGTCGTAGGATGATGGGCAGTACTCGGACGAGGATGATACCTGCCGCCACCAGGGCCAGGACTGGTCCTAGGAGAAGCGAGAGGTCGATTTCCAGCCCCTCACCGAGGAGCTCCTCCGCCAGGAACCCGCCGCGACCCTGGATCTGCCACCACACCAGTCCAACGGCGCTCAGCACCATCAGGTCGATGGCGTACCGGAGGCGGCCCTCTCCCTCAGCGGATCGCCCCCGCTCCCACAGGAGGCTGATGATCTTCTGCCCGCTGGTCCAAGAGTTGAAGACCAGGAACAGCACGGCGGTCACCAGGGCGCCGACCGCGCCCACGATGAAGGGCGTTGCCGTGAGCGGCACGGAGACGGTGACCAGCCCCGGGTCTCCCGCGGGCAGAATTCGCGCTATGGCCCACCCCAGAAGGGGACCGCCCACGGCGCCTGGGAGCGCCACCAGCAGCCCCTCCGCCAGCCCCAGCAGCGCGCCGATCTGGAGCCTGCTGGCGCCCCGGCCGCGAAGCAGGCCAATCTCAGGCCCCCGGCTCTGGGCCAGGAAGTGGACAACCAGCACCAGGTAGTAGAGGACTACTCCCGCCACCAGCGTGGCGAACAGGAACAGGGGCACTCGGGCAAAGGCCAGGTCTCGCTGGTAGTCCTCGATGACTCCGCCCAGGGCGCTCAGCGCCAGGGTGCGGGGGAACGTCTGGTTGAGCTCCGACTCCAGCGCCTCGCGGGCTCGCTCGATCCGCCCGATGGACTCGGGGCGCAGCGCCCCCAGGTCCAGGTCGACGTACCAGCTGTAGGAGCCCAGCAGCATGGGATACCGCCTGCCGGCGCCCTCGAAGAAGGCCTGCTCGGATACGTAGAACGGGACGAACACGCTGACGCCGTCCGTCTCCACTCGGAACCGCGACAAGTCCCCGAACCAGTAGTGGTCCTCCGGGTTCGACGGCTCCACCACCCCCACGACCTCCACCACGATCCTGTCGTCTGCGCCCGGTCCCAACGGAGCGAGGAACGCCTTGCTTCCCGTCCCGAGCCTCAGTCCCCGGGACGCAACGTCTAGCCCCACGACGGCCTCGACGTGCAGGGCGCCCTCGGCGTCTTCCGAAGCCACCCCCTCAGGCCAACGGCCGTCCACCAGGCGGGCGTGCTCCTGGAACGCCTCCTGGAAGTAGATATAGCCGTCCGCGCCCACGAGCATCGGCCCGCTGCCCTCCGGGCCTGGCGTCGACGAGAAGACGGGCGAGCGGCCCAGGCGGTGCCCGGACTCCTGCAACCAGCCCAGGTGACTCTCAATCGAGCCGCTGACGGACGTGTTCAGGCGCGCATAGTCCGCCGCACCCAAGGGCCGTTCGGGAACGAGGATGTGGAAGTTCAGCGCATCCTGGGATATGTTGCGGCCCAGGGCGTAGCTCAGCCCGGCCTGCGCTATGGTGTTCGAGTGGATCACCGTGGCCGCAACCATGGTCACGGCCAGCAGCACCCCGAGGCTTGAGGCCAGGAGAAGTCCCGGCGACACCCGGAGCCGCCGGACCGCCAGCCAAGCCATCAGACGGAAGGATTTCACGGGGCTCTACTCATCTCCTCGTACAAGTTGCTCTGGGCGCGCTGGTTCAACCCGCAGGGTTACCCTACGAACGCGCTTCGGGGCTGTCCGGTATTGTAAACCTTCCGGCTTCCGTGGCAAGGGGTGAATGGGGCCAGTCTCCGGCGGGGGAGGGACGAGCCCCCCGGAGAGAGTTATCGGGTGGGTGGGTGTGCCTCCCCGGCGGGCAGCGCACTTGCCAGGAACTCCGCAAGGTGCAGCGGCCGAACGCCGGTGCCGTGCTCCACCTGCTGTCGGCAGGAGACCCCTGTGACGACCACCGTTGCATCGGGGCTGCGGCGCACCGCCGGGAAGAGGGCACGCTCTCCGATCTGCATCGACACCTCGTAGTGCTCCCGCTCGAAGCCAAAGGCCCCGGCCATGCCGCAGCAGCCCGCGTCCAGCGCCTCCACCTCCGCCTCCGGCACCTGCCGCAGCAGCCGGAGGGCGGGTCCAAGCCCCGTCATAGCCTTCTGGTGGCAGTGGCCGTGGAGCAGCACTCTGCCGGGGCGAGGCTGCAGCTCCAGGTCCAGGTTTCCCTCCTCCACCGTCTTCGAGAGGAACTCGTCCAGCAGGAAGCTGTTGGCTGCCACGGCCTGGGCCTCCTGGTTCCCCGGCAGCAGGTCCGGGTACTCGTCCCGAAGCGTCAGCAGGCAGGATGGCTCGATACCCACGATGGGCGTCCCCACGGCGACGAAGGAGTGCAGGAGCTCCACGTTGTGGCGGGCGTGCTCCCGCGCCTGCTCCAGCAGGCCCTTGGACACCATGGGCCTGCCGCAGCACCAGCGCGGGGCCAGGGTCACCTCGAACCCGGCCTGTTCCAGCAGCCGAGTCGCGGCCGCGCCCACGCCGGGGTAGTTGCCCTCCGTATAGGTGTCGTGGAAGAGGAGGACCATCCCCCGCGTCCCTGCCCGGTCGTGGGGGGTATGCTTCTTGAACCAGGAGGAGAACGTCTTGCGAGCGAAGGCAGGGAGTCGTCGCTTCGGGTGCACTCCCAGCCGGGACAGGACCCAGCGCGCCGGCGGCGAGGCCATCGCCCAGTTCGACAGCGGCGCGAGGCGGCACCCGATGCGGTTCAGCCGGGCCACGTTGGCGAACAGGCGGGCGCGCAGCGGCGGCCGTCGGTTGCGATAGTAGTGGCCCAGGAACTCGTACTTGATCTTGGCCATGTCCACGCCCGAGGGGCACTCCGCCTTGCACGCCTTGCACTCCAGGCACAGGTCCAGCACGTCGTGCATGCGGCGGCTCGTGAACTCCGAGGCCGGCAGCACGCCGGAGAGCACGGCCCGCAGCGCGTTGGCCCTGCCCCGCGTCGAGTGCTCCTCCTCCCGTGTCGCCATGTAGGACGGACACATGGCGCCCCCCTGTGTCTTGCGGCACGCCCCCTGCCCGTTGCACTGTTCCACCGCAGCGGCGAAGCCCAGCTCCCGGGAGAAGTCCAGCGTCGTCTCCACCTCTAGGGGCCGGTACGCCGGGCCGATGCGCAGGTTCTCGGTCATCGGCGGAGAGTCCACGATCTTGCCGGGGTTGAGGATGCCCCGCGGGTCGAACAGACGCTTCAGATCGCGGAAGGCCTGGTACAGCTCCGGCCCGAACATCTTCTCTGTGAAGCCCCCGCGCACAATGCCGTCCCCGTGCTCGCCGGACAGCGCGCCCCCGAACTCCAACACCAGGTCCGCCACCTCCTCCGCAATGCGCACCATCCGCTCGACTCCCGCCGCCTCCTTCACGTTCACCAGCGGGCGGATGTGCAGGCAACCCGCCGCGGCATGGCCGTAGTAGGCGGCAGTCGTCCCGTTGGCTTGGACGATTTCCTCGAAGCGGCGCACGTACTCCGGCAGCTTCTCCGGCGAGACCGCCGTGTCCTCCACGAACGGCAGTGGCTTGGCGTCGCCCCGCACGCCCATCAGCAGCCCCAGCCCAGAGCGCCGGACGGCCCACACGTCGGCCTGCGCAGCGCCCGCCTCGACGGTCACAACCGCCCCCCCGCCGCCTCGGCGTTTCACCAGCTCCCGCGCCCGGGTCAGGGCGGCCCGCGCCTCCTCGGGCGAATCGCCCGTGGCCTCCACCAGCAGCACCGCGGCCGGGTCCCCCTCCACGAACCCCATGCGACGCGCCAATTCCAGGTGGCCTCGCGCCGCATCCAGGATGTTCTTGTCCACCAGCTCCACGGCGGAGACGTCCGCCTCCAGCAGCGCCACCGTGGCCTCCATCGCCTCCACCACCGACGAGAAGTGGAGCACTGCCAGGGCCGCTGCCTTGGGCTGGGGCACCAGCCGCACCTTGGCCGCCGTCACCACCGCCAGCGTCCCCTCCGAGCCCACGATCACCCGGGAGAGGTCCAGTGGCTCATTCAGCAGCTCGTCCAGGTTGTACCCGGACACCCGGCGTTCGATTCGAGGGAAGCGCCGAGCGATCTCCTCCCGGTGCGCAGCGGCGATCTCCGGCGCCCCGCGATGGATCGCGATGTCCAGCCCGGACGCCCCCACCCGGACGTCGGGCCTCTCCGGGTCCGCTGGGCCCAGCATCGTCCTGGTGCCGTCCGAGAGCACAACCTCCAGCTCCAGAACATGGTCCAGCGTCTTCCCGTAGCGGATGGAGCGGGCTCCGCACGAGTTGTTCCCGATGGCCCCGCCCACGGTGGCCCGGTTGACCGTCGAAGGGTCCGGAGCGAACTTCAGGCCGTGGGGCGCAACCAGGTGGTTGAGCTCGTCCAGTACCAGGCCCGGCCCAACCCAGGCCCATTCCTCCTCCGCGTTCACCTCCCAGAGCTCCCGCATGTACTTGGAAGTGTCAAGCACAACGGCGTGGTTCACCGTCTGGCCCGCCAGGGACGTGCCGCCACCGCGCGGGAGCACCGGCGTCCCTGCGTAGTGTGCCAGCCGGACCGTCGCGGCTACGTCCTCGGCGTCCAGGGGCGCCACCACGCCGATGGGCTCCATCTGGTACAGCGAGGCGTCTGTGTTGTAGAGGGCGCGGCTGTACGCGTCGAAGCGGACTTCGCCCCTCGTGAGGCGTCGCAACTCCTGGGCCAAGTCCTGGTGTAGCCGGCTGCTCGTCACGTGGATGCCCCCGATCACGGGTTGCGCCCAGAATACCGGCGTGTCCGCCCAATGGGAAGAGCCCAGCCTACATCGCTGTTCCGGCGCCCACCCGGACGGCGCTGCTGCTACGGGGTTGGGGCGTCCACGGCCAGGTCGGTGGTTACGATGGCGAAAACGCCCTCCGCATCGCGCACAAGCACCGAGCGTGTGACCATCCAGATATCGCCGCCCCCTTCATCGAAGTACGGCTCCGTCCAGATGCTCCCGTTCTCGGCGAGGGGCGCGGCGAACCAGTCCTGCGCCTCGATGTTGTAGGCGGGCGCGGCGAGGTCAAGGCTGGCATACCCACTGGCCGTGCGATGGACGTATGGGCTGGCGATGACCCCCCCGGAACGGTCCAGCAGCGCAGCCGTATCTGCTGGAGGTTGTCGAATTCAAGAATGGCGATGCGCTTGGGCGTCCAGTCACCCAGTATGATCTCCAGAGTGCCGCCGCGCGCCACGAACTTGCCGCCGTGAGCCTCGACAGGACTCGTCACTCCCGCGAAGAACTGTCCATAGAGACTCGCATCCGTTATCTCTACATCGACTATGACAAATGCCGATATGCTTCCGTGCTCCTTTCAAGTCCAGCCCCGTTCTGATTTGGCGCCGAGCCTCTCTAGGTTGAATCCAAGCGTTAAGCTCCACGCAGCTGGCTGGCGTCGTCATGCCGGCGCCTCCGTTCTCCGCGCTACAGAAGATAATGGAGGGCCAAGAGGCACCTTCTTGCCCTTGGATCAGATTTGCTAGCTAGATCCCACGCTGCTTTCTGAACTTGAAACTGTTGAGTAGATGGGGAGCCCTTTCCTCGATTATGAATCGTGTGTTGTCCACTAATCGACCGTTGGTATCCTTCGTCTCAATATAGGCCGGCCCAGCTTCCTCGCAGTCACTGAAACGCTCACCGTTGGAGTGGTACGGTTCGAAGTGTACTAAGTATCTGAAGTGAGCGTTGGGCCACTGGATAGGACAATGACGTTCCCATAGGTGGTCATTGTCGCACAGCCATTTCACAACGTCCCTCATGAGGTATTTCCACTTCCTGGGTCGGTGGAGTGTTCCGTCGGGAAATTGGAATTCGTAGCTTTGTGGTTCTCGTAAGGCAGGATAGAGATCCGTAAGCGGTTGCCAGTCCTTCGTCAGCACGTCAACTTCCCCCCTCGTATTTCGAACGAGTCGCCGCCACGCCGGACCTCCCCTACCGCAGCTCCCGGGGAAGGACGAACGTGACGTCTTCCTCCACCACCTCCACGGGCACCACCTGGTCCGGGCGCAGCTTGGCGATAACCGCCTCCACCAGCGACTCGGGCGTGGACGCGCCGGAGACTATGCCGATGCGCCCCGCGCCGTCCACCTGCTGCGGGGTGACCTCCTCCGGCCCGTTGACCAGGTAGGCGTCCACGCCTGCGGCCTGTACCACCTCCCGCAGCCGGTTGCAGTTCGAGCTGTTGCGGGCGCCGATGACCAGCACCACGTCAACCTCCGTCGCCAGGGCCTTGGCCGCAAGCTGCCGGTTCGTCGTTGCGTAGCAGATGTCGTTGCGGGCCAGCAAGTTGGGGAAGCGCTTGCGCAGCGCATCCACCACCTCTTTCGTGTCGTCCATGCTGAGGGTCGTTTGCGTAAGCACCGCCACCCGGTCCGGGTCCGGGACCTCGACGGCTGCCGCCTCCTCCGCCGTCTCCACCACAATCGTGCGATCGGGCACTTCGCCGGACGTCCCGATGGTCTCCGGGTGGTCCCGGTGACCAACCAGGATGATGGTGTACCCTTCCCGGCTGTACTTCAGCGCCTCCAGGTGGACCTTGGTCACCAACGGGCATGTCGCGTCGATGACCTGCAGTCCCCGGTTTTCCGCCTGCTGACGCACCGTGGGCGAAACGCCGTGGGCGCTGAAGATGACCAGCTGGTCGTCGGGCACCTCCGCGATCTCGTCGACGAAGATGGCCCCCTTCTGTCGCAGGTCCTCCACGACGAACGGGTTGTGCACGATCTCGTGACGCACGTAGACGGGCTTGCCGAATCGCTCCAGCGCAAGCTCCACGATTTCGATGGCCCGCACCACGCCGGCGCAGAACCCTCGGGGCGAGCCGAGTAAGACTTCCATGATGGGGTATGCCTCCGCCGAGATGGTACACCACGGCGAAGCCGACCCTCAACCTCCCAACCCCCGCAAGTGCTCCTCGACGTTCCCCTGCCTCCAGCGGCGCATCGCATCTGACGCCGTCGACTAGAGTAGCTCTGCCGCCTGCGGGTCCCCCTGACAGGGGGGGAGTCCAGAGGGGTTTCCCCTCTTTCTGGGGCGGCGAGCCGCTCTGGGGGATGTGCCCCCAGTTCCAAAAGACATCCGAGGGCGGGCGGGTGGGCTCACCCAAGGTCTACCGTAAGGATACCCTCAGAACCGCCTCCGCCCACCAGCGTCCCTGCGAAAGTCCAAACCTCGCTGCAGGCCAGCGTCCCCAGCAAAAGAGGCGATGCCTCCTTCCCCCTAACTTCTCCACCCCCTACCATGGTTCCATGGGGACTACAGCTGCCGTGAAGCCTGAGCGACTCCTCGCAGGTGCCGCCGACCTTGGCGTCGCCCTGACCGATGAGCAGCAGGCGACGTTCGTCCGCTACTTCCACGCCCTCGCCGACTGGAATCGGCGCGTCAACCTCACCTCGGTCGATGGCTGGGACGAGGTGCAGACCATCCACTTCCTCGACTCCCTCTCCGTGGCCACGGTCCTGCCGAACGAAGTGCTGCAGGGCGGGCACATCCTGGACGTGGGCAGCGGTGCGGGCTTCCCCGGCCTGCCCCTGAGGATCGCCTTCCCCCACCTCCGCGTCGCCCTCCTTGAGTCCGTCGGCAAGAAGGCGGGGTTCCTGCGTGCCGTCGTGGATCTCCTGGGCCTCCACGAGACCGATGTCCTCCACGGTCGTGCCGAAGAGATCGCGCATCGGCCGGAGCTGCGGGAGTCCTTCGACGCCGTGCTGGCCCGGAGCCTTGCGAAGATGCCCGTCCTTGCCGAGCTCACCCTGCCCTTCGCCCGGATTGGGGGCGTCGTGGTGGCCCAGAAGAAGGGCGACGTCGTTGCGGAGCTGGACGAGGCTGGGGAGTCCCTGCGACTCCTGGGTGGGGGGCCCCTCGTCACCCGATGGGTGCGCCTGCGCGGCATCCCCGATGAGCGGGCCTTGGTCTCCGCGCCCAAGGTCGCTCCGACGCCGGACCAGTACCCGCGACGCCCGGGGGTGCCCCGGAAGCGGCCTCTGGGTCGCCGGGCTGCGCTCCGTGCAGACTAGGTCCCCGTGGATGGCGACGTGACGGAGGAGCGGAGCCCGGCGGAGGGTCGTGCCGGAGCCCCCTATCGTCGGCTCTTCTCCCTTCCCGCACTCGTCGCCTTTGGCGTCGCCGTCGCCTTCCTCGCCTTCCTGGTCACCCGCTTCGACGTCGACCTAGCCGACACCTATCAGCAGGTGCGGGCTAGCAATCCGCTGTTCTACGCGTTGGCCTTCGTCTCCTACTACGCCAGCTTCGTCGTGCGGGGCGCCCGGTGGAGGCTGACGGCGAAGCACGCCGGTGTGAGCCGGCCGGGACAGCGGCTACCTACCCTGTGGGAGTGCTCCCTCCTGACCCTCCTCGGCTGGTTCGCCAACTCCGTCGGATGGCTACGGGCCGGGGACGCTTACAGGGCCTACGCGTTCTCGGGCGCCGCTCGCAGCAGCTTCTCCTGGAGCCTTGGCGTCCTCGTCGCCGACCGCGTCCTGGACGTCGCAGCGATGGTCGTCCTCCTCTGGGTGGCCGCCCTGGTGCTCCTGGCCACCGGGGGCGTCGTCCCCTCCCTCTTCTTCGTCCTCATTGGCCTCGCCCTGGCCGGCGCGGCTGCGGCGGGCGTCGCCTTCATGGCCTGGCGCGGCAATCCCCTGCTGCGATGGCTGCCGCGTCCACTGTCCCGCGCCTACGAGGGCCTTCGACAGGGCGCGCTGGGGAGCCTGCGTCCCATGCCCGGGGCCATGGCGCTGGGCATTCTTGCATGGCTGCTGGAGGCGGGGCGGCTGCTCCTCGTCATCCACGCCCTCGGGCTCTCCCTGGACGCCCCGGCGGTGCTCTTTGTCGCCGTGGTGAACGGCCTTCTCACCAGCGTCCCCGTCACACCGGGCGGCCTCGGGATCGTGGAGCCGGGGATCGTGGGGCTGCTTGCCCTATCGCTGTCCCAGGGAGATGCCGTGGCTGTGGCGGTGCTGGACCGCTCGGTGAGCTACGTCAGCGTGGTGCTCCTCGGCGGCCTAGCCTTCCTCTTCTGGACCCTGCGGCAACGTCGAAGTGCCCCGCCTGCGTGACCACAAGGCCGCAGCCCCAACGAATGTCGAAGCGAGCGGGCTGGCCCGCCGTCCTTGGACAGCCGTAGGCCTGCATCGTATAGTAGAGCGCCTGAACGAGCACGTCTGTGAGGGGTCTTGTGCTGGAGCTATCCAGGGAGTACGTCGATCGAATGGTGGGCCACGCCCGGGACGAGGCCCCCAACGAGTGTTGCGGCCTCATCGCCGGCGAGGGTGGGCGCGCTGTGGCCCTCTACCCCATGACCAACGTCGAGCACAGCCCCTACCGCTACAAGCTCGATCCCAAGGAGTTCTTTACGGCCTCCAAGGAGATTGAGGACTGCGAACGGGAGCTCCTGGCCTTCTACCACTCCCACACCCACTCTCCCGCCTACCCCTCCCCCACCGATGTGCGCCTCGCCACCGGGCCGGACGGCGCCAGCATGTGGCCGGGCGTCTACTACATCCTGGTCTCCTTGGCCGTCCCCGAGGAACCCGTCGTGCGGGCCTTCCGCATCCTCGACGGCGCCGTGTCCGAGGAGGAGCTGCGCATCACCCCCTGACCGACACCCCAACGTTCCCCTGCCCCTGCGAAGGCAGGGGAACCTCGACTCTCTCCATCTGCAAACCTCACTGCAGCCCAACCCCCGCAAGCGCATGCCAGTGCGGCACTGCCGCCGGGAAAAGTGGCGGTGGGGAAAAGTGGGGCAAAGCTAACGCGGCGATGCCGCCCGCCTAACCTCCGGGCCACCCCCTGCGTTATTGCTGCCAGAACTCGTCTGCAGGAGGCTCCCCCATGCGAAGGCCGTTCATCATCGCGTTGGCCGTGGTAGTCCTGATGATCGTGGTGCCCGCCGTGGTCCTTGGAGGGTTTTCCCTCGCCGGACGCGGCGACGATGGGGCAGCCCTTCCGTCCGGCGGCTCGTCGGACGGCGACCCCAGGCCCTGGCTTGGCGTGAGCCTCGCCAACCTCAACTCGAAGCTGGCAAGCCAGCTGGACCTCTCTCAGGAGATGGGCGTCGTGGTCCTCCACGTGATCGACGGAAGCCCCGCCGAGGACGCCGGTCTGCAACGCGGTGACATCCTGGTCTCCGTGAACGGCGAGTCGGTGGACGGTGTGAAGGACGTGGCCCAGGCCGTGAAGGACGCCAGTCCCGACGACGTTCTGGCCCTGTCGGTCCAGCGGGACGACAGCACCCTGAGCATCGACGTCACCATTGGGGAGCACCCTTGGAAGACCCAGGTCGTCCCCCTCCTCTGGCCTCGCTATCTCAAGGCCATGGACGGGAAGGTGCAGCGGGCGGACCTCACCGTGGAGAACGCCGACGGGGTCGCTGTGGACCTCTCCTTCATCGCAGGCACGATTGACGCCGTGGGTGATGGCAGCGTCACCGTCGAACCCACGGACGGCTCCGACGACCTGAGCCTCACTGTTGGTGAGAGCGTCCACGTGTCGAAGGGCTGGGAGAAGGTTGGTCTGGACGACCTCTCGTCGGGTGACGAGGTGATCGTGGTGCTCCAGGACGAGGCGCTGGTGGCCCTAGTCGCTCGCCAGGAGAACGGGGACAAGGCGACCCTCCGCGGTCGCTCTGTGCCCCATACCTTCTTCTTCCGCTCTGACCGCGGTGGCGACCGGGATGCCGCGCGGCAGACCCTACAGCGGCACTTGCAGAGGATGGAAGAGGTCCGGGAGCGCACTCTCCGTGAACTGCCCCGCGACTTCGAACGTCGACTGGGGCAACGGCGCCCGAACGGCGTCCCGGAGCGTCCCCTGCTGGCGATACCCTGGAGAGGCGGCTAGCCCCGGGACCTACTCCTGGGGCTCCTCTCCTTCTTCCTCCCCGGCGATCTCCTCTTCCGGTGACTCCTCCCCGGTTGGGGTTGCGATTGCCTCCACCGGGCCGGTGCCGTTGGACGGTCCAGGCCCGTATCCGGCCATCCGGGCCGGATCGTGGTCGCTGGAGGGAGCCAGCGTTGCTACGGAGGTGATGTGGTCGTCCTTGCCCAGGCGCATGATCCACACGCCCCTGGCGTAGCGCCCCATCTCGCCCACCTCGCTGAGGCTCGTCCGGTTCACCATGGTCTTGGCCGACGCCACCACCACTTCCTCGTTCCCCTTCACCATCTTGGCCGCCACCAACGGGCCCGTCCGGTCGACTACCTTGAAGGCGATGATTCCCGAACCCCCGCGCTTCTGGTGGCGGAAGCTCTCGATGCGGGTGAGCTTCCCGAAGCCCCGCTGGCTTACGGCCAGCAGGCGCGCCTCCGGGGCCGGCACGTCCATGGCGATGACGTGGTCATCGTCCTTGAGGCGAATGGCCCGCACGCCCCCTGCGGTCCGGGAGCGCATGCGCAGATCCGATACGGGGAAGCGGACCGACATGCCATGACTGGTGACCACCATAACGTGCGTGCCCTCGCCGGCAGGCCGGGCCGCGATGAGCTCGTCATGTGGCTCCAGGTCCATGGCGATGATGCCGTTGCTCCGGATGTTCGCAAATCGGACCAGGGGTACCCGTTTGATCTCTCCTAGGCGGGTGGCAAGCACCAGTGAGGCGTCCTGGTTGAGGTCTGAGACCGCAATCATCGCGGTCACCCGCTCCGTCTTGGGGATGGGCACCAGGTTCACGATTGGCGTGCCACGGGAGGTGCGAGAAGCGTCCCGGGGTGTGTTGTAGCAGGGCATGGCGAAGACTCTGCCCCGGTCGGTGAAGAAGAGGATCGTATCGTGAGTGTCCACTACCAACATGTGTGGGACCACGTCGTCCTCGCGGGTGGTCATGCCGGTGACGCCCTTGCCCCCCCGGTGCTGAAGCCGGTAGGTGTTCACGGGCACTCGCTTGATGTAGCCGTTGCGGCTCAGCGTCAGGACAACGTCGACGTGCGGCTCGCGCTCGGCCCGGGTGAGACGGCGGCCCTCTTCCTCCAGGACCTCTGTCCGCCGGTCGTCCCCGAACCTCTTGGTGTGCTCCCTGGTCTCCCGCTTCACCTCGGCCAGCACCTTCTGCGGGTCTCCCAGCAGCGTCTCCAGCTTTGCGATGGTGGCCTGGAGCTCCGCGTATTCGGTCTCCAGGCGCCTGCGGTCCAGTGCCGTGAGGCGTCGGAGCTGCATGTCCAAGATGGCTTGGGACTGTTCTCGAGACAGCATCAGTTGGGTCATCAGCGCCTCGCGGGCCTCTTCGGCATCCGCGGCCTGGCGGATGAGGTGGATGACCTCGTCCAGGCGGTTCAGCGCGACGCGCAGCCCCTCGACGATGTGCGCCCGTTCCCTGGCCTTTTTCAGGTCATACGTCGCCCGGCGGGTGATCACCTGGACCCGAAAGTTGATGTAGTGTTGCAGGACTTCTCGGAGCGTGAGGACCTTGGGCTGTCCGTCGACCAGGGCCAGCATGTTGACCGGAAACGCCGACTGGAGGGCCGTGTGCTCGTACAGGTTGCTCAGTACGAACTCGGCGTCCGCTGAGCCCCGCAGCTCTACCACCACCCGCAGCCCTGACCGGTCCGACTCGTCCCGGACGTCGCTGATCCCCTCGATCTTCCGGTCTCGGGCCAGCTGGGCGATCTTCTCCACCAGGGTCGCCTTGTTAACCTGGTACGGGATCTCCGTGATGATGATCTGCTGACGTCCGCCCCGTCCCAGGGACTGGATCTCGGCCTGGCCGCGCACCACGACCCGTCCCCGGCCCGTGGTGTACGCATCGCGCAGCGCCTCCCGGCCGATGCCTCCCAGGATCACACCGCCTGTAGGAAAGTCCGGCCCCTTCACAATCTCCAGGAGCGCATTGTCCAGGCTGTCCTGCGCTTCCTGGAGCATCGCCTTGGGTATCCCGTCGCCGCTGGGCTCGGGATGGTCGATGAGGTGGATGGTGGCGTCGCATATCTCTCGCAGGTTGTGGGGTGGGATGGAGGTGGCCATGCCCACGGCGATGCCGGAGGCCCCGTTCACCAGGAGGTTGGGTAGCCGCGCCGGTAGAACGCGGGGCTCCCGCATCGAGTCGTCGAAGTTGGGGGCGAAGTCCACGGTGTCCTGGTCGATGTTCGCCAGAAGCTCCTCGGCGATCGGAGCCAACTTGGCCTCGGTGTACCGCATGGCTGCTGGCGGGTCGTTGTCCAGTGAGCCGAAGTTCCCCTGGCCGATGATGAGTGGGTAGCGCAGGCTGAAGCCCTGGGCCATGCGGACCATGGCGTCGTACACCGGCGCGTCGCCGTGGGGGTGATAGCGTCCCAGGACGTCTCCCACGATGCGTGCGCTCTTCTTGGACGGATTGGTGGGACGCAGGCTCAGCTCGTCCATGGCGTAGAGGATGCGCCGCTGCACGGGCTTCAGACCGTCCCGTACGTCGGGGAGCGCGCGGGACACGATCACGCTCATGGCGTAGTCGATGTAGGAGCTGCGCAGCTCGTCTTCGATCCGGACGGGGCGGATGGTCCCTGCTTCACTTACCATGCTTCTCTCCTCTGTGGCCCTGGCCTGCTCTGCGGAGGCCTAGTAGCGTATGCTGCAAGTCCAAAGGGTGGCTGGGGTGGGAAGTGGGCGGTGCAGACGCCTCGTGCTTTCGGAACGACGCTTGGATGGCGGGAGAGCAATGCGCTTGCTCCGGGGCATGCTATATGGAGGGGCGTCGTTGCCGCCGCCTACACGTCCAGGTTCCGAACGCTCTTGGCGAACTCGAAGATGAACCGCTTGCGGGGCTCGACCTCGGCGCCCATGAGGCGTCGGAACTCTTCGTCGGCCAGCTCCGCGTGCTCCATGTTCACCTGGAGCAGCGTGCGGGCCTCCGGGTTCAGCGTGGTGTCCCAGAGCTGGTCCGGGTTCATTTCGCCCAGGCCCTTGTAGCGCTGCAGGTCCACGCGCTTCCCTTCCAGGCGTCCCAGCAGGGTCTCCTGTTGCGACTCCGTGTAGGTGTAGTGGACATTCTTCCCCTGCTGCACCCGGTACAGGGGCGGTTGGGCGATGAAGAGGTGGCCGTTCTCGATGAGGGGACGCATGTTATGGAAGAAGAAGGTCAGCAGCAGCGTGCGGATGTGGGATCCGTCCACGTCCGCGTCGGTCATGATGATGACCCGGTGGTAGCGCAGCTTGTTCAGGTCGAAGTCTTCCCCGAATCCTCCGCCGATGGCGCTGATGAGGACGCGGATCTCCTCGTGGGCCAGTAGCTTCTCCAGTCGCGTCTTCTCCGCGAGGAAGCCGTTTGTGTTCCCGTTCCCGTTGGTCTCCGCGATCCCATTCCCGTTCCCGCTGCCGTTGGAGAGCATGATGACCTTCTCCCGGCCGCTGGGGTAGAGGACCTTCTCCACGTTGAGGATCTTGCCCCTGAGCGGGAGGATGGCCTGGAAGCGTCGGTCCCGCCCCTCCTTGGCCGAGCCCCCGGCGGAGGGTCCCTCTACGATGAACAGCTCGCTCCGGCTGGGGTCCCGCTCGGAGCAGTCCGCCAGCTTGCCTGGGAGCCCGGAGCCGTCCAGTGCGTTCTTGCGAATGACCAAGTCTCGGGCCTTGCGGGCCGCCTCGCGTGCTCGCTGGGCCAGGACGCATCGCTCCACGATCCGGCGTGCGTCGACCGGGTGGTCCTCCAGGTAGATGGTCAGGTGCTCGGCCACGCCGGACTCGACCATGCCCTTGACCTCGGCGTTCCCCAGCTTGGCCTTGGTCTGCCCTTCGAACTGGGGGTCCAGGAGCTTCACGGAGAGGACGGAGGTAAGCCCCTCTCGCACGTCCTCGCCCGTCAGGTTGGACTGGTCGTCCTTCAGGAGCTTCTGCTTCCGAGCGTAGTCGTTGATGGCCCGGGTCAGGGCGGCCCGCAGGCCGGTGACGTGCGTGCCGCCTTCCGCCGTGGGGATGCAGTTGGCGTAGGCGTACCCGGCTTCGGCCACGTGCGTGGTGTACTGGAGAGCCACCTCTACGTGGGTGCCCTCCACCGTCTTGTTCAGGGAGATGACGGGGTGGAGGGCCTCCCTGGCCTTGTTGATCTCCTCCACCATGCTGACGATGCCGCCCTCGAAGTGGAACTCGCTGTGCTGCCCGGTGGCCTCGAAGGTGAGGCTGATGCGGAACCCGGGGTTGAGGTAGGCCATCTCCTTGAAGCGCTGGGCCAGCGTATCGAAGTCGAAGCTGACGACGCCGAAGATCTGCTCGTCAGGCGTGAAGGTGATAGTGGTGCCGTGGTCGGTGCAGTCCCCTGCGTGCTGGACGGGTCCCGTGGACCTGCCGCGGGCGAACTCCAGCACGAAGCGGCCGCCGTCCCGGCGCACCTCCGCGCGCAGCCTTCGGCTGAGGAAGTTCACGACGGAGGCGCCCACGCCGTGAAGTCCGCCGGAGACCCTGTAGCTGCTGCCTCCGAACTTGGCCCCGGCGTGGAGCGTTGTGAGCACCGTCTCCAGGGCGGAGAGCCCGGTCGCCGGGTGGGTCCCCACCGGGATGCCCCGGCCGTCGTCCCTGACCTCGACCGAGTTGTCCGCGTGGACTATGACCTCCGCCACGGTGCAGAAGCCCGCCATGGCCTCGTCTACAGCGTTGTCCACAACCTCGTAGACCAGGTGGTGGAGGCCTCTCTCGTCGGTGCTGCCGATGTACATGCCGGGGCGGCGACGTACAGCCTCCCGCCCCTGGAGTACCTGGATATCTTCAGCTGCGTAGCGTGGAGGCACAGTCATCCCCAATGTGTCCATGATTCTCCTCTATCGATGGGGGCGCGTCGCCCCCGTTCTGGGCCCGGGTGTGCCCGGGCGCAAAGAATGCCTACCTGGGAGACTCGTGGGGCTCCGGACGAGAAATAGGCGCTGGGGGCGCCGTGTGAAGGTTGCTGGAGCGGAGCCTCATTCTGCTCACACTCTCCGTCCTCAGATCGCTCTCTCGGGGTGGGCCCCCGGTCTCCGAGCCGACGCCTGAGCCCCGGCTGTTTGGTAGTGCCTGAACACTGCTGATAGTCTACCAGTTTTCCCTACGAATTGGAAGGGCCCGCAAGTTGGGTTTAGGTACAAAGGACGGCTGGGCGGAAGCTCGTCACGCGAGGCCGCGCCGAGAGACCCGCCAGGGGCGGCCGGTCGGCCTCAGGACGCCCCCCTAGACCCCCATGATGCTGTAGCCGGCGTCCACGGGGATCACCGCGCCCGTCACGCCGCTGGAGAGGCTGCTGCAAAGATAGAGGGCCGTGTGGGCCACCTCTTCGTGGGTCACGCTGCGCTTCAGGGGCGCCCGCTCCAGGTGGACCCGCTTCATGTCCCGGTAGTTGGCGATGACACGGGAGGAGAGGGTGTCCAGAGGCCCGGCCGAAATGGCGTTGACCCGGATGTTCTGGGGCCCGTACTCCGCCGCCAGCTGCCGTACCTCGTTCTCCAGGGCTGCCTTGGCCACCCCCATCACGTTGTAGCCGGGAAAGACCCGCTCCGAGGCCAGGAAGGTCATGGTCACCACGCTCCCGCCCTGGGACATGAGTGGCGCCGCGTGCCGGACGATCGGGACCAGCGAGTAGGCGCTTATCTCCAGCGCCGTGCGGAAGCCTTCTCGGCCGGTCTTCGAGAAGTCGCCGCCCAGGTCGTCCCGGTTGGCGTAGGCGATGCTGTGAACGACCGCCTCCAGTTCGCCGCAGCCCTCCCGGACTTCGTCGAAGGCCTGTGCCACCTGGTCGTCGTCAGAGACGTCGCACTGGACCAGCAGCGTGTCCCCCAGGGATTCTGCCAATCGGGCCACGGGCTCTCGAAGCCGCTCGTTCTGGTAGGCCAGCGCCAGTCGCGCCCCCGCTTGGTGCAGGATCTGGGCTATCCCCCAGGCGATGCTGCGATGGTTCGCTACGCCGAAGACCAGCGCGTTCTTTCCCGACAGGTCTACTGTGAACATGCTCTCTCGCTCCGATAAGAGGGTGGTGAATCGAGGCTACTTCCGCCGGCTCCCTGGCGCGCTCCGCTCCTTCGCCGTTGGGATCGCGTCCGGCCGCGGTGACCCGGTGCCGTTGCTCCCGACGGTCGGCTTGGCGCCGTTCGTGCGGTGCAGGGCGACCTCCGCCGGGACGGGAATGGCGCGCCTCGGTCCGGCGCCGTTGGGCTTGTGGACTGTTACAGGCCCTCGAGCCTGCCCGGCTGGAGAGCCCCTGTAGACGTTGCAGTCCAGGCAGCCCACGTACGTGGTGGGCGTATACCCCTTCTGGAAGAGGGACCGGGCCACCCGGTAGTGCTCGTTGTTCCATATCTCCTTCACGGACTGCCGGCTGGCATCTCCGAAGTCGTCGGCAGCGTCCGTGAGGTAGCAGCACGGGGCGTAGCCGCCGTCCCAGTTGACCACGCCGCTTCGCCACAGCCGGTGGCAGCGCGTCCCTTCCTCGCTGTAGGGCTTGCGGAAGGGGTCTGCCATCCGGGCCTCCAGCTGCGCGGCGGGGAGCCACTGGCGGGCTAACTCCAGGTCGTCCTCCCCGTGGGGGAAGTCCACCCGCTTGGGCGTGAACAGGTCCACCCCCAGCTCGTCGGCCATGCCACGCGCCTCCTCCACCTGGTGCTCGTTGTGCCGCATGACGATGAACTGCCACTCCAGCACCGGCGTGGTGGATCCCAGCTCGGCTCGCTTCTGGACCAGCAGCCGGATGTTGTCCAGGACCCGGTCCAGGTGACCGTTGACCCGGTAGACCTGGTACACGTCCTGGGGTGGTGCCGTCCAGGGAGACGATGAGGACGTCCAGGCCTGAGCAGACCAGCCGCTCCGCCATCTCCGGCGTCAGCGGCTTGTTCAGGTTGCTGCTCACGATGGTGGCGATGCGCTTCTCGTGCGCGTAGCCGATGAAGCGGTCGATTTGTGGGTTGAGGAAGGGTTCTCCCCAGCTGTAGAGGCTCAGCCACACGCACGAGCGCTCGATCTGGTCGACGATGCGAGCGTACGTGTCGAAGTGCATGAAGCCCTTGTCCCGGTCCACCGTGCCGAGGCCCGTGTGGCACAGGGGGCACTGGAGCTGGCAGATGTTGGTGGTGTCGATCTCCCACTCGAAGGGGCGGCCTCCCACCTTCGTCCACCCCAGGCGGAGCTGCAGCTCGATGCGAACGACATTGAAGAGCTTGCGCCAGCTCCAGTAGCGCATGGCGAGTTCGGCGCGCTGGTTGCCCCGGTCTCCCGCCAGCGTGGCGAGGGCAGAGCCGTTGACTTGGACGGCCTCCAGCGTCCAGAGGACCCTTTTGAGAAGCCTCTGGGCCAGGTTCATCGCTGTCCTTTGGGGAAGGCAGGCATACGGGCCGTCGAGGCCCCTCCCCGGAGCACTCCAGTCACAGGATGCTAGTCCTTTCCCAAAGCCCAGTCAAGGAGAGAAGCTGCCATGCGCGACGCGAAATCGAGGCCGAGAGGACCGCTAGCCCAGGGCGGACGCCCCCGCCCGCGCGCACTCCTCGTCCTCCTCGCTGGTGCCCCCGCCGACGCCACAGGCGCCCACCACCTGCCCGTTGCGGCGGACCAGGACCCCGCCGCGGCTGGGCATCATGTGCCCGCCGTCCGAGGCGACGATGGCCCGCATGAGCGGCGAGTCCGCCCAGCCCTGGAGGCTGCCGCTGTCGGCGCGAAAAGCCGCGGCGGCCACCGCCTTCCCCTGCGAGTCGTACACGCCGGCCCAGTTGGCCTCGTCCATGCGGGCAAAGGCCACCAGCCGCCCTCCCGCGTTGCACACGGCCACGCTCACGTCGATGCCAAGCTCCCGCGCCTTCGCAAGCGCCGCCTGAACGACGCGGTCCGCCTCGGCCAGTGTCAGGGACATGAAGCGCCTCCGTGGAAAAGAGTAGCGGGATTCTACCACGCCCTCTCCTCTCCCCGGACCCTCGCCCGCTCGCCCTGAGCTTGTCGAAGGGCCTCCCCAACCCTCGCCTCTCCCTGGGGAGAGGCCGGCGCGATAGCGGCGGGTGAGGGGACGACAACGCCCCGCCTCTTACTCCGTCGTTCCTGCGAAGACAGGCGCCCAGGGTGAGGTTAGACCTCCTCAGAGGAGAGGCGGCTATGATACCTTCGAGATGCGTCCGTAATCGACATGCCGCCGGAAACCGAAGACCGGACCCCCGGCGGCGAGGAGCTTCGGCGATGTGCCGCACGCGGCTGCCGGACAGCTACGTCGAGATAGACCGATGGACCCTGAAGCAGGCATCGGTGAGAGAGCGGCTGCTCTCCGCCCTGGTTGGCCTTGTCGCCTTCTTCGCGGCGCTCGCTGCGGCAACCCTTGTTGTCGGGACTGTGACCGGCTCAGGCGAAATGACCTTGGGCGGAGGAACGTTCCTCCTTGGAATGCTGGTGGGACTCGTTCTTGGGGTTATATTGCACGAAGCCGTCCACGGTGTCTTCTTCCTGGCTTTCGGCGGAAGGCCGCGCTTTGGGTTCAAGCTTTGGACCAAGCTCGGGCCGGTCTTCTACGCGGCCGCCCCCGGCAGCTACTTCGACAGGCCTCGCTACCTCGCCACCGGATTGGCGCCGGCGCTGCTGTTGACCGCGGCGCTGGCGACGGCACTGGCCTTCGTCGCCGGCGACGACCTGCTCGCCTCCGTCGTAACGTGGGCCTTTGTGCTCAACGTCTCCGGCTCTGCGGGAGACATGCTTATGATGCGCAAGGTGATGTCCTACCCCAGAGCGACCTGGTTCGAAGACACCGGCGAGGGGTTCGCTGCCCATGGGCCGGCGGAAGACCCCCGCACCACATAGCCACGTCCCCGCTACCCCCTACGCGCCGTCCCGCTCCCAGATACCCTCCAGCACCCGGCCGGGTGACATCGGCAGCTGCCGCATCCGAACGCCCACCGCCGCGTGGATGGCGTTCGCCACCGCCGCCATCGGCGGCACGATCGACGCCTCGCCCACGCCCCGCACCCCGAAGGGATGGCCCGGGTTCGGCACCTCCACGATGACCGCGTCCACCATCGGCACGTCTAGGCTCGTCGGCATGCGATAGTCCAGCAGGCTCGAGTTGAGGAGCCGTCCGTCCTCGCTCATCACGTACTCTTCGTTCAGCGCCCAGCCGATGCCCTGGACGGTTCCGCCCTGGATCTGGCCCTCCACGTAGCTGGGGTGTATGGCGCGTCCCGCGTCCTGGAACGCCGTGCACCGCAGGACTTGGACCTTCCCCGTCTCCGGGTCCACCTCCACGTCCACCATCGTGGCGCTGAAGGAGGGGCCCACGCCGCGCGGGTTCACCGAGGCCCGCCCAACCACGGGGCCGCCCAGCGCGTTGAGACGCCCTGCCAGCTCCTTGAGCGTCGTCTTCATGCTGGGGTCGCCCTGGCGATAGAGCGCGCCGCCACGGTATTCCACCTGGTCCGCCGACGTCTCCCACAGGAGGGCCGCGCGCTCCCGGAGTTGCCGCACCACGTCATGGGCGGCGTCGTGGGCTGCCCAGCCGGTCTTGAACGTAACACCGCTGCCGCCCGTCAGGGAGGTGTAGCCGATGTGGTCCGTGTCCGCCACGTGCGGGTTCACGTCCTCGGCGGGGATGCCCAGCACTTCGGCGAACTGCTGCGCAATCGCCGCACGCGACCCGCCGATGTCCACCGAGCCCTCCACCAGGCTTATCGTGCCGTCCGACTGCACTGTGGCGAACACCGAGGAGGGTCCCGTGTTGTTTCGCCAGAAGCCGGTCGCTATGCCGCGGCCCCGGTTCGGCCCGCCCAGCGGCGCCGAGTAGTGGGGGTGGGCCTTCATGGCCTCCACCATCTCCATGAGTCCGATGCGAGGGTTGAGGACGCCGTCCACGCGGCGGGTCCCTTCCCGCGCCCCGTTGAGTTGCCGGAACGCCAGCGGATCGAGCTGAAGCGTCTCGCACATCTCATCCACAACAGTCTCGACAGCGAAGGCGCCCATGGGCGCGCCCGGCGCCCGGTACGCCGCGGTCTTCGGCTTGTTCGTGACCACGTCGTAGCCGTCCACGAGGACGTGCGGGATGCTGTACGGGCCGAACATGCACGCCACCGCCCCGCCGATGGGCGCGCCGGGGTAGGCGCCGGCCTCGTATGCCAGGTAGGCCTGGGCGGCCGTGATGCGTCCCTCGCGAGTAACCCCCATCTTCAGCCTGATGTGCGTGCCGGACGTGGGCCCCGTGGCCTCTAGGACCTCGGCCCGGTTCATCGTCATCTTCACCGGACGGCCGCTCTTCTTCGAGAGCACTGCAGCCACGGGCTCCAGGTAGGTCGGCAGCTTGCCGCCGAAGCCGCCCCCGATCTCCATCGGCACCACCGTCACGCTGGAGACGTCCAGCCCCAGCACCTTGGCCGTGTTGTCCCGAATGCCGAAGTGGCCTTGGCTGCTGCACCAGATCGTCAGGTGGCCGTCCTGTGTCCACCAGGCGGTGCCGTTCTGTGGCTCGATGTAGCCCTGGTGCACCGACTTGGTGCGGAACTCGCGCTCCAGCACCAGCTCGGCCTCCTCGAAGCCCTGCTCCACGCCCCCCAGCTTGAACTGCTGGTGTTCGGCGATGTTGCTCTTCGCCGGAGGCTCGTCGCCGTACGACGGCGCCACCAGGTGGTCGTGGAGGATGGGGGCGTCGGGCTTCATCGCCTCCTCGGCCGTGGTGACCGCCGGCAGTACCTCGTACGTCACGTCGATGAGCGCAAGTGCCTCCTCCGCCACGTGGAGGTTGGAGGCGGCAACCGCAGCCACAGCGTGGCCCTTGTACAGGACCTTGTCTGCAGCAAGAACGTTGTTGCTCATGTACCGGGTGCTCGTGACGACGCCTTCCCCCACCTCCGCGAGCTTCTCCGACCCAAGCGCCAGGTCGGCGCTGGTGGCCACGGCCTTCACGTCCGGGTGGGCGTCTGCCCTGCTGGTGTCGATGGAGATGATGCGAGCGTGGGCGTGAGGGCTCCGCAGCATCGCCCCGTAGAGCATCCCCGGCAGGCTGATGTCCGCGCCGTACAGGGCCTTGCCCGTGACCTTGTCCACTCCGTCGTGACGGATGGGGCGATGGCCCACGGCCACGAACCCGCCGTTGGTTGCTGCTGCCTGAGACTCGGCTCTCTGCGTACGCTGGCTCATTGCATCTTCTCCTATGCTAGTGGCGGTGCCTCATTCTACCACGGGGCCTACTCGGCACGGCCATGATGGGGTCTATGGTTGCATTCATCTCCATTGGTGGGGTCGGGTCAGTACGTGGCCGTCGGCCTTGGTCACGTGATCGGGAAGTTGACTGTTACTCAACTTCCCACGACCGATGATGAACCACGCCGACGCCGAATTGCGTAATCGAACGGAGTTGCGCCTTGGTGGTAGGGCTATAACCGCCCGCTTCTCAGGGTATCGCCGAAGGACCTCCTCTACTGGATGGGTGAGGTCGCTGTCGGCTGAGATGAGGATCGCTGTGTCGAAGACGTCGTCCTGTGCGTCCCCAAGCAGTTCGACGGCGATGTTGACGTCGGTCATCTTCTCCTCACGGGATTGGAAGACAGCGCCACATCTGGGGCACCGTATCTGCTTGATCGCGTGATAGCCTTCATGAATATAGAGATCCGGGAGTGTTTCCAGGGCCTCCAGGTAGGTGCTTTGCCGCTTCGGCTTATCGGGGTCGTTAGGTTCGGAAGACACCCTGGCGGTGAAGTATCGTACCAGAGCCAAACACTGGTGAGGGCGCAGAAGGTTCGCGGCGAGGCGGCGAAAATCGAGCCAGAAGTAGCGTTGCCACCCCGCCTCCCTTAAGCCATAGTACATGTTGAATCCATCGACGTAGACGGCTACACGTTCCATAAGAACCAATCACATTCTCCGTGCTTTATGGGAAGTCGCAAGCATCAGGGATTGACAGAAACCCAGCTACAGTATAGGGTGAAGTCACCCCCCCGGAGATAGCATCTCCGGGCCGACGCCCCCCACCGGGGGGCGTTTCTCTTGTCCGAGTATACAACGCCTCTAGCAGGGGCTACCCCGCCTATGCCCCCGCTCACCCTGAGCCCGTCGAAGGGTGCGCCCAGTGGTACACTGCCCGCGACCATCCCACCCACGAGCGGAGGTGCCCCAATGTCCACCCCTCGACAGGATTTCCGGCAGGCCCTCTCCGGCGACGCTCCGGTCTTGGCGGCCAACATCTTCGACCCCCTGTCCGCGCGCATCGCGCAGCTTCTGGGCTACTCCGTCTGCGTTCTGTCCGGCTCCGTGGCCAAGGCCGCGTCCCTCGCTGTGCCGGACCTCGTGCTGGCCAACATGTCCGACCTTGCGGACGCATGCCGGCGCATCATGCGCGCCGCCCCGGTGAGCCTCATGGTGGACGCGGAGGATGGCTACGGCGGCGCTGTCAACGTCATGCGAACCGTGGCCGAGCTAGAGGCTGCAGGGGTCTCGGCGATTGAGATCGAGGACAACGCTGTGCCTCGCAGGTTCGGGGTCGTGGCCCCCGGCCTCGTCTCCGTCGAGGAGCAGGTTGGCAAGCTCCGGGCTGCCCTCGCCGCCCGATCCGACCCCGATCTGGTGATTGTTGCTCGCACTGCCGCCCTCAGGGAGTGCCCGCGCGATGAGGCGATGGCCCGCATCGCGGCGTACACAGAGACCGGGGCCGACGCCGTCATGCTGGCCGGAGTTCCCGGCGGCAGGGACGACATCGAGGCAGTGCACCGGTCCACGCCGCTTCCCCTCTGCGTCCTGAGCCCGCCGCCCGACGCCCGTGACGACGCCGCGTTCCTTGCGGCCAACAACGTCCGCATCGTCATGCTGGGGAACCCGGCCTACGCCGCCGCTGTGCGCGCCGTCCACGACGTGCTGGCGCACCTCAGGGACGGGGGAAGCCTGGAGGCCCTCGGCGACCGTCTCGCGCCCCCCGAGCTCCTGGCCAAGGTTATCCGCACCGAGGAGTTCGTCCAGAGGCAGGGTGAGTTCGGAGTCGACGAATAGGAGGTGGTGGAATATTCCCTACCGACGCCGGCGCGGATATGCTCTAATGGGCTTGCCATGACGAACACCCTCTACTACGGCGACAATCTGCCCATCCTGCGCGAGCATGTGCCCTCCGACTCCGTGGATCTGGTCTACCTGGACCCGCCCTTCAACTCCAACGCCTCCTACAACGTCCTCTTCAAGGAGCAGTCCGGCGAGGCCTCTCCGGCCCAGATACGGGCCTTCACTGACACCTGGGAGTGGACCCTGGAGGCGGAGCGCACCTACGAGCGGGAGGTCATGCTAAGTCCGGCCACGCCCGTCAACGTCAAGGAGATGGTCTCCGCCTTCCGGCAGTTCATCGGCGTCAACGCCATGATGGCCTATCTGGTTATGATGGCCCCGCGGCTGGTGGAGCTGCGCCGGGTGCTGAAGCCCTCGGGCTCCATCTATCTCCACTGCGACCCCACGGCCAGCCACTACCTCAAGCTCCTTATGGACGCCGTGTTCGGCAAGGAGAATTTCAGGAATGAGATTACTTGGCAGAGGACTGGCGCCCATAACGATGCGAAGCGCTATGGAGCCATCTCAGATCGCTTGCTGTTTTATGCGAAGTCAGCAGCGTGGACGTGGAACGAGCAATTCACTGCCTACTCTGATGAGTACATTAGAGAACGCTACAAATACGATGATGGGGACGGCCGCCTGTATTGGCGAAACACCATGACGGCAGCTGGACCAGGCCCCGCTAGAGTGTTCCGTGGCAAAGCGATGGACCCGCCTGCTGGAACCCACTGGCGATTCTCTCAAGACCAAATCGACAGAATGGAGACTGAGAATCGAATTTACTATAGCCCCCCTGGGAAACCCTACGTTAAGTCGTACCTGGATGAACGTAAGGGAAGACCGTTGCAGGACATCTGGCCCGACGTTGTGATGAGCAAGAGTGGCAAGGAGCGCTTGGGCTACCCCACACAGAAGCCTCAGGGCCTGCTGGAGCGCATAATCCAGGCCAGCAGCAATCCCGGCGACGTGGTGCTGGACCCCTTCTGTGGTTGCGGTACCGCCGTCGCTGCCGCCCACAAGCTGGACCGTCAATGGATCGGCATCGACGTCACTCACCTCGCCGTCGCCCTCATGAAGAACCGCCTCAAGACCGCCTTCAATCTCCTCCCCGCGCGCGACTATCAGGTTGTCGGCGAGCCGGTGGATGTAGGGGGTGCCCGCGCCTTGGCGGACCAGGACCGCTACCAGTTCCAGTACTGGGCCATGTCCCTCCTGGAGGCCCTCCCCCGGGATCAGGGCCGGAAGGGTGCCGACCGCGGCATCGACGGTGTCGTGTACTTCCTTGACGGCCCCAAGCGCACGACGCAGAAGGCCATTGTCCAGGTCAAGAGTGGCAGAGTCTCCTCGCCCCACATACGAGACCTGAAGGGCACTCTCGATCGGGAGAAGGCGGCCCTAGGTCTCTTCATAACCTTGGAGGAGCCGACCAGGGACATGCTGGTGGAGGCCGCCAGCGCTGGCTTCCACCACTCGGACGTGTGGCAGCGAGACTATCCCAGGGTGCAGATTCGCACGGTGGGCGAGCTGCTGGCGGGCGTGGAGTTTGAGGTCCCCCGCCATCCCTCCATGTACCAGGCTGCTCGACGGGAGCGGCCTGCGGAGGGCGAGCAGCCGAGGCTCATGGAGGCGCCCGCCACCTACGCTCCCTCTTCTGGGACGGGTTTGGGGTAACGCGCGTAGGGAAGCCTTCGCCCCCCTGCTAGGCCAGGTCCCCCACGGCCTTGACCCGCACCCGCACGGCGTTGCTCGGAAGGTAGGTCAGCGGCACCTCCTCGACCTCCACCACCTCCACCGTTGCCGCGTTTGCGCCCGCAGCTACGGCTTTCGCCGACGCCTCCTGCCGGGCGTCGGCCAGCGCCTGCTCCCGGCTTGTGCGTCCCAGGTCGTAGACCCGCTCCACCTGCCCGCCCACCTGCGCGATCGCAGCGCCGATGGCGTTGGCAACCTCGGCGTGGGGAGGCCGAAGCACCGTCGAGGCCCCCGCCAGCGAGTCGCCCAGCAGGATGCTCCCGCCTCCGACGAGGACCACGGGCACCGGCGCCGCGCTGAGCTTGAGCTGGTTCACCAGGCCCTCGACGCGCCCCCGGACCTCCGCCAAGCCGGCTCGCACTAGCTCGCGGTCCAGACCCTCGACCCGCGCGGAGTCTCCGGCGTCCGCCAGGCCACCGGCGACGGCCAGGTCGGTTGTCGTCAGCGTAGACCCTCCGAAGGCCAGCCCCTCCTCCGTCAGTCGATACCCGACGCTGTCCGGTCCGATCCGCAGCGGGTCTCGGCGGACCACGCTGCCCCCGCCCAGCGCGATCGAAACCACGTCCGGCATGCGGAAGTTGGTGCGTACCCCGGCGATCTCCACCGCAACGGAGGCCTCCCGTGGGAAGCCCGCGACCAGCGCTCCCGCATCCGTCGACGTGCCCCCCACGTCCACGACGATCCCATCGCGGACCCCGGAGAGGAAGGCGGCGCCACGCATGCTGTTGGTGGGCCCGGAGGCGATGGTGAAGACGGGATAACGGGCCGCATAGTCCGCGTCCATCAACGTGCCGTCGTTCTGGCTCAGGTAGAGCGGGGCCTCCAGGCCCAGCGCGGCCAGGGCGTCCTGGATGGCGGCGATGGTGCGCGGGGCCGCCTCCGCGAGGCAGGCGTTCAGCGTCGCCGCGCTCTCCCGCTCCAGGACTCCCATCCGGCCGATCTCGTGCGAAAGCGTGACGGCCATCTCCGGCGCCTCGTCCCGGACCAGAGCCGCCGCCCGCTGTTCGTGGCTAGGATCTACGGGCGAGAAGACCCCGCACAGCGCCACGGCCCGCACGCCTTGCTTCCACAGTGCCCTCACCGTTGTGCGAATCTCCTGCGCGTCCAGCGGGGAGATCTCCCGCCCGTCGAACTCGTGGCCTCCCGCCGCCATGTGCACGTGCCCGCCGACGGCCTGTCGGACCTCGTCCGGCCAGTCCACCAGCGGCGGCAGCAGGCGTGTGGCGGGCAGACACAGGCGAATGACCGCCGTCGGGAGCAGGTCGCGTCGCTCCAGCAGTGCGTTCGTGAAGTGGGTCGTGCCCAGCATCACGCCGCTTACCGACTCCCCCGACGGCACGGCGCCCAGCACGCCCTCCAGCGACGACAGCACACCCGACGTGACGTCGCTCGTCGTGGGCGACTTGGCCTGCGCCAGGAGTTCGGTACCCCGCATCAGGACGGCGTCGGTGTTCGTGCCGCCCACGTCCACCCCAATGCGAAGCAGCATCGTGCTGGACACGGCCTATAGCTCCAGGGGGGAGTAGTCCAGGTCGTAGCCGAAGGCCCGCGGCCCCACCACCCGGAGCCCTTCGGGCGTGGTCCACAGGGCCGGTGCGAGGAACCCCAGTACCGTCACCCGAAAGCCGTAGCGCATCAGCTCCGTCGTGATGGGCTCCCCTCGCTCCGAGTCGACCACACAGATCAGGTCCGGCACCATGCACGTCACCTGTCCGTCCACGCGTGCCACCAGGTTCTCGTTCTGGAAGTCGATGGTCATCTGAGTGCCCCGGTGCTCGCCCACCCCTTCGATGGTCACCTTCCCCCGTGCGAAACCACCCGTCGTGCGGCGCTCCAGGTCCGCCACCACGCCTCGAAAGAGCACCGTACCGGGGCACGTCTCCAGGATGGCCTCGGTCGTGTCCTGGTTGTCCCGCCGCGCCCGCTGCACAGCCTGCCCGAGGTCACGGGCCAGTGTGAGCGTGCGAGGCACTGCCGTGCGCCGGACCTGCTCGGCGGTCATGGGCGCCACGGCGTAGCAGGCCACGCAGCCCATCTGAATCGTCATGGCGCGTGCCAGTCGCTCCACCCACACGGCGTCGATGGCGTGGGGGATGACCGCCGTGTTCCCCTTCTCGTCCGCCAGTGCCAGCGGTGTGGGGGAGACGCCGTAGGTGTAGAAGGTCTTCATCTGCAGCTCGGGGAAGGCGCGCCCCATCCCGTCGGCGTCAACCACCGGCAGCCCCGTTATCGAGGCCGGGATGAGCGGCTCCAGCGAGTTGCTCCCGCCGATCTCGTTCGAGATGAGCGCTGTGGCCTTGACGCCCGTGAAGTCCTCCAGTGCCCGCAGCGCGTGGTACGCCTGGTAGTCCCGCATCTTCTCGATGCCCACCGTCGGTGCGCCGATGCCCCCGACGCACACGACCCGCGCGTCCTCCGGCACCTCGTCCGGGTCCAGGACGCTGACGGGGCCGTGCTCGCGCATGGCCTGCCGCGCCCGAAGGCGTCCCACGTAGGGGTTCCCTCCTCCGCCCGTGCCCAGAATGCCCGCGCCGATCGCGATGGCCTCCAGGTCCGGCTCCGTCAGCTGCCACATCGCTTGCCTCGTTGGAAACCTTGCATAACCGTCCTTCCGCCACCACGCTCATGGTGAGCCCGTCGAACCACGCCAGAGGATACCACAGCGAACGCGGTAGCCCCCGCACGGGGTTTGAGGTTGGAGCGCTCCTGGAGTATGATGCAGCCGCGCAGAAAGGAGGAGGCCATGGCCGATTTGACCCCCGAAGAAGTGAAGACCCTGGCAAAGGCTGCCGGAGTACAGCTCATGGAGGACGATCTGGAGGAGATAACTCACCGCCTCAACGTCCTTATCTCCGGAATCGAGGGCTTCTCCCACCCCGACTTGGACAAGGTCGACCCCCTTCCCTTCCACCCCCTGGAGGAGGTCGGCAGTGGATAGCGGACAGCTGGTCCAGTGCGGCAGTGCCACGGAGCTGGGCAAGCTCATAGCCTCCCGCGAGCTCTCCCCCGTCGAGGTGGTGGAGGCGTACCTGGAGCGCATCGACCGCTACAACGGCCAGCTCAACGCCTACATCACCGTGTGCCGTGACGAGGCGCTTGCTGCGGCCCGGCGCGCCGAGCAGGCCATCGCTAGCGGCGAATCCCTGGGCCCCCTCCACGGCCTTCCTCTGGCCGTGAAGGACCAGTTCTTGACGGAAGGCGTGCGCACCACCGGCGCCTCTTCGATCCTCGCGGACTACGTCCCGACCGAGGACGCCACGGTCATGGCACGGACCAAGGCGGCTGGTGCAATTCTCCTTGGCAAGCTCAACCTGACGGAGTTCGCAGCGGGCGGCGGCGACCACTACAAGCACGGCGACCCGCCTCGCAACCCCTGGGACCCGGAGCGGACGCCGGGCATCTCCAGCGCCGGGTCCGGCATCGCCATCTCCGCCTCCCTGAGCGCCATCACCCTCGGCGAGGACACCGGCGGCTCCATCCGAGGCCCCGCCGCCTTCTGTGGAATCGTGGGCCTCCGGCCTACCTATGGCCGGGTCAGCCGGCACGGCATGCTCCCCTTCTCCTGGTCCATGGACGCTGCCGGGCCCATGACCCGCACGGTCGAAGATGCAGCCCTCATCATGAACGTCCTTGCTGGCTACGACCCCAAGGACCCCCAGACCTCGCATCGCTCCGTCCCGGACTACACGAAGGCCCTCAGCACCGACCTGCAGGGACTGCGGGTGGGGTTCATGTCCGACTACGTGGAGGGCGATGGGGTCAACCCGGAGGTCGCCGCAGCCGTGCGCGATGCAGTTGCCCAGATAGAGCAGTTGGGCGCCACGGTGGAGGAGGTCTCCCTTCCCTTGCTGTTCGAGATGGGCACCGCCTACGCCATCATCTCCGAGAGCGAAGCGGCGGACGCTCACGGGGAGTGGCTGCGCACCCGGCCCCAGGACTACGGCAACAACATCCGCCGCCGAATCCAGGCCGCCAGCCTCATGCCCGGCCAGTTGCTCCACAAGGCGATGCACATGCGGGCCCTCCTCCGTCGTGAGTGGCTCAAGCTGTTCGACCGCTTCGACATACTGGTGAACCCCACCGCGCCGGGGCCCGCAACAAAGATCGAGTACGTCGACGGCGTCAACACCCGCGAGGAGGCCCAGAAGCGTTTCGGCGGGCGACGGGCCCCCACGACCCCTGCGGCCTTCGTCGGAGCGCCGGCCATGTCCGTGCCGTGCGGGGCCACCTCGGAGGGGCTGCCCATCGGCCTGCACATCATCGGCCGCCACTTCCAGGAGGAGACGGTCCTGCGGGCCGGCTACGCCTACCAGCAGGCCACCTCCTGGCACAAGCGAAGGCCGCCGCTGTAGAGATCGGGGTGAGGCGCTCATCGTGAGCTTGTCGGACCACGTTCCTGCACAGGCAGGAACCCTGGCTCCCGTCCGCTCACCCTGAGCCTGTCGAAGGGTCGCCCCCGCCTCTCCTGGGGGAGAGGCCGACGCGTAGCGGCGGGTGAGAGCGAATCTCTCGTCGTTCCGGCGTAGGCCGGAACCCAGGGGGGTGGCGTAGCGGTATCCGCCGCGGGGGTATGGGGGGTGCAACCCCCCAAGAAATAACTTCCGAGGGCGGGTGGGTGGGCCCACCCAACGCCTACCGTAGGGAGACGAATCCCCCCGCCCCAATACCAGGAGGCACCCATGCGACTAGAAGGAAGACGAGCTCTCGTGACCGGCGGCTCTCGCGGCATCGGCCGAGCCCTCGCGCTCGGTCTGGCCGGTGAGGGCGCCGACGTGGTGGTCGGCTACAACAGCCACAGCGCCGCCGCCGATGCGGTGGTGGAGGCGGTCCAGGCTCTGGGTCGCCGCTCCTCCGCCGTCCAGGGAGACACGTCCACGCGTGAGGGCGTGGAGAGCGTCGTCGACGCGGCCGAGACGTTCCTGGACGGTATCGACCTTCTGGTGAACAACGCCGGAGTGCTCAAGCGCACGCCCTTCCTGGAGCTTGATGAGGCGGAGTGGGACTGGGTGCTCGACATCAACCTCAAGGGCTACTTCCTGGTCGGCCAGGCTGTGGCGCGACGCATGGCGGCCCGCGGGGCAGGGGGCGCCATCGTCAACGTCTCCTCCGCCGGGCAGGCCGTTGCCGCCCCCAGTCTGGCCCACTACTGCGTGTCGAAGGCTGGCGTGGAGATGCTCACCAAGCAGATGGCCTTGGAGCTGGCCCCCCACCGCATCCGCGTGAACGCCATATCCCCCGGCCTCATCGAGACCGACATGAACCGCGAGGACATCGCCGACCCCGCCTTCCGCGAGCGGCGGATGGCCCGCATCCCCCTGAAGGAGATCGGCGCGCCGGAGGACCTCGTGTCGGCCGTCGTCTTCCTCGCCTCCAACCAGGAGGCCCGCCTCGTCACCGGCGCCTCCCTCTTCATCGACGGCGGTCAGACCATCTGGGGCGCCTAGCCCCCCTCTCCCTCTGTCGCCCGCCTCTCCTGGGGGAGAGGGCTGGGGTCGGGGCGTGTTCCCCAAGAGGGGGAGTCCAGAGGGGGGTTTCCCCCTCTGGCAAGGGGTCTGGGGGATGTGCCCCCAGTTCTCAAAAAACGTTCGAGGGCGGGCGGGTGGGCCCACCCAACGCCGAGCACTCCCCATCCCCAAGCAAGAGCGGCACTGCCGCCGCCCTAGGCCGAATAGTTCTCCACCCGGTCCATGCCCCGCAGCAGCGCCAGGTACTCGGCCTTCGTCAGTCGCGGGCGGTGCTTCGACACCACCTCCGCCCCACGGCGAGCGCCGTCCGACAGCAGGTCCACCACGGTGAAGGCCATCGCCTTGGCCGCGGTGAGCACGGCGTTCTCCCAGTCCACGATGAGGTAGTCGTCCCCGTGCCCCGTGCCGACGGCCCCGCCCACGTACGGATGTATGATCGGCATAAGCTGGCTCACGTCCCCCATGTCCGTCGAGCCCGTGCGATGGCCCGTACTTCCGATGTTCTCCTCCCCCACCAGGGCAACGGCGTTCGGACGGTACAGGTCGATCAGGTTCGGGTCGTTGCGAATGGGGAGGTATCCCGGCAGCGTCGTGATCGTCACCGCGCCGCCCACGGCCATGGCCCCTGCGCGCAGGCTCCGGTCCACCTTGATCTCGGCGTCGGCGACGGCCTCCAGCGTCCGCCCTCGGACGAAGCTCTCCAGCCGCACGTCCGCGGGCACGGAGCTCACCGCGGCGCCGCCCCGGGTGATGATGGGGTGTACGCGCACGGTGTCGGTGTCCAGGAAGGTCTCTCGCTGCGCGTGGATGGCGGCGATGGCCAGGTGGGCGGCGTTCAGCGCGTTGATGCCCCTGTGCGGCGCGCCGCCGGCGTGGGCCGCCCGACCCTGGAACTGCACCCACTTGGCCACCATGGCGTTGTTCGTGCCCGGCAGCGCCAGCTTCCCGTCCTCCGGCGTGCTCGTGGTGTGGGTCATCATCGCTATGTCCACGTCGTCCAGCTCCCCGAGGCGAATGAACTCCGACTTGCCGCCCAGGAACTCCAGCCTCTCGCTGCTGCGAAGCCCGGCGCGGTACTCCAGCTCGATGAACTCCTCCGCCGGCACGGCCATCAGCGCCACCCGCCCGCTCAGGGCCTCGAGCACGCCGGCGGCTTGCAGTCCCGCGGCGACGCCTAGCATCATGCCGATCTGAGCGTGATGGCCGCAGGCGTGGGCCGCAGCCGTCTCCGGATCGGCCTCCGGGTGTCCCAGCACGATGAGGGAGTCCAGCTCCCCCATGACTCCCACCGTCGGGCCCGGCCCCGCTCCGCCCTCCAGGTATCCCTTGATGCCCGTCACCGCGATGCCCGTCCGGTGCTGGACCCCAAGCTCCTGCAGCTTCTGGTGCACCAGCGCCGCCGTTCGAGTCTCCCGGAAGCCCGGCTCCGGGTGCGCCACGATGGCCTGGGCCACCCGCACCAGCTCCTCGCCCCGCCGGTCGATCTCCAGGGCGACCTGCCGCTTCAAATCGTCGGGATGTGTCATGCCGTCTCTCCTTCGTTCGACGTCCTGCCCCCCTCCTTGTACCGCGCCCATCGCCACCGCGCAACCCCTTGGCTACGCGCAGGCACTCTGTCGAAGGCCGCTCACCCTGAGCCTGTCGAAGGGTCGTCGTTCCGGCGTAGGCCGGAACCCAGGGGGGCGGGGGCAAGCTAGAGCGGCAATGCCGCCGGGTGGGTGGGCCCTCCCAACGCCTACCGTAGGGATACCTCCAACCCCTGCTACCCGCCCATCGCCCCTACGAAGGCCCAAACTCCGCCGCAGCCTACCCCCGCAAGCAAAAGCGGCGATGCCGCTGCCACCTGCCCCTACCCCTCACCTCCTCCATCCCCTACCCTACCCCCATGTCCACCCACACGCGCCCGACCGCAATCGTCCTTCCCGCGCAGGCAGGGGGACCTCCACGCCTCCCGACTCCAACAGCCGCCGTAGCCCAACGACGCAAGCTGAGGGTGCAGGGCTTGCCCCAAAGGACGTCCCACCGCAAGGTGCAGTTCCACTTCAACGGCCCAATTCCCCACCGTAGCCCTGCCGCCGCAAAGGTGTGGGTGCAGGGCTTGCCCCAAAGGACGTCCACCGCAAGGTGCAGTTCCACTTCAACGGCCCAATCCCCCGCCGTAGCCCTGCCGCCGCAAAGGTGTGGGTGCAGGGCTTGCCCTGCCTTGTTTCCCTTTGTCGATTTCGCGCCATTTCTCACCGGGGCCGACGGTCCCCGTTCGGCCCGCGCCTTGGCAGATACGGTTCGTTTCCCTTTGTCGACTTTTTCGACGCCCCCCAACCGGCCCCTCGGCCCCTCATCCGGCTCGTGCCTGGCAGATACGGTTCGTTTCCCTTTGTCGACTTTTTCGACGCCCCCCAACCGGCCCCTCGGCCCCTCATCCGGCCCGTGCCTGGCAGATACGACTTGTCTTCCTTTGTCGACTTGTCCGTCGCGCTACAAACCCAATCTGGAGAGCGTTTCCTCAGGCACGGAGGAGGGAAAAAGATGCGCAGCACAATTCAAAGCAATTCAGACCGCCCGCCTGCCTTGACTGCCCTCCTCGCGGGCTGCTACCGTCTGCCCGGCACCCCCCTTGAAGGACGGACGTCGCATGGCCGTTAGCCCGGAGACCCTCGCTGAGATCGCCCTTTCGCCCCAGGAGTACGAGCAGATAGTCGAGCGCCTGGACCGCGAGCCCAACCCCGTGGAGCTGGGCCTGTTCGGCGCACTCTGGAGCGAGCACTGCGGCTACAAGCACTCCAAGCCCCTGCTGCGCCTCCTCCCCGGCGACTCCCCCCGCGTCCTTGTCCCCGCCGGAGCGGAGAACGCGGGCGTCGTCGAGCTTGGCGACGGCCTGGCCGTCGCCCTCAAGATCGAGTCCCACAACCACCCCTCGGCCATCGAGCCCTTTCACGGGGCCGCCACAGGCGTGGGCGGCATCGTGCGGGACATCCTGACCATGGGCGCTCGGCCGGTGGCGCTGCTCAACTCCCTGCGCTTCGGCCCGCCCGACGTGCCGCGGCAGCGCCACCTCTTCCACGGCGTCGTGGGCGGCATCTCCTGGTACGGCAACTGCATCGGCGTGCCCGACGTCGCCGGTGAGATCGCCTTCGACCCCTCTTACGCCGGCAACCCCCTGGTCAACGCTATGTGCGTGGGTCTACTGCCCCGCGACCGGGTCGTCCAGGCCCGGGCCACGGGCGTCGGCAACCTCCTGGTGCTCGTGGGCGCCGACACGGGTAGGGACGGCATCCACGGCGCTTCCGGCCTGGCCTCCCGCACCTTCCAGGAGGAGAGCGAGCTTCGCTCCGCCGTGCAGGTAGCCAACCCCTTTCTCGAGAAGGTGCTCATCGAGGCGTGCCTGGAGGCAGTGGAGCAGCATCCCGAGGCCATCGTGGGCATGCAGGACCTGGGCGCTGCCGGGCTCGCGGGTTCGGTCGTCGAGTGCGCCGGGCGCGGCGGGGCCGGCGTCGAAGTCGATGTCGCCCAGGTGCTCCGGCGCGAGGAGGGAATGACCCCCTACGAAGTGATGCTCTCCGAGTCCCAGGAGCGCATGCTGATCGTGACATCCCCCGAGCACCTGCCGACGCTCCAGGCCCTCTTCGACAAATGGGACCTCGCATCCACCGTCATCGGCCGTGTCACGGACGACGCCCGCGTCCGCATCTCCGACGGCGATACCCCCGTGGCCGACCTGCCCGTCCAGGTGCTCATGGACCCGCCCCAGTACCGGCTCCAGGGAGTTGAGTCGAGAGCGGCGGAGCAGGCCCGAACGGCGGACTTGGCAGCCCTCCCGCTTCCCGCCGGTTCTCCCGGCGACCTGCTGCTGCGGCTCCTGGCCTCCCCGAACATCAGCAGCCGCGCCGCCGTCTTCCGCCAGTACGACCAGCACGTCGGGACCAACACCGTCGTGCCGCCCGGACGGGCCGACGCAGCCGTGCTGCGCCTGCCCGGCACCCGTCGCGCCATCGCTGTGACCGTGGACGGCAACGGCCGTTACTGCCACCTGGATCCCTTCGTCGGCGGCGCCATCGCCGTCGCCGAGGCTTGCCGCAACCTCTCCTGCGTGGGCGCCGAGCCCGTTGCCATCACCAACTGCCTCAACTTCGCCGACCCGGAGCGCCCGGAGGTCTACTACCAACTGGAGGAGTGCATCAAGGGCATGGCCGCCGCCTGCGACGCCCTGGGAGTTCCCGTGGTCAGCGGGAACGTCAGCCTCTACAACGAGACCAGCGGACAGGGCGTCTACCCCACCCCCGTGATCGGCGCGCTGGGGCTTCTGGAGGACGCCGCCCGCCATTGCACGTCCGCCTTCACGCAGGCCTGCGACGTTGTGGTACTGCTGGGTGCCGCACAGGTCGGCGGAGACCCGTCATCTCTCGCAGGAAGCGAGTTGATGGCGCTCACCCAGGACAGGGTCGTCGGCCAGCCTGCGCTCGACTTGGACCTGGAGCAGCGCCTCCAACGCCTCTGCCGCCGGGCCATCGCTGAGGATATCGTACGCGCCGCTCACGACTGTTCGGAGGGCGGCTTGGCCGTGGCTCTGGCCGAGTGCTGCATCCTGGGCGGCGTGGGCGTGGCCCTGGAATCGTCTGCCCTGGCGGATGTGGGCGAACGGTGGGATGCGGCGCTCTTCGGAGAGACGCAGTCGCGGGTCCTGGTCGCCCTCTCGCCGGACAATCTGGCGTCCCTCAGAGCGCTCGCCGAGGAGGAGGGGGTGCCCTTCGTTGCCCTTGGCCGGACCCAGGGGGATCGAATGACAGTACCGGGTCTCCTGGATCTGCCGGTGGCGACCCTGGACGAAGCCTGGCGCTCTGGCTTGGGGCTGGCCACCGCCGGTCCCTAGCGCTGCCCCCGGTCGACCGACGCTGAGACTAGAACCTCTCCCGGCGCCCGCCCATCATCGCCATCGCCACCATGATGATCCCTACGACCATGGTCAGACCGCCTACAAGCGTAACCAGCCAGTCCAGCAGGCCCAGAATGACCATCAGGCCGAACACGAAGAGGAGAGCCCCAGCGAAGACCTGTCCGCCTTTTCCCATTAGCCGCCTTCGCAAGCAGGATGTCGTGCCAGTCTACGGAGGGGAGTTTGGCCCTGTCAACGCGCTGGACGGAGCCTAAATCCTGTCCCGCACAAGGATGAAGACCCCCGCCGCAAAGACGGCCACGCCAACAACCATCGCCAGGACCCCGACCACGTTCAGCGTCGATTCCAACAGGTCGGTCCGGATCAGCAGCCCGAAGAAAAAAAGCGCCGCCCCCACCAGAATGAGACCAGCGCTACGCATGGCGTCCCTCCGTGGAGCGAAGCTCACGCTCTCAGTGTAGGAACCCCACCTCTCGGGTGTCAACGCGGTTGCTGTCCCCGCGTATGTTGCCGGTGGGTAGCGGCGCTCGCTGGACGGCTGCATTCTAGGGGGCATTTGGGCGAAGCCGCTTCCGCATATATACTGGAGTGCGGTATGCGGCATGGGAAAGAAGAGAGGCGGATGGCCCCGCGCGTGAACGCCGTAGAGCGTATGGTCCGCCGGACCATCCAGCGTGAAGGCGCTATCACATTCGCCCGCTACATGGAAATGGCCCTCTTCTCTCCCGGCGGTGGCTACTACACTACACGGGAGAGCGTGGGAGCTTCCGGGGACTTCTACACCAGCCCCTCCGCCCATCCCCTCTTCGGCGCCCTCATTGCGCTGCAGATGGAGCAGATGTGGGACCTGTTGGGCAGACCGGCTGCCTTCTGGGCGGTGGAGGTGGGCGCAAGCGGCGGACTGCTGGCCCGGGCGGTGCTGGAGCATGCGCAGCACCTGGATGCGGACTTCGCTCACGCCCTGCGATATGCGGCCCTCGACCTGGGCCCCGCGTCGAACGAGGACAGGCGCGTCCGAACGGTGAGAGCGAAAGGTCTGCCGCTCCGGGGCGTTGTGGGGTGCATCCTCTCCAATGAGTTGCTCGACTCCTTCCCAGTGCACCGTTTCCAGGTCGAAGGTGGCCGCGTGCGCGAGGTGTACGTCGCACTGCACGACGGCGTTTTCGCCGAGACGCTTGGGGAGCCCTCCACGCCGCGCCTCGTGGAGCGGTTGCCGGATGCCCTGCCCGAGGGCTTTCGAGGCGAGGTCAACCTGGAGTTGGATGGCTGGACGGAGGCGGTGGTCCGGGCCCTGAAACGGGGTTTCGTTCTCACGTTTGACTACGGAGACACGGCCGGCGGGCTTTACGCTGCCCCGCGGGCTCGCGGCACCCTTCGGTGCACGTACCGCCACGCGCCCGTTGCCGATCCCTTCGCCCGGACGGGGGAGCAGGACATCACCGCTCACGTGGACTTCACCGCCCTTGCGGAAGCAGGGAAGCGCCATGGGTTGGCCACCCTCGGCTACGTAACCCAGGCCGGTTTCCTCGAACACCTGGGCGCTCGCAACTTCCTCCGGGCCCTGGCCGCTCGGTCTCGCCGTGACGGAATGCCCCAGCGAGAGTATCTGGCCAACCGCATGGGCATGCTGGACCTCCTGCGCCCGGAGGGACTCGGCGGCTTCAGAGTCCTGGCCCAGAGCGTGGGGGTTCGCGCTCCGTCCCTTCAAGGCTTCCACCCCAGCGAGGCGTGGAGACAGGGTCTGGAGGCCCGCATTGCCCGCTGGCCCGTCCCTCTTGCCACGTCCCAGCATGTTCCGCTGCTGGAGGGACGCTACCCTCATGCGGCCTTCGATGCCGAAGCGCTGTGGCCCTGGGCTGCTGGACCTGGCGACGTGGATGCGGTCTCCAGCCGGACCTGACATGAGTGGTGTGAGATGCTCAGCCAAGGAAGGATAGCGCCATGAAGCGAGTCCTCTTCGTGTGCATCCACAACGCCGGACGGAGCCAGATGGCGCTGGCCTATCTCCGTGCGCTGAGCGATGGAAGCGTCCATGCGGAGTCGGGCAGACCCTCAGGGTAAGTCCCTGGACGAGGCGCATAGGATCCGGGACCACATCGAACGGAGGGTGAAGGAGCTCGTAGCTGGACTCTAGCAGTCTTCGTTCTCTGGTATGCTTCCAGGAGTCGCGGGGGGCCGCGGTCGCAAGAGGAGCGCCCCCTTGAAGGGAGTTGCGTGGACGAGCTTCGGGAAGCTCTAGCCGTTGCTGGCAGAGGGATGGGATTCGTCTTCCTGGCGCTCATCCTCCTGCTGCTCCTGATGCTTGGCCTGAAGCGGTTCCTATCCGAGCGCCAGTTCGACTCACCCCTGTCTGCTCCGGCCGGGAGCTCCCCAGAGGAGCCGACGACATCAGGGGAACCCGTCTACCTTCCCGCCGCCACCCCCGCTGAGTCCGGGGGTGCGGCGGGCAGCGGTTCGCCCTCACCTGCCGTGCCTGCCCAGACCCAGGGCCCGGCGACGACGAGCGTCCCGGCCCCGTCCGCCACCGCGCCCTCCCCGGAAGACGACGAGTTGGAGCAGGTGGCGGTCCTGGCCGCTGCGATGGCCATGGCCATGGACGCGGAGCTCGAGACATGGCCTGGGCCGTTGGCCCTGCCCGCACGGGCATCGGCTGTATGGCGGTACCAGGGAAGGTTGAATCTCATGCAGGGCCAGGGAAGGCCGCTACACGGCTGGCGCCGCTAACCCACTTTCCGTCCATCATCGTACGGAGCGCAGTTCTAGGTGCTCACAGGCGAAATCGACCTGACCAATGACATCTTGGGGCAGCTCGCGGGGTCCTGGGACACCGGGATCATGCTTCTCCTTGGTTTTGGCCTCATCTACCTGGCCATCTCCAAGGGATTTGAGCCCCTGCTCCTCATCCCCATCGGCATTGGCGTCGTGCTGGCCAACCTCTTCTCAGGCATGGTTGAAGAGGGAGGCCTCCTGTACTTGTTCAAGGAGGTCGGGCTCAACACCCAGCTCTTCCCACTGCTCATGTTCCTGGGCTTGGGCGCCCTGACAGACTTCTCCGGCCTGCTCCAGCGCCCCTTCACCGCCCTCATGGGTGCGGCAGCCCAGGTGGGCATCTTCGGTGCTCTCATCGGAGCGATCATGCTCGGCTTCGACCTCTCGGAGGCCGGCGCCATTGCCATTATCGGCGGGGCAGACGGTCCCACAGCCATCTACGTCTCAACTCGTCTGGCGCCGGAGCAGCTTTGGGGGCCCGTTGCCGTTTCCGCCTATTCGTACATGGCCATGGTGCCTCTCATCCAGCCTCCCATCATGCGGCTGCTCACCACGGAGCGGGAGCGGCGGATCAAGATGGACTACGCAGTGCAGCCCGTGTCTCGTCGGGTGCGCATCCTCTTTCCCCTCCTGACCACGGCACTCACCGCGTTGCTGGCCCCCCAGGCCGTGCCACTTATCGGCCTCCTGATGTTCGGCAATCTGCTTCGGGAGAGCGGCGTCGTGGAGCGGCTGGCCTCCTCCGCTCAAAACGAGATGATAAACGTCGTCACCATACTGCTCGGCCTGACCGTGGGCAGCACCATGACGGGGGAGACCTTCCTGGACTTGGCCACCTTGAAGGTCTTTGCGTTGGGGTTGTTCGCCTTTGCTCTGGCCACCGCCGGAGGCGTGATATTCGGCAAGATCATGTGCCTGGCCAGCAGAGGGACCATCAACCCCTTGCTGGGGGCTGCCGGAGTCTCGGCCGTGCCAATGTCGGCCCGGGTCGTGCACCGAGTGGCGCAGGAGGCCAATCCGGAGAACTTTCTGGTGATGCATGCCATGGGACCCAACGTGGCCGGCGTGCTGGGCTCCGCCATGGCGGCGGGCGTTCTGCTGGGCCTGATCTCCTGACCCAGACGCCCACGCAGCGCCGCCCTTTCGAACGGTAGGGCTTGTCGACACAGAAGCGGGGATGGGCTATGGTGGGGCTAGGAAGCGAAGGAGAAGATGATGGAAGAACGCCCCAGGCGATGGATGGATGACCCAGAGCAGCCCAACGTCGGGCGCCACCGAACGCGTGCACTGACGAACGGGCTGGTCGTTGGCATGGGCATCGCCCTGCTGCTTTCCCCCTCCGGCCTCAACCCCTTCGGCGTCATCCTTATCGTCCTGGGCCTTGGGGTGGAGTATTGGCATCGGCAGCGGCTCAAGCGCGGCGGCCCGTAGCACCGGTCACGGAAGCAGCAGGCCCACCTCGCGCAGGTACGGAGACCCCTCGTTCCAGTAGGGAAGTCCGGAGATAAGGCGAGAGGTGGCAACTGCCTGCACCGCAGGGAGTTGCGTCTGCACTCCCTGGAGCAGCCGGTTCACATAGCCCTCCACCTCGTCCGCTGAGAAGGACACTAGGTACTCGAAGACCTCCAGCGCCGCCTCCGCTGTCAGGTAGCGATTGTCCAACAGCACCGTCCGTGCCCTGCGAAGCTCCGGGTCCGTGAGCAGCGCCATCCACAGGACCAGGCGTCCCAGGGAGTGCTCGCTGGAGGACATGGTGCTGACCCAACCCTCCAGGTGCTGGGTCACGTAGCTCTCGTATCCGTGGAGCAGCGGGTACACCAAGAGGTCCTGCGCCGTCAGGGACTCCAGAGTCCGGAAGAAGAAGACCTGGTACGCGTAGGCCTGGGCCTCGCGGAAGGATCGGTACGCGTGGGACGGCGCTTCCCGGTCCAGGTCCGGGTTGGTCACTGCCTGGCGGAAGTGTCCGAGTTCGTGGGCGAGGGTGCCCAGCACTTGGATCGGCGGGCGTTCACTGTGAGCGACGATGTGGTGTTGTCCCCTCCACTGCGCGGTGAAGCCGCTGAACCCCTCCAGTTTGGCGCAGCTCTCCTCGAAGGAGGACCGGACATCCGCGGAGATTGTGCCCCGCACGTCCTGGCACTGGATGTCGCCCCATAGCGTGTAGTTCTCGTCCGATAGGACGTGGATGTCCAGGGGCTCGTCGGCCATGCTCACTCCGTACAGGGTGTAGTAGACCGCGTCTACCACTGCAATCACGTCCTCGACGGCTGTGGGGCTCTGCGACCCCAGGGCTGCGGCGTTCGAAGAGAGGAGCCCTTCCAGGAGCCGCAGGCTGGCCCGAATCTCGTTGTCGGTGTAGCGAAGAGGCACAGATTCGGCTCCCCTCACTGACCAGTCCAAGGTCCGCTGCCCCAGCGGGAAGAGCTGCGCTCCTACGCCCCCTTGCTGGCGCACCGTCAACGCCATCCGGTGAGGGCCTGGAGAGACCGGCGTGGGCAGTGGCCAGTCCATCACGAAGTCAACGGCGCCTGCGGCCAGTGACAGGCGGTTCCAGCGTCCGACCACGCGGCCGTCCAGGGCGAGCTCCACGGTGTACGGCTGATTGAGGTCCTGGCTCCCCGGGTTGCGCAGCGCCCAGTGGACGTAGACCGGGCCGGATGTCGGGAGAGGGTCGGTTGAGGCGAGCCTCCCCCTGAACGAAGTGACCACGATGGTGCCGTCCCATCCTGGCGGAGTGAGGGCAGCGTAGCCGGCCGGCCGGGTGGCCCCTGGCGATGCGGTCGTAGACGTCGCGGCCGACGCCTCCCAGACCATCTGGACGGAGAACGTGTTGTCCGTCTCGTCCGTCTCCTGGACTAGGTCTGTCGGGTCTGTGGTCAACGTGAATGTATGCGGTCCTGGCGTGAGGGGAATTACCTGCGTCAGCCCGCTCCACGGCGGAGTGAGGACACCCTCCCCGGAGATGAGGTCCCGCTCCCGGAACTTGGCCGCCAGGATGCCGTCCACGTACAGATAGACCTGGACCAGCTGGCCTATGCTGGAGAGGCCTTCGTTCCGGTACGCCACCTCCACGGTCAGTGCCTCACCGCCGCTGGGTTCGGCGATGCGGATGGGGGACGACCAGCCCGGTGGGGTGAAGGGTGCTAGGTTGGGCAGGCGGGACGGCGCAGTGGGAGGACGCGCGGACTCTGACCCCTGCGGCCAGTTGAACGTGAGAGTGTGGCTATTGTCGCTCTCGTCCGACTCGGAGACGAGGTTTGTCGAGTCCACCACGACCCGCAGCTCATGCTCTCCAGGAGTGAGGCGGGCCCGGACAAGGAGATCGCTCCACCCTTGGACGATGATGTCATCGGCCCGCACCAGTTCCTGAGCGCTCCAGCGCTCCACGGGAACACCGTCCAGGTAGAGGTCTACGAAGAAGCGAGAAGCGGGAGCCAGCCCATCGTTGATCATGGCCCAGCTCACGTACACAGGCCCGTCCGAGCGCAGGATGGTGCTCGCCGGAGCGTCGGCGCTGAAAGCGATCACCAGCGGCGAGCGCCACCCTTCCGGGATCGTGGGACGCAGGTTGGAGAGCGGGCCTGGGGGAGCGGAGGGTTTTTCCGTAAGCGTGATTGGGCGCGTTTGGGGCGAGGGGGTTTCGGGCGCGGGCGTCGCAACCGAGGCCGCTGCCCCTCGGTCTTGTACTTCAGGAATAGCCGTAGGAGTGTCGGGAGTAAGCTCAGCGTCCGGCGAGCCCTGACATGCAAGAAGCACCAGAGCCGCTCCGAGCAGAACTCCCTTCACTGGGGACCAGCGAGGCATCATCGTGAGTGCCCAGACCTGGGGCCTGACTCCCTCCCCACCTCCACCGAGCATTGACAGCCCCTTGCGAGAATTCTAGCATTGGTTCTAGAAACTTCAAAGCTCTCCCCTTTGTCTGGTGGGACGCGCCACGGAACTACGGCGCCTTCTACGGAATGGGGAGCGGGTGGAAAGGGCCTGACCGTGACCAGTGTAACTCGGACCGGACCGCTCCTGGAAGCTCCTGGAAGCACCCACCCGCTCCGCGAGGAGCCAGACCCTCGTCGTGTCCGGGAAGCCATACGGCGTGGCGAGTGGACCGGCTACACCGCCGCCATGGCCCCCCGGTATACCCAGGCCAATCTGGTCATCTTGCCCCAGGCCAACGCGTTCGACTTCCTTCGCTTCTGCCTGGCGAACCCCAAGCCGTGTCCTCTCCTGGAGGTGACGGATCCTGGGGACCCGGAACCCAAGCTCACTGCCCCGGGCGCTGACCTCCGCACTGACGTCCCCCGGTACCGGGTCTTCCGAAAGGGCGAGATGGTGGACGAGGTCTTGGACATCTCCCACTACTGGCAGAAGGACTTCGTCGGCTTCCTGCTTGGGTGCAGCTTCACCTTTGAAGGAGCCCTCGTGGACGCAGGGCTGCCCGTGCGCGGTCTGGAGGCGGAGACTCCCACCTTCACCGCGTTCGTCACCAGCATGCAGTGCGCGCCGGCGGGCATCTTCCACGGGCCAATGGTCGTCACCATGCGCCCCATGGCCCCGACTGAGGTAGTCAAGGCGGTCCAGGTGACCAGCCGGTACCCGCGAGTCCACGGTGCGCCGGTCCACATTGGCGACCCGTCCGCCATAGGCATCGCCGACCTGGCGAAACCGGACTTCGGCGATGCTGTGGAGGTTCGCCCTGGGGAGATCCCCGTGTACTGGGGCTGCGGTATCACACCCCAGGCCGTGGCGCTGGCATGTGGCGTAGAGTTCATGATCACCCACGCGCCCGGCAGCATGTTTATCACCAGCCTTCGGGACGAAGAGTTCTCCCTGGGCTAGGAGTCCAGGGCGGGGCCCCGGAACCTTTTTCCGGAGGAGACCGTGAGGACGCACAACCGGTGGATGGTCGGAGCGCTGGTCCTGTCCCTCGTCGCTGTGGTGGCGCTGGGGGCCTACGTCGTCCTGCTGCAGCTCCGCCTGTCCGGCCAAATCTCTGCGGTTGACGAGCGGCTCTCCACCAGGGTCGACACCGTCCGTGAGGACCTGGGCGTCCAGATAGAGAGTGTCGCACTACGGTCTCGACTGGCCAGCCAGTTCGATCGGGAGTTCGTCAGTGGTGAGTTGGACACCCTCTCTAGGAGCCTGGCGCAGCGGGCCAACGTTCTGTCCTCCCAGCTTGATACGCTCGATGCCACCCTCAGCCGGGAGATGTCGCAGACCAGCGTCTGGCTCCGCGGCAATGTTCAGGGCGTGCGCGACCGGCTCAATGAGGTGCGCACAGAGTTGACCGGCGCCGACACGGCTCTCCAGGAGCGCGTCGTAGAGCAGGAGACGGAACTCCGCGGCGCCTTGGATGCCCTGACTGACGACCGAGCGCGAATATCAGCCGATTTGGATGACTTGGCCATGGACATCAGCGCCCTGATGTCGGAGACCTCCCGGGCTCTGCTGGACGTCTCCGCCCTCTATGACGCCGTCCATGAGAGTGTGGTGGAGGTCGTGGTAAACGGCGAGCCGCTTGGTTCAGGGTTCGTGACGGAGATCGACTCCAGACAGTACGTGGTGACCGCGTGGCACGTCGTCCGCCGGCCTGGGGAGATCACGGTCCGTCTCTCGGATGGCCGGTCCATCGGCGCAGCCCTTGTGGTCTCTGACGTTGGTGAGGACGTGGCCCTGCTCGACCTGGCGGAGCCGATGGCCGTGCCGCCCGTGGTACTGGCTGACCCGGCGACGCTCAGCGTTGGTCAGCCCGTGCTCGTGGTCGGGAGCGATCAGAACGCCGGGGTCACCGCCGGGATCATCGGTGCCCTCGGACGGGAGACGGAGGACTTTCCCCGGAACTTCTTCCCCAGATGGCACCACCCGACGGACCTGGTCCAGATCGAGGCCACTCCAACCGAGGGGAACTCCGGCAGCCCGGTGTTCAACGTCCAAGGCGAGGTCGTTGGGACTATCTCCTTCGGCATTGAGCTAGGGGACGACTCGGGCCTCAACTTCGCCGTCTCCACCGCCCTCCTCCAGACCGTCGCCGACTCCCTGGTCGCAGACACCCCGCCCGCCGCCTCCGAATCGTAAGCCCCTTCCCTAGATCCCCTCTCCCTCTGACAGAGGGAGAGGGGTGAGGGCAAACCTCGCCGCCCCCATAGGGGCGGGTTCCAGACCCACGCACAGACTCAGGAACGGTTCCCATTGGGGGAGTCCAGAGTGGTCTCCCCTCCCTCTGGGGCGGCGAGCCGCTTGGGGGATGTGCCCCAAGTTACCCAAAGACCCTCCTGGGGTGGTGGTGGGGTGGGGAAAGCTTGGGCGGCTTGCCGCCGGGTGGGTAGGCCCAACCAAGGTTGCACCGAGGGGATGCCCTCGAATCGCTCCCTCCACCCATCCTTCGAAGGACCAACCCCGCCGCAGTCCAACGCCGAAAGCTAGGGCGGCACTGCCGCCGGGAAATGCGGTGGTGGGGAAGCGGAGGGGCTCAACCGTCGCTAACGAACGCCCGCTAGACGAAGAGCGGAGCGAAGACCAGTGCCACGATGGACATCAGCTTGAGCAGGATGTTCAACGACGGCCCCGAGGTGTCCTTGAACGGGTCTCCCACCGTGTCGCCCACCACGGCCGCCTTGTGGGACTCTGATCCCTTGCCGCCGTACTGGCCCCGCTCGATGTACTTCTTGGCGTTGTCCCATGCGCCGCCGGCGTTTGCCATGGTAATGGCCACCAGGAAGCCCGTGATGATGGCCCCTATGAGCATGCCTCCCAGTGCCTCGGCGCCCAGGGCCAGCCCCACGATGATGGGTGCCGCCACGGCCATGACCCCCGGCAGGATCATCTCCCGCAGCGCCCCTCGAGTGCTCAGGTCCACGCAGCGAGCGTACTCCGGCCTGCCGGTGCCCTCCATCAGGCCGGGGATCTCCCGGAACTGACGTCGCACCTCGTTGACGATGGCGTAGGCGGCCCTTCCCACGGCCTGCATTGTGAGGGCGCAGAAGATGAACGGCAGCATGGCGCCGATGAGGGCGCCCGCCAGGGTGTCGTACTCCAGCAGGTTGATCGCCTCCAGGTTCACCGCCTGGGAGTAGGCGGCCATCAGGGCAAGGGCGGTCAGCGCAGCCGACCCAATGGCGAAGCCCTTGCCCGTGGCTGCCGTCGTGTTTCCCAGCGCGTCCAGCGCATCGGTGCGGTCCCGCACTTCGGGGGGCCGCCCAGCCTGCTCGGCGATGCCTCCGGCGTTGTCGGCCACGGGCCCGTAGGCGTCCGTTGCCAGGGTGATGCCCAGGGTGGAGAGCATCCCCACGGCGGCGATGGCCACCCCGTAGAAGCCCATCCCCTCTCCCACCTCCGCGCCCAGGAGGAAGGCAGCGATAATGGTACCCACCACCACCAGCGTCGGGATGAAGGTGCTCAGCATGCCCGTAGCGAAGCCGGAGATGATGACCGTGGCCGGCCCGGTCTGGGCCGACTCGGCGATGCGCCGTGTCGGGAAGTAGTCGTAGGAGGTGAAGAACTCCGTGACCAGCCCGATGATGACCCCGGCGGCCAGCCCGGCGACAATGGCCCAGAAGATGTGGACGTTCACGTCCATGGCCTGCACCAGGAACCAGGCGGCCACAGCCACCAGGATCGCCGCGACGAAGATGCCCCGTCGAAGCGCCCAGAGGAGGTTGCTGAAGGTCGCCTGCTCCGAGGTCCGCACGGCGAAGGTGCCTACGATGGAGGCGATGATGCCTGTGCCCGCCAGGATGAGCGGCAGCACCAGGTACTCGTTGCTCACGTCGTCCACGAGGATGGCGGCCGCGCCCACTGCAATCGCCATGGCGGCGATGATCGAGCCCACGTAGGACTCGAAGAGGTCGGCGCCCATGCCCGCCACGTCACCCACGTTGTCCCCCACGTTGTCGGCAATGGTGGCGGGGTTGCGTGGGTCGTCCTCGGGGATGCCCTGCTCCACCTTCCCCACCAGGTCGGCGCCCACGTCCGCGGCCTTCGTGAAGATGCCGCCGCCCACGCGGGCGAAGAGGGCGATGCTGGAGGCGCCGAAGCTGAAGCCGGGGATGTACTCTACCTTGAAGTCGTCGAAAGCCAGGTATAGGACGCTCACGCCTATGAGGCCCAGGCCCACCACCGTGAGGCCCATGACGGCGCCGCTGGAGAAGGCGATTCGGAGCGCGGGGTTGAGGCCCCGCTCCGCGGCCGCGGTGGTCCGCACGTTCGCACGGATGGCCACGTTCATGCCCAGGAAGCCCGCCAAGGCCGAGGCCAGCGCCCCCAGGATGTAGGCGATGGACGTCTCCCAGCCGATGTCGGGGATGACGGCCAGCACGATGGCGATGACCGCCACGAAGACGGCCAACGCCGTGTACTCCCGTCGCAGGAAGGCTAGGGCTCCTTCCTGGATGGCCTGCGCGATGCCGCGCATGGTGTCGTCTCCCTGCCCTTCGCGCATGACCCTGAAGGCCAGGCCGCAGGCGAAGAGCAGGGCAAGGACGCCGAAGCCGATGGACAGAGCAATGGCGGTCAAGGCGGCACTCCCCTAGCACGAGATACGGGATAAGACTATGAGAAAACTATCACAAGCGGGCTGCAGTCGTCAACGAAGCCAGGGGTTTGCGGTGTCGTGTGGAAAGCTCAGCGCGCCTGGGACGGACCGAGGCAGCCGCGCGCAGGCCTAGCCCGGGGCCGCCTCGCAGTTCAACATCCAGTTGATGCCGAACTTGTCCCTACATCCCCCGAAGTACGCGCCCCAGAACATGTCCTGTAGCGGCATCATTACCGTCCCGCCCTCGGACAACTTGGCGAACAGCTCCTCCGTCTCCTTGCGGGTCTGTGGCTGGTGGGAGATGGAGAAGTTGTTCCCCGGATTCACCGGCATGCCGAAGGTGGAGGGGACGTCGCTTCCCATCAGCATGGTGCCGCCGATCTCGTACGACACGTGCATGATGTTGTCCAACTCGTCCTCTGGCACTCCCATGCCGTCGGGACCTTCACGGAAGGTCGTGAATATGGCGAAGTCGCCGCCGAACACGGAGCGGTAGAACTCGAAGGCCTCCCGGCAGTTCCCATTGAAGTGCAGGTAGATGTTGATGGCGCCCTCCTTGCCTGTAACGAAGCTCCCGTCCAATATATGCGAACTCGCGGTGGAGTGACCATACGGCTCCCCGGCGTGTAATGGCCCCACGTGCCGTTCGGGAGACCCGTCGTTCTTGCGTGCCCCCGAAGGAACCGTCTTGCCGCTTCTCGCATACTATCCAGCAGAGGGCCCTTTGGAACAATCAGACAGGAGGGTAGCTGTGTGACCGAAGAAATGGCCATTGCACGCAGTCAAAACGGCGACCGCGACGCCTTTCGATACCTGGTGGAGCGGTACAAGGACGTCCTCTACGGCACTGCCTGCCTGATGACCGACAGCAGGGCCCACGCGGAGCACCACGTTCAGGAGGCGCTGTTCTCAGCCTGGCGGGGGATCCGAAGGTATCGGAAGGGACGCCCGTTCAAGCCATGGCTCGTTCGCATCCTCGTCAACGTGGTCCTGTCGCACCAGAGGAGACGGTCGGGCCCCATCCGCAGCCTTCTGGAGGAGGACCGGCCCGGAGAGTCCACCGACGTGGCCGAGGCCGCGGCGTCCCAGGAAGACTGGCGAACGGTGAGGACAGCGCTGGCCGGCCTCAATGCGGAGCACAGGCAGGTCGTTGTGCTGCGCTACTTTTCGGGGCTCACCACGTCTGAGATAGCGCAGTCGTTGAACGTGACGGAAGGCACGGTGAAGTCCAGGCTGCACTATGCCCTTGGCAACCTGTAGAGGGCCCTCCGGCACAACCACAGGCAAGAGTAGCTACATGACCGAAGAATTGGCCATTGCACGCTGTCAGGACGGCGACCGCGACGCCTTTCACTACCTGGTGGAGCGGTACAAAGACGTCCTCTACGGCACTGCCTGCCTGATGACCGGCAGCAGGACCCATGCGGAGGACTACGTTCAGGAGGCGCTGCTTTCAGCCTGGCGGGGGATCCACGGGTTCCGGCAAGGACACCCGTTCAAGCCCTGGCTCGTTCGCATCCTCGTCAACGAGGTGCTTTCGCAGCGCAGAAGGCGGTCGCTTCCCACCTGCGGTCTTGAGGATGAGGATCGTCACGGAGAGTCCACCGACCTGGCCGAGGCCGCAGCCTCCCAGGACGACCGGCGGGCGGTGAGGACGGCGCTGACCGGCCTCACCGTCGAGCACAGGCAGGTGATTGTCCTGCGCTACTTTGCGGAGCTCACCACGTCTGAGATGGCGCAGTCGCTGAACGTGAGGGAGGGCACGGTGAAGTCCCGGCTGAACCGTGCCCTTGGCAGCTTGGAAGAGAGACTTGCAGCCCTTGGCTACAAGAGAGGTGAAGGCCATGGCAACTAACGACCCACGCGAGAGAGATATGGAAGGAATCATCCGGGCGCACTTCGCCTCGGAGTTGGAGGAGCTTCGTGCGCCGGCGAACCTCTGGTATCGGTTGGAAGGACGCCTGGACGAGCACCGCCGCCCCTTCTGGCAGAGACTGTTCGGCGCTGCCGGCGGGTTGCCGGTGGGCTCCACACCCGCAACCGCCATAATTGCGGCGGTCGTGGTTGTCACATCCGTCTGGGTCGTGATGGGGGAGCGGTGGACGTCCGGCCCGGACGATGCGCTCCTTGCTGAGGATTCAGGGGTGAGGATGCTGCGGGAGGATCTTGGGCTCTCCCCCAGTCTCTGGCAAAGGTTGAAGGACAGGGTGAGTACTGCGATGCCCGAGTCGTCGGAGTCGACCGGCCAGACCCTTAACGCAGCTACGAGCACTACTGCGACCTCGTCAGCTGCCACCATGCCGGCCACGACGGCAACGATCAAGGCCAGGGCCGATGCCCCAGCGGCCAGCCAGACGACAACGGTCACGACTACCGCAGCCGCAGCCCAGTCAGCTGCGCCCCAGGCGTCGGGAGGGCAGGTCCGGGCGGAGCTCGGGCTCGCTCCCACAGGCCCGCCGTCCGCCACCACCTTCAAGGACTACGGACGCCAGCCGCACGTGAACACCGCGGAGGACGCCGTCTCCACCTTCAGCCTCGACACCGACCGGACCTCCTACTACCTGGCCCTGGGCTGGGCCCATGCGGGCTACGAGGTTGCGCCGGACTCGGTGAGGGCCGAGGAATGGATCAACGCCTTCGACTATGGGTACGACCCCCCTCCGAACGACGGTGAGTTCGCCATCTCCAGTGACCTGGTCAGCCACCCGCTGGACGATGGCATGCACTTGGCCCGCGTCGCCTTCCAGGCCCCGGAGGTCGTGGACGACAGGCCGCTCAACGTCACGCTGGTGCTGGACGCCTCCGGCTCCATGTCCTCCGGCAACCGGGTGGCCATCGCTCGGGAGGCAGCAGAGACCATTCGGCAGAGCCTGGGGCCGGACGACCGCATCGCCGTGGTCCACTTCACCACCAACGTGCTGGACCACCTCACCGTCGAGCACACGGGGCCTGAGGACGCGGCGGTGAGCGACTCCATCCGCCGGCTGATGCCCCACAACAGCACCAACGTCCAGGCCGGCCTGAACCTCGGCGTCCGGCTGGCGGACCGGGTGCGGCGCGAGCGCCCCGACGCCTACAACTACATCATCCTGATGTCTGACGGGGTGGCCAACGTGGACGCGACTGACCCTTTCGGCATCCTGGAGACAGCCCACGACAGCGACGCCCGGAACCCGCTCCGCCTCATCACCATTGGGGTGGGCATAGAGAACTACAACGACTACCTGCTGGAGCAGCTGGCCCAGCACGGCAACGGCTGGTACCGCTACCTGAACGATACTGCCCAGGCGCGTGCCACCTTCTCGCGGGACAACTGGCTGGCCTTGTCGACGCCCTTCGCCGACCAGACTCGGGCCCAGGTGACATGGGACACCGAGGTGGTGAAGTCGTGGCGGATCATCGGCTACGAGAACCGGGTCACGCCCGACGAGACGTTCACGCAGGACCGGAAGGAGTTTGCGGAGATCCCCTCCGGGGCAGCCACCACGGTCTTTTACGAGCTCGAGCTGCACGAGTGGGCTCGGACGGCAGGCGCTACGAAGCTGGGGACCGTCGAGGTGCGCTGGGTGGCGCCGAGCACGGGCCAGTCCTGGAGCCAGCGGGCCGACCTCATGGGCTCGCCGACCAGGCGGTTCGATTCGGCCGGCGATCCGTACCTGCAGCTTGGCGCCATCGTCGCCCTGGCGTCGGACCGGTACAGCGCCCTGTCCGGCGGCACTGCTGGCTCGGAAGACCTGCAGCAGGACCTGGCAGGCCTGAACGAGTACCTGCAGGGCCTGGGAAGCGGTCGCCTCGGCGAGCAGGACGCCTACCAGGACTTCGCCTTCCTGCTGGGCCACATGGCGGAATCCGCACCGGGCTCGTCAGGCTACAGCCGCTGAAGCGTCGTAGGGGTTCGGCGCGCTGCAAGCAGGGGGCGGCATTTCTGCCGCCCCCTTTGCTTGTATGCGCTCTCCGCGTTCGTGGGCACTAGGGGCTTCGCGCCAGCAGCAGAGGCAAGCGTCTGGACAAGGTTCAGGCAGTGGGCCACCCGATGGTATAATGGCCTCGCCCTTTCATGCCTGCTTCGCACCATCTGGGCAATCCTCGGTTCGAGTCGTGACAATGCAGCCAATAGCGAACATCGCAGCAGCCCTGGGGTTGGACAGCGAGCACCTGTCCCCCTACGGGCGTCACAAGGCCAAGATCTCGCTGGACGCCATGAGGCCCCCGGCCCAGCGCACCGGCAGGCTGGTGGTCGTCACCGGCATCACGCCTACCCCGGCTGGCGAAGGGAAGACCACGACCGCCGTGGGGCTCACCCAGGGCATGGGCCTCTTGGGCCACAAGGCCGCGGTCACTCTGCGAGAGCCCTCCCTGGGCCCCATCTTTGGCATCAAGGGCGGCGGGACCGGCGGGGGCCGGGCCACCGTCGTCCCGGAAGACGAGATCAACATCCATTTCACCGGCGACGCTCACGCCGTGGGCTCCGCCCACAACCTCCTGGCAGCGCTGGTAGAGAACGCCGTGTACCGGAAGGCGGCCTGCGGCTTGCAGCCTGCGGGCATCAGTTGGTCACGGGTCACTGACGCCTCGGACCGGGCCCTCCGCAGCGTCGTCGCCGGTGTGGGCGGCGCCAACAACAGCCCCCTACGGCAGACCCGCTTCGACTTCATAGCCGCATCGGAAATCATGGCAGTGCTGGCCCTCACCTCGGACTTGGACGACCTCCGCGCACGCCTGTCCCGCATGGTCGTGGGCACGACGCCCGAAGGGGAGCCCGTCACGGTCGAAGCCCTTGGCGTGGCCGGCTCGCTGCTCACGCTGCTGCGACACGCCATCATGCCGAACCTGGTGCAGACGCAGGAAGGGCAGCCCGCGCTGGTCCACGCCGGCCCCTTCGGCAACATTGCCCACGGCTGCAACTCCATCATCGCCGACCGCATGGCCCTGGGCTACGCCGACTACGTGATCACCGAGGCGGGCTTCGGCTCCGACCTTGGCTTCGAGAAGTTCATGCATATCAAGGCCCGGCAGAGCGGCCTGATACCCAACGTCGTCGTGTTGGTCGCCTCGGCGCGGGCTTTGAAGTTCCACGGCGGCGTGCGCCAGCGGGACCTGGCTCAACCCAACGTCGAGGCCGTCATCGCCGGCGGCCCGAACCTCGTCCACCACATCGGCATCGTCAGGAGCTTCAACCTCCCCGTGGTGGTGGCCGTCAACCGGTTTCCCACGGATACTCCCGAGGAGTTGGCGGCGGTCAGAGAGATCGCGCAGGCCGCCGGGGCTGCCGCTGCCGAATGCGACGGCTTCGCTCAGGGCGGCGCCGGGGGCACGGAGCTCGCGGAGGCGGTTATGGACGCCGTAGTCGATGCCCCGGACGTGACTTACGCCTACCCCCTGGAGGCGTCTGCGGAGGAGAAGGCGCTGGCACTTGCCCGCACCGTCTACAACGCCGACGATGTCAGCTGGACGCTGGCGGCGCGTCGCCAGCTTCGAGCCTTCAGGACCCACGGCTGGGGCCAGCTACCCATCTGCATGGCCAAGACCCATCTGTCCATCTCCCACGACCCGGCCCGCAAGGGCCGGCCCGCGGGCTACACCTTTCCCATCGTCGACGTCCGCGCCTCCGTTGGAGCGGGCTTCCTCTACGCTCTGGCCGGCCCCATCGAGACGCTGCCCGGCCTTCCCACCCGTCCCAGGGCGCTGGACATGGACGTCACCGCCGAGGGCGAGATCATCGGGCTCAAATAAGCTCGGAGGAGCGGCTCTTCCGCGCGTATCTCCGGCTTCTAGCCGTCGTCAGCCCTCATCGTGTCCAGCTATCGCCCATTGTGGGTGGACGCGCAACTGGGGATGCCACCTCTCCCTTCCCCCCCACTCCCGCCTCCGCATATCCTTGGCCCATGAATGCCCACACGTCCCGACCACCCCAAACCTCCGCCGAAGCCCAACGCCGCAAGCTGAGGGTGCAGGGACGCACCGTGCCTGGGATTCGTTTTGCACACCCCCTCCGCGACCCCTGTTTCCTATCTGCGACTCGTTTTGCGCTCCCCCTCCGCGGCGTTCGTTTCCTAGCTGGACCCCGCGAATCCAACCCGCGACCCGGCGCATTCGTCCAAGCTGGGCCCGCGACTCCAATGGCCGCACGAATAGACGAATCCAAGCTACGCCGATTTCACTGCAATTCGAGTCCCGTAGCTGGACCGCGTTCCCCCAGGCACGGAAGAGCCGGAAAAAACGCGCAAAACGAAACGAATCGAATCGAACCGGGATTCCCACGCCGGAAGAAGACCTCTGGGATGCGACACCCGTACGCGCCGGTGCCCAGTGTAGTAGGATAGGTCAGCCGTTTTCGTGAGGAGGCAGCGTGGACCCGGAGGACCTGGTTTCTAGTCTTGTTCCCTTCCTCGTCGTCCTTGGCGTCATTGCAGCCATTGGTGGCGGCATCTACTACTTCATCTCCCTGCGACGCGGGGAGAACGTGCAGGTCTCCCTCCGCAGCCTCTTCCGCGCCTACCTCTACCTCCTAGCCCTCATAAGCCTCCTCATCATGGTCGGCGGCGCCGCCCAGCTCGTGAACGTCGGATTTGCCAGCGCCCTGGGCAACGACTTCAGCTACCATCCCCGGTGGGTGGACGACCCGCCGCCCCCATCGCGCAATCTCCTAGACACCGAAGGCCGTCCGAGGGAGCTTACGGAGGCGGAGCGCGAGGAGGACCGCCGCATCGAGGAGGAGCGCCGCGTTAAAGGTCTGGAACGGGCCTACGAGGAGGGCCTCCTGGACGGCATCGTCTTTACCGGCATCGGCGCCATCCTCTGGGGTGTCCACGTCTGGAGTCGGCGCAAGTTGGAGACGCCCGAGGAGCGGGAGAACGGCATCCTCAACCGTATCTATCTCATCGTAGTCCTCCTAGCTTTCGGCATCATCACCATCTCCAGCCTTCCCGTCGGCGTCCGCGACGCCCTGCACTACGCCATACTCGACTCAGACCGGGGTTCGCCGCCGGGCGGCAGGCTCTCCACGGCCATCGTGGCGCTGCCCTTCTGGCTGGTTTACCTGGCTGGCACCGTGCGGGCCATCCGCCGGCAGCCCGAACCACCTCCGTCCTGATCCCTTCGCTGAAGCAGAGAACTTCTCGCCTTCCCGTCACTCGGATATCATGGATCCGACAACGCATACACTGACCACTCACCGCAAGGAGGAAGGATGGAGGTAACGAAGCATCAGCCGGGGATGCTCAGCTGGGCGGACATGCCCGTTCTGGACATCGAGAGGGCGCAGGCCTTCTACACCGGACTGCTCAACGTGGAAGCCTCGTCGACGCCCATGGGCCCCGGCATGGCCTACGTGGTGCTTAACAAGGAGGGAAAGAGCTGCTGCGCCCTCTACCCCGTGACCGAGGAGCAGATGCAGCAACGAGGGGGCCGGTCATGGTGGCTGAGCTACTTCACCGTGGAGGACGCAGGCGCGACTGCGGCGCGGGTTAAGGAACTGGGGGGCGCGGTCATGGCCGGGCCCTTTGACGTGTTCGATGCCGGTCGCCTCGCGATCATCCAGGACCCCGCGGGCGCGATGTTCGCGGTATGGCAGCCCAAGCAGGGCATCGGCGCAGAGGTGTTCGGCGAACCGGGCGCCCTCGCGTGGAACGAGCTCTACACCAACGACGTGGCAGCGGCCACCACCTTCTACGGCGGACTCTTCGGCTGGCAGGCCAGCCCTGCCCCCTCGCCCGGCGGGGAGTATATGGTGTTCAGCCTGGACGGCCAGCCGGCCTGCGGGATGATGGCCATACGTGAGGAATGGGGACCAGTCCCTCCCAACTGGTCCATCTACCTGGCGGTGGAGGACTTGGAGAGTTCGCTGGAGCTGGTGGTGGAGATGGGAGGCAAGGTTCTCTACCCGCCCATGGAGGTCGAGAACGTGGGACGGATCTCCATGATACAGGATCCCATGGGAGCGTACCTGTCTGTAATCCAGATTGCCCCGGGGTCCGAATAGTGCCGGCAAACCTGCTCGTACCAACGGTCACTGCGAAGGAGCTATGACGCTGGAGCGACACTTCACGGCAACCGGGTTCGTGGTGCAGGACGGGGCCACCCTGCTGCACTGGCACGCCAAGCTCCGCGCCTGGATGCCCCCCGGCGGCCATGTGATGCCGAACGAGGACCCAGTGCAGGCCGTCCTACGAGAGGTGGCAGAGGAGACCGGCATCCAGGTGGAGGTGGTGTCCGTCGGCAGCATCGAATGGGATCTACACCATCCCACGCTTGTCGCACCGCCGCTCACCATAATGGTCGAGGACATCGACGATCCGGTGGACGGCCCCCATCAACATATCGACTTCATCTATGTCTGCAGGCCCGCCGCACCCGTCGGCGCTGCGCTGGACCAGTGGCAGTGGGTGACGAGCGAACAGTTAGCTGCGGGGAGCCCCCTTGCTCGGGACGGCTGGCCCAGCGTCCCCCCGCCCGACGACGTCCGCCTACTCGCCGCCGAGGCCTTCCGTCTAGCCGAGGCTTCGGCTCCCTAGGGTCCAGCCTCCGCCTCTCGCTCCTCTCGTGCGAACCAGGTGAAGAAGACCACCGACAGCGCAACCAGGAAAACCACCCCAGCGGCGCTCTTCATCAGCACCCCGCCCAACTGCTGGTCCACCAGCGCGGAGATCCCCCACAGCCGCGGCGCCTCAGCATAGAAAGCGTAGGTCGGCTCCCCGGCGAAGGTGATAGTGGCGCCCAGGAACCCCATCGGAACTGACTGGGCGAAGAGGTAGATCATCTGCACCGATGCATGCGGTCGGGGCAACTCCGGCAGTGGGCCAAGCAGAGGCCACCAGGCGATGACCGCTGTGATCATGAAGGTTAAGTGCTGGGCAACGTGCAGGTTGTGGTGCTCCAGGGCCAAGTCATAGAGCGGCGGGAGGTGCCACCCGACAAGGACGACATTGAAGAGCGCGAAGGCTGTCACAGGGTGGACCAGGAGCCGCCCTAGCCGCACAACCTTGGGCGAGCGGAACAGTGGGCGAAGCAGCCAGTCCGGGGTTCCCAGGAGCAGGAGGGGCGGCATGGCCAGCTGGAGCAGGAGGTGTTGGGTCATGTGGGCAGTGAAGAAGTAGCTTTCGGCCAGCTCGTGGAGGGGTCCCTCTAAGGCCAGGAAGATCACGAGCAGGCCGCCGAAGAAGGCTGCGACCCGACTCGGATCGATGGTCTCTGCCCACCCGAACCGCTCCCGGAGCGGCCCGGCGCCGTAGAGGTACGCGCCCCCCAGGATCAGGAGACCAAGGATGACGCTGGAGTGGACGTGCCACTCTGTCCACGAAAAGTTCGCCGAGGCGTCCACCGCTTCTCCCCTCACCCCCTCTGCCGGAAGAACGGGCTAGAGGAGGGCCCCAAAGAGGCCCATGAGCGCCAGGAGCACCGCTGCTGCCAGCAGAAGCCCTCCCACGAAGAACCAGGAGAAGAGGGAGCTTTCGAAGCGCAGGTGCATGTAGAACATGGCTACCAACATAAACTTCACGGCGGAGAGGACGAGGAACATCGGAAGGAGGATGCTGGACAGGGCTTCGACGTAGAAGATGGCGACCTCGACGGCCGTCACCACCGCCAGGATGGCGGCTATCTTCAGATACGTGACAGGTGTCGGGTGGGCGGGGTGATGCCCGCCCGACTGCTGGCCGCGGGTGGGCTCTGCTTCGGACATCACGCCTCCTCTTCAGGTTCGTCGCTGGCGAAACGCCGCACAGCCAGGAAGGCGATGAAGGGCACCAGCACCGCCAGGGCACTTCCCAGAATAACCGATCCCCACTGCTTGAGATCTGTCTCGTAGAGGAGGATGAAGGTGACTCCCAGGCCCCCTCCCCACACCACCAAGAAGATCATGGAGGCCAGGGGCAGAAAGATCGTGAGAGGAATGCCTGCTATACGCATGTCTATGGTGCGACTCCAATGAGATAGACCACGGTGAAGATGACAATCCACACAACGTCCACGAAATGCCAGTACAGAGCGGCCATGTCCACGTTCAGGCCCTTGTCTCGCCGCAGGTCTCCTCGGAAGGAGTAGCCGAGGAGAGAGAGGAGCCAGATGATCCCAATGGTCACGTGGGCGCCATGAAAGCCTGTGAGCGTGAAGAAAGTAGTGCCGAAGAGATTGGTTCGCGGGGTGAGAGGCGGCTCGCTGTGGGAGAACTCGTAGAACTCGAAGACCTGGAACGACAGGAACGTCGTGCCCAGGAGTGCCGTCGCCAGCACCCAGATGCGGAAGGCTTTGACCATCCCTCGGCTGATGGCGTTGTAGGCCATCACCATCATGAAGCTGCTCATGAGGAGCACGAAGGTGCTGACCGAAGTGACCGGGATGTCGAAGACATCTTCCGGGTAGGGGCCGACAAGGCTCTCACCGTAGTAGATCAGGTAGGTGGCGATGAGGGAGCCAAAGAACATGCAATCCGAGGCCAGGAAGAGCCATATGAGCATCTTCCGATGGTCGATGCCTGTCGTCGTCTCCGCCTCGTGGGCCTTCTCGAGTGTTGGGGCGCTCCGCACCCTGGCTCTCCTCTCTCTGCCTAGTGTGACTCTTCGGACGCGGGCTCCAAGGCCCAGCCGTAGGCCCCAATGAGCGTGATGATCAGTCCTATGACGGCTAGGTAGGGGATGTTCCGGAACCCGAAGTCATAGACGAAGCCAAAGGACGCAACGAAGAGACCAAACGCCGCGATGAACGGGTAGTAGGAGAGATCCGGCAGGTGAATCCCGCGCCGCGATGCCGCGAGCGGGTGGTAAGGCTCCTCCTCATGACCGTTGGAGCCGCCTGCGGGCACCGGCTTGCCCTCGGGGTACTTTGCTTCCCAGTGGGGGTCCCGGCCGTGGACCCGGGGGATCTCCGCGAAGTTGTAGATGGGCGGCGGCGAAGGTATGGACCACTCCAGCGTGCGGCCGTCCCAGGGGTCGTTCCCTGCTCGCTCCCCCTTGCGGAGGCTGCGGAACAGGTTGTGGATGAACACCAGGGTCGATGTCGCCAGGACGAACGCGCCCACCGTCGATAGCATGTTCCCTATGTCCCATCCCATACCCTCGGAGTAGGTGAAGACCCGGCGTGGCATCCCGTCCAACCCCACGATGTGCATGGGGAAGAAGGTGATGTTGAAAGCGGTGAAGGTCATCCAGAAGTGGAGCTTCCCCAATCCTTCGTTCAACAGACGCCCCGTTATCTTGGGGAACCAGTAGTAGATGCCTGAGAAGAGAGCGAAGAAACTGCCGCCGAACAGGACGTAGTGGATGTGAGCCACAACGAAGTATGTGTCCTGCTGCTGGGCGTCCGAAGGGGCGATGGAATGCATCACGCCGCTCAATCCGCCGACGATGAACATTGAGATGAAGCCCAAAGCGAAGAGCATGGCCGTGGTGAAGGAGATGGCGCCGCCCCACATGGTGCCCATCCAATTGAAGATCTTGACGCCCGTGGGCACGGAGATGCTCATTGTCGTCAGCGTGAAGACGGTGGTGGCCACGGCGCTCAGGCCCACGGTGAACATGTGGTGACTCCACACCATCCAGCCCATGAACCCGATGATCACCCCCGAGAAAACCACCACGGGGTAGCCGAAGAGGGGCTTGCGAGAGAAGGTGGGCAGTACCTCTGAGATGATGCCCATGGCCGGCAGGATCAGGATGTACACCTCAGGGTGGCCAAATACCCAGAACAGGTGCTGCCACAGAAGCGGGTCACCCCCGGCCGTGGTGTCGAAGAAGTTGGTGCCGAAGAAGCGGTCAAAGCCCAACTCGATGAGCCCCACGGTGATGACCGGGAAGGCAGTGATGACCAGGAACATGGTCACCAGGGTCATCCATATGAAGAGGGGCATGCGCATGAGGGTCATGCCCGGCGCTCGCATGTTGACGATGGTGACGATGAAGTTCAGTGCGGCTGCCGTTGAGGAAACACCCAGAACCGCTAGGCCCAGCACGTAGAAGTCCAAGCCCCGGTCCGGGGAGTAGGTCGGGTCAGTGAGGTTGGCGTAGGCGAACCACCCGGCAGCAGGAGAGGCGCCAGCGAGCCATCCCCAGTTCAGCAGAAGTCCGCCCGCCAAGAAGACCCAGTAGCTGAAGGCATTGAGGCGGGGGAAGGCAACGTCCCGTGCCCCGATCATGAGCGGGACCACAAAGTTGAAGAAGGCCGCTCCCAGGGGCATCACACCAAGGAAGATCATGGTCAGCGCGTGCATGGTGAAGAGCTGGTTGAAGAGCTCCGGCGCAACGATGCCCTGGTCCGGGCGCGCCAACTGCACCCGCATGATGAGGGCCTCGACGCCCCCCAAGAGGAAGAAGATGAATGCGGTGACGCCGTAGAGAATGCCTATGCGCTTGTGGTCGACGGTGGTGACCCAGCTCCACCAGCCTGAGTAGCTGGTGGGACGGTTCAGGACGCCCGTCAGCGTTGCCATGTCTCGCCTCCCGCTGCCGGATCCCGCGTCCGCAACTGTTGCAGCGCGCCTTCAAGTTCTACACTAAGCATCAGGGTCATTTCAAGCTCTGAAGGTAGGCTACCAGAGCGGCGATCTGCGAATCGTCAAGCGCCAGGGTCGGCGTGACGTAGACCGGCGCTTCGGCAGACATAAGGTTGTCTGGCTTCAGCTCGTTGGGGTCCTGCAGCCAGCGCGTCAGGTTGTGTGGCGTGTTCTCCAGCATGCCGGCAGCCAGCGTGGTCCGGCTGGCGTAGTGGGTTAAGTTCGGACCTTTTCGTACCCGCGGCGTGGTCTCCTCAAGCTCAAGGTTCGTTCCATCGACGATGTGGCACAGCGTGCAGGCGCCCGCTCCGCGGAAGACTTCCATGCCCGCGAGTGCCTGCTCCGCGGTCGATTCCACCGGAGGTGCCTGCTGTGCCGCGACCCATGCCTCAAAGTCGGCGGGAGACTGGGCGATCACCCGAAAGCGCATGAGTGCGTGGGCTGTGCCGCATAGCTCCGCACACTGTCCCAGGTAGGTCCCCTCGTAGCCTGCGGGTACGGTGAAGGTTGGGAGCCTGTTAGTGTGGTTCGGGACCATGTCCACCTTGCCCGCTATCTTGGGGATCCAGAAGCTGTGGATCACGTCCGCTGATTCCAGGGTGATGCTCACCGGCCGACCCACGGGGATGTGGAGCTCGTTGGACGCAGTAAGGTCCTGGCCCGGGTACTGGAACTCCCACCACCACTGGTGGCCCACCGCGAGAATGTGGAGGGCGTCTGCTGGCGGCTCCTCGGCCAGGTCCACCAGTGTCATCACCGTTGGCACAGCGATGATGGCTAGGACTATGGCCGGCGCCACTGTCCATGCGATCTCTAGTCGGGTGTTGCCGTGGGTCTGCTCAGGGATGGCGTTGCCGTGCTCGGGCTTCCGGCGGAAGCGGATCAGCGTGTAGATGAGGGCGCCCTGGACTGTGACGAGGACGAAGATGGCCCCCCCGATGACTATCCAAAGGAGGTCCAGCTGCTTGCTCGCCACGTCGCCCACGGGGCCAAAGGTCGACTGGGTCTGCGTCTTCGAGCAGGCGGTGAGAAGAGCGACCCCAGCTACGCCAAGCAGGGCCACCACTTTGAGGGAGAAACGGGTCATCGCACCGCCCTCTGAGCCCCGAAGGGTGACGAAGTGCGCTGGTCGGGGGAATGTGAAAATTCGCACATTCTAGCGGCCCACCATACCAGACCACTCTTTCCCCGTCAAGGGAATTTCACGCTTCCACGGCAGACAGTGCTCCAATCTTTCAGGCCAACTGGAGGGGTGAATCCTGTCAGCGCCGGGATGCGTATCAGCGAGTGAGTGAGGGCGTATCAGGCGGCGTAGGTGCAGCTATGATGTCCACTGGTGATGCAGCGTTCAAGGGTGGCCGGGGTTCCCAAGACTGTGCTGATAAGCTCCCGGTCCAGGGCACAGACGGCAGGATGCTCCAAGGCGACAAAGCGGAAGGGGCAGTTGTGCAGGCGGACGCGGAGACCTCCAGGCCCCTCCTCGAAGGCGGGTGCAAACTGGGCGTCGGTCAGCAGCTCCTCGAGGAACGCCCGACGCTCCCGGGGGGGCTTGTCCCGGAATCGCTCTCGATGGGCCGCCAGCATGTCTTGGGTAACGCGGGTGAACAGCGTTCCCAGCGAAGGAGAGGTGGTCGTGGGAGTGGAGCCGTTGGTCTGGCTCAGGGCCCGGAGGATCATTTGAAGAAGATGGACGTAGCGTTTCGGCAGGGCCTCCTGACCGGCCTCGGTCAAGTAGAAGGCGTGCTCGGGTCGTCCTGGCTTTCGCCGTACGGCGTGGTAGTCTACCAGACGGTCTCGATAGAGGATATCCAGGTGGCGGCGAACCGTTGCGGCGGACAGCCCCACGGAGCGGCCCATCTCTTCAACGGTGGAGTCCGGCACTCGTTGCAGCAGCGCTGCCAGTCGAAGGCGCGTCCCTTCCAATGTCGACTCTTCCGGATGTTGTGAGCGTGGTGTGAAACGCCAACGGACGATTCATTCCAGCTGCAAGAGGGATAGAGCGTCAAATTCGGAGTTATTCAATAATGTTCGCGAGAATGCTTGACAACGACGAAATCGTGTGCTAGCGTAGCGCTTCGCTCGATTGAGCGAGGTGTCAAACCAGGCATGGACTAGCTAGGAGGAATTGACAAAACGGCCATGAGAGAGGATCAGGACAAGGCTTTGATTGCACCGGGTGCGCCGGCGGGTTCCGCAGTATGCGTCCACCACTGGGTCATCGATGTCCCATCGGGGCCCGTGAGTTTGGGGTCATGCAAGTTGTGCGGAGAGCGTCGGGAGTTCCGGAACTACGTGGACAACACTCCCTACTGGGAGGATGATGTGTCCCTGGATCAGGTCTCCTCTGGCGCCAGCTTCCGACCGCAAGAGGTAATGGTAGACGCCGACGAACGCGGCGACGAGTAGCATCCGCGGCCTGCCACTTTCTCCACTGCGGAAAGCCACCCGACTATCCCCACCCCAGCTCCTCGCGCGCCAGCCCTGCGCCACGAGATCTACGTGAGTGGCTGAGGGCCGTCTGCTGCTGCGGCGGCCGCTCCTCCCTCTTGGGGTGACGACGTGACGGGCCGGTCCCGGTAGTAGAGGCCCCAACGCTGCATCAGGCCCTGGACCCGGGGCTCGCTGAGTTTCACGAGCTCCTTCAAGAACCCCGCCATAGCGTGTGCCGGCAGCAGCTCCGGTGAGCAGACCCAGGAGGCCTCTCCCGGGACGGCGTAGAGCAGGCCGTTCTGGTGGGGACACTGGAGCTCTATCCGGGATCCCTCCTGGCCAGCTTTGATGGTGATGCCGGATTCTGGCATTGGCGCTCCTTTCTGTTAGCCCTTGATCACTCCCAGAGGGCGTAGGCGAGCCACTCTTCGAGACAACCCCGCCCTGTCGCATACTGCCACCACCTCCGCTACGTCTTTGTACGCCACCGAGGCCTCCTCCGCAAGGGATGCCCAGCCCCGCGCTCGCACGAAGATGCCCCGTTGGCGGAGCTCGGCCTGCAGGTCCCGGCCTTTGAGCATGCGTTTTGCGGCGCCGCGGCTCTGGGTTCGGCCTGCGCCGTGACAGGTGGTGCCAAAGGTGGAAGCCATAGCCTCTTCTCCCGCCACGCACAGGTAGGAGTAACGGCCCATGTCCCCTGGGACGATGACTGGCTGCCCTACCGCCTGGTATCGCAGGGGCAGGTCGGGGTTTCCTGAGGGGAAGGCGCGGGTCGCACCCTTCCGGTGGACGCAGACCTGGACCTCTTCACCGTCGACGACGTGCGTCTCGACCTTGGCGATGTTGTGGGCCACGTCGTAGACCTGGTGCATGCCCAGCCGCTCCCAAGGCTCCCCCATGACCTGCGAGAAGGCTTGGCGGACCCAGTGGAGTATGCACTGGCGGTTGGCCCAGGCGAAATTCGCAGCGCACCGCATGGCGGCCAGGTAGGCCCGGCCCTCCCGCGAGCCGACTGGGGCACAGGCGAGCTGGCGGTCGGGGAGGCGGATGTCGTAGCTATGCATGGCCTCGTCCATAACCCGCAACGAGTCCTGGCAGACCTGGTGGCCAAAGCCCCGAGAGCCGCAGTGGAACATCACCAGCACTTGGCCCACCTCGTGGACTCCCAGGGTTTGGGCCGTCTCCGAGTCGTACACCTCTTCCACTGCCTGGATCTCCAGGAAGTGGTTGCCGGCCCCAAGAGTGCCAAGCTGGTCGGCGCCCCGCTGCCGTGGGCGGAGTCCTACGGCGTCGGGATCGGCTCCCGCCATGGCCCCGCCCTCCTCCGTCGCCTCCAGGTCTGCGGGGACGCCGTAGCCCTGGGCCACAGCCCATGCCGCGCCCTCCGTCATCACCCGCTCCACGTCACGCCCCTTCAGGCGGAGTCTGCCCCCGGTCCCAACGCCGGACGGCACCTCTCTATAGAGTGTGTCCACCAGCTTCTGGAGCAGGGGGCGAACTTGGGACTCCGTCAGGTCCGTTCGGATCAGGCGAACGCCGCAGTTGATGTCGAATCCCACCCCCCCGGGCGAAACGACGCCGTCCCGGACGCGGGTGGCGGCCACGCCCCCGATGGGGAAGCCGTAGCCCCAGTGGATGTCCGGCATGGCCAGGGAAGCGGAGACGATGCCAGGCAAGCAGGCGACGTTCGCAACCTGGTCCAGAGCATGGTCGCCAAGGATGCCCGGCAGCATCCGCTCGTCGGCGTAAACTACGCCGGGGACTCGCATGCCCCGCTTGTAGGACGGCGGTAGCTCCCACCGGTTCTCGTCCAGTCTTCGCAGCGCGCTCTTCAGCGCTATTCCTCCTCCGGCTCTGCGGCCCCTTAGGTATCCAGGATGACCCGGACCCAGGACTCCGTTGGCCCTTCCCGCACCTGGAGCATGTGATAGGTAGCCGACTTGATGGAACCTCGCAGCTGGTGGCGCTCGGTGTCTAGGCGCTCCCCGAAGCCCTCGGCTACGAGGCGGTGTGAATCAGCCCCATACCCCAACGAGCCCAGCTCCCGCACCTCGAGTCGCCTGAACAGGAGCCCTCCGGTCTCGAAGAGGAACAGGAGCTCGTTGAGGAAGGCGACCAGGAGGGCCTCGACATCTCGGCCTGTTGCCTCGACGGTCCGCCTCTCCCGCTCTTCCACCGTGTCCAGGTCGACCATCCAGGCGAACATGCCGTGGGCGGCGTTGGCGAAAGCAGCCGGCAGGTCGTCGCCCGTAGCCACGATGCCCATATCGGCAGTATGGTCGAGGAGGGTGTAGCCTGCCACGTCATGCTCCCTGCTGGACCTCCTGGGCCCGCTATACCTTGGGGTGCGTGATGAACCTGCGCCGCAGAGCCATGCCCGCAAGGACCAGGGGGCCCAGGACCAGGGCCATCTCCGCTCCGCCGGAGCGGGCACACGTGCCCGGCCCCTCCTCTTCTTCGGCGCCGGCCTCAGCCGTGGCCGTTTCAGCAGCCTCCTCCGTGGGCGGCGCCGGCGAGGGACTGGGCGTTGGCGCAGGCGTGGGAGAGGGTGTGGGAGTCGGTGTGGGTGTGGGAGTCGGCGTGGGGGTGGGCGTAGGCGTGGGGGTGGGCGTAGGCGTCGGTGTGGGGGTAGGCGTTGGCGTGGGAGTCGGTGTGGGGGTTGGAGTCGGAGTCGGGGTAGGGGTGGGAGTCGGGGTAGGCGTCGGTGTGGGAGTAGGCGTTGGCGTGGGAGTTGGCGTGGGGGTGGGCGTAGGCGTCGGTGTGGGAGTAGGCGTTGGCGTGGGAGGTGCGGAGCCCAATGATAGGATCCGCGATGCGCTCCCCTCGTTCCCCGCCCGGTCCGCGGCAGTGACCGTCCATGGCAGCCTGGATCGCTCCCCTAGGATAGAGATGTCCTTCGTGAACGTGGCCCGCCAGCCGCCTTCGATGGGCGTGAAGGTCATGTCATTGTCACGGCCGGAGACGCTGATCCCCCCGATGGCGAACGTGACGGTGCCGTGGTTCGCCGCGTGCGACTTCATCTGGGACGCTTCCGAAGCAAATCCCGAGTCCTCGTCGGTGACGTCCGCGACGAACGTCTGCACCCCGAACCACAGATAGGCGCCGTCCAGCGGCTCTACCGGCACGACGACCGGCGGCGCGTTGTCCACTACGACCGTGTCGGAGGTAGAGGCAAGGACGCCGGGAGGAGGGGGATAGTTGACGAAGATGGCATTCCCGTGGAAGCCGGGAATCGACTCGTTTCCCTCGGCGGTCACCGGCTCCTGCTCCTGCGTCACTCTGACGGCGAGCACGTATGTGTTCGTGTTGTCGCCCGTTTCGACAGCGAGCATGCTGGCGCTCTTGCCCGTGGCCATGTTGTCGACGTTGATCTTCACCCGGTTGATGTTCGAGTCGCTGAACGCCAGCGGGAACTTGAGGGAGTCGTCGTTTCCCGTTCGGGAGCTGTCCACAACCGTAACCACGAAGGTGTTACCGCTCCGAACGAACGAAGGGGAGAGGGAAAGCGAAGGTCCGCCTTGGGCTTCAGTATCGAGGACAAAGGGAATAGCAAGAAGGACGGCGGACACCGCCAGCACGAGCCCGAGGGCCCTTATCATGATCCACTCCTCCCCGGCCAGAAGTGACAGAGGCGACTAGTTCCGGCGCAGAAAAGCGAGGAATTCCTCCTGAGGGGCGGCGCGCCCCGTCTTCAGACAGAGAATAGCGTATTGCATCAGCATCCGGGCTAGGCCGGGGTACTTCAGAGCATCGGTGCCCATGATGACCCGCGGAACAGCGGAGGAGAAGTCCACTGCCACGTTACAGGGGTCATCTTCGTCCAGGTCCACCTCCACGGTGACCGCAGTGCTGGACTCGATGCGCTCCTTCAGGCGCTTGAGGAAATCCGTGTCGTCCATGGTGCCTTCTCCCGAGTCGCCGTGGCCTTGGCCCTGTCGGTAGTATGGTAGCGTGAACCGGGGCGATGCGGTAGCCCCGGAAGACCGTCGCGGAACGACGGTTGGCAGGCGGTAGGCCTGGCGGTTCCGATAGGTGTACCTTGGGTACGCCTTTCCGCTACACTGAGAGACAAAGGCTGGACGAGGGGGCTTCCGATGCAGTGCCCACGATGCCGGACTGACCTGCAGGTGGAGTGGTTCGAGGATATCGAGGTGGACCGCTGTCCTGCGTGCAAGGGGATGTGGCTGGACCCCGGGGAGCTGGACCAGATAGAGGACACCGTCTTCGATCAGGACGAGATGAAGGGGTCGGTGATGTACCGCTCCTTCCAGGGGGACCTCCCTTGCCCCGCGTGCGGCGAGCCCATGCACCTGTTCCACTACCGTGCGTACGACCTGGAGTTGGACCTCTGCCAGCAGGAGCATGGCGTATGGCTGGACGGGGGCGAGGAGAAACGGGTGCTGGAGATTATGCGCCAGCGGATAAAGGACCTGGGCCGGTCCGCCAGTGCGGAGGCCCAGTGGGCCGGCATGCTCCAGCGCTTCAAGTCCGGCTCCTTCCGCAAGGGCTTCCGGGGTCTCTTTCGCAAATAGCCTGGAGCACGTTCCCAGTCAACTCCCCGACCGTGCCGGTTGGACGGCCGGTCGGGCCTGACCCCTAGGCGCGCAGAGAGGGGAAGGACAATCGCAGGAGGTTGACTAGGAGAAAGCCGGTCCCCGCCATGATCGCTACGGCGGTGGTGGCGCCGTACCCCTCGGCCAGGAACCCTATGACCAGCACCCCCATGGGGCCTACGCCAATGCTTAGCGCGAGGGCTCCCATCGCCCGCCCCCTCAGTGTCTTCGGCACGGCCTGCAGGACCAGCAGCGGCTGCATCACCACGAAGCCCGCGTTTGAGAGGCCCGCAGCAAACAGTAGCACGATGGAGAGGAGATAGAAGGGCGAGAAGGAGAAGAGGAACACGAAGACCAGTATCATTGTCGCCCCCAAGGAGTAGGCGGTTCCCTGACGTCGCACGGCGTGCCCTGCAATGAGCAGCGTTCCCGTCAGCGCGCCGAGCCCGGAGGTGGAGGCCAGGAGCCCGTAGAGCGCCGAGCCCACGCCCAGGCTGTCGCGGGCGATGACCGGCACCATCTGTTGGTAGGGCATGCCGAAGAAGTTGTGGACTACGGTTACCGCCAAAACAGCCCAGAGAGCGCGGTTTCCTCGAAGGAAGCGGAAGGCTTCCGTCACCTGCGAGCCCGACTGATCGGAGGAGACGGTCGAGGCAGCGCTTCCCGTGCGCTGGATCGTCAGCACGAGCAGTGTGGCCCCTATGGTGGCGCCGACGATGACGACGTAGGCGCCCGTGTAGCCGTACAGCGCAATCATCCCTCCACTTAGCAAGGGCCCCAGCATGCTGCCGATACCCATGCTGGCCACGGAGTCCAGGGCCACCGCGTTGGTCAGTCTTCGCCCTTCGAACAGCTCCGAAAGGTAGGAGCGACGGGCCGCAAAGTCGATGACCTTGGCTGTCCCCGTGATGACGATGGCTGGGTAGACGTGCCACGCCTCAATGGTGTCGGTGGCGACCAGAGCGAGCATGATGGAGGTGACGACTAACGTCGCCGCCTGCCCGGCAAGGATCACACGCTGCTTGGGAAAGCGGTCGGCAATGCTCCCCGCCACCAGGCCCAGGAAGAACATGGGCGCCATCCGGCCCACGCCCACCAGGGCGACCTGCGCCGGGGAGTCCGTCATCTGCAGCACTAGCCACTGGAGGGTAATCATCTCCATCCAGTGGCCCGAATAGTAGAGCCAGCCCGCCGGCCACAGGCGCCGGAACGCGGGATCTCTCAGGGCCTCGAAGGTGGAGGTGGTCCTCAGCCGTGCGAGAGGATGAGTTGAAGAGCTGTGCAAGTGGAGACACGCTCGTGTCTAAATGCGGCTATTGTACAGGAGTTGGCCTCGCAACGTTCACATCGATGCGCAGAGCCCGCTTCCCTTCCGTCGCCCGCCACAATCGGGTCGCCTGTCTGTGGAGAGTGTATAATCCCTGGGACTAGGAGGAAATCGCAATGATTCTCCGCGAGCGTCTCACCGACACCTTCTGCAACCTTGTGCGCATCGACAGTCCCTCCGGGGAGGAGGAGGCGGTCGCCCAGGAGCTGACCCGCCGCCTTGAGGCGCTTGGGCTCCAGGTTTCCCGGGACGCCCACGGCAACCTGTTAGCCTCGGATGAGGGGGATGATCTACTCCTGCTCTCGGCCCACATGGACACGGTTGAGCCTGGCCGGGGCGTGGTGCCCACAGTGGAAGGGGACCGCATCCGGTCCGACGGCACGACCATCCTGGGCGGTGACTGCAAGGCCGGTGTCGCGGCCGTTTTGGAAGCCCTGGAGTCAGTCCGCGAGGACGGAACGCCCCGCGTACCGGTGCAGCTCGTCTTCACCCGGGGCGAGGAGATCGGGCTGGTGGGCGCCCGCAACTTGGACTTCTCCATGGTCCGGGCGAAGGAGGCCGTGGTCTTCGATGGCAACGGCCCGGTGCGCAAGGTGACCACGTCCAGCCCCTCCTACATCCGATTGGACGTTCACGTGACCGGCCGTGCCGCGCACGCCGGCGTGGAGCCGGAGAAGGGCATCTCCGCCATCAAGATCGCGGCTGAGATCATTGCCGGGTTGCCCCAGGGACGCTTGGACCCGGAGACCACCATCAACATCGGCACCATCTCCGGCGGCAGCGTCCGCAACACCGTGCCTGAGGAGGCGACCTTCTCCGGAGAGCTCCGAAGCCGCAACACGGAGACCCTGGACCTGCTTCGCCTCCAGGTCCTGGAGACGATCGACAGTGTGCGACGTAAGTACTCGGAGGCCGTCGTGCGGGAAGAGCTGGGGGTGGAGTTCCAGATGTACACCCTCACCCCCGACGACCCGATGGTGTCCCGGGCCTGCAGCGTCCTCTCGACGCTGGGGCTGGAGCCGGAGCTTGGGCCAACCGGCGGCGGCACCGATGCGAACGTCTTCAACCAGCACGGCATCCAGTGCGTCGTCGTGGGGATGTCCACCAATGAGATGCACACGACGCGGGAGTATGTGGTAGTACCGGACCTGGTGGATACGGCCCGTTTCTGTCACGCGCTCCTCACCGGCAGTGCGCCGGAGTCCCGATGAACGACGGCAACCCCGTCTCAGGCGGTACCCCGACGACCGCCGCCACGACGCCTTCGGAGACGGCCCGGAGGCAGACCCGCTCCGACCGGACGATGCTGGTCACGGTGGTCTTGGGCCACGCCGTCAAGCACATCTTTGCCGCGGGCTTCTTCATCCTCCTGCCGGAGCTGAAGCGAGACCTGGCCCTGAGCAACGCCGCGATAGGCGCCATCTCCACCTCCCGCATGGTCGTCGGGGGCATGCTGAACCTGGTGGCTGGGTACGCCGCCGACCGGCTTCCCCATCGGTGGGCCGCCATCCTGGGCGTCTCCATGGCAATGGTAGGGGTCTTCTACTTCGTGCTGGGGGTGGCGCCCAACCTGGGCGTGATCGTCTTCGCCGCGGTGATGTCCAGCATCGCCGTCACCTTCTGGCACCCCTCCGCCATAGGCGCCTTGGCCCGGCGCTTCGTGAATCGAAGGGGACTGTCAATCTCCCTGCACGGGGCCGGTGGGAGCATCGGCGAGACCTTGGGCCCCCTCATCGCCGGCGCCCTGCTGAGCTACCTGACGTGGCGCGTCATTCTCCAGGGCTCGCTGGTCCCGGCCGTGGGTGCGGGCGTGGTCATCTGGCTGATGCTACGAGGCCTGAAGGTGCAGCGCGGCGAAGGCATGTCGGCGCGGGTCTACCTGGAGGCGGTGCGCGTGTTCCTGGGCAACCGGCGTCTGCAGATCCTTCTGGTCATGGTGTCAGGCTTTAGTATTGCCCAGGGATCGCTCATGACCTTCCTCCCCATCTATCTGCGGGAGGACGTAGGCTACACGTCCTTCCAGACCGGGCTCTACCTCGCGCTAGCCCAGGGAATGGGGATTGTGTCCCAGCCGGCCCTGGGCTACCTCTCCGACCGCTATGGGCGGCGGGCTGTGCTGCTTCCCTGCGTTACCGTCCTGGGGTTGATGGTACTAGGACTCTCCGTCGCGCCGCACGGGTTCGCCCTGGTGCTGAATATCATCGGCGTGGGGGCCTTTGCCTTTCCTCTGCTGGCCATCTTCCTGGCCGCAGCCTCGGACATGGCTGGGGAGCACCTGCAGGCCACCACCGTCTCCCTGGTCTTTGCCGCCACGACGGTCTTCTCCGGCGTCTCGCCCGGTATCGCCGGGCTTCTGGCCGACACCTACGGGGTTACCAGCGTCTTCGTCTTTGCCGGGAGTGCGGGTCTGGTCACCGCGGCCCTTCTGGCTACTCAAGGCTGGCTTGGGCGCTCCCCCCGCACGGTCTGAGACCGGCAGCAAGACGGGCGGGTAGCGGTCAGACCTCCATCACCACCTTGATCACGCCGTCGAGGCGGCCTTCGTACATGCTGTAGGCGCGGGGCGCTTCCGCCATGGGTAGGCGGTGGGTCACTAGCCAACTCACGTCCAGCCTTCCTCTGCTCACCAGGTCCACGGCCTCGTGCACGGCGTGGGCGGGGTCGTCGCCGGCGGCGTTGACCGTGGGCAGGATCGTCGCTTGGCGGCGCACCAGCTTGACGTAGTCGATGGGGAAGCGGTCTCGCTCCGGCAGGCCGAACAGGACGAGGGTCCCGTGGGGACGCACCAACGACGAAAGCAGGTCCACCGCCTCCTCCGTCCCCGCGGCCTCCACCACCACGTCTGCCCCTCTGCCGCCGGTCAGCTCGGCGACCGCGCCCACGACGTCCTCGTGCGTCGGGTTCACCGTGGCCGTTGCGCCCTGCTCGGTCGCCTTCCTCAGGCGCTCGTCCAGGAGGTCTATGCCCACAACCTCTTTCGCGCCCGCCGAGGCGAGGATGTGAGTGAAGGTGAGTCCTATGGCCCCCTGTCCCAGGACTACCACGCGCTTGCCCATGACGGAGCCGAGGCGCTGGCAGGCGAAGAGGACGGTGCCCACGGGCTGGCACATGACGGCAGTCGTGGGGTCCATGCCTTCGGGGACGGGGATGACCCGGTCGGCATCGGTGACGACGTACTCGGTGCCGCCGCCGTAGGTGCCGCCGGTGGTCGCCTGCGAGGGTGGCAGGGCCACGACCCGCTGGCCCGGCGTGACGTCCGCCCCGCGGCTCTCCTCCACCACGCCCACGATCTCATGGCAGGGGACGCCGGGGGCCAGCGGGTACTCCTCCTCCGGCGCGACGTGCCGGTAGGTGCGCATATCAGAGCCGCAGATGGAGAGACGCTCGGCGCGCACGAGCACCTGGCCTTCGGCGACGGTTGGGGTGGGCGCATCCACGACCTCCATGTGCTGCGGCCCGGTGATGCGTATGGCCCTCATGCGACACCTCCTGGTGTTTGAACTGAACTGAATTGTGCTGTGCGTTTTTTCCGGCTGGTCCTGCCTGGGGCGACGCGTCGCAGCTTGGGATTGAGGTGCGACGGACAAGTCGACAAAGGGAGACAAGTTGTATCTGCCAGGCACTGGCCGGACGGTGGTCGGACGGCCCCGCTGGGGGGCGTCGGAAAAGTCGACAAAGGGGAACAAGTCGTATCTGCCAAGGCGCGAGCCGAACGGAGGCCGAGGGCCTCGGTGAAGGATGGCCCGAAATCGACAAAGGGAAACAAGGCAGGGCTTGCCCTGCACCCGCACCTAGCGGCGGCAGGGCTACGGCGGGAGATTGGCCCGTTGAAGTGGGACTGCACCTTGCGGTGGTCGTCCTTTGGGCAGGCGGCCAGCCGCCAGGGGGAGACTTGGGTCGGCATTGCGACGTTGGTTGGGCCCACCCGCCCGCCCTCGGAGGTTTTTTCATAACTGGGGGCACATCCCCCAGGCCCCTTGCCAGAGGGGGATATCCCCCTCTGGACTCCCCCTTTACGGGGAGCGAGGTTCCCCTGCCTGCGCAGGAACGACGAATCGTCGGGGGATGGGGGGTGGCCTGGCGCGTGCGGGTGGGCATGAGGGTAGGGTAGCGGATGGAGGGGGTGAGGGGTAGGGGGAGGTGGCAGCAGGGCCCGCCCTGCACCCTGAGCTTGGGGGAGGTTGGTCCGGGGCGAGGGTTGGGGGAGTACGCTATCGGGGGAAGGTGACCGTCCTCTTGCAGTGCCACACATCGGCGTCAGGATGTGTGCTGGGGAGAGGCCGAACGCAACGGGGTCCTTCTCAGGACATCGCATAAGAGAGGAGCAACATGGGTACGATATCGGTGAACTGGCTGGCGGGGCTGTCCCTCATATTCGGCCCGGTAGTCGCCTTTGTGTTCTTTCTCATCGAGCCGGGCGGCCTGCTGATCGACAGCGCCGACGTGTCTGACGCTGTCGGCACCATACAGGCCAAGAGCGGCAACGCTGCGCTGACCAATGTGACCAACATCGGGATCATCCTTGGCCTGGCGCTGATCCTCTCGGGCCTCTATGCGCTGATGCGGAACGTAACTCTGCAGGGCAACGGCAAGGCGTTCGTCCAACTGGGCTTCTTCATGATGTTCGTGGGAATCACCGGGTGGATTCTATCCACGGGCATGGACTTCATTCTGGCCGATGCCCAGACCGATGCCCAAATCAGTAGAAGCGTTCCCGTCTTCTACGCCGGCTCCGCTCTGGTCTACGCCGGTGGGATTACGCTTGGGTTTGGCGGCTGCATCTTTGCGCTGGGCCTCTCAACGAGGGACGACTTCAGCCGGACAATCTCCCTGTTGGCCGCCCTTGTCAGCCTGGCTATCATGGTCTTCTTCATGCTCGCCGTGCTCAGCAACGACGGCCGCAACACGTTCATCAGCCTGGCGCGGAGCTTCTACGTGCTCCTGGTTATCTGGTATGGATACCTGGGCGCGGGACTGATGAAGCGACCCGATCCGGAGCTGTGGCAGTAGGCAAGGGCAGGGCAGGCCCTGCACCCTCAGCTTGCGACGTTGGGATCAGAGGGGGAATGCGGGGTTGGTCTTGCCCACCCGCCCGCCCTCGGGGAGTGAAGATGCCAAACTATCCGGACAGAGGACCAAGGGACGAGCACGAGGCCAACGCCAGGGCCAAATCACCTGAGATCGAACTGAACATCTTCCTTGAAGTTCACTGCTTGGAAGAATACGGGCCGTTCATCAGCATAGAGGATGCTGATGAAGGGCCTTCCTATCGCATTGAAAGCGGCGATGACCAACAGAACTATACGGCAAGTGTCTGGTTGACTCCGTACAACCCAAAACTGTACTGGATAGCTACTGGCTGGACGACAAACGAAAAGAGAGAAAAGGTAGAGTTCAATGAGTATTACTTTGACACCCGGCATAACGCGCTGCTATACGTCCTAAAACAGTTCCGGGACAATGGATTCGCCCCTCACTGTGAATGGACAGAATGGAAGGACACTGGCAAAGGCATAGAAGAGCGCGAATGTCTCCTGTGCCCCAAGGTAGAAGTACGTGTCCTCGAGGTATAGTAGTCTAGGGCGGCATTGCCGCTTCTGCTGAGAGCGTTGGGATCGGAGGGGGAATGCGAGGATGGTCTTGCCCACCCGCCCAGCCTCGGAAGTTGTTTTGGTAACTGGGGCACATCCCCCAGAGCGGCTCGCCGCCCCAGAAAGAGGGGTTTCCCCTCTGGACTCCCCGTTACGGGTTCCCGCTCGGTAGTCCCGCGGCGATCTTGAAAACGGTCCTGGTCGTTCGTCAAGTTTGGTGGGCCTAGTCACGCTGTATTTCACGGGGCCAAGCCAGGACGATGGGTCATCGCCATGGTGGGGCAGTGATGGAAGGGCTGGGAAACATGCACCATCTCCCGGTCGCCCATCTTTTTTTCAGTGCAGACGTGTATCCTTGGCCCAAGGACTAAGGTGCAAGGAGGAGAAGCGATGCCGGAATATCTGCCATCACCCTCGGCCATGGTGAGCGAACATGTCGAGCTGTACGAGAGCAGCGGGGGAAGGGAGGGCACGACGCTGCGTGGGCTGCCGGTCATCATCGTCACGAACATCGGGAACAAGACGGGCGGGACCCGGAAGACGCCGCTTATGCGCGTGGCGGACGGGGACAACTATGTGCTCGTGGGCTCTCGCGGCGGCGCGCCAACGCACCCGGAGTGGGTCTACAACCTTCGCGCCAACGGGAGCGTCGAGATCCGCGACCTGACCGAGGTCTACAGCATGCAGGTGCGCGAGGTGGAAGACGGGCCGGAGCGTGAGCGGCTGTGGGCGCTCGCGGTGGAGGCGTTCCCCCCGTACGCGGAGTACCAGACGAAGACATCGCGAACGATACCGGTGTTTCTCGCGGAGCCCGTGTAGAGGAGAAACAATTAGTCCTCGCACAGGGCCGCGACGGTCTTCCGGGACCTGGTGCTATCCGAACGAAGAGTCCCGACGCTGCTGCTAGGGAGCGACGTTATTCACGACCACGCGACCACTCTTGATCACCGCGAGCACCCTGCCAACATCCGTGATGTCCTGGTCAGGCCGGCCGTCAACGACCAGTAGGTCCGCTTCTTTCCCCGGGGCCACTGTGCCGACGACATCGTCGATGTGCAGAGCCTTCGCGTTGCCGTGTGTGGCGGCTTGAATCGCCGCGAGAGGAGAGAGCCCGGCCTCGACCATCGCTGCCAACTCAAGATCGAACCGGCCGAACGGGTACACCCCCCAGCCGCAGTCGGACCCAGCCATTAGCTGAACGCCGCGCTCTATCAGCCAACCTGTGTGCTGCATGGTCACGGCATGGCCGCGCTGCATACGCTTCAGGAGCGCCGTCTCTTCGTCGGTCGCGACGCCCTGCTCGACTCGCTCTTGAAGAAGTGGCAGCCGCCCCCGAGTTATGTGCAGGGTCGGGTTTACCCGTACCTCCCGCTCCGCCATGAGATCAGCCAGGCGGTCATCGAATTCCCGATTGCCCGATTGGTCTGCGAACCAGCCATGCATGATTGCGTCGAACCTGGCGTCGATGACCATTCGCATGGCCTCGTTCGACCGGCAGTGCGCCACGACGGGCAGCCCTCGTCGGTGTCCCTCTTCCGCGATAGCCTCCAGCTCTTCGCTGGAATAGGCGGGGCGAAAGGGGTCCGTCCCAAGCGTGCTTCCGCCTGTCGCCATCACCTTGAGGAAGTCCGCGCCCTCCTTGATGAGCTGGCGTGCCGCTTTTCGCACGCCTTCCGGGCCGTCCGCCTCCGAGCCCATGAACCAGCAGTGCCCACCGGTAGTGGTAATCGGCCGGCCGGCGGCGAGCACGCGAGGACCGCGCACGACACCCTGGCGAATGCCCTCTTTGAGGCGGAAGGTGGTTTCGTGCCAGCCGCCGCAGTCACAAACAGTGGTCACCCCCGTTTGGAGCGCACGCTCGACGTTGTGGGCAGAGCGCAGCAGGCGGAGGTAGTCGTCGTCCTCCCTGTGGACGTCCTCGCCGCGTCGCCCGTTTCCTGGCATGTTCGTGTGCGTATGGCAATCGATGAGGCCAGGTAGCAGCGTCCCCATGGGGAAGTCGAGCTGCTCTCCGGTGGACCCGCCGGGTGGTGCGAGCTCGGCGGCCGGACCCACGGCGCTGATTCTTGTCCCCTCGATCCGCACGGCCATGGCTTCGGACGCAGCGGAGCGCGACCCATCGAGTAGCCAACCGGCTCTGATCGTGAGGGCGGAAGCAGGTCGAGATTGCATGGCGACATGTTACCCGATTTGCCCCCTAGCTGGGGTGGGTGGAGGCGTTCGACCATCGAAGAGGACGCGCTCACCCGCCGCGGTCGTGTCAGCCTCTCCCCCAGGAGAGGGAGGCGGCAGAGCCACACTTGCATGGGCCCTCTTTGGCAGACGCTTACTCGCTGGAGCCTTGCTTTGCCGTCCGCACGAACAGCTGTGCCGCCAGTACGAACAGAGGTACCGCTACTGCCGCCAAGGCGGCTAGAACGAAGATCACCACTAATACAAGTGGCAGTTCTGGGTTGGCAGGGTGGGTCTTGGCTGCGTCTGCGACCCACAGGTAGGCGCTGGCCAAGCCTCCAACACCAACAAAGATACTGGGGAGACGCCGGATTCGTAATTCGCCGGCGTTCATGGCCTCCGAGAGTACAATAGCCGCTACGCATAGTGCGACTATTGGGGCGGATACTCCAGCTCCTCCCGCAGGGTCCTCTGTTGTCGATTCCGCAAATAGCGAAGTTGCGAACGCAACGGCGGCGATCAATGCCAATGTCCAGTACCACCAGGTTGAGATAGGACGGAGAAATGTTGCTATTACCTTACGTCGGTCCATGGCTCTGGTTCTCCTCAGAAGTTTGGTGGACGGCACGGTTCACGCCTGGGAGTGGGCGCCTGCGAGGGCCAGGGCCCGGTCGCGGAAGGCTGCGAGGCGTTCGAGGACGTCCTGCAGGGCGGCCTGCCAATCGCCGTGGAGGGGGAGGCGCAGCAGGGTGTCGCCCACGTGGACGGCGGCGCCAAGCTCCCGCCGTAGCGCCGGTCGGGCGCCGCCCGTCGGCTCTCGTAACCGCAGCACGATGGAGCCTCCCTCGCGGGCCACGGAATCCACGCCGGTGCTTCCGGCCAGGACCTTGATGCGGACCACGTAGAGCAGGTGCTCCACCTCCTCGGGCAGCGGCCCGAAGCGGTCCCGCAGCTCGTCGCCCAGGGAGTCGACTTCCTGAAGGGCCGTTGTCCGGGCCAGGCGCTGGTAGACGCCCAAGCGCTGGGCGAGGTCCGGCACGTACTCCTGGGGGATGAACGCGGGCAAAGGCAGGTCCACGGACGCCTGCGGAGGGGGCGGCGGCTGGCGCTCTTCGCCCTCCTGGGGCTGTCGCAGCTCCTCGACGGCCTCCTCGAGGAGGCGGCAGTACAGGTCGAAGCCCACGGCGTGGACATGGCCGCTCTGCTCCGGGCCCAGGATGTTGCCCGCTCCCCGGATCTCCAGGTCCTTCATGGCCAGGCGGAAGCCTGCCCCGAGCTCCTGGTGGGCCAGGATGGCCTTGAGGCGCTTGGCTGCGCTCTCACTGAGGCGCTTGCCGCGGGGCACCAGGAAGTAGGCGTAAGCCGCGTGCCCGCCCCTGCCCACCCGGCCCCTGAGCTGGTACATCTGGGACAGGCCCAGCAGCTCCGGGCTGTGGGCGATGAGCGTGTTGGCCGTCGGGATATCCAGTCCCGCCTCGATGATGGTGGTGCACACGAGCACGTCGATCTTGCGGTGAAGGAAATCGGTCATCACCGACGCCAGCTGGTCCTCGGGCATCTGGCCGTGACCGACGCTCACCCGCGCCTCGGGCACGAGCTCCTGGATGCGCGACGCCCATTCGTCGATGCTGCGGACGCGGTTGTGGACGAAGAAGACCTGGCCGTCCCGGTCCAACTCCCGCAGCACAGCCTCGCGCACCAGGTCGTCGGAGTACTCGGAGACGAACGTGCGCACAGGCTGGCGCAGCTCCGGCGGCGTGTTGATGGTGCTCATGTCCCGCAGGCCGGCCAGCGCCATGTAGAGGGTGCGGGGAATGGGCGTGGCGCTCATGGTGAGCACGTCCACCTCGCGGCGCAGCTGCTTGAAGCGCTCTTTCTGTGCCACGCCGAAACGCTGTTCGTCGTCGATGACCATGAGCCCCAGGTCCTTGAAGGAGATGTCCTTCTGGATGAGGCGGTGCGTGCCGATGACGATGTCAACAGCGCCGGTGCGGAGTCCTTCGGTGACCTGGCGCTGCTCCAGGTCCGTGCGGAAGCGGCTCAGGACCTCCACCTTCACCGGGAACGGGCTCAGACGCTCGGCGAAGGTGGCGTAGTGCTGCTGGGCGAGGACCGTGGTGGGACAGAGCAGAGCGGCCTGCTTGCCGTCCTGGACTGCCTTGAATGCTGCCCGAACCGCCACCTCCGTCTTGCCGTAGCCCACGTCGCCGCAGACCAGGCGGTCCAGGGGGTGGGGCAGCTCCATGCCCGCCTTCACCTCGGCGATGGCCTCCAACTGGTCGGGCGTCTCCACGAACGGGAATGCCTCCTCCATCTCCCGCTGCCATGCGCTGTCGGGAGAGAAGGCGTAGCCGGGCAGCACCTGGCGGGCTGCGTAGAGGGACAGCAGCTCCTGGGCCATCTCCCTGGCGGCGCGCCGGGCACGGTCCCTGGCGCGACCCCACTCCTGGCTGCCAAGCCGGGTCAGGGACGGCGCCGTCTCGCCCGGGGCGAAGTAAGGGCTTATCCGGTCCAGGAGATCGCTGGGGACGTAGAGGCGGTCGCCTCCGGCGTACTCCAGGGTCAGGTACTCCCTCTCCCCGTGCTCCGTGGCCACCCGCCGCGAGCCGACGAAGCGCGCGACGCCGTGGTCGACGTGGACGACGTAGGCGCCGGACTCCAGCTCCGACAGGAACGCCTCGCGACGGAGCGCGTGACGGCGCAGGGGCCGACGCTTCTTGGCGCGTCCGAACACCTCGCCGTCGGTCAGCAGTACCAGAGGGCCCAAAGGGAGGGGGAGCAGGAACCCCTCAAATGCCGAGGCGGTGACGAGGGTGACGGAGCCCGGCTCGGGCGGCTCATCCACGCTGGCGGCCACCCGCGCGCCGATGTCCTGCTCCCGCAGGACTTCGCCCAGGCGCTGTGCGTGGTGGGACAGCACCACGACGCGCTCGCCTTCCCGGGCCCGGCGGCCTGCGCTTTCGGCAAAGGTGTCCAGGCGTCCCCAGAAGCCCGGCGAGGGCGTGATGCCCGTCTCTCGCCGGTCGGACGCCGCGCCCAGCGCTTCGAGGTGGAGCTGGCGCGAGTGGCCTTCGAGCGCGCCGTGAACGCGAGGCCAGGGCCACAGCGGCGCAGGGAAATCGGGGGGAAGCTCGCCCCGCTCCTCCTTGCTGCGACGCTGGGTCTGGACCCGCTCCTCCATCTCCTCTCCCGCCTGCCGCACCCGCAGAGGCTCGTCCAGGACGACGACGCTCCCGTCGGGGAGATAGTCCAGCAGCCCGCCCGTGCTGAAGAGGCCGGAGTAGAACTCTTCACCCTCCAGCCCCTCACCGCCCAGCAGCAGGTCCAGCTCGTCCCGCGTGCGACGGGCTGCCTCTCCTTTCGAGGCGGACTTGCGGCGCGAGAGGGAGTCCCGGTAGCGGCTGGCATCGTCCTTCTCCGCCAGCTCCGGGAGGACCTCCCGGGCAGGGGTGACCGTGATGGTCTCCACCTGCGAAAGGGAGCGCTGGGTGGCTGGGACGTAGGACCGGATGCTCTCGATCGTGTCTCCCCCCAGTTCGATGCGGTACGGGAATGGAGCGCCTGGAGGGTAGACGTCCAGGATGCCGCCGCGGCGACTGGCGGTGCCGGGGACCTCGGCCGCGGTCTCGAGGGCGTAGCCCAGGGCGGCCCAGTGAGCCAGGAGGTCTCCCACGCGGACTCGCTGGCCGACGTGGAGCGTGTGGCGCCCTTCGAGAAACGTGCGGAGGCCGGGCACCCGCTGGGCGAGGGCCGGCACGGAGGCCACGACCACTGCGGGCCAGGTCTCAGGGTCGCCGGCCAGGGCCGTCAACACTCGGAGGCGTCCGTTGCGCGCCTCTTCGTCGCCCGCCTGCCGCTCGAAGGGCAGGAGCTCGGGAGCGGGGTAGAGGAGGACGGAAGGTGCTCTCCCCCCGCCTTCGCCGAGAAAGAGGTCGAGCTCCTCCGCGTGGCGTTGGGCGTCCTCAGGCCGCGCCGTCACCACCAGCAGGGGGCGGCTTGGGCCGGCCGAGGCGAGGGCGGCGACGACGTACGGACGAGCGGCATCCGGTACGTCCAGGCGCAGCGTAGCCGCAGGCTCAGCCAGCGTATCGAGCGCCTCCCGGCAGGCGGGGAGGTCCAGCGCCAGTGAAAGCAGTCCCCGAAGCATGCCACCTACCACCGTCAAGTGTCCAAGCAACGCAAAGAGCCGGGTGCAGCCCGCGACTGCCCCGGTCCGAGGGATTGTAGCATTGGCCCAAGCGGCGTCGCAAACTGAGGGATGGGGTGGCTGACAAGCGTGTGATGTATAATGATTGCCAGTCCATTCAAGAAGGCCTCAGGTGGCTTCACCCAGACCCCCAGCAGCTAACAGTAGCCGGTCGTACCGGCGCGTCGTGGTCAAGGTGGGGACCAACCTCCTGACCGGCGGGACCGGTCGCCTGGACACCCGAGTCATGTCGCGCTTGGTGACCCAGATGGCGCGCCTCTACCACGAAGGGTGCGAGCTTCTGCTGGTCTCCTCGGGGGCTGTGGCGGCGGGACGCCAGGTCATAGGCTTCGAACGGGAGAGGGCGCCCAGCGACGCCGAGTCCCGCACGGCCCGATGGGAGGTGCCCTACCGCCAGGCCCTGGCTGCCATGGGTCAGGGCCGTCTCATGCACCTGTACCAGCAGCTCTTCGCCCGGCGGGGCATCCCCGTCGCGCAGGCGTTGGTCACCCATCGTGACATCGCAGACCGGCTCGGCTACCTCAACATTCGCAACACACTGCTGACGCTCCTAGCCTTCCGGGCGGTGCCGGTGCTCAACGAGAACGACGTTGTGGCGGTGGAGGAGCTGGAGGGGGAGGTCATAGGCGACAACGACACGCTCTCCGGTCTGGTCAGCAACATGGTGGACGCGGACCTGCTGGTGATGCTGGGGGACGTGGAGGGATTGTACACCGCCGACCCAGGCGTCCATCCCGAGGCCCGGCTCATCCCACGGGTGGAGCGGGCGGATGCCGTGGAGGTGGACACGAGGACGCGGGGGAACGGCATCGGGCGAGGCGGTATGGCGGCGAAGCTGAAGGCGGCAGACCTGGCCACGGCCTCAGGCTGCACCGTCGTCATCGCGGGCGGTCGAGTGCGCAACGTCCTTCCCCGGATCGTTGCGGGGGAGGCCGTGGGGACGTGGTTCCCCCCCGCGGCCAGCAGGCCGGAGAGCCGCCAGCGGTGGATCCTCTCGGCCGCGTCGGCCCGCAGCGCGCTGGAAGTCGATACCGGCGCCGTGCGTGCGCTGCGCCAGCAGAACCGCAGCCTCCTCCCTGCGGGAGTGCGCACAGTGCAAGGGAGCTTCCAGAGAGGCGAGGTGGTGCTCATACTGGGGCCCCAGGGCGACCGGGTAGCTGCGGGGATTGCCAACTACAACGCCGCCGACGTTCGCCGTATCATAGGCTTGCAGTCGGACAGCATTGGCGTCACCCTTGGATACCAGTACGGCGCCGAGGTGGTGCACCGCAACAACATGGTGGTGCTGTAGCAGTGTGCACTCTCAGCATCGATGATTGCCTGGAACCCTGGCGGAGAGGGGGAGAGCCTTCATGGCTACTGTAACTATCGGAGCGGAGCTGGCGACCCTGGGCCGAGCGGCGCGGGACGCGTCCCGTGAGCTGGCCCGCCTGCCCAGCGCCGTGAAGGACCGCGGCCTGGAGTGCGTTGCCCGCGCCCTGGAGGAGCGGCAGGCGCCTGTGTGCGAGGCCAACGAGAAAGACCTGGCCGCCGGTCGGGCCCGCGGCCTCACCGACGCTCTCCTGGACCGGTTGCTGCTTACCCCGGCACGGCTCTCGGCCATGGCCGCGGACGTCCGCGCGATTGCAGCCCTGCCCGACCCCGTGGGAGAGGAATTCGACGTTCGCACGCTGGCCAACGGTCTCATCGTTGGAAAGCGCCGGGTCCCCCTCGGCGTCGTCGGCGCGATCTACGAGAGCCGCCCCAACGTCACCATCGACATCGCCGCCCTCTGCCTGAAGTCAGGCAACGCCTGCATCCTGCGCGGGGGCAGCGAAGCCCTGCATTCCAACGCTGCCCTGGCGGAGCTCCTGCGCACCGCGCTGGGGGAGGCGGGCGTGCCGGAGGGCGCCGTGCAGTTCGTGGAGAACCCGGACCGGGCTCTCGTCCAGGAAATGCTCCAGATGCGGGACACCATCGACCTCCTCATCCCCCGGGGCGGAGCGGAGCTCGTCCGCTTCGTGGCGGAGCACGCCACCATGCCGGCGGTGACAGGCGGCGTTGGCGTTTGCCACACCTACGTGGACCGAAGCGTGGACCGGGAGATGGCCTTGGAGGTGGTGACCAACGCCAAGGTGCAGAGGCCCTCCACCTGCAACGCACTGGACACTCTGCTGGTGCACAGTGAGACGGCCTCACACCTCCTCCCGGACCTCGCACGAAGGCTGGGCGAGGCAGGGGTCGAGCTGCGCTGCGATTCGCGGGCCCTGAGTCTGCTTGGGCCTGTGGAAGGGGTCCGCGTTACCCCTGCAACGGCCGAGGACTGGGGAACGGAGTTCCTGGACCTCATCCTCTCCGTGCGGGTCGTCGACTCCCTGGAGGAGGCCCTGGCGCACATCGAAGGCTACGGGTCCGGCCACTCGGAGGCCGTTGTCACCAAGGACTACGCCGTCGCCATGCGCTTCCTCAACGAGGTGGACGCCGCGGCCGTCTTTGTCAACGCGAGCACCCGGTTCACCGACGGCGCCCGGTTCGGGCTGGGCGCAGAGGTGGCGATCAGCACCAACAAGTTCCACGCCCGAGGCCCCATGGGTCTTCGGGAGCTAACCTCGTACAAGTGGGTCATCCACGGCAACGGCCACATTGTGGAATAGCGGCCGCCGGCTCCCAAGGCTCCACCACGCATAGGAGGAGAGCATGGCTGACGAACAACAGCAGCTGGCTACGCTGAACCCTCGCCTTGACGAGCTGGCACGGGCGGTCTTTGGAGGACTCAACTCACTCTCGGAGCGGCTGGTGGCCCTGGAGCAGCGCATGACCGGGCTGGAGGGTCGCATAGCTGTGCTTGAAGGACGTATGACCGGCGTGGAGACCAGGCTGACGACCATCGAGGGCCTGGTCAACGCTGCCAGACAGGAGTCCCAGCAGCAGCACGAGCGGCTGGGGTTCAGGGCGAGCTCCTAGAGGCGGGTCCAAGCGGGGCGCATCTTCGACTGGTCCAGGGCGCCGAACCAGTAGCAGTGGCCATCATCGTCGAGGATGGGGACCCCGGACCGATGGAGCAGGGCCCCGCGGGTGAGAAGGCAGGTCGAGGCAATGTCAGCAGCGAGCGTCAAGAATTGGTGCTAGGCCCAGACGGAGGGGAGAATGCCGACCTTCTACTTTGAGCGCGAGTGTCGCACCCCCTACTCAGAGTGCTACACGGTCATCGAGGAGGACCAGCCCGTGGGCCGACTGGACCTTCACTTCGCCATCTCGGTGGTGCACGCCACCCTCTGCGTGGCCGAAAGCCTGACCCAGGAGAACATCCAGGAGCTGGTGGACATGGTGGATGAGGAGCTGGTCGACGCGGTTGGCGTAGGCCGTGAGGAGCTCATCGTCCACGTGCACCAGGGCCAGGACCTTGGGGTGTTCAGCAACCACGAGTTCGGCCGGGACGGGGGCGAGCACCGGTAGGCGGTTTCGTCGGGACAATCGCGCCTAGATCCCCGGCCCCCCCTCGGCGCGGTCCCGAAGGGCTTGGACGAACCGCTTGAAACCCCAGCGCTCCAGGCGCCACAGAGCCTCCTCTTGAGGGGAAAGATTGCGGGCCTGGACCTGGTAGTAGGCCGGCTTGCCGTGCAGACCCCAGATCAGGGCGCCCACACCCGCGGCAATTATCAGCGGCGGCGTGACCACGAGGAAACGCGTGGCCCACAGAACCACTCCGCTTACGACTAGCGCAGTGCCCGCGAACATTAGCGGGTGATTGATTGAGCGCACCGTCTCGACCCCGGTGAGCCGCTCAAGGTGGAGAGCCTTCATCTGCCCCTCCACCTCGCGGAGGAGCCTGAAGGTAGTCAGGTAGAACGGGGGATGCTCCAGAACGAGCATCTCGCCGGGTAACAGATGGTCGCGGACCTTCATCGTTCGTGGCCCCGCTCCTCGGTGCGCGGATTGTAGATGGCCCGCAAAGGCGGTGTCAACGCGCCTCACCCGTCCGCTCGGTGGACGAGGCCCGTAGAATGGCCTAAACTCACACTGCTTGGCACCCAGGGCGTGAGCGGAGGGTGAGTTGGGGAGTGTGAAGGCCCAGGACCTCATGGAAGCCCCCGTCACCGTGCTCCCGACGGCTACGCTGGCGGAGGCGGCGGGCCTGATGCTCCAGCACGGAGTGGAATGCCTGCCGGTGGTCAATGCCAAGGGTGGAATAGAGGGTGTTATCACCGAGTCCGAGTTCATCCCCCGCACCAGTCCGCTTCCCATGGGCAGGGAGCACCTGTACTTGGTGCTGGGCCACTGGGTGTCCAGGGAGGAGATGGAAGAGGAGTACCGACGCTCCGGGTCCCGCCTCGTCCAAGAGGTGATGCACGACCCGGGTGTGCCGGATATCCCGGAGGACGAGCCCCTCGCCTCCATCGTTGCCACCATGGTGCACTACAAGGTCCACCATCTCCTCGTCGTGCGGGACGGACAGCTCATTGGCGTGGTCTCCGGCCACGACATGGTCAAGCTCGTGGCCAGCCACGAAGCATAGGGCGCGGCCTCAGTATGCCGGGCCGAGTCCATAGTCTCCATCTCCAGGGGCGTTGACCGATGCGCGCCCTTCAGTTTCGCCGGAGTATTCCCCGGTTCCTCTGGACCCGGGTGCTGGGGCAGCGCTTTCCCGGCGTGGTAACACGGTGGGGGTCCCAGCTTCACCTCGCCACAATAGATGAGCCTTCGCTGCCCTCCTCCTCCTGGGTCCGAGTTCGCCCACTGCTAAGCGGCATCTGCGGCTCGGACCTGGCCATCCTCACCGGGTCCGCAAGTCCCTATGTCTCGGCGCTGACCTCCTTCCCCTTCGTCCCCGGCCACGAAATCGTTGGAGAGGTGGCGGAGGTGGGCTCGGACGTGGGCCGCGTTCGGGTTGGCGACCGGATTGTCGTGGAGCCGCTGCTGGGCTGCGTCGTCCGAGGATTCACGGACCTCTGCTGGGCCTGCGAGGAGGGAAACCTGGGCAACTGTGAACGGGTGACGCAAGGCGACCTGGAGGCAGGCCTGCAGACAGGGTATTGCCAGACGACCGGAGGTGGGTGGGGGACCCAACTCGTCGCCCACGAGAGCCAGCTCCATCCCGTGTCTGATGACATACCCGACGAAGCGGCCGTCCTCGCTGAACCTCTGGGCTGCGCCCTACGCGGCGTCCTTCAGGGTGGCGTGCGAGAGGGCGCCACCGTCCTGGTGGTCGGGTGCGGCACCGTCGGGTTGCTCACCATTGCTGCCATACGAGCGTGGGCCCCGCCCTGCACCGTCATCGCCGTGGCGAAGCATCGCCACCAGAGTGAAGCGGCACGAGCCCTGGGGGCAGACCAGATAGTTCCGCCAGGTCTCGGCGGATATCCGCGGTTGGCGGAACTGACGGGTGCGACCCTCCACGCACTGTCCTTCCACAATCCGGCAGTCGTGGGTGGGGCCTCCGTGACCTTTGACTGCATAGGGTCCGCCTCCAGTCTGGCCCAGGCCCTGCGTTGGACCCGGGCCCGGGGTACCGTGGTGCTGCTGGGAATGCCGGGTCACCAGCGGATTGACCTCGCCCCCCTCTGGTACCAGGAAGTGCGTCTGGTCGGCTCCTACGCTTCGTGTCTTGAGCGCGCTGCGGATGGGAGCGGAGGCCAGACCCTTGACATGGCACTCAAGGTCCTCGGCAGCCCGGAGTGGGGACACCGGCTCAGGTCTCTGGTGAGCCATCGCTACCCCCTCACGCGCTACCGCGAGGCCATAACCACGGCGCTGAGGGCGGGGGCGTCGGGAGCGGTGAAGACCGTGTTCGACCTGACCGACGGCGCGTCTCGAAGGAGCTGACCCATTCCAGAAGGGGCAGGTGGCAATGGACAAGACTAAGCTGGTTACCTACACGGGGGATTCCGGGCAGCGCGTTGTTCTCCATCACGCTGAGACCTTTCGCTATGAGCGTTTCCCCGCAGGCACTCGGGTCATCTACCCGCCTCCCCCGCTACCGGGGATTGACGACGTGGACGGGGCCATAGAGGAGGCCCTGGAACACCCTCTGGACATGGACCCCCTGTCGGCCCTGTTGCGGCCCGGAATGAAGGTGACCATCGCCTTCGACGACATCTCGCTGCCGCTGCCCCCCATGAAGGCGCCGGATATTCGGGGGAGGATCATCGAGAAGGTGCTGGCGAAGCTGGCGGCCGCGGGCGTCGACGACGTCCATCTCATCGCCGCGCTGGGCCTCCACCGGCGCATGACGCCTGCGGAGCTGCGCCACGCGGTTGGCCCTCGGGTCTTTCGAGCCTACTTCCCGGACCGCCTCTACAACCACGATGCCGAGGACCGGGACAACCTGACGATGCTGGGGGAGACCGACGCGGGGGAGGTGGTGGAGATATCCCGGCGGGCGGCTGAGTCGGACCTGCTGATCTACGTCAACATCAACCTGGTGTCGATGGACGGGGGGCACAAGTCCATCAACACCGGGCTCATCACCTACCGCACGCTTCGGCACCACCACAACGTCCACACGCTCATGAGGTCACGCTCCTACATGGACCCGCCGAACTCGGCGCTCCATCACTCCTGCGAACGCATGGGTGCGGTGGTAGACAAGCACCTGAAGGTCTTCAAGATCGAGACCACGCTGAACTCGAACACCTTCCCGCCCCTGCTGGGCCACCTACAGAAACCGGAGTGGGAGTGGCGGGCGTGGGAGAAGACCGTCTTTCACCTGAACCGCATCGGGCTTCAGCTCATGCCCTTCGGCCTGCGCCACAAGATATTCCATGGGATTCGCGCCCCCTACGGGCTGACCGGCATCGCGGCAGGGGCGACGGACCCCGTGCACGCGCACACGCTGGAGAACGTCTACCGACAGCAGGCCGTGCCGGTCCAAGGGCAGGCGGACGTGCTTGTCGCGGGCGTGACGTACCTGGGCCCGTACAACGTCAGCTCCATCATGAACCCCATCCTGGTCCACTGCCAGATGCTGGGCTACATCTTCAACATGTACCGCGGCATGCCGCTGGTGCGGCGCGGTGGGGTGCTCATCATCACCCACCCCCTCTACAACCGCTTCCACCCGGTCCATCACCCCTCCTACATCGACTTCTACAACCAGGTCCTCTCCCAGACGCGGGACCCGAAGGAGATCGAGGACCGCTACGAAGAGGAGTTCGCGCACAACCCGCGTTACATCGACCTGTACCGCAACTCTCACGCTTACCACGGCGTCCACCCCTTCTACATGTGGTACTGGGCATGCTACGGGCAGAGCTACCTGGGCAAGGTCATCGCGGTGGGCGCGCAGGACAAGGAGGTTGCTCGGACACTGGGCTACGAGACCGCTCCCACCATGGCGGCAGCCCTGGAGATGGCCCAGGATACGGTGGGGTCCAACCCCAGGACCACGGTGCTGCACTACCCGCCCATCTTCCTGTGCGACGTGACCGATGGCTAAGGAGTCCTGGACGCTCATTGCCAACCCCGTCAGCGGACGAGGCCGGGCGCTGCGAGTGATGCCTAAGCTCATCGAGCGCCTGGAGAGCGATGGCGTTCAGGCCACCCTGGCATGGACGCAGGGCCCCGACGACGCTGAGGCCCTAGCGAGGCAGGCCGTGGAGCAGGGGGCGGCGCGCGTGGTGGCGTGCGGAGGAGACGGGACGGTACACCAGACCATCAACGGCATCATGGCCGCGTGCGGTCCGGGGTCTCCGCTCCCCCTGGGAATAGTCCCCCTGGGGCGGTGTAACGATCTGAGCACAGCCCTGGGAGTCCCCCGCTCGGTGCAGGGCGCGGCCGAGACCCTGCTGCGGGGACGGCTGCGCACCATCGACCTGGCCCGGGCCACGGGGCGCTACTTCAGCACTGTGGCCACGCTGGGCTTCGACAGCGCGGTCACCGAGTACGTGGCCACCGGCTCCTCCCCGCTGTTCCGGCGCGGCACTATCGCCTACTTCTATGCCGTCATGGTGAAGCTTCTGCGCTACCGGGACGTCAGCGTCTCTCTACGGGGGGAGTCCTGGGAGTACGAGGGGCCCATCTTTCTTGCTGCCACGGGGAACACCTCCAGCTACGGTGGAAGGTTTCGGATTGTGCCTGCCGCCGTCGTGGACGACGGTCTCCTGACCATCTGTCTCATCCGCTCTGCGCCTCGGTGGGAGGTCCTGATGGCCCTGCCGCGGCTCTTTACGGGAAGCCACGTCCGGCATCCCAAGGTCTCCGTTCAGCAGGCGCGGCGCATGGAGGTCCATTCAACGGTGCCCCTCGCCATCTGGGCCGACGGAGAACGGGTGGCCTCTACGCCTACGGTCATCGAGGTAGTGCCGAAGGCGCTCTCCGTCCTGGTGCCGGCAGAAGCGGCGGCGTGACCTCGCCACCTTCGACGGTTGCGGAACGCTTGACCCCTGGCCGCTTCCCCGGCTACCCTGGAAGGCGCTCGATGGACGGAGGAGGCGGCCCATACGCGCTCTTTCCCCGTAGATTCCAGGCGCTGAGCGGACAGATTCGAGCAGCGCTTCTGGACCACGGAAGGCATCGGGAACTTCTGACGACGATAGGAGACGGCGACCGTCACGCTCCACGGTAGGTCTCCTGAGGGAGACAGCGAGCCGCACGGGCCGACAGACGCAGGCATGGGGGCAGTCCGGGACTACTACGCAGGGAAGGTGGTCCTTCTCACCGGGGCCACGGGCCTTCTGGGGAAGGTCCTGGTGGAGAAGTTGCTTCGGGACTTCACCCACATTCGCCGCCTCTACGTTCTCATCCGCCCCAAGACGCACCCCAACGGGACCGTGACCGAGCCCCGCGATCGCCTCTGGCACGAGGTGCTGCAGTCCAGCGCCTTCGACCGCCTGCGGGGCGCGCTGGGCGAGCGCTTCACCGAGCTGGTGGAGGAGAAGGTGGTCGCTGTGGCGGGCGACCTCTCCCAAGACCGTCTGGGGATGGACGAAGAGACCTATCGACGGCTTCAAGGGGAGGTCCAGCTCGTCATCAACTGCGCGGCCATGGTGACGTTCGACGGCCCCTTGGACACGGGGTTGAGCCTGAACACGCTGGGCCCCAAGCGGGTGCTGGAATTCGCATCCGCAAGCAGGCCCGCTATTGCTCACGTCTCCACGTGCTACGTCAACGGGACGCGTCAGGGCGAGATCGCCGAGGAGCCCCTGGACCCCCAACTCGTCATCTCCGGCTCCAACGGCGGCCAGGGCGCCTCCTACGACGTGGACGAGGAGGTGCAGGCGCTGAGCCGGCGCATTGCGCAGATCAAGGCCCGGCCCCTTCCCCTCTGGAGGCGGATTCTTCCCCGGGGCCCTGGAGCGCCGGAGACCGGGTGGACACGCAGGGCTTGGGTCGAGAAGCAGCTGGTGGAGGAGGGCCTACGTTGGGCCCGTAGCCGGGGCTGGAGCGATACCTATACCTTCACCAAGGCCATGGGCGAACAGCTGCTCCTCCGCTACCGAGGGGACGTGCCTGTGGTCATCGTGCGACCAGCCATCATCGAGGGCGCGCTGGAGGCCCCGGAGCCGGGCTGGTTGGACGGCTTCCGTATGCTGGACCCGCTAGTCGTGGCCTACGGGCGCGGCAGCCTGCCGGACTTTCCCGGGAACCCCCAGAGCGTCCTGGACATTGTCCCTGCGGACGTGGTGGTGAATGCGCTCTTGGCCGTCACCCCCCAGGCCCGCGCGGGCGATGACGAGATGGTCTACCAGGTAGCCTCGGGGGTTGAGAACCCCATAACGCTGCGGCAGTTTGCCGACTTGGTCCAGGAACACTTCCAGCGTCAGAGTTTGGCGGGCCGCGGCGGCGCACAACGCCCCCTGCCCCGGGTGACCTTTCCGAAACGCGATCGATTTCTGAGGCGACTCCGCTACCGCTTCATCCTCCCCCTCCGAGTCGTGGAGGTCCTGGCGACCGTGCTCTCCCCGCTGCCACAGGGTCGCCGCCTGCGAGCGCAGGTGCGTTCTCGTCTCGCGGCGCTGGGTCGGCTGGAGTACTACATTCGCATCTACGGCCCCTACGCGGAGGTCTCCTGCCAGTACCTCTCACGACGCGTGCGCGCGGTCTGGGACGGCCTCTCGGAGGACGACCGCGCGCTCCTCAACTTCGACCTCTCCGGGCTGGACTGGCGTCACTACATCCAGGAGGTCTATGTGCCGGGGATCCGTCGGTTCCTGTTGGGGATGACTGCGCCGCAGGACAGGGCGGCAACGGCGGAGCGGGCGCGATCGGACGGGCCTACACCGGGCGTCGAGAATGTCGCGGAAGCGCCGAATGGCAGCGCCTCACCAGAGGCCGGCACGGGACTGCTTGTGGAGGAGCGTCGCTCCGCCCCGGGCATCGTTGCCGCCCCAAGTGCGGAGGTGGACCGGTGGGCCCGCCGCACACTCTTGAAACGCCTGGTGCGCTGGTCCTTCCGCTTCGTCACGGGCCTCGGCTACCGGTTCTATCTGAGTCTGCGGTGCGAAGGCATCGAGAACATTCCCACTCCGGGTCCCTTCATTGTCGCAGCCAACCACAACAGCCACCTCGATACGGGGGCGATCCTCCAGGGGCTGGGCAAGCGGGCGGACCGGGTCAGCGCCCTAGCCGCCAAGGACTACTGGTTCCGGAACAAGCCCCTGAGCTGGTTCGCCGATACAGTGCTGGGCACGGCCCCCTTCGACCGGCATAGCAGGGTTGCTGACAGCCTGGGGCTTGCCGTAGGGCTCCTGGGCCGGGGCCGCTCCCTGCTGTTCTTCCCTCAGGGCGGACGAAGCGCATCGGGAGAAGCTCAGCCCTTCAAGGGCGGGATAGGGCTGCTGGCGCTGGAGACGGGCGTGCCGGTGGTTCCCGCCAGAGTGACGGGCACCTATCGGGCGTTGCCCAAGGGACGCTTCCTGCCAAGGCGACATCCAGTGATGGTCCGCTTTGGGCCCCCCATCTATCCGGCCGGCTACCGTTACAGCGGCGCCGGAACGGACCTGCCCGAGGCAGCCCGCCGCTTCGCCGCCGACGTCCAGCGGGCCGTGGAGGCCCTGGGCTGACATCAGCAGCGCCGAGCGCCAGCCGAAGGGTCCCCGGTGCCTTCTTTGACGTCGACGGTACACTGGCCTCCTCCAACATCGTCCAGGTCTACTTAGCTTTTCGCCTATCGGGCCTGGGGAAGCTGCGGCGCTGGGTCTACCTGCTGGGCTTCGCACCCTGGGCGGTCTTCTACATCCTCCTCGACCTGCGCAGCCGCAGCACCTTCAACCGGGTCTTCTACCGCAGGTACCGCGGGGTCTACGAGGTGACGCTCAGGACGTGGGGCCGCGATGCGGTCTCCGAGTTCTGGCAGGACCGGATGTCACCGGCGGCCCAGCGTCGCATCGAGGAGCATTTGGCCCAGGGTCACAGGGTGGTGCTGGTCAGCGGGGGACTGGCGCCAATCCTGCAGCCTCTCGCTCTGCATCTGGGCGCCAGTGCGTGCGTCGCGGCGCAGCCGGCGGTCAGGGCGGGTCGCCTCACCGGGGAGCTGAAGGGCGGGGTCCTCGCCGGGGCCGCCAAGGCCCGAGAGACGCGCCGGATCGCGGCCGAGCTGGAGGTGGACCTGGCCCGTAGCTACGCCTACGCCGACAGCACTGCCGACCTGGAGCTCCTCGAGTGCGTGGGTAATCCGTGCGCCGTGAATCCGGACCGATCTCTGCGGCGCGTGGCCCGGGTCCGGCGGTGGCCTGTCCTGTTCTGGCGTCTCTCCGACAACTGAGCGTCGCCCCAAGGCCCGCGCCTCGAGAGAGGAGCCCCTACTTTTCTTGAAGCTCGCTGGGGGCCTGTGCTACCCTACGGGGGCAGGAGGACAGGTGCAGGCAGGCAGCAGCGAGCGGCTGCAGGCCCCCAGCCAGGACCTTGAGGTGGAAGTCGCCATCGAGGTCCTTCCCCCTTTTCGCCGCAAGGTCTCCCGGCCATGGCTCCGTCATCTCTCCCTTCTCACTCTGGCCTCCGAAGCCGAGGCTGGGACCGTCATCTCAGGCCAGGACCTCAGCCTGCTCATCGCCGATGACTGCACCCTGCAGGACCTGAACCGACGCTACAGGGGGCTCGACGAGGTAACGGACGTCTTGGCCTTCTCTCCCGCCCACGCGGGTAGCGATGCGTCCGACGACGAAGCGCCGCCGGCCGAGGCAGCGCCATTCCTCCGGGGCGATGGGAGAGCAGAGTCGCTGGGGGATATTCTCATCTCCTACCCTCAGGCGGAGAGGCAGGCCCAGGAGCGAGGTATTCCCCTGCGGCGGGAGCTGGCCCTGTTGGTTGTCCACGGTATCCTCCACCTGTTGGGCTACGACCACGACGACCCCCAAGGGGAACGACGGATGTGGGAGCGTCAGGACGCTATCCTGGCGCGGGTCCTCCGGGAGGCGTGAGGGCCTAGGACGCCTTCGGGGCGCCCGTTTCGCTTGAAACACACTGGATGCTCTCCTCTCTGCACGGGAGGGGGTCCAGCGCCGGGAGATCAATGGCCACGAAGTCTCAGGTCTTTTCGCTCAAATGGCGTCCCCAGCGCTTCCAGGACGTGGTGGGGCAGGAGGCGGTGGTACAGACTCTGCGCGAGGCTGTGGCCCAGAGACGCGCCGCACACGCCTACCTCTTCGCCGGGCCCCGGGGCACCGGCAAGACCAGCACCGCCCGCATTCTGGCCAAGGCGCTGAACTGCCACACCCAGACCCCAGACTCGCCGGCGAACCAGGACGAGACTACCCGCGGAGAGCCGGACAACACGTGCCCCTTCTGCGTCGCCGTCTCCGAGGGCCGCGCCCTGGACCTGGTGGAGATGGACGCCGCCAGCCATCGGGGCATCGACGACGTAAGAAGCCTGCGGGAGCGAGCCTTCGGCGCCGGGCCCGCCGAAGGACGAGTCAAGGTCTACATCATCGACGAAGCCCACATGCTCACGGAGCCGGCCTTCAACGCTCTCCTCAAGACGCTGGAAGAGCCCGCGCCGTGGGCCTATTTCATCCTCTGCACCACCGAGGCCCACAAGATCCCAGCCACCATCCTCTCGCGCTGCCAGCGTTTCGACTTTCGTCGCATCTCCTCCGCGGACGTGCTGGGCCGCCTGGAGCGCATCTGCCGGGAGGAGGGCGTCGAGGGAGAGCCTGAGGCCCTGCGGACCATCGCCCGGGTCTCCTGGGGAAGCCTGCGCGACGCCTGCAACGTGCTGGAGCAGACCGTGACGTCGCACGGTACCCGCGTGGCTTTGACGACCGTCCAGGAGCTGCTGGGTCTCACCCAGGACACCAAGGCATTGGAGTTGGCCCGCTGCGCGCTGACGGGCGATGCGCCGGGCGGCCTGCAGCTGCTCCAAGACGCTGTCACCGCCGGGACCGACCTGCGAGCCTTCCACCGCGACCTGGTGGAGTACCTGCGAGCAGTCCTGTTGCGAAAGGGCGGCGTGGAGGCGGCGGACCTGGACTACCCTACAGAGGTCCTCGAGGAGATACGTGTCCTCGCCGATCGGACGGCGTGGCCGAGACTCCTGAAGACTACCCAGCTTTTTGGCGAGGTCAACCTACGTGCCGGAGAGGTCCCCGGGGCGCTCCCCCTGGAGCTAGCCCTAGTGGAGGCTGCCTCCCTCGATCAGGAGGCCGCCCGCCCAGCACCCGTGGCCCGCGAAGAAACGCCCGCCCCGGCGCGGCCTCAGCCCCCTGCGCCGTCGCCGCCGCGGCGGGCCTCGCGGCCAGCCGAGCCCCCACGTCGGGAGGCAGTATCGCCGCCGTCTCCTTCGCCGTCCACCATTGCCGAAACTCCTCCTCCGCCCGTCCCTGTCGGACCCGCTCCCGCGCCCACCGCTCCGTCCCCTGGAGTCGGAATCGAGGGAGCGGTCACTGTCACGGAGGCCCAGTGGAACGCCCTGTGCCAGACGCTGCGGCGCGTCCGAGGACAGAAGTACGTCCTGGGCTCCTTGCTCTTGGACTGTCGAGAGCCCTACATTGAAGGAGAGAGTCTGGTCCTGCAGTTCAAGAACAAGGCCAACCGTGATCGCCTTGCGGAGGAGATGGACCACCCTCCCAGCCACCATGCGGTCCAGGAGGCTGTGGAAGCGACACTCGGTCGGCGCTACGATCTCAGACTGACAGCGGCCGAAGCCGCGGCCCCCGGCCAGTCCGGCGGACACCTGCTGCGCGCCGCCATGGCCATGGGCGCTCGCATCATCCCAGAAGAGGAGGCGCAGCGATGAACCGGAACTTCTTGCGTCAGGCCCAGCAGCTCCAGGCCCGCTTGGCGAAAGCCCAGGAGGAGCTGGAGGAGATGACCGTGGAGGCCAGCGCCGGCGGAGGCGCCGTCCGGGTAGTGGTTTCAGGCAAGCTCAAGGTGCAGTCGGTCCACATCGATCCCGACGCCGTGGACCCCGAGGACGTCCAGATGCTGGAGGAGCTCGTGCTGGCCGCAGTGAACGAAGGACTGCAGAAGGCCCAGGATATCGCGCAGCAGAAGATGGGCGCCCTCACGGGCGGACTCAAGATCCCGGGACTCGGATGAGACAGGACGGACCGCCACCGGACTTCCTTCCCACCGCTGCGCCGGCAGCGCGGCTCATCGAGGAGTTGCACCGGCTCCCGGGCATCGGCCCGAAGAGTGCGCAGCGCCTCACCTACCATCTCATTCGACTACCGCCGGACGACGCCAAGGAGCTGGCGGAGGCCATCATCGCGGTGAAGGAGCAGGTGAGTCTCTGCTCTGTCTGCTTCAACATCACCGACCAGGACCCGTGCCGGCTGTGCGCCGACCCCAACCGGGACCGGACCCTCCTGTGCGCGGTGGAGGAGCCGCTGGACGTGCTGGCCCTGGAGCGCACGCGTGCCTATCACGGCCTCTACCACGTTCTTCACGGCGCAATCTCGCCTATGAACGGCGTTGGCCCTGACGACCTGCGAGTCAAGGAGCTGCTGGACCGGCTGCGCGCCGCGCCCGACGGTTCCGCGGACTCGGCGAGGGTGGAGTTCCAGGAGGTCATCCTGGCCACCAACCCCACGCTGGAGGGAGAGGCGACGTCGATGTACCTGCAACGCCTCCTCATACCGCTAGGCCTCCGCGTGACCCGGCTGGCGCGGGGCCTGCCGACGGGCACCGAGCTGGAGTACGCGGACGAGACGACCCTCGTGCGGGCCCTCCAGGGCCGTCAGACTTTCTAGCGCCTTCCGCGGTGCATGCGCGATGACGTCCTCCCAGGACAATGTGCGGCTCCCCGTGGGCAAGCTCCCCGCTCACCTGCTCGCCGGCTTGCTCGACCAGGTGCGTCACGACCCCCGCGTGCTCCTCGGCCCGAAGGTGGGTGCCGACGCGGCGGTGATCGACTGGGGCGACCGCGTCCTGATCGCCACGGCGGACCCGGTCACCTTCGCTACGGACCTCATCGGCTGGTACGCGGTGCAGGTCAACGCGAACGACGTCGCCTGCCTTGGCGGCACGCCCCGATGGTTCCTGGCCACTCTCCTCCTCCCGGAGGAGAGCACTGCGGCGCAGGCCCAGGAGGTCTTCCAGCAACTCCTCTCCGCCTGTGAGGACATGGGCGTCGCCCTCATCGGCGGCCACACCGAGGTCACCTACGGCCTTGACCGCCCGATAGTCACGGGCACGATGCTCGGCGACGCGCCGAGAGACCGCGTGGTCTGGCCCGCGGGGGCGCAGCCGGGGGACGTCCTGCTGCTGACGAAGGGGATCGCCCTCGAGGGGACTGCGCTCCTGGCCAGGGAGGCAGCCGACCTGCTGGGCCGACGGGGCGTCTCGTCGGAGACGCTGGAGCGAGCGCGCCAGCTCCTGTTCACGCCGGGCATCAGCGTCGTCCGGGACGCCCTGGCCGCCTGCGACGTTGGAGGCGTCCACGCCATGCACGACCCAACCGAGGGTGGACTGGCCACGGGCCTCCTGGAGATGGCCGAGTCGGCGGGCGTTGGCCTGGAGGTGGATGCGGCGGCTGTTCCGCTGCTGCCGGAGTGCCGGGAGGTCTGTGAGGCGCTTGGCCTGGACCCCCTGGGCCTCCTTGCCTCCGGTTCGCTACTGCTGGCCGCGTCGGACCGAACAGCCGAGAAGGTCCAACAGGCGCTGGTCAGTCAGGGGATAGGAGCATCTGCTATCGGCCGGGTGACGGACGCATCCGAGGGGATGAGACTGCGCGTCGAGGGAGAGATTCGGGACATGCCTCGCTTCCCGCGGGATGAGCTGGCGCGCTTCCTGAGCGAAGGCGGCCCTGCTCCCGAAGCGGACCCGCGGAGCGGCGGGTAGTCCGTGGTGCGCAGCCTGTCGAGCACCCCCGCCGCCGGCCTCCCGAGGCCGTGACAGGTATGGCAGGCGAAAGGACCTCCGGTCTGGGTCCGGCGCCCATCTACGGGGGGCTGGCCCTGGGGGTCACCGCCGTTTCCACCGCGGCTGTCCTTATCCGCCTCGCCGACGCCCCCTCGCTGGCGGTGGCCAGCTACCGCCTGGGCATCGCTGCCCTTCTGCTGCTGCCTCTCAGCCTGGCGCTTGACCGCACACGATTGCTGACCCTTCCCGGGCGAACGAAGCTTCTCATGGGGGCATCCGCCCTCTGCCTGGCCTTCCATTTCGCCTTCTGGATCGCCTCGCTGTCGCACACCTCGGTAGCGAGCTCCGTCGTCATCGTCACCGCCAACCCCATTCTCGTGGCCATAGCGGCGCACGTGCTCCTTCGAGAGTCGCTGACCCGGTCCACGGCTGCGGGCATAGGCGTTGGGCTAGCGGGGGGCGTCGTGATCGCCTTGGGGGACTGGGACCTGGGCGACAGGCGGCTGTACGGGGACGGGCTAGCGCTGTTGGGCGCCGCTGCCGTGGCCGGCTACTACATCATCGGCCGCGACCTGAGGCGCGAGATGCCGGTCCTAGCCTACGTTGCGCCCGTGTACGGGCTGGCGGCGGTCGTGCTGCTGGCCACCTCCGGTGCTACCGGCGCCCCCCTGGCGGGGTTCAGCGGTGAGACCTACGTATACCTGGCGCTCCTGGCGTTGGTCCCCCAGCTTCTGGGCCACTCCTCCCTGAACTGGGCCCTGGGCCATTTGCCAGCCACACTGGTAGCCGTCGCCGTCATGGCGGAGCCCGTCGGCGCGACTCTGCTCGCCTGGGCGATACTCGACGAGACGCCTCCGGTCACCGCCGTAGCCGGAGGGATGCTCATCCTCTTTGGCGTGTACCTCGCGCTGCGTAGGTGACGCCCGCCTCTAGCGGCGACTTCGAAGGGCTGGCGGGTGGCGCCTCTCCGTTTGACGGTGCCTGGACTGGCCCATACAATCCCGGAGGACTGGCGGGAGCCTGCACGGTGGAGAGAAGAGACAAGCGGTGAACTGGCTGGACGGCGTTTTCGTCGTCGTCATCGCGGCGAGTGCGTATCTGGGCCTGCGGACGGGGCTCATCAGCGCCGCCTTCACCGCCATTGGCGCCTGGTTTGGCATAGTCCTGGCCGGCCGGTTCAGCGACGACCTCGGAGGGTGGCTCACCACCTCCATCTCCAACGATACGCTGGTCACCGTCATCTCCTTTGCCTTTATCGTCGTCGCCTCCGTCATGGTGGCCCGCATCGCCGGGGCTGCCCTGCGCAAGGCCGTCGGCCTCCTCTTCCTCGGGTTCGTCGACCCTCTCGCCGGTGCGGTCCTGGGCGCCTTGGCCGGGGCTATCCTGGTGGGAGCGCTCATCACGGGCATGGCGCGTCTTGCCTACGACTTCGAGCCCCCGGTGGTCTCCGCCGAAGAGCAGCCGGGACGCGATCGGCCTGCCTCCGAAGGCGAGGTCTCCCAGCGGGGCGCGCGAGTCGCCTACGCGACGCTTCGAGACGGCGCCGCCGCGATTTTCATCGAAGATACCCGCGGCTTCGTGGAGGGTCCGCTGCTGGGCTCGTTCTTCGCCTCCGCCTTCGTGGATGTCGTTGATGCGCTGCCGGGAGAGGTGTTGGGTTTCGTGCCCTCCGACTTCAAGGACGCTCTGGACATCCTAGAGGTCCGCATCGAGTTGAAGGAGCTCCAGGAGGGCCAGGGCGGGTGAGTGCGTCGACTCTTGCCTCCTCCCGCCAATGCGGCGCCCACATCGGCCTTCCGCTGACCGTGGCGATGGCCGCGGTCCTGCTGCTGGGCGTCGCATGCGCCTCCGACGCGCCGTCACCCACCCCGACTGCCTCCCCCGCGGCGTCCGCAACGCCGATGGATGCGCCAACACCCGCCCCGGAGTCTGTTCCGACCCCTGCCCCCACCTCTACGCCTACCGCCACCCCTACGCCTGCTGCCACGCCCACGCCTGCGCGTACTGCCAGCCCCACTTCTACGCCTGCTCCGACCCCCTCTCCCACCCCTTCTCCCACGCCCGCGCCGACGCAGATCGCAGTAGTCCTGGAACCCACCCCCGCCTTCACGCCTGAGGGGAGTCTCCAGGCTGGGACGTGCCGCTTCCTCCTGGAGGTGGCGGACACGGGCGAGAAGAAGGCCCGCGGACTCATGAACCGCCCAAGTCTGCCTCCGGACCGGGGGATGATCTTCATCTACGACGCAGAGTCGGTGCGGCGGTTCTGGATGTTCAACACGCTCATTCCGCTGGACATCCTCTTCATCGACAGCCAAGGGACGGTCGTGGACATACAGACTATGGTTCCGGAGCCTGGGGTCCCCGCATCGGAGCTGACCATCTACGAATCGGCGGCGCCGGCGCAGCACGCGCTGGAGGTCAATGCAGGGGCGGCCGAACGCTGCGGCATCGTCGTCGGGACGCTCGTCACACTGGAACTGACGCCTTAAGCGGCAGAGGCGGCATTGCCGCGTAAGCTTGGTGGCATCGCCGCGCGTGCTTGGGTTTCAGCGTTGGACCTTCGCAGGGTCGATGGTGGGTGGGCGCCCGCAGCCTTTCGTCCCCCGGATGGGTGGGCCTAGCTTGACAGGGTAGGGCACCCCTCGTATCGTCAACCCAATCCCGCTACCCTGGCCGTGCCCGGAAGGAGGAGCCATGGACCTGGTCATTCGCAACGTTCGCATCGTCGACGGCGCCGGAGGCCCCCCGATTCCCTCCGCCAGCGTGATGGTGGAGAACGGCGCCATCGCCTGGATCGGCGAGGAGGCCGCGCGGCCGCGCCGCCACGTCCACCAGGAGGACATTGATGGCCGGGGCCTCACGCTCATCCCCGGCATGATCGACTGCCACGAACACTTCATCGCAGACGGCGGTCCGGAGAACATGGACCACCTCTTCAAGGACTCGCCGGACCTCTTCACCATCAAGGCCATCGCCAACTGCCGAAGGGCGCTGCTGTCCGGCGTCACCTCGGCCCGCGACGTGGGCGCTCGCTTCGCCATCAACATCGAGGTGGCGAAAGCGACGGCCGCGGGTGCCTTCCCCGGCCCGCGCATCGTCGCTGCGGGGGAGTGGCTGCAGTTCCCCGGCTGCTGGCCCGCGGAGCTCACCCGCCGCACGGACAACGTGGAGGAGCTGCTACTGGCTATCCAGGAGCAGATCGAGCTCGGCGCGGGGCTGATCAAGGTGGGCGTGACGGGCCACTCGCCGGAGGGAGACCAGCTCAGCACCATGGGGCCCGCAGCGCTGGAGGCGGCGGCCAAGGCGGCTCACGACGCCGGCCTCAAGATCGCCGCGCACTGCATCGGCTTCCTGGGCAGCCGCCATGCCGTCGAGGCGGGCGCGGACTCCATCGAGCACGGCACCTACGTGGACGAGGAGACGGCGGCGCTCATGGCCGAGAAGGGCACCTTCCTCGTCCCCACCATGTCCACGTGGGACTGGACGCTGCGATTCGGCCCACGCCTGGGCCTGCCGAAGGAGACCATGGACCAGAGCGCAGAGCGCAGCGAGTCAGCCAAGGCCAGCTTCAAGCGCGCGCTGGACGCCGGTGTGCGTATCGCCGCAGGCACCGACGCCGGGGGCTCCGGTGCCCGCCACGGCAACATCGCCCGTGAGATCGAGCTCATGGCCAGCGCGGGCATGACGCCCCAGGCCGCGCTGGAGGCCGCCACCCGCGAGGCCGCCGCGCTCACGGGCATCGACGACGTGACGGGGACGCTGGAGGTGGGCAAGCAGGCGGACATGGTCCTCATCGACGGCGACCCGACGGAGGAGCCGGCAGCCCTCCGCAACGTCTGGGCCGTGTACCAGGGGGGGCGTCGGATATTCTAGGGGGGCGCCGTCGCTGCGCTGGAGGCCGCCACTTGAACCCCCTCCCCTGTCGAGAGAGGGTTTAGGATGAAGGGGAGCGAGGCGGGACGAGGAAGTCACAGGCCGGGCCGCCGGCGCGGCTGAGCCTTCGGTCAAGGGTCGCCAGCGGGCAGTCCAGCGCCTCTGCGAGGGCGACGTACCAGGCATCGTAGCTGGTAAGGCTGCCGCGCAGCGCCCACACTCGCTCCGCGAAGGGGGCGAAGGGAAACATCGCCATGTCCAGCCGCAGCAGGTCCCGGTGGGCGATGGTTGCCTCGATGCGGGATAGCTGCCCGGACTGCTCCAACCGGCGGAGAACGTTTGTGGCCTCAGCGAGAGCAAGCTCCGGGCCGACGAGGTCGCCTTCGGCGAGCATCGCTTCCGCCCACGCGCCCTCGTGCTCCGAGTCGACCAGTGCGGCGACCAGCACGGACGCGTCGACGACCGTCGTCACTTCCGGTCGGCGTCACGGGCGCGAAGGATGACGTCGGGCGGCACCCGAGTTTCGTACACCGCCTTGCGCTCGCGGACGCCCTGTAGCCACGTTGCGATGGAGGGACGGGACGCGATGCGCTCCAGCTCGCCGAGCAGGAACTCCTGCATGGACTGGCGCTGATGCGCAGCGCGGGCGGCCAGCTCGTTGCGGACCTCATCCGGGACGTCGCGTATGGTGATCTGGACTGACATGCATGCATTATGCCAGCGATAGTGTCATAATGCAACCCCCTAGCGCGTGACCACGTTCACCAGGCGGCCGGGCACATAGATGGTGCGGGCCACGTCCCGCCCCTCCAGGTGCCGACGAGCATTGGGGGACTCCATCGCGAGTTGCACCGCCTCCGCCTCCGCGATGTCGACGGAGACGGTGAGGCGGTCTCGCACACGGCCGTCCACCTGCACCACCAGGGTGACCGTTTCGGCGGCGGCCAGGGCGTCGTCCCACTGTGGGAATGGCTGCTGGTGGATGCTGTAGGCCCCGCCGGTGCGCTCCCACAGCTCCTCCGCGAAGTGGGGAGCCAGGGGCGCCAGCATCAGCAGGAAGAGCCGCCGCGTCTCCTTCCAAGTGGGAACGTCCAGTCCGCCCTCCTCCCAGGCGCGGGCCAGTTCGTTGCTCAGCTCCATCAGCGCGGCGACGGCCGTGTTGAAGTTGAACGTATCGATGTCCCGGTGGACCCTGCGCACCGTCTGGTGGAGCAACCGCTGCACGCTTCGCCGCGCCTCGGGCGACGGGGCTGCGCCGACCAGGCCGGACGGGTCGCGCAGCAGCAGGTCCCACAGGCGGACCAGCCATCGGGCCACGCCGTTGATGCCCGCGTCCTGCCACTCGCCGCCGCTCTCCCAGGGCCCGACGAACATCAGGTACAGGCGGACCACGTCGGCGCCTAGGAGCTCCACGTAGGCGTCCGGGTTCACCACGTTGCCCCGAGACTTGGACATCTTCGCGCCGTCGGAGATGATGTGGCCTTGGTTGAAGAGCCGCAGGAAGGGCTCGTCGAAGGCCAGCATCCCCATGTCCCGCAACCCCTTGATGAAGAAGCGAGCGTAGAGCAGGTGCATGATGGCGTGCTCGGCGCCGCCGGTGTACTGGTCGACGGGCGCCCACTGCCGCACCACCTCGGGGTCCCAGGGCCGCGTGTCGTCGTCGGGGCTCAGAAAGCGCAGGAAGTACCAGGAGGAGTCGAAGAAGGTGTCCATGGTGTCCGTCTCACGTCGCGCCTCGCCCCCGCACGAGGGGCAGGGAGTGCGCGTGAAGCCCTCGTGGCGGGCCAGCGGCGACTCCCCCGAGGGCTTGAACTCGGCGTCCTCCGGGAGCAGCACCGGCAGCTGCTCTTCGGGCACCGGCACCGTGCCGCAGGCCTCGCAGTGGACCATCGGGATCGGCGTGCCCCAGTAGCGCTGGCGGGAGATGAGCCAGTCCCGGATGCGGTAGGCGATCGTGCGCTGGCCCGTGCCGCGCTGCTCGACGTGGTCGGCGATGGCCTCCATGCCCTGCTCGCTGGGGATGCCGTCGAACTGGCCGGAGTTGACCTGCGCGCCAGGGCCCAGGTAGGCCTCTTGCAGCGCCTCGCCGTCCCAGTCGGGCGGCGCGATGACAACGCGTATCGGCAGGTCGTACTTGGTGGCGAACGCGAAGTCCCGCTCGTCGTGGGCGGGGACGCCCATGACCGCACCCTGCGCGTACCAGGCCACGGCGTAGTCGGCCACGAGGATGGGGATCTGCTCGCCGTTGGCCGGGTTCACGCAGAAGCTCCCCAGCGGGACGCCCGTCTTCTCCCGGTCCGCCGACAGCCGCTCGATGTCCGACTTGCGGCGCGCCTCTTCGACATAGGCTTCAACGGCCTCCCGCTGCTGCGGACTCGTCAGGGCAGGCACGAGGGGGTGCTCCGGCGCGAGGACCATGAAGGTGACGCCGAAGAGCGTGTCGACGCGGGTGGTGAAGACCCGCAGCTCCGATGCCGGCGCGTCGACGTGCGAGATGTCGAAGGCCACCTCGACGCCCTGGCTGCGGCCGATCCAGTTACGCTGCATCGTCAGGATCTTGTCGGGCCAATCCACGAGGCCGGAGAAGTCCAGCAGCTCTTCGACGTATCGGGTGATGCGAAGGAACCACTGGCTGAGCTCCCGACGGGTGACGGGCGTGCCACAGCGTTCGCAGGCGCCGTTCACCACCTGCTCGTTGGCCAGCACAGTCTGGCAGGAGGGGCACCAGACGGCGGGGGCGTGGGCGCGGTAGGCCAGGCCCGCCCTGTAGAACTGCAGGAAGAGCCACTGGTTCCACCGATAGAACTCCGGCAGGCAGCAGACGACCTCCCGCTCCCAGTCGTACACGGTGCCCATGGAGCGGAGCTGGGTGCGCATTCGGTCGACGTTGGCCATGGTCCACGCATGGGGGTGGCCACCCTGGCGGATGGCGGCGTTCTCCGCGGGCAGGCCGAAGGCGTCGAAGCCCATGGGGTGGAGGACGTTGTAGCCCTGCATCCGCCGGAAGCGCGCATGGGCGTCCGAGGGGGCCATGACGTACCAGTGGCCGATGTGGACGTCGCCGGAGGGGTAGGGGTACATCGTGAGCTCGTACCACTTCGGGCGGGGGTCGTCGTCGCGGACGCGATAGAGGCCGTCCCGCGCCCAACGCTCCTGCCACTTCCGGTCCAGGGCCTGCGGGTCCCACCGCAGCGCCGCCTGCCGCATCCGTGTCGCTCTGGCCATGCCGACTACCCTCCGCCTTTCAGGCACAAAGAAAGCCCGTCCCCTGGAGGGACGGGCCGATGAAAAGACCCGCGGTACCACCCTGCTTGCCCCGATCATCGCGTCGTCGGGGCCACCTTGTCGGCTGTAACGGGGCCACCGTCGGAGGCTACTGCGTTCACCCCCGCCGCTCCGGGGCGAGTTCACGGTGACCCGCTACTACTCCCCTTCACTGCGTTTGGTCGATATGTGCGAGGGAGGGTAGCAGCACTGCCGGTGGGGTGTCAACCGGCCAGGGCAGGGGGCGATTTGATTTGATCGGAATAGTGTGTGCGCGAATTTCCGGCCGGCCCGTGCCTGGAGGGGCGCGGTGCAGCTTGGGTTTGAGCGGATCTGGACAAGTCGACAAAGGGAGACAAGTCGTATCTGCCAGGCATGGCCTGGATGAGGGGCCGAGGGCCCCGCTGGGGGGTGTTGAAACGGTCGAAAAAGGGAGACAAGTCGTATCTGGCAGGGCGCGAGCCGAACGGAGGCGGAGGGCCTCGGTGAAGGATGGCCCGAAACCGACAAAGGGAAACAAGGCAGGGGCAGGGCAGGCCCTGCACCCACACCTTGGGGACGATGGACTACGGCGGGAGATTGGGCCGTTGAAGTGGGACTGCACCTTGTGGTGATCCTCCTTTGGGGCAGGCCCCGCACCCTCAGCTTGGGACGATGGGCTGCGGCGTGGGTGGGAGAGGTGTGGGGTGGGCGGGCGCGTGTGGGTGGGCATGGGGGTAGGGTAGGGGGTCGGAGGGGTTGGGGGATAGGGGCGGATGGCACGCGGGGGGTGCTGGGAGCATAAGGTTGCCCCGCTCCTCCCCCGTCCCCAGACCGTCGCGCTATAGCCGGAATCCTTGCCCTTGACAGCCAATTTGTACTAGTATTATTCTCAACCCTGTGCTGTATGCATGGTATGTAATAGCACAATACCCAATATCTATGACGTGGAGGGATTCATGGAGAGCATGACTGAAACAAAAGAAGTAAAGTTTAGGCGACTTGCGGAGCAAAGAGTCAATGCAATTTTAGACAAGCTACGCCTGTTGGGGCAGCTGGCGAACAAGAGCAACTACGGCTACACGGACGCCCAAGTCGATTCCGCGTTCAAGGCGATCCAGGTAGACCTAAACGCCACGAAAGCAAAATTTCGCAATGGAGACAAGGCGCAGAAGCGCTTCACGCTGTAGCGTGGCCGGCGGGGGAGGGTGAATTGCTGAGGCTTGACTTTGGTCTTGAGGGACTCTGCATGGACCTGCTCCATGCAGACACAGAGGATGAGGTGATTAGCATCCTCAGACAGCGCGGATACTGGGATGACCAAACGGTTTGGAAGCCCTTCGGAGATATCGAGGGCAACTTCTCTACCATGGGAAACCAAACCAGCAAACCGGAAGCAGCCTTAGTCGAGAAGCTGGTCAACTCAGTAGACGCAGTCTTGATGGGTGAGTGTTGGCAGGCCGGAATGCTCCCAGACTCCCCCGACGCGCCACAGACCATTTCTGAAGCCGTAGCCGAATTCTTTGCAGGTGGACGCAACAGAGCTGACACCATGGGCGACGTTGCTAGGTGGGATAGACGAAAGCGCAGAGAGGTCGCAGACCGAATCACGCTCGCAGCCACTGGTGATCTGAAGAATGTGAGCTTCACCATTGTAGACAGTGGCGAAGGTCAGTCTCCCAACGATATGCCTGAAACCCTCTTGTCGCTCCACGAAGGCAATAAGGCCAACGTTCAATTCGTCCAGGGCAAGTTCAACATGGGCGGAACCGGCGCGCTGCGGTTCTGCGGTCGCCACAACCTTCAACTAATCATCAGCAGACGCAATCCTTCCATCCGTGCACGCCAGTCGGAGGACGCTTCGATTGGTCAATGGGGGTTCACCGTCGTAAGAAGAGAGAACCCAAAGGGTCAACGCAAAATCTCTATGTACAGTTACCTCTCACCTACGCCGGAGGGCGTCTTGAGATTTGATGCGGCAGAGTTGCATCTCTTTCCCCGGGCGAACGAGGCATACGTGAGACCCGCCAAATGGGGTACAGCCATCAAACTCTACGAATATAGAATGCACGGAAAAAGCCACATCCTGCGAGGAGACGGACTTCTACAGCGCCTCGACCTACGTTTGCCCCGACCGGCATTGCCGATTCGGCTCCATGAGTGCCGCAACTATGCAGGAAGGCCTGGTAGCTACGACACAAACCTCAATGGGATTAGCGTTCGCTTAAGCGATGACCGCAGCGAGAACCTGGAAGACGGATTCCCGGCCAGCAACCCAATTACAATCCGCGGACATCAACTCCCCGCCGCGATTTACGCATTCAAAATGGGGAAGGAAGATAGCTACAAGAACGCCGAAGGCATACTCTTCATCGTTAACGGCCAAACACAGGGTGTGCTCCCACAGCACTTCTTTGGCCGGAAGACAGTAGGCCTTGACCGCCTCCGTCGTTCGCTGCTGGTAATTGTGGACTGCACCAGATTGGACCGCCGCGATCAAGAGGACCTCTTCATGAACAGCAGGGATCGTATGGAAGAGGGGGAGCTGCTAAGCGAAATAGAAGAAGAGTTGGAGGTTTCACTGAGGACGCACCAGGGATTGCGCGACTTGCGTCAACTGCGCGAGCGACAGAATGCCAAGCTTCGTGATTCCAAGTCCTTGCAAGAAACATTTGAGGCCATAATACGCAAGTCCCCAACCATTGCCCGCCTGTTCAGCGGAGCCGGCCCCCTATCTAACCCCTTTCGTCCTGTGGATGCACCAGGGGCTAAGCCGTACATTGGAAAACCCCATCCGACGATTTTCAAGTTTCGGGAACTCGACTACGGTAAGGAACTTGTCCGCACTACTCCCAAGAACATGAGGAGCAGGATCTTTTTCACCACCGATGTGGTCAATGACTACTTCGCTCGCACAGAGTTGCCAGGTTCCTTCGTTCTACGCCCAACTGGCCCTCAAACCTACAATGGGACCGTCCCAAATCACTCGTTGAACTTAAATGACGGCGTAGCCACGCTCAATCTAAAGTTGCCAGATGGAGCGATCGAAGGGCAGTCCTATGCCTATGAGTTAACAGTTCAGGATGACACTCTGCCATTCCCACTTGTGAACCGCTTTACGGTCAACGTGGGGCCACATCAGACTCCCTCTGGGGGCAATGGCACTCGCCCTAGGCGCCGTGAACGTGGGACGGAGCCTGGCACGGCTCCAAGTGGCCTGGCGCTTCCGCAACTCAACCGTGTATTCCAGCCGGAGTGGATCCATCATGACTTTGACGCATACTCAGCCCTAAGAGTTTACGATGATCCTGATGAGGATGATGCCAGCAGCGGTGCCTACTCCTATTACATAAACATGGACAATATCTACTTGCGGAGTGAGTTGAAGGCGTCAAAGAATAGCATGGATCTTGTGCGCTCACGTTGGGAGTTTGGAATGATGCTCGTCGCACTGGCGTTGCTGCGGCCAAGAGGGAATGGTCGGGGTGCGGAAAGATCCGAAACCATACAGACCGAATCAGAATCCCTACCGCAAGACGAGGTCTACAAAGTCACTGCCGCCATCGCGCCTGTGCTGCTACCCCTTATTGAGCACCTGGGGGGCCTCAGCGACGAGGACATTAGCGCAGACGACTAGCTGCTTGGCTTGTGTACAAGCAGCACCTCTGAACTGGCATCGGTCGGGCCTGTGCCCTGGTTGTACCACTTTCGATTCGGGACCGTCCGTACTTCCCTAGACTGAATAGGTCCTACGCGAGCTTCCTCAAGACCTGCCTCCTGCATTGCAGCCAAGTACATGGGCAGCTGCGTTCCCGTATCGGAGAAGGCGATCAGCTGGACGACTGCGGTGTCCGGAGACATGACCTTTCTTAGGTTCCCGAAAGCGGCGCTGAGTTGCGCGAAGTAGTTCTTCAGCCCCAGCGTAGACCGACTTCCCATGGTGTAGTATGCCGCTCCGTGGCCATCACGGAGGTCAGCAATCCAATACGGCGCGGGAGTTTCCCTGCGTCCTTGAATTTGCCACCGGTGATACAAGACATGCACACCTGGGTACGGGGGAGAAGTCAGTATGAGCTTTGGGCTAATCCCCCGGCGTTGGAGCACCCTCGCGAGCCTAGGGTTAGCGGCAGAATACGGCAGCAAACGCCGAAGTGATGTGATCTCATGCTTGTATACGCCGTGGTCCCTGGCCGCCGACACTAGAGCGCCAACCCCTTCCAACATTTCGTGAACACGGCGTTCCAAGTGATCCGCAATTACAGCGATATTGGGAATCAGAAGCCTGGAGTCCAAGGCCCATTGTCCAATACCGATAAGGGCACACCGAGCAAATCGGCGCCGCCGAGCGAAACTAAGCTGCGCCGTTAAACCGGATGCGGCCGCGAAGAGCGGGTATGTGGCCGGCGGCATATTGCGAACGGGGCTAGTGTCCGGTGAGGGCAGAGATGCAAGTTCTGCAGCGACTCGCTTCACGTCCGCAACCCAGCCAAGTATCTCTACGGCGTCTCCTTGGCTCAGGGGAGTGGTTTTGGCCCTGGTCACAAAGTAGGACAGCTCGTTGACGTCTGAGCCAATGGCTCGTCGGCCGCCTGCGATAGCCTCTATGACCGTGGTCCCGCCACCCATGAACGGGTCTAGGACGTAGTCATCAGGATTGGTGAGGTTGTCCAAGATGAACCGGACAAACTGCGGACTGAACCTAGCAGGGTACCTGTAGAAATCGTGGGTAAGACCTTGCACGCGGTCAGAGGAACGGAAGGCGGACTCAAACGCAGTGCTCGCAGTGTGTTGTAGATCGACACCGGCAGGCGACTCGTTGAGCAGGTCGCGTTGCATCGTCACGGCGGCTACTATAGCAAGGCGTTTGCGGGGGAGCAACGGAGGGATGGCGGTGGGGAGCGTGTCGGCCACGGACTCCAAGGGCAACCCGGTGACTTACAGGATCACTGCGGGCAACGACGGGGGAGCGTTCGCTATCAGCGGGGCCGGGGCAATCACGGTGGCGGGGGCGCTGGGAGCGATCGGAAGCGCCGTAGCGGGTCGCTCTTCGACAGGGTCAGGATGAGCGTGGGTTGTCCTCTTCCTGCTTGCGGCCGCGGGCGGCGGCGACCATGTCGGCGATGACGGCGTAGTAGACGTAGACGCCCGCCAGGGCGAGCCATGCCACGGTGATCGTATGGTTCACGAAGTACGCAAGCTCGGACATATCGGCTCCTGTCTTCGGCGGAGTGGCTACTCCCGGATGGCGCCCCCGGCGTCCTTGAGGGTGCTGTAGTCGAACGGCTGCGGTCGGAGGAGCGTCCACGGGACGGCGATGAGCGCGGACACGCTGAGCACGATGATGTTCCCCCACACCACGCCCCAGAGCAGGTCGGCGCCCGTCGCTGTCCAGTACGTCATGCCGCACACGCTGCCGAGGATGGCCGCCCAGAACGCGCCGTTGCGGTTGGTGGTCCGGACGAAGCAGGCCATCATCACGGGAATCACCGCAGACGAAAACGCAATGCCCATCGCCTGGTACATCCCCGCGAAGGAGAAGCCGATGTGCCGGAAGAAGAGGACGACCGACAGGAGCGTTGCCGCGATCACGAACAGCGATACCCTGCTCGCTAGCAACAGCGTCTTGTCCTTGGCTGCTGGGTTGATGTGGCTCTTGAAGATGTCGTTCACGAAGACTGTGGCGACGGCGAGGATCTCGCCCGCGCCGGTGCTGACGGTGGCGGAGCCGACGGCGAGGATGAAGATGGTCAGCCCCACGAACCCCAGCACGAGGAAGGCCATCATCGGAGCGACCGCTTCCGCCTCGGTGAACAGCATCGACGCCGAGCCGTAGGTGTAGGTCTCGCCGACGACCAGCCCCTTCGACAGAGCGACAACGCCCAGGGCCGTGCCCGTCGCCAGGGGGATCGGCCACCAGCACACGGCGGCGGTCATGAAGGACTTGAAGACCGTCTGCGGGTCCCGGGCGCCGGTCACCCTGGACCAGTAGGTCTGGTTGCACAGCACGGCCCCCAGGTTGCCCACGGTGTTGACGATGAGGAAGCCCAGGCCGGCGGGGTTGAGCCAGTTGAGGCCGTCCCACTGGCTCTTGTGCTCCGCGACGGTCGTGCCCGGCTGCAGCACGGGCTTGGCGATGGCGACATCCATGAGGCCCGCCCAAATCTCCGAGGGGCCGACCTTGATGATGACCGCCACGGCCAGCGTGGTGATGCAGACGTAGAGCATGAGCGACATGATGGTGTCGGCGAAGATGCTGGCCCACAGCCCGGCGAAGGGGATGTAGGAGACGAAGATGATGACCATGAGGACGGCGATGGCCCAGAAGGGCGCGCCGGTGAACGCGTGGCCCATGACCGCCGCGCCGGTGATGATCATGATGGTGACCCACAGGGAGACGATGGTGGCGATCGTGGAGTGGAGCACGTGGTTCTTGCCGTCGTAGCGGTGGTGCATGAACTCCGGGTAGGAGGTGGCCTTGGGCATCACCGTCTTGATACGTCTGCCCAGGTAGGCCATGATCGGCAGCGGCACCGTCGCCCCCAGCGCGTACCACCACGGCCCGATGAACCCGTACTGGTAGCCTGTCCAGCTGCTGATCATGAGCGTGGCCGCCCACACCCAGACGGCGACGACGGAAGCGTTGATCATGCCGTGGCCGATGTCCCTGCCGCCGGAGAGGAAGCCCTCGGCGGTCTTGCCCCTGGCCCTGCCGAGGAACCAGACGAGGAGGGCGTAGGTGACGCCCTGGGCGATCAGGATCGCGTAGATGGACCAGCTTGGGAGTGGCGCGGTGCTATCCATCGCTGTCGCTGCTCCTTACGCCTAGTACGTGATGGCCCTCGACGCGCCGCCGTCGACGCCGATGCTCTGGCCCGTGACCGCCGACGCGGCGTCGGAGCAGAGGAAGGCCACGACGCTGGCGATCTCCTCCGGCTCCAGCGCCCTGCCGATGGGGACGGCCTTCGCGGACATGGCCTCCACCTCCTCGGCGGTGACGCCCAGCATGTCGGCGCGCTCCTGCTGGAGCTGTTGCAGGCGCGGGGTGCGCACCGGCCCCGGGTGGATGCAGTTGACCAGGACGCCGTCGGCCGCGACTTCCTCGGACAGGTTCTTGGTGACGGCGGCCACGCCCGCGTTGGTGACGGCGTTGCTGGCGCCGGTCGCGCCCGCGGTCCGGAGGGCGCCGCCGCCGATGACGACGATGCGGCCGCCGCCTCTAGCTCGCATGTGGGGGACGACCTCTCGCGAGAGCCGGACGAAGGCCATGAGCTTGACGTCGATGTGGTTGCGCCATGCCTCCTCGGGCAGGTTGAGGACCGTGCCGGATATCGCGTTGACGGCGTTGCTGACGAGGATGTCCACGCCGCCGAACTCGGCGACCGTCGAGGCGACGAGGTTCGCGAGGTCATCCAGCTCTGTGACGTCGGCGCGGACGGGGAGGACGCGGCTTCCGGTGGCGTCCTCGATCTCGCGTGCGGCTTCCTGCAGCGGCCCTTCGCGTCGGGCGCAGACCGCGACGGCGGCCCCTTCGCGGGCGAGCGCCATGGCCGTCGCCTTGCCGATGCCCATGCTGCCGCCCGTGACGATGGCGACTTTGTCCTTCAGCCCTAGCTCCACGGCGCGCCTCCTGGGTTCGTCGCAGTCTATGTGCAGCGTATGTCGCCGTCAACCTGCCGCCTCTGGACACTCGGTCGCCGCTCACGTATGCTCCCGACAAACACGCAGCACACGGAGGGCGCCATGTCGTACAAGGCTGTGCCATGGGATGAGGTCCCGGAGGACCGGATGATCCAGGGCATTCGCCGCCGTATCGTCACCGGCGAGCAGGTGATGCTGGGCTACATCAGCCTCCCCAAGGGTGCGGTGGTCCCCGCGCACCGGCACCCCAACGAGCAGATCACCCACATCCTCTCCGGCGCCCTCAAGTTCGTCATCGACGGCGAAGAGGTGATCGTGCGGGCCGGCGAGACGCTGGTGATCCCGTCGAACGCCGAGCACGTGGCGGAGGCGCTGGAGGACACGGTGGACATCGACGCGTTCAGCCCGATCCGGCAGGACTGGCTGGACGGCTCGGACGCGTACCTGCGGGAGGACCCGCAAGGGTCGTAGGCGCCCCCCGCACACGCCGGTTTCCACCGTCGTAGGGGCGATTCGCGAATCGCCCCTACACCCCGCCGCCGCTGACAACGCCCTATTGCCCGAAGACGAACGTATGTACTAGTCTTTCCTCCGCAACGCATCTCAGTCGTACGGAGGAAAGTCATGGCCCTGACCCTGTCGGAGTCCGCAAAGCTGTCCAACGACGTCCTGGTCGCAGGCGTCATCGAGACCATCATCCAGGAGAGCCCCGTCCTGCAGCGCCTGCCCTTCATCGAGGTGGTGGGCAACAGCCTGACCTACAACCGGGAGAACCGGGCCCCCACCGCCTCCTTCTACTCCGTGGGCGACACCTGGACCGAGTCCACCCCACCTTCACGCAGGTCGCCGCCACGCTCAAGATCCTGGGCGGCGACGCGGACATCGACAACTTCCTCAAGGCCACGCGGTCGAATATCCAGGACCTGGAGGCCGCAGTGGTCCAGCTGAAGGCCAAGGCCCTCCAGACCAAGTTCGAGGACACGTTCGTGAACGGCGACCGGAGCAGCGACGCCAACGCCTTCGACGGCATCGACAAGCTGAGCACGACGGGGCAGACGGTCGCCATGGGGACGAACGGCGCTACGCTGACGCTGGACAAGCTGGACGAGGCGGTCGACAAGGTGAAGGCGGGGAAGCCCCACCTGCTCCTGATGTCCCGCCGGTCCCGCCGCAAGCTCACCGCGCTCTCCCGGACCGCGGGCAGCGGTCTCGTGGTCTCCGACCGCAACGAGTTCGGCCAGATGGTCGAGTACTACGACGGCATCCCCGTGGGCGTGAACGACCACATCGCCGACGACAAGACTGTCGGCACCTCCGCCGACTGCTCGACGATCTACGCCCTGCAGCTCGGTGAGGGCGCGGTGGCCGGCCTCACGGCCCCCGGCGGCCTGGCCGTCGAGCGCGTGGGCAGCCTGGAGACCAAGGACGCCACTCGCATTCGTGTGAAGTGGTACGTGGCCCTGGCGGTCTTCAACGCCCTCAAGCTGGCACGGCTCACCGGCGTTCGAGACTAGGGTGGCCGGAGCCGGCCCTCAGACCAGCTCGGGGCCGGAGATGATGAGGCGAATGAGGACGAACAGGGCCATGCCCAGGCCGCCCAGCACGGTGACGATCATGGAGCAGAAGACCCAGGACTGGGAGGTGAACCGGACGCCTTCGTCGGAGCGGCCCAGGGGTGGGAGGCAGAGGAGGAGCGCGCTGATGAGCCATGCGGGCGCCACGACGAAGAAGACCTCCGCCGTGTCGGTCACGATGGTCCCGGCGAGGCCGAATCCGCCCAGGGCCACGCTCGCGGCGCCGAAGGCCAGCACCCGCACCAGCGCCTCGTCCTTCCAGGAGGCGTCGTCGGAGTCCAGGCGGACCCTGGCCAGGACCACGGTGGAGCCCACCGTGCCCAGCCACATCAGGATCAGGAGCATCACAACCAAGGTCAACGTCGTCCCTCCCCAGGCTTCTCATGATACGCCAAGCGCCCGGACGGAGAAACATCGCCCCGGAGGACCGAATGGATATCTCTGACATGCGCAGGCTCGTGCGGCGCGACCTGCACGACGAGGAAGCGACCGACTATCGCTGGACGGACGCGGAGCTGGACCGTCACATCCAGCACGCGGTGCGGGAGCTAAGCCTCTCGCTGCCGCTCCAGTCGACGGCGTCGCTGGTCACCGCCGAGGGTAGCCGCGACCTCTCCCTGCAGGCGCTCGCGGAGCTCATTCGGGTGGAGGGGGCGGAGTACCCCGCGGGCCGCTATCCACCTGCGTACGTTCGCTTCGGCGTGTGGGGCGCCACCCTCACGCTGCACGTCGATGCCGCGCCCGGCGGCGGCGAGTCCGTCCGCATCCACTACCACAAGCTGCACAAGCTGGACGCCGCCTCATCGACCATCCCCGCACATCTGGAGGACCTTGTCGCCATGGGGGCGGGCGCGTACGCGGCGCTGGAGTGGGCCTCCTTCGCTACGAACAGGGTGAACGTGGGCGGGCCGCATGCGTGGAGGCACTTTCTCACCTGGGGCAAGGAGCGTCTGAAGCTCTTCCATGCGGCCCTGGCCAGGTTGGGCACGACCAACGCCGTCCGCTCCCGCCAGCTCTACGTCCCGACTGCTGCGGGCCCCGCCCAGGCCGCGGACCGGGGCCCGTCCTAGGATGCGCCGACTCTCGCCCACGCTCCAAGCGGCCCAGCGGAGCGCCTCGGCAGTCCCCTACCTCAGGGTGCAGGTGCTGGACATGCTCGCAGGGGTGGCGCGGTCCCCCATCATGCGGCACGCCGCGGCAGACGAGGCGGACGGTAATCACGCCGCCTGCATCGCCGGCGACGGCGCCCTGCTCCGCGCCAGGCTCTCCTCCGACGGGACTCTCTACGTACAGCGGACGCCCAACCCCGGCCCGTCCTCCAGCTTCACCGGCTGGCTCGAAGTGGACCGTGCGGGTACGGGCTGCAACATCGCCCTGTGCTGCCACGGGGCGCAGGTGCTCCTCTTCTTCGTCGACCGCCTCGACGGAGCGACCATATACACGTGGACGAGTGCGGACAACGGGGCGACCTGGGGGGACCGCGTGACCGCTTTCGTCCCGCCCGTGAGCCCGACCGTCCGCTTGGCCGCTGCCTTCAGCTCCGCCGGGGTCCCCGCCCTCTTCGTCGCCGCAGGGACGGGCGACATCTACGTGAGCAAGCGCCAAGGGGCGTCCTGGTCGCAGCCCGTGTCGTGGACCAACTCGGTCTCCTCCGTCAGCGGCCTTGGCTGCGCCTACACCACCGACTGGGACGTGGCGGTCACCGGCCGCGACAGCGCCCGCAACGACGTGCTGTGGATGTGCGTCTACGGCGATGGCGGTGAGCTGCCCGCCGAGCGATGGTCCGACCTAAAGGAGGTCAACCATGCCGACGGCGGCTCCGACGTGGAGTTCCACAACCCCTTCGTCGTAGCGTCGGACCCGCCGCGCCTCTCCTACGTCGAGCGGCACACCGGCGTCTCCCCCTGGCGGCGGCCCTACCTGTCGAACATCCTCGCGGGGGCCACCTTCGGGCAGGGCATCTGGCGCGACCCCATCCCTTTCGATCTCGACACGGAGTACGGCCTGGCGATGGCGTCGGACGGGACGACACTGTGGCTGTCGAGTCCCTTGGGCGTCTGGAGCGTCTCCCTGGCAGGCGCTGTCGTCGACCTCACCGCCGACGTCGTAGCCCTCACCGGTCGGGAGACCCCTGCCGGAGGACGGGTCGCCGTCACCCTGCGCAACGACGACGGCCGCTACGGCAGGCTGGGGCAGGGCGCGAACGCGGCCATCCGGCACGGTTCCGAGGTCCGGGTGAGCCCGGGGTACGTCACCTCGGCGGGGCGGGAGGTCTCGGACGGGCCGGCGTACTGGACCACCGGCTGGGAGCACCGGTTCCAGGCCGGTCACGCCCTCTTCGTTCTTCACGCCGCCAACGCCTGGTGGCTGCTGGAGGGCTGGCGCGCCCGCCGCCAGTACGCGTGGGACGCCGGGAGTGCGAGCGTGCTGGGCCTGCTCTCGGAGACGCTGCGCCGCGTGGGGCTCACGCTCAGCGCCTCCCCGCGCAGCTCCACCGTCGACGCGCACAAGCCGCAGTTCACCATCTCCCCCGGCGAGAGCGGCGATGCCGTGGTGCGGCGTCTCCTGGCCCGTACGCCGGACGTCCTCTCCTTTCACGGCCATCGGGGGCAGCTGCGATACCTCCAGCCCGACGATGCGGCGGACTACGTCTACGGCGCAGGTCATCCGATCCTGGAGGGAAGCCATGGCGAGTCGGCCCAGGCGCACACCCGCGTCCAGGTCTACGGGGCTGCGGGCGTGGCGGAAGCCTTCGTCTGGGGCGAGATGGCGCTGTTGGGCGAGCGCCTCCTCCAGAACCACGACCTGAACCTGGACACGCTGTCGAAGACCCAGAGCCGTAGCAGGGAGATCGTCCGCCGCCTGGAGCGCGAGGCCGTGTCCGGAGATATCACCGTGCCGGTGAACTGCGGCCAGGAGCTGTACGACGTCGTGGAGATCACCGATCCCAGAGCCGGCATGGCGGCGGCGCGTCGGAGGGTCCGGGGCATGGCCCTCGACTACCGGCGGGATGGGCCGCCCCGCTACCTTCTGCGGCTGACGCTGGAGGGCGCGTAGGAGGGTTCGACGGGCTCACCTCTTCGACAAGCTCAGGGTGAGCGGATTGGAACGCGTCCCTTGCCACCTCCCGGCTCAGGGTGAGCGGGGGATGGCAGCCACGCAGAGAGAGGATGAAGCTCGTGGAGATGCGCAAGGCCACCGTCAAGTCGTTCAGCAGCGCGACCTACAGGGCAACCGTGCAGGTGGCCGGCAGCCTGGCTACCTGGCTCGCCGACGTGCCGGTCGCCCGCAACCTCGCTGCTGCGGAGATGGTCGCGGGGCGATCCTGCGCCGTGCTGTTCTTCGACCCTGCCGTGCCCGCGGATGCGGTGGTCGTGGCGGTGTACGCGTAGGTTGAGAGGGCGTCTTCCGACACCAACCCTCCGCAGGCCAGGCGGCAAACGTTGATTTGACATCTCTACCGTACACCCCCTAGAGTTCGCAGCGGCACAGCTTCCCGGTGATCGGTTCGGCTCAGGCAGACGAGTGGGCCTCGTGCCCCCACCTAGCCTCACGCCCACACCAACTCCGACACCTAGCCTCACGCCCACCCCAACTCCGACACCTAGCCTCACGCCCACCCCAACTCCAACACTCAGCCCGACTCCGACACCAACTGCTACCCCTAACCCACTAGTGTCGTTCTCGCATCACCCAACCGTGTGCGACGAAGCCGTGACATTCGAAGGGCAGATAGCTAGCCGCGCCAAGCTCGCCCTGGATCCGTTGCCACCTTCACCATACCGTCCGGCGTTTTTGGGCAAGCGCTATCCTGTCATATTCCTCGTTTACATGGTTGGATGGCCCCAGGGCGCAAGGTACGATTCAGTGCGTTTAACACCTGTACTGAACATACTGAGCCCTGATTGGACGCTGTCGCGAAACGAAGATGTAGCAGCTCACAGGTACGAGGTCTCGTATAACGCGTTTGCTGTAAGCGTGGATTGGCGAGACGCTCTCCCTCTTGGCGATGAATGGAAGTACAGGTTATCGATACGTGGTAAGAGGCAAGGGTCCGACGAGATAACCGAACTTACTAGAGTAGAGATTGCGCAGTGCTCCAGTTGAGGAGTTTGCATGCAGGACGGGCAGGCATCTGCTAAAGGTATATTCCAAGGAGGTTGCTAGTTGTCCAAGCAACACGGGAGGCTCTACAAGTTCATCGTCGGAGAGAAGCCAAGCGAAGAAATACGGGAGAGGGTCAGACGCGAGCAGGCTGAACGGCGCGGCCAAGGCGGGAGCATGGGCGTTGGCGCCCGTATCCTATGCTCCATTGCAATTGGTTGGGGGGTCTTTGCCGTCGTCAAGATTGCGATCATGATTACCGTAGGCGGGGGAGGAGGCGTGATTGCGGACATCGCCTTCATCCCCGGCACAATCCTCGGGTGGTTCGCCCTGGAGGTAAAAGCCAAGAGGAGGGACTAGCTTCCTGGTTCTGCATCAAACTCCGAGGGTTTTGCGTCACGAGACTTGTTGCGGCTAAAGCCGCGTTCGATTGACCCACGCGCTGCGAACACCCTACACTGGCAGGTGCGTCCTCCTCCATTCGTGACTTCCCAGGAAGGTCTATGTTCGAAAAAAGCGTACTGCCCAACGGCCTGCGGGTGCTCACCAGCCACATGCCACACACGCGGTCCGTTAGCATCGGCTTCTTCATCGCTGCAGGCTCCCGGTACGAGACCGACGAACAGGGTGGGGCCTTCCACTTCGTCGAACACCTCCTCTTCAAAGGGACGGAGCGCCGACCCACGCCGCAGGAGATCAGCGAGACCATCGAGCGCGTGGGCGGCATGATGAACGGCAGTACCGACCGCGAGGTCACGGCCTACTGGGCCAAGGTGCCCGGCTTCCACTTCCCCACGACCGTCGACCTTTTCGCGGACCTCCTCCGCAACTCACGGTTCGACGCAGAGGAGATGGAGAAGGAGCGAGGCGTCATCCTGGAAGAGCTCGCCATGACCAACGACCACCCCGACGACCGGGTGGGCGCTCTCATCGACCTCGTACTGTGGCCGGACCAGCCCCTGGGACGGGACGCGGGCGGCACGCCGGACTCGGTGCGGGCGCTGACCCGCGACACCCTTCTGGACTGTATGGCCCACCAGTATGTCCCCTCCAACACCGTGGTGGCCGTCGCCGGGGAGGTCACCCACGCCCAGGTCACGGACCTGCTCACCCAGCACATGGGCGAGTGGGAAGCGGGCGAGCCCCGCGACTGGTTCCCGGCCCGAAACGGCCAGACCGGCCCCCAGGTCCGCGTCGAGTGGCGCAGGACCGACCAGGCGCACGTCTGCCTGGCGTTGCGGGGCCTCTCCTCCACCCACCCTCAGCGCTACACCATGGACCTGCTCAACTCCATCCTGGGGGAGGGCATGAGCAGCCGCCTCTTCCTGGAGCTCCGGGAGCGGCGCGGCCTCGTCTACTCGGCCTTCAGCGCCGCCAGCCACTTCAAGGACGCGGGAGCGCTCATCGTCTACTTCGCCCTGCACCCCAAGAACGCCGCGTCGGCGCTGGAGGCGGCCATGGAGGAGCTCCGCAAGCTGGCCCGAACAGCGCCGGAGGAGGAGCTTGCCAAGGTCAAGGAGATGATCAAGGGCCGCCTCCTCCTCCGCATGGAGGACACCCGGAGCGTGGCCTTCTGGGGAGGGAGCCAGGAGCTGCTGCTGGACCGCGTCCTCACCGTGGACGAGATCGCCGCCAAGATCGACGCCATTGACGCCGAAGAGGTCCGCCAGCTGGCCGAGACGCTGCTCACGCCCGAGAACCTGAACCTTGCCGTCGTTGGCCCCTTCCGAAGCAGTGCTCGCTTCGAACGGGTGCTGCGCTAGCTCCCTCTGAGCCCGGCCGCCTCAGCCCAGCCGTCGCACGTCTTCGAGGAACTCCGGCGCCCTCAACCTGCGCTCCAGAAGGTAGGCCGTGTACGCCCGGAGGAGGCGCTCCAGCCCCCGCGCAAGAGGGACGTCCAGGCGGATGCGCCGGACCTCTTGGTAGGTGTGGCCCTGGACATAACGGAGCACCTTCAGTGCGTCCAGCGACAGGGGGATGAGGGACCCTCCCGCTCGCTCCGGGGGAAGCCTGGGCAGGCCGCCTTCCACGCACGCCACGCAGACGACGCCGCCCAGCCCCGGGCTGAAGGCGTGGTGTCCGGGCTGGACGTGCTCCGCGCATCCCACGCATCGGTGCAGCTCCGGCATGTACCCCGTCAGCCCCAGCAGGTGGAACTCGAAGTAGCGCGGCGCCCAGTCCCCCTCCCCCGACTCCAGCCACTCCAGCGCTTCCACGAGCAGGTCGTAGAGGGGACGGTTGCCCTGCCCTTCCGGGGTGAACGCGTCCACAAGCTCCGCGCAGACCATGGCCCGGCCCAGCTGCTCCAGGTCCTGGCGCACGGCGGAGAAGCCCTGCAGCGTCTCCACCCCCGAGATGACGTCCAGGTTCCGTCCCCTCGCCAACATGAGGCGGCAGCGGACCAGCGGCTCCAGGTGCCCGGCCATCCGGCTCTTGGGGCGGCGCACGCCCTTCGCCGAGGCCCGGACTATGCCCAGGTCGGGGGTGAAGAGCGTCACAACCCGGTCGGCCTCGCCCAGCGGGATGTGCTTGAGCACGACGGCCTCTGTCTTGTAGAGGCGGGGACGGTCCGTCATCGTCCACACTCGCACGAGGCCGAGGCACGCATCGGCTGCCTATCCCCCGCCGTGCTCCCAGGCGACGCGGAACACCCGATGTATCGGCCCTCAGGCAAGCTCCACCACCGTCGTGCCGTCCCCTCGCCGCCCCTCCTCCATGCTCCAGGAGAGGACCAGGGTGTGTCGCTCCAAGCGCTCTCGTAGGGCGCGGCGCAGTGCGCCGGTGCCCTCGCCGTGCACCAGGCGGACCTGCGAGTGGCCCTGCAGCACCGCCCGGTCGAGGAAGGCCTCGAGCTGCTCCAGCGCCTCCTCCACGCGATGTCCGCGCAGATCGAGGTCGACCGCGGGCAGTCCCGAAGGCCCGGTCTCCACGCGGTCAGGCGAGGAGACGTCGCGGACAGGGCGTCCCCACTGGCCGCGGGCCGCTTCCTCCTGCGAAGGCGCAGCCGCCTCCAACGGATGCTCCAGCTGCTCTTGCGGCACGCGCAGCCGGAAGTCCCCCACGGCGACCTCGACGGTCCCCGACGCGTCCGGCGACGCTATCACCTCCGCGGGGCCGGAGAAACCGCGGACGCGGACGGGGTCGCCAGCGGTCAGCGAGCCCAGCCACTCGGCGCGGACGGGAGCGGGCCGCCAGGTCTCCGAACGGAGCTCCTGCTGGACCTGTCGCACCGTCGCGGCGGCCTCTTGCAGCGCTCGGTCACGCTGAGGGGCGGGCGGCATGGCGGGGACGGCGCGCAGGGCCCGCTCCGCAGCGCGGAGGCGGTCCTGGAGCGCGCGGGCTTGGGCCTGCAGACCACGGCGTGCGTCCGAGATCTCCTGGTCCTCCTGGGCGCGCAGGCCTTCCAGCCGTGTCTCCACCTCCTCCTCCTGCTCCGCCGCCCGGTCAAGGACCTCCTGCGCTTCGTGACGCATTCGAGTCGCCTCGTGGCGCATCCGGGCCACCTCGTGACGTTCCTCCTGCAGCTCGGTCAGCAGCCCCTCCAGCCGCCTATGGCCCGGACTCAGCAAACTGCGAGCCCGTTCGACCACCTCCGGGCCCAGTCCCAGTCGCGCGGCGATGGCCAGGGCGTAGCTCCTTCCCGGCAGGCCCAGCGTGAGCCTGTAGGTGGGCGCCAGCGTCTTCGGGTCCAGCTCGACGCTCGCGTTCAGCGCGCCCGGCGCCTCCTGGGCCAGCGCGGCCACCTCACGCTGGTGTGTCGTGGCGACCAGCGGGATGCCGCGCGCCACGAAGTGCAGCAGTAGCGCCTTGGCCAGCGCCGCCCCCTCCTCCGGGTCGGTGCTCGTGCCCAGCTCGTCGAGCAGCACCAGGGAGTGCGACGTCGCCGACGCCAGGATGGAGCGGACGGAGGTTACGTGGGAGCTAAAGGTCGACAGGGAGAGCTCGATGCTCTGCTGGTCGCCAATGTCGGCGTACACACCGTCCCACACGGGCAGGACCGTCCCCTGGGCTGCGGGCACCTGGAGGCCAGCCTGGTGCATGAGCGACAGGAGGCCGATGGTCTTGAGGGCGACGGTCTTGCCCCCGGCGTTGGGCCCGCTGATGAGGAGCGCCGTCCAGCCGGGGCCGGAGGAGGGCCGGCGGCCCAACTCCAGCGAGACCGGCACGACCGACCCCGCCAGGAGGGGATGGCGGGCCTCCACCAGGCGAAGGTAAGGCGTCTCCTCCTCCGCCACGGCGGGGGCCGTTGCGCCCAGATCCCTGGCGTAGCGGGCCCGGGCCACAGCAGCGTCCAGGCGCGCCGTCGTATCCAGGGCGATGCCGATGGCGGCCGCCTCCGCGCCCACGCTGGCCGAGAGGTGTCGGAGCACCCGCTCCTCCTCCCGGGCTGCTGCGATCTTCATCTCCTGCCATCGGTTCCCCAGGGAGACCGTGGCCAGCGGCTCCATGAAGAGGGTTGCGCCGCTGCCGGACGTATCGTGGACCAGGCCCGGGAAGTGGCTGCGCTGTTCCACGCGTACGGGGAGCACCATCCGTCCGTTGCGCTCGGTGAGGAGGGGCTCCTGGAGCACCCTTCGCGCCAGGCTGGAGCGCAGGATTCGGTTCAGCGTCTCGACGAGTCGTCCATAGGCGATCCCCGCCTGGCTGCGTGCCTCCCGGAGCGCGGGCGATGCCGCGTCCTCGACCGTCCCGTCGCGCCCGATGGCGCGGCCCAGCTCGCGCTCCAGGTCTTCGAGGTCGGGGAGTCGCTGCGCCAGCGTGCCCAGAAGCCCCAGGTCCCGGCGGTTCCGAAGGATGGTGTTGCAGGCCAGCCGGACGGCTCGCAGGGTGTCGTGGACCTGTCGGAGGTCCGGGCCGCCGACGAGGCCGTCCCGCGCCGTCCGCTGCACGATCGGGCGGATGTCCGCCGCGTCCGAGAGGTCCAGCTCGCCACCGCCGTCGAGGAAACTGCGCGCCTCGGCCGTCTCGCGCTGGCGGCGCAGCACCTCGTCCCGGTCCCACGCGGGTTCCAGCGCCAGGGCCTTCTCGCGGCCGAGGACGAAGCTCGTATGGGAGGCGAGCCGGCGCCGAACTGCGGGGAACTCGAGCAGGGCCGCCGCCCGCGCTCGCATCTCGTCGCGGGGGGTTGGCGGTTCGTTCATCGGCCTCTCAGCGGAACCAGGCTGGGACTATTGTAGCGTGAAGGGGGAGTGGGAGTTGGGGGAGGAGAGGGGTGGCGGGGGGTGGGAGGGGGGGGCTAGCCGCGGGGGACCCGTGCGTCGAGGGACTAGCAGCGCTTCCGGCGGTTGCCGGTTCCCTCTATTGCAGAGGAGTTGGTAGGCCACTCCAAGCGGCCGCTTTTCTCCTGGCCTTCGAACCACTTGATGAATGGAGAGATGAAACTCTCATTGGCTGTGCGCCGATGCCCTCTCCCCGGGATGAGACCGTTGAGATTACGAGGGAGTGGCTTTCCCTTGCCGCCCCAATAGACGAAATTGCGGCTAATCAGAGCGTTCCTGCCTCCGATGTCGGTCTCTTTGTCTCCCTTGCTGTGCTGAGACCTTTCCTGGCTCCAGTTGTCCACGTTGTCTCGGTGATAGATGTCGTCACCGACGACCCTCACTCTTGCTTTGATATGGTAGATGTTGTCGCCAACGGCCTTCACTCCGCCTGCTCGCTTATCGGGACGTTTGACGGGGAATCGCTTCCAGTAGTCGTTGAGTCCCATAGTCTCGGTGACTTGCATGGCGTAGACGACGCGGTTGTCGCAGTGCTTGGGTCTGAGGCCCACGATGTAGTCCCCCACCTGTGCGGTCCTGCGTATGTTGGGCTTGCAGCACGCGAGGGTACAGAACCCGTGGAACGGATTGGGGGAGAAGCCGCCGTCGCCCGCGACGACATAGGAGTAGAGTTTCACCATAGGATTCACCTGGCTCTATCTCCCAGCCAAGAGCTCAGCATCCTCCTCGCCGCTGTACTCCGCTATCCATTCTGTCAGCGTTGTCGCACGCTGCGCCTGTTCGGGGTCGGCGGTGTCCAGCACGCAGCGGATGGAGCGCGTGTACGAGCCGATCCGTGCAAGGTCGGACTTGCCCTCCCAAGTCCAGCGATTTCCATCCTTGTCCCTGAACACCCGGTCGCATATTTCTCTCGTAATCGGGACGGCACGCTTGAACCGGCGGGACCTGTCTGAACCCGCGACGCCCAGGAACTCTGCGTCTCCTCTGCGGGCGTGCGCGTTGTCGGCGAACCGCTTTCGTTCCTTCGAGTTTGGAGTTACGCATCCGGCGTAATCCACCCACAGCCCGCCAACCAGATAGAACCCGGCCTGCCGCGTTCGTTTTCCATCTCGATATTGCTCCAGTCCGGCCAGGAACAGCAGGACGTCCCCTTTCCTCAGGCCCTTGAGCGCGCCGGAGCGCCCTTTGCCCGGATTGTCGCCGTAGGTGAAGGTTTTCAAGTCAGGGTCGTTGTGGCAGGCGGCATCCCACATATCCTCCGGCACGTACTCGCCCAAGTCTTCGTCAGGGTTGTTGTAGGAGCGCAGGTCGCGGTAGCGAACGGCACGGCGCGGCTTGCGGAGGTCGCCACCTTCGGGGATGGGGAGGAACTCAAACCTGCGATCTTCGAAGAGCGGGCTGAAGAGCCGACTGTGGCTTGCGTTGGCGCCTACGTTGACCAGGTAAATCCGCACTTAGCCCTCCTACTGGAAGGCGGGCATGACCTCTTCGACGAAGGCTTGGACGGCGTCCCAGTCGAAGGGGGCGCGCATGGTGATGTTGAGCCCCTGCGCGCCGGCTTCGCTGAAGGCGCCGATGTGCTCGATGACCTCCTGGGACGTGCCGGTCAGTGCGCCGGCCTCCTGGACCCGTCCCCGGACGTCCTCGCGCTTGCGGGCCGCCGAGGCTTCGTCCGTGCCCATCGCGAAGTGGACGTTCACGCTGCGGGTGATGGTCGCCGGGTCCCGTCCTTCCGTCTCGCACCAGCGGTCCAGCACGTCGCACTTGTGCCGGTACCGGTCCGCGGAGATGTACGGCACGTTCCAGCCGCCGGCGTACCGGGCTGCGAGGCGCAGGGTGCGTCGCTCCCCCCCGCCGCCCACCCAGATGCGGGGCGGCTGCTGCACCGGCCTGGGGCTGCAGTAGGCGTCGGTCAGCTGGTAGTGCTCGCCGACGAAGGTGGTCTTCTCCTGGGCGAACATGGAGCGGATGACCTGCACTCCCTCGTCCAGCGCGTCCAGGCGAGTCTTGACCGGCGGGAAGGGGATGCCGAAGGCCTGGTACTCCATCTCGAACCAGCCTGCCCCCAGGCCCAGCTCCAGCCGCCCGTTGCTGACGTGGTCGATGGTGACCGCGGCCTTGGCCAGCACCGCCGGGTGGCGGTAGCCCATGCAGAAGACCAGGGAGCCCACGCGCACGTTGCGGGTCTCTGCCGCGAGGGCCATCAGGGTGGAGACGGCCTCGAAGCACGGCCCGCTGCCGTCGGGCGAGGGGTTGTCGTAGAAGTGGTCCCAGATGGAGACCCAGTAGAAGCCGGAAGAGTCCGCCACGTGCCAGAGTCGGCGGAGGTCCTCGTAGCTGCAGTTCTGCGGGCCCGTGTGCATTCCCAGCTTGATGGTCATGGCTCTCCTAGCAGGTCCAGGTACTTGAGGCCGGTGCCGGTGTTCAGCAGGACGATGGTGCCCTCCGGGTCGACGGCGCCCTGGGCCAGGAGCGTGCGCAGGGCGGCCAAGGTGCCTGCGCCCTCGGGGCAGACGAACACGCCCTCCAGCTCCGCCATCTCCCGCACGCCCGCCCGGATCTCGTCGTCGCTCACCGTCAGGGCTGTGCCGCCGCTCTGTCGCACCACCTGGAGGATCAGGTCGTCGGCGAAGGGGCCGGGGACTCGCAGCCCCGCGGCGATGGTCTGCGGGTCGGGCCAGGGGTCGATGCGGTCCTTCCCTTCATGGTAGGCCTTCACGACCGGCGCGCATCCCTCCGACTGCACGCAGACCATCCGAGGCCTGCTGTCGTCGGTGAGCCAGCCCATAGCGGCCATCTCCTCGAAAGCCTTCCAGATGCCCAGGATGCCGGTCCCTCCGCCCGTGGGGTACATGACCACGTCCGGGGCCTTCCACCCGAGGTCCTGGGCGAGCTCGTAGCCCATGGTCTTCTTGCCCTCCACCCGGTAGGGCTCCTTCATCGTGGAGAGGTCGAAGAGGCCCTCCTCGGCGGCGCGCTCCCGGGCGATGCGCCCGGCGTCGCCGATGTGCCCTTCGACGAGGTCCCATCGAGCGTTGTAGAACTGGACCTCCGTCACGTTGGCCTGGGGAGTCTCGCGAGGCACGGTGATGTAGGCCTCGGCCCCTGCGCGTGCGACGTAGGCCGCCAGGGCGCCTCCGGCGTTGCCCGCCGACGGCATCGCGAAGCGCCGCTGGCCCAGCTCGACGGCACGGGACACGGCCGCGGACAGCCCGCGTGCCTTGAAGCTCCCCGTGGGGTTCAGCCCCTCGTCCTTGATGTACAGACGAGGGCAGCCCAGCGCTTTACCCAGCCGCTTGGCGTGGAGCAGCGGCGTCCCGCCTTCGCCCAGGGAAATTACGTTGTCGGGAGATCTGACGGGCATCACCTCGAAGTAGCGCCACATGTTGCTTGGGCGGCCGGCCAAGTCTGCGGGGCTCACCGCCCGAGCGGCGCCCTCCAGGTCGTAGCGGGGGTACAGGACGCGTCCGCAGTGGGAGCAGACGTTCTGCGGCGCGTCGGCGTCGTGCTCAGCGCCGCAGACGGTGCATTCGAGGTGGGTCAGGTAGCTGCGCATGGCTGCTCCAGGTAGGCGAATGGTGGCATCATATCACGGAGTTGCGCCGACGGTCTCAGAGGCTACAATAGACCCACCAAGCCGTCGGGCTGCAGCCATCGCGGTGGAAGGAGGGTCTCGTGACCACCATTCTGGAGCAATACCACGCCAGCCATCGAAAATCGGAAGAGTTGGCCCAGCAGGCCAGGGAGCTCTTCCCCGACGGCGTTACCCACGACACCCGCTACGTCACGCCCTTCGGCATCACCGTCACCCACGCCCAGGGGCCGCGCAAGTGGGACGTGGACGGCAACGAGTACATCGACTACGTCATGGGCCATGGGTCCCTGCTGCTGGGGCACGCACACCCCGCCGTGACCGCCGCGGTGGCGGAGCAGGTGGGGAGGGGCACCCACCTGGGCGGGAGCCACGCGTTGGAGGCCGACTGGGCGCGCCTGGTGGTGCAGCTCATCCCCTCCGCCGAGAAGGTCCGCTTCACCTCCTCCGGCACCGAGGCGACGCTGCTGGCCGCCCGCTTGGCCCGCGCGTACACGGAGCGCAACGTCATCATCAAGTTCCAGGAGCACTTCCACGGCTGGAACGACTACATGATGGCAGGCTCGGGCCGCGGGAGCGGCGGCATCCCCGAGGGGACCTTCGGGAGTATGCTCGTCCTTCCGCCGAACGACATATCCCTGGTGGAGAAGGCCTTCCAGGAGAACGACGACATCGCCGCCGTCATCCTGGAGCCCACCGGCGCCCACATGGGCACGCTGCCGATCTACCCCGAGTTCCTCCAAAAGCTCAGGGAGGTCACCAGCCGGCACGGCGCTGTGCTCATCTTCGACGAAGTTGTGACCGGCTTCCGCATCTCCCCCGGTGGGGCGCAAGCGCGCCTCGGGGTGACCCCGGACCTGACCACGCTGGCGAAGGTCCTCGGGGGCGGTCTCCCTGGCGGCGCCGTTTCCGGTCGGCGGGACATCCTCGACATGATCGCCCACCAGGAAGACCCCCAGTGGGACGACGTGCGACGCGTCGCCCACCCCGGCACGTTCAACGCCAATCCCCTCTCAGCGGCCGCGGGGATCGCGGCGCTGGAGCTGGTCGCCACAGGCGACCCGAACGCCCACGCCGACCGGGCCGCCGCCCGCATCCGGCGGGAGCTCAACAACCTCATGGCCCGCATGGAGATCCCCGGCTGCTCCTACGGCCTCGCCTCGCTGTTCCACCTTCGCTTCGGCGAGCCGTGCGTCTCCCACGAGGGCGGCGTCTGCATGCGGCCGCACAGCGAAATCCAGGCCGGCATGACGGGGACGATCTCCATGAACCTGAAGCGGGCGATGCTCAACACGGGCGTCGACCTGATGGGCGGGCGCATGGGCATCGTCTCTGCAACGCACACCGACGCGGAGATAGACCGCACCCTGGCCGCATTCGAGGAGGGATTGGACGCGCTTCGCCGCGAAGGGAAGGTCTAGGCGGTAGCCTCGTCCTCCGGGGTCGCAACTTCCCGGTCGACGCCCGTGACCTGCTCCACAGCGCGCTCCAGGCCGCCCGCCTCATCTTCCGCAACGTGCAGCAGGCCGAAGTGGACCCGGTCGAAGGCGTCCGTGAGCCCCTCTACGGGCACCTGCGGGAAAGACTCTCGCAGCCGTGACGCATACTCCAGGGGCGTCTCCGTCGATCTTCTCCCGCGGCCCCGGCGGGTGGCGGTGTTGAGGAGCCGGTAGTAGGCCCGGAGGACCCGAGCATCCGGGTCTCGGCCCCTCGGCAGGGCGTAGCGGTAGGGTGTCGGCGCCGAGCGCCAACGGGGCATCAGGCCCGCCAGCAGGCTTCCCATGTCCTCGGGCGACGCCTCGTCGCGGACCGACTCCCGTATCATCCCCTCGCCGTCGCCTCGCCCCATGAGGCGCGTCCACAAGATCCAGTAGAGAAAGCCCAGCACGGCCAGCAGGGCTACGGTGATGAAGGACCATTTGAGGATTGCGAGGATGATCCCGGGGATTCCATCGCCCTGCTGCGCTCTCTCCCGCAGCCCGTCGAACCCTCCGGCCGCGCCCGTCCGAGGCGCCAGGTTCTCCTGGCCGATGAAGCCCAAGACCGCTTCCATTGCAGCGAGGATTCCTCGCAGCAGGTACTCGACAAAGAACAGGACAACGATCAGGAGGCCCTCCGCCACGAGTCCGGCTGCGCCCAGAAGTCCCAGGGCCACGTTCGACACGAAAGTCTGCGGGAGGAGGCTCGCGATGAAGCCCACGACCAGCACGATCCCCGTCACAACGGTGAACAGCCGGACCCAGGGGGGCGCCAGGGCCCCCTCCTCGAGGTTCGACAGGGCCAGGCCCCCCAGCGAGGCCGCGAAGAAGACGAAGGCCAGGGGAGTCACCGGCACGCTCACGTCCGTCACCACCCGGAACAGCGCGGCGGCGATGAGGACCCCCATGCCCCATGGGAACACCCGTCCCAAGGTCTCCCCGGGGGCGGCCCGGGAGCCCAGCCACAAGCCGCGCCACCAGAGCAGTAGGGTCGCCACCAGGACCATCAGCGTCCGGCTCAGCTCTGGGCTCGTCACGTTGCCGCGCACCAGGTTGAGCAGCCACAGCGCGCCCCCCTCGTGGACCGCGACCATGACGTAGACCACGACCACGGACGTCCAGAGGGCCAGGCTGCGGGTCCACGCCTCCGGCACATCCAGGGTCACTGTCCACCGCTGTACGACGAGGCCGATTCCAAGGAGGATGAGGACGCCGGGCCAGGACAGAAGAGGGCCCCCGTCTGCCGAGGCTGCGCCGATAACGCTCAGCACCAGGAAAAGCCAGGCGCTTTCCACCACCAGGAGCGCCACCCGGACCGCCCGGTCAGCTAACGTCGCCATGCTCCTCCTCCAGCGACGCGAAGTAGGGGGCCAGGTCCCACCAGGGAACGCCCACGGGCATTCTCTCCGGCTCAAAGTCCGCCACCCACAACACCATCGGAACGCGCCCCTCGCGCAGGAGCAGTTGGAGGGACTGCCGAAGCTCCGTGGTGAGGATGGCCGTGATCAGGACCAGGGTCACGCCGGGTGGGAGCCTGCGGGCCGCCATGAGCAGCTGCTCTCCGATGGGCGAGCCTATGTAGGGAGTGACCATGGCCAGGGCCTCGTAGATCATATCCAGCTGCTGCCGGCTGCGTCCCGGCGACACGCTCATCGGATGATCGTACAGGGCTGACTTGCCGTTGGTGATGAGGCCCACGTTGAGCCCGTGGCCCAGCGCGTCCTCCGTCAGCGAGGCGGCCGTCGTCAGCACGCGTTCCAGGTGATGGGGGATGGCGCCCCCGTAGGGCACTCCTATCGTGTCGACGTTCACCACCGGCACGGCGAGGATCGCGGCCCCCGGCTCGAACACCTTGACCTGCAGGGCGCCGCGGCGGGCCGTGGCCTTCCAGTCGATGTGCTTCACGGGGTCACCGGGCAGGTAGTCGCGGACTCCTGCAGGCCTTGCCGGGTCCTGGTAGAGGCGCCGCGCCCCTCGACGGTCTCCCACGGGCCACCGGGCGGGAAGCCCTACATCGGGCAGGGGCACCGTCTGTGGGTACACCAGGATGAAGTCCTGCTTCGTCAGCGCGCGTTGGCGGGGGAAGAATCCGAAGATGTCCCCCGTTCGCAGCGACGCGGGTCCCAGACGGAAGAGGCCTCGCCGCGTGCAGCGTAGCCGGTACGTCCAGCGGATTCGCTCGTAGGCGCCCAGGGAGACCCGATGGACGAGGTTCTGCACAAGGAGCGTCGGGTCCCACTCCAGCGGGTGCTCCACCAACTCCAGTCCCTCGGGCACCGAGTCCATCAGCCGCACCCAGGCCAAGGGGATGGGCTTGCGGTTGGTGACGGTGATCCGCAGGAGCACCTCGTCCCCCGCAAACGCCCGGTTCTGGGAGAGCGTCCGCTCGAAGTCCAGGCGGTCGAGAGATAGCCTGCTCCAGACATAGGCCCCGCCGGCCACCAGCAGCCCCATACCGCCAACCGCGGCCAGGACCGGGTATTCGCCCGCCAGGCCCGTCACGACCAGGACGAGGAACAGGACGACCCAGACCGAGCCGAGCACTGTGCTAGGACTCGACCGGGACCGGGACCGACTCCAACACCTCTGCCACAACCTCCTCCGCGGTCTTTCCCCGAAGCCGGGCCTGAGGGGCCAGCACGAGCCTGTGGCACAGGACCGGGTCCGCCAGTCGTTTCACGTCGTCGGGCAGGACGTAGGTCCGCCCGTCGATGGCCGCAAGGGCCTGCACGCCCTTGTAGAGGAAGAGAGCGGCCCGTGGGCTGGCGCCCAGCTCCAGAGAGGGGTGCCCCCTGGTCGCGCGCACGACTCGAAGCAGGTACTCTCGCAGCGAGTCTTCCACGCGCACGTCGGGTACCAGGCCCTGCGCCGCCTGCAGCTCCTCCGAGCTGATTGTCGCGTCCACGGTCGACGTGGAGATTGTGTCCCGCTGGAAGCGGAGGAGGATCTCTCCCTCCTCCTCCAGGGACGGGTAGCCCAGGGCGACGCGGAGCATGAAGCGGTCCGTCTGCGCCTCGGGCAGCGGGAAGGTCCCCTCCATTTCGATGGGGTTCTGGGTCGCCACCACCAGGAAGGGCGCGGGCAGCGGCCGGGTGACGCCGTCGACCGTCACCTGGCGTTCCTGCATCGCCTCCAGCAGCGCCGACTGGGTCCTGGGAGTCGCCCGGTTGATCTCGTCGGCGAGCAGGACACGGGCGAATATCGGCCCCGGATGAAAGTCGAACTCACCGCTGCGCTGGTTGTAGATGCTCGTCCCGAGTACGTCCACGGGCGTCAGGTCCGGCGTGAACTGGATGCGCTTGAAGGACAGCCCCAGGGACTGGGCCAGCGTGCGGGCCAGCGTGGTCTTGCCGATGCCCGGCACGTCCTGCACCATGATGTGGCCGTTGCACAGCAGGGCTACGAGGACTAGGTCCAGCGGTCCATCTTTGCTCACAACCACGCGGCGGACGTTGGCCCGCAGGCGATCGGCCAGGGCCGGAATCGGCGTGAGGTCTGGGGTTGTAGTCATCTGCCTCCTCGAGGGCCAGCGTGTCCGTATTCTACGCTATCACGTGGCGGGAATCTCAGCCTTGTGGATGCTCTAGCATCGAACTGCCGGCCGAATCATAGTGCCGCTTGCTGGGGTGTGTCCAGACAGCAGGCTGTTGGGACTGCGTCCCGGTCGCGCTATAATGGGGCCCATGGACAAGGCCTCTCTATGCGCTTCCCTGGGCATGGGTCCTGCCATGGAGCTGATGCCTAGACCCCGCTACCTGGCTCGGGAGATCGTCAAGCCGTTCTTCTTCGTTCTTGGCGGCATGGCGCTCTACCTGGCGGCGCTCTACCTCATGATAGGCCAGGACCCGACTGTTCCCGTCAGTCGCTTCCTGGCAGAGTCTGGTGAAGTGGTGGCACCTTTCGCTGCTTTCCTCTGTACCGTCTGGTTGCTCTACCTCTGGACCTACGTCCTGGCGGGCGCCTCCCTCAGCGACCTCTGGATACCTATCCGGGCTCCAGACTGGTTTGCCGGACTCCTGAGACGACTGTACCTGTCCCTCCGTCGCGAATCCACGCTTGTTGTCTGCCTCATCGCACCCTCCTCTCTGGTCCGTCTCTACCGCCCATACCAGCCTGTTCGGATGGCTATGGGATGGCGGGCCGGGGATTCCGTCCAACTGGAGTAGCACCGCCCGCTTCCTCCAGTGGTTCCGGAATCCCCATACCGTTCTTTGGAGGTAGGGATTGATGACAAACCCTGATGTCTTGATGCCGGTTGCGCTGGACAGCGCGGGGGATCTCCTGTGGGTGACGGCCGCGGCGAACGGGATCGGAGCTGCCGCTGTCTGTATCTGCTGCTGCGCGCCCGTCGTTGCCAAACAGGGGGACGACCGGGCGTGGCACTTTGCCCACCACAACCCCGTCCGCCCGGACTCCATACATGCCGCCGCACCCACGGGGCATATGCCCATTCACTCTTGCAACGGGGAAGGATGGCTGCACCTGACAGGGAAACGGCTTCTGCGGTCGTCGTTGGAACGGGCCCTCGGAACCCGCGTCCCCCTGCCCTTAAGGTTCGACAACGACTGTTTCCATCAGAGCCACGATATCCCTACCGTACTGCCAACAACGGCAACCCACGTGGCCGAAGAGGAGCCGCTAGAGGGGGTGCGCCCAGACCTGGCCTTGTGGGCGGGAAACCGTGTGCTGATGTTCTTTGAGGTCATCGTGACCCACGCCCCTGCTCCCTCCGTTTATGCCCACGGCGTCCCCGTAGTCGAGTTTCGGCTGCACGCTCAGGGCGACTTGTGGAAGGTGGACTCGGAGCGGTCGCCCACCCTCTATTCCTCTCGCGTAGTGAACCAGTCGCCGGGCAAGCGGTGCAGGGACAAGCGCAAACCCTGCCGCGCGTGTGGCCGCGCCATCAAGCCCAAGTACGTGCTCTGCTATAACTGCGCATCCCACGACTGCGAGCAGTGCCAGCGCCCAACTACGCGGCCTGGCCGCTACTGCTCCGCAGGCTGCGAAGCGGAGGCCAAGGGCATGTCCATTTGCGAATGCGGAAAGTGGCACTCTGCCGACTACGATAGCTGCTATGAATGCGGTGGCCCGAGCTACTACTTCTCCTACGAGGACTTCAGGCCCTAGAGCGTTTCTAGCTGGGGGGCTTCCCCCTCCGGGTCCGGGGGTGGGGGCTGCTGCCGGAGCATCGTTCGCTGCATATTCTCGGCGTCCCTGGCTGCGCACTCCTCGGCGTAGGCCAGCAGGTCGCGGGCCGCCGCGGCGACGCGGGCGTCGACGATGCGGCCCCGGTGCACGCCGTAGGCTTCGCCGCGCCGGTCCGCCTCCTCGAATGCGTAGACGATGGCCAGCGCTTCTTGCACCTGCTCCGCCCGTGGCGTAAAGAGCCGGTTCGCCGCCTCCACGTGCTGTGGGTGTAGGACAACTGCCCCTCGGTGTTCCTGTGGCGAGAGCCCGAGGGCACGAGCGGCCAGGTCCGCCTCCCCGCGGCAGTAGGCGAGCGCGTCGGCGTCCCACGGGGCGTCCAGGGGCAGGCCCAGGTCCGCCGCGAGGTCGGTCTCGCCCACGACGCCTCCGGCCGCGATGCGAGGGCTGACGGCGGCGATGGCGTGCGAGTTCCGCACCCCGCGGGCCGTCTCGATGGTGGCGGCTATGCGCGTCGTGCCGAGGGGGAGGCCGCGCGCCTCCTCCAGGCGGTCGAGGATTCGCTCCGCCTGCTGGACGTCTTCGGGCGCCTCGGTCTTGGGGAGGATGATCCCGCTGAGCCCAGGCCACACCGCCGCCTCGCAGTCCTCCTCGACCGTCACGCGGTTGACGCGCACCCAGGCCTCGACGCTGCCCGCCGTGACCAGCGATAGCGCCTCCTGTACGAGCGTCCGGGCGTGGGCCCGCTCTGCCGGGGCAACGGCGTCCTCCAGGTCGAGGATGACCGCATCGGCGTTGCGTCGCCAGGCGTTCTCGACGAACCGCCGGACGTTCACCGGCATGGCGAGGATGGAGCGCTGCACGCGGCTCATGCCACCTCCCCCTCCGGTGCGCTCACGGGGCCGCTTCGGAGAAGCGCGGCGGCCAACCGGAGGCGCGAACGCGAGACTACCTCCCCCGCCGCGGCATCCTCCAGGGTCCGGCGCGCCTCAGCCAGGGTGACGTCCGGGACGGTGAACCCTTCGCTGCACGCGGCTACCGCCTCCGGGTGGATGGTCACAGCGCCGTGGAAGCCCGAAAGGCGGGCCAGGCGTGCGGCCCTGTTCAGCCGGTCTCTTGCGTCGTCCCCCAGCGTTTCCTCCAGATGGCCGGGGGCGATGGTCGTGCCCAGCATCCCCAGCAGCCGGACACCTCCGGCGGCCGCGGCCAGGGCGGTGCGACCCCACACGTACGCCTGCGACGGGAACCGGGGGCTCGGCCCGGTCAGGTACGGGACCTCCTCTTGGACGCCAGCCGTATCGAAGGCGAGGTCGCCCACCCCTACGACCACCGCCTCTACGCGGGGACTCGCGGCGATGATCTCCCGGACCGCCCACAGCCCCGTCCCGGACGTCAGCAGGGGCAGCACTCGGACTGGAATGGGAAGGCGTCGCGCTTGCTCCAGGACAGTCAGAGCGTCGTCCAGCTCAGCCAGCGCGCCGGGTCCTTCGACAGGCATCATGATCCCGGAGAGGCCCGGCCATACGCAGGCGACCAGGTCCTCTCGAAGTGTCGCAGGGTCGACCCTGACGAAGACGCGGCTGTAGGACTTGGCAGAAGCGGTGACCTCGCCCCAGACCAGCGCTCGGGCCCGGTCTCGCCTCGTCGAGTGGACCAGCCCGCACAGGTCCAGGCAGACCGCGTCCGGTCGAGCGTCGAGCGCCGCAGGAACGGCGTCCGGCCGGTCTGCGGGCGCCAGGAGGACGGACCGCAGGCCGGGTTGTGCACCAGACCCTATCGCCGCGTCCGGCAGGGCGAGGCGGCGCGGCCTCCACTTCTCTGGAGACAGCACCACGGCCACCAGGCGCCGCGCTTCCTCGTCGTGGCTGTCTGCCAGGCGCCAGCGTCGTTGGGCCTTCGGGTCGAAGGCCGCACTGCGAAACTCAAGGTAGCTCCGCCGGTTGAAGAAGCCGGCGAGCATACCTGCGAGGCCCAGCCCGGTGAAGATAACCTCTGCTATGCCGTCGGGGCCCACGAGGACAGCCAGGAAGACGACGAGCGCCCCAAGGACGACGGTCTGCACTCGAGGTGCGACGACGTTCACGAGGCCGTCGAACTGCTCGTGGGTGATGGCCTCGACGCGCTCGCGGTTGCGTCTGACCTCGTAGCGAATGATGCGCTGGTCCGTTGCGTAGAAGTCCCCATGGGAGGCCAGCACGACCTCTCTCGCCAGCAGGTGCTCTGTACCCAGTGGCTGCTCCACCTCTCGTGCCACTTCCTGGGCCTCGCTAGGCCGGCGAAGGGAGGGCCTTACGCGCCTCCCTGGCCCGGATTGCCGCGGCAAACTCCAGGACCGATTGGCTGTGCCTGAACGTCGCCAGGTCCGCCACGGTACCGTCGGCGAGGGCCACGGCGCCCTGCCCGCCCTGTACTGCGGCCTCCACGGCCTCTTTCACCCTGTGCGCCTGCTCCACCTCCGCCGGGGAGGGGGAGAACCCTTCGTTCAGCGTCGGCACGTCGGCGGCGTCGGTGCACAGCACGCCTCGAAGGCCCAGGAGTCGGGCCCGTCGGACGCGCTCCGGGAGAGAGCCGCCTCCGCAGACCAGCAGCACACCGTGGGCCTGGACGCCGGCGACGCGGGCCGCCATCACGGTCCGGCCGCGGGCGTAGAGGGGGAGGTCAACGTCGGCGGAGGCCTCGACGCCGATGTCGGCCAGGACTCCCTCCTCGTCCATGCTGAGCGCCACGACTCGCGGGCTGGCCTGGGCCAAGACCTCCGCATCCAGGACGGCTTGGGCGCATCCCAGCACCAGCTCCAGGTCGAAGCGACCCTGGGGCAAACCCTGGGAGCGCTCGGCCGCCGCCAGGAGGGCGTCCAGTTCGGCGACCTCCTCCGGCCGGCTGACCTGGGCGAGGAGACCGGTGACCTGCGGCAGAGCGGACGCCTCGACGTCGGCTGCAGCCGTGGTCATGTCCACCCACGCGAGGAGGTCTGCACCGCAGCCCGCGAGCTGCCGCATGACATGAGGGACTGCGAAGCGGGCCGCGGGCTGCTGCGCGCTCGACGTGGCGTAGCCAAGGTCGAGCACGACAGCGTCGGTGCCGCTCTGCGCCGCACCGTCGATGGCCGCGGCGTCGAGGGGCGAAACGAGGAGCTTGGAGCGGCGGACGAGGGAAAGGACTTTGGGGCGTATCATTCGTTGGGGCGGCGCCTCACGTGTGCGGGCAGCATAGCATGATGGAGGGGGGCTGTAAACGCAGACCGTGCGCTGTCCGAGTCCCTTTACACGCATGGTACTGCAATCTACCATGGGCCGGATGCACGAGGCGTGGCCTTTCGAGGAGGACGCATCCCCAACGACTCCGTGATCGCATTCATCGGCGGCACCGGTCCCGAAGGCCGGGGGCTTGGCCTGCGTTTCGCCGCTGCGGGCCACCCCGTCCTCATCGGCTCCCGGGAGGAGGGCCGGGCCGTGGCCGCCGCGGCGAAGGTCCGCCGCCTATGCCCCGACGCGCGGATGGAGGGCGTGACGAACGGGGACGCGGCCGCTCAGGGCGACGTGGTCTTCATCGCGGTGCCCCACGATGCGCAGCGCCAGACCCTGGAGCCGCTTGCCGAGCCCCTGGCCGGCAAGGTCGTGGTGAACGTCGTGGCCCCGTTGGTCTTTAGTGCGGCCGGCGTGCGGGCCGTTCCCGTCGAGGAGGGCTCTGCCGCCCAGCAGTCGCAGCGCCTGCTCCCTCGCTCCCGAGTCGTGGCGGCATTCCATACCATCAGCGCGCGGGACCTGCTCGCGCCCGGACACTCCATCGACTGCGACGTTGTGGTCTGCGGCGACGACGCTGACGCCAAGGCCCAGGTCATGGCCCTGGCCGAGTGCATCCCCGGCGTCCGGCCGCTGGACGGCGGCGGACTGGAGTGTGCGCGCTACGCGGAGGAGCTGACGGCGCTGCTGCTTAACCTCAACCGGACCTACAAGGGCCGGGCGATGGTCAAGTTCGTGGGGATCTAGGGGCGAGTCGGCCGGACGTCAGGCTGCAACCGGGAATCCTATCTCTTCCAAGCTCGCCGTGATGGCGGTGCGGCTCGCGGCCTCCGGGTCATGTAGGACAGTGACGGTCTTGCGATCTAGGTCCCCCTCCACCTCCGCCACGCCCCCCAGGCGGCCCAGGACGCCGCAGACCGTCTCCACGCATCCTTCGCAGTGAAGGTCCGGGACCGTTAGCGTCAGCCTCTCCACACTACCCTCCGAGTCCGGTGTCAGGTGACTGCTATGCTATCATGGATGCCGCCTGAGAGACCCCTGACGACGGGAGGCCGTGTGGAGAAGGCGCCAACGGAGCGGGCCCCGCTGTCGCCCCTGTTCATCGTGGTGACCGCCGTGTTCATCACGGCGCTCATCAGTGCGAACATCATAGCCGTCAAGCTGGTCTCCATTGGTGGCGAGGTGCTCCCCGCCGCCATCGTCATCTTCCCCATCAGCTACATCGTGGGCGATATCCTGACCGAGGTGTACGGCTTCCGCCGCGCGCGGGCGGTCATCTGGCTGGGCTTCCTCTGCAACCTGCTCGCCGTGGGCGCCATCTGGGTTGGAGGCCTGCTTCCTGCGGCGGGGTTCTGGCAGGAGAACGAGGCCGCCTACAGCACCATCTTGGGTCAGACCCCTCGCCTGCTCGCAGCCTCCTTCGCTGCGTACCTGGTGGGGGAGTTCGCCAACTCGATGGTCCTCGCCCGGATGAAGCAGGCCACCAAGGGGCGCTGGCTCTGGAGTCGCACCATAGGCTCCACGGTGGTCGGACAGGGGTTGGACTCGGCGGTGTTCATCACCATCGCATTCGCCGGAGACGTCCCCGACCTGTGGCGTCTGGTGTGGGTGCAGTGGCTGGCCAAGGTGGCCTACGAGGTGCTGGCGACGCCGGTGACCTACGCCGTCGTCAACGAGCTCAAGCGGCGGGAGCGGACGGACGCGTACGATTGGGGGATCTCGCTCAACCCCTTGCGCTTCTGGCGCTAGCGGTCACGCCTCCGCCGGGCCCACGAGGATGTCCTCCCCCTCGATCCGCACGGGGTATCGGGCGAGGCCACCCATGGCGAGCCCCATCACCTGCGCGCCGGTCGTGACGTCGAACTGACTGCCGTGCCAGGGGCACTCGACCACCTTCCCCTCCAGGAAGCCTTCGGAGAGAGGCCCGTCCGCGTGGGGGCAGATTTCATCCACCGCGTAGTACTCGCCGTCGTAGTTGACCAGGAGGACGGGAGTGGGCATCGCTTCCACCAGCTTCATCTCCCCCGGTTGCAACTCCCCCACACGGGCGGCCTTGACGAAGTCACTCAACGGGACACCTCCATAGCGCGTCGCAAGCGTCGCGCCATTATACAGAGGCGATGGGCGACGGCAAGGCTAGACTCGTGCAGGGGCCGACGGGCGGAGGTCGAAACGCCGGGGCTAGGCGAAGAGGAATTCCTTGCCGCCCGTGCCCAGCGTCCAGTAGTAGATGATGTAGACGCCCGCCCCCAGAAGCAGCAGGTTCCCCACGCGGTCCATGTACGGGAGGACGCGTCGCACAACGGTCATGGCGACCTGCTGGGACGAGGTCACGACCATCGTGATGAGGATGAGCATGGCGCCCATGCCCAAGGCGTAGCTCAGGAAGCCGGAGAGGCCTGCCAGGAACCCTCCGGCGGTGACGCTGCTCACCACGACCACCAGGAAGAGCGGGAGGGCGCAACTCAGTGAGGCGATGGCGTAGCCGACGCCAAAGAGAAAGAGACCGGACAGGCCTCGACCCTGCCCCAGGGAGATCCGACTGGCGGCCAAAACGCCAATGTGACCCTTGGTGATGATGAGCCACAGGGCAAGCAGGACAACGCCAATGCCAATGGCAAGCCCCGCGTACGGCATGATCTGGATGACGGCCCGCCCCCCAGCGGCAATGATGGCCCCGATGATCCCGAACACCACAATGAAGCCCATGGTGGCCACGGACCCCAGCAGTGCGCCTCGAGCCATGACCGAGACGGGATGAGCGGCCGGGGCGTCCTGCCGCTTTCCCAGCTGGTACCCAATGTAGGCCGGGAGCATGGCCGCGCCGCACGGGTTCACCAGCGCGGCCATGCCTACAGTGAACGCGTAGTAGGCCGATGCGCCGTCGATCAGGGCCACGTGCCTGCCTCCTTCACGCTGCTGCCATGTACTACGTTGGACCCGCCCGTCCGGTGCTGTCGGCGCCCGGAGCGGACCGGCCCGATAATCGAATTGTACACGCCACCGCATTCCCTTGACACGCCGAAAGAGGCGAATGGTAAACTGAGGCGAAACGTCCGAGGTGCAAGGCCATGGAGGTCCCGCCGTTTAAAGACGTTCGCCGTACCTACGGTTTCGACGAAGTGGCAATCGTGCCGGGTGCGGTGACCACGAACCCCGACCAGACCAACGTCAACTTCGCGCTCAACGGCCACACCCTCACGCTTCCCGTCCTCGCCTCCGCTATGGACGCCGTCGTCTCCCCCGACTTCGCCATCAACCTCGGTCGCATGGGAGGCTTGGGCGTCCTGAACCTGGAGGGCGTGTGGAGTCGCTACGAGGACGCTGACGTTGTCCTGGGCGAGATCGCCGAGACCCCTCAGGACCAGGTGACCCCCCTTCTCCAGAAAATCTACACCGCCCCCATCAAAGAGTCACTTGTGGCCCAGCGCGTCCAGGAGATCAAGGCCGGTGGCGTCACCTGCGCTGTTGCGGTCACCCCCCAGAACACCAAGCGGCTGGCCCCGGCGGCGGTCGAGGCGGGTGTGGACGTCCTGGTCGTCCAGTCCACCGTCACCACGGCCCGTCACATTTCGAACAGCTACCGCGGCCTCGTTTTCTCCGAGCTCGTGGAGCAGATCGACGTCCCCGTCCTCGTGGGCAACTGCGTCACCTCCGGCGTTGCGCTGGAGCTCATGGAGACGGGAATCCACGGCCTGCTGGTGGGCGTTGGCCCGGGCGCGGCGTGCACCTCCAGGGAGGTCATCGGCATGGGAGTCCCACAGGTGACGGCGACCATGGACTGCGCCGCCGCCCGCGAGGAGTACCTGCGCCGCACCGGCCGCTACATCTCCATCATCACGGACGGCGGTATCCGCACCGGCGGCGACCTGTGCAAGGCCATCGCCTCCGGCGCCGACGCGGTGATGCTGGGCACACCCCTCGCGCAGTCGGTGGAGGCCCCCGGCCACGGCTCGAACTGGGGCATGGCCACTCCCCACCCCGCCCTGCCCAGGGGCATTCGCATCCAGGTCGGCACCAGGGGCACGCTGGAGCAGATCCTCTTGGGGCCCTCGCCCGTCACGGACGGCACCATGAACCTGATTGGCGCCCTTCGGGTGGGCATGGGCATGGCCGGCGCCTTCAGCATCCGAGACATGCAGAAGGCCGAGATCGTCTACGCCCCGGACATCAAGTCCGAGGGCAAGATCTTCCAGGCCCTCCAGGGACGCTAGCGCCAGCTTCACGCTCTGCGGTTCCGCATGTAGTGATGTCTCCGCCATCAAGGCCGCTGACGCCCTGATCCACCGCGATGGGTTGGCCTCCTTGAGGGAGGCAGGCGTCAGAGGCGGCATCGCCGACAGCGTTGGGCCGCGGCGACGTTTGATCCTTCGTAGGGAGGATGGGTGTTAAGCGGGCGATTCGTCTCCCTACGGTAGACCTTGGGTGGGCCCACCCGCCCGCCCTCGGAGTTTTTGGTAACTGGGGGCACATCCCCCAGGCCCCTTGCCAGAGGGGTCTCCCCTCTGGACTCCCCCTGACGACGGCTACGCGCCTGGCGGCATCGGCGCCTTGCCGACTGCCAGCCTAGTGGCCCACTGTCGGAACGGGGGACGCCCCACTCCAACCTGCTCCCAGAGGGAGCATTTTCCGCGGCGGGTGCAGCAACCTCCAGAAATGCACATCCCCCGCCCCGGTGTGGCGCCGTTGGGCGCACATGCGATACCCTGGAAGGCGCTATGACCGCATCACGCGCCCCGGCCTCGGGGACACCGTCTGTCGAGAAGCGACGCCGAAAGGCACGTGCTGAGCGACCCGCGTACCGATCGGGGACCGTGGCCATCGTGGGACGCCCCAACGTGGGCAAATCCACCCTCCTCAACGTCCTCCTCGACTACAAGCTTGCCATAATGTCGCCGAAGCCCCAGACGACCCGGCACCAGCTGCTGGGGCTCCTCTCCGGGCCCGGCTACCAGGTCGCCTTCCTGGACACCCCCGGCCTCATGCAGAGGGCGAGGGACCTGCTGGACCGGCGGATGCGCAGCCGGGTTTTGGCCGCGCTGCATGAGGCCGACCTCGCGGTCCTGGTGGTGGAGGCCAAGCCGCTGGGCGCCATCGAGACGAGGATCATGGAGGCGCTCAAGGAGGGACGCCGGCCCGCCATCCTCGCCATCAACAAGATCGACCGCGTGGCGAAGCCCCGATTGCTGCCCGTCATCGAGGAGTACCTCCGCCGCTTCCCCTTCCTCGAGGCTGTGCCTGTGGGCGCCCTTGCACGGGACGGCACAGCCCTGCTCCTCGACCGCATCGTGGCCCACCTGCCCGAGGCCGAGCCGATCCACGAGACGGACGCCGTGACCGATCGCCCGGAGCGTTTCCTCGTCGAGGAGCTGGTGCGGGAGCAGCTCTTCCTCCTCTACGGCCAGGAGGTCCCCTACGACACCGCGGTGGAGGTGGAGGAGTTCCGGGAGTCGTCGCCCGAAGAGGGACGGAAGGACCTCATCCGCGCCGTGGTGTACGTCAACAGGCAGTCCCAACGTCACATCCTGGTGGGGCGGGCAGGCGCGGCACTCAAGGAAGTGGGGATGCGCTCCCGGGGCCAGATCGAAGAGATGCTGGGCCGGCCCGTCTTCTTGGAGCTCTGGGTCCGAGTCCGGCCCGGCTGGCGCCAGGACGAAGGCTTCCTCCGAGAGCTCGGCTACTGACCTGCCACCGTCTCTCTCCTTCTCCAGAGGGAGAGGGGAGGTTCGTCTCCCTACGGTAGACCATGGGTTGGCCCACCCGCCCGCCCGGAGTTTTCTTCTTGGGAGGCTGTGCCCCCCAGACCCCCGCGGGGGGTCTCCTCCACGCCGCCCTGGGCCACCTGAACTCACGAGACGTTGTGCAACGGTCTCCAGGAGAGGGTTGGAGCGAGGGCCTGCCGCATCCTCTCCTGGGGGAGAGGCCGCCGCACCGCGGCGGGTGAGGCAACTCCACACACGCCCGGACGAACTTCCAGCGACGCGCTTGACAGACTAGAAAGAGTGTTCTATTGTTTATACAGAACATCTATTCTTATCCGGGTAGACGGGTGGGGCCATCACTGCGGAGGGGGCAGCGGTGGCCCCCGAGCCCGGAGGCAGGAGGCCCCAATGCCCAAGGTCGTTCTGGAAGAGGTCTACTGCAAGGCGCTTCTCAACCGAGTGCACCCGCAGAGCGGCATGCACTTCCGATGGACCATCAATCCGTACCGGGGCTGCCAGCACGCCTGCACCTACTGCTTCGCCCGGGGCACGCACGCGTACCTCGGGATGGACGTGGGGCGCGACTTCGACACGCGCATCGGCGTGAAGGTCAACGCCCCCGACGTGCTCCGAAGCGAGCTCCGCTCCCCCACCTGGCGGGGCGAGCTCATCGGCCTGGGCACCGCCTGTGACCCCTACGAGCCCGCTGAGCAGAAGTACGAGCTTACGAGACGTATCCTCGGCCTGCTGAGGGACTTTCGCAATCCCGTTTCCATCACCACCAAGGGGACCCTCGTCACCAGGGACCTGGACATTCTCGTAGAGCTGGCGGAGCTGGGCTGCTGCACGGTCAACTTCAGCATCGGCACCGTCGACGACACGGTGTGGAAGCGCACGGAGCCGCAGACGCCCAAGCCCATCAAACGCCTCAAGGCGATGGAGAAGTTGGCGGCCGCGGGCGTGCCTACCGGCGTGCTGATGGCGCCCATCATCCCAGGGCTCAGCGACACCCCCGAGGGCCTGGAGGCGGTGGTGAAGGCCGCCGCCGACCACGGCGCCCAGTTCCTTGCGCCGAACATCCTGCACCTGCGGCCCGGCTCCCGGGAGTGGTACATGCCCTTTCTCCGGGAGGCCTACCCGCACCTGAACCCGCTGTACGCCCGGCTGTACAAGGGATCGTACGCTCCGGCCTCCTACACCGCGGAGGTCATGGCCGAGGTGGACGCACTGCGACGCCGCTACGGGTTCGCATCGAAGCCGCGGCCCGCGGTCCAGGTGGGCGGCCTGCAGATGGCCCTAGCGCTCTAGGCGGCCCTCAGGACGCTCCCTGGAGGAGCTGTATCGTGTTGCCGTCGGGGTCGTGAAAGGTGGCGACCCAGCCGCCCCAGTACTCTTGCTCCGGCTCGCGTGTGAACACGACCCCCCGCTCTCTGAGCGTGGCCGTCGCCCGGTGGATGTCTCCGACGCCGAGGTTCACCATCACCCGGTGCGGGTCGTGGGACCGGCCGCGCACCTGGTCGTGGAGGCCGATGCTCAGCCGAACGCCGCGCTGGAGCGTGAAGGCGGCGAAGTCGTCGTGTCGTGAGTGCAGGGGCAACTCCAGGACCGCCTCGTAGAAGCGGACCATCTCCTCCAACTGCTCCGTCCAGAGGACGACGCCCACCAGCGCATCGATGCCGACGGCCGCGCTATAGCCCGACCGTTCGACCATGCGGCCTACTCCTCGCTGATCTCGATCGATTGGATGACGATCTCCTCCACGGGAAGGGACCTCTCGCCGCCTGGCCCGATGCTCACCGGCGAGTTGGCGATGGCATCCAGTACGTCGAGACCCTCCGTTACTAGCCCGAAGATCGTGTAGGCCGGGGGCAGCCCGCCGTCCTGGTGCATGATGAAGAACTGACTGCCGTTTGTGTTGGGTCCTGCGTTCGCCATGGCCAGCGTGCCGCGGAGGTAATCGCGGGTCACGGGCTCATCCGCAAAGCGGTAGCCCGGCCCGCCGCGCCCCGTTCCCGTGGGGTCGCCACTCTGGACCATGAAGCCCCTGATGATGCGATGGAAGCACACCCCGTCGTAGAAGCGTTGCCGGGCCAGGAAGACGAAGTTGTTGACGGTGGCGGGGACCTCGCTCGGGTGGAGCTCCACGGTGATGTCACCGTAGGTAGTGCGCAGCGTGGCTTGGTACTGCCTTGCGGTGTCGATGGACATGGCCGGTGGGCTTTCCCACTGCATGTTCGCCTCCTGTGGTTGTTGTGCGGCCGCCGCCGCGGACGGTGTTGGGGTCGGTTGCGAGGCGGATGCTGCCGCAGATGGTATCGGGGTCGCCGGAGCAGACGATATCTTTTCCCCTTCGCGGACCTCGATCGACTGGATGACTATGTTGTCCAGGGGGAGAGACTGCTCGCCGCCGGGGACTCTCGCGCTCACGGCCGTGTTGGCGATGGCGTCGAGGACCACCCAGCCCTCAGTGACCGTCCCGAAGATCGTATAGTCCTTGGGCAGCGCAAAATCCTCGTGCATGATGAAGAACTGGCTGCCGTTGGTGTCCGGTCCGGAGTTGGCCATGGCCAGCGTGCCGCGCAGGTAGTCTCGGGTAACCTGCTCATCCGCGAACCGATAGCCCGGTCCTCCGCGCCCCGTCCCTGTGGGGTCGCCACCCTGTATCATGAACCCCCTGAGGACGCGATGGAAGGCCACCCCGTCGTAGAACCCCTGCCGGGCCAGGAACACGAAGTTGTTGACGGTAACGGGGACTTCGCCCGGGTAGAGCTCCACGGTGATGTCGCCATAGGTAGTTCGCAGCGTCGCATGGTACGCTTTCGAGGCGTCGATGGACATGGTCGGCGGGGCGGCCCACTGCATGATCGCCGCCTGGGGCTGTGCGGCGGACGCAGTTGCGGAGGAGGCCGCAGACGACGTTTCTTCCTCCTCGCCTCCGCACGCCATGGAGGCGACCAATACGGCCACCATTGCTGGGAGAAGCGCCTTCCAGGCCCGTGCCCTGACTCCGTTCATTCCTTGACCTCGCTTGTTTGTGATATTCACGGTTCTAGACCAACCCCCGCGGCCGGTACTGGATCGCCTCGGCCAAGTGGGCGACGTCGATGGTGGAGCTGCCCGCCAGGTCGGCTATGGTGCGCCCCACCTTGAGAATGCGATGGAAGGCCCTGGCCGAGAGCTGGAGCTGCTCCATGGCCATCCGGGCCAGCTCCCGGGCCTCTCCTTCAGGCTGGCAGTACTCCCAGACCTCCACGGGTCCCAGGTCCGAGTTTGAGTGGAAGCCCGTGGTCGGAAATCGCTCCCGCTGCGCTGCTCGCGCGGCCTCCACCCGGTCGCGCACCTCCTCCGACGTCTCCCCCAACTCCTCCGCCGTCAGCTTCTCGTACTCCACTCGCGGGACCTCCACGAACAGGTCGATGCGGTCCAGCAGCGGGCCGGAGATGCGCTTGCGGTAGCGGGCCACCGTGCGAGAGTCGCAGGTGCACGTCCGGCGCGGGTCCCCGTACCATCCGCAACTGCATGGGTTCATGGCCCCCACCAGCATGAAGTTGGCCGGGAAAGTGACGCTCCCCTGGGCCCGGCTGATGGTCACCACCTTGTCTTCCATGGGCTGCCGGAGGACCTCTAGCACGCTCTGTCCGAACTCCGGCAGCTCGTCCAGGAACAGCACCCCGTGGTGCGCCAGCGTCACCTCTCCCGGTCGCGGCCAGTGCCCGCCGCCCACCAGCCCCGCGTGCGACGTGGTGTAGTGCGGGGAACGGAAGGGGCGCTGCGTGACCAGCGGCGTGTCCGACGGGAGAAGCCCGGCCACGCTGTAGATCCGGGTCAGGTCCAGCGACTCGTCGGACATCATGGCCGGGAGGATGGAGGGGAGGGCGCGGGCAAGGAGGGTCTTGCCGCTTCCGGGAGGGCCTAGCAGCAGGATGTTGTGTCCACCCGCCGCCGCGACCTCCATGGCGCGCTTCGCATGTTCCTGGCCCTTCACGTGCTCCAGGCTCGGCCCTCCGTTCACCCTGCGGTCCGGGGAGGCGCCGTCGGCGCTGCGTTCGAATGGGGACATCGAGACCTCGTCCCGCAGATGGCTCACCACCTGGGTCAGCGACTCGGCGGGGAGCACCGTCACGCCTTCGACCAGCGCGGCCTCGGCGCTGTCCACGGCGGGCACGAACACCTGCGTGTACCCCTCGTCCCTGGCCAGGGCCACCATCGGAAGGATGCCCGCCGTGTGGCGCAGGCTGCCGTCCAGGGAGAGCTCTCCCAAGAACACTGTCTGCGAGAGATCAGCCTCGATCTGGCCCGAGCTCACCAGAATGCCCATGGCGATGGGCAGGTCGTACGCGGGGCCCTCCTTCTTGAGGTTGGCGGGGGCAAGACTCACTGTAATGCGACGCATCGGGAACTCGCAGCCGGAGTTGCGGATCGCTGCTCTAACCCGCTCCCGGGCCTCCTGGACCGCCTTGTCCGCCAGGCCCACGATGTGAAACGCGGGTAGGCCGGAGGAGATGTCTACCTCGACCGCCACGGTGCGCCCTTCCAGGCCCACCACCGCGCAGGAAAGAGTCTTGGCCAGCACGTTGCCCCGCTTCCAGACAGGCTGCATCAATGATACGGCCCTGCCCGAGAGAGCGTCAAAGCGCGCCGTGCCCCTCTCCCAGAGGAGAGAGCCGGGGCATGCCGCCCCGTTTGCCCTCTCCGCCGATGCGCTAGAATACTCAGCACGGAGCGTTGCCGCTGGAATCTGCGGGCATGGGAGCGAAAGAGCATGGGGAGGTCCGTCGCGCTCGTGGGGGGTCTCCTCGTGGGGGCTCTCTTGGCGCTGGCCGCCTGCGCAGACCCGGAGCCCGAGCCCACCGCGCCTGCTCCGGTCGCGGCGTCGCCCTCCCCCGCCGCCACGGAGGTTGCCGCACCCTCGGAGCCTCGCTCCGGCGGCATCCTGAAGCGCACCCACCCCACAGACCCCGCGGGCTTCGACCCCGTCCAGGACAGCTCCATCAACACCGTCTTCCTCATCGCCCCCGTCTACTCCCAGCTCCTGCGCTTCGACCCGCAGGGCGGCGAGGCGCTGACGCCCGAGCTGGCCGAAAGCTGGGAGCTCACCCCCGACGGTCGCCAGCTGACCTTCACCCTTCGCAGCGACGTAGCCTGGCACGACGGCGAACCCTTCACCTCGGCCGACGTGAAGGCCCATTTCGAGCGGGTCATCGATCCCCCGCAGGGCCTGTTCAGCAGCGAGCGCTCCCCCTTCCTCCACGTCGCCGGCATCGAGGCGCCGGACCCGGCCACGGTGCGCTTCAACACCGAGTTCGCCACGGAAAGCCTCCTCCGGAGCTTCGCAGGCGGCCACTACATGGTCGTCTCCAAGCACGTCATGGAGCGTGAGACGGCGGAGGACCCCCGAGGCCTGCGCACGAGCCCAGAGGCGCTGGTGGGCACGGGCCCCTTCGTCTTCGACAGCTACGAGCCGGGCGTGGCCTTCCGTGTGCGCCGCAACCCGGACTACTGGGACGCGGAGAAGCCCTACCTGGACGGCATCGACTTCCTCATCATCCGAGACCCCATGACGCGGTTCAGCGCCCTGGTCACCGGGCGGGTGCACATGTCCGCCCACGGCAGCCCCAGCCTGACGGCCGCCCAGGCGGCGGAGGCGCGCAGCGACTATGCCGAAGACATCGTCGTGGAGCGGGTGCGGGGGCCCTTCTGGCTCGGCGGCCTCTTCAACGCCGCCCGTCCCCCGTTCGACGACCCCCGCGTCCGCCAGGCCCTGAGCCTCGCGGTGGACCGCTCCGGTTACCTCCGCGTCGTCACGGGCGGCCCCGAGGGCACGGGCGTCCTCGGAGGGCTCAGCCCGCCCGGCGCACCCTTCGCGCTGCCCGACGACGAGCTACAGGCCCTGGCAGGCTACCGCCAGCCGAAGGCGCAGGACTTGGCGCTCGCCCGACAGCTGCTGGAGCAGGCCGGCCTGGCGGACGGGTTCCAGACGTCCGTGACCGTTCGCGGCGACGTCCCCCTCTGGGTCGATGCGGCCCTCTTCCTCCAGGACCAGTGGCAGCGGCTTGGCCTGGACGTGGACGTGGAGACGGTGGAGTTCGCCGCCAGCATTCAGAGCATGCTTCGGGGGGAGTTCGACGTCCGCATCGGCGGCAACGCCTTCAACTTGGTCGATCCCACTCGCGTCCTCTACGCCCCCTTCCACAGCCAGGGGCCCAACTTCCTCCACTACCCCACGCACGACGCGGTGGACGCGCTGCTGGAGGCCCAGCGCCGCGAGCTGGACCCGGACCGCCGCCGCGATCTCTCCCGGCAGGCGGAGCGCCTTCTCCTCGAAGAGGTGGTCCCCGGAGTCGTCGGCCACTACAGCATCTACCTGTACGGCGCCCGCAAGGAGGTGGGTGGCTGGCGCGCCCTCGACTACATGCTCTACAACCAGTACCGCATGGACGACGTCTGGCTGCGTGAGTGAGGGGGGCGCCATGGCGATGCTGGTGGTCACGCCCATACGTGAAGAATTCAGCAGCCTCGCGAGGGTGTTCGAGCAGCGCTGGGGGAGTCCTGAGAAGCGTGCCGTGGGGAGGGCTCAGGTGCACGAGTGCCGGGCCGCGGGCGTAACCCTGGCACGAGGAGGGTTGGGCAAGGTCCAGTACGCGGTGACCACCGGCCACCTGCTGGACCGTCTGCCGGCGGTCGATCTGGTGGTCTGCGCAGGTGTGGCGGGAGCCCTGGCGGACCGGGCGGGCGTCGGAGACGTCGTGGTCGGCACAGCCACGGTGGAGCACGACTTCAACCCGAACTTCGCACGGCCACCCTCGTTTGATGGCTCACCGCCGCACGTTGCCGCCCTCCGGCAGATGACGGAAGGCTTGCAGGCGCCCTTCCAGGTGCACTTCGCGCCGGTCGCCAGCGGCGACGAAGCCATCGTCGACCCGGTTCGGGCAAGTGCGCTCCACGCCCGTACCGGCGCGTTCGCGGTTGCGTGGGAGGGCGCTGGAGGAGCAAGGGCCGCAGCCTTCTCGGACGTCCCCTACGTAGAAGTGCGGGGCATCTCCGACATGGCGGACCACGCCGCCATGGACGTGTATGAGGCCAATATCCCGGACGCGATGCAGAATGTTGCGGTCATCGTTGCTTGGCTGGCCGAACACCCCATCCTCGCACGGATGGAAGGCATTCTATGACCGAACAAGCGCTGTCGTCTGCAGCGTGGCTGCCTAGGGCTCGCCCACCTGTCCCTCCAGTCCGTACTCTCGGACAAGCGCCTGCAGGCGGTCCCACGTGCCCTCCTCCAGCGTGATGCCGGTGCGCCGCCGCTCCTGGGCCGTGAGGTGCTCCACCTCGCCAGGGTAGTAGACGCGGCCGAAGCCCGACGCGGGTGGCGTGGCCGTCAGGTACTCGGCGAACTCCGTCACCTCTTGCTTGAACGCCTCCGCGGGCCGGAAGGCACTCACGTCCACCACCAGCAGGAAGCAGCCGTCGTTGTGGAACCCGTCGGAGACGCCGAAGCCCAGGCCCGTCAGGACCCCGGACAGGACCTCGATTACGGCGCCCAGGCCGTACCCCTTGTGTCCCTGGTCGCCGCCCAGGGGGAGCAGCGAGCCGCCCTGCAGGAGCGCGTGAGGGTCCGTGGTGGGGCGTCCCTCAGCGTCCACGACCCACCCCGGCGGAATCGACTCTCCGCGGGCCCGAGCCAGCGAGACCTTGCCTTCGGCCACGGCGGAGGTGGCCATGTCGAGGGTGAAGGGGCCCTCGAGGTTGCTGGGCAGCGAGATGCACAGGGGGTTGGTTCCCAAGCGGGGCACCCGGCCGCCGTAGGGCGCCACGCTCTTGGGCCCGCGGCCAGAGTCCGCGGTCATCAGCCCCATCATCCCCTCGCGGGCGGCCATCTGCGTGTACTCGGCCAGGCGGCCCACGTGTCCCTGTCGGGTGACGGTCATCGCGGCGACGCGGCTCTCCTTCGCCTTGCGAATGGCCATCTCCGTGGCCCGAGTGGACACGACGAAGCCGAAGCCCCAGTGGCCGTCGACGCGGGCCGTCGTCGGCGTCTCGTCCAGCACCTCCATCGGCGCGCCCGGAACGATGTGCCCCAACCCGATGCGTTCCACGTAGGTGGGTATCTGGATGACGCCGTGCGAGTCGTGGCCGACCAGGTTCGCCTGGACGCACCGGTCCGCTACCAGCCGCGCCTCCTCTTCCGAAGCCCCCGCGGCGCGAAGCACGTGGGTCGCGAGACCCTCCAGGAAACGATGGGGAAAGGTAGGCATCGCCGGCCTCAGCCTTCCAGGCTCACCGGGAGCGGCTCCTTCATGCCGAAGCCCGTGAGGGGCACCAGCACCCGCTCTCCCTCTGCGATTGCGCCCTGGGAGACCAGGGTCTTCACTGCCCCGAGGCCAAGGGCGGAAGTGGCCTCGACCAGGATGCCTTCCTGGCTAGCCAGGCGCTCCTGCCACGCCAGGATCTCCTCGTCGGGCACGGCGACGGCCAGACCCCCCGACTCCCTGCAGATGCGGACCACCGTGTCCAGGCGCGGCGGCGCAGCGATGGTGACGCCGATGGCCACGCTCGTGGCGCCGGGCTGTGGCGCCCAGTCCCGACCGTGGTACGCGGCAACCATGGGCTGAAACGCCTCCGACTGCGCTGCGTGGAAGCGGGGCAGGTGTTGGACCCGGCCGCTCTCCCGCAGGTCTTGGAAGCCTCGCCACATCCCCAGGAGAATCGAGCCGTTCCCAGAGGCCGCCACGACGTGGTCGGGCAGCGGGTCCATCTGCTCCGCGATCTCATAGGACAGCGTCTTCTCGCCCTCGATGAAGTAGGCGTTTCGGCCGTAGTCCATGAAGACGACCCCCGTGTCCTGGCTGTACCTCAGGGCCGCCTCGCGCCGGCCGTCCTTGCTTCCTCCCACCGGGTGCAGCTCTGTTCCGTGGTAGGCCGCGGCCTGCAGCTTGAAGTCCCGCGCCCCCTTCTCCGAGAAGCCGATGTAGCGGATGCCGGCCCGCGCGCAGTAGGCGGCGGTGGAGTGGCCGGCGTTCCCCGTTGTGGAGTCCACCACGGTGTCGACCCCCGTCTCGCGCAGCACCGTGACCTGGACGGCGTTGCCGCGGTCCTTGAAGGAGCCCGTGGGGTTCAGGTACTCCAGCTTGACGTAGAGGTCCACGCCCAGCGTGCTGCCCAGCCGCTCCAGGCGAAGAAGCGGCGTATCTCCCTCGCCCAGCGTCACCAGGTCCGACACGGACGTGATGGGGAGCATGCGTGCGTACCGGGCGAGGCCCGTAGCGCCCGGCGCGCCCCAGGCGCCCTCGCCGGCCGGCGCGTCGTACTCCACGTCCAACAGCCCTTCGCAGGTCTCGCAAGAGACACGATAGCGGGAGTTGTCGTACCGGGCGCCGCAGGCTGTGCAGACCAACTCAAATGCCATGGGACCTCCTCGGGGGGATGCAGGATGTGATCCTCATTCTAACCTTCTCTCTCCAGGGAGACCTCTGGAGGGGACTACCAAGGCTTGGCCGTTTCCCCTCCCTCGCCCATCCCATAGAATAGCCCCTACCATCCTGGAAAGGAACACGGGGATGCTGCGCTACCTCGGTCACCGGCTCCTACACCTGCTCCCAACGCTTGCGCTGGTATCCCTGCTGACGTTCCTGGCCCTGCGGGTCCTGCCTGGCGACGCAGCCATCCTCATGGTCGTGGGGGGAGGCCCCAGCGAAGCTTCCACGAGCGTAGCCCAGGAAGAGCTGGGCCAACTTCGCGCTTCCCTGGGGCTGGACGCCCCCTGGCCCCTCCAGTACGGACGCTGGCTGGGCGACGTGCTGACGCTGGACATGGGCCGCTCCCTGGTCTCGGGACGCGACGTCTGGGGCGACGTCGCACGGAAGCTGCCCGTCACCGTGGAGCTGGCGGCTCTGGCCACCCTAGTGGCGCTGCTTGTGGGACTGCCTGCGGGCCTCTTCTCCGCCCTGCGACAGGACACCTGGGGCGACTACGTGGTCCGGGTGCTGGCCCTGGGGGGCATCTCGCTCCCCCACTTCTGGCTTGCCACCCTTGTGCTCCTGGCCGGACTCTTCTTCTTCGCCTGGACCCCGCCGGTCGAGTACGTGGGCCTCTTCCAGGACCCGCTGGCGAACCTGTCGCAGCTCCTGTGGCCCGCCCTTGTGCTCGGCTACTCCGGCGGTGCAATCGTCGCCCGAATGACCCGCTCCTCGCTGCTGGAGGTTTTGCGCCAGGACTACATTCGAACGGCCCGGGCCAAGGGCCTCCCGGAGGCGGCTGTCGTCCGGCGTCACGCGCTGAGTAACGCCCTGCTCCCCGTCGTCACCGTCGTCGGCCTGCTGCTCGCAACCCTCGTCACCGGCGCCATCATCATGGAGCAGGTCTTCGCCCTGCCGGGCCTGGGCCTCTATCTCCTGGACGGCGTGCGACAGCGCGACTACGTGGTCGTGCAGTCGGTGGTGCTCCTGTTCACCCTGGCGGTGCTCCTGATCAATCTCACCGTGGATGCCGCGTATGCATGGCTGGACCCACGCATCCGTGTCGGGTGACGCGGCCGGGGCCGCGTGTGCTGCCGGCCAGCGGGCCGTGGCGTGGAGGGGCCTCGCCCGGCACGCCGGCTCGCTGATGCGTACAGTGCGAAGGAAGCCCCTGGGGGCGATGGGCGGCGGCCTACTGCTCTTGGTTGCGGTTCTCGCCCTGGCCGCGCCGCTGCTGGTCACGGCGAACCCCCGGGCCATCGACGCCGACGCGGCCCTGGCCCCGCCGAGCCTGCAGCATCCCCTGGGGACGGACAACCTGGGGCGGGACGTCTTCAGCCGGGTGGCCTACGGCGCCCGCCTCTCCCTGGCCGTGGGGCTCCTGTCCGTGGCCCTGGGCGCTTCCGTCGGCGCGGGTGTGGGGCTTGTCAGCGGCTACTACGGCGGCGGCGTCATCGACGGGACGTTGCAGCGGCTGATGGACGCGCTGCTGGCGTTTCCCACCCTCATCCTCGCGCTGGCCATCGTCGCCGCCCGGGGCCCGTCGGCCGAGAGCGTTATCCTGGCCCTGGGTGTGGCCCAGATGCCGTGGGTCGCGCGCGTCGTCCGGGCCCAGGCGATGGCCGTCGCGGTCACCCCCTACGTGGAGGCGGCGCGGGCCGTCGGCTGTGCACCGGCGCGGGTGCTGCTCTTCCACGTGCTCCCGCAGTGCGTGGCGGCCTTCCTGGTCGTTTCCACGGCCGCTCTGGGAGCGGCCATTGTCGCCGAGGCGTCGCTGAGCTTCCTGGGGGTGGGCGTCCAGCAGCCGACACCCTCCTGGGGCAGCATGCTCGCGGGCCCCGCGCGAGACTACTTCAAGACCGCGCCGTGGATGGCCCTAGCGCCGGGGATCGCCCTCTCAGCGACGGTGTTCGGCGTCAACCTGCTGGGGGACGCGCTGCGAGACCTGCTGGACCCGCGGCTTCGCGGCGGCGCGTAGGGCTGCGTGGTCAGCGCACGCTCTCTCTAGGAGAGGGGGCGGAGGTAGGGGCGCAGCCCCGGAAACACAGCGAGGGCGAACGGGCCTACCAGAGCCTCTGGTGGATGCCCGCGCGCCCTCGTGCTCCGCTGCGCAGCGGTTGGGGGCGTCTGCCGCCCCTACTCACCCTCGATGGGCGTCAGGTCCAGGTCCTGCGGCGCGGACTCCGGCAGCTTCCAGACGATCATCCCCTTCTTGAAGGACTTGTGGTAGTCGTTGGCGTTGCGGACGCCCTGATCGTAGGCCGATTCGAAGCTCTCCCAGTCCTTCTTCTCGATGGCGGACTTCATCGTGCCCAGGTCCTCCCGGACGAAGGTTTCCAGGCCCTCGGCGTACTTGGGGCGCGTGACCGAGCCGAACTCCATGAGCTCCTCGATCTCCCCGAGCTGGAACTTGGCCAGTGGCCAGTTGCTCGCCTTGGCCGCGTAGTAGAGCTTCCAGTAGCGCTGCCCGATCTCGGGCATGATGCGAGCGAGGCCGGGCTGCATGGCAGCCAGGTCGTCGATGCTGAAGTAGGCGTGGCCGCTGTAGCCGGTGGGTTTGGTGGCTTCTTCGGTCATCCCAGTCCCTCCCTGAAGAGTGGCGTCCCGGGCCCTGCGAGACTCGAATCAGGGCCCTATGGCTCTCGTATGGCGGCATAATACCGGGTCTGTCGCACCTTGTCTAGGAACGCTGCCTCTGCTCGCATGCGTCCGGTTGACGCCCACCGCGTGCCCAAGTAGATTTAGGGTGCCCGGCGATTGTCCTGCGATACCACCGGGTCGGAGGAGGGGAGCATGGAGTATCCGGTTATCGCAAAGCCCGCAGTGGACCAGATGCCCGTTCGGCCCAACCTCGCCGACGTTGAGGCCGCCCGCGAGGGCTTCCGTTGGGAGAGCGTCTACGACGAGTTGGACTGGCTGCCCGGCGGCCATCTCAACAAGGCCCACGAGTGCATCGACCGCCATTGCCAGGGTACCCGTGCGGACAAGGCCGCCCTCATCTGGGAGGGCAAGAACGGCGAGGAGGAGAGCTACACCTTCGCCGAACTCCGCGATCGGAGCAATCAGTTCGCCAACGTCCTTGAGGGCCTGGGCGTCGGGAAGGGCGACCGGGTCTTTCTGTTCATGGAGCGCGTGCCGGAGCTCTACTTCGCGCTCTTCGGCGCACTCAAGGTGGGCGCCGTCGTCGGGCCCCTCTTCTCCGCCTTTGGCGCAGACCCCGTGCGCGACCGCTTGCAGGACAGCGGCGCCGTTGCGCTGGTCACCCAGCCGGACCTGCGGCGGCGCATCCAGGACATCCTGCCCGACTTGCCGGCGTTGAAGCACATCATCGTCGTCAACAAGCTGGGCCGCTCACAGGAGCCCTTGATCTCCGGCGACCTGAGCTACGAGGAGCTCATGGCGTCCGTCTCGGTGGAGCATGAGACGGCGGCAACGTCCATGAACGACTACTCCATCATGCACTACACCTCCGGCACCACGGGCAAGCCCAAGGGCGCGGTCCACCGCCACCTGGCCATCGTGCAGCAGTATGCGACGGGGAAGTGGGTGCTCGACCTCCAGGAGGACGACATCTATTGGTGCACCGCCGACCCCGGTTGGGTCACGGGCACCTCCTACGGCATGTTCGCACCGTGGTCCAACGGCGTCACCCAGCTCATATACGAGGGCGGGTTTGGCGCAGGCGCATGGTACCGGCAGGTCGAGAAGCACAAGGTCACCGTGTGGTACACGGCGCCCACGGCCATTCGCATGCTGATGAAGGCTGGAGATGCGCTGCCCGGCCGCTCCGACCTCTCCACCCTGCGCCACATCAACAGCGTGGGGGAGCCCCTGAACCCCGAGGCGGTGGTGTGGGGCAACAAGGTCTTCGACCAGGCCATCCACGACAACTGGTGGCAGACCGAGACGGGCGCAATCCTCATCGCCAACTACGCCTCCATGGACGTGCGGCCCGGCTCCATGGGCCGCCCCCTGCCGGGCGTGCATCCCGCCATCCTGGACGACGACTACAACCCCCTCCCGCCGGGCCAGGAGGGGAGTCTGGCTGTCCGGCCGGGCTGGCCCTCCATGTTCCAGGGCTACTGGGGCAACACGGAGCTCTACAACTCCCGCTTTCGCAAGGGCTGGTACATCACCGGAGACCAGGCCCGCATGGATGAGGACGGCTACTTCTGGTTCGTGGGCCGCGTCGACGACGTGATCAACACCGCGGGCCACCTGGTTGGCCCCTTCGAAGTGGAGAGCATGCTCATCGAGCACCCCGCCGTGGCGGAGGCTGCGGTCATCGGCGTGCCGGACCCCCTGGCTATGGAGGTGGTCAAAGCCTTCGTCAGCTTGAAGGACGACTATACGGCCACGGAGGAGCTGCGCCGCGAGCTGATCAGGTTTGGACGCAGCCGGCTCCAGAGCATCGCTCCCAGGGACGTGGAGTTCCGCCCCTCGCTGCCCAAGACGCGCAGCGGCAAGATCATGCGGCGGCTGCTCAAGGCCCAGGAGTTGGGCCTCCCCGTGGGCGACACCTCGACGCTGGAAGACGAGGACTAGGGCTCGGTTCACCGCCCTACAACTACGCAGGACGAAGCCAGCCAGCACTGTGGAGGCGCTATGCAGGATGAGTACGACGTCGTCGTCCTTGGAGGCGGCTCGGCCGGGGAGAACGTGGCCGGGCGGGTCTCCGCAGGCGGTATGAGCGCGGTCGTCGTCGAGCCGGAGCTCGTCGGTGGCGAGTGCTCCTACTGGGCCTGCATGCCCAGCAAGGCCCTGTTGCGGCCCGGCGAGGTGCTGGCCGCCGTCAACCGCGTGCCCGGCGCTCGCTCCGCCGTTACCGGCGGCGTCGACGCGCAGGAGACGCTGAAGCGCCGGGACGCCGCGGCCAGCAACTACGACGACACGGGACAGGTCAAGTGGCTCGAATCGGTGAACGTTGACCTGATTCGCGGGCGCGGCAGACTGACCGGGGAGCGAAGCGTGGAGGTGGAGGGTAGCGATGGCGTCCGTCGGACGCTCAGCGCTCGCGTCGCCGTCGTCCTGGCAACCGGGAGCACAGCGGCCATGCCCCCCATCGACGGCCTGCAGGACGCGGCGCCCTGGGACAGCCGCAAGGCCACTGCCGCGAAGGAGGTCCCGCAGAGCCTGCTCGTACTCGGTGGTGGCCCCGTGGGGGTCGAGATGGCCCAGGCGTGGCGGACCCTGGGCGCTGAGGAGGTGACGGTCGTCGTGTCCGGCGACCGCCTCATCCCCAGGGAGGAGCCTTTCGCCAGCCGCCTCGTGGCCGACGCCTTCGGAAAGCTGGGTATCCGCATCTACACGGGGACCACCATGGTCAGCGTGCAGCGCAACGGCCACGTCACGGCCACCCTGGCGGACGGGACGGACCTGACCGCCCAGGAGCTTCTGGTGGCGGTTGGACGCAGGCCCGGCACCGTGGACGTGGGCGTGGAGACCGTGGGGCTGGAGCCCGGTAGGCCGGTCCGCGTCGACGACCAGCTCCGGGCCGTGGACGTCCCTGGCGGCTGGCTCTACGCCGTCGGCGATGTCAACGGGCGCAACCCGCTGACCCACATGGGCAAGTACCAGGCCCGCCTTGCCGGCGACGTCATTCTCGGCAAGGACGTTGCCGCCTGGGCCGATAACGCGGGCGCGCCCCGAGTGGTTTTCACGGACCCCCAGGTCGCCGCGGTGGGCCTCACCGAGCAGCAGGCCCGGGACCGGGGCGTGCGCGTGCGTGCCGTCGCTCACCCCTTTGGCGCGAGCGGCGGCGCGGTGACCACGGGGGAGGGCGTTCGCGGCAACTGCCAGCTCGTCATCGACGAGGACAGGCGGGTCATCGTAGGGGCCACGTTCGTCGGCCCCGGCGCGGGGGAGATGCTCCACGCCGCCACCATCGCGATCGTCGGGGAGGTCACCCTGGACCAGCTGTGGCACGCCGTTCCCGCCTTCCCCACCATCAGCGAGTTCTGGCTGCGATTCCTGGAGGCCTACGGGCTATAATCATCGTGAAGCAAAGGCGGCAGTGCCGCCGGGTGGGCCCACACAATGTAGGGGAGACCATCGACACAGGACGAAGGGGGACGACATGAGCAACGAGCAGACCACAGTCATACGGGCCAAAGCCCTCCTGGACGGCACCGAGGCCGCACCTGTCCCCAACGCCGTCGTCGTCGTCCAGGGCGATCGCATCGTAGCCGCAGGCCCGGAGCAGGCCGTCGACGTGCCACGGGGGCCCGACGTGCGGGAGCTGGACTGTCGCGACGGCTACCTGCTGCCCGGCCTCATCGACGCGCACACGCACCTCATGTTCGGTGCCGGCGAGCGCAGCTACGAGCAGGTCATCGAGAACGACTCCGACGAGGTGATGCTGCTGCGCGCCGCCCGCAACGCGCACGTCCACCTGAGCGTCGGGGTCACGGCCCTGCGGGACTGCGGCGCTCGCAACCAGGTCACCTTCGACCTCCGTCGCGGCGCTCGGCAGGGCCTCGTGCTGGCCCCACGTCTGCTCCTCAGCGGCCGCCCGGTGACGATGACCGGGGGCCACTTCTGGTGGTGCAATCAGGAGGCGGACGGCGTGGAGGGCGTGCGGAAGGCCGTGCGGGAGCTCGTCCGTGACGGAGCCGACTTCATCAAGATCATGGCCTCCGGCGGTGGCACCGCCGGCACCGACAACCGCCTGCCCTCCTACAGCGTGGACGAGCTGCGGGCCATCATCGACGAAGCCCACGGCCTGGGCAAGCTCACCACCGCCCACTGCCTGGCCACCCAGAGCATCGTCAACGCCCTTGACGCAGGCGTCGACGCCATCGAGCACGCGGGCTTCATCGAGCCGGACGGCTCCTATCTCTTCGACCCGCGCGTCGCCGAGCGCATAGCCCAGCAGGGCGTTATGATCAGCCCAACGGTGCAGACGGGCTATCGCGGCCGAGAGAAGCTGCTGGCCTTGCGCGAGCAGGGGCAGGCCCTGACCCCGGCGCAAGAGCGGCGCCTGGAGTCCGTCCACGCCAAGTGCGAGTCCCAGGTGGAGTTCGTCGGCAGGCTCTGGTCGGAGTGGAACGTCCCCATCGTTGCGGGCACCGACGCCATCCAGACCTTCGGGGACTACTGCCTCGGTCTGGAGCTGCAGGTCCAGGCGGGCATGAGCCCCGCCGACGTGGTCCGCTCCGCAACGTCCGTGGCGGCGCGCGCCGTCGGCCTGGACCACCTGGTGGGCACCGTCGAGCCGGGCAAGGAGGCGGACCTCATCGTCGTGGACAGCGACCCTCACGAGGACATCCGCGCCCTGCGCTCCATGCGGCTGGTGATGCAGAAGGGCGCCCTGATTCCGCCGCCGGTACTCTAGAAGTTTTAGGAGGTAAACATGCGCGTTGGAATGGGATTGGAGAAGGTCCGGGCCTACCTAGAGGACAACAAAGCGCGCCACGTGGCCCGCATCCAGCGGGCGGTGCAGCAGCCCAGCGTCTCATCGGAGGACCTGGGCGTGGTTGAGTGTGCCGACCTGCTCGTGGAGTTCCACCGCGAGGCGGGGTTCCAGGAGGCGGAGGTGGTCACCACCGACGGCCTGCCCGGCCTGTGGGCCGCCTACGATGCAGGGGCGCCCAAGACCATCATCGTCTACAACAACTTCGACACGCGCCCGGTGCTGCCCAACGAGACGTGGGAGCATCCGCCCTACTCCGGTGCGCTGACGTCGGCGGGCCCCTACGGCCAGGTCGTCATGGGCCGGGGCGCGATGAGCAAGGGCGGGTACGTCGCCTGGCTGAACGCCCTTGAGGCGCTCCTCGCAGTTGAGGGGACCCTTCCGGTGAACGTGCTGACGCTCCTAGAAGGCGACGAGATCCTGGGCAGCCCCAACTTCCGGGGCATGTACGCGAAGTACCGGGACCGCCTCGCCACGGCGACGGCCAGCCTCAGCCCCGGCGCGAACCAGGACGCTGCGGGGCGAGTTACGCTGACCCTGGGCTACAAGGGGATGATCTACGCTGAGATGGTGGCCACCGGCGCACGATGGGGCAGAGGGCCGCAGGCCGCGCCCCTACACGGCATGACCGCGTCCGTCGTGGACAGCCCCGCGTGGCGGCTGGTCCATGCGCTGGCGTCCCTCATGGAGCCGGGCGGGGGTCGCATCGCCGTGCCCGGCTACTACGACGACGTGGTGCCTCCCACGGAGGAGGAGCGACGGGCCGCCTTCCCGTCACCCGGGCCGTGGAACCAGGTGCTCCCAGGCGTGGCGGCAGCGCCGGCCCCCCTCGGGGACCTGGGCGACGAAGAGACGGTCATGAACTTCTTCTACGGCCCCAGCCTCAACATCAACGGCCTTCGCAGCGGCTTCACCGGCCCAGGCACGCTGCCCTTCAGCCTCCCCAACGAGGCCTCGGCCCTCTTCGACATCCGGGTGCCCCGCGGCTACAAGGTGCAGGAGGCGATCCGGCGCATTCGAGAGCACCTTGACGCGCAGGGCTACCAGGACGTGGAGTTCACGGCCATGGGCGCCTACGACCCCTCCACCACGGACCCGGACTCGGAGCTGGTGCGGTCCGTCCGCCGCGCCTTCCAGGAGATGGATGTGCCCGTGGTCACCGTGCCCGGCAGCGGGGGCGGCGGCCCTTGGTCGATCTACGCCACCGACCTGGGGCTGCCCGTGATACGCAGCGTCGGGCTCGGCGGCGGCGCTGGAGGCGGCGCCAACGAGCACCTGGTCATCGACGGCACGGAGACCGTGGGCGGGCTGGTGGAGTGCGAGCTGTCCCACATCCACCTCCTACGCGCTTATGCCGAAGGGGCGTAGCCCCTCTCGTTCCGACGAAAACAGGGGCCTTGGCCGGTGAGGGCATCCCGCTGCTGCGGACTCCGCGTCGCGGCTTTGCATGGCGCCGCCCTTCGGTATAACATGAGGCCTGAGCAGGAGGTACCAGGCATGAGCACGGTTCCGCACAGCCCCGCGATCGAGGGAATGACTGGAAGGGCCATGACCGTCACCGGGCCCGTCGACCCCGCGGCCCTGGGCATGACGGTCATGCACGAGCACATCTTCATCGACTTCACCAGGGGGCTGACCGCGGGCCCCGCGTACAATACGCCCGCAACGGAGGTCGCCTTCTGGGACCAGAAGCTGACCCTGGAGAACGTCCACCTGGTCCGAGAGAACGGCGTTCTCAACAAGGACAACTGGCTCCTGGCGGACGTCGACGTGGCCGTGAAGGAGGTGCTCGACTTCAAGAGCTGGGGTGGCGGCGCAATCGTCGACGTCACGAGCATCGGCATCGGCCGCGACCCGGTGGCCCTGCGTTACGTGGCCACAGTCACCGGCGTCAACATTGTCATGGGGTCGGGCTGGTACGCCAAGGGCTCCCATCCCCCGGACATGGACCAGCGCACCGCGGAGGACTTGGCGGATGAGATCATCCGGGACATCACGGTGGGCGTGGGCGAGACGGGGGTGCGGTCGGGCATCATCGGCGAGGTGGGGATCAACGGCGGGCCCCTGACCCCCAACGAGGTCAAGAGCCTGAAGGCGTCGGCGTGGGCCAGCCTGGCCACGGGCGCTGCAATCTCCCTGCACTACGGCGGCACCGACCGGGAGCGTCTCCAGGTGGCCGCGATGCTGGGCGAAGAGGGCGTGAACATGGACCGCGTCATCTTCGGCCACAGCGACGGCTACGCCGACGACATCCCCTTCCTCATCGAGCAGCTCCAGCTTGGCTGCTACGTCCAGTTCGACCTACTGGGACGGGTGGGCGCTCCCATCTCCCGCATCCCGCCGGTGCGCGGCCCCGGCCCCACCAAACCCCAGGGCTCCACCACCATCCTGGTGGGCGAGGCTGTGCCCAAGCTCATCGAAGCGGGCTATGGGGACCGCATCCTCCTCGCCCAGGACGTCTACACCAAGATCGATCTCAAGACCTATGGCGGGACGGGCTACACGTTCATCCTGGAGAAGTTTCTGCCCTTCTTGCGGGCCCAGGGAGTCACGGAGGAGCAGATTCACACGCTGGTGGTCGAGAACCCCCAGCGCACCCTCACATTCGTAGAACCGAGGTAGATTGCTATGGAACGTCGAACACTTGCAGGCATGCTGGCAACGGAGCTGTCAGGGGACCGGGCCCTGGAGACCGCCACGGAGATCACCCGCTACTATCGCTCTCCCGGCGCTTCGGGCTACCACCGGGCGACGGACTACGTCGCAGAGCGCTTCCGGACCAGCGGCTTGGACCGCGTCTGGGTGGAGCGGTATCCCCTGGACGGCGAGACAAAGATGCTCAGCCAGAGCATGCCCCTGGCCTGGGAGCCCATCAGCGCCGAGCTGCGAGTGGACTCGCCTGCGGGCAAGCTGTTGACCTCCTACGAGGACGCTCCCTCCTGCCTCCCGTGGTGGACTCCCGCCACGCCTGAGGAGGGCGTCGTGGTGGAGGTGGTCGACGTGGGCACGGGCGAGCGCCCCGAGGACTACGAGGGGATCGACCTCCGCGGGAAGGCGGCCCTGATTCGAAGTTCGGTGCGTCCCAACGGCTTCGCCCACGCCGCCAACCTGGCCATGGAGCGCGGGGCCGCGGGCATCATCACCGACTACCTCCTCTACCAGACGGCCCCCTTCCGCACCCGTGAGTCGCTGCCGGACCCCGTCCAGCTTCTGCGAATGCCCAGCAACCGCCCCAGCGCATGGGCCTTTGCGGTGAACTACCACGCCGGCGAGACGCTGGCGGCCCTGGCCCGCGAGGGCCGAGCGGTCGTCTGGGCGCGCATCGACGCGCGGACCTTTGCCGGGGAGGCGCAGAACCTCTTCGCCGAGATCACGGGCACCGACAGGGCGGAGGAGTCCGTGCTGTTCGTCTCGCACTCCACGGCGGGGACCAAGCCCGGGGCCAACTGCGCCGCGGGTCCGGCGTTGCAGGTGGAGATTGCCCGGACCATCGCCGAACTGATCGCAGAGGGTCGGGTGCCCCGGCCCAGACGGAGCATACGCTTCCTGATAAACGTGGAGGGCCACGGCACCAAGCACTACATCCACCACCATCGACAGGACGCGGACCGGACGATCGCCGCCATTGCCCTGGACAGCGTGGGCCACGACCAGCGAAAGCTGGTCTCCGCCCTGCTCTACTACCACTCGCCGGACTCGGTGCCCACCTTCGTCAACGACTACTTCGTCGGCCTCATCGAGTCCGCCCCGCGGGAGACCCGCTGGGTGTTCAGCACCGACGATGTGATTCCCCTGGTCAACCTCATCGATCTGCCATACACCCCCTGGAGCGACAACAAGTACTACCCCGCCTTCGGCATCCCCGCGCCGCTGTTCATGTCCTGGCCGGACCTCTACTTCCACACGGACTACCTCAGCGCCGACAACCTGGACCCCATGGTGTTCCGGCGCTGCGGGCTGGTGAACGCCCTCGCGGCCCTGGAGCTGGCCGGCGCGGGCCCGGCGGACGCCCAGGCCATCATGCGGGAGGTGGGAATCCGCAGCCAGCTCCGCCTGAGCCGCATCGCCCTGGAGGGCCGGGGCAATGCGCGGGTGGGGCACGTGCGCCGTCGTGTCCAGATCCTCGGTGCGCGGGACCAAGCGGCGGTAGCCTCCACCCTCAACCTCACCTCCTCCGGGGAGCGGCAGCAGCACCCCGAGCTGAAGGCCACCCAGGAGCAGGTCCAACGAGAGGTCCAGGAGCGGGTGGAGCAGGTGCTCGGCTGGCTCCCGGAGTCAGAGCCTCAGGAGGAGTACGCCCCCGGCACGGTGGTCCCGCGGCGACTGGTAGAGCGTGATGCTCCCGGTCTGGCGGGCACGGACTATCCGACGCTGGTGGCGATGTCTGAGGAGATGCACGCCCGGGACCCCAGGATGAAGTTCGACTCGCTGCGCATCATCGGAGACGAGGTGTGGAACTTCATCGACGGGCGCCGGAGCGTCAACGACATCGCGGAGGCCATCGGGGCCGAGTTCGACTTCGACTTGGAGCCCCGCCACATCCTGAGGCTGTTCCAGGGCCTGGAGGCCCAGGGCTACGTGGCCCTGGGGGCGGCCGAGAGCTAGCGCCGCTGCCGCGAGGTGCGCTCCGCTACGACGGTGTCGTCGCGACGTCTGCGGGCCGTGCGGGGACTGCCGGACGCCTGGTAAAGGCGAAGAAGCCTGACCCCAGCGCCGTCATAGTCGCGAGGAGCGTGAAGGCGAACCTATAGTCCCCGCGGTTGTCCTCCAGGATGCCGGCGATCAGCGGGCCCGCCACCATCCCCATCATGATGATGAGGTTGGAGAAGCCCATGATGGTGCCGAAGGCTGTGCGGCCGAAGAACTCGGCGCGGACCGCGGTCATCTGCGGCCCTCGGAGCCCCCACGCCATGCCATGGATCCCCGCGGCGAGATAGGCCATGGCGGCGCCCGTGGCGTTGGCCAGGATGAGCAGCGCCACGCTGTGGAGCAGCATGCAAACGGCCGCCACTCTCAGCTTGTTGAACCGGTCCCCCACGTAGCCCCCCATCACCTGACACACGATCATCATCACGTTGAGCACCGCCACCACGCCCGCGGCTTCCTCCACGGAGAAGTCCAGGCTCTGCACCAGGTGGGGAATCAGGTGGACCATCATCGCTGAGACCACCAGCAGGGATGAGGCGTGTCCCAGGGAGATGAGCCAGAACGCCTGGGTCCGCATGGCCTCGCGTGCGGTGAAGGCCCGCACGTCCGCACCCCAGCGGCGCTGGGGCGAGGTCTGCGCCGCACGCCCCCGCGGCGAGCGCGGCGCTCCGCCGTCGATCTGGTAGCCGTACTCCTCCGGGGTGCGGCGGTAGAGCTGGGTCAGCGGGAGGCCCACCAAGGCGATGGCGATGCCGGAGAAGAGCGCAGTATCCCGCCACCCGAAGGTCGTCAGGGCCCAGGCGATCCCCGGCGCGGCCAGGCCTCCCAGTCCCATGCCCGCCGTGGCCAGGCCCACGGCCAGGGCGCGTCGCCGCTCGAACCAGTTGACTATGGTGGTGGTGAGCGTGAGAAAGCCTGCAAGCCCGGAGCCCAGGGCCATTAGGGCGAAGGCGCCGTAGAACTCGAGGACCGAGTCCATCCGGCTCATGAAGACGAATCCCAGGGCGAAGAGCAGAATGCCGATGCGGGCCACGGCCCTAGGGCCCACCTTGTCCAGGAGCAAGCCCTGAAGAGGCCCCAGTATTCCGCTCTCGATGCGGGAGAGGGAGAAGGCGCCGGATAGGACGGTTCCGCTCCACTGGAACTGGTCCCGCAGAAGGACGAAGTAGGCCCCGGCGCTGTGCATGAACACCATCCCGCTGAGGCCCTGGAAGATGATGCCGGCGACAACGATCCACCAGCCGAAGTAGACCCGGCCCAGCCGCCTTGTGATGCCCTCGATCGTCAGCACGGCGACGCTCGGTTCGTGGGCGCCGGGGCCTCGCATCCAGGTACAGGATGTCGGGCGGTCATGCCGTTGCGCCTGGGAGCAGCGTCGCGCCGGCCGGAAGGGCCACGCCCGCCGGGACCTGCGCGCCGTCGCCGAGCATGCACCCCGGTGCGACTCGGGCCCCTGGCCCCAGGACCACTCCCTCTCCGAGGATGCAGCCCTCCACCACGGCGCCGGGGCCGAGTCGGCTGTGCCGGCCCACCACCGCGTTGGTCGCGCTGACGCCTGCCTCCATCGTGCACGCCTCGCCCAGGGTCAGCGGCCCCCGAAGGCAGGCGTTGGCGGCTATCTCGCACCCTGGCCCCAGAAGCAGCGGCGGCTCAAGCGTCGCCGTCTCGGCGATGTGGCAGGAGGGGCCGGCCCAGAGACCCGGCCGCACGGGGTCACCAAGGAGCTCGACCCCTGCGCTCTCCCGCAGCAGGTTCTCGTGCAGACTCAGGTAGGCCGCAGGCGTGCCCATGTCGATCCAGTAGGCGTCGGACGGGAAGGCGTAGACGGCTTCGCCCTCCTCCAGGAGCCGGGGGAAGAGCCCCCCCTCGAACATGAAGGGCTTCCCCGCGGGAGCGTACCGGAGCACATCCGGCTCCAGGATGTAGGTCCCGGCGTTCACCCAGTGGGTGGTGACCCGCTCCGGTGCAGGCTTCTCCACGAATCGGAGGACCCGCCCCGCTTTGTCCGTCTCGACCATGCCGAAGGCCGTGGGGTCATCGGCCCGCGTGAGCACGATGGTAGCCTGCGCCCGCTTCCGGCGGTGGAAGGCCAGCGCCGCGCACAAGTCCAAGTCTGTGAAGATGTCGCCGTTGCACACCACGAAGCTGCCCGTCAGGAGTCCCTCCAGGGCCTTCACCCCTCCCGCTGTGCCCAGCGGCTGCTCCTCCACGAGGTAGTCCAGGGCGAGGCCCAGGGAGGCGCCGTCGCCGAAGTGCTCCCGAATCTGCTCCGGATGGTGGTGGAGGGTCAGGAGGCCGTGGGTAACACCGTGCCCGTGCAGGCGGCTGAGGAGGCACTCAAGGAAGGGGCGGTTCAACAGGGGCAGCATGGGTTTGGGTGTGGTCGCTGTCAGGGGGTGGAGACGAGTCCCCAGGCCTCCGGCCAGGACTACAGCTTGCAACGTATCACCCCCAGGCTGTCCCAAGGAGTCGAGTATAGTACGGAGACCCTCGGCTGCTCAACGGCCAGGGGGTCCCTGCGGCATAGCCTTGGGGCGGTCGCTCTCAGGACGTGCTTCCCTCCTGCGCCAGGGCCACTGCGCCCAGGGCAGAGGCCAGTCCCCCAAGCTGGGACGGCACGACGGAGACGTCCTTCACCACGTGGGGGAACGTCGTCCGCTCCATGTGCTCGATGGCAGGGACGACGTAGCTGGTCCACTCTGAAGCCACGCCGCCTCCGATGACGATCATATCCGGGTTGAGCAGGTTGAGCAGGTTGGCGAGGCCGGCGCCCAGGGACCGGGCCGCGTCCGCTATCACCGAACTCGCCAGTTGGTCTCCCTGCCGCGCCGCCTCGAAGACCATCTCGCCCGTCATCGTCTCCGTGCTTCCGCCGCAGAGCTGTGTGAGGATGGAGGCTTGGCCGCTATCCAGGCGCCTCTGGGCCAGCCTGGGCAGGGCGGTCCCTGATGCCAGCGCCTCCAGGCACCCCGTCCGCCCGCAGTTGCACACCGGGCCGTCCGACTCCAACGCCATGTGTCCGATCTCACCTGCAACGCCCGACTTCCCCTGGTACAGCTGTCCGCCCAGGACCAGCCCGCCGCCGATGCCCGTGCCCACGGCAACGAACAGCATGTCCCGGACGCCTCGGCCGGCTCCAAGGCGGTGCTCGGCCAGCGCCGCGAGGCTGACGTCATTTCCCAGCGCCGTCGGTACACCCAGCCTGTCTTCCAACTCTGTGCGCAGGGGGTAGCCTTCCCAGCCGGGCAGGTTCGGGGCCGTGTCGACCACGTCGCGGTGAACGTCGTAGAGGCCGGCGAAGGCAATCCCCAGCCCCGCCAGTTGGTCGGGCTGAAACCCTGCCTGGCGGACGAGCGCCTGGGCCAAGTCGACGATGGTGGCGACCACTTCGTCCGGGGTCTTGTCGGCCGGAGTGGGCGCCGTCTCCTGGCCAATCACATCGAGGTGAGCGTCAGTGAGGACAGCCAGCGTCTTTGTCCCACCTAGGTCCATGCCTACGAACAGGGACCGCCCCGTGCTGCTTGCCTCCACCGCGTCTGCTCCTGCTTCGGATGGGAGCTATTGTACAGGCTTGCCGGGCAAGAGAAGGGGAGCAGAGCCTGCCGCTCTCCTCCCCTTCCTCAAGGTCTGAACGGGTCTATCGTACGGCTGCTACGATGTCCGCAGCCAGGCTTAGGTGCGAAGAGAGCTCTTGGACTCGCTCCTGCTTGAGTCGTCGAACGGTCTCCTCGTACTCGGCGCGGCGTCCCTGGCGCTCGTACAGCCGGCGAGGCTGGAGCAGCTCTACGTCGTCGAGCCCCGGGATTTCCTGCGCTACTTCGTAGCCGAAGTCCGGGTCCCGGCTCCAGGTGATGGTGCCCTCGGCGATACCGCTGACCACCGCGCTGGACTGGAGGACGTTGATCTTCTTGCTTCGGGGGTCGTCATCGGGGCCGCCGACCCGGCCGGTGTTCATCAGGTAGACCTCGAATGGGTGGCTCTCCCACAGCTCCAGGAATCGGTTGCCCTGCAGGCCATGCGCCAGCGGGAAGAAGGGGTTGGTGCCCGGCACGCGGAGGAACTTCCCCATCTCGTCCTTGCCGCCGGCCGATGTCCCCTGGGTCTCGCCCAGCATGAAGTAGGCGGCGGCCTGTTCTCGAGAGAGCCGGGCCACCGCCGGAATGATGTTCTCGTTCCGGTTCAGGATGAGGAGAACGTCCACGGGCCCCACGTCGCGGACGTCCTTCCACGACCCCAGGTCCTTCAGGCCAAAGACGGCCCGGCCGTTCTGGGTGTAGTGGTCGTCGGCGAAATCCACCTCCCCGGCGTCGTTCTGCGAGACGTTCTCCAGGTAGGAGGTGGGCAGCGTCACGGCGCGGTAGATCACAGGCTCGTACTTGGGGTTGAGCTGGTAGGTCTTGGCGAAGCACCCGTCCTCCGTGGCCACGACGCGGCCTCCGGGGAGGAGCGCAACGAAGTCGTCCTGGACCGGCAGGGAGCCGTTCTGGTTGGTGAAGGTCGTCGTGGTCTTGCCGGTGCCGGAGAGGCCCACGATGAGAAAAACGCGTTCGCCATCTCCGGCGGGGATCACCTTGCACCCGGCGTGGAGTGCAAGGCCGCCCGCGCTGTAGGCCTTGTGGTTCCACATGCGCAGGCCGCCCTTTTTCGATTCGCCGAAGTAGTCGGAGTTCATGATTCGGGTAACGCCCGTCTCCAGGTCAACCAGGATGCAACGGTCGCTGGGGTAGCCTGGCGCTGGGAGATTGGGCGTGTAGATCATGGAGAACTCCGGGGCGCCCACGGAGTCGCCGGGGTTGAAGTAGAGGGTCCGTTGCATCCCCGCCACGTTGGCGTTGCTCTTCTCGATGTAGAGGCACGCCGGGGTCATGAGGTCCCCCGCGGCGCAGATGGCGCCCGACACCAAGACCATCTCCTGGTCTCGAATGTACGCGTCCTGGATATCTGCCAGGCGTTTGGCCTCGGCGCGGGAGATCACCTGCTGGCCCTCGTACATGTGCGGATCATCGGAAACCACGTAGGTGCTCCGGGCGCTTCGCGCGTCCACCCGGGTCTGTACGTTGTAGTTGCCAAAGGCGGTCCTCTGCGCGTTGGGCATCGCCCCCGTGAGCTGCAAGAGCTCCTCCGGGCTTGGGTTTTCCAGGACCCCTCTTGCCGTGGGGAGATGCGTAAAGGCTGAACGAGTTGCCATAATGGTGCTCCTTCCCGCCACCTCCTCAAGTTTTCGGGACACACGTACCGCACCCACAGAGAGGGACCTGCCCACTTGGAGAGGGTGCGGTAGGGGCATTGTAGCTAGTCTCCACCGTGTTCTGTCAAGCGCACTCGATCGCATTCGTAAGCGGCTGAACCGCTACAATTGACACGCTATAGGGCCCCTGCTAAGCTGATACCCTCGTTATACTAGGTATCCCCTCGGAAAGACGCGTCTGTGAATGTGAAGAGCGGAATATCGACGCCTCCAGCGGTGTTGGGACGCTATGGTCCGCTGTTGGGGCGAGAGCTCCGGGGGTCGCTGGATCGCGGAGACCCTGGCCTCCTTCTCCTGCTCCGCTATCACATGGGATGGGTTGACGCCCAGGGCGCCCCATACTCCGGCGCCACTGGGAAGGCCCTTCGGCCCACCCTCTGCCTCTTTACCTGCGAAGCCGTCGGCGGCGTTGCCGCCCAGGCCATGCCCGTCGCACTGGCGTTGGAGCTTATCCACAACTTCTCCCTCATTCACGACGACATCCAGGACGGCGACCAGGAGCGCCACCACCGCCCCACGGTGTGGGTGCAGTGGGGTATCCCGACGGCCCTGGTGGCGGGCAACGCCATGAGGGTCCTGGCGGACTCTGCCATGCACGGTCTCCTTGAAAGAGACGTTGCCCTCCCGGCTGCCCTGCACGCCCAGTCCATCCTCACGCAGCGCTATCTGGAGATGATCGAAGGACAGTACCTCGACCTGAGCTTCGAGACTCGAACGGACGTGACTCCCGACGAGTACCTGACGATGGTGGCCAAGAAGACGGGGGCCCTGTTGGAGGCCGCCACGCACCTAGGGGCCCTCCTGGGCACCCAGAACGCCGAGCGGGTGGAGGCGCTGCGTCGTTGCGGCCGCCTGCTGGGCCTGGCATTTCAGGCCCGGGACGACGTGCTGGGGGTCTGGGGTGAGACCGGGCTGACGGGCAAGGCCGTGGGCGCGGACATTCGCCGCAAGAAGAAGTCCCTGCCCGTGGTGCACGCCTTCCACCAGGCCGGCGACGCCGCCCGCAAGCGCCTGACCGAGCTCTACCAGGGTGACGCCTTGGACGACAGCGCAGTCGATGCGGTCCTCGACGTGATGGAGGAACTGGGCTCGCGGGAGTTCTCGCAGCGGGTCGCGGAGGAGAAGGCCCAGGAGGCCCTCGAGTGGGTGCACCGCGCCCGCCTCCCCACTGCATCCCAGACCCAATTGGAAGAGACGGCAAGCTTTTTTGCACACAGACAGTACTAGGCGAGGCCCCTGAGAAGGAGAGACTTTGACCACAATCCAGATCAAGAGGTCCCGTCCCAAGGTCAACTCCGCTGCTGAGGCCCTGGAGATGTACCGCCCGCAGGGGGTGAAAGGGCCTTCCAAGCGCCCCGTGGAGCTTGCCCTCCGCCTCTTCTCCTACGTCGTGAGGCAGTGGGCCCGGCGGCGTCGCCGCTTCCCCCTGGTGACGATGCTGGAGCCCCTGGAGGCGTGCAACCTCACATGCGAGGGTTGCGGGCGCATCCGGGAGTACGAGCCGGTCATCAACCGAACGCTCACGGTGAGCCAGTGCCTTCGCGCCATTGAGCAGTCGGGAGCGCCCATCGTCTCCATCGCCGGCGGCGAGCCGACGATGTATGCGCAGCTCCCGGAGCTCATCGCCGAGCTGGTGAAGCGCAAGATCTTCGTCTACTGCTGCACCAACGGCATCCTCTTGGAGCGCATGATGAAGCGCATCCCGCCGTCGAAGTACCTGTGCTGGGTCATCCACCTGGACGGCATGGAAGAGCAGCACGACATTGCGGTGTCCCGCCCCGGAGTCTGGCGCGTGGCCATGCAGGCCGCCAGCAGAGCCCTGGAGGCCGGCTACCGCGTCTGCTCGAACACGACCCTCTTCCACGGCTCCAACGCCTCCGACCTCCACCAGCTGTTCGAGCTCGTCACGGAGATGGGCTTCGAGGGCGTCATGGTCTCCGGCGGCTACGACTACGAGGCCGTACCGGACCAGCAGCTCTTCCTCTCCCGCCAGGAGTCCATCCAGGTCTTCAAGCGAGTCCTGGACAAAGATGCGGTCAAACGCTTCCGCTTCTACAACAACCCCCTGTACCTGGACTTCCTCCGGGGCGAGCGCTGGTACCAGTGCACGGCCTGGTCCAACCCTACATACACCATCCTGGGCTGGCGGGTGCCCTGCTATCCCCTGGCGGAGGAGGGGCACACCCAGGACATTGGGAAGCTGTTCGAAGAGGAGCTTTGGGAGCGCTACGGCGTGGGGGTGAACCCCAAGTGCACCAACTGCACCATGCACTGCGGCTTTGAGTCAGCGACCATCTTCGGGGCCATGAAGGACCCCCGCGCCCTGGGCACGCTCGTGAAGGGCATGGCAACTCGACGCAGCGGCGTGGGCGCGAGCTAGGTGCCATCCCTGCAGGTTGTCAACCAGGCGGCGGCGCAGAAGGACTCCCCGGTCCTGGGGATCGTCGCTGCTCTATCCCAGGAGGTCGGCGGGATTCTCGGCCTGGGACACTGGGAGCGCCTGCCCAGCAGCGCCGCCTCTCGTCTATACAGCGGCGCGGTGGGCGGAACGGACATCCTCCTCTCCGTGAGCGGCATGGGCCAGGCAGCGGCAGAGAATGCCACCGAAGAGCTCCTCCAGCGCTACAACCCTGGCGCGGTCCTCTCCCTCGGGTTCGCCGGCGGGCTCGCGTCCCACGTGGCGCCTGGCGCACTGGTTGTGGCCGAAGAGATCGTCCGGGCGAACGCAGCGGACGGTGACAGGCTCCGGCCGGACGATACCCTTCTGCGTTGTGCACGGGACGCCCTGACGGAGGTGCGGACACCCCACGCTTGGGGCCACCTGCTCACGGCGTCCGAGGTCGTCACCTCGCCCGGAGACAAAGCACAATTGGGCGCCGAGACCGGGGCCCTGGCCGTGGACATGGAGAGCGCCTGGGTGGGCATGGTATGCCGGCAGCATGAGACGCCCTTCCTCGCCGTGCGCGCAGTGGTGGACGCGGCTGGTGATGCGCTGCCTCCCATCCTTGTTGACGTAACTGCGGGAGACTCCGGGCTGCGTCGAGTGGCGTCTCTCCTGGCCCGACCGTGGCTGTTTCCACGGCTGCTGCGTCTGGCCCGTGCCGCCGCTCGCGCCCGAGCAAGCCTCACCGACTTCGTCGCGGCCTTCTCGGCTGTCTGGGCGGCCTACGCACGACAGCCAGAGAGCGCGGCCCTCGGAGGCCAGCCGAGGTGAAGGCCCTGGTGACCGGCGCTGCGGGCTTCGTTGGCGGCCACGTGTCGCGCGTGTTGGTCGACGCGGGACACGAGGTGCGCGCCTTGACCCGGAGCACGAGCAACACCGCGATGCTGGATGGTCTGGACGTAGAGATGGTCCAGGGAGACATCACGGACCTTGCCTCCATTGAGAAAGCGATGGAGGGATGTGAGGCGGTGTTCCACGTCGCAGCCCTCAACGCTCTGTGGCATCGCGACCCCAGCACCTTCTACCGCACGAACGTGGAGGGCACCCGCAACGTCCTCGCTGCAGCCCTGGCGGCCGGCGTGCAGCGAGTTGTGCACACCAGCACGTGGGCCGTCATCGGCTGCCCTGCGCCCGGCAGCCTCGCCGACGAGACCACCGTTGCGCTTCCCCGCGACCTGAGCGGCCTGTACCGGCAGACCAAGCACCTGGCGGAGCTGGAGGTCCAAGCGTTCCTGGGTCGGGGGCTGGACGTGGTGGTGGTGAACCCCACGGTGGTCGTGGGCCCCGGCGATGCGAAGCCGACTCCCACCGGACGCATGGTCCAGGACTTCGTCGCGGGCCGCATGCCCTTCTTCGTCACAGCCCACCTCAACCTTGTGGACGTGGACGACGTGGCCGTGGGCCACCTGCTTGCCTGGGAGAAGGGGAAGTCGGGAGAGCGGTACATCCTGGGCAACCGCAACATGACCCTGGGGGAGATGCTGGGTGTCCTTGCCACCATTGCAGGCCGTCGTCCGCCGCGCTGGAGGCTCCCACTGTGGCTGGTAGCGGCCGCAGCCTACGCGGACGAGTGGGTCGAGGGGCGTCTCCTGCGGCGAGAGCCCCAGGTCCCGATGGAGGCAGTCCGGCACACCCAGGGCTACCGAGCAGTGGACTGCTCCAAGGCGGTGCGCGAGCTGGGCCTGCCTCAGAGCTCCGTGGAGGGCGCCCTGGAGTGTGCGGTGCGCTGGTTCCGGGACAGCCGGGCCTCCGCAGCCCAACACGCGTGAGAGGGGTGTAGGCGCAATGGTGCAGGTCCGCCAGCCAATCGTCTCCGGACACCTGGAGGACGCCGTATCGACCGCGGTGCGGCGGTCCCAGGCCTACTTCCTGCGCACCCAGCACCCCGAAGGCTACTGGTGGGGCGAGCTTGAGTCCAACCCCACCATGGAGGCCGAGTTCATTCTCCTCCACCGCTTCCTCGGCACCGACGACCCGGAGCAGGAGCGCAAGCTGGCAAACCACATCTGGAGAGTCCAGCGGGACGATGGCTCTTGGGGCCAGTACTACGGCGCCCCCGGCGACCTCAGCACCTCTATCGAGTGCTACTTTGCTCTGAAGCTGGTTGGCGTACCTGCCGACGCCCCCCGAATGGTGAGGGCACGGGAGTTCATCCTCTCCCGCGGCGGCGTGCCCGGATCACGCGTCCTGACCAAGATTTGGCTCGCCCTCTTCGGCCAGTGGGACTGGGATGGCCTCCCCGTCATGCCCCCGGAGCTGATGCTGCTGCCCTCCTCGGCACCCATCAACATCTACGAGTTTTCCATGTGGAGCCGGGCCACGATCGTGCCGATTCTGGTTATCACCGCCCACAGGCCCGTGTGTCCCATCCCTGGGTCGGCCCATATCGATGAGCTGTACCCGATTGCTCGGGACCAAGTGGACTACCGCCCGCCGCGTCCCCCGCGTGTTGTGAGCTGGCAGGGCCTCTTCTGGGTCGCCGACCAGCTCCTGCGTCCCTACGAGCGCCTACCCTGGAAGCCTCGCCGGAGTCTGGCCATCCGCCGCGCAGAGGCGTGGATTCTGGCGCACCAGGAGGCCGACGGCTCATGGGGCGGCATCCAACCTCCGTGGGTCTACTCCCTCGTCGCGCTCAAGCTGCTGGGCCACGACCCGCGCTCCGGCGCCATAGCGAAGGGGCTTCGAGGCTTCCAGGAATTCATGGTCGAAGACGGCGATACGCTGCGAGTGCAAGCCTGTGTCTCGCCCGGATGGGACACCTGCCTGGCCATGATCGCAATGGAGGACTCCGGCCTCCCCCCCGACCACCCCGCCCTTCAGCAGGCCGCGCGCTGGCTCCTACAACAGCAGATTCGCAACGGCGGGGACTGGCAGGTGAAGAACCCCGACACGCCTCCCGGCGGCTGGGCGTTCGAGTTCCACAACGATACCTACCCCGACATCGACGACGTGGCCGAAGTCCTCATCGCCCTCCGCCGCGTCTCCCTTCCTGAGCAGGACCGGCTCCAGGAAGCCATCGATCGGGGAATGGACTGGATGCTGAGTATGCAGAGCCGCAACGGTGGCTGGGCTGCCTTCGACAAGGACAACACCTGCTCCCAGCTCGCCCGCCTTCCCTTCTGCGACTTCGGTGAGGCTCTTGACCCCCCGAGCGCGGACGTCACGGCCCACGTGCTGGAGGCACTGGCGCGCCTGGACTACCCGACCGACTCTCAAGCGGTCCAGGCCGCCCTGTCGTATCTGAGGTGGGAGCAGGAAGGGGATGGGCCCTGGTTTGGGCGCTGGGGCGTCAACTACGTCTACGGGACGGGCGCCGTCCTCCCGGCACTGGAGGCCCTCGGGGCGGACATGACGGCGCCGGAAGTCCAGCAGGCCGTCCAGTGGTTGGTCGTCCACCAGAACGCCGACGGCGGCTGGGGTGAGTCGTGCGCCAGCTATGCAGACCCGTCGCTGCGGGGGAGGGGGCCCAGCACGGCCTCCCAGACCGCCTGGGCCCTGATGGCGCTCATGGCCGCGGGCCATTGGCGCCACCCAGCCCTGAAGCGAGGCTTCGGCTATCTCGCCAGGACTCAACGGGAAGACGGCACGTGGGACGAGCCCTGGTTCACGGGCGCGGGCTTCCCCGGCTACGGCATCGGCGAGCGGCTCACCGACAGGCCGGCCCCCGGCGAGCGGGGACACCAGGGGACGGAGCTCCCCGCCGGCTTCATGATCAACTACCACCTCTATAGGAACTACTGGCCTCTCATGGCTTTGGGACGCTACCAGCGCTACGTCACTTGGGGCGAGGAGCGGAGTACCGCCAACTAGCGTTCCAGTCACAGTGGGCGGGACGGAGACGGGCGTCCCGAGAGAATGGGGTAGAATGTGGGGGAGGCGGCAGTATGAAGGACGTTATGGTAGAGGAGCAGACTCACCTACCGCATACCCACTCCGGCCCCATGAAGTCATTGGTGCAGTCTCTCCAGGTTGAGACCTCCGCCGCCCCGCAGTTCGTAGACATCACGGACCGCGTATCTGCGGTAGTCCGGGAGGCGGGGGTCCTCGCTGGGCTTGTCGTGGTATACTCCCGCCACACCACGGCTGCCATCAAGATCAACGAGTGGGAGCCGCTTCTCCTGGAGGACATGGCCCGGGTCTTGGAGCGCGTCGCCCCCAAGGGCGGCGACTATCAGCACAACGACTTCTCCATCCGCACGGTGAACATGACCGAGGACGAGTGTCCCAACGGCCACGCCCACTGCCAGCACCTAGTCCTCAGTGCGAGCGAGACCATCCCCATTGTCGAAGGCATGATCGCCCTCGGACGCTGGCAGCGGGTCTTCCTGGTCGAGCTCGACCAGCCCCGGACGCGAGACGTCCTGGTGCAGGTCCTCGGAGTGTAGGAGCGGGCGTGTGGAGCTCTTGACCGGGCCGCGGGAGTCCCCTTCCCTGGAGGAGGCCTACCAGCGCTGCGTCCAGCTGGCCCGAAGCCACTACGAAAACTTCACGGTAGGCACCTGGCTCCTCCCCAAGACTGTTCTTCCCCACGTCTGCGCCGTCTACGCCTTCTGCCGCACCGTGGACGACCTGGGAGATGAGGCTGAAGGGGACCGCCTTCACCTGCTGGACCTGTGGCAAGAGGACCTGGAGCGGTGCTACTCAGGTGCGCCGCGCAACGTATACCTGATCGCTCTCCAGCACACCATCGAAGCCTACGACATCCCCCGTGAGCCCTTCCTCAAGCTCATCGAGGCCAACCGCATCGACCAGCGGCAGCATCGGCACGCCACATATCAGGCCATCCTCTTCTACTGCGACCACTCGGCCAACCCGGTGGGCCATCTCTTCCTCCACCTCTTCGGCTATCGGGACCCGGAGCGCCTGCGCCTCTCCGACTTCACGTGCACCGCACTCCAGCTTGCCAACTTCTGGCAGGACGTCACCCGCGACTACCAGATGGGTCGCATATACATCCCCGTCGAGGACATGGAGCGCTTCGGCGTCACGGAGGAGGACCTGGCGAAGGGCGAGTGCACCGACGCGTTTCGTCGCCTCATGGCGTTCGAGGTGGAGAGGACCCGGGAGCTCTTTGCCTTGGGAGCGCCCCTGACGGACCAGGTGGACGGCGTCGCCCGGCTGGACATCCGGCTCTTCACCCTGGGCGGCCTCAGCGTTCTGGACGCTATCCAGCGCCAGGGCTACGATGTCCTACGACGCCGTCCGGTGGTTACGAAGCGGCGAAAGGCCTGGCTCCTGGCAAAGACCCTCCTGGGCATGAAGCTGGCAAGGCAACTCTGACCGGGAGCGAGGGAGGCGGATGGAAGGCTCTCTTCGAGACGCCTACGAGCACTGCCAGCAGGTGACTCGCGACCAGGCAAAGAACTTCTACTACGCCTTCGTCACACTGCCCCGCCCCCGCCGGCAGGCCATCTACGCCACCTACGCCTTCTGCCGTCTCTGCGATGACGTTGCGGACTCGTCCCTGGAGGCGGAGGAGAAGGTGGCGGGTCTCGGGGCGGTAACCACGTCCCTGCAGCAGGCCGAAGCCGGTCACCCGGAGGGCCCCGTGTTTCGGGCCATTGCCGACGTCGCCGCGACCTACGATGTGCCGTGGGAGTATTTTCACGAGGTGGTCCGCGGCGTGGAGATGGACATCACCAAGCACCGGTACTCCACATTTGAGGAGTTGCAGACCTACTGCTACCGCGTCGCCTCTGTTGTCGGCCTCATCTGCATCCGTATATTTGGGTGCACCAGTCCCCAGGCACAGGAGCCTGCGATCGCGCTGGGCGTGGCCATGCAGCTCACCAACATCCTGCGGGACATCGCGGAGGATAGCGCGCAGGGTCGCGTCTATCTCCCCCAGGAGGACCTCCAGCGCTTCGGGTACAGCGACGACGAGCTATTCCAAGGCGTCTTCAACGACCGATTCGTGACCTTGATGCGATTTCAGGTGCAGCGGGCCCGGGAGCAGTTCCAGCAGGGCAAGGCACTCCTTCCCCTCCTGCCGCTCCGCTCCAGGGGCTGCCCGGCGGTCCTTGGCGGCATCTACAGCCGCCTCCTTGACCGCATTGAAGCGCAGGGCTACGACGTTTACGCTAAGCGGGTATCCCTATCCGATAGGGAAAAGCTTCTGCTGATGGTGCGATTGTGGCTGCAGAGTCTCCTTCCCATTCGCCGCCTCGCCACTGCGTGGTAATCGGAGGCGGCCTCGCCGGGCTCGCCTCCGCTTGCGCTCTCCTCGACCTTGGCTATCGAGTCACGCTGGTCGAGAAGCGCCCTTTCCTCGGTGGCAGGGCCTTCTCCTTCCGAGACCCGGAGACCGGCCAAGAGGTGGATAACGGCCAGCACGTCTTCCTCGGCTGCTGCAGCGCGTACATCGGCTTCCTGGAACGCCTTGGCGTGCTGGACCGGACGGCGCGGCAGGACCGCCTTCGGGTGCCGGTCCTGCACCCGGACGGGCGTGTCGGCGTCATCGGCGCGTGGCCGTGGCTCCCTGCCCCCCTCCATCTGCTTCCCTCTTTCCTTGCGTATCCCCACCTGGGGTGGAGGGACAAACTCCGGGTGATGGCTGCTTTCCTCCGTATCTGGAGGACGGACCGGACCGCCGCCCATGAGCGGCTGGATGGCCAGACCTTCCTCCAGTGGTTGGAAGCGCGAGGCCAGTCGTCCCGGTCCGTGGACCGGCTCTGGGACCTGTTCGTCTTGCCGGCCCTCAACGATGCCTCCAGCGCCGTCAGCGCCGCTTCGGCCTTCATGGTCTTCCAGGAAGGGTTGCTGGGCGGGCGCCACAACGCCGACATCGGCTACTCGCGGGTAGGGCTGACCGCCCTCATCAGCGACGCGGCACACGCGTTCATCCAGAGCCGGGGCGGCGCTGTTCTCCTGGACCGGTCCGTGCTCTTCCTGGACGTGCAGGAGGGGTCGACCGTGGCGGTCCGGCTGTCCGGGGACCAGGTGTTGGAGGCGGACTGCTTCGTCAGCGCACTCGCCTGGGACGGGCTGAACAGGCTGCTGCCAGCGCCTTGGGCGGAGGAGCCGACCCTGGCGGCCGCGGCTTCGATGGAGGCCTCGCCCATTGTCGGCATCCACGTCTGGTACGACCGACATGTCATGGACGAAGAGTTCGTGGCTGTCGTGGACAGCCCGCTGCAGTGGGTCTTCAACAAGAGCCGAATCCAGGGCGTGGACGGGCCGGGGCAGTACGTGTGCGTCTCTCTCAGCGGCGCCTGGGACTACGCACCCATGTCGAAGGAGGAGCTTCGCCGGCTCTTTACGGCGGAGCTGGCGCGGGTGTTCCCCCGTGCGAAGACGGCCCGCATCGAGCGGTTCATTGTGGTTAAGCAGTTGGCCGCCACCTTTCGACCCACTCCCGGAGCCGATGGTCTGCGGCCCACGACCGCGACCCCCATACCCAACCTCTTCCTGGCCGGCGACTGGGTGCAGACGGGCTGGCCTTCCACCATGGAGTCGGCGGTGCGGAGCGGTGTGCAGGCGGCCCAAGCCGCCGCCGAAGCAGCCTCTGAGGGTTGACACCTCCGACAGCTCCAAACTACCGCAGCGCATACCGGACGCGCTATCGGTAGTGCCGCGCTACCTCTGAGGCATAGCGGCGGCCGAGAGCGTCGACATGCTCCTGCAGCCACGCTCGCAGAGACGCCGTCCCCAACGGCGGCTCGTCCGACACCAAGAGGTTGGACGTCAGCCCCTTCACTTCGTCGCGGGTGAGCATCGTGTCGCGCAGGAGCAGGCCCAGCACCCGCGACAGGCCCAGCGCCACCTCTTCGGGGAGTTTGAGCAACCAGGGCCGCTTGCCGAGCACATCGGCGACGAGGCGCACCAGACCCTCGTAGCTGTAGCGCTCAGGTCCAACCGCGTCCATGACGGCCCGACCCTCCCCCTTGGCGCTATCGACGGCTAGCGACGCCAGGTCCTCCACGGAGATGGGCTGCAGCTCATAGGTCCCGTCGCCCGGAATTGGCATGATCGGGAAGCGTCGCACGGCCCAGGCGATGTTGTTCAGCAGGATGTCCTCCACTCCAAAGATCAGGGTGGGTCGGAGGATGGCGTAGGAGAGGCCGGAGCCGGCAATCGCCTCCTCCACCAGTCCCTTGCCTCGAAAGTAGGGCAGCGGAGAGGCGGACGAGGCGTTGGTGATGCTGACGTGGACGATGCGCCGGACGCCCGCCTCCATGGCCGCGTCGATCAGAGTTCGGGTGTTGGCTACCGCTGTCGCAAAGGTCAGGCGGCGCCGGGGGAAGCGTATCCAGTAGGTGTTGAACAGGCAGTCCGCGCCGTGCAGGGCCTGGGCCAGGGATTGCGTGTTGGTGAAGTCAAGGGGGAAGGTCTCCACCTCCCGGCTCAGATGGTCCGAGGGTCTTGGGTGGCCGGTGAGCGTCCGCACCGTGTGGCCCTCCGCAAGCAGATCCCGAGCGATGTACTTGCCCGTGTAGCTGAACGCCCCCGTGACCACGTGTGTTGCCAAGCCTCACCTCATTGCCTGCGTGGCTCTTCGTCCTGCAATCACAAGTATAGGGGAATCCGGTTTCCTGCCTCCCTGCTCCGGCCGCTGCTGGCCTCACCCCAGCTGGGCCAGTACAATACGGGTGCCCCGACGCGGGGTAGGTCGACTGAAAGGTGCACACGTGGCCGGCGAGTGGGATATCCAGAAGGCCCAGGTGGCAGGGGCTGCCCGGGAGCTAGCCCGCCTGGGGCTTGTGGGCCGGGCCAGTGGCAACCTGAGCGTTCGCCTTCCGACGGCTGAGCTACTGGTCGCAATCACTCCCACGCGTCGTCCCCACGCAACCCTGGAGACCCACGACATCTGCATTGTGGATGCCGAAGGCGTCCAGCGGGACGGCGCGCATGCCCCCTCGTCGGAGTTTCCTCTCCATCTGAGTCTGTACCAGGCGCGGGGTGATGCGAACGCCGTCGTGCACAGCCACCCCGTCCATGCGAGTGCGTGCGCCGTAGCCGGACTGGAAGTCCCGCCGCTGCTCGATGAGCTGGTGGTCCTGGTGGGGGGCGCGGTACAGGTGTCGGACTATGCACTGCCGGGTAGCGCGGACCTGGGCGCCAAGGCGTGCGATGCGCTGGGGGAGCGCAAGGCTGCTCTGCTCCGCAATCACGGGCTGGTCGCGGTCGGGTGCGACATCGATGAGGCGCTGGAGCTCACCGAGCTCGTTGAGCGGGCCGCCCAGGTCTTCATCCTGTCCCGTTCCCTGGGCCGAGCGAAGCTGCTTGCCCCGGAGGTCGTGGAGGCGGAGGAGCGGCTTTATCGGGAGCGCAGCGGTCTGCGTCCCGAGGCCGAGGAGTAAGCGTCGATTTAGATAAGCGGGAAGCGCAGCAGTCACGCGAGAAGGAGCTGATACGGCGTTTCCACTAGGCCAACGGAGAGCTATACCCATGTCCAACAAGAGACAGGAAGGGCCCGCACGAGAACCCAAACGTACAACTGGCTTGTCGTGGTGGAACGCCTCACACCGCGATAAGTTCAGACGGACGCTGTGGTTGGCGCCCTTCGTGGTGCTGATTGCGGTTCTTTGGTCGACTGGCTACTCGGAACCTCCGTTGGGGCTATCAAGACCAATCGCTGTCTTGGGCATAGTTGCTCTTTGGGCTTGGCAGGCCTTTATGGAGTATTCCAAGTGGAAGAAGGGGTTGTAGGACAGGAAGGAACAGAGAAGCAGCGGGCCGAAGAGCAGCCACCGAGCTGACTCAGCGGTCGTCAATCGCCCCGAGGATATCTTCCATTCGGCAGTGCTGTGCCATGAGATCGGCGTAGCGGGCCACTTTGTCCGTATGGCGTACCGAGACCCGTTGGTCCACCGTATGCAGGCGCTGCAGCGTCTCCAGGGTTGAGTGCGGTACCTGGACGAGCGGCACCTCTTCTTGTTCCGCGTGGTAGGTGACGTACTGGATGGGGTTCATCCCTCCCGTCAGTATCAGGCAGACCGTGGAGGTCTCCAGGGCGGCCATCTGCAGGTCGGGCCTGTCTCCCCGCACCACCACGGCCTTGTTCTCCCGGCGGGAGAAGACGTGGATGCCCTGGTCCAGGAACCAGCCTCCCGTCATCACGTACTCCACCAGCGCATCGCCCCGCTCCGGGAAGAGCAGAAACTCTCCGTCCAGATGCTCGGCCAGGTCTCGCACGCTGGGAGCCAGCATGCGCCGGTCTTCGGGGATTTGCCCCAGCACCCGGACACCCTCCGACTCGATGGCCGGGCCGAGACGATCCGAAGCGTCGTGACCTCGATGGCGGTAGACGCGGTTCAGGACCACGCCAGCGAGGCTCTCTCCGAACTGGTCGCAGGCCTGCCGGAGCTCCTGACCCGTCATGGAGGGCTGGTATCTTCCGGCAACGATGACGCGGGCGTTCAGTGCGCGGGCCAGCGCTGCCGAAGCCTCCGCCGTGTCCGCGCCGGCCGCCAGGCCTTCGACGATGACGCTCTTGCCGTCTCCGGCGAGTCCAGCCACCGTCTCGGCTGCCTTCTGGAGAAGGCCCGGGTCCTCGGCCAGCTGGTCTACAGTCGCCTCCAGGGGCCAGCCCTCTGGACGGTCGATGTCCGGCACCACCTTGGCGTAGAACTCGACGTCGGGGTCGGGTCCGGGTGGGGACCCTTCGTTCACGAGGCGTAGCGGCTTCAGCAGGGAGACGGACCGGCCCTGCTCGGCCAGGTGGCGCGCTGTGGCCGTAGCCAAAGCGGTCACGCCAGCGCCCTGCTCCGTCCCGGCGATGTAGAGGACACTCATGCGGCCCCCTCTTCAGGGATGGTTCTGGATGAGCCGGTCTGGCATTCTAGCATCGTGCCGGGAATGACCTAGGTGGAATCTCCCGACACCTCTGCGAGAGAAGCCAGGGTCAGAGACAGCGGCTCTTCGTCGGCAGACTCCGACTGCTGTCCGAAGAAGAATGCAGCCCCCTCCTTCGGCTCCTCGTCTTCCACCATGACCCGGCGCAGACTTGCCAGGAACTCAGCTTCCACCGTCAGCCGTCGCCGCTCCTCCTCGATGACAGCGCTGCGAGCGGGGATGAGCCGGCCGATGATGACGTTCTCCTTGAGGCCCTGGAGGCGGTCCACCATGCCGTTGACCGCTGCCTCGGTGAGCACCCTGGTCGTCTCCTGGAAGGAGGCGGCCGCCAGGAAGCTGTCGGTGCTCAGGGAGGCTCGGGTGATGCCCAGCAGGACGGGTGTGGCCCGCGCGGGCTCGCCGCCCTCCGCCAGCACCTTCTTGTTGATCTCCTCGAACGCAAAGCGGTCCACCGGCTCTCCCGGCAGCAGGTCGCTGTCGCCGGGGTGGTCCACCCGCACCTTGCGCAGCATCTGGCGGATGATCGTCTCGATGTGCTTGTCGTTGATGGTCACGCCCTGGGAGCGGTACACCTTCTGGATCTCCTCGATGATGTACTGCTGCAGGGCTTCCTTCCCCTGGATGTGCAGGATGTCGTGGGGATTCTTGAGCCCCGCCGTGAGCTCCTGCCCCGCGATGACCCGGGACCCACTCTTGACCACCACGTACGCCGTTGGGGGCGCAAGGTAGATGCGCTCGTCCTGCTCCTCCCATACAACCGCGACCTTCCCCTTGGCCACGTCCACTCGGCCGGCCACCTGGGCCACCACGTTCGACGAAGCCTCGGCGTCCTTCTTCTTGCGGCCCTTGGGAAGGGCCAGCGGCGCGCCCGGCTCGACCGCATCCCCTGCCTTGACGGCCACCCGGAAGTCCGACGGCACAACGTACTCCTCGCGGTACTCCTCTACGCTCACCACCCGGAGGCGCTTTCCGTCCGGGGTCTCTTCGACCTCCAGGACGCCGTCGATCTCGGCGAGGATGGCATGGTTCTTGGGGACGCGAGCCTCAAACAGCTCCTCCACGCGAGGAATGCCGCTGGTGATGTCCACCCCTGCGACGCCGCCCGTGTGGAAGGTACGCATCGTGAGCTGGGTTCCCGGCTCGCCAATGCTCTGCGCGGCGATGATTCCGGCCGCCTCGCCCGGGGCGATCAGGCGGCCCGTGGCCGGCATGGTCCCGTAGCAGAGCTGGCAGATGCCGCGGCGGGCCTCGCAGGTGAGGGGCGAGCGGACGTGGGCCTCCCGTACGCCCTTCTCCCAGAGCTCGCGAGCCAGGTCGCTAGTGATAACGGTGTTGGCGTCCAGCACTACCTCGCCCGTGGAGGGGTCCGCGATGGGGGACGCGGTCACCCGTCCCACCAGCCGTTCGCTGAAGGCGGCGATGTAGTTGTTGCGCTCCTTCTCGTCGTCGTGGCGTATCCAGGCCCCCTCGGTCGTCTCGCAATCGTGGGGCAGGCAGATGATGTCCTGGGCTACGTCGATCATGCGGCGGGTCAGGTAGCCGCTGTCGGCGGTCCGGAGAGCCGTGTCCGCGAGCCCCTTGCGGGCGCCGTGGGTGGAGATGAAGTACTCCAGCACGCTTAGGCCTTCCCGGAAGCTGGAGGTCACCGGCACCTCGATCAGGCGTCCTTTCGGGTCGGACATAAGGCCGCGCATGCCGGCCATCTGCTTGATCTGGCTGATGTTACCCTTGGCGCCCGAGTTCGCCATCATGTAGATGCCGCCGAAGGTGTCCAAGGACTCTTCGATGAGTCGCGTGATGCTGTCGCTCGCCTGGTCCCAGATGGCCAGGACCTGCTCGTGTCGCTCCCCTTCGCTGATCAGACCTCGCTGGTACTGCTCCTCCAGCTGCTGGATCTGGTCTTCCGCCTTCTTCAGGACCTCCCCCTTCTGCTCCGAGACCTGGAGGTCGTTGATGGCGATGGTAATGCCGGACACGGTGGCGTAGTGGAAGCCTACCTGCTTGATCTTGTCCAGCATGGTGGCCGTGGGGGCGGGGCCAAGGTTGACGTAGCTGCGGGACACCAGGTCCTTCAGAGCGCCCTTCTCCATGAGACCGTTCCAGTTCGCCGGGTCCTTGGCCAGCTCTTCCGGCAGCACCTCTCGGAACTGGAGCCGGCCGAACGTCGTTCGGCTCCAGTCCTCCGCGCCGTTGACCCCGAACACTTCGATGGACGCCTGGATGTCCATCACGCCGGCGTCGAATGCCAGAGCAGCTTCGTCCGGGGAGCTGAACCGCTTGCCCGCGCCCCGAGCCTGCGGGTTCTCCAGCGTGAGGTAGTAGCACCCCAGCACCATGTCCAGCGTGGGGGCGACCATGGGCTCTCCCGAGGCGGGCGAGAGCATGTTGTACGCGCTCAGCATGATGCGCTCCGACTCTTGGAGGGCTCCCTGGGACAGGGGGACGTGCACGGCCATCTGGTCGCCGTCGAAGTCGGCGTTGAACGCGGTGCAGACCAGGGGGTGCACCTGGATCGCGCTGCCCTCGATGAGCACGGGCTTGAAGGCCTGGATGCCCAGGCGGTGCAGCGTGGGCGCACGGTTGAGGAAGACGGGGCGGTTCTTGATGACCTCCTCCAACACGTCCCAGACTTCGGGCCGGACCCTCTCCACCATTCGCTTGGCGCTCTTGATGTTGTGGGCCATGCCTCGAACAACCAGCCGGTGCATCACGAAGGGCTTGAACAGCTCCAGGGCCATGCGCTTCGGCAGACCGCACTGGTCCATGCGCAGCTCAGGCCCGACGACGATCACCGAGCGCCCCGAGTAGTCCACGCGCTTGCCGAGCAGGTTCTGTCGGAACCGCCCTTGCTTGCCGCGGAGCAGGTCGGAGAGAGACTTCAGCTTGTGGTTGTGGCTGCCCGCGATGGCCCGGCCGCGCCGCCCGTTGTCGATGAGCGCGTCCACGGCTTCCTGGAGCATCCGCTTCTCGTTGCGAATGATGATCTCCGGCGCTTCCAGTTCCAGCAGCCGCCGGAGCCGGTTGTTGCGGTTGATCACGCGCCGGTACAGGTCATTGAGGTCACTGGTGGCGAAGCGGCCGCCGTCAAGCTGGACCATGGGCCGCAGGTCCGGCGGCAGCACCGGGAGCGCGGTGAGGACCATCCACTCCGGCATGTTGTGGCTCTTGCGGAAGGCCTCCACCACCCGCAGCCGCTTCACGGCCTTCTTGCGACGCTGGCCGGAGGTGGACTGCAGCTCCAGCATGAGCTTCTCACGCTCCGCCTCCAGGTCCAGCTCTCGGAGAAGCTCCAGCACAGCCTCGGCACCCATGCTGGCGCGGAAGACCATCGGGAAGTGGTCTTGCAGCTCCCTGAAGCGGGCCTCCACCAGCAGGCGGCGGGGCCGGAGCTCATCCAGCTCGTCCAGACCGGCCTGGTACTCCTCCCCCATCTGAGCGATGTCCTCCACCACCTTCTCGATAGCGGCGGCGACCTTCTGCAGTTCTGACGGCTCCACGGCTTCTGTCGGCTCTTCCTCCGAGGCAGGCTGTTCAGCGTCAGGCTCATCCTCCGAGGTGGGCTGCTGAGCCTCGGGCTCCTGCTGAGCGATGGCGGAGGCTTGCGTGCGCAGTTCCTCCAGTCGCTGCTCCAGCAACGCTACCGTCTCCCTGTGGACCTGCTCCAGCTCCTCGCGAGCATCTGCGCGGGCGTCCTCGTCCACCGAGGTGATGATGTATTGCGCGAAGTAGAGGACCCGCTCCAGGTTCCGGGGAGACAGGTCCAGCAGAAGGCCCAGACGACTGGGGACGCCCTTGGAGAACCAGATGTGGGCTACGGGCGCCGACAGCTCGATGTGCCCCATGCGCTCGCGGCGGACCTTGGCCCGGGTCACCTCCACGCCGCAACGCTCGCACTTGATGCCCCGGAAGCGGATCTTCTTGTACTTGCCGCAGGCACACTCCCAGTCCTTGCTGGGGCCGAAGATGCGCTCGCAGAAGAGTCCGTCCCGCTCTGGCCGGAGGGTCCGATAGTTGATGGTCTCCGGCTTGGTCACCTGGCCGTAGGACCAGGCCCGGACCTGGTCCGGCGACGCTACGGCGATGCGGATGGCATTGAAATCGGTACTGGTCTGCACCATGGGTGTCTTCCTCCCTGGGGATTCCCAGTGGCCTCACAGCGGCTGCGTTTACATCTCTTGGCTGGGCGCGGCGCTCTCCACCTGGACCGGCTCCTCTTGCGGAGTCTGGGCCGGAGTCTCGGTCGGGGTTTCGGGCTGCTGTGTCTCTCCGTCTGCGGTCGCTTGCGTCTCTGACGCTTGGGCGTTGGCTGGGGCTTCTGCCGCGGCCTCCACCTCTACGCCGTCAGTCAGCTCGGCAAAGTCCTCCTCGCCGAACTGGGCCCCGTGGCCGTCCTCGGCGAGCAGCTGCTCTTCGTCTTCCTCGCTGCGCAGCTCCACGGCAAGGCCCAAGGCTTGGAGCTCCTTGAGGAGGACGTAGAAGGATTCCGGCACGCCCAGTTGGCTGACGTCCTCGCCCTTGACTATGGCCTCATAGGTCTTCTGCCGGCCCAGGACGTCGTCCGACTTGACCGTGAGCATCTCCTGCAGGTTGTAGGCGGCGCTGTAGGCTTCCAGCGCCCAGACCTCCATCTCCCCGAAGCGCTGTCCGCCGAACTGGGCCTTGCCGCCCAGAGGCTGCTGCGTGATGAGGGAGTACGGCCCCGTCGAACGGGCGTGGATCTTGTCCTCGACAAGGTGGATAAGCTTCATCATGTAGATGTAGCCCACTGTTACCGGATGGTCGAAGGGCTGTCCCGTGCGGCCGTCGTAGAGCGTCATCTTTCCCAGGATGGGCGGAGCCAGGTGCCGCTCCTGGCTGACCTGGCGGGTGAGCCGAAGCATCTCCGCCTCGCTCATTCCGGTGGGGTCCTCCTCCGCAACCTCCCGCAGCCAGAGCTCCAGGCCGGCGTGTCTCGCCTCGCCCACAATGGCGTCGTCGAAGAGACGGTCGCCGTCGTAGCCGCGTTGGCTCAGCCACTCCCACACGCGCTCCCACTGGACCACCGGATGGTCCGGGTCTCGCTGGTCCACTGCGCCGGAGGCTTGGAGGAACCAGACTCGGGCCAGACCGTCTTCGATTGCTATGTCCCGGGCTCCTTCGAACACCGGGCTCAGGGCGCGGAAGCCAAGGGAGTTGGCCACCCAGCCCAGGTGGGTCTCGAGCACCTGCCCCAGGTTCATCCGGGAGGGGACGCCGATGGGGTTCAGGATGAGCTCTGCTGAGGTGCCGTCCTCCAGGTAGGGCATGTCCTCCACGGGCAACACTCGGGAGATGACTCCCTTGTTGCCGTGGCGGCCCGCCATCTTGTCACCCACCGTGACCTTGCGCGTCTGGGCAACCCACACGCGTACCGACCGGTTCACGCCCGGCGGCAGCTCCTCCCGGCCTCCCCGGGCCAGTGCCCGAACGCCAATGATCTTGCCACGTTCGCCGTGGGGGACCCGCAGCGACGTGTCCTTCACGTCGCGGGCCTTCTCCCCGAAGATGGCCCGCAGCAGCTTCTCTTCGGCGGTGAGTTCGGTCTCGCCCTTTGGCGTGATCTTGCCGACCAGGACGTCGCCGGGGCCAACCTCCGCACCCACGCGGATGATGCCCTCCTCGTCCAGGTCTCGGAGCGCCTCTTCGCCCACGTTCGTGATGTCGCGGGTGACCTCTTCGTCGCCCAGCTTGGTCTGCCGGGCCTGGCATTCGTACTTCTCGATGTGGACGGACGTGAACTTGTCGTCCCGCACCAGGGTCTCGCCGATGATAATGGCGTCCTCGAAGTTGTAGCCCTCCCAGATCATGAAGGCCACAAGCACGTTCTGGCCTAGGGCCAGCTCCGCCTGATCGGTCGAAGAGGAGTCCGCCAGCGGGTCTCCCACCTGTACCTGCTGCCCCACCGTCACCAGAGGACGCTGGTTGATGCAGGTGCTCTGGTTGCTGCGAAGGAACTTGGTGAGCCGGTAGGTGTGGGCCTGTCCTGCTGGGTCCGTGACCACGACGACGGACCCGTCAACGTGGGTCACCACACCCGGCGTCTTGGCCAGGGCTACGTGGCCGCTGTCCACGGCCACTCGCTGCTCCATCCCCGTGGCCACCAGAGGGGCGTCGGGGCGAAGGAGGGGCACGGCCTGTCGCTGCATGTTCGAACCCATGAGGGCCCTGTTGGCGTCGTCGTGCTCCAGGAACGGGATCAGCGCGGTTGAGACGCTGACGATCTGCATGGGGGAAACGTCCATCAGGTCCACCAGCTCCACGGACTCGATGGACGGCTGTGCCTGGGTCCGGGTCTCCACCTTGTCCGGGATGAGCTGCCCCCGATCGTCCGTTGGGATGTTGGCCTGCGCGACGACGCGCTTCTCCTCTTCGTCGGCCGGCAGGTAGACGATGTCCTCGGGCCGCATCGAAACGAAGGGCCGGATGGCGACGGTGCGAGGCGCCAGGGCCTTGATCCTGTGGAACATGGCCTGGTCTATCACGTCGCCTGCGGAAGCCACTAGCTTCCGCTTCTTGTTGATCACGTCGGCGGTGAGCGTGCGTCCCTCCAGCTCCCCGTCCTTGTTGGACAGCTCCCGGTACACGCGACGGTATGGCGTCTCCAGGAAGCCGAACTCGTTGATGCGGGCGTAGGTTGCCAGGGAGCCCAGGAGACCGATGTTGGCCCCCTCCGGGGTCTCGATGGGGCAGATGCGGCCGTAGTGGGAGTGGTGGACGTCCCGCACGTCGAAGCCTGCTCGGTCCCTGGAGAGGCCGCCGGGCCCAAGGGCGGAGAGGCGGCGCTTGTGCGTCAGCTCCGCCAGCGGGTTCGGCTGGTCCATGAACTGGGACAGCTGCGACCCGGCGAAGAACTCCCGTATGGCGGCCACAACGGGTCTGATGTTGACCAGCGCGGCGGGGGTAGCCACCTCCGGCTCGACGATGGTCATTCGCTCCTTGATCACACGCTCCATGCGGAGAAAGCCCACGCGCAGCTGGTTCTGGATGAGCTCTCCCACGGCGCGGACTCGTCGGTTGCCCAGGTGGTCGATGTCGTCGGCCTCGCTGTGGCCGTTGTTCACCCGTATGAGCTCCCGAAGCACGGCCACGAGGTCTTTCTGCGTGAGAATGCGCTGGTCCGGGGAGGCATCCAGGCTAAGGCGACGGTTGAGCTTGTACCGTCCTACCCGCCCCAGGTCGTAGCGACGCGGGTTGTTGAAGAGGTTGTCCAGAAGGACGTTCGCGTTCTCAAGGCTGGGGGGCTCTCCGGGGCGCATCCTTCTGTAGAACTCCAGCCGTGCAGCCGCCAGCACCCGACCCGCCTCGCGGGTGTACTCCACGTCGGGACGCAACCGCTCCCAGAGCGCCTTCAGGTCTCCCTCCGAGTACCGCCCCACTCGCTCTGTGTCCACCGGGTCCTTGCCGAGGGTGGTAGTCACGTAGTGGCGGTTCGGGTTCGTGTCCACGTCCACAAACAGGGCGAGGATCTCCTCGTCCGTCACGTAGCCCATGGCACGCAGGAGGGTGGTGACGGGCGCCTTGCGCTTCCGGTCCACCTTTACCATCAGCAGGTCGCGGGAGGTGGTCTCAAACTCCAGCCAGGCGCCCCGGTAGGGGATGAGCTTCCCCGAAGCCAGGCCGCGGCCGGTCGACGGGTCGGTCTGCAGCGTGAAGTACGCGCCGGGAGAGCGCACGAGCTGGCTCACGACCACCCGCTCTGCTCCGTTGATGATGAAGGTCCCCCGGTCCGTCATGATCGGCAGGTCGCCAAAGAACAGGGGCTGCTCCTTGATCTCCTGGGTGTCCTTCACCAGCAGCTTGGTCGTGATGAACAGCGGAGCGTCGTACGTGGTCTCCTTGTCGCGGCACTCCTCGGGCGTGTACTTGGGCTGCCGGAACTCGTGGCTCTCGAAGGAGAGCTCGAAGCGGTTCTGGGTGAAGTCCTCGATGGGCGAGACCTCGTCCAGCAGCTCCCGGATGCCCACCACCTTGAGCCACTCGAAGGCATCGATCTGCATTTGGACCAGGTGGGGCACATCCAGGGATTGCGGGACTCGTGCGTAGGACCGGACGGGGATAGATTGGCCGTTGCGCGCAACGGGAGTCAGCGCCATACTACTTCGCTCCTTGGGAGTCTCTTCACGCGCGCCGATCGGGCGCGCAGAACCTGGGCCTGGGGATTTCGGGGCAAATGGCAGTGGATTGAAAGGCCATATTTCGCCGAATATAGATGCTACGCCACCCACATCCTTCTTGTCAATAGCCCCCTCCCGGCCTTCTCCAACCCTGAACGATTCTGCTCTCGGGAGTTGCAGTCACACCCGGCCCGGCTGGGTATAATGGAGTGCGTCCGTCCAGCCCGCAACGAGGAGGTCACGTGGACTACGCCGAGCTTCAGCACGTCTTCCCGGACACGGGGCGCGTAAACGCCCATGGCAACCTGGAGGTGGGAGGAGTTGACGTGGGGGACATGGCCCGTGAGTTCGGCACCCCCCTCTACATCTTCTGCGAGGAGACCCTCCGAGGTCGGTGCCGCGCCTTCCAGGAGGCCTTCCGCAGCGTGCATCCCGACACCCAGGTCGTCTATGCGGCGAAGGCCTACGTGGGCCCCGCGCTGGCCCGACTGGTCCAGGAAGAGGGGTTGGGCCTTGACGTCGTCTCCGGTGGAGAGCTGGCGGTGGCCCAGAGTGTGGGGTTTCCCCCGGAGTCCATCTACTTCCACGGCAACAATAAGTCCGAGGCGGAGCTGGCGCAGGCCATGGACTACGGGGTGGGCCGGATTGTGGTGGACAACCTGCCGGAGCTGGAACGGCTGGAAGTTCTGGCCGCCGCGCGAGGCCAGACCCAGAGTATCCTCCTCCGCATCACGCCCGGCGTCGACCCTCACACCCACGCTCACACCACAACCGGAGTGTTGGACAGCAAGTTCGGGCTTCCCCTGGCCACTGGGGACGCTGCAGAAGCGATGCGCAGGGCCCTGCGCTCGCCCCATCTTCGGCTGGTTGGCCTCCACTTCCACCTTGGCTCCCCAATCTTCGAGTTGGAGCCCTACGCGGCGGGGGTTGACGCTGTCATGGCCTTTGCCGCTCCCTTCCGCGAGGAAGGGTTCCAGATGGAGGAGTTCAGCCCCGGCGGCGGCTTCGCCATCGCCTACACCCGGGACCAGCACCCGCCGACTCCCGCCGAGTACGCGCAGACCATCGTGGAGGCCGCGCACAGGGCGTGCGAGACCTACGGATTTCCCTCGCCGCGGCTGATCATCGAACCCGGCCGGGCAATCTCCGGCCCCGCGGGTGTCTCCGTGTACACCGTGGGTGCGGTCAAGGAGATTCCCGGTGTACGGACCTTCGTCGCCGTCGACGGTGGCATGGGGGACAACATCCGTCCCGCGCTCTACGACGCTCGCTACGAAGCAGTGGCGGCCAATCGAATGACGGAGCCCCACGATCGCGTAGTAACCGTAGCGGGCAAGTTCTGCGAGTCGGGGGACATTCTCGTTCGAGATGCCCCGCTGCCGCCCATGGCGCCGGGCGACCTGATAGCCCTCCCTGCCGCGGGCGCCTACGCGCCGTCGATGGCCAGCAACTACAACCTGAACGCTCGCCCTCCCATTGCCCTGGTCAAGGATGGGAACGCTCGTCTGATCCGACTCCGCGAGTCGGTGGAGGACATGCTGCGCACCGAGCGGGTCTAGGCCATGTGGGGAGTCGTCGGCCATCAGGGAGTGGTGCAGCTCCTGGACCGGGCGCGAGTCCAGGACCGACTGGCGCCTGCCTACCTCCTCGTCGGGCCTCCCCATGTTGGAAAGGGTACGGTGGCCTTGGCCCTCGCCAAGGCGGTGAACTGCAGGGGCGCGGCGCCGCCCTGCGGTGAGTGCGACCAGTGCCGTCACATCGATGAGGGGCGCCACCCGGACGTTCGCGTCCTGGAGGTCCAGGAGGTCGCGGGACAACGGGCCATCAGCATTGACGCCGTGCGGGAGGTCCAGCGACAGGCCTACCTGCGCCCCTTCGAGGGGCAATGGCGCGTCACCATCATCGACGGCGCGGAGTACCTCAGCGAACCGGCGGCCAACGCGCTATTGAAGACCCTGGAGGAGCCTCCGCCTCACGTGCTGCTTGTCCTCCTAGCGACAAACGCCGAAGCCGTCCTTCCCACCATCCGCTCGCGCTGCCAGCGGTTGGAGCATCGGCCTCTGGCGGAGGAGGCGGTGGCCCAGGCGCTTGAGAGTCGATGGGAGGTGCCCTCTGATCAGGCTCAGGAGTTGGCTCGACTGTGTCGTGGGAGCATCGGCTGGGCCCTGCGCGCCTGGCGAGACCCGACAGTCCTGGAGACCCGCGCACGTCGGCTGGAGCGGCTGATCAAGGTGAGTGGCGGCTCCTTGGAGGAGCGCTTCGCCCACGCCGGGGAGCTCGCAGCCTTGCTCGCCCAGGAGCGATCGGCCGTGCGGGAGGTGCTGGAGCTGTGGAGCGCGTGGTGGCGGGACCTGCTCGTGGTCAGGGCCGGTGCTGTCAACGTAGCCGTCCAGGCCGACCCCACGACCAGGGAGCAAGCCCAGGGATTTACCGTTCAGGAGCTGGTTGCGGCCCTTCGGGCGGTCCTTCGCACCCAGGACCTGCTGGACCGCAACGTGAACCCCCGGCTGGCCCTGGAGGAGTTGGCCCTCTCCTTGCCTTACCCTCGGGGGGCGCAATGATCCCTGAAGGGGCGGGCCGGTTGGTGGGAGTCCGTCTGCGGCGTAACGGCCTCGTCCGCTACTTCGACCCCCAGCAGATGGCGCTTCGGACCGGCGACCGGGTGATGGTGGACACCCCGGAGGGCCCGCAGCTTGGCTGGGTCGTCATCAGCCCAGACCAGGTCTTCCACTCGGACGTGCGGAGGACCCTTCGGCCCGTGCTGCGCCTGGCCATGACTGAGGACGCCGAAGGGCTGCCTTCGTAGGCGGCGCCGTTTTCCACTGCGGCGCGAATGGACGGGCGAGGGGGTAGTCGGAGCGCCGCGCTGGTAGCTACAATGCGTCTCTAGAAGGGGTGGACCCGGAGCGAGGCGTGCGAAAAACCAAGATCATTGCCACTATAGGGCCCACGTCACGCAGCCCGGAGGTGCTGGAGCGCCTCTTTCGGGCCGGGATGGACTGCGCCCGCCTCAACTTCTCCCACGGGACCCTTGCTGAGCATGCGAAGGTCATCGCCACGCTCAGAGAGCTCTCTCGCAAACACCAGAGGCCCTTGGCCATCCTCCAGGACCTGGGAGGGGCCAAGATGCGCCTCGGACAAATTCACGGACACCAGCGCCTTCAGCCCGACAACACCGTGACCCTGGTTGCCCAGGACAGCTCCACGGACGAGGAGATACTTCCCTTTCCACACCCGGAGGTCCTGGCGGAGCTGAAGCCAGGTGCTCAGGTCTTCATCTCTGACGGCTCGATCTGCGTGGAGGTCGTGGAGCGCGTGGAGGCAGGAGTCAAAGCAGTAGTTACCCGGGGTGGCATGATCTCCTCCTACCGCGGCGTGAACATACCCGGCGTGGAGTTGTCGCCCACTGTACTTACGGAGAGGGCCAAGACGGCCATTCGATTCGGCGTTGAGCACGACGTCGACTGGTTGGCCGTCTCCTTCGTTCGCGAAGGCCGGGACATCCAGGAGGTCCGGGACTACGTCCAGGAGCAGGGCAGCGACATGCCCATCATGGCCAAGCTGGAGCGCGCAGAGGCCCTTGGAAACCTGGACTCCATCCTCGAAGTCGCCGATGCTGTGATGGTGGCCCGGGGCGACCTGGGCATCGAGACGCCCATGGTCCGAGTCCCTCTGGTCCAGAAGCACGTTGTGGGACGTGCCAAGGATCTGGGCGTGCTCTCCGTCATCGCCACCCAGATGCTTAACTCTATGGTTCTCGCGCCCATGCCCACCCGCGCCGAGGTCTCCGACGTCTCCAACGCGGTCCTCGATGGATGTGACGCCGTCCTCCTGTCCGACGAAACGGCCATCGGCCACTACCCGGTGGAGACGGTGGAGGTCGCGGCCTCCATCATCCAGGTGTCGGAGGAAGTCTATCCCTTCTTCCCGGACCTTGCCCCCCGCGACCGGACCCAGTCCATCGCCAACGCCGCAACGACGCTCATGCGGGGCTTGAACAGCCACGTCGTCGTCGTCACCAGCACGGGACGCGCCGCCTTTGAGGTGGCTCGCTATCGTCCGGCGCAACGCATCCTGGCGCTTTCACACGATGAATCTATGATGCGTCGCCTGTGCGTGGGGTGGGGCGTGATTCCTCTGGGGGCCATCCCGCCGGAGCGAGACATCCCCAGGTTGGTGGCCATGATCGTGGACCGGGCCCTGGAGTCCGGCCTCGTCTCAAAGGAGGACGTGCTCACCATTGTTCACGGCTTCCTCACCGGGGTGGCGGGCTCGACCAACACGGTTCAGGTCCTGTACCTGCGCGACTACCTGGCTCGGCGCGAAGAAGGGTACGAGCGCTGAAGCGCCTATACCCGCTGAGGTAACCGTCCGCAGTCCGGCTAACCGGCTACCCCATTCCGGCCCTGTTGAGGGCGGCTATGCGCCAGCTCCGGTCCTGCTGTCGACGCAGCAGGTGGTCGCTTACCCCGCTCGACGTGGATCCTGCGGCCGTGAGGCTCCACTTGTAGTGGGCGACGGCGATTCCGTCACCACAGAGGATGTTCACGAGCTCCGAGGTGAGTTGCGGCTTGGCGGCCAGCCGCTCGCCTAGTCCGTCTCGGATGGCCACCCCGCCGGTGGCAGTCCCGCCACCGGTGAAGATGACGGTGGCGCCGCCCTCGAAGAGGGCTATGGCTGAGTGAAGATCGCCGGCATTGATTGCTTCAACAAGTTTTTCCTCTACCCCTTCGGGTGTGAACACGGGCATATCGACATCTCCTTCGGCGCGAAGTGGGAATCTAGGATGCGATTCTACGCGGTGCTCCGGCCCCTCGCAAGTCCTGCACTCTGCCCGGCCGCCGCTGGGCCTTGACAGCCGGTTGACCGAAACGCGAGAGGCGCTATCCTTGAGTGCCATGCTACATGCGAGTGGCGAAGGTATGGTCCGAGCAGTGCTCTTTGATATGGACGGCGTCCTCGTGGACAGCTTCGAAGCATGGCTGTGCCTCATGAACGCCACCGCCCTCCACTTCGGATACCCGCCCGTGGGCCGGGAGCAGTTCCGAGCGGTCTACGGCCAGCCCACGGAGGAGGACGTCCGCATGTTCTTTCCTCGCCACACCGTGACGGAGGTGGAGGCCTTCTACGATGCGCACTTCACTGACTACACCCAGCACATCGAAGCCAACCCGGATGCCGCCGGCGTGCTGGCGGCTCTGCGTCGGATGGGCGTGGGCGTTGGGGTCGTCACCAACACGCCCTCCCCCCTCGCGAGGCGAGTCCTCGAGGGGCTGGACTTGGCCCCGGACGAGTTGGTCGGAGGCAGCGACGTGCCCGCGGCGAAGCCAGCCCCGGACATGGTGTTGCGGGCGTGCGGTCTGCTGGGCGTGGCACCGGCGGAGGCGTTGATGGTTGGCGACTCTACCTACGACCGCCAAGCTGCAGGCGCCGCGGGCGTCCGTTTCGCAGGGCTCGGCATCGACGGCGATGTGAGGCTGCAGCGCCTGGGCGCCGTCATCGCCTTGATGGGCGCCTAGCGCCGTCGGCTTGGCCTGAGTCTACTAGGCGACCGCCAGGGCCTCCCGGGCCACCCGAGCCGTCGTCTCCACGGCGTAGTCCACGTCTCCGGGGCTGATGCCCGCGTGCGTGACCATGCGGACCTTGGCGCCGCCCAGGTAGGAGGCCTTGACGCCCTGCTCCGCCAGCCGCTCCATGAACGCCGGTGCAGGGCCGGCTGTCCACTCGAAGATCAGGATGTTCGTTGGCGTCGCGTCGGGGTCCAGGCTCACGCCAGGCACCGCGGCCAAGCCTTCGGCCAGGCGCTTGGCGTTGACGTGGTCGTCGGCCAGGCGCTCCACCATGCCGTCCAGCGCCACGACGCCAGCGGCGGCCAGCACGCCCGCCTGGCGCATCCCGCCTCCCAGCATCTTGCGCCACTTGCGGGACCTCTCGATGAACTCGGCGCTGCCGCACAGCAGCGACCCAACCGGCGCGCTGAGCCCCTTGGAGATGCAGAAGCAGACCGAGTCCACGTCCTCCGTCAGCGCCTGCGGCGGCAGTCCCAGGGCGACGGACGCATTGAAGATGCGAGCGCCGTCCAAGTGCACCGGGATGTCGCGGTCGTGGGCCACCTTGGCCACGGCGGCCGTCTCCTCGCACGTGAGGATGCCGCCGCCGCAGCGGTTGTGCGTGTTCTCGATGCACACCAACGTCGTGGGAGGGAAGTGGATGTTGGGCCCTCGCACTGCCTCCTCCACGTCGGCGGGGTCCAGGCGCCCCGAAGCGTCGTTGGGGACCGTGCGCATCACCACGCCGCCCAGAGCGGAGGCGCTGCCCACCTCGTTCCAGAAGATGTGGGACTCGTTGCCCAAGATGATCTCGTCACCCCGCTTCGTCCAGGCAAGGACGGCCATGAGGTTGCTCATCGTGCCGCTGGGAGTGAAGACAGCGGCCTCCTTGCCGGTGATCCGCGCAGCCATGTCCTCCAGGCGGTGGACTGTGGGGTCTTCGTCCCACACGTCGTCGCCCACCTCCGCCTCGAACATCGCCCTGCGCATCTCTGCCGTGGGCTGGGTTACCGTGTCACTGCGCAAGTCCACTACACGCACGGGACGCCTCCGATTCGTTGGGTATAGAGGCCATTGTATCAGACGGCGCGCCGCCACACCCATCCGTCGTTCCGGCGAGGGCAGAGCCTGCCCCTGCGAAGGCAGGGGAACCTCCACGACACGCGCCTCCAACAGCGCTCCAGGCGCAACGGCGAATGCAAGAGCGGCTCTGCCGCCTTGAGAACGGCGCCGTCTTCCGCTACTGTGGGGCCTGTACGAGGAGGCCCGTGGACCACGTTCGCGATCTGGCTGCACGGCTCTGGCGCGCTCGCACTGGCGGCGGCACCCTGCCGCGCGAGGCGGCGGACGTGCTCGATGGCGTCGGGGAGGCCTACAGCGTCCAGCGCGAGATCACAACCCTGGCAGGCTTGCCGCGGGCCGGCTGGAAGGTCGGGGCGACCAATCCGGCCATGCAGAGCCTCTTCGGCATCGACGAGCCCGCCTCGGCCCCCATGTTTCAGCCCTTCTGCTTCGCCTCCCCGGCGGAGCTCGCGGTGTTCCCCGACCAGGGCACCAGCGTCGAATGCGAGTTCGCGTTCCTCTTCGCTCGGGACCTGCCGCCCCGGCCGGGTGGCTACACCCGCGCTGAGGTGCTGGCGGCCGTCGAGGCGCTGGTCCCCGCCATCGAGGTTGTGGGTTGCCGCTTCGCCGGTGGCTTCGGGGAGCTGGGTGGAGTGCGCCTGGTGTCTGACATGACTGGAAACAGCGCCTTCGTCGCCGGGCCGAGAACGGCAGACTGGCGGGCCGTGGACATCAAGGGGCACGGCGTGCGCCTCTTTGTGAACGGGGCGTTCGTCGTCGAGGGTGTCGGCGCCAATGCCTTGGGTGATCCGCTTACCGTGCTGGAATGGACCGCCAACCACCTGTCCGCTCTCGGAGATGCCATCCTCGCGGGCGAAATCATCACCACAGGGACCTGCACCGGCGTCACGCCGGTCTCCGCAGGGGACGTCGCGGTGGCGGACTTCGGCGGCCTTGGGAGCGTTGAGGTGCGTATCAGTAGCAAGGGACAGCAGTAGAGGCAAGGGAGGGGGCGCAGCATGATCGACCAGAGAGACTGGATGTCGGTGTTGGAGAAGTATCGCGGCGATGCGGTGGTCATCCCTGCATACCAGGCCGTGAAGGGCTGGGCAGAGGTTAGCCGGCTCCCTCGACGGGACTTCTCAATCGATTGTCCTTCCATGGGGAAGTTCTCCTCCATCGCGCTGGGGTTTGCCCTTGCCCGTTCGGATACCAGGGTCATCCTCATGGACGGCGATGGCAGTCTGCTCATGAACCTGGGGACCCTGGTCACCATCGCGGCCCAGGCGCCCACGAACTTCTACCACTTCGTCGTACAGAACGGCGTCTACGCCACCACCGGCGGGCAGGCTCTACCCGCCATCGACAGGGTCTCCTTCGCGGGCATGGCCCGAGCTGCGGGATACGCCGCCGCCTACTCCTTCGACGACCTGGAGGAGTTCACCAACAACGTTGGACGCATCCTCTCCGAACCGGGTCCCACGCTGGTGTGCATGGCGACGACCCCCGAACCCGCGTGGGCCACCCAGACCACCGTCACCAGGGACCGACCTCTCCCGCAGGTCGTCCGCGAGCTGCAGGAAGAGCTGAGCCCCGCGTGAAGCGGACGGGAGCCGAAGACCCCAAAACCGCCCTTCCCAGGGTTGACAGACCTCCCTCTTGGGGGTAGCATGTAAGTGAGCGCTCACATTCTTCCCTTGGGCTATTTGTGTGTTAAGACAGGTCCGACAGCGGCACGACGTTCGACAGTTTCAGATCATGGAGGCGGTAACGCGTCTCATCACCCGCAAGGGTCTCGGCAGCGTCACCATCAAGGACATCGCCCGCGAGGTGGGCGTCACCGAAGGCGCCGTCTACCGTCACTTTGTCAGCAAGCAGCAGATCCTCTCCTACCTCGTCGACCAGGTCGGCGAGTTCCTCCGCGAGACGGTTGAGGACGCCGAGTCTCAGGAGAGCTCGGCGTTGGAGAACCTGGAGCGCATCTTCCGCCTGCAGCTCAGGGACATCGAAGACTACTGGGGCCTCGCGCTCATCGTGGTCGCCGGCGCGGTCTCCTTCGAGGACGCCTCCCTACGCCCTCGCGTCGCGTCCATGCTTGACGCATATGTCGAGCGAATCAGGGGCATTCTCCGGCAGGGCGTCGAAGAGGAGAGCCTGCGTCCCGACCTTGACGTCGACGCTGCGGCCTTCACCTTCTACGGCATGGTGCAGGGCCTATCGAGCCTCTGGGTCCTGAGCGAGACCCCCTGGCAACCATCGGACCAGGGCGACCCGGTCTGGGAGACCTACAAGCGGGGCGTCGCCCGTGTCGCATCGACGACCCCCGCCCCAGCCAACGCCGAGGTTGGCGCAACCCCGGAGACGGCCTACGGGCTTCCACCGCCGCCAGCGCGCGTGGTGTGATGCAGACCCGAAAACTAGAGGAGGAACTGTTCATGTCTAGACGTATCAAGCTACTGCGAGCCCTTCTGTTGCCGGCCCTTCTTGTCGCTCTGGCGATGACTGCATGCCAGGGTGACGACGAGGAGACGGCCACAACCACAACGACGGAGACTGCAACCCAGACGCAGACCGCAGCCCAGACGACGACAACCACAACCACCGAGACGACTGCCGCGGCCGACGCAACGCCCGCCGGCGCGGCTGCCACGGTGCAGCAGAGCACGAGGGTCGCCACAGCCCAGACCACAACCGCCATCGCGACGCCCACCCCCGCAACGCAAGCTGCAGCGGTCACCAGGCCCGGCGGCACCTTGAAGGTGGGCATGCTCGCGGACCACACCACCCTCGACCCGCCTCTGGTCCTCGGAGTCCCGGACCTCTCCATCGTCGTGCACGCCTATGACAACCTGGTTATGCGCAACCCGGACCTCTCCATCCAGCCCATGCTGGCCGAGTCCTGGGACATCAGCACCGACGCCACACAGTGGACCTTCAACCTCCGGCAGGGCGTGACGTTCCGCCATGGCAAGGAGTTCACCGCGGAGGACGTGGTCTACTCCATGAACCGGCTCTTCGAGGTGGAGTCTCCCCTGGCCGGCACGCTGCCCGAGGACATGAAAGTGGTGGCGGTGGACGACCACACAGTCCGGTTTGAGTTCAGCTCTGCCTACGCGCCACTGCTGGACACCCTGGTCAAGTACCACGCCGTGATAACCCCCTCCGACATCGACCCCGAGCGCTTCGCTACCGAGACCTTCGGCACCGGCGCCTTCCACGTGGTGGAGCACGTCGTCGGGGAGTACACTCGCTTCGAGCGAAACGAGAGCTATTGGTGGGAGGGCCATCCTCCGTCGGATGAGCTCTTCTTCATCTACCTCCCGGACCCGACGGCCCGGGCCGAGGCCATCAAGGCCGGCGTTATTGACGTCCTTTACGACATGGAGACTGCCACCGCTTCCGCCCTCCGGGACAGCTCCGACATTATCGTGAAGCAGGCGCCCAGCGGTGGCTATATGAACCTGGCCATGGACGTGCGGAAGCCGCCCTTTGACAACGTCCTGGTGCGCAGGGCGATCCAGGCGGCCACGGACCGCCAGGCTATCCTGGACGCCGCTCAGCTGGGGTTGGGCGGCATTGCCTACGACCATCCCGTCACGCCCACCGACCCCTTCTTCAACGACGCGTGCAAGCCTCCGGACTACAACCCCGCCCTGGCGCAAGAGCTCCTGGCCCAGGCCGGTTATCCGAACGGCATCGAGCTGACCCTCTACACCTCCACCGCAGGCGCGGCCATGGTGGAGATGGCCACGGTGATGAAGGAGAAGGCTGCACCGGCCGGCATAGACCTGGAAATCGTCGTGATGTCCGAAGACGGCTATTGGAGCGACGGCTGGATGGTCAAGCCCTTCACCACGGTCTGGTGGGGAGGCCGGCCTCCGCATGAAGCATTCAGCATCGTCTACCCGACGGGCGCAGGGTGGAACGAGTCCTTCTACTCCAACCCGCAGGTTGACGCCCTCATAGACCAGGGCGCGACCACTGTTGATCCGGATGGTCGCAGGCAGGCCTACCACGACCTCCAGTGCCTCCTCATCCAGGAGGTGCCCCGGATCATCCCGGTGTTCCGACCTGTTATCTGGGCCGTGCGGACCAACGTGCAGGGTGTGGAGCCCACGTGGGACGCCGTCCTGCAGGTCCACCGCGGCTATGTGGAAAACTAGCGGGTAGCCTTCTTGAGAGCGCTACGCCGCACTAATGTTGAGCAGGAGAGTGACCGGGGGGCTGGCCGTGTCGCCATGCTCCCCCGGTCTGCCCTATCTCAGAAGTCCCCTCTCCCCAGTGGGGGGTAGGGTTAGGTGAGAGGGCTGTGAGTGAGATTGTGGGACAGGCCCGCCCGCGAACTTCCCTGACGGATCGGTGAGTGTATGTTGCAATTTCTGGTGAGACGCATTGCCCTGGTGGCCATCACCCTTCTGGTGGTCTCCCTGGCCATCTTCACCGTCACGGAGGTCCTTCCTGGAGACGTCGCCAAGCTGATCCTCAAGCAGGATGCCACAGAGGAGAGACTGGCCCTGGTCCGTGAGGAGCTTGGCCTGAACCGCCCCGCCCACGAGCGCTACCTGAGCTGGATTGGCGGCGTGCTTCGGGGCGATTGGGGCGACTCCTACATCACCGGCATGCCCATCTCCGACATCCTGCCCAGGAGGATCTACCACTCGCTCGTTCTGGCTGTCTTTGCCCTGGTGGTTGGCACCCCCGTGGCCGTGGGCGCCGGAGTCTGGGCCGGCATACGGCCCAACTCCCTGGTGGACCGGTCCGTGAGCACGTTCGGGCTGGTGGGGATCTCCTTGCCGGAGTTCGTCACGGGCGTGTTGCTCATGCTCTTGCTGGCGTCCACCCTCCATCTCCTGCCGCCCTCCAGCATCATGCTTCCCGGCGAGAGTCCATTGACGCGGCCGGAGATCCTGGTCATGCCCGCGTTGACTCTCACCGGCGTCCTGTTCGCCTACATCATGCGCATGACCCGCGCCAGCGTCATGGAGGTGATGGAGACCCACTACGTGCGCACTGCCATCCTGAAGGGCCTTCCTATGCGGAAGGTCATCCTTCGACACGTGCTCCCCAACGCGTTGCTGCCCACCATCACCGTCATTGCAACGAACTTTGGTTGGATGTTGGGAGGGCTCATCATCGTGGAGAACGTCTTCGCCTACCCGGGGCTGGGACAGCTTCTCCTGCGGTCCATGCTGACTCGGGACGTCCCCCTCCTGGAAGCCCTGACCCTGTTGGTGGCCGGGACGTACGCCATCAGCAACCTCTTGGCGGACCTAAGCTACGCGGTGCTCGATCCGCGGATTAGGTTGGCGTAGTGGCTATACGTGTATCGACAGGCGATCTGCGAACAGGACTGCCCCAGGCCGCAGGCGAGAGCATCGTCGCCTTGGGCCGAAAGGCCAGGAACGCCCTGCGGCTCTGCATGGCCACGGCCCCGGGGCGGATTGGCCTGCCCATTGTCGTGGTCCATTTCATCCTGGCTGCCGTTGGCCCCTGGTTGGCGCCCTACTCCCCAACCGAGTTCAACGAGCCTTTGAACGTGTACCAGCTCCAGGCGCCGTCGACCCAGTTCTGGCTGGGGACGGACCAGTTTGGCCGTGACATCCTGAGCCGTATCATGTCGGGCGCCACCTCCATCATCGCCGTGTCCGTCGCGGGTGCGGCCCTGGGCATCGCTCTCGGCACTGTCGTCGGAATGAGCAGCGCCTACCGTGGGGGAAAGGTAGACGAGGTTGTTATGCGGGTGATGGACGGGCTTATGTCGTTCCCGTCGTTGCTCCTGGCCCTCCTCGTGCTGACCTCTCTTGGCCCAAGCCACGTGAACATCGCCGCAACCGTCGGAGTCGTCAGCATGCCCCGCGTGGCCCGGGTCATCCGAAGCGTCACCCTGACGTTGAAGACGCAGGAGTTCGTCCAGAGCGCCCGCCTGAGGGGTGAGTCGGCCTTCTACATCATCTTCCGCGAAATCCTGCCCAACGCCCTGCCTGTCCTGACCGTGGAGGCGTCCATACGCCTGAGCTACGCCATCCTCACCGTCTCCTCCCTGGGGTTCCTGGGCTTGGGAGTCCAGCCCCCGTCCTCCGACTGGGGCCTCATGATCAGCCAGAGCCGGCAGTTCCTCGTCAGTGCTCCCTGGGTGGCCTTGGCGCCTGCGGGCGCTGTGGCATCCCTTGTCGTAGGCGTCAACCTCCTGGCAGACGGTCTCAAGCAGGCAAGCGGACTGCCGCAGGAGAAGGCGTCGTGAGCGCCGTAGTCGAGTCTGCGCCGCCTCTCGTCAAGATCGATGGGCTGGCGGTGACCTTCTACACACCCCGGGGCAGCGTCCGGGCATTGCGCAACGTCTCGCTGGAGGTGGGGCGCGGTGAGGTCCTGGGCGTGGTCGGCGAGTCCGGATGCGGAAAGTCCACTATGGCTTTCGCCATCATGGGCTACCTGCCCGGCACAACTCGAGTGGAGGGCGACATCCTCTTCGAGGGCCGGGAGATCGCAGGCATGCGCTCCTCGGAGCTCCGGGAGCTGCGGGGCAACCGCATCGCCATGGTCTATCAGGACCCCGCCACGTCCCTGAACCCCACCATGCGAGTCGGCCCCCAGATCGAGGAGGTCGTGCGCGAGCACCTCAACCTGGACGGCAGGGCGGCCCGTGAGCGAGTGGCGGAGCTCTTCAGAAGCGTCAACCTGGCCGACCCCGAGCGGGTGGGCCGGCGTTACCCCCATCAGCTCAGCGGCGGAATGCAGCAGCGCGTTGGCATCGCCATGGCCCTGGCCTGCGGCCCGGACCTGCTCATCATGGATGAGCCCACAACGGGCCTCGACGTGACCACTGAGGCCACCATTCTGGACATGGTGGTGGAGCTCAAGGACCGGGTCAACGCCGGTATCATCTACGTCAGCCACAACCTGGGCGTCATCGCCAGGGTGGCGGACAGGGTGGCCGTGATGTACGCGGGAGAGGTTGTGGAGGAAGCGCCCGTCCGGGACCTCTTCAAGAACCCCAAACACCCCTACACCGCGGGGCTTCTCGCCTGCGTCCCCCAGCCGCCGTCGGACGGAGAGACGGCTACCACGCTGCGCAGCATCCCCGGCTCCGTCTTCTCCGCCCAGGAGGAGGCTGGCGCCGCCTGCCTCTTCGCCGAGCGATGCCCGATGGCCCAGGACGAATGCCATTCCCAGGCCCCGGACCTCTTCGACGTGGGGGGCGGACACAAGGCGCGCTGCTTCTTCTCCCAGGATGTGCGAACGGACATATGGGGCGAGGCGGAGGAGCGCGAGCAGCGCACCCGGAGCACCGAGCAGCCCGTGCTCAAGGCCACCGGCCTCCGGCGCTTCTACGGTCAGTGGCAGCGGAAGTACATCTTCTTTGGCCCTCGCGTGCGTCCGCCCGTGCGAGCGGTGTCGGACATTGACTTTGAGGTTGGGGCGGGCAGCACCCTTGGCATTGTGGGGGAGAGCGGGTCTGGCAAGACGACCGCCGCCCGGGCGGTGGCTGGCCTGGTCCCCCGGTCTCGGGGCGAGTTGCGGCTGCGCGGCGAAGATCTGGCCTCTGCAATCGAGGACCGGACCGCTCCGCAGAAGGCGGCCATGGGGATGGTCTTCCAGAACCCGGCGGCCTCTCTGAACCCCAAGCGTCCCATCCGGCACGCAATTGTTCGTTCCCTGCGGAAGTTCGCAGGTCTGGGCCGGAAGGAGAGCCGCCAGCGCGCAGTGGAGCTACTGGAGGCCGTTGGCCTGGACCCCGATTACCTGGACCGCCCGCCAGGAGAGCTGAGCGGCGGTCAGCAGCAGCGCGTCGCCTTGGCAGGAGCCTTTGCCGCCAACCCGGACGTCATCATTGCCGACGAGGCGGTCTCTGCCTTGGACGTCTCCGTTCAGGCTCAGGTCCTCAACCTCCTTGGGGAGCACCAGAGAGAGGCCGGTTCCTCCTACATCTTCATCTCCCACGACCTGGGTGTAGTGCGATACGTCTCGGACGACATCCTCGTGCTCTATGCCGGCCACGTGGCCGAGTCCGGCCCCGCAGAGGCGGTGCTCAACAGGCCGTCCCATCCCTACACGGAGGCGCTCCTTTCGGCGGCCCCCGTACCGGACCCGGACGCCGAACCCACCCGTATCCGGCTCCCCGGCGCCGTCCCCACGCTCCGCGAGCGGTTCCGGGGCTGCTTCTTCGCCGGGCGTTGCCCTCGAAAGATCGGGCCTATCTGCGACGATACACCCCCGACGGCGAACATCGGCCCCTCCTCCCCGGACCACCTCATCTACTGCCACATCCCTGTGGCCGAGTTGGCTGAGCTCCAACGGGAGAAAGTGGCCTCCTAGCCCACCATTCCACCCCCTCTCCTTCTGGGAGAGGGTTGGGGTGAGGGTGACGCGCAGCGTCGACTGATGCCGCGATCCGTCGTTCTTCCTGCACCGGCAGGAACCTCGACGCCTCCCTCCCCAACGGCGCGCCAGATCTAACGCCGCCAGCGCAAGCGGCAATGCCGCCTCCGCCACCCGCCCCCTTCGTTGACACTCATTTTGGCGCGCCTCTAAACTATTCATAGGCAACGCAATGTCCCCAGAGGTACCCACCATGCGAACCAGCGACGAGATCCGTGAAGACTTCCTTCGCTTCTTCGAAGGGAAGGCGCATCTGCGCATGCCCAGCGCCTCCCTCATCCCCGCTGGAGACCCCACCCTGCTGCTGACCAGCGCGGGCATGGTGCCCTTCAAGGCCTACTTCATGGGTCAGGCCTCCCCTCCCTCTCGGCGCATGACCTCCAGCCAGAAGAGCTTCCGCACCACGGACATCGACGCCGTGGGCGACGATACGCACTGTACCTTCTTCGAGATGCTGGGCAACTTCAGCGTCGGCGACTACTTCAAGAAGGAGGCCATCGCCTGGGCCTGGGAGTTCTCGACCCAGGTGCTGCAGCTGGCGCCGGAGCGCATCTGGATCACCATCTACTTGGACGACGACGAAGCCTTCGACCACTGGCGCCGCGACATAGGCGTGCCGGAAGAGCGCATCATCCGTTTCGGCGAGGAGGACAACTACTGGGGGCCGGCGGGCAACGAGGGCCCCTGTGGCCCCTGCAGCGAGCTCCACTACGACTTTCACCCAGAGCGGGGGATGAACGGCGAGAGACCCAATGACGATTCGGGCCGTTTCGTCGAGTTCTGGAACCTCGTCTTCATGCAGTTCTACCAGCATCTGGACGGGACCAGGGTGCCCCTCCCTGCACCCAACATCGACACGGGCCTGGGCCTGGACCGCACCGCCGTCATCCTCCAGGGCGCCCGCAACGTCTACGAGACCGACCTCTTCCAGCCCATCGTGGCCAGGGTGTGCGAGCTGGCGAAGGTGGAGTACGGCGCCGGCGATGAGACGGATACGGCCATTCGCGTCGTGTCCGAGCACAGCCGTGGCGCCGCATTCCTCATCGGCGACGGCGTCGTTCCTGGCAACGATGGGCGGGGCTACGTGCTGCGGCGCCTCATCCGCCGCGCCGTCCGCTTCGGCCGGAAGCTGGGCCTCACGGAGGCCTTCCTCGTCCGCATCGCCGAGAGGGTCGTCGACCACATGGCGCCGGTCTACCCCGACCTGGCGACCAGCCGCGATTTCATCCTGCGCGTCCTGGCCCTGGAGGAGGAGCGGTTCCAGCAGGTCTTCGACAACGGCGTTCGGACCCTCGCGGGCATGGTCGGCTACCGGGAGTCCCGCGACGGAGCGCACTCCGACGAATACGAGCGCCAGGGCCGCGAGATCGCAGCGGCTGCGGCGCCCGAGGCTGCGGACGACTCGTGGCGGACGACCCTGTCGGGCCAGGAGGCCTTCTTCCTGCACGACACCTACGGCTTCCCGGTCGAGATCACCCAGGAGATTGCCGGTGAGCACGGCCTGACCGTGGACATGGACGGCTTCCGTCGAGAGATGGAGGCCCAGCGGGAGCGCAGCCGCGCCGGGGGCGAGAGGTTCGCCGGCGGTCCCCAGGCCCGCATCTTCCAGTACCAGGCCCTGGGCGTGGGCGCCACCCGCTTCCTCGGCTACGACCAGCTTGCCGTCTCCTCCGTGGTCGTCGGCATGCTCAGCCCGGAAGGGGAGGCCGTCGCCAGCGCCGAGGAGGGGCAGGAGGTTGAAATCGTCTTGCGGGAGACGCCCTTCTACGCCGAGGGGGGTGGCCAGGTGGGCGACGCGGGAGCGATCACCGGGCCCGACGGGCGCGTGGAGGTGACGGACACCCATGCTCCCATCCAGGATCTAGTCGTCCACCGCGGCCGCGTCGCGAAGGGCGCCGTCTCCGTGGGCGAACAGGTGGAGGCCAGGGTCGACTCGGAGCGTCGGCTGGACGCGGCCCGCAACCACACCGGCACGCATCTCCTCCACGCAGCCCTGCGAAAGGTCCTGGGCTCTCACGTCCGCCAGGCTGGCTCCCTCGTGGCGCCCGACCGCCTCCGCTTCGACTTCACCCACGTCCAGGCCCCGTCGTCGGAGGAGCTGGCGGAGGTGGAGCGCATGGTGAACCGTGAGACGCGCGACGACTCGCCCGTGCAGGTGCGGGAGTCCACCTACACCACCGCCGTTAAACAGGGGGCCCTGGCCTTCTTCGGCGACAAGTACGGCGAGCAGGTACGCGTCGTAGAGATGGGCTGCGATGGTGACGATTCCGCCGAAGCCACAGCCTGTTTCAGCGTGGAGGTCTGTGGCGGCACCCACCTGGCCCGCACCGGCGAAGTTGGACTGTTCCTCATCACCGCTGAGGGCTCCATCGGCTCTGGCTTGAGGCGAATCGAAGCCCTCACGGGCCGAGCCGCCGAGGCCGCTGCCCGGCACGACCGGGAGCGTCTCGAGTCCCTGGCCCGACGCCTGGAGACCGCGCCCTCGGACCTGGAGACCCGCGTTGCCGGTCTCATGGACGAGCTCGATCAGGAGCGAAGGCGCGCGGTCAACCTGGAACGCGACCTGGCACGCCGTGAGGCGGAAGGACTGCTGGCGCACGCGGTTGAGGTGGACGGCGCCCGAGTGCTCGCGGCACGCGTGACCGCCGCCTCGGCTGAGGCCATGCGGGACGTCGGCGACTACCTGAAGGCCAAGATGGGCTCCGGCCTCATCGTCCTTGGCGCCGTGCTCGGCGAACGCCCTGTCCTCGTTGCCATGGCCACCCCCGACCTCGTCGAGCGTGGCGTGGACGCGGCCGCCATCGTGAGGAAGGCCGCGGCGGTCATCGGCGGCGGCGGCGGAGGAAGCGCAGCGACCGCCCAGGCCGGCGGCCGTCGGCCCGAAAAGCTGGACGAGGCCCTGGCCCTCGTCCCCTCGCTGGTCCGCACGTAGGGGCCTGCTCAGGCCATTACGGGAGACTGCTAACGGGAGGGGGACGGTTGAGGGTGGCGGCTGAAAGAGAGTTTGTCTTCTTACGTGCAATGGGGGCATCTCCTATAGGCCGTCAAACCTTTGCGGAGGCAATAATAGATGGAGAACGCCATTTACACCCCCGAGGGCTACACGAATCGAATACGGCAAGAGCTCGGAAACTGCCTCATTGAGACGAATATTTCTCAGGGTGAGAAGTTCGTAGGCAAAGTACGGGACCGATATGATCTTGGGGAACGTATGGTACTCATCACCACCGACCGACAGAGTGCCTTCGACCGGGTGCTGGCCGCCATCCCCTTCAAAGGGCAGGTCCTCAACATGACGAGCGCATGGTGGTTTGAACAGACCCGCCACATTGTGCCGAATCAGGTCCTATCCATCCCCGATCCAAACGTCACAATTGCCAAGAAATGTACCGTCTTCCCGATTGAGTTCGTGGTGCGTGGATACATTACCGGGACCACGAACACCTCCCTCTGGACGGTCTACCAGAGTGGTCGGCGTCACTACTGTGGCAACGATTTGCCCGACGGCCTCGTGAAAAACCAGAAGCTCCCGACGAATTACCTCACACCGACCACCAAGGAGGAGGACGACCGTCCGATCAGCCCTGACGAGATCGTGTCCGAGAACTGGATGACGGCCGATGATTGGGAACAATGTAGCCGCATCGCGCAGGAACTCTTCGCTTTCGGTCAAGCCACGGCAGCCGAACATGGCCTGGTTCTCGTCGATACCAAGTATGAGATGGGCCGTGACGAGAACGGTGAGATCCTTCTGATCGACGAGATTCACACCCCTGACTCGAGTCGCTACTGGATCGCCGACTCTTTTCAACAGCGCATGCGGGAAGGACAGGAACCGGACAACGTCGACAAAGAGTTCCTCCGGCTCTGGTTCAGGGAGAACTGCAACCCATACGCGGATGACGTCCTACCACCAGCACCGGATGACCTTGTAATCGAGCTCTCAAGACGCTACATCTACCTTTACGAGAAGATCACCGGTCGCTCTTTCGAGTTTCCTGAGGCGGGCCAACCGGTCGAGACACGTTTTGAAGGCAACCTTGCACGAATCGCATGAAGGTATACGGAGGGCAATAGAGCCAAGGTGAATCGAGCGCAAAAGTGAAAAAGTACATTCTCTTTGACCATGATGGGGTTCTGGTCGATACTGAATTCTGGTATTACAAAGCCGGAGAGCGCGCCCTAGCTGACATTGGATTTGCCTTGGACAGAGATCAATACCTCCGAGACATGACCCAGGGATTGGCCACCTGGGCCCAAGCCAGAGCGGCAGGTATTGATGAACAGACCATCAGCAGGCAACGTGAGGTCCGTGATGGCTATTATCAGGAATATCTTAGAACAGAAGACATCGAAATCGAGGGTGTCTTGGAAACGCTAGACGTACTCGCAGGCGAGTACAGGATGGGCATAATTACTACCTCCAAACCACATCCCGAGCCCTATTTGAGAGGACTCCAACGCTTTGGTGCTACTGCCGCTGAAACGGTGGTTGTTGAAGATTCGGCGAGAGGGTTGAATTCGGCAATATGAGGTGGACCCGGAAAATCGTAGCTAAGCGAGAGTCCTGCTCCTAAACTAAGGGCAGCGGTAGCTGTCGGGAAGGAGTGGGACTGAGGCGCTGGCCAGGGGGAGGCCCGAAGTGTTCAACACCGACCAAGGTAGTCAGTTCAGCAGCCGGGAGTTCACCCAGGTCCTTCAGGACCGCGGAGTGAAGATCAGCATGGACGGGAAGGGGCGGTATGCCGACAACATCTTCGTGGAGCGGTTGTGGCGGACGGTGAAGTACGAAGAAGTCTACCTGAAAGCCTACGCCAACGCGGGTGAGGCCCGTCGGGAACTGGGAGCCTACTTCCGGTTCTACAATAACCAGAGGCCCCATCAAGCCCTGGGCTACCGGACCCCGGCCGAGGTGTTCCACGGGGAGGAGGAAGTCCAGGAAGTCGGGGAAGAGTCTAATGACAGGAGGTGTTCACTCGGGACAGGGTCAGCACTACTGGCAGGAGCGCCGGGACTCTCACTTAACTCAGCCTTGATTCTGTCCAACTAACCGGGTCCACCTCAATAGCGGCGGGCATTGACTGCATCGTGGTTGCAAACGCGTTCACTGCATCTCACGATCTGTCCAAGGCAAGTGCCAAGGTCGCTACGTTTAGGGAACTGCCATCTACCATAAGGGGCTTAGCAAGTTAGCCAGGCGACGCTGAAAAACGCGCTCCGCTTGGGCAGAACCCCGGCCTAGTCCCACCGGGTGCGCTACAATGACGACCATGAAGCGCATGCTTGGACTCGACGTGGGGGCCCGGCGCACCGGCGTCGCGCTCAGCGACCCCACCGGCACCCTCGCTTCCCCACTCACCACTCTCGCCCGGCTCGACGACTCCCAGGGTTTCGAGGCAATCATGGCCCTAGCCCGCGAGCACAGCGTCGAGGCCATCGTCGTGGGCCTGCCGGTCTCCCTCGACGGCGAGCTGCACGGCCAGGGCCGAGAGGTCGCCGCCTTCATCGAACAGCTTCGGGGCGTCAGTCCGGTCCCGGTGGCTGAGTGGAACGAGCAGTTCACCACCGCGGAGGCGGAGCGCCTGCTGCGGCAGGCAGGCCGAAAGCCCTCCAAGGACCGTGGCCGGGTGGACGCCGTCGCAGCCGCGGTCATTCTCCAGGACTACCTGGACGCCCACCGCTCGTCGCCATGACCCTCCGCCTGGGCATCCTCGGCTACCCCCTGGGCCACTCCGCCTCGCCCGCCTTCCAGCAGGCCGCCCTGGACCACCTGGGCCTTGACGCCCGGTACGAAGCTTGGGAGGTCGAGCCGGAGAGGCTGGCGGAGCGAGTGCGACAGCTCCGCGGCCCCGAATTGCTGGGGTTCAACGTCACCGTCCCCCACAAGGAGGCGGTCATGCCCCTCCTGGACGCCGTCGAGGCCACGGCCCGTGACATCGGGGCCGTCAACACCGTCGTGAGCCGCGACGGCCGCTTGGTGGGCGCCAACACCGACCTCGAAGGCTTCCTACGGGCCCTGCGTGAGGAGGGCACTTACGAACCCCGAGGCGGTAACGCCCTTGTGCTGGGCGCGGGGGGCGCCGCTCGCGCCGTCGCGTACGCCCTGCTGGTGGAGGGCGTCGCCGGCGTTGCCATCGCGAACCGGTCACCGGAGAGGGCCCGCGTCCTCGCTGAGGAATTGGGCGCCCGGTTCCCAGGGAGATCCCGCGCACTCTCGCTCGACGCCGAAGCGCTGGCGCCTCTGCTCGGCGCGGACGCATCCGTCGACCTCCTAGTCAACTGCACCTCCCTGGGGATGGCCCACGGCCCGGACCCCGATGCCTCCCCCGTCCCCGCGGAACTGATACCCGGCACGGCCCTCGTCTACGACCTCGTGTACAACCCGCAGGAGACGCCTCTTCTCGCCGCAGCGCGGCTCGCCGGCGCCCGGACCCTCGGGGGACTGCCCATGCTCGTGTACCAGGGCGCGACGGCGTTCCGGCTGTGGACGGGCCGCGAAGCGCCCATCGACGTCATGATGAGGGCGGCGTCTGCGGCCTTGGTGGCCGGCTGACGTCCGCCTCGACGCTCGCGTCGTTGCGACAGGCGGGCTCGCGGCTATAATGTGACCAGCGCCTTCGATCCACTGTGGAGGACCAACGTGTTCCGATTTCTGACCGCTGGAGAGTCCCACGGCAAGGGCCTGACCGTCATCGTCGATGGAGTGCCTGCGGGGCTCTCCGTGAGCGAGGAGTACATCAACCGGGACATGGCCCGGCGCCAGGTCGGCTACGGACGCGGCGGGCGCATGGACATTGAGCGGGATCACGTGGACTTCCTCTCCGGCGTGCGTCACGGCCTCACCATGGGCAGCCCCATCAGCATGTGGATCGAGAACCGGGACTGGGTGGCGGGCGTCGGCCCTGACGGCGTTCCCTGGCAGCACGTCATGAACGTGAACCCCACGGACGTCCCCTTCCGGCGCATCACCAAGCTGCGCCCCGGCCACGCCGACACCACCGGTGCGGCCAAGTACATGCAGGAGGACGCGCGCAACATCCTGGAGCGCTCCAGCGCCCGGGAGAGCGCGGCCCGGGTGGCCGCGGGGGCCGTGGCTCGGCGCTTCCTCGAAGAGCTCGGCGTGAGCGTTCACGGCCACGTCGTCGTCCTGGGCGGCGTGGAGGCGAATCCGCAGAACCCCATCGACTGGGCTGCCTTGGAGGCCCCTCCGTTCCACCGGGACCGGCTCGACGGCTCCAGGATGGCGGCGGTGCGCTGCGCAGATCCGGAGGCGGCGGCCGCGATGATCGAGGCCATCGACGGCGCGCGTGACGCCGGAGACAGCGTCGGGGGAACTATCGAAATCGTCGCGACCGGCGCGCCCATCGGCCTCGGGAGCCACACCCAGTGGGACCGCAAGCTCACCACCAAGCTCGCGGCCGCGCTGATGAGCATCAACGCCGTGAAAGGCGTCGAGTTCGGCGCCGGCTTCCGCCAGGCTTACCTGCGAGGCTCCCAGGTCCACGACGTCATCATGCCTGTGGACCAGTGGGAGAGCGCCACCGACGGTAGTGCGGCGAGGCCTTGGCCCCGTCGCACGAATAACTCCGGCGGGCTGGAGGGCGGCATGACCACCGGCGAGCCTCTGGTCGCGCGGGCCGTGGTCAAGCCTATCGCCACGATCATCAACGGCCTGGAGACGGCGGACCTCGCCACCGGCGAGCACGTCCCGAAGGCCCACTTCGAGCGCAGCGACATCACCTTCGTCCCTACGTGCGCTGTCATCGGCGAAGCCATGGTAGCCATGGTCCTTGCGGACGCCGTGCTGGAGAAGTTCGGCGGCGACCACGTTCAGGAGACGGTGCGCAACTGGCGGGCCTACAGCGCAACGGTCGCGCCTCGGATGGCGCAGCGAACGGGCGGCGAGTAGGAGATCCCCCGAATGCCCCAGCCGCAGAACATCATTGGCCTCGTCTACGACTTCGACAACACCCTGTCGCCTCGTTCCATGCAGGAGGACACCGTCCTGCCCTACCTCGGCCTGGAGCCGCAGTTCTTCTGGGGCCAGGTCGCGCGTCTGGTAAACGAGCGGACCTACGAGAACGAGCTGGCCTGGATGGGACTGCTGCTGGACCAGCCCGCCTTTTGCCAGCTGGGCAACAGTGGCCTGCGGGAGATGGGCGGGCGTCTCCGCTACTATCCCGGCGTCCCTGAGCTCTTCCGGGAGTTGGAGGAGGTGGTGGCGGAGCCCCGCTACCGTGAACACGAGATTGCCGTTGAGCACTACGTCGTGACCGGCGGGCTGCGGGAGGTCCTCGAAGGCAGCAGTCTGCGCCCCTACGTCAAGACCGTCTTCGGCTCCGAGTTCGACGAGGACGGCGAGGGACGCCTCCGATTCCCCAAGCGGGGCGTCGGACACACGCAGAAGACCCAGTACCTGTTTCGCATCAACAAGGGCTACCTGGACCTGCACAAGGACGTCAACGACCACGTGCCCAGGGAGGAGCGGCGCATCCCCTTTGCGAACATGGTCTACATCGGCGACGGGCCCACTGACGTGCCCTGCTTTGCCGTGATGAGCGACAGCGGAGGGCGGACGCTCGCAGTCTACGATTCGGACAAACCCGGCTCCTTTGAGATGGGCATGCAGCTCCGCAAGGCCCACCGCGTGGACGAGCTGGCCGAGGCGGACTACCGCCGAGGCTCGCACCTGCGTCGAGTGCTGGAGTACATGGTCCGGGAGATCGCTGACGAAGTCTGCCGTTCCCTGACTCGGCAGACGGCGGACCGCGTCATCCCCGCTCCCCGGTACGCATAGCATGGAGAAACGCCTAACGCCTTCGCAGACACGGCCCCCTCACCCCTATCCTCTCCTCCCAAGGGGGAGTCCAGAGGAGTTTCTCCCCTCTGGCAAGGGGCCTGGGGGATGTGCCCCCAGTTACAGAACAAACACTCGAGGGCGGGCGGGTGGGCCTACCCAACGCCGAGACCCCGCGTCCGCTGGAGTGAGGGCGCAGTGAGCAACCTCATCCTCACGGGCTTCTCCGGCGCAGGCAAGAGCGCCGTGGGCCGCGCCGCCGCCGCTCTCCTGGGATGGAGCTTCGTTGACGTCGATGCGGAGGTGGTGCACCGCACGGGAAAGCCCGTGGCCGCCGTCTTTGCCGAACAGGGCGAAGCGGCCTTCCGTCGTTTGGAAGCGGAGGCCCTGGCCGAGGCCTGCAGTCGCGGCGCGGCGGTAATCGCCACGGGCGGCGGCGCCATCACCGACGCCGCGAACCGTGAGCTGATGCTGCGCTCGGGCGTCGTCGTGTGCCTCGAGGCCCGGACTGACACCATCCTGGAGCGCCTCTTCGGCGAGCAAGGCGCGGACGAAGCAGAGGTGCGCCCCCTCCTCCAGGACCCCTCCCCCCGCGATCGCATCGATGGGCTGAAGGCCCAGCGTCAGCCCGCCTACGCGCTGGCCCACTGGACCGTCCACACCGACGGCCTGAACGTGGACGAGGTTGCCCGCGAGGTGGTCCGGGCCTGGGACCTGCTCCGCGGAAAGAGCACGGACGGCGATCATAGCGACGACGCACTGGCCGCGGTGGTCCACTCCTCGGCGGGGGCGTGTCCCATCTACGTCGGCTGGGGGCTCCTGGACGAGCTGGGACAGCGGTGCCGGCGCGTTGGACTCTCCACCACCGCCTACCTCGTCTCCGACGAGACCGTTTTTCGCCGCTATGGAAGACGAGCGCAGGCTGCTCTGGAGGCGGCGGACATTCCCACCCACACGCTCACCCTTCCGGCGGGCGAGACGTCCAAGACCCTGGAGATGGCCGGCGTCTGCTACGGATGGCTGGCCGAGCGCCGCGCCGGGCGGCGTCACTTCATCGTCGCCCTGGGTGGCGGCGTCATCGGCGACCTGGCGGGCTTCGTTGCTGCCACCTTCAACCGGGGCATGCCCTTCGTGCAGGTGCCCACGTCCCTGGCGGCCATGGTGGACGCCTCCATCGGCGGCAAGACCGCGGTGGACCTGCCCCAGGGGAAGAACCTCGTGGGCGCCTTCCACCAGCCGCGCTTCACCCTGGCCGAAATGGATACGCTCACCACCCTGTCGCCGCGGGAGATGGCTGCGGGATGGGCCGAGGCCATCAAGCACGGCCTCATTCTGGATGCGGACCTCCTGCAGACCTTCGAGGAGCATGCCGAAGCGGTCCAGGCCCTGGAGACGCCGCTGGCCACCGACATCGTTCGCCGCAGCACGGCCATCAAGGCGGACGTCGTCTCCCGGGACGAGCGGGAGACCCTGGGCGTACGCGCACTCCTCAACTACGGTCACACGCTGGGCCACGCGCTGGAGGCCGCCACGGGGTATGCTAAGCTCCTCCACGGCGAAGCCGTCGCCGTGGGCATGACCGCCGCCGTCCGCATCAGCCGCGACATGGGCCTTATCGGCCAGGACGTGGTCGACCGCCAGGACCGACTCCTGGAGCGGTTCGGCCTGCCCACTCGATGCCCAGGCGTCGACCGGGACACCGTGCGACGAGCCATGGGCGTCGACAAGAAGGCCGTCGACGGCACCCTCCGCTGGGTCCTCCTTGAGGACGTGGGCCGGGCCACCGTGCGCGCCGACGTTCCCTCGGAGGTGGTGGAGGCAGCTCTGCAGGAGGTTACGTGAGGATGACTACTGGCTATGGCACGGCGACGGCGTCCGTCCTCCGAGGTTTGCTGGAGGTGGGCGCGCCGGAGCACGCGGCCCTGCGGGTCCCCGGCGGCCCGACCGTCACCTACGATGCGCTCCGTCGTCAGGTGGACCGCTTGTCGGCCCACCTCCGAGGGCTGGGCGTCCGGCGAGAGGACCGGGTGGCCATGGTGCTGCCCAACAGCCTGGAGGCCTTGGTCGCCTTCCTCGCCGTCTCCAATGTCGCCACTGCGGCCCCGTTGAACCCGGCCTACAAGGAGGACGAGTTCCGCTTCTACATGGAGGACACCGGCGCGCGCTCCTTGGTGCTGCCGTCCGAGGGGGCTGAGGCTGCGGAGCAGGCAGCGTCGGACTCGGTCCTCCGGATCGCCGTCGTCGCGGACGACTCGGGCGAGGTCTCCTTCTCGCCGGGAGCCGCGGCTGCAGGCGACCCTGGTCCGGGGCCGGACCCCGACGACGTGGCCCTCGTCCTCCACACCAGCGGCACCACCAGCCGCCCGAAGCGGGTGCCGCTGACCCACGCCAACCTCATCGCCTCCGTCGGCAACATCGTCGACACCTACGGCCTGACCCCGGAGGACGTCTCCCTCTGCATCATGCCCCTGTTTCACGTCCACGGCCTCGTGGCCTCCGTCCTCTCCACCTTTGGCTCGGGTGGCGCCGTGGTGCTGCCTCCACGCTTCAACGCCCTGGGATTCTGGCCCGTGGTGCGGGAGCACAACGTGAGCTGGTTTTCCGCCGTGCCCAGCATGCACCAGGCGCTTGTGGCCCGGGGCCGTAGGCGCGAGGACGCTGAAGCCGGGATGACGGGGAGGCTGCGGTTCATCCGCTCCTGCAGCTCCTCCCTGGCCCCTGCGACCATGCTGGAGATGGAAGAGCGGTTCGGCGTGCCCGTCCTCGAGGCCTATGGCATGACGGAGGCGGCCCACCAGATGGCCTCCAACCCTCTGCCTCCGGACGTACGTCTCCCCGGCACCGTGGGCGCCGGCACGGGGGTGCAGATCGCCGTTATGAACGAAGGCGGCGCCCTGCTGGGCACAGGCGACCGGGGCGAGGTCGTCATTCGCGGGTCCAACGTCATCCGCGCCTACGAGTCCAACCCGGAGGCCAACGCCTCCTCCTTCACCGACGGCTGGTTCCGCACCGGCGACGAAGGTGTCCTCGATGCGAAGGGCTATCTGACGCTCACGGGACGCATCAAGGAGCTCATCAACCGCAGCGGAGAGAAGGTCTCCCCCAGGGAGATTGACGAGGTGCTGATGACCCACCCCGCCGTCGCCGAGGCTGTGGCTTTCGCCGTGCCGCATCCCACCCACGGCGAGGAGCCCGGCGTCGCCGTCGTCCTGAACGAGGCCGTCCCGGAGCGGGACCTCTTGGCCCATTGCCGGGCGCACCTAGCCGACTTCAAGTGCCCGCGCAAGGTCTACATCGTCGACTCGCTGCCCCGGACGGCCACCGGAAAGATCCAACGGCGGATCGTCGCGGCGACCCTGCTTGGGAACTCTGACAGCTCGTAGAGAGACCCCTACCGGCGCCATCCACTCCATTGTTCGGAGGGACTCATGCTTCATGCAGACACGGTCATACGCAACGCCAACGTCATCACCGTCGACTCGCAGCAGCCGCGGGCCCAGGCCCTGGCGATGCGCGGCGGTCGCTTTGTCGCCGTTGGCCGCAATGAGGACGCCGACGCCCTGAAAGGGCCCGGCACCGCCGTGCTCGACCTGGAGGGCGCGACCGTCGTCCCCGGCTTCATCGACGCGCATATCCACGTCCTCAGCAGCGGCATGCGGCACATCATGGCTGCGGACTGCGCCCTGGGGAGCGTCGCCGAGGTCCAGGAGGCCCTGCGAGAACGCGCCCGCCGGACGCCCGCCGGCGAGTGGGTCCAGGGCTTCAAGTACGACGACACCAAGACGGCGGAGTCACGCTTCCTGACCCGCGACGACCTCGACCCCGTGACCGCCGACCATCCGGTGTTCGTATCCCACCGCGCTGGACACGTCTACTCCCTCAACACTCGCGGCCTGGAGGTGGCCGGACTCCACGCCGAGACTCCGGACCCTCCGGGAGGCATGCTGGGCCGGGACCCGGCCACCGGCGCACTGACCGGCATCCTCTACTCTCGGGCTGCGGAGCCCGTCCAGCGCCTCCTCCCGCGGGTGACGCCGGAGGTGCGGTACGACGGCCTTGGCCTCATCACCTCCATGTTCGTCCGGGCGGGCCTGACCAGCGTCCACGACGCCATGGTGACCAGCGACCAGTTCAGCACCTACCAGGAGGCGTGGGCGAAGGACGATTTGCCCCTGCGCGTCTACGCCCTGATGCACCGGGACCACTTCGCCGCGCTGCGGGACGCCGGCGTGCGCACCGGCTTCGGTGACGACCGCCTGCGCGTCGGCGGCATCAAGCTCGTCGCCGACGGCGCAATCGCCACCCGCACGGCACACCTCTCGCAGCCCTACATCGGCAGCGACGACGACTGCGGTATTCTGGCCATGTCCCCCCCGGAGATGGAGGAGTGGGCCATGGAGGTCCATCGCGCCGGCTTCCAGGTGTGCGTCCACGCCAACGGGGACGTCACCATCGACATGGTGCTGACCGCCTACGAGAAGGCCCAGGCCGCCTTCCCCCGCGAGGGTATCCGCCACCGCCTGGAGCACTGCACCCTGGTGAACCCGGACCTGCTGCGCCGGATGAAGGCCCTGGGGTGCGTCGCCACCCCCTTCTGCACCTACGTCTACTACCACGGGGAGAAGCTGCCCTTCTACGGCGAAGAGCGCGCCTCGTGGATGTTCGCTCAGCGGTCCTTCCTGGACGCCGGGATCGTCTCCACCGGCGCCACCGACTACCCACCCGGCCCCTTCGAGCCTCTGCTGGGCATCCAGAGCTGCGTGACCCGCGCCGACAGCACCGGCCGGGTATGGGGCCCTGAGCAGCGCGTCTCCGTCGAGGAGGCCCTGCGGCTCTACACGCTTCACGGCGCTTACGCCTCCTTCGAGGAGAAGGAGAAGGGCACCATCGAGGTGGGGAAGCTGGCGGACCTGGTTGTGCTGGGTGCAGACCCCACCGCTGTGGACCCCCTCGCCATCAAGGACATCCCCGTCCTGCGCACCGTCGTGGGCGGCCGCACGGTGTACGAGGCGTGACCATGCCGGACGACCACGCACGGTCCATCGCCGTGGACTACGACAGTGATCCGGGCCGCGGCCGCGCCGCCCGTATTGCGACCGAGCGCTACAACGTGGCCGGGGACGTCCATGGTGACGTAGCCGACCGGCTGGCCGGCGAGGGACACGGCCCCGTGATCGACGTCGGCTGCGGTACCGCCCTCCTCATGGCCTTGCTGCAGCAGCGCGGGCTGCCCGTCGTTGGTGTCGACGTCTCGGCCGCTCCACTCGAGCAGGGGGCCGGAGCGAGAGTTCGCGCCGACGCAGTCAAGCTCCCCTTCGCCGACCGCTCCGTCGGAGGCGTCGCTGCCCTCTACATGCTCTACCACCTGCCGGACCCGGCTCTGGCCATCGCCGAATGCCACCGTGTGCTCCGGCCCGGCGGCCTCTTCGCGGCTTGCTCTCCAAGCAGGTATGACGACCCGGAGCTCGTCGAGGCCGTCCCGGAGTACGCTGCCACCCTCGACGCCATGAGCTTCGACTCCGACGACGGGCCCGCGTTGATCGGGGACGTGTTCGGCAACGTCGAAGTCGATCGTTGGGACGGCCCGCACACCCGCCTGCCTGACCACCATGCGGTGGAGCTGTACCTGTACGGCCACGGACTGCCCACGGCGAATGTCCCCGGCGCGGCGTCTCGCGTGCCAACGCCCCTCACCGTAACCAAGCGCGGCGCGATCATGTACGCGTACAAGCAGCCGTGCTAAGGCTTCGTCGTTCCTGGAGAGGCAGAGCCTGCCCCTGCGAAGGCAGGGGTACCTCGCCCTCCCTATTGATTCCGCTCACCCTGAGCCTGTCGAAGGGCGTCGTTCCGGCGGAGGCCGGAACCCAGGGGTGGGGTGGGTTCCGCCTCTCCTGGGGGAGAGGCCGACGCGTAGCGGCGGGTGAGGGCGCGGGGGTCTGGAGGGTGGGCCCACCCAAGGTCGCGCTGAAACCGCTGTTTCCTGAGGAGGAACGCCGGTGAAGTTCGCCATCTACGGCGCCGGCGCCATCGGCGCCTATCTGGGAGCCGTCATCGCTCGCTCTGGCGGCGACGTCGCCCTCATCGCCCGTGGCCCCCACCTTGAAGCCATGCGGCAGCACGGCGTCCGCGTCCGCACGTCCCAGGAGGACTTCACGGCGCACCCCGTCGCCACCGACGACCCAACGTCCATCGGCCCCGTCGATGTCGTCGTGCTGGCGGTCAAGGCCCACGGCCTGCCGCAGATCGCGCCGAAGCTGAAGCCGCTGTTGGGTCCGGACACCGCGGTCCTCGCTGCCCAGAACGGGCTCCCCTGGTGGTACTTCCAGCGCCACGGCGGCCCCCTGGACGGCACGCACCTGGACAGCCTCGACCCCGACCGGGTCCTGGACCGTCACATTGCTCCCGAGCCCATCATCGGCTGCGTCGTCTATCCCTCGACCGCCGTGGTCGAGCCGGGCGTCGTCCAGCACATCGAGGGAAATCGCTTCTCCATCGGCGAGTTGGACGGCGCCACGACGGACCGTTGCAAGAGCATCGCCGCCGCTCTTATCGCGGCCGGGCTGCGGTGCCCCATTCGCCCGCGAATCCGACAGGATATCTGGGTGAAGCTCCTTGGCAACATCGCCTTCAACCCGCTCAGCGCCCTCACCCGGGCTACGCTCGAAGAGATGGCGACCGATCCCGGCGTAAGCCAGGTGGCCCGCGAGGTCATGACGGAGGCCGATGCCGTGGCCCGCGCCTTGGGCGTGTCGGTCCCCGTTACCATCGAGCAGCGCATCGCCGGCGCTGCGAAGGTGGGCGCGCACAAGACATCCATGCTCCAGGACGTGGAGGCAGGCCGCCCTATGGAGCTTGAGGCCCTGATGGGCGCAGTGGTTGAGGTTGGGGAGAAGGTGGGCGTGCCCACCCCCGCTACCCGAATGCTCTACGCCTGCGCCAAGCTTCTCGAGCGCACCGTCCTCGCCTCCCGATAGTCCTGCCCCCTCTCCCTCTGGAAGAGTACTGGGTGAGTGCAGACCCTACTTGGCGAACTCCACCACCTCCGCTACAGTAAGGGCACCTTTCGGACGCGTTCGCAGCAAGACATGGGAGGTGGGTCAGGGAAATGGGTGTTCACGGGCGAGGCCGATACCGTTCGCCAGTGTACAAGACCAATCCGCGATACAACGAGCACTCCAAGCGTTGCAAATGTGCCTTGTGCTCTGTCTGGTCCGGGACCGCTAAGGTCGTGGAGGAAGCGGAGAAGCTAGCCCAAGAGTACTTTGAGCAGCAGCCAGCACCACCGCTGCACGAGAGCGCGAAGTTACCGCGTCAGCACCGCAAGACCGCACGCCGTAAGAAACGCCGACGATAAGAGCCCTCCCCCCGCCTCCTGTTCACCATACAAGGGCGCAACGTCGCGTGTCCCATCGACCCTCCGAAAGCCCAATCCCCCGCCGTAGCCCGCCGCCGCAAGCTGAGGGTGCAGGGCTTGCCCCGCCTGGCCTGGTGCCACCTCCCCCTATCCCCTCACCGCCTCTATCCCCTACCCTCCCCCCATGCCCACGCACACGTTCCCCATGCCCACGCACACGCGCCCGACTACCCCACACCTCCCGCCCCGCCGCCCGCGGACGCCCCCACGCCGCCGTGCCCAGGATTCGTTTTGCACACCCCCTCCGCGGCGTTCGTTTCCTATCTGGACCTCGCGGATCCAACCCGCGCCCGTCGCATTCGTCCAAGCTGGCCCCGCGACTCCAATGGCCGCACGAATGGACGAATCCAAGCTGCGCCGATTTCACCGCAATTCGAGTCCCGTAGCTGCGCCGCGCCAGTCCAGGCACTGGCGGGCCGGAAAGAACGCGCAAAACGAAACGATTCGAATCGAATCCCTGCGCCGCCGCTGCCCCCAGGCTTCCCGAGGCCTGCGGTGAGGGTGAGCGCAGTTGACACCGCACTACAGGGGGTTGTATCGTCGCCTCACGTTCCCAAGCGGCATCCCTGCCTAGCCATACCCTGCGTGTTTGCATCGGAGGAGATCACATGACAACCACCGGTGGAGTGGACTCCAACCTGCTGAATGCCCTGCGATGGCGCAACATCGGCCCGCCCCGAGGCGGCCGCACGGTCGCGGTCGCGGGAGACCCCGTCGACCCCACGACCTTCTACTTCGGCGCCTGCGCGGGCGGCATCTGGAAGACCAGCGACGGCGGCATCTACTGGCAGAACATCTCGGACGGCTTCCTGAAAACGGCCGCAGTCGGGGCCATCGCTGTGTCGGAAGCCGACCCCAACGTCATCTACGCCGGCATGGGCGAGGCCTGCATCCGCGGCAACGTCTCCCACGGCGACGGCGTCTATCGCTCCACCGACACCGGGAAGACGTGGACTCACCTCGGCCTGGAGGAGACCCGGCACATCTCGCGCGTCCGGGTCCATCCAAGGGACCCCGACACCGTCTACGTAGCAGCCCTTGGCCACGCCTACGGCCACAACAAGGAGCGCGGCGTCTTCCGCTCCACCGACGGCGGCCAGACGTGGGAGCAGGTCCTCTTCCGCAGCGACCACGCAGGAGCTGTTGACCTCTCGCTGGACCCGACCAACCCCCGTGTCCTCTACGCCTCATTCTGGGACGTCCTCCGCACCCCCTGGGGTCTCACCAGCGGGGGCCCTGACAGCAGCATCTACAAGTCCACCGATGGCGGCGACAACTGGACCGAGATCACCCGCAACCCCGGCCTGCCCGAAGGGACCCTCGGTCGCATCGGCGTCGCGGCCTCCCCGGCCAAGGCCGGGCGCGTCTGGGCCACCGTCGAGGCGGAGAACCCTGGCCTCTTCCGTTCGGAGGACGGCGGCGACACCTGGGAGGTGGTAAGCGACAACGCCGACCTCCAGGGCCGCCCCTGGTACTACCAGCACGTCTTTGCAGACCCCCAGGACGCAGACACCGTCTGGATCCTCAACTACCTGGTCTGGAAGTCCATCGACGGTGGCAGGACCTTCACCCAGGTCACCACGCCCCACGGCGACAACCATGACCTGTGGATCGACCCAAAGAACCCCAAGCGGATGATCGAGGGCAACGACGGCGGCGCATGCATCTCCTTCAACGGCGGAGACAGCTGGTCCAGCATCTACAACCAGCCCACCGCCCAGTTCTACCACGTCCGCGCCGACACTCGCTTCCCCTACCGGGTCTACGGAACCCAGCAGGACAACTCGGCCATCAGCGTCCCCTCCCGCACATCCAAGGGCGCCATTCCCTGGGGCGACTGCTACACCGTGGGCAGCGCGGAGAGCGGCCACATCGCCGTGCACCCTGACGACCCGGACATCGTCTTCGCCGGCGCCGTTGGAAGCTCGCCCGGTGGAGGCGGCAACCTCCTCCGCTACGACCACCGGACGGGGCAGGTCCGCATCGTCACCGCGTGGCCCGAGTTGGCCTGGGGTTGGGGGCCAAAGGACCAGAAGTACCGCTTCCAGTGGACCTTCCCCATCCTCTTCTCGCCGCACGACTCCTCGGTGCTCTACATAACGGGGAACCAGGTTTTCCGGTCTACGGACCAGGGCAGCAGTTGGGACGTCATCAGCCCGGACCTGACCCGCAACGACCCCTCCAAGCTGGGACCCTCCGGGGGCCCCGTGACCAGGGACACGACGAACGCCGAGACCTACTGCACCATCTTCGCCTTCGTCGAGTCGCCGCACGAGCAGGGCGTCTTTTGGGCGGGCTCCGACGACGGCTTGGTGCACATCTCGCGGGACGGCGGCGAAACGTGGGACAACGTGACGCCCTCGGACCTTCCGGAGTGGGCCACTGTCAGCACCATCGAAGCGTCGCCCCACGACCCTGCCACCGCCTACCTGGCGGCCCACCGCTACCGCCTCGACGACTTCCGTCCCCTCCTCTTCGCGACCAACGACTATGGCGCAACGTGGCGGGACATCTCCGGCGGCATCCGCGAGAACGACTTCGCCCGGGTCATCCGGGAGGACCCCGGTCGGCGCGGCCTGCTGTACGTGGGAACGGAGACGGGGCTCTACGTCTCCTTCGACGACGGGGACACGTGGCAGTCCTTCCAGGCCAATCTGCCCGTGGTGCCCGTTTACGACCTGTTCGTCAAGGACGACGACCTCCTGGCCGCCACCCATGGCCGCTCCTTCTGGATTCTCGACGATCTCTCGCAGGTGCGTCAGATCGGGCCGGAGATCGCGGACAAGGCCTTCCACCTGGCGAAGCCGCGGCGGACCTTCCGGCTCCCGTCCCCCTTCGGAAGCCGCAAGGCCTCCTCTGGAAAGAACTACCAGCTCTCGCTCGGCGGCATCGTCACCTACACCGAGCGCAAGGGCGCCCACAACGAGGTGGTCCGCACCTTCCTGGACTCCGGGGAGAACCCGCCGGACGGCGTTGTGACCACCTACTACATCAAGGAGCCTCCTAAGGAGATGGCGACCCTCACCTACCTCGACGCGCAGGGGAACGTCATCAAGACCTTCTCCAGCGTCGCTCCCGAAGGCGAAAAGCCCGAGGAGGCTGACCTGCGCGCGCCCGCCGGGGCAGGAATGAACCGCTTCCTGTGGAACATGCGCTACCCCGACGCACGCAGAATCCCCCAGGACAAGTCCCTGGAGGGCGCCGGCGTGGGTCCGCTGGCCGTCCCAGGCACGTACCAGGTGGTGCTGACCGTCGATGGCCAGGCTTCCCCGCCCGAGACCTTTGAGATCGTTAAGGACCCGCGGGTGGCCGCCTCACAGGAGGACCTGCAGGCCCAGTTTGATCTGCTGATGAGCGTCAGGGACCGCCTCTCGGAGGCCAACGACGCCGTTGTCGAGCTTCGCAGCGTCCGCCAGCAGGTGGATGAGTGGGAGAGTCGCGCCCGGGGCGGGCCCTCCGCGCAGGCGGTGGAGGAGGCCGCGACCGGGTTGAAGGAGAAGCTGGGCGCCGTTGAGGACGACCTCATCCAGGTCGGCTTCAGGGGGGCCCGAGACCGGCTGCACCTGCCCGTGAAGCTGAACCGCAAGCTGGCGGAGCTCCTGACCGTCGTCGGCAGTGCGGACTTCGCTCCGGCCCGGCAGATGGTGGAGGTCTTCCAGGACGTCTCCGAGAAGATCGACAACCCTCTGGGGCGCCTCCAGGAGGTCATGGACGTGGACGTCCCCCAGTTCATCAACCTCGTGCACGAGGTTGAGGTCCCGGCCATCGTTCCCCGCTCCGGCCGTGAGCGCGGCTCGGGGTAGTCGGCTGACGATGCGCCCAACGCCGTGCCCCACGTCCCGAGGAGCGTAGGGATGGGGAGCTTCCGCGTTGCCCTGGCCCAGATGAACGCCACCGTGGGGGACCTCCGCGGCAACGTGCGCCTCGCCTTGGGCTTCCTAGAGGAGGCGCGGGCACAGCAGGCGGACCTGGTGGCTCTCCCCGAGTTGGCCCTGCCCGGCTATCCGCCCGAAGACCTCCTCCTCAAGTCCGCCTTCATCCGGGACACGCGGGCGGCTCTGGACGAGGTGGTCGCCGCCTCCAGGGGCATAGTAGTGGTCGTCGGCTTCGTCGACGCCGCGGATGGCCACATCTACAACGCCGCCGCAGTCGCCTACGACGGCCGCCTCGTCGACGTCTATCACAAGCTGAAGCTTCCCAACTACGGCGTCTTCGACGAAGAGCGCTACTTCACGCCGGGCCGCCGCTGCCCTGTCTACGAAGTCCGGGGCGCGCAGGTCGGGGTAAACGTCTGCGAGGACATCTGGTACGCGGAGGGGCCCGTGTCCGTGCAGCGGGACGCGGGCGCTCAGCTCATTGTGAACATCAACGGCTCCCCCTACCACGCGGGAAAACGCCACATCCGCGAGCCCATGCTGGCCACCCGTGCCGCCGACAATGAGCTCTTCGTCGCCTACGTCAACCTCGTGGGAGGCCAGGACGAGCTGGTATTTGACGGTGACAGCATGATCTTTGGCCCCGACGGCGAGCTCCTAGCCCGGGCGGGCCAGTTCCGCGAGGAGTTGCTGGTAACGGACCTGGACCTTGACGCCGTCTGCCGCCAGCGCCTGCGGGGGCTGCGGCCCCGTACGGAGGAGTCTCCGACCTCGCAGCCTGCCGGGGAACCCCGGTGGGTCCACGTGAGCCCGGACGAAGGCGTGGACACCCGGCCTCCCGTCGCCCCCAAGCTACCGGACCCCTTGGACCCGGTTGCCGAGGTCTATCAGGCCCTGGTCACCGGCACCCGCGACTACGTGCGCAAGAATGGCTTCGACAAGGTAGTCGTGAGCCTTTCCGGCGGCATAGACTCCACCCTGACCTGCTGCATCGCCGTGGACGCCCTCGGCAGCGACCGCGTGGTCGGCGTCACCATGCCCTCTCGCTACTCCTCCGAGGGTGCCACCGACGACTCCCGCGCGCTCGCCGAAAACCTTGGCGTCCCGCTCTGGCTGCTTCCCATCGAGGCGGCCCACCGGGCCTTCGAAGAGACTCTGGCGCCCTACTTCGACGAAACGCAGCCAGGCGTCGCCGAGCAGAACGTGCAGTCCCGGATCCGCGGCAACCTGCTCATGGCCCTCTCGAACAAGTTCGGCTGGCTCGTGCTCACCACCGGCAACAAAAGCGAGATGGCCGTGGGCTACGCAACCCTCTACGGGGACATGGCGGGCGGCTTCGCCGTCCTGAAGGACGCGCCCAAGACCCTGGTCTATGAGCTGAGCCACTGGCGAAACGCTCACGGGGAGCCGCGAGGCGTCATCCCGGAGAGCGTCCTCATCAAGCCCCCCAGCGCCGAGCTGAAGCCGGACCAGCGGGACGACGACGACCTCCCCTCCTACGACGTCCTCGACCGTGTCCTGGAGGCCTTTGTTGAGGAGGACCGCTCCTACGAGGAGATGGTCGCCCAGGGCCTCGACCCGGCCGTGGTGGCGCGCGTCATGCGGGACGTGGACCGCAACGAGTTCAAGCGTCGCCAGGCCCCCGTGGGCATCAAGATCACTCCACGGGCCTTTGGCCGGGACCGTCGCATGCCCATCGTCAACCGCTACAACGGCTCCTAGGCACCGACGAGACTGCACAGCCCTCCCCGTAAAACGTCCGCGCCCCAGTCGTCGTATATTGGGTAGAGGCGGCGGCTCAGGCGGGCTGCGACGCCCGGTGCACGCTGGGGAGGCAGGGCCCGGAAGGAGACGATGCGCTATCCGTGGGCCAACGTTCTGATCGGAGCGGCGCTGGCGGTCTCGCTCGTCACCGGGTTCCTCACGCTGACCAGCAACCACTCCTCCTACCTCGCCGATGTTCACGCCGCGAGCAGCCTCGCCGTCGTCGTCGTCTTCTGGTGGAAGGCGTGGAACGTCCGCGTCGGGCTCCGCAGGTGGCGCCGCCGCCCCGTCTCGACGCTGGCCTCGCTCGTCCTCGCCGCGGTGGTCGTCGGCATCGTGGTCACCGGCGTCTACTGGAGCAACGTCGGTCCCTACAGCCTCATTGGCTTCAGCGGGATGACCTGGCACGCCATTCTCGCCGTGCCCGCCGCGGTCCTCGTGGTCGTGCACGTCCTGCGCCGCACGTACTCCCTGCAGCGCCGCTACTGGGCCGACCGCCGCACGTTCATGCGGACGGCCGCCGCGGCCGTGGGCGGCCTGGTCGTGTGGCGCCTCGGCGAGGCGATAGCGCCGCTCGTCGGCCTGTCCGCCGCCGACCGGCGCTTCACCGGCTCCTACCCGGCCGGCGACTTCACCGGCAACGCCTTCCCCCGGACCATCTGGCTCGCTGACCGCGTCCCCACTCTCGACGAGACGGCCTGGCGACTCCAGGTCGAAGGGCATGTGGCGCATCCAGTCAGGCTCGACTACGCCGCAGCCGAGAGCTATGACGATGAGATCGAGGCGACGCTCGACTGCACGGGGGGGTGGCACTCGACGCAGCGCTGGCGCGGCGTTCGCCTCGACCGCCTCTTCGACCAGGCCGGCCTATCGGACGATGCGGCGAGCGTGACCGTCCGGTCCGCCACGGGCTACGAGCGGCGCTTCAGCCTGGGCGAGGCCCGAGGCTACCTGCTCGCGACGCACGTCTCCGGCGAGCGCCTCTCCAGGGGCCACGGCTTCCCCCTCCGCCTGGTCGCCCCGGACAAGCGCGGCTACGACTGGGTGAAGTGGGTGACCCACCTCCGCGTCAACGACACGAGCAAGTGGTGGCAGCCCCCCCTCCCGCTGCAGTAGCCGGCCCGCCACCTCTCCCTCCGGCGCTGCCCAACGCGACTGCCGCCACCGAGGGGGATTTGATTTGATCTGAATAGTGTGTGCGCGAATTTCCGGCCGGCCCGTGCCTGGAGGGACGCGGCGCAGCTTGGGTTTGAGCCACGCTGGACAAGTCGACAAAGGGAAACGAACCGTATCTGCCAGGCATGGCCTGGACGGGGGTTGACGGCCCCGGTTGGAGGGCGTCGGAAAGGTCGACAAAGCGGAACAAGTCGTATCTGCCAAGGCGCGAGCCGAACGGAGGCCGAGGGCCTCGGTGAAAAATGGCCCGAAATCGACAAAGGGAAACAAGTTGTAGCCAGGCAGGGCAAGCCGTGCACCCTCAGGCGGCCAGCCGCTAAAGCTGGGGGGGCGTTGCTCCGAAGCGGGGGTTGGTCCTTGGAAATGGGATGACATGCTGCGGTCGGTGGGCATGGAGGTAGGGTAGGGGATAATGGGGCAAGGGGGTAGGGGGAGGTGGCAGCGGCATCGCCGCTTTTGCTTGCGGCGTTTGGGCTGCGGCAAGGTCTGGCCCTTCGAAGGGGGGATGTGCGCCTTCCCCTCGCCCGCCGCGGTGCGGCGGCCTCTCCCAAGGGAGAGGCGGGGTACATGAAGAGTCCCCAGGGGAGAACTCTGCTAGACTGCGTGGAGAAGACACCGGAGGCTACGGATGAAGGCAGTGTTGTACCCGTTGCTGGGGCTGTTGCTGGCAGTAGCCCTGGGCGGTTGCTCTGAAGGACCGGCCGGACCGCAGGGAGAACCCGGCCCGCCAGGGGTTCCAGGGGGACAGGGCCCAGCAGGGGGACAGGGCCCGGCAGGGGGACAAGGGCTGGAGGGTCGCCCTGGGGAGTCAGCGCAAGACCTCACGCTGGTTGTTCCTGCCAACGAGAGCGAGCTATGGCCCGAGCTGGCCTACGATGTTCAGCTTAGCTCGAACTGTGTCCGCTACATCCTGGCAGCCGTGCAGTACCAGGGCACCGAACGGGAGATAGCAGAGTCCAGGGAGTGGTGGAAAACCCTGCTTGCTCAGCAGGCCCGCTACCTTTCCGACGACGAGCTGAACCAAGTCAGAAATGCCATTGAGCAGGCCAACTACGACAACGATACCGAGCATGATCGGGGTCCGTGTCGAGAGGAGTACGCGGGAATCGCGCAGTTCGCAGACTACCGGTCTTGGAGTCCCCTGGGACGCTGGCGCGAAGACATGCTAGAAGCCTTCTGGCATTGCTATCACGAGCTCCGGAGGGAGGAGCCAAGCGACAGCACGGTCCAGGACTGCCGGAGGATCATGGCCTATATGCCCGAAAGCTGGAGCCCGCCGGATGTCGAGTGGTAGTCGGCTGCGGTACCGCGGCTATCCTGGACACATCCGCTGTGATCGCTCCTAAGGGTTGCCGCTCCGTGGGATGAGGCGCGGCTAGCGGAAGCCGTAGACGCGGGCGGTGTTTTCGCCGGCGATCTTGGCTTGCTCTTCCTCCGGCACGCCTGCGAGGATCTGGGCGACCACCTCGCGGGAGCGGGGGAAGGTGCTCTCGGCGTGGGGGTAGTCGGAGCCCCACAGGAGGTTGTCCACGCCCACGTAGTGGCGCAGCTGCACGCCCAGGGCGTCCTCCTGGAAGCTGAGGAAGACGTGTCCCCGGAAGACCTCGCTGGGCAGCGCACCCGACTTGAAGCGCTGGATGCCGAACATGGTGGCCCGCTCCGTGTAGAGGTGGTCCATGCGGTCCAGGAAGAAAGGGGCCCAGGCCACGTCGAACTCTGCGGTGCCGACCTGCAGGCCAGGGTAGCGCTCGAAGACGCCGGAGAAGATCATGGCTGCTATCGCGTTGCGCGGGTAGGCCTCCCGTGTGGTCTGCTCCACGAGCCGGTCCATGGCCGTCGTCTGTGGCTCCGGCCGCCAGCGCGCTGTGCCCACGTGAAGCGAGAGGGGCATCGACAGCTCCTGCGCCGCCGCCCACAGAGGCTCGTAGTCCGGGTGGTCGTACGTGGGCCCGCTGGGGCGCAAACTGATGACCGCTCCCACCAGCCCCAGCCGGGCCGTGCGACGCATCTCCGAAACGGCGCCGGACACGTCGTCCACGTTGAGCAGGGCTATGCCTTTGAGCTGGTCCGGGTAGGGCTTGCAGAAGTCGGCCAGCCAGCTGTTGTAGGCGCAGAAGATGGCCGTCACGAGGTCGCCTGCGGGCAGCTTGAAGGCGTTGAGGCCGACGGAGGGGTAGAGCACGCTCCCGGTGACGCCGTCCACAGCTAGGTCCTCGATGTGCGCGTGAGGGTCCCAGCCGCCCCGCGGTGCGTTCTCGAAGCGGCCCTCCGAGGTTATCTTGTCCGGGTCCTCGTAACGGAGCCCTGCCTGCTGGTTCGACCCGACCACGCCGAACTTGACCTCCCCTTCGGCGTACCACTGGTCCGTGTCGGCCTCGTGGACCAGCCGCGGGGCCCGCTCGCGGAAGGCCGGGTCGATGTACTGCTCCCACAGGTCTGGCGGCTCGTAAACGTGGGAGTCGGAGGAGATGAGGCGGTAGGGAGTCATGGCGTCGGCCCCCCGGCGTCGAGGTGGGGGACCCGTTTCAGCCTGGGGTTGGGCGTGATGCCCGGAATTCGCCCTCGCTTGGCCATCGGACGCCCGTCGACCTCGTGGATATCGGCGGTGAAGTCGTTGGGCGGCGCAGCCGTGATGGCGGAGCCGACGCCGAAGGCCGTTACGGGCGCCCCCGCCGCGACGAACTGCCGGATGCGCTCCGCCGTCATCCCCCCGCTGGCCACGATGCCCACGTGCTGATAGCCGTTGAGGTCCAGGTGTGCGCGGACCTCCACGACCAGCGCAGGTGTGACGCCGCCGCGCTCGAAGGGGGTGTCCAGCCGCACCGCCTGAAGGCGGCTGCCCAGGGCACTGGCCACGCGCAGCGTCTCCTCCACCTCGTCCTTGAAGGTGTCCACCAGGACGATGCGGGGCACCTCCGGCGGCATGTGCTCGTCGAACAGCTCAAAGGCCGTGACCGTGTCTCCGATGCAGAGGTTGAAGGCGTGGGAACTCGTCCCCGCGGCGGCCACACCCGCCAGCTTCGACCCCAGGATGGAGGAGCACGAGACGCATCCGCCCACGATTGCGGCGTAGTCCATGATGTGGGCCACGTTGGGGTGGACGTGGCGTGCGCCAAAGGAGAAGACCGGGACGTCGCCCGCAGCCTCCACGCACTCCCTGGCCGCCGTTGCCCAGGCGGTGCAGTGGGCGAGGATGCCCAGGATGGCCGTTTCGTAGACGCCGATGCTCAGGTATGGGGCTTTCACCCGCAGGGCCACCTCCCGCGCGGCAACGTCGGCCCCCTCCTCCAGTGCCCAGACCTCGACGCCTTCCGCCGGAAGCACCTCCCGAAGGAGGCTCACCGTCTCCTCCATGCCGCACAGGACGCCGGCGCGGCCGGGGAAGACCTCCATCACGATCGTGGGGTTGATCCCCGCAGCCTCCAGCACGTGGGCCGTTCGGGCGAAGTAGACGTCGGCAGTCTCCCCGGAAATGACCTGCGGCCAGATGCGAAAGCGGGGTTCAGCCATTCTCGCTCACTCCCGAGAGTCGCCGAGTCCACGGACCTGCGAGCACTGGATGGACGGCGTCAGATGACCGTCTGCGTGAGGCGTGCGCCCAGCACCCGCTCCATGTGCTGCAGGGCCCACCGGTGGGCTTCGGGGTCGAAGGAGGCCACGCAGTCGGTCGGGACCTCCACGGTGTAGTCGCGATTGCGGGCGTCGGCGGCGGTGTGCAGCACGCAGATGTCGGTGCACACGCCAGTCACAATGACCTTCTCCGGGTTGATGGCCTCCAGCCGCTCCGCCAGGTCCGTGCCGTAGAAGGCGCTGTAGCGGTTCTTCGCCACGTCTTCGCCTGCGTAGCCCGCCAGCTCCGGCACCACCTCCGTCTCGGCCGTCCCGTGCTCGGGGAACATCTGGAACTCAAGGTCGTCGGGCTCGTGGGTGTCTCGGATGAAGAGTACGTGGGAGCCGGCCTTCAGCTCGTCCTCCAGCAGCCGTTGCACCCGCGGGATGATGGTCCTGGCCTCGTCCCCACAGTAGAGGTTGTGGCCGGGCTCCAGGAACCCCCGCAGCATGTCCACCACAAGCACTGCGTTTGCCATGGCGCCTCCTCACCCGTTGCTCCGGGTCTTCCTCCATGGTAGCGCTGAGGCCCTCTACCTATCAAGCTGCCCTGCGCTGTGCGCCGTCTTCAGCCAGAGGCGCTTGCCGTCCGTGGTCGCTTCGACGTCTCCGTGCTGCGACGTCAGCAGGACCCGGTCGTGCGGGAGCATGGCGCGGAGGCGCTGGAGCACCTCGTCGTCGGGGTGGCCGAAGCGGTTGTCCTCCCCCACGCTGATGACGGCCAGCGACGGCGAAACGGCCTCCAGGAACGGCGCGGAGCTGGAGCTGTTGCTGCCGTGGTGGCCGACTTTCAGGACCGTCGCATCGAGGGGCGCTCCCCCGGCCAGCAACACCGACTCGACCGGAGACTCCACGTCGCCGGTCAGCAGGAAGACGACCTCTCCGTAGGAGAGGCGCAGGACAAGCGAGTTGTTGTTCGTCTCATCGTCCAGGGTGACCGGTCCCGGATGGAGCACCTCCAGAACGACGCCGTCCCCCAACGCAATCCGGTGTCCTCGCTGCGTCTCCAGGACCGTGCTGCGCCCATCGCGCTCGGCCAGGGCCTGCTCCCAGCGCGCGTACTCGGCTGTCGGGTAGGCTGCGCTCCGGTGCAGGAAGAGGTCCACGTCGTAGCGCTCCAGGACCTCCAGGAGGCCGCTCAGGTGGTCGCCGTGGGGGTGCGTGAGGGCCACGACGTCGAGGCTGCTGTCCCAGAACGGCAGGCGCGACCCCAGCCCCTGCATGACAACGCGCGGGTCGGGCCCTCCGTCCACCAGCACCTGGCGACCGGAGGGCGTCACGATGAGCGTCGCCTCCCCCTGGCCTACGTCGAGGAAGGTGACGTGAAGCTTCCCGTCGGGGGTGGACAGCGCGCCAGCCCACAGCAGGGCTGCTGCCACCGCCAGGGCGGGAGCGGTCCATCGGAAGGGGACCCGGAAACCCCGCAGCCGCCAGGCGTCCCCTTCGACTGCCAGTCGGACGAGCCTCGCAATGGGGCGTCGGGCCGCCGGCAGGAGGAGCGATCCGTAGTACACGGCCAGCATCCACGGGGCGCCGGCACCGGCGTCGAACGTCTCCCCGGGGAGGGCGTCAAGCGTCGCCACGAGCCCCAGGAGGTAGCTCAGGGGTACCCACGTGACGATACCGACCGCGCTCCCCAACGGCACCCACACGAGGCCCAACGCGCCCGTCAGTGCGCTCCCTGCGAGCAGAGGCGGCAGTGCAGGAAGGGCCAGCAGTGTGGTGGGTATGCCCAGCAGGGAGATTCGGTGGAAGGTGAAGGCTAGCAGCGGCAGCGTGCCCACCGTCGCTGCCGCGCCGACCGCGAGGGCGGCCGCAAGTGCCTTGCTCCAGCCGAGCAGCGGGCCGCGCTCGGCCAGACGCGACTCCAGGAGCGCATTCAGGCGGGCCTCGATGGGAGGCGCGAGGAGAAGGAGGGCCGCCATGGCCGTGAAGCTGAGCTGGAAGGAGACGTCGCGCAGCAGGGACGGATCGAGGCCGGCCATGACTCCTGCTGCCAGGCTCAGGGCGGGGAGCCCCGCTCCGGGGCGTCCGCTGAAGCGGGCCGCGAGGAAGAGGGTGCCCATGATGGAGGCCCGGACCACCGGCGGCGCCATGCCGCTCAGGAGGGCGTAGAGCCACAGGGCCGCCAGCGGCACGAGGAGGTGCCACCGGCCTCCGCCCAGCGCTGCGCGGGAGACGGCCAGCGTCAGGCCCAAGAGGACTCCCACGTGCAGCCCGGAGATGGCGAGCAGGTGCCCTGTCCCGGTCTCCAGGAAGTCCTCGCGCACGCCGTCCGGGATGTCGCCCCGGAGGCCGAGCAGCATGGCCTGGGCCAGCGCGGAGTGGGGCTGGGGCAGAGCCTTCTGCAGCGAATCGGCCAGGCGATACCGGAGCGCGTAGACCTGGCCCAGCGCCCAGGACCCCTGCTCCACCTCCACCAACGTTGCGCGCGGGAAAGGCATCACCGCCGCGATGCCCTGGCGCGCCAGGTACTCTCGATAGTCGAAGTCGGCGAAGCGGGGCGGCGTCTCCAGTCGACCCTCGAGGAGCAGAACGTCTCCGTAGCGGAAGTAGGGGGCCTCTCGCTGGCGGACGAGCGTGGCGTTGGGCCGCAGCGTGACCAGCACCCGGTCCGGGAGAGCGGCGTCCGTGCCGGTAGTGGTTGCGAGCGCCGCCCTTCGAAGCGCCACCTCGAGCCGGTATGCCGTGCCCGCCTCCACTGGGTCGGTCACGACCTGGGCCTGGAACGAGACGCTCTGCGACGGAAGAGGGTCTGAGGGGACCGCGCCGGAGCCCCCGCCCCACCACAGCCCTCCCAGCAGCGCGGTCACGGCCAGAAGCCCCCAGACCGCCATGCGCGACGGCCCCGCAGCGAAGGCGTGCGTCGGGCCCCTTCGCAGGGCCAGGCACCCCCAGAGTGCGAGGGAGGCTACCGCCCACAGCGCGAGCGCGGTCCACGGGAGGGACGTCGCCCAGCCTAGGGCCAGGCCGAGGACCCAGGCTGCGGCCAGCAGGGTAAGGGCCACGGGGCTACTCCACCGTCACCAGGGGTCGGATGCTCTCGAGAGTGACCCATCCGATGCCCGACACGTTCACCAGCTCCGCGACCGACCGGAAGGGGCCGTTCTGCCGGCGGTGCTCCAGAATGGCGCTGGCCCGCACCTCGCCGATGCCCGGCAGTGCCATCAGCTCCTCCAGGCCCGCTTGGTTGAGGTTGGTCAGCAGTGGGGCCTCAGCCTGGGGTGTCGGGGCGGTCGTCGTCTCCTCGCCTATGGCGGGGATGTGGTGGTGGTCCTGGTCCTGCACGTGGAGGGCCAAGTTCACGCGGGCAAGGTCGGCATTCTCACCTGCACCCCCTGCGCGGTCGACGGCGTCCCGGAGGCTGTCGCCTTCCTGGAGCGTGTAGACTCCCGGGCGCGCCACCGCGCCTGTCACGTAGACCTGGATGGACGCGGCGGGGGTCGCGGTCACCTCTACGCCTCCGGGACGCCCCTGCTGCACCAGAAGGGCGACGCCCCCGGAGAGAGCGAAGAGGAAGAGCAGGAGCAGGGCCAACTGCCCCCACCGCTCCACGGTCGAGGTGGTGCGGTGGCCGTCCGCCTCTCCGTTGTCCATCCATCGCCTCCCAATCACCGCCGTATTGTGTTCGGGGTTAGGCGTCATTATAATCGCCGTAATAGTCGTCGGGCGGGAGGACAGGGATGGGATCCCGGGTATGGACGTATTTCCAGGGGAAGTTCGTGCCGGTGGAAGAGGCAAAGGTGCCCATTTCCACCCATGCCCTGCACTATGGGACGGCCGTCTTTGAGGGAATTCGCGGGAACTGGGACGAAGAGCAGGGAAAGACGTTTATCTTCCGGCCCCGCGAGCATTACCAGCGGATGTTGGAGGGCTGCAAGGTCCTTCGGATGTCGATTCCCCATGACGTGGACACCCTGGTGGATCTGACCGTCGAGTTGGTGGAGCGCAACGAGTTTCGAGAAGCCCTGTACCTGCGGCCCCTCGCCTACAAGAGCGCGCCGCGAGTGGCCAACCTCAAGCTCCACGAGTTGGAGGACGACCTGGCCATCCTGGCGGTGCCTTTGGGCCGGTACCTCGCTGCGGACGTCATCCGGTGCGTGACCTCTACCTGGCGCAGGGTCGAAGAGACAATGATCCCGCCTCGACTGAAGATCAGCGGCCTCTACGTCAACAGCCTGCTGGCCAAGACCGATGCGGCCTTGGCAGGTTGCGATGAGGCCATTCTTCTGGACCCGTCCGGCCACGCGGTCGAGGGGTCAGGCGAGAACCTGTTCATCGTGAAGCGGGGGAAGCTGGTCACGCCTTCGCTCTCCAGTAGCATCCTCGAAGGGGTCACCCGGATGACCGTCATGGAGATTGCCCGGAACGAGTTGGGGATCGAGACCGAAGAGCGCTCCATAGGTCGCACCGAGCTGTACCTCGCCGACGAGGTCTTCCTCACGGGCACGGCGGCGCACATCACCGCAGTGGGTGAGCTGGACTATCACCATATTGGGAGCGGCGGCCTTGGTCCCATCACCAAGGCATTGCAGGACCTCTACCGGGACATCATTCACGGCCGCAACCCCAAATACCTCCACTGGTGTGCCGTAGCAGTGCCGGAGCGCCTGGTCGTAGCGTAGAGTCCAACGGGCGCTCCAGGAGGGAACGGAGATGGCCCTCTCCTGGGCTCTTCTACTCCTCTTCAGCTACCTGCTGGGATGTACGCCTTTCGCCTACATAGCCGCGCGGTGTCTGAGGGGAGTGGACATCCGGACCCTTGGCGACCGCAACTCCGGCACCGCCAACGCGTGGCGTCTGCTTGGGGCCAGGGCCGGACTCGCGGTCTTCATCGCTGACATGGGCAAGGGCGCGGCTGCCGTCCTTGTGACCCAGATCGTGATCGGTGGCCAGGCGGCGCCCATCGCGGCAGGGCTGGCGGTCATCGCCGGGCACAACTGGCCTGCCTATCTCGGTCTCAGAGGCGGCCGGGGCGCAGCCACGCTGCTGGGTGTCCTCATAACCCTGTGGCCTCCGGCGGGCCTGTCCCTGGCAGCGGCGAGCGCCATCCCCTTTGCGCTGACCCGCAGCGCCGTCCCCTCGCTCGTCTTCTTCTTCGTCCTGTTTCCCTTGGTGGCCTGGATTACCGGGGCCTCCTCTTTCCTCGTCGTCTTCGCAGTCCTGCTGATGCTGGTCGTGGGAGCCACCCACTGGGCCACCAGCCGGGGGTACGCCGTGGAGGACGCCGCGGCCGGCATGGCGCGAGGGCGCAGCGGCTAGCAAAAGCGGCTCTGCCACCTACGCCGCGTAGGACACGCGGTCCAGCGCGCAGTACGAGTCGAAGACGCACGCGTGGAGCAGCGTGTGGAGCGCGGGGTCATTGCGTTTCACCGAGGCGTGCGCGCTGCGGTCGGCAGGCCATCCCAGCGAACGGCAGACACCCGCCCAGGTGAGCAAGCCAACACGGGGCAGACCGTACGTAGCGAGCCGGGCCAAGAGCTGTCGCAGCCGTTGGAGCTCTGCGGCCCGCGCCTCGTAGGCGAGCTGGAGACCTGCCATCGCCACCTCCAGGCCGCTCAGCTCCTCCTCCAGCGCTTCAACCCGGTCGCGCGACATCGTCCGCCTCACCCGGGCAGCCGGATGTTGTCGATGAGGCGAGTCTCGCCCACCCAGACGGCGAGGGAGACCAGCGCAGGCCGGTCGACGTCGTCCAGCTCCTCCAGCGTCGCGGCGTCGGCGATGCTGACGTAGTCGGTCCGGGCCAGCGGCTCCGAGGCGATGCACTCCTCCATCCGCCGTCGAATGGACCGAGCATCTCGCACGCCGTCCTCGTACTGCAGCTGGGCCAGGCACAACGCGCGCCAGAGGACCGTGGCAGCGCGCCGCTCATCGTGCGAGAGGCGTGCGTTGCGGCTGGACAATGCCAGGCCGTCGTCGGCGCGGACCGTAGGGACGCGCACGATCTCGGCGCCAGTGTCCAGGTCGCGGGCCATCGCCTCGACGACCAGGAGCTGCTGCCCGTCCTTCTCGCCGAAGTAGGCCCGGTCGGGGTTGAAGAGGTTGAACAGCTTGAGCACCACGGTGCATACGCCCCGGAAGTGGCCCGGACGGGACGCCCCCTCCAGTCGCGTGCCGAGTGCGCCGGGGTCCACCCACCTGTCGAAGCCTGGGGGGTACATCTCGTCCGCCGATGGCGTGAAGACCAGGTCAACGCCGGCCTCTCGCAGCAGGGCCAGGTCCGCCGCGAGGTCGCGAGGGTAGCGGGTGAAGTCCTCGCTAGGGCCGAACTGGGCCGGGTTCACGAAGATGGAGACGGCCGTGCTCGCGTTCTCTGCTTGGGCGCGATTCACCAGGGCCATGTGGCCGCGGTGGATGGCGCCCATGGTGGGGACCAGGGCCAGGGGCCGAGGCAGGGCTCGGACCGACTCCCGCAGGGCGTCGACGCTGGTGACCTGCTCCACTGCGCTACCGATCGGCCGGCCGGGCGCTTGGCTCTTCCCCCGCCAGCTCGGCGATGACGCTTTCGTCCATCGCGAAGCCGTGCTCCGGGCCAGGGAACGCCCCCGACTGGACCTCCGAGACGAACTCGGCCGCGGCGCTTTGGGCCGCCCCGGCCAGGTCGGCGTACTCCTTCGCGTGCTTCTTCGTTCCTTCCTCGGTGTGGAAGCGGAGCATATCGTGGAGGACCAGTACCTGGCCGTCGCAGTCGAGCCCCGCGCCAATGCCGAAGGTGGGGATGCGCAGGCGCCGGGTGATAAGACGCGCCAGAGGCGACGGGACCACTTCGAGCACAAGAGAGAAGGCGCCGGCGTCCTCCAGGGCCTGGGCATCGGCCAGAAGCCGCGCGGCCGCCTGTGGCGTCCTGCCCTGGACCCGGTAGCCGCCCATCTGGTGGATCGACTGGGGCGTGAGGCCGATGTGGCCCATGACGGGTATGCCGATTTCGGTGAGCCGTCGCACGGTGGGTGCGATGCGGGCGCCGCCCTCCACCTTCACCGCCTGCGCGCCCCCCTCTTGGAGGAAGCGCCCTGCGTTGCGTAGGGCCTGCCCCTCGTCCACGTTGTAGGTGAGGAAGGGCATGTCGCCCACGATGAGGGCCTTGCTTGCGCCGCGGGCCACCGCCCTGGTGTGATGGAGCATCTCCTCCAGCGTGACCGGAACGGTGGAGTCGTAGCCCAGGACCACCTGCCCCAGGCTGTCGCCCACCAGGATGATGGGCACCCCCGCGGCCTCGACGATCTGCGCCGAAGGGTAGTCGTAGGCCGTGAGCATCGGGATCTTCTCGCCTCGCCGCTTCATCTCGCGGATGTTTCTGACTGTTGTGCGCACGTTCTTCCTCCTCTACGAGCGAAGCGCCTCCGCGGTGGATGCCGGAGACTGCGATCGGGCGAGGGCCGCTCGCAGCGACCGCTCCAGGGCAGCCTCCCCGGCGGGCGACAGCCTCCCCTTTGCACGGGCCAGCGGGAGCGCTGCCAGCGCGAGGTGACAGTAGATGGGCAGCAGCTCGGGCGATGCGGCCTCCAGCGCTCCCAGGTGGGAGGCGACGGTCGTCTCGTCTCCCCGGGTCAGTGGCCCCGTCAGCGCAGTCGGCAGGCCGTCCCGCTCCAGGCTCTCAAGTGTGCCTCGGACAAGCGGTAGAAGGGCCTGCAACCCCTCCTTGGGGCTGGCGTAGCCGGACCAGAGCTCGGCGGAGAGACTGACCAGCGAGGTCAGGAGCCCGCATGCGGCGACAGCGCTGGCGTGGTAGAGAGCCCGGTCCTCGGCGCGGAGCCGGATGGGCCAACCACCCAGGGCTCGCGCGAGGGCCTCAAGCTCCTCCCGAAGCGGGTGGTCAGCCTCGATGCCGAAAGCCGTCCCGACCAGGTCCTGCGCTGCGCTCTCCGGCGCTGCGAATGTCTGCAGAGGATGGAATCCTCCCACGAGCGCGCCTTGCGACCGAGGGGCGCTGAGGCTGTCCAGGGAGGTCGCTCCCGAGCAGTGGATCGCGGCTTGCCCTCGGCGCCATGTCAGTGACCCTGCGACCTCGGCGATGGCCCCGTCCGGCACGGTGATGTAGACCATGGCGCACCGGTCGAGCACATCCTGGGGGTGGCCGCAGGCCTCGATGCCCGGCGCGCGCGCCGCAAGGCGGAGGGCGGAGACGCGAGTGCGGCTTGCCACCGCCCGCACGACGTACCCCCGCTGCGAAAGGGCGAGCGCCAGAGCCGTCGCAACGGCGCCGGCCCCAACGAAGCCGATTCCGCCTTCGGCAAGAGAGGGAGCGAGATCGCTCATACCGGCCATCCGGGACGAGGCGCGCGGCGTAGCTGATGGGTGTACGGGGTGTTGGCAGATGCGAGACGCCTTCGTGGAGGCGTCCACGAGGGCGCTCTTGCGGGCCGTCTCTTCGCCGTCGCGGTCATTGGTGATCCCCGCGGCTCTTCGTGTACGTGTGGGCTCCGGCTTGCCGCTACGAGAGTCGGCAGCGGCATCATTGTAGCACCCCGCCCTTGCGTGTCAAGCGAATCTGATGGGGCAACGGATTGAAGCATTGCTAGATGCGGGGTATGCTTGGGCCGAGCCACGCCAGCGAAGCTCCGGCCATCCGCCGGGTGCTCCGTGGAGAGCCCTGGATGGGTGTGCTAGAATGGCGCTTCCGGGTGTGGCAATCCTGATGGAGTGTGTCCCGTGACTGAGAACGGTGCAGCCCAGCAGGCCATCCAGCGGGTGCTGGACAACATTGGCAAGGTGATCATCGGCAAGCCCTCGCCCGTCCAGCAGTGCTTGGTCGCCCTCCTCTGCAACGGCCACGCGCTGATCGAAGACGTTCCCGGGGTGGGCAAGACCATGCTGGCCAAGAGCCTCGCCCGCTCCACGGCCTGCCTCTTCAAGCGCATCCAGTTCACTCCCGACCTGCTGCCCAGCGACATCACCGGAGTGACCGTCTACAACCAGAAGACGGAAGAGTTCGAGTACCACGCGGGCCCCGTGGTCACTCAGATCCTGCTGGCCGACGAGATCAACCGGGCGACCCCCAAGACCCAGTCGGCGCTCCTGGAGGCCATGGAGGAGCACCAGGTGACCGTTGACGGCGTGACCCGCGCCACCCTCCAGCCCTTCCTGGTGCTGGCGACGCAGAACGCCATCGAGTACGAAGGGACGTTCCCCCTGCCGGAGGGGCAGCTGGACCGCTTCCTCATCCGCATCACCCTGGGGTACCCGGGCTTCGACGACGAAGTGGCGATCATGGACAACCAGAGGGTGGCCCACCCCATCGACTCCCTGGAGCCCGTCATCACGCCCGAAGGCATCCTCGAAGCCCAGGCGAGCGTTCGTGAGGTCCAGGTGGACCCCCTGGTGCAGCGCTACATCGTGACCCTGGTGGAGGCCACCCGCAAGCACGAGGACGTGGCTCTGGGCGCCTCCCCGCGCGGCTCTCTTGGTCTGTTCCGCACCAGCCAGGCCCTAGCCCTACTGGCGGGGCGGGACTTCGTTCTCCCCGATGACGTGAAGGGCTTGGCCGTCCCCGTGCTCGCACATCGGGTCATTGTCGCGCCGCACGCGCGTATCCGGGGTGTGACCGGCCACGACGTGGTGAACGCCGTGCTGGAGGACGTAGCCGTCCCCGGGCTTCGCTCCGGCGCCTGGCTTCCGCGGTAGCCGCCTTTCGAAGACAGGTCTCAGCGAATGAAACGCTGGCATGTAGTCGTTATTCTCCTCCTGGTCATTCTCTTCTACGTGCTCGCCACGGGCTTCGCCATGTACTTCCGCCTGCTGTACGGCATAGGTCTGGCTTTTGCCGCCAGCTACCTGTGGAGCCTTCTTGGTATGCGGGGAATCGAAGTTGAGGCCCAGCGACGCTCCCTGCGCCTCCAGGTCGGGGACACCGTCGAGGAGCGCATCACGGTTCGCAACACCAGCAGCATTCCCAAGCCGTGGCTGGAGGTCCGCGACCTGACGACGCTTCCCGGCCCCGAGCTAGGCCGTGTGGTGCGCGTCGGTGGGCGGGACAGCCGCACCTGGGTGCAGCGGATCACTCCGCAGCGCCGGGGCGTGTACACCCTGGGCCCCTTGGAGGTGCAGAGCCGGGACCTCTTTGGTCTCTTCGTCCATCGGCGGTACCTGCTGGGCACCCACAACATGGTCGTCTACCCCGCCACGCAGGACATTCCCGTGCTTCGACTTCCGCTGGTGGGTCAGACGGGAGAAGGAAGCCGCCAGCAGCACGCCCTCCTTCCCACCCCGCACGCCTCCACCGTGCGCGAGTACCTCCCCTCGGACGGCTTCAGCCGCATCCACTGGCCCAGCACCGCGCACACGGGCAAGCTCATGGTCAAGCAGTTCGACCAGGGCGTTGGGAACTCCCTCTGGCTCTTGGTGGACCTCCATCGAGACGTTCAGGTGGGTAGCGAACCGGACGTCACCGACGAGTACGCCGTGACGGTCGCGGCCTCCGTCGCCAAGCGGTACCTGGACCTCAGGGTGCCCGTTGGCCTGATCGGCTATGGTGATGAGGTCGTCTCCGTTCCCGCCGACAAGGGGATGGAGCAGCTTCCTCGAGTGCTGGGCGCCCTGGCCCGCGTGAAGGCCGAAGGGGAGGTCCCCCTGTCGGAGGTCCTTCTCAGACGGCAGGTCGGCTTTCGAGGGCTCAACACGCTCATGGTAATCACCTCCTCCACGGACCCGCTCTGGGCGGCCACGCTGCCGCCGATCATGCAGCAGGGCACGCGGGTGGTGGCGGTCCTGGTGGACCCTGCCTCCTTCGGCCCGGCGCCCTCGCTGGGGCCCGTGGTGGACCGCCTCATGGTGTCTGGAGTGACCAGCTACATCGTCCGCAGAGGCGAGCCGCTGGCACAGGGTCTCGCCCGGCCTTACGAGGCGGGGGTGTCCGTCTCCGCCGCCAATCTTGAAGTCGAGAGCGTACCATGAGCGCGGGGACCATGGTCCGCCCGACCCAGGGGCGCTGGCGCCTGCATGTGCCGGTTGTGCGGTTCCTGAAGCTAATCACGCCTCAGGAGGGGTGGCTTGCCCTCCTCCTTCTCCTCGCCTCGCTGCTGGTGGTGGTCTGGACCATAAACGCCGCACGTTGGGTTGAGGCGCCCTCCCTGTCCGGCGTTGTTGTGGTGGGGGCCCTGGCCGGGATGCTCGTGGCCAAGCTCAGGGGCCCTGGTATCGCCTGGCATCTCCTGGCGCTCCTTGTGGGAGCGACCCTCGTCTACTGGAGCACCGCTGCGCTGGCGGACAGCGAGGGATGGCTGGACCGGTTCCGGGAACTGAACACCCGCCTGGAACTCTGGTGGCTCACGGCCAGGGGCGAGGGCATCGGGATAGACACCCTTCCCTTCGCCTTTGGGCTTGGGGCAATGGGCTGGGTCCTGAGCTACTTCTCCGCGTGGGCTGCCTTCCGCCTCCACAACCTGTGGCTCAGCGTGCTGCCGGGAGGCCTCGCGCTGACCTCCGCCATGAGCTACCTTCCCGACGACTTTGCTCCCCGCCTGGTCCTCTACCTCTTCGTCACGATGGTCTTCGCAGTGCGCATGACCGTTCTGCAACGGGAGCGGGAGTGGACGCGCACGGGGCTGACCTTTGCACCAGGCCAGGGCCTCGGCGTTCTACAGGACGCCCTCCTGCTCCTTGTGCCCCTCTTCCTTCTTGTGTCCCTCCTTCCCATCAGGACTACCGCGCTCGACGTGGTAAAGGATGCCTGGAACGACATCCGCGCCCCTGTCCAGGACGCGGAAGGCGGCTTTGGCCGTCTCTTCGCCGGGCTCCCCTCGCGTCGGCCCCACGCCTTCCGGAGCTTCGGCGCCTTCCTTCCCTTTCAGGGCACCATTTCCCTGGAGGACGAACCACTCTTCCAAGTCAGGACACACAGGGAGCTCTACTGGAGGGCCCGCGTCTATCCTGTCTATACCCCCCAGGGGTGGATTCAAGGCGACGTCGAGGAGGCCGATCTCCAGGATGCGTTCCTTCTGGGCCAGCCCCGGCAGGACCGTAGGACCGTAGAGGTGGACTACACGATCACCCTGGTGTACACGCCGTCAGCCCTGCCCGTATCGACGCTTCCCCTTGACGGCGACTTGGCCCTGGAGGCTGGCGCCCCGCTGCCCTTCCGGACATGGCTCTACCTGGACCCGGCGGTGCGCGACGATCCCGGCGCATCTCCCGACCTGCGAGAAGCATGGGACCCGCGGCGGCGCGCCCAGGCCTTGGCTCGCATTGACGGCGAGTACGTTCCTCGGAGGGGCGGCGATCTGTCCGAAACGTTGCTGCAGCTCCTTCCCGAAGACATCCTTGTCACCCACGTGCTTGTGCAGCGGTCGGACGACACCTCTCAGGAGGTCGTCGAGGTCAGAAGCGAGGCCAATGTCGACAATGCGGAGGCCTTGCGGAACGCCGTGGGGCAGGGAACACTCGTGGCCCTGCACGTGACCCGCGAGCGGGTCTCCCCGCCGGATATTCTGTACGTCCGGAGCGAAGGCGAGTTGGACCGCGGCGCATCCTACACCGTCGTCTCCCAGGCCTCCGCGGCCACCCCTCAGGAGCTGCGGAGCGCCGCCACCAACTATCCCGGCTGGGTCACGGACCGCTACCTCCAGCTGCCGGATAGTCGGGCGATGGACCGGGTCCGCGACCTGGCCACGGCTCTGACGCGTGATCGGACTACGCCCTACGACAAGGCCCGGTCCATCCAGGCCTTCCTTCAGGCCATGCCGTACACGCAGACCATCCCCACGCCTCCCTTCGACGCGGACGGCGTGGACTACTTCCTCTTCACCCTGCGTCGAGGCTACAGCGACTACTTCGGCTCGGCCATGGCCGTCATGCTGCGCACCATTGGGATTCCGTCTCGCCTGGTGGCAGGGTACGCCCCCGGCGATTGGGTGCAGGAGCAGGAGGTGTATATCGTCCGGGACCTCCACAGCCACGCGTGGACGGAGGCCTACTTTCCCGGCTATGGTTGGGTGGAGTTTGAGCCCACCCCGGGCTATGCCTCCGCCCTGGCCGGTGAGGAGGGACCGCTGCCGCTCGTGGAGGGCAGGCTCGGTAGCGAATTGGGGCAGGAGGACCTGGAGGATCTCCTGGAGGACGCGGACCTCTTTGGCACTGAGGAGGAGCTGTCCCAGCCCCAGGGTCTGGCGATAACGGACACGTTCGGGGACCCGTTGAGCTCCCAGACCATCATTATCGTGGCGTCCAGTCTCGGTGGTCTCGCCTTGCTCTGGTATCTGTACCATCTGCTCCTGGTCTGGGTCTCCATGCCCTTTGGGCCTTTCGACCGAATGTGTCGACTTGGAGGACTCGCGGGCATCGGCCCCGTGGCTACGCAGACGCCCCAGGAGTACGTGGGGGAGTTGGCCCGGCGCTTCCCCAGCGTGGAGCAGGAGGTGGCGTTGCTCGGCCGCCAGTATTCCCGCGCCCGCTACGGGCACAAGGAGCTGGAGGAGGATGAGAGCGAGCAACTGCTGAGGGCCTGGCGAAGGGCCCGTCGTCAGCTCCTCTTACGGGTCTTCGTCCGCACTCGCCCCTCCGTCGCCCCGTCCGAAGGGGCTACCGACAGTTTGGACTCGCCAGGGAGGTGACGATGTACTGGTACGACCTGCTCTCGACGGAACTTGGCTGGGTTGGAGCCCTGGGATCGGCCGAGGGTCTGCGCCAGTTGACGCTGCCCACGCCGACGCCCGATGCGGCCTGGGAGGCCCTTGAGCTCGAAGGGAGGGACATCCCTCTGCAGGAGGGCTCCTGGGCGCAGCTGACGCCACTCGTCCAAGCCATCCTCGGCGGCGGGGCCGGTACGCCGGATGCCGCGGCGCCGGAGTGGGAGCCGTCTCACACCCCTGGCAGGGCTCGGCTGCGATACGGAGACTCCGACGTGCCCCTGGACGTGGAGGGTGTCGCTCCTTTTACCCTGTCCGCGTGGCGGGCCTGCGTGCGCATCCCCCGGGGCGAAACCCGGAGCTACGGCTGGCTGGCGGCGGAGGCGGGACGGCCCGGGGCTGCCAGGGCAGCGGGGCAGGCCATGGCTCGCAACCGCTTCCCGCCCCTGGTGCCGTGCCACCGGGTCATCGGCAGCACCGGCTCGTTGCACGGCTACGGTGGCGGCCTTGACCTGAAGGCCCGCCTCCTGGAGGCCGAGGGGTGGACGCCGCCTCCCGCCTGAGAAGAGCTTCTGGGGTGAGGGCGAAGCAAGAGCGGCTCTGCCGCCTAGCCCGTGGGGGTTGGCTTGGGGTAGCTCTTACGCTCCATCTCGATGGCGTCCTGGCGTCCTTCCACCTCCCGCACCTCCGGCTGGGATGCGTTGCACGCCGGGCACCAGACCGGCTCCCCGGCCCGCAGCATCATGTTCTCCCGCTTCACCTCGAAGCGCCCAACCTCCGTGCGACACACCTTGCATAGCTGTAGTACCGTCGCCAGTTCGACCGCCATTGTCGCCACACTCCTTCGCCGTCTGCGTCCAGTATAGCAAAGCCACCCTCCGCCCACAGGCCACGCGTCTCACGGTATACTGGGCCTGCTACCCCTCAGCCCACGGAGGAACGAATGGAGTTTGGCTTCGGCGTGCCCACCCGCGGGCCCCAGGCCTCCCCGGAGGCCCTGGCGACCCTTGCTCAACGCGGCGAGGCCCTGGGCTACGACATCGTCAGCGTCAGCGACCACATCGTGATCCCGCGCCGGATCGCGTCGCAGTACCCCTACAGCGAGTCCGGGACGTTCGGAGGGGGCGGGGATGGCGCCTGCCTGGAGCAGCTCACCCTGCTGGCCTTCCTGGCGGGGCAGACCTCGCGGCTTCGCCTCCTCACCTCCGTCATGGTCGTGCCGCACCGCAGCGCCGTGCTGGCCGCCAAGGTGCTGGCCTCCATCGACGTCCTGTCGGGAGGCCGTGTCATCGTCGGCTGCGGCGTGGGGTGGATGCGGGAGGAGTTCGAGGCTATCGGGGCGCCTCCCTACGACCATCGGGGCACCGTCAGCGACGAGTACATCCAGGCTTTTCGGGAGCTGTGGACGAAGGATGCCCCGGCCTTCGCAGGGGAGTACGTCAGCTTCTCGGACATCTCCTTTGCGCCCAAGCCGGTGCAGAGCTCTGGGCCGCCCATCTGGGTGGGCGGTGAGAGTCCGGCTGCGCTGCGCCGCGCCGGCCGACTTGGAGACGCCTGGTACCCCATTGGCAGCAACCCCACCTATCCCCTCGCGACGGCCATGCTCCTGGAGGACGCGGTCGCGAGGGTGCGCCGCCACGCGGAGGAGGCGGGCCGAGATCCGGCGACTCTGGACTTCGCTTACAGCGCCGGATGGTACGATGACCGAGCGACCCGCGCGCTCCCCGACGGCAGTCGCCTCGCCTTCACGGGTGTCCCGGAGCAGATCGCGGAGGACATTCGCACCTTCCAGGCGTTGGGCGTTCGTCACATGACGCTTGGCCTGATGGGCCCCACGCTGGAGGAGACCCTGGAGCGGTTGGAGCGGTTCGCGAAGGATGTGCGCCCACTGGTTGAAGCCTAGTCCCGGTGCTGGCAGATTGAAGAAGGCTGGCCCGGGGAAGGGCGGCCAGGAAGAGAGGTCCTATGGCAGACCGGGTCCCCAAGCTCACTCGTAACGTCGCTCTCGTCGGGGCAGGCGTGTCAGCCTTCGGCGCATACCCCAACGCATCCAGCCGCGACCTCTTCCTTGAGGCCTTTCGAGAGTCTGTGGCCTCCGTCGACCGGGGGCTTGTGGCCGCGGACCTGGATGCGCTGTTCCTGGGAAACTTCACCAGCGACGCGTTCGAAGGGCAGTCGCACCTGGGGCCCCACGTGGCGGACTGGATAGGGCTGCCGGAGATTCCGGCCACCCGCATCGAGAACGCGTGCGCCAGCAGCGGCGCGGCCTTTCGCCAGGGGGTCATGGCCATCGCCTCGGGCATGCACGACCTCGTGCTCGTAGGCGGCGTGGAGAGCATGACCGGCCTCCCCGTCGAGCAGGCCACTGACGCTCTCGCCATGGCGGCCGACGGCACCTTCGAGGTGCAGCAGGCGGCTTTCACCTTCCCCGGCGTCTTCGCCATCATCGCCTCCGCCTACCTCAACCGCTACGGCGCCGTTCCCGAACACCTGATGCGCGTGGCCATCAAGAACCACGAGAACGGCGCCCTGAACCCCAAGGCCCAGTTCAACAGGACTATCCGAAGCCTTATGGAGTCTCGCCTGAAGCGGCTCAGGGACCGGGGAGCGCCGCTGCCGGAGTGGAAGGACGAGCTTGACTTCCTCCGCGACCTCCAGGGTAATCCCATGGTGGCCTGGCCGCTCCGCCTCTTCGACTGCTCCCCCATGACCGACGGAGCAAGCTGCCTGGTTCTAGCCTCGGAGGACGTGGCCCGCAGCCTGAGCGACGCGCCGCTCACCGTGGCGGCGTCGACCCACGCCAGCGCCGCCTCTCTGGCCGACCGGGAGGAGTTGACTTCCATCCCCTCGACGAAGCGGGCCGCTCAGCAGGCCTACTCCATGGCCGGTATCGGCCCTGATAACGTCGATGTCACGGAGGTCCATGACTGCTTCACCATCGCCGAGGTGGTGGCCACTGAAGACCTGGGCTACTTCGCCCCCGGCGAGGGCGCCCTGGCAGCCGCCGAGGGGCTGACGGCCCGCGACGGGATCAAGCCCATCAACACGTCGGGCGGGCTAAAGTCCAAGGGCCACCCGGTGGGCGCTACCGGCGGCGCGCAGATCGTGGAGCTGTGGAAGCAGCTGCGCGGAGAGGCGGGCGAGCGCCAGGTGACCGGACGGGAGCTGCGCTACGGGCTGGCCCAGAACCTGGGCGGCTCCGGCAACAGCTGCGTCGTGACCATCCTGAAGCGGGGCCTGTCATGACCCAGGAAGAGTTCAGCGTCTCCGCCTTCCAGCGGTTCCTCGACCAGCGCAAGCTGGTCGGCGTCTCTTGCGGCGCCTGTGGGCGCGTCTACGTCCCTCCGCGCAGCATCTGCTCCGCCTGCCCCGATGCTCGGATGGAGCTGCGGGAGCTCAGCGGCCGCGGGACGCTTGCCGGTTACACCAGCATCTACGTTGCGCCCACCGCCATGGTCGCCCAGGGCTTCGGACGGGACAACCCCTACCTGACCGGCATCGTCACGCTGGAGGAGGGCCCTCGGCTTTCGGCCCGCCTCGCGGGCATGGACGCCACGCAGCCGGAGAGCATTGCCATCGGCACGCCGCTGCAGGCCGACTTCCTGGAGCAGCAGGAAGGCGAAGAGACGCGCACAGTCCTGGTCTTTCACCCTGCACCCGGCGGGCCGTGAGCCACGGGACGACGGGAGGAATCTGATGCCCATCGATAAGGTCTGCGCCTCCTTCGCCGACGCCGTCGCCGACGTCCCGAGCGGCGCCGTCATCATGATGGACGGCTTTGGCGGGCCTGGCGGAATGCCGCAGCAGCTCATCCTGGCCCTGCGAGACCAGGGGGCCAGTGACCTCACCATCATCAGCAACACCGCAGGTTTGCCTGGCTTCGGCGCCGTGGCCGGGCAGAAGGTGATCAACCACGGCGTCCTAGTGGAGAACGGCCAGGTGCGCAAGATCATCGCCTCGTTCCCCGTCTCCCCCTCCGCGTCCCGCCCCAACGCCTTCGAGTTGGCGTACCGCGAGGGCAAGGTCGAGCTGGAGGTCATACCCCAGGGGACCCTGGCGGAGCGCATTCGGGCCGGCGGCGCCGGGATTCCCGCGTTCTACACGCCCACCGGCGCTGGCACCGTGGTGGCCGAGGGCAAAGAGGTACGGACGTTCAACGGTCGCGAGTGCCTGCTGGAGACAGGACTGACCGCGGACTTCGCCTTCCTCCGGGCCTACAAGTCGGACACTCTGGGCAACACCACGTACAGGGGCTCCTCCCGAAACTTCAACGCGGTCATGGCTACGGCGGCGCGAGTCACCGTCGTCGAGGTCGAGGAGGTCCTGCAACCCGGAGAGCTGGACCCGGAGGCCATTGCTACTCCCGGCATCTACGTGCATCGCATCGTGAGGAGGTGACGCCATGGCCCAGGAGCGCCTGCCCCGGGAGGTCATCGCCATGCGGGTGGCCCAGGAGTTGCCCGACGGTGGCTACGTGAATCTGGGCATTGGCATTCCCACCCTCGTCTCCCAGTTCATCCCTGAGGGCCGCACAGTCATCTACCACAGCGAGAGCGGCGTCCTCAACTACGGCCCCATGGCTCCCGAAGGCGAGGAGGACATTGACCTCATCAACGCCGGCGGGCAGTTCCTCCAGCCCGTGCCGGGCATGGCCTTCTTCCACTCGGCGGAGGCCTTCGCCATGATCCGGGGCGGCCACATTGACGTTACGGTGCTAGGCGCGTTGCAGGTCTCGGAGCGAGGCGACCTGGCCAACTGGATGGTCCCGCAGCGTGGCGTCGGCAACATCGGCGGCGCGATGGACCTGGCGGCGGGCGCCCGGCGGGTCATCGTGGCGATGGAGCACACCACCCCCAAGGGCGACCACAAGATCGTGCCGGAGTGCACGTTTCCCCTCACGGCCAGGGAGTGTGTGAGCCTTATTTGTACCGACGTCGCCGTCATCGAGGCGTCGCCTGCGGGCCTCGTGCTCGCCGAGGTGGCCCCAGGCTGGACCCCGGAGGAGGTCCAGAGCATCACCGGGGCGCCGCTCCGGGTCTCCCCGGACCTCAAGGAGATCGAGCTGTAGGGCGCAGAGGAGTCCAAGGGTCGGCCGCGGAAGCACGGGGCATGCCGCTAGACAACAGGGATTATATTTGGGGAAGGCATCCGGCGGCCTGTACGTGCGTCGATTGCGTAGAGGGGCGATTGGGTTTCGCCACGGAGCGGAACCGGCGGGCGCGGGAACGAAGCGGCGGCGCTTCTCGGTGGCTGCTGCTCGTGGGGGCTGTAGTCGTTGCGTTCGTGGTTGGCGTGCTCCTCGCTCCCTCGGCCGGCCCGACGATCGACCGCCTGACGGAGCGCATCGAGGAGGCGTTGGCGCCGACACCCACGGCCACCATCGTCCGGGGGCGGTCCATGGCTGAGCCTGTCGTCGCAGTGCTTGTCGCGACGCCCACGCCCACTGCCGCCGTTGCTCCGACGCCCACTGCCCAAGCAGCCGCTTCAGAGCCTACACCTACCCCAGTCCCGCAGGTCTCCCTCCGAAGTTTCACCAACGGCCTCTGGCTCGAGGCGGAAGACCCGTCCCTCGCCGCCTCCATCAAGGAGCTGGACTGGGTACAGGACGGCATTCAAGGCCCGGAGACCGCTGTGGTCCAGGGCCTGCTCGACGTCGCAGCCCGCGATCGCTCCGTCGCCTCTTCCGTCGTTGCGCTGGAGTGGGTGCAGGATGGTGCCGACGACGTGGAGGTGGGGGCGATCGAGTGGCTTGGCAACATCGCGGACACCAGAGTCGCATCAGCCGTCGTCTCCCTGACCTGGGTGCGGGACGGTGTTGACGAGACGGAAGTCAAGGCCATCGAAGACCTGTCCTACGTGGCAAATCGTGATGCCGATGTCGCGCTGTCCATCATTGCCTTGAATTGGATAGAGGACGGCGTCGACAGTGTAGAGGTGGAGGCGATAGATTGGATGGCCAACATGGCGAGCGCCGAGGTTGCCTCATCTGTCGTCGCTCTGGATTGGGTGGAGGACGGTGTAGAGGACGCGGAGGTCAGGGCCATTGAAGAGCTGTCCTACATGACGAATGTCAATGCAAAAGAGGCGTTGCGAATCGTGGGCATGCAGTTCGTTGAAACCCTTGAACCGCCGGATGTAGCAGCTTTGATGTCCCTGCGGCAGCTTGCAGCCTTCAGACCGGACGCCTTCGCCAGGGTGATGCGCCACGAGGCCCTAGGCGACGGCGTAACCGACGACCTCGCCCCAGTCATCGCCACGTTGAATGGCGTCGCCAGAACGAACCCCGGTCTCATTGACGTTTTGCTTGACCCCTCCAACGTTCTCTTGGAGCAGCGCAACATAAGGTTGCCGTTATCCGGTGAGGTCGTTCTTGCGGTCATCCGTACAAGACCCGGTGCGGCAAGATCAATCGATCTGCTGGAGCATTCGGTTCGGAGCGCAGAAGCGCTCATGGGCGCACCGCTGCCCACCCGCTATGTCGGTCTGCTGTACGAAGAGGCGGTTGCCGGATCTTCCGCCGGCACGAACTTTGGCACCCACATCGCGATCGTCCCGCGGTACGACGTCGACGATGGGAGCCAGGAGGCATCCTTTGCCGGCCATAGCATCGCTCACGAGGTGGCACACTACTACTGGCGAGATAACGCCGACTGGGTGGACGAGGGGGCTGCGGACATCATGGCGTCCATCGTCGACAATGCGCGAACCGGACGGCCGGTAGGCATCACCAACCGACCCTGCGCGTACGCCGGAAGCATCGCCGAGCTGGAGGCCCTCGAACTCTCCCGGAGCGAGGCCGAGTTCACATGCAACTACTCGCTGGGTGAGCGGCTCTTCGTGGACCTCTATCGCACACTGGGGGAAGCGGGATTCGTGCGGGGGTTCCGCGAGCTTAACAGGCATGAGCCCGCAGGCATCGAGCACGTCCGCCAGTCGTTTGGCTTGACCGGAGACAACGGGGCAGCGAGCGTTGCCATAGCCCGTTGGTACGACGGGATCGGGCCCTTCCCGTTCCCCGCTACTGAGCCTACGGACCCCAGTTTGCCCAGCATCGGCGGCCAGATCGACTTTGCGTACGTTTCCTTGGGCCAGTACGGCTCGCCGGCATCCACCCTCCCCCCTGAACAGTCCACCGAGTGGCTGTACGTGGTGCTCCAACTCTCCTACAAGGTGTCGGAAGCACGGGAACTGCCCTTGAAAATCGTGCAATACTATCAGGACGGCTTCGCATTTGAGCAACGAGATGTCGTATTGACCGTGGATGATCGCCATGTCGGCCAGTGGTTGTGGTTTCCCATCGGCTTCGCGCCGTCGGAGTTGTGGGCGTCCGGGCGCTATCTTGTACAGGTGTACATGGGCGAGCGCAAGATCGCAGAGGTAGAATACGAAGCCACCTCTTGAAGCAAACTGAGCAGAGGAGGAATCATGCTTTTGGGTATTGACCACATCGAGCTTGTCGTTCGGGACGTGGACGAGTACGTGGAGTTCTACCGCAAGCTGGGGTTCGAGCTACTACAGCGCACCTCGCATCACGGCGAGTCGGCGGAGCTCCGGCTGCCCGGCGACAATCAGACCGTCATAGAGATACACACGGCAACGGGCGAGGAGGTCATCGGGGTCAACCACATCGCCTTTCGCGTCGACAGTGCCAGCAAGGCGTACGACGACGTTCGGGCGCAGGGGCTCACCCCCGTCAGGGGCCCCCACTTCGTCGAGTCCACCGGCAGGACCAATGTCAACCTCCGTGACCCGGATGGATGGCGCTTGCAGCTCGTCGACGCGGACCGGAAGCCGCCGCAGTAGGCGAAGTACAACAACGCGCGGGAGGTTCACATGGACATCCAGAAGCTTGCCGACACTGCCAACGCCCTGGTCGCGCCGGGGAAGGGGATTCTCGCGGCCGACGAGAGCACAACGACGATCGGGCGACGGTTCGACTCGATAAACACCGAGTCAACCGAGGAGACCCGCCGCGACTACCGCGAGTTCCTCTTCCGGACCAATGGCGCCGCCGAGTACATCAGTGGCGTCATCCTCTACGACGAGACCATCCGCCAGAACGCCGCCGACGGCACATCACTGGTCAAGGTCCTGCAGGACCAGGGGGTCATTCCCGGCATCAAGGTGGACACGGGCGCCAAGCCTCTCCCCGGCGCGCCCGGCGAGACGGTCACTGAGGGCCTGGACGGGCTTGCTGGCAGGCTGGCCGAGTACGCGGAGCTTGGTGCGCGCTTCACCAAGTGGCGTGCGACCATCACCATCGGCGCATCCATCCCCAGTACCTACTGCATCGAGGTCAACGCGCACGCCCTGGCCCGGTACGCCGCCCTCAGCCAGGAGGCCGGCCTGGTCCCAATCGTGGAGCCGGAGGTGCTCATGGACGGCGACCACGACATCGACCGGTGCCTGGCGGTCACGGAGGCCACGCTTCGGGAGGTCTTCTACCGCCTTGGCCGCCAGCGCGTGGCCCTAGAAGGGATGCTGCTGAAGCCCAACATGGTGATCTCCGGAGCCTCCGCGGCCAACCGCGCGGGGCCCGACGAGGTGGCGTCGAAGAGCATCGCGTGCTTCAAGCGGACCGTGCCCGCCGCAGTGCCGGGCATCGTCTTCCTGTCCGGCGGCCAGGGCGACGAGGAGGCGACGGTGAACCTGGACGCCATCAACCGGCAGGCATCGGCGGCCAGGGCCCCGTGGGAGCTGAGCTTCTCCTACGGCCGCGGCCTCCAGGCTGCGCCGCTCAAGGCTTGGTCCGGCAAGGTCGGGAACGTACCCGACGCCCAGCAGGCCTACTACCATCGGGCACGTGTCACGAGCGCCGCTCGCCAGGGCGCGTACACTCCGGCCGCGTAGGCGGAGCCAGGAAGGCCGCGTTTCATGGCAACAGTCGAGCGGCCCCACAGAGGTGCGCTAGACGAGGCGATCGGCATCTACCGGGATGCGATGCGTCCGTTCATCCTTCGCGGTCTCAGACGCGTGCGTGGCTCCACCGTTGAAGAAGTCATCAGGCGTTCGCTCCCTCCAAACCAAGCCGATACCTTCGACCAGAACCGACGACAGGGCCGCGACCTAGCATCCGCAATAGACGTGAACATATTTCGTTCATTGGTGCGGAGCAATTGGAACACCTTCCGTGACGACTTCCGAGACGACACAAGTGTATGGGATGAGATGGGGCTGATTGCCACAGCCCGAAACCAAGTGTCTCATCCTCCAAGAGAAGACTTGGAGCCGGAGTACACGAGGGCAAGGCTATACGATATGGCTAACGTCCTCGAGCGTATCAATGCTCCGGACCAGAAACGCGATGTGGAGAACATCAGCGCACACCTCTTCGGCCGCGCATCTGTTACGACTTCCGCCGAGACAACTGCCGTTCCCCGTGCTGCTCAGCACGGCGGTGTGAGAGGGGAAGGTGTGAGGTGCATCGCCGCCGACTGGTCGGGTGACAAGAAATCGAGCAAGCAACGAAATAGTATCTGGATTGCGGAGGCGGTGAATGGCGAGTTGCTAAGCCTGGAGAGTGGCCTCACCCGCGACGAGGTCGTTGACATATTGGTGAAGGAGATTCAGTCACAGGAAAACCTAGTCGTCGGGTTGGACTTTGCTTTCTCGTTCCCGCACGGGTACCTGCGCTCGAGAAAGCTGTCCGGTGCACGCCAGATGTGGGAGCTAGCGGCGAGCGAAGGTGAGATGTGGCTGAGTGAGACGCTGGCCCCGTTCTGGGTTAGCAAGAAGAGCGATAGGCTAAAGAGCGATGAAAGACTCGAATATCGAGAGACGGAATGGGAACTCAGACGCAGGGGTTTCCCGCCTCAATCGGTCTTCAAGCTTGTCGGCCCTGGACAAGTAGGGCGCGGGTCTGTGCGAGGTCAGCCGTATCTCTTGGAGCTTCAGCGCGCTGGCGCGGCAATTTGGCCCTTCGACGCCCCGAAAATGCCCATGGTGATCGAAATATATCCTCGTTCTCTTACTGGCAAGGTTGAGAAAACAGACCGCGAGGCTCGGGTCGACTACCTGACCCGAAAATATCCGGGCCTAGACCTAGGAAGGGGCCCGGCACGGGAAATGGTGGAGAGCGACGACGCCTTCGACGCGGGAGTCTCCGCCTTGGTCATGAGCGCACACGCCGAGGACTTCGGCAGGCTGGAGCGTGCGACGGGGCCCCCTAAGTCGCTGGAAGGCGAAATCTGGTCGCCGTCGTAGCCCCCGCTACTCTTCGTACCGGACCTTGTCCAGCCGCGTGAAGTCGTGCAGCGAGTCGACCCATCGGATCGTCCCGGACCGGGCGCGCATCGCCAGGGAGTGGGTCTCCGCGCCGTTCGCAAAGATGCGCACGCCCCTGAGGAGGTCGCCGGAGCTGGCCCCCGTCGCCGCGAAGAAGACGTCCTCGCCGCCCACCAGCTCCTCCGTCGTGTAGACGCGCTCCAGGTCCAGGCCCGCCGCAACCGCCGCCTCCCGCTCCGCCTCGTCCCGCGGCCACGGCTTGCACTGGATGGCCCCGCCGATGCACCGGATGGCTGCTGCGGTGAGTACGCCCTCCGTGGTGCCGCCGATGCCCATGAGCACGTCCACCGCGCTCTCCGGCAGCGCCGCGTGGATGCCCGCCGCGATGTCCCCGTCGGTGATCAGCTTCACCCGGGCGCCTGCGCCCCGGATCTCGGCCAGGAGCTGGTCGTGGCGGGGCCGGTCCAGCACCACCACCGTGATCTCCGAGACCCGACGTCCCATCGCGTCGGCTATCTTCGTCAGGTTCGTCTCCACCGATGCGTTGATGTCGATAGCGTCTTTGGCGTCCTTGCCGACCGCGATCTTGTTCACGTAGAAGACGTCGTCCGGCACGTGCATCGTCCCGCTGGCCGACAGCGCCACCGCTGCGATGGCGCCGGGCAGTCCCTTCGAAAGCAGCGTCGTGCCGTCGATGGGGTCCACGGCGATGTCCACGCTCGGCGGCGAGCCATCGCCGATGCGTTCGCCGACGTACAACATCGGCGCCTCGTCCTTCTCACCTTCCCCGATGACGACGGTGCCGTCCATGGGGATGGAGCCCAGCGTGAACCGCATGGCGTCCACGGCCGCCTGGTCCACCAGCTCCTTGTTGCCCATGCCCATGTGCCGCGCGGCGGATAGCGCCGCGGCCTCCGTTACGCGCACCAGCTCCATGGCCATGTTGCGCTCAATGGGCTGACGGACTCGTGATGTAGCCATGGCGCCAATCCTCACTACAGGGGATGCCACGATTATAGCAGCCTCGGACGGAGGGCTCCTGAGGCGGCAGTCCGGGTTGATGGTCTTGCCCCTCGCCGCTAGACTCCCTCTTGGTATCCCCTCTCCGTCTGGGAGAGCGCTGGGGTGAGGGCGACCCCGCTGGTCCCCTCGCCTGGCAAAGGAGTGAGCGAACGTGACTGACCAGAATGACTTCACGCATGCCTTCCCGAACGAGGAGTACGATCGCCGCCTTGCGGCCGTGCGAAGAGGGATGGCGGCGCGGGGCGTGGACGTCCTGCTGCTCTTCTCGCCTGCCAACCTCTTCTACCTCACCGGCTACAACACCGCCGGCTTCTCCAACCATGCCTGTCTCATCGTCTCGGCTGATGCGCCCCCGGTGCTGGTGGTGCGGCAGCTGGAGCGGGCCGTGGCGGAGATGACGGCCGCCGGCCTGGGTGGCATCTTCGCGTACGAGGACCACGAGCGGCCGGCCGATGTCGCATGGCGGGCCGTGCAGGAGTCGGGTCTCGCCTCCAGCCGCCTGGCCGCCGAGCGCAACAGTCCCGTGACGACGGTCCAGTCCTACCTCCAGCTGCAGGACGCCGTGGGCCGGGAGCTGGCCGACGGCTCTGGAATCATGGATGAAGTCCGTGTGATCAAGTCGCCCCTGGAGGTGGGCTACATTCGAACGGCCGCGCGATGCAGCGAAGCCGGCATGCGTGCGGCCATCGACGCTGTGGCAGAGGGGCGGACGGAGAACCACGTGGCGGCCGTGTCGTATGCCGCTATGGTGGAGGCCGGAAGCGAGTTCTTCAGCAGCCAGCCCATCGTCACTGCGGGCCGGAAGTCAGGTATCGCCCACACCACATTCCAGCGCGGCTACCTGCGACGGGGCGACACGGTCTTGATCGAGATCGGCGCTGCGTGGGAGCGCTACTCCGCGCCGCTCATGCGGACCGTCGTCGTGGCCGCGCCCTCGCGGGGTGTTGAGCGCATGCACGACACCTGCGTCGAGGCCCTGGAGGGCACCATCGCAGCAATCCGTCCCGGCGTCACCTCCGCAGAGGTGCAGGGCGTGGCGCAAGGCATCATCGACCGAGCGGGCTACGGCCCCCACTTTCGCAAGCGCATCGGCTACAGCGTTGGAGGCGGTTTTCCGCCCACCTGGGGCGAGGGCCATATCATGGACATCAAGCACAGCGATGACCGGCCGCTCCGTCCGGGCATGGTCTTCCACATCCCGCCCGCCCTGCGAGAGCACCGGGAGTTCTGCATGGGCGTCAGTGAGACCGTGGTGGTGACGGAGCGGGGCGCTGAGACCCTGACCAGCTTCTCCCGGGAGCTGTTCGTCCGATAGGCGGCCAGCCGCGCCCAACTTCCGCTGGCTGGGGTGAGGGCAGGCGGCTGCAGCGGCGTTGACGATGGGCCTGCCCGATGCTATCGTTCGGTCACTCGATGAACTTCTACGGAGGCGACCTATGGTAGAGGGCACCATTGGCCTTGCGCAGCGCTGGACGGCCATCTTCGAGGGGCATGACGGCGCTGCCGACGAGATCATAGACGATACCTGCGTCTTTCACGACTTCCCTGCAGGGACCCCAAACGGGCCGGAGGGGGTCAGGCAGGCCGCGGAATCTCTTCGGACGGCCTTCCCGGATGTCCATCCGGTGGACGAGCAGTTCCTCGCAGAAGGTGATCGGGTGGTGGCGCACTACGTGCTCAGGGGCACGCATCGCGGCCCGTTCATGGGAGTCGCCCCCACCGGCAAAGAGGTCAGGATAACCGGCATAAACGTGTTTCGGGTGGCCGGCGGAAAGGTCGCAGAGCACTGGACCATAATGGACACGTGGGGGGTCATGCAGCAGATCGGGGCTGTCCCCAGGTAGTCTTCGAGCGTCTTTCCCTTCCCTGCCGCCTCTCGCCTAGGCGTCGCCGCTGCTGACTCGTGTGCGCGTGGCTGCAAGCATGCGGTCCCGCTGCTGGCGCTGCACCTCTCGAGGCTGAGGCGGCGCCACCGTGGGTTTCGGGGTGACCTTCCAGAAGTGGGGCAGGAAACCGTCCCAGTTCTCCAGTATCTCCTTGGCTCGACTGCTGCCCGTCTCCACGTGGTGGCGTTGCGTCAGGCTGTGGAGAAGGTCAGCGTCGTGCGGGTCCTCCAGCCGCTCCAACTGCACCATCTCCGGGTTGTGGGTTGCCGGCAGGGTGGCGTCCAGAACATAGGCCACACCGCCGGACATGCCTGCGCCCAGGTTGCGTCCCGTCTTGCCCAGCACGACCACACCGCCGCCCGTCATGTACTCACAGCAATGGTCGCCCGTGCCTTCCACCACGGCCCAAGCCCCGGAGTTGCGCACGGCGAAGCGCTCTCCCGCCCGCCCTGCGGCGAACAGCGCGCCGCCGATGGCCCCATACAGGGAGGTGTTGCCCATGATCACGTTCTCGTGGGGGATGAGGGTGCTGTCTTCCGGCGGGTGAAGGACGATCTCGCCACCGTACATGCCCTTGCCGACGTAGTCGTTCGCTTCCCCGGACAGGACCAGCCTCATGCCGTGGGTGCACCAGGCGCCGAAGGACTGTCCCGCAGAGCCCCGAAAGAGCAGTTCGATGGTGATGTCGTGGGGCAGACCCGGGTCGCCGTAGCGGTAGGCCACCTCGCCGGCAACGCGCCCTCCCACAGTGCGGTCCGTGTTTCGAATCGGGAGCTCCAGCCGGACCGATGCCTTCCCCTCCAGAGCGTCCTGGAGCCGCGGCAGGAGCGCATCGTCGTGGATGGGCTCGGGACGGTCATTGCGGCTCTGCACACGGTACCGAGGCAAGCTGCCCGAAGGGTCCGCGGGGGCCAGGAGGCGCCCCAGGTCCAGCGTGTTGGCCTTGGGATGGTCCGGCGCCTCCACCTGCTGGAGAAGCTCCACCCTCCCGATGATCTCCTCCAGGTTGCGGACGCCAAGGGATGCGAGGATCTCTCGCACCTCCTCCGCTACGTGGAAGAAGTAGTTGATGAGGTTCTCCGCAGTGCCCTTGAACTTCTCTCGCAGCCTGGCGTCCTGGGTCGCTATCCCCGTGGGGCACGTGTTGAGGTGGCACTGCCGGGCCATGGTGCAGCCTACGGCGATGAGAGATGCGGTGCCGAAGCCGTACTCCTCGGCGCCCAGAAGTGCGGCCATGATCACGTCGCGCCCGCTCCGCATCATGCCGTCGGTTCGGAGGGTGACCCGTCCCCGCAGGTCGTTGGATACGAGCACCTGCTGCGTCTCCGCCACGCCGAGCTCCCAGGGCGACCCCGCGTTCTTGACCGAGCTCAAGGGCGAGGCGCCTGTGCCCCCCTCGTGACCGGATACTTGGACCGTGTCCGCGTAGCCCTTGGCGACCCCCGCGGCAATGGTCCCCACGCCGGCTTCGGCCACCAGCTTGACGGACACCCTGGCCCGGGGGTTCACCACCTTCAGGTCGTAGATGAGCTGCGCCAGGTCTTCGATGGAGTAGATGTCGTGATGCGGAGGGGGCGAGATGAGGGGCACTCCCTCTCGCGTGTGGCGAAGCCGGGCTATGTGCGCAACGACCTTGTGCCCGGGAAGCTGACCCCCCTCTCCCGGCTTGGAGCCCTGGGCCATCTTAATCTCCAGCTCCATGGCGTTGGCGAGGTAGGCGGGAGTCACGCCAAAGCGGCCGGAGGCCACCTGCTTGGCGTGCGAGTTGGCGTTGTTTTCATGGCCGTTGCGCTGGCTGTAGCGCTCCGGAGGCTCGCCCCCCTCGCCGGTGTTCGCCTTCGCGCCGATGCGGTTCGTGGCGATGGCCAGCGTCTCGTGAGCCTCGGGGGAGAGGGCGCCCAGGGACATGGAGCCGGTGCTGAAGCGCGTGACGATCTCCTGGGCGGGCTCCACCTCATCGACGGGGACTGCAGGGCCCAGCGGGGTGAATCGCAGCAGGTCCCGGAGGGCCAGGGGACCCACGCTCGTGGTCTGCCGTACGAACTCCCGATAGTCCTCCTGGCTCCCCCCGTTGGCCACTCCCTTGTGGAAGGTCTTGGTCATCAGGGGGCTGAAGGCTCGGGGCTCGCCCGCCTTCCGAAAACGGTAGTAGCCGTAGTCCTCCAGCCGGGCAACCCCATCCTCGTAGGCGAGGGCGTGACGCGCCAGCGCCTCCTCGGCGATCTCCGTGAAACCGATGCCGCCGATCTGGGAGATCGTCCCCGCAAAGCAGGAGTCGATAACCTCTGAGCCAATTCCGATTGCCTCGAAGATCTGGGCGCCGCGGTAGCTGGCGACCGCGGAGATCCCGATCTTTGACATAATCTTCAGAAGCTGCTTCTCCAGTGTCTTCCGATAGTTCGCCTGGGCGGTCTCCAGCGTCGTCTCCTGGAGCTCGCGGTAGTGCCCATCCTCCACCATCCGGCGCACGGTGCTGAAGGCCAGGTACGGGTTCACTGCGTGCGCCCCGTAGCCCACCAGGCACGCCAGGTGGTGCATCTCCCGGGCTTCCGCGGTCTCCACCACCAGCGAGCATTGCATCCGAATGCCCCTGCGGATGAGGTGGTGGTGTACGGCGCCAGTGGCCAGGAGCATCGGAATGGGTACGGACTGTGCGTCGACCCCCCGGTCGGACAGCACGATGATGCGTGCGCCGCTCTCTACGGCCTGGACCACCTGGTCGCAGACCCGGCCCAGCGCGGCCTTGAGCCCCTCTGGGCCGTCTTCGGCCGGGAAGAGGCAGGAGATGGTGGCTGTCCCAAACTCTTTCTGCGGAAGGTTACGAAGGGCGTTCAGCTCATGGTCCAGCAGGACGGGGCTGGGAAGGAACAGAAGGCGGGCGTGCTCAGGCGACTCCTCCAGTAGGCTACCGCGCCGCCCCAGGTAGGTGTGGAGAGCCATGACAATCTGCTCTCTCAGCGGGTCAATGGGGGGGTTGGTGACTTGGGCGAACTTTTGCTTGAAGTAGGCGTACAGCAGCCGAGGCTTGGTGGCCAGGACGCTCAGGGGTGTGTCGTCTCCCATTGATCCCACGGGCTCTATCGCCTCGCTGACCATGGGGAGGAGCATGAGGTGCAGCTCCTCCGAGGTATAGCCGAAGGCCTTCTGCAGCTGCTGGCTGGCAGGCTCGGCAGTTGGAGATGCGCCGTTTCCCGCGGGGATGTGATCTGATAGGGAGAAAAGGTGGCGCTGCACCCATTCGTCATAGGGGTGCTGGGTGGCAAGCGCATCCTTGATTTCGGCGTTCTTCAGAATGCGGTGTCCAACCGTGTCCACGGCCAGCGTCTGCCCCGGTCCGAGGCGGCCCTTCTCGACGATCTGGGCGCCCTCGGCGTCCAGGACTCCCACCTCCGAGGCCATCGTCACGATGCCATCGTCTGTTATCTGGTAGCGTGCCGGGCGGAGGCCGTTGCGGTCCAGGGCTGCGGCGGCCATGACTCCGTCGGAGAACGCCAGGGCTGCGGGGCCGTCCCACGGCTCGGTGACGCATGCGTTGAACTGGTAGTAGGACCGCCACTTGGGGTCCAGGTTCGGCATGTTCTCCCATGCCTCTGGGATCAGCATCGACATGGCGTGCAGCATCCCCCGGCCCGAGTGCACCAAGGCCTCCAGCACGTTGTCGAGCTGGGCCGAGTCGCTCCCCTCCGGTTGGATGATGGGTCTGAGATCCCTAACACGGTCCCCCCACACGTGTGAGGTCATCTCCGGTTCCCGGGCGCGCACCCAGTTGACGTTGCCCTGCAGCGTGTTGATTTCGCCGTTGTGGGCCAGGAAGCGGAAGGGGTGCGCCAGCGCCCACGTGGGGAAGGTGTTGGTGCTGTAGCGCTGATGGAAGACGGCCAGGGCGCTTTCGTAGTCTTGGTCCTTCAGGTCCGGATAGAATCGGGTGAGTTGGGGCGCCACCAACAGCCCCTTGTAGACCAGAGTGGCCTCGGAGAAGGAGACGGCGTAGAAGTCCTGCACGCCCGCCTTTGTGTGTTCGGACTCAGCGGCCTTGCGGGCTAGGTAGAGAGACCGGGTGAACTCCCCGCGGTCCATGGCCGGGGGTCGGGCCACCAGGACCTGCGCAATCGTGGGCATGGTACGAAGGGCCTTATCCCCCAGAGCCGACGTGTCCACCGGGACGGGACGCCACATGAGCGCGGCCAGTGCGTGGGCGGCCAGCGCCTGATCGACGATCCGGCGGCTGCGCTCCGCTGCAGCGGTCTCGTGGGGCAGAAAGAGCATACCCACGGCCAAGTCGCCCGGCTCGAAGCGATGGTCCCGGCCCTGCCGGGCCAGCTCGCGTTCCATGAGCTTCACGGGGACCTGCGTCAGCACCCCGGCGCCGTCTCCGGACTTGCCGTCGGCGGAGACGGCCCCGCGGTGGGTGAGGTTCACCGCCGCGGTCACGGCCATCTGGACGATTCGATGGGTGCGGGTTCCGGCCACGTCGGCCACGAACCCCACGCCGCACGCAGCGCGTTCCATGCCCTGCCAGAGGAGCCCGCGTGCTGCCTCGCCGCCGGTCTCCCTCGCAGTGCGAATCACGTAATCGGCAGCCCGTCTCGTGTACCGATTCGCCATTCTCTGCCCGTGGCCCTCGCCGCTTCTCTCTTTCCGTTGCTCTACCGGAAGTCTACTCCCGTTGATTGTGAAGTTTGTTGCAAACTGAATGATGCAGCATTCTACTTTATGAGGGCTCCAATGTACAGCGCCTAGCCAAAACCTGTGGCGCCCTCCTTTTGACACCTACGCTCTGGGTCTGCTAGAGTGGACTTTGCACGCCCAGAGCCGTACGCTTGGGCGCGTTCTGTTCTACGGGGCCCGGGAGCTCGGATGAACGGCCCTGGAAGACCGAAGGAGGTGGGGCGGCGAAACTGTTGCTGGCGACGAGCAACGCGGGCAAGGCGCGGGAGTTGGCCCAGCTTCTCCGGTCGGTCCCCTGGGAGTTGGTCAGCCTGCGGGACGAGGGCGTAGACTTCGAGGTGGAGGAGGTGGGTGAGACCCTGGAGGAGAACGCCGCCCTCAAGGCGAGGACGTACGCCCGACACAGCGGCCTGTGGGCCCTGGCCGACGACTCGGGCCTGGAGGTGGAGGCGTTGGGCGGTGCACCCGGCGTTCGATCCCGGCGCTTCGCAGGAGAGGGCGCCTCGGATGCGGACCTGGTGGCGGAACTTCTCCGCCGACTCAGCGGCACTCCCTGGGAGCAGCGAGCGGCCCGGTTTCGTAGCGTGATCGCCATCGCCTCGCCCTACGGGGCGCTCCATCTTTGCCAGGGAGCGTGTGACGGTGTGATTGGTTTCAGGCCCCAGGGCGCTGAGGGGTTCGGGTACGACCCGGTCTTCTTCATTCCCGAGCTGGGTCGCACCATGGCGGAGCTGACCTTGGAGGAGAAGAACCGAATCAGCCATCGAGCCGCCGCAGCACGGGCCGCCGAGGACCTGCTGGCTACGCTACACCCGGAGACGCAGGAGAGCTGAGAGGTTCGGAGATGGTCACGGACACCCTGAACAGGCGGCTCGCGGACCTGCGCATCTCCGTCACGGACCGGTGCAACTTTCGCTGCCCCTACTGCATGCCGGCGGAGGTCTTCGGCGAGCGCTATCCCTTCCTTCCCAGGGCCGAGGTACTCACCTTCGAGGAGATCACCCGCCTGGCCCGCATCTTTGTCCGTATGGGCGTCACCAAGCTTCGCCTTACCGGCGGCGAGCCGCTGGTGCGCAATAGCCTGGAGGTACTGGTCGCGCAACTCGCCGGAATCGAGGGCGTCCGGGACCTGACGCTGACGACGAACGGCTACCTCCTCGCTGCGAAAGCGCAGGCCCTCGCAGACGCCGGGCTCGACCGGGTCACCGTGAGCCTGGACAGTCTCGACGATGCGATCTTTGGTCGAATGAATGGCCGCGGCTTCACCACCGAGAACGTCCTGGAGGGGATACGCGCCGCGACTACCGCCGGTCTGACGCCCATCAAGATAAACGTGGTCGTGCAACGAGGCGTCAACGACCACACCCTGGTCGACATGGCCCGTTTCTTCAAGGGCACCGGCCACATCGTCCGCTTCATCGAGTACATGGACGTGGGCACGCGCAACGGTTGGCGTCTGGACGAGGTCGTGTCCGCCGACGAAATCTTGGAGCGCATCGACGCCGTCATGCCCCTCGAACCGCTGCCCCCCAACTACGGCGGCGAGGTTGCTCTCCGCTATCGCTACCGGGACGGCGAGGGAGAGATTGGCCTCATAGCCTCCGTGACAAAGCCCTTCTGCGGTGACTGCACCCGGGCGCGCCTCTCCGCCGATGGGGTGCTCTACACGTGTCTCTTCTCCAGCCTGGGCCCCAACCTCAAGGCGCCGCTGCGGGCGGGTGCGAGCGACGCTGAGCTGGAGGAGCGGGTCCGGCGGGTCTGGGTCGCGCGCGACGACCGCTACTCGGAGGAGCGCGCCTCCCTCACCGAGCCCAGGCCCCAGAAGGTGGAGATGTACCGGGTGGGAGGATAGCCCCCACCTGTCGGGGGAAGCACATGCTCCGCATCTACACTGACGGCTCGTGTGAGGGGAACCCGGGCAATGGTGGCTGGGCCGCCCTCATTGTGGGCGACGCCGCCCCCAAGGTCCTCTCCGGCTGCGAGGGTCGCACCACGAACAACCGCATGGAGCAAACCGCGGCCATCAAGGGTCTCGAGGCCATCCCTCGGGGCACCCAGGTCACCGTCTACAGCGACAGCCGCTACCTGGTCGCGACCATGACCCGTGGCTGGAAGCGCCGCGCCAACCAGGACCTCTGGGGGTCGCTGGACGAGTTGGCGGCCTCCCGCCGCGTTCGATGGAAAGAGGTGAGGGCCCACTCCGGCCACCCGGAGAATGAGTTCGTCAACGCCCTCGCACAGTGGGAGGCGGGAGTTATCCGGGAAAAGCCCGTCCTGGAGGACTACGTGGCCTCAGGCGCAAAGGCGCAAGACGCAGCCGAAGCGCCGCCACCCTCCGGCGAGGCGCGCCTCACCCACCTCGACGAGCAAGGTAGAGCTCGCATGGTGGAGGTAGGTGCGAAGCCCGAGACGGCGCGGGAGGCGGTGGCCCGGGGCAGCATCGTCATGCGGCCTGAGACCCTGGAACTCATCCGGCGAGGCGGTGTCGAGAAGGGCGATGTTCTGGCGACCGCACGGCTGGCCGGGGTCATGGGCGCGAAGCAGACGCCGCAGCTTATCCCCCTCTGCCACCCCATTCCCCTCACCCACGTCGACGTCGAGTTCGCCTTCGACGAATCTCGCAGCGCCATCGACATCACCGCCACGGCCCGGGCCGTCGCCCGCACGGGCGTAGAGATGGAGGCCCTGACGGCCGTGACCGTCGCTGCCCTCACCGTCTACGACATGGCCAAGGCTGCGGACCGTGGCATGCGCGTCGAGGGCGTCCGGCTGGTCCGCAAGAGCGGCGGGCGCAGCGGGGACATCGTCCTGGAGTAGCGCGAACCCGGCGCGGGTAGGGACGATTCGCGAATCGTCCCTACGGGGGGACGGTGTGCGTGGAGGTCCCATCCCCCTTCGAAGGCCCAAACCGCCACAGACCAGCAAGCGCGAGCTGTGCCGCCCCTCTGGGAGAGGGTTGGAGCGAGGGAGCGTCGCGTCAGGGGGAGTCCAGAGGGGTCTCCCCTCTGGCAAGGGGTCTGGGGGATGTGCCCTCAGTTACCAAAGAAGTTCCGAGGGCGGGTGGGTGGGCCCAACCAACGTTGGCTAAGGTGGGTTGGCTCCTACCCTACCACCAGATCTTGCCCTTCACCTTCTTCTCCAGAGCGGCGTAGTCGCGTGTCCAGAGATTCGTGCTGAGGTACTTCCAGCCGCCATCCGCCAGCAGACACACGATGTTGCCCTTCTCCATCCGCTGCGCCACGTGAAGAGCGCAGGCGACCACGGCCCCGGAGGAGATTCCTGCGAACAGCCCTTCCTTCTCCATGAGAGAGCGCGTCGTCCGGAAGGCTTCCTGGCTGTCGATCATGATGCGCCCGTCGAGCAGGGACAGGTCGAGGATGGGGGGTATGAACCCCTCCTCCAGGCTGCGTAGCCCCATGATCACGTCCTCCGGGTGGGGCGCCACGGCAATGATGCGGACGTCGGGGTTGTGCTCCTTGAGGCGGCGGGCCACTCCCATGAGCGTGCCGCCGGTGCCCAGTCCCGCCACGAAGACGTCCACCTCCGGCAGCGCCTCCAGGATCTCCGCCCCCGTGGTCTCGTAGTGGGCCTGGGGGTTGGCGGGATTCCCATACTGGTACGGCATGAAGTAGGCGCCCGGTTCCGCCTCGGCCATCTCCTGGGCCACCTGGATCGCGTAGTTCGTGCCCTTGTCCCCGTCGCTGGTGACGACCTCGGCGCCGTAGGCCTCCAGGAGTTGGGTCCGCTCCGCGCTCACGTTGGCGGGCATGACGACCTTGAGCCGGTACCCCCGAAGCTTGCACGTCAGGGCCAAGGAGATGCCGGTGTTGCCGCTGGTGGGTTCCAGCACGACGACCTCCGGCGTCAGGGAGCCGTCCCGCTCGGCGCTCAGGACCATCGACCTGGCGATGCGGTCCTTGACACTCCCCGTAGGGTTCTGGCCCTCTAGCTTGGCGAAGATGCGAACCTCGGGCTTGGGGCTCACGTGGGGGAGGTACACCATGGGCGTGTTCCCGATGGCGTCCAGCAGGTCGCGTTTCAACCCGCCGCTCTGGAAGCCCGAAAGCTCCGTGGGCCCCTCGTGTGCGCTCATACGACGGGCTAGGCCGCTGCCGCCGGTAGGCCGCAGAAGACCTCGTAGTCGATGAGCTCGTGGACGCTGGGCTCCGCACCGCAGAGAGGGCAGGAGGGGTTGGGACGGATCCGCACCACTCGGAACTCCATGCTGAGGGCGTCGATGAGCAGCAGCCGGGAGGACAATGACTCGCCAATACCCAGGATCAGCTTCAGCGTCTCCACCGCCTGGATGCTTCCCACCATGCCGGTCAAAGCCCCCAGGACACCCGCTTCTGCGCAGCTGGGGACCGCGCCGGGCGGCGGAGGTGTGGGGAAGAGGCAGCGGTAGCATCCCTTGCCGGGGATGTAGACCGTCGCCTGCCCGTCGAATATCAGAATGCTGCCGTCGACCAGCGGCTTGCCGAGCAGGTACGCGGCGTCGTTGAGCAGGTAGCGCGTGGCGAAGTTGTCGGCGCCGCTCACGATGACGTCGTACTGGCCCATGATCTCCATGGCGTTCTCCGAGGAGAGACGGGTCTCGTGCACCCGGACCTCGACGTCCGGGTTATAGGCGGCGATGGTCTCCTGCGCAGAGACGACCTTGGGGCGCCCAACGTCTTCCGTCTGGTGGAGGATCTGTCGCTGGAGGTTGGAGAGGTCCACCACGTCGAAGTCCACCAGTCCCAGCGTGCCTACCCCGGCCAGGGCCAAGTAGACCGCCACGGGGGACCCCAGGCCCCCGGCGCCCACAATGAGGACTTTCGACTCCATCAGGGCCCGCTGTCCTCGGCTGCCCACCTGGGGCATGATGATGTGCCGGCTGTACCGGTTGACCTGCTCCGGGGTCATCGTTCGCACTTGTGTCATCTGTTGGACCTCCTTGGTTCGCTCGTTTCTCGACCGACGGGCAACAAAAAACGCCTCTTGCCAGCGCTGGAGATTCCGGCGCCACCCGGGCGCCGGTTGCGGTGTTTCGTGGTCGAGGCGTTGGACCTAGATCTGGTAGGTGCTGCGTGCTGTCAGTTGACGCTGGCGGGTGGCCAGGTCCCCAATCGTCGTTGAGTGCAGCACCAGCTCAAAAGCCTCTTCCACTGACCGCCACATCTCGCGCTGTGCACAGGCGCCGGACAGGGTACACTCGCCTGGTTCGTCCAGGCAGTCCAAGGGAGCTGCCGAGCCCTCCAGCGTATTCATCACCATCGTCAGCGTGATCTCGCTGGGCGGGCGGGCCAGCATGTGGCCCCCCTGCGGTCCCCGGCGGCTCCGGACGAGCCCTGACTTGTTCAGCAGGGCTAGAAGCTGGTCCAGGTACGGTTCGGGGATGCTCTGCTTTCCGGCAATCGTGGCCGAGGGCATCAGACCTTCGCCGTGGTTCTGGGCCAACTCCACCAGCGCTCGGACCCCGTAGTCTACCTTCATGGGTACGCGCATCGTGGCCCACCTCTGGAGCCGATTGTGGCTAGTATAGCAGGCGCTTCCTTCCACGTTCAAGAGAGGATGAATTGCCGATGGCCTTTTCAGCTTTTGACCCCTCTCGCCCGCGCTCTGACTCCTGTGTAGAATAGAAGGAGCGCACTATGCCAACTCATGGCTGCCCCACCGGCAGCCTGCCGACCAGAGAGGAGCTAAGATGACGACAGATACGGCAACGCTTCAGGCCGAACTGCGCACTGTGTTGGGAAAGGCGGTCAAGAACCTGCGGCGACAGGGCATCACGCCGCTCCACCTCTACGGCGCCGGCCAGCCCTCCGACTCCCTCCAGGCCAGTACCGCCGACCTGCGCCGGGTCCTCCTCCGCGTGGGGACGAGCCAGCCCGTTTTCCTCCACGTCGGGTCCGACAGGCAGCTCGCCTTCGTCCAGGAGATCCAGTTCCACCCCGTTCGGAGGGAGGTGCTCCACGTGGACCTTCTGCGGGTGGACGTGGCGAAGACCGTCCAGGTGGAGGTCCCGGTCTTCCTTGAGGGCGAGGCGCCCGTCGCCCGTGTGCTGGGAGGCACGATTCACCAGGCCCTCTCCACGGTGCTCGTGGAGTGTCTTCCCTTGGAGGTGCCCCAGTCCCTCCACGCTGATGTTTCCGGGATCGACGATTTCGAGAAAGTCGTTCGCGTAGGTGACCTGACCGTACCCGAAGGGGTGGTGTTCATCACCTCGCCCGAGCAGCTCTTGGTCCAGGCACAGGCGCCCGTTGCCTCTGCCGAAGAGGAAGAAGCCGCGGCTGGTTCTGGGATAGAGGCTGCGGCGGCTACCGAAGGCGGGCGAGAGACCCCGTAAGCGTAGAAGTAGGGGGTGACGCGGTCCCGTGGGCGTACGCAGGATGTCGCTGTCGCGCGGGTGTGAAGCTTTGGGCTGGCGAAGGTCTCTGCTCGTCGGCCCCTTGCTCGGCCTCCTGATGGCCTCCTGCGGCCTCTTCGACGCAGGCGATACGCCGCCTCCTGGCGTCACCGCCTCGGACGAAGCCGTCAACGGTGCGGCGGCACCGGTGCTCTCCCCCAGCCTGGTGTCAACGACCCTGGCTCCGGCCCTCCCCTCCGTGGCGGACGTCGTCGCCCTCGTTCGACCCGCCGTGGTCAGTATTGCGACCGTCGGGACACGGGCCGACTTCTTTGGGACCCGGCCCAGGGTAGGAGGGGGCACCGGCTTTATCGTCACTGAGGAGGGGCATGTCGTCACGAACTTCCACGTCATTGAGGGGAGCGAGCGGGTCCAAATCGCAACCGATGATGGGCGCACCCTGGAAGCGGAGCTGGTGGGCCACGACCCCCGCACTGACCTCGCAGTACTGAAGATCAAGGAGGACGGCCCCTTTCCCACCGTCACCTTCGCCGACCCGGACGCCGTCGCCGTTGGCGACTGGGTCATTGCCATCGGCAACGCACTGGGTCTTCCCGGCGGGCCCACGGTCACCGTTGGAGTCGTCGGGGCCCTGGAGCGGACTCTCCGAGTGGGACACAGCTACTTCGGGGACCTCATTCAGACCGACGCGGCCATCAACGACGGCAACAGCGGAGGCCCACTGGTGAGCATGCGAGGCGAGGTCGTGGGGGTGAACACCATCGTCGTGAGCTCAGCCCAGGGCATCGGCTTCTCCGTCGGCAGCTTCACCACGGTGCCGGTTGTCCGGTCCATCATCAACTCCGGACGCGTCGTCTGGCCCTGGCTTGGGGTCAGTGTGGAAGAAGTCTCCGCTACTCTCGCCCTGGAGATGGACCTCCCCAGCAGGGGCGGTGTCGTTCTCGCCTACGTCTGGCCCGACAGTCCCGCGAACGAAGCCAACCTTCGGGAAGGGGACGTAGTCGTGGCGATGAATGGAAGTCCGGTGGGTGACGTGCGAGACCTGCAGCGCCTTCTCCGGGAGCAGTTCCGCGTGGACCAGCAGGTAATGGTCGAACTCTTCCGCGACGGCAAGCGTCTCGAGGCCCCGGTTACCCTGGGGGAGATGCCCCGCTAGGGCCCATGGAGAGCCATACGCGACCAGGGCGCCGCATTTCGTTCCACCTCCTCCGAACCCTCCCCATCCCGACAGGCATTGCCGCTGGCGAACCCTCGACAGGGGGAGCGGGTGTTTGACCTGCTGATTCGCAGTGGCAGAGTCCTGGACGGGACGGGCAACCCATGGTTTCGTGCGGACGTGGGCGTCCATGGCGGCCGCCTCACGGTGTTGCGTGGGGACACCTCCCGCCTTACCGCCACCCGCACCATCGACGTACACGGGGCCGTCGTCTGTCCCGGCTTCGTCGACCTCCACGGGCACGCGGGGTTGCTGGCCCTTCGGGAGCCTCGAAGGGACCCCGCCGTGCTCCAGGGCGTCACCACGGAGCTTGTGGGGTTGGACGGCATCTCCTATGCACCCCTGCTCTCCCCTGAGGCCGTGGCCCTCTTGGCGGAGCTAGGTGCGGGGCTCGACGGCCCTCCTCCTTCCGGCCTCCAATGGACCTCCGTTGCGGAGTACCTTGAGCGTCTCGGGAGAGGCGCCGGGTGCAACGAGGCCCTGGTGGTGGGAAACGCCCCCCTGCGGCTCTCTGCCCTGGGGTGGGACGATCGTGCTCCGTCCGCCCAGGAGTTGGGCCGGATGGCGGCCCTTCTCCACCAGGGGATGCAGGAGGGTGCTCTGGGCCTCTCCTCCGGTCTCACGTATCCGCCGAGCAGCTACGCGTCCTGGGGTGAGCTCTTGGAGCTCTGCCGCGTGGTCCGCGACCAAGGGGGGCTCTACATTACCCATCTCCGCGCTGCTCCTGACGCAGGAGTCGAAGACTCCGTCCGGGAGGCTATCGCTGTCGGCGGCGCCAGCGGAGTGGCGGTACACGTCTCCAACCTGCACGTCCCTCGGGCTTCAGAGGCCCGTCGGTTCCTGACACTGGTGGACAGCGCCCGGGCGCGGGGAGTGGACCTCACCTTCGACGTCTCCCCCTACCCCTATACGAACGGGCCGCTGGCCGCCTTCCTTCCCCCGTGGGTCTTTCGCGGTGGTCCCCGGGAGGCCATGAAGCGTCTGCATCGCCAGGAGGACCGTAGGATCATCGCTTCGGACCCGGAGCTGGCGCGCCAGGACTTCTCCCAGGTACTGGTCACCCGGTTCACTCGGTCCCGCTATCGAGGCCTGGAAGGGGCCTCTCTTGCCGCCATCGCGGAGGCACTGGGGCGACCCATTGTGGAGACCCTGTGCCAGCTTCTATCTGCTGAGCACCTGGGTCTGTCCTACGTCGGCCTCGGCAGCGACCCGACGGCGCTTCGCCAGCTTCTCCGGCACCCCGCCTCCATGGTCGCGAGCGGTGGACTCGTGGCGGGGCAGCGGCCGGGACCTCGGGCGTATGGGACGTTCCCCATGGTCTTGGGCGAGCTCTGCCGGGAAGAGCGCCTCCTGAACCTGCCGGAGGCCGTGCGCAAGATGACCTCCCTGCCCGCCCAACGGCTGGGACTGACAGGCCGGGGGTTGGTAAAGGACGGGTACGCTGCAGACCTCGTCGTCTTTCACCCTGAACGGGTCCGCTCCAGGGCTTCCCTGGGCGCACCCCATGCCTCGCCCGACGGCATTGACTTCGTCCTGGTCAACGGTGAGTTGGTCGTGGATGGGGGACGTCGCACCGCCGCGCTGCCTGGACGGGTGCTCCGCAGAGCGGGCCCCGAGGGTGCGGAGGGCTCGCCCCCGGCGCTTCCCCAGTAGCTCTAGAACTGCGACGCGATGCAGTTGACAACCCTCCGGTAGATGGCTACCGTACCCATGCCCGTGGACGAAAGACCCAAACGTAACGATTGGCGCCCCAAGCCGGGAGACTGGGTGGCGCGCCGCCCCCGTCAGGCTGAGATTCGGCCTGCCGTTGTTCGGATGCCGGTGGCCCGCCTCTCCACCCGGAACCTGGCCTCCGCCAGTACGGTTCTCTACGGCTTCGCCCTCCTCATTGGCATCGGAACAGTCCTCCTAGCCCTTCCCTTCTCCAGTGCGGACGGCTCCTTCACCGACATCGTGGATGCTCTGTTCACGGCGACCTCTGCCGTCACGGTTACCGGCCTGATCGTCACCGACACACCGGTGTACTGGAGCGGCACGGGCCACGCCATCATCCTGGCTTTGATCCTTATTGGCGGAACGGGATGGCTGGCGCTGGCGGGCTTCATGCTGATCCTTCTGGGCCAGCGCCTCACGCTTCAGCAGCGTCTGGCACTGCGAAACTCCCTGGGGGCGCCACACCTTGGAGGCGTTGTCCGACTCCTGCGAGGTATCATGCTAACCTTCCTCGGCCTGCAGGTCTTGGGAGGCATAGTCCTCAGCCTGCGCTTCCGGAGCGCCTTTGACTGGGAGTGGTCGCAGGCCCTCTGGCAAGGGTTCTTCCATGCCGTCTCCGGTTTCAACAATGCAGGGTTCACCATCATGGAGGGATCGCGAAGCCTCAGCTACTTTGCCAGTGACGTCATCGTCGTAGGCGTCATGGGACTGCTCATCGTCCTGGGGGGACTCAGCTTTCCCGTTATGGCTGAAGTGGTGCGGATACGGCGTTTCGCCCGCCTTGCCCTGGACGCCAAGCTTGTGGTGACCTTGAGCCTGCTGCTCTGGGTCCTGGGCGCGGTCGTCATATTTGCCATGGAATACGACGACCCCGGCACCCTGGGCCCGCTGAGCGTGGGAGACAAGATGCTCAACGCCGTGTTCCAGTCGATCACTGCTCGAGCTGCTGGGTTCAGCAGCGTGGACATTGGTCTTCTGGCGCCGTCCACGGCCTTCTTCATCATTGGCCTCATGTTTATCGGCACTGCCTCGGCGTCCGTCGGTGGAGGGATCCGGCTCAACACCCTGGGGGTGCTCCTAGCTGCGGTCTGGAGCGCGTTCCACGGGCGGGAGCAGGTGACCTGCTTTGGTAGAGAGCTCTCGGCGGAGCAGATCCATAGGGCTATTGCGATCACGGCCTTTGCCTTCTTCTTCGTCTTCATAGTGGCATTCATCCTCATTTTTACCGAGGACAGTCGGGGACAGTTCATCGACTTCCTCTTTGAGGTCGTCTCCGCCATCGGAACCGTGGGACTCAGCCGGGGGGTGACGCCTATGCTGAGCATCCCCGGCGAACTCCTCATCATCCTGTCCATGCTCATTGGACGCCTCGGACCTCTGTTGCTCGCTCTGATGGTTTCCCAGCGAGAATTGCATCCTCCCCTCTACCGTTATGCGCGGGAGCGCGTTACTATAGGCTGAGGACGTAGAAATGGCGAAGAAGCAGGTTATTGTCATTGGGCTGGGGCGCTTTGGCTCCAATGTGGCCCGCACCCTGTACCGGATGGGACACGACGTACTGGCCATTGACCTGGACGAGCGACTGGTCCAGGAGGTCATGGCCGATGTGACCTACGCGGTCAAGGCTGACGCCACCAACGAGGCCGTGCTCCGCGAGTTGGGCGTCCTGAACTTCGATTCGGCGGTGGTAGCCGTCGGATCCGACATCGAAGCCAACGTCATGTGCACCGTCCTCCTCAAGGGCCTTGGTGTCCCCTACATCGCCGCTCGCGCCCGGACCCTGCTTCACGGCAAAGCCCTTGAGCGCGTGGGGGCGGACCGTGTCATCTATCCGGAGAGGGAGATGGGCTCCCGTGTCGCGCGCACCCTCTTCAACCCTGACGTCATCGAGTATATGGAGCTGGCTTCCGGGTTTGGCATCAGCAAGATGAAGGCCCCCCCAGCCCTCGAAGGTCTCACCCTCAAGGAAGCGGGCTTGTCCGGGACAAGAGATAAATACAGCCTCTCGATTCTGGCCGTTCGGCGAGGCAAGGACCTCATCCTCCTTCCCTCTGAGGAGGAGCGCCTGCGGTCAGGGGACCTGCTGATCCTGGCGAACAAGGATGACATGCTGGACCGCCTTTACCAGGCTCGCGGTTCTGCTCCGGTGCGGGCCTAGCATTCTTGCCTTTTCCCAGTCTGCGGGACATAATGGCCTTCGGTTTTTCGCTGTCTCCGAAATCGGACTTGGATGGGCTGGGCGATGCAGGTGAGCCGTCTGCTTCTTCCTCTCAAGGGTGAGGAGGTGGATCAGGAGGTCATGCAGCTGGCAGCCGACCTCGTGCGTCCGAGCCAGGGACACATCTATGCCCTCTACGTCATTCGGGCCCCGCGCTCCCAGCCGGTGGACGCGGATCTGCCTGTAGCGGTGGCTCGAGGCGAGGCCGTTCTCGACAGTGTTGAGAAACGTCTCAGAGAGCTGAAGTGCACGGTGACGGCGGAGTTTCTGCAGGCCCGCGAGGTGGGTCCCGCAGTCATCCAGGAGGCCCAGGAACGTGACGTCGATCTGATCCTCCTCGGCATGCCCTATCGCCGCCGTCATGGCCTGTTTTCTCTGGGTCGGACTGTCCCCTATGTCTTGGAACACGCCCCCTGCCCCGTTCTCGTCCTTCGCGAGCCCATGACCGTTCCCCGCACCCTCTGGCCCGTGGAGGTGGAGGGCGCCCGGAAGGTGGAAGCATGAAGGTTGTGATTATGGGATGCGGCCGAATTGGCGCCGAGGTGGCCACCCGCCTCTGGCGGGATGGGCACCAGGTGGCTGTGCTGGACGTGGAGCCGGAGAGCTTCTACCGGCTCCCTCAAGGTCTCCGGGAGATGGATGGGGCCACCCTGGTGGGCAATGGAATGCTCGAAGATGACCTGATGAGCGTGGGGATCCGGGGCGCGGATGTCTTTGTGGCTGTCACCGCTTCGGACAGTCGCAATACGCTGGCTGCCCAGAAGGCCAGACACGTTTTCCAGGTGCCAAGAATTGTCTGCCGAGTTGGCGATCTGGCGCGTAAGGAGATGTACCAGAAGCTGGGGTTGACCGCCGTTAGCCCCACGGACGTGACCAGCGTCCTGATCGTCGACGCTGTAGGAGCGTGATAGCGCTGTGTACATCGTCCTGATAGGAGCAGGGGCCGTCGGCTACCACTTGGCTCGGGCCCTATTGAACGCCAGCCACGAGGTCTCCATCGTCGAGCAGGACGCCAAGAAGGCCATGGATGCGGCGGACGATTTCGGTAACGTGGTGCTCCGGGGAAACGGCTCCGACTCCAGCCTCCTCGAGGCGGCGGGTGCAGCGCGGGCGGACGTGGTCATCGCCACGACTGGGAACGACGAAGACAATTTGGCTGCCTGCCAGCTGGCTCGCCACCGCTTCAACGTGGACCGGACCGTTGCACTCATCAACAACCCGGAGAATGAAGTCCTCTTCCGTCTTCTGGGAATCGACATCACGGTCAGCAGCACCCAGATCATCATGTCCCAGATCGAGGAGGAGCTGCCGGTCCGCGTCCAGTTCAACCTGCTGTCGGTACGGGGCAATCGAGAGATGGTACGTGTCGAGGTTCCCCCGGGAGCGGACGTCGTCGACAAACCGCTTCAAGGCGTTGTTCTACCCGCGGGCACGAGCGTCACCGCCCTCATCAGCCGGGACGGCCGTCTGAAGACCCTCAACGGCGAGACGACCATCGAAGCCCATGACGAGGTGATTGCCCTTACCTCCGCCGACAACGCGGGGGCGCTCCTGGAGACCATCACGGGAGAAGCGTAGGGTGCCGCATCGCTTGGCTTATCTGGGCCCCCCCGGCACGTTCTCCGAAGAGGCGGCTCTCCAGTATGCTCCGCAGGCCCAGCGTATCCCCTTTCTCTCCATCCCCGCAGTCGCCGAGGCCGTCCGCTCCGACATGACGGAGGAGGGTGTGGTCCCCATCGAGAACAGCCTGGCGGGCTCGGTGACGGACACCTTGGATGTGCTCATCGAGGCATCGGGCCTGCAGATCCGCCGTGAGGTGACTGTCCCCATCCGGCACTGCCTCCTGGCCCCGCCAGCCGTCCAGGCGGACGCCATTCAGGCCATCTACTCGCATCCCCAGGCCCTGGGGCAGTGCCGGCGCTTCCTGGAGCGCTGTTTCCCCAAGGTGCAGGTGGCCGCAACCCTCTCCACCGTGGCGGCTGTGGAAGAGATGAAGGCCAGCCCAGTTCCCGCAGCGGCCATAGCCCCCTACCGGGCCGCCGGCATGTATGGCGTCGACGTGCTGGCCCAGGCAATCCAGGACAGTCCCAACAACCTCACCCGCTTCGTCGTCCTCGCCTCGGCGGACCATCCTCCTACCGGCAACGACCGGACGTCCCTCTGCTTCTCCTTTCAGGACGACCGGCCTGGGCTCCTCTACGAGGTCATGGGTGAATTCGCCCGCCGTGGTATCAACCTGGCCAAGATCGAGTCCCGGCCGACCAAGGAGAGCCTGGGACGCTACATCTTTCTCGTGGACCTGGAAGGGCACAGGGAAGACACCCCCATACGGGAGGCGATTGATGCCGTGGCCGAGCGGGCCTCCCTGCTGAAGATCTTCGGCTCCTACCCTCGGGACACGGCTGCCTAGACGCTGGAAGTCAGGCGTCCCGCCCGCGCTCGTCCCTGCCGTCGCCGCCACTTGCTTCGGGTTCAGGGTGAAGCGACTCGGTAGATCGTGACTCCTGCGCCCTCGTAGGCCGTCGTCAGCGTTCCCTGCTGCGCCATCGCAGCGAAGGTTGCCAGCCCCTCGGGCGGGTAGTAGAGGCGCTCCAACTCCCCCACGTAGACGTAAGAGACGTCGTACTTGCGGAGGACTGCCAGGGCTTCCTGTGGATCGCTCGTCGAATAGCCCCGCTCCACGTCCCGCAGCCTCGTGTGGACGGCGGGACACGGGGCCAACCCACACTTGCGGACGATCTCGTGCCAGTCCCACCCGATCACGGTGGAGAGGCCCGTGTACGCGGAGATCCGGGCGCCCCAACGGTACGGTGGAGTGACCCCCTCCAGGATGGTGGGGGACCCGTCCACGTTCGCCTGGAGCCACTCGATGGCCGCCAGGTCACCCTTCAACGGCAGGCGTCCGTGCTCGTCGGGGAAGACCGCATCTTCCATGTAGGCCGTGCCATCCAGCGTCCACGGCGTGGTGTGGGTGCGTTCCCCGACTCTGGCCTGAACAGCCGGCACGGGGTAGGCGAGAGCGGCGACGATCAGAGCTGCTGCTGCTGCCCCCCAGAGCACGTGCGGCCAGGAGGTTCTCCGGAGGAACCCCTGCACGAACAGCAGGCGCCAGAGGCCGAAAGCCCCTGCCAGCGCCAGCAGCACCCACGCCTGGAGGTAGAGTTTGAACACTGTGTTCAGCCGCTCCAGGCCATCCTCCACCACCACTAGGTCGACGCCGATGCCGATGGCGAAGCCAAGGCCTAGCATCAGAAGCGTCACGGTAACGTAGGGGGCCTCGGGCCGGGAGTGGGCCTCGATGTTTCGGAGCCAGCACCAGGCCAGCACGCCGGTGGGCAGTGCCAGAAGAAGCAGGAACGCCACGGTGCCGAAGCCGGCGATTCCGAGGGCGATAAGCAGCGTGCCGAGGAGAAACGCGACGGCGAGCATGGCGTAGCGCCCTGTCGGCGAGTCTAGGACCTGCCGTCCTAGGCCGGCCAGAAGCGCTCGCTCCCTCCACAACGCAGCGGCCAGGAAACTTCCAGCAAGGAAGATGAAGAGGCCGTGGATGGCAAGGTATCTCCAGAGGGTGGTCTGGACCGGCGCAGGGATGATGCCGTCTAGGGTGGTCTCCAGGCGCAGATGGTAGGGGAGCCAGAGCACCACTGCCACTGCCACCACCAGCAGGGATGCGCCCAGCGCGTGCCGCAGCCATGCCAAGCCGGTCCGACCCCGTCGTACCCACGCGCCGACGCCCAGGAGGACGATGCTGAGGCCCAGGTACGTAGGCCCATCCCAGGCGTTGGTGGCCCACAGCGCGCCCAGCGCCAGCCCCAGCGCGGCCAGTGCTGGCAGTCGCTCTCGGACGCCCGCCCCGGCGTACGCCCCCAGGAGACTGCTCGTACCCAGCCCCAGGATCAGCAGCGTCAGGGGCAGGGCCATCAGGTGGGCGTGCAGATCGGCGAAGAGGAAGGTGAAGAAGGGGAACTCCGTGATCTCGAAGCCGGGCGGGTCCGGCGGCATCATCCGCGAGGAGCGCCAGTAGTCGAAGGCCGGGAAGGCGCTGCCGCGAGCTGCGTAGTCCCACGCCCCCTGGGCGACCTGCATAGCGCCGTCTAGGTTCCCCAGGACGACGACGAACAGCACCGCTGTGAGGCCTGCGGCCACGGGACTCCACGCGGGTGCGAGGGCCGTGCCGCTTCGGCGGAGGGCCAGGCGCGCCCCCTCGGCCAGGTTGTAGCCCAGGGAGAAGGCGCCTCCCGCCGTCAGCGCGAAGAAGAGCGGCACCGCCAGGTTGAAGGCCGTCGTGGCGGGGATGCCCGTCGCCCGGATCATGGCCGCGACTGTGAAGTGGCCGAAATAGTAGTAGTTGATGGCCCCGCCGGCGAACCAGGGGTCCATCGGCGGCATCACGGTGGACCGCACCGTCGCGGTCAGGTACGCGAGGTCCATCGGCTTCTCGCCTCCGAACCACGGGTTCCAGAGGTCCGGGTTGGCCATGCGAATGACGATGAATGCGACGAACGCGCCTAGGAACAGCAGCTCGCTGCCCAGCAGTAGCCGCCACCGCTGCCGGACGAAGCGACCCAGCTCCTCCCTGTGCCTATGGGCAACCCACAGCGACAACGCCGCGAGCACGCCCAACCCGAGGAAGACCGACCCTTGACTGAACGCCACCCACTTGAGACTGGCCAGCAGCCAGGCGATGTAGGCTGTCAGGAGCAGGCCTAGGACCCGCGCCAGCAAATACCCCCGGTCCGGCAGGAAGCGGAAGACCATCAGCCCTAGGGGCAGCGTCGCCAGGGCCACCCCGTACACCAGGGCGGTCCATAGCAGGAAGGGGTAGCGCGCGCCGGGGCCGTCCAGCGGTGCGATCTCCCGCCAGGTACCCCCTGCTCGCTGGAGCGCCCACTCGTCCGCGGGCGCCAACAGTGGGTCGAAGCCGGGCCCTGTACGGGCCCCGGTGAGGAGGAGCGCCTCTATCGCTTCGCCGGGGAGGCCGGCCGTGTTCTGGAAGACCAGCACCAGCGGGTGGTCGAAGACGACGAAGCTGTCGTCGGCGTGGCTCAGGTTGAACGTCGCGAAGGCGGGGCGGTGCTGCGCCAGCGGCTCCGGCGTCGGCAGGCCCGGCCGGGAGAAGGTGTCGTTGACCAGTGCGATCCCTGGAAGCGATGGATGGTTGGCCTCGAAGTGGACCAGTTCGTACCCCAGGTCGCCTCCGAAGAGCAGCGAGTAGTAGCGGCTGCTCGCGGGGTAGCGGTCGGGCAGCCGGGCGATGCTGCCGTACAGCCGGCTGCTGTACAGCACCAGGTAGTCGGCCTCCGCGAGCTCTCGGGAAAGCAGGTCTGTCTTCTGCGGGCCGTCGGGGTTGTACAAGGGCAGCTCGCGGACGTCGTATCGCCCCAGGTAGGGGATGCTGTCATCCCAGTGCTCCCGCAGTACGACCGTGTCCGACGGAAGCTCCTGGGCCTCCATCCACGCCGCCGCCTCGACTGCCGGGTGTGGGCGGCTGTAGATGCCCACGTACGCGAGCGCGTACAGCACCGTCGCCCCCACAACTCCCGCGACTGCAACGCGCGCCCAGGGGGTCAGTGCGCTTCTGTGAGTGCGCGCCCAGTCCACCGCAGCGACCAGCATCTGCGAGCCGAAGAGCAGCAGGAAGGGCGTTACGGGCAGCATGTACCGGAGGAACTTCGTTTCGAAGGAGCCGACGATCAGCAGGTAGGGCACGACCCAGGCCAGCGCCAGCAGGTGCGCCTTGCTGCGCTGTCGCACGCACCACCACCCGCCGAAAGCCAGCCCCGCCCAGGCCAGGAGCCCCAGCGGAAGCCCCAGGCCGAAGAGGGCCAGCTGCCGGACGTGGTACAGGTAGGGCACGGTGTCCGCGTACTGCCGCGTGAAGGGGTAGTCTCGGATTCTCCGCACCATCTCGCTCTGCTCCACGAGATCCGCGCGAAACACCTCCCAGTCCAGGAACATGTAGGGCTGCCCCACAACCAGGACCGCCGCCACGGCCCCCAGGGCCACCCCCAGTCTCGCGGCACAGCCCGCCCACTGCTGCCGCCATCCGGGCCCCAGGGGTGGCAGGTGGGCCAGGAACAGGGGCAGCATCAGAGGCGAAGCGCTCGCCTTGGTGGCCAGGGCCAGTCCGACAGCCGCCCCTGCCAACACGGAGGCCCCTCGCGTCCGATGGTCCGCCGCCCTGAGAGCGCCGAGTATCGAGAGGACGACAAAGAAGGTGAGGAGCGTGTCCACCCCGGCGAAGTGGCTTAGCTGGATGTGCAGGACGGCGGTCGCAGTGAGCAGCGACGCAAGCAGGGCGACGCGACGGTCGGCTAGGCGCAGCCCCAGCAGGTACACGGCGAGGACCGTTAGGGAGTCCGCAAGTGCGGAAACCGCACGCCCGGCCAGGCGCATCTCCACCAGGTCCAGCCCCCCCAGCGGCGCCGCGCCGAGCTGGACGCCCTTCAGCAGGTAGAGGGGAAGGCTGCCGTAGGGGAACCAGCCGGGGTTCCACGGGCTTTCTTCCGCATCCAGGAGAATGCCCAGGTCGGAGGCTGGCGGCAGCGCCAGTTGGTCTACTGCGGTAAGGATTGCCCGTTCGTCGGCGTGGAACAGATGGCCGTCGTCCCAATTGATGCCGAACAGGCGTAGGGCAAGGGCCAGCACCAGGATCGCGGGCAGCGCCGCCGCTCCGGCCCGAGTACGAAGTCGAGGCCATGCCTGCGACAGGGCGGCGAGGCGCTCCAGCGCCGGAGGTCGGGCCATAGTAGCTGTATTGTAGCCGAGACCCCCGCCTGGGGGCGGAAAGCTACAGCCCCTTGTCCGCCAGGAAGGCGCAGAGGTCGGCGGTGCGGCAGGAGTAGCCCCACTCGTTGTCGTACCAGCCCACCACCTTGGCCAGCGTGCCTCCCATGACCAGGGTCAGCGGAGCGTCGAAGGTGCAGGAGTGGGGGTCCTCCTTGAAGTCGCTGCTCACCAGCGGCTCGTCGCTGTAGGCCATGATCCCCTTCAACGGCCCCTCTGCGGCCTCGCGGAAGGCGGCGTTGACCTCCTCGGCCGTCGCCTCCCGCTCCAGCACTGCCACCAGGTCGATGACCGACACCGTGGAGGTGGGAACGCGGAAGGCCATCCCGTGCACGATACCCTGCATTTCTGGGATGACCGCGCCCACTGCCTTGGCCGCTCCCGTCGTCGTCGGTACGATGTTCATCGCTGCCGCCCGAGCGCGCCGCATGTCGTCGTGGAACACGTCCAGGATGCGCTGGTCGTTCGTGTAGGCGTGGATGGTTGACATAAGGGCGGTCTGGACTCCAAAGGCCTCGCTGAGCACCTTGGCCATCGGCGCGACGCAGTTCGTCGTGCAGGAGGCGTTCGACAGCACGGCGTGGTTTTCGGCGTCGTACCGGTCGTCGTTCACACCCAGCACCAGCGTCAGGTCTTCGCCCTTGGCCGGCGCGGAGATGATCACCTTCTTCACCGTGTCCCGCAGGTGCTCCCGCGCCTTGTCGCCGTCCGTGAAGCGCCCCGTCGACTCCACGACGATCTGCGCGCCCACCTCGCCCCAGGGAATCTTCGCGGGCTCTCGCTCGGCGAAGACTCGCACCGCGCGGCCGTTCACCAGCAGGCTGTCTTCGGCCACCTCCACCGTGCCGGGGAACCGGCCGTAGTTGGTGTCGTACTTCAGCAGGTGGGCGTTCGTCGCGGCGTCGGTCAGGTCGTTGACCGCCACCACCTCCAGGTCATGCGGGTGCCGCTCCAGCGTTGCCTTCAGGACCTGCCTTCCGATGCGTCCGAAGCCGTTGATGCCGATCCGAGTAGCCATGTGTGCCTCCTCCGGCTGTTCTTTCCTCGTCGCCCGCCGGTGCTCAGGCGGCCTTGCCGCGGTAAACGCTCATCCCTGCGAAACGGGCCCCCGGCCCCAGCTCCTCCGCGATGCGCAGCAGGCGATTGTACTTGGCCACACGCTCGGAGCGCGCGGGCGCTCCTGCCTTGATCTGCCCCGCGCCCGTGGCCACCGCCAGGTCCGCGATGGTCGTGTCCTCCGTCTCGCCCGAGCGATGGCTCATCACCGTTCCCCATCCGGCTTCCCGGGCCAGTGCCATGGCCTCGAGGGTCTCCGTCAGGGTCCCAACCTGGTTTGGCTTCACCAGCAGCGCGTTGGCCGCCGCCAGGTCGATGGCCCGTCGTATGCGCGGCGTGCTGGTGGTGAGCAGGTCGTCCCCGACGAGCTGCACCCTGCCGCCCAGCCGTTGCACCAGGAGCGTCCACCCATCCCAGTCGTCCTCCGCCAGCCCGTCCTCGATACTGACGATGGGGAACTCCTCGACAAGCGAAGCGTAAAACGAGACCAGCTCTGCTGCCGTGTAGACCGTCCCCTCCCTGGGGAGCGAGTAGCGGCCCTCCTCGAACAGCTCCGAGGCGGCCACGTCCAGGGCTAGGAAAACGTCCTTCCCCGGCGCGTACCCGGCGAGCGATATCGCCTCCACCAGCGCCTGCAGCGCGCTCCTATTCGAGGGCAGCGACGGCGCGTAGCCGCCCTCGTCGCCGACGTTGGTGCTGTAAGCGCCCGCGTTCAACACGCGTTTCAGGGCCTGGTACACCTCCGCGCCGGCCCGCAGCGCCTCGGCGTAGGTCGGCGCGCCTGCGGGCGCCAGCATGAACTCCTGGATGTCCGTCGAGTCGGCGGCGTGCTTGCCCCCGTTGAGCACGTTGAAGAGCGGCACCGGGAGCAGGCTCGCGTCGCCGTCGGCCAGGTGTCGGTAGAGGGGCTGCCCGCGGGAGGCCGCGGCCGCGTGGGCAGCGGCCAGCGAGACCCCCAGGATCGCGTTGGCTCCCAGGGTCGACTTGTCGCTGGTCCCGTCCAGCTCCAGCAGGCAGTGGTCCAGGGCTGCTTGGTCGAAGGGTGATAGACCCCGTACGGCCGGCCCGATGCGCTCAACCACGTTCGCGACGGCCTGGAGGACGCCAGCGCCGCGGAACCGGGCCGGGTCGCCGTCCCGAAGCTCCGCCGCCTCGTGCGACCCCGTGCTGGCCCCCGATGGCACGATGGCGCGGCCCGCGGAGCCGTCCGACAGGCCGACTTCCGCCTCCAGCGTCGGGTTGCCTCGGGAGTCCAGGACCTCGCGGGCCCGGACCTGGTCGATCGTGGTGCTCATCCGACGGACCGCGGTGTGCGGGCGCCCCCGAGGCGTGCGGCCGCAATGGCCTTCTCGGCCGCGTCTGCCGGGTCCCCAGCTTCGACAATGGCGGTGTCCTTGCGGCCGCCGTGGGAGAAGACCCACGTGTCCAGCCCGACGACCGTGCTCCCCTCCGCTAGGGCGTGCCCGATCTCCGAGAGCGTGCCGTATGCGCCGTCGATGGCGATGACCGCTGCCCCAACCTTCACCACGATGCTGTTTCGTGCGTAACCCATGCCCGTGGCGATGGGGACGGTGACGTAGGGGTTGGCCGCCGAGGCGTCGCTGCCGGGGAGGATGCCGATGGTGGTGCCGCCTTCTTCCCGCGCCCCGCGGCACACCTCTTCCATCACGCCGCCAAGGCCGCCGCACGCCACCATGGCCCCCCGCCGCGCCAGCTCGCGGCCTACCTCGTAGGCCAGCCGTCGGGCCTCCGGGGGCGGGTCTCCCCCGCCGATGACGGAGATGATCAGGGGCGGTTTATGCTGCGACATGCAGCTATGATTATAGCATGCGAACGGAGCCCCGTAGCCGCCACCTGCGGGGCGCCCCATTGCCGAATGACCAGCCCCCCTCTACAATGCCATTCGCACCCAAGGATGACGAAAGGAGCCCGCCATGCCTTTTATCGACGCTGACGGCATTCGCACCCGCTACGAGGTATTCGGAAAGGGTCCCGCCCTTCTCATGTTCTCGGCTGGCGGCTTTGACGCGACCGTCGAGAAGTGGTCGACGGCTGGCGTGTGGAAGAACGTCCGAATGCTGGAGACCATGACGGACAGCTTCACCTGCATCGCCCATGACCGGCGCGAGGCAGGGGAGTCCGGCGGCCGCATCGAGCCGCTGAGGTGGACCAGCTACGCCGAGCAGGGACGGGCGATCCTCGACCACCTGGGCATCGATCAGGCCTTCGTCATCGGCGGCTGCATGGGGACGGAGGTCGCCATCGCCTTTGGCGCCGCCCACCCGGACCGGACACTCGGCCTCATCCTCCACTGGCCGGTCGGAGGTCTCCGATACCGCGGGATGGGGCTGGACCGCTTCGCCATGCACTACGCCTTCGTCAAGGAGAACGGCCTCGAGGCCGTCGTGGAGCGGGCCAGGCAGGGGGAGAAGAGCCAGCGCTTCTGGCTGGAGCCGCAGGTCGGGCCATGGGTCAACCTCCTGGCCCGAGACGATGAGTTCGCCGAGGCCTACTGCGCCCAGGATGTTGAGCGCTACCTGCTAATGGTCTCCCGCATGGGCCCCACCTTCTTCGACCGCGACACTTTCCCCGGAACGTCCCCGGAAGCCATCATGGGGCTTACCATGCCCGCGGCCATCATCCCCGGCCACGACCCCGCCCATGCGACCTCCGCGGCCCGCTACCTGGAGGAGTGCCTGCCCAACGCCCACTACCACGACCTGCCGTTGGACCAGCAGAATGGCGACAGCGTCCGCAAGATCATCCGGGAGTCCCTGGAGGCCTGGAGCAGCTAGCACTCTCCCGCTCTCTCGGCGCAACAGTGGCGCGCTCCACGCTGTTGGCGAGGCGGACCAGTTGAGAGATCTCGGTCTCAGCTTGAGGCGTTAGACCTAGGAGATGCTCCATCTGCTGGCATACGGTACCAGGCCCAACTTGCGGGCGATCGCTAGTGAGGGGGCGTTGGACCACGATGTGCTATACAGCGGAATGCGGCCGGAGGCCAGAATTGCCTGTGCCCATGCAGCCGTAACCCTCGGGCCTAGGCCGCGGCCACGGAACTCCGCCGCCGTTTCAACCCCACATTCTGCTGCTTCGTGAGAGCGCCGCGAACAGAAGCTGACGCTCACGGTCCGTCCTTCCTCGACCAGAGCTGCAATTGGCGTCCGGTATGGGACCTCGCTTGCGGTCCACCCGGAGAAGTGATGGCCAAGGACTTGTACATCGTCGACGAGGACCGTGTCGTGAAGTCGCGCTACCTCATCTGGGAACGCGTACGCTGGCCCAGAGTCAGGTCTGCCTTCAACCAGCGCCATGTATCGTTTGATGTGCACGGGAGCATCTCGGAAGTCTGACGCTGGTGGCTCTTCGCTCGCTAGGTGGTCAAGCTCGTCGGCAATGTCTTGCGGAACCTCCGCTCGCACGGCCCAGACGCAGTCCCTCGTTCCTCGGATGAGGCAGAAGAGAGCACCTGGGCTTGGATCCGGCTCACGCGTTCCGATGATGCGACCGTGGTCGTCCAGTAGGAACAGAGTCTGTAGGTGGAGTTCGGGTGTACTCACAGTAAGACTAGGCGGGCGCAATGCAGCCGTAGGACATGACGTGCGGCTCTGTCCAGTTTGTCGTAGCGCCGACTACGCGAACTCGGAGACGGTCCGCTCCTCGGCGGTGATGAACTCCAGCAGCGCCGGGCGCCCGGACTCCATGGCCTTCTGCGCGCGCCGGATTGCCGGGACGATCTCCGCAGGCTGGACGATGCGCTCGCTGTATGCGCCAAGCCCCTCGGCCACGGTGGCGTAGTTGCCGGAGAGGTGGGATGCCCCGTAGCGCGCCGTCGCCACCGGCATTCGGGCCCCGTAGCCACCCATCACGGAGTTGTTCAGCAAGATTGTGAGGATGGGGAGTTCACAGCGGGCCGCAGTCTCGATGTCCAGCCCGGCCATGCCGAAGGCCGCATCTCCCATGATGTTGACCACCGTCTTCTCCGGCGCAGCCAGCTTGGCCCCGATGGACAGCCCCAGGCCGTACCCCAGCTGAGTCGACTTCCCCCACCCCAGGTAGCTCCGGGGAGCAAGCGCCTCGAAGAAGGGGATGGTCTGGTCGCGAGGGCTCCCGGAGTCGTGGGTGACGATGCTGTTCCGGCGGTCCAGTGTGTGCATCAGGTCCCATACGACGCGGTACGGGTTGATGGGCGCATCGTCCGAGGTCAGTCTCGGCATCCAGCCCTGCAGCCACTCCGCCTTCACCGCCGCAATCTCGCGGGCGGGCGTCGGGTCCTCCCGCGGCACGCCGGCCCCCGCCTGCTGCTTCACCTCGTCGATGACCTGCCGGAGCACCAGCTTTGCGTCGCCCACCACGGCGATGTCGATGCGATAGTCCTTGTTCACGTCCGCAGGGTCGTTGGTCGAGTGCACCATAACCTTGCCCGGTGGTATGGTGACGCCGAACGTCGTCTGCGTGAAGCTGCAGCCGATGCCGAAGACCAGGTCTGCCTTTTGGAGGAAGTGGTGCACCATGCCGGTGGTCGTGTTGGAGCCCGTGCCCAGAGACAGGGGATGGTCCTCGGGGAAGGCGCTCTTGCCTGTCAGCGTGGTCATCACCGGGGCTTGGAGAAGCTCCGCCAGCTCTCGCAGATCGTCCCACGCCTCAGCGTAGAGGACCCCTTGGCCGGCGTGGACGACGGGCCGCTTCGCCGAGATCAGGGCCCGCGCGGCCTCTGCGACGTCGTGCGGGTCCCCCGCGCTTCGCACGGTGGTCACCGGGCGAATGTCCAGCGCGGCCGCGTCCACCTCCTCCGCCGACACGTCGCCCGGCACCTCAAGCAGGACCGGGCCGGGCCTACCGGTGCGAAGGTGGCTGAATGCGCGGCGCATCAGCTCCGGGATGCGTGCGGCGCGGTTGACCTGCCCCGCCCACTTGGTCACGCCGCTGTAGTTCAGTGCAGCGCCGAAGTTGGGCGATGTGTCCGCACGGTCGCGGGGGTAGCCCGCGGGAAGGAGCAGGATGGGTACGGAATCGGCGAAGGCTTGGGCAACCCCGCCATAGGCGTTCTCCGCGCCCGGGCCGTACTGCATCGCGAACACGCCGATGCGGCGGCCGTTCGAGACCCTGCTGAAGCCGTCGGCGATGTTCACACCTGCGCGCTCTTGGCGGCAGATGATCGGGCGGATGCCCTCGGCCGCCGCGGCTTCGATAATCGGGTTGGAGGGGAAGCAGCTGAGGTTCTCGACCCCCTCCTGCTTCAGGATCCGGGCGATAGCTGCTGCGCCGTTCATTTGGGGTCTCCACATGGTGTTGCGGAGAGTATAGCATGAGGGCCTGCACCCGCAGTCCGAGTACGAAAGCGATGGAGCGGCCGTTGGATGACTGAGCTGGAAGAGCTTAACCGGCAGGTGATCGGCTGCACGCGATGCCCGCGCTTGGTGGAATACCGCGAGCGAGTGGCGCGGGAGCGGCGACGCATGTACCGGGACTGGGAGTACTGGGGCCGCCCCGTGCCAGGCTTCGGCGATCCCAACGCCCGAGCGTTGGTCATAGGGCTCGCCCCCGCGGCCCACGGAGGTAACCGCACCGGGCGCGTCTTCACCGGCGACCGCAGTGGGGACATGCTATACGGCGCCCTGCACCAAGCGGGCTTCGCCAACTCGCCCGTCGCGCGGCATCGAGATGATGGCCTGCAGCTACGCGACGTCTATGTCACCGCGGCGGTCCGCTGCGCCCCGCCCGACAACAAGCCTACGCCCGACGAGTTCGTCGCCTGTCGTCCCTACCTGCACCAGGAGCTGGACTGGTTCCGAGACCTCCGGGCGGTCGTAGCCCTGGGGGCCATTGCCTTCGACGCCTACCTTCTGGCCTGTCGAGAGAGAGGGCTGGAGCTCCCAAGGCCGCGGCCGCGCTTCGCACACGCGGGCGCAGTCGTGCTCCCTCATGGCGTGACCCTGCTCGCCTCGTACCACCCCAGCCAGCGAAACACCCAGACCGGGCGTCTGACCCGGGAGATGTTCGATGCCGTGTTCGTCGCCCTGCGTCAAGTCCTCGATGGGCCGTGAGCCCCCGGCGCGCGGATTCCGCCCTGTCCCGTAAGCGTAGATGTGTGAAAAATGTAGCAACCCATATTGACATGGCCGCGTGCGGAGGACTACAATCTCGCCCAAGTTGTTAATAGCGGCCCTTGGTGTTGCTATGCGATTTGATGTGGCCCAGCTTCTAAAGGATTCTATCGGGGCCACCCGACGGTACGACATTGAGGAAGACTTCCCACCGTTGGAGGACACGGGTATCGCGTCTGCGCAGGGGTGGGTGGAGTTCATGCGAACAGACCGAGGCGTCTGGGCTAGGGGCTTCTTGAAGACTACTGCTCCCTTCGTGTGCAGTCGGTGTCTTGGGAGCTTTAGTGGGCCCATGGGCCTTCCCATCGACGAACAGTTCTTTCTGGTCGTAGACCCGGCCACTGGAAAGAGCTTGGGCTCCCTTGACCCAGAGGAGGGTGCCTTCCGCTTGACCCCCTCCCACGAGGTCAACCTGCGGGAGGCAGTCCGACAGACGGCTCTGACCGTGCAGCCATTGAAGCCTCTGTGCCAGGTCGATTGCCAAGGGCTGTGTCCGCAGTGCGGGGCCAACCGCAACGAGGTCTCCTGTGGGTGCGCAAGCGAGATGACAGACCCTCGCTGGCGCCCACTTCTCGAGCTCCTCTCGCCCCAGAAAGCCGAATCCTAGGGGGTTCAACGTGGCACCTCTTCCAAAGAAGCAAATGTCAAAGGCAAAGCAACGCTCTCGCGCTGCCCATTTCCGCAGTCGGACGGGAGGTATCTCTCGGTGCCCGCAGTGTCACGGTGCGAAGCCCTCACATCACGTTTGCCCTCTCTGCGGCTACTACCGCGGACGGGAGATAGTGGCCGTGGGCGGGGACGAAGCGCCTGGCTAGATGGCCAGCAACTTTACAACTGAAAGGCCCGCTTATCCGGATCGTTTGTCGGCCGGATAGTCTCTAGCAGGAGTCATTTGTATGTCATCCAACGGGGTGTCTCCTAGTCCTGGAAAGACGGCTTTCCTCTTTCCCGGCCAGGGTACCCAGCACGTGGGCATGGGCCGGGAGCTCGCCATGAACTCCTCCGCCGCGCGTGCGGTGTTCGATGAGATCGACGAGGTTCTCCAGACGTCCCTCAGCCGCCTCATGTTTGAGGGGCCGGAGGAGGAGTTGACCCGTACCGTCAACGCCCAGCCTGCTATCGTGGCCGTCAGCCTGGCGTGCATGCAGGCTATGAAAGAGGCGTTGGGTCCTGACGTCGTTCCCTCCCCATCCTTTGTGGCTGGACACAGCCTGGGCGAGTACACGGCCCTCGTCCCCGCAGGTGTCCTGGACATGGCCGACGCCCTCCGCCTCGTACGAGAGCGCGGTCGGCTCATGCAGGAGGCCTCGGAGCAGCAGCCCGGAGCTATGGCTGTCGTGCTGGGCTTGGATGAGTTGACAGTTGAGGAGGTCTGCCGCGAGACCGGCGCACAGATCTCCAACGTGAACGCTGAAGACCAGATAGTCATTGCCGGAGAGCGGGTGGCCCTGGCCCGAGCCATGGACTTGGCCGCTATGCGAGGCGCCAGGCGCCTTGTCCGGCTCCAGGTCAGCGGCGCCTTCCACACCCGGCTGATGGACCATGCTAGCCAGGGCATAGCCGACGCGCTGGAGGAGGCCGAGTTCCACTCGCCCCAGATCCCGGTGGTGGCCAACTGCACCGGGCTTCCCCTCACTACGGAGATGGAGATCAAGACTGAGTTGAAGCAACAGCTCTGCGGGTGCGTGCAGTGGAAGCGCTCCCTGGACCACATGGCCGGCGCAGGAGTCACGCAGTTCTTTGAGATCGGCCCAGGCAAGGTCCTCTCGAACCTGGTGAAGCGCTCGCATCCTGGGGCTGCGACCACCAGCGTTGGGGACTTGCAGGCGATCGCGGGACTGGCGGCGTAGCTGTGGCGCCGAATGTGATGTCCAGACCCGAGACGGTCCCCCTTGAGGCGGAGGCCGACGAAAAGGGCCTGGGGCGTTTGCCGCCCCGTCGTCGGGCCCGTATGGTGGCCCTCCAGGTGCTGTACGAAGTGGACGCAACCGGACATCATCCAGAGGCGTGTGCTGCCTGGTCGCTCTCGGAGGTCCCCCTGCGCGGTGAGGGCCGGAGCTTCGCCCAGGAGTTGGTCGCGGGCGTGTTGGACCACCGTCAGGCGTTGGACGAACAAATTCAGGCCCAGGCCCCGGCGTGGCCCGTCGATCAGCTTGCTGGCGTCGACCGTAACCTTCTGCGGGTCGCCATCTATGAGATCGTGATTGACCAGCGCGTCCCACCTAAAGTTGCCATCAATGAGGGCGTCGAGCTCGCGAAACTGCTTGGAAGTGAGAGTTCGTCCCGCTTTGTTAACGGCGTCTTGGGCGCTATCATGGAGCATGTGCACCGCTAGGTGCGTCACACAGGAGCGGAAAATATGGCGACGATTCAAGAGCGACTCACCCGGGTAGTGGTGGACCGTCTCGGAGTGGACGAAAACCAGGTCGTGTCCGAGGCCTCTTTCACCGAGGACCTCAACGCGGACTCCTTGGATCTCGTCGAGCTCATCATGGCCATCGAAGAGGAGTTCGCCACCGAAGGCCAACCCTTGGAGATCACCGACGAGGACGCGGAGAAGATCCGCACGGTCCAAAACGCCGTGGACTATATCAAGGCGCGGGGCGTCGCCGACTCCTAGCTCCTCGACGGGATCCGGCGCCTCCTTGGACCTTCAGTAGGTCCCCGGCCGTCTTCGTTGTTCTCCCAGGCACGGCCATGGTATTATCCGAAGCTGCTATTCGGTCGATTTGGACTTGGTATGGACGCGCAACAATACGTCGCGGGTTCCCCGGTGCCATGGAGCGGTCGCGATACGCTCTCCGGCGTCGGTCTGGCTCTGGCCGGGGCCTTGGTGCTCCTTGGCGTAGGGGCGCTGGCTTCGAGGGCTGGACTGCTCTCCGACGTCGCCCGAACGCTTGTTGCCGTCACCCTTCTGGAAGTGCTCCTCCTAGCCGTGGCGTGGTTCTTCGCTGTGCGGAAGAGGCGCCTCTCCTTGCGGGCCTTGGGCTTCCGAACGGCGGGCGTGGGAGCGCAACTGGGCCTGCCCCTGCTGGTCCTCCTGGCGAGCATCTCCCTGAGCGGCCTTGTGATCCTACTGGTTAGGACCTTGGGCGTCGAGGCACTGCTGCCGCCGGACACTCCCGACCTCCTTCGCGGCGCTATGCCAATGCAGTACGCGGCTGTCATTGGTGTCGTCGTCTTCCTTGCGCCCCTGGCGGAGGAGGTCTTCTTCCGAGGGTTCGTCCTCCAAGGACTGCTGCACTCCCTCGGCCCCTGGGGAGCAGTGGTCGCCTCCGCAGCCCTCTTCTCCGTCAGCCATGGAGCCATTGGACTCTTGATTCCCACCTTCGTACTGGGGCTGCTGCTCGGTTGGCTCTTCCTCCGCGCCGGTTCCATCTGGGCCTGCTTCACAGCGCACGCGTTCCAGAACGCCCTGGCCCTGAGCCTGGCGCGGTGAGCTGATGGGCGCCCAACATCTCGAGCAGTCCCTGCGGGAGCCCCGGGCTTCTGGACAGGTGGGCATTGTCCCCTATGCGACCGTGGGCTACCCGAGTGTGGAGACCAGTCTGGAGTTGGTTCTGGCCTTCCAGGACGCGGGGGCTCACGCCGTGGAGTTGGGGGTGCCCTTCAGCGACCCCCTGGCGGATGGGACCACCGTCCAGCGGGCCAGTTTTCACGCCTTGGGCCAGGGCGTCACCCTGCTCCAGTGCCTCGAGTCGGCAGCAGAGCTGCGCCGCCGGGGCCTGCGAGTCCCCATTGTGCCCATGAGCTACTACAACCCGCTGCTGGCCGCGGGGCTGGACCGCGTCGCAGAGACGGCCGCAGCGGCCGGCGTCGACGGCTTCATCGTACCGGACCTCCCGCCGGAAGAGGCAGGGCCTTTACAGGAGGTCTGCGCTCGCCACGACCTTGCCCTTGTCCCCATGCTGGCGCCAACCAGCACGGAAGAGCGAGTGCGTCAGGCCTGCGCCATGGCCGAGGGCTTCATCTACTGCGTCAGCGTCACCGGGGTCACGGGGGCCAGGGACACCCTTGGTGACGAGGCGTCCGACTTGGTCTCGCGAGCGCGGCAGTGGACCGACCTGCCCTTGGTTGTCGGATTTGGCGTCTCCCGAAGGGAGCACGTGGTGGCCGCGGGTCGCTATGCGGACGCCGTGATCGTGGCCAGCGCGCTGCTCGACGCGGTGGCGGGCGCGCCGCCGGGCCAGGAGCCGGAGATGGCCCGCCGGTTCCTCCGCGAGCTGCAGCCCTCCGCCGATTCTGAGAGAGGCGAATGATGACCCTTATGTGTCGCGGCATCCGGGGGGCTACCACCGCGGAGGACAACAGCCGCGAGGCCATCCTCTCTGCGACCCGGGAGATGTTCGAGTCCATGGTCGTGGCCAACGCCATCGAACCCGATAGCGTGGCCGCCCTCTTTCTGACCACGAGCCCGGACCTCAATGCAGAGTTCCCGGCCGTCGTCGTCCGGCAGCTGGGATGGACCCAGGTGCCCCTGCTCTGCGGCCACGAGATGGCCGTCCCGGATGGCCTTCCCAAGTGCATCCGTGCCCTTGTACTGGTCAATACCACAAAGCCGCTGGAAGAGATTGTCCACGTGTATCTCCGCGGGGCCGTCAACCTCCGGGAGCGGGGAGTCTCGTGACCGCGAGAGAATTGGACCCAGCGACCGTGCCTCTGTCCCTCCGTGCGGCCGTTCGGGTCAGCGGAAGCTCGTGAAGGCCAGGGAAGAGCTTTCCAGCGTCTCCTCGTCCGGCCCGGTCCTCGCCACTATCGGAGTCTTCGACGGCGTGCACCGGGGCCACCGGCACCTCCTCCGTAAATTGCGAGAGGACGCGGCGTCTCGAGGGGCCCGCAGCGCGGCAGTCACCTTACGCCAGCATCCGGTAACGGTGCTGCGTCCTGAAATCTCCGTCTCCTACATCTGCTCCCAGGAGGACCGTCTGACCCTCCTTGGCCGCGAGGTGGACCTTGTCGTGCCGCTGACCTTCGACCGCGACCTCTCATTGCTCAGGCCCGGCGAGTTCATCACGCTACTGCGCACAGTCCTTGACCTGCAGGGCCTCGTCGTGGGCCCTGACTTCGCCATGGGCCACAATCGAGAGGGCACGGTCCCCGTGCTGCATGCCCTCGGCAGGGAGATGGACTTCTCCCTCCACGCGGTCGATGCGCTGGACTTGGAAGGGCTGGGAAACATGGTGAGCAGCACTGCCATCCGCCGAGCCCTCGAAGAGGGACGGGTGGAAGAGGCGGTCCGCCTCTTGGGCCGGCCCTTCGCGCTTTCCGGCATCGTCGAAGCGGGAGAGGGGCGCGGGCGTGGACTGGGCTTCCCCACCGCCAACCTGTCCGTCGACCCTCTGCTCGCCCTTCCCGGCGATGGCGTCTACGCCTCGTGGGCCTGGATGGGTGACCTGCGCCGTCCCGCGGCTACCAGCATCGGACTCCGCCCCACATTCGGCGGAGGACGGCGCGCGGTGGAGGCCCACGTCCTCGATTTCTCCGAGGAACTCTACGGCGCGGAGGTCCGCCTGGAGTTCGTGGCTCGCCTGCGAGGTCAGGAGACCTTCGAGACCGCGGACGCCCTCGTCGCCCAGATCCACCAGGACGTTGATCGCACGCGCCGTATCCTGACGGGGGGTGAGGCCCTTTCGGGAGTGCCTGGAGAGAAGCGGGCGGAAGTCCCCTGATAGAGCGGAGCAGCGCTTCCTTCCCATGGAGGCGCAGGAGGCCCTGTAGCCGAGCGCGCAGCGCCCTGTGCATCTGTAGCGCCCTCTGGGGTACAATGCCTCTACGCCGCTCCCTCGCAGGGGATACCGTGCGCTAGAGGAGGAGCCGTGAACCTGCGTGTACCCGGTCCCACTCCGTGCCCGGAAGAGGTGCTCCAGGCGGGGGCCCGCCAGATGATCAACCACCGGGGCCCGGAGTTTGCCCAGCTTATCGCCGCCATCCACGACGGTCTCCAGAAGGTCTTCCGCACGACGAACGACATAGCGATTCTCACCGCATCCGGCACCGGCGGGCTCGAAGCGGCCGTCGTCAACACCCTCTCCCCGGGCGACAAGCTCCTCTGTGTCAGCGTGGGCGTGTTTGGCGACCGCTTCTGCCAGGTGGCCGGGGCCTACGGCGCGGACGTGACCAAGCTGTCATTCCCCCTGGGCGAAGCGGCCGACCCCGATGCTATTCGCAACGCGCTCCAGGCCGACTCCTCCATCAAAGCCGTCGCGGTCACGCATAACGAGACCTCTACGGGCGTAACAAACGACTTGGAGGCCATCGCCCGGGTTGTTCGGGAGTCAGACGCCCTCCTCCTGGTCGACGCCATTAGCAGCCTGGGCTGCATCCCCCTGGACACCGACGCTTGGGGCTGCGATATCGTCGTCACGGGCTCCCAGAAGGGGTTCATGGTGCCGCCTGGTCTGGCCTTTGTCGGCGTCGGTCCCCGTGCGTGGGAGGCATCGAAGAGTGCCACGACGCCCCGCTTCTACCTGGACCTTGATCGCCACGTCAGCTACTACAAGCGGGGGCAGACCCCATGGACTCCGGCCGTCTCCGTCATGTTCGCTCTGGAGCGCGCCTTGGACCTCATGCTGGCAGAAGGCATGGACGCGATCCATCGCCGCCACGCCGAGGTCGCTCGCATGACGCGCGAGGGCGTAACTGCCCTGGGGCTGGAGCTCTTTGCCCGGGACCAGCGTTACGCCTCGGACACCGTCACTGCGGTGAAGGTCCCGGAGGGGGTGGAGGCCCGGGAGCTCCTTGAGACCATGCGCTCCGAGCACGGAGTCGTCGTCGCAGGGGGCCAGGGACCGGCCATGGAGGGCAAGGTCTTCCGAATCGGCCACCTGGGGCACGTGACCCCGGAAGACGTCAACGGTGTCTTGGATGCGCTTCAACAAGCCCTATCGAAGCTGGGCTTCTCGGCCGGGGCTGCCGCTCGCCAGGCAGGCGTGTAGTTCATGCCGAAGGTCCTGGTCGCCGATTCGATCCATCAGGCCGGGGTGGACCTCCTCCGGGCTCAGCCGGACTTGACGGTGGAGGTTGCCCTGCGTCTGCCTCCGGCTGAGCTCCTCGACCGCATCGCTGACTGCGAAGCCCTCATCGTCCGCAGCGACACCAAGGTCACCGCGGAGGTACTGGACGCCGGGAAACACCTCCAGGTCGTGGGCCGGGCCGGCGTGGGCGTGGACAACATCGACCTCGAAGCCGCCACCCGGCGCGGCGTGGCCGTGGTCAACGCCCCAACGGGCAACACCATGGCCGCCGCCGAGCACACCATCGCGCTCCTCCTCGCCCTCGCGCGCCACGTCCCCCAGGCCGACGCGTCCCTCAAACGCGGGGAGTGGCGCCGAAGCGACTTCATGGGCGTGGAGGTCCGGGGCAAGGCCCTCGGCATCATTGGCCTGGGACGCGTCGGCTCCCAGGTGGCCCGGCGGGCCCTGGGGCTCGACATGCGGGTACTCGCGTTCGACCCCTTTGTCGCGGCGGAGCGCGCCGCGCGCCAAGGCATCGAGCTCACAACCCTGGACGACCTGCTGCAGCAGAGCGACTTCCTCACCGTCCATACCCCTCTCATCCAGGGCACGCGAAGCCTTCTGGGCCCTCGGGAGATGGGGCGTCTCAAGCCGGGGATCCGGCTTCTGAATGTCGCCCGAGGCGGCCTCATCGACGAGGCGGCTTTGCTAACTGCCGTGGAGGAGGGTCGCGTGGCCGGCGCGGCTCTGGACGTCTTCAGCCGCGAGCCGCCGGAGCAGAACTCTCTGCTAGCCCACCCCAGGATCATCACCACACCCCACCTTGGCGCCTCCACCACGGAGGCGCAGGCGGAGGTGGCGAAAGAGGTCGTCGAGCAGGTGCTCGCGGTGCTGCACGGTCACCCCGCCGAGTACACGGTCAACGCCCCCTTCATCTCCCCGGAAGTCCACTCCCTGGTGGCCCCCTTCCTCAACGTGGCCGCGGACGTAGGCATGATCGCCATCCAGATGGTGGAGGGCCAGCTCTCGCGCATCACGCTGCGCTACCAGGGTGAGCTGGTGGGCCAGAATGCCTCCGTCCTGAAGGCCGCGACGCTGGTGGGTCTCCTCCAGCCCGTGACGAGCGAGCGCGTGAACCTGGTCAATGCCGAGCTGCTGGCGGAGCAGCACGGGATCAGGATAGAGGAGGAGTGGGAGCAGACTCCCCCGGAGCAGTTCGCCAACCTAATCACGGTGGAAATCGCTGCCGCGGGTGGCACCACTCGCATCAGCGGCGCGCACGTTCGCGGTCAGACCCACATCGTTCAGATCCAGGACTACTGGCTGGACGCGCTCGTCGAAACGCCCTTCCTTCTCGTCATCGACCACAGGGACCAGCCGGGCCTCATTGGCGCCGTCGGCGGCATCACCGGCAGGCACGACATCAACATTGCCTCCATGGCCGTGGGCCGGCGCGAGGTGCGCGGTCACGCGATCATGGCTATCGGCCTGGACGACCCCATGCCTGACGAGGTCCAGGAGGAAGTGCTGGCGATTCCCCACATCAGCAGCCTGCGGGTGGTCCGTCTCACCTGACGCGCCGCAGAGCGGGCCCCGACGAGACTAGAGCGCTCCGTCCAGCAGGTGGAAGACCAACCCCGACGGAAGCTTGGGCATGAAGAATGTGCTCTTGGGGGGCAGCCGCTCCCCGCCGAGCACCACCGCCTCGAACACATCCAGGTCCATCGGACGCAGCAGGAAGGCCAACCCGCACTCCCCTGACGCGGTCCGGCTAGTCACCTCTCCCAGGTCGTGCGCATACGAGACCTGCTCCAAGTCGCTGCCTAGGACCGGCTTCAGCAGCGCCTCGTGCAGCAGCCAGGTGTCGCACTGCCGAAGGGACGGAACGGCGGTGCTGGGCAGGCTTTCGGGTGGCAGTCCCTCTCGCAGCACGAGGGTGCTCAGACGGCCCGTAGCCGCGTCCACTAGTCCGTAGCTCGGCTGGGCCTTCTCCTTCGTATCGAGCACACGAAGTAGCGCGTCCAAGGCGTCGACACCGCCGACCTTCGGCCCCGGCTCTTCCACGAACAGCTCCCCCATCCTTGTTCGCAGGCCCTCCAGCGCCTCCGGCGACAGCCCGCAGACCAGGCGGTGGTAGCCCAGCAGGTCGAGGCCGGGATCTGACAGCTCGATGAGGCCCATGAGGACGTAGTCATAGCCGGTGACACCTTGATTGTGTTCCCGTCGGCGCATGTCCCGGTAGACCAGGGCCGTCTCGTAGCGGTGGTGGCCGTCGGCCATGTAGAGCGGGAGCGGCGCCAGGAACCTCTGGAGCTCCTGCACCGTCGTCGAGTCGTCCAGGGCCCAGAGCCGGTAGGTGATGGCGTTGGACTGGGCGGCGATGTCCGGTGGCCAGGCCTGCGACCGGGCCTCCAGAAGGCTCACCATGCCTCCCGGGTCCCGGTACAGCGCCATGAGCGGGCTGAAATTGGCGGCGCAGGACTGCATGAGCCGCAGGCGGTCCTCCTTGGGACCTGGGCGAGTGAACTCGTGAGGGCGGACCGCGCCCCGGTCGAACTCCTCCAGCCGCACCGCGGCCAGAAGGCAGCGTCGCCGACGAGACCTTCCTCCGGCCTCGTACTCCTCCTCCATGAGGTAGAAGGTGGGGTTCGCCGCTCGCTCCAGCGCCCCGGAGCGCTGCCACGTCTGCAGCAGGTCCGCCGCGCGCGTGTACACGTTCGTCGTCTCGTCGTCACCGGGCTCTGCCGCCCCGAACTCCAGCCGCACCGCGTTGAACGGGCTCCGGCCGTAGAGGGCCGCCTGGTGGGCGGGGTCGATGACGTCGTAGGGAGGGCAGATGACCTGCCCCACGTCACCCACGACGCCGTGGGCGTAGCGTAGACCGCGAAAGGGCCGGACGTCTGCCATGGCGCCTCCTAGGGGGTACGTAGCTAGTATAGGGAGCGGCAGAAGGTGAAGTCCATTCGCCGCGGCGTAGCTGGTATACTCTTTTGCGCTCGAAGGCCCAGTCCAGTGTGGGAGAGACGCTTTGACTGTTGACTCGGAGGCGCGGCAGCGCTCGGAGTGGTTGCGGGAGGAGTTGTCTCGCCACAACTACCGCTACTACGTCCTCGACGACCCCTCCGTCTCCGACGCCGAGTACGATGCCCTCATACGAGAGTTGCGCGCCCTGGAAGAGCGCTACCCGGACCTCGTGACCCCGGACTCTCCCACACAGCGCGTGGGTGCGCCGCCCACGGCGGGCTTTCCCCAGGTGTCCCATGGCGCTCCCATGTTCAGCCTCGCCAACGCCTTCGACCAGGCCGAGTTCCAGGCCTGGTACGACCGCGTGGTGCGCCTCCTGGAGGGCCAGGACTTCGAGATGACTTGCGAACTCAAGATCGATGGCCTGGCCGTCTCCCTCACCTACCACGACGGGCTGCTGGTGCGAGGCGCAACCCGAGGCGACGGCACGCGCGGGGAAGATGTCACGAGCAACCTGCGAACGGTCCGCAGTATTCCCCTGCGACTTCTTGGGAAGGCGCCCGCTAGCATGGAGGTCCGCGGTGAGGTCTTCCTGGGCAGGAAGGCCTTCCAACGCCTTAACGCCCAGCGAGAGCAGGAGGGGCTTCCCCTCTACGCCAACCCCCGCAACACCGCGGCCGGGTCGGTGCGCCAGCTCGACCCTGCCGCCACGGCGCAGCGGCCCCTCGACATCTTCGTCTACGGCGTCGGCGACGTGGAAGGGGGCGCACTCCCCCCTACCCAGGGAGAGACCCTGGAGTGGCTGGCGGCGTTGGGTTTTCACACGAACCCCCACACCCGCCTCACCCCTGCCCCCGACGACGTAGTCCGTTACTATGCGGAGTGGCTGGAGGGACGAGAGGCGCTGGACTACGAGACCGATGGCGTCGTCGTGAAGGCGGACCAGAGGGCCCTCTGGGAACCCTTGGGCGTCGTGGGGCGGGAGCCCCGATGGGCCGTGGCCTACAAGTGGCCCGCCCACCAGGTGGTCACCAGCGTGGTAGATATCAAGGTCAACGTCGGGCGCACCGGCAAGCTCAACCCCTACGCCGTGCTGGAGCCCGTGCAGGTGGGCGGGGCCACGGTGAAGCACGCCACCCTCCACAACGAGGACTACATTCGCACCAAGGACATCCGAATCGGCGACTCGGTGGTCGTGGAGCGAGCGGGGGAGGTGATACCGCAGGTCGTGCGGGTGGTGATGGACCGGCGCTGTACGGACACGCCTTCCTTTCACATGCCTGCGACCTGCCCTGAGTGCTGTAGCCCCGTGGTCCGCGCCCCGGACGAGGCGGCCCACGTCTGCACCAACGCCTCCTGCCCCGCCAAGCTGCTCGAAGGCGTCCAGCACTTCGTCGCCCGCGGCGGCCTGGACATCGAGGGTCTCGGCGCCAAGTGGGTCCGCATCCTTCGGGATGCCGGGCTCATCACTGACGTGGCGGACCTGTACAGCCTCCAACCGGAGCACCTGGTCCAGCTCGATCGAATGGGCGAGGTGCTGGCGAAAAAGATTCTGACGAACATCAAAGGGAGCAAGGAGCGCCCCCTGGCGCGCTTGGTGTTCGGCCTCGGCATTCCCCACGTGGGCTCGGAGGTCGCCGAGCTGCTGGTCGCCCACTTCCCCTCCATGCAGCGCCTCATGGAGGCGTCCGAGGAGGAAATCACGCAGGTCCCGGGCGCGGGGCCGGTGATCGCGGCGAGCGTCGTCGCCTTTTTCGGAGACCCGGCGAACCGCGAGCTCGTCGAGAAGCTTCGTTCCGCCGGACTGCGCATGGAGGCCGACGCCGTGCCGGAACCCGCCCACGGCCTGCCGCTGTCCGGTCTCACCTTCTGCTTCACCGGGACCATGGCCTCCATGACGCGGTCGCAGGCCGAGGAGCGGGTCAAGGCGCTGGGCGCTGTGGCTACGGACTCCGTCACCCGCAGGACCACCTACCTTGTGGCCGGTTCGGAACCTGGGGCCTCGAAGCTCCGACAGGCGGAGCGCTCCGGGACTCAGGCGCTCACCGAGGAGCAGTTCCTTGAGCTCCTCGAGAGCCCTGCGACTGTCTCGGCCCAGTAGCCGGAGTGGCAGGCTGATGGCAGTGAACCTCGTCGTCGTGGGCCTTGGGAACCCCGGACGAAACTACGCCCGTACGCGCCACAATGCCGGCGCGCGTGTCCTGGAGGAGGTTGCGGCGCGCTGGGGCATACCGCTCAAACGGCGCAACCCGCACGCTCTCCTGGGCTTGGGAGCGATCGAGGGAAGGCAGATCGTGCTGGCGCGCCCCCGAAGCTTCATGAACGAGAGTGGTCCTGCCGTTGCCTACCTGGCCGTCCGCTTCGCCGTCCCCCCGCAGCGGCTTCTCCTTCTCTACGACGAGATGGACCTGCCCCTGGGCGCCCTCCGCATCCGGGCGCGAGGCAGCGCCGGAGGACATAGGGGGATGACGTCGGTCCTGCGAGAGATGGGGACCCAGGAGCTCCCGCGACTGCGGGTGGGCATTGGTCGCCCGGCGCTGGGGGTCGACGAGATACCCTACGTGCTTGGCGCGTTCACACGCCAGGAGGAGCAGGCGTTGGAGTCGGTCCGAGAGAGGGCCGCTGACGCAGTGCAGTGCGTCCTGCTGGAGGGAGTGGAGTCGGCGATGAACCGCTTCAACGCCCCGCTCCCGGAGCCGGAGTCTGGCCAGGACTCGTCCCCGGGGCCGTAGTGCGGATGCGGTCCTAGAGTCGGGCCAGGTCCTGAAGCGCTCGGAACACTCGCTCCTCCGTCGAAAGCGAGTCGTCCGTCGGCAGGGCGGCCATGGCGATCCGTGCCTCCGTCCCGGTGTACCCGAGCCCCATGAGCGCGGCCAGGACGTCGCCGTCCCCTCCCGCGGCCACGGGAGCGGGCGTGCTCCAGCTCTCCTCCAGCTTGCCCCGCACCTCAAGGATGATGCGGGCCGCCGTCTTTTTCCCCACGCCCGGCGCTGACGCCAGCGTGCGTATATCCTCGGTGACGATGGCACGTCCGAGAGCTTCGGGGGTCATGGCTGAGAGAAGGCCAAGGGCGTGGCGGGGTCCAACGCCGGACACGTCCAGGAACAGCTCGAAGAGGCGCAGCGCGTCCGTCGATGGGAAGCCGTAGAGCGTAAGGTCGCCCTCGCGCACTGCCAGGTAGGTGTGGAGGCTCACCTGCGAGCCCACCGGTCCCAGCGTCGTCAGCGCTGGTGCGGGAACGAAGACCTGGAGGCCTACGCCGCCCACGTTCACGATGGCCCAGCCGGGCCCCACGGCCTCCAGGGCGCCGCGGACGCTGCGGATCATGCGCGGCCCGCACCCACCAGCCGCGCTGCGCGCTGGTGCTGGAGGTGACACAGGGCCACGGCCAAGGCGTCCGCCGCGTCCGTGGGCTGCGGCCGGTCCGACAGCCCCAGGATCAGGCGCACCATCTCCTGCACCTGCTCCTTCGAGCCTCGGCCGTCATTCGTGACTGCGCTCTTGATCTGGGAGGGGGCGTAGCGTGTCACAGGGATGCCTCGCGCCGCGGCCGCAATCAGCACCAGCGCCTCCGCCTGCCCAAGGGCCATGGCCGACCGGACGCTTGACCCCGTGCCGTCCGCTCTCGTCCGAGGGACGTAGGGCTCTTCCACGGCCACCGTAGTGGGCTCCCAGGTGTCCAGCAGCTTCGTCAGCTCCTGGAACAGCTCCCACAGCCGTTCTCCCAGCGGATGGGAGCGTGGAGGGACAAGGGCGCCGGAGGCCAGGTATCGCGGCTGGTGTCCGGAGGACTCCACCAGCCCGTATCCCATGCGCAGCGTGCCCGGGTCGATGCCTAGCACCCGTTCGGTCATGGAGCTACGCCGCGGCCCGGTAGCGCTCCAGGACTGCCATGGGGAAGTCCCCGTTGGTGTAGACCCGCTGCACGTCGTCCAGCTCCTCCAGCCTGTCCAGCAGACGCAGGGTCTGTTCGGCGGCGCGCTCGTCCAGGGGAGTGAGGGTCTTGGGCAGCAGAGTCACCTCGGCCTGGGCGGGCGTGTGGCCCCGCTCCTCCAGCCCGCGGCGGAGCGTCTCGAAAGCTTCTGGGGGCACCCGCAACTCCAGAGAGGAGTCTTCCAGCGTGAAGTCCTCAGCTCCCAGGTCTATGGCCTCTAGGGCAATCTCCTCCGCCCGCTCCGCATCCTCCTCCAGGGTGATGACGCCCTTCTGCTCGAAAATCCAGGCGACCGAGCCTACCTCGCCCAGCTTGCTGTTGTGGCTAACGAAGGCCTTGCGGACCTCCGAGGCGGCGCGGTTGCGGTTGTCGGTGAGCGCTACCACCAGGATGGCCGCTCCTCCGGGGCCGTAGCCCTCGTACCCGACCTCCTCCAGGGAGGCCCCGCCGTCGCCCGTGTTGCCCACGGCCCGGTCGATGGCCCGCTTGATGTTGCTGATGGGCATGTTGCTTTGGCGAGCGCGTTCCACGGCCAGCCGCAGGCTCGGGTTCATGTCGGGGTCCGGCCCGCCCTTGCGAGCCGCCACTGTAATCTCCCGGGCGAGCTTCGTGAAGAGTTGGCCGCGACGGGCGTCCGTCTGGCCCTTCTGATGCTTGATCTGCGACCACTTGGAATGGCCGGACATCTCCTCCACCTCCAAGTACTGAGACCAAGCCCATTCTACATGGGGCCGGAAGAGGGGTCAAAGGCCGACGAAGCCCAATGGGAGCCCTGCGGCGAATCGAGTAGGATGGAGTCACCCTGGGAGGGCGTCAATGCAGCTTGGACCTCTCGTGGAGGGCGCATTCGAACAGCGGCTCAACCGCTTCGCCGCCACGGTCGAGTTGGACGGGCGGCCTGCGATGGTCCACGTGGCCAACTCTGGGCGCATGCGGGAGCTGCTGCGACAGGGCGTTCGGTGCCTCCTCGCGCCGAAGACGTCGGTCGGGCGCAAGACCGCCTACGACCTCGCGCTGGTCGAGGTTGCGTCCGATCGCGCCGTGGGGGAAGCCCGCCGGGAGTACGGAGGCGCCGCCCCGGGACGCGTCCTCGTCTCGGCCGACGCCCGATTGCCCCCGGCGCTGCTGTGGGAGGCCTTCCAGGAGGGGAGGCTTCCTCCCTTCGCCGACTTCGTCACGGGAAGGCGGGAGGTTGTCTACGGCGACAGCCGCCTGGACCTGCTCCTCTCTGGTTCGATCGGCACTTGCCTCATAGAGGTGAAGTCCGTGACGCTGGTGGAGGACGGCGTGGGCCTCTTCCCTGACGCCCCCACCGAGCGCGGCCGTCGCCACCTGGGTGCTTTGGTGCGCGCAGTTCGGGAGGGCTACCGCGCCGCCGTAGTCTTCGTGGTCCAGCGCGAGGACGCCCGCGCGTGCGCCCCCCACGACGCCGCGGACCCGGCCTTTGGCCGCACGCTGCGGGAGGCAGTCGCCTCGGGCGTTGAGGCCTACGCCTACGTCTGCAGGGTCACGCGCCGGGAGATACGGCTGGCCTATGCGGTGCCGGTGCTGCTCTAGAGCGAAGCAGGCAGGACAATGACGGAACGAGCATCCACAGCCGCATCCGCTCGCGACCTCACACTCGAGGTGTACCGTCGCCTCATGGTTGCGTACGGGCCCCAAGGCTGGTGGCCGGGCGCCCAGGAGCCTCTGGAGGTCTGCATTGGCGCCATCCTGGCGCAGAACACCGCCTGGCGGAACGCAGAGCGGGTCTTGGCGCGGCTGAAGGACGCCGGGGTGAGGTCCACCGCGGCTCTTGCGGCGCTGCCCGCCGAGGAGCTGACGGAGCTGTTGAGGTCTTCGGGCACCTTTCGCAGCAAGTCGTTGACCGTGCAGGCGTTCGTGGCCCATCTGGGAGGGCGCTATCGGGGCGACTTGGCGCGCATGCTGGCCCGCCCCATGGCCGCCCTGCGGGAGGAGTTGCTGGGCATTCGAGGCATTGGCCCGGAGACCGCGGACGACATTCTGCTCTACGCCGCTGGTCATCCCAGCTTCGTCGTCGACGCCTACACCCGCCGCATCTTCACCCGCATCGGCGTGCGACTGCAGCGCGACAGCTACGAGACTTGGCGCACCTTCTTCATGGACCGCCTACCGACCGACGTAGTGCTGTTCAACGAGTACCACGCCCTCCTGGACCGCTTGGGGAGTCGCGTGTGCCTCAAGCGCGCGCCCCGCTGCCCCGAGTGCCCCCTGCAGCAGATCTGCGCAACAGGACGGGAACAGGAGGGGGAAGCAACAGCCGAGGCGCAGTGAAGCTGGTCCTATGCGGGGCGCTCCCTCAGATGGCGCCGCCTACACCAGCAGCTGGACCGGGTGCTCCAGAAGGCGCTTCACCTCGCCCAGGAAGCGAGCAGCGCCCGCGCCGTCGGCGACTCGGTGGTCGGTGGAGATGGTGGCGTTCATCATCTTGCCTACCGCCACCTGGCCGTCCTGCACGATGGGGCGGTCCTTGACGCGGCCCAGGGCCAGGACGGCGGAGTTCGGCGGGTAGATGATCGCGATGAAGCTGTCCACGTCGAACATGCCCAGGTTGCTCACCGTGAAGGTGGTGGAGGTGTACTCGTCGGCCCGCAGCTTGTCCGCCTTGGCACGCTCCACCAGGTCCCTGCTGCCCCGGGCAATGTCCGCGAGCGACTTGCTTTCGCAGTGCAGCAGGCCCGGGATGATGAGCCCCCGGTCCTCTAGGTCGATTGCGATGCCGATGTTGACGTGGGGGTGCACCTCCAGCTTGTCGCCCTGGAAGGAGGCGTTGAAGGTGGCGAAACGGGGTTGGGCCAGGGTTAGCGCGCAGGCCTTGACGATGAGGTCGTTCACGCTGACCCGCACGTCCCCGTTCTGCAGCGCAGCGTTGAGGTCTCCACGCAGAGTCATTGCCGCCGTCATGTTGACCTCGGAGGTCACGTAGAAGTGCGGGGCTTCCTGCTTGCTGCGAGTGGTCAGGCGGGCGATCGCCTGCCGCATCCGGGACAGCTCCACGATCTGCGGGGCAGCCTCCGCCTCCGACGCCGGCGCGGCAGCCGCGGGTGCGGCCGATGCCTGGCTCTCCGCGGCGGCTAGGACGTCCTTCTCCGTGATCCGGCCGCGGGGCCCGGTGCCCGTGACCTTGCTCAGGTCCACACCCTTTTCGCTTGCCAGGCGGCGCGCCAGGGGAGTGGCACGGACCTCTGTCGTCGACGGCGCAGGCGCCGGTTTCTGGCTCTGCTTCGTCTCCGCGGGCGCTGGGGGCGCCTCTGTGCTGGGCTGCGTTACTGAGAGGCCAGCTAGGTCCGCGGGCAGCTCCTCCTCTGGTGCAGTCATGATCGCGATGACCTGTCCCACCGGCACCGTCGACCCTTCGTCTACCAGGACCTTGCGAAGCACCCCGCCTTCCGTCGCGGGTACTGGGATGACCGCCTTGTCCGTCTCGATCTCGGCTACGTCCTCGCCCCGGGCGATCTCCTCACCCTCCTGCTTCAGCCACTTCACCACGCGCCCTTCTTGCATGTCGTAGCCCATCTGGGGCATCACGATGGTTGTAGCCAAGGGACCTCCTCCGTCTCCGCGACGCTAGAGACCGAACTGCTCTTGCAGCGCCTCCAGTATCGTCTCCTCCGAGGGTATCGCCAGGCGTTCCAGGTTTCGTGCGTAGGGGCTGGGAACGTCGATGCCTCCCACGTGGCCCACGGGTCCGTCCAGAGTGTCGAAGGCCTCCTGCTGGACCACCTGGGCCAGGTGCGCGCCGAACGCGCCGGTCTGCCAGGCCTCCTCCACCACGAGGCAGCGGTGCGTCTTGCGCACCGACTCCACGACGGTGCCGGTGTCCAACGGGCGAAGGGTCCGCAGATCGATGACCTCTGCCTCAACCCCCCGTTCGGCCAGGCGGTTGGCCGCGCTCATGGCGGCTTGGGCCATACGGCCATAGGAGGCGATGGTGACGTCGCTGCCCTCCCGGGCTATCCGCGCCTGTCCCAGCGGTACCGTGAAGTACTCCTCCGGCACCTCGCCTCGGGCGCCGTACAGCAGCGCGTGCTCGCAGTAGAGGACCGGGTTGGGGTCCAGGAAGCAGCTCCGAAGTAGTCCAAGCGCATCGGCCGGAGTGGAGGGCGTCACCACCTTGAGGCCAGGAATCGACGCGTAGAAGCCCTCGAAGCTCTGGGAGTGCGTGGCGCCCAGGCCTGCCCCTCCTCCCGTCACCGTCCGGATGATGAGTGGGGAGCTGAACTGGCCCCCGGACATGTAGTGGATCTTGGCAGCGTGGTTGATGATCTGGTCGGAGGCCAGCAGGCTGAAGTTGATGGTCATCAGCTCCACCACCGGACGCAGCCCCGCCATTGCGGCGCCGACGCCCGCCCCGACGATGGCCGATTCGGAGATGGGCGTGTCCCGCACCCTATCCGGCCCGAACTCCTCCAGGAACCCCTTGGTGATCGCGTACGCGCCCCCGTAGGCCCCGATGTCCTCTCCCATGAGGAAGACCCGGGGGTCTCCTTCGAGGGCTTCCCGCAGCCCACGGGTGATGGCTTCTCGCAAGGTTATTTCCGGCACAGGCTCTCTCCGACCCTGTTTGGTTTAGGCGTCTGCGTAGATGTGCTCTTCCAGGGTCTCCGGCAACGGCTCCGGACTCTCCTCGGCGAACTGCACCGCCCCCTCCACCTCCGCCTGCACGCTCTGGTCCACCTCGTCCAGGGCCTCCGCCGTGGCGTGGCCCGAGTCCAGCAGGTACGCGCGGTGGGTGGAAACAGGGTCTCGGGGTCGCCAGGCCGTCGTGTCCTCGCGGTTGCGATACGCTTCGGGGTCGGCCATGGAGTGCCCTTGGAAGCGGTAGGTGAGCGCCTCCATGAAGTACGGCCCCGCGCCGGAGCGGACCTGCTCGGCCGCCTGGGCCGTCGCCTCACGGACTTCCAGCACGTTCATCCCGTCGATCTGCCGAGAGGGGATCTGGTAGTAGTCGGCGATGCGGTACACGTCGCCGACGCCGGCGTGGACCCGGTCGATGTGACTGCCCATGCCGTAGAAGTTGTTCTCCAGGAAGAAGATGACTGGGAGCTTCCAGACGGACGCGAGGTTCATCGACTCGTGGAACTCCCCCTGGTTCAGCACGCCGTCCCCGAAGAAGCAGACCACCACGGGGTTCTTGCCGTTACGCTGGGCGGCTATGGCCAACCCCAGGGCGATGGGGAGCTGGCCGCCGACGATGGCGTGGCCGCCGGCGAAATTCAGCGAGGTGTCGAACAGGTGCATCGAACCGCCCCGCCCTCCGCTGCACCCTGTTGCTTTGCCGTACAGCTCCGCCATTACCGCCTTCGAGGGGATGCCGCGGGCTAGGGCGTGGCCATGGTCGCGGTAGTGGGTGATGACGTAGTCCTGGGGCTCCAGCGCCGCCATCGACCCGACGGCGATCGCCTCCTCCCCGATGTAGAGGTGCAGGAAGCCGCGGATCTTGCCCCGCATGTACATTTCCGCGCTCCGCTCCTCCATGAGGCGGATGAGGGCCAGCTGCCGGTAGAGGTCTAGGAGCGTCGCCTTGTCGGGTATAGCGTTCTCGCGCTTCGGGGCGGTCTTTGTTGCAGCGCGGCTATGCTTGCCGCCTGCTGCCTTGGATGCGTCAGACATGGATGGCCTCCCCCCGGGCAGCCAGCGCCGCCTCCTTCACAGCCTCCGATAGCGTGGGGTGGGAGTGGACCAACCAGCCCACCTCCTGCGCCGTTCCTTCCAGCAGGCGGGCCATGGACAGCTCCGCCAGGAGCTCCGTCACCTCTGGCCCGATCATGTGGGCGCCCAGGATCTCGCCGTACTGCTCGTCCACCACCGCCTTCACAAATCCTTCACCTTCGCCCAGTCCCAGCGCCTTGCCGTTGGCGGCGAAGGGGAACCTGCCCACCTTCACCTCGTGGCCGGCCTCTCGCGCCTGCTTCTCCGTCAGGCCCCAGCTTGCTACCTGAGGCTGGCAGTAGACCGCCTTGGGCATCAGAGTGTAGTCCAGAGCGGGCGACTCTTGCCCCGCCTGCCACTCGGCCACCGCCACCCCCTGCGCCGACGCCACGTGCGCCAGCAGCATGCGGCCTGTGACGTCGCCGATGGCCGAGATGCTGGACACGCTTGTGCGCATCCGGTCGTCCACCGTGATGAAGCTCCGCTCCGTGGCCACGCCGACCTCCTCCAGCCCCATCTCCTCCACGTTCCCCTGGACGCCGACGGCCACCAGGATGCGGTCGCACTCGATGCTCTGTGGGCCTTGGGGGCCCTCCATGGTCACCTGGGCCTGCCCGTTGCGGGCCTCCATGCCCGTCACCTTGGTGCCGGTCAGGGTCGTGATGCCCTGCTTGGTAAAGGCACGCTCCAGGTGCTGGCTCACCTCCTCGTCCTCGCTAGGCAGAAGGTGAGGGAGGAGCTCCACCAGTGTGACATCCACGCCGTAGGCGGCGTAGAGGTAGGCGAACTCGCAGCCCGTGGCGCCGCCCCCGACGATGAGAGCTGACTTGGGTAGCTCCCTGATCTCCAGCGCCTCCCGGCTCGTCATGACGAGCGAGCCGTCGATGGGCAGGTTCGGGAGGGACCGGGCCCTCGCGCCCGTGGCCAGGACGATGTGCCCGGCCTCGATGCTCTGCTCCGTCCCCTTGATTTCCAGCGTCGTCCCGCTGCGCAGGACGGCCTCCCCCGCGACGTGGTCCACCTTGTTCTTTCGGAGAAGCCCGCCCACCCCGCGGGTGAGCTTGCCTACGACCTCCCGGCTGCGGCCGATTGCCGCGCCGAAGTCGACCGTCAGGTCCTTGTAGGTGATGCCGAACTCCTCCGCTCGATGGAAGAGGGACAGCACCTCTGCGTTGCGCAGCAGTGCCTTGCTTGGGATGCACCCCCAGTTGAGGCAGATGCCGCCCAGAGCGTCTCGCTCGACCACGGCGGTCTTCAGCCCGAGCTGGGCCGCCCGGATCGCGGAGACGTAGCCGCCCGGGCCCGCCCCCACAACGACGTAATCGTAGTCTGCCATGAGCTCCCTTCAAAACGTGCCTAGAGTCCGGAGCGCAGTGCCCATTCTAGCACTTGAATGCGCGGGAACGCATCCCCTGTATCGTACTCTCCCTTCACATTTGACCCTCGCGCCCATGCGCCCCTATGATGGCGGAAACGTCGTCTGAGGCGTCTGCTTGCGCATGGGCTTGCCAGAGCTTCTCATCATCATCTTCATCCTCCTGCTCCTCTTCGGCACGGGCAGACTGCCTGGGCTGGGCCGGACTCTGGGCCGCGGCGTGAGCGCCCTCCGTCAGGGTTTGGAAGGGAAGAAGAAGCCCCGAAGGACCGCCCGACGTCGCGGCGAAAACTCCGAGAGCGCGCCCTGAGTCCCTGGTCCGCAGTCGCTCCGTCACCGGCTCCGCTCTCTCCCCTCAGCTCACTCACTGCGACCCGCAGCCCGCGCACGCCGCCTAGCCCGCCGCGGAGTCCTGCGGACCAGCTTTGCGAGCCAGATCCCCAGCTCGTACAGCACCACGAACGGCAGGGCCACCAGCGCCTGGTTGACCGGATCGAAGGTCGGCGTGATGACCGCCCCCAGGATGAAGGCCAGCACCACGGCGAAACGACGCCCCCGGGCCATGGCCGCGGGGGAGACCACCCCGGTCTTCGCCAGTACCACCATCACCAGGGGCGTCTGGAACACCATCCCCATCCAGAAGAGCAGCGTCATCATCAGGCTCATGTAGTTCCCGATGCGGATCATCGGGTCCGCGATCCCCTCGCCGAAGGTGAGCAGGAAGCGCAGGATCGGCGGCAGCATGACGAAGTAGGCGAACGCAGCCCCTCCGGCGAAGCAGAGCAGAGCGCCGGGCACCAGCGCCAGCGCCCAGCGGCGCTCTCGGAAGGTCAGCCCCGGCGTGATGAACATCAGCACTTGGTAGGCCACCACCGGCACCGCCAGGACCATTCCGCCCAGCAGCGAGACCTTCACCGTCACGGTGAACAGTTCCGTCACCTCGGTGAAAATGGGGTCGCCGGTGGCTGAGAGGTGCTCCTCCGCGGGGGCCAAGAGCGCGTCCGCAATCGTCCCGAAGAACGCGAAGCTGACGCCCGCGCCCACGAGCAGCGCTAGGACGCAGGTCAGGAGGCGCCAGCGGAGCTCCTCCAGGTGCTCTCCCAGCGGGCGGGGAGTGTCTCGTACCACTAGCGCTCCTCGGGAGGTGTGCTGTCCTGCTGAGGAGGCTCTCGCCGCGGTGACTGACGCCGCGGCTGCGGCAGCGATCCCTCGGGCGGACCGGGTGGAGGTTCTTCTGCTGCTTCCTCCTCCTCCGTCTGGGCCTTACGCTCGTCCAGCAGGTTCTCGAACACCGCCGGAATCCCCTCGCTGGCCCGGCGCAACTCCCCGATCATCTTCCCCAGCGTGCGCCCGTGCTCCGCCAGCCGCGTCGGTCCCAGTACCAGCAGCGCCACGATCAGGACGACCGCCAGCTCCAGCCCGCCCACGCCCATGATGTTCATGCCGGCCCCCCTGCTGTCGTTGCCAGCTCCCTGCAGCCCGAGCAGGGCATCGAGTCCGCCGGGGGCCGCCATCGAGCTGCCTCGCTCACGGTCACGCCGTGCTCCTCCAGCATGCTCACCACGGTGCACAGCGGGAGGCCGATGACGTTGGCCTTGCACCCGCGCGCGTGCGCCGCGGGAGCGAAGGCCGAGTCCTGGACGCCGTAGGCCCCTGCCTTGTCCATCGCCTCGCCGGACGCCACGTACGCTGCCATCTCATCTTCTCCGTAGTCCCGCATCGTGACCTGGCTCTCCCGGTACGCCACAGTCAGGGCCCCCGAGGCCGCGTCCGCCAGGGCCACGCCTGTGACCACCTCGTGGCTGCGTCCTCGGAGTTGGCGCAGCATCGAGCGTGCCTCCGAGCCGTCCGCCGGCTTGCCGAGACTCCGGCCGTCCACGGCCACCACGGTGTCGGCGCCCAGCACGAGGTCGCCCTCGCGGCGGGCAGCAACGGCGCGGGCCTTTCGCTCAGCCAGCATCGTCGCCAGCGCGACGGCCGAACGGACGTCCCCGTCCACCTCCTCCGAGACGTTCGCGGGGTCCGCCACCCACGGTACGCCCAGAAGGGCCACGAGCGTCCTGCGCCGTGGCGACGCTGAGGCGAGGACGAGCCTCTTCACGGCCTCGCCTCTTCCCCTGCGAGGCCCAGCGTGGCGATGCACTCGATGTGGTGGGTCTGCGGGAACAGGTCGATCGGCTGGACCTGCTCCACCCGGAACGGACCCGCAACCAGGTGCTGAAGGTCGCGGGCTAGCGCCTTGGGCTCGCAGGAGACGTAGACCACCTTACGAGGGGCCAGCTCGCACAGGGCCTCCAGCGCCCTGGGATGGCAGCCTGCCCGCGGCGGGTCCACCAGCACCACGTCGGGCCGGGGCTCCAGGGATGCGAGCAGCGCCTCCACCCGCCCCTGCCGAAGCTCCACGTTCGGCAGGTCTGCCAGGTTGAAACGGGCGTCTCGCAGCGCCGCCGCCGACTCCTCGATCGCGATGACCCGGCCGACTTGCGACGCCAGCAGACCGGCGAAGGTCCCCACTCCGGCGTACGCGTCCACCAGCACCTCGGACCCCTCCAGCCCCAGCACGCCCCGGATGCACTCCGCCATGGCCTGCGCCTGTGGCGTGTTCACCTGGAAGAACGATGGAGAGGCGATACGGTATCGTCGCCCGTCCACGGCCTCATGGTAGTGGGTCTGCCCCGTGGCGATGGGGATGCCCATGCTGAGGAGTCGGGGCTGGATAAGCCACTCCCCGGTGTTCACGCCGTAGCGTATCGACAACTGGCTCGTCTCCTGGCATCGGCCCGAGAGAGAGGCGAGCGCACCGTTGATCCACGGGTCCATCAGCTGGCAGGACTCGATTCGGACGAACTCCCGTGACGTCCGGTTTACGTAGCCCAGGGATCCCTTCGGGCCAACGGTGAATCGAGCGTGGTTGCGATAGCCATACTGCTGTGCGCTGGGTATGACGGGGAGGACCTGAACGTCCGCCAGTTCGGGGACGCTGGAGAGGGTGTCGCGTACCATCTCTTGTTTAAGCGTGAGCTGGTGCTCGTAGGCGATGTGCTGCCACTGGCACCCGGTGCAGGGCCAGAAGTAGGGGCATGGCGGGCTGACGCGGTGTGGCGACGGCTCGTGCACTGCGACCACCCGCGCGGCGACGTACCGCCGTCGCACGCGCACCACCTCCGCCTCCACCACCTCGCCGGGGATGCCCCCGAAGACGAAGAGGCCCACGCCATGGGCGTGGGCTGCGCACTCCCCCAGCTCGCCCATGCCTTCCAGCGTGACCCGGACGCGTTGGCCGGGGGCGAACTCGGCTGCGGTGTTGACCAGGGCGCCCTTCTCCACGCTCCTACTATACCCCAAATGCCTTGCGCTCACCCCGCGCGCGAGCCCCTGCCGCGGTCGCCTGAGGCTACGGCTCTCCGCCGAAGTAGTTCTCGTCCACCTTTTTCACCTCGTAGGTAGTTTCGACGACAACGCCCACGCCGTGCGCAATCATCAGCCGGGCAAGCTCCGCGCCGTTGATGAGACGTATGAACTGATTGCTGGCGGAGATGAGGCGCGCTGTCTCTCGCGCTTTGGGTGCGAAGGTTGACGTCGTGACGAAGACGCCCTTGGTGGAGCCCTTCGCTAGTAGGCTGCCAGAGAAATTGCGTATCTCAGGCTCATTGACGGGACTCTGCCAGCGTTTGGCTTGGACGTAGACCTTCTCTAGGCCCAGCGGGTCCTGGTGGATGATGACGTCGATTCCCTGGTCGCCGGAGCGTCCAACCACCTCACCTTCCCCGTAACCCATCTTTTCGAGGAGTCTGCGCGTCAGTTGCTCAAAGCGATCAGGTTCCAGGTTTCGGACTCGATCCAATAGGTCATCGGCTAGCTTGGCTTCCAACTCTCTATGGAGGTGTGCGATCTTCTCATCGGGGGTTTCTCCACCATTTTCCTCCTCCGGCACTGGTGGTTGCCCGCCCGTGTTAATTAGCTCCTTGAGCTGCTTTATTTCGATATGACCTGCCTGGCTTGCAAGTATCTGGCGGCCAGCCCCCGTGATTTGGAAATGAGCCGGTGAAGGTGCCGTCAGCAAGCCCGCTCGCTTCAAGTAAGATACTGCCCAGTACGCACGGTTTGTGAATCTATTCTGTCCGGACGGCACCTTTTCCGCCAAGTCATTGCTGTCTAGCGAAAAATGCTCAATGAGTGCGCTCTTGATCTGTTGGAGAGACACCACATCCTTCTCTGTCCCCTTGATGATTTCCAGGATCGGACGATGTAGCGCTTGCTGAGATGGCACAGCCACGTCGACCCTCCGTTCTTGGTGAAATTGCGATTGGTAGTGATCATGGTATCACTGCCTCAAATTACTGGACAGGTTCCTCGCTGAGAGGCGCCGGAGTCGCGTACTTGAGTTTGGCCATGCCTTGCGCATACCGTGCGCGCGAGCGCGGAAGCACAAGTGCTACGCCCGTTGACAGTCTGAGGAATGGAATGCTACGCTTTCCGGTGCCCTGAGGAGATGAGTCCTGTCAGAGGGCAGGTATTCTCTTGGAGGAGATGGTGAAGAGGCATGACTTCGTAGCCCGCTTCGCGGGTGAAGGCGGCCAGGGCATGGTTACGTCCGCCGAGGGGTTGGCCCAAGCGGCCGCCCAGGGCGGATACCACGTCCTGACCCACTCGACCTTTCCTTCCCAGATCATGGGAGGCCCCACGTGGGCCCAGGCCCGCATCTCCACCACCCCCATTCTCAGCAACGGGGACGCGCTGGACGTCCTTGTCTGCTTCAACAAGGAAGCATACGAGGAGCACAACGACGAGGTGCGGGACGATGGCGTCATCATCTACAACTCTGGCGCCTTCAAATTGGAGGAGGACGCGCGCGCCGTGGGGCTCCCCTTCTCCGAGTTGGCCAAGTCCACGGGCAACGCCCGCGCGGAGAACATGGTCGTCATCGGCGCCTTTGCCCACCTGGTCAACATGCCCCAGGAGTACCTGGAAGCCTTTGTGAAGCGCCGCTTCACCCGCGGCCGCCCCGGCGACGACGAAATCATCCGCTCCAACATCGAGGCCTTGGGCCTGGGCCGCGATCGTGTCGCCGAAAGCGGCCTCTCCATCGGCGAGTTGGCCGATCCGGTTCCCCCGCAGGGTGAGCAGGTCCTGGTGAAGGGCAACGAGGCCCTGGCCCTCGGAGCGTTGGCCGCCGGGCTGAACTTCTTCATCGGCTACCCCATCTCGCCGGCCACCACCATCCTCGTCTTCATGGAACGGAGCCTGGTCGGCCCCGGCAAGTTCGTCTACCAGGCCAGTTCGGAGATCGAGTCCATCACCGCAGTCATGGGCGCCGGCTTCGCAGGGAAGAAGGCCATGACCTCCACCGCCGGCCCCGGCTTCTCCCTCATGAGCGAGGGCCTCGGCATGGCGTGGATGGCCGAAATCCCCGGCGTCGTCATCGACGTCCAGCGCGGCGGACCCGCCACCGGCCTGCCGACGAAGACCGAGCAGTCGGACCTCTTCGCCGCCATCCACCCCGCGCACGGCGACGCCAGTCTCCCTGTCATCGCCCCCGGCACGGTGGAGGAGTGCTTCTACGCAGCGGTCCACGCTCTCAACTGGGCCGAGCGGTACCAGGGGCCGGTCATACTACTCAGCGAAATGATGCTGGCCGAGCGGGCCCAGAACATCCCTAGGCCCGAGCTCAACAAGCTCGCAGTCGAGAGTCGGCAGGTCTACCAGGGCGCGAACGGCTACCTTCGCTACGAGGCCCCGACCGTCTCCCCCATGCCCCTCCCCGGCGGCGCCGGGGCCTACGTGGCCAACGCCAGCGAGCACGACCCCCTGGGCGATACGACCCACCTCCCCAACCGCCACATCGAGATGACGGAGCGTCGTTTCGCCAAGCTCAAGCTGCTTGAGGATGGCTGGTACGAGCGAGAAAACACCGAAGAGCCGGTGGTGCTCATGTCCTGGGGCGGCTCCAAGGGCCCGTCGCGGGAGGCCTACAACCTCCTGTTGGAGCAGGGCCAGGGTCTGGGGTGGTACTACACCATGTTCCTCAACCCCATGCCCCCCAAGTTGTTGGAAGAGCTGCGGGAGAAGGAGCTTGTCCTGGTGCCGGAGTTGAACTACCAGGGACAACTCTCCTCCATCCTGCGCTCAGAGGGAGTACGGGCGAAGTCCATCACCCAGTACACGGGCCTTCCCTTCACGATCAGCGACCTGATGGAGCGGATCAAAGAACGAATGGGAGCCTCAGCCAAGAAGATGGTGCGAGTATGAGTAAGAAGAACCCCGAGTACGATTTCAAATGGTGCCCCGGTTGCGGGGACTTCGGCGTCCGCAGGGCCCTGGAAATGGCCATGAAAGACCGGATGGTCCGGACGGAGCAGCCCATGGAGAACAACGTCGTTGTCGCGGGCATTGGCTGCTCGGGCAACCTCGTGCACCTGCTGGAGGGCTCCCAGCCCTTCGGCTTCCACGGCATCCACGGCCGAACTCTCCCTATCGCCCTCGGCGTGAAGATGGCCCGGCCGGAGCTCAACGTCGTCATCGTCGCCGGCGACGGGGACTTCCTCAGCATCGGCGGCGAACACATCGCGCCCCAGGCCCAGCGAAACCTGAACGTCTGCTGCGTCATCATGGACAACGGCGTCTACGGCCTGACGAAAGGGCAGACCTCCCCCACCACGCCTTTCGGCCAGGTGACCTCCACGACCCCCTACGGGAAGGTGGAGGCCTCCCTGAACCCCTTGGAGCTGTACCTCACCCTCGGCGTCTCCTTCGTGGCCTCGGCCTTCTCCGCTAAAGTGAAGGAGATGGTCCAGCTCATTGGTGAGGGCATGGACCATCCTGGCTTCTCCATCGTCCACGTCCAGTCGCCCTGCACCACCTATTACGACACCTTCGAAATGTTGAAGGGCAACCCGAAGACCGGCGTCCCCGCGGCCATCTGGGACATCCCCGACGACCACGACGCTTCCGACCGAGACGCGGCGTCCCAGGTCCTGCGATCGGGCGGCCTCCCCTTGGGCGTAATCTACAAGGCGCCCGACTCCGAACCCTTCGAAGACCGTTTGGCGGCGTCCAACACCAAGGCCCGCCCCCGCACCGTGGATCAGCTCCTGGAGACCTACAAGGTCTAGCCTCCCCCTCACGCGCGAATGGCAAATTCAGGAGTCCCCGGCCCCACCGGGGGGCGCATGCTTGTCCCTTGCGCGCCTACCGTTCTTCTGCCTCTTCCCCACGTTGTGTCTGCCTCCACATTGGAGAACAGCTTGACAACATCAGTATGATAAGAACAGATATTCTACATCAGGGTGTGGAGATGCTGAATGCCATCCACTATTGAGTGGACGGATGAGACCTGGAACCCCGTAACGGGTTGCACCCGCGTGTCGCCCGGCTGCGATCATTGCTACATGTTCGCCCTGTACCCGCGGCTGACGGCCATGGGCGTGCCTGGCTATGAGCGTAGTCCGGACGAGGTGCAGCTGCTGCCGGAGAGGATTCGGGCGCCGCTGGGCTGGGCTAGGCCCCGCCGAGTCTTCGTCAACAGCATGTCGGACGTTTTCCATCCCAGCGTGCCCTACGAGTTCGTCAACGACATCTTCGACGTCATGCGCGAGGCCTCGGAGCAGCGCGGGCACGTCTTCCAGGTCCTTACGAAGCGGCCTGGCCGGGCCGTCGGGTGGTGGCAGAAGAACCAGGAGCGCTATGGCGGTGAATGGCCGGCAGGCGTCTGGGTTGGCACGTCCGTGGAAAGTCAGAAGTATGCGCCGCGCATTACGGTGCTGGCGCGGCTGCCGGCGCCGGTCCGGTTCGTCTCGGCGGAGCCGCTCCTCGGTCCGGTCGACCTCCGGCAGTGGCTTGACGCCGGCGCCGTGCACTGGGTCATCGCCGGGGGCGAAAGTGGCCGTGCCGCGAGGCCCATGGATCTGGCATGGGCGCGGGAGCTGCGGGACCAGTGTTTCGAGGCCAGTGTTGCCTTCTTCCTGAAGCAGCTCGGCGGCCGCCGCGGCAAGCGGTCAGGGGAGCAAGCGGTCTTGGACGGGGATACCTGGATGCAGATGCCCGCCGGAGTCCTGAGTTGAAATGACCGTCCCCAGGTTTGGCGGTCCATGGACCCAGCAGAAACTGGAGATTCTCCAGCGATACCTCAATGCGTACACGACAGTGCTCAAGAAATATGGCTTCACCCTCACGTATGTGGACGGATTCGCAGGCGCGGGATCATACATTGAGTCAGGCGACGACTACACGGAGTTCCACGAGTTTCGCCAAGGTTCAGCACGAATCGCTCTAGAGATCGATGACAGACCATTTGACAGGCTGGTCTTCATCGAGAAGGAGGCAGGCGCGGCGGAAACCTTGCTCATCCTAAAGAGCGAGTATCGAGGACGGGACATAGAGGTCATCCAAGGAGACGCAAACATCAAAGTGCCGGAGTTTTGCTGCAGTATGCGTGCCTCTGACCGTGCAGTCGTCTTCCTTGATCCATTCGCAACTGAGGTTCTCTGGGAAACTGTAGAAGCTATTGGAGCCACTCGGAAGATTGACTGCTGGATACTCTTTCCGGTGAGAGCAGTGGCGCAGATCATGCCTGTGGAGCGAGAACCAACTGCGGCATTGGCAGGTCGCCTCGACCAAATATTCGGAGGGCGGGAATACTGGCATGAGAGCTATCACTACTCGCCCCAGCTATCCCTCTTGGGTGAACCGCGGCGGGAGCGCGAGCCTGGAGTGGACGAAATCGCTGAAAGGTACAGAGAGCGCCTTCGGTCCGTGTTTCACAGTGTTGCCACAACTCGACGTACGCTGAGGAATTCAACCAATGCGCCGCTCTTTGAGCTCTTCTTCGCGGCAAGCAACCCTAGGGGCGCTCCTATTGCGATCGATATTGCAGACCACATCCTGAAGAACTGGTGAAGCGCAGGGTGTAAGCGCCCCCCTACCGCTTCGCCGCGATGATGGGGTCGTCCTCCAGCGCTAGGATGCGGCGCAGGTCGATGACTTGGTCCCTCAGCATCGCCGCCTTCTCGAACTCTAGGCTGCGGGCCGCCTCCTTCATCTGGCGCTCCAAGCCGCGCACCAGCCGTGCCACGTCCTCCTTCGGCATGGCCGGGCGAGGGTCGTACTTCTCCTTCTCCTCGGCCACCTGACGCACCCGCTCGGTGATGTCCCGCACCGCCTTGCGAATGCCTTGGGGCGCGATGCCGTGCTCCTGGTTGTGCGCCTCCTGGATGTCGCGGCGACGGTACGTCTCGCCGATGGCCCGGCGCATCGAGTCGGTCATCACGTCGGCGTACATGATCACGTGGCCGCTCTCGTGCCGCGCAGCCCGGCCGATGGTCTGCACCAGCGACGTCGTGGAGCGCAGGAAGCCTTCCTTGTCCGCGTCCAGGACGGCCACCAGGCTCACCTCGGGCAGGTCCAGCCCCTCCCGAAGCAGGTTGATGCCCACCACCACGTCGTAGACACCCAGCCGCAGGTCGCGGAGGATTTCGCTGCGCTGCAGCGTCTCGATGTCCGAGTGCAGGTAGTGCACCCGCACGCCCATCTCCTGGAGGTAGTCGGCAAGCTCCTCGGCCATGCGCTTGGTGAGTGTCGTGACCAGGGTCCGCTCGCCCCGCTCCACCCGTGCCCTGACCTGTTGGAGCAGATCGTCGATCTGGCCGGTGGTCGGCTTCACCTCCACCGTGGGGTCCAGCAGCCCAGTGGGCCGGATGACCTGCTCCGCCGTCTTGGCGCTGCGTTGCATCTCGTAGGGCCCGGGCGTGGCCGAGACGAACACCACCTGGTTCAGCCGCTCCTCGAACTCCGGGAAGTTGAGCGGCCGATTGTCCATCGCGGAGGGCAGGCGGAAGCCGAAGTCCACCAGCGTCTGCTTCCGGGACATGTCCCCGAAGTACATCCCTCGGACCTGCGGCACCGTCATGTGCGACTCGTCGATGAAGAGGAGGAAGTCGTCGGGGAAGTAGTCCAGCAGCGTCCACGGCGCGCTGCCTGGCGCGCGGGCGCTGAGGTGCCGCGAGTAGTTCTCGATGCCCGAGCAGTAGCCCACCTCCTGCAGCATCTCCAGATCGTACCTGCTGCGGGACTCCAGCCGGGCCGCCTCCAGCACCTTGCCCTGCTCTCGCAGCCAGGCCAGCCGCTCCGCCAGCTCCTCCTGGATCGATTCGCGCGCCTGGTCCATCTTCTCTGCCGGTGTCACCCAGTGCTTCGCCGGGTAGAGCTGGAGCTGATTTCGCTCCGCCAGCACCTCTCCGGTCAGCGGGTCCATCTCCACGATGCCCTCGACCTCGTCGCCCCAGAAGGAGATGCGCACGCCCAGCTCCTCGTAGGCGGGAAAGACGTCCAGCGTATCGCCGCGAACGCGGAAGGTGCCGCGACGGAAGTCCAGGTCGTTGCGCTCGTACTGCATGTCCACCAGCGAGCGGATGAGGCGGTAGAGGCTGCGGCGCTCCCCCTTTTCGACCGTCGCTACGAAGCTCAGATAGTCCTGCGGGTCGCCCAGGCCGTAGATGCATGAGACGGACGCCACGATGAGGACGTCGCGACGGGTCAGCAGGGAGCGCGTGGCGGCGTGCCGCAGCCGGTCGATCTCCTCGTTGATCTCCGTCTCTTTCTCGATGTACGTGTCCGTATGCGGGACGTACGCCTCCGGCTGGTAGTAGTCGTAGTACGAGACGAAGTACTCCACTGCGTTGTCCGGGAAGAACTCTCGGAACTCGGTCGCCAGCTGGGCCGCCAGCGTCTTGTTGTGGGCGAGGACCAGCGTCGTGCGCTGCACCCGCTCCACGATGTTCGCCATCGTGAAGGTCTTCCCGGAGCCGGTCACACCCATCAGCGCCTGGTAGGGCGTGCCCGCCTCCAGGCTGCCGACCAGTTGGTCCACCGCCTGGGGTTGGTCCCCCGTCATGCGGAACTCAGCTGCTACGCGAAACGGTGGCACGCAGACCCCTCCTCTTCAGCCGCTATTGTACACCCGGAGGCATCTGGGAGGGCGTTCAGTCGCCTCCGCCTCTCCCCAGCGACAGCAGCCGGCGCGGCGTCTCCACCATGATGGCGTGCAGCTGCGCCTCGGTGACGCCCTGTCGACGGAGTTCCTGCAGCACCTTCTCCAGCACGAAGGCGTAGCCGTTGCCGCCGTAGCTCCTGAGCCATATGGTGAACCCCACGTCCTGCGAGAGCAGGATGCGGTCGCCGTAGCCCGCCTCGATGAGCTTTGGCACGGCCTCCGCCACCAGGATATCCGTCGCTTGCGGGCCCCAGGGGTTGACTCCCGGCACTCCGGGCCGTCGGGCGATGGGAGCGCCCGGGCGGCCCAGCAGGTCGAACTCCACGCAGACCCCCGTCGCCAGCAGCTCTTGTAGGAAGGGCAGGTCTGCTGCGTAGCTGTCGCTGTGGCCGAAGATCACCCGCGACAGGTCGGCGCCCTCCCTGGCCAGCAGCTCGGCCACCTGCAGGCGCTCTCGCCACAGGCCGCCGTAGTGCAGCGAGATCGCCGCGCCGGTCGCCTTGCTGGCCCAGGCTGCCGCCGTTACCACCTTCAGCTCGTTCGCGGTCAGCGGGTCGCCGTTGATCCCCAGCTCGCCGATGATCCCCGAGCGCACCCCCGTCGTGCCCACGCCCGCAGTCATGTCTCGCACCATCTCTTGCGCCAAGTCCTCCGGCGTGCGAGCGTCCATGTCCCGCGGGTGGGAGACCGGCGTGTACCAGCCGCAGCCCATGACGATGTTGAGGCCGGTGACCGTCGCCACCCGGCGCAGAGCCAGCGGATCGCGGCCCATGCCGATGTTCGTCGTGTCGACGAACGTCCGCCCTCCCGCAGCCCGGAAGGCCTGCGCCTCCCGCACGGCCAGGGCTTCGTCGCCCAGCATCAGGCCCTTGAAGCGGACCCCTTCCCGGGCGAGGTGGAGGTGCTCCAGGGTCAGCGGCTGCCCCCACAGTGCGACCTGCGTGGCCGGGGTGCCCGGGCCTGGCCCCCGCGACCCCCCGCCCAAAAAGAGGTGCTCGTGCATGAGGGTCACCCCCAGACTCCGGGGGTCCACCGGCCCCATCACGGTCATTGCCGCGCCGGGGGCATCGCGCGGGATGGTCATAGCGCCCTTCCTCTGCGGTTGTTCCTACGGAGACAGGACCTCGATCCTCTCCACTCCCTCTTCCGCCGCTCCACCGCAGGCCGGAACCTCAACGTCCCTTCTTCCAACAGCCCACCAGACCTGACGTCGTAAGCTAGGTCGGTTCTGCTGCTTAGAACAGCTTCTTCTGCGGGCGCTCCGCCTCCTGTCGATTGTAGGGGATGCCCAGGTGCTCGTAGGCGTGGCGTGTGGCCATGCGCCCCCGGGGCGTCCGCTCCACGAAGCCGAGCTGCAGCAGGTACGGCTCGTACACGTCCATCACCGTGTCCGCCTCTTCACTGATCGCTGCGGCGACCGTATCCAGGCCCACGGGCCCGCCGTCGAACTTCTCCACCAGCGCCCGCAGCACCTTGTGGTCCACCTCGTCCAGGCCCAGCGAGTCCACCTCCAGCATCGCCAGCGCCTCCAGGGCGACGTCGCGGGTGATGGCCCCGTCGGCGCGCACCTGTGCGAAGTCACGCACGCGACGCAGCAGCCGGTTCGCCACCCGCGGCGTACCCCGCGAGCGCCGGGCGATCTCCGCCAGCCCCTCCTCCTCTGTCTCCACCCCCATGATGCGGGCCGAGCGCTGCAGGATTGTCTGCGCCTCATCCGCGCTGTAGAAGTCCAGGCGGTACACCGCGCCGAAGCGGTCCCGGAGGGGCGCGCTCATCATCGCGTAGCGCGTCGTGGCGCCCACCAGCGTGAACGGCTTGAGGCGCAGCCGCATGCTGCGGGCCCCCGGTCCCTTGCCGATGACGAGGTCGATGGCGAAGTCCTCCAGCGCGGGGTACAGCACCTCTTCCACGATGCGGCTTAGCCGGTGGATCTCGTCGATGAAGAGGATGTCGGCCTGCTCCAGGCTGGTGAGTACTGCCGCCAGGTCCCCGGCCCGCTCTATGGCCGGGCCCGAGGTGATTTTGACGTTGACTCCCATCTCCTGTCCGAGGATGTGGGCCAGAGTGGTCTTGCCGAGGCCGGGTGGTCCGTAGAGGAGGGTATGGTCCAGGGGCTCGCCCCGCATCCGGGCGGCGTCCACGCCGATGCGCAGGTTCTCCTTCACCCGTTCCTGGCCCACGTACTCCTCCAGCCGTCGCGGACGAAGGGTGCGGTCTAGGGTGGTGTCCTCCACCTGGAGGTTGCCGGCCGTCAGCCGCTCTGTCATGGGCCTCCTCGGCGTCATTCTAGAGGCGCGCTCGCGCCAGGGTCAAACGCTGTGCAAATTGACACCTCTGGTGCCCACCCATACACTCCCTCTGCATTTGTACTGTGCCTCTCGGGAGGTGGACGTTGTCGAGCAGCAAGCGGGAATGGCGAGAGAAGACCCTCGATCCGGTTCTTAGGCGGACCCCGGAGCGGCAGGACCGCTTCGAGACCGAGTCCGGCATCGAGCTTGACCCCCTCTATACCGAGGAGGACGTCGGCGCCGCGGAGGGGCCCGGCTACCCGGGGGAGTACCCGTTCACCCGGGGCGTTCAGCCCACCATGTACCGCGGACGCCTCTGGACCATGCGCCAGTACTCCGGCTACGCCTCCGCCGAGGAGTCCAACCGCCGCTACCGCTTCCTCTTGGAGCAGGGGCAGACGGGCCTCTCCGTAGCCTTCGACCTCCCCACGCAGATGGGCTACGACTCGGACCACCCCATCTCCCTCGGCGAGGTGGGCAAGGTCGGGGTGCCCATCTCCTCCCTGCGGGACATGGAGATCCTCTTCGACGGCATCCCGCTCGACAAGGTCAGCACCTCCATGACCATCAACGCCACCGCCTCCATCGTCCTCTGCCTCTACGCCGCCGTGGCGAAGCAGCAGGGCCTCCAGCCTGAGATGCTGAACGGCACCATCCAGAACGACATCCTCAAGGAGTACATTGCCCGGGGCACCTACATCTACCCCCCTCGGCCCTCCATGCGTCTTGTGGTCGATGTCTTCAAGTACTGCGCAGACCACATGCCCCGTTGGAACACCATCAGCATCAGCGGCTACCACATGCGCGAGGCCGGGTGCACGGCCGCGCAGGAGTTGGCTTTCACCTTCTCCAACGCCATCGAGTACGTGCAGGCCGCCGTGAACGCAGGCTTGGAGGTCGACACCTTTGGGCCTCGTCTCTCCTTCTTCTTCGCCTCCCACAACAACCTGCTGGAGGAGGTAGCCAAGTTCCGGGCCGCGCGACGCATGTGGGCGCGCATTATGCGGGAGCGCTTCAAGGCAACGAACCCCCGCTCCTGGGCCCTGCGCTTCCACACCCAGACAGCGGGGGTCACCCTCACGGCCCAGCAGTCCGACAACAACGTTGTGCGCTGTACCGTGCAGGCCCTGGCCGCCGTCCTCGGCGGTACCCAGTCCCTCCACGTCAACTCCCGCGACGAAGCCCTGGCCTTGCCCACCGCCGAGTCCGTCCAGCTCTCCCTGCGAACTCAGCAGGTGCTGGCCTACGAGAGCGGCGTCGCCGACGTTGTCGACCCCTTGGGCGGCTCCTATTACGTCGAGAGCCTCACCTCGCTGTTGGAGGAGGAGGCCTACCGCTACATCGAACAGATCGATCGGATGGGCGGCGGCCTCGCCGCACTCGAACGAGGCTACCAGCAGCGGGAGATCACCGGCGCGGCCGTGAAGCATCAGCGCTTGGTCGAAGAGGAGGAGCGGACCATCGTGGGCGTCAACCGCTTCGCCGCGGAGCAGCCCGCCGTCAAGGGCATCCTCCGCATCGACCCGAAGGAGACCAGCCGTCAGGTGGAGCGCGTCCTGGAGGTCCGCGCGAGGCGTGACGGGGCCAGGGCCCGGAAGGCCCTCGATGAGCTGGAGGCGGTCGCCCGCTCCGAAGACAATACAGTCCCCGCCATCCTCGCCTGCGTCGAGGCGTACTGCACCACCGGCGAGATCGCGGACACCCTCCGCTCCGTCTTCGGCGAGCACCGCCACGAAGCCATCGTCTAGCCCCATTCGTCGTTCCTGCGGAGGCAGGAACCGCGACGCCCCCGTCCTTCTACAGGGCGCCAGACCTGACGCCGTAGGCTAGAGCGGCTTTGCCGCCTCTCCCGGGGGAGAGGCCGACGCGCAGCGGCGGGTGAGGGCACGCCCCCGCCATTCCGTTCACCCTGAGCTTGTCGAAGGGTGGAGATCTGTGCCCACCCCCCGTCGCCAACAGCGCGTCAGACCCAGCGCCGGAGCCCCCGCGCCGGAGCCCCCGCCACCGCAGCTCCCAGACGACAACGGTCGAGAGCGAACCCGGTGAGGGGGAGTCCAGAGGGGGCTCTCCTCCTTCAGGGCGGCGAGCCGCTCTGGGGGATGCGCCCCCAGTTACAAGACAAACAATCGAGGGCGGGTGGGTGGGACCACCCAACTGGGCAACCCAGTCCCCAGCTTGCAGAGGGCCTGCCGCAGGTAGGTATGCACGCCTCCACTGTGCTAACATACACCGTAGCTACTGTTGCCCATATCGATGGAGGTGCGTCCGTGACCGAGCTGCTGTTGTCAGAAGAGGAGAGGCTGCTCCAGAACATGGTGCGGGACTATGCGGACAATGAGTTGGCCCCCAAGGCCGATGAGCTGGACACCACGCATGAGTTCCCGTGGGGCGCCGTCAAGGCCATGGCGGACCTCGGTCTGTACGGCGTGGGCGTCGACCCGGAGTTCGGCGGAAGTGGCGGCGGGTCCCGCCATCTCGCCATCGTCATCGAGGAGCTGGCCCGCTGCTGCGGCGCCACCAGCCTCACCTACATCGCGCACACCTCCCTGGCCATCCAGAACATCCACGGCTTCGCCAGCAAGGAGCAGAAGGAGAAGTACCTGCCCCCACTTCTGAGCGGCGAGAAGATCGGGGCCTTCTGCCTCTCCGAGCCGGCCGTGGGAAGCGACGCCGTTGCAATGGAGACCTCTGCCAGGAGAGATGATGGTTCCTACATCCTCAACGGCAGCAAGACCTTCATCACCAACGGCGACTTCGCCGACACCTTTGTCGTCTATGCCACCCAGGACCCTTCCAAGCGCTCCCGCGGCGTCACAGCCCTCATCGTGGAGCGGGCCTTTGGCGGCGTGGACGCCCAGTCTTTGGGCAGCAAGATGGGAATGCGCGCCTCCGACACTGCCCAGGTCTTCTTCCAGGACGTCCCCGTTCCGGTCGAGAACCGCATGGGCGACGAGGGCGCAGGTTTCAAGGTCGCCATGAACACCCTGAACGCCAGCCGAATCGGCATCGCGGCCCAGGCCGTCGGCATCGCCCAGGGCGCCCTGGAGGCGGCCACTAGCTACGCCAAGGAGCGCAAGTCCTTCGGCGTGCCCATCGCCGACCATCAGGCCATCCAGTTCAAGCTGGCGGAGATGGCGACGCAGGTAGAGGCGGCGCGCCTCCTGGTGCGGAATGCAGCCGTGCGCCGAGACGCAGGGTTGCCCTTCATCAAGGAGGCCTCCATGGCAAAGTTCTACGCCTCCGGTGTGGCCACCTCGTGCAGCAACCAGGCCGTGCAGGTCCACGGCGGGCTCGGCTACTTCAAGCCCGCGACCGTCGAGCGACTCTACCGGGACGCAAAGGTCATGGAGATATACGAAGGGACCTCGGAGGTGCAGCGCATGGTCATCGCCCGGCACGTCCTTGGGCGGGCCCACGGCTAGCCTCGTGGCTGATGGAACGGTCCCCTGCACCGTAAGGCACCTGGACCACGTCTGCATCGCCGTCAAGAGCGTCCAGGAGGCCATGGACCTCTACCGCAAGCTCTTTGACCTTGGCCCGGCGCCTGTCGAAGAGGTGCCGGACCAGGGTGTCCGTGCCTGTCTCCTGTCCGTCGGGACCACCCGGCTCGAGTTCATCGAGCCCACCGACCCCAACGGAAGCATCGCCCGTTTCATCGAGCGCCGCGGAGAGGCGCTCCACCACGTCGCCTTCCAGGTGGAGGACATTGGCGCGCGGCTGGCGGCGCTCCAGGATGCGGGCGTGGAGCTCATCGACAAGGCTCCCCGCAAGGGCGCGGCGGGCACCATCGCCTTCCTCCATCCCCGGGCCACCCGCGGCGTCCTCATAGAGCTCGTCGAGAAGGAGTAGGCCGTGCGCGACGTCATCCGCGTGCTGGTCGCCAAGCCTGGCTTGGATGGGCACGACCGCGGGGCAAAGGTCATCGCTCGTGCCCTGCGCGACGCCGGCATGGAGGTGGTCTACACCGGCATTCGCCAGACCCCGGAGATGATCGTGGAGGCGGCCGTCCAGGAGGACGTCGACGTCGTAGGCCTCTCTATCCTCTCGGGGGCACACATGGAGCTCGTCCCCCTCATCACGGAGGGACTCCAGGAGCGGGACATGGGCCACGTGGTGATTGTCCTTGGCGGCATCATCCCGGACGAGGACCGGCCTCCCCTGCAGCGCTTTGGCGTGACGGGGGTCTTCGGGCCGGGCGCCACCACCGGCGAGGTCGCGGAGTTCATTCGCGGGGAAGTCGGCAAGCGGCGCCAGGTCGCGGCGTCCTAGGCGGCCGCCATGGAGCGTGTGATGCCCATGTACGATCTCCTCCTCCGCGGCGGTGAGGTCCTCGACCCTGGAGCGGGCCTCCGCGGCGCCCTGGACGTGGGGGTCCTGGCCGGCCGAATCGCCCGCGTCGCCCCCAGCATCAGTCCCGACGAAGCACGGCGCGTCATCGAGCTCGACGGCCGTCTGGTCGTCCCCGGCCTCATCGACCTCCACTGCCACATCTCCGACGGCATGACCCCCTCCGGCGTCCACCCGGACATCGCCGGAGTCCTCTCCGGCGTGTGCACCGTCGTCGACGCGGGGAGCGCCGGCTCCCACACCTTCCCGGCCATTGCCCGCTACATCGCCGCGAACGTTAGGACCCGCGTGCTGTGCATGGTCCACATTGTGCGCACCGGGCTGGCCTTCATGCCGGAGCTTCGGGCTCCGGGGGACATGGACCCGGACGGTGTCATTGAGACCATCGAGACCTATCGCTCCATGGCCCAGGGAGTCAAGGTCCGTCTGGTCGGCGCGGGCGTCCACGCACTTGGCGCGGAGGCCGTGAAAACCGCGCGTCGCGCCGCCAGGGAGAGCGGCACCCGCCTCATGGTCCACATCGGCGACCCCGACAAGGAGGTGGACGCCTCCGTCACGCGGGCCATGCTCGACCTGATGGAGCCCGGAGACATCGTGACCCACTTCTTCACTGGGCAGCAGGCCAACCTCCTCGACCCCAACGGCCGCGCCTGGCCCGAGGTCGCAGAGGCGGCCGCACGCGGCGTCTCCATGGACTGCGCCCACGGCCGGTTCAACTTCAGCTTCGATACGGCGCGGCGGCTGCTGGACCAGGGCGTCTACCCCGACTGCCTCAGCACCGACATGACCCGCCCCGGCCGTCATACCACCGTGGGTAGCCTCCCGGAGATCATGTCGAAGGCCTTGGCCCTGGGCTTCTCCTTAGAGCAGGTGGTCCGCATGACCACAGCCAACCCGGCCCGCGCCCTTGGCATGACCGAAACGCTGGGCTCGCTGGCCCCTGGCCGGGAGGCCGACGTCACAGTGCTGGAGCGGCTGGAGGGTGACTTTCTGTTCCGAGACTGCATGGGTGTGATGCTTCGGGGGCAGCAGGCCCTGGCTCCTGCCCTCACAGTCCGTGGTGGGGAGCCTATGCCCCTCGACTGGGGGCCGAGGCCCCGCGGCTGGCTCCCGGACGTCCCCGCACCCTCATCGTCGTAGTGCTGTCCGTACCGGGGGCCCATGCGCGTTGACACGCTCTGCCCTATTCGGTACCGTTAGTGCTCCGTTGAGCTTGGGGCAATGCGGAGGGTGGCGGTGATCGTCTGCATGTGCCACTGGGTTTCGGACCGGGAGATCCAGGAGGCCATCGACCAGGGCGCAGCTACGGTGGACGCCATTCGTGACGTCTGCGGGGTTGGGCTCTCCTGCCGGGCCCGTCTGCCCGAAGTTGCTAGTCTGCTGATTGTGGCTGGGGTCCCCGAGACCTCCGTTGCTGAGTACCTGCGGCCGAACTATGGGTGATAGCCGCCTCCGCCGCGGCCAACCGGCATCGGCCTGACCTTTGCAAAGCTCTGCCCCCAACGTCTCGAAAGCTCGCCGCGCATACGCGGCCCCCTTCAAGGAGGCATGAACCATGACCATCAACGGCAGGGTACGGACTGAGCGAGACTCCATGGGCCCCATGGAGGTGCCGGAGGACGCCTACTACGGCGCCTCCACCATGAGGGCCGTGCTGAACTTCCCCATCAGCGACCTGCGCTTTTCCCGTCGCTTCATCCAGGCTCTCGGCCTCGTCAAGCTGGCCGCTGCCCGGGCGAACATGGACCTCGGCCTGCTCGACCCCGGCCTCGGCGACGCCATCGTGAGCGCGGCCCAGGAGGTCGTCGATGGCGCTCTGGACGGCCACTTCGTCGTGGACATCTTCCAGACCGGCTCCGGCACCTCCACCAACACCAACGCGAACGAGGTCATCGCCAACAGGGCCACGGAGCTGCTGGGCGGCGACCGCGGCTCCCGCTTGGTCCACCCCAACGACCACGTCAACACCTGCCAGTCCTCCAACGACGTCATCCCCACCGCCATCCACCTGGCGGCCCTCATCACTATCAGGGAGGAGCTGGTCCCTGCGGTGGTGGCCCTGCGGGACGCGCTGAAGGCCAAGTCGGAGGAGTTCTGGCCCGTCATCAAGACCGGACGCACGCATCTCCAGGACGCGACGCCCGTCCGCCTTGGGCAGGAGCTATGGGGCTACGCCGGCCAGATGGAGCGGGCCTTGGGTCGCGCGGAGTACGCGGCGAAGGAGCTGGCCGAGGTCGCCCTGGGCGGCACCGCTGTGGGCACCGGCGTCAACGCCCACCCGGAGTTCGCCGGTCGGGCCTGCACGTTGATTTCCGAGATGGCCGGTGTCACCGTCCGGGAGACGGACAACCACTTCCAGGCGCAGAGCACCCTTGACGGCGTCGTCGCCGCGAGCGGCGCGCTGCGCACCATCGCCGTCAGCCTGCACAAGATCGCCAACGACATCCGATGGCTCGGCTCCGGCCCTCGCGCCGGCCTCGCCGAGCTGGCTCTGCCGGAGGTCCAGCCCGGCTCCTCCATCATGCCGGGCAAGGTCAACCCCGTTATCGCCGAGTCGGCCATTCAGGCCGTTGCCCAAGTGCTCGGCAACGACGCCGCGGTCGTCGCGGCCGGCCAGGGTGGCTACTTGGAGCTCAATACCATGATGCCCGTCGCGGCCCACAACCTCCTGCAGTCCATCTCCCTGCTGGCCGCCTCGTGCCGCAACATGGCTGTCCAGTGCGTCCAGGGCCTTGCGGCCACGGCCCGAGGGCCGGAGATGGTGGAGCGCGGGCTCATGCTGGGCACGGCCCTTTCGCCGGCCATCGGCTACGACAAGGCGGCGGAGGTCGCCAAGAAGGCCGCCGAGTCCGGGCGCACGATTCGGGAAGTCGCCCGCGAAGCCACCGACCTCTCCGAGGCGCAGCTTGACGACATCCTCGACCCTGAGGGGATGACTGAGCCAGGCCTGGGCGGTGGCCCGGCGGGAGGCTAGGGCGGCGGACGGCAGTGGATTTTCGTGGGTGGATTGACTGGGCAACCAGTGGCCTTCGCGTTTATCATATATGTCGATAGCCGAGATGCGTCACGCTGTACCACCGGGCTTTAGGCCCGATTCGCTACGCCTCTTCTGGCACAGTCTGGGCTTGCGCCTCGGACTGGATAGCCGCGTTCTCTCCCCGCCCTGGCGCATCCCCCGCCTCCCCGACCTCTCCGGCGCTCTCGCGGTTGCTCGCGTCCCTGCGCGCGAGGTGGCGATCGTCCTCGGCGCGTACGGCCTCTATCTCCTCGTGCCGCGCGTCCTCTTCGCAGCGCTGCGAGACGGCGCCGCGATCAACGCCCAGAGGGTCATGGACCTCTCCGCGCAGCTTGGCATTGGCTGGGAGACCGCCTGGCAAGGCTGGGCCCTGGATGCCGGCGTGCCCGTGGTCCTCGCCTTCAACTGGTACTACCTGTTGGCCTTCTGGCCCACCATGGCGCCAGTGGCTGTCCTCATGTACCTCCGACACCGCGACCTGTACGTCTACTTCCGAAACCTGCTGGTCATCAGCCTAGCCCTTGCCGTCTGCGTCTTCGCCCTCTTCCCCGTAGCGCCTCCCCGCATGATGGGTCTTGTGGACACCATCCAGACCTACTACGGGCTGCCCTACTACGGCGGCTCAGAGATGGACCTCGTCTACAACAGCCTGGCCGCCATGCCCAGCATGCACTTCGCCTGGACCTTCCTGTTCGGCGCGCTCTTCTTCCGGCTCGGTCCGCTCTGGCTCAAGGTGGTCGGAGTCCTGTATCCCGGCGTGCACTTCTTCTCCATCGTCATCACCGGGAACCACTACGTCATGGACGCGCTGGGGGGCTTGGTGGTGGGGCTTCTTGCGATAGGCTTCTACGAAGCCTATCTACGATGGCGCGTCGCCACGACGAGGCGTGAAGGGATGGCTTCCCGGCGGGTGGCTACGACGCTGGACGGAACACCGGCAGGCTGATCTCGGAGCTCGCCTCCCGGAAGAGCACTTCCACCGCCATGCCGCAGCGGACGTGTGCCGTGTCCGGCTCCACCTCCACCAGGTTCGTCGGCATCCGGGGGCCCTCCTCCAGCTCTACGATCGCTGCCACGTAGGGCGCTTCCGGCCGGAACGCCGGCGGCGCCCGATGCACAATGGCAAAGGCGTACACCGTGCCCCGGCCGCTGCTGCGCACCCACTCCGTGTTCCGAGAGAAGCAGTGCGGGCAGATCGGCCGGGGGTAGAAATAGGCTGTCTCGCAGTCTCCGCAGCGTCGCAGCCACAGCTCGTGCTCGCGGCACTTCTCCCAGTAGTAGGCCGACTCCGGCTGGACCCGCGGGAGGGGCTTGGGAGGTGGGGGCGGTGTTGGCGTTGTCGGCATGCGCTAGTCTCCAGCCAGGATCGCCGTGCCCGTCGATGAGAGCGAGCCGCCGGTGCCGTTGACCAGCGCCAGCTTCGCCGGGCCGGCCCCGCCTCCCTGCGCGTGCACCTGCCGGTCGCCCGCCTCACCCCGGAGCTGCCGCACCGCCTCGACGAGGAGGAACATCCCGTACATGCCCGTGTGCGTGTACGAGAGGCCTCCACCGTTGGTGTTCAGGGCGAATTCCCCGCTGGGAGCCGTGCGCTGTCCCGCCACGAAGTCTGGGCCCTCTCCCGGCCCGCAGAACCCCAGCGACTCCAGGCTCAGCAACACGGTGTAGGTGAACGAGTCGTAGATCATGGTCAGGTCCAGGTCCTGGTGGGTGACCCCGGCCCCGGCCAGGGCCCGCGGCCCCGTCTCTCGGGCGATGAGCGACGTGAAGGACGGCATCTGGCTGACCATGCTGTGGTCGTGGCCCTCCGCGGCCCCCAGCACCCAGACCGGCTTCTTGCGACAGGACGCGGCCCGTTCGGCCGTCGTCACGACCACCGCGCCGCCCGCGTCGGTCACCAGGCAGCAGTCGAGCAGGTGGAACGGCCACGCGATCCAGCGAGAGGCGTGGTAGTCGTCGAAGCTCATCGGGTCGCGCATGAATGCCTTCGGGTTGAGCTGGGCCCACTTTCGAGTCGACACGGCGATCTCTGCCATAGCCTGTCTGGTCCGCTCCTCGCCGTACTCGTGCATGTAGCGCGAGCAGGCCAGGGCGTAGCTTATCGGAGCGCCCATGATCCCGTAGGGGGCCTCGTACTGCGCCGATGGCTGGGTGGGGTCCGGCGCTCCCCCCAACCCCCTGCCGGAGTAGCCGGTCTGGCCGTGGGTGATGAGCGCTACCTCGCAGTATCCGGCCTGGATGGCCGCCATTGCGTGGGCCACGTGGATGACGAAGGAGGAGCCGCCAACGGACGTAGAGTCCGTGTAGCGAGGCTGAATGCCCATGTACTCTGCGGTCAGCAGCGTGGAGTAGCCCGCGGTGAAGACGCCGTCCACGTCCGCCTTGGTGAGCCCCGCGTCTTCCAGGGCGTTGTAGGCGGCCTCCGCGTGGTGTTGGAGCGCCGACTTGTCCGGGACGTGGCCGATCTCGTCAGACTCGGCTGCGCCCACGATGGCAATGCGGGAAGGCACTAGGCAACCTCGGCGGCGGGAATTTCGGAGCAAGTATGTCAGCACGCCGGAGAGGCGTCAACCGCGGGCCCTCACGCGAGCAGTGCGTACGTGTCGGACGCAGTGCTCAGCAATGAAGCCATTGATAGGAGTCCCGGGGCGCTTTCAAAGGGGTTCGGATAGCTGCCTCGTTTGCGAGAAAGGGCCCCGGTTACGCATCGGGGCCCTTCTTGCGGCGGTTCCTGTATCTCTCTTCCAGTTCTCTGAACCCCGATGTGCCTAGTCCTGTCTGAGTGGGCCCAAGGATCGCGCCAAGAGTAGTGGGGGGAATGCGTTCTCGCGTGTCTTTGACTGTTGTGTGCCTTGTTCTGCCGCCTACTCGTTTCTCAAGCCAATGCCCGGGTGCCGCGGGTCTCTTGTATGTCCAGCCGTCAAAGAGGAGAAGGGTAATGAGCCTCTTGCCGGTTATGTCCCTTTTAAACGGGGGCAACAGGGGCGCCTCCGGGGAGCTTGAAGACGCCCGGCCGGAAGTACTGGCGGTTTGTCTGACTGACATTCCGGTTCGGCATCTGGACCACCTGAATAGTTGGTTCTGCGGTGGTCACCTGGATTTTACGTTCCCGGAACAAACGCTCTCGCTCCCCAGACTCCTCTAGCAGATTGAGGAACTCAATCACCAACAGTCTTAGATCATCCTCAACCTGTTCGAGGTTCCTCCCATAGGTGCTGACCCCCAGTTCGTCACACAGCCCAACCCACTTCCCCTCCTCACGGCTGAATGTGAGCGTGAGTTCTACGTAGCCGACTTTCGCGGATATAGCAACACCTCCACTTGATGCTACGAAGAAAGAGGGGCGCGGGTTGCGCGCGTAAGGGGAAACGTCGAGGCCGAAAGAGTGGTGAAGGGTTCCACGGAGGCGACCTAAAGGCCGCTAACCACGCTGTAGCAATGCTGACGCATAGGCTCCCTCATGCGCGGATGTGCACGCAGAGACTAAGTTCTTCCTCCTCGAGATGTCAACAAGCTCCTTTTGGGCTCTCTTGGCACGGACTCGCGGAAAGTCGTCCGGCCTGGCGAGGACATTTCCACTGCTCTCCCTCACGCCAGCCGTCCGTCGGGCGGGATCCCACGAGCGCCGGCTGGTGTCCTCCTACCCCCCGCGTTCCACCCGTGCGTGCCACGCTCCGAACGCGACCAGGTCCGCCAGGCCCATCTTTCGGCCCAGCATGGAACCTTCGTACCAGCGCTTGCGCTCCAGCACGTAGCGTGGACTCGCCCCGGTGAGAAGGAAGAACCGCACGGCCCCCAGGAGCGCAATCTTCAGCTCCAGCAGCGCGATGAGCCACCCCAGGACCGCCGCCAGGGGCTTCAGCACGTACCAGCGCATCCCTCTCCTCCTCCCGAGACCCTTGCATGTTCTTCATTCCGGCCTCTGAGCCGGAACGCAGGGCCGGGGCCCAACACCGCTAGCAAGAGCGGCAATGCCGCCTACCCCCCGCCCACCGGCCGCACGAGCTCCAGCACATCGCCGTCCTTCAGGGCGATGTTTGGGTGCTCCTCTTTCCGAAGGACGTCGCCGTTGTAGGCCACAGCGGTGAATCGGGCCCGCACGCCAAGGCTCTCCAGGAACTCCGGCAGACGGAGCGGCTGTGCCAGTTGCCGCTCTTCCCCGTTGACGACGACCGTGATGGTGGCCGGGTCCGGGCCTGCAACGGCCGGGCTTAGGCCCCGGAGGAAGGCCGCACGCAGCTCTGCGACAGCCTGGGCAGGGTCCGGGGCCGTGAGCACGGCACGGACGACTGCTGCCCCGCTGGCGCCTGCACGAGCAACTTCCTCGATGTTCGACGCGTCCACACCCCCGATGGCCAGGAACGGGACCGCGACCGCGCGACGGACCTGCTCCAGCAGTGCCGTCCCCGCGCCGAGGCTCTCGGGGTGCGAGGGCGTCGCGAAGATGGGGCCCACCAGCAGGAAGTCCGCTCCCGCCGCCTCCGCCTCCACCGCTCCCGCCACGCTGTGCACCGATCGCCCAATGAGTGCGTCTTCCCCCAGCAGGCGTCGGGCCTCCTCCACCGGCAGCGCTTCCTCGCCGAGTTGCACGCCATCGGCCTCGCAGGCTAAGGCTACGTCGGCCCGTTCATTGATGGTCAGGAGTGCGCGGCCGCGGGTCGCCTCGCGGAGTTCTTGGGCCAGCGTTAGCAGGGCGCCGCCCGGCAGGTCCTTCTCCCGGACCTGCACCATGTCTAGACCGCCGTCGCACGCCGCCGATGCCGCCACTGCGAGGGTGTGTCCCGGCAGGGAGAGGTGGCGGTCGGTGACCAGTGCCAGGCAGGGCTCCGGAAGCCGCGGCATGGCTACCTCGACGACGAAGGGGCTGCGGTCTGGGGCACGCCGACTGTGGGGCTGCTCGCCTCGGCGTACTCCTTCCTCGGGATGCGGCCCGCGAGGTAGGCCATGCGACCTGCCTCCACGCCCAGCCGGAAGGCTTTCGCCATCTGCGCCGGGTCGTGGGCCTGGGCGATGGCCGTGTTCACCAGAACGGCGTCAGCGCCCATCTCCATCGCCTGCGACGCGTCCGAAGGGACCCCAAGACCCGCGTCCACGACCACCGGCACCTGGGCCCGGCCGAGGATGATCCGCACCTCCTCGGCGGTGTGGATGCCCTGCCCCGAGCCGATAGCTGAGCCCAGCGGCATCACCGTCGCGCATCCCAGGTCCTCGAGCTGCTGCGCCAGCACCGGGTCTGCGTGGATGTAGGGGAGCACCACAAACCCGTCCTGCAGCAGGATCTCTGCTGCCCGAAGCGTGCCTGCCGGGTCCGGGAAGAGGAACGACGGGTCGGGCTGCACCTCCAGCTTGACCCATGAGGAGCCCGTGACCTCCCGCCCCAGCTTGGCGGCGAAGACCGCCTCCTCCACCGTTCGGGAGCCGGCCGTGTTGGGCAGGATCGTATACCTGTCCTGGTCTATGTAGTCCAGGATGCTCTTCTCGTCGGGCCGGTCCAGGGGCAGGCGGCGCGTCGTCACGGTGATCATCTCAGCGCCGGAGGCCTCCAGCGCCGCCACCATGTCGTCGTGGGAGCGATAGCGCCCTGTGCCCAGGATGAGCCGGGATGCGAACGTCTGCCCGGCGATGACCAGATTGTCTTCCATGCCTCCCCCTCCGAAAACAGAAACGCCGCTGGCCTGCCAGCGGCGTCAGCGTTCCTCGCAACGGCTGCGAGGCGGTCCCTGCGCTGGCATTACCCAGGTCAGGTTCTGACGGTCGCCCCGGTCCGCCGGGGCCTCTCAGCCGGCCTGTCTCCAGCTCCCGTCTCAGAGCTTCCCACCCAGGCGCCTCATAGTGGCGCTCAGGGCCGATGGGAAGCGCTTCCACTATGCGTGTCCGGCCATCACAATGTCAAGTGCCGGTATTCTCGGTAGCGCCCGTGCGGGAGTGAATCAGTCCATCCCTCCGAGGGCCAAGGAGAGGTCTCTTGGTGACGCCGTCTCCGACCAGCGACTCCGGTCCCGTCCGCGAGACCGCGCGCATAACCAGCCTCGACCTGATACGCGGGTTTCGGTGCTCGGCATTCTGCTGATGAATGCTGTTTCCTTCAGGTTCGGCGCTGCGCCCTATTTCAACCTGAGCGCGGGCGGCTCGGAGACGTGGCTCGATTGGGCTGTGGGCATCTTCGGGGAGGTCTTCGTCGACCAGAAGTTCATGGCGTTGTTCTCGATGCTCTTTGGCGCGGGGATGGTCCTCTTCATCGACCGGGCCGCTAGCAAGGGAAAGAGCGCACTGCTGCTGAACCTGTGGCGAAATGTGCTGCTCCTCCTGATCGGCATCCTCCACTTCTGGCTGTGGGACGGCGACGTCCTGATGGTCTATGCCCTGTCGTCGGTCTTCCTGCTTGCACTGCGAAAGCTGCCGAATCGGGCCCTCATCTCCGTTGGGGTGGTTGTCTTCGGGCTATCCGTTGCCTGTGCATTCCTTGCCCAGCAGATGGCCAACACGACCGGCGCATCGTTGGCCGGTCGGTGGACGCCGGGCGAGGCTTCGGATGCAGAGGATATTGAAGGTGTCTTCCTCCTTGGCTACTTCCTCCGGGGGTTGGGGCTGATTCTCGTGGGTGCCGGCCTGTATCGAACGGGCTTTATGAACGGCGCTCTGCCTGCAGGGACGTATCGACGGACCGCCGTGGTCGGGCTTGCGGTCGGCGTACCCCTGGCCGCCACCGGCGTCATCATCACTGCGGTGAACGACTACTCACGCGAGATCGCCTTCATCGGCCAGATTCCCAACACACTCGGAACGATTCCCTTTGCACTGGGATACATGAGCCTCATCATCCTGTGGAACAACCGGGCGGACTCCTGGCTCAGGGAGCGTCTGCGCGCAGTTGGGCGAATGGCGCTGACCAACTATCTGGCGCAGACCGTGTTGGGCGTGCTGGTTCTCACGGTCTTGCTGGGGGACGCGGACTTTGTGAACAGGGGTGCGGTCTTGGCCTTCGTGCTCGCCGTGTGGGCGCTCCAGGTATGGTGGTCGAAAGCGTGGTTGAGCGGCTTCCTGTTTGGACCTGCAGAGTGGCTCTGGCGAGTCGCTACGTATAGGAGTGGACAGCCCCTTCGCCGCCCCCAACCCTCGCAGTCTCCCTAGCGCCAGATTCCGTCACGGCAGCACTCTCGCGACGGCGATGGCAACCGCAACGACGAGCAGGATCGCCAGCCCCCAAGTCAGCGCACGACGGCGGGACGGGCCTCCGGCGTTCCGCTGCGCTCGCCGCTCGAAACGGTTGCGGGGCCTCCTCTGGTAGCGCAACCCTTCAATCGCTTCCCGCCGGAGCGTGACTGAGGGCTTTGCGGAGCTGCGCCATCGTGATGTTCGCCCCGCTGAGGATGACCCCCACCTTCTTCCCCGCGATATCCTCCCGCAGCTTCAGCGCCCCCGCCAGGGCCGCCGCCCCAGCCGGCTCCGACAGCGCGTGGCACTTGTCCAGGTACACTGCCACGGCCTGCCACAGCTCGCTGTCGTCCACGAGGACGAAGTCGTCCAGCAGCTCCCGAAGGATGCGCTGCGGCAGCTCGTACCCCATGCCGGTTGCCAGGCCTTCGGCCTCCGACTCCATCGGCGCCTCAACGATGCGCCCCTCCTTCCAGGAGAGGTAGGCCGCCGGTGCCTGCGCCGACTGTACCGCCACGACCCGCGTTTGCGGACTCACGGTCTTCGCCACCGTGCACGCGCCGGTCGCCGTGCTGCCGCCCCCCAGGGGCACGAAGAGCACGTCTAGGTCCGGCGCCTCCTCCAGCAGCTCCAGCGTCTCCGTGGCGACCCCGGCGATGAGCCGTGGCTCGTTGGCAGCGTGCACGTAGTACAGGCCCTCTTCGCGCGCCAGCCGCTCGGCGTAGAGCCGGGCGTCGTCGAAGGCGCGGCCGTGGAAGAGGACCTCCGCGCCGAAGCCGCGCATCGCCTCCACCTTGGTCGGGTTCGCTCCCTCCGGCAGTGCCACGACGCACCGCGCCCCGAATAGGCGGCACGCGTAGGCGATGGACTGCCCGTGGTTGCCGGAGGAGGCCGTGACGAGCCCCCGGGAGCGCTCTTCCTCCGACAGGTTCACGAGGAGGTTGATCCCGCCCCGGACCTTGAAGGAGCTGATGGGTTGAGTGTCCTCACGCTTGACATAAACCTCAGCGCCGACGTAGGCGTTGAGGGCCGGGTAGCTCACCACCGGCGTGGGGCGAAGGTACGGTCGAATGGCCTTGCGGGCCTGCAGCACCTCCTGGAAGGTGGGGCCGCGCAGTGCCGTCTGCGTCTGGGGGCTGTTGCTGGTCGCCATGTTGACCTCCCTGCCGGGCTATGCGAAGAGTCGCGAAATCCCTTCGCCCAAGAGGTAGCCGACGCCTGACGCTGCAGCGCCGATGCCCAGGACTTCTAGGCCCTGCAGCAGCGGCGACTTCTGGATGAGCCGGCCCTTGCCCAGGCCGATCAAGAACAGGCCCGTCAGCGCCGCCGCGACGGACGCAACGATGGCCGGACCCCGGTCGATGACGTCCGCCGCCGCCAGCAGGTAGGGGATGAGCGGAACGGCCGCCCCGGCGATGAAGGCTCCGGCCATGGTCAGGCCGTCTTTGACCGGGCTCTGGAGGAGGTCCGGGTTGATGCCCAGTTCCTTCTCCACCAGCGTGCGCAGCCAGAGGTCCTTGTCTGACGAAATGTGGTCGGCCATCTCTCGGGCTTGGCGATAGCTCAGTCCTTGCTGGTGGTATATGAAGACCAGCTCGGCCAGCTCCTCCGCGGGGTTCTCCTCCAGCTCCTTGGCCTCCTTCTCGATCTCCGCCAGGTAGACGTCCCGCTGGGCCTTCGAGCCAAGGTAGCTGCCGCTGCCCATGGAGATCATGCCCGCCAGCGCCGCGGCCAGCCCCGCAATGATTATGGTGACCGTATCCGTCACTCCGGCTGCCACGGCCGTTACCAGCACCGCTGTGCTCAGCACGCCGTCCTGCGCCCCGAAGACCACCTCCCGGATCCGCCCGAAGGCCGCCACGCGCTGCCGCTCGCCCGCCATCTCCTGGACCGCCTTGGGATAGTTGTCCGGCGGTCGCGGGGCCGGCGTCTCCTGGCGCTCCGAGACCTGTGTGAAGCGGCCGATGTCTGGCTGTTGCTTCAGTGCCGCGGCTTGGGCGGTCACCTTCGCGTTGAGCTCCTCCAGGGAGCGGCTGAAGGACTCCAGGTGCTGGATCTCCCGGTCCATGGCCACGGCGAAGGTCTGGGCCGCATCGTGGCGATCCTCGTCCATGGCCTCACGGATCATGCGCGGGTACAGGGTTGCGAACTCCCTCGACTCGCCGCTTATGACGCTTTCCAGGTTCTCCCGTGAGGACTTGATGTCGCCAACGACTCTCAGGTGGTTTACGCCGTGGATCGTCTCAGCGCCCGCGACCTCCTGGAAGATCTGGCCCACCTCCGGGTGTCCCTCTTCCAGGGCCTTCATCGCGTAGGCGGAGTACTTCAGGTGGGCAAGGGCCTCCGCCACGATGGCGTTCCACAGGTTGCGCTCCGTCTTGGTGAGGACCCTCTCTGCGTTAGCCATAGCCTCCCCCTATCCGGGCGTACTGCGAACGCGCCGAAATGGGACACGCGCCTTGGTCTGCTTCACTCTACCATATTCGGCTGAGTGCTTTGGGGTGGGCTGCCGCCGAAGGGTGCTCGGAGATAGCCCTCAAGTGCCCCCAGCGGGATTCGAACCCGCGATCTCCACCTTGAAAGGGTGGCGTCCTAGGCCGCTAGACTATGGGGGCAGGCAGGAGGTCGAAGCCTCCAGTCGAATGCGTACTATGGGTAGAGGGCCAGGGCTTCCAGGCCCTCCGTCTCCGGCAGTCCCAGCATGAGGTTCATGTTCTGCACCGCCTGGCCCGCGGCGCCCTTCACCAGGTTGTCCAGGCAACTCACCGCTATCAGCCTACCCGCTCGCGCGTCCACCGTGGCGTGGACCAGGCACAGGTTGGACCCCGCCGTCTGCTTCGTCCTCGGCGAGCCATCGAGGACCCGAACGAAGGGCTCATCGGCGTAGAAGGCGCGGTAGACCTGCTGCACCTGCTCCTTGGTTGTGCTCGGGTCTCGCAGGGGTGCGTAGCAGGTGGCGAAAATGCCCCGTGTCATCGGGATCAGGTGCGGGACGAACGTGACGCGGGCGCTCTCGGCCCCGGCCAATCCGGCCAGCTCCTGGGCGATCTCAGGCTGGTGGCCGTGGCCCTCCAGACCGTATGCCAGCACGTTCTCGTTCGCCTCGGCGAAGTGGTACATCGGGTCCGACGTGATACTCCCGCGACCGGCGCCGGAAACCCCCGACTTCGCGTCGATGATGATGTCGTCCTCCACCAGCCCTGCCTGCACCGCCGGCGCCAACGCCAGGATGGACGCCTCCGGGTAGCAGCCGGGGTTGGCGACGAGGTCGGCGCCGCTCAGGCGCGGCCGATGGATCTCCGGCAGTCCGTACACGGCCCGCGGCAGCAGATGAGGCGCCGGGTGCTCCATCTTGTAGGCTGCCTTGAACCCCGCCGGGTCTCGAATCCGAAAGTCCGCGGCGATGTCAACTGCCCGCACGCCTTCGTCCACCAGCGGTGCCAGGGCTTCGGCGCTTGCGCCGCTGGGCAGGCTGGAGAAGACCAGGTCAACCGACTCCTCCATGCGGCTGGTGATGGGCAGGTCCAGCTTCCACAGGTGGGGAACGGCATCAGGCAGCCTCTGCCCCGCCGCGCTCCGGCCCGTCACCGCCGCAATCTCCACCTCTGGGTGCAGGTAGAGGATGCGCGCCAACTCAGCTCCGGCGTAGCCCGTTACGTTGAGGATTCCAACCTTCACGAGAGCACCTGCGTCCGTCTTTCGTTCTCTTCGTAGCTAGTATACGAGGGCGCACGGCTGGCGGGCAAGCTGATGGGGCGGGTAAGCCCTAGGGCCCGTGCTCCAGCAGCGTTCGGTAGACCAGGAGCAGCGCCTGGCCCACAGCGCGGCGCTTCACCAACGGGCGGTTGGGCGGATAGCGATTGCTCGTGCTCGCCGCGCCCCCCTCCCAGGCGACGCCCGTATACACGGTGCCAGGCGCCGCATCCCCCAGGGCGTCGGGGCCGGCCGCGCCCGTGATCCCCACGCCCACGTCTGCCCCGAACCGGGTCCTGACTGCCTGCGCCATCGCCTCGGCTACGGGCGCGCTCACCACTCCATGCTGTTCGATGAGGGCCGGGTCTACCCCGTGGGCGCTCTTCGCCTCGTTGACGTAGGTGACAATGCCGCCGAGAAAGTAGTCCGAGCTTCCTGGGACGTCCGTGATGACGCTGGCCAGCAGGCCGCCTGTGCACGACTCCATGACTGTGAGACTCATGCCTCGTTGCCGGAGCAGGTCCCCCAGGCGCGCCTCCATCGTCTCGTCGTCCACTCCCCAGATGGCGGGTCCGAGGATACGTCGGATTTCCGCCTCCAGCGGTTTCAGGAGTTGTCGGGCCTCGGCCTCCGTCTCCCCCCGGGCGATGATGCGAAGCTGGATGCCGTCCACTTTGGCGTAGATGCCCAGGTAGGGGTTCTCCCGACCGAAGAGGGAGTGGAGCTGATCGCTGATGGCCGACTCTGCGTATCCGAAAGTCTTGAGGGTTCGGGAGAGTATGACCACGCCCTGCTGGCGCTGGCGCAGCCGTGGCGCTACCTCGTGCAGCCACATCCGCTCCAGCTCCGGCGGGACCCCTGGCATGGCCGCGATGGTCAGGCCGTCCTTCTCCACCCACCAGCCGGGCGCTGTCCCCATGGGGTTGGGCAGGCTCTGAGCGGAAGGGATGCGCGTAGCCTGCTTGATGTTCCCCTCCGGCATGGCCGTGCCGCGGGCCTGGAAGGTGCGCTTCAGGTGTGCCAGGAGTTGAGGGTCTACCTCTAGCTCCTCGCCCAACGCGGCGGCTATTGCCTCGCGGGTCAGGTCGTCGGGCGTCGGACCCAGGCCCCCGGTGGTGAGGATCACATCCGAGCGTTTTGCGCCCGTTTTGAAGGCCTCCACCAGGTCCTCCATGCGGTCGCCTACCAGGCTGACGTGCTGGATCTGTACCCCGGTGGCTGGCAGCCGGGCGGCGAGATAGGCCGAGTTGGTGTCGACAATCTCGCCCATGAGCAACTCGGTGCCACAGGCAAGGATCTCTCCGCGCATGGGTCCTCCGGGGGGCAACGCTCAGCGAAGTCTAGCGGGCGTCGAACGCGGGTGCAAGCTGACGGCGAAGACCGTCGGGCTCGCGACTACTGGTCCTCGGGGTCCGGCGGAGGCGGATTGAGGATCAGGTTCACCATCGCGTTGTACCAGGCGGAGTCCACGGAGAGGAGGTACGGCTGGCCTCGCACCTTTGCGTAGTAGCCGGAGTCGTCAGGCAGCGCCGAGCCGATCTCCATTTCGATGCGGCGTGCGCCCTCCTCCACCGTTGCGGGCGGCGCAACCACGGCCGTTACGAGGGTGACGGGATCGTCGAGGCCGTACTCCGCGAACTCGTCCAGCCCGATGCTGTCCTTCACGATCTGCAGGTCCGCGGGGCCTCCCAGGTGCGGATAGACGTCGGCCCAGTACCTCGGCTCGGCCATGATGCTTCGCTCTCCGGAGATGTGCCACCGCTTGCTGACCAGCTCGAAGAAGAAGGAGGCCTCCTCGCCGTCATGGTTGACGATGATTGTGCGGGCGCGCTCCGGGCCCACATTGTAGTACCACGGGGGGAAGGGAGGATTCGTCGCCAGGGCTCCCAGCACCAGACCCCAGGAGGCGTCCACCAGGTAGAGGCGTTCGTCTCCTCGGTTTACCGAGTAGTTGTAGCCCCTGTCCGGCGTCCAGTTCCCAAGGGAAAGCTGTACCTCGCGACCGCCCCGCAGCGTCATGTCGATAACTGTCTGGGGGACCTCCAGGCCGAAGTCGACCCCCTCGTGGTCTGCTTCCGCGAAGAGCCGGTGGGTGCGGGGACCGCTGAGCAGCAGCGTGACTCCTCCCCAGCGGGCGTAGTCCACCGGGATTTCGTGCACCTGCTCGAACACCCACCCGCCGGATGCTTGGCCGGGCACGTTGATGAACGACTGCTGGACTCCTCGGCTGTTGATGGAGATGCGGTTGATGTCGTCTTCCGTGACCGTGTAGAACCAGGGCTGCTCCTCCGGGCTCAGGTCGAAGTCCCGGTTCTGGGCCAGCCCGAAATAGCCCGCGATGAGGCTGAGTATGAGGGCCAAGACCAACGTTGTTCGGATGCTCATGGGGCTGCTATCGCCTCCGCCACCAGGCCACGAGTCCCAGGAACCCTATGCTCACCGGCAGGAAGAACCAGCTCGCATACCGCATGAAGTTCAACTCCCGGCGGGTCAACACCAGCTCCCGGAAGGTGAACGGCTTGGCATGGATGGCTATGAGCTCATACTCCTCGGCAAGCCAGTTGACCGAGTTGAGCAGGAAGTCTGAGTTGAAGTAGGCCGGGAAGTAACGGTTGCTCGCAAAGTCTGAGTCCCCGAACACCACGATGCTGGTCTTCTCAGGCAGCGTCCCGCCCGGTGTGGCGGCAAACCGCTCGCACTCCTCAGAGTCAACGGGACAGAAGGCGTCCAGGGCCAGGGCTATGGCGTGGGGACCCAGGGCGTCCACGTCCTCCAGGAAGCTGGTGCGTTCGCCGTCCTCGGTTGCCCAGCTTGCGCCGCTGCTGAAAGCCAATGGGTAATACTGGATCCAGGGAGGGATCCGCCGCGAGTCCTCGATGAACTCTGGGATGAGGTTGATGGGCGTAGCTTCAGGGAAGAAGGTCACGTCCAGGTTGTCCGTGATCTTGCTCGGGTTGCTCCGTGAAGTCTCCTGAGTGGTGGCGCCTCCAATGGAGCGGAACGTGTAGGAGGGCCGCTGCAGAAGAGGAGTCCGGGGATCGCCGGTGACCGAGCTTCCTTCGTCCACGATGACCTGTCTCGTGAGCTCGAGCCCGAACGGCTCCAGTAGGCGGCGTACACTTGCCGGCGTACTGGGGTCCAGGAGGAAGAGCGCGCGCCCGCCCCCTCGGAGCCATGCGTCCAGCTGCTCGTACTCGTCCGAGAAGAGTTCCCGCTGCGGCCCCGCGATGATCAGGACCGCCACGTCGTCTTGCCAGTTGGTCGCGCGCTCTTGGCTCAGGTTGAGCGGCTCTAGCTGGTAGTTCTCGCGCAGGATGCCCTCGGCCGCCAGGCGATAGCCCGTGGTGCTCCGCGTGTCGGTGTCCAGCAGGTCCTTCTCCCCGTGTCCCGTCAGGAAGTAGACTTTCTTGCGCTTCTCCCCGGTCAGGATGAGAAGGGCGCTGGTCAGGTCCTGCTCCGAGAGGGGAGGCAGGCCCAGCTGGAACTGGTTGTCCGTCCCCAACTCCTCGAACACGATGGTCGGGTAGCGGCTCACCTGGTAGCGGGAAGCCTGGGCGGGCTCCTCTTCCGGGTCGTAGAAGCGGTACGTGAACCGCCTATTGGACCGGCGTTGGAACTCGGACAGCAGATCGTCCGTCTGCTGCTTTAGGGCCACCTGGTCGCGCCGGACGTCAACGAAGAAGCCCGTGGCGCGTACCTCGTTGTCAAGTCCCTCCAGCACCTGGACCGTTTGGGGTGAAAGCGAGAAGTGCTGCGTGAAGGTGGTGTCCGCTCGCTCCGGGTTCTGGAAGCTGATGAAGTTCACCAGGACCGCTATGGCGAAGAACAGCAACAGGATCGCGATGGCGTTGGTCGCGTATCGCCCCCGGGTGTCCGTGAGAGCCGCCCGCACCGATACGAAGGATGCCAGCAGGGAGACCAGCAGCAGTCCGCCGCCGACAGCCACGACGAGCAGGGCGAAGTCCTGCAGCTCCTCCTCTGCAATGTAGATGACCCCGCCACCGATGAACGCAATGCCCCCCAGGATCGCAAGGGGAATGGCTACGCTCGTGGCTATGCTCTGGGCCCGCCCCCAGATCGAGACGCGCTCGGGGAGGGGGCTGTCCTCGTGTTCCTCTGGAGAGGGGTGTGCCATGCTATCTCCACCGTCGAGATTCAAGGTTTCGGACCGTCAGAAAGAGGAAGACGGAGATGAAGGTCAGGTAGTAGATGATGTTGTTCGAGTCAATGATCCCCCGTGCAAAATCGCGGAAGTGCCCCGTCAGCGACGACTGCTCTAGGATCAGCGCCGTTCGCCCGGAAGTCACGTCTGCCGCCTGCTCCAGCAGCGTGAGCAGCAGAAGAATGCCGAAGCTCACGACTGCAGCGACGATCTGATTGCTGGTCAGGGACGAGGCCAGAACGCCTACCGCCAGCGTGGCGGCGCCAAAGAGGACCAGCCCCAGGTATCCTGCAAGGATGGGGCCAAGGTCCGGGTCCCCGTACAGGAACAGCAGCAGGGTGTAGAAGGATGTGAGGGCCACCGTGCCTAACAGGATTACCAGCGTGGAGAGGTACTTCCCCAGCACTATTTCGAAGTCCCGCACCGGGGAGGTCAACAGCAGCTCCAGGGTCCCCAGCTTCTGCTCCTCCGCCAGCAGCCTCATGGTCAGCACGGGCGACCAGAGGGTGAACAGCAGGGTCGAGTCCAGGATCCAGCTGCGAATGCTCGCCTCGGCGAACGGAGTGCTCACGCTCTGTGCGAAGAGGTATCCGGTCAGGGCCAGGAAGACGGCGGCTATCACGTAGCCCATGGGAGACGAGAAGTAGGTCTTGGTCTCCTTCCAGGCGATCGTTAGTGTGTTGCCCACGGGCTAAGCTTCCTCCTCGCCCGTGGTCAGCTGGAGGAAGATCTCCTCCAGGCTCATGACCGTGGGGCTTAGTCGCAAGAGTCCCCAGTCCCTTTGGATGATGAGGCGTGCCACGTCCTCCGTCAGCTCGGCGCCGTGCCGGGCGTCCACGGTGTACGTGTGATGGTCGCCCGATTCGGAGTACCGCACGTTGGTGACGCCCGGCATCTCGCGGAGGGCTGTCGTCACCTCCGCCACTGGCCCTCGGACCTCCAGCTCAAGCCGATCAGTGCCTCTGAGGCTCCTGGCCAGTTTGTCCGGGGTATCCTCTGCGACCAGCGCCCCGTCGTGAATGATGAGGACACGCTGGCAGAGGAGGCTCACCTCCGCCAGGATGTGCGTGCTCAGCAGGATCGTGTGCTCCCGTCCCAGGTCTCGAATGACTTCTCGTGTCTCCACCACCTGGATCGGGTCGATGCCGATGGTTGGCTCGTCCAGGATCAGGACGTCCGGCTCGTGGAGGATGGCCTGGGCCAGCCCTACCCGCTGCCGGTAGCCCTTGGACAGCTTGCCGATGATGGTTGAGCGGTACTCCTCCAGGCGCACCATCTCGATGACCTCGTCCGTGCGCTGGCGTATCTGTGACTTCCGCATGCCCCGGAGGGCGCCCATGTAGCCCAGGTACTCGTCCACCGGCATGTCCGTGTACAGCGGCACCGTCTCCGGCAGGTAGCCGATGTGGCGGCGTGCCTCCAGCGACTCGGTGGTCACGTTGGCGCCGGCGATGCGCGCCAGCCCGGTGGAGGGGGGCATGTAGCCGGTGAGGATACGCATCGTGGTGGTCTTCCCCGAGCCATTCGGCCCGAGAAACCCCACGATCTCACCGCGGTTCACCGTAAAGTTGATGTTCTCGACCGCCAGGAAGCTGCCATAGTACTTGGTCAGCTCCTGCGCCTCGATCATCACCTCGTTTGTGTTCACATCACTCATTCTGACGTCCTGCTGCACGTTTAGCGTGCCCAAATGCGCTATTTTAGCTACACCGCCCTCCGGACGCAAGGCTTGTAGCGCGTTATTCACCCTTCCAGAGTACGTAGGGATGGCTCTGCCGGTTTTCTGGGCCTCGTTTGCCGGGCCTTGTCATGGAGTCCTGGAACTAGAAGCGAACGAATACGCTCTCCCCCTGGTCCCACCGCAGCTGGTACAGCTCCAGCTGGGGAGGCGTCTCGAAGATCATCCAACCTTCAAGCTGCTTGTCCTGCTCCAACTCGACCTCGCCCCACAGGAACGGCACATACTCATTCCCCTCGGAAGAGGCCTCCTCCGCCTCCAGTCGCTGCGTGCCGAAGGGGTTGACCGGGCCGAAGCGCGCCAGCCGGCGGTTCTCCAGGCTTGCTGCACCCTCGTCGATGAGCAGGGAGACCCTCGACGACTTCCGGTTCACGATGAGGACCTTGGCCACGGTCAACTGGTTGGCTGGATTGCGCGGCCGGATCACGTAGTTCGTGCCTTGGCTCGAGTAGGGCACCTCTGACACGTGTGTCACGTTGCTCACGTTCACACTGAGATGGGCGCCTATGGCCCAGTTCCCGCGGTCTACGGACTCGTAGTCCACGCCGGGCGTGATGTCCACCTCCTGTCCGCACGCGCTCAGGAAGAGGAGCGCTACTACGCTCCACACCAGGGCTCCGGAGAGGAGGCGGGTTCGCTGCTTTGCCATACTAGACCCTCACTCGTCCACGTACTGAAGTTCCTTGCAGCCTCCGGACCAGGTCCGGAAGCACCTGGAGCAGGGTCTCAACGTCCTCTGCAGTGTTCTTCCTGCCTAGGGTGAACCGCAGGCTGCTGCGAGCAATTTCCGCCGTGCGCCCCAGGGCTGTGAGAACGTGGGACGGCTCCAGCGACCCGGTCGAGCAGGCGCTGCCGCTGGAAGCGCACACGCCGGCCAGGTCCAGGCCCATGAGAAGCGGTTCCGCCTCCACGCCGGGCAGGGAGACGTTCACGTTGTTCGGGAGCCGCTTGGTCGCGTGGCCGTTGAGGAGGACTCCCGGCAGCAGCTCTTGCAGGCCGCCCACCAGCCGGTCCCGCAGCGCCCCGACTCGTGGCGTCTCCTGCTCCCGCTCCTCCGCGGCCAGCTGCAGGGCCCGCGCGCAGCCGACGATGCCCGGAATGTTCTCGGTCCCAGAGCGGTGCTCCCGTTCCTGGCCGCCCCCGGCCATCAGCGGCATGAAGGGTGTGCCTCGCCGCACGTACAGAGCGCCCACGCCCTTGGGCCCGTAGAACTTGTGGGCGGAGAGGCTCAGCAGGTCCACGTCCAGTGTCGTCGTGGAGAGGTCCAGGTAGCCTGCGGCCTGAACGGCATCCGTGTGGACGGCGATGGTGCGCCCCAGCTCGCGGGCTCGCCCCTTCACTCCGTGGGCGATCTCCGCCACCGGCAGCATCGTCCCGGTCTCGTTGTTCGCATACATCACGCTGACCAGCACCGTCCGATCGGTGATGGCTTGGACCACGTCGTCGGGGTCCACCAGGCCGTCCCGATTGACCGGCAGGTAGGTCACCTCGAACCCGAACCGCTCCATCTGGTGGCATGCGTGCAGGACGGCGTGGTGCTCTATGGCCGTGGTGATGATGTGGTTGCCGGTGCTCTGCAGGGCCAGGGCGCTGGCCTTGATGGCCGTGTTGTCCGCCTCCGTGCCGCCGCTGGTGAACACCACCTCGCTCGGCCGGCAGTCCAGGACCTGGGCAACGGTCTGCCGAGCGTCGTCCAGCCCCTTGCGGGCCTCCTGGCCCACGCGGTGCATGCTTGAGGGGTTCCCGAACTCCGCCGTCAGGTAGGGCAGCATCGCCTCTAGCGCCTCGCTCCGCAGCGCCGTCGTCGCCGCGTGGTCCAAGTAGACCACCCCCATCCGGGCCTCTGCCGGCGGTCCATTTGTGCGTGTTTCGGGCTTCAGGTTCAGCACGTTCCTACTTCGTCGCCCTTCGCCTTCCTTCGTGAGGAGACGGGGATACAAGGCGGCCGAGGCTGTCCTTGCTTACGATACCCAGCAGCAGACCGTGATGGTCCACCAGCACCGGGTCGGGGCTCTTCTCGTTGAGCACGTCCAGCACCTCCAGGGCTTCGGTCGACGGCGCCACTCGGGCAAGCCCCTCCAGCGGAAGCATCAGCTCCCCCACCGTGACCTCATCCCACCGGGAGGTGCGAATCCGGCGAAGTCGGAGCAGGGGTAGCAGGCCGCACTCTTCCCCGTCCCTACTCACCAGGCAGTAGAGGTGGCCCTTTGGCAGCACGTCGGACTCCATCAGCTCGCTGAGGCGCATGGACTCAGGTACGGTGGCAAGGTCGCCCTCCACCACGTCGTGTGCCCGGAGGCCCCGAAGGCGCTCATGGGCTCTCGCCTGCCGGAGGCTGGAGGAGGCCGTCTGCAGAAGGAACCAGCCGACCAGTGCGAGCCAGAGCGGCCAGATGGTGCCGGACGTGGCCGTCAGCGCTAGGCCGCCCAAGATGAGGAGCAGCCCGGCCAGACGCCCGGCCGTGACGGCAACTCGGGTGGCCTTCCAGGGGTCCCCGGTTATCTTCCAGACGCCTGCGCGCAGCACCCGCCCCCCGTCGAGTGGGAAGCCGGGCACCAGGTTGAAGATCCCCAGCCCGAAGTTGGCATAGGCAAGGATGAGCGCACCGGCGTGCAGCGTGGTGTTTGAATTCTGGGTGGCGAAGGCTAGGCCAAGGAAGACGGCGCCCAGGAGCAGGCTGAGGAGCGGCCCCACGATGGCGATGCTGAGCTCCACGCGAGGGCTGTTGGCCTCGCGGGAGATCTGGGAGACGCCGCCGAAAATGAAGAGAGTGATGCCCTTCACGGGAATTCCGCGTCCTACTGCCACAAGGCTGTGCGCCATTTCGTGGGCCACTATGCAGGCGAAGAAGAGGAGGGCCACGACCGTTGCCGTGGCCCAGCGTTGGGCGTCGCCCCAGAACGGGTAGCGGTCTCCCAGGTGGGAGTCCAGCACCAAGACCACTAGGGCCAGCACCAGGAACCAGCTGTAGCTGACACCCAGGGGGATGCCCAGCACCCTCCCCAGTCGAAGAGACCCGCCCACAGCTCTCCTTCTTCCGTCTATGGGGGCTGGGGTTGCCTGCGCCGGAGCCCCCAACCCTATCAGCTTAGCATATCCTCCACCGGCGAGGAACGAGCGGGGGCCTCACCACGGAAGCCGGCCCTGGAGCATCCTCTGTCGGAGCCGCCGCGGCAGAAAGGCCCGCCGATGCACGTCCGTGGAGTAGTAGCGCGTTCGCACTCGCGCCATCCCCCGTGGCCTGCGCGGGGCCAGTCCCTTGGTGGCAATGGAAAAGGTCCACCAGTTGCCCGCGTAGGTGGACAGCGCCTGCGTGTACAGGTCCACCACAGGGAATACGCCGCCCAGGAGGAGCTGGGTTTCCCGCACGAAGTCCCGGTGGAAGTGCAGCGACTCGGTCTGCGCGGCGAACACACCCTCCGAGGTCAGCGCCTCCGAGGCGGCCTGGAACGTGCTCGCGGAGAACAGCGTCCGAGCGTGCCCCACAGGGTCCGGCGCGTCGACGATGATGACGTCGTAGGCGTCGCGACGCTGCTGAAGCAGGGCAGCGCCGTCCATGGCGATCACCTGCGCCCGCGGGTCGCTGAACCCTCGAGTCATGGTTGGGAAGAACCGCTTCGCCACCTCGATCACCTGCGGATCGATTTCCACCAGCGTCGCGGACTCCACCTCCCGGTGCTTGAGCACCTCCCGGAGGCTTCCCCCGTCGCCGCCTCCCACGATGAGCACCCGCTGCGGAGATGGGTGGACCGCCATGGGCACGTGGACCAGGAGCTCGTGGTAGAAGAACTCGTCGCGCTCCGTGAGTTGGACCACCCCGTCCAGCACCAGCATGCGCCCGAAGAACGGGTGTTGAAGGACCTGGATGCGCTGGAACGGGCTCTCCTCTTGGTGGAGTTGGCGAGCGCCCGGGTAGCTGTATTGCAGAGGGGCGAAGGGGTCTTGCTCTCGAAAGACGGGTCGCGGCATCCCGGCTAGTCCAGGTACGTCTTTGGGATGGAGGCGCCGTTGAAGCGGGAAGCATAGGATGTCGTGTATGCCCCCGCGGGCGCTATCGCCACGCGGTCTCCCGCTTCCAGCTCCGGCAGCAGTGTCTCCCGGGACACCACGTCAAAGCTGTCGCAGGTGGGTCCCGCCACCACCCAGGCCTGTTCGGCCCGATGCTCTCGGCCGTTCACGGAGCGGATGGAGTAGGCCAGCCCGCCCACCGTCTCCATGAGGCCGTTGAAGACCCCCGCGTCCAGGTACACCCAGTCCTGGCTGCCGCGTCGGGCCGTCCCGATGACGGAGGCTACCAGGACCCCGGCGTCGCCCACCAGCCCTCGGCCCGGCTCGGCGCGCAGCTCCGTGTCCGGAGGAAACAGCTCGTCCGCGCAGGACACGATCGTCTGAAGCGACTCGGTGACCGTTGGTACCTCTTCCGTATGGTGCGCTGCAAAGCCGCCCCCCACGTTCAGCGCCGTGAGCGCGATACCCTGCGCGGTGGCCTGACGCCAGACGTCCGCCGCCTTCTCCAGGGCTGCCCGCCAGCTCGCAAGGCCCGTGCACTGCGAGCCCACGTGGAACGTGGCCCCTTGGGGCTGCAAGCCCCTGTCCCGGGCGTCCAGCAGAAGCTCCACCGCCTCCGCCGGCTCCACGCCGTACTTCTCATCCAGCGGCCATGCGCTCTCTGTGTTGTCTACGGCCAGGCGTACCAGCACGCCGCTGCCCGGAGCGTACCGGGCCAGCTTGCGCACCTCCTCGGACGAGTCCAGCACGTACTCGTGCAGGCCCCTCCGGTACGCGTAGCGGATGAACTCCGGCGACTTCACCGGGTTGCTCGTGGAGACCTGCTCCGCTGGTGCGCCCAGGGAGAGAGTGAGCCGGAGCTCTGCGAGAGACGACACCTCGTAGCCAATGTCCAGCCCCATGAAGAAGGAGAGAAGTTCGGGAGCCGGGTTTGCCTTGACCGAGTACAGAGTCTGGACCCGAGGTGAGAAGGCGGTGAACTCCGCTGCCTTCTCCCGGAGCGTCCGTCGGCTCATCAGGAGGAACGGTGTCTTGCGGCGAAGCAGCTTCTCGCGCTCGAACGTGGCGTAGAGCGGGTGCTGCACCGGCGGCTCCTTGCGTGGGGGTTCTGAGGCGGACAACGACTGAAAAGCGTAGCATCTTTCCCAGGCGTCACACAACCCGTTCCGCGCTCTTCCACAGGTTGACAATTGAGACTACAATGGTGGCAGGCCCGTGGAGGTTTCAGGAGGTTGGGCCGCACATAAGGAGGGTGAAATGACTTCCAACCAATACTGGTGGCCGAATCAGATGAACCTGAAGGTTCTGCGCCAGAATTCTCCCCTGTCCGATCCGATGGGCAAGGATTTCGACTACACTGAGGCAGTTAAGACCCTTGACGTCGATGGGTTGAAGAAGGACGTCGAAGAGGTGATGACGACCTCGCAGGACTGGTGGCCGGCAGACTACGGCCACTACGGACCTCTCTTCATCCGCATGGCATGGCATGCCGCAGGGACCTATCGGATCACTGACGGTCGGGGAGGCGGAGGCTCCGGCTACCAACGATTTGCGCCCCTCAACAGCTGGCCCGACAACGGGAACCTGGACAAGTCGCGCCGCCTCCTCTGGCCGGTCAAGCAGAAGTACGGCCGGAAGCTCTCCTGGGCAGACCTGATCCTCTTCGCCGGCAACTGCGCTCTGGAGTCCATGGGGTTCAAGACCTTCGGCTTCGCCTTCGGACGCCCGGACGTCTGGGAGACCGACGAGACTGACTGGGGGTCTGAGGGCACGTGGCTGGGAGACGAGCGCCACAGCGCCAACGGAGAGCTGCAGGGGCCCTTGGGGGCCGACCACATGGGCCTGATCTATGTGAACCCGGAAGGGCCGAACGGCAACCCCGATCCGCTTGCTGCGGCGACGTACATTCGCCAAACGTTCGGCCGCATGGCGATGAACGACGAGGAGACGGTTGCCCTGATTGCCGGTGGGCACACCTTTGGCAAAGCCCATGGCGCTGCCCCGGATGACGGCGTTGGCCCCGAACCGGAGGGAGCTGGCATAGAGGAGCAAGGTCTTGGCTGGAGGAACAGCTACGGCACGGGCAAGGGCGGCGATACGGTCACCAGCGGCTTGGAAGGCGCCTGGACCACGGACCCGGTGAGGTGGGACAACAACTTCTTCCAGAACCTGCACAACTACGAGTGGGAGTTGACCAAAAGCCCGGCTGGCAAATCCCAATACGCTCCCAAGAACGCCTCCGCAGTGGCTACCGTTCTGGATGCGCACGATCCCGCGAAGAAGCACGCTCCCATGATGCTCACCACGGACCTGTCACTGCGCATGGACCCGATCTACGCGCCGATTGCGAAGCGCTTCTTGGAGAACCAAGCGGAGTTTGAAGACGCCTTCGCCAAGGCGTGGTTCAAGTTGCTCCACCGGGACATGGGGCCTCGCAGCCGGTACGTTGGGCCCCTGGTCCCTTCGGAGCCACAGTTGTGGCAAGACGCCGTCCCTGACGTCGACCACGAACTGGTCGGGGACCAGGATATTGCAGACCTCAAGGCAAAGGTCCTCGCCTCGGGACTGTCGGTTTCCCAGCTGGTCTCGACCGCCTGGGCGTCGGCGTCGGCGTTCCGCGGCACCGACAAGCGGGGTGGAGCGAACGGGGCGCGCATCCGCCTCGCACCGCAGAAGGACTGGGAGGCAAACAGTCCGGCTGAGCTAAACAAGGCGCTGCACACCCTGGATCAGGTCCAGACGGAGTTCAACAGCGCGCAGACTGGCGGGAAGAGGATCTCCCTGGCTGACCTGATCGTCTTGGCCGGGTGCGCAGGCGTCGAACAGGCCGCCCGGAACGCCGGTCACAGCGTGCAGGTTCCCTTTACACCGGGGCGCACGGACGCATCGCAGGAGTGGACCGACGTGGAGTCCTTTGCTGTGCTCGAACCCACCGCAGACGGGTTCCGCAACTACCTCTGTGCAGAGCGCCAGGGCGCAGCGGAAGACCTGCTGATGGACCGGGCATGTATGCTGACGCTCACCGCCCCCGAGATGACTGCGCTCCTTGGCGGCATGCGCGTCTTGAATGCAAACACCGGGCAGTCTGCACGCGGGGTCTTTACCGACCGGCCAGGGACGCTGACCAATGACTTCTTCGTGAACCTGCTCGACATGAACACCGACTGGCGCCCGTCCGCTACGTCGCAGGACGTGTTCGAGGGACGGGATCGCCGGACCGGTGAGCTCAAGTGGACCGGCACCCGGGTGGACCTGGTCTTCGGTTCAAACTCCGAGCTTCGGGCCATATCGGAGGTCTACGGGGCCAACGATGCTCAACAGGCGTTCGTGCAGGACTTCGTCGGCGCGTGGAACAAGGTGATGAACCTTGATCGCTACGATATAGTGTGATCTCCGCGGGGCGTTCGTAGCCTCGGTCTCCTGGCGTGGCGCGTATTCGGCGAGTGGGGTGCCCCTACTCCGCTCCGCGTCCGCGCATCAGCAGGCGCAGGCCGTCTCCCCGGAAGCCGCTGCTGCGCTCCAGGACTCGTCAGCGCAGGCCCACGTGGTCATCGACCACCCAGCCTACCAAGCCTGGACGGCGGTCTCTCCCGACCTCCGCCAGGAGCTCCTCCGCATCCTGGGCGGGTGAGAGCCCGGGGCTGTAGGGGCAACCCTTGTGGTTGCCCTGTTGTCGGCGATGGTGAAATGGCAGGCCCCCTACAGTCTGTTGGGGTTCTCTGGGTCGAGGCTCCACTGCGCCGGGTTGTCGAGGATGTATTGGCGAATGCGCTCCAAGGATTCACTATCTCGGACCACGTGTTCGAAATAGTTGCGCTGCCATAAACGCTTGTGAAACCGCGGCCAATTCATCGATCTTGCGCCCCGTATGTACTCCACCGTGGTTAAGGACTTGTATGCGCCAATCACGTCGCCCAACGTAGGGGCAACCCTAGTGGTTACCCTGCTGCCACCAGGGACAGAACGGCGGGCGCCCACAAGGGGCGCCCCTACGGGCTCCTGCCGGATGACGACGATGCCGTGTAGATGATTCGGCATGATCACGAAAAGGTCTATGTCGATAGCAGAAAACCGCAGAGGGAGTGATTCCCAAGTCCGGTAGGCTATGCGTCCCGCCTCATTGAGCCGGATTTCTTCACCTGATACGGCGCCGAAGAAAGACGCCCGTCTCTGGGCGACAATCGTCACAAAGTACGCGCTGGCCTGCGTGTAGTCGAAGCTCGGCAAGCGGTTGGACCTGCGATGGCGAAGGTCTGGGTTGTGCTCCTGCACAATTATCCCCGCCCCCGCCCCGCTTCCCCCTACCTCTCCCCGCCCCCGTGGGCGAGCAGGCGCAGGCGGTCGCCGTCGCTGAGGAAGGGCCCGACCTGGCGCTGGAACTCGGCCAGGGTTTCCTCCGGCGCGGCCTCGCTCGTGTCTAGCACGAACTTGTGGCGCAGGACAGACTGGCGGTAGTCGTCCTCGAAGCGCTCCAGCACCGCCTCGATGTCCTCCTCTCGGAGGAGGCCGTGGGGGTGAGGTGCCTCCCGCATGCGCTGTGCGATGACCTCGGCGGACGCCTTCACCAGCACGACGACCGTGTCGGGCGCCACCTCCATGAGCCGGCTCTCCACCTGCCGGGCCAGGAGCCGCCGGTCGAAGGGCGCCCCAACCCCGCCGTAGCCGTAGTAGAGCGGAGCGTAGACCGCCTCGTCGAAGTGCAGCCCCACGACGATGTGGTGCGCCGCCTCCCGGTAGAACTGGTCCCCCACGTGGTAGTCCACGTGATAGCGCTGGTACTGCTCTTTCAGGAGTGGACTTAGGCCCAGCAGCTGCTCCTGCTCCTCGGCCGTCAGCGAGGCATGGGAGAGGTGCGGAAACTTGAAGTGGTCATGCGGGCTCGCGGGCGTCCCCATGGCCCGTTCGAGCCAGGCGCAGATGTTGTTGACCAGGGTTGTCGTCCCAGCGTACTCGCAGCCGGTCAGGATGAGTCGCATCCCGCTCCTTTTGCCACCAGTGGTTAGCGGGAGTCTAGACAGGCGCTTGGAAGGGTGTCAAGGCAGCCGCCCATCCACTGACACCAACCCCTCGCCGAACACTGCCGCCCCCTGTATGCTCCCTCGGTGGAGACGTACCCGCGCGGCGTTCTGCCGCCTTGGGGGATGATGGAGAACCGACCGGGCGCCCTTGTGGATGACGAACATCGGATTCGACATCGTTCTTATTCACTAACGAATTCCCTATCTGGAGACCGCCCCCTCAGGCACGGATTCGAAATCCAAGTCGAATCGCCCGCCCTTCCGCACCGTGGTAGGATGAGCACCCCGAAGAGGGGTTCGAGACTGGACGAAGGAGTCTGCCATGCCCACCGTTGACGTTCTCCTGCACGGCTACCGCTTCGGCACGGACTCCGGCATCCCCGGCTTCTGCAGCATCATCCTCGTCACTGGAGAGAAGCGGACTCTGGTCGACGTCGGCCACGTGGGACGACGCACGGCCATGCTGGCGGCCCTGGAGCGGCGCGGGCTTACCCCCGCCGACATCGACGTCGCGGTGATGAGCCACGCCCACTGGGACCACAACCAGAACTTTGACCTCTTCGAGCACGCCCCGCTCCTCATCCACCCCTGGGAGCGACGCTACGCGCAGCGCCCTCATCGCAACGACTGGTCCACGCCTCGTTGGACTGGCGCAATGGTTGAGACCCACCCCCGCTTGACGGAGGTGGACGAGGGCTACGAGATCGAGCCGGGGGTCCAGGTCATCCACACCCCGGGCCACTCGCCGGGCAGCATCTGCCTGGCCGTGGAGACGGAGGCGGGGCGCTGTATCCTCACCGCGGACGTCGTCCTGAACGCAAGCCAGGCGACCACCCGCAAACACCCCATTGTCTTCTGGAACGAGCGGCAGGCGGACAAGAGCATCGCCCGCGTGCTGGACGAGGCGGACATCGTTTACCCCGGCCACGACCAGCCCTTCCGTCTCGTCGACGGCGAGGTCCGCTACGAAGAGCCTCTGCGCCTCACCATCACCGGCGTGTCGCCCGACGAGCCGGGGCTGACCTTCGCGCCGCCGGGCGGGGCCCCAACAGTCTGGATCATGCCCGGCATAGAGGAGCAAACGGTGGAGTCGTTGGGAGTGGGACCGACGTCCTAGAAGCGAGCAGCAGTCAGAGTGACAACGGATGAGGAGGAGACCATGACGGTGTCAAGCAGCCTCAAGACGGTTGGAATCGACCACGTAGTCCTGCACGTGGGCGACATGGAGCGGTCCAAGGCCTTCTACATCGGCCTGCTCGGAATGTCGGTAGCTCACGAGGGCGGAGGTCACACGTTCCTTCACTGTGGCGAGCAGGTCGTCGCCCTGTTCGAGGCGCCTGCCGGAGCATCGGTTAAGACGGGCGTGGAGCTCAACCACCTCGCGCTCCGGCTGGACGGTGGCGAGCGTGCTGCGGTGAAGGCAACCCTGGAGGAGCACGGGTGCACCGTCTTCGGCAGGTCGGGCGACCCCAACTGCCTCTACTTCAACGACCCGGACGGCCATCGGCTGCAGCTTCTGCTCCCCGGCGAGCACTAGACGCGCCCCCGAGGCCTCACGGTGAGCGCGCCCGGTCCAATGGCAGCACGGCCCCTCAGCGTCGATGCTGTGGCGGAGCAGATCCGAGCCCTTGGCGTGCAGCCGGCCAGCTCCTACAGGTGCACACGGCCTTCTCCAAAGTCGGGCCGGTGGAAGGTGGGCCGTTGGGGCTGATTGCCGCGCTGCGGGCGGCATTGGGAGAGGGTGGCACGCTGGTCATGCCCAGCATGTCCTACGATGACGACTATCTCTTTGACCCGCGCAGCACGCCGTGCACCGGCATGGGCATCGTCGCCGAAACCTTCTGGCAGCTGCCCGGGGTGCTGCGCAGCGACAATCCCCACGCCTTCGCCGCGTCGGGGCCCCTGGCCTCGCGTATAGTCGCCCCGCACTCGTTGTCGCTGCCCCACGGGCTGGACAGCCCGGTAGGCCGTGTCTATGAACTTGGTGGTCACGTCCTCTTGCTGGGCGTGGGCCACACTTCCGACACCACGATACACCTTGCGGAGCACCTTGCTGGCGTCCGGTACCGGCGGCCGAAGCACCTCACTGTGCTACGGGACGGCGTACCCTCGCGGTTTGACTACGAGGAGATTGACCACTGCTGCCAGCGGTTTGCGCTGGTGGACGGCTGGCTGGACGAAGTGGGTCGGCAGCGGTTCGGGGTCGTCGGCCAGGGAGAGGCGCGTCTGGCGTCGGCGCAGGCGATAGTGGACGCCGCAGTTGAGCGGCTCCGCATCGTCGAGACGACGTTCCTGCACCCCATCGGCACGGACCATCAGTGCGACGAGGCGCGAGCCAGTCTTCCTGGATGATGCGCGGGCCTGCGCAGCGCTCACACTCGCGGATCAGTGGAGGCCGGCGTGCACGCAGCATGGCGGGAGTGAGAGGGAGTCGAACCCACCTATCCGCTCACCGCGGACACGACGGTTTTGAAGACCGCAAGGGCCACCGGGCCCCATTCACTCCCAGGGCGAGGGTGGTGGCTAGCCCTTCGCCAGCGCAGACTCCAGCCGCTTCTTGAGCAGGGCCTTGGGGACTGCGCCCACCACCTGCTCCACGGGCTTGCCCCCCCGGAAGATGAGTAGCGTGGGGATGCTGCGAATGCCCAGAGAGGCGGCCGTCATGGGGTTGGAGTCGACGTCCATCTTGGTGAACCTGACCTGGCCGTCGTACTCCTGGGACAGCTCCTCCACCATGGGTGCGATCATCTTGCAGGGCCCGCACCACTCGGCCCAGAAGTCCACCAGCACAGGCATGTCCGCCTGCAGGACCTGGCTCTCGAACTCGCCGTCGGTTACTGCCATCAGGTTGGCCATCTACGAACCTCCACCCGGTGCGTTCTGGGTAGCGTCCCGGGCTCCCAGGGGAGGCGGATCGAAGGCCTCGACAGGGAGCGGACGCCGCGAGGGACCCGCGTCGTTCAGGCAGGTTCCTCACCTCCAAGTGTAGTCTCAGAGGGCGGGCTCGGTCAACCAAAAGTGTGGCGGGGACGGGGGCCAACGGCTTTGCTCTGAGTGTCTGGCCGCTCCTATACTTGCCTGGAGTCCAACGGCTGCGATGCAGTGGCGGAGGGATTGCCGGGCATGGCGTCACAGGCTGCCTCTATACACCTGGAGCGGCGGGTCTTCCACGTCGTGGCGGCCTCCCTCCTTCCCGTGGGAGCGCTCCTGCTCCCCCTTCTCTTGGTGCAGGGCCTGGCCCTGGCAGCGGCGGTTGCCCTTGTGTCGGCCGAGGTAGCGCGCCGACTCTCCCCCCGGTTGAATCGGCTCTTTGTGGGCGCCTTCGGTCGGATGATGCGTCCTGCCGAAGAGCAGGGGCGCGTCACCGGGGCAACCTATCTGGTCTGTGCCTCCCTGGTCGCACTTCTCGTGTACCCCCCATCGGTGGCGGCGTTGGCTGTCCTGTTCCACGCCTGGGGAGACCCCGCAGCGGCGGTGGTGGGCTCGCGGTTCGGGAGGCTCCGCGTGCCTAGCTTGGGCGGTGGGAGTCGGCAGCGAAAGAGCCTCGAGGGGAGTCTGGCCTTCCTCGGCGTCTCCCTGGTTGTCAGCGCCGTGCTCTTGGCGACCGGCGCGTTCGATGTCTTCTGGCCGGCTGCCCTGGGAGCGCTCGTCGCCGCTGCGGCGGAGCTACTGGGCCTGCCCGTGGACGACAACGTCTCGGTCCCACTGGTCAGTGGAGGTCTCATGGCCACCCTGTGGGTTGGCTGAAGGCGAAGGCTCACCACCCTCCCGTTGCTGCCCCTTGAGGACGCAACCCAGGAATGTATACCCTTGACCCACTATGCACGGGGGCGTAGAGTTAGGTGCTGGCCCGCGGGCCATGTACAGGAGGCGGATGATTGTCATCGGCCTCACGGGAGGCATAGGGACCGGGAAGAGCGAGGTGGCCCAGGTCCTCCAGGAGTTGGGTGCAGTACGGGTCAGTGCTGACGAGTTGGCCCACCGGGCCTACCGGCCTGGGGCGGACACGTGGCGGGAGGTTGTGGCCGCCTTTGGCGAGGAGGTCCTGCACCCGCACGGAGAGATAGATCGGCGGAAGCTTGGGGCGATCGTCTTTGCTGACCCGGCAGCGCTTGCACGCCTCAATGCCATTGTGCATCCGCGGATCTATACCATGGCGGAGGCCGAGCTCCGAGAGAAGAGGGCCTGCGGTGCTCCCGCCATAGTCTTGGAGGGCGCTCTGCTAATCGAGGCTGGATGGACGCCTCTCGTCGACGAGGTGTGGATGACGGCAGCCCCGGAGCAACAGGTAGTGCAGCGCCTGCAGGACCGGAATCACCTCCCGGTGGAAGAGGTGCAGGCCCGTATACGCGCGCAGATGCCTGCGAATGAGCGGGCCCGGCATGCTCAGGTTATCATCGACAATGCGAAGGACAAGGCGAGCCTTCGCCGGCGGGTGCTAGAGGTCTGGGAGCAGCGTATCCCCTCAGGAAAGGCGTGAACTGTGGCAAAAGAAAAGCGGACCGCCTCCTACCATAACGAGTTGCGTATCGAAGAGTACTTGGTGGAGACGGAGCCCTACTATCTCCCCCAGAGCGACGAGATCGAACTCTTCGAGGCTGCCTACGCTGAGCGGATTCCTCTCATCCTCAAGGGTCCCACGGGCTGTGGCAAGACTCGCTTCGTGGAGTACATGGCATACCGTTTGAGCCACGCTTCCTCCAATGGAGGAAAGCGGGGAGGGGGCAACGGCCAGCACTCCATCCCCCTGGTAACCGTAGCCTGCCACGAAGACCTGACGGGCAGCGACCTGGTGGGCCGCTACCTCATCGAGGCGGACGGCACGCGCTGGATCGATGGCCCATTGAGCCGTGCGGTGAAGTCGGGAGGCATCTGCTATCTGGACGAGGTGGTCGAGGCGCGCAAGGATACGACGGTGCTCATCCACCCCCTCACCGACCACCGACGGATCCTTCCTGTGGAGAAGCGCGGCACCCTCATCGAAGCCCACGAGGGCTTCCTGCTGGTCATCTCCTACAACCCTGGCTACCAGAGCGCCATCAAGGACTTGAAGCAGTCCACCAGGCAGCGGTTCATCGCCATCGACTTCGACTATCCGCCGCAGGAGCTGGAAGCCCAGATCGTTGCGCACGAGGCCGGTATCGACGACGAGATGGCGTGGCAGCTGGCCAAGCTGGGGGCGAAGGTCCGCAATCTGAAGGACCACGGCCTTCAGGAAGGGGCCAGCACCCGGCTTCTCATCTACGCTGGCAAGCTCATGCGCCAGGGCATTTCGGCGAGGCGGGCGTGCCAGGCCGCCGTCGTATGGGCCGTCGTTGACGACCTTCAGGTGCAGCGAAGCATTGAGGAGGTCATCTCGTCCATCTTCGCATGACCTGCTCTCCTGGGAAGTTATCGAACGGGACACCGTTGGGGCTCCTTCGCGCCCTCCCCTGGCCCACGTCGGACCGGTCCTCCTTGGAGCAGTCCGGAGTCCCCGCCGCCGTGCTCCTTCCCCTCTCCCTGCAGAGTGACGGCCTCTCCGTGGTCATCACGCGCCGGTCCCAGCACGTCGCCCACCACAAGGGCGAGATGTGCTTTCCCGGCGGCGTTCGGGAGCCCTCGGACGCCGACGTGCGTGCCACAGCTCTGCGGGAGGCCTGGGAGGAGGTGGGTATCCCGCCCGAGTCCGTCGAGGTTGTGGGGGAGTTGGAGACCGTGCAGACCCGCACGGGCTTCACCATCAGACCCGTCGTTGGGTACATCCCGGTATCGTCCCCCTTCCGTATCAACCCTAGAGAGATCGCTGAGGTCGTGGACGTTCCCTTTGCGGCCTTGACGGCCGCCTCGAATCTCAGGGAAGATGCCGTCTGGCACGACGGAGCGCTTACCCGGTCCTGCGCGTACGTGTACCAGGGACGTGTCATTCATGGCGCGACCGCTAAGATCCTTCACCAGCTTGTGACGCTGCTGGCAAATGCCCAGCGGAAGGAGGCCCCGTGGTCGAGCGGGACCCCCGCCTGCTCCAGATAGAGCGAGAGATCGAGGGCTTCCCCCTCTCGCTGGCCCACGAGTACCGGCGCGCCACCGAAGCATTTGGCCCGACGGTCGTGCCTGACGACCTGGCCAAGTGGGCGGCCCAGGGTCTGACGATAGCCCAGCAGGGCGTCCGCTCCTGGGAGGCCGCCGCGGAGTACTTTCGGGCAAGCCCAGAGGTGCTCCCGAACCATCCTCTGCCTGCCATGGTCGAGTGGGGACGCGCTGGCGAGGTCATAAGCAGAGACTCGCCTCCGGTCGCTGTGGCCTTTTTCCGTGCCAGCGCTGCCTCTCTAGCGCTCCTCCGCTCCCATGAGGTCGAGCCCTGGGGGACGCTCGGTCAGACCTTCTACAAAGGTACGTGGAAGTCCACGGCCCTGGCCTGCAAGTTCTTTGAGGTCTCACCGGCGCTTCTGGACTCCCTGACCTACGCGGAGTTGGAGCGATTCGCAGGATTCGTCAACGCCCTGGCCCACCGCTCCTACGACCTGGCCCAGGAATGCCTGGTCTTGGGCCAGGAGGTTTTCCCTCGCTTGGGAGAGAGCCGCGGGAATTTCATCTCTCTCGTGTCCACGGTCGTGGACGCCGGCTGGCGGGAGGTCAGAGGCTGCTTCGAGGCGGGTGGCCGAGGGCTCCCGCGCATCGAAGAGAGCCAACGGACGCGCTTCTTGGCCTTGGCTGAGCGTCTCAGCCGGTCCGGTCATCGGGGAATCGCCCGGTTCCTGGGGGAGGGCGCTGAGGGATTGTCCCGCCTTGACAGCGATGTCCATCCCCTGCTCCTCACCTTGGGCGAGTCGCTGATGCAGCTCCATCCCCCGGCCCTGTCCGAGTTCTTCCGAAGCAGCCCCAACGTCCTCAGTCGCATTGATGCCCGGCAGTTGGAGGTGTGGTTCGCCCACGGTGTCCAGCTTCTCAATGAGAACAAGGACGGGGGCATGGCCTACTTCCGCTTGGAGTCCGCTCGCTCCCAAGAGATCGTCAGCTCCCTCTCGGCGGTGGTGGAACTTTCGCGGGTGAAGGATGTAGTCCGCATGTATTGCCGCGCCCTAGCCGGTACGCACGTTGAGATCGCTCCCACCCAGGAGCTTGTACGGAAGGGGATCGGCTGGGTGGCCGGAGAACGCCCGACGACCGAAGGGACAACCGTGTATCTCCCTGCCATGGCCGGAAGGTATGACGCCAAGGCTAGGAACTTTGGGCTGCTGAAGGTGGTGGCCACTCACCAGGTGGCGCACCTAGAGTACGGGAGCTTCGACTTTGAGTTCGAGAAACCCTCGACCCTCTTTCGGGACCTGCGCCCCAGGCTGGCGACCCTACCCAGCTTGAAGGATCCCGGCCGAGAGACCGCGGGCGCCTCTTCGGCGGAGGACTCCGCCTGGAGTACGGACATGCACCGGCTCTTCGCCCTCTTCAGCGACCGACGCCTTGCCCTAGACATCTTCACCATATTGGAGGACGCTCGACTCGACGCCCGAGTGCTCCACGAGTACCTTGGCATCCGGTCCTACTACCGACAGGTCCAGCACGACTCCCTGGAGGAGCGCCCTGCACTGGAAGAGTTGCCGGCGCGGGAGTCCTTAGTCGAGCTTCTGGTCCGCCTCAGCCTTGGTCAGCAGGAGGGGCTGGTTGCTCCCAAGGCCCACGCGGCGGAGGCACAGGCCATAGCACGGGTGCTCCGCCAGGTCCAGGGCCCATCGGCCTTTGTGGAGGACGTCGGAGAGGCGGCCCTGCGCATCTACGCCGTCCTGTCACAGATCCCCAACGAAGACCTCGCTCAGGAGGAGTGGGAGGAGGTGGACCCGTCTCAAGAGCCGGAGGAAGGGGACGAGGATACGGAACAGATCCTGGAGACTCTGTCGAGCCAGATGGCGCCCGGCGATGATGAGCAGTCTGAACCGTCTCAGGATCAGTCCTACGAGTCGCCTCAGCAGGTGGACTACCGCGGCGACTTCAAACCCGAGTTGGTGCAGCTCATCAACAAGCTCAAGGAGGCCCAGGAGGAGGGTGTAGAGCAGGATGCAGCTACAACCCGAGAGATGCTGGAGCAGCTCTTGGACCAGAGCGCGGAGGTGGACGCCGGCCAGGGAGAGGCGCTACAGAACGCCGGCGCCTTTGCCGCCAACCTGATGCGCAGCGTGGGGATCACGCCGCCGCCTCAGAGCCCTTCCACGGGACAGGGCCCCTTCGTTCACGTAGACGAAGAGGGCGGCCCCCTCCAGAGTAATGACCCCGCCGCCTACCTCTACGACGAGTGGGACTTCCGGGCCGACGACTACAAGCCACGGTGGTGCCTGGTCCGAGAGAAGCCCGTGGCCGAAGGAGAGTCCACCTTCTGGTACCAGACCCTCCAGAGTCACGCCTCCTTGGTGGCGCAGATTCGCCGCCAGTTCGAGCGTGTGGTGCCGGAGACCTTCCGCAAGATCCGTCCTCTCGCCGACGGTGAGGACTTCGACCTGGACGCCGTGGTCGACGCCATGGTCGACCTTCGGGCTGGCGGCTATTCCTCGGAGAAGATCTACTGGCGTCGCAACAAGGTGGAGCGGGACGTTGCCGTCCTCTTCCTCCTGGATATGAGCGCCTCCACCGCAGAGGCTATCGACGAGAATCGCCGCGATGATTGGGACGCCCCCAACGACCCCGTCGAGTACATGCTCTGGCTCCGCACCCGTCGCGGCGACACCTCTCGACGCTCCTACAAGCGCATCATCGACCTGGAGAAGGAAAGCATTGTCCTTCTCATCCAGGCCCTGGAAGCCCTGGGAGACCAGTACGGGATCTACGGCTTCTCAGGGTACGGCCGGGAGAACGTTGAGTTCTACGTCATTAAGGACTTGCAGGAGACGCTCACGGACCAGGTGCGGCGTCGCATCGACCGGGTTGCGCCCCTCCACGCGACGCGCATGGGGCCTGCGATCCGGCATGCCACGACGCTACTGGACCGGGTCGCTGCCAAGACCAAGGTCCTGTTCCTCATAAGCGATGGACGCCCTCAGGACCGGGGCTATAGCCGGGAAGGGGTGGAGAAGGAGTACGCTGTCCATGACACTCACCAGGCGCTGGTGGAGGCCCGTCGCAAGGACATCACCCCCTTCTGCTTGACGGTGGACCGCACGGGCCATGACTATCTCAAGGCCATGTGCGGGGACATGGGCTACGAGGTCCTGGCGGAGATCAGCGCGCTGCCCCAGCGCCTGCCGGAACTCTACAGACGCCTTACGGTGTAGGCCCCTTCTGGCCCCACTGCTCCTGGTACGTCACCTCAGAAGCTGGCACGCGCCTGCTCCCGCCGAAGTGCTCCGGCTCTGCGGGGTAGCCCATGGGAATGAGCGCCGCCGTCTCCATGTTGTCCGGGATGGAGAGGATCGCTTTGACCTTCCTCTCGTACCGCTTGTGTAGAGTGGTGAGGGCAGTGCCCAGGCCTAGCGCCCGCGCGGCCAGCATGAAGTTCTGCACCGCCGGGTAGATGGAAGCGCCGCGTCCGAGGGAGCTGGGGGAGCCATCGTGGCGGACGCAGGCTAGGATCAAGACTGGCGCCTCCGCCATATGCTCCGCCAAGTAGGAAGCCGAGGCGTGGACCTGCCGAGAGAGGGTGGCGGCACGCTCCGGTGGGCCATACACTTCGTCCCAGGACTGCCGGTACAACGCAGCTATGCGACGCTTTGTCTCCGGCTCGGTGACTATGACGAAGGCCCAGGGCTGTTGGTTGCCTCCGCTTGGCGCCCGCACCGCCGCCTCCAGTGCATGGCGGACCAGTTCCATTGGCACTGGGACCGCCTTGAAGCGCCGGATGGCCCGCTGGGTCTGAATGGCTTCGAACAGGTCGAAGTTGGGCATGGCTTTCCTCACAGGACGACTCTTCGCGGCGGCTGGCGCTGTCTCTCTTCTGCGATGATTGCTTCGATCTCGGCCACCGCGTCGTCCAGAGCGTTGTCCCGGTTAACCACCACGTAGTCGAATGTGGGCTGGTGGCCCATCTCCGCCCTGGCGGTGCGCAGCCGGAGGTTCACGTCTGTCGTGTTTTCCGTCTTGCGGTCCCGCAACCGTCTTTCCAGCTCTTCCAGAGATGGCGCCACCAGGAAGATGAAGACGGCCTCCGGGGCCAGACGCCTTAACGTGGCCGCGCCTTGGACGTCGGCTTTGAGGAGGACGTCCTTGCCCTGGTCCAGCGCCTTCCGCACCTGGTCCTTGGGCACACCGTAGCGGCTGCCGTAGACGTGGGCCCACTCGAGGAACCCGTCCTGCTCGACCATCCGATCGAACTGCGCAGATGTGAGGAAGATGTAGTCCGCCCCGTCTCGCTCCGCGGGGCGCTGTGCACGGGTCGTGGCAGTTACCGTGAAGTGGTACGGGACCGTTCCTTCTCGCATCCGCGAGAGGACGGCGTCCTTCCCAACCCCTGACGGACCGGAGAGGACTACCAGAAGGGGTGTTGGTCCCCCTCCAGCGCCGGGCTGCGGTGTTGTCATTGCTCGGCTTTTCCTGCTAGAGATGTCATCTGCTGCCAGAAACCCGGATACGAGACCGCGGCGGCTTCGGCATCGGCGAGGGTCGTCTCGCCTTGGGCGAGGAGGCCCGCCACCGCTACGGCCATGGCCACTCGATGGTCGCCGTGGCTACGGCAGTCGGCGCCACGGAGGGATGTGGGACCGCGTATGATCAACCCGTCCGGAGTCTCCTCCACCTGCCCCCCCATGCGGCAGAGCTCTTGGGCCATAGCCCGAATTCTGTCCGTCTCCTTGGTCCGCAGCTCGGCCGCGTCCCGGATGACAGTGGTCCCCTGTGCGAAGCACGCGGCCACGGCCAGCACCGGGAGCTCGTCTATCGCCCGAGGCACCAGGCTTCCGGCGATCTCGGTGGCGTGGAGGTCGCTGGACTCAACCTGAATGTCCGCCACCTCCTCCCCGCCTTCGAAGCGGAGGTTCTCCAGTGTCAGGCGTGCGCCCATTGAGCGGAGAATCTCCAGCACGCCGGTGCGGCTGGGGTTCACGCTTACGCCTCGGACCAAGACCTGGGCCTGGGGGTGAACGGCCCCGGCCACCAGCCAGAAGGCGGCGGAGCTGATGTCCCCGGGCACGCGCACGTCGATGGCAGTGAGGTCCGATGGCCGCACGGCGATGCGCAGTCCGTCCCGCTCCACGTCGGCGCCCATGGCCTCCAGCATCCGTTCTGTATGGTCCCTGGTGGCCGCGGGCTCCCGGACAACGGTCCGGCCTTGGGCGCTGAGCCCTGCAATGAGAAGGCAGGACTTGAGTTGGGCGCTGGCGACGGGCATCTGGTAGTCGATACCGTGGAGTCCGCCGCCGCGGAAGGCCAGCGGGGCCTTGGAGCCGCCTCCACGACCCATGACCTGTGCGCCCATCTCCTGGAGAGGGCGTACGATGCGGTCCATGGGGCGGGAGCGTAGAGACTCGTCGCCGGTGATAACGCTGAAGAAGGGTCGGCTTGCCAGGAGCCCGGAGACGAGACGCATGGTGGTGCCGCTGTTGCCGGAGTCCAGGATCTCGTCCGGCTCCGAGAGGCCGTCCGGTCCCTTGCCGTGGATGATGAAGCGGTCCTGGGTCTCGTTCCCCGTGGGCGAGGGCTCGTGCTCGATGTCAACGTGGAGGCCGCGGAGGCAGCGGAGCATGGAGGCGCGGTCGTCACCCACGCAGAAGTTCGTGACCTGTGCGGTCCCGGTGGCGATGCTGTTCAGAAGCGCGGCCCGGTGAGAGATCGACTTATCGCCGGGGAGGGCGATTTCGCCCTCGAGACGGGCGGGAGCGATGATGCGTTGGCGCACCCGGCCTTACCTCTTCCGGTACTTGGTCGGGTCGCTGCTGCTACGCTCGCTCAGTTGCTTCCAGCGCTGCGCAAGCCGGTCTCCCATCATAAACTGCATCATGCTCTCCGAGGCCTTGGGAAGGTCCGCGCCTGGGCGCTCGCCGGAATCTTGCCCTGCCAGCCATCGTGCTCGGGCCTCCCAGGCGTTGATGAGGCTGAGCTCCAAGGCGTCGTGGTCTTCCTGGATCCACTTGCGCATCGCCATGAGCTGCTTGATGAACTCATCGATCCAGTGGATAACTCCCACGCTGTTCGTCACGCAGATGTCGCGGTGCATGATGGGGTCTCCCGCGGCCAGGCGCGAGATGTCTCGGTACCCGGTGGCCGCCAGACGGGACATCTCCCGCCAGGCCGGGCTCTTTGTGGTCGAAGCTACCAGCGCCGTGGAGAGGAGGAAGGGCAGGTGGCTCACGGCGGCTACGTAGCTGTCATGCTCGATTGCGTCGACGAAGTACGGCACTGCGCCCACGGCTTCGATCATAGTCACGATCGCACGGGTGGCCTCTTCGCTGGCGGACGAGGCTGGGCAAACCGCGTAAGATGCGCCCTTGAAGAGTTCGGCATCGGCCGCGTCTGGGCCTGACTCCTCCTTGCCTGCCATGGGGTGGCCGCCGACGAAGCTGACGTCGCGCTCACCCAGGATGGAATTGGCCCAGCTTAGCACCTCGGCCTTCGTACTCCCTGTGTCCGTCACCACGCACCCTGGGACCAGGTGGGGAGCGATGAGTTCCAGGGTCTCGCGAATAGCCATGACCGGCACGGCCAAGATGACCAGGCGAGCCCCATCCACGGCGTCCAAGAGGTTGTAGGAGGTCTTGGATACGGCCCCCCGACGCTGTGCCCGGGCCGCGTGAGAAGGCTCCGCATCGTGGCCGACAATCTCGGCCCGGAGGGTCTTCGTCTGCCTCAGGGCAAGCCCCAGAGACGTACCGATGAGTCCAAGCCCCACAATGGTGATCCGCTCCACGATGCACCTCCTCCCGCGTTGGTCTCACCCCGCGGTGGCCGTTCAGTGTGCGCCATTATACCCCAGGAGTGCGACAACGACATCCGGGCCAGAAGGCGTGCGCCTCAGAAGACGTTGTGGCCCACCATCAGGTCGCTGAGCGTGTTTACCGCTGGACGGATGACCCGAATCAGGATGCGGGTGTTCGCGAACCAGTCCAGCATGATGACGGTGAGCAGAACGCCGGGCCCCCAGGGTTCCAGGCGTCGGAAAGCCTCCGCCAGATTCCGGGGTAGCAGCCCCAGGATGGCCTTGGACCCGTCCAACGGCGCCACGGGAATGAGGTTGAAGACGGCCAGAAGCAGGTTGAGCATGATCAGAATGAACAGGACCGTTGCTATCAGCTGCTCCGTCGGGCTCTGAAGAAACGCGAGGGTTGTGTAGGGCCAGTCGAGCACTCCTGCTTTGAAGGGGATGCACAGCAGGGCGGCCATGAGCGTGTTGGACAAAGGGCCGGCAAAGGCGACTATGGCCATACCGCGCAGCGGATTCCCTCCCAGGGCCAGGGGATTCACAGGCACGGGCTTCGCCCACCCGAATCCAACGAGCAACAGCATGAGACCGCCTAGCGGGTCCAGGTGGGCCAGCGGATTGAGCGTCAGGCGGCCCATGTTCTTGGCATGGCGGTCTCCCAGGCGGGTGGCGACGAGCGCGTGGCTGAATTCGTGCACGGTCAGGCAGACCACGAGACCGCCTAGGATGAGCAACAGCGATAGGAGAAACTCCTCAGTGTTGCGGGTGAGGCTATCAAGGTTGCGGAAAATCACGGTTCGCCTGCATATGCCGAAGGAGTGGCGGGCGCTTGGCGCTTCGACCCCTTCGGCGGGCGGAGTGTCACAGCTCGTCCTCGTCGAGATCCGCGCCGGCCGCCACCGCCGGTTGCGCTACCGAGACCGCGGGGCGCTCGCCCCGTGGTCTGCGTCGCGGGAGAGCGAGGATGTGTTTCTTCAGCTCTTCAAGCGCGGCGGCGCCAGCGTGTGCCGCGTTCACGACCACGCCGTCCACTCCGATGTCTCGCAGGCACTCCACCTCCCAGGCCGATGGGACCCCGCTCAGCAGCACCAGGGCAGCTTTCCCGATCTCCCCTCGCAGGGCGGAGAGGTCCATCAGCGCTTGCAGCGTCAGCGGCGGCGACAGGGACTCAGCCAGGAGCACCGCATCCACCGGAAGGTCTCCCAGGCTGTGAGCCTGCTCCGTAGAAAGCTCTCGAGGGGTCACCATCACCCGTCCTAGCTCTTCGTCCCTTAGGGAGTCCAGATGGACTCCCCCGGCCGCTAGGGCAATGAAGTCGCACCCCTTCTCTCGCAGCGGGCCTATGGCGTCGCCAGTGATCTCCGGAAGCATGATGCCCCAAGGGGTTTCCCCAGTCTTGACGTCGTCCGTGGGATTCAAGGAGGTGATGAGCACGCCATCCAGATGGGCCAGAGCTTCCTCGGACAGCTCCGCGGGCGCGGCGCACGAGGCTAGGAGCAACATCTGGGGGGCTGGTTGGCGACGGGCGCTGAAGCCGAATCCCATGGGCGCAGGCGCATCCCGCCCCAACCGCTCAAGGCGCTGTACGAGCTTGCTCATGCTAGACCGCGGGGCGTGGGACCTACGCGCTTCATTACTAGTATGGTAGCACAGGGAGCGCGTGCGGGAAACGCTGGCCGCACTCCACTGCGGGGCATCAGCTGGCGTCGTCGTCCGGCTCCGGTCACGGGCGAGACCGCTAGCGTCCGTGGCTCAGACGGGCCGCCAGGTACTCAGGCAGCCCTGCTCGACGCATCTTCTCCTGCGTCACTTCGATGGTGTATGGGGTGCGAAAGCGCCCCATGGTCCCTGTGGCGCTGTCGTAGAGTGCGTAGCTGGGCCGTGGGTCGCCGTCGCGAGGCTGCCCCACACTGCCGGGATTGAGCACGAGCCGCTCCGCCGTTAGCCCCAGCATCTCTCCTTCGGGGAACAGGCGAAAAGTCAGGTCCGCCTCCCGGCAGACCAGAGGGATGTGCGAGTGTCCCACCAGACAGTAGGGGGTCGTGAACCGTTGGAAGCTCTCCTGTAGGGCTGGCGGTGGCATGGTCTGCGGTAGGAAGTACTCCCAGACAGGGTTCAAGGGACTCCCGTGCACCAGGGTGAACGCTCCACACTCCAACGTCAGTGGAAGGTGGTGCAGGTAGGCCCGGTGCTCATCGGTAAGCTCGTTCGCCGTCCAATGCGCCGCCGCTGCGGCGTGCGGGTTGAAAGTCTCCACGCCGATGGCCCCGATGGCCGCCAGGTCGTGATTGCCGGCGATGGCTGCGTGAGGGTGCGAACGGAGCAGGTCTATGCAGCGGCCGGGATCGGGGCCGTAGCCCACGATGTCTCCCACACACCATAGGGCATCGAACCCACCCCGGCCCTCCGCGTCCCGGACCACGGACTGGAGGGCCTCCAAGTTGCTGTGGATGTCAGAGAGGATGAGAGCTCGCATGGCTGGCTTGCCAGTATCATACACTAGGAGATGGACCGTGTGGCGGGGCACCTGGCGCAGGACGGTATAATGCCTGGCATGAGGGTCAGTGATCTGGGCGAGATCAGGCTTGTGGAGCGCATAGCTGGCCTCGTGGCTGAGCGCCAGCTCTCGCGGCGCGTTGGCAGTGAGGGCCGCTCACTCGACCTGCTCGTGGGCATCGGCGACGACGCTGCCGCATGGCAGACGCAGGACACGACTCAGGTACTAACCGCCGACGCCCTCGTCGAAGGAGTCCACTTCCGGCGTGACATGGCCTCCTGGGAGGAGGTGGGCTGGAAGGCCCTGGCCGTCAACCTCAGCGACGTCGCTGCCATGGGCGCCTCGCCAGGGCTCGCAACGGTGACGCTGGGTCTTCCTCTGGACCTTGAGGTGGCTGCCGTGGACGACCTCTACCGCGGCATCCTGGATTGCAGCGTCCAGCATGGTGGCGTCGTGGCTGGGGGGGACGTCGTGCGCTCTCCCGTGGTCTTCATCGCCGTGTCACTCACCGGCACAGCCGATCGCCTCCTGACCCGGTCGTCGGCGCGTCCGGGCCACGCTGTTGCAGTAACGGGGACTCTGGGCGGATCGGCGGCGGGATTGGAGGCTCTTCAGCAGGAGGTCTGCCTGGAAGAGGGAGATGCCCTGGCGCTCCGCTCCCTGCATCTGCGTCCCCAGCCCCGCTTGCGAGAGGGACGGCTCCTAGCGAAGCGAGGCGTGCCCTGCGCCATGGACATCAGCGACGGACTTGTGGTGGACCTTGGCAGGGTGTGTAGCGCCAGCGGCGTGGGAGCAGTCGTAGAGGCGGCGTCTCTTCCCATACACCCCGTGGCGAAGCAGGTCTACCCTCAGCAGAGCTTGGCCCTGGCCCTGGGAGGCGGAGAGGACTATGAGCTGCTCTTCGCGGGACCTCCCGAGCTAGTGGAAGACGTGCTGAGCGCGCTTTCAAGCGGCGGCGCGGTGGTGGGCCGGATAGTGGAAGATGCGTCCAGCCAAGTCGTCGTTCTTGACGAGCATAGCCGTCCCCTTGACGCCGCCTCCTACGGATGGGACCATCTCCGCCCATGAGCCTCGTCTTCGAGATGGAGAGCCCGTCACCGGCGAGGACCCGTAGACTGGGATCAGACTTGGGTCGCCTGGCTCAGCCTGGAGACGTCATCCTGCTCACCGGTGACCTGGGCAGTGGTAAGACCACCCTCGTTCAGGGAATCAGCCGCGGCTTGGGCGTGCGGGAGCCCGCGCGTAGTCCGACCTTCGTGCTGGTGTCGGAGCATCACGGCCGGCTCCCGCTGTATCACGTGGACCTGTACCGAGTTGGAGGGTTGGAGGAGGCACTGGACATTGGAATCGAAGAGTGCGTCGAGGGCGAAGGCGTCTGTGTCGTAGAGTGGGCGGACCGAGCGCCCGACGTCTTTCCTCCGGAGCACCTGTCTATTCACCTCGAGATGACCGGGGCCCGGACGCGCCGGGTGAAGATCGGCGCTAAGGGCGCTCGCTACGAGACCCTAGCAAACCAGGTCTGCTAGAGGCCCGCCGGAGCACGGAGGCGACGTGGAGCTCTGCATCGATACCTCAACCCGGTACGCCGGCGTCGTCCTCTCCCATCAGGGGGAGCCCCAATGGGAGACCTCTTGGGTCTCCAGGCGCAACCACACGGTTGAGCTGACGCCGGCCATCCAGACGTTGCTCGGCAAGGCGGGGGCGTCGCCGGGTGACCTCAACGCGGTCTTCCTCGCGGTGGGGCCTGGCGGGTTCAGCGCCCTGCGCGTCGGTATGAGCGTGGCCAAGGGCATGGCAGAGGGCCTGGATATTCCGCTGGTGGGAGTTGGAACCCTGGAGTTGGAAGCCTTTCTCTATGCAGAGACCAGTCGTTCCCTCTATCCTTTGTTGGACGTTGGACGTGGGGAGGTGGCATGGGCGGTGTACCGTAAGGATGCCGGGATCTGGCGGCAGGTTCACGACCCGGAGATCGCATCACCGGAGAATGTGGTGGCCGGGGCCTCCCCGGAGGCTGTGTACTGTGGGGAAGGGGCGTGGACGCACAGGGACCTTCTCCGGGAGCGTGCGGACAGATCGGCCTTGGTACTCGCCGTTTCACCTCCCACTCGTCGGTGTCAGGCGTTGGCCCGCCTGGGGTTTCTACGCCTGACCGAAGGTGCTGGAGCAGACCGGGACCAGCTCCAGCCCATGTATTTGCGACGTCCCAGCATCACACTGCGCTCGGCAAGGCGGGCGAAGACTGGGCTCTAGGAGGACTGGAACTGTGACAGAGAGGGAGCGCACCCTGGTGTTAGTGAAACCGGATGGCGTGCATCGTGGCCTGGTGGGAGTAATCCTTGGACGACTGGAGGCGCGAGGACTCAAGCTTGTAGGGCTGAAACTCCTTCGCGTGGACGAGGCCCTCGCGCGGCGTCACTACGCTGCTCACTTGGACAAACCCTTCTTTGCGGGCCTGCTCCAGCACATCACCTCCGGCCCCGTTGCGGCCGCGGTGGTGGAGGGCGAGCACGCCGTGGAAGCCGTCCGACAGCTTATGGGGGCTACGGACCCCGTCAAGGCCGCTCCCGGGAGCGTACGGGGAGACCTGGCCTTGAATATTGGCAGGAACTTGATCCACGGTTCTGACTCCCCGGAGAGCGCGGCCACGGAGGTGGCACTCTTCTTCCAACCGCAGGAGTTGGTGCCGTGGTCTTGGGCGCTGGAGCCCTGGGTCACTGAATCCTGATGAGGGGCACCCCCTGGGACCAGAGCCGCTCTAGCTGGTAGTATTCGCGCTCCTCGGGCGAAAAGATGTGCACGATGACGTCTCCGTAGTCCAGCAGGACCCAGCCGGAGTCGGCCACGCCTTCCTGATGGTGGAGACCCGCGCCCACCTCTTTTAGCGACGAGACTACGTCCTCCCGCAGGGCGTTCATCTGGCGGCTACTCCCAGCGCTCAGGATTACGAAGTAGTCGGCGAAAGAGGCCACTCCTGTAACGTCCAATAGGAGGATGTCCGTCGCCTGCTTTTCGGCGACGACCTCTACAATCCGGCGTGCTAGCTGGACGGGTTCAATCACGATCTACTCCGTGGCCTGAGGTGTGCTGGTCTGGGGGCGGCGAGTGCCTGGGGTGCCCTTGCGGAATGCAGGCACTAGGAGGATGGGCGCCAGAAGGGTAGTTACCACGGTCATCAGAATGGCCACGCCGAATCCGTCTATGTCGATGACTTGGCGTGACAGGCCGATGCCGGCGATGATGAGGGCCACTTCACCCCGGGGCATCATCCCCAGGCCTATGCGCCAGGCACCCAAAGGTGTGAAGCCGGTTGCGGCGGCTGGTACCCCCGATCCCAGGATTTTCCCCACGATGGCCAGAGCGGTCAGCACTAGGCCAAACACCAGGGCATCGTCCATGGCCCTAATGTCCACGAGCATCCCCATGACGACGAAGAAGACAGGGACCAGGCCGTGGTACAGCCCCATCAGTGGCTCCTCGATGAGGCGTCGCAAGGGAGTTGGGGAGAGGGCAAGCCCCACCGAGTATGCGCCGATGATCATGGCCAGCCCCGCGGTCTCCGCCAGCCCTGCCCCCAGCAGGGCGAGGGCTAGGGCGAGGGCCAGCGGGGCCCCCGCTACCCGAAAGGCTCCCAAGATGCGGTAGATCCACTTGGCGGCGATGAGGGTGATGCCTGTGAGTGCCACCCAGAAGCCGATGGCCTTACCCGCCACCTGTGCCACCTGCCCCAGAGAGGCTCCCCCAGTGTCCGCTATGCCCACCACGACCGTAAGGATGAGGATGCCCAACACGTCGTCTATGACGGCGCCCCCGATGATCGTGACGCCTTCAGGAGTGTTCAGGCGGCCCAGGTCTGCCAGGACCCGTGCAGTGATGCCGACGGACGTAGCGGTAAGGATTGCTCCCATGAAGAGGGCCACGGGGTCTCTGAAGCCATCCGCTCCTCCCACCAGGACGGTTGCGACTACGCCCAACGCGAAGGGCAGGATCACCCCTCCGGCGGCAACGGCTGAAGCGGGCCCCGCGTAGCGCAGGAACTGCTTCAGGTCCGTCTCTAGACCCGCGACGAATAACAGCACTACGGCGGCAACCTGGCCAATGACCCAGAGCTCCCGGGGCACCGTCGAAAGGGGGTTTGTTCCTGCCTCCTCGTGAAGCTCGAAGAGGGTGCCAAGAGGGCCAAGTTCCATGCCACCGAGGGCGAAGGGCCCGATGATGACACCAGTCGCCAACTCCCCCAGAACGGGAGGAATCTTCAAGTAACGCTCACAGACCTCGCCCGCGGCCTTTGCAGCCAGGAGGATTAGGGCCAATTGCAGGACGATGCGGGTGACGTGCTCTGTGAGGTGTTCCGCTTCCATTGGGCTCCTGGCGTGGCCTTTGGTCCTGGCGCTCATTGTACCATGGAGCCAATGCGCTTCGTTGGCACCCTCATAGGGCTTGACATTCACATCCGGCCTCCCTACCATTGCAAAAGCTCTTCTGCCTATTTGGGCAGAGGCCTCCTGAAGAGATCGGAGAAGGGGGTCCCGTATGGTCGGTTTTCGTAGGGCGAAAGTATCGCTCGTACCCCTAGCCCTAGTTACTCTTGGGACCTTGCTCATAGCGGCTTGTGGTGCCCAGGGTGAAACGGGTTCGCAGGGCGTCCAGGGCCCGCAGGGCGTCCAGGGCGCGCAGGGCATCCAAGGTGGACAGGGCCCCGTAGGCCCTCCGATCGCCGCTAGCGACGTCCAGAGATTAGTCCAACCCATGGTGATCCAGGTGGTGCCCCAGATGAAGGGGGAGCCGGGCGTTCAGGGCTCACATGGCGTTCAGGGCCCCCAGGGCCCGCAGGGCCCGGGCTTCGTTGAAGAGGCCGGATTGGCCTTGGACAAGCGTATCTATGTGCAGGGTGTTGACGACAGCATCGCCGTCTACGGCTCGGGCTTCGCCCGCGACGAGTACGTCCTTCCGCAGATCCTCGGCGCCAACCCCCTCGGCTTTGTGGCTGAGGGCGTCAACGCGGACGCGAACGGCACCTTCTCCACCACGATTAGCCTGAAGACTGAGCTCACGATGACTAGCTCTGGGTTTAGGGATGACAGAGTGCAGCCTGGCGTCTACACGCTGCGGGTTACTGGTGGCGAGGGCACGCTCATGACGACTCCCGTGGTAATCGGAGAAAAGTAGCAGAGCTTGACAGCTTCTCCGCCGTTTCTAGCATGCGGAGAGGCAATCTGGAAGCGGACAACGAACAACGGCTGAGGCCGAAAAAGGGGGACAGATGGACTGGTCACGGGTGAAGCGGATGCGATTCCTCCTCCTGGGTGTGGTTCTTACGGGAGTGGTTGTGGCCGCGGCGTGCCAGGGTGAATTGGGCGCGCAGGGCGTCCAGGGTGCGCAGGGCGTCCCGGGACCCCAGGGAGCCCAGGGCCCGCAGGGAGTACAGGGCCCGGCGATTACTCAAGATCAGATCCAGGCGTCTTTGGTCGCCCTGATCCAGCCTGCAATCAATGACGGTGTCTTCGTTGGCGCCCAGGGAGACCAGGGCCCTCAGGGACCGCAGGGTGAGGCTGGGCCTCAGGGCGAGGCGGGAGACGTGCAAGTGGGGACCGGCCTAGCTGTGGACAAGGCCGTGTACGTCCATGGTGTTGACGACAGCATTAGCGTCTACGGCTCGGGCTTCGTCCGCGGCGAGTACGTCCTTCCCCAGATCCAGGGAGCCAACCCCCGCGGCTTTGTGGCTGAGGGTGCCAGCGTGGACGCGAACGGTGCCTTCTCCACGACGATTAGCCTGAAGACTGAGCTCACGATGACTAGCTCGGGGTTTAGGGATGACAGAGTGCAGCCTGGCGTCTACACGTTGCAGGTGACGGGTGGCGAGGGGAGCGTGGCGACCATCCCCGTAGTTGTGTCTGAGAAGTAGCTCCGCCAACAGCCTGAAACGAAATTGCCCCCGGCCGGACAACAAACCCGGTCGGGGGCAATTCTTGTTCGCAGCGAGACCTCCTTACTGCAACTACTCCCTCACCATGCGGACCTTCTTGATGCGCTTCCCTAATGTCTTCAACACGTGGATGCGTAGGCCGTTCGCTGTCGCTTCGTCTCCGGCGTTCGGGACCCTGCCCAACAGGTGGTAGGTGAAGCCGCCCACGGTGTCGAACCCCTCGTCGGAGACTTCCATGCCGAAGTTGCTCCAACGTAGTAGGGCCTGATAGGCCCTCCCTCCCCGCCATTCCCAACATGCGGAGAGGCCATCTGGACGCAGACAACAAGCAACGGCCTGTGAAGGCAAGAGAGACGGAGAGAGAGCTTGGTCACAGGTGAACCGAATGCGATTCCTCCTTGTGGTTTGGTGTTCTTGGGAACGTTTGTGACCGCTTGTAGGGGCGAGGAGAATGAGCTTGGTGACCTGGGATGCGCATCCAGCTTGCTCTGGACAAGGCGGCTTTCGTCTACGGTGTTGACGAAAGCATTACCGTCTACGGCTCGGGTTTTGTCCGCAACGAGTACGTCCTTCCCCAGATCCAAGGAGCCAACCCCCATGGCTTTAGGGCTGAGGGTGTCAACGCAGACGCGAACGGCGCCTTCTCCACGACGATTAGCTTGCTTACTGGCTCGCACAGGCTGCAGCCGGGCGTCTACACCATTCGAGTGACGGGTGGTGAGGGGAGCGCGGCACCATCCTCAACGTGTTCACATCGTGGTACTAGAGTAGCTTCCGCCCCCGACTGAGGTGGTTGTCCGGCTGGAGGAGGGCTTCTTCGTTCTGGGCTGAAGATCCCTAGGTCGACTGCTCCCTCACCACGCGGACCTTCTTGATGCGTTTCCCCAATGTCGTCAATACGTGGACGTGCAGGCCGTTTGCCGTCGCTTCGTCTCCGGGGTTCGGAACCTTCCCTAGTAGGTGGTAGGTGAAACCGCCCACGGTGTCGAACCCCTCGTCGGAGACCTCCATGCCGAAGTGCTCCCTCAAGTAGTCCAGCCCAATACGAGCGTCGACTACCACTTCGTCCTCGCTGACGACCTGGGCCTCTGGCTCATCGGCGTCGAATTCGTCGGCGATCTCCCCCACGATCTCCTCGAGGACGTCTTCCAGGGTCACCAGCCCTGCTGTACCCCCGTACTCGTCCACCACGATGGCCATCTGACTCCTCTGTGCCAGAAACTCCGGCAGGAGCTGGTCCAGCCGTCTGGTCTCTGGCACAAAGCGGACAGGATGCAGCAAGGTGCGTAGATCGCGAGGAGGACCCTCCTGGCCGGCTATGGAGAGAAGGTCTCTGGCATGGAGAATGCCCAGTACGTGGTCGATGTTCTCCTCGTAGATTGGGAGACGGGAGTGTCCGCTTTCCGCCATCAGCGTAGTCGCTGCGGACACAGACTCGGTTACGGACAGCGCGAGCACGTCCACACGTGGGACCATAATCTCCCGGACGGTGCTGCGCTCCATGCGCAGGATGGAGCGGATCATCCGAAGATCGCGTTCGTCTGGAGGTGTCGCTGCGTCGTCGACGGGAATGAGGATACTTGACTCGGGCCAGCTCCCGCGGGTCTCCCTAGCGTCCCGCCGTCTGCCGACGATGAATCCGGCAATGCCGCTACCCATCTTCTCCCAAGGTGCCGCAATTCTGGCTAGGATGCCCAAGAGGGGTGCCCCGTGAACCGCCAGCGAGCGTGAGACGCCCAGAGGGGTTGCCAGGGCGGGCAAGGCCAAGAGTAGGGCAAGGGTCGCCAGCAGGCCTGCAGCCAGCGTGGCCCATGTGGCGTCGCTTGCTGCGAGCAGATAGACCGCGCAGACCAAGGTGGCGCCTCCGAACGCCTGCCGGAGGACCGTAAGGCCCAGATGGGATGATACGGAGGTACGTCCCTCCGCGGCGCCGGCCTGGAGTCCTTCGCGCGCAAGCTGTCGCAAGCCCATCTCCGCTGCGGCCGCTAGGATGGAGATGAAGAGGAACAGCAGCAGAAGTACGAGTATGGTGACCTCGCTCCCCTCCAACGGGTCTACTCCTCCGTTGCCAGGGTCGCAGATTGGCGTTCGGGCCGCTGGCGCTTGGAGCGTTGCCGTGCGGGCACACCCGTCACAAGAGTCTCGGGGTCCACGTCTCTGGTCACTACGGCGCCTGCCCCGGTGACGGCGCGCTGGCCCACCCGAACCGGCGCCACCAGCATGGTGTCGCTGCCGATGAGCGCTCCGTCTTCGATGATTGTCCGGTGCTTGGCCTGCCCGTCGAAGTTGCAGGTCACGGTCCCAGCGCCAACGTTCACGCCCTGACCCACGGTAGCGTCGCCTATGTAGCTGAAGTGCCCCACCCTGGTGCCTCGTCCCAGGCGGCTCTCCTTTACCTCCACGTAGTTCCCGACGCGGACGTCCTGCTCTGCGTGGGAGCCGGGTCGCAGATGGGAGTAGGGGCCCACGTTCACTCCCTCTTCGAGGGTTGCCCCCTCAAGCATGGAGGCCACAATGCGACACTCCTCACCGATGACCGAATTGGCGATGATGGTGTTGGGGCCCAAGGAGCACCCACGTCCGACCCGGGTCGTGCCGTACAGGTGGGTGTTGGGGTAGACCACCGTGTCCTGTCCAATCTCTACGTCGGCGTCGATGAAGGTGGAGCGGGGGTCGACCAGGGTCACGCCCGCCAGCATCCAGTGGGAGCGTAGGCGCTGTCTCAGCACTGCCTCGGCCTGCGCCAGGTGGACCCGATTGTTGACGCCCAGAAGCTCCGTAGGGTCCTCCACAGAGACGGCATCGACATGTTCGTCGGCCTGGACCGCTAACGCCACGACGTCGGTGAGGTAGACTTCACCGCTGGAGGAGGGTTGAAGCGCCTCTAGGTGGGGCCAAAGACCTTCGCTGCGAAAGGCGTAGACACCGCCGTTCACTTCCCGAATACCCTGCTCTTGTGGCGAGGCTTCATGGGCCTCCACGATCTCCGTTATTCGTCCTGCTGCGTCTCGGACTATTCGCCCTAACTCACTCTGGGGTGCCTCCTCTGCGGTGAGGAGTGTCAGGGCAGCGCTGGAAGCCTGATGCCGTTCCATAAGCGAACGCAAGGTCTCACTCGTCAGGAGGGGCAGGTCGCCATTGAGGACCAACACGTAGCCACTGGCGCCATCGAGCACAGGCCGGGCTGCCAGGACGGCGTCGCCGGTGCCCCGGGGCGTCTGCTGCACCACGCAGTCCGTCTCCGCGAGGAATTCTTGGAACGGAGCAGACTGTTGGGGTGCCACCACGAGCGGCCGAATGATTCCGGCGCCGTGTGTCGCCTTCACCACGTGGCTGAGCAAAGGTGCGCCGCAGAGAGGATGCAAGGCCTTGGGTAGACGCGACCGCATGCGGCTGCTGCGTCCCGCTGCCAGGATAACCGCCCTCCAGGTGGGCACGTCCACTCCTCAGAAAACAAAGAGGCCCCGCGGCCCTACCCCAGAGCGGGTCGCCGAGGCCTCTCCTTCTATGCTGTCGCGCCTATGGCGTCGTCGTCCACTGGTTTCATGCTATCGAGTACCCGGGCAGACGTCAAGGAGAAAGGGAGGTCGACGAGGAAGGGTCGTAGGTGTAGGATTGTCGGCGGTTCGGGAGAGGTGGCCGAGTGGCCGAAGGCGCCGCACTCGAAATGCGGTATCCCGCGAGGGATCGTGGGTTCGAATCCCACCCTCTCCGCCATTGGATAGAAATATAGGCACCGGTGATTGGACATGGTCATCACTTAGGATGCCACTGTAATTCTGGATCGACTAAGGGAAAGGGGCTGGCATCTCAGGATAGGTGGAGCGGCGTGTCCCTGCGTGCGCTGGTGGTGTTGGATGAGGTCCACAGACTGGGCACGGGAAGGGGCCCATGTTTCCGGCACCGAAGGGACGAACCCTCAGCAATATGGCCCTTACCCTGCTCTTACGATGACTAGACCCCGGCGAGGCTGTTGGGTTGGGCGGCATCGTATAATGTCTTGTGGTGCACTCTGGGGCACAAGCGGACCAGGGAGCATGCCAATGGCGAGATCTGGAACGGTCCCAGTGAAGATTGGCATTGCTGCGCTCCTGCTAGGCGCGGTCTTCCTATTGGGCGCATGCGCCGGTGCGGCGCCTTCCTCCCAGACCGTTGCGGACCCCGTCCTTTTGTCTACTCCGCCTCCCCGGTCGGATGGGCCTCAGGACTTGGAGGTTGACCCAACCGCCGTCGCGGACATCGACGGGACCCCGGAACCCAAGCCGGAGCCAACGCCAAAGGGCGAAGATGCTGACACGGGCGAGGACACTGCATCTGGGGCAGGAGGCTCGGCAGAAGAGCGGCAAACCAGGGCTCAGCCGAGCGCGTCCATCTCCCAAACGGCCACCGAGCACACGTGGCAGGATGGTGACCGGACTTTGAGGGTCACCTTGCAGCTGGACCTGGTGCTCCAGGAGGATGCGTCTCCCGCCGATAAAGAAGGCCCCACGGTCGAAACCGGCAAGGGCGTCATCGTCAGGAAGAGCGACACCTCCGACACGAGCGGACAGCCCGTGTTCAGGTCGCCGTCCGGTGCGCTGATGACGCTGCCCGGCGGCGTGCTGTTGGTCTTGGAGGACGCTTGGACAGAGGCGGAGGTGAACTCCTTCTTTTCCCGGAACGGCATCAAGCGTGATCAGGTCTCTGAGTTGAGTTACGCCACAAACGGCTTTTTCGTGGAGACGGATCCCGGCTTCCCCGCACTGGAGTTGGCCAACAAGCTCGCCACGCAGAAGGGGGTCATCATCTCGAGCCCGAACTGGTGGACTCAAGTGACGACAAGGTGATCGACGCGCCCGCTGATGCCCCGCTGAAAGACACGAATCCCTAGGACGCGTGTCCTGAAGGGCCGGGACAGAATGCTCGGCGGCTTGCCGGTCGCAGAGACTCTTCCCGTGTTGGATTGGTAACCGATGACCGTCGTGAAGCGGATGGGCAGACCGCTGGTGGCTATCTTGGCCACCATGCTGCTCGCCCCGTCGCCGGTCGGCAGCCACGTGGCGGCCCAGTCAGGCGCTCCCGGCGCGCCGGTCATCGACAGCGTCACGGCAGGCGATGGCGCGTTGCATGTGGCATGGACTGCGCCTTCAGACACGGGATCGACGACCATTACCGCCTACGACCTGCGCCGTATCGAAACCAGCGCGTCCGACAAAGCGGATGACAACTGGACGGTGGTGAGCGACGTTTGGGCCGTCGCCGGCCCGTTAAGCGGCACCGTTGTTCACGTGGACAACAGCGTCCAGTACGATGTTCAGGTCCGCGCCGCCAATTCGCGCGGCGACGGCGCATGGTCGTCCACGATGACCGGCACCCCCGCCGACCATGCCGACAGCCGAAGCTCCGCAACGGTCATCGCCCTGCAGACCCCCACGCCGGGACTCATCTCCTCCAGCTCCGATGAGGACTATTTCCGGTTCACGCTCTCTGAAGCCACGGGGATTTTCATCTATACCACCAGCTACCTTTCCGGCTTCCTCTCCACGACCGGCGAGCTCCAGAACTCGAGCGGCTCGCTCATCAAGTCCGACGACAACGATGCCGGCATCCGCCAGCACGGGGACCAGCTCTTCCTCTGGGACTCCCTCGCTGCCGGGACCTACTACGTCAAGGTAGAGGCGCAGGAGTCCGGCGCCTACACCCTGCACACGCAGCTCGTGCCCGATGGCTCCACCGTTGAAGACGCCGTGGACATCAACCTTGGCGAGTCCGTCGGCAGCATTCTGGACACGTTGTCCGATGATGAGGACTTCTTCCGACTGGAACTGGCGCAGAGAGCGGATGTGTTCATCAAGATAGCCCGCGCCAACTCGGGTCTGGACCCCCTCGGCACATTGCTTGACGAAGAGGGCAACGCCCTCGAGATCCATGATGACAGTTTCCTCGATGGCGACAGGAAGAGACATTTCCTCTTCCGCCGAGAACTCGAAGCGGGCGTGTATTTCCTCAAGGTTAACCCGGCGCCCGAAGCCACCTATGACGTTTGCCGGGGCTTCGTGCCCCAATACCAGAGCAGGTCCTTCGTCAACTGCGGCGACACCGAGTCCAAGAGCGCGGCGACGACGGGCGGCCCCTACGTCGTGAGCGTGGAGGAGGCGCCGAGACCCGGAAGCTCCATTTCGTCGGCGCGGGAGATACCCATCGATGGAAACGTCCTGACCGCCGGCCGCATAGACCGCGGCGGCGATTCCCACTACTTCAGCATCACGGTCAACAGGCCAACGCACGTTGCCGTGCAGGTGGTCAGCGACGAGATTGAGACCAGCGGAACATTCTATAACTCCAGTCGCGGGCAAACGGCGACGTTCAGCTCGGAGACGGACTACGTCCCCGGAGGGTATGGATTCATCCTCTACGCCCACCTCTTGACGGGGACCAGCTACGTCAGGGTGAATGGTGACGACATCGGCGATACCGGCGGCTACGCTATCCGGGCGGTTGAGGACACACCCTACATCGATTTCCTTGACACCTGCTCTTCCATCTCCACCTCCTACGATGACGACCTGTACGGCTGTCAGTGGTACTTGAACAACACCGGTCAGAATTCCGGGATGGCGTCCGGGACCTCCGGCGAAGACATCAATGTCGAGGAGGTCTGGGACGGCGGCAACTTGGGCGAAGGCATCTACGTGGCCATGGTCGACGACGGCTTGGAGACAGCGCATGAGGACCTGCGCGAGAACGTGGATGTTTCAAAGAACTACGACTACATCTACAGGGGAGGTACGTACGAGGCGCACTTCAACCGGGGCACGCAGCTGGCTGGACTGGTGGCCGGCCGCGACAATTCGACGGGCATCCGCGGAAGTGGCTCCGCGTGCCACCCTCTTCAACCTCAACGCCATTCGCTACCCCAGCAGCTACGCCATTGCGGACGCAATGACCCGTCACTCCGATGTCACCGCCGTCTCCAACAACGGTTGGTCGCACATCTCCGGTCCAGGGTTCAACTACTCCAGCAGCACATGGGAACTCGCAGTGGAAGAAGGCCTGGACGCCGGGTTCCACGGCAAGGGAACACTTTACACAGTCCTCTCCGGCGGCGGCGCGGAATTGGGCGACTACTCCAATCTCAGCGGGTACGCAAACTACTATGGCGTGACCGCAGTCTGTGCCGTGAACGACCAGGGACAGCGGGCCACACCTTCTGAGAAGGGATCCAACCTCTGGGTCTGTGCACCTTCCGCTGATGATGCCGGGAACAGGCAGGGCGTCATAACGACGATGCCCTACGATCGCTACTCGGCAGTTTCCGGTGGCACCGCTACGGCGACTGCCCTCGTCTCCGGTGTCGCGGCCCTGGTGCGCAAGGCAAACCCGAACCTAACGTGGCGCGACGTGAAGCTCGTCCTAGCCGGATCAGCCCGCAAGAACCACACCGCCGACGCTGATTGGACCTCAGGCGCCCTGAAGTATGGCTCCACCACGGACCGGTACAACTTCAATCACTCGTACGGGTTCGGCGTCGTGGACGCCAAAGCCGCCGTGGATCTTGCAGCGACATGGACCAATCTACCGAGACTCAAATCACTCAGGGCGGAGTCAGCTAGGGATTTGGACGTCACCATCGCGGACGGCGCCACCGTCAGCAACCAGGTGACCGTGGGCCCGGGATCGACTTCATTGAGTACGTTGACGTCACCGTTGATCTCCTGCACCCGTCCTTCCGGGACCTCAAGGTGGAGCTCGTCTCGCCGTCCGGCGCCGTGTCGGTCCTCAGCACCTCCTACAATGGCGACGACAAGTACGCGCTTGAAGGGCATTTTCGCCTGGGCGCCGCCAAACACCTTGGGGAGAACGCGGCAGGGACATGGACGCTCCGCCTCATCGACGAGGTTACAGACAACTCGGGCACGCTGAATTCCTGGAACCTCAGGATCTACGGACACGGCTCCTCGGTACAGTCCACCGGCATCACCAACCTCATCTCCAAGAGCGAGTCCCTTGAGGTCGCCTGGTCCGGCGTTGATGATCCTGACCTGGCCGGGTATGACATTCGGCACATTCGCAGTGACGCCACCGACAAGGCCGACGCCAACTGGACCGCCATTGAAGACGTTAGGACAGGGTCCGGCCCCTTCTCCTATGAGATCTCTGGGCTCACAAACGACATCTCCTATGACTTTCAGGTGCGCGGCGCCGGGGCCACGGTTGACGGACTGTGGTCGGGTACAGTCACCGGCACGCCCGCCGCTGACGCCGACGCCGTCCCGAGACTCACCGGCGTCCTAAGCGCAGAGAATGCGCTCGGCCTTGCCTGGTCCGCGCCGGCAAGCCCCAGCCAAACCGTAACGGCCTACGACGTGCGTCACATTCGAAGCGACGCATCCGACAAGGCCGACGCCAACTGGATGGTCGCGGATGACGCCTGGACCGAGGGCGCTCTCGTGTATGCGACTACTGGACTGTCGAACGGTGTCCTGTACGATGTCCAGGTGCGGGCCGTGACGTCCAACGGGGACGGCACATGGTCCACCACGGCCAAGGGGCAGCCCCATGAAGTCGGCGAGCTCCGGCGCACGGCTTCACCGCTCGCTTTCGACGTCGCCCTCCACGCCGCCTTGGACTACTCCAGCGACATCGATGTGTTCCGGATTGACCTGTCGGAAGAGACTGAGGTCTTGGTGTCCACCACGGGCTCCACGGACACCATCGGAGAGCTCTTTGACGCAAACGGGATGTCTTTGAGGTTCAATGACGATGCGGGCATTGGCTTGAACTTCGCCATGCAATTGACCCTCGCGGCCGGGTCCTATTTCCTGCAGGTCACCGGCTGGAGCGGCGCTACCGGCCCCTATGTCCTCGAGATGCGAACGCCGGAAGAGGTCCAGGACATCAGTGACACGTTGACGCTCGCCCTTGGAGAGTCGATCGAAGCAATCATCACCAGGAACGACGCCGACTACTACGAGCTTGTCTTGTCGGAAGAGACTGAAGTCCTCCTCTACAGTTCCGGCAGCACGGATACCGTGGGGGAACTCCAGGATGACAACGGGGCATCTCTGGTGACCAATGACGACGCTTACCTGCCGCCGGTCATCTACAACTTTCTGATTCGGACCACGTTGGCGGCCGGTACGTATCGCCTCAAGGTGACCGGCTTCTCCACTACTGTTGGCGCATACACCGTCCATGCCAAGGCCGTGACCGCGCCGGGAAGCACGTCGACCGGCGCCCTCTCACTCACGTTCGACTCGCCGGAGGGAGGCAACATCGACCCCGCCGCTGATGCGGACTACTACACCTTCACCCTTTCGGAAGCCAAATCGGTGAACATCAGGGCTGTTCGCGATCCGCACACCAGCAGTACCCCCGGACTGAATGGAGAACTCCTCGACAGCAGCTTGAATGCGTTGGATGCCTATTTTGTGGATCGCTACCTTGGAGCTTCATTCGAGATCAATGACTACCTGGATACGGGCACCTACTACCTCAAGGTGACCGCAGAGTCCGCCACCAACACACCGTCCTACATTCTCATGGCCGCCGAAACTGAGGCCAACCGTGACCTGAACGAGCTGTGCTCCGGACTAGACACAACTGTCTCGGACCCCTTCTACGACTGCCAATGGTACTTGGAGAGTGACGGCCAGCTTCCAGACCTGTCCGATTCGGACATCAACATCGGCGACGTCTGGGACGACTACAAGGGGGATGGAATAACCGTCGCTATCGTGGACAACGGCCTGGACTACCGCCACGCCGACCTGCGGGGCGACAGGGTCGACACGGTCAAGAACCATTCCTACTTGGACGGCGAGGACGTCGACTACAGCAGCCCCACCCACGGCACCGCCGTCGCGGGCATCATCGCCGGCCGGGAGAACAACATCGGCATTCGAGGCATTGCGCCCGAAGCCACCATCTACGGCTTCAACCTCCTTCAGAACTTCAGCGATGCAAACGCGGCGGACGCCCTCAGCCGGGAATCCGCCACCACGGCCGTCTACAACAACAGTTGGGGAGAGCCGGACATCTTTGCCGGGCCACAGCCCGCATCTTCCCTCTTCAAGTTGGCGATTGAAGACGGCGTCACCAACGGGTACGGCGGCAAGGGGTCCTTCTACGCCTGGGCCGCCGGCAACGGCCATTCCTACGGCGACTACTCCACCCTTGAGGAGTACTCCAATCACTACGGCGTCACCGCGGTGTACGCCGTCAACTCCCACGGCAAACGGTCCACCTATTCTGAGCTGGGCTCCAACCTCTGGGTGTGCGGCAGTTCCAATGGCGGCGGCCGTGGCGTGCTCACCACCACATACCCTAACACCTTCACCTCGAACTTCGGCGGCACCAGCGCCGCGTCCCCCATGGTCGCGGGCGTCGCCGCCCTCTTGCGCGACGTCAACGAGGACCTGACCTGGCGCGACCTCAAGCTGATCCTCGCCGCCTCCGCGCAGAAGGTGGACCCCGACAACACCGGTTGGGAGCAAGGCGCGCTCAAGTACGGCTCCACCTCGGATCGGTACGACTTCAACCACGAGTACGGCTTCGGCCTCGTGGACGCGGAAGCCGCCGTCACTCGGGCCGAGAACTGGGCCCTGCTGCCCAAGTTCCGCAGGTTGACGTCGTCGTCCGGCAGCCTTGAGCTCGCGATTCCCGACGCGCACCAGGCGGGGTCGCCGACGGTCATCACCTCCACGCTGACCGTGGAACCATACGTCGATTTCGTTGAGTACGTGGATATCGAAGTCCACGTGGACCATGGCTCTTTCAGGGACCTGCAGATCGAGTTGGTTTCACCCTCCGGTGCCGTTTCCGTGCTCTCACCACCCTACTCTTCGGAAGAGAGCGGCTTCTTCAGCTTTCTTCAATTCCTGTTCCTTCTCCTGTTCGGCCTCCCGGATGCTTCATGGGATGAACCCTTCGATTTCGGTTCCGCCAAGCACCTCGGGGAGAACGGCGCGGGCGAGTGGACCCTGCGGATCTCCGACCACTACTCCGAAGGCACCGGAACCCTCGAGTCGTGGAGCATAACCGTCTACGGACACGGCGATTCACCCGAGATTCCCGAGATCGACACCATCACCCCCGGCGTCCGCAGCGCCACGATTGCCTGGACCGCTCCTGACGACCCCAACTCTGTCATCACCGGCTATGACCTGCGGCACGCCGACGCCGGCAACACCGACCTGACGCCCGATGACCGGACGCTGGTCGAGAGCATCTGGACCTCCGGCGCCCTCAGCTACACGCTCACCGGCCTTGATGCGGGTATTGAGCACCAAGTCCAGATTCGGGCTGTTTCCAACCTGGGGCCGGGTCCGTGGTCACCGGAGGAGAAGGTGCAGCCCACCCTTGCCGTACCGACCGCGCCCTCCATCGATGAGGTTCGCTCAGGCGACCGATCCCTCGCCGTCTTCTGGCAGCCGCCCTCCGAGGCGTTGGGTGACGAGATCACTTCCTGCGACGTCCGCTACATCCTGACTACCGCGGACGAGACCGTGGACAGCAACTGGACGGTCCGCAGAGGCGTGTGGCGCTCCGGCCCGCTTCGCTCCATCCTCACGTCCCTGCCGAATGATTCGGAGCACGACGTCCAGGTGCGAGGGGTAAACTCCGTCGGCGTCGGCGCCTGGTCGGCAACGACCGTAGGGACGCCGGCGGACAGGACCAACGTCTCGCTCAGTTGGGAGAGCTCCGCCGTGGCCGTGGGCGAAGATGTCGGGACCGTTACGCTGAAGGCAACCCTAGTCACCACGGAAGCAGGCGATTTGCCGTCGACGTTCTCGGTCGACATCGGGATTGAAGCATCCGGCTCTGCGACCATTCCGGTCGATTTCACCCTTGAGACGATGGCGCTGACGTTCACCAGCAGCGACTTCACGGCAGTGACCATTGACGGCAACAGCCGACACCGCGCCGAAAAGAATATTGTCGTCAACATACGGAATGACGGCAGAATTGAGTCCGCTGAGACCTTCACGTTGAAGCTGGTGTACCAGGGCCTCGTGATGTCGCACCTTGGGGGAAACAACGCCTCCGTTGCGGTGACAATCAACGACAACGACCACGTTCCCGTATCCCTTTCCTGGGAAAGGTCATCCATTACCGTCAACGAGGACACCGGACGGGTTGTGTTGAACGCGATAGCCGAAACCACCATGAACCGGGTGCCTCACGACAGTTTCGCTCTCCAGGCGCTGGTGTCGGCAGCCCCGGGCAGCGCCACTGCAGGCGACGACTATGCGGCGGTGTTGCAGCGGGTGGTCTTCCCCAAAACAGCGTTCACCCGATCTACTACCGATGGACTCAGCCGGTATCGCGCCACTGTTCGCGTTGAGTTCGCCATTACGGATGACACCATGGACGAGCCCGACGAGAACATGACACTGGTCCTGTCGCACGCAAACCCGAGCCTGCGGCACGCGGTTGGGGATGTTGCCCGGGCGAGCGTCGTCATAAAGGACAACGACTACGGTCCCGTCAGACTCGGCCTGAAGCGTTCTTCGCCTACGGTGGCGGAGGACGGATCCTCGGTAACGTTCACGGCCCATGTCACCACGGAGACTGAACTGATGCCGGAGTCTGGCTTTGCTATCGACGTGACAAGTGAGCCCCACGGGCGTCAGCGCTGTTGCGGGTTCGGATTTTCTCGGACTCACCAACACAACGCGATTTCGCCAGAGCGACTTTTCCTCCCAAATGGTGAATGGTGAGCCCCGCTACCGTGCTTCGAAGGACTATACGGTCACCATACTTGAAGACACGGAGGAGATGAACCCGACGAGGAGTTCAGGTTCACTCTTTCCTACACCGTCCCGTCCCTGCCCCATCAGTTGGGGGGAAGCCAGGAGGCTATCGTCACCATCACAGACAACGATCATGTGCCCGTGAGGCTTGGCTGGGAGCAGACCGAATTCACTGCTGAGGAGCCTACCAGCCCCGGCCGCACAACCTCTGTCAGCCTCACTGCAGTCGCCTCCACGTCTGTCGACAAGCGGCCGGAGAGGGGGTTCACCTTTGGCTACACCGTCAACACCCGCAACGGCACGGCCCGGCAACCTGCGGACTACCAGCAGCTCTCGACAACCGGGACATTCGACCAGAATGACTTCTCCCGCACCCTGGTTGACGGCCACTACCGCTACGTCGCTTCGCGTACGTTTACGGTTGAAATGGAGCACGACATCACTGACGAACCGAATGAAACCCTCACGGTCCGTCTGGCGTTCGACGGTGCGCGTGAAACTTACTTGACCCTGGGCGACTCGACCGCAACGATCACAGTTACGGACGACATCGCGTCCCTGACCGACCTCCGCACGACCGTATCTGCCAGCCTGGTCACTGTGTCGCGCGGCAATCGACTCACCTATGACTGGTCAATCGACAACGGTGGCCCCTCCGCTTCCACCTCAACGCGCTTGGTCGCTACGCTTGACGCCGGCGCCAGCTTTGTGTCGGCTACACCCGCCGGTCAGTGCCGCCATTCCGGCAGCCGCGTGACCTGCAACCTCGACACCCTGGAGGTCAACGAATCTGCATCCGGCGACATCGTCGTCGAGATCAAGGACACGGCTTCAGCGGACCTGGACTTCTCGGCCAGGGCGTACCCCGATCAACTCGACCGCACGCCTGGGGACAACACTGGCTCTGAGCACACGGAACTCTTCGCTCCGCCGAAAGAGGTCACTGGCTTGAAGGCGTCGCCGAGCAGCACGTACATCGATCTCTCTTGGACCAAGCCTGGAGACAACGGAAGCGAACTCACGGGGTACAGACTGGAACGTAAGGTAGACGACGGCACGTACGAGCCGGTCTTTCCTCAGCCTGATACCGCCGCTACGTCATACCGCGACAGTGACGTGGAGCTGGACAAGGAGTACACCTATCGTATCCTCGCCATAAACATTGACGGCGACGCCGATTGGTCCGTTGAGATATCCGCCACACCAGGAGCGCCGCCACCGCTAACCATTACTACAGGCGGTGGCGGCGGCGGCTTTGGCCCCGCGCCCGTCGCTCCCAAGTTCGCTGAGGGCTTTCGCACGACGCGGAGTGTCTCTGTCACGGCGAAGGACGGAGACGCCGTCGGCAACCCGATTCTTGCCGCCCATCAGGACGACCTTGAGATAACCTACAGCCTGAGCGGCGCTGACGCGGCCCGGTTCACCGTTGATGAGAACACAGGCCAGATCCGCGTCCGCGAGGGCGTTACACTCGACCGCAGTGTTGGGGAAAGATACACGGTCAATCTGACAGCCACGGACAGCGCGGGGATAGGCGCAATCATTGCTGTGGTGATCGAGGTCGCCGAGGCCTCGCATCACCCGTACGACCTGGACCGCAGCGGGGCCATTGAGCGGGATGAGGTCGTCGCCGCTGTGAAGGACTACTTCGACGGGCTCATCACCAAGGATGATGTGATAGAGCTCGTGAAGCTGTACTTTGCCGAGTCTGGCTAGGGTTCTGGGGAAATATGCACTGACCCGAGCAACTCTGGGAGCCCTTTTCAGTCTGACGGTGGGCACTGTCCGGTCCTCCTGGCGCTCCCGGGACAACCCAGCGCCGTAGACGCTCAATCGCATACCGCCAGCTGTGCGTTCCAGCCAAGCTAGGCCGCGCCCGGCAACGAGTTGCGGGTCAACGTCTCAGCCAGCAACTACGGGCCCTTCGGCCGGATAAGGGATCCCCACCCCCCGTGGCTGACGGTGTTCCACATGACCCCAATACATCCGTTGCAGCTTGTGGACAGCCGCCAGCCGAATGTCGTGCCTGTGGCGGCGTACGAGCGCCCCCTGCCTTGTACAGCCCGCCTTTGGCTAGCACAATGGAGTCATGGGACTTTCTGCCGTTGTGCTGCTGGCCGCTTGTGTCACACTCCTTTCGCTTACCTGCACCGGCGGCGATGAGGCGAACAGTCCGGGCGCCGTTCCCGCCTCGCCCGGCGCCACGACTGCAGCGGCTGTTCCCGCTCCAGCCACGGACAGCTCTGCTGCAACTGTCGCTCTCGCGACGCCCACGGTGGCTGCGCCCCCGCGCGACGGCACCTACGGCGGCGTGATGGTCCTCGCCAACCGCGGCGACCCACCCTCCGGGTTCGACACCATGCGCACCAGCAGCATCGCCCTGCACCACGTGGGCGGCGCCCTCTTCGGCCCCGGCAACCTCGTAATGCGCTGCCGGGAAAACCTCTACCTGGCCTGTCCCTACCTGGCTACGTCCTGGACTGTGGACCCCTCTCAGACGGAATGGACCTTCACCCTCCGCGACGATGCCCTCTGGCATGACGGCACGGCCTTCACGGCGGCAGACGCGAAGCTGTGGTTCGACCTCGCTCTCAACGGCTACGAGATGGACGGCGAGATCCGCGCCCCCGCCTACTTCAAGGGCGACCTTGGCGCCATCGAGAAGGTGGAGGCCCTGCCGGGCAACCGCCTGCGCATCGTCCTGGGCGAGCGCAACCGCTTCTTCCTCGACGTGCTGGCGAACCCGCGCCTGAGGTTCGCCCATCCCGAACACCTCGTGGAGCCAGAGCTGCAGTCGGGCGACCTCAGCGTCAACCCGCTGGACATCGGCCTCGCGGGTCTGGGCCCGTTCCGGTTCGAGGACTACGAGCGAGGCACGCGCGTCCGCGTCCGCCGCTTCGACGGCTACTTCGAGCGCGACAATGCCGGCCGGGCCATGCCCTACCTGGACGGCATCGACTACGTCATCATCCGGGAGCCTGCCGCCATGGATGCGGCATTCCGCTCGGGCCGGCTGGACGGCGGGGCACGGGGCTTCGGCCACTACCTCACCGTCGAGCGCCGCCGCGGCTACGACGCTGATCTCGGCGACGGGGTCTACTACGCAGAGATGGAAGGCGGCATGTTCCGGCTGGCGTTCAACGTCCTCAAGGAGGGCCCGTGGCAGGACCCGCGTGTGCGCCGGGCAATCTCCCTGTGGACCGACCGGGACGCCGCTATCCCCGTCGCGCTAGGCGGCTTCGGGTGGACGACGCCGAGCCTCGGCCCGCCCAACCGCTTCAAGGACAAGGCGTACGTCGTCTGGCCCACGTTCGACCGGGCGCCGCTGGCGGAACGCCGCGCCGAGGCGAAGCGCCTCATGGCCGATGCGGGCTACATCGATGGCTTCACCATGGGACACCTCTGCCGCTCCCGGCAGACCGCGGGGTGCGAGCTCCTGCAGGCGCAGCTCCGGGAGCTGGGCGTGGACCTGCAGATCCAGGTGGTGGACGAAGGGGAATGGAACCGGGCCCGCACCAGCCTGGACTTCGATAGCCAGCAGGGGCGCCTCTCCGTGCTGCCCATCCCGGAGGGGACGGAGGGCGTCTATGGCGTCTACAGCTTCAGCCCGGACTCCTACGCCAAGCATGAGGACCCGAGGGTGTCCGAGCTGTACCGCCTGCTGCGAGAGGCCACGCTGCCGGAGCGCCGCCTGGAGGTGTGGAGGCAGCTGCAGCGCTACATCTTCGTGGAGCAGACGTACGTGGTGGCCATCGCGGAGGCCATCTACGTGGCCCCGTATCGCAGCTACGTGAAGGGGCTGGTGGTCCCGCCGGAGGACGGCCACACGCACACGGACTTCGCCACGGTGTGGCTCGAGGGCCGCGAGTAGGCAGGGCACAGCCCTGCACCCCCAGCTTCTGCAGGGCGGCGGAGGGTTTGAGTTGCATTGAATTGTCCGTCGCGTTTTTTGCGGGGGGCCCGTGCCTGGAGGGACGCGGCGCAGCTTGGGTTTGAGCGGCGCTGGACAAGTCGACAAAGGGAAACGAACCGTATCTGCCAGGCATGGCCTGGAAGCGTCCGACGGCGCCGGTTGGGGGGCGCTGGAAGAGTCGACAAAGGGGAACAAGTCGTATCTGGCAAGGCGCGAGCTGAATGGAGGCCGATGGCCTGGGTGAAAAATTGCCCGAAATGGACAAAGGGAGACAAGTCGCAGGCAGGGGCGAGCCCTGCACCCTCGGCTTGCGGCGTTGGGCTGATGGGCCTTGGAAGGAGGGTGCAGGCTGGCGGTGGGTGGGCATGGGGGGACAGGGTAGGGGATGGAGGGGGTATAGGAGAAGTGGAGGATGGCACGGGAGGATAGGGTTGCCCCACTCCTTCCCCACACCACCGGAGCTTTACGAGGCGGCAGTGCCGCCCTAGCGTGATCCCGCCCTGAGTTTTCTCTTGGGGTGCTGTGCCCTCATACCCTCGGGCATAGGTGGCAGTGCCGCTCTTGCTTGGGGAGCTGGGATTCCGACGTTGGGTGGGCCCACCCACCCGCCCTCAGAGGTTTTTTTGGTAACTGGGGGCACATCCCCCAGACCCCTTGCCAGAGAGGTCTCCCCTCTGGACACCCCTTTTGGGGCGGCATTGGCGCTGTTGCTTGGGGAGGTGGGATACCGGCGTTGGGTGGGCCCACCCGCCCGCCCTCGGAGGTTATTTTGGTAACTGGGGGCACATCCCCCAGACCCCTTGCCAGAGGGGCTCTCCCCCTCTGGACTCCCCCTGATGGGAGCGCGGCGTCAGTTGACGCTGCGCGTCCCCCTCACCCCAACCCTCTCCCAGAGGGGGAGGATGTGGAAGCACCGCGCGTGGCGCAGGTGGCGTATCCTGTCGGCGGAAGTTGTGACGGGAGCGCGCTTCGCGATGACGTTCGGGTACCTGGCGCGGCGCCTGGCCCTGGTCCTGCCCACGGCGCTGCTGGCGTCGATGGTTGTGTTCGGCGTGATGCGGGTGCTGCCGGGCGACGTGGCCGCGACGATACTCAGCGGCGGCGGCGAGACCACTCACAGCCCGGAGGTGCGTGAGGCGCTGCGGCAGGAGCTGGGCCTGGACGACCCGTGGCCCGTCCAATACGGCCGATGGCTCCGGGCAATGGTCGACGGCTCCTTCGGAGGCGATGCTCTCGTGGACGGCCAGTCCATCCGCTCGCAGCTCGCGCGACAGGTCCCGGTCACCGGCCTGCTCGCGCTCTATGCGCTGGCGATCACGCTCCTCGTGTGGCTGCCGCTGGGCGTCGTGGCGGGCTGGAAGCGCGGTCGATGGCCGGACCACGTTGCGCGCATCGCCATGCTGCCGGGCGTGGCGGCGCCGAGCTTCCTTCTTGCGCTGCTGGCGCTGCTGGGCCTGCTTCTGCTACTGGGCTGGTCGCCGCCGGTGGTGTACGCGGGGCCACTGGAGGATGCCTGGGAGCATGCGCTGATAGTGGCCGTGCCGGCGTTGCTGCTGAGCTGGGAGTACGGCGCCCACGTGCTCAGGGTGACCCGCGTCAGCGTCAGCGAGACCCTGAGCGAGCCGTACGTGCTCACGGCAGTGGCGAAGGGTCTGCCGGCGCGCCAGGTTGTGCTGCGCCACGGGCTGCGAAATGCGATGTTGCCTGTGCTAACCGCCCTGGGGGTGCAGTTCGGCACGTTGCTCGGTGGCGCCCTCATCCTCGAGTCCATCTTCGGACTGCCTGGGGTCGGCCGGGGCCTCGTCGAGGCGGCGCTGGCGCGGGACTTTCCCGTTGTGCAAAGCCTGACGACGCTCCTGGTGGTCGCGGTCCTGCTGCTCAACCTTGCAGTCGACGTGGCGTATGCGTGGCTGGACCCGCGCGTGTCGTTCTTCGAGAGTGCGACGGTGGCGACGTGATCGATGCGCTCCGTTCGAGGCCTGTGACGACGGTGTCGGGGGCGGTTGTCGCGCTGGCGGTGGCCGTAGCGCTCCTGGCGGGTGTTGTGTCGCCGCGCGGCCCGCTCGAGACGGACACGGCGCGCAGGCTGGAGGCGCCCGGCGCGGCCTACCTGCTGGGATCGGACAACCTGGGCCGGGACGTGCTCAGCCGGGTGCTTCACGGGACGCGGACGGCCCTTGCCGTCGCGGTGGGTGGCGTCGCCGCGGGCACGGTTGTCGGGACGGCCGTGGGCATGGTGAGCGCGTACCGGGGCGGCTGGCTTGACCTTGCGGTCCAGCGCGTGGTCGACGTCCTTCTCGGCTTCCCGTTGCTGGCGCTCGCCATCGTCGTCATCGTATCGCTGGGGGTGTCGGCGTGGTCCGTGGCGACGGCCATCGCACTGGCGCTGACGCCGCAGGCAGCCCGGCTCGCGAGGTCGTCGGCCCTTCGTGTGCGGGCCGCCGGCCACGTTACGGCTGCGATCACCGTGGGCGCGAGCCCGGTGCGCGTGCTGCTGTACCACGTGCTGCCCCACAGCCTGGGCCCCGTGCTTGTCTACGCAACGGGATTTGCGTCGACGGCGCTGGCGACCGAGGCCGCGCTGAGCTACCTGGGCCTGGGCGCTCCACCGCCGACACCGTCATGGGGCAGCATGCTGCAGGAGGGCCGTGAGTTCCTGGAGGTGGCCCCGTGGCTCACCCTGGCGCCGGCCTGCGCGCTAGGTGCCACGGCCGTGGCCTTTGCTTTCCTGGGGGACGCGCTGGGGGAACGCGGGGGCGCCAGGGGGTGGAGACGCAAGCGTCGGCACGGAGCGGCCCTTCGACAAGCTCAGGGTGAGCGGAAGCGGCGGTAGGGCGGCGTGGCGTCGAGGTTCCCCTGCCTTCGCAGGGGCAGGCTCTGCCTGCGCAGGAACGACGAAGGGGGGATCGTCCTCACCCCAACCCTCTCCCAGAGGGCGAGGGGGCTGCGGCGGGGCGGTTGCGCTCGGTCATAGGGGCCATTTTCGCATGAGGCAGAACTCGTTGTCGTCCGGGTCGGCGACGACGGCCAAGACCGCGTCCGGCTCTCCGTAGTCTCTGAGCACGCGTCCTCCGAGGGCTTCGACCTTCGGTACGGCCGCCAGCACGTCGGGCACGGTCAGGTCCACGTGTACCCGGGTCTTGCTGGTCTTCTTCTCGGGGACGCGCTGGAGGTAGACCACGAGGCCGTTGGGCAGGGGCTCGAAAGACACGTACTGGTTCCACGCCATGTCTCGCTTGACGCCGAGCAACGCCGAATAGAAGGCCTCCGCGCGTTCAAGGTCGGCGACGTCTATGCCGATGTGGTACAGGACTCCTACAGGTCCGGCGTCTTCGTTCATATTGCCTCCTCGCCAGGACGTGACGGGCCGTGCCGCCGCGGCCACAGCACCCCTGGAACGACCTGCGCGATGGTACCACAGTCAGGCCCCGGCTTCCCGTTTACCTCGTTCCTCACCCTCCCTTGGGTGATAGTACAATGCCCGCGAGCTGACGGAGGCTGTTTCCCATGACGCGAGCCCTGCGCTGGGGCGTTCCTGCGGTCGCGGTCCTGCTTGCTATGGTCTACTTTGGCTTGTCGTACGTGATCGCATCACAGGTGGCGACGTCGGAACACAAGGAGCAGGAGGCATTCCCGGAGGACTACGGCCTCCAGTACGAGGAGGTGGAGTTCACGTCCCGAACGGATGGGCTGACCCTGAGGGGATGGTACATGGAGAGCGAACCCGGCGGGCCGACGGTCCTCTTCGTTCACGGCATCGACAGCGTGCGCAGCGGGAACAACGCGCTCCAGCTCGCTTCCATCATGACGGAGCTTAGCTTCAACGTCCTAATGTTCGACCTGCGCGGTCACGGGAGCTCCGACGGGGACAGAGTATCGGGAGGAGACCACGAGCGGCAGGATGTGCTGGGGGCCTTCGACTTCCTGGAGGAACGCGGCGTGCCACCGGGCAACATCGGCGTCCTGGGGGTCTCAATGGGGGCTGCCGCCGCAGCGCTGGCCCTGGCGGAGGCCCCTTCGGTCAGCGCCTTCGTCCTGGACAGCCCGTACGCCGAGCTGTCGGAGTTGATCGCCCAGGAGGTTGGGAACAGGAGCGTGCTGCCCGGTTGGGCTGGGCCGTTCTTCGTGCCGGGAGTGAAGCTCGCGGCTCGGCTGGTGTTGGACATCGATATGAACGCGATGGCCCCGGAGAGGGTGGTGTCCGAGCTTGACTACCCGGTCCTCATCATTCACGGCGAGGACGACGCCCGGGTGCCCGTCGAGAATGGCATCAGAGTCCACAAGGCGTCGCACGCCGACTCGGAGCTGTGGGTCCTGGAAGGACTCGGCCACGTCGACGCCTTCGATGCATATCCCGAGGAGTACGCGCAGAGGCTGTCGAGCTATTTCCGGGAAAGGCTGGGTGAGTAAGGGACCGCTGTGACTTGTTGTCCTGCGGGTGGTCCGGCTTCCCTCACCGCCAGTCGTGGGCGGAGGGCATGGGGACGCGGGTGGGGACGGCCTGGACGTGGGAGGCGATGACGTTGGCGGTGCCGTCGTAGCGGGAGACTGTGCCGCTCACCAGCAGGACGCGGCTGCCCAGCACCCGCCGGTAGCGTGCGAAGACCTGCCCCCAGAGGATGATCTGCGTGTCGCCCTCCTCGTCCTCGATGGTGACGAAGACCGTCCCGTGCCTGCCGCGGGGGTGCTGCCGCGCGACGGGCCACCCCGCGACCCGCACCGCCTGGCCGTCCGGCAGGGCCTCCACCGCCGCCGTGGGCAGGACGTCGGGGTCCAGGGTGGGCCGCACGAACTGCATCACGTGGCCGCGGGGGTAGACTCCCATGACCCGATACTCACCCATCATCCTTTCCTGCTCCGTGAAGTCCGGTAGGCGGGGCGGGCTGTCCTCCCGGGAGACGGGCAGTGCTGCCTGACCGTTCCGCGAAGGTCGCGTGTGCAGCCCGGCGTCCCACAGCGCCTGCCGGCGGTTGGGGATGAGGGCATCGAAGGCCCCGGCCTGCACCAGGGATAGGACGGCCTGGGGCTTGAGGCCTGTTCGCCGCACCAGGTCGCCTGCGCCGGCGTAGGGGCCGTTCCGCTCTCGCTCCTCCACGATGGTCTCTGCGCCCCGCTCGCCCACGTCCCTGACGAACCGCAGCCCCAGCAGCACGGCGCCACCGTCGGGGATGCACTTCGCCTGGCTCCCGTTCACGCAGGGGTTGAGGAAGGGGACGCCGAAGCGCCGGGCATCCTCCTTGAGCGTCTCCAGGGGATAGAAGCCCATGGGCTGGTTGTTCATGAGCGCCACGAAGAACTCCAGCGGGTGGTAGCGCTTCAGCCACGCGGCCTGGTAGGCCGTGACCGCGAAGGCGTGGGAATGGGACTCGGGGAACATGTAGTGGCCGTTGACCTTGGCGAAGATCCTTCGTGCCGTCTCCTCCGGGACGCCGTTGCGTCGAGCCCCCTCGACGAACCGCTCCCGGTGCATGGCGACGAGGTGGGCGCTGTTGGGTCTGGCGAAGGCGCGGCGCACCTCGTCGGCCTCGGCTGCGGTGAACCCTGCCACGTCCATGATGAGCTGCACCACCTGCTCCTGCCAGACGATGACGCCGTAGCCTCGCTTCAGGGCCCGCCGCTCCAGGGGATGGTCGTAGTCCCAGCGGGCGCCGCGCCGGTAGCGCTCCACGAACTGGGAGACGGCGCTTCCCTGCACGCCGACGCCGGGCCGAATGAGGGCCACCTGGTAGGCCAGGTCCAGCAGGTTGCGAGAGCGGAGCCGCTGGGCCATCTTGAGCTGCGCAGGGGACTGGAGCAGGAAGACACCCTTGCCACGCCCCGCGTTGATCATGTCGTAGACGGCGGGGTCTTCCGGGTCGATGCGGCTGATGTCTGGGCGGCGCCCCTGGGCGGCCTCGATAAGGTCCAGGGCCTCATCGATCTGGTCCAGCACGGGCAGCGACAGCAGGTCGATCTTGGCGAAGCCCGCGTCGGCCACCGACTCCTTGTTCCAGTCCATGATGTAGCGGCCGTCCGTGGCCCCGGCCCGCAAGGGGACCATCTCCGGTATGGGCGAGCTGCTGAGCACCATGCCGCCAACGTGCTGGCCCAGGCTGCGCGGTGCGGCCATCAGCTGCGGCCCAAGCTCCAGCAGCGCCCGCCAGCCCGGCGCATCGACGCGGTCCCGGAAGGCGGGAAGCGCCAGCATCTCCTCCCGAAGGTCGGCCGCGTCGTGAGAGTGGAGCTGCTTCGACAGCGCCCGCAGGTCCTCCCTCGGCAGTCCCAGGGCTTTGCCGAGGTCCTGGACGATGCCCTTGACCGAGTAGGTCGCGACGGCGCCCGTCAGGACGGCGAACTCCGGCCCGAACCGCCGGTGCACCCGCTGGATGAGCTCGTCCCGCAGCCCCCTGGGGAAGTCCAGGTCGATGTCCGGCAGGGCGTGCATCTCCTCGGAGATGAAGCGCTCCAGAGTCAGCCCCCACCGGAGAGGGTCCACGTGGCTGATGCCGATGAGGTAGCCCACCAGCAGCGCCACTGAGGAGCCCCGTCCCCGGCCCGGAGGCCGCTCCTCCAGGGGCGTCTCGGGGTGGGCCAGCCCCCGCTCCTCCATGATGCGCTGGGCCAGCAGACAGATCTCTCGGTAGAGGAGAAGGAAGCCCGCGAGGTCGTGGCGGTGGATGAGGCGGAACTCCTCTTCGAGGCGCGCCTCCACCTTCGGCGGGACGCGGCCGTACCGCCGTGTGGCCGCCTCGCGACAGAGCTGCTCAAGGTAGCTCTGCGGGGTGTAGCCCGCGGGCACGTCGGGCTGGGGCAGGCGGTAGCCCAGGTCCGTGGCCAGGTTGAAGGCGCACCGCTCTGCAATGGTCAGGGTGGTGGACACGGCCTCCGGGGCGTCTCGGAACAGCCGTGCCATCCGGTCCGGCGGCTTGAGGTGCAGGTGGTGGTTGGGCCGGATGTAGGGGAGGGCCTGGTCCAGGGTGACGTTGCGTCTGGCCGCCACCAGCGCGTGCTGGAGCCGGTAGCGCTCCGGGGCGTGATAGTGGACGTCGTTGGTGGCGACAAGGCCCACGCCGACGTCGCGGGCCAGGGCCGCCAGGTCGCGGTTGCGGGCGGTGTCCCCCTGCAGGAAGCTGCGCTGCAGCTCTACGTAGACTCCATCGGCGCCGAACCACTCTCGCCAATCTCGCAGCAGCCGCTGGGCCTCGCTGTGGCGGCCAGCGTGGGCCAGCCGGGTCAGGGGGCCGTCGCGTCCGCCGGTGAGCAGGACGAGGCCTTCGGCATGGGGAGCAAGGTGCGCCGGGTCCAATCGCGGCGCCCGCCGGTCGACGGCGTTGGCCATGGTGAACAGGCGGCCCAGATTGGCGTAGCCCTCGCGGCTCTCAGCCAGCAGGACGATGCGGGCACCGTCGGTCAGCGTCAGCTCGCCGCCGGTGATGGGCCGGACCCCCAGGCTGCCGGCGAGGCGGGCGAACTCCAGGCCGCCGCAGAGGTTCGTGTCGGTGAGGGCCAGGGCGTCGTAGCCGTGCTCCCCGGCCCGGGCCAGCAGCTCGTGAACGTGAGAAGCCCCAAGGCCGAAGGAGTAGAAGCTCTTGGCGTGCAGTTCCACGTATCCGGCGGTCACGACGGTCCGTCCCCGCTAGGCGCGCTGCCGGTACCAGCAGCCATCGCGGAGGTCTCGGAAGAGGGTCACCTGCCCGCCGTCGTCCCGGACGACACTGTAGTAGGCGCGGCTGGTGGGCTCCGGCGTCCACCACAGGTCGAAGCGCCAGTAGTCCTGGACATGCGCCACCCGGCGCCACTCGCGGCCCACCCGAACGGCCTCGGGCCGGTGGTCCCGCCCCTCCTGTACGTCGACGGCCACGGGCGCGGCGACGGGCTGCATCGCATCCCGCGCCAGGGGGTCGATGGGCGCCCGCAGCGCGCGCATCTCCGGCGCCGGGTGCCAGGGGGCCACCTCTGCCACCCGGTACAGAGCGTGCCGTCCGTTGCTCCTGGCCTGCAGCTGGCGGTCCACCTCCACCAGCCGCTCGTGACGGTCCTTGCGAGCGTCAGGCAGCAGCCCCATCTGCACCGCCGACCCGCCGGAAAGCGCGCCGAGGGTGAGGGTCAACTCCTCCACCGGCGACGTGGGATGGTCGCTGGCGAGCTGACCCCGCAGGATGGCGGCAGCCTCCTCCCATCGCCCGACGCTGCGTTTGAAGTGGACCGTCTTCTCCCACGAGGCCCCTTCGGCGATGCTGCACCGAAGCGCCGTCCAACCCGCGTACCGGCCCCGAACGTCGGGCCGGGTGAAGGTGCGCTGCAGCAGGCGGTCCACCGCCGCCATCAGCATCTCCAGGGACGCAGAGGCTGGGGGCATCGCCAAGCACTCGGTGACAGACTCCTCGTGCTTCATCGCGACCAGAGGACGACGGTCGACGCCGCGGGCCAGATCCCACGCCAGCCTGCCGTCGTCGCCGAACTGGTCCACCAGCAGCCTGACCCGCCACGATGCCACGTCGCCCAGGGTGTGGAGGCCGAAGCGGTGTATGGCCTCCTTCACTGCATCGGCAATGGGGATAAGATCGACAGAGTGGAGGGCGAGGAAGGCGGCGACGTCCGGCGGGACCCTGACGGCGCCCAGGGCGGCTGCGGTCCGCGCCGCGACGAAGGCGGGGAACTTGCCGTCAGCCAGGCCCACCCTGGGCCGCAGGTAGTCGGGGACGGCGCCGAGCAGGGCCACGGCCAGTCGAGCCTCGCCCCCGTACATCTCCGAAAGACCGTCCAGCCCGACGTAGGCGACGCCCAGGTCGCCCGCCTCCACCCGGTCGCTGACGCCCTGCAGCGCCTCCAACATCTGGCGGAACGTTCGGCGGTAGGCCGGTTCGTCTGCTTCGACGACCACGGTGCCGGCCTGGCGCGATAGGGCCTCTTCGACCGGCATGCCCACCACTGGGCCGGCCGACTCAGGCAGCGCGTTGAGGACAACGGCGCGGCCCCGGTCCCGGCCGACGACGACTATGGGCGCGGCCTTGAGGGAGGGCCTCCGGTGGAGCTCCACCCTGGCGCGCAGATGGGTGACGAGTACGCAGGCGACCCTCACGCGGCCTCCTTGACATCGAACACAGATGGGGGAGGAAATGCTAGAAGAATATACGTTCTATTGTCAAGGGGTAGATTGCATGGGGTTAGCAGTCTAGTGGGCCAACCTCCACCGTAGTGGTGTCGCCGTGGTGCTTGCGGAGACTGTCTACCTGCCGGTCAAGTGAGAATGGCAGGCGATGGACAGAGAAACCCCGTGCGAATGCTTCCCCGCACGGGGTCTCCCCTGTGTTCGAGCCGGGTAAGGTGCTGCTAGGCGGTTGCTTCTTCGCCCACGAACTCCTGACGTCCCTGCCCAAGCGCCGGCGCCGTGGGTTGATAGGCATAGTTAGCCCGTATTATTATGTCGACACATAGCTTGACCTGCTCTCAACCCCTGTTTGGGGGGAGGGATCCTGGAAATCTTCGACTGGGAAACAGCGTGGAATGACACCTGAGCACACTGGTCACACCAACCACGGCCACGCCGGCCGCGGGAGGGGAACCGTGGGCACGACCATGACCACGACTATCGGAGCGCGGGGCGTCGCAGCCTGATAATTGTCCTGATTCTGCTTTGCTGCCACATGGGGATTGAAATAGCCGGCGGCATCCTTTCGGGCAGCTTGGGATTGCTGGCCCATGCGGCCCATATGATCTTTAGGACTTGCTATCAACCTGTTGGCAGCTTGGATCCTCTACCGCTCGTCGCGGCACAGCATCAACGTTGAAGGCGCTTTCTGGCATATTGTGGCCGACCTATTGGGCTCCATTGCTGTGGTTATCTCCGGGGTACTGACATTGGCTTTCGACTGGGACCTTGTTGACCCCATCCTCAGTATCCTTATCGCCGCACTGATCTTGGTGAGTTCTTGCCGTTTGGCGATAAAGGTATTTCGCGTACTGCTGGAGAGCGTACCGGCCGGGTTGGATATGTACAGGCTTTGCAGTGCTCTGGAGGACGTGGAAGGTGTAACTCTGGTGCACGACGTTCATGCTTGGACTATTACCTCCGGCTACGATGCCCTCACCGCCCACGTGCTCGTTGACCCCGATTACCAAGGGGCCTTTGAACCACTTCTGCGTCGTTTGCGGCGAATCTCCTACCAGGACTTTGGCATCCGCCATATCACCATACAAATAGATCAGTCGGTGGCGGATTGTACCGAATACCACCACGTGGGACACTTAGAGGCCCGTACACACGTTGAGGCATGACAATCTAGATCGCCGAATCCCGCTAACTGCCCGAGAGGCCGGAAATGACATCTGATCACCACCCTGACATAACTAGCATCCTGGTCACCCCCGTGACTATCGAATTGCCGGGCGCCGGCCCCTGCTGATTGCGCTTGCGTTGATTTCCGGCTACATGGCAGTCGAGATAGTCGTCGGCATCCTTTCCGGCAGCCTGGCCCTATTGGCCGACGCCGCCCATATGCTCACCGACGCCGACGCCATCGGGTTGGCCCTTTTCGCCATGTGGATTGCGAGCCGTCCGGCCTCCATTGGGCGTACTTTCGGCTACTATCGCACTGAAGTGCTGGCCGCGCTGTTCAACGCCCTGAGCCTGTGGCTGATTGACGCCTGGATTTTCTTTGAGGCCTATCGTCGATTTCGCGATATCCCCGAGGTGGAAGGCGGCATCGTACTGGCAGTGGGCGGGGTGGGGCCGTCAAGGAGCAGCCGATGCTGCTGGAAAAGACTGCCGCGGCGCCTTCACGTGTCCATAGCGCCGTCCGCTACAATAGAATCTGGAGAGATGGTGTCTGCAGCATTCTCGCATGACCTGCACGCACCAACCACCGGGACAGCTTTGCGAGGAGGAGCGCAATGATGATCGACGTTGTCCCATTCAACGGGCCCGTCCTCCTACTGCAGGCCCGGGGGCGGATCAACGTTCTCACGGCCGACGCGTTCGAGGACCAGATCAGGCGCGCCGTCGCATCTTCCGACCGCGATGTCATCATAGACGCCTCGCAGGTGACCTACCTCAGCTCCGCGGGCCTTCGCGTGTTGCTGCAGCTGTGGCAGGAGCTCAGCAGGGAAGACCGCGCGCTCCACGTCTGTGCGCTCAAACCGTACATACAACAAGTCTTCGAGATCGTTGGATTCGACCAGATCATCACCATCCACGCGGACACTGCCGACGCGTTAGCCGCTGTCGAGAGGCGGATGCAGTCGTAGAGCCCGTCGACGGCCTGCGGTACGTGGTGAAACGCTACAGGACTAGCGCTACTTTCACGAACCTAGTCGAAGCGGCCTAGGCGGAGGAAGGAGATGTCGTGGCCCGTCTCTCCCCGCGTGGCCAGGTCCGCCATGATCTCCCCGACGACGCTGCAGAACTTGAACCCGTGGCCCGAGAATCCCGCTGCGAAGAAGACGTTTGGCGCGCCGGGTAAGGCGTCAATGATAAAGTGATTGTCGGGTGTATTCGTGAACATGCACGGCTTCAGGGATATCGTCGGCCCGTTGGCATCGGGAAAGTAGCGGGCCAAGGCCTTTCGCAACACCGCCTCATCCTCATCACGCAGGTCCCTGTCCAGGTCGTCGGCGGTGGTCGCCTCGTTCAGATGGTGGAACTTGCCGATCTTGTACCCAGGGATGCCGAACACGGGGAGGGAGTAGTAATGCCCTTCCTCGAAATCGCCGATGACGACCGGGCAGCTGCCAAGGGCAAAGAGGTCTGGGCGTAGCGGCTGGAACCAACCGAGGACCTGGCGTTCGGGGACCAGCAGGTGGTCCAACGACGGCAACTGCGGCCCTGCCCAAGCGCCGGCTGTAACAACCAACGCCCCGGCCTCGTACAATCCGCGGCTGGTCCTGACGCGCACAGCGTCCCCGGTGGAGCTCCATTCCAGGACCGTCTCATGGGCCCTCACTTCGCCGCCGCGTTCCAATGCAGCGAAGACGTGGTTGACTATGGACCGCTCCGACAGTACAAACCCGCCGTCGGGCTGGTACACCCCCATCCAGTTGTCCGGGAACCGGAAGCCTGGGAAACGCTGAGTCAGCTCGGCGCTGGTAAAGGCCTCGTGCGGCAGGTTGTGCTCCCGACAGGACCGTAGGGAGCCGGTAAAGACCCTGCTGTCCTCGCTCCCGGTGTCGACTGAGCCGGTGATGTACAGCAGCTTCTCGCCGCTTGTCTTCTCCAACTCGCGCCAGCGCTCGTAGGAGCGTTTCAGGAGCGGCACGTAGGACGAGTCTTCGTAGTAGGCCAGCCGGATGATCCGGTTGACGCCGTGGGATGAGCCGGAGTCGTTCGGTACGCTGAAGCGTTCGAGGCCCAGGACGCGCATGCCGCGGCTGGCAAGCTCGTAGACCGTCGCGGAACCCATCCCGCCAACGCCGATGACGATTGCGTCGTATGTGCCGAGTGTCTTCATGGAGTCCAGTTACGCCTTCGCTGGAGCCGTGAGCCGGGAATCATTGCGTGCTTTGGAGAACCGCAGCGTGGCTAGCAGAGGCAAATGATAGCACGTATCGATGTAGGTGCTGCGTGCCGAGGCGGTCTAGTTCGAGTCCAGAGCGGTGGGCCGAGCTTGACGGTAGGCAGTACCATTTCGCGAGCGGGACCCGGATCAGCCAAGATAGCCGCCAGCAATCGCAGCGCCCAGGTATGGTCCAAAACGAGAATACGGTGCTCCACTCTGTCAGCCACAAGTTGCGACGCCACGCTTTGCTGGCGTAGGAACACCTGACCGATACTGTCTCCTGTAGGCGCCGCGAAATCCCAGAATGGCGTTTGACGACCGAACGTTTGTCCCGAGCGCGAGTCGGGTGCAGGTTCTGATTGGGGAGACAAGGCCATCATTGGCAGGCCTTCGCCGGAGAGAGGAAAATGTAACCAGGATAGACGACCGGGACTAACGTGCTAGTTGGATGAACTTCTCCGAGTACGGAGGCATTGTGCCTAACACGGGGGGTTGCCCTGGATCATAACAATGTCGCCCGTGGACTCCGTGAGTTTCCAGATGCGGGGCTGCTGCACGCCTACCGCTTGTTCACCCTCTAGCCGGAAGGGATTGATACTTGGGGCACTCTCCAACGCTGGGCTAAGCGCAACCTGCCACTCGTCGTCGCCGAAGAACTTGCGGAACCAACCCGGCTGCCGCGCCAGTGAACGACACGAGGAGGAGCGATGGGCCCGGAGGTATTCCAACACAGCTACTTGGGCCTGATCACCGGACATCTCGGCTCCCGCGGGGGGTTGGTCCCCGGCGATGGACTCGTTGTCCGGCCCAAAGGTAGCTTCGCTGATCGTCTTGGTATTGGCGCGCTCGGTGATTTGCTCAGTCTCGTCTGAGGACTGGGGGATAGCGGTGGGAGCCACATTCTCAGCAGCAGCCTGGGTCGCTGGAGCCGCCGTTCCTGTCTCCGCGCTCCCGTCGCTCCCATCATCGTCCCCCCCACACACTGTCAAAACTGCCAGAATAGCCAATGCGACAGCTGCCCACAGGGCCCTACGGACTAGGTTGGGGGTTAGGTCTGCTTGCATTCCTCTGTGCACTCCCTTCGAGTGTAGAGACCCTTCCACAGTAGCCTGAGCATGCCCCGCCGCGCTACCCCCATCCAATTGGTCGGGAGTAGCGCGGCGGGCAGATCAGAATCTTGCGACCTACTTGCCGTCCAGCCAGACGTGCTTGAGGTCCTCAATCGACATGCCATTGGGCCCCGGGTACCAGTTCTTCACATAGGTGCGGAACACCCGGAAGGAGGCGGGCCAGCCAATGCTGAGGATCGGGAAGTCCGGCTCCCGGTGGATGCGCTCCCAATCCTTGGTCAGCTCCTGGGCCCGAGAGTCATCCAAGGTTCGGACGAACTCGAAGTAGACGTCGTCCAAGCGCTCCTGTCCGGGGAAGTACCAGGCCCTTCCGCCCAACCCTCTGCCGAAGGCCGAGAGGCTGATGGCGTGCAGGTCCAAGGGATAGTCGACGGTGGCGAAGAGGTTCTCCCGGGTCATGTGCCAGCGACCCTCGCGGATCTCCGCCATGAAGACGCCGTACTCCTTGAGCTGGGCGTCCATGACAAAGCCGGCCTCGCGCATGGCATTGATGGCCACGGTCCACATCTCAAAGCCAACGCCGGGCTCCCCAAGTCCCTGTGTGAACGTGAACTCCGCCTTGCAGTCCGGGAAGCCGGCGTCACACAGCAGCTGCTTGGCCCGCTGCAAGTCTTCAGCCTGCCCCTGGGGCGTGGGGCTCATTCCGGCGAAGTCGGCGTACTCGTCTGCGGAGACGGAGTGGGCGGGATACCAGTCCGAGTTGACGCCTCGACCCGGCAGCCCAAGGCACTGGTTCGGGATGCAGTACTGCTGCCACACGGGGATGGCGCGGCGCAGGGCTTCCCGGGCCATGGGGTTGTCGAAGGGCGGGAGCTCCCAGTTGATGAAGTAGAAGGTGTAGAGGGCACGAGTGCTATCGATGCCCTGCATCTTGTCGGCGCCAATTCGGGAGATCAGAGCTTCGCCCTCGACCCTCTTGACCGTGGGGCCGCAGCCAGGCCAGACGTCGATGCCGCCGGACTGGAGCAGGGCAAAGCGTGTCGTCTCGTCCCGGATGACCGGCTGGATGTACTCATCCATGTAGGGGTATGGGTTGCCGTCGGCGTCCTTGCCCCAGTAGTTGGGGTTGGCCTCCCACTTCTGCCCATTCTCGCCGTCGTAGTCCACCAGGATCCACGGACCGGTGCCGTTGTAGGTGGTCACGTGGTTCCAGTTCCCACCGTCAAGACCCTGGCCCGGTGCAGCCTGAACGTCATCGGAAGAGAGGATGTGGCTGCCGTAGGGGTTGACCATGAAGGGGATCATGGCCCGGTTGGCAGAGTCAAGCGTGAATTGGACGGTGTGGGAGTCTACCGCCTCGACTTCGGTGATGAACTCCTTGTAGGTGCTGCCGATCCGGGTGGAGGGGTCCCAGTTGGGATCGAGCAGCCGCCCGAAGGTGGCCACCACGTCGTCGGCGTCGAGATCGCTGCCGTCGTGGAATTTGACACCTTCCTCCAGGCGGAAGGTCCAGACGTCACCGGCGGCGTTGGTCTCCCAGGACTTGGCCAGGCCTGGGGTGAAGGTGGCGCCATGCTCTGGGTTGTAGGGCCGTTCGTAGTCGACCAAGCGGTCGTAGCCGTGCTGCAGGGAGCAGCCGGGGGCGGCGCCGCGGAAGTCGAAATGGCCGGGATCAAAGGTACGCGACCCGCCGAAGACGAAGGAGTTGAAGGTGCCGCCCCTCACGGGAGCTTCCTTCATCATGCTCTCCCCGCTGCTGGTGGTCGTGGTCGTCGTTTGGGTGGCCGCAGTGGGGGTTCGAGAGACGGTGACGCTGGTCGAGCCTGTCGTCTGCTGCTGTGTCGCTGTGGCAGCAGCCGCGGTGGTGGTCTGCGTGGTCTGGGTCTCCGTGGTCTGTTGGGCCGCGGGCTGGGTTGTCGTATCCGTTGTGGTCGTGCCGGCGGTGTCCCCGTCGTCGTCGCCGCCACATGCAGCCACCACAACAAGAAGGAGGGCCACTGCTCCTCCAACCAGTGCAGTCTTATACCGCATTAAACCTAACATACCTCGCACACCTCCTCACCGTATTGCGCGCCATTACACACCTCGCTTGGGGTCTTGTCAAGGACTACGTCATCTGGGATAATCACGCGACTTCGAAAGGCGTCGTCAAACGCGTCTGATACGTCCTGAATCCGCCAAGGAACTGCGGCCCACCGCTTCACCTTGACCGGCTCTTGCGGCCTCAGTATGCTGGGGCCACTCAGCCCCGGGCACCTCCTCCGCTGGTCGGTTCGGGAGGCGGTGGGGTCGCACAAGGAGAGGAGCCATGCGAGAAGCGTACGGCAAGCTCGTCTACGACTCGTTGGAAGAGGTGGCCCGTCCCGGACACACCGCCCTCGTCGTGGTGGACATGCAGAACGACCTCGTCTCTCTGGAGCGGCCGTCCGCCAGGGAGGGTGCGCCGCCGCCCGCCGCACGCGACATCATCCCGGCCCTGCAGCGGCTGATCGTGGCAGGGCGGGAAGCGGGCGTGAAGATGGTCTACCTGGTGGTGGGCAAAGGCGAGGACCCGTCTCGGACCGTCTCTCCGGCGTTCGCCTACTACTGCCTGCGAGAGTCGCCCTACCATGGCTCCTACGAGGGGAACCTGCGGGCCTCGGCGGACGACTCGTGGGGCAAGCAGGTCATCCCGGAGCTTGCGCCGCAGCCGGAGGACGTCGTAGTCCTCAAGCGGCGGCTGGGCGGCTTCTGGGGGACCCACCTGGATTCCACCCTACGGGGCATGGGCGTGGAGACGGTGGTGGTGACCGGAACAGCGACGTCCGGGTGTGTACTGGATACTGTCATGGGAGCCTTTGTGAACGACTACTACACCCTCTACGTCCCGGACTGTGTCTCCGGCGGCAACGCCAAGCTCCACGACCTGGCCATGGCCTTCTTCCGCGACCGCTTTGACGGGCCCACGTCAGAGGAGCTGAGCGCCCTCTGGCAGGCTGCCGCGGAGAAGCGTGAGATGGAGGGTGCCGCCACCCGGGCGTGATCTGGCGGAAGCCAACCTATTGACATAACCATCGAAGCGTGCGAGTGGGAGGGAAGTTATGAGAGAAGTGCTGGGCAAGCAGGTGTACAGCACGTTGGAAGAGGTCGTGGACCCGGCCCACACGGCACTCATCATCGTTGATATGCAGAACGACCTGGTGTCGCTGGATAGGCTGTCGGCGAAGCCGGGGTCCCCTCCGCCTTCGGCCCGGCGGATCATTCCCTCCCTGCAGAACCTCATCGCTGCGGGACGAAGTGCGGGCGTCCGCATCGTCTACATCATGTTCGCCAACGACGTGAACCACGCGTCGGCAGCGCCCGCGTGGATCTACTACTCCGAGCGGGAGTCGCCCACCCACGGCACCTTTGCCAGCAACCTCACCCTCTGCGTTGAGGGCACCTGGGGGCAGCAAATCATCCCGGAGCTTGAGCCCCAGTCCGGCGACTTCGTGGTGGTGAAGCGGCGCCTGGGTGGCTTCTGGAAGACGGAGCTGGACATGGTGCTGCGGTCCAACGGCATCGAGTCGGTGGTGGTCACCGGCACGGCCACCTCAGGCTGCGTCTACGACACGGCCATGGGCGCATTCGCCCACGACTACTACACGGCGATCGCTCCCGATTGCATCTCGGGCGGCGACGGCTTCCTCCACGAGCTGGGCATGGCGCTCATGCTGGACCGCTTCGACGGCCCCTCCTCGGAGGAGGTGATCACCGCCTGGGCCGCCGCGGGGGGTTAGGCGTCCTCCCCAGCATAGTCAGCAAAGTAGCGTATAGCTTGGCGCAGAGGACGGGACGCCGCAGCGTGACCGTTGTGTACCGGAGACTTCTGCTCCTTCTTCTGGGCGTTGGCCTCACGCTGAGCTGTCAGGACGCCCAGCCTATTGCAGAGCCCACACCAGTCTCGGCGCGCTCCACGTCTATGGCCCCGCAACCCGTCGCGTATCCCCCAGGCCCCGAGTTCCGGGTCGATCTGGACGTCGACACAGACAGGGATGGCCAGGTAACGGACGTCGAGGATGAGGCGGGAGAGGAGCTTTGGACCCAGGAGCGGGGCGCCTTCTTCATGGTTAACTTCGACGATGACGATGGGGATGGCGCTATCGATGGAATTGACTTCAACAGCGCCGGAGAGCCCGTCGGAGAGGACCCTGTGATCAATGGCCCCCTGGACACTGAGGATGTGACTCCATTGGTCATCCGCCTGGGAACTGTCGACGCATCGGAGTCCCTCCGAATCCTGCTCAGCACCCCGGTCCTGGGCCACGTACGGGCCATCCACCTCTTTGCCAGCGTCGAGGCAGGTCGTGCAAGCCTCTGGGGCGGCCCCCTAGAGACTGCAACGGCAGTTGACGTGACCTCCTGGGTCTCCTTTGGATCAGACACAACCCTCGGCATTGAAGGACTGTTCTTCCGATACACACAGCCCAACGCCTACGGTCTGTACACAGAAGGCTACGAGGGGATCTTGGACCTGGAGCTCCGTGTAATGAATGCCGTGGGAGAGGAGTTGGGACGTGACGCAGTGCGGCTGAAGGTGGCTCCCCTGGTCCTGCTACCCAGCACCCAACCTGCAGAGGAGCTTTGGATGCTGAGCTACAATCGGCCAGACGACCCGGCCACGGCCCACGAGGACGAAAGCGCATACAGCGGGGTGTTCGAAAGGGCTCTCCAGGACTCGGGAATCCTACGCGTGTACACTGAAGGGGGCGACCGGTGGACCCAGGACCATGTGGAGTTCGGCTACACCCACGCCCCCGGACGGCCGAGGACCCGAGTGGCCCTCATCATGCCCCGGAGGTCGCGGATCAGCTGGCCACGGGAGCATCTCCTGGGGCCGGACAGCGGGATCATGCAGTTCCGGGATACGGCCAAGCTCGACGCGGGCTCCGGAGTCGGGGACTTCGGCGGCAACGTCGACGTAATGCCGCCAACCAGCACCTGGCCTCTGGGAAGAGTTGTGGTAGGCAACAGCATCAGCCCCAAGCTCTTCCGGTTCCTCCAAGACCAGGAGGTTCAGGCGCCTATGACCCTGGACGTCTCCTGGCTGGCGTCAGAGCACGTGGACGACCTTGTGGGGTTCCTGCCTGCCGGCAGTGAGTGGTTCGCGGTCACCGCCGACCCCTCGCTGGCTCTGGAGCTTCTGGACGAGCTCCCGGACGAGGCTGTCCTGTTCGCGTCGAGCGTGATCGGTGCGGGGCGGCTTCTTCCAGGGGCCGACGACACCAGCGTGACGCTTGAGGCCTCGTGGGGCCGTGCTTCAGACGAACCGGAAGCCCAGCCCCGCTACCTCCGGATCTACACCGGGACGGGGAAGGGTCAGGTGGCACATGTCCTCCTCCTAGCGAACGGTGATGCGCGCATCAGCCGAGTCTGGCAGACACCGCAGACGTTCCACTACCTCCCCGGCCACCCCAACGGCGGGGACCAGTGTGTGTGGGAGTGCACCCAGGTTGCTCAGGTGCCTACGGGAGAAACCTGGTTCATCGAGCCTGACGCGTCCAGCCGGTACGTACTGGTCGAAGAGACCCTGTTCTGGCGAGACGAACGGAATCATCCCGTGCCCGCACTCGTTACGGTAGGAGAGATGCGGAACGATCCCAACCTGCGGCCGCTGAATCGCAGAGCCGCGGAGCGCATCGAGGCAGTCAAGAGCGTCATCGAGAAGGCGGCGGGAAGCCCGGTGCGCTTCATCCCCGTCCCCGTGGTCTTCATGGGGATCTTCTCCACCGAGAACCTGGTTGACGGCAATACCGTGACACTGACACCCAACCTTGCGAATTTCCAATCCGCTGGCGACAGGGTCTATTTCCCCGCACACGCAGGTCCTCTCTACCCCTCTGACCAGAGAGACGCATTCATCGAGGAGACCAGGTCTAGGATACCGGGTGATCTGGAAGTCTTCGTCGACGTCTGGGACTACCACCGTCTTCTGGGTGCAGTGCACTGTGGCACCAACGTACGCCGCGCTGCCTTCTCCTTCGACTGGTGGCTTCGCCAACCGTCTGCCTAGCAACATCCGACGGCAGCCTGCCATCCGAACACAATCCGCATAGTCGACCGGGGCACCAACGAGGGAGTATCGTCTAGGGCCCTCCGACTCAGGACAAGGGGCATGCTGAACAGGGGGATGACGATTCCCGTCATGGTCAGGAATATCCCCAGGGCGAACCTCAATCTGAAGGTTCTTGACTCTATCAAGTCCGGTGGGCCTAAGTGTACTGAACTGCGAACTTTTCGCTGGGAGGTCTCTATATAGCGAGTCGGTCAGGCGATCTCAGAGAGTCCTCATTACTTGGGAGCGGGTGCGGCGGACTGCGCGTCGTCCAGGAACCCGCCCGAATCATCGGCGGCGCGGAGGTCGTCGACGTCTGGAGTGTCTGGCGATCCGGGCTGCCCGCAGCATACGGTCTGCCGATGATGCTCAGGGAAGTGCCGGACCACATTCGCTTGGACAACGGACCGGAGTCTACGGCCAGGGTTGTGCGTGAGTGGGTTGATAGGGTGGGAGCCAGGACGCTGTACATCGAGCCCCGGTCACCGTGGGAGAACGGCTACATCGAGAGCTTCAGCGGCAAGCTGAGGGACGAGTTGCTGGATAGGGAGATCTTCTACACGTTGCTGGAGGTGAGGGTTCTGACGGAACGGTACTGGCGGGCCTACAACCAAGTCAGGCCCCACAGCTCCCCGGGCTCTAGCAGCTTGGTTATGGTCGGTATCGGAGCTCCCGAAGCCTCAAATCGCACGGGCCTGTCCACCAAGATACGGTTAAAGACCTCACGGCTAACGAAGTAGGATTGGGTACCTTGGTCGCCATCGACGTGCACTATGTAGCTGATGTCCGAGTACTTCTGGCGCAGCTCCTTCTCCATCTCGACGGTGATGACGGCGTGCTCATCCTTGGAGGTGAAAAATCCCTGGAAATCCTGATCTTTCACCCGGATGGACGGTCTGTCGTCAACCGCATCTTGATCGTAGGCGGGAACGTTTCGCAGGATGGTAGAACCCTTGCCCTCCGCCACTCCGGTGACCCCGTTGTGGTCCACCTTCCCTTGTACCACCTCGCTCCCGCCACAAGCTACCGATGTCAGAGACAGCACCATCGCCAAGGTCACAACAAGTTTTGACACTGTGGGGCTTCCCACCTTGCTCTCGCCCTTTCCAGCATCAAGGGAACCTCCTGAGCCAGTTCGGATACACCTCGGTCGTCAAACGACTCGATATACGGGTCCGACGAGGGCTGCTGCACCCCGATAGTGGCCCTGCCTTCTCCGATGGACACGACGACCTTCAAGTCCTCTGGCGGACCGGCCTGTTGCTCGGCGACGTCCTACCCTTGCGGCCCCTTGTCGGTTTTGCTCTTGGCTTCTTGCCCGTCGGCCGGGTCGTCTGCCATATCGCCGAAGAGAGCCTCTTCGGCGTTCCGGACATCTTCGCGGGATACTCCCGTTTCATTCTTATTAGGCATGACTTCTCTTCTCCTTGGTTCTTTCTCTGGCTACGTCCTGAGCTCGGGCCTTTAAACTTTATCCCCCTCCAGGGCGTCAAATGGCCCTTCCCCGTCCTCGGAGTTCGACCCCATCACCCGCTCCACCGCCTCGGGGGTAGCGTAGGTTGGGGTGACGGTGCCCAGCTCCATGTCCAGATAGAAACCCATGAAAGGGCAGGTGCCCGCCACCATCCGCCGGACGATCTGTATTACCAGCGACGCCATCATCTGGTTGATGGTAGGGTCCTGGTCGGTGAGGTCCAGGGCCGCGGCGCAGTCCACGTCCGGAGGGGTGTCCGGTAGAGTGGTCAGCAGGTCCGGGCGCTGGAGCGTTGGGGCGGGCAGCAGGTAGCAGGTCTCGTCAACGAAAGCCGGTTCGTCCCAGGACAAGTGGTCGGCCACGTGTAGGGTAGGCCGCCGGCGAGTTACTCCGGTTACCCGGAGCACTTTTCCGTCGGCCCCCCTCCGAACCGGACGTGCGGCTTTCACCGCATCCGGCTCTCCAGTGGTTAGGTCTGCTTACGCGGGTTCCAACTGCCGCCGTGAACGGTCAGGTGACAGGGACGACAGACCACGAGGGTCTTGCGCCGTCGGGCTGCCATGACTTGTGCCCACGTTGGCTTTGACCGCTGGCCTTTCACGTTGAGGTCGCGGAGCGCGCGGACGTGGTGGACGTTGATGTCCTCCGTTGACCCGCATAGCTCGCTTGTGTCCGCTAGCAGGCTGCGGATAAAGGGGGTCTCTGACAGACCGTACCGGACCGGGCCGTGAACACCCGACGATATCCAACGTGTATGGCTTGTTGATTCACGCCAAGGCGCATAACCATTATGCCAATAACGCTTTCCGCTGGCCAGAAGACAGCCCAGACCTGGCCTGAGGGTTTTTCAGCAGCCTGCTAGCGCGACTTAGGTGCCCCGTTCGTTCCCTTGAATGACCACATCGGTCATCGCCCACCCATTGCATCGGTATGCACTACATACCGATGCAATGGGTGGCGTCGGGTTGCAAGCGTTCTACCGGCGGGTGCCGAGGACACCTTCTGGGAACTGGGGTTCAGGCAATCAAGCCTTCACCATATCGCGCGGGTCTTGCGGAACCGGCATTACAACGCTTTCAGGCCGTAGCCGCTTTACCGACATGCTATTGTCCCCCTTGGCTTTCGCCTCCAGGTAGGTCGGTTGACCCAGAAACTTCCTTCGAGTTTCTCCTGATTCAATCAGGTATCCTATGCCGCGTGACGCGGCGCACTGCCGACGAGCACCTGTCCCCAGTTGGTGTCGTTGCCTGCGTCGATGAGCCACTGATGCCGCCCGCCCGGCAGCCACTCTGCCATGGCCCTGCGTGCGGCGGCGTTGTCGGCGCAGCCGATGAACAGTCCGTGGCCATAGGCCGGAAGGCCGGGCCAACTGTGCCCATGGGAGTCAGAGTCGCCCTCCCGAAAGGGATAGACCGAGTAGCCGATGGGACGCCCGTAATTACTGGCCAACCTGTCGGCCAGGGCCTGGCTCTTGAACTTCCCCACATCTGCTGCGTAGAAGTTCTGCCGAAGTAGGTTGTGGGGCTCCACCCGGTCGTGGTCGACCAGGACAATGGTGGCATCCCTTCCTTGGAAGAGTCGGCAGAGGCCCTCGGCCACGAAGCCGCCGGTCCCGCCGCAGCCGACCACAGTGATCCAGGGTTTGTCCAGCAGGAACGCGTTGTCCAGGTAGTAGGGCATGGTTACCTCCTTGTTGTAGTTCAGTCCTTTGTGTGTGTTGATACAGGCTCTTCATCCATCAGCTGGACGCCGGGGTCTGGGCCGTCGAACACCTGGGGCCACTGCACCGGGGCGAAGTGGCCGTAGACCCCCACCCGGAGACTCAGCTCCGGTTTAGGGTCTCCCGTTCTCCAGACGACCCCGTAGATTCGGAAGCCCTGCTCGTCCCGGTCGTCGGTGCCTGAGAAGAAGGCGCGTCCATTCCTGTGGGAGTGGAACTCCGCCACCACACCGGCAGGGGGCTCGTACGTGAGGGAAGCGGTGGTCCCGACCTGCTCTGGCACCACTACCCGGTAGGCGTCCCCGTCCCAGCGCACCGCGAAGAACCGCTCGGTGTCGGGGGTTTCCTGGAACCAGCGCAGCCCCAGCTCGAACAAGTACGCAGGGATGGGGCCGTGGGCCAGTTGTAACTTCTCAGTGACCGGCGCCAGCCCTCGTATCGAACCGGGTGCGGCCAGCACTCGCGCCACCATGTGGGCGCTCTGAGACTGGACGTCGATGCCGCCCGAGCCCAGCACGTAGTATTGAGTAGGGACGGCGCCGCCAATGGCCGGATTGCTCCGGCTGGTCTGCGCCATCCTTCTCACCGAACCGGGCTTGCCACTTTCATGGCACCCGGCTCTCCATTAGACGGTTTGTTGTTGGCTTGGTCGATGTACGGCCTGATGGCACGTCCGGCAGAGCGTGACCAGATTACTGAGTGCGTGCGACTTCATGCCTTTGGTGTGGTGGACAGCCAAACCTGTCCGTGCGCCACACTGTTGACACTTCATGCCGTCACGCACCTTTGCTCTGAGTCTCCGTTCGACGATTTCGAGGGGTTCGCCGCGATTGCCGCTGCTGGCCCCAATAATTGCCGCGTAGATGCGCTCGTCCGGGCCGGTTGCTCCCTGTGGATGGTCACTTGCTGCCGTGGCGTGGCCGGACAGGTAGGGGTGCGGAAAACCCGCCGTGCCCTTCTGCCGGTAGCGTTGGCGGTCAAGTTCCTGTCGGGTAGGGAGCCATTGGTACGCTTCCAGCGTGTTACCGCCTTCGCGCACCGCAGCATGCCAGCGGATTCTGCCATGGAGCCTCTTGGATTTGCTTCGGATGAGCTGCCCCTTGTGACTTCCCTTGTGCTTTTTCCGCAACCACTAGAGGTAGCGGAACCATGCGAAGGTTGTGATCTCGCCGATGTCCCGCACGAAGCTGGTGTACCGGTAGTATTCGGCCCACCCTCGCACGATAGCGTTCAGGGTCGTCAGTCGGTTGTACTCGTCCATCCACGTCGAGGTTCTGGAAGTCAGGTCTTTGAGCTTTCGTTTCACTCGCTCCTTAGCCTTGGCCATCGGTCGGAGATGCACCGCCCACTTGTCGTTGACCCGCTTGCGCTGGATGTGGAAACCCAGGAAGTCGAAGCCGTCGTTGACGTGGGTGATGACCGTCTTTTCTTCCGATAGCGTCAGGTGGAGTTCGTTCTCCAGAAAGCGTTGTATGGCCTGTTTGGTCGCCTTGACCTCGGCTTGGGACGCGTTGCTGACGACCACGAAGTCGTCTGCGTAGCGCACCATCTTGTAGTTGCCGAAGCCCGCCTGCCTTCGCCTTTCGCGGGCTTTTGGGTAGAGGTCCCACTGTGCCGCCGCCCACTGGTCGAACTCGTTGAGGTAGACGTTGGCTAGCAGCGGGGAGATAACCCCTCCCTGTGGCACCCCGGAGTCGGTGTGGGAGAAGAGGCCCCCTTCCATCACGCCCGATTTCAGGAACTTCCAGATCAAGTCCAACACAGCCATATCCTTCAGCCTTCTCCGCAGCAGCTTCATGAGCGTCCGGTGATGGACGGTATCGAAGTAGCTCTGGAGGTCGCCTTCGATCACGTAGTAGTGTTTGGCACGGCTGTTGAACAGGGGCATGATGAGGTCGGACGTAAATAGTGGACACCAAACCTTTCATGCTGCTGGTAGTCCGGCATAGAATCTCTGCTCATACGCCGCGGGTGACAGGAACCCCAGCCTGGCCTGGCGGCGCTGGCGGTTATAGAAGAGCTCGATATATTCCGTGATCTCTCGAGCTGCCTCCTGCCTGCTTCTGTAATGACGGTGGTGGGCACAAGTGTACCGTACTGCGAGCTTTCGAGTTGGTCGTGGCGCTATGAGTAACGGCCGCGGGATGTTCCTCAAGTGTCAGTCTTGACCGGGTGGCTGCTAAGACTTCTTCCCAGTCCTATCTCCGGCTACGTAGCACCACAATTATGAGAACGACTCCGGCGACTACCCCAATCACTACCGCGACGATAACCCACCAGGGAAATCCTTCGTCTCCGCCGTCCGCCTCGGACGGCGCTGGCTCCGCTGTGGGTGTGGGCGCAGTTAATGTTGGAGTAGGCTCAGGCGCGGGTGTGTCCGTCGCCGTGGTCGTCGGTGTCGCCACCGGTTCGGGGAGTCCCTGGACCGGATTGTTCAAGACGGCCTGTGCCTGTTTGCCGGAACCCTCGCCGTCAGCGTAAGACGCTGTGACCCGCAGATACTTGTCCGCGTCCAGGTCAACAGGGGTATAGGTGAAAGAAGACGCGCCGGCCATATCTTGCCAGTCCGTGCGATCTGAGGACCTCGCCCACTGCCAGGAGATGTTGGAAACCAAGCCGTCGGGATCGCTCAGCGAGGCGGCCACCGCGGTCCCGACCTCCGGTTGTTCCAGGGACACCGACACCGTCCCGGCTTCATCCACGTTGCTGACGTCGATGCTCACTTCAATGAGGTCGTCGATGGTGGAGTCGTCGTCGCCGTAGGCGCCGCTGCCATCGTGGACGGAGACGACGACCGTGTACCTCGTAGACCCGGACTCGTAGTCGAGCAGGGTCCCGGAGCCAACGGTGATCTGACCGGTGGAACCGTCTAGGACGAAGGAAGACGCGTCGATCCCCGACAGGGAGTAGGTCAGGACATCGCCGTCCGGATCCTCCGCGGTGACAGCGTCTCCCACCAGACTGCCCGGCGGCGTGTTCTCATCGACGGTGAACGTGACGTCGCCTTCGAAGGACGGACCTCTTTGGGCGGTCTGCCGTTCCATGACCGCGTGTGCGGACTTGCCCGGGCCGTGTCCGTCCGTATAGGAGGCCGTTGCCTGGAGGTAGATGCCCACATCGTCCGCGACCGGGGTGTAGGAGTCCGAGTTGGCCCCGGAGATGTCGCTCCAGTCGGAACCGTCCGAGGACCTCGCCCACTGCCAGGAGATGTCGGAAACCAAGCCGTCGGGATCGCTCAGGGAGACGACCACCGCGGTCCCGACCTCCGGTTGTTCCAGGGACACCGACACCGTCCCGGCTTCATCCACGTTGCTGACGTCGATGCTCACTTCAATGAGGTCGTCGATGGTGGAGTCGTCGTCGCCGTAGGCGCCCCTGCCATCGTGGACGGAGACGACGACCGTGTACCTCGTAGACCCGGACTCGTAGTCGAGCAGGGTCCCGGAGCCAACGGTGATCTGACCGGTGGAACCGTCTAGGACGAAGGAAGACGCGTCGATCCCCGACAGGGAGTAGGTCAGGACATCGCCGTCCGGATCCTTCGCGGTGACAGCGTCTCCCACCAGACTGCCCGGCGGCGTGTTCTCATCGACGGTGAACGTGACGTCGCCTTCGAAGGACGGACCTCTTTGGGCGGTCTGCCGTTCCATGACCGCGTGTGCGGACTTGCCCGGGCCGTGTCCGTCCGTATAGGAGGTCGTTGCCTGGAGGTAGATGCCCACATCGTCCGCGACCGGGGTGTAGGAGTCCGAGTTGGCCCCGGAGATGTCGCTCCAGTCGGAACCGTCTGAAGACCTGGCCCACTGCCAGGAGATGTTGGAAACCGAGCCATCGGGATCGCTCAGGGAGACGACCACCGCGGTCCCTACTTCTGGTTGTTCCAGGGACACGGCCACTATCCCGGCCTCATCTACGTTGGTTATCGTGATGGTCACATCAGCGTCGTCGCTGGCGTTGCGGTCGTCGCTGACCCGGACCGTCACCTCGTAGACGGACTGGGTCTCATAGTCCAGCGGGTCCTTCACAATCAACTGGCCGGTGCTGCTGTCAATGTCGAAAGAAGACGCGCGGATCCCCGACAGCGAGTACGAGAGCCTATCCCCGTTCGGATCTCTTGCAGTCAGGGCGCTGCCCACGGGCGTGCCCGGCGGCGTGTTCTCATCGACAGTGAATGTGGCGCTGTCACCGCCAATAATGAAGTAAGGGGATCGGTTGCCCGGTCGAGGAGTGGCGTTCGATGAGGCTGACCAATCGCCTGTGCCATAATAGTTCACCGCGCGAATCTGCAAAGTGTACGCCACGCGGTTGGTCAGTTTTCTCACTGTGTGGGACGTCGTCGTCTCGTCGCTTCCGGGTATGGGTATAGCAGGCCCGAAGGCGCCGTTACCGCGGGCCTGGCGGTACTCGTACCGGGTGATGCTGGAGTCGATGGGGTCCTTCCAGGTGAGCTGGACCCTGGCGTTCCGAGCGGTTGCGGAAAAGTTGGTCGGCGCATCTGGCACCGGCATGGGCGTGGCCCGAACGATGTCCGAGGGCAGGCCTCCACCATAGAAGTCGACGGCGCGGACTTGGAAGGCGTACTCCACGCCGTTGGTCAGGCCTCCCACGGTGGCGGACGTGGTCTCTGCTCCGCGGGCCAAAAGGGCCCATTGTGGGATATCCGATACGTAGACCGAACCGAAGCCATCGTTCCCCTCGGGCGCCCCGACCACTATGCTCTGGCCGTCCAGGGCGACGGAGTTTCCGAACTCGTCGGACTTCTCTACTGCCCCTTCTTCGGTGGGTAGGGTGAGCTTGCCCGACTCCGTTCCGTGGTCTTCGTTCGGATCGTTGGCCCAGACTGCGCCGGCCGGCTTGGTGAAGAGGTAAGCCGCACCGGAACGAAGATCTTCGCCGCATTCGTCGCATTCGTTGATGTTGGCGGTGTACGCCCCGACCACGATGGAGCCGCCCCGCACCGCAACGGAGTTTCCGAAATGATCTCCCGGTTCGCGGTCGGAAGCGGCGAGCTTGGCCGTCTCAGTGTTGTCGGCCCAGCCGCCGTCGCCGGTGGGCTCGGTAAAGACGTAAGCTGAACCCCTTTCTCCGTCGCCTTGTTGGGCCCCGACCACGATGGTTTCACCGTCCACCGCAACGGAGTTCCCGAACCCATCGCCTGCGTGGCCATTGAAAGCGGTGAGCTTGGCCGTCTCTACCCTGTGGGTTTCCCCTAGGTCCGGATCGTTGCCCCACACACGGGTCATCGAATTCCTGGTGAAGACATAGGCCACACCCATATTGGTGTTGTATCCCGGCGCCCCAATCACGATGGTTTCACCGTCCACCGCAACGGAGTGACCGAAATAGTTGAATGCGCCGCCGTCGGATGCGGTGAGCTTGGCCGTCTCTACCCTGTGGATTTCCCCTGGGTCCGGATCGTTGCCCCACACACGGGTCATCGAATTCCTGGTGAAGACATAGGCCGCTCCCGCCTTTCCGTTGTGCCAGCGTGCCCCGACCACGATGGTTTCACCGTCCACCGCAACGGAGTACCCGAACCAGTCATTCTCCGCGCCGTCGTCGGCAATGAGCTTGACTGGCTCGCTCCACACACCGGTAAGCGGGTCCCTGATGAAAACATAGGCCGCACCGGCATCGGCGTTATCGTTGGTGTCGTGCTGGTACGCGCCGATTACGGCGACGTTGCCCTCCACTGCTACGGAGTACCCGAACCAGTCGTTCTCCGCGCCATCGGAGCCGGCAGTGAGCTCGATTGGGCCGCTCCACACACCGTCAACCTCGGTGAAGACGTAGGCCGCACCGGCGTTGGATTTGCTGCCTACGTTGTGCTTGGGCGCACCAACCACGGCGGTGCCACCAACCACGACGGCGGCATCGTCCACTGCTACCGATGCCCCGAACGCTCCGTTCCTCTCGCCGTCGGAGCCGGCGGTGAACTTGGTCTGCTCGGGAGGCCGCAGCACCTGGTATCCGGTTAGGGACGAATCGCGCGGGTCATCCCAACTGAGTGTTACCTGGGAATCTCCTGGCTGAGCGGACAGACCATCGGTCTTGCCCGGTTTCGCACTCTTGGGCGTGGCCGCGACGGTTTCGTTAGACGGACGATTGGCGGCGGCGTTCACCGAACGCACCCGGAAGGCATACTCTTGGTCGTTGGTCAGATTGAGCACCCGGTAGAAGTAATCCTCGCCGTTGTCGGTCAATTCTGTTGAGACGAAGTCCGTCCACTTCGCGTCTGAGATGTCCATCGCGTAGGCAAAACCGGGATCAATTTCGTCCTGAGGCGCGCCTGCCAGGAGGGTACCGTCGTCTACTGCGACGGAGTATCCGAGCCGGTCATTCTGGTCGGGACCGGGGCCGGCGAGATTGAGCGTCTGGCTCCACACCCCTAACTTCCGGGCAAACACGTAAGTCGAACCGGTGTCACTAGCGGCGTTGTCGCGGTCGTCCAGGTACGCCCCGACGACGGCGGTATTGCCGTCCACCGCAACGGAGTTCCCGAACCCATCGTCTGCGTGGCCATTGGAAGCGGTGAGCTTGAGCGGCTGGCCCCACTTGCCGGAGTTCGAATCCCTCGTGAAGACGTAGGCCGCACCAGCATTGGCGTTGGCACCGACATCGTGCAGGTGCGCTCCAACCACGACGGCATCAACGTCGATGGCCACCGAGACCCCGAATTCGTCGTTCGCCGCGCCGTCGGGGGCGGTGAATTTGGCCCCCTCAGTGTTGTCGGTCCAGCCGTCGGTGGGCTTGGTAAAGACGTAGGCTGCACCGGCGTTGAGGATACTGCTGCCGTTGTCATCAATGTCGTGCAGGTGCGCTCCTGCCACGACGGTGTCACCGTCGATGGCCACGGAGATCCCAAGCTCGTCGTTCGCCGCGCCGTCGGAGGCGATGAGCTTGGCCGCCTCCTCCTTGTGGTTTTCACCCGAATCGTTGGCCCAGGCGACGTCGTCTGCCTTGGTGAATACGTAAGCCGCACCATTGCGAGTGTCGTCCTGGCGCGCCCCAACCACGATGGTGTTTCCGTCAATCGCCACGGAAATTCCGAACTTGTCGTCCGCCGCGGCGTCGGAAGCGGTGAGCTTGGCCGTCTCCCTCTTGTAGGTCTGATTCTCATCATTTGCCCAGACGCTGTCGGGTGACTTGGTGAATACGTACGCTGCGCCGTTGCGAGTGTCGTCCTGGCGCGCCCCAACCACGATGGTGTTTCCGTCTATGGCCACGGAAATTCCGAACTCGTCATTCGCTGCGCCGTCGGAGGCAGTCAACGTGGCGGCTGGGCTCCATGCATCGTCCGAATCCTTGGTGAAAACATAGGCCACACCGACGTTGGTGTTCCCGTCGAGGTTCCGGTGGTAGGCCCCAACCACCGCGGTGTTGCCATCTATCGCTACCGAATACCCGAACTCGTCGTCGTCAGCACCGTCGTCGGCGGTCAGCTTGCTCTGGGGAAGGTGCAATAGCTGGTGCTTGTCTATCGGCCGATCCGTGGTTTCGACCGTCACATTCCAGTGGAACGTCGCCTGGGTGTCGTCGCTGGTAGTGCCGAGCCCGGTGGGCCGCCTTGGCTCCCCGACGATCGTCACGTCGCGGGAGACGGAAGAGAGGCCCGGGAGCGTGCCGCTGTTGACAGCCCGGACGGCGAACCTATACCTCGTGTCCACCATCAGACCGGAGACGATGTGCGAGACCGTGCCGGAATCGCTCCCGGAGATGTCGCTCCAATTGGAACCGCCGTCAGCCGTGTACTGATAGCCGGTGACCGCTAAGCGCTCCGGAGCCATGTTCCACGTTAACTCCACCTGGCCGACGCCGGTCTGCTCGGCATTGAAGATTGTCGGCCGGGCGGGGCGGGAGCCGGACGCTGAAGGGGTCGCGTCCTCCTCGTTGGTCGTGTCGCTTCCGATGGTCACGTTCACGGCCCGGACCCGGAAGGTATAGGGGATCTCGTTGGTCAGACCGGTCACAATGTGGGACCTGGGCGCCCATGTGCTTCCGATGATGTCGGTCCAATCGTCGCCGAAGTCGCCTCCGGTCTTTTGCTGGTATTGGAACCCCGTAGTCGACGTTTGACTCCCCGAGTAACGCCAACTCAGCTGCACCTGCTCGTCGCCAGCAACGGCAGTGAGCGCGGTGGGTCTGTCCGCCGGCGCTGCAGCTATTGTTACCGACCAAGGGTCGGAAGAAACGCCTTCTCCGGCGCTGTTGATGGCGCGGACCGCGAAGGTGTACGTGGTGTCCACCACGAGATCGGAGACGGTGTAGGAGGCGGTGGTGGAATGGCTCCCAGTGGCGTCTTTCCAAATTTCGTTTTCGCCGGCGTTGTCCGTGTACTCAAACGTGACGATGGTCAGCGGATCGGTGCTCGGCTCCCACTCCAAACGCACCTCGCGTGCGCCAACCTGCACGGCGGAGAAGTTCCTGGGTTTCGCGGGAGCCGAGGCCGCGCTCGCCGGTTCCGCGGACACCTGATTAGACGGGCCGCTTGCGCCGCCGTCGTTCACCGCGCGGACCGCGAAAGTATGCTCCGCGTCGTTGGTCAGGCCGGTCGCAAAGTGGGACCTGGTCTCTCCCGTGCTTCCGTCGATGTCGGCCCACACCCGGATGTCATAAAGGTAGGCGGCTCCCGCGTCGTTGCTACTGTGCCAGTCCGCCCCCACCAGAATCGTGTCCTCGTCTATCGCTACGGACCATCCGAATTTGTCGTCGTCACTGTCGCCAGGTCCAGGAAGCTTGGCAGCCTCAGAACTGTCTACCCACTCTGCCTTGGGCTTAGTGAACACGTAGGACGAACCCTCTATATCGGTGCCTCCTCCGATATTGTCCTTATGCGCGCCAACCACTACGGTGTCGCCGTCCACCGAGACCGAACGCCCGAACTCGTCGCCGCCGCTGCGGTCGGAGGCGGTGAGTTGGGCCGTCTCAGTCCCTGGGCTGTTGGCCCAACCGGTATCGGGCTTGGTGAACACGTAGGCCGAACCCGTATCGCCGTCGTCCCCGTAGGCCCCGACCACGATGGTGCCACCGTCGATTGCTACTGAACGCCCGAATCTGTCCCCTCCGTCGCTTCCACTGCCGAAGTAGGCGGTGAGCTTGGCCACCTCAGTACCTGAGCTGTTCGCCCAGCCGGTGGCGGGCTTGATGAACACGAAAGCCGAACCCGTACCACTATCGTCTCCGCTCGCCCCAACCACGATCGTGTCACCGTCGATTGCTACCGACCTGCCGAAATTGTCGGAACCGCTACTCCCGCTGAGCTTGAGGGTCTCCGTTGTGTGGTCGAATTCACCATCTGCATCGTCCGAATCCGTATCGTTGGCCCAGCCGCCGGAGGGCTCGTCAAAGACGTAGGCCGAGCCGGAACTGTCGCCATTGTCGTCGTCCAGGTACGCCCCGACCACAATGGTGTTACCGACCACCGCTACCGAATTCCCGAACTCGTCGGCCGCCGCGCCGTCGGAGGCTAGGAACCTGGCCGTTTCCGTGGCGTGGTCTTCACCTACATCGTTGGCCCAGCCGCCGGAGGGCTCGCTGAATACGTATGCCGCACCTTTACTGCTTGAGTGGTCGGGAGCGCCAACCACTATCGTGTCGCCATTCGAAGTGTCTTCATGCACCGCCACAGATAATCCGAATCTATACTGTGTACCCGGATCGCTGGCTCTGAGCCTGGCCACCGGGCTCGGGCTCCATTTACCGGTCCCTTGGTCCCTGGTGAACACGAAGGCCGCGCCGGAATTATCGGGGCTGTCCTCCCCGGGCATGCCGACAACGGCGGTGTCGCCGTCTATCGCTACGGCATACCCAAACTCATCGTTCGCCGTCCGGGTGTCGGCGGTCAGCGTGGGGTGCTCGGCATGCTGCCATAGCTGGTAATTGATGATGGGCGGCGAGCCCCCGGCGGGATCGTCCCAGCTCAGCTCCACCTGGCTGTCGCCGGCCACAGCGGACAGCACAGTTGGCACCGCTGGCTTCGGCTTTAACGGCATGGCCCTGAGGGGGTCCGAGGGCGGGCTGGCGCCGGCCCCTTCCACCTTGTCTACCGCGCGGACCTGAAGGCTGTACTCGACCCGGTTGGTCAGACCGGTGACGGTGTGGGACGTGGTCGTCGCGTCGCTATTGGCAATGTCGGCCCACTGCGGGACCGTCCACAGGTAGACGGCACCTGAATCGGGGCCGCTGATGCTGGACTGGTAGGCCCCAGCCAGGACGGTGCCGCCGGCCACCGCAACGGAATACCCTAACCAGTCGCCCTTTCCGCGGGAGGGGCCGGTGAGCTTCGTCTTCTGGCTCCACCCGTTGGAATCCTGGGTGAAGACGTAGGCCGAACCGGCACTGCCGATGGTGTTGCCGTCGTCAGTGTGGTCGTCTAGGTATGCCCCAACCACGATGGTATCCTCGTCATCGTCCACGGCCACGGAAATGCCGAACTCGTCTCCTCTCGTAGCGTCGGAGGCGATGAGCTTCGGGGTCTCAGTGCCGTCGGCCCAAGGACCGCTGATAGGCTTGATAAAGACGTAGGCCGCACCGGCGTTAGCCTTCTCAGTGCCGCCGCCGACATCGTACTTGTGCGCACCAACCACGACGGTTTCGCCGTGCACAGCCACGGAGATTCCGAACTCGTCGTTGGCCGCGGCGTCGGAAGCAGTGAGCTTGGCGGTCTCGGTGGCGTCGGCCCAGCCACCGCTCTCGGGCTTGGTGAAGACGTAACCCGCACCTTCGTTGTTGTCTTGGTCATCGGCGTCGTTTTGGTGCGCTCCTACGACCACGGTTTCGCCGTGCACAGCCACGGAGATTCCGAACTCGTCGTTGGCCGCGGCGTCGGAAGCAGTGAGCTTGGCGGTCTCGGTGGCGTCGGCCCAGCCGCCGCTCTCGGGCTTGGTGAAGACGTAGGCGGCGCCTTTGTTGCTGTCGTTTTGGTGCGCTCCCACGACGATGGTGTCGCCGTCGACCGCCACGGCAATGCCGAACTCGTCGTTCGCGGCGGCGTCGGAAGCGGTGAGCTTGGCCTTCTGTTCCCAATTACTGTTACTCGAATTCCAGGTGAAGACGTAGGCGGCGCCTTTGTTGCTGTCGTTTTGGTGCGCTCCCACGACGATGGTGTCGCCGTCGACCGCCACGGCAATGCCGAACTCGTCGTTCGCGGCGGCGTCGGAAGCGGTGAGCTTGGCCGACCAGCTCCACGGAGCGGCAGACGAGTTCCTGGTGAAGACGTGGGCCGAACCGGAATTGTCGTTGGTGGCGTCGTCGTCCTGGTAGGCCCCGACAACGGCGGTGTCGCCGTCTGCCGCCACGGAGATTCCGAACCCGTCGCCCCGAACCACCGGGTCGTCGGTGGACGCGGTGGTCAGCTTGCCGCCCTGAATAATCTGGAGCAGTTGGTACTTGTCTATCGTCGAATCTTCGGGGTTAACCCAAGTCAGGTCCACCACCGCATCGCCCGCATCCGCGGCGAAACCCGTGGGCCGGACCGGTATCGCAAACGTGGGAGTACCACCGGCGCGGGCCGAGGCCAAACCCTCGCCTGCGGCGTTCACGCCTCGCACCTGGAAGGTGTGCTCCTCATCGTTGGTCAGGCCGGTGACGATGTGAGAGGTGGTCGTCGCGGCGCTATTGGGGATGTCGGTCCAACCCGGAATGCGCAAAAAGTAGGCCGCACCGGTATTGGCTTCGTTACTATCATCCGAATACGCACCAACCACGACGGTGTCACCGCTGACCCCGACGGAATACCCATAGTGGTCCCCCGCCTCGCCGTCGGAGGCGGTGAGCTTTTCCCTCTGGCGCCACCCACCGGCGGAGTCCCGGGTGAAGACGTAGGCCGAGCCAGATAGATCGCCGTTGTCGTCGTCCTGGTGCGCCCCCACCACGATGGTGTCGCCGTCCACGGCCACGGAGATTCCGAACTCGTCGTTCGCCGCTCCGTCGGAAGCGGTCAGCTTGGCCTTCTGGCTCCACACGCCGGAGACCTCGGTGAATAGGTAAGCCGCACCGCTGCTGGTGTCGTTCTGACGCGCCCCAACCACCACCGTGTCGCCGTTTACCGCGACGGAGATTCCGAACTCGTCGTTCGCCGCGCCGTCCACGGCGATGAGCTTCGCCTTCTGGCTCCACACGCCGGAGACCTTGGTAAAGACGTAGGCCGAACCGGCATTGCCGATGGTGTTACCGTCGTCGGTGTGGTCGTCGTGGTACGCCCCGATCACGGCGGTGTCGCCGTCCAACGCGACGGAGATTCCGAACTCGTCGTTCGCCGCGGCGTCGGAGGCGACGAGCTTGGCGGTCTCTACTCGGTGGTTTCCTGAGGCCGGAGCGTTGCCCCAGACATCGCCGAACTTGGTGAAGATGTAGGCCGCGCCGGAATTATCACCGTTGTCATCGTCCTGATGCGCCCCCACCAGGACGGTGTTGCCGTCGACGGCGACGGAAATCCCGAATTCGTCTTCCGCCGCGGCCCCAAAGGCGGTGAGCTTGGTCGTCAAAGCGACCTTGCCATCGGTATCCAGATTGCTCCAGTCGCCCCAACCCAGAGCGGGCTTGGTGAAGATGTAGGCCGCGCCTTCGTCGTTGTCGTTGGTATCGGCGTCGTTTTGGTGCGCCCCCACCACAATGGTGTCACCGTCCACCGCAACCGAATATCCGAACTCGTCGTTGGCCGCGCCGTCATCGGCGGTGAGCTTGGCTACCTGCTTCCACACTCCGGAGACCTTGGTAAAGACGTAGGCCGAACCGGCATTGCCGATGGTGTTGCCGTCGTCGTCGGTGTGGTCGTCTTGGTACGCCCCGATCACGGCGGTGTTGCCGTCCACCGCCACCGAATATCCGAATTCGTCGCCCTGGAGGCCGTCGGCGGCGGTCAGCTTGCTCGGGTCGATCTGGAAGTGCTGGTACTTGTCTATGGTCGAATCACCGGGATTGTCCCAACTCAGCTTCACCTGCTCGTCGCCCGCGACGGCGTCCAAATTGCTGGGCGCCGCGGCCTGGGCTTCTAGAGTTACGGAAGTTACGGACTTGAGCTCCGAGGCGTTTTGACCGCCACTGTTGACGGCGCCGACGGTGAAGGAGTATTCGATCCCGGCGATCAGACCGGTGACCGTGTGGGAGGCGGTGCTGGAATCGCTTCCTTCGATGTTGATCCAATTACCGAAGCCGCTACCATCGTTCTGTTTGTACTGATAACGCCTGACGGTCAGCGGTTCAGTGCTCGCGGTCCACGCCAAGAGCACCTGGCCGACGCCGGTCTGAGTGACGTTGAGGTCTGCGGGTTGGGAGGGGCCGAACGTCGCCGCCACCGCCTTCGCGTCCGCTTCAGACGCGGCGCCTGCTCCCGCCGCGTTCACCGCGCGGACCCGGAAGGTGTGCTTGACGTTGTTGCGCAGACCCCTGGCGATGTGAGAGATGGTCACCGCTCCGCTGCCGGGGATGTCGGCCCACACCGCTTCGGTACCGAACACGTAGGCCGAACCCTTATCGCTATCGTCCCCGACTGCGCCAACCAACACGGTGTCGCCGTCGACCGCCACGGAGTTACCGAACCGGTCGTTCCCACTGCGATCGTAGGCCGTGAGCGTGGCCGCACCTTCCGTATCGGTCCAGCGGCCTTGAGGCTCGGTGAAGACGTACGCGGAACCGCGGTTGCTGTCGTCTCGGTCCGCACCAACCACGACGGTGTTGCCGTCCACCGCGACGGAATACCCGAACTGGTCGTTCTCCGCGCGTTCGGAGGCGGTTAGCTTGGCGGTCTCGGTGTCGGTGGCCCAACCGCCGGTGGCGGGCTTGATGAAGACGTACGCCGCACCGGAGTCGCTCACATCGTTGGTGTTGTCATCGGGGTCGTCGTAGTCGTGGTAGGGCGCACCAATTACGATCGTGTCTCCGTCCATGGCTACGGCCCGGCCGAACCGATCGTTACTGGCGCGATCGGAGGCGGTCAGCTTGGGAGTTGCATTGCTGACACTGGTGTCATCCCAATCGTCCCAGACTCCGGTCGCGGCGCGCTTCGTGAATACGTAAGCCGCACCTTTTGCGCCGTTTACTTCGAACGCCCCGACCACAACCGTGTCGCCGTACACCGCTACGGAACGGCCGAACCGGTCGCCACCCGACTCGCCCCTCAGTGCGGCCGTCTCAGTCATGTCGGCCCAATCGTTGGCCGGCTTGGTGAAGATGTAGGCCGAGCCCCTCGCTCCGGTGTCTTCCTCGGGCGCCCCGACCACGATCGTATCGCCGTGCACTGCCACCGAAGTTCCGAACTCGTCTTCGGCCGCAGCGTCGGAGGCAGTGAGCCTGGCCGTCTGAGTCATGTCGGCCCAGCCGTTGGCGGGCCTGGTAAAGACGTACGCCGCGCCAACATCGTCGATGGGGTTGTTGTTGTTGTCGGTGTGGTCCTCCTCGTACGCGCCAACCACGATGGTGTCACCATGCACGGCGACGGCATGCCCGAAGCCGGCATCCACCTTGGGAACGCTGGCGGTGAGCTTGCCCGCCTGGGTCCAGCCGCCGGCAACCCTGGTGAATACGTAGGCCGAACCGGATAGATTCTTGGTGTCGTCGTCCCCGAGGGCCCCTATCACCAGGGTGTCACCGTCCACGGCGACCGACCACCCTAACTCGTCTCCGTCATCGCGGTCGCTGGAGATCAGCTTGATGCTCTCAGGAAACTGCAACACCTGGTACTTGGTTATGGACGTATTGCCGGGGTCGTTCCATTTCAGCCTGACCTGGGTGTCTCCGATATCGCTCTCGATGCCGCTCCCAGGCTCGGGATCGTTGATGGTAAGCCCAGTCAGCGCCACCAGTTTAGCGACCACAGTCAGGGACTGGGCGCCGGAGGAGTCGCCTACGTATGGGCCGTTGACAGCGCGGATGGCGAAGGTGTAGTTCCCAGTGTTCAGATTGTTGAGGGTGTGGGAGACAGTGCTGTGATCGCTCCCGGAGATGGTGGTCCAAGTGGACCCGTTGTTCTGGGTGAACTCATAACCGGTCACGGTCAGGGGGTTGGAACTCGGGTCCCAAGTCAACTCTACTTGGCCGACGCTGGTCTGGCTGGCGGCAAAGCCTTCGGGTTCGACCGGGGCCGAAGACGCCGTCGCCGGAGTTGCGGACTGCTCGCCGGACGAATCGCTCCCCCCGGCGGCGTTAAAGGCGCGGACCCGGAAGGTGTAGGACGTGCCGTTGGTCAGGCCGGTCACGATGTGGAAAGTGGTCCCGGACCTGCTCCCGGGGATGGAGGTCCAATCGTTGCCGAAGTCGCCCCCGGTCTTTTGCTGGTACTCGTACCCGGATATGGTGAAATCTGCCGGGCTTCTCCAGCCAAGCCACACCTGTCCGGCGCCGGCGACGGCGGAGAAGGAGTCGGGCGCCGCCGACTTGTCGACTATGATTACAGGCTGGGAGTCGGAGGCCGTTGCGCCCGCATTGTTGACAGCTTGGACAGCGAAGATGTAAGGGGCCGCCCGGACGGACAGGCCGGTGGTGACGGTGTAGGAGTCGGTATCGTAATCGCTCCCGGGGATATCGGTCCAACTGACGCCGTCGTCTTTAGTGAACTGATAGCTGGCGACGGACAGGGGGTAGAGACTCTCGTCCCACTCCAGGCTTACCTGCCCAACTCCAGTCTGCACGGCAGAAAAGTTTGTGGGTCGGGCCGGGCGTGCCACCGGCGGCGTCGCCGCCACGTGGTCGGACGGATCGCTCGCTCCGATCGCGTTCACCGCACGGATCCGGAAAGTGTACCTGATGCTGTTGGTTAAACCGGTCACAAGGTGGGAGGTGGTGTCCTCTCCGCTGTCGGCGATGTCGTTCCAGTCCAGGCTGCCGAACACGTACACGGCGCCGGAATCGGCGGTGGTGCCATCTCCATTGTCATGAGAATATGCCCCAACCATGACGGTGTCGCCGTCGACCGCCACGGACGACCCGAACTTGTCGTTTGCTGCACGGTCAGAGGCGGTAACCTTGGCGGCAGTACTGGTGGAGGCCCAAGCGCTGCCGGGCTTGGTGAACACGTATGCTGCACCGGTATTGGCGACAGCGGTGCCTCCTCTTGAGGGAGTGACGTCGTGCTTGTGCGCCCCGACGACGACGGTGTCACCGTCGACCGCAACGGAAATCCCGAACTCGTCGCTGGCCGCGCCATCGGAGGCGATGAGCTTGGCCGTCTCAGCGCTGCTGTCGGCCCAGGCGCTGCCGGAGGGCTTGGTGTAAACGTAGACCGAACCCTTGCCGTCGTCCCCGCTGGCCCCCACGACGACGGTGTCGTCGTCGACCACCACGGAAATCCCGAACTCGTCGCTGGCTGCGCCGTCGGAGGCTGTAAGCTTGGCCGTCTCAGCGCTGCTGTCGGCCCAATCGGTGCCGGGTTTGGTGTAGACGTAGGCCGCGCCCGAATCAGTGATGGAGTTGCCGCCGGCGTCCGCGCTGTCACCCTGGGACGCCCCCACGACGACGGTGTCACCGTCGACCGCAACGGACGACCCGAACTGGTCGCTGGCCGCGCTATCGGAGGCGGTGAGCTTGGCGGCAGTACCGGTGGAAAGCCAGGCGGTGCCGGACTTGGTGAATACGTAGGCCGAACCGGCATTCGCGACGAGGGTGCCCACGCTGTCGGGAACGCCGTCCCCGTACACCCCGATTACCGCGGTGTCACCGTCCACCGCCACAGAGTATCCAAATTGGTTTTCCAGGGTGATATCGGCGGTCAACTTGCTGTTCTGGGCAAGCTGCCATAGCTGGTAGCTGATTATGGCCGGCGAGCCGTCGCCGGGAGGGTCCCAAGTCAGCTTCACCTTGGTGTCGCCCGCCAGGGTGGACAGCCCGGTCGGCTTGGCGGGAGGGTTTGTCTGCGCGGACGTGTTCAACGGACTGGCGTACCACGGGAGCGCGGCCGCAAGCATGGCCGCTTTGCTCCACACGCCGGTACCCGTATTCCGGGTGAACACGTAGGCCGAACCGGCATTCGCGACGAGGGTGCCCACGCTGTCGGGAACGCCGTCCCCGTACACCCCGATTACCGCGGTGTCACCGTCCACCGCCACAGAGTATCCAAATTGGTTGCCCAGGGTGATATCGGCGGTCAGCTTGCTGTTCTGGGCAAGCTGCCATAGCTGGTAGCTGGTTATTGCCGGCGAGCCGTCGCCGGGAGGCTCCCAAGTCAGCTTCACCTTGGTGTCGCCCGCCAGGGTGGACAGCCCGGTCGGCTTGGCCGGAGGGTCTGTCTGGGCAGACGTGTTCAACGGGATGGCGGACCCGGAGAGCAGGACCAAAACAGCGACCATCGCTGCCATGCCCAATCTTTGGGACCGGGAGCTAGGTCGCATCACGGTTGTGCCTTATAACTCGTACGTAAGCGGTGCATATCGCCGAACTGGCGTCAAACCAAAAACACAATACGACTTACGCCACACAATTATCTGCTGAAAGTACAACCCTTTGAGTTCTATGGCAGTCAATCTATGATACCTCCGAGTCTCCCACCTGACAAGTGAGAGATTCTCTCGGCAGCAAGCGGCGCACCCTTCTCTTTGGGATAGAGCATCTCCTCGGATAAGGGCGGCACTTGGACGTTATCTCCTGGGTCCTGGGGTCGAACACCGTCTCGCCCCAAATGCAGCCGTCGGGATAGGCCAACAGCGTTTGCAGGTAGGTGGCCAGAAGTCTTTTGGAGCTGCTGGTGAACGCCTTCGACTCTGAGGTGGAACCGGAAAATCGGACAAGCAGCTAAGTGAGAGTCCTGCTCCTAAACTAAGGGCAGCGGTAGCTGTCGGGAAGGAGTGGGAGATGTCGAAAGGACGCAGAAAGTCAAGTGGACCCCATCATCAGGACAGCGGTGAGGCTAAAATAAGAGAGTCTACCGCTGGGGTGTCTCGTAAACCTTCATCCGATGGTAAAGCCCGTGGATGTTCCAGTAAACACCTTTGTGAGCTCACTGCTTGGAACACCTGACCCGGTGACCGATAGCCCAGGGCTTGATGGGGCCGCTCTTGGTTGTAGAAGGCCAGATAAGCCCCAATCCCCTTTCTGGCCTCAGTCCCATTTTGGTATGCCTTCAGGTACATCTCCTCGTACTTGATGCTGCGCCACAGCCGTTCCACGAAGACGTTGTCCATGCACCGGCCCCTGCCGTCCATGCTCACTTGAACGCCTTGCGCCAGCAGCATGGACTTAAAGGCCACGGCGTGCTCGCGCTTGCGGGTGAACCGGCTGAATTTCCAGACGAGGATGACCTGAAAGGCAGCATTGGGTCTGCTCCCCTCCTCGATCATCTCCCGGAACTGAGGCCGGTCGGCGACCCGGCCGCTCTCGGCCTCGTCCACGTACTCGCGGGCGACCGTGTAGCCGTTCTTCCCAGCGTAGTCCCGGAGCGCTCGTAGCTGGGCCGCCACCGAAAGGTCCACGTCCTGCCTGTCGCTGGACACCCTGGCGTAGAGAGCCGCCGGGGTCAGTGGGTGGTGTATCTTCATGCTGCAATTTCTCCTTGCTAAGTTTGGTGGGATACGACTTCCATCTTCTCAAAGTCTTGCTTCTGTGACTCGCATCCCAGCGTGCTCCGACTGGCTAATAGATAATGTCCCAGTTTCGGGAGGGGGATACTAGATGTCACCAAGTGCCCATCAGTTTCAGGATTGTTATAGGTGTGGATGGTGGAATCAACAAAGGTGCCGTCGTCATCGAAGACTGAGTCGACTTGAGTCCCTGAACCCGGAAAAGGGATTGAGTCAACCTGTCGCATCCATTTCCTACTTTTAGCATCTATTTCAGGGATGTCGTCGTACCATCTACGTTCCGGGTTGTTAAGCATATTTTGAGAATTATGGCCATCTGACACATCTACCACGAATAGCGGGATGCCCTTCTCCCTCGCCACAGATTCGGACTTCTTGCTCAAGCTAGATTTCTTGAATTCAACGAAAGCCAAGGGCTGGTTGTCTTCGTTCAGGATAGTGATGTCGGGTCTGGTGCGACGTCCGTACTGCCATTTCTCACTGACTGCTAAGGCTGCACCTGCAAGTACATTATATAGATGAGGCTTGAGGCACTTCCCGCAAACCCAGGCGATCTCTGTGTAGAAAGGTTGGACACTTGAGGATTCTGTCAGAATCACTGGACAGTCGAGGTGCGGGGAATTTCTTCCAAATGCCACACACACGAAGCAACCACTTAGCTGATCTTGCAGGAATTCTAGCCATCCTCTTTTCACATTCTTGTGCTCTGGGGATTCACCGGATGGTGGTGCGCAATGGGTTCTATTAGGCATATGAGCAAAAGATGAACGCCATCCTCTGTGCCGGAAGACGGGGTATAGCTGACACTTTTGGTGGTGCGCAATTTGAGGTGGACCCGGTTAGTTGGACAGAATCAAGGCTGAGTTAAGTGAGAGTCCCGGCGCTCCTGCCAGTAGTGCTGACCCTGTCCCGAGTGAACACCTCCTGTCATTAGACTCTTCCCCGACTTCCTGGACTTCCTCCTCCCCGTGGAACACCTCGGCCGGGGTCCGGTAGCCCAGGGCTTGATGGGGCCTCTGGTTATTGTAGAACCGGAAGTAGGCTCCCAGTTCCCGACGGGCCTCACCCGCGTTGGCGTAGGCTTTCAGGTAGACTTCTTCGTACTTCACCGTCCGCCACAACCGCTCCACGAAGATGTTGTCGGCATACCGCCCCTTCCCGTCCATGCTGATCTTCACTCCGCGGTCCTGAAGGACCTGGGTGAACTCCCGGCTGCTGAACTGACTACCTTGGTCGGTGTTGAACACTTCGGGCCTCCCCCTGGCCAGCGCCTCAGTTAGGGCATCGGCGCAAAAGCCGGCCTCCAGCGTGTTGGACAATCGCCAAGCCACCACGTACCGGCTGTGCCAGTCCATGACGACCACCAGGTAGAGGAATCCCCGGGCCATGGGCAGATAGGTGATGTCGGCGGCCCACACCTGGTTGGGCCGGGTGACACTGGCGTTCCTCAACAGGTAGGGATAGACTCGATGCTCCGGCGCCGGTTGGCTGGTGCGGGGACGCCGGTAGATGGCCCGCAGCCCCATGACTCTCATCAGCCGCTGCACCCGCTTCCGGCTTACCGGTATCCCCTGCCTCTCCAGCCAGGCCTTCATCCGCCTAGACCCGTAGAATGGGGTCTCCAGGTACTGCCGGTCCATCTCGCCCATCAGGCACAGGTCCGCTTCGGAAGCCTCCTTGGCACGGTAGTAGAGGCTGGAACGGCTCACGCCCAGCAGTGCGCACTGCCGCACTATCGGCAGGGACGGATGCTCCCGGTCCACCATCTTCCGCCGCCGGCCCGGACTCATGGACCGGACCTCTCCGCCAAGAAATCCCGCTCCACCTTCAGCTGGCCGATCTCCTGGTACAACCGAGCGACCAGGGCGGCGTCGTTCCTGCCCTTCTGTTCCTTACCGTTGCCGAAGACCCCGGAGGCACCCTCCACAAGGGCTTTCTTCCAAGTTTGAATCTGCCCGGGGTGAACTTCGTACCGGGCCGCCAGTTGGGCCACCGTCTCCTCGCCCTTCACCACTTCCAAAGCCACCTTGGCCTTGAAGGCCGGGTTGTGCTTTCTACGTCCTTTCGACATTTCCCACTCCTTCCCGACAGCTACCGCTGCCCTTAGTTTAGGAGCAGGACTCTCGCTTAGCTACTTGTCCGATTTTCCGGGTCCACCTCACTTCCCCCATAACGGTCTCCGGCAATTGACTTGTCTATGTGTATGCGTGAGCCGTCCGGTCCAAGCGCAGTAGTGATTATGTCTCTCATCGATCATTGCATCCTTTGGACTATTGTGCCCCGCGTGATCAGCCTACGCTAGTCACTTGAGTCATTTACCCATTCGTAGCGTTCCTTCAGAGATGTAAGCTGGTTGTAGCCGATTCGCCCTTCCTTCTGGAGCCTTCCGACGACTAAGAATGGAGCAATCCCTGTAGACTGCGCAAACTCCTGAACGGAGTCTGGTGTGAAGTCGTCTTCATCACAGAATGCTCTCCACTTCCCTGGTGCGATGAGGAAGTCCCTCGCGAACTGGTTGGCCTCTGCTTCGATCCCCTCCATGTCCGGGTCTCCTTCCAGTCCATCTATCACGATCCGGCGCTGAGTCCGGTGCTTGAGCAGGTGGCATGCCTCGTGAAAGAACGTGAACCAGAAAATGTCGGCCCACTTATTCCTGATGCTCATCTGAATCAAGGCCTTTCTGTCGGTTAGCCAGCGCGTAGCACCATTGGCCCCGCTCTTTGGAAGCTCCTGTACCATACAGAGCACGACTCCCGCCTCTGCGCAAAGGGTCGACATGGCCGAAATGAACTCCCTAGGGGATTGAAATGTCATCCGTCTAATCTGTGAGAGCGCCTCGCTGAAGACATTCTCGTCGTAGTCGGCGGTGGGCACCTCTTGTGCGTCAAGCTCTCCCTTGCGGAGCCAGACCGCCAAAGCTCCAGGAGAGACCTTTTGTTGTGCGGCCTCCGTAATCCGGAACCCTACAGCCTGCTGGTACGACCGAGGCTCAGCACTGGCCACACCTAAGAAACTCAGTAGAGCCCTTAGCTTGCCAGGCCTATCGTGCCCGGCTTGTATCCAGCCCCTCTTGATCATCTCCCCAATCGGGTAGTCTTTCAGCCATCTCACATTAGCAGTGAGCATGTCTCTGTCACGATTACGTGCCAGGGTCATGCGGTAGTCGCCTTCAAGGTTAGTCCAGAAATGTGCGTCAATCCCGAGTGCCTTCTCCAGCCCAATCGCTGTATCTGGAGTGATTGCCTTCTTCGCCTTGATGATCTCGTTTATAGCCTGAGCTGGCCTGTCGAGCCTCGCCGCGAGTTCCTTCTGGGTCATTCCGCGAGCTTCTAACTCCTCCTCCAGTATTTCGCCAGGGGGAATCGGCATGTCCGAAAATGTGCGGTCGTGTCTAGTCGTCATAATGATTGCTCACCTCCCTTATGACTACGCCTTCATCCGTTTCACCCTTCGTTACGATGAGGCGCCACTTCCCTGTTAGGTAGATGGACAGCTCTCCTCTCTTCGACCCTTTTAAAGGGTGCAGACGCATCGACCGGACGTTGTACGCCGCTTGCAAGTCCTCAACTGCATAGAGTTCGTTTACACGCGTGATGTATCTTCGACCAACTTCTGGCCCCCATGCCCGAATTGCCCTGGACGACTCTTGGTAGGCTCGCTGAAGTTGATTTGTTCTGAAGGCAACTTCCACTATTCACCCTACAGGTGAATGATATAGAAAGCCTAGTGCTTTGTCAATATCGCCATTGAAGGCCACAGGGTGCCCAGGACTCAAAGAAGAAGGGCCGTTTCCGGTGGCGGCGACGACCCTGACACAGGCTCATGCGCAGGCCCCCCTCACGGGGCACGAGATTCGCAGAGCCATTCTGGGTGTCATACCCGTGTACAGGAAAACCCGTGGTGTGGCAAGTTGCAGGTTGGGCGACTTCGTAGCTGAAATCGGGGAGAAAAAGACGGCCTGCCACCTCGGAGGAAGCAATCCGATTCCGTAGCGCCTTCCACCACTATAGGACAGTCGCAGCTTTGGAAGTTGCAGAAGTGCAATCGGAAGAATCGGGCGGAAGTGGACAGTGCCAGCTTTGAAAATTGTACTTTTGTCAAGCGAAGCCAGGCCCCCTACGTGAACAGACGCCACGCCACAAGAACGCTGACGAGCAGCAGCACGAGCAGCACTACGGCGGTCACTCGGAGCATGATGACCAGTGCCTTGGTCTCCCTGTGCGCGGCGGTCTCCTTCCGGTACGCCTCCTCAAGCTCCTCGTAAGGCCGTCTGCCGGCCGATGCGGACTCTCTGGCCTCGTCCCGCTCCCGCTCTAACTCAGATGCCCTGAGCTTCAGTTCGGATGCGCTTCGTTCCAACTCCCGCACGGTCCGCTCAAGCTCATCCTCTCTGGCGATGGCCCGGCGCAGCAGCTCCTCGTCGCTCAGGTACTCAGGCCTGTGCATCCGCACGTACACCCGGCGGCCCTCACGGACAACCTCGACCTCCTCCTTTCTGATCCTACGGTCGAGAGTTGAAAGGGATATCTCCAACTCCTCCGCTGCCTGCGCTTTCGAGACCCAGCGGACAGGCTCATCCATCGCTTTTCCTTCGCTATCGCCTGACACGTCAGCCCTCGGCATGGGTTGCAACAATGCAATTCCTCTGTCTCTGTATTTTAGCATAGGTTCCCATCTGGAACCCTGACACGTCAGGCGACACGGCAACTCTGTTCCGTAGCTAATACAGGGCGATGTGGGCGTCGACAGACCTCAGAAATCGCGCCGGTTGTCCCAACTTGCAGCTCCCATTCAGCATGTCGGGGAGATAGGGACGCATCGGCCCTATCTCCCCCTACAGGACGGTGACGCATCCGGTGGTAGAGCGAGTCCCACTGGTAGCCTTCCAGCTCGGACAGAGCACGTCTCGGGGACTCCGGCTCCCACAGTGGACGCCATGACCGTCCGAGTATCCCCGTGTTGAACAGAGCGGGTATGCACGACACAAAGATTGGCAGCGACATCCGGGTTGTGCGGGCCGCGGTGCGCACGTAGGTTGCCTCGACCTCCTCTGTGTCCACGACGAAGAGGGTGGTGGGGAACGGCGGCTGGTCCTCACTCGGCTCGTTGGACCAGTAGTAGCTCGTGTAGGGGCTCAGGCGGGCAATGACTCCCCTGGGATGACGGGCGCGTAGCTCGTACTCGAAGTAGAACGGCACATATGAAGGCCCCCTGCAATCACCTTCCCCACGGCGTCGGGGGCGATGGCGGAATCGCCCCAGTTGTAGGCCCGGTCGGACCTGGCGGTGGGGACGGACTACAGCAACTCGCTGTCGGGATCGTCCCTGGCCTCGGCCTCCAGCTGCGAGAGGAACCACGTGATGCCGTCGGCGTGCTTCGTCTGACGCGCCCACGTCTCGATGCGGTGGCCCACGTGGCGTCTCCGGCCCTGGCGGTCTGTCGTGAGGACTGTGCTCCAGATGCCCTGCGTCGTGGGGAGTTGGGCTCGGTCCCTGTGGGTGATGTAGCGAACGCCGGCGGCGGACAGCGTGTAGCCGGTGTTGCCGCGTTGTCCTCGACGCTCGACAAGGCTCCAGGTATCGACGAGGCTGTGCATCATCAGGCTGACACGTCCCTCCGAGACACCGAGCCAGCGGGCCAGATGCTCACGTGGGATCATCGGGTGGTCGGTCACGAGGTCGAGCGTCCGCTGCTCCGACGGGCTGATGCCGAAGGTCGGAGCAGCCTGCACCATCCGCTCTGGACCGGGTATCGATGCCCGCTTCCGACTCGGCGACTCCGTGCGAAGCGCTCCGCCGGGGCTGCCGTGGGAGCTCACGGTCTCCAGCGTGCGGTAAGAGCGTCCGAACACCCCTGTGGGGTGACAGCAAAGGCGAAGGTCCCGTCCTTCGAGCGCGTCCCTGGCTTCCACGGCGACGAAGCAGTCATGGAGATTCAGGTCCACGCAGAACCTCGTCGTCAGCCTCTGCTCCCAGACGCAGGTCGTCAGGATCAGGACAGTGTCGGGGCCGGCGCGTGTAGTCGTACCCCGCGATGGCTCTTAGCCGGTCGTAGAGCGACCGGCGCCGCAGGGCGAGGCCCTGGGCGCACCACGCCGAACCTGCGGCCGTCGTGGAGCATGATGGTGGCGTCGAAGCGGCCCCTGCGGTGGAACTCCACGTGCGACCGGAGCCCGTCGATGCCGGGGGAGAGTGATGAGGCGAGACGATAGACGGCGGCCACCGCGTCCATCCGGCGGATCAGCAGCGCCAGCCACTCTCTGGACACAGGGTAGGCACGCACGAAGTCCGAGGGCGTCTCGAAGCCGAGTATCGTGGCGGCTTCACCGATGCCATGGGCCGTCAGGTGGTACCTCTGGCTCGACGGCAGATGGGCGGTGCCGTGACTCACCCTCCCGACGATGCCGTCGACAAGCAGGCCGGTCAGGGCTCGGTGAACCGTGGCGTGCGGCTCGCCCAGGATGCCTGCCAACTCTGCTGAGTCGATGAAAGGCATCAGGCTGAGGGAATTTATAAGCTGCTGGTCTGAAAGGGCCATGTGTAGACCCTAGTAAATGGGTGAGACGGCAGTCCTCTTGCACGCCAAGGTAGAGTTTGGGGCTCCAGTTAGATGGCCCGGTCTGCCGGGTGCAGGATGATTGGCCCAGGCACAAGATTGAACAATTCACAGGACGGTGAGAGGGCAGCCTCCCACATTCAGGGTCAGGGAGTGACTTCGTACTGTACCTCGGCCACCTTGCGCTCGCCCGCATATACGTAAACCCAATAGCGTCCTGGATACCACTTCCGCGACGGCGGCAAGCCCACCGACCACCACGATGTACCGCCGATGTATCTATCCTCCGCCGTTAGCTTGCGGCTCCGTCTGCTGAACTCGAACCCGTCCTCAAAGTACTCCACGATCTCCAGCGGCACTTCATGGGGGCCTCCAGACACACTGTATGAATACTTCAACGTGAGATATACCCAATCAGTGACATCCTGCGCGGAGAAGTCGGATACCGCAGGGCCGTCCGTGCTAGTGGCGATGTAAGTCTCGTCGATACGGCCATTGATGTTTGGTAGGCTGGGGTCCACAGGGCCGATGTCGAGACGGGAGAGGTCATAAGGTTCCGTTCCGTTGTACCACCGGGCAATGACGCCGCTCTCGGCTCCGTCGTCGGAACGAAACGCTTCGACGACGTGCTCGATGCCTACCGACGTACCACGACTGTCATCGGCGTCGACGAGTTCTACTCTGAAAACTTGGCCCAAGAAGTCGTCCGAGGGATGCGGGAAGCCGCCATACGGGGCTTCTGGGTCTCCACCTACGCTCCCTTCGGCTACAGGAAGGTGTCGGTCCAGGACGGAGCAAAGAAGCGGCCCAAGCTGGAGCTGGACCCGCCGGCGGACTCAGTGATCCGGCGCATCTTCCAGATGGCCCTCCAGGGCAAGAGCACCCTGGACATCACCAAGACGCTGAATGGTGAGGGCATCCCCACCTCAACGGGCAAGCACTGGTTGAAGTCCACTGTGCACCGCATCCTCTCCAACGAAGCGTATACAGGAACGCTGGTCTGGGGCGTCGATGCCAAGGACGGAGCGCCGCCTGTGCGGGTGGAGGACGCATTCCCCGCAATAGTCACCAAGCAGGAGTTCCGACGCATCACCCGCTCCCTTCGCTCCAAGGCCCCGGCCAGGGTCAACCCCCGGCGGGCATCCAGCCCCTACCTCCTCAGCGGCTTGGTGAAATGTGAGAAGTGCGGAAAGGCGCTCACTGCGGCTGAGGCCAAGAGCGGCAAGTACAGCTACTACGTCTGCCACTCACTGCTGAAGAAGGGCAAGGGAACCTGCAAGACGCCTCGCCTCAACTCCAAGCGCTTTGAGAAGCTGATGATCGAGCAGATTCGCGCAAACATCCTCACGGAAAGCAACATCCGGGACCTGGTTAGGCTGATGGACGAGGAGATGGACGGGGTGGCTGCTGAGCAGCGGGAGAGGCTGGAAAACATCGAAGCGGAGCTTATCGAGGTGCGGCGGCGCTTGGACCGGGTGTGGCACGTCATCGAGAACTCGGAACTCGACATATCCGACGCCACCTCCCGCATCAGAGAGCACCGGGAGCGTCAGGAGAAGCTGGAGATCGCCGCAGAGGAGGCCAGGGCATTGCTCTCAGAGCGCCGGGCCGTGCTGGACAACGTGGACACCATCGCATCCTATGCACAGGACATGAGCGACTTCCTGATGACCAGCGAGATCACCGAGTCTCGGGCCTTCATCAAGTCCTTCGTCAAGGAGATCAAGGTCAAGCCGGGAAAGGCAACGGTCTACTACACAATCCCCACGCCGCCGGATAGCCCGATAGGGGGCGGAGACGCCGCAGAGGTGGCTCTCCACGGCCCAGTTCGCAGTTCAGTACACGTTGGTGGAGCTGGGGGGAGTCTTATCTCTATGTAATAGTGGAGGTATACGCCGCTCATTCCCACATCTATTCCCACAGTATTCAAGCTAGGGTGGTCTAGTTCGAGTCAAGTCCGGTGGGCCTGCGATGGCGGTAGGTAGGCCTGCCCCTGAGGTTTGGCTGGGAGAACTGCCCAGGCTGCCAAGCGCCGTCTTCGTGAGCACGAGCCGTTTTGCAGCATCGGAGGGGTCAATCAGACGAACGTGGGACACGGCCTCGGGGGCATATCCTTCGTCAGCGATCCCAGAACTAGTCTGTCGTGGCAGGGAGCGACACATGTGTCGAAGGGTTCGGCGGAGACAGTCGTATCGAGGTCGCGCGGGGTAGGACCTTTTGTTGTGCCTCTACGATTGGCGCAGCCTTGGGTCCCACGTGTCCCGAAGGGCGTCTCCCAGCATGTTGAAGCTGTACACAGTCACCGCCAAGGCTACGGAGGGGAAGATGCTGAGCCATGGCCCAGAAAGGAAGAGCGTCTCCGTTCCGTAGGCGACCATCCGGCCCCATGAGGGGGCGCCCAGCGTCGACGTCAGGCCCAGGAAGCTGAGGGATGCCTCAATGATGATGGCGCCACCAATGGTGAGACTGAAGAGGACGACGAAGATGGCGAGCATGTTCGGCATGATGTGCCGCAGGATGATCCGGGGAAAAGTTGCGCCCATGGCCTGGGCTGCCTCGATATACGTCTGCGCCTTGATGGTCAGGACCTGTCCCCTGAGTATCCGGGTTGCTGGCGCAATGTACGTCATCGTGATGGCGATGATGACCGTGTTCGTCGACGGCTGGAATATCGCGAGGAAGAAGAGGGCTAGGATGAGGCCCGGGAAGGCCTGCAGTGTGTCAACGAAGCGCTGGACCACCGCGTCGACCCACCCACCGGCATACCCTGTCACGAGCGCGATGAAGAGGCCGGCGGTGATGCCCAACGAGATGCTGGTAACGCCCACGTAGAGGGAGAGTCGACTGCCATAGAGGACCCTACTGAAGACGTCCCGGCCTAGGCGGTCGGTGCCCATGATGTAGGCCCGGCTCGGGGGGTCGAAGCGAGGGCCCGCGATCTCCTCCGGGTCCTCGGGGGTCAGGATGGGCGCAGCGAGGGCAACAAACACGAGGAGCAGAATCGCCATCGCGGAGACGGCTCCGAGAGGCTTTCTCCTGACGAAGGTTAGTCCGGAGCGGACCAGCGCCTCCGTACGTCGCCGCGGCACGATGCGGCGAAGCTCCTCTACCGCCGTCTCTGCTCGTTCCACGCCCTCACCGCACTCGAAGCTACTCGTACTTCACTCTGGGGTCGATCCAGCCGTAGGCCAAGTCCACCGCCAGGTTTATGATCAGCACGAACAGGACAATCATGATGACGAAGACCTGGAGGACAGAGTAGTCTCGGTTGACGGTCGCTGTGAGCAGCCCCTGGCCCATGCCGGGGATATTGAAGATCTGTTCAACGATCACCGAGCCGCTGATGAGCAGGGCGACCTGCAACCCCAGGAGGCTGATAATCGGAATCATCGCGTTCTTGAGGACGTGGCGGTTGATCACGTCCAGCTCCCTCAACCCCTTGGCACGGGCGGTCCGGACGTAGTCCTCTCGGACGATTTCCAGCACCTGCGTACGCGTGAGTCGTGCGATGCTCGCCGCCATGATATAGCCGAGAACCAGCGCAGGCCAGACGATGATCTTCAAGTGCTCTATCGGGTCTTCCACTAGGGAGTAGTAGCGGGGCGAAGGGGTCCAGTTCGCCACGGAGATAAGTATCACCAGGAGGAGGGCCGCAGAGACGAACGCGGGCATGCTCAGTCCGGAGACCGCAACGATCCGCACCACATAGTCGAACCAGCTGTCCTGCCGTACTGCTGAAAAGATCCCTGCGGACAACCCCAGCCCGGTCCCGATTGCGAGTGCAATGACCATGATCTCGAAGGAGGGTGGCAGGCGTGCCTTCAAGACGTCGATGACCGGTTGCTGGTAGTAGAAGGAGCGGCCGAAGTCCAGGGTGAGAAGGTGCTTCACCCAATCAAAGTACTGGACGTGGTGCGGGCGCGTGAGGCCCAACTCCTCCCGGAGAATGATCTGGAGCCTGCGAGCGTGGTCCGCGTCGCCGCCGCCACCCATGGCCTCGCCGAAGAGCATGGTGACCACATCGCCGGGTATGGCCCGAAGCATGGCGAACATGAGCACTGATGCGATGAAGAGTGTGACAGGTACCAGCAAGAGCCGCCGCATCACGTATCGGTTCATCGCGAGAGGCCTTCACTGACGGAGGTGGGGCTCGCCGTGAGCCCCACCTCGTGATTCCTATCGAGTGCGGTCGGCCTGCGTGCAGGCACACCGGAGACCGCGGGGACCGCCTTTCGCTCTCTAATTGGGCTCGATCCACACGTGGCGCAGGCTCCAGCCGCCCATCATCCCCGGGCCCATGTGGTAGTTGTTGACGTAGGACCACACCGGCTCATTGTTGGTCCACCAGCCGACAACCGGGGCGCTGGTGTCGTAGCCCATCCGGTAGCGTTGCATGTCCAGGACGAGCTCCTGCCGCCTGGCCACATCCAGAGTCTGACTGGCTTCCCGCCACATGTCATCGTAGGCGGTGTCATTCCACTGGGTGTAGGAGTTGATCTCGCCCCAGCTACCGTGGTAGGTCAGCACGCCCAGAGGGTCTGCGACGAAAGGCGTGTACCCTGTCATGCTCGTGTGGAACTCGCCCTTCTGCTTCATGGCGAGCCACACGCCGTACTCCTGCGGCCGTGGGTCCACACGGAAGCCCACCTCCTGGAGCTGTCGGGCCAGTAGCAGCGTCACATCTTCATAGTCCCGGTTTCCTGCGCTGGTGAGCATTCCCCCGGAGATATCGACACCATCGGGGTAGCCTGCGTCGGCCAGGAGCTGCCGAGCCATGGCCTGGTCCTCAGCGCGCCGCGATGGGTCGAAGCCCGGCATGGACGTGATTTCCTCTTGGCTGAGGGTCCAGCCGGCGAAATCCCGCGGGTCCAGCACGTAGCCTGGCAGCCCTCCGCCCGGAGCGGGGCCTAGGGCCTGCGCCATAACGGAGCCTGTATCTAGCGCATGCAGCAGGGCCAAGCGGACCTTGCGGTCGTCAAAGGGCGGAGACTGGGTGTTGATATCCATGGAGAACCAGACCGACGGGTTGATCTCCTGGATGTAGATATCGTCTCCGAGCTGCCGTTTGAGGCCTTCGGCGTCCTCGGGGTGGAACGCAGGGAAGTAACCCCAGAGATCCAGCCGGTTCGCCGTTATGGCGGCGATGCGAGCGGCCTTGTCTCGGATGTTCAAGGACTGGAGCTTGTCAATGTAGGGAAGCGCTCGCCCTTCCTGGTCGGTCCCCCAGTAGTTGGGGTTCCGCTCGAACTCCATGACCTCGTCCTTCTCGTACACCATCAACCTGAAGGGCCCCGTGCCAGTCCAATCTTCACGGACGTCGCCCTTCTCGTCCAGGATGTGCTTGGGCAGGACCTGGATAGATGGGTTGGCGAGGTAGGGGATGAGGATGTAGGAGGTCTTGCCCCCCAGGTCTAGGACCACCGTGTGGTCGTCCACGGCTTCCACGCTCTCGATGATCGGGCGCAGCCCACCTGCCGACTCGGCGTTGGCCTGGAACTCCGGGTCTAGCAGGCGATCGAAGGTCGCCTTAACGTCGGCGCTGGTCATGGGCATGCCGTCGTTCCACGTGACGCCCTTGTGGAGACGAAGGGTGAGCATGGTGCCGTCGGAGCTGAACTCCCAACTCTCCGCCAGGTTCCCCTGGATGACCACGCCTTCCTGAGGATCGAAGGGCGCCTTGTAGGTCAAGAGCGACTCCCGAAAGGGGGATGTATTGATGGTGTTGCCCGTTCCCCGTGCCTCGATGACGTAGGTATCGATGGTCCTCGCCACGCCGTCGCCCTTGCGCAGGGTCCCGCCATAGGTGGGGGTCCCCTCCACGGAAATGACAGCGTTCGGATACTCTTCCGTGGCTGTCGACTCCACGACCTTGGGCTGCGACACAACCGTCGGGCTGGCGGCTGCGGTAGTCGCTGCGGCGGTAGTCGCAGCCGTAGTCGTGGTGGAGGTGTTCGTACTGGTACTTGTGCTCGTGCTCGTGGCCGTGCTGGCCGTCGTTGAAGCGGTGCTGCTTGTGGCCGCTGCTGCCGCAGCCTGCTCCTGCGCCGGCTGTGCGGTGGTCGCTGCTGTCTCCTCGTCGTCCGCCTGTCCGCACGCGGCGATGACCGCCATTAGGAGCACTGCCGTAAGGACTGAAAGAACTCTGAACCCTCGCCGTGCCTTGTGCTTGCTCATCTCTCCCCTCCTCTCATTCCTGCCACATACCCGATTGACGAGATGGCTGGTCCGGTCATGCGCCTGCGCCTGCGGCAACCGAGGACTCGGTCACACGCGCCCACAGCGTGACCAACTCCTCCGCTGTAGGGCAATCGTAGCGGTCTTCGAAGACGGCAAGCCCCGCCTCGTGCATCTTTGGGCTACCGTCGGCGACGCAGTCCCTCGCGATAACCGTGTAGTAGTCGAAGGCGTGGGCGCCTATCGCCGTGTCCAAGACACAGTGGGATGTGCCAACGCCCGTGATGACGACGCTTTTGATGTCAAGGCCTCGGAGAATCCTGTCAAGGTTGGTGCCGAAGAAGGCGCCCCGGTGGTTCTTCCGCACGATGATGTCATCCGGGTTCGGAGCCAACTCATCGACCACGGCCTCGCCCCAGGTCCCCTCGTAGCACATTTCGATGCCGTCGGTGCTGCCGCCGTGGGTCCTGCGGTAGCCGTAGATCCAGGTAGGGGTCGCTGTCGAGTGGTTTGGCAGCATCGAGTAGAGGATGTATACGATGCGCACACCTGCTTTGCGACCTCCTTCAATGAGGGCGCTAATCGAGCCGATGACCCGTTCCTTATGCCCACCCGGGCCACCCATGTCGTTTTGCATGTCAACGACTATGATGGCGGTGTGCTTGGGGTCTACGATCTCTTCCAGGCGCTCCAAGACCGTCTTGCCAAACAACTCCTTCACGCTTATCTCCCTTGCGAGACTCCCGGTCTCAGGCCGTCACCTTTTCTGCGGCTAGCGCCCACATGGTGACCAAGTCTTCCGACGATGGGCAGTCGTACCTGTCCCGAAAGATGCCCAAGCCCCGCTCGTGCATCTCCGGTGACCCGTCCGCGACGCAGTCCTCTGCCACCACCGTGTAGTAGTTGAGGCCGTGCGCACCCACGACGGTATCGAGGACGCAGTGGGACGTGCCCACGCCCGTCACCACCACGGTCTGAACTCCCATCCCCCGGAGCGTCATGTCCAGGTTCGTTCCCGCAAAGGCGCCTCGATGGTACTTGCGAACCGTAATATCGCCGGGCTCCGGAGAAATCTCCGGCAGGACCTGCTGGCCCGGCGTGCCCTCGTAGCAGATCTCCAGCGCGCTCACTCCCGCCGCGCCGGGCCGCTCCCGCCCCATGACGGCCTTCGCGTAAATCCAATTCGTCGAGGACGAGGCATGGTCCGGGTCGTTCGTGTAGACGATATAGACGACGCGCACGCCTGCCCTCCGCCCAGCGTCCAACAAGGTCTTCAGCGCGCCCGTTATCGTGCGCGTGCCGCCCCCCATCTCGTTCTGCATGTCGACGACGATGATGGCGGTATGCTTGGGGTCCACAACCTCTTGGAGGCTCTGGCAGACCATTCTCCCGTAGAGCTCGATCATTGAACCTCCTCTCCGCTGAGCGCCGTCCTTACGTCAGGCTGCCCGCCAGGGCACTTCCTATGGTGTGCCGCTCAGGATGCGGGGGCCGTACATCTTCACGGCGCTGTCCCAGAGGATCTTCCGCTTCGCCTCGTCCGAGATGGGCTGGGCATCGAACTCCGGCAATGCCGTCTCCGGGTTTGGCGCGTCCGGGTGGGGGTAGTCCGTGTTCCACACGATGTTCTCCCCCCCATTCGTCGCATCCACCGTGTACTTGAGGGAACGCTCGTCTCCGTCGCACGCCACGTAGATCTGCCGGTAGAAATACTCCGTGGGCGTCATCGGAAGCCGCTCGGCGTTGAAGAACATGCTGTTGCGGCCGTGGGTGTGTTCGTCCATGCGCCCGAGCCAGAAGGGGAGCCACCCCGCGTTGGACTCCAAGACGGCCAGCCGCAGATTGGGGAAGCGCTCCAGAATGCCGGCAAAGATGAAGTGGCCCATAGTCGTCATGTTGTCCAGCGGGAATCCCAGCGCGTGGTCGAGCCCCTCCATCGCGCCCCCGTTCGGGTCGTACTTGATGTCGGCAAAGGGCTGGAAGCGGCGCTGGCGGTACTCGCCGTGGGCGGAGATGGGGAAATCCAGGTCGCCGGCTAGCTGCCAGACGGGGTCCATGGCTGGATCGTGGAGCCACTTGCCCTTGGCGAGGAGGGGGTTTCGCACTGAGACCGCCCCCAGCTCTTCCACCGAGCGTCGCGCCTCTGTCACCATCTCCTCCACGTCGCCGCCGGGGAGGACGGAGGTAAACTTGAGCCGGCTTGAGTCTACGCTGCAATAGTCCCTGCACCAGTTGTTGTAGGCCCGGCACATTGCCGCCCCCAGCTTGATGTCCTGCAGGGCTACCCGGTAGGCGAAGTTCCCATTGTTCCCCGTTGGTAAGCACACCTGCACGTCCCACCCGAACCTGTCCATGTCGCTCAGACGGATCTCTGGGGACCACCACTGACGGAAAGCCTCCCCGTATTTGGCCTCCATCTCCGTGTACACGCCCGGCGAGGGCCGGGGCTGCGTGTCGCTCTTGGGGATGATGCGCCCATCGGGCTCGTAGACCATGATGATGCCGTCCATGAAGGCGACCTTGGGGACCTGGTCGTGGTACTCCGCCTCAACGTAGCGGTCCCACATGTACTCCGGCTCGTGCATGTGCGCGTCGGCGTCCATGACCTTCATTCCCTTCCACATGGCTCCCCTCCTACGAAAAGCGTAACATATCCTTGCTTTATTCTGCCGTGCTCTGCTTATAGCATGTCGACTTGCGCTTGTCAATCGCTGCATAGTCAACTGAAGTCATGTCGGAATACGGTGATGTCGTATCGTGTTAGGATTGCAGGAGACGTATTCTCCTACATACTTGCCTGGACACGAGGCGGGCACAGATGAGTGGCTAGCGCGGAGAGTTCGTCGGGTAGATGCTGCTAGTTCGTTGTGGTTGAGGCCTCAACAATGGCCGCCCAGTTGAGTGCTCTGATCGCAGGCCCAACCTGAACCTCAGGCTGAAGGTTCTTGATTTTGTCAAGTTAGGTGGGCCGTGTAAGCCTGAATTGCGAACTTTTCGCTGCGAGATCCTAATCTAAGCAGTCCGTGCCGGCGGCCACGCCTTCCGGCGGCCACGAACTCTACCAGAGCGCCCGGCATCGGGTTGCTTGCAGACGCCCACCTCGAGCGCCGGGACGGGGACAAGGACACGGTAGTAGTGGAGCGGCGCCCCCGCAAGGCCAACGCCTACGAGCGCTCGCCCGCCCCCATACCCGAGCAGCACAAGAGCAGCACAAGCCCGAAGTGGCCAAGCAGCTATGGCGCAACGAGATAACGCTGCTGGTGAAGCACAACTTCACCCCGGAGGAGGAGAGAGAGCAAGGCTAGCTTCTCGGAAGAGAGAAAGGCAACCCGCAAGGGCGGGAGTGACCTGGCGAGCGTGCGCAAGGAGCTGGCATCCAAGAGAGAGCGCATCGCAAGCGAGGCGAGCGCAAGAGGCCCAGAGAACGAGAAGGTGAAGGTGAGCGGCGGTGGAAGTGGTAACAAGAGAGGGAGCGGACCCAGGCGCCCGGTAGATAGGGATGCCAAGAACGCACGTAAGGCGGGTTTCAAGAAGAATGCGGAAGCACACACGCTTCCACGGGTGGTAGTGCGCAGGCGTTAGAGAGAGTGAGAGAGAGAGAGCAAAAACACCGTCATATTATATATATAGAGCTAAGGAAATGGGCAAACCAAAACCAAGGGGGGCCGGGGGGCCTCTCTCCCAATCGACCTTGACCCATCCGTCGAGGGGGATCGCAAGCGATGACAACGATTGAGGCACCGCCCAGGCCCATACAGCCGTCCCGCAACGTGGGCTCGGTACTATGGGCGCCCAATGGGAGGCCGCAGTTCGAGCCGGACATCATCAAAGAGTTGCCCTAGACCTCATGATGGCGCCGGCAGATGTAGAAGCTGGCCACGATTGGCGCGTCAGTTGTCGGTAGCAAACTCGCAGTTGAGGTGATGCTACAGGTCCAGAGTGAACCTCAAGCTGAAGGTTCTTGATTTCGTCAAGTTAGGTGGGCCGTGTAAGCCTGAATTACGAACTTTTCGCTGCGAGATCCTAATCTAAGCAGTCCGTGTCGGCAGCCACGCCTTCCGGCGACCACGAACTCTACCAGAGCGCCCGGCATCGGGTTGCTTGCGGACGCTCACCCCGAGCGCCGGGACGGGGACAAGGACACGGTAGTAGCGGAGCGGCGTCCCCGCAAGGCCGACGCCTACGAGCGCTCGCCCGCCCCCATGCCCAAGCACCACAAGCCCGAAGCGGCCAAGCAGGTATGGCGCGACGAGATAACGCTGCTGATGAAGCACGACTTCACCCCGGAGGAAAAGAGAGAGATCAAGGCCAGCTTCAAGGAAGAGAGAAAGGCCATCCAAAAGGGAGGGAGCGACCTACCGAGCGTGCGCAAAGAGCTAGCCTCCAAGAGAGACCGCCTCGCTAGCGAGGCGAGCAAGAGAGGTCCAGAGAGAGGGAAGGTGAAGGTGGGCGGCGACGGGAGAGGATCCATGGGCAAGAGAGGGAGCGGAACCTCCCGGCCCAAGAGCAATAGCGAGCGGAACGCACGTAAGGCGGGATTCAAGAAGAATGCAGGCGCACACACTCCCCAGTGTAGTGGTGCGGCGCCGTTAGAAAGAGTGAGAGAGAGAGAGCAAAAACACCGTCATATTATATATATAGAGCTAAGGAAATGGGCAAACCAAAACCAAGGGGGGCTTGGGGCCTTCTCTCCCAATCGACCTTGACCCATCCGCCGAGGAGGATCGCAGGCCATGACAACGATTGAGGCACCGCCCAGGCCCATACAACCGTCCCGCACAGCAGGCCCGGCACTGTGGACGCCCAATGGTGGGCCACAGTGCGATCCAGACACTATCAAAGAATTCAACCGCCTGCTTGAGCAATACCAATACCGAGACCTGCCTGAAGAGGAATGGCCCGGCGTCAAGGTTGGGCTGAAGGACGTGGCCGCCGCCTGTGGGGATCAGCGGGACTGGTTCGACCCGCTCGACCGGCTCACCGAATGGCAGATCGCCTGGGCAGAGTTCTACGATACCCGTCGCAGGTGCAAAGCGTGGGGGTCAGGCTTCGATTGGGACCAGGTCCTTATCATCGGGGACTATGGGGCCAAGAAGACCACGCTGGCGACCTACAAGGCCCGTCACTGGTTCGGCTGGGCTACGCGGTCTTCTCCAACGCCTCTCTCCTCGGTGGCGCGTGCCGCACGAGGACATCTACACGGTTATCCCCCAGTTGCCCAACTACTCTGTGTTGGTGGTAGACGAATCCTCGGCCGCCCTTGCCTCACGCATGGGCCATGGCCTAGCGGACCAGTCATTCGTGGAGAACAACCTGACAGCTTCGTGGACTGCAGAGGTCTGGGAGCCTCTCGCCAACGACGACATAGAGATTCAGGGAGACCCCGAAGAAGAAGCCGACCGGCCCGTACACGACCCAGAAACTTCGTTATGGCCCGGCACGTCTGGGGGGCCTATTGTGACGGTAGGCAGAACTGTCTTTGAGCTTTGGCTGTGTCCGTGCCGCCATCCTAGGCAACAGGTGCCGTCTCTTGGACTACCGAAAAGGGCAGTCGCGCTCCGTACAGAGATTATAGGCTTCTGCAGTAGCAATGCCGCAGGTACAATGGGACGGGCCACGAGATCGGGTTTTTGGCATGTCTAGACCGAGACGCTGACGCACATATGCGGAAAACGACATGCCGGATACTTTCGCGGCTGCCGTCATCGCTTCGTGCTCCTCTTGCGTAGTTCGAAAGCAGCAAGTCTTGCCCAAATCAGGCTGATCGTTTCGGCGAGCGCTTGCCATTGATGCACCTCTTCACGCGTGGTTGTATGTTGGCAACTAGCAGCCGTGAACACCGTGAGAACCCGAGAGGCCAAGGGTCGGGTTCAGATCTCGTGATCTCCCTGGTGAGAGATCATCTCTCGAAAGTGTCAAACTCACCTCCCCTTTTGTCGCAGGGTCCCAGGGAGGACGTGCGCGTCGCAACTTCAAAGGGGGAGCGTCCGTCCGGCTTCCCGAAGGCGCTTTCGACGTTCCTGCGCGTCGGGCATTGCCTTGGACAGCAGACCCCAGAAGTTCGGCGAATGGTTCCGATGGGTCAGATGGGCAAGCTCGTGGACGATGATGTACTCGATGAGGGCTGGGACAAGCATCATCGCGCGCCAGTTGAACCGCAGCGTGCCGTCGGGAGAGCAGCTCCCCCAGCGCTGTCGCTGGTCCCGGATGAGCACCCGCGACCGTTCTCCGTGGCCCAGCCTGGGCCACCAGCGTTCGACGCTGGCGGGCAACCGCTCGACAGCCCGCGTTCGGTACCATCGGACCACCGCGCGGCGAATCGATTCGAAGCGCACGACGTCGTCCATGCTCTCGGGGACTACGATACGGAAGCGCCAGTGATCGAGGCGGACCTCCGGCCAGCGCACGTCGCCAGTCGTGACGACCATTCGGACATTCCGGCCCAGGTAAGGCAGCGTCTCGCCGCTGACGAACCGCTTCGGTGCAGCCTCCAGCATCGCCTCCGACGCATGGCGGAGGATCCAGGGCGCCCGCTTCCGGACAACGGCCCGCAGCTCGCTGTCCGGCGTTCTCGCGGGGGCGGCGACCCGCACCCCGCCGCCGTCCACTGTGATCTCGACCGTCTTCCTGCGCCGCGGGCTACGGCGTACCTCGTACTCGATGGTCGTGTCGCCGAAGCGAACGCTGTCCCGGCCGGTCACTGCCCGCTCCTGCTCCGGGCCACATCCACGATCCGGTTGGCCAGCTCCTCCAACTCCTCTTCGGTATGATCGCCCGTGGGTCTGAGAGCGCGCTTGATGTCACGGCGCATCTCCCGCAGGACCTCCAAGTTCGACTGCCAGTCCACCACGCTGCTGTGCCGGACGACCACGGCCTCGACCTTGCGTGAAACCTCCTTCGTCTTTTCGTCGAAGGAAGCCCGGTACGGGACCGACTCCTCGCCCACTGCCGTCTTTGGGTCCTCCGGGTCGCGGCTGTCCAGCAGCTCGTAGATGGCGAAGGAGACCGGCGACAGGCCGTGCTCAGCGGCGATGTCCGCCTCGCTCCGGACCAGGCGTCGCAGCGCAGCGTAGCGCCTAGACGCCTCCGCCGCGTCGATGACCTGGTTGCGGAGGTCGTTGATGATGCGCTCGAGCTGCGCTGAGAGCCTCTCGAAGTACACGGGATTAACGGCGAGGCGTTCATGTATCTGCGCCCGGATTGCGTGCTCCATGATCGACGCCCGCGACTCGTCGTGGGGGAGTGCGGCGATCTTCTGGTCGAAGTCCCTGTCGAGTATCGAGACTGGCCGCATGAGCTCCCGCACCTGGGCGCTGATGCGCTGGTCCACCAGCCGCTTCACCTTGGCCCCGATCTCCGTCCAGTCGGCGTCCGCGTCCTCACGAAGGAACTGCGCCCGGACGTAGGCCCGTATCCCCGTCAGGCGCGCAAGCCGGTCCGTGTAGTCGAGCGCCCGCGGGTCGGGCAGGAAGCGGTCCATGAGGAGGGAAAACTGGCGGTAGTCCGCATTGAAGCGCTCAAACAGGTCGGCCTTGTAATTTCCCTCCGTCGAGGCGTCCGGCGCGAAGAGGCTGACACACGCCCACGTGTCCCACAGGTCACGGCCCGCAAAGTGCGATTCCGCCTGGATCGCAGCGGCTTCGATGACCGTGGCGGGGTCCTCCTCCAACGCGTCCATCGCTCCCTGGACGTCCTTCCAATCGAAGGTGGAGAGGGCCTGCTCAAGGTCCCGGGAGACGCCATGGTAGTCCACAACCAGGCCATCGTGCTTCTCGGTGTGTACGCCGTCGTGCGTGTGAGAGAAGCGCCGGTTGACGCGGGCGATGGCTTGGAGAAGCGTGTGCTCGCGTAGCGCCCGGTCCAAGTAGAGCGCCTGCTCCACCGGCGCGTCGAAGCCTGTCAGCAGCATGTCGACCACAACCAGGACCTCCGGCTCCCCGTCCGGGTCCACGAAGGCGCTGACAACCTGCTGCTGGTCGATTTCTCGCGCCACGTTGAACTCCGGCCCGTCGCCGGGGGCCGCCGTGATGATGGGATAGGCACGCACGTTGAAGCTGTTCAGGTGCTGGGCGTAGCGCAGGGCGGCGGCCCGGCTCGGCGCGACCACCTGCGCCTTGAACCCGTTGGGACGCACCTTCTGCTCGAAGTGCTTGGCGATGTCCAGCGCGATCATCTCGATGCGGCGCTCAGCCTCGGCCACCGTCTCCTTGTTGGCGTAGCGCCGGCGGATCTGCGCCTGGACCTCGACCGGCTCGTTTCCGAACATCGCGTCGTACAGCCGGTCCAGAGTCTCCGCGCCCTCGATGGCCAGGTCCGGCAGCCGCGCCTCGTAGTGGATGGGCACCGTTGCGCCGTCCGCCACCGACTCCGGGATGGTGTACGAGTCGATGAGGGGGCCGAAGCGCCCCATGGTGCTGCGCTGGAACCCCTTGTCGATGGGCGTGCCGGTAAAGCCGATCAGCGTTGCGTTGGGCAGGGCCCGGGACATCCGCGCTCCCAGCATGCCGTACTGGGTCCGGTGCGCCTCGTCCACCATGACGATGACGTTCTCCGAGGCGTTGAGCACGTCAAGCTCGCCCCCGGGAGTCGTCAGGGCCTCCTCGAACTTCTGCACCGTTGTCATGACCGTGCGGCCGCCGCCCTGTCGCAGGGCGCTCTGCAGGTCGAGCGGGTCGCGCCGGCCGGGCCTCTCCGCCCTGCGGCGGGCGAGGCGGTCGGCGGGTTCGGGGCGCGACCGTTCCATGCGCTCCGGTGCGGGGAAGCCGCAGCGCTCGAAGGTGTTGGCGATCTGCCGGTCAAGCTGCGTCCGGTCGGTGACGACGATGATAGTCGCCGCGGCGTGGCGGGGGTCGCGCCGCAGCTTCGTCGCCAGCCACAGCATCGTCAGCGACTTCCCGGAGCCCTGGGTGTGCCAGACCACGCCGCCGCGCTCGGCAGGCTTGAGTGGCGACCGGATGCGGTCCATCGCCGCCCGCACGGCCCGGTGCTGCTGGTAGCGGGGCAGCTTCTTCACTAGCCGCCCACGCTCCGGCTCGTAGACCACGTAGTCCCGCAGGATGTCCAGCAGCGTGGCTGGCGCCAGCAGCCCGATGATGAGCTGCGCCTGCCCCTGCGGCTCCACGCCGAAGCGCTGCCGCACCTGGTCCTCCGTGTATGGTGCTACCGACTTCCACTGGAAGTAGGCGGTCTCCGGTGCGCCCAAGGCTGCGTAGACCGCCGCAGCCCCGCAGTGGGCGACGCACAGCAGGTTGTAGTGGAACAGCTCCGGCGCGCCGGCCCCGTGCCCTACCGGCTCAGCCTCCTGGTACCGCCGAAGCTGGCGCACCGCCTGGTACCGCCACTCGGTCCCCAGGGTCGGTGACTTGGCCTCCATCACCACCAGCGGGATGCCGTTGACGAAGAGCACCATGTCCGGGATGACCATGCGCTGGTCGTCCTCCGGGCCGCCGCGCTCGTTGCCGCGGCGGACGCGGAACTGGGTGGTGACGACGAACTCGTTGAGGCCGCCCTGCGGGTGGTCGAAGTCGAAGAAGCGGACGGTGCGCGTCTCCCTGCCCCGGGGCCCGTCCACGGTCAGAGGCATCCCGTAGGTCAGGTACTCGTGGACACGCTGGTTGCGGGCCATGCCCGTGGCGTCGACGTGCTCCAGCTCGAATATGGCCCGGTCCGCCTGCTCCTCCGTCATCCACTCGTTGAGGCGCAGCAGGGCCCGGCGTAGCCGCCCCTTCAGCAGGACCTCCCGCTCGTCCCCGCGCTCCACCGCCAGCGCCTCCCGGGACACATACGACCAGCCAAGCTGCTCCAGCAGCAGGCGCGCCGGTAGCTCAGCGCTGTTGTACTCGTTCAGCTTGGCGGGAGTTGTCATGCGGTCATGGCCTCGATAGCTCGTACAATTCCTTCGCCGGACCGAATCAGAGATGCTGCTTTGCCGTTTGTCAGAGCCCCCCAAGCGATCTTGATGATTTCCCTGCTAGGGTTTGGTTTCGCTAGCTGGCCGTTGATGGTCTCGATGTCGGCAATTGCCGACATCTTCTCCTCCTCCGTCAAGTCAGAGGCGGCAATTGCCTGACTAAGTTGCCCCAAATCCTCCGCGAGACCAACAAAGGACCTGTTCACTACGTTGCCATTGCCTAGCTGAATGGCACTGTTCACGGCGGTGATGTTTACGTCAGAATAGGGATTCTGTCGCATAAATTCCGAGGACTGGCCCTCTATTCTATCGATGCCTTTGGACGATATGACGTACCAGATATTCGTGCTCGGCTGCTGAGTTCCCGTCCGCGTAGTAAACATGCGTTCTTCGGAGACCTTATCGACCCACCCACTGCTGATCAGATAGTTCAACTGGGACACGACTTGTTGCTGGTTGAAGCCATATCTGGCCTTTAGCTCCCTCTTAGCGTCTGATATTCTTATGTGCGAACCTCGCTTCCCCTTCTCACTGGTAGCGTTTTGGTTGCGGTCGTAGAAATACTGCAGTATCTGATGTCGGATTGCGTCGTTAGGGTTGGTCAACGTATCCCTCCTTACCCCCCACCCGGACACGGCCAGTGAGCAGCGCATCTGCCGCGGATGCCTTCAGCGATCGCAGCCCGTCCGTTTGCGACCTGCCGCGCGCTATCACCTCGTCCACACTGCCCAGCAGCGCGGCAATAGCCTGCTGTTCTCCCGGAGGAGGCAGCGCAAGCCGGTAATGGCGCAGGTGGTCCCAAGATGTACGAGGCATCTTTGTCCCGGTGATGCTGGTCATGGCATAGCGATGGAAGGACTCGCGCCTCAGGACGCAGCTAAGGAACCCGTTGTCCAAGCGTAGCTTGCCATACATCGCCAGGATCTCTGTGGTGCTAGCGCCGTCAAAAGGCGCGCGGAGCACCTTGCGCAGATTTGGTCGGAGTTTGCCGTAGAGTGTGTCACCCTTGAGGAATCGGGTCTTAGTGCTTATGAAATCGCCGGCCGAGCCATATCCTAGCAATTGGCCGCCGCTCGCAATGTGCTCGAGGCCAATGTACAGCACTGGATCCCCCATGCCCGTGGGGGTATGTGCGCCCCGAAGAGCAGCTACCTCCCCCAGCCGCACCACCTCCCACGATGCGGGGATGGTCCCGATGCCCGGCGCGTCCTTCCACGCCGCGTGCCAGCCCGGGACGCCGCGCGTGAGCAGCTCGTGGAGGAGGGCGTCGCGCAGCCGCTCCGTGGCGACGACGACGGCCTCCGCGCGCTCGATGGCCTCGTCGATGGCGTCGAGCACGGCAGCGATGGCCCGCTGCTCGGGGAGGGGTGGGAGGAGGATGGAGAGCGAGCGGACACTATCACGTGAGACTTCTCGGAATGTGCTGCCTGATCCTCGATTCCCCAACTCACGCCGCATAGAACCAATCCAGAAGTACAGCCACAAGCTATGGGTTCCACTCCTGGCGATTAGGTTCTGGAACCCCTGATTGGTCGTAACGGGAACGGCATTAATGGCGGTTATGCCTATAGTTGCTCGGCTGGTGAGCAGGACCGATTCCGCTGGGATGAGCCTCAGACCCGCCGACGCCATTCCTATGTCAGTAATTGACTCCTGAGTATCCCTCAGGTACTTCCCAGAGAGTCTTGTCAGTTCGGACGGAACCAGCCACGGAGTGCCCTCCCCCCAGAAATCCGCGTTCGCTCTGGAAGGTGTGCCGCCTCCAACTACCTCCGCCACATCCCCTAGCCGCACCATACGCCAGCCGTCGGGGATTTGCGTCCTGCTGGCCATCAGCCCCCCGTTGTCGCGGGCGACAGGCTGACCTCCACTTCCACGACTCCAAATGTGGTTGACAGGGTGGGAACATAGGCGTCGTATTCGGCTACGGCTTCCCTGCGGGATCCCGTGAGGACCTGGCAATGATGGGCCATGGCCTCTTCCACAGACATTCGCGGTTCCGGCAACGGCTCTCCATCTTCCACCATAGCCTCGATGTAGAGGGTGATGGCTTCCCGAATCATCTCCTGAATGTCTTCCCAGGACTTGCCCGTACTGATGCAGCCGGGCAAGTCGGGCGGATAGGCACAATAGTTGTTGCGGGTCTGCTCATAGACAACGGCGTATTGCAGCTTCATGGGGCTCTCTCCCGTAGTCCTGCCTGTCTCAGTATATTCGACCAAGTACCCTTGTCCACATCATCGCCCGGATGTCCTGCGACCACAACAACTCCGTGCTTATCCGGGTGTTTGTACACTCGATGACTGCCTCGGGTCCGGACCAACCTCCAGCCGTCACGCTGAATGAGCTGCATTGCGTCCCTAACCTTTGGCATATCCCATCTCTGCCAGCAGCTTGTCCATCACCGCCACGGCCTCCTCCCGCCGCCGCTCCGCCTCCCGCAACCGGGCCAGGGCGTCTTCCACGCTCATCACCTCCACGGGTTCGGTGGTGTCCACGTAGCGGCTGATGTTCAGGTTGAAGTCGTTCCCTTGTATCTCCTCCAGGTTGGCGACGTGGGCGAGGTGGTCCACGTCCTCAAAGGCGCTGCACACCTCGACGATCCTGGCGATGTGTTCCGGGTCGAGGTAGTTGCGGGCCTTGCCCGGTCGGAAGCCCCCCTCCTGCGCCGCATCCACGAACAGCACTCTGCCCCGCCGCTCGGCGGGCTTGGCCCGGTTCAGCACGCAGATGGCGACGGGGATGCTGGCGCCGGAGAAGAGGTTGGGCGCCAGGCCTATGACCGCTTCGAACAGGTCGGCCTCCACGATCCCTTGGCGGATCTTGCCCTCTGCGCCGCCTCGGAAGAGGACGCCGTGCGGCATCACCACGCCCACCATGCCCTGGCTGTTGGTCACCGCCAGCATGTGCAGGAGGAAGGCCAGGTCGCCACGCGTCCTGGGCGGCGTCGCGCCGTAGCGGACGAAGCGGTGGTGCGAATCGTTGGGCGCGATGTCGTGCCCCCAGTTCTTGAGGCTGAAGGGCGGATTGGCGATGACCCGGTCGTAGGAGAGCAGCCGCCCCGAGGGGTCCACGAGGCCCGGCTCGGCGATGACGTCGCCAGGCTCTAGGCGGGCAGCCCGCAGGCCGTGGAGGAGCAGGTTGAGCTTGCCGATGGCCAGGGTGCCCAGGTTGCGCTCCTGGCCGTGGAGCGCCAGGTTGCGGAGGTCTCCGCCGTGCTCCCGCACGAACTGGGCGGCGTAGATGAGCATCCCGCCGGAGCCGGCTGTGGGGTCGCAGATACGCATGCCCTCCCGCGGCTGCAGCAACTCGACGATGAGGCGCACGACCGAGCGCGGCGTGTAGAACTCGCCACCCTTCTTCCCGGCGTCGTCGGCGAACTGGTTGATGAGGTATTCGTAGGCGTCGCCCAGGACATTGCCGCCGCCGGCCGCGTCCTCGCGGAGGTTTTCGTCGCGCAGGTCAAGGCTGCCGAAGTGGTTGAGCAGGCTGCGGATGATGCGCTCCCGGTTGGCGGGGCTGCCCAGCTTCTGCTCGTCGTTCCAGTTAGTGCCCGCCAGCACGCCATCCAGCCTGGGTGTGTTGGCCTCCTCGATGGCGTGGCTGGCGACGTTGAGCGTCTCGCCCAGGTTCATGGTCGCTCCAACCAGCGCGGGCCAGCGGGCCGACTCCGGGACGAAGAACTCGTGCTCGTCGCGGTCGGTAAGCGCGACCTCACGGGCGACGCCGGAGGTCATGGAATGCTCCACTTCCTCGTCGAAGCGGTCCGAGAGGCGCTTCAGGAAGAGGATGGAGAAGATGTAGTTCTTGTAGTCGGCTGCGTCGATCTGCCCGCGCAGGATGTCCGCGGCCTGCCACAGTTTCGACTCGAGTTCGACCCTAGTCAGCGCCATGGTGGTCTCCTCTCACCTATTGGTGGGTCGGTGCGCCCGATCTGGTGGACGAGCGCGTCGCGCAGCGTCTCCCGCCGCAGCCGCGCCGCCTCCACGGCCGAATTATATGCCGCCTCTGAAGCTTCGACGAGCCGGGCTGCCGTGTCTAGGTCACGCGGGGACGGGACAGGAAGCTCGATCTCGCCGAGGCTTCTGGCGGACAGAGACTTGAGGGTGGCAGTTATCGTTGTCCGCTTGGCCAGTTGCGCCCGGCCCTGGGCCGACGTGAGGAAGTACCACAACCAGTGTCCCATACCCGATTTCGGCTCTTTGGGCCGTACGACCAGCAGAGTCACGCCCGCCACGGTCCGGGACACCTCCGGCGGCACCAACGCAACCTGGACTGCGCCGCTCCGGGCCGTCACGAGCACGTCGAAGGGCCGCAGCAGATGTCGCTCAGTGCGGACGCCCCGGACCACGCCGACCTCTCGGAGGCCCTTCAGGTCCAGCCAGCCACCGTCCCGCAGGTCGCCGCTCTCAGCTATGCGCAGCATCCACTCCCCACGCCGCGCCCCGGCTCCCCGCCCCGCTCGGGCAAGGCCTTGGTAGACGCCTGCTATGTCTTGAATCGGCACCATATGCACACGGTAGTAGTGGTGCAATAGAAAGTCAACACGGCTAGACCTAACTACGTCTACTAGTCTAGACTGGAAGGCGTAGCTGGCGAGAAGGAGAACTCATGCCTATCCCAGAATCCCAGCTCAGCAGGTGGTCCGACCATGGAGCTCAGGATGCGTCCAAGCGTACTCACGAGGCGATTCGAAGGGTCTTGGATGCCCACCAATGGCCTCCTGGCATGAGCTACGACTTCTACCTGCAGGGATCCTATCGGAACGATACCAATATCCGAGGCGATAGTGACGTTGATGTAGTCTTGGAGCTCACCTCGGCGTACCGATATGATGTGAGCGCCCTTTCCCAATACGAACAGCAGGCACTTGTCTCCTCCTTCTCGCCCGCCACCTATGATTGGAACGACTTCAGGCGCGAGACACTCAAGGCTCTGGAATTGGGATTCGGCGAGCAGACGGTGGCGCAAGGCAACAAGTCGATTAACCTCAAGGCAGACCCACCTCGACTCGCGGCTGACATCGTTGTCTGCCTGACGCATCGACAGTACAAGAGTTTCTACTCATACGTGGAAGGCATCACGTTTTGGGCGTTGCGCGATAAGCGCTGGATAGTTAACTATCCGAAGGAACACTACAAGAACGGTGCGGCCAAGAGCGCGCGAACCTGGGACCGGTACAAGCGAACGGTGAGGATGTTCAAGAATGCCCGGAATCACCTGGAGTCTATCGGCAGGATCAGCGCTGACCTTGCCCCGTCCTACTTCGTTGAGTGCCTTCTCTACAATGCTCCGGACTTGGCGTTTCGGCCTGGTTTCCAAGAGACCTATTGCGCTGTCGTCAACTGGATGGTCCAGAATAGCCTTGGCCATCTCATCTGTCAGAATGGACAGCAATGGTTGTTTGGTCCGTCCCCTGAGCAGTGGACAATAGGAGATGCCGAGACCTTCGCGACTCAACTAGTATCTTTGTGGAACGACTGGGGGTAACCGATTCGGATGCACTCCTATGAGGTAGAAGGACGGACAAGGGTGGCGGTATCGCTTGCCGTCGCCAGCATCCTGGTCATCTGGCTCCTCCACGTCGTACTTGACGTTGTCGACTTCCAGCCCGATTGGTGGTTGAGTGTTCCCTCGTTCGCCGGGTGCTATTCAGGCCTCCATTGGTTGTTCGACCGCCATGTCTGGAGACTTGCGTTGCTCAGGAGACTCAACATTGTCCAGCTACCCGATCTCAATGGGGAATGGGTTGGCGAGGTTCAATCCTCCTACAGCCGAGATGGTCGCGCACACTTGGTTTCCGTGGTCATCCTTCAGCGGTGGTCGAAGATGGTCCTCAGGCTCGAGACTGAGCATTCTCGCTCTCACAGCGTCACGGCCGCGCTGCAAACAGACGACCTACCCCACACCAGATTCTCCTACCAATATGTGAACGAGCCCAAGTCCAGTGCTCCTGACACGATGGCGATGCACCGAGGCACTGCAAATCTTGAAGCGATCGGCTCGGCTCTTGAGGGTGACTACTATACAGGGAGAGGACGGGGAGAAGTTGGAACAATCAGGCTTCGGAGGGCATGACGCCGCCGCTCTGCCCCTCTCCGAAAGACCCTTCGCCTAGCTGCTGTCGTGCCCAGCGATGCCACAGCTTGCAAGGTTCTGTGCTATCCTTCCCCTATGGCGTCTATCGTGCAATTCATGCCTAAACCCCTCGGCGCGGCCGTAGAACTCGCCAAGCCGTTCGTTCTAATTCCCGTCGGGCTTGCGCTTTACCTGGCATTGCTCTATATGGTGACGGGCCAAGACCTGTCTATTCCCGTCGGCCGCTTCCTGATGGAGTCCGTGGAAGCCTTGGGGCCCTTCGCGGGGTTTGTCTCTGTTCTCTGGCTCTACTACGTCATCGCTTACGTTACGGTGGGTGCTTATGCCCACGACCTATGGCCGTTCGCCAGGGTTCCGGACTGGTTTGTCGGATTCCTGAGGCGACACTGTTTCTCCTCTCAACAGGAATCAACGCTTCCCGTCCACCTCATCTCTCCCTTCTCTCCGGTCCGCCTCTATCGGCCACATCCGCCTGGTCTGCGGGTGATGGGCTGGTGGGCCGGAGACTCTGCGCAACTGGAGTAGCGCCGCTCCCCAAACTCCAGGTGGTCTCTTCCCACTAGCTGGGGAGGGAGAAGTCCAGTTCCTCTTCGTTGTGGCCTTGCCATTTCATGTTCGTTTCCTCGCGAAACGCGACAGGCACTTTGCCAGGACGAGAAGAAGGGCTTCAGTGGAAGCAAAGAGTAGAAGGGAGATTGCCCAACATGAGGACTTTCACAGGCTTTCTTGTGTCACTGGTGCTTTTGATGCTCGCAGCAACCGGCTGCGCTCCGAGCGACGCCGAGATACAGGAGATGGTCCGGGCTGAGGTCGCGAAGGAGGTTGCCAAGATTGCAGTCCCGCCTGGCGAGCAGGGTCCGCAAGGTGAACAGGGCCCCCAGGGCGAGCCGGGCCCGCAGGGTGAACAGGGGTCAGTTGGCCCCCAGGGTGAGCAAGGTAAGCAGGGCGAGATTGGGCCTCGGGGAGATAGAGGACAGCCCGGTCAGGTTGGCGTGCAGGGGCCAGCTGGGTCTCGTGGCGATACCGGCCCACAGGGGCCATCGGGGCCAGCTGGGCCACCTGGCGCCTCCGGTGGTGCGGCCAGCATCCCCAAGGTCCTTGAAGTCGAAGAACTCATCGTTCGGATGGACGGTGGCGGAGGCTATCTACGCCTCAGGGGTGGCGAAGAAGGAAGAGTGGCACTGATCCAATGGTACTCCGGCTCCGGTACTCTCGCAGCTCAGGCATTCGGCGGGAGCACGGTTGGCTTCAAGATCGAGAACAAGAACAGCGAGGCCGAAGGCTGGACCGAACACTGCATCGACGAAGGGGTATCGGGAATCTGCCCCTAACGGCGAGCACTAGGTCCCGCGGGGCGAGAGGGGCAGGCCTCCCGCCATTATGCACCTCTCTCAGGTGGATACATTCGCATCGAAGGTGGGGCAGAGGGTAAGGTCGCATCAATCGGCTGGTTTGATGATGACGGGGAAGAGACCTCCTCGACCTAGGGTAGGAGTGCGGTCGGGTTCGTGGCGAGATTGCCTTTTGGGACAGACTAAAGCGCTTTGGGGCAAGTGAGCCTATTGAGGCAACGCCACGCCAGAAAGGGGATCTGATGGATGCCTACAACTTTCAAGTCCCGAAGACCTGGACGGTTGCCGATGGACAGGTCTATGCAACATTGTCCCCCGAGCTGACGCTATGGGTGATGTGGAAGCTGGAAGACCAAGCAGGCGCGGCTGGTTTCCAGGCCGAGCTCTACGACGGAGATCAGCTCCTGTCGACTGCATTCTGGGAATGGACCTCACCGGACATCGCCGAGTTCATCCAGCTTGTGAAGCCCGCAGATGCCGTGAACACTTTGGCGAACACAGCGAAGAGCGAAGGAGAAGAAGCACTGCCGCTCGAACACCCCCTTGCGACGGCTCCTATGGATTCGCCTCCTACCTCAGAGAGCACAGAAGACGCCGAAGCAGAGGGAGGAGAATCCTCGACCAGTCCCGATCACTCCTTTCGGGAGCGCTTGAAGCCCGCACTGGCCACAACGTGGAAATGGACAAAGCCCGCTGGGCTATGGACGGCGGATAGGCTTATCGACCTGATGTTGCTCTTCCAAGCGGGGCAGCGTCGCATTGCTCCTACAAAGCGCAGAGCATGGCCCAAGGGACTGAAGGAGCAGCTGATGCGGCGGCAACGGAACCGCTGTGTGTATTGTGGCCGCCGTTACTCATCTCACTACCTCGATATCGACCACATGGACCCCGTTGCGTACGGCGGATCAAATGCTCCCCGCAACCTCCAAGTGCTTTGCGGACCATGCAACCGACGCAAGGGAGACCAGACGGACCGTGAGTTCCGGCATCGCTACTCCGGTCTTGTCCCGAGCAGACGTTTGACACCGCCCTCCCGACCGGTGGCGCAAAGCCAGTTCGATGCCGTGACGCGGAGGACCGGAGCATCGATGGCCCTGCGACAGCGGAGAAGGCTCCGGTTCATAACTGCGCGGGAGAAGATTACCGCTGGGAGTGTGGTCTGTGGTGTCGTCGCCTTTGCTGCGGTCTACCTGGGGCTGGACGGTTTGGGGATTCAGGGCGGCTTCGTATGGATTCCCGCTGCGATCCCGGGCTTAGCGGTTGGAGCCGGCCTTTGGCTGAGAGCGCGGGCCACAGGAGCGCTGTATATGTGAAATGCCGGAAAAGCGAAGGCGGGAGCGACTTGCGGGTATCGTGACGATCTTCAGGCGGGTCCGCTCTCGCCTTCTCGGGGCGCTCACTCGACCGCCTAGAACCGCGGGTCTTTCAAATGCAGGGCGACCGCTTGCCCCAAAAGTATGCAGGGTGAAGGGTTTCTAGGGCCAAAGCCGGTTCCGGAGAAAGCGTGAGTCACGTGGCTGATAGAGCGTGACCGCGCGGGTCTTACCCGTCCGGTCCCGTGACCGTGATCCGAGCAAATGGCGCTATTGGCCGCGTAGTCTGTAGTGGGTGGCGGGTGCCATCTTGGCTTTTGCCCTAGACCCGGACTGAGGGTGATCCCTCACTGGATGTTCCTGCCCTTCTCCTGCCGCCGCGCCTTTCGTTGTGGCCTGTTCGTATATGCTTCAAGCCAGGGAGGTTCTCCGTTTACTAGACGGCTCCAGGCCATAGCAAGCCCGCCCATAGGCATTTTCCTCAGCAGTTGCAGACCCAGCGCCCTGTCCTCTTTGTGGACTGGCCGGCGCTTCCGGGCCGGTCTGTCCACTTGGGGGCATCTCTTAAGGACTTCAGAGACCACGCCAGCCTCTACGACCGGGAGGACGGTCCCCATTTCGGTGTCTCTAATGAAGAGGAGCCAGTCATTCAATCCAACCCGGGCATTGCGCAGCAGGGGCCTGACCAGGCGACCATAACGTTTCCGTAGTTGCGCGCCTTCCCAGGGCACTGACTCGCGCATCAGTTCCGCAAGCTCTTCCAATGCCGGGTTGCAGAGATCTCTACCGAGAATCGGGAGGAGTGCCACGGCAGCCGCCCATTCATCAGGTATCTTGGCGGCCAACGGGAGATACGTGGACAGCCACTCACGATAGCGCCGATTGCTCGCTACAGGCTTGTGTTCGACCAACGTAAGGATCCTCGGTACGACAGCTTTGTCCATGCCCAGGTCGAGCAGGGCACGAGCGGTCCACTCCTGCTCGGGTGCATGTCCCGCAGCATCCGTGGGAGGCACCCCCGCTGAGACGGGAGAAGGGCGACGCAGCAATCCGTCTCTGAGCCACCGGCTCACACTGCGCGTCGAGACGCCAGTCTCCATAGAAATCGCGACGTGGGTCTTGCCCTGGTCCAGGAGCTCCTGGACCTTCGGCAGGTCAGCGATCCGATAGGGGCTACGCCGACTCGGCATTAGTTGACCATACTGGCGAGCCAATGGCGCCAATTGGCTGGTGATTGTCGCTTCGGCCGTAAGCGTTCAGAGCTAGCATGGTGCCCAGCACACACGACCAAGGATGGGAAACGGAACGAGCGGTCAGGTTCCCCACCAACACTCTAGCAGAGGATTGTCCTGAACGTGAGCAGCGGACATCGCATCCACGTGGTGTAGCAGCACAACGGGAGGGCGAGTGGACGGATCAGCGGACGGCCGATACCCGGACACCCTTTCGGGCGAGGGGGCTGGCTTGAGACTGGCCCTGATGCCGGGAGCGAAGAGACGTGCGCCACGCTCCGCTCACACTCCTCCGCAGCGCCCCAGACTCGCGGAGAGGAGAGGGCAATGAACGACAGACTACTCAGGCGCCGAGAGGTCGAGGAGATCACGGGGCTGGCCCGCTCGTCCATCTATAGGTACATGCAGGAGGGGGACTTCCCGCGTCCCGTACGGGTCGGCCCCGCCGCCGTCCGGTGGCGAGAGAGCGACATCGTGCGCTGGCTGGAGTCTCGACCGACAGCGAGGGGTGAGATTGGCCCGCTCCCCGGCCCAGGTCTGGTCTGCGCAGCCAAGGTCCACGATAGGAGCTTGCTGCATGCACGAAGACACCCACACCCGTCCAAGAGCCATCGCCATCTGCGTGCACAGACGCTCGGGACAGACCATGCACACGGTGATCTGTCCCACCCCGCGTTCGAGGAACAGTCGCAGGAACGATAGCCAAAATAACCAAGATCGTCGCGCACGTGCTGCTGTTCGCGCTGACGGTTGTTGTATTCGTCTTTGGCCTGGGGGTGGGATTCGCGGTCAATTCTGCCCTGGGCACGCTTCTGTGGGCCGCCGCCGCTGGCATAGTTGGACTCAACCTGCTCTGGATCATCCGATCCAGCCGCTAGCGGCTCGCCAGCCGGACGAAGGCAATTAGAAGCCCCGCGATGCGCATTCCCGGGGCACTCCTCGCCCCGACGTCATTGCAGCCCAAGCACCAACGGAACGTCCGGCAGCCCGCCAAGCTAATTGCTGAGGTAGTCCGCCCATTGCTGCATCAGGTCGGAGCGCCGCTCGAAGAGGTCAGACCTCGCGTAGGCCTGCTCGGTGGAGTTGCCCAGGGTATGGGCAAGGGCCGCCTCCGAGACAGCCCAAGGCGTGTCCGTCTGCTCCAGGGTCCAGTTCTTGAAGCTGCTGCGGAAGCCGTGCACCGTTGCACGCTCCGCCAGCCCGACCGAGCGGAGCACCTTGGTCAGCGTCATGTCCGACATGGGAGCCCCTTCCTTCAGCGGCGACGGGAACACCAGGTCCGATTCATCCCGCAAGGCCGATGCCTCACTCAGGACGTCGAGGGCCTGTCTGCTGAGGGGTACTCTGTGCTCCATGCCCGCCTTCATGCGCTGCGCTGGTATGCGCCATTCGTGGCCTTCCAGGGCGACCTCCTCCCAGGTTGCGCCCCTGGCCTCACCGGAGCGCGCCGCCGTGAGAACTAGGAACCGGAAGCAGAGCTTGGCCGCCACCGAGGCCTGGGAGGCGTCCACGGTCTCCAGCGCCACTCCGACCTCCTGGTAAGGCAGGGCTCTGAGGTGTGCCTTCACCTTTGGCATGGGGGGCAATGCACCGTCGATGGCCTCACCGGCAGGATTGGTCTCCATGAAGCCGTGGGCCATGGCCCAGCGGAACACGGTCCGCATCCGTTGCCGCACCCGCCGGGCAGTCTCCGGCCGGGTCGTCCATATCGGGGTGAGGACGTGCAGCACATCCCCGCGGTCTATCCGCTCCAGCGGCATGTTGCCAAGGGTCGGCATGGCATGGCGCTCCAAGGTCTGCATCCAACTCCCAATGTGCCTGGCGTTGCGCCAGCGAGGCCTGTTGGCCTCATGGACGGCGTAGGCTGCTTCTCGGAAGGTCGGCATGGCAGGCACATGCCTCTCAGCCAGGGGATCACGGCCTTCGGCAACAGCTGCTCGAATACCCGTCGTCTTCTCCCGGGCCTGAGCAAGACCGACCGAAGGGAACGCGCCCAAGCCGATGTCTCGCCGGCGTCCGTCGACGGTGATGCGCAGCACCCAAGACTTGCTTCCCGTCTTGCTGATATAGAGGTGGAGGCCGCTACCATCGGAGTGCCGCCCCGGTTCCCTGAGTGCCCTGACCCGCGTCGCCGAGAGTGCCATGGATGCCCCTCCGTGACCAATCCATTCCCACACATGTTCCCACACTTGAAGCGAGACAGCAAGGGATACATGGGGTACGGGAGGGCACAACATCAGGGTGATTTAGCTACGAATTAGGCGGATTTCGGAGCATCAAGAGGACAGGGGCGGAAGGTGTATCTGTGGAGCTGGGGGGACTCGAACCCCCGACCCCCTGCTTGCAAAGCAGGTGCTCTCCCATCTGAGCTACAGCCCCGTTCCTTGCCCGCGCTGCCCGATGACAGGCGTGGCCGATTCATTACAGCAGGCAGCCAGAGGCCTTGTCAACGAGACCTCGTCGAGAGCGTTCCTGTTCGGGACGAGCGAAATGGGCTAGAATCTCCCCCAGTCCCTCCAGGAGGCCTCTATGAGTACGCAGTTGCTCCGCCGACTCAAGCCGCGCAGTCATGTGGTCACGGACGGTCCCGAGAGGGCGGGCGCTCGGGCCATGCTGCGGGCCACGGGCCTGAACGACGACGACATGAACAAGCCCTTCGTGGCCGTGGCCAACCTGGCCTCTGACATCACCCCCTGCAATGTCCACCTCTCCCGCCTGGCGCAGAAGACCAAGGAGGGGATCCGGGCCGCGGGCAGCGTCCCCTTCCTCTTCGGGACAATCACCGTTAGCGACGCCATCTCCATGGGCACCGAGGGGATGAAGGGCTCCCTGGTGAGCCGCGAGGTCATTGCCGACTCCATTGAGACCGTGTGCTTCGCAGAGAGCATGGACAGCCTCGTCATCGTCGGAGGGTGCGACAAAAACATGCCCGGGGCTGTGATGGCCATCGCCCGGCTGGACGTCCCGTCCATCTTCTTCTACGGCGGCACGATCATGCCCGGCCGCCACCAGGGTCGAGACGTCACCATCCAGGACGTGTACGAGGCCTACGGTGAGCTGACGGCGGGAAGCACCTCTCTGGAAGAGCTCATCGCCCTGGAGCGGGTGGCCTGCCCCGGCCCTGGCTCCTGCGCAGCCCTCTATACGGCGAACACCATGGCCTCGGCCATCGAGGCGTTGGGGCTGTCCCTCCCCGGGGCCTCCTCCATCCCTGCCGTCGACCCTCGCATCGACGAGGCGGCTTTCCGCGTTGGGAGAGCTCTCCAACACCTCCAGGAGGAGGGGATCACGGCTCGGCACATCCTGACGCGCAAGGCGCTGGAGAACGCCATCACCGTCGTTCTGGCGATGGGCGGCTCCACCAACGCCGTGCTGCACCTCCTGGCAATCGCTCACGAAGCCGAGGTGCCGCTGGAGATCGACGACTTCGACCGGCTGAGCCGCTGCACGCCCTACATCGGCGACCTGCGGCCCGGGGGACGCTTCGTCATGTCGGACCTCGACGCGGTGGGTGGCGTCCCCGTGGTGATGAAGGAGCTGCTGGACGCCGGACTTCTTCACGGCGACACCCTGACGGTGACCGGGCGGACGTTGGAGGAGAACCTCTCGAACGTAGACATCGCGCCCGACGGGCGAGTGGTCCACTCCGTTCCCAACTCCCGCAGTCCCACCGGCGGGCTGGTCATCCTGCGGGGCAACCTGGCCCCGGAGGGCGCCGTCCTGAAAGTGGCGGGCTCCCGCTACCTTGCCCATGAGGGGCCGGCTCGGGTCTTCGACTCAGAGCGGGAGGCCTTCCAGGCGGTGAGCGAGGGACGCATTGGGCCCGGCGACGTGGTGGTCATTCGCTACGAAGGCCCCGTGGGCGGCCCGGGAATGCAGGAGATGCTGTCGGTCACCGCGGCCATCATGGGACAGGGCCTGGGCGAAAGCGTCATGCTGGTCACCGACGGCCGGTTCTCCGGCGCAACCCACGGCCCCATGATTGGCCACGTGGCCCCGGAGGCGGCGGTCGGCGGCCCGCTCGCCCTGCTGCAGGACGGTGACGTCGTGGCCCTCGACGTGGAGGACCGGGAGCTGGCGGTGCGGCTCTCCGAGGAGGAGCTGGCCCAGCGCCGGGCCGAGTGGCGCCCGCTACCGCCCCGCTACACTCGAGGGGTCCTGGCGAAGTACGCTCGGATGGTCTCCTCCGCCTCCGTGGGGGCCGTCACCACCCGCTAGGGTCGGGTGTCATCCCCGCGCCACCAGCGCCGCCACGAGGGGGGTGACGTCGGGGAGCTCCTCGACGCGAGCGATGAGCTCCAGCGCGGAGGCGCCCTGCGCGGCGGGGAGGACTCCCTGCGCACAGTCCTGGAACTTCTCCTCGATCTCCGCCCACGACATGGGCCGCTCGGGCGTGCCGCGAGAGGTCGATGCCTCGCAGTGGAGCGTTCGACCGTCCTTGAGGCGTACGTCCAGAACGGAGCGGATGCGGTCGGTCCCCTGGGCCTCCACCTCAAGCGAGTGGTAGGGATGCACCCGGGCCATCATCGCCCGGACCTCGGGGCTCCGCACCACGTCGTCGGTGAACTCGGCGACGCCCGCTCGGCGGCGCAGGACCAGGATGGCCAGGCAGAACGGCAGGCTGAACTTTCCCTCCAGGCCGGACTGGGGCTCCTGGTAGCGCAGTGGCTGCAAGATGTTCTTCCCCGCCCCCAGGCGGACCTCCTCCACCTCCTCCGGAGCGACGTCGTGGCTCGTCAGCAGGTCGAGCAGCGCGTCCATGGTGGGGTGGGCCAGCGAGCCGCAGGGGTAGGGCTTGACTGAGACACCCGGCCATTCGAGAGTGTAAGGGGCCCCCAGGCGGCCCAGGACCCTCTCCGGCTCTGCGCCGCCCCCCGTAACCTGGAAGAAACCCCAGGGGCCGTCCAGGGCGTTGGGATCAGCCTGGTAGCCCAGCCCGGCCAGGCGGGCCGCGACGACGCCGTTCTCCGCGGCGGCCCCTGAGTGGTAAGGCTTGGTCATCGTGCCGAAGTTGGCCCGGAGACCTGCGCCCTTGGAGGCGGCTATGCCGAGGGCGAATCGGGTCTGCTCCGCATTCAACCCCCGTAGCTGGGCGGCGGCCGCCACCGCGCCGAAGACGCCCACAGTCCCTGTGGTGTGAAAGCCCTGCATGTAGTGGGTGGGGCTGATCGCCTCGGCGACCTTGCACGCCACCTCGATGCCGGTGCCCATGGCTGTGAGGAAGGCTGCCCCACTCGCGCCCGTCTCCTCGGCAACCGCCAGGGACGAGGCTAGGACCGGCACCGTGGGGTGGGTGAGGAGGCCGTAGACACGGTCGGGGGTGGTGGAGAGCTGGGTGTCGTCGTAGTCCTCGGCATGGCCGGCCACGCCGTTGGCCAGCGCGGCCAGGGAGGGCGACGTCCGCAAGGTGGCCCCCAGGACTGCGGCCCTCGCAGGCGCCTCCTGCTCCCGGACGTACTGCTGCACCACCCGAGAGCAGCCGGCAGGGACGCCCGCCAGCATCACCCCCAGGCCGTCGGCCAGGCAGCGGCGCAGCTCCCTTTGGACACCCGCTGGTATGGCGTCCAGGCTCATCCCCTGGATGTAATCGACGACCTCCTGGGTGACGGTCCTGTCTGCTGTGGACATGGAGCTTCCACCTTTCTTGGGTGCTGTGCTGCTAGCTCTCCGTCACAGCCTGCTTTTGGGGCGGACGAGCCAAGAGCGCTGCCGTGGCGCACGCCGTCGGCATGGCCAGGAAGACAAGGATCGCTGTTGAGTAGCTGTTGGTCAGGTCGAACAGGAGGCCGAAGGGCAGCGGGCCCAGGGCTGCGAAGCCCACCATGCACGTGGAGACCACGCCGCGGATGCTCCCGAGGTGGCGCCGCCCGTAGTAGTTGGGCCAGATGACGGCGTTGGTCGTCATGGAGAAGCCGCCTCCCAGGCCAAGCATCCCGCCGAACACGAGGGCCTGCCAGGGCTCGGAGAGGGCGAAAACCCAGAGCATGTTGAGGGTTAGGATACCCTGCGACGCTGCCACGAGGAACCGGTTGGGCAGCTTGTCCGTCAGGTACCCCGCTGCGAAGGTGCCCGCCAGGGACATGGGCGCCATAACGCTCAGCACGGTGGCCGCCAGCCCGGCGTCCAGGCCTCTGCTGGTGATGACCGACACCATGTGGAAGATCAGAGCAGTGCTGATCAGAGAATGGGAGGAGCTGGCGAAGAGCAGCAGCCAGAAGCTGGGCGTTCGCATGGCCTCCGAAAGCGAGAAGTTGGCTTCCTGCCCCGAGCGAACGGAGGATGTGGCCTCCGCGCCTGCGGGTTCCGCCCTCGCGCCGTCGGGCCGAAGCCCGATGGCCTCCGGGTTCCGGTGGGCCAGGAGAGCCAGCGGCGTGACGGACCAGATGATGACCGCCAACGCCACCCAGGCTCCCTGCCACTGCCACCGGGAGATGAAGAGGTGGATGAGCGGCGGAAAGACCGCTCGACTGGCCACCGCCCCCAGCGAAGAGAGGGCCATGGCGCGCCCTCGGAACCGCACGAACCACAGGGCGACAAGGGTGGTCCCGATGAGCGACAGGGCGCCCTGCCCCAGCGTTCGGATGGCGGCGAACCCGGCGTACAGCTCCACGGGGCTGTCCACCTGGCTCATCCACAGCGCGGCGAAGCCGAACAGAATACCCACCGCGATCATCAGCACCCGCGCCCCGAGGCGGTCCAGCATCCGGCCCACCAGGACCATGACGGCCGCCGCAGTGAGCGAGCCTGCCGTGTACAGGCCGGAGACGAGCGTCCGCGACCAGGACGTGTCGTTGATGATGGGGTCGACGAAAACGGAGACCGAGTAGGTCTGCCCCGGCCCGGAGATGAACAGGGCCATGCTGGCCACAGGAAGAACAACCCAGCCGTAGAAGACGGGGAGGCGAGCAGCCAGGGGGGGTCGGCCGGAAGAGGAGCGGGGAGTACTCACGCCCCCGCATTATAGGCAGCCGCCCCCGCTTCAACAAGGCGAGGGTGCGGAAGCAGGCTGCTCCGCCTATGGAAGCTGCAACAGCACCCGCGACGGGTCCTGGCCGAAGTGTTTCAGCATACGGATAGAACGGCGGATCCCTTCCCTCGGATCCCCTACGTGATTCAATATGATGCCGTCGCCAATGGGGCGCGGACGACGAAACTCGGTAGAATCCGGGTGTTTACCGTCCCTGCTCAAAATGTATTGATGTGACACAGCATGGTCCGAACTCCTCAGTTGGCAATTCTCCCTGGTCAGATGACCTGTTCGATGGAGCCAATAGGCAGTCTGAAGAGCAATGCTTAGCCAGGTATTGGTGACTGCTTCGCTCCCATCTGGAAACCGCACCGACTTTGGCGCCGGCTTGCCTTTGGTATCGAAGCTCCCGGTCAAGGCTATCCAACCTGGATCAGGTGGTGGGGGCTTAGGCGGTACAGGATTGGGCGTCGGCTTGATGGAGACCACAGGCTGAACGGCCTCGCTGTAGAGCCTGTCAGCCATGCTGCTCCGCCAGAGGCCCAGGAGTTGCAAGGCGCACTTGGCCGTCTTGTCAGACACGATGGACGTCTGTAGCAGTGGCTTCTGTGTTTGGAGGTCGTACAGATGCCATACATCCCCATTGGTAATTGCGCAGTAGCGAACATCGGACTTACCTTGCATCTTTTCTGACACTGCGTACGATACAATTTGAACGAAGGGGATGTCCTTGTCCGCGAGCTTCTTGGCCTCCACGAGTACGACAATCTCGCCGTTCCCGTCGAGGAGCGCGTAGTCAGCCCAGCCTCTAACCATCTTGGCTTCAATTGTCACAAGGGAAGGCACGGAGACGTCCCACCCCAAGGCCCGAAGCATTGGGTCTATCAGGGCAGTACGAGTCCTGACTTCGTAGGCTCCAATCTGGTCCCTGTGCTCCTTGATGCGCGTCTTGAGGCTTTCGATGGTTTCGACTAGCTCGTCCAGCATGGCTGCATCCCCCGCCCGCGTGGCGCTTATTCGGCCCCATTATAGGCACTTGTCAAGACTGGGTCTCCGCCGCCTCGCATGGCCGCCCGCGCCGCATCGCGCGTATACTTGCGCTGCAGGCCGGAGGACATGGCCCGCCACCCGGCTGCGGAAGGAGGCCCCATGGTGTACACGTTCGAGCAGTTCCTCAACGTCCGCAGCGCACTCCGTCCCTCCTTCTCGCCCGATGGGCAGCGGGTGGCCTTCCTCTCGGACGTCTCCGGCGTCCCCCAGCTCTGGAGCGTTCCCGCCGCGGGCGGCTCTCCGCAGCAGCTCACCGACTACGCCGAGCGCATCATCGACGCCCGTTACGCCCCCGCCGGGCAGCACATCCTCTTCAGCATGGACCAGGGGGGAGACGAGCGCGGGCAGATCTACCTGCTCTCCGACGGCAGCGCGGAGGTCACTGCGCTGACCAGCGATCCCGAGGTCATCCACACCTTCGGGGCGTGGGCGCCCGACGGCCGGGCCGTGGCCTACGTCTCCAACCGCCGTCACCGGGCCTTCTTCGACGTCTACGTGCGCGACCTTATCGCGGACGAGTCGCGCCTCGTGTGGCAGCAGGACGGCAGCAACGGCGTTGTCTCCTGGTCGCCCGATGGTCGCTACCTTCTCGTGAGCCAGTCCGCAACAAGCCTCTACAACGAGCTCTTTCTCCTGGACCTGACTACGGGCGAGGCCACGCAGCTCACTCGCGGGACGGGGGACGCGGCCTACCTCTCGCCCCAATGGTCGAAGGATGGACGGAAGGTCCATCTGCTGACCAACCAGGACCGGGAGTTCCTGGCCCTGGCCTCCATGGACCCGGCCTCTGGGGCCATCACGGTCTTGCACGCGCCCGACTGGGACGTGGAGCTCCTGGACTGCTCGGGGAGCGGCCGTATCGCCTACGCCACCAACATGGACGGCTTCTCGGAGCTGGCCGTGCTCGATTCGGACGATGGAGCGCCCAGTCCTGTGGCTGGCCTGCCTCGGGGCGTCATCACGGCGCTCGCCTGGTCCGGCGACGGGCAGCGCTTGGCTGCGGCCGTGAGCTCGGAGACCCGGCCCAGCGACGTGTGGGTGGTGGAGGCCTCCTCGCTCGAAGCCCGCCAGCTCACGCACAGCGACCTGGGGGGTCTGTCCGACGACGCCTTCACCCCGTCGACCCTCGTCCACTACCCGACCTTCGACGGACAGCAGGTGCCGGCCTTCTTCCACCTGCCGCCCGGCGCGGAGAACAGCGGCGACCTGCCCGTGCTGCTCTACGTCCACGGCGGGCCCGAAGCCCAGTCCAGGCCGGGTTTTTCGCCCATCGTGCAGTACTTCGCCCACCGGGGCTACGCCGTCCTGGTCACCAACGTCCGGGGCAGCACCGGCTACGGGCGCACGTACGTTCACCAGGACGACGTGGAGAAGCGTATGGACGCCGTGCGCGACCTGAAGCACGCCGTCGACTGGCTGGTCGACTCCGGCTACTCTCGGCCCGAGCGCATCGCCGTCATGGGCGGGAGCTACGGCGGCTTCATGACTCTGGCGGCCGTCACGACCTACCCCGACCTGTGGGGCGCCGCGGTGGAGCTGTACGGCATCGCCAACTTCCACACCTTCATGGAGAACACCGGCCCGTGGCGTCGCAAGCTGCGAGCGACGGAGTACGGCGACGCAGACCGGGACGCCGACCTCCTTCGGGAGATCTCTCCCATCCACCGCGTGGATAGGATTCGTGCGCCGCTCATGGCGCTGCACGGCGCCCGGGACCCGCGGGTGCCAATCGGGGAGACGGAGCAGATCGTCGCGGCGCTCCGAGAGCGGGGGCAGGCCGTCGAGTACGTCCGCTTCGAGAACGAGGGCCACGGCTTCGTCAAGTACGAGAACCGCGTCCGCGCCTACACCGCCATCGCCGACTTCCTGGACCGGCACATCATGGCGGGGTAGTTTTCCCTGGCGCTCCCCGAGGTAGAATCGAGGCCAGCGGAACAATTCTGTGAGGTGCATGGAATGGCTGAGAGACCCGGTGTCATCGCTAACCTGGACCGTGTCAACGCCCTGATGGACCGGGACGGCTTCGATGCCCTGGTCCTGCGGTCGGGCATCAACTTCACATACCTGGCGGGGTTCGCCTACCCCGGCACGCTGGCCCGGCACCTGGACCTGGCCGACTCGCCCCGAGGGGTCCTGCTGGTCTGGCCCCGGCACGGCGAGCCGGTCCTGGTCCTCAACAGCTTCGCCGCGCCCCTGGCCCGCAAGGACTCCAGGATCGAACGCATCGAACAGTACGACGACTACGGTGAGTCGGCCTACGCCAAAGCAGCGTCGGTGCTGGACGACCTGGGGCTGAGCGATGGCCGGCTGGGGCTGGAGAAGAGCTACGTCAACGCAGCCCACTGGGAGGAGGCACATGGGCTCCTCCCTCGGGCCCGCATAACCGACTGCACGGCGATGATGCACGAGGCCCGGTGGGTGAAGACCCCCGGCGAGGTAGCGCTCCTGGAGGAGGCCGCGGACCTTCTGGACGAGGCCTACCTGGAGGTGTTCGCGACGGTCCGCGCCGGGCAGACGGAGCGGGAGGTCCACGGGCGCATCCTGGAAAGCTGCATTCGCAGGGGCGCGGGGTGGGCCCACGGCATCCTCAACTCCAGCCGGAACACCGTGGTCTACGGCGGTGAAGGGGATACGACCTTCGAGCCGGGAGACATCATCCGCAACGACTACGTGGCCTACTACCGGGGCTACCCCGGCCACCAGTCCCGCACCGTGGTGATGGGCGCGCCGTCGGAGGAGCAGCGTCGAATCTATCGCGCCGTGAGGGACGTCTACCGTGCCACCATCGACCAGTGCCGCCCCGGAGTCCGGGCCAGCGACGTCCACCGCTTCGCGGCCGAGGCCTTTCGGGAGGCCGGCTTCACGGGACGCCTAGCCCTTGCGGGCCACAGCGTAGGGGCGTGGTGGCACCAGCAGCCGCCCTTCCTCGTGCCCAGCGACGACACCGTGCTGGAGGCGGGCATGGTGCTGGCCCTGGAGCCCCACGTGGACTACTGGCACCTGCAGGACATGGCGCTCGTCACGGACGACGGCCCCCGGCTCCTCTCCGACCGCTTCAGCACCGACGAGATGCTGGTGGTGGGCTGACCTGCGCCGCGGAGTCCCAAACTTCGGGTCTGGGGCTGTGCCCCAGCGCCTACACCTTCCGGTTGTCGGTCAGGTACACGGGGAGGTCGTTGACCATCTCCGTGCGATAGTCGGAGAAGAGGTTGGGCCAGCGCTCCACGGCGATCTCGGCGATCTTGGCGAAGACCAGACGGATCTCCTCCTCCGCCCAGGGCGCGGTGCGCTGCTCGATGACGTGGCGAAGCGTCCGCATGTTGCAGGACCAGCCCACGTTGGTGGCCAGCCCGATGGGGGCCACCCGTCGCATGGCTGACGTGATCTCCTTCTTCTCGTCGAAGGAGGAGAGGTCGTCCAGGTTGAACATCTCCGCCAGCTCCCGCTGGAGCTTCGACAGCTCCTCGAAGGTGCGGGCGAAGACCGTCATGGCCTCCGGCGACTCCTGGATGCTCACTGGCGCGTACCAGTTGAGGTCGGTCAGGCGCACGAAGCGCAGCGACTCCTGGGAGATGGCCGTTCCCACCCGGTGCCGCACCAGTTCATGGGTGAAGACCCGACTGACGTCGGCCAGAAAAAAGTTGACCACGCCGTGCTCCAGGACCGAGCCGTCCCCCTTCTGGATGATGTTGGTGAGGTAGCTCCTGTTCGTGCGACGGACCCGGGTCACGTTGGGGTTGAGGTCGGTGCCGAAGGAGCGGTAGCAGGCCCTGCCGAACACCTCGCAGAGCAGCTCCATGTCGGTGGGTGCGTCGGACCGCCACTCGGGCGCGCCGAGGTGCTCCAGGAGGGCCTCGAGACCGTCCCGGTGCACCTGGGACTCGCCAATGAGGAAGACCTTGGGCTCCACCAGCGTGGCCATCTTCTCGTCGTCCTCCCGGACCGTATTCGTTGGGGTCCTCCGGCTCACCCGCTGCGGTTGTAGAGGTAGTGGGGCTCTCCCTGCTCCGGGGGATACGCCTCGTAGAACCGCTGGACGTAGGGGAGGAGCTCCTGCGCTACCCGCTGACGAGTGCGCTCCTCCTCCGTCAGCTCCTGGGCCAAGGACTCCTTGAGCTGGGTGACCACCGCCTCCTTGTCGACCCTGGTGAAGCGCCGTCCGCGCAGCAGCACCTCGCCGTCCACGATGACGGTGTCCACGTCCAAGCCGCGGCCCCGGTACAGCAGCGCGTCGACCATGTCGGTGTTCGGGTCCAGGTAGGGCTCGACGATGTGCTCCAAGTCGACCAGGACGATGTCGGCCCGCGCGCCCGGCTCCAGCGTCCCGATGCGCGCGCCGAACAGCGTGGCCGTGGCGCCGTTGACGGTCGCCATGCGCAGCACCTGGCTGGACGATGGCTGCGGCGCGGCCACTCCTGGCTCTCGGTGAATCTTCGCGACCAGCCGCATCTCCTGCAGGATGTCGTTGTCGTCGTTGATGCCCGCCTCGTCGATGCCGATGGCCACGGTGACGCCCTTCTGCACCATCCGGTTCACGGGCGCGATGCCGCTCTTGAGGCGCAGGTTGGAGCTGGCGTTGTGGCAGACCACCGTCCCCGTTTCGGCCAGCAGCTCCATGTCATACTCCGTCAGCCAGACGCCGTGGGCGCACGAGACCTCCGGCCCCAGGAAGCCCAGGTCGTACAGGTGCCGCAGGGGAGTTACGCCCCAGGTCTGGATGCCGTACTGCTTCTGGTAGACGCTCTCCATGAGGTGGATGTGGAGCCCCGTGTTGTAGCGAGCGGCGGCCTCCTTCATGCCCTGAAGGGCCGCGTCGGAGCACCACTGGACATTTGCCGGACTCAGCAGAAGGCGGACTCGCTCCCGCTCGTTGCGCCCGTGCGCCTCGAATAGCTGGGCGAACTGGGTGATGTAGTCCTCCCAGGAGATGGCCGTGGCCTGAAGCTCGGCATCGAGGCGCTGGGCCAGGCTTCGGGGAAGGGTCGCCAGGAACTGCGCGTCGTCCTGGTACACGATCTGGTTCCGGTCCCGAAAGGCGGGGGAGAAGGCCACCCGCATCCCCGACTCCTCGTAGCCGCGCAGCACCTGGTGGGCGTGCTCCATACGGTCGCCGAGCGCGTTGATGCGCACGCCGGATCCGGCGCCGTTGTGCATGACCGTGGTGATGCCGGACTCGATCATCTGTAGGGCGCAGTAGAGCGTGTCCAGGTAGGGATCGACGTACCTGGTCCCCTTCCGTTCGGCGATCCAGGTCTCCAGGGGCAGGTCCAGGTTCCCCAGTTGGAAGGGGGTGAGGCCGACGTGGTGATGGGCGTTGACGAGCCCCGGCAAGACCATCTGTCCCGACGAGCCGATCTCCTCGTCCGGCGTGTGGCGGGCCCGCAGCTCCGCCGCAGTTCCGATGTCCACGATCTGACCGTCCTGCTGGAGCAGCGCGCCGTTCTGGATGACCTGCGCCCGACCCTCCGGGTCGACGCCGCAGACCAGGTACTTGCCATAGACCAAGGACGAGGGCATGGGAGACCTCCTCCGGGGGCTGGGTTGCCATGAGTGTAGTGGATGGAGGGGCGCGGTGAAAGGGTGGCGAGTGCTGTTCAGAGCTTCCCTGCTGTGGCGGCCTTGCCCGCCAGCCTTGACAGTGTAGCCCCGGCGTCGGTAGTATCGGGCTACCCGTGGACACCCTCTCACTATTGCCGCGCAGTTCGAGAAGGAGGAGACGTGAAGAGCGTTGAGATAGATCGCAGCAAGCCCCTGACCGCCGAACCCAGTACCGGACATAACCGCTGGCACCCGGACGTTACGCCTGTCCTGGAGGTGGAGGAGGGCGAGGAAGTCGTCCTTCCCACGCGGGACGCGCTTGACGGCCAGTTCAATGCCTCCACCACCGTGAACGACTTTGGGAACCTCAACCCCGGCCCCATTCATCCGCTCACGGGGCCGGTGTACGTGAAGGGCGCCGGCCCGGGGGACCTATTGGAGGTGGAGTTCCTGGACATTCAACCCGAGCCCTGGGCGTTCACCTGCATCATCCCCGGTCTTGGCTTCCTGCGGGACCTGTATGCCACTCCCTTCATGGTCCACTGGAACATCGCCGATGGCTGGGCGACATCGCCCCAGCTGCCGAATGTGCGCATCAAGGGCGCTTCCTTCATGGGGGTCTCAGGTGTGGCGCCCTCTCACGATGAGGTGACGCGCTGGGCCCAGCGAGAGCAGGACCTCCTGGGACGCGGCGGCTTTCTCTTCCCGCCCGACCCCGGCGGCGCGGTCCCCGCGGGCGGCGCGGCAGCCACCGACGGCCTGAGGACCATCCCGCCCCGGGAGAACGGCGGCAACTTTGACGTCAAGCAGCTCTCCAAGGGGTCAAAGCTCCTGCTGCCTGTGTCTGTGGACGGCGCCCTCTTCTCCACAGGCGACGCCCACTTCGCTCAAGGAGACGGGGAAGTGTGCGTGACCGCCGTAGAGATGTCCGCGACGGCCAACGTGCGGTTCCGGGTGCTCAAGGGTGAGGCGAGCCGGCGGAATGTCCGGGCTCCCCAGTTCCAGCAGAGCGACTACTTCATCGATCCCGAATGGGCGGCGCCGCGGAGGTTCACCGCGACGATGGGCATGCCCATCACCCCGGATGGGATCAACGAGGGCGAAAACCTGACCTTGGCCTGTCGCAATGCCCTCCTGGCCATGATCGACCTGCTGGAGGACCGCGGCTGGAGCCGGGAGCAGGCCTACGTCATCTGCAGCGTGGCCGTGGACCTGCGCATCAGCAACGTCGTGGACGTACCCAACTACGTGGTCTCCGCCATACTGCCGGAGGACATGTTCGTCCAGTAGCCGCGACGGAGGGCATGGACGTTCGGACGCTCTGAGTGGCGCAGGGCTAGAGGGCCTCGGGTGACGGTATGGTGGGGTCCGCGGCCCGCAGTGTGAAGTAGTCCATGAGCGGCGCGTAGGCGTTGTAGACGCGGCGGAGCTCGCCGACCGGCTCGTCGTGGAGGTCCACTCGCAGGTCCGTGCGAGAGAAGACCTCTCGGTCGAAGACCACCAGGCCGGACGAGCGTTGCCCGCCGTGCTGCCCGCCGGCGTCGCGGCCGGCCTCGATGGCCCGCAGCAGCCGCTCCTCCAGCACCTCGTCCGCGGACTCCTCGAACGCGCGCGCGATGGCTTCCGCCACGTGTGCGCCCAGGAGCACGTTGCCCATTGCCACGTAGTCTCGTCCGGTGACGTGTCCCGCCCAGTCCTTGTTCTCCGTGCCCGTGCGGGCCGCCGAGTTGCCGTCCCTGTCCACGATCCCTATCTGTCGATGCTCGATGTACGGGTCGCTGGCCGCCACTTCCTCCAGCACCTTGGGGGCGGAAAACCCCTGCTCCAGGATGCGCAGGGCCAGGCGGCCCAGTCGAGGGTCCGTGCTTGCTTGGGTCGCGACGGCCCCGACGTTGGCTGCGACGTACGGGCACCGGCTTGCCACTGCCATGGATCGGGTGGTGATACCCACCCCCAGAGCGCCGGTCCGCCGGCAACGGCCCATGATGGAGAAGGTGTTGAAGGAGATGCCGTGTATAAAGTCCATAGGGTACTCCTGTTGGGCTGAGTCTTGGAAGACGGGGCCATTGTTGACCAACCCTCCTGGTTCGTCAATCGCCGCGGCGGGCGCAGGACTTATGGCCCTTCGTCGTAGCTTGTGACCCCAACTTCGCCATGCTACCATCCTGCCCACGGAGGGAGCTTGGCATGACCGGTAGCCGAGATGGTAGGGGGCAGACGACGGCCGATGCGGTGATCGTGGGCGGCGGCGTCATAGGCTGCAGCATCCTCTACAACCTGGCGACCCTGGGCATGAAACGCCTCCTCCTGCTGGAGCAGGGCATCCTGGCGGGCGGCGGCAGCGGTCTCTCCCAGGCCATCTGCCGGCTGCACTACTCCAACCCCGTCACCACACTTATGGCGTGGCACAGCCTCAAGCTGTTTCAGGACTTCGAGGAGGCCGTGGGGGGACCTTCCGGGTACGTGCGAACGGGCTACCTCCTCCTTGCCGCGGCCGAAGACCGCGAGGCCCTGGAGGCCAACGTGGCCATGCAGCGGGAGCTGGGCGTGGACACCCACGTTCTCTTCCAGGCCGAGGCGCGCGAAGTCGCTCCGATGCTCAATCTGGACGACGCGGCCGGCATCGCCTACGAGCCGCAGTCCGGCTACGCGGACCCTTCCTCCGTGGCGGTCACCTACGCCCGACGCGCTCGAGAGATGGGCGCAGAGGTCCGGCTGTCAACGGAGGTTACTGCCATTCAGGTTGTCGGCGGCCGCGTCGTAGGAGTGGAGACGCCGGAAGGAGTCGTCGCCACGCCTGTTGTCGTCATTGCTGCGGGGCCGTGGTCGAATTCGCTCTTCGACTCGCTGGGCGTCGACCTTCCCCAGAAGCCCATGCGGCACCAGGTGCTCACGCTGGAGCGTCCGCCCGGTGTGCTCCCCTCGCACCCGACGGTAGCGGACCTCATCAACGAGTTCTCCTTCCGCCCGGAGGGTGGGCAGTTGACCCTGCTCAGCTACGGCGAGGAGGACTGCGAGTTGGAAGGGTACAACCCGGGCGTGGAGATGCGGCTGGCGTCGGAGGCGCTGCCGCGACTGGCCCGCCGATGTCCCGCATTCGCCGAGGCCACGTTCCGGGGAGGCTGGGCCGGCCTCTTCGACGTCACCCCGGACTGGCACCCGATCCTGGACGGGGTGGAAGGCATCGAAGGGCTCTACGCGGCTACAGGGTTCAGCGGGCACGGCTTCAAGCTCTCGCCCATGGTGGGGGTAGCCATGGCGGAGATGATCGCCCGAGGTCGCTCCACGAGCTTTGACATAACACCCCTACGCTGGAGCCGCTTCCGCGAGGGGGCGCTGATGGACTCGCGCTACCGCTACCGGGTGCTGGCGTGACGGCCTGAGGGGCCAGCCGCGCCCCAACCCTCTCTGAGACGGAGACGGGCGGGTGTCCTAACCCTCGATCCTGCGTCCGTAGAGCCTCACGGCGTTGTCCCAAAGGATCTGCCGCTTGGCCTCCTCCGAGATGGGCTGGGCCAGGAACGAGTCCAAGGCCACGTCGGGGTCCGGGGCGTCGGTGTGAGGGTAGTCCGTGTTCCACACGACGTGCTCACCCCAGCCCAGGGCCACGACCCCCGGCAGGGAGCCTTCGTCGCCGTCGCATGCCACGAAGCCCTGGCGACGGAAGTACTCGCTGGGGGCCAGGGGCAGGAGGGGCGCATCGAACCACATACCCTGCCGCCGCGACTCCAGAGCGTGGTCGTCCAGCCGGCTGAGCCACCAGGGGAGCCAGCCCGCGTTGCCCTCCAGGAAGGAGACGCGCATCTTGGGGAAGCGCTCCAGCAGGCCCATGTAGACCACGTGCCCCAGGGCCAGCATGTTCTCGAACGGGAAGCCGGTGGCGTGGTCCAGGGCCACTTGCTGTCCCGGCACCGCATGGCGGGGCTGGTAGCGGGCGGAGGTGTGGGGCGTGCCGCTGCTCGCGCCGTGGAAGGAGAGCGGAAAGTCCAGCTCCTCCGCCAGCGCCCAGAAGGGGTCGTAGGCCGGGTCTTCCCAGGCGAGGCCCTTGGCCGGTGCGGGCATCATCACCGTCACGTGGTTGAGCTCCGCCACGGCGCGGCGGGCCTCCGCTACTAGGCCGTCGACGTCATGCTGGTCGGGGATGGCGGCCACGGCGTAGAGGCGAGACGAGTCGGTGCTGCAGAAGTCGCGGGCCCAGGTGTTGTAGGCGCGGGTTACCGCCCACATTAGGCCCTGGTCGCGACCGTGGACCCGGAGGAAGGGCAGGGAGCCCAGGTCCGGGATGCAGACCTGCTTGTCCCAGCCGAATTGGGCCATGTCCCGCAGGCGGCTTTCGGGGGTCCACTCGTCCTCGTAGGACTGGCCGTACTTGCGGGGCATGAAGTCCTTGGCCTGCGCCCGGCTCTGCCGGTGCGCCCCGCCGCCCTGAATGGAGCCCTGCCGCCGCCGTGGCTCCGGGAAGAGCTCGCAGGGGAGGAACTCAGCGTGGCGACGCCCCTTGTGGAAGTTTTCGTCGTCCACGATGCGCATGCGCGGCCGCCGGTCGTAGTACTCCGGCTCGACCATCTCCACCCAGCTGGCAAAGATGTCCTGCATGTGTGCGTCGGCGTCGATGACTCTGAGACCGTTCTTCATGGTGCTCCTCCCAAGCTGATGACCTTCACGGTAGAGGCGTGCGCCCGATGCTGTCAAGGAGCGACGGCGATTTGACTTGTCTTGAATTGTGTTGCGCTTTATTTCCGGCTGTCCGTGCCTGGAAGATCGCGGCGCAGCTTGGGATTGAGGCGCGACGGACAAGTCGACAAAAGGAGACAAGCCGTAGCTGCCAGGCACGGGCCCGATGAAGGGCCGAGGGCCCATCTGGGGGGCGTTGAAAAGGCCGAAAAATGGAAACAAACCGTATCTGGCAGGGCTCGGGCCGAACGTGGACCGACGGCCTGGGTGAAAAGTGGCCCTAAGCCGACAAAGGGAAACAAGGAGGCCAACCGGCAGGGCAAGCCCTGCACCCTCAGCTTGCTGCGTTGGGCTGCGGCCGGGGATTGGGTGGGAGAACGAGCGAGGGCGCGGGAAGGACACCCTTCGACAGGCTCAGGGTGAGCGGGCGGATGGTGGGTCCGGGTGGGCATGGGGTAAGGGTAGGGATCGGAAAGGGTTGGGGGAAGGGGCAGATGGCAGTCGGACGCGCGCGATGCTGTCAAGCAGTGTAGCCGGGCGCGTCGTGCACGACGGGGTAGTCCATCGGACCCCAGGCCACGTCGGGACGGGACATCATCAGGTGGATGAAAGCGGGCACCAGAGTGGCCATGATGCGGGCCCCATCCTGGACTTGAGCGCGGTTAACGGAGCTACGCCAGGTAGCGCCGCCGTGCATGAGCTGGATCCGCAGCACGTAGAGCCTGTCGAACAGGGTGCTCAGAATGAAATGGGTGTCGCGGTCAGCAAGGGCCCTGTTGACCTGCTGTCTACTTTGCTCGAAGGTGTGCTCCCAGTTGTCGTAACCCCGCCCGGCGTGGTGCTCCCAGAACGGGTAGTAGACATAACGGTTGTCCAAGAGGAGGCGGATGGGGCCGGAGTACGTCCGCCATTTGGCGTCATAGATTGTGTTGTGGGTGTCCAGGGACAGGATGGTGCTGAAATAGCTGGCGAACTGGTCCCTCGCAGTCGATGCGGGGTCTCGGGACACCTCCTTGGCGTAGGCGGCGTTGAAGGCGATCCAGTAGAAGATGAACGCCGCATCGTGGTCGGTTTCCCGCTCCTGCTCCGCGCGGCCCAGCCAGCTGAGGGCCCGACGCATTCGGAGCCCCAGGGCGTCCGGCAGCTCCCTCCGGACCTGCTCCCACTCTGCGTTTAGCTCATCGAAAGACGGCATGGCTGTTCGTGCTCTGTGATCGCAGCTTCTGACCTACGGCGCGTCGCGGTGCGCCGCAGGGGGCTGGCCCTCCAGGTAGGTGGTGTGGGCGAAGGGGTCCGGCACCGGAAAGAAGGCCAAGACGTGGGCATCGCTGGCGCCGACGGAAGTAAAGGCGTGTGGGACCCGGGGCGGGATGACGATGGTGTGGTTGGGTCCTACCTGCTGGACGTCGTCGCCCAGGCGGGCCTCCAAGGCGCCTTCCAGCACCACGATGAACTCGTCGGCCTCGTGGTAGTGGAGGGGAGCGCCTGCGCCGGGGCTGACCTGGCTGTACGCGAGGGTGCTGGAGACGCCCTGCTCCGGGCCGGCGATGTGCCACATGCGGTAGTTGGGGCGCCAGGGGGTCTCCGGGATGGCCCTGTGGTCGATGATGGACATCACTCCCCCTTGTGGCGTGTTCGTCTCTGTTGCGCGGTTGGGCGAAGACCGTCACCCCGGCCCCTCTGTCGGAGGGGGGGATGTGGCGGGAAAAGGAAGAGCACCTTGACGGCTGAAGTGTGGGAAGAAGGGCGATAGGGGACCAGCCCTTTGGGTGCAGAGGTTAGACGCCGAGGGCAACGGCGCCGTCCGCCCGAAGGCGGCCTCTGGCCCACCGACCTAGGAGCTGAGGCCGAAGCCTGGTGCTCCCTAGAAAGGAGGTGATCCAGCCGCACCTTCCGGTACAACTACCTTGTTACGACTTCGTCCCAGTCACCAACCCCACCCTCGGCGCCTGCTTCCCCGAAGGGTTAGCGCAGCGACTTCAGGCGTTGCCGGCTCCCATGACGTGACGGGCGGTGTGTACAAGGCCCGGGAACGTATTCACCGCAGTAGTGCTGACCTGCGGTTACTAGCGACTCCGCGTTCACGGAGGCGAGTTGCAGCCTCCGATTCCAACTGGGGCGAGGTTTGCCGGGATTCGCTCCCCCTTGCGGGTTGGCATCCCCTTGTCCCCGCCATTGTAGCGTGTGTGTAGCCCAGGGCGTAAGGGCCATGCGGACTTGACGTCATCCCCACCTTCCTCCCCCTTGCGGGGGGCTGTCTCCCGTGAGAGTGCAACACGGGACGAGGGTTGCGCTCGTTGCGGGACTTAACCCAACACCTCACGGCACGAGCTGACGACAGCCATGCAACACCTGCGGCGGTGTCCGACTTTACGGGTCGTCCCCCTTTCGGGTTCCTACTGCCGCCATGTCCAGCCCTGGTAAGGTTCTTCGCTTTGCATCGAATTAAACCACACGCTCCGCCGCTTGTGCGGGCCCCCGTCAATTCCTTTGAGTTTTAGCCTTGCGGCCGTACTCCCCAGGCGGGATGCTTATCGCGTAAACTACGGCACGGAGGGGGTCGATACCCCCCATACCTAGCATCCAACGTTTAGGGCGTGGACTACCAGGGTATCTAATCCTGTTCGCTCCCCACGCTTTCGGAGTTCAGCGTCAGAACCAGCCCAGCGGGCCGCCTTCGCCACTGGTGTTCCTCCCGATCTCTACGCATGTCACCGCTCCACCGGGAATTCCACCCGCCTCTGCTGGTCTCAAGCGGGGCCGTATCGCCCGTGCTATCTCGGTTGAGCCGAGACCTTTCTCGGACGACTAACCCTGCCGCCTGCCTCCCCTTTACGCCCAGTGATTCCGGGTAACGCTTGCCCCCTACGTCTTACCGCGGCTGCTGGCACGTAGTTGGCCGGGGCTTATTCCCGGGGTACCGTCCTTACTCTTCCCCCGGAAAAGGGGTTTACGACCCGAGGGCCTTCTTCCCCCACGCGGTGTCGCTGGGTCAGGCTTTCGCCCATTGCCCAAGATCCCTCGCTGCTGCCTCCCGGAGGAGTGGGGGCCGTGTCTCAGTCCCCCTCTGGCTGGTCGTCCTCTCAGACCAGCTACCCGTCGTAGGCTTGGTAGGCCGTTACCCCACCAACAACCTGATGGGACGCAGGACCCTCCATCGGCGAGCCTCTTGCGAGGCCCTTTCCCTCCGAAACCTCCGTCCCGGAGACGTATACGGTATTAGCCCCAGTTTCCCGGGGTTGTCCCCCACCGTTGGGCAGGTTCCCTACGTGTTCCTCAGCCGTCCGCCGCTGCTGAGAGGCCGAAGCCCCCCAGCCGCTCGACTTGCATGCGTTAGGCACACCGCCAGCGTTCACCCTGAGCCAGGATCAAACTCTCCAAAATTGTATCTGTTTCTATGCGTGTGGTCCCTTCTCGGGACCTTCTTCCCACACTTCAGCTGTTAAGGTGCTCTTGCGCGCCGCGAGCGTCACCACCCGCGAGGCGCACTGCTCATGTTGCCACGTTCCGCTGGTCTTGTCAAGGAGTTGTGGGGGCGGGGCAAGGCAATATACACGGTGCAAAACCCGCCTGTTTAGCTAGGACACTGTGCCCGGATTCGAACGAAATAGATCCCAGATCGGGATCTTGGGCCGCCACTGCTCAGCGCTCCAGGATGGCCTGGACGGCCGCTGTCGCCTCTTCGATCGGTGGCGTCGTAGCTTCGCTGTCCGTGCGGGCCTTGACCTCCACGGCCTCGCTGCGCAGGGTTCGGGGACTGACCACGACGCGCACGGGGAAGCCCATCAGGTCTGCGTCGTTGAGCTTAACGCCCGCGGACTCACTCCGATCGTCGAAGAGGACTTGCGCGCCCGCGCGCGTGAGCCGCGCGTATACATCAGTTGCGGCCTGGACCACGGCCGGGTTTTCCACGTTGAGGGCCGCCAGATACACCTGGTAGGGGGCGACCGCAGGGGGCAGGCACATGCCCCTTTCGTCGTGGTGCTGCTCGATGGATGCGGCCAGGAGGCGGCCCACGCCGATGCCGTAGCAGCCCATGATGCTGGGCTGCGGGGCGCCCTGGGCGCCCAGGTACGTCAGCCCGAGGATCTCGCTGAAGAAGGTGCCCAGCTTGAAGACGTGGCCCACCTCGATGCCTCGCTCGGACCGGAGGGGGGCGCCGCAATGGATGCAGAGGTGCCCCTCCTGGGCGGCGGCGATGTCCGCAAGCAGGTCCACCTGGAAGTCGCGCGGGTAGTTGGCGTTGCGAAGGTGGAACTGGGGTTTGTTGGCCCCCACCACGAAGTTGCTTCCTGTCTGAACGGAGTCGTCGGCAACGGTGCGGACGGACGTCAACCCGATGGGGGATGCGTAGCCGGCCACCAGCCCTGCCCCGGCGACCTCCGCGTCGGTGGCTGGACGCAGCTCCTGTGCGTTCAAGGCGCGCTTCAGCTTGATTTCGTTGATGGTCAGGTCTCCGCGGACCGTTGCAAAGACCATGTGCCCGTCCACCCAGTAGAAGACCGCCTTGAGCGTCTTGCTGGTGGGAATCCGCAGGTAGTCCGCGACGGCCTCGATGGTTGTCGTGTTCGGTGTGTGGACCTCCTCCAGGGGAAGCGGCTCCCCCTGCGATTCGGTGGAGGTGGGCTTCTGTGCGACGGCCCGCTCCACGTTCGCAGCGTAGCCGCAGCCGGGGCACTGCAGCAGAACGTCCTCCCCCACGGGCGTGGGCAGGATGAACTCGTGGGAGTCCTTGCCGCCGATTGCGCCGCTGTCCGCCTCCACCTGGACGACCGGCAGACGGCATCGGCCGAAGATGTTGCGGTATGCCTGTACCATGCGCTGATACGTGCGCTCCAGGCTCGCCTCGTCCGCGTCGAAGCTGTAGGCGTCCTTCATGTCGAACTCGCGGACGCGGATGAGCCCGGCCCGGGGCCGAGGCTCGTCCCGGAACTTGGTCTGGATCTGGTAGAGGATGCGGGGCAGGTCCCGGTAGCTCTGGATGAACTGGCGGGCCAACAGGGTTACCGTCTCCTCGTGGGTGGGGGCCATGACCATCTCCCGGCCCCTGCGGTCCTGCAGCCGGAGCATGTCCGGGCCGAAGGCCTGGTCTCGCCCTGACGTCTGCCACAGCTCTCGGGGCTGGAGCGCCGGCAGCTTGACCTCCAGACCCCCGGCTGCGTCCATCTCCTCACGGATGATCGTCTGTATCTTGGCCAGAGAGCGTTGTGCCAGGGGGCCGTAGGAGTAGATTCCTGCGGCCACCTGCTGGACCATGCCCGCCTTGAGCAGCAGACGGTGGCTTGGCGTCTCCGCCTCCCCAGGGTCGGAACGTTGGGTCCGGAACAGGCTTTGGGTTACGCGCACCCCTGTACTCCTGCGGCCAGATTTCTTGACAGACCTCAGGGTACCAGAAGGGTCTTGCCCCTTCCAGCGGAAGCTATGGCGATGCGTGCATTGGCGATACTGGACTCGTCAAAGGGTTGACAGTCCAGCAAGGGCTATGCTTACATTGGGTAACTCTATCGCCTGAGCGACGGCTACGCCTTTGCCAGGCGATGTGGGAATTCGCAGCACATCTGTGAGGAGGTGTCATGCGCAAGAGAGGCTTGCGAAAGCTCGCTCCCTTTGCGGTAGTGGTCGCACTGTTGCTGGCTGTTGCCTGCGGCGGTGGTGACGACGAAGAGACGAGCGCATCGACGGGGACGACGACGTCGGGGACGCAGACTCAGGCTGCGGCCAGCACGACAACGGAGTCGACATCGACGACGACCACGACGGCCGCGGCCACCACCGCGAGCACGACGACTGCTCAGGCGACTGAGACGACGGCGGCGGAGAAGGTGGCGGAGGCGGGTGCGACGCTGACGACGTTCGAGGTCGGAAAGGGCGGAGAGGCGGTTATCAGCGTCAACCCGGACCTGGGTGAGCCGGTCTTCGGCGGCACCATCAACCGCCGCTCCTTCTCCAGCTTCAAGACCATCGACACGTGGGTCTCGGACTTCGGCGGGGCGACGAGCACCATGTACGCGCAGATCCTCTACGAGGCGCTGCTGACGTACGACGCCCCCTTCGACCCGGAGAAGGGCGTGGTCCTGGTGCCCAACCTGGCCAAGGACTGGTCCTTCAGCGACGACGGCAGCCTGCTGACGCTGCACCTCCGCGAGGGAGTCACGTGGCACGACGGGACGCCGTTCACCAGTGCGGACGTTGCGGCAACCTTCAACCGCTGCCTGGACCCCGAGTTCACGGCTTCGGGAGAGTCGGCCAACAAGTGCAAGGACTTGGTCCAGAGCGTTCAGGTGGTCGACACGCACACCCTCGTGCTGGACCTGGGCGGGCCCTCCTACATCATCCTGCCCTGGCTGGCCAACCCGCAGATCTCCATGGTGGCCTCGCACATCCTGGACCGCGACGGCGACACTCGGGACGCCGACATGGGGACCGGTCCCTACCTGTCCACCGAGAAGGACACCGAGACCGGGATGACCTTCGTGAAGAACCCCAACTACTGGGGTCGGGACGACTCCGGTCGGCAGCTTCCCTACATGGACAAGATGAACCGCCCTGTGATCAGGGAGAAGGCCACGGCCCTGGCCCTGATGCTGGCCGGCAACCTGGACACCTACGAGCACTGGCCGGTCATCGAGCAGATCGAGGCGGAGGGCGTCAAGAAGCAGCTGGGTGACAAGGTAGACGTCCGGCAGGTCAACCCCGGCGTCTGGCACAACCTGATCATGAACGCGGGCAAGCCGCCCTTCAACGACATCCGAGTGCGGCAGGCGCTGAACTACGCCATCGACCGGACGCTGGCGACCCGGGCCGGCTACGGGGACCCGCCCTTCGGCGGCATTCCCGGGCACATCCTAGACCCCCGCGACTTCGGCGACTTCGCCCTGACTGACGCGGAGATCGGGGAGCTCCCCGGCTTCAACCCAGCCCGCAGGGCCGAGGACCAGGACAGGGCCCGACAGCTGGTGGCGGATGCCGGCTATGCTGATGGCGTTGAGCTCACCGAGGGCTTTATGGTCTCCCCCAGGCCCCGGGACGTCGATCTGATGTCGAACATCGCCGAGCAGATGGCTGAGGTCGGCATCAACGCCAAAGTCGAGGTCTTGGACTTCGCTGTGATCAACCCGCGACAGCTGGACGGGGCCTACAACGCCTCTAAGAGCGCGTGGGCCACCATCATCGCCGACCCGCTGGGGGTGCTGGACCGCGTCTTCACCAAGTTCGGCAGACCCAACGGCTACACCTTCTGGGACACGTCCGAGTGGGACGCATGGTGGATCAAGGCGACCCGCACCCTGGACGCCGAAGAGCGCCGGTCCATGATCAAGGACGCCCAGAAGCGCTGGCTCACGGACGATGGGATCAGCAACATCACGCTGCTGTGGGCGACCAACAACGTGCCGTTCTACACGCACGTGAAGAACTACTTCCAGCCGGGCCCGACCTTCTACGGGAACTGGAGCTTCCGGCACGTCTGGCTGGAGCGGTAGACAGATCTTGCAACTCGGGTCCCGTCTCCCCAGCCCTGGCCCGTAAGGGGTCGGGGCTGGGGAGCGGAGACCGCAGAGATTCGACGTTACACACATGGGCTCGTCTTGGGCGCCCGGCTCTTGGCGAGCCCATGTGTATTGCATAAGGACCTGAGCTTTCGCAGGAGTAAATCCTTGGCGACCCCGTTGCGGCCCTGTTCGCGGAGGACTCCTTCTTGGGCGAAACTGGGCTGGTCGAGGACTTGACAGCCAGCAAGGGCTATGCTTATATTGGGCAACTTATCGCCTGTGCGAAGGGATTCTCTTTGCCCAGGCGTGTGGGAATGTCTCAGCACATCTGTTAGGAGGTTTCATGCGCAAGAGAAGCTTGCGAAAGCTCGCTCCCTTTGCGGTAGTGGTCGCACTACTGCTGGCTGTTGCCTGCGGCGGTGGTGACGACGAAGAGACGAGCGCATCGACGGGGACGACGACGTCGGGGACGCAGACTCAGGCTGCGGCCAGCACGACAACGGAGTCGACATCGACGACCACGACGGCAGCGGCCACCACCGAGAGCACGTCGACGACGACTGCTCAGGCGGCTGAGACGACGGCAGCGGCAGCGGTGTCGGAGGCGGGCGCGACGCTGACGACGTTCGAGGTTGGCAAGGGCGGAGAGGCCGTGATCAGCATCAACCCAGACCTGGGTGAGCCGGTCTTCGGCGGGACGATCAACCGCCGCTCCTTCTCGACCTTCAAGACCATCGACACGTGGGTGTCGGACTTCGGCGGTGCAACGAGCACCATGTATGCGCAGATCCTCTACGAGGCACTACTGACGTACGACGCCCCCTTCGACCCGGAGAAGGGCGTGGTCCTGGTGCCCAACCTGGCCAAGGACTGGTCCTTCAGCGACGACGGCAGCCTGCTGACCATACACCTCCGCGAGGGGGTCACGTGGCATGACGGGACGCCGTTCACCAGTGCGGACGTGGCAGCGACCTTCAACCGGTGCCTGGACCCCGAGTTCACGGCTTCGGGTGAGTCGGCCAACAAGTGCAAGGACCTGGTTCAGAGCGTGCAGGTGGTTGACACGCACACCATCGTGCTGGACCTGGGCGGCCCCTCCTACATCATCCTGCCCTGGCTGGCGAACCCGCAGATCTCCATGGTGGCGTCGCACATCCTGAACCGCGACGGCGATACCCGGGACGCGGACATGGGGACCGGACCCTACCTGTCCACCGAGAAGGACACCGAGACGGGGATGACCTTCGTCAAGAACCCCAACTACTGGGGTCGGGACGACTCCGGACGGCAGCTTCCCTACATGGACAAGATGAACCGCCCGGTGGTTGCTGAGAAGGCGACAGCCCTGGCGCTGATGCTGGCCGGCAACCTGGACACCTACGAGCACTGGCCGGTGATCGAGCAGATAGAGGCGGAGGGCGTCAAGAAGCAGCTGGGTGACAAGGTAGATGTCCGGCAGGTCAACCCCGGCGTCTGGCACAACCTGATCTTGAACGCCGGCAAGCCGCCCTTCAACGACATCAAGGTGCGGACGGCGTTGAACTACGCCATCGACCGGACGCTGGCGACCCGAGCCGGCTACGGTGATCCGCCCTTCGGCGGTATCCCCGGGCACATCCTGGACCCCCGGGACTTCGGGGACTTCGCCCTGACCGACGCTGAGATCGGGGAGCTCCCCGGCTTCAACCCGGCCCGCAGGGCCGAAGACTTGGACAGGGCCCGACAGCTGATGGCGGACGCCGGCTATGTCGACGGTGTTGAGCTCACCGAGGGCTTCATTGTCGCCCCCAGCCCCCGGGACGTCGACCTGATGTCGAACGTTGCCGAGCAGCTGGCTGAGATCGGCATTGACGCCAAGGTTGAGGTCATAGACTGGCCTGTGAAGGGCCCACGACAGCTGGACGGGTCTATGAACGCCTCCAAGAATGCGTGGGCGACCATCATCGCCGACCCACTGGGGGTCCTGGACCGGGTCTTCACCAAGTTCGGCAGGCCCAACGGCTACACCTTCTGGGACACCTCCGAGTGGGACGAGTGGTGGCTCAAGCAGACCCGCACATTGGACACTGCAGAGCGCCGCGCCTCGATCAAGGATGCCCAGAAGCGCTGGCTCACGGACGATGGGATCAGCAACATCACCCTGCTGTGGGCGACCAACAACGTGCCGTTCTACACGCACGTGAAGAACTACTTCCAGCCAGGCCCGACCTTCTACGGGAACTGGAGCTTCCGGCACGTCTGGCTGGAGCGGTAGACAGATCTTGCAACTAGATCACGCTCCCCTGGCTTGGCCCGCACAGGGCTAGGCAGGGGAGCAGGGACTTGTGGAAGAACACAGACAGTCATGGGCTCGCCAAGGGCAGGACGCCCAAGACGAGCCCATGACTGTAGCATAGAAACCTGAGTTCACACACGGGCCAAGAGGGTGTCATATGACTGGGATGCGGAAGTACATAATCAACCGCCTCCTCGTAGTGCCCATCACCCTCCTCATTGCATCTCTCTTCATCTTCGGCGTCCTCAGGACTATCCCCGGCGACCCCATTTCGGCCCTGTTTGCAGAGGACTCCTTCTTTGGTGGGGCCAACGAGCGGCGCCTCCAGATGCAGATGCGGGAGGCGGTTGGCCTCGCTGATCCTATCCACATCCAGTACTACAATTGGTGGGCCAACCTGCTTCAAGGTAACTTCGGCCAGTCCTTCGCCTACCGCAAGCCCGCGATTGATGTGCTGAAGGACCGTTTGCCGCCCTCCTTTGCCATTATGGGCATAGGCTTGGTGACTGGCGTGAGCATTGGAGTGCCTGCGGGGATACTGTCGGCGGTCAGGCGAAACACGTGGCTGGACTACCTTGTCCGGGGCATTGTGGTGGCCGGCTTGAGCATGCCTTCCTTCGTGACCGCGGCCATTGTCATGGTCGCTCTGATAGTGACGGGCCTTTGGTATCCTCCCGCGCGCTTCGTGCCCCTTCACGAAGACCCCATCGAAAGTCTCAAGATTCTTATCTTCCCCGGCCTCATCGTTGGGTATTCGATGGCCGCCGGCCTGGCGCGTGTCTCCCGGACCCAGTTCCTTGAGGTCATCCGTGAGGACTACATCCGCACCGCGTGGGCCAAGGGCCTCCGAGAACGGGCGGTGGTCTTCCGCCATGCGCTGAGGAATAGCCTGCTTCCCGTGGTGACGCTCCTGGGAGTCTACGTAGCCCAGCTCATTGCCGGCGCGGTGGTGGTGGAGACCATGTTCAACATCCCCGGCCTGGGTCAGGGGCTCGTCCGAACGGTGCTCTTCCGGGACTATGCCGTCATCCAGCTCTTCGTCATATCCCTGACATTGCTGGTCCTGGGGATAAACCTCATTGTTGACCTTCTCTACAGCTGGATTGACCCGCGAGTCCGCTACGAATAGAGGGTAGGAAAAGGACAGATGGCAACACGCGAAGGCGAGGAGTTGGCAAGCGTACTGCGAGCGCCTCCGAGCATACTGGAGCGCTGGCAACGAGCAGGAAAGGTCCTCCTGCGGCATGCTCGCATAAATCTCCTTGGGACCTTTTCGGCCATCATAATCATGGTGCTCATCGTCGTTGCCATAGGTGCTCCCATCCTTGCGCCGTACGACTACAGCGAGAGGAACCTGGATCGCCGGTACGACCCCCCGAGCTCCGACCATTTCTTCGGTACAGACCGCCAGGGCCGCGACATGCTGAGCCGCATCATGCAGGGCTCACGGATCTCCCTGAGGGTGGGGGTGTTCAGCGTTGCGTTCGGAGTTACTACGGCGATGCTGGTCGCTTTGACGTCGGGATACATCGGTGGCCTGTTCGATAACGCTGTACAGCGTGTCGTCGACACGCTTCTGGCCTTTCCCGGACTGGTGGTTGCTCTCTTCCTTGTTGCGGTCTTCACCCCGTCTCAGAACACGGTAATAGGCGCGTTAGCCTTCACCTTTATCGCGCCTGCAAGCCGGCCGTTGCGCGCGCAAGTTATCTCCGTCAGGGGCAACGTCTACGTTGAGGCGGCCCGGGCGATTGGGTGCTCAACCCCACGCGTGATGATTCGTCACATTCTCCCCAACGTGATGCCGCTCTACGTGGTGGTGGTGAGCCTGTTCCTGGGCTCCGCCATCATCGTCGAGTCGTCGCTTACCTTCCTAGGGGTCGGTGTTGACCCCATAACGCCCTCCTGGGGTCGGATGGTGACGGACGGCACGACAAGCCTCTTCCTGGCGGGGGCCTACCTGACCATCTTCCCGTCCCTGGCCATTGCGATCTCGGTTTTCGCCTTCAACATGCTGGGGGACACGCTGCGGGACATCTGGGACCCGCGGCTCCGCGGCTCCCAGTAGCGCCTTCCTCGGTCGCAAAGTACAGGGGAGGAGGCATCCGCCTCCTCCCCTGTTTCTTTCGAAAGGGCCTGGGTCGCCGAGCTTCTTCTACGCCCTCGGCTGTGCCGCCGCCCAGGTGGTGATCAGCTCCTCGGACATGGGACTGTCGTAACGGTCCAGGAGGAGCTTGACGCCCAGGTCATGCTTCTCGTGGTTGCTCATGGTGATGCAGTCCTGGGCCATGAGCACGTAGTAGTCGTTTGCGTACGCGCCGATGGCGGTCTCCAGCACGCAGCCCGTGGTGGCGGTGCCGGTGACGACCACGCTCTCGATGCCGTTGGAGCGCAGGACCTGGTCCAGGCGTGTGGCCCAGAATGCGCCGTTGCGGTTCTTCCGCACGATGATGTCCCCGGACTGGGGCGCGATCTCGGGGATGGTCTCATGGCCCCAGGTGTCCTCCACGCAGACCTGCAGCGGCATCTTGTTCTGGCCGGTGGGGCGGTTCCGGTACCAGTAGTGAATGTAGGCCGGGGCCACCGTGGCCAGGCTCTTCTCTACCACGTACTGGATGTAGATGATCGGTACGTTGGCCTCGCGGGCCGAGTCCAGGAGCACGCGCAGCGGCTCGATGATGCGCCGGTTGCCCGCGATGTTCTCGCCGCCCTTCGACAGCAGCCCCTCCGGGTCGCACAGGTCATTCTGCATGTCCACGACGATGACGGCCGTGTGCGAGGGGTCGGCAAGCTCGTCCAGGGTGTCGTAGACCGAGTGGCCGAGGATCTCCTTCATGTTTCTCCTCCTTTCGTCAGGGAAGCTCTCGCCCTAGAGCGCCCGTTGGGGGACCCGGGACCAGAGCGCCACCAGCTCGTCCGACGTCACGCTCACGTAGCGGTCCACCATGACCGCCAGGCCCTTCTGATGGCGCTCCTGGTTGGTCTCTGCCACGCCGTCGGTCAGGACGGCGGTGTAGTAGTCGTAGGCGTGGGCGCCCACGGCCGTGTCCAAGACGCAGCCGGCGGTGGCGGTGCCCGTCACGACCACGCTTTCGATGCCGTGGCCGCGCAGGGCCTTGTCCAGGTTGGTGGCCCAGAAGCCTCCCCGCCGGGTTTTCTCGATGATGAAATCTTCCGGTTCGGGCGCCAGCTCCGGCACCACTTCCCAGCCCCAGGTCTTGTCGAAGAGCGCGTCCAAGGCCACGGTCGGCGTCTCGGGGTCGACGTTGCCGTTGTAGCAGGAGAAGATCCACGCTGGGGCCATGGCCGAGCGCAGATCGTCCTGGGTGTAGACGATGTAAACGATGCGTGCGCCTGCCTGGCGTCCCGCTTCGATGGTCTTGCGGAGCGGTTCCAGGATCTCCAGCTTGGGCCCGACGTCGTGCCCGCGCTTGGCGGACCACCCCTCCGGCGACACCAGGTCGTTCTGCATGTCGACCACCAGGATGGCCGTCCGTTCGGGTCGCAGTATCTCCTCCGTGGTCTGGTAGACGGGCTTGCCGTGCACCTCAATCATGGGCTCCTCCTCGCAGTTGTCTCCGTTGGTCTCTTCTCTACGCTGCCACCGGCTTCGCCGCCGAGGCCCAGCAGGTGACGAGCTCCTCTGCGGACGGCCCCAGGTAGCGCTGCTCCAGAAAGGCCATGCCGAGCTCGTGGCCCTTGGGGTCATTGGTCGCCACGCAGTCCCGGGCGTAGACGGTGTAGTAGTCGTTGCCCGCGGCGCCGACGGCAGTGTCCAGCACGCAGCCGTGGGTGGCGGTGCCGGTGATCACCACTGTGTCGATGCCATTCCCGCGCAGCACCTTGTCCAGGTTCGTGCCCCAGAAGCCGCCCATGTTGTTCTTCCGGACGCACACGTCGCCCGGCTCCGGCGCCAGCTCGGGGATGACCTCCCAGCCCCAGGTGCCCTCGAAGCAGGCCTCCATCTCCACCCGGTAGGACCGCTTCCGCTCGCCCATGTACTCCAGCACGCCGCCCTGGTGGACCCACGCCGGCGTCGCCAGCGCGTGGCCCGTGTCCATCGTGTACTGGATGTAGACGATCAGCATCCCCGCCTGCCGCGCCCCGTTGATGACGGTGCGGATCGGCTCGATGATGCGCCGGTTGGCGCTGACGTCCTCGCCGACCTTGTCCAGGAAACCCTCTCGAGACACCAGGTCGTTCTGCATGTCCACCACGATGACCGCGGTGTGCGATGGGTCCAGCAGCTCCTCGAAAGAATCATAGATCTTGGTGTCGAAGTCTATCCGCATGCCTTACCTCCTCAACATTGTGCTCTCTACCGGCTGGCCGGCCTTCTCTTAGCCGGCGCTATCCTCCACGACGACCGCTGTGCCGTAGGCGAGTATCTCGGACGCGCCTGACATAACTGCAGACGTAGTATACCTGACGCCAACCACGGCGTTCGCGCCCAGCCCATTCGCCGCCTCGATCATGATCCCCGTGGCCTCGGCGCGGGCCGCTGCCAGGAGCTGGGAGTACTCGGGCACGTTGCCGCCCGTGATGCCCCGGAGCGTCGCCGTGATGTCCCGCCCGATGCCCCTGGCGCGTACTGCGTTGCCTTGCACTAGGCCCTTCACTTCCACGACGCGCCTACCGGGAACCGTGTCCGTCGTGGCGAGAAGCGTCACGCCGATGCTCCCGAGGCCGCCCCGTTTCCGTCCGCAGCCTTCCAGAGGGCGAGCAGCTCCTCCGAGGAAGGCCCGTCGTAGCGGCTTGCCAGCAGCTTCATGCCCACCTCATGGGTCTTGGGGTTCATGGTGGTCACGCAGTCCCGGACGTAGACGGTGTAGTAGTCGTTGGCCGCCGCCCCAACGGCCGTGTCGAAGACGCAGCCGGAGGTGGCGGTGCCTGTCACGACCACCGTTTCGATGCCGTTGCCTCGCAGGATCTTGTCCAGGTTCGTGTCCCAGAAGCCCCCCAGGTGGTGCTTCTGCACGAGAATGTCGCCCTCCTCCGGCGCCAGCTCTTCGATCACCTCCCAGCCCCATGTGCCCTCGAAGAGGCCCTCGAGGCTGGAGATGCCCGGACGGGCGGGCGAGAGTAGCGTCCCGCTGAACAGCCGGATGCCGTTGTACACCCACGCCGGCGTGACCGTGGGCAGCCCCGGATGGATGGTGTACATAATGTAGATCACCGGGATGCTCGCTTCGCGAGCGCCCTGCAGCAGCACGCGCAGGTCGTCTATGATGCGCCTGTTGCCCGGCAGCGGAGCGCCGTTCCGGTCCGCCAGGCCTCCGGGCGCTACCAGGTCGTTCTGCATGTCGACCACGACTACCGCCGTGTGGGACGGGTCAACCACCTCCGCCAGCGAGTCGTAGACCAGCTTGCCGTAGGCTTCCCTCATACACCCTCCTCCCGCAGTTAGTCTCCCAGGAACTTTGTGAAATGGGCGGCAGCGCGGCGCAGCGCGTCGGCCACCGTCTCCGGTCGCCAGTCGTACCAGCCGTGGTGCTCGCAGTTGTACTGGATGAACTCTACGTACTTCCCCTTCGCCTTGGCCTGGCGGAAGTAGTCCTGGGCCATGCTGATGCGCACGCCGTCCCGGTCGCCCCAGAGGAACAGCAGCGGCGTGACGATGTTGTCCAGGTTGTAGACAGGGGAGCGCTCCATCCAGTGGTCCAGGGCGATGTCCGGACCGCCGTAGTCCCCGCCAACCACGTCCCCCAGCGTGGACCTGCCGGCGGCGGAGCCGTAGCGCTCCATGTGTACGAGGTCCGGCGGGCCGTAGAAGTTCACCCCGGCCTTGAGGAGGTCCGGGTAGCGGGAAACGGTCTGGTTGGTGAAGTAGCCGCCCGTGCTCCCGCCGTGCATGGCCACCCTGTCCGGGTCGATGAGGCCCTTGCCGGCCAGGTGCTCCACGCCCGACGCGATGTCATCGATGTCGCCGCCGCCCCATTCGCCGAAGTTCATGGTCTCGTACGTCTTGCCCAGCCCGCCGCTACCTCGCACCTCGGGCGCGACAACCGTGTAGCCCTTGCTGCACCAGTACTGGATGAAGGGGTAGAAGCCGTTGACGTGAAAGCCGTGAGTGTTCGCCCGGGCGAAGATGACCAGCGGAGTGGCCCCCGTCGCGCCCTCGGGCCTGTACAGCCAGCCCGGGACCTCCAGGCCGTCCTTCGACGCCCAGCGGATGAGCTCCGGCTCTACGAACGCGCTGCGGTCGAGGTCCTTCGGCATATGGTCCGTGATCTGGCGGGGCGTCCCGCCGCTAACCGGGATGGCCCACAGGTCGCTGCAGGTCTGGTAGTCCATGTGCGTGTAGACGATCTCCACCCCGTCCGGCGTCCAGGCCAGAGAGCCTCGCACCTGGCTCCCCTCGTAGCCGCCGTTGACCCCATCGCCCTCGGTGAGTTGGATGGGCTCGCCGCTCCCGTCGGAAGCGACCAGCATGATGTGGAAGTTCCAGCCCTTGTTGGCGGTGTAGGCGAGCCATTTGCCGTCCGGGGACCAGTACGGGTTGTTCTCGTCACACTCACTGGTGGTGAGCATGGTGGTCTCGCCGGTAGCGACGTCGATGACGCCGATGTTGCGCCACCCCGTGCGGTCCGAGACGAACGCGATGCGCGTGCTGTCGGGGGACCAGCGCGGGTGGGAGTCGTGGTGCTCCTTGGTGTTCGGCGTCAGGTTGCGGGAGGGGCCGCCCGTGATGGGGGCGATGAAGACGTCCATGCGTTTGTTGTCCGCATAGCCGCTGCGGTCCGACTGGAAGGCCACCCATTGGCCGTCCGGGGAGACCTGGACGTTGGTGTTGTTCCACTCGTCGTTGGTGATGAGGCGAGGCCGGATCTTGCCCGTGGGGATGGTGGTCGGAAGCGCCTTGACCTGGCTGAACCCGGTGGGGCCGGCGCCGGTGAAGACCACCTCCGCCCCGTCCGGCGTCCATCGGGTCCACTCGTTGTAGCGGCCGGGGCTGTTGTCGTAGGTGATGTTGTACGGTGGCTCCGAACCGTCCGCTCGCACGATGTAGAGGTTGCCAGTGGGCGAGGAGTAGCGGGCCCCGTAGGAGAGCCACTCGCCGTCCGGCGACCAGGAGGGGAGGAGGCACTGCTCCGGGTACATGTGCACGATGCAGCGGTTGTTGGTGCCGTCCATGTCGATGACCCAGAGGTCGTAGCCGCCGCTCTCGGCGGAGACGTACGCGATGCGGGAACCGTCAGGGGAGATCGCGAAGTCCTCTACCTTGGCGTTGGTGCGTGCGAGCGCGTCGATGAGGGGGTCGTCGGGGAGCACGGGGGGTTCGGGGAACGTCGCGCCGCGGTTGTAGTGCGCAGCCATGTAACGCCTCCACTCCGGCGGGTACTAGGGGGTGGGGCCATTCTAGGTAGGCCCCACCTTCCAGTCAAGCGAGCGGCTGCGGCTCTCGGATGAACCCGTAGAGGCGGCCTGCGTTCCGACGCGGGCTACCGTAGAGCGCCCAACTCTCGTACGACGTTCGTTAGCCGCTCCACCATCACGTCAACATGGGGAGCCAGATCAGTGTACGACGCGGTCCAGCCCCGTCTCTCCCCATCGACCCTGGCCATGAACGCGTCTCGCATGAAACTCGCTTTGTACTGCTCAAGTATGGCCAGAATTGCTTCGTCGGGTTGAGGGTCGTAGGTGGATATCGCCTCCCCAAAATGGGCATTGTTTAATTCTTCGCCCACCCAACCGCCCAGCGCACCTGGAGGCGTCAATACGGCGACGGTAATGGGGTTGCGCCCCCATTGAGGGCACTTTGCGCGGACACTCACACTGCTGCTGCCCCAATTGAGGGTCGCCCCGGCGGCCACGGCACCATCCAAGAGGCGTTCTGCGACTTTGCGGTCAGCTCCGTCGGGGAAGGCGTCGAAGAACGACTTCCGCGTGTGGGTGGGCCGGCGTCCACCTGACTTCTTGTCCGGGGTGCCCGCGATTCTGCCCATCACCCACGGGACCAGGGTTTGCCCCGCATCGCCGCGGAACTGCTTGATCTCCACCGCAAGCACTTCGATGTTGGGCATCTGCGCATTGAGGAACTCCACAACCCGCCCGAGCGGGTCTGGTATCTCATCCGCCACAAACAGGAGGCGGAGCCGTCGGGCGGCAAGGTTCGTGGCGACGCTTTGCCAGAAGCCGTCGGCATCCGGCTCTCCGTCCGATTGGAGCAGCGTGTCTAGGATTTCGTCCGGCTCAAGGCCCCGCTTGGCGGCCGACTCCTCGAACGTCTGCCGTAGCTCGTCCGCCGTCCAGGACTCTGCCGCATGCGCTGCATATTCCAGCAACTGGCCGACTATGGTGCGGCGAATCTCTGTATTGGAACCTCGCTTCACCTCCGCCAGCGTCGGCACAGCGTCCTGGTCGACAATCAGATGGTCAAGCGCCCAACGAGGACTTGAAGTAGAAGTCTCGGCGATTCCCTTCTCACGTGTGATGAGAATCCAGCGCCGAGGGTCACCCGGCCGCATCTGTTCTCCGTCGAGAAGCTCCGGGTGCTCGGCAAGTAGCGCTTGGAGTTCGTCCTCGGTTGAGAAGGGCTCTTCCTGAAGTGGCTCCAGCTTTCCGCCTTCACCCCTGATGTAGATGCGCTCGGCCATGTCAGGACTCCTGGCTGGATTGCTTTCCTGGGGCTTGGCATAAGACTTGAGGGCGTGAATCGCCCGACAGCGGGAGCGGCTGCGGCTAGCGGATGAAGCCGTAGAGGCGGCCTGCGTTCTCGCAGATGATCTTGCGGCGCTTCTCCTCCGGCAGGCCCCCCAGGTTGCGCTCGATCACAGCCTGGGACTCCGGCCAGACGGAGTCCGGGTGGGGGTAGTCGGAGCCCCAGATGACCCGATCCTCGCCCACCAGCTCCAGCACCGTCGCCACCGCCTGTTCGTCCTGGTAGGTCGAGTGGCCGTGCTCGTGCCAGAACTCGCTGGGCTTCCCGCTCAGGTCCAGTTCGAAGTCCCCGCGCTTCTCGGCGAAGGCGGCGTCCAGCCGCTCTAGGACGAAGGGGATCCAGGAGATGCCGCACTCCCCAAGGACGAACCGGAAGTCCGGGTAGCGCTGGCAGGCGCCCGAAGCCAGGATGCTCCCCAGCGCCTCGATGCCGCCGAGCTGGAACATGGCGTTGCGAACGTTCTCGTGCTGGGCCTTGTAGGTCTGGACGTCGTCCCCTTCCAGCGGGCGGGGCTTGAGCCCCAGGCTGTGGAAGGACACCGGCATCCCGCACTCGGCGGCTGCGGCCCACAGCGCGTCCCAGTCCCTGTGGTAGAGAGGCCTGGCCGAGTTCGACAGAGGCAGGTCTGCGCCCTTGAGGCCCAGGCGGGCCGCATAGCGCAGGTCCTCGGCGGCGGCCTCCGGGTCGTGGATGACCAGCGGCGCCAGGGCTGCCCACCGGCCCGGGTAGGAGGCGCAGAAGTCGGCGGCCCACTGGTAGTACACCTGGTACATGAAGCGAAGCAGCTCAGGGTCCTGGAACTGCAGGTGGGTGCCCGACAGGCCGTAGAGGACCTCCGCCTCCACGCCGTCCCGCTCCATGTCCCGCAGGCGAAGGTGAGGCGTGGTTGGGTGCAGTCCCTCCTCGTAGAACCCCGCGTCCGACATGGCCGAGATGCGACGCGAACGCTCCTTCACCGCTCTGTTGAAGGAGAAGGCCAGGCCGCCCTGGATGCCCAGCTGCCTGCCCTCCGCCCACCAGCGGGGGCCGGCGTTCGTCTCGACCACCCGCGGCGCCGTGTCCTGGAACCGAGGCGGGGCGTTGGCGACCCACAGGTCGCCCGGCATCCACGTCATGTCGACGTGGGAGTCCCCGGAGATGACCTGATACTCCATGTCGCCCTCACCCCAACCCTCTCCCCCAGGAGAGGAGGTGGTCTGCTACAGGATGCGGTCTCCGTAGAGGCGGACGGCGTTGTCCCAGAGGATCTTCTGTTTGGCCTCGTCGGTGATGGGCTGTTCCAGGAGCCCGTCCAGGGCCTTGTCCGGGTCCGGGGCGTCCGGGTGAGGGTAGTCGGTGTTCCAGACCACGTGGTCGCCCCAGCCCAGGGCCACCACTGCCGGCAGCGCTCCCTCGTCCCCGTCGCACGCCACGAAGCCCTGGCGGCGGATGTACTCGCTCGGGGTCAACGGCAGCAGCGGCGCATCGAACCACATCCCCTGTCGACGACTCTCCATGGCGTGGTCGTCCAGGCGGCTCACCCACCAAGGCAGCCAGCCCGCGTTGCCCTCCAGGAAAGAGACGCGCATCTTGGGGAACCGCTCCAGCACGCCCATGTAGATCATGTGGCCCATGGAGAGCATGTTCTCGAAGGGGAAGCCCGCGGCGTGGTCCAGGGCCACCTGCTGTCCCGGCACTGCGTGGCGGGGCTGGTAGCGAGCGGCCGTGTGGGACTCGCCGCTGCTCGCGCCGTGGAAGGACATCGGGAAGTCCAGCTCCTCCGCCAGCGCCCAGAAGGGGTCGTAGGCGGGGTCGTGCCACTGGGTGCCCTGGTTCGCCATCATCATCAGCACGGTCACGTGGTTGAGCTCCCCCACGGAGCGGCGGGTCTCCGCAACAAGACCTTCGATGTCGTGTTGGTTGGGCATGGCTGCCACGGCGTACAGGCGCTTGGGGTCGGCGTCGCAGAACTGCCTGGCCCAGTTGTTGTAGGCCCTGGCGAGGGCCCAGAGGTAGCCCTGGTCCCGGCCTCGGACGCGGATGAAGGGCAGCGAGCCCAGGTCCGGGATGCAGACCTGCTTGTCCCAGCCGTAGCGGTCCATGTCCTCCAGGCGGCTCTCCGCGCTCCACTCCGCCGGGTAGGCGTCCGGGTACTTGGCCGGCATCATCTCCCGCAGACTGAGACGGGTGCGGCGGCGGCTCGACCCACCCTGGAGGCTTGTTGATCGAGGGGCAGCGTCGGGAAGCAGCTCCGAAGGCAGCCACTCCGCGATCCGCGGTCCCATGCCGAACTGGTCTTCGCTGATGCGGATGCGAGGACGCCGGTCGTAGTACTCCGGCTCCACCATATCCACCCAGCTGGCCAGCCGGTCCTGCATGTGGGCGTCGGCGTCGATGACCTTGAAACCGTTCTTCATAGCTCTCCCTCTCCTGTTCCCTGCCGAAGGCACTGGAGGACCAGCGTAGTCGGCAGCGTTCGTTACAGGGCCGATTCCGCCCCGTCTCTACCGAGTAGTCTCGTGAGTTCGCGAACATCGTCGATCTGGTCCAGGCGCTCGACCTGCTCCACCACGGCCCGGGCCCGTGCCGCCCCGAGCACGGGGGTCGTGAGTGTGAGGAACTTCTCACGCAGACGCTCCCGCGGCGCTGGGTTGGACGCGTCGCCCCAGATGGCGCCGGCGGTCTCCACCAGCTCGCGGCCATCCGTCAGGCGCACTGCTACGCGTGCCGTTTCACCGTCGTCCCGCCGCATCGACATGGTCGAGTCCATGCTCACCTGCACCTTGCCCGCAAGGGCCCGTGCCTGCTGCGCCTCAATCGCCTGGGGCTGGAAGGCGCCGGTCCCGGTCTCGCCGTGGACCAGGGCCGCAGCCACAGCGTAGGGGATGGAGAACCTGGCGGCAAGCGGGTTCTCCGGGTAGGCCCCAACCATGCCCGCGGGGAATGGGACCGTGGTCACGTGCACCCCGTCGATCTCCTCCGGGGCGATCTCGTGCCGCACGCGCAGGGCGTGGACGGCGTCCAGCGTGGGATGGTTGTAGCGGCAGCAGGCGTGGAACTTGAAGTAGTTCTGCTCGATGCGGTAGCTGGAGCCCAGCCCCTCCACCACGGCGTTGGGGTCGAAGGTCTCGCCCAGGATTGCGCCGTAGACGTCGGCCGGGCCGTCCTTCAGGGCTGTGAACCCGCACGCGTGCAGGTGCGTCGCCAGGATTCCCTGGAGCGAGGAGCGTCCCGGGTACAGGTTGCGCACCGTGGCCCCCTCGAAACAGGGCGTCCACGTGTTGGCGGGGCTCATCGAGGCGGCCATGCTGATGACCGAGCGAATCGATCGAGCGTCAAGGCCTTTCAGCCGAGCGACGGCGGCCGCGGTCCCCGGTGCCCCCCAATGGCCGTGCGAGTGGACGTTCGCTCGAGGCTTGGTTGCGCCGCCCAGCCGGGAGGTCACCTCGTAGCCGGCCACCAGCGCGCCGAGCACCTCCGCGCCTCCGGCCGCCGACTCCTCCGCGACCGCAAGCAGGCCCGGCAGCACGTGGATGGCGGGATGGCCGCCGCCGTAGCGGTTGCCCTCGTCCACCTCCAGGGCCACCCCTGCGGTGGCGTTCACCAGGGCCGCCAGGAGGGGGTCCGCCGTCAGTCCGTGGCCGATGAGCGTCGCGCCGGGCGTTCCCCGCCCATGCGCCACCTGTCGAGCCAACCCCGCGTTCTCCGGAAGCGCGCTGCCCGCCACCATCGCCCCGATGGTGTCCAGGAACACGTCCTTGGCCGCGCGGACGGTGCTGGAAGGCAGCTGAGCGCTATCCGTCCCCGCTACGTACTCCGCCAGGGTGTCCAGGTAGTGGCCCACGAGCTCCTACTCCACTGCCCCCATGATGGGCGCCATGGGCTTGCTCGCGGGCAGGAACTGGCCGTAGCCCGACTCCTGCTGGACGTCCCCGTCCTTGAGCACCACTTGACCGCGGAGCAGGGTCATCCAGGGGCGTCCCTTGTACGACCAACCCTCGTAGGGCGTGTAGCCGGCGTTGCTCATCAGGTCAGCGGCCCTGATGGTCCCTTCGTAGTCGGGATCGTAGATCAGGAGGTCGGCGTCGGAGCCCGGCCGGATGGCCCCCTTTCGAGGGTACAGGCCGAACATTCGGGCCGGGTTCTCGCCCAGCACTCGGGCCATCCAGGTGATGGGGAAGTTTCGCTTGACCACGCCCTCGCTGTAGACCAGGCGAACAATCGTCTCGACGGAGGGTGCGCCGAAGGGGATGGGCTTGCCGTCGTCGGGGTGCTTGAAGATGTTCTGCCAGCCCGGCTCGCGCCGGTCGTTGGGCGCGGGGGCGTGGTCGCTGCCAATGGCCGAGACATAGCCCTGGCGCAGCCCGCTCCACAGGCCTTCCTGGTGGAAGCGGTCTGCAGACCGCAGGGGCGGGCCGACCTTGGCGTAGGGGCCCAGGCGCTCCATCTCCCCTTCGTCCAGCAGCAGGTAGTGGGGCACGGTCTCCGTCCAGACGACCTGGCCCTGGCGCTGGGCCTCCTTGATGCGCTCCAGTCCCGTGGCCGTGCTCAGGTGGACGATGTACGATGGGCAGCCGGTCATTGCGGCAATGTTGATGCCCCGGTTCACCGCCTCCTCTTCCACCCAGGGAGGGCACGTGGCGGAGAAATCGCGGGGGTGGATCCGCCCCTCCGCTATGAACTTGTCCTCAAGGTAGTCGATGACGTCGCCGTTCTCGGCGTGGAGCTGCATGATGCCGCCGTGGGCCGCAACCTGGTCCATGGCCTTGGCGATGTGGGCGTCGGTGCACATTCCGCCACCCTTCTTATAGGTCATGAACATCTTGAAGGAGGTCACCCCCATGCGGATGGCCTCTCCGATGCCGTCCACGATGTAGTCCTGGGGGCCCAGGACGAAGTGCGGCGTGTAGTCAAGCACCGTCTGGGTGCTGAGCTCCTTCTTCATGCGGTTGATCGCGTCGGGCAGGGTCTCGCCCTCGCCCCGGTTGTAGTGCATGAAGGGGATGACGGTAGTGAGGCCGGCCAGGGCTCCCGCCCTCGGGCCTAGGTCGTGGTCGTCGGCGTTGCCGAAGTGGGCGTGGCAGTCGATGGCGCCCGGCAGGACGTACTTCCCCGTGGCGTCGATGCTGAGCTCGGCGTCGGGCATGAACTCCTGGGGGCCCACGGCGACGATCTGCTCGCCCTGGATGGCCACGGACGCCTCGAAGCTGGTGGTGGCCGTGACGACCGTGCCGCCGTGGACTACAACGTCGACTTTCTGCGGTGCCATGCTTCCTCCTTCGTACGAACCAGAGAAGATGCGCGGGTTTTCCCTTGGATGTGGAGCGCTGCCACTGTACCCCTGCCTGCTTCAAGCGTCAAGAGAAGCGGGGCCCTCGGGCGTCTACGCAGGACGTGGGAGGGGTCCCGTTGGAGGGTGAGACAGGCGTGGGAGCAGAAGAAGAGGAATGGTATAGATATCTCATAACATGGTCTTGACAACTCTAATAAGGCTGTGTACTGTTCTGCACAAAACAAGTATATACTAACTAAACTGGTAATGAGAGACATACATCTCTCATGGCATACGGGCTAACACACCGTACCGAATCCTATGCAAGAGGAGTGCAACCGGAGATGAACAGCACGAAGGTCTTTCTCATAGCCCTTATGGCCGTCCTTACGATGGCGCTGGCCGGATGCGGCGGAGACGCTGACGATTCGACAACCACCTCGGGCAGAGCGCCCGCGGCTGCAGCGCCGGCCACTTCCGCACCCGTTCCCACCTCTGCGGAACCGACGCCAACACCGACGACCGCGCCCGCGCAGCCCGCGCCCACACCCACGCCCACGGCAGCGCCGGCGGCGACAGCAGCTGCGCCGTCCCCCACACCAGCACCCACGGCGACGCCGGAGCCCACGCCCGAACCTGAGGGCCCTGCTGACCCGGTGTTGCCCGCAACCGTCGTCGATGTCAATGGCAACAAAATCACCGTCGAGGACATCAGTCGCGTCGTGGTCCTCAACGGGGACATCACGGAGGTGGTCTTCGCCCTCGGACTCGGCGAGAGCGTCGTCGCAGTCGACACCAGCGCAACCTATCCCGTCGAAGCTGCGGCTTTGCCCAAAATCGGCTATCAGAGGGCGCTCAGCGCCGAGGGCATCCTCTCCATGTCGCCCACCCTGGTCATCGGGAACGAGAACGCCGGGCCGCCGGAGGTGCTCGAACAGGTCCGTTCCACCGGCGTACCCGTGGTGATTCTTGAGTCGGTGACCACCCTGAACGGGGCCTCCCGAAAGATGAGTTCGGTGGCACAGGCGCTGGGCGTACCTGACAGGGGAGAGGAGATCGTCACGGAGCTCGAGGCCCAGATCGAGGAGGTCCGGTCCCTGGCCGCGCAGGCCCAGGATCGCCCCACGGCCGTGTTCCTCTACATGCGCGGCCTCGATGCCCTCTTCCTCATCGGACAGGACCACCTGAGCCACGAGCTGTTTGAGGCCAGCGGCGCCATCAGCGGCGCCGCGACCGTGGGCGTTTTCCAGCCCTTCATACCCCTCACCGCCGAGTCGCTGGCCGCGGCCGACCCGGACTGCATCGTCGTGCTCACCGCGGGCCTACAGTCGGTCGGCGGGCGCGAGGGGCTGCTCAGCCTCCCCGGCGTGGGCCAGACCGCCGCCGCGGAGACCGGCTGCATCCTCGACTTTGACGACCAGTACTTCGGCGGTGGCGGCCCCCGAATGGGCGAGGTGCTGATGGACCTGTTGAGGGCCTTCCATCCGGACCTCGCGCCGAGTGAATGATGGCTTCGATTGGAGCGCGGGCGCTGATGCGGCTTCGGCTGCGGGCGCGCCACGCGGCGGTGGACCGGGGCGCACCTCCTCCCCGGTTCACCGCCTCCACGCTGCTCATGGTCATGGTGGTGCTCTTCGTCGTGGCCCTCTTCGCGAACGTGGGCATGGGAGCGGTCGAAATCCCACCGGCACAGGCGGTCGCGGTCCTGCTCAGCCATGCGGGACTCGATGTTGGCGTCGAGTTCGAACCCAGGACCGATGCGATCCTCTGGAACATCCGCCTCCCTCGCGTGGTGCTGGGGATTCTTGTGGGCGGCAGCCTGGGCATTGCCGGCGCTGCTCTCCAAGGTGTCTTCAGGAACCCGCTGGCGGAGCCTGGAATTATCGGCGTCTCCAGCGGGGCCGCCGTCGGAGCGGTGGGAGCGATTGTCCTGGGGATCAGCATATTCAACGTGAACGGCATTGCTGTGGCGGCCTTCCTCTGCGGCCTTCTCGCCACGACGGTGGTCTACATGGTGGCGAGGGTGTACGGCCAGACGGCGGTCACCACGCTGATCCTCGCGGGAATCGCCGTGAATGCAACGGCCGGCGCATTCACAGGCCTCTTCGTGTTCATCGCAGACGACGACCAGCTGCGCAGCATCACCTTCTGGACGCTGGGCCACGTTGGAGGAGCGACGTGGCCCGTGATCGGCTCGGTCCTCCCCTTCTTCCTCGTCGGCTTCCTTCTGCTGCCGCTCTGGGCACGCCAGCTCAACCTGCTGACTCTTGGAGACCGGGAAGCCCGGCACATGGGCGTGTCCACGGAGCGTGTGCGCTTCGGCGTCATCGTTCTGGGTGCGCTGCTGACGGGCGCTGCCGTTTCGGTCTCAGGCATCATCGGCTTCGTGGGGCTCGTGGTGCCGCACGTCATACGGCTCATCGTTGGACCGGACCACCGCTTCCTCCTGCCCGCCAGCATTCTTGGGGGTGCAATTGCGCTGCTGCTGGCCGACCTCCTTGCTCGGACCGTGGTCGTGCCTGCGGAGCTGCCGCTGGGCGTTGTCACCGCGATGATCGGCGGCCCCTTCTTCCTGTGGCTCGTCCACCGGACGCGCCTGAGCTGGGGAGGCGTGGAATGACTTCCAGCCTGAGGGCGGACTGCGTCAGCTATGGGACACAGGGTAAGACCTTGGTGAACAGGGTGGAGTTGGACCTCCATGCTGGGGAAGTGTTGGCCATCGTGGGGCCCAACGGCGCGGGGAAATCCACGCTCTGCGGGATCCTGGCCGGCGACCTCGCGCCCACGGAAGGCGAGGCTTCACTCTACGGCCGCGCCCTGCGCAGCATGAAGCCCGCCGCCCTGGCCCGATTGCGGTCCATGCTCAGCCAGCATACGAACCTGCGCTTCCCGTTCACCGCGTGGGACGTGACGCTCATGGGACGGCACCCTCACATCTCCCGATGGAGGTCGCCTGCCGGAGCCGACTACGCCTCGGTGGAGCGCGCCATGGCGAGGACTCAGGTCCTTCACCTGGCCCGGCGTCTCTATCCCACGCTGTCTGGCGGTGAACAGCGACGGGTCTCCCTCGCCCGGGTCCTTGCCCAGGACACCCCCGTCGTCCTGCTGGACGAGCCTACGGCGGCATTGGACATTGGCCACCAGCAACTGGTGATGTCGCTATGCAGGCGACTCGCTGGGGAGGGGCGCGCTGTGCTGGCAGTGCTCCACGACCTGAATCTGGCCGGGGCTTACGCCGACAGGGTCATAGTCATGTCGCAGGGCGAGGTTGTTGCGTCCGGCAGCCCGGAGGAGGTGCTGTGTGCTGAGCTCCTCTCCGACGTGTTCAACCAGCAGGTCATGGTGGTGCCACATCCCCAGACCGGCAAGCCCGTGGTGCTCGCATCGTTCGAGGAGGAGGCCCTGGACATCCCCGCATGGGGCAGCGGTCCAGCAACGTTGACATGGAAGAGCTAGAAAGGAGGCGACCATGAGTGTGGTGAAGATCAACGCCATAACGCCGGTGGAGGGAATGGAGAGCGAGCTGGAGGCGCGATTCGGCGCGCGCGGCCACGACGTCGACAACATGGAGGGTTTCGAGGGGTTCGCGCTGCTGCGGCCCGTGAAGGGCGAAAGCCGATATTTCGTCTTCACGCGCTGGCGCTCCGAGGAGGACTTCCAGCGCTGGGTCAACAGCGACGCGTTCCGCCGTCGCCACAGGCCGAACAACGGCGGGAGTCCCGTTGCCACTGGCGCCACGCTGCTCTCCTTCGAGGTGGTCGAGTGGCCTTCCTGGGAAGAAGAGGGCAAAGCTGCCTGATCCCCAGCACCCAGTCACACACCCTAAGGAGACCGCCATGGCCTCTACGATGCCTGTTGCCAGAGCCGGGACCCCTTGGAGGCCTCCTCCGCCGCGAGTCGTGGAGGTGCGCCGCGTCGTCCGGCTCACGCCGCGGATGGTGCGCATCACCTTCGGCGGCGGACAGATCGAGGGCTTCGAATCCAAGGGTCCTGCCGAGCATCTCCGCGTCTTCCTGCCGGACAGCCGCACAGGTGAGCTGCTGTTGCCCGTCATGGGACCGGAAGGGAACGCTTTTCCTTCGGACAGGCCTCTGCCCGCCAGCAGGGCCTACACCCCGCGCCGGTGGGACCCGGAGAAGGGCGAGTTGGATATCGACGTTGCCGTGCATGACCATGGCCCAGGCGCCGTCTGGGCAGCCGGCGTCAGGCCGGGGGATACCGCCGTCATCAGCGGACGAGCGGGCGGCGCCTACTTCCCCGAAGTCGACGTGGACTGGTACCTCATCGGCGGAGACGAGACTGCGCTGCCGGCCATCGCCACTGTAGTCGAGGCGCTGCCGCCCTCCATGATGGCCCTCATCTTCATCGAGGTGCACGGCGAGGAGGAGGAGCAGACCCTGACGTCGCCTGCAGCGATGCACGTGCTGTGGCTCCACCGCCGGCCGGGGGCGGCGCCCGGCCGGATGCTCGCCGACGCTGTGTGCGGGGCCGCGCTGCCGCAGGGACACGGCCGGATATGGGTCAGCTGCGAAGCGACCATAATGCGGGAGATACGCCGCCACTTCATTGAGGAACGTAGAGTCCCCCGCTCGATGCTACGGACTCAGGGCTACTGGAAGGCAGGAACGGTCAACCACCCCGACCACGACATGGGAGAGGACAAGTAGCCGCCATTCACCTTGTCTCCCCCAACCCAACGCGAAGGGTCCCCCGTCCCCCCGGGGGGCCCTTCGCGTGAGGGCGCCGGCGCCCGGATGCTCCGTCAACGGAGTGTGTCGCAATCCGCGGGGTTGGAAGGAGTGATAGAATCTGCCGAGACCCCATTGAGACGGCCGCGGTTTGGGGCCAAGGTCTGTATCCCAAAGGGGGGACGGTATGGACATCAACGATCTCTTTACCAACGGCCCCTGAACCTCAACGACGCCATGGACCTGCTGTCCGACGTTGCTGTCTACGTCGTGGGCATGGCGCTCTACGCTGTCTTCGTGTTCAACTTCTACCGCTTCCTGGCCGCCAAGAACATGTTCCAGATCGACCTGAGCCGGTACGAACAGTCGCGGTTCCGGTTGGTGCGCCGCCTGCTGCACGTCTTCTTCTATGTCGTCAAGTACATCATCCTCTTTCCCTTCTTCGCCTTCTTCTGGTTCGCAGTGCTGACGCTGATTCTGACCTTCCTCTCCAAGGATCGCTCGTTCGCCGACACGCTGGTGGTGGCGCTCGCGACGGTTAGCGCAATCCGGATGACCGCCTACTACAACGAGGACCTTTCGCGAGACCTGGCCAAGATCCTGCCGTTCGCCGTGCTGGCCGTCTTCCTCATCGACGCCTCGTTCTTCGCCATAGGGGAGTCCCTGGACGTCCTGCGTGAAGTCGAGGACTACACGGCGAACATCGTCTACTACCTGTTGTTCCTGGTGCTGCTGGAGTTCGCCCTGCGGATCATCAACGGGGTCGTGGTGGCGGTGCTCCGGCCGGGCCGGCGGGCGTTGAATCTGGAGGAAGCGGCGCCAGAAAGCAACGTAACCGAGGCGGAGAAGGACGACTAGACCCCAGGAAAGCGACGGCCATGCGCTTCGACGTCGAAACGGAGCTGGGCGCGGTGGAGCGGTCCGTGTCGTCGCTGGACGTTGATGGACGGGCCGCTCACGTTGTTACCCTCTCTCGCAGCTACGCGACGACGGCGGAGGACGCGTGGGACGCCGTGACGAGCTCGGCGGCTGCGGAGCGCACCAGCGCGTTCTACACCGGTGAGGCTGCCTAGCCTAGCTGCGCGGCTCCCACGTGAAGAACCGCACCGCGACCACCAGTCCAAGAGCCATCCACCCGCCCATCACCAGCAGGTCCACCCACTCGAAGCCCGCGCCCGTCTCGAAGGGATTGAACGCCGTGTGCATCGCCGACGCCAGGCGTTTCACGGGGAAGATGTCCGCGAAGATGGTGAGCCATCCGGGCGCGTCGCTCAGAGGGATAAACACGTCCGATATGAACAGCAGAGGCAGCGTCGCCCCGTTGACGACGGCCGGAGATGCGTCCGCGTTGGGGATGAGAGCAGTGACCGCGAGCGCGAGGGCGCAGAAGGTGGCCGCGCCAACCACCAGGGTCACCGCCAGCGCCGGCAGCGTGTTGGAGGGGACGTCCACGTTGTAGAAGATGGCCCCGGTCGCCGTGACGATCGCGACCAGCAGGATGGCCAGGACTACTGCGTGCGCAATCCTCCCGAACAGGAACGCCCAGCTCGGGAGAGGGGTCCCGCGTGTCCGCTTCAGAAGACCTCTTTCCCTGCCATAGCAGACGCCGATGGCCACGTTGTGGAAGCACGTGTAGATCACCGAGAGCGCCATGATGGCGGGGACGTAGAAGGTGGCGGTGTGCGTCGTCCCCCCGGCCACGTTCAGCTCCCTGTTGCCGAACACTAGGTTGAAGATCGCCAGGATCATGAGCGGAAAGACGAAGACGAAGAATGCCGAAACGGGGTTGCGCCAGAAGGCGGTGTTCTCGTACCTGACCTGCCGCAGGGCCAGCACGAACGCGTTCACGCGTCCCTCCGGTCTGCGCCGCCGCGGTCCGCCAGCTCCACGAACAGGTCCTCCAGCGTCGGCTGCGAGACCGTCAGCTCAGCGAGCTCGATGCCGTGTTCCACGGCCCAGCCGGTGAGCTGGTGCAACGTTCGCGTCGGCGTATCGGTGGTCACAGCGTACCCGCCATCCTGGCCCGTGGACTCTGCGCACAGTTCCGGAGGCGGGTCGCTTGCCCCGGACTTTACCCGAAAGCGTATGGTCGTGGCCCTGTCCTTGCGGACGAGCTCGCCGGGCGCCCCAACAGCGACGATCTCGCCGTCCACCATGATCGCCACCCGGTCCGCCAGGTTCTCCGCCTCGTCCATGTAGTGCGTCGTGAGGACCACAGTCTTGCCCAGGGACCGGAGGTTCCTGATCATCTCCCAGGCCCCGCGACGCGCCGAGGGGTCGAACCCGGTCGTTGGCTCGTCCAGGAACAGCAACTCGGGGTCTCCCGCCAGGCCGATGGCAACGTCAAGCCGCCGCTGCTGGCCCCCCGAGAGGCGTCGCACCAGGGTCCGTCGCTGCTCCCTCAGGCCTATCACGTCCAGGATTTCCTCGGTCGGCAGCGGATGCGGATAGTAGCCGCGGAAGAGGTCTATGGTCTCCTCCACGCGCAGGTAGGGCTCCACGCCGGTGGACTGCAGCACGATGCCGATGCGCCGCTTGAGAGCGCGCTCATTGCGGCCGGGGTCGTGGCCCAAGACCCACACCTCGCCCGCCGTCCGGTCCCGCTGGCCCTCCAGTATCTCCACCGTCGTCGTCTTGCCGGCGCCGTTCGGACCAAGCAGTGCGAAGACCTCTCCGCTGGACACGCTCAGGTCGAGGCCCCGCACAGCCTCCACCTTGCCGTAGGACTTGCGGAGCCCGCGCACGGTGATCACCGGAGCGGATGTTTGGGTCTTTAGAGTTGACATAACAGCATTGGACCAAGGAGCCGTGTCATCCGGTGGAAGGCTCCGTGCCAGTGTTGGCGTGCCCCTTCGCCCATCGCGTCAGGGCCCCGTCTGGAGACCCTATGTCGGCGACGGAGGTGTAGTAGTAGTCCTGCCATCTCTGCCGGGGCATTCCCGTGAACAGCATCAGGTTCAGTGGGTACTCATCGCTGTCGGTGGCGCGCCGGAAGTCGTCCCGAAACAGGAACGTGGGCTTGCCGAGTGCGATGGCCATCCCAAGCTCCACCATGACCCCTTCGTCCGGAGGCACGCCGTTCACGACGGCGAAGATCGCGTCCGCGTCCCGGACGTCTTTGAAGTCGGCCTGGCCTATGCGGTACGCGCGGTCGGGCGCCGATAGGTCGATCTGGTTGTTGCGCTCGAAGGGCTCCCAGACCTCCAGGCCCAGCGACTGCAGCGCCTCGACGATCTGCGGCAGCAGCAGCTCCTTCTGCTGCACCGAGAATCCATACGGGCTGGCCAAGTAGACCGTTAGGCGCACGCGAGGCCCTCTCCCTTCGCCCCGAAGGCTGCTGGTAGCGTTCATTTCGATTATAGCATTGCCGCCCTACGCAGACGTGCGAGGGGAGAAGACGCTGTTTCGACGGCCCAGGTCCGTGGTACGACTGCGCCCCAAGTAGGCTATAATGGTTTTGAGGCCAGTCCGACGGAATCGGGCGGGTGCGGCTTCACGGCGCCCGGCCTAGTGAGGAGGACAGCTAATATGCTGAGGTTCGCCGAAGAGTTCATGCTGCTCCTGCTCAACGACGAGGACGGCAGGTTCGCGAACGTGCCTAGCTGGTCGGTGAACTACGCCTTGGCCGGCAGCGTGCTGATGGACCTGGCGTTGGAGAACCGCGTCGACACCGACCTCGACAGCCTGATCCTGCTGGACTCCACCCCTGTAGGCGACGCTCTGCTCGACCCCACGCTCGCCGAGATCGCAAAGGGAGAGGCGCGTGACGCTCGCTTCTGGGTGGAGCGCACGGCGAACCGGGCCTATGAGGTCCGCGAGGAGGCTCTCGCCCGGCTGGTCACGGGCGGCATCCTGGAACGCCGGGACGACCGCTTCCTCTGGGTCTTCCGCTCCCGCCGCTATCCGGCCGTACAGGGCGAGGTGGAGCGCGAAGTCAAGCTCCGCATCATGGGCGTGCTGTTCAGCGACGACATCCCAGACCCGCGCGACGTGGTCATCATCTGCCTGGCCGACGCCTGCGGCATCTTCCGGGGCATCCTGTCCCGGCGGGAGTTGGACAGGGCATCCGCCCGCATCGAGCAGGTGCGCAAGCTGGACCTCATCGGCCAGGCCATGACCCAGGCCATCCGGGACATTGAGCTTTCCGTGGCCGTCTCGGTACAGTCGTACATCCACTGAGGCGCGCCGCCTAGCCTCAAGGGCCATTGGTCTAGGGAGGGACGCCACACATGAAGACGACCGTTGAGTTCGATCCGAGCTATGCCATGCTGACGGTGGACCTGGAGCCGGGCGAGGCCGTCAAGGCTGAGCCGGGTGCAATGGTCCTCCAACACGGCGTGGAGATGAAGACGGGAATGGGCGGCGGCGGCCTGCTCGGCGGGTTCAAGAGGATGCTGGGCGGCGAGTCCTTCTTCGTCAACACCTTCACCGCGGAGCGAAACGGCGGCCGGGTAAGCCTTGCCCCGAGCTCACCGGGTGACATAGGCTCCTTCAATCTGCAGGCGGGCATGGACCTCTTCGTCCAGTCCGGCTCCTTCCTTGCCTGCACCGAGAACATCCAGACCGACGCGCAGTTCCAGGGCATGAAGGGCTTCTTCAGCGGGGAGAGCCTCTTCTTCATCAGGGTCTACTCCACGGAGGGAGTGGGAACGGTCTTCTACAACTCCTACGGCGCCATCAAGAAGGTCGAGGTGGAGCCGGGGATGGAACTCGTCGTGGACACGGGACACCTGGTGGCGTTCGGCGAAGGCGTCGAGTACTCCATCGGCAAGGTTGGTGGAATCCGCTCGCTCATCGCTGGCGGAGAGGGCCTTGTGATGAAGTTCAGGGGTACCGGAGAAGTGTGGATCCAGACCCGGAACCTCGCTTCCCTGGCGGACAAGATCATCCCCTTCCTGCCCAAGACGAGCAACAACTAGCGTCACCTCATCGGGCCAACGCCCTTCGCCCGAAGGGCCGTGCAGCCGTCGCTGGACACCCACCAATGCGCGGATTGCCGAAGCAGGAAGCAGTGCCATGATGCCTGCGATTGACCCGGATTGCGACTACAAGGCAGTGGTGCGCCGCGGGTACGACACGTGCGCAGCGTCGTACCACGAGTCTCGAAGCACTGAGCCTGGGAGCGGGCTTCAGGGCCTGACCGATAGGCTGGACCGCGGCGCTGCGGTGCTCGACATTGGTTGCGGCGCCGGAGTCCCCATCGCCAGGCTGCTGGCCGAACGTTACCTCGTCACGGGCGTGGACATTTCGCCGGAGATGGTCCTTCGGGCACAGCGGAACGTGCCCGCCGGCAACTTCGTGTGTGCGGACATCATGACGGTCTCCTTGCCTCCGTCCGGCTTCGACGTGGCTGTAGCGCTCTACTCCGTGTTCCACCTTCCGAGGGCCGATCACCGGTGTCTGTTCCAGAGGGTCCACGGATGGCTCAAGCCAGGCGGATACTTGCTATGCACGCTGAGCCATCACAGTGAGGAGGGCTACACGGAGGAGGACTTCTTCGGAGCGACGATGTATTGGAGCAACTACGGACTCACGGAGTACATGGAGATGCTGACGGGAGTGGGGTTCGCGGTACTCGAGACACGGTCGGTGGGTTGCGACAGGGGGGAAGACCACCCCCTTGTGCTCGCGCGCAGGCGGTGATGCGGCGCCACTCGGCTGGAAGCTTCCAGGTCCAGATCCGATGGCCCGGCTACGTGGGGCTCTGACCCGCGCTCACCCGCACCTCCACCTCCAGGCGGGTGGTGCCGCCACCCAGGAAGATCCCCCGGACCGGGGCCACGTCGTGGTAGTCGCGGCCAACTCCCACCCGAATGTGCCGCTCGCTCGCCAAGCACCGGTTGGTGGGATCGAAGCCTACCCAGCTCAGCCCCGGTAGGTAGCACTCCACCCATGCGTGAGAGGCGTACTGCAGCGCCGCCTCGCCATCCTGGCCTTCGATGTACAGGTAGCCTGATACGTAGCGCGTGGGGACGTGCCAGGAGCGGGCAATGGCAATCATCACGTGGGCGTAGTCCTGGCAGACGCCCTTCCGCGACTTCAGGGTCTCCTGGATTGGGGAGGCGGCTGACGTGCTGCCTGGGACGTACTGGAAGCTGCCATGGAGCGTGTCCGACAGGCGGAGCAGGGACTCCAGCGGGTCGTCGCCGGCCTCGATGTTCACTTCGTCCGCGAAGGCAGTCAGGGCGGGAGAGGGCCGGGCGTAGGTGCTGGGGTGGGTGAAGTCCCAGTAGTCAACGGAGTCCCGCAACGACAGTAGCTCCTTCCAAGCGTCGGTGCCCAGGGAGCCTGGCAGCCGGTCGGGCCGTGCCCGCTCCACCGTGGAGCGGGCGACGAGCTCCAGCGATTCGTGCTCTCCATGGACGTTCAGGATGTGCTTGGTGTTGCCGAAGACGTCCGTCTGGCCGTTGAACGCAGCCGGAGGGTCCGTGGACAGGTCGAACGCCAGGAGGCGTTGCTGGGCATCGCTGCGGGGCTTAAGGCAGAGGGACAGCATGCAGTGCCGTACGGGCGAGGAGTAGGTGTAATGGGAGACGTGCTCAATCTGGTAGAGCACTGGGTCGGTCATGCGGCTAGCGGCCGGGGAAGTCTGCCACGGGGTAGTCGAAGTAGGCGGCCGTCACCAGGTGGTGCAGCTCCCGGCAGTAGTCTCGCACCTGCAGCAGCAGCTCTTGCCGGTCCTCTCTGTCCGGCCACTCGTAGTGGATCAGCGCCGCCGTCCGACCCGCAAGCCGCCGGGCTGCCCCGCTGGCCTTCCTGTCCGGCCCGGGGCCGATGGACCGGAGGTCGGACGCCGTCCTGTCCAGCGACCTGCACAGCGAGTCCGGCAGAAGAGAGTCCGTGGCCAGCAGGTCCAGCACCTGGTCCGGCTGTACTTCGACGCTGTACGTACGGTTGTAGACCTCGGACGCGTGGTAGATTCGCAGGAGGGTCGTCCAGTCGGCGTCCGAGGATTCACCCGCCTCTGCGTCTGCGGCCAGCTGAGCCAGAAGCAGCGAGGACGAGGTCTGGGCACGCTCGATGAACCGGCCAAGCTGGGTGAAGCGCCAGCCGTCGTCCCGGTACATCGTGGCCGCGGCCACGCCGGAGAACGTGTTCATCTCCGCCTCGGTCTCCGAATAGAAACTCTCCGGGGAGGTCCGCCAGATGTCCAGTATGGTCAGCTTCTGGATCTTCAGGTAGGCCAAGTTCAGGCTGGTCCAGAGCTCGCTGCTGATGCAGTGGCGCATCTGCCGGGCGTTCTCTCGCCCCATGACGAAGCAACTCCACACGGAGTCTGGGTTCGCGCGTTCGAAGGTCAGGTCGTCGGCGAGGGTGTAGGAATCGGCGAGCGTGAAGTCTTCGCTGTCCAGAAGGTCCCGGCTGCCCCCCGGGGGCTCTCGGTCTATCGTATCGTATATGCGGAGCCAGCCCGTGTGGATCTCTCGGACGGGACGGTCCACCAAGGCTTCCACCTGCAGGCGCATCAGGCGGCATAGGAACTCCGCACGCTCCAGGTAGCGCCCCATCCAGTAGAGTCCCTGTGCGCTGCGGGAGAGCATCTCAGTCCTCCATCACCCAGAGGTCCTTGCCGCCGCCGCCCTGGCTGGAGTTGACCACCAGACTGCCCCGTCGCAGGGCCACGCGGCAGAAGGCTCCGGGCACCATGCGGGTCTGCTGTCCTTGCAGCACGAAGGGCCGCAGGTCCACGTGCCTAGGCTCGAAGGCGCCCTCAATAAAGCACGGCGCTCGGGACAGGGCCAGCACGGGCTGCGAGATGAAGTCGGCGGGATCTGCGCGCAGCTGCACGGCGTACGCCTCTCGCTCCTCTCGCGTGGCGTGCGGGCCGATCAGCATGCCGTATCCCCCGGACTCTCCCACCCGCTTCACAACCAGGTTCTCCAGGTTGTCCAGGGTGTACTCCAACTCCTCGGGATTGCGACAGAGGTAGGTCTCCACGTTGGCCAGGATTGCCTCTTCCCCCATGTAGTAGCGGATCATGTCCGGCACGTAGGCGTACACGCTCTTGTCGTCCGCAACGCCCGTGCCCGGCGCGTTGACCAAGGCCACGTTCCCCAGCTTGTAGGCGTGGATGAGTCCCGGCACGCCAAGGAGGGAGTCCGGACGGAACACCAGCGGGTCCAGGAAGTCGTCGTCCACCCGGCGGTAGATCACGTCCACCCGACGGAGCCCTGTGGTGGTCCGCATGTAGACGAAACCGTCGCTTACGAGCAGGTCTCGCCCTTCCACCAGCTCCGCGCCAAGCTCCCGGGCCAGGAACATGTGCTCGTAGAAGGCGGAGTTGAAAACGCCGGGGGTTAGCAGGGCGATGGAAGGCTCGGACCGTCCGCTGGGCGCCAGCTCACGGAGCGTCTCCAGTAGCAGTCGTCCGTACCGCTCCACCTCCTGTACGCGGGAGCTTCTGTACAACCGGGGCAGGCTGGCCTTCACCGCCTTCCGGTTGGCGATCATGTAGGAGACCCCGGAAGGGACGCGCAAGTTGTCTTCCAGTACCCGAAAGCCGTCGTTGGTGCGGACCAGGTCGGTCCCGCAGATCGCAGCCCACGTGCCGTGGGGCGCGGAGACGCCCCGCATCTCCAGGCGGTACTGAGGGCAGCCCCGGACCACGTCCACCGGGATCACACCGTCGTTGATGATCCGGGCAGGCCCATACACGTCTTCCAGGAAGAGGTTGAGCGCCCGAACGCGCTGGGCTAGGCCCTTCTCCAGGTGCCGCCACTCGGCCCCCGACAGCAGGCGTGGCAAGCAGTCTATGGGTATGATGCGCTCTTCGCCCTCTTCATCCCCATAGACCGTGAAGGAGATGCCCTCGTTGGAGAAGGAGCGGGTGACCCGTTCCTGGATGCTGCCGAGCTCCTCGGTAGAGAGTTCGGTCAGTGTCTCGAGAATGGGACGCCAATGCTCTCTCGGCGTGCCATCGGGCAGAAACATCTCGTCGTAGATGGAAGGATCGAGGGTGTAGCTGTCGAAGTTCACGGCGTCAACGATACCATAGGAGCAGCAACGTAAGCCAACCCCTGAGTCGGAGGAGGGGCTCCGTACCCGCTATTCGTCGCCCTGAGCCGCATTGTCCGCAGTTGGAGCCGCCACGGCTTCTCCCTCTTCTTCTTCTTCCTCCTCCTCCTCCTCCTCTTCTTCGCCGAAGAGCGTTCGGGGTGGCACCAGGGGCAGCTCAACGGTCATTACCGTGTACTGCCCCGGCTCCGACTCCACATGAATTGCGCCGCCGTGTTTCCGCACGATGTCGTTGGACATGGCAAGGCCTAGGCCCCTGCCCTTGTTGGTGGGCTTGGTAGTGAAGAACGGATTGAAGATCTTGTCTATGGCCTCCTGCGGGATCCCGTTGCCGTTGTCCCTGATCCTGACCTCCACGTGGTCCTCTGATCGTTTGGTGGCCAGTATCAGCGTGGGCATGTAGCCTCCGCCGTCTGACTCTGCGCCCTGGCGCCGCTTCTCATCGGTAGCGTAGCAAGCGTTGCTCACCATGTTGAGGAAGACTCGTCCTATCTCCTGTGGTATCACCTGGAGGTCGCCCATCTCCGGGTCGAAGTCGTGCTCCAGGGTCAGATTGAAGTCCGGGTCCATGACCCGCGCGCTGTGATAGGCCAGTCGCGCGTGCTCCTCCAGCAGATTGTTGATGTTCGTGGCCTGGACTTCCCCGACGTCCCGCCCCATTTGGAGCATGTCGTGGACGATGCGGTTGGCCCTCTCCCCGTGGGACCGGATGCGGTCCAGATTCTCCTTCAGGTCCCCGAAGATGTCGTCGATCAGCCCACTCTGCTCGGGGGTCAAGCTTACGCCGTCTTCCTGGAGGATCTCCTTCGCCTCGGTCACAAGCTCCTGGGAGACCTCCGAGAAGTTGTTGACGAAGTTCAATGGGTTTCGAATTTCGTGGGCTACGCCCGCGGTCAGCTCACCCAGCGCCGCCAGTTTTTCCCGCACGACAATCTGGTCCTGCGCCTGCTGCAGGTCTGCCAGCACAACCTCCAACTGCTCGTTCTTCCCCTTCAGCTCATCTGCCAGCTTCTCCACCAGGTTGAGACGTTGGACCTCCAGCGCGTGGCGGCGGAAGACCTCCAGGGCGGCGGCCATCTCCGCCACCTCGTCCCGGCCCTCTATCGTCACCGTGGCCTCCAGGTCACCCCCTGCCATGCGCCGCATCCAGTCCGACAGGAGCTTCAGGCGGCGCACCAGCATCCGCCCGACGAAGAGCCATGCGATGAGCAGAGCGCCGGCAACGCTGACGCCGCTGATGGCCAGGAGGAGTGTCCGACCCGTGAAGATCGCGTCGCTGGATGCCTGGGTCGCAGTCTGGGCGCTGGCGCCGGCCGCCTCAACCAGCCCGTCTACCTCCGCGACCAAGTCGTTGGCAATGCTGCGATTGTCTTCCACCAGGCCCTGCTGGCTCTCTGTCAGGGCCAGCCGTCGAGCGATGAGGTCGAAGCCGTTCTCCTGCCCTGTTCCCAGGTCTGATAGCTCGGCGAAGATGGGCTTCACCTGGGCTTGCAATGGCGAACCCTCGAGGGCCGACAGATTGCGGTCGATGCGGCTTGTTGATGCCTCGAACCGCTCCCGCAGCGGCTCGATCAGCGACAGCTCAGAAATGGCGAAGGAGTTCGCCAGCAACTCCATGGCGATATTGCCCTCTACCTGCAGTAGGGCCAGGTGCCGGTAGTGCCCGAACTCCTCCTCCGCGAAGTGGTCCGAGCGCGCGTCCGGGGGTTCCCCGAGCGTGTGATAGCCCGTTAGGGTGTAGAAGAGCTGGTCGTCGATGGCCGGAACGATGATGCCGTCCAATCGTGTGCGCAGCCTCGCCAGCTGCGATCCCAGTGCTCCGCTCTCCTCGGCTAAGACAAAGGACTCAAGGGTCCCTGCCTTGATGGCCTCAATGTTCTCGATGAGACTCCCTGCATGGTCGTGAATACTGGCAAAGCTCTCAGCCCCCGTCTCCCCTTCCACCAAGCGGTCCAGCTCCTCCGCGAAAGCCGTGAAGTCCTCGTCGACGCTGCGCACCACGCCGTTGAACTCTGCCTCGGTTGCGGCGGTTGTCAGGCGAGGGGCAGCGGCGGACAGAATACCGGTCAGCCGGGCCACCTCGAAGGAGGCGGAGATAGCCGGGATGCTGCCCTCGTTCACGCGACTCTGCACGTCTCCCACCCGGTTGAAGGACAGCCAGCCCACCAGACTGGCGCACATGGTCAGCGCCACCGCGCCCCAGATGGCCAGGTAGAGCTGCGTGGAGACGCGGGAGGCGCTGTCGGGTATTCGTTTCAGGGTCTGTATCACCGCCGCACGTCCTCCAGGTTGTCGATGGAGTAGTAGCTGGCGTCGGGACCAATCACCGTCAGGAACACCTGGTCGGACCCCTGGTTGTCCTCGGGCCCGTAGCGGAGCTCGAACCCGTCGATGTCCGTGAGACTGGCGTCCTGCAGGGTCTCAAGGAAGCAGTCCCTGTCCAGGTCTCGTCCGCAGAGCTCCAGCGCGGCGATGGTGAGGCGTCCCGCCATGTAGCCTTCGAGGGAGACGAAGCTGGGCACGGCGCCGGAGCCGGCGGCCAACAGGGCGTCGAGGTAGGAGGCGACGATTGGTACGGAGTCGTCCGTTGGGAAAGGCACGACCTGGGTGACGAAGACCCCTTCGCCCCCAGGGCCGTCTTCGGTTGCGGGACCCAGCTCGGTGGCCAGTGCGTTGCTGCCCACGAAGGAGACGGTCATAAAGATGGGGTCCATCCCCGTGAAGCGCGCCCACTTGATGAGCTCTGCCACGGGCTGATAGGCGCCTATGATGACCACGGCTTCGGGGGAGCCCTGGGCCAGGTCCAGGAGAGCCGCCTTCACGGCCAATGTGTTCCGGGTATACAGGCCAACTGCCGCTGGCGCCATGTCCCGGCGCGCCAAGGCGTCTCTCGTCCCCGTGTAGCCGGCGCGGCCGTAGGAGTCATCCTGGTACATAATGCCGATCCGTTCGATGCCCAGGCGCTCGGTCAGCTGCGCCACCATCTCCTCGGTCTCCTGGTTGTAGGAGGCCCGTAGGTTGATCACGGTGCTCCATCTGGGGTCTCGTAGAATAGCCGCGCCGGTGAACGGAGCGATGTACGGGACTCCATGGGCGTCGGCGACAGGGACCGCCGAGCGGGACGTGGGTGTGCCAACGGCCCCGATCAGCGCGAAGACCGAGTCCTGCTCGATGAGCCGAAGCGTGTTGGAGATGGCGGCCTCCGGTTCGTAGGCGTCGTCCAAGGATAGGAGCTCCAGTAGTCGACCGTGGACGCCCCCGACCTGGTTCACCTCGTAGAAGGCCGCCTCAATGCCCCGCCTCATGTCCTTCCCCAACTCCTGGGCCGGACCAGTGAAGGCTGCGGACTGCCCAAAGAGGATGGCGTTGTCCGAAACGCCTAGAGCGCGGTTAGAAGCTGTGGGTGTCGGTGTGGGTGTGGCGACGGGCGCTTTGACAGCGCCGTCGGTGTCGTCGGTAACACCGAGGAAGAACCAAGCCGCCAGGCTGAAAATGACGGTGAGGGTCACGCCCCCGCCGATCCCCAGCGCAAACAGTATGTCGGATGGTATTCGAGGAATTCCCCTCACTCAACCCTGCGCTTCACCAGAATCAGATGGTTCTTCCCGTCCTCCCGGCTGTACCGCATCTCGTCCATCATGGTGCGCACCAGATGGACTCCCAGTCCCCCTATGGATCTATCGCCCAGGGCGGCGGTCACGTCGGGGATGGGCGCGTTCTCCAGCGGGTTGAAGGGCTTGCCGTCGTCCGTAATCTCGATGGTCAAGGACTCCGCCTCCGACGTCAGCTCGATTTCCACCACGTGCTCGCCGTTCTCGTGTCCGTGGTTCACCACGTTGAGCCACAGTTCCTCAAGGATCAGGTTTACCTGGAACGTGAGGTCCAGAGGCCAATCCTGCTCCCGCGCAAAGTCCTCCACGGAAGCGGCCAAGCGGTCCAGCTCTTCCAGCCGGGTTTCAATACTTAGGGACAGCTTCGCGCTCAAGGGGCGTCCTCGTTGCAGTGGAGGGCCAGGCATGTGATGTCGTCAGACTGGGGAGTATCGCCGGCAAAGGCGTTGACGGCCTCAAAGACCACGGCCGTGGCCTTCTCGGGGTCCTTTGGTGGGTTGGCTTCAAGCTGTCTGGACAGAGTTTCCAGGCCGAACTCCTCATCTGCGTCGTTCATGGCCTCGGTCACACCGTCCGTGTAGAAGAGGACTGTGTCCCCGGGGGAGAGGGTCACCGTCTGCTGCTTGTACTCCAGGTCCGGCACAATCCCCAGCGCTATGCCGTCCGTAAGTGGGAGGAGCGTGGAGGTCCCGTTGGCGTGGACCACAAGGGGACTGTTGTGACCCCCGTTGGCGTAGGAAAGCTCTCTCGTGGCGGGATTGTATATGGCGTAGAGGACGGTGACGAACATCGCCTCTCTGTTGTCCTCCAGCAGCAACTCGTTTACCTCACGGAGCACGCCGCCGGGGGGGCCGACGCCAATGGCGGAACCCTTCAGCAGCGTACGGCTGGACATCATGAAGAGGGCCGCGGGCACGCCTTTGCCCGAAACGTCTGCAACGGCAAGGCCAATCCGCCCATCGCTCAGGAACAGAACGTCGTAGAAATCGCCTCCCACGTTGCTTGCCGCCTGCATCTTGCCGAACACGGAATAGGCGGGGCTCTTGGGAAACTGCGTGGGAAGGATGGTCTGCTGCATCCCCCTGGCCACGTCCAGCTCGTTCTGGAGCGAGACCAGCTTGTCGCGGGACTGCAGGGCCTCACGCCACTCGGCCATGTGGCGCAGCGTCCGGTCGATGGTAACCTGGAGGTCTTCGAAGTCGACGGGCTTGGTGACGAAGTCGAACGCGCCCCGGTTCATGGCCGTCCGAATGTTCTTCATGTCGCCGTAGGCGGAGATGATGACCGATCGGATGTTGGGGTCCACCTTGGGGATCTGGTCCAGTAGCGTAAGGCCGTCCATCTGTGGCATGTTGATGTCCGAGAGCACCATGTCGATCTCGTCGTCCTCGTTCAGCTTCTCCAGGGCCTCGACGCCGTTGTGGGCGAAGACGAAGGTGTAGCGCCCCGACCGGATGCTCCGGCGCATGCGTTGAAGGACCAGCGGCTCCAGATCAGGCTCATCATCTACGACGAGGATCTTGTACGGCTCTTGCATCAGTGCCATCCCGTAAGAGTTCCCCCTTGCGCACGCCAGGTCATCTTCTGTTCAAGGAGTGCCCGGCCGCAGGCGCCTGGGCAACCCGGAGAGGCTTATCTGTTGAATGCGGCCAGGGCCTCAGCTTGAGAGGGGTGAACCGTGATGATCTTGTCGAAACCGCTGATCTGGAAGACCTCCTGGATTGAGTTCGAAAGCGAACAGATCGCAAACTTCGTGTTCTTGCCCTGAAGCGTCTTGGCCAACAGCAGAATCACGCGCAGCCCCGCACTACTGATGTACGAGAGCTTCTCCATATCCAGGATGACGCCGCTGTCGCTGTCGTTGAGGGACTCTTCTAGAGAGGTCTGGAATTCGCGGGCGTTGGTGCCATCCACGCGCCCTTCCGTCTTTGCGATGAGGGTATCCCCGTGTCGCTCCGCCGTGATTTCCATTGGCTACGTCTCCTTACCAGTACTGTTGCTGCCCTGGTAGCCCTGCTCGTTCCACCGATCGAAGAGTCCGTCCTGCATGTCTGTTCGGAGTATATGGCGCGGTCATAGCCGCCGTACAGTTTAGCCGCGTTCTCAAGCCCTTTCAATAGCTATAGCTGTTGACCCGCGGCACGCAGATGTCACGCCAACGCCACGCCGCTAAGTTGCCAGTATCCGCTTCGCCACCTTCCTCGCGCCGTCCAAGTCCTCCACGAAGTTTTCCTCCGGCACTCGCCGCAAGACGTTGAGCGCCGCTAGGGTGGTGGCAGGGAGGTCGGTGAGACCCATCACGATGCACGTTACGTCCTCCGCCATGGCCCCATCGATTAGCTGCTCCATCACCAGGGCAGCGCTGTCGTCCATGTAGACCGTGTTGGAGAAGTCCAGGATCACAATCTCATGGTCGCGGATGTCTACACTGATGGTGTTGATCATCTTGGCGGCGGACGCCACCGAGAAGTTCCCTCTCAGCGCAACCAGGCCAACCCGGGCGGCGAAGACGTCCGCATCATCGTCGGTGCCGTCCGTGCCGAGGAAGGTCTGGTCCAGCAGCGGCGTGGAGACCACGCTGTCCAGCTCCAGCCGCTCGAACTGCCGGGCGCTGGTGACCGCCGCGGCAATCATGCCGACGACAACAGCGGTGAGCAGGTCCAGGAACACGGTGAGCACCAGCGTGAGCAGCATCACCAAGAGGTGCTCGCGTTGTACGTGAAGGATCCGCGTGACGAACCGCCAGTCTATCGTGTCCCATCCCACCTTGATCAGGATGCCGGCCAGGACGGCGTTGGGGATAGATGCAACGTACCCTCCCAGGAGTAGGACCATGGTCACCAGAACAGTCACGGCGATGATGCCGGATAGGATGGTCCATCCACCGGCCACGATATTCGCCACCGTGCTCGGCGTGGCCCCCGCCCCGGGCAACCCGCCGATCAACCCGGTGACCATGTTCCCGAGGCCTTGGCCCAACAGCTCCCGGTCGGGGTTGTGGCGCGCACGCGTGTTCGAGTCCGCAACCAGGGAGGTGAGCAGGGTGTCAACGGAGCTCACCAGCGCGATGACCAGCGCAGGTTCGATCGCGCCGAGCAGGAAGCTGCCGGAGAGGTTGGGCACCTGCAGCGTCGGCAGGTCTGTTGGGACTGCGCCGATGACGTCGGCGTCGGTGAGCCAGACAACCCCCAGGAAGGTTCCCACGACCAGCGCCACCAAGGTGTAGGGCATGTACCGGCTTACCCGGCTGGGCCACAGCGCCGCAACTGCGAGGGTTACTGCGGCGATACCCAGGGCGTCAATGTTGAAGTCGTCGAGCAGGCTTGGCCACGAGCGAATGGCCCCCACCGGCCCCCCCGTAGCGATCGTGCCGCCCATGAACGGCAGGCTCTGCACCAGGATGATGATGATCCCAACTCCGGACATGAACCCGGATATGACGGAGTAAGGCGTGTACGCCACGAAGCGCCCGATTCTCATGACGCTCAGGAGAATCTGGATCAGCCCCGCCATCATGACGATGGTGAAGGCTTCAGCGAGGGAGTCCGAACGGCTCGTGACGATGACCGCCATCGCCACCGTCATGGAGCCGGTCGGCCCGGAGATCTGAGACCGGGTCCCGCCGAACACGGCGGCGAAGAACCCCACCGAGATAGCCCCGTAGATGCCCGCGAGAGGGCCCAGGCCCGAGGCTATGCCGAACGCCAGCGCCACGGGCAGCCCCACCACTGCTGCGGTGATGCCGCCGAAGACGTCCCCCCGCAGGGTCTGAAGATCATAGTCCGCAGGAGGTCGCCACCGTAGGATTGCGTCTAGCATTCTAGGGTGTACCTTGTGCGACGTGTTCGGACAACGAAACTCAAGAAGCCCTCCACGGTAGCCACGCCACTCTGGTCAGAGGCCCGTCCGGGCGCGCAGGCCTGCGGAATCGGCCTCGCGCCCCAGCATTCTACGAGACGATCGCGTGATTGTCCAAGTGCATCGTGAGGACGGTGCGAAGCTCCAAGAGCATGCCGGTTCGGGGCTGTCGTATAGTATCCTTAGGGAGGGATCGCGTGAGGACGCTGGAGGAGAACGCCATGCCGGAGAAGCTGGTGCAGGGCGACCGCTTCCCAACAATCGAGCTTGCCCTCACGGACGGTTCCACCCTTACCCTCCCCGATCAGGCCCCCGGGCGCTACTTCGCCCTGCTGTTCTTCCGGGGAGTGTGGTGAGGCTACTGCAGGCGGCAGTTGGCCGCCTACCAGGAGCGCCTGGACGCGCTGGGTGAGCTTGGCGTGACCGTCATCGCGGCAGCGGTGGACGACCGGGAGACGATGGCAGGCATAGTCCAGGAGGATGGCCTCACCTTCCCTGTTGCCTACGGTGTCAGCCAGGAGAGCGTCGCCTCCCTGGGGCCTTGGTGGACGGAAGACAACCGCCACGGGCGCTACCTCCAGCCGATGGAGTTCTTGGTGCGGGCCAACACCGTCCTGGGCTCCATGTACGCCTCCGGCCCCATTGGGCGGATGGACGTGGAGCAGGCCTTGGCCTTCATCAGGAGCCGGGAGCGGCGGTAGCGGTGCGGGCCGCAGGGCGTCGAGCCCGTCGGATCGCAGAGACGAGGAGGAAGCCAGTGGACGTGAAAGAAGCGGTCCGGACGGCCAAGGCGTACCTGGTCGACCTCTTCGAGGACGAGCAGATCACCAACGTCGGCCTTGAGGAGGTCGTCTTCGTCGAGGCATCGGCCCTGTGGAAGATAACCATCGGCTTCTCGCGGTCCTGGGACCTGAAGGGGCCTCTATCCGTAACGATGGCTGGTGCGAGTCCCGATCGCTCGTACAAGATGCTCAGCATCAGCGACGCTACGGGTAAAGTCGAGTCGCTTAGAGACCGTGTCCTGTGGGCCGCCGAGAGCTGACTGCTCCGCGTCGGCTAACCTTTTCGTCGAGCCCAGCGTTTCCACTGTCGGCGATGCGTCAATCGTCGCGTGCGTGAAGAAGACACCGGAGGGAGAGCATGGCTGGTTTAGCCTCGCGGCTGATGCGGGTATCGTCGAAGAGAGCCCTCGTCGTCGCGGTGTTGGCGTCTGTCGCTATTGCCGCCGCCGTCGTCGGGTACCTGGGGACGCGCGGCGAAGACGAGGCGTCGCTGGAGGATGGGCAGCAGTTGGTGGAGGTTCGCCTGGGCGACCTGGTGAACCAGGTCACCAGCAGTGGGAGCATCGTCTTCCCCAACCGAGAGGAGCTCTCCTTCGGCGTTGCAGGGACCGTGAGCGCGCTCCTCGTGGCCGAGGGCGACCAGGTGACGGCAGGCCAGGAGCTGGCCCGCCTCGACGATGAGACGGCTGCTGGGATCGAGCGCGACGTGGCCCAGGCCGAGGTGGACCTGCAGGCGTCCCAGGAGGCGCTCGAAGAGGCCATGGCCCCGTCCACGAACCTGGCGCGCGTCGAAGCCGAGGCGGCCGTCGCCATGGCGGAGCTGTCCCTCCAACAGTCGGAGGAGGCGCTTGCCGACATCAAGGCCCCCTTTACGCAGGCGGAGATAGACGAAGCGCGCGCCGACGTAGCTCTGGCGGTGGAGAGTGTGGTCAGGGCCCAGGCGGACCTGGCCTTCGACCTGCGGCAGCACGGAGTGACCGTAAACGAGGCGGCTGAGGCGCTGGAAACGGCCAGGGAGGACTACCAGGGCGTCGTGCGCACCTTCCTCGGCATGGTCCTGACGGCGAATGACTACGCGAGGACCCCGGCGGACCTCCTGGCCCACTACAGCATCGACGTCGACAGCTTCTTCTCGGACGCGCGGAGGGCGGAGGCCGTGGCGTGGGTGAATCCATTCGACCCTCTGACCGCGGGGCCCATCGACGACCCCGCGACGCCGTGGCACGAATTCACCGTCTACAGCTGGATCGCCCTCTATCCGGGCGCCGTCAACGGCACGTGCGAAAACGTGGTCACCGACCCCCGAGACCGGTGCATGCTCCAGGAGATGGAGGGAGTGTGGGAAGAGGTGGAGGCCGCGCAGGAAGAGCTGGACACCGCCGAGTACAACGAGGCGAAGGCGCGGTCTGACGGCGATCAGGCAGTAGACAAAGAGGAGGACGCGCTTACTGTGGCCCAGGAAGCCCTGGAGGAGATGTTGGCGGCGGCGGACTCCCTGGAGGTCCAGGTGAAGGCCCATGACGTGGAGGTGGCCGGGGCCAAACTCGAGGACGCACGGGAAACGCTGACCGACCTCGACGCCGCGCCTGACCCGCTGGAGATGGCCCTGATGGAGGCGGAGATCAAAGCGGACGAGGTGGCCCTGGCATCGGCGCAGGAACTGCTAACCGCCCTGGTCATCACGGCGCCCTTCGCCGGCGTGGTCAGTGTGGTCAACGTGGAGGAGGGCCGCAGCGTCAACGCCGCCGCCGCCATCCTAGAGATCGTCGACCCCACGGTTGCGGAGGTGGCCGCCCGGCTGGACGAGATAGACGTCCTCGCCGTTCAGGAGGGCGCGGAGGCCACGGTCTCGTTGGACGGCCTGCCGGGGGCCCAGCTGCCCGGCGTCGTGGCGAGCATATCTCGAACGGGCGACAACCAGCAGGGGGTTGTCACCTACCCCGTCCAGATCTCGGTGCGGACACCGCCGTTCCTTCAGCTGCGCGAAGGGCTGAGCGCAACGGCCAGCATCATCCTCCAGCAGGAGCTGGGTGTGCTGCTCATCCCCAGCACCGCCATCGCCGGGACCATCGCGCAGCCCACGGTGCTGGTGAGCCTCGATGGCGAGGTGACGGAGCGCGCCGTGACCCTGGGCGCATCCGATGGCTTCTGGACCGTGGTCACCTCCGGCGTGGACGAGGGCGAACAGTTGGTCTCTACCAGCGGCAACCCGGCCGCCAACTTCTTCGGCAACATCGCCCGGTTCCAGGCTGGCTTTGGCGGCGGCGCTCCGCCGGGCGGCCTTCGAGGCCAGGGCTTTCGTCCTCCCGGCGGCGGCCAGGGCCTCCGTCCGCAGCAGCAGGCCCCAGGGCGGTAGGAGGGCCTTCCCCGTGCAGCACGCCTCGCCGGTGATCGCCCTCCAGGACGTCACCAAGACGTACCAGATGGGACGCGTGAGCGTTGCCGCGCTCCAGGGCGTCAGCCTCTCTATCAACCGCGGCGAGATGCTGGCCGTCATGGGGCCGTCCGGGTCCGGCAAGTCCACCATGATGAACATCGTCGGCTGTCTGGACGTCCCCTCCGACGGACGCTACTTCCTGGAGGGTGAGGACGTCCGGGGCATGAACGACGACCATCTCGCGGAGATTCGGCAGGGGAAGATCGGCTTCGTCTTCCAGACCTACCACCTGCTTCCCCGGGCCACTGCGCTGGCCAACGTGGAGATGCCCCTGATGTATGGCAACGGACGCAACCGGCGGGAGCGCGCGATGGAAGCTCTCGAGCGGGTGGGGTTGGCCCACCGGGCGAGGCACCTGCCCGCCGAGCTGTCCGGCGGCGAGCAGCAGCGCGTGGGTATTGCTCGGGCGCTGGTCAAGGACCCCTCCATCCTGCTCGCGGACGAGCCCACGGGTAACCTGGACACCAGGTCCAGCGATGAGATCATGGCCGTCCTCAAGCGGCTGAACCGCGAGGAACGCCTCACCATCCTCCTCGTGACCCATGAAATGGACATCGCCCGCCATACCGACCGCATCGTCTCCTTCCGCGACGGCCGCGTTGTGGACGATGCCCCCGTGCGGGACCCCCTGCTGGCAGGGCAGCGACCATGACCCCGCTGACTACGTTGCTCACGGCGCTGGATGCTCTGAACTCCAACAAGCTCCGCTCCGGGCTCACCCTGTTGGGCATCATCATCGGCGTCACGGCGGTTATCGCGCTGACGGGCGTCGGGCGCGGAGCGCAGGAGTCCATCACGGCCCGCATCGAGTCGTTGGGCACGAACCTGCTCTTCGTCCGGCCCGGGGCCACCAACTCTTTCGGGTTCGCCGGTGCGGCGGGCAGCGGGACCAGTCTCACGCTGGAGGATTCGGAGGCGCTGCGAGACGCCGTCTTGGCGCCCTCCGTCGTGGACGTTGCGCCGGAGATCACCACCTTCGGCCAGATCGTCTTCGAGCGGGACAACACCAACACGCAGGTTGTGGGCGTCACGCCATCCTACCTGCCGGTCCGCGCCTATGAGCTCGAGGACGGCAGGCCGTTGACGGAGACGGATGTGGCCCGCTCGGCACAGGTGGCTATCCTGGGGTCCAGCACCGCGGAGGACCTCTTTGGGCTGCGTGCTCCCGTGGGGCAGACCATCCGGATCAACGGCCGCCCCTTCGAGGTCGTGGGGTTGCTGGCCAGTAGGGGCGGCGGCGGTTTCGGCAACCTGGACGACCGGGCTATGGTGCCCATCACCACCGCCTACTACCGCCTGGGCGCACAGCGCACGGCCGGGGGCGAGGTCACCGTGCAGAGCATCAGCGTGCAGATTGCCGACGAAGAGGCCAGCGACGCCGCCACGGAAGAGATCAGCAGCATCCTGCGCCTGCGCCATCGCATCACCGGCGAGGACGACTTCTCCGTGACCAGCCTGGTTGAGACGATCGAGACGTTGGAGGAGACCACGCAGACCTTCGTCATCTTCCTGGGCGCCATTGCGGGTATCTCCCTGCTCGTGGGCGGCATTGGCATCATGAACATCATGCTCGTGTCCGTCACGGAGCGGACGCGGGAGATCGGCATCCGCAAGGCTATGGGGGCCAAGCGGCGGGACATCCTCTCGCAGTTCCTCGTGGAGGCCGTGCTTCTGAGCCTCGCCGGAGGCATCGTGGGCGTGGCGCTTGGCTACTCCATCACCCACTTCGTTGACGGCGTGGAGTTGGGGTCGCAGCAGCTGACGATGGTGTTTAGCACGGACATCGCATTGCTTGCAACGGCGGTCTCCGCGGCCATCGGGCTCTTCTTCGGCATCTACCCGGCCATGCAGGCGGCGCGCCTACATCCCATTGAGGCCCTCCGCCACCAGTAGGGCAGTGAAGCGCCATCGCCGGGCTCTGGGCGCCGGGCCCCGTGGACCCGGACGCTACGCGGCGGGGTTCTTCCGAGGCCTCCCGCGCCGCCGCGGGGCGTCGCCCTCTTCCCAGAAGTAGATCGTGTCCTCTTGCCGCTGTATGGTGAGGCTCTTGCCCATGAGTTGGGCTGCTGCGCCCAGGCGTCGACGAATGGCGGCCGCGGTCTCGCCGTCGTTCGGGGAGAGTTTCCCGGCGCGACCGCTTTCGAGCTGGCCGATATAGTCCATGTACTCGCGCATGATTGCGCCGCGCTTTCCGGTTAGTGACAGCGTCAATTTCGCTTTTCGGAGTGAGACAAGTTCAAGTGTTGGCACGTTCGTGAGGGACCTCCTGTTAAGCGTAGGCTTCGCACATGATAAGCGGAATCTGTGCAATGCGACAAGTGCTGCAGCGGATTCCGCGATGTCGTTGGTCTGTCGCCATTGCCTTTGCTTGACCGTGTCTCGCGGCCTCAGTATGCTGGGGCCACTTAGCCCCGGCATCTCCTGCTCTGGTCGGTATGGGAGGCGGTGGGGTCGCACAAGGAGAGGAGCCATGCGAGAAGCGTACGGCAAGCTCGTCTACGACTCGTTGGAAGAGGTGGTTGACCCGGAGCACACTGCCCTTGTGGTGGTGGACATGCAGAACGGCCTGGTCTCCCTGGAAAGGCCGTCCGCAAGGGAGGGCGCGCCGCCGCCCGCCGCACGCGACATCATCCCCGCCTTGCAGCGGCTGATCGCGGCAGGGCGCGCTTCCGGCGTGAAGATGGTCTACCTGGTGGTGGGCAACAGCGAAGACCCGGCGCGGACCATCTCACCGGCGTACGCCTACTACTCCCTGCGAGAGTCGCCCTACCATGGCTCCTACGAGGGGAACCTGCGGGCCTCGGCGGACGACTCCTGGAGCAAGGAGGTCATCCCGGAGCTTGCGCCGCAGCCGGAGGACGTCGTAGTCCTGAAGCGGCGGCTGGGCGGCTTCTGGGGGACACACCTGGACTCCACCCTGCGGGGCATGGGCGTGGAGACGGTGGTGGTAACCGGAACGGCGACGGCCGGGTGCGTGCTGGACACGGTCATGGGCGCGTTTGTGAATGACTACTACACCCTCTACGTGCCGGACGGCGTCTCCGACGGCAACGCCAAGCTCCATGACATGGGCCTGGCCTTCTTCCGCGACCGCTTCGACGGGCCCACCTCCGACGAGCTGAGCGCCCTCTGGCATGCTGCCGCGGAGAAGCGTGGAGCGGAGGGGGCCGCCGCCCGGGCGTGATCTGGCGGAAGCCAGCCTATTGACATAACCATCGAAGCGTGCGAGTGGGAGGGAAGTTATGAGAGAAGTGCTGGGCAAGCAGGTGTACAGCACGTTGGAGGAGGTCGTGGACCCGGCCCACACGGCACTCATCGTAGTCGACATGCAGAACGACCTGGTGTCGCTGGACCGGCCGTCAGCGAAGCCGGGGTCCCCTCCGCCTTCGAGCCGGCGGATCATCCCCTCCCTGCAGAACCTCATCGCAGCGGGGCGAAGTGCGGGCGTCCGCATCGTCTACATCATGGTCACCAACGACGTGAACCGCGCGTCGGCAGCGCCCGCGTGGATCTACTACTCCGAGCGGGAGTCGCCCACCCACGGCACCTTCGCCAGCAACTTGAAGGTCTGCGTTGACGGCACCTGGGGGCAGCAGATCATCCCGGAGCTGGAGCCCCAGCCCGGCGACTTCGTGGTGGTGAAGCGGCGCCTGGGTGGCTTCTGGAAGACGGAGTTGGACATGGTGCTGCGGTCCAACGGCATCGAGTCCGTGGTGGTCACCGGCACGGCCACCTCAGGCTGCGTCTACGACACGGCCATGGGCGCCTTTGTCCACGACTTCTATACGGTGATCGCTCCCGACTGCATCGCGGGCGGCGACGGCTTCCTCCACGAGCTGGGTATGGCGCTCATGCTGGACCGCTTCGACGGCCCCTCCTCGGAAGAGGTCATCACCGCCTGGGCCGCCACGCAGGCAAAGCTGTCCCCTTCGGCTTCGTCAGCGGAGTAGCCACCTGGACTGGCGCGGACTCCGCAACGCGAACACTGCGTATGCACTACGTCAGAAACAGCGATGCAGCGTCTTTCCGTTTCGGAGACCTGCGGATCAGGGACCTCACGGTCCAGTTGTTGTCTTCGGCATCGGTCGCGCACGTTGAGGTTGCCCCTGGTGTCGCTCACGATACGGCGAAGTCAACGAAGAGCGACAAGTTCTACGTGTACATAACCGGCAACGTGGTCTTCGAGGTCGACGCGCAGCGCATAGAGCTTGGGCCGCTGGACCTCCTCGTCGTTGAGCGATATGAATGGTTCGCCTACCGCAATGAAAGCGAGCACACTGCAACTCTCCTCCTCGTCCACGTTCCGCCCTTTGATCTGGAGAGCGAGGTTTTCCAGGAGTAGAGGTGCCCCTCATCGACAGCGCGCCGCGAGCGCAGCGGCGTATGCGTGGTGTAGGGCCCACGCGGCCCAGACGTTCTCCGCCCACGCCACAACCGCCTTCCTGTGCTCCGCAACGCCCCTGGCCGCCAGCGCATCGGCCACGGTCACGGTCCCGTTGGGCGTCGGCGGCGTGAGCCACACGAACCGCGACCGCTCCCGCAGGAGCTTGCGCGTGGCCACCATGATCTCAGGCGCTCGGAACCCGCGCTCCAGGGCCAGGTACAGCCGCACGAGGTGGAGGCTCACCGACTGGATGGACCGCCGCTCAGGCGTCCCTGGATGTTGGAGCGAATAGGCGTCCACGGTGTAGAGGTGGGTATCTCGCAGAGCTTCGTAGGCCTCGTACTCCCGGGTGAGGAGGCGGCTGTAGAGCTGCCAGCATCCGGCCGACGCGCCGACGTACGGGTGAGGCTTCCCCGGCAGGTCCTCGACCATCGCTCCGCAACCGATGCACGCAACGATCTTAGCCATTCTTACTCCTCTTGACGTGGACCCCGAGTCCACCGACTGCTTCGATGGAGCTCGACATCCTTGTGCTCCCGGAGGCCAAGACCCACGGCGCTTGTGGTATCTTGTAGGCGCTATCCCATACTGCGGAGGGAAGCGCCACGGCGACGGCATCGCAGTCCCCTCGATACGAAGAGCACGAGGCTCCTCCCCTCCTCCCTACGCTGGGTAACGGTGTCCAGTTCAGCCTGATGGCTACGGCCACCTTGCTGGTGACGCCGGTTATCGTAGCCCAAGAGTCGGGCCAGGACGAGTCCTATCTGACGTGGATGGTCTTCGCCTCTCTGGTGGTGGTTGGCGTATCCACGCTGCTTCAGGTCCGACGCTTGGGGTCCGTGGGCGCCGGCGCCGTGCTGCCCATGTTCACTGCCGCCGTCTCCATCCCCTTTTGCATCACAGCCGGCATGGACGGTGGCCCGGCCACGCTCACCACCCTGGTGCTGGTCTCGGCCGCGGTCCAGCTGGTCGTCTCCAAGTGGCTGTTCATACTGCGGCGAGTTGTCACGCCCACCGTGGGCGGCATTGTCATCCTGATTCTCTCCATAACTTTGGCCTCGGTCGTCTTTGCCCTGCTGGACAATGCCTCCCAGGAGGACCCAACCGGCGCGCCGCTAACGGCGCTAATCACGCTCGTAGTTGTCGCGGCCCTCACCCTACGCGGCGCGCCCCTGCTGCGCATGTGGGGGCCCGTCATCGGAATCGTCGTCGGCACCGCCGCTGCCGCCGCGCTGGGCATGTACGACGTCAGCAGAATCGTGGACGCTCCCTGGGTGGGCATCCCCGATTCCGCCCCCGGGCTGGCGCTGGACTTCGGCATCCCCTTCTGGACCCTGCTGCCCTCCTTCCTGTTCCTTGGCGTCATCTTCGCCATCCAGGCAACGGGCGAGGCCATAGGCGTACAGAGGGTGTCATATCGGGAAGGCAGGGCCGTTGACTTCCGCGGCGTTCAGGGCGCTCTGGCGGGCGGTGGTGCCAGCAACCTCATGGCCGGCCTCGCCGGCGCCGTCCCCAACATCGTCAACTCCAGCATAATCGCCTTCATTCGGACCACGGGCGTCGCCTCTCGACGGCTCGGCTACTGCATAGGCTTCATCTTCCTCGCCATGGCCTTCCTGCCCAAGGTATCAGCCTTCTTCAGCAGCATCCCTGGCCCCGTGATGACCGGTTACCTCCTCCTCGTAACCGGCACTCTCTTCGTCGACGGGGCTCGCACAGTCATTCAAACGGAGCAGAACCGGGAGAAAGTTGTGGTGGCGGGGATATGCTTCTGGATAGGCGCCGCCTTCCAGTTCGGCCTCTTCGCCCTGCCTGACCTTGGCCCCGTGCTGGGCGGCCTCTTCAAGAGTGGCATCACCACGGGCGGGTTCGCCGCCATCGTCATGGTCCTGTACCTGGAGCTGACGAATCCCCGGCGTATGCGCTTCCAGTCCAAGCTGGACATCGAAGTGCTCCCCGAGCTGAACGAGTTCATCGACAAGTTCGCCACCAGCAGGGGATGGAGCGACGCCATGAAGCAGAGACTGAGCGCGGTCGCAGAGGAAACGCTCCTGACTCTTGCCCCCTTGGACCTGTCTGCGCCGCTCATGGAGGAGGACGACGAGACTCCCCCGGAGGAGGAACGCAGGTTGGTGGTTGTGGCGGCCAGCGACGGTCCCGCGGCGGACCTGGAGTTCATAGGCGGGGCAAGCGAAGAGACGAACATCGAGGACCGCATTCGCCAGATCCAGCAGCACGACGAGGAGGGGCCGGTGGAGAATGAGATGTCCCTTCAGCTGCTGCGGGGATTCGCCTCCTCCGTGCGCCACCAGCAGTACCACGGCACAGATATCATCACCGTCCGCGTCCTGCCTCCGGCCGCCTAGGCCGGTGTGGTACAGGATCCGCTGTACCACACCACGAGTACAAACGCAGGCACGGATTCGGGGCGGCCAACCCGCATACGAGTACATGAGTTATGCTGACGATGACGGCGTAGTGTGCGAGTGAACCAGCGAAATGAGGGTAGCCATTGCGCAGAGTCGTGGGGAACTGGCGCGGGGGTTTCGACCATGCTGGGTAAATGTGCTAACTGGAGGGGAGCGTGCTGGAGGGCGTTCTGACTGTGATCTTGGGAGTGGTAGCGACGGTGCTCGCAGGGCTCATTTTAGCCCCCGTCATCTCTTCCAGATGGCGGCGAAAGCGGCGCATTGCGAGGATTGTCAAAGAAATTCATCGGGGCCGACCGTGGGCAGACCAACAACTCAGAGAAGTGATGCAACCCACCCATGAGGACTATCCGCTTCTGCAGGAGCTACAGAAAGAGGAGTTCCAGCGCCTTGTCGCCGGTAGGTGGCGCAAGCCGTGGCTACGGCTGTGGGCCTGGATACGGGGCATTGCCTGACTACGAATGGGTCGGGCCACCCCAAGGTCCCGTAACATAGCCGCAAACGCGCAGAGGGCGTAACGGTCGCCTAAACCGACAACGCACCGCTATGGGCGTCTCGGGGCGTGGGTGGGCCTACGCGCAGGAGCCATCCCCTACGCTGGATGCGGCGGCGGCGCTACGCCGCCCGCCGCCTCACGATTCTCCCCGCCTGCCCCTGGTAGACGATGGCCATTCCGAAGAAGCCGGTGGCCGTCAGGGCCATCAGCGGCCCGGAGGGTAGGTTGAAGTGCCAGGAGAGGTACAGTCCGGCAATGGCTGACGCAACGCCAAAGAAGACCGCAACGGCCATGGCCCGAGGAAAGGTCCGCACCAGGAGCAGAGCGGTCGCCGCCGGCGTGATGAGCATGGCGATCACCAGGATCACTCCCACGGCCTTCAACGACAGTACGATGACCACCGATAGCATCCCCAGCAGGAGGTACTCCAGCCTGCCGGTGGGCAGGCCGATCACTGCCGCCCCCGAAGGGTCGAAGCTGGAGAAGACCAGCTCTTTGTGAAGGCCCACGACGAGGGCCAGCACCGCCCCCGCCAGCGCCAGGGTAACGTACATGTCGGTGGCGGACACGCCTAGCACTTGGCCCAGCAGAATGTCCTCCAGGTCCACAGACACTCCTCCGGAAGCGGTTGCCAACACCAGGCCCAGGGCGAACAGGCCGACGAACACGATGCCCACCGAGGTGTCCTCCCGGACGCCTGTCCGCTTGATGAGGTAGCCGATGAGCAGAGCGGCGCCCAGCGCAGCAGGGATTGCCCCAAAGAAGACGCTGACACCCGCCATGAGGGCTATCACCATGCCCGGCAGGACCGAGTGGGCCAGCGCGTCGCCCATGAACCCCAACCCCCGGACGACCACATAGGTCCCCAGGACCGGGCACATGACGCCCACCAGAACCGAGACCACCAGGGCCCGGACCATGAAGCTGTACTGGAACGGATCGATCAGGGCCTCAGTGATGATGTCCATGTCCATCTCCGGACAGACCGTGCCCGTGCCCTGGCACGGTCCCAAAGCTGCCATACAGTTCCATCAGGACCTCGGGGGTCAGCACCTCCTCTGGCGTGCCGCACGCGCAGACGTGGCAGTTGAGGCAGAGACACTCGTCACAGTAGTGCGACAGGTGGTTGATGTCGTGGGAGGAGAGGAGAATGGTGCGCCCCTGGTCCCGAAGCTCCTGCAGGACCGCGACAAGCGATTCCTGGGAGGCGATGTCCACGCCGCTGAAGGCCTCGTCCAGCAGCAGGACGTCGGCGCCCTGGGCCAGTGCCCGGGCGACAAACACTCGCTGCCGCTGACCGCCCGAGAGCTCCCCCACCAGTGATCGCCGGCGGTCCCACATGCCCACCTGGTTTAGCGCCTCCTCGGCGACGTCCCGGTCCTCCCCGCCTGGGCGGCGGAACCAGCCGATCCGGCGAGTGCGACCCAGCATGGTGACGTCCCATGCGCTCATGGGGAGCCGCCAGTTCACCCGTTCGTGCTGCGGTACGTAGGCAACCAGCCCGCGCATCTCGTCGATAGGCTTGCCGTGGATCAGCACCCGCCCGGAGGTTGCCTGCAGCAGGGACACGATGACGTTGAACAGCGTGCTCTTCCCCGCCCCGTTGGGGCCGACGACGCCCATGAGGCAGCCGGGGCCGGCGGCGAAGGAGACCTGGTCCAGGACTCGAACGCCGCCGCGCTCCACCGTCAGGTTCTCTGCCACTAGGGCTGGATTTGTTGCGGACGTTCTCATGGCTAGAGCAAAGCTTCTATGATAGTTGTGACGTTGTAGCGCATGAGGTCTATGTAGGTCCCGGCCTCACCATCGGCCTCACCCAGCGAGCCTGTGTACAGGCCGCCAATGAGTTGAGCGCCCGTCTCCTCGGCTATCCGCCTCCCCAGGCGGTCACTCTGAGACTTTTCCGCAAAGATGGCCGAGACGCCTTCGTGTTCAATCGTCTCGACGAGTTCCGCGAGCTCCTGCGCCGTCGGCTCCCGCTCGATGTTAGTGGGAAGGATCGCGCCCACCACTTCGAAGCCATACCTCTCGGCGAAGTACTGGAAGCTGTCGTGGGACGTGACCAGCTTCCGACGATCGGCAGGCAGCTTCGCCACCTCCTCCTGGATCCAGGCGTGCAGGGCGTCCAGCTCCTGGTTGTAGGCGGAAGCGTTGGCCTGGTAGACCTGAGCGCCCTCCGGGTCGAGTTCCGAGAGCTTCGCGGCGATGCTGCTGACCGCCTCCTTCACCCGCAGCGGGTCGAACCAGAAGTGGGGGTCCAGCAGGCCGTGGCCGTGGCCCTCGTGCCCCTCTTCGCCCTCTTCGGTGAGGTGTTCCAACTCCTCGATCGCTTCCTCAGGATCCAGCCCGCCGGCTTGTACCATGGCCAGCAGCTCTTCAATCATCGCTGGCAGCTCTTCCTCACCCGCTTCCTCCTCCTCCTCGTGGTGCTCCTCCATGGCCTCCATGGCCGCCAGCAGCTCCGCCACCTCCTCCAGGCCCTCCTCTGCGCTGATTTCGCCCTCCTCCACCTCGTGCACGATGTGGCTCAGTCCTTCCAGCAGTTCAACCTCACCGGCGTGGCCTGAGGCGAACTCGAGCGCATCGATGCGTTCGCCTTCGCCCAGCTCGATGATGGCCGACTCATCCTTTGCGGTGTTGGTCAGCAGGTCCGTCAGCCACGCTTCCTCCAGGCCCAGACCTATGCTGAGCACCACGTCTGCGTCCGCGACGCGTGCCACGTCGCGCGCTCCTGGCTGGAAGGTGTGAGGGTCGGCATTCGGCGGCAGCATGGCGAAGACGCTCACCCGGTCCTGCCCCACGATGCTCACCCAGTCAGCAATGATGTTGCTCGTGGTGGCGACGTTTACTAGAGTCGCCTCAGCCGCTTGAGTCGTCTGCGTTGCGGACTGGTTCTGTGGTGCGTCCGCTGCCGGGCTGTCCTCGCCGCACGCGGCGGCGATCAGCAGAAGCGACATGACGAGCACGGCGCCAAAGGACTTCAATGCACTGGGTAACAAGACTCCCTCCTTCTGTGATGTCTACTTGGCATGAACAGCGTCGTCCGGAAGGGGATGCTCCTCCAAATGGTCTCCTCGAAGGCAGTCCCGGCAGCGTCCGTAGACTTCCAGCCGGTGCCCGCTCAGCTCGAAGCCGTGGAGGGCGGAAGCGCTGGCCAGCGCCTCCTCGATGTCGCAGCCCGTCAGGTCCTGGGACATACCGCATTCCACGCAGAGCAAATGGTGATGGTGGTCGCGGTGGCTCAGCTGGTAGTGGAGCTCATCGTCCTCCAGCATCACGCGACACAGGACGCCGGCTTCGACCAGGATCTTGAGGATTCGGTAGACCGTCGCCCTCCCCAGATCGGGCGGCAGTTGCTGACGCAGGCCCTCGGCTGTGAAGTGCCGGTCCTGATCAGCAATGGCGAACGCCAGAGTTCGGCGGGGCGTGGTGTTCCGATATCCTCTCCCCTTCAGCGCCTGCAGAATCTGCTCGGCCGCGGGAGAGCCGACTCCTGTTGCCGTCATCGTAGTGTCGCTGCCAGTCTCAAAATTGCATCGTTATTGATACTGAGTATCTGTTATTGTATTGTATATGGCCTGGCAAGGGCCGTCAAGAGGCTCCGGAGGGAGAGAGGTCGGTCCTGGTGCGGCGACGTTCGCGAACAGTACGTCGGCGCTTCAACTGGCTCGCATTGAGGGCCCCGGGATATAATCGTCGATGGTGGCCTCCTTCACCGGTGGGGGCTGCTTAGTTTATGAGCGTGGCGGTGCGCATCGTGTCGAAGCTACTGTCCTGTGCGGCCCTGCTCCTGCTGGCGGCGTCCTTCGCGTGTTCTGACGATGCGCCGGCGCCGACGCCCACACCCACGGCCGTCGAGACCCCGGCGCCGACGGCTACCCCCACACCGACCGCGACCCCCGAACCCACGCCGACAGCCACGCCCGCGCCCGACCCGACTGCCACGCCCGCGCCCGTTGCGTACACGTCCTATGAGAACCAGGAGATCGGCGCTTCCCTCCGGTACCCACAGCAGTGGACGGCCACCACGCTTGACGCCCCTGGCGAGTGGGTGACCCTTGCCAGCGACGACGGCCCCTCAAGTCTGAACTTGGTGACCGTGTTCGGCCCCCCCGACGCGCCTCTGAGCGCTAGGCTGGAGACCGCCCTCGATGAGCTCGTGCTGGAGGATGCGGCCGTCGAAGTTGAGGTCCATGGCTCGGTTACCCTCGCCGACGGCTCTGAGGCTGAGCGCGCCCGGATCACGTCCGAGGATGGGGAGAACGTGCTTCTGGTACAGGTTGCCCGGCGGGGCGGACTCACCTTCGTGCTTACCCTCTCCACTGCGGCGAACGAGGCGGAGCAGCTCCAGGACGTGTTCGACACCATGCTCGGTAGCTTCACGAGCTTCCCGCCCGCCCCCTACGGCATCGCACGGGACCGCGCCTTCACGATGCCCCTGGGCGAACCCTCTACCCTCGACCCCGCCCTCGCCAGGGAGACGATCTCTGTCCTCTTCGTCGGCAGCATGTTCAGCGGCCTCGTTCGCTTCGGCAACGGTTTTGTCGTAGAGCCCAACCTGGCCGCGGGATGGGAGGTCGACGAAACGGGTACGGTCTACACCTTCACACTGCGCGACGGCATCACGTTCCACGACGGCCGCCCCATCACGGCGGACGACTTCGTCTACTCCCTAGAGCGCGCCACCGACCCTGAGTTGCACAGCGACACAGCGCCCCTCTACCTTGGCGACATCGTAGGCGTACATGAGAAGCTGGAGAGTGACGCCACAACGGTCGCCGGCGTGGAAGCGGTGGACGAGCGCACCGTCCGCATCACCATCGACCTGCCGAAGAAGTACTTCCTGGCGAAGCTGGCCTACCCGGTCAGTTCCGTTGTCGACCGCCACACGGTGGAGGCCCTAGGGCCTGACCGGTCGATGAGCGAAGAGATCAACGGCTCCGGCCCCTACAAGCTGCTGCGATGGGAGCCCGAAGAGGTCATCATCCTCCAGCGTTTCGACGGCTACCATGCGCCGGTCGCCCTGGAGCACATCATCTCGCCCCGCGTGGCCCTTCCCGGAGCCTCCGCGCTGGACATGTACGAGACGGACGCCTGGGATGGGTTGTATGTCGGCATAGGCTCGCTCGACCGGCTGCGGGCGGACCCGGTTCTGAGTGCGGACCTGCGCGAGTATGACCAGCTCACCAGCTACTTCGTGGTCTTGGACGGGACGCGTCCGCCCTTCGACGACAGGAATGTCCGGCGCGCCTTCGCGATGGCGCTGGACCGCGAGCGGCTCATCGAGGAGCTGTACGAAGGGAACGTCCAGTTCGCCAATGGGCTGCTGCCCCCCGGAATCCCCGGCTACTCGGAGACGCTGCAGGGCATCCCCTTCGACCCGGAGGCGGCGCGCCAGGCACTTGCGGACTCGCAGTATGCTGACGACCTCCCGGAGATCGTCTTCACCGCTGTGGACAGAGATGGCGCTCCGCCGCAGAGCGTCCAGTTCATGCTGGACGCATGGCAGCAGGTGCTGGGCGTGACGGTGCAGCTGGACCTGCTCGACCCGGAGGACTACTTCTACCAGCTGGAATCAGTGGGGAAGCATCTGTACGTGTACGGATGGGTGGCGGACTACCCTGACCCGGAGAACTTTCTTGACCTTCTGCTGCACTCAAAGGCCAATGACGCCAGGTACGCCAACGGCGTCTTCGATGACTTGGTGGAGCGCGCCCGGGTGCAGCAGAGACTCGAAACTCGCCTCACCCTGTACCGCGAGGCAGAGCAGTTGCTCATGGACGATGCAGGCATCATCCCGCTCTTCCACGTCAAGGACTATGTCCTAGTGCGCCCGCACGTGCACGGCTTCAGGATATTGCCCCTTGGCCTGCCCCACCTGGAAGAGATTGTCCTGACCCCCATCGAAGGTTAGGCGGTCAGCCCTCTCTTCGGCTAAAGCCCTGGAGTGGAGAGCGAACCAAGGGGAGGATTGCCAGCGGCAGTCTGCCCTCAGCGTTCGACAATGTACTCGGGCGTCTGGGGTATCGCCCGCACGCGCGCCCTGAGGAGCTCCGGGAAGAGGACGGCTTGTTCGGCCTCGTCCACGCGTATCCACCGGAACTTGGTTCCCGGCTCGGCCCCTTCGAAGACACCATCCCGGCCGAGAATCTTCGATCCGGGGGCAAGGGCCACTAGGAAATACAGCGCAACCTCCTGGAAACGCTCGTCCCCGTGCTCGAAGAAGTTGTCGGTCACGAGGACAAGGCGCCCAACCTCCACCCCCTCGCCGAGCTCTTCGTAGAGCTCCCGTGCCAGCGCTTCTGCCGCGCTCTCACCGTACTCGACACGACCGCCAGGGACGAAGCAGTAGTCGTAGATGACGTTGTGCTCGACGAGGAGATGACCGTCGTGCACGGCGATGCCGCCCACACGGTACATGAAGGTAGTCTCCCCGTCCGAAGCCATGATCATGTCCAACGGTGGACCCCTGCTTCGTATCGGGGGGCGTTCAGCGGCGCCACTCCGCGATGTTCCACAGTTCGCTGTCCCAGCCGTTGATGCGCACGCCCTTGAGCGTGTTGAGGTGGGCGGAGACCACTCCCCGGTTCACCAGTGGAATCTCGTAGTAGCCGTGCACCAGAATGTCGTTCATGCGCTTGACTAGCGCAGTGCGGTCCGGGCCGATGGGGGTATGGGTAATCTCTTCGACCAGCGCATCAAACTCGGGGTCGCACGCCCGTGGAACGTTGCTGCCTCCCCAGTTGTTGCTGGGGGTGGGGACCTCGGTGCACGTCAGGCCGAAGAGGTATTGCTGCGGGTCGATGTCTGGGCCGGTGGCGTACATCTGCACGTCTGCGTAGAAGCGGCTGTAGACTTTGTCCCTGTCGGCCACCGGGTCGCCGCCGAAGAACGCGGCGGCGTCATGGTGGATGAGCTCGGCCTCGATGCCGACCTGCCGCCACCACTCTTTCACCAAGGTCTGGGTCTCCTGACGGACCTCATTCGTCGAGGTCTGAAAGACGAGGCGAAGAGGGACGCCGTTGTGCTCGCGAATGCCGTCGCCGTCGGAGTCCAGGACCCCGCTGTCGTCGAGGAGCGCGTTTGCCCCCTCAATGTCCTGGGCGAGACAGCCGTCATTGGCGGTGGAGACGTAGACCGGAGGCCCAACGATGAGGTTGCACGTGGGCTGGCCGGCGAATCCGTAGAGCGTCTCTGAGATCGCGCTGCGGTCTATGGCCATGGACATCGCTTGGGCGATGGGAGTGAAGGTCAGGAAGGGATGCGGATTAGCGCCGTCCAGGTACTCGGAGCGGTCGGCGCCTAGGGCGGGGTCGGCGTTGGTCTGGTTCAGGACGATGCGTTCCACCAGGCTGGAGAAGGCAGACACCACTGTCCCCCTGCCGGCGGTCTCCATCGTGGCGAGGGCGCCAGGGTCTATCTGGAGGTTCCAGGCGTAATCGGCGTCGCCATGCTCCAGCACGGCCTGTGCTGCGGACTGGGCATCGCCGCCGCCCCTGAGGATGACCTTGTCGAAGTACGGCTTCTCTCCGTAGTAGTGCGGGTTGCGCTCGTAGACGGCGATCGCGTCGGGCGTGAAGCTAGTGATGCGATAAGGGCCCGGACCCAGGGGGGCGAAGTTTTCCTCCTCGCAGCCGGAGGCCGCCGCGCCGACGCAATCGGCGAACTGCTCCCGGCTGATGACCGGTACGCCCGTCCCCACGAAGGCGGTGTACGGGTACGGCGTCGCGGCGTGGAAGGTGACCCTCACCGTCAGGTCGTCCAGGGCCTCGACTGACGTCACGTCGGAAAAAGCGCCGCTGGCCGTGCACCCGGTCGCTTCGTCGGTACAGTACTGCCACGTGAAGACCACGTCGTGCGCGGTCAGGTTGCTGCCGTCGGACCATGAGAGGTCGTCCCGGAGCGTCCACGTGATGGACGTCAGGTCCGCTGAGACGCCGCCGTTGTCCAACGTTGGGATGTCAGCCGCGAGGGCCGGGACGAGCACGCCGTCGGGACCGTACTTGGCCAGCGGTTCCAGCGTGATGGCCCCGGCGTCTCGGTCCTTGTACCCCCCGGAGAGGTACGGGTTGGGCGTGGAAGGAGCTTGCCAGTAGATCAGGGTAAGCGTTCGGTCGGATCTCTTCGCGAGAGGACCTGCATCGAAGCCGACGAGAGCGACGAAAAAGATGATCAGGGCCACAGCGCCCACCGCAGCGGCAAGGCCGGCGAGAAGTAGGAGAGTGCGCTTCCGGTTCGCGTCCACTGGTGGCTAGCCTCTCTGCGTGAGACGGATGGCGGCTCTGCTGAGGGTGTGTGGTGGCGCATACGGGATTCGAACCCGTGGTCTCCGCCTTGAGAGGGCGGTGTCCTTGGCCACTAGACGAATGCGCCATCTGGCTGGGGAGCGTGGATTCGAACCACGGCTAGCAGATTCAGAGTCTGCCGTCCTACCGCTAGACGACTCCCCAATCGCATATCAATGGTAGCAGAAGCGCGCGGGGAGGGGCAAACCGGGCAGGGCTGTTCAGCCGGGGATCAGCCCTTCGCCCACGAACAGGGCCCGGGCCTCCTCGAAGTCGATGTCCCGGCGCGGCAGGATCAGGTCCGACTCCAGGATTTCGTCGGCTGACAGCGCGACACCCTGGCCCACCACCAGGTCCAGCATCTCCTGGTAGAGGCGGGAAAAGGCCTCCGCGTCGGAGGCCGCGGCCGCCACCACCAGCCGGTTGTCTGCATCGTTGATGTCGTCCAGCACCGCGCTGGGCACCCTGTACTGGCCCTCGCCCTGGATGCGTATGATCACACGTGCCCCCTGGTATTTCCTAGATGGATGTGGAGGAGCCTGGCGGAAGCTGTTGCTTCATTCTCATAGCCTCCAACTCCAGCTCCACGTTCTGCTCGGCGGACAGCTTGGCCAGCTCCTGCCCCACCGGGTCCTGGAGCTGCGTAAAGTCGTCCAGCAGCCCAACGCTGGCCAGCTCGTCGATGGCGGCCGAGCGGGACCGCATCTGCTCCGTTTTGGTCTGCGCACGCTCCACGGCGCTGCCCACGTCCGCCATCTCCTCCGAGAGGCCTGACAGAGCGCCCCCGATCTTGACGGATGCCTCGGCCGCGGTGTACTGGGCCTTGATGACCTCTTTCTGCGTGCGAAAGGAGTTGACCTTGAACTTCAGCCGTTGCTCCGCCTGGGTGAGCCGCTCCTGCTCCTGCTCGAGGCCTTCAATCTGCTCTTCCAACCCTTGGAGTTCCGCAAGCGCCGTCTGCTTGCGCTGCAGTGCGATGCGGGCCAGGTCCTCGCGGCCCAGGCCCAGCGCCTGCTGTGCCTGCTGCTCCACCTTGGGGATGTCCCCCCGGACCCGCTCAGCCTGGTACTGCAGGCGCCGTTTCGCCGCCACCACCTCCACCAGGCCCTGCTTGACCTTGCGCATCGTCTCAAGCTGGCGCTCGTACGCGTAGTCCAGCGTCTCTCGCGGGTCCTCCGCGCGGTCCAACAGCTTGGTCATCTTCGCTTTGACGATGGTCGTGAAACGTGAGGCCATTCCCATGGCACCCCTCGACTTTCCCCGGTTGGGATAGGAACATTCTAGTTGGCTGCCAGAGTGGTGTAAACCAACCTGACCTATGGCGAGGCGTAGACCTCGGGCGTCTCGGCGCCCTGCGAGGACACGTCGAACACGAGCGTCGGCTGCCAGAGTCCCATGTTCTGGTTGTAGCTGGCTAGCGCCACAAGGCGGCCATCCGTGGTGTAGAGGCGGCAGGCGCTCTCGGGCAGGGCGCCCGCTCCGCCCCACATCCCCAGGGCTACGCGCCTGCCCTGGCGAACGGAGGAGGCCACGGTGGGGCTGACAACGGCCGCCGGAAGATGTTGCACCACTGAATCGAGAGGAGAGAGCAAGGCCTGCCACCGCTCCGCAGTAGCAGCCTCTTCCAGTTGCTCCAGGGTGACCGCGTCCTCCAGCGAGAAGGGCCCGGTCCGCAGCCTCACCAGTCCGGTGAGGTGGGCCCCGCAGCCCAGCGCCTGGCCGAGGTCGTGGGCCAGGGACCGCACGTAGAGGCCGCGCCCGCACTCCACTTCGATGGTCGCTTCGGGGGGCGCCCACTCCTTGAGCTCCAGGCGCATGACCTCCACCGGCCGTGGCTCCCGTACCACGTCCACGCCGGCGCGGGCGAGCTCGTAGAGGCGCTCCCCACCCTTCTTCAGTGCGCTGTACATAGGCGGCACCTGGAGAAGCGGGCCGCGGAACTCTCCCATCGCACGCTCAAACGCTTCGCGGGTCACCCCCGAAGGGTCCGCCGTTTCCGTCACGGCGCCCGTCGAGTCGAGGGTGTCCGTGGCCACGCCCAGTCGCAGTCGCGCCTCGTACACCTTGGTGCTGTCCACCAGGTAGCTCATAAGGCGCGTGGCCTGGCCCAGGCAGATGGGCAGCACCCCGCTCGCGATGGGGTCCAGCGTTCCGCCGTGCCCCGTCTTCCGCACACCCGTCAGCCGCTTGATCCTCCGCACCATGTCCATCGACGTGGGCCCGCCGGGCTTGTTCAGGTTCAGCAGCCCGTGGACGATCATTGGTCCCTTCCCTCGTCCTGCACGGTGGTGTGGCTGACCTGGTCGATCAGCGTCAGCAGGTGGGTCCCGTGCTCCATGGCTCTGTCTTGCTGGAATTGGAGGTCCGGAATATGGTGCAGTTTGAGGCGGCCTCGGAGACCGCGGCGCAGGAACCCCGCCGCCGCCGACAGGACCTCGATGGCGGCCTGCTGCTCCTCCGCGTCGCCCATCACGCTGACGTAGACGCGGGCGTGTCGGAGGTCGGGTGAGACGTCGACCTCGGTGATGGTCATGAGCGTGCCCAACCGGGGGTCCTTGAGCTGCCGCTGCGTCAGGTGGCTGAGCTCCTCTCGCAGCAGCTGATTGACCCGCTCCATTCTGCGCGCCATGGAGGACCTCGCTCAACGCTGGGGGTGTCGTACCGGGATGGAGGGCTCGCCGAAGCTGGCTGGCGACGTCGCCCCCGAGTGGGGCTAGTCCCCACCCTCGAGGCGGAAGCTTTCGAGCACGTCGTCTTCCTGGAAGTCGTTGAACCCCTCCAGGCCCAAGCCGCACTCGAACCCCTGTGTAACCTCCCGAACGTCGTCCTTGAAGCGGCGGAGGCTCGACATCGGCCCTGTGTGCAGAACCTCGCCGTTGCGCAGCACTCGGACCTGCGCCCCGCGGCGAAGCAGACCGTCCACCACCTGGCAGCCGGCCACCCGGCCGCGGCGCGGGATGCCGAACACGGCCCGGACCTGCGCATGGCCTTCCACCACCTCCCGCGCCTCCTCGCGGAACAACCCGCGCAGTGCCTGCTCCATCTCCTCCGTGAGCCGGTAGATGATGTTGTACAGACGAACGTCCACGCCCCGCTGGTCCGCTATCTGGCTCGCGCCGGGCTCGACCCGGGTGTTGAAGCCCACAATGATTGCCTTGGAGGCCGTCGCCAGGAGCACGTCGCTCTCGTTGATGGTGCCCGCCGCAGCGTGGAGGATGCGAATGTGGGCCGTCTCCATGGAGAGCCGCTCCAGCCCGCTCCGCACCGCGTCGATGCTTCCCTGCACGTCGCACTTGACGATGAGAGGAAGCTCCTGGACTTGGCCTGATCGGATGCCGGCGGCAACGTCCTCCAGGGAGAGGCCGGACGAAGCCGCTCGCAGGGCTGCCTGTGCGCGGCGCCGCTCTTCCACCAGCGCCTTTGCCCCCCGCTCGTCCGCGAGAACGAGGATTGGGTCTCCCGCCTGCGGCAGGCCGTCCAGGCCCAGGATCTCCACCGGGCTGGAGGGCCCGGCCTCTTTGACCCGCTCTCCCCCGTCGGAGACCATGGCCTTGATTCGGCCCCACCTCTCTCCGGCCACCACCGCCTGCGATACCTGGAGGGTCCCGTCCTGCACCAGCACGGTGGCCACGGGCCCCCGGCTCTTGTCCATCTTCGCCTCGATGACCACGCCGCGGGCCAACTGCGTCGGGTCCGCCTTCAACTCCGCGATCTCCGCCACGGCCAGGATGCTCTCGAGCAGGTCCTCGGCGCCGTCGCCGCGGAGGGCTGAGACCGGCACCATGATGGTGTCGCCTCCCCATTCCTCCGGGAGCAGCCCCTGTTCGGACAGCTGCCGCTTCGCCCGGTCCGTATCGGAGCCCGGCTTGTCCACCTTGTTGATGGCGACCACGATGGGTACCTTGGCAGCACGGGCGTGGTCCAGCGCCTCCACCGTCTGGGGCATCACACCGTCGTCGGCGGCCACCACCAGCACGGCGATGTCCGTCGCCTGGGCCCCGCGGGCGCGCATGGCTGTGAAGGCCTCGTGGCCCGGCGTGTCCAGGAAGGTGATGGGGTTGCTCTTGTAGTCGACCTTGTAGGCCCCGATGTGCTGGGTTATGCCGCCGGCCTCTTTGGCCACCACGTTGCTCTTGCGGATGGTGTCCAGCAGCGTGGTTTTGCCGTGGTCCACGTGGCCCAGGATCGTGACGACCGGGGCGCGCCCGGTCAGGTTCGCGGTTTCTTCAGTTGAAGCAGTAGCCGTGCCCTGTCGCCGGGTCCCTCGCGTCGCGGTGTCTTGGGCCAGCACCCGAAAGCCGAAGAAGGCCGCCACCTGCGCCGCAGTCTGGACGTCGATGGCCTGGTTGATGGCCGCCATCACCCCGTTGCGCATGAGACGCTTGATAACGTCGACAGGTTCGACGTCCATGGCCTCCGCAAGCTGCGAGACGACAACGACGGAAGGCAGCCGGATGTCCCGCTGGACGGCCGTTCCGGCCGCGGCCTGTCCTGCTCGTCCACCTCGCGCGGTCGAGCTTGGGGCTGGCTGTGCGGCGCTCTTGCCGTTTCCGTCAGTGGTCATCCGATTCTCCCTTACTTCCCTCCATCTCTTGGACGTACTCCAGGAGGGCCTGCCTGCTTGCGGGAGCGATGGCGCCTCGGAGGAGGCGTTCCAATCGCCCTTCGCGGCGTATACCGGTCTCCCAGCAGGTGCGCTGAGGACAGAGGTATCCTCCTCGCCCCGCTCGTTTTCCTGTTTGGTCTACTTCTACCGTGGCCTCTGCCGTCCGAACGAGCCGCACCATCTCGTGCTTTGCCCGTTTGCGCCCGCACCCCAGACAGGTGCGGGTGGGGATGTGTCTGACCCTCATGGCATCGGCCTGGCCTAGGACCGCGTCCGTCTGCCTCTCCGGGACTTTCCCCTGGTCCGGTCGCGATCGGAGCGCTCACCCCGTCCCGGCAGGATGTCCTCCGCGAAGCGAAGGACGGAGGGCTCGTTGACGGCCGCGGGCACAATCCAGAGCCGCTCGTCGTCGGCGGAGAGGCCTGCCGGCTCTGGCTCCACCACCACCTCCGGCTCGGCCTCCAGCCCTTCCACCTCGGCCAGGACCTCCTCCTCTGCAGACACTTCCGGTAGCGCTCCCTCCGGCTCGACGCCATCGACGGCATCCACCGGAACGGGCTGTTCGGCCTCCACCGGCTGCTCGACTTCAGTGACAGTCTCCACCGGCGCGGGAGCGGCTTCCTTCGCCACCGCGGTTGCCGCGGCCGTCTGCGGCGCCGCCTCCACGGTTGGCGCCGCGCGCTCTTGCCTCGATGCAGTCTCTTCGGGGCTCAGGATGTCGATGTTCCAGCCCGTCAGCTTGGCCGCCAGCCGCACGTTCTGGCCCTCCCGGCCTATGGCCAGCGAGAGCTGCCGCTCCGGGACCGTCACCGACGCGCTCTGCTCGCCCTTGCGAAGCTCCACCCGAAGGACCTGGGCGGGGCTCAGCGCACTGGCGATGAAGACCGTCGGGTCCTCGTTCCACTGCACAACGTCGATCTTCTCGCCCTGTAGCTCCGTCACGATGTTCTGGATTCGAATGCCGCGCAGGCCAACGCACGAGCCCACCGGGTCCACGCCCTCTTGACGGGAGGACACCGCCAGCTTGCTGCGGAAGCCCGCCTCCCGTGCCACGGCCTTGATCTCGACGATGCCGTTGAAGATCTCCGGCACCTCGCGCTCGAAGAGGCGCTGCACCAGGTTTGGGTGGGAGCGGGAGAGAATGAGCTCCGGCCCCCGCGTTGTCCTGGCCACCTCCTGAAGGTAGAACTGGAGGGTCTGGCTGGAGCGGTACCGCTCCGTGGTCACCGTCTCCTCGCGGGGTAGGAGCGCCTCGGTCCGGCCCAGGCTCACCACCAGGCCATGGGGTTCCAGGCGCTCCACGCGCCCGCCCAGGATGTCTCCCACGCGGGGGGCGTACTCGGCCAGCACCAGCTCGCGCTCGGCCTCACGCAGCCTTTGGAGGACCACCTGCTTCGCCGTCTGCGCAGCGATGCGCCCCGCCATCGGGAAGGTGGCGTTCATCTCGATCGTGTCGTTGAGAACGGCGCCGCTCTTGTACTTTCGGGCCTCTTCAACGTCGATCTCGCGCCGCGGCTCGGTGACCTCTTCCACCACGTCCTTCAGGACGTACACCTTGATCTCCCCGTCGTTGGGGTTGAGGCGGACAGTGATGTTGTACCCGGCGGCGTAGGCGTCCTTCTTGTAAGCAGACACAAGCGCGGCTTCAACCGCGCCCACCACGCTCTCCTTGGGCAGTCCGCGCTCTGCTGCCAGTTGGGTCACGGCGATGAGGAAGTCGCTCTTCATCTCTTCGCCTCCGTCTCTCTCCCTACGAATAAAGAAAGTGGGCTCGAAACCCACTTTCCCGCACGTCTCCGCTCGATTTCGGGAGACTTATGGTGGAACACCAGATAGCCAATTACGGCCCCGGGCTGACCCTGCTAGTCTACCACCGCGACCCCTGATGCGCAACCCTGCGCGCCCGCGAACCCCTGCCTTGTTCCCTATCTGTAAGGTGCACTATCATAGCTGCTTAAGCAGAGGGCAGAGTGGAGTGAACGCAGCCGTCCAGGTATCACAGTTGCGGGTTTTCTACGGACCTACTCCGGCGCTCCGGGGCGTGGACCTGGACGTGGCGTGGGGCGAACACCTCGCGGTCTTCGGCCCCAACGGCTCCGGCAAGTCCACGCTCATCCGCGTCCTGGCGACGCTCACCCGCCCCACCGGCGGCGCCGTGCACCTTGGAGGGATAGCCCTGCACAGCGACGCCGGACGCGTGCGGAGCATGGTGGGCGTCACGACCCATCGCAACCTCCTCTATGGCGCCCTGACCGTCCGCGAGAACCTCCAGTTCTACGGGCGTATGTACGGACTTAAGGATGTCGTCGGCCGAATTGCAGAGGTTGGCGAAGAGCTCGCGCTGACTCCCGTCCTCAACCTCCGTGTGCGTACCCTATCGAACGGCATGCAGAGGCGGGCGGCCTTGGCGCGGGCCCTGCTCCACAGCCCGCCACTCCTCCTCCTCGACGAGCCGGACGCGGGCCTGGACCAGGAGGCCCAGGGACTGCTGGCCGGCATCCTGGATGCCCACCGCAGCTCCGGAGGTAGCGCCATCGTCACGACGCACAACGTCGAGCAGGGGCTGGCGCTGGCGGATCGGGCCGTCATCCTCTCCCGCGGCCGCGTCGCCCACGAGGGCACATGGGACTCGGCCGATGCCCCCGCCTTCCGGGAGGCCTACGCCCGGCATACGGGGGTGGCGGCATGAGGAGCTTCTGGGGCCCCGTCGTCGCCATCCTCTGGAAGGACCTCCTGCTGGAGGCCAGGACCCGCGAGGTGATCGTGCCCGTCCTCCTCTTCGCGGTCTTGGTGGTCGTGGTCTTCAACTTCGCCATCGAGCCCAGGCCCGCTCTCGTCGCGGTCGTCGCCCCTGGAGTGCTGTGGCTAGCCTTCGTCTTTTCGGGCGCCATGGGCCTCACCCGCACCTTCGCCCTGGAGAAAGAGGATGGCGGCATCGAGGGACTGATGCTCTGCCCCGTCGGACGCGACGTCCTCTACGTCGGCAAGATGCTGGGCAGCCTCGTCTTCCTGCTGGTGGTCGAAGCCTTCACGTTCCCGGTCTTCGCCGCGCTCTTCAACCTGCCCATCTGGCATCTGGAGCTCTGGCTGCTGGCCCTGCTCGCCACCATTGGTTTTGCCGCCGTCGGGACCGTCTTCTCCGCCATGGCCGTCAACACCCGGGCCAGGGAGGTCCTGCTGCCCGTTCTCTTCTTTCCGATTCTCGTTCCTGTTATCATTGCCGCGGTCGAGGCGACGGGGGCGATCTTCGAAGGCGACGCCTGGAGCGACTACAGCCGCTGGTTGGGTCTCATCGCCGCCTTCGATGCAGTCTTCCTCGTCCTCGGCGCTATCACCTTCGACTACGTTCTGGGGGAGTAGTGGCTGCTCTGGCCGTCCGCACCGCACCCCTTCTGGCCGGCGGCGCGCTCATGCTGGCCTCCCTCTCCCTCATCTTCCTCTGGGTCCCCACCGACGCGGTGCTTGGCGTGTCCCAGCGCATCTTCTACTTCCACGTTCCACTGGCCTGGGTGGGCTTCCTGGCCTTCGGCGTCGTCTTCGTTGCCAGCGTCGCCTACCTCTGGCGAGGCGGTGATTGGTGGGACAGCCTGGCCTTCGCCTCCGCGGAGATCGGCATGCTCTTCATGAGCCTACTGCTCGTAACGGGCGTGCTGTGGTCCAAGGCCTCGTGGCAGGTCTGGTGGACCTGGTCGCCCCAGCTCACCACCTCGCTCCTCCTGTGGCTCATCTACGCAGGCTACCTCATGCTGCGCGCCTACGGCCCAGTTGGCGGCCAGGGCGCACGATACGCAGCCGTGGTGGGCATCATCGGCTTCTTCGACGTTCCCATCGTCTACATGGCCGCCAAGTGGTGGCGCGACGTTCACCCCGAGGCGGTCGTCGGCCCTTTGGCCGAGGAGGGCTCCCTCGAAAGCTCCATGTACCTTGCCCTCATGCTCAGCTTGGTCGCCTTCACCGCCCTCTTTGGCCTGCTGCTGTCCCAGCGGTACCGCCTGCGGCGTCACGAGGAGGCCTTGGAGGTCCTCCGACAACGATATGACTAATCGACTGGCCCTCGTTCTTCTCGCAGCCGTGGCCGGCGCGCTCATGCTGGGCGCCGCACCGGCACAGGAGGGCAGCGATCCCGAGGCCTATCTCCCCTACCTGTTTGCCGCCTTCGCATTGACCTGGCTCGCCTTCTTCGCCTACCTCTTCTTCATCTCGCGCAAGGAGCGCGGGCTGCGACGGGAGGTGGAGGCCCTGCGTCAGGCCATCGAGGAGCGCGAGCCGGACTGCGCGTACCCAGAGGACGAGTGAGCGCGGCTCCGGGCGTGGGCGTGCTAGACTAGCCGACGGAGACGTCTGTGACGACCACCGGACCGACAGCACTGGCCCGCCTTCGCAGCCTGCCCGGCGTGGATCGGCTGCTTGGCCACCCGCGGCTGGAGCGGCTCCTTGCGGACTTCGCCCGGGAGCCGGTCACAGACCTCGTGCGAAGGGAGCTCGACCGCGCACGTGCCTCGATCGCCCGCGGCGGCCCCGCACAGTCCATCGATGCGCTCGCCGAGGCCGTGGAGTACAGGGCGACCGCCCTCTGGCGCCCCAGTCCCAGGCGCGTCATCAACGCCACCGGAGTGATCATCCACACGAACCTGGGCCGCGCGCCGCTCAGCGCGGATGCGCAGTCGGCGGTTGCTGCCGCCGCTGAAGGCTACTCCGACCTGGAGTACGAGTTGGAGGCGGGCGCTCGAGGGTCCCGCCACAGCCGCGTTGAGCTTCTTGTCACCGCCCTCACCGGGGCGGAGGCGGCGCTGGTGGTCAACAACAACGCCTCGGCGCTGCTGCTGGCCCTGGCCGGCCTCGCCCACGGACAGGAAGTCATCGTCTCCCGCGGTGAGGCGGTGGAGGTCGGTGGCGGCTTCCGCATCCCCGACGTCATGCGCGAGTCGGGCGCAACGCTGGTCGAAGTGGGCACGACCAACCGCACCTACGTCCGCGACTACGGCGACGCTGTGTCGCCGCAGACCGCGGCTTTGCTGAAGGTCCACACCTCCAACTTCCGCATCTCCGGCTTCACCCACGCCGCCTCGCTGGAGGAGTTGGTGGAGTTGAGCCGGGACCGGGGCCTCCCCGTGCTCCATGACCTCGGTAGCGGCTGCCTGCTGGAGACGAGGGAAATCGGCCTGGCCCACGAGCCCATGCCCCAGGAGAGCATTGCTGCCGGCGCCGACCTGGCCCTCTTCTCCGGCGACAAGCTTCTGGGCGGCCCCCAAGCCGGCATCGTCGCGGGCAAGCGAGAGATGGTCGAACGGCTGGCGCGGCATCCTCTGGCCCGCGCCCTGCGCATGGACAAGCTCAGCCTGGCAGCACTGTCGGCGACGCTGCTGCACTACCTGCGCGGCGAGGCCACGCAGAAGATTCCCGTGTGGCGCATGCTCGCCGCCGGCGAGGGCGAGGTCAGAGCGCGCGCCGAAGAGTGGGCCGCGGCCATCGGCCGCAACGCGAGCGTCATCGCCGGCCGCTCCACCGTTGGCGGCGGCAGCCTGCCCGACGAAACCCTGCCAACGTGGCTGGTCGCCCTTTCGCCCGGACCCGGCGGCGCGGATGGACTCGCTCGTAGGCTCCGACAGGCGCCCGTCCCCGTCGTCGCACGCGTGATGGAGGAGCGAGTGCTCCTGGACCCCCGCACGGTGCTCGCCGAGGAGGAGAAGGACCTGTTCCGGGCCGTGCGAGCAGCTCAGGCGGAGGGCGGCGAGGCATGACGGACTTCCTGCTCCTCCATGGCCCCGGTCACGGCGGATGGGTGTGGGACGGTGTCGTCGGCGCCATGGAGGACGCCCTGCGGCGTCGGACGGGCCTCTACCACGCCATGTACACGCAGGGCACGGTTCTGGCCCCGGACCTCCCCGGCCACGGCGCTCGCTTTGCCCAGGATGACCCCCTGGACCTGACGTTCGAGCACTGCGTCAAAGACCTCCTCCGCACGGTCGACGAAGCGGGCCTGCGCAACCCCGTCATCGGCGTCCACTCCCTCTCCGGCCTCCTGGCTCTTGAGCTCGTGCGAAGGTTGAAGGACGTGAAGGCGCTGGTCCTCGTCGGCGCGGCGGTGCCGGACATCTTTCACAACCCCGTCGAGACCCTGCCCCTCCCGACCAGGGCTGCCTTGGGCGCGCTGCGCCTCTACCCGAACACGCCCCCGGAGAGCGTCCGCCTCGTGAAGGAGATGGCCCTGATGCTCCTGTGCAACGACATTCCCTTCCCGGACGCTGCGCGGGCCGTGGTCGGGCGCCTGCGCCCCATCCCCCTGCGGCCCTGGGACGCCCTCCCCGACCCCGAGGCGCTGGAGCCTGCCTGTCCCGTCACCTACCTCGTGCTGGGCCGCGACCGCTTCCTCTGGCCGGGCGCCCAGCGGGAGATGGCCGCCTCCCTGCCGGGGGCGCACGTGGTGGAGCTGGCCTGCGGCCACGAGGCCCCCATCACCCATCCCCAGGAAGTGGCCGACGCGCTCCTTGCCTACGCATGAGACGTGATTTTGTTTACAAATCCACGCCTATGGTCTATTGCATGCACAGCTTTCTATTCTCGAGCAGGCGCTTGTGAGTAGACGTGAACTCTCCAGCCCTACGCACCGAATGGACTCGCCCGCGGCGGCTTCCTATCCGACGGGTAGAATAGACTTTCCCCTGGGGGTTACCTATAAGACTTCTGGTAACGAAATCCCTTCGCAAGTCTTCATCGTTGGAATACAGTAGGCGAGCACGGCTGATCTGAGCTAGAGCGATGATGTGGGTATCATCTGATCTGCATTCTCCCTGGATCTCAAGCTCCTCTGCCCTTTGTTCAACCTGGCTATAGTTCTCCACCCTCATTCTTCCGGAAGACACAGCTTCCTTGGCCCAAGCCCTGAAGGCAGGAGAGCTCATCAGAAGTTCCTCGTATAGTTTGCCTCCAATGACTAAGCGCCCTTTTCCACCGTTCACCCATTGGAAGAATCGCTTGCCTGCTAGCGGTCGATCGGCACCGAACACTTCGTGCGCAACGTTCGTATCGAGGATTGCACACACGTCAGCGCGTTAGAGGCCATAGGGACCGCTGAGTCTCCTCCATGAAGAAACTGCGATAGCTCTCTGGTGCGTCTAGGATATTTCCCTCTTCATCAATTCGGAGCGAGTGAATCTGAACGTCCAAGTTGCCTCTCTCGAAGAAGAGGATTGAGACATCGTCAGGCTTTAGGTCAGTAGTTCCGTCTCTCACCTCCATGCGCACCCTGTCAAGCAGGTAGTCGCCGTGTGTTTCAACCACTAACTGCCGACCTTCAGCTGCGACTTGACAGAACAAGCTCCCGAGAGCGGCCTGAGCTCTGGGATGGAGGTGTACCTCTGGTTGCTGCAACAGGAATAGACGCGGTGCGTGCGGCCGCAGCAGTTCGGTTATCACCGGCAGCGCTTGGCTTACGCCGTAACCCACATCGATCAGATTGCGCCAAGGACCCTTGAGCCCGCCTCCGGCCTTCCTTACCTGTACCTGGAATGGCTCGCTTCTTCTGCCCAAGGGCTTGATTGATATGTCGTCGAAGAGAGCGGAGGCTTTTCCAAAATCCTGCAGTCTCCTTTCAAGAGCGCGCCAGTCCTTCTTGTCTCCGAAGAACAGATCCGCTAGATACATAGGTACATAGTCTCCTTCGGGATCAGGCGTAGGGCGCGAGGGATCGTAAGTACGGCGCGGTTTGGATCGTACTGGCGCGCTTGCGAAAGGCGGCCGTTCCAAGTCGTTGACATCAAACGCTAGCCTTTCCAGTTTTCCCATATCCTCAGACTTAAATGCCGGGGAACCCGGCAACGGTCTGAAGTCGCTAACCTCCACGCCGTCGTCGTCCAAGACTAGTACTCTCAGGAGCAGCACAAGAGGGGGCATTTGGCTATGGTGTCCATCTAGCCAAGCCTTGACCCTATCTGGAAGCTGCTTCTCCCATACTCCTCGGTGGGTTCCAACTTGAAGACTATAGGGGACTCCCGCCTGAAACTGCTCCTCGAACCAGGTATCTCCGCGCGTATACTTCCGGCGGCCGGGAAATGGCGTAGTACCGCGTCTCACAAAGGTAGACTCGAATTGGTAAGGAGGTTGGCTACCTGCAACTTCACCCTCCCCTGGTTGGGCTGTGGCTTCAAATCCTACTTCGAAAGAAGCCGCTCGTCCCGGTCTGCCTCCACGGTGATGGGCGATCTCGTCGAAACTTCCGAGATCGTAGGGACTCTCCTTAAAGTCTGGGACATGGAAGCCGACAGCAAGTTCCAGAACCGCCTTGACCATGGCCATGAAGGACGTCTTGCCAGTGCTGTTTTCGCCAACCAGGAGGGTAAGTGGGGCTAGGCGAGCAGTCTGCTCCTCGCGGAAGCAACGGAAGTTCTTGAGAGTTATGCTGTCCATAACAGCAAGCCTTTGCATTACTGGTTAGTGCGTCTAGCATAGCATCTGGGGATAGGCGTAGAAAGAGTGTGAAGCGGTGTGGGGACCTAGGTACGGACCCACAAGCTCTTGCCGCCCCCTACGCTTACGCAGATAATCCAAGAGGTGTGCCCTCTTTGTCCGCACCCCCCACCGGAGGCCGTAGCCGCATGACCCTATTCGACCACGCCTCGCGAGAGCGAGTCGAGCGGGAGGCGCCCCTGGCCGCCCGCATGCGCCCGCGCTCCTTCGATGAGTTCGTCGGCCAGGGCCACGTCGTCGGGCCGGGGCGGGTCCTCCGCCGCGCCATCGAGGCGGACCAGATTCCCTCGCTGCTGCTCTGGGGGCCGCCGGGCTCCGGCAAGACCACCCTGGCGAACCTCATCGCCGGCCTCACCAGCTCCCACTTCGAGCCCGTCTCCGCCGTCACCGCCGGCGTGGCCGACCTCCGTCGCGTCGCCGAGGCCGCCAGGGAGCGGCGCGCCATGCACGGCCAGCGCACCATCCTCTTCGTCGATGAGATCCACCGCTTTAACAAGGCCCAGCAGGACGTCATCCTCCCCCACGTCGAGAACGGCACGGTCGTCTTCATCGGCGCCACCACGGAGAACCCCTCCTTCGAGGTCATCGCACCCCTCCTCTCCCGCTCCCGCGTCTTCGCCCTGCGGCAGCTTGAGGACGACCAGCTTCGACTCATCGTCGAGCGCGCCCTGGGCGACGCTGACCGAGGGTTGGGCGAACTGCGCGCGGAGCTGGCGCCCGAGGCCATGGGCCACCTCGTGGCCATGGCTAATGGCGATGCTCGGGTGGCCCTCAACGGCCTGGACCTGGCCGTCTCTGCCACGGAGCCGGACGCCGACGGAGGCCGGCGCGTCTCCCTGGCCACCCTCGAAGAGGCCTTTCAGCAGCGCTCCCTCCTCTACGACAAGGCGGGAGACCAGCACTACGACACCATCTCCGCCTTCATCAAGTCCGTCCGAGGCTCGGACCCCGACGCGGGCGTCTACTGGCTCACCCGAATGCTGGAGGCGGGAGAGGACCCGATGTTCATCGCCCGCCGCATCGTCATCCTGGCGGCGGAGGACGTTGGCATGGCCGACCCCATGGCCCTGCCGATAGCCGTGGCTGCCCAGCAGGCGGTCCACTTCGTCGGGCTTCCGGAGGGCGCCATCCCCCTCGCCGAGGCAACGGTGTACCTGGCCACCGCCCCCAAGTCCAACAGCGCCTACGTCGCCCTGAACAGAGCGCGGGAGGACGTCAACACCAGCCGCAACGATCCCGTGCCGGAGCACCTGCGAAACCCCGTCACGCGTCTCATGCGCGAGATGGGCTACGGCCGGGGGTACCGCTACTCCCACGATGCGCCGGGGCACTTCGCCGCCATGGACAACCTGCCCGCGCGTCTGCAGGGACGGCGCTACTACGAGCCCTCCGACCAGGGGTACGAGCGGGAAGTGGCGGAGCGCATCCGGCGATGGTGGGGCGACCGGAAGACCTGAGGTCCGGGGCTTGGGCGCCCCGCCTCAGTCCGGTCCGGCGTCGCCTTGCCCTTTGCCCAGGGCCTGCGGCACGAGGCCCCACGCTGCCCGTCGTCTGAGCGGGTCGATCAGTAGCAGGCCGAAAGCAGCCACAATGTAGCCGATGGCGTAGATTTGGCGCGCCCCGGTGCTGGTGAAGCCCAGCTGCGTGGCCCAGGGGATGAGTAGGGCCAGTGCGCCCCGAGCGCCGATTCGCCAGCGCAGGAGAAGGATGATGGCAAACAGCGACTGAGCCGCGGTGAGCCAGATCTCCTCCGACTGTCGCCCGTCCAGGGGAAGCCCCTCCGCCGTCGCCTGTCCCAGGGAGACCGTGTACACCACGGGCAGGCTTCCCACCAGCAACGTCCACTGGTTCACCTTCGAAGAGACGAGCATGGCCATCGCGGCCGTCGCCTGGTTCTTGAAGGCAAAGATCATGGCTATCAGGATCTCCGGCGACTCCGACGCCAGCGGCGCCACCCACTGCACCAGGATGAACTCGTCCACGCCCACGACCGCCCCCACGTCTAGCAGCCCCTCGGTGAACGGCTCCGCCGAGGCCAGGATAATGGCGGCGGCGAAGACGAACAGGAGCACCACGGCAATTCGCCGGGTGCGCGGGTCGAAGCTCCCGATGAACGCCGCTGGGCCTGCCAGGTCCGGCTCCTCGGACTCGCCCTTGCCGCTGCGCCAGAGGTACAGCCCGAACAGGCCTATGAGCACCGCGCCGTCCCAGAGGGCAATGCTGCCCTTGAGCGGGATCGTGAAGGCGTACAGAGTAGCCGCGAGGAGGAAGAGCAGCTCCAGCGAGAGCGCCCGGTCGAGCTGCAGCGGCTTGCGTCGCTGGTACCACGCGACCAGGATCACCAGCGGCCATCCCAGGCCCACCAGCAGCCGGTTCGCACCCGTCATGTTGGCCGTGGCATAGTGGACATAATCGCCCGCGGGGTCCTGCCCGGCCTGCCAGGTCAGGTAGAAGTCCACGGCGTATTCCGGCAGGACCGCCACGAGGGCCACCAGCGCAAGCACCAGCCCCTGCGTGACGTCCTTCTGCGCCACCTCTGCCGCCCACGACAGCAGGAAAGCGGAGCCGATGATGGCAGAGCTGAAGATGAGGACGGTCAGGCCGGGGCTCAGGTGAAGCTCGATGACGCCGGCGAGGTCGAGAAGTCGGAGCAGCGCTGCGGGCACACCGAAGGCCGCAGCCACCGCGATGAAAAGGACGTCTCGCTTGGTGGAGAGGGTCACTCGACCCGAAGGATCTGGTAGAGGAAGGATCCTCTGGGCGCTTTGACCTCGACTTCATCCCCCTCGCGGCGGTCGTGCATCGCCTGGCCCACGGGGGATCCGATGGAGAGCTTTCCGCCCAGCGAGTTCGCCTCCCGCGGGTCCACCAGGAGGTACGTCAACTCCTCGCCGCTCGCCACGTCCTTGAGCGTGACCAGGCTGCCCTGGCGGACCTGCTTGCGCTCCTCCTGCTGTTGGCCCTCCTGGAGGAGCTGGGCCCTGGTCATGGTGTCTTCCAGCTCCCGGATGCGGGCCATGATCAGGCCGTGGTGCTGGCGGGCCGCCTCCAGCGGAGCGTTCTCCCGAACGTCCTTGTCCGCCGCCGCCCGGCGGATCTCCTCCTCCGCCTGCGGCAGCTCCGCGCGCAGCCGCTCCAGGCGTTCACCCAGCTCGGCAAGCCCCTCCGGCGTAAGCCGGACGGTCTCCGCTTCTGCTCGGCGCCCTCGGGCCTGCCGGCGTGTGCCCCGGCCAGTTCGACGGGCCTTGAGGTGGACGGCGAGGTTCCGCTCCAGCAGGCCCCGCTTCTTGGCGTAGATGAGGAACTCCCGCACGGGGCGAAGACGCCCCTCTCCGTTGGACGCCCCCGCTGTGGCCTGCTCTGCATAGTCGCCGATCTCCGGCGGTGTGAACTCTGCTAGGGCGCGCTCTCGCCCGAACCATCGGGCAAACTTCAAGAGCTCCTGTTGTCCCTCCACGCGTCCCTCTTTCAGGGACTGGAGGTACTCGGTGACCGCCTCCATGAGCTTCACAGCAGTGCGCACCTCTGAGATCAGCGTCGCGCCCGGTGCCGTCGGAATCCGTCGGCGGTGTCCATTCTATGCAGGTGCCCGCGGGGTGTCAATTTGCAGCAGTGAAGGCAGGAGGGTCGCCATGGCGATGATGCCTCACGGATGCTTGTCGACGTGGCTGCCATGCCGGAGCGGCGCCAGCGCAAGCTTGGGGACAGAGACCTGCACTGCCGGTTCGCTACGTGCAATCGTAGGGGATGTGACCGGGGTACTCGGAGTCCCGAGCGTTCTTGCTCCAGCAACGGTAGAGGGAAAGAGCCCTCACCGCGTCCTGGTGAAGTTGGAGGATCTGCCCGTAGACGCTGCGGGGCACGGTGCATTGCACTGCGTTGCGCGCACAATACCGGTCCCGGAGCGCATAGTAGGCGTCCAGTGCCTGCTCGTAGGTCCCCTTCGCCGAGAGGACGGCTTCCCGCAGCTCGGCGTTCTCTGGGTTGACGTTCTTGTGAATCTCGACGATATACCCTCTCACGTTTGTCTCCGGCACCCAACAGCCGTCCGGCTCAGGGTTGGCGTCGCCCTTGGGCCAGAAGTAGCGAACGCCGTCTCGGACGTCGATGTCCATGACCCTGTGCGCTATTCCCCTGTCGGATTCCCAGCACGCAGGGTAGAAGCCGATCGTGCTCCCAACGACAATGTCCGCAGGATCGAAGTCCTGGAGCCACGTGACCTCGTCCAGGCACGTCAGGACCGGCTCCATGCTGCCGGTGCAGGCCACGCCCCCCCGTTCCAGGTCACCATCCCCGAGAATGAGCGGAAGGCGCATGGCCACCAGGCGCTCGATCTCCCCTTCGAGCTCAGAGATACGCTCCTCGACCTGATCCAGTTCGCCCGCTTTCTCCGCCAGGGTCCGGTATTGGCCCTTCAGCGCGTCCAGTTCGGTGCTCAGGGTCTGGTGGTCCGTGCTCAGGGTGGTGAAGTCTCCCAGTAGGCCGCTGTGCCGCACGGCGAGAGCGTTCTGGTCTTCCTCCAACTCGACATAGAGCACGTTGAGTGCCTCGTGCGTATCCGAGAGCTCGTCGTGCTGGTCTGTGAGGGAGGCATGGTCAGCATCCAGCTGGTTATAGCGCTCCCCAAGGTCGTCCAGTCCCGACTGCAGGGCGGCGTTCTGGGCGTTGGCGACGGCGAGCGAACCCTGGAGGTTCGTATTCTCGGAGCGCAGCGTGCTGTTGGTTCGCTCCAGTGCAGCGTTTGCTGCCTCCTGCTGGGTCAGGCTGCGGAGCGTCGCGGTAGTCTCCTCCAAGAGAGCGTCGTTCGCTGCCTCCTGCTGGGTCAGGGTTGTGGCGGTCGCATCGAGCTCCGCGCTCGTCTCCTCCAGCTGGGCGCTGGCAGTGTTGAGGGTCACGCCCAGGTAGGCGACGGTCGCAACCAGGGCGAGGATGGCAGCGGCGAGACCTATACGGCTGCGGTGCATAGGGCCTCCTTTGGGCGGTTGGTGAGATCGAAGAGCGGGATTGGGAAGAGCAAGCCCCAGGGTGAGGTAACGAGACCCTCGGAGGGACTGTCCCATAGCCTGGAGAACGAGTCAAGATTTGGTGGCGGGGCGAGAGAACGCGCTGTTGCTTGTGCCTGCAGGTAAGCGAGAGTGCGAGAGTGTTTGACACGGACGCACCACCCTCGAGCGAAGCCCCATGCGCGCCGGGCGTCTGCGCTCACCCTCCGAGCAGGCGTACCACCTCCGTGACGGAGCCGACGCTGGCGACACCCTCCACGGGCTCAGCGGTCCCGTACCGGTCGATGAGCACGGCCCCCATGCCCACGCCCAGCGCCCCCACGATGTCCGAAGCGTACTGGTCTCCCACGTGGACCGCCTCGGCGGGAGTAGTCTCCAACCGCTGCAACGCCGCCAGGAAGATGGGCGCGTGGGGCTTCTCTGCTCCCACCTCGCGGGAGGTGATGGCGCAGTCCAGCACTTCCTCCAGGCCCAGGCTCTGCAACAGGTCCGGCCCTGTCCGGTTGATGTTCGAGATGAGGCCCAGCGCCAGCCCCAGCTCCTTGAGGCGTCGCAGGGAGGGCAGCACGTCGTCGAAGAGCGCAAGGTCGTAGCGGATCTTCCGGACTTCCTGCCACACCCGCCATGCCGTCTCCCGGCTCACCTCCACCCCCGCGCCGTGCAGCACCAGCCGCTCGTACTCGGCGAAGAAGGCCGCCGTCGCTTCCGGCGGGCGCATGCGCACCGGCACCCCGCTGGCGTTCTCCCGCGCCATGTACGCATCTGCCAGGGCGTACCCCCGGTCGATGCCTTCGGGCGTCACCTCGATGGCGAAGGCTTGGAGAGCTTGCGCCTGGATCTGCTCGCGGGGCGGCCAGAAGCGCGCCAGCGTGTCGAACAGGTCGAAGGTCACGGCGCGGACCCCTGTGAACTCCTCCGGCCCCGCACGCGACATCGGTCCTATGCCTCCCGTGCCACGGTCACGGCCCACACGGAGGTGACGCCCGTGGCCTTCAGCGCGCCTGCGCAGGCGGAGAGCGTGCTTCCCGTGGTGCAGACGTCATCGACTAGCAGCACAGCGCTTCCGGCCAGGGACCCGTCCCGCACGGTGAAGCTCCCCTCCACGTTGCGCCGCCGCTCCTCCATGTCGGAGGAGGTCGCCTGCGGGGGAGCGGCCCGCGATCGGCGGAGCACTCCCTCTGCGACGGGAAGGCCCAGCTGTCGCCCCACCGCGCGGGCCAGCAGCGTCGCCTGGTTGTAGCCTCGCGCACGAAGCCGGCGCGGGTGCAGGGGGACGGGGACCAGCACGCTGGCCGGCAGCGCCAGCTCCGTCACGTGCGAGCCCAAGAGTCCGCCCAGCACCCGGCCCAGGGCCCGGAAGTCCTGGTACTTGAGCCTGTGGATGCAGTCGCGGACCGCGCCTTCCATGAGATAGGGCGCTCGGATGCCCTCCAGGCCTGCAAGGGGCGTCTCCCGGCAGCGGCTGCACATGTCGCTGGAGGCGAGCGGCTGAGCGCACTGGCGGCAGAAGGGAGGGAAGAGGCGCGGCAGTGCCGCCTCGCAGCGTGTGCAGAGGAAGCTGCCTTCCTCCTCGCACCCCACGCACCGGCGCGGGAACAGCAGGTCCAGCGTCGCCGACAGGACGCGGGAGGGAGCCTGTCGCACCATCCCGGACACCTCCTCGCGTCTCGAAGCTCAGGCTGGAGCTCGTGCAAAGCCTCGTTTGTGGAGCATGGTACTATTGAATCCAGTGGAAGTGCATGGACTTTCGCTCGACGTCGGTCGTCAATCCGAGAGAGGATCCGCTATGAAGAAAGGACTCCTCCTGTCGCTGTTGCTGGCTCTCGCGTGTGCGGCGATGGTCGCATGCGGTGACGATTCGTCGAACGTCGTCGAGCGGATGAGAGAGAATGTGGAGGAGTTCGAGTACCAAGGCGGAAAGCAGGGCGGCGTACTGACGATCGCCACCATCTCCGACCCCCTCACCTTCAACCTCGCCATTGCCACCGATGCGTCGTCGTCGGGCGTCCTGGGCTATCTCTTCGAGGGTTTGACCGAGACCTCCTGGCTGACCGACGAGGTCGAGCCGGCCCTGGCCCAGTCCTGGGAGCGATCGGAGGACGGCCTGACGTGGGTCTTCCACCTTCGCCGTGACGTTCGGTGGCACGACGGCGAGCCCCTTACCGCCCACGACGTGGACTTCACCTTCAACCGTATCATCTATAACCAGGACATCCCCGCCAGCGCCCACCCGGCCTTCAACTTCCGCTTCCTGGACGAGGAGAGCGGCGAATGGCGCGAGGCGCCGATGACGGTCACCGCGCTGGACGATTACACCGTCCAATGCGTCCTGCCCGTGTCCTTCGCGCCCTTCCTCCGCTCCATGGGCACGGCGATATACCCCAAGCACGTCCTCGAACCGCACGTGGACGACGGCACGTTCAACGACACCTGGAACATCGACACGGACCCCGCCAAGATCATCGGCGCAGGCCCCTTCACCATCGCGAGCTACCAGCCCGGCCAGCGCGTCGTCATGCAGCGCAATCCCGACTACTGGCTCCGCGACGACGCGGGCAACCGATTGCCGTACCTGGACCGGATCGTTCATCTCATCGTCCCGGACCTGGAGGCGGAGCTTGCCCTGTTCCTGTCCGGCGATTCGGACGCACACGGCGTGCAGGGGGAGGAGTACGCACGGCTCGAACCGCTGCAGGAGGAGGGCAACTTCACGATACACCGGCGAGGCCCTGCCTTCGGGACCACGTTCATGGGCTTCAACATGAACCCCGGCTCGGCGCCGGACACCGGTGAGCCCTACGTCGCCCGGGAGAAGCTCCGCTGGTTCCAGAACGTGCAGTTCCGCCAGGCCGTCGCACACAGCATCGACAAGCAGAGGATCATCGAGGAGGTCCAGCACGGCCTCGCCTACTCCCAATGGGCCTCCATAAGCCCGGCCGCAGGCGACTTCCACAACCCCAACGTCCGCCGCTACGAGTACGACTTGGATAAGGCCAACGAAATCCTGGACGACCTGGGCTGGACCGACACCAATGGGGACGGCATACGCGAGGACGACCAGGGCAACGAGATTGCCTTCTCCCTGGTGACCAACACGGGCAACACCGTGCGCGGACGGGTGGCCGAGCTGGCGCACCAGGGAATGCAGCAGTTGGGGTTGAGGGTGGACTACCGGCTGATCGAGTTCGGAGAGCTCGTCGGGCAGCTCACCGCGACCTACGATTGGGAGGCCATGATCATCGGCTTCACGGGCGGCACCGAACCCCATTTCGGCATCAACTTCTGGCACAGTGCGGAGAATCTGCACCTGTGGTATCCCAACCAGCCGGAACCGGCGACGGGCTGGGAAGCCAGAATCGACGAGCTCTATGTAACGGCAAGCCGGGAGCTGGACCGCACCAAACGGGTGGACCTCTATCACCAGGCGCAGGAGGTCGCCGCTGAGAACCTCCCCGTCATCTACACCACCCTCGCCGAGCGGTTGAGCGCGGTGCGGAACGTCTTTGGCAACACCACACCCACCCTGTACGCACTCTGGGACATTCGCTATCTGTACCGAACGGACTGATTCCCCCGTCCGCTCACCCTGAGCTTGTCGAAGGGTCGTCGCCCCTCCCCCAACTTACGCGGCTGGCCGTCACGGCCCGATTCAGCGCGTTGCAGGGTGCGCCGCGCCGGCCCGCTCCGTCGCGTACTCCTCCGCTCGCCGTACCAGCATCCCGAAGAGGTGCTGGAACTGGCGGGGAAGCTCCTTCTGCCACTCCGGATGACACTGCACGGCCACCACCCACCGATGGTACGGGCTCTCCAGCGCCTCGATAATCGCATCGTCCAGGGAGTATGCGGACGCCAGGAGGCGGCGGGAGCGTTGGGCCTCGCGCAGCCCCTGGTGGTGGAGGCTGTTGACCCGCACACGGCCGCCGGAGCCCAGCGCCGCCGCCAGCTTGCTCCCCGGCGAGACCCAGATGCGGTGGTGGCTCGACTCCCACTCCCCGTCGTCCCGCTCCTTGCGGTGGTCCGGGAGGTCCTGCAGCAGCGAGCCGCCCGATACCACGTTCAGCGCCTGCATCCCGCGGCAGAGGCCCAGCACCGGCATGTCGCGCTCCATCGCCGCCTGCAGCAGTGGAAGCTCCAGCGCGTCCCGTGCGGGGTTCACCTCCACCCCCGCCTCCGGGTCCACCTCGCGATGGTAGTGGGACGGGTCGATGTCCTCCCCTCCGGTCACCAGTAGGCCGTCGATGCGTTTCAGTGTCTCCTCCGTGCTCGGTGCCGTACCGGGAAGCAGGACCAGCGTCTCTGCTTCCCAGGCGGCCACGGCCTCCACCGAGTCCACGGCGTCCTTCTCCGACGATGCAACTACTCCGATGACTGGCATTGACCTCTCCTTATGGCTGTAGACGTCGGCGCACTAGGCGCACAGCGAGAGTAGTGAAGACCGCGGCGTAGGCCGCCAGTTCGAGGACCGCGAGGAGGTGCGTCGGCCCCAGCTCCCCCATGAACAGCCCGCGAATGAGGTAGGTGGCTGGAGTGAGTGGAAGTGCCCAGGCAATGATCTGCACCGCCTTTGGGAGGGCGGAGAGAGGGAAAAAGACACCGCTGACGTAGAACATGGGCAGCGCGAATATGGAGACGAGGTTGTTGACGCTCGCAATGCTGGGGGCCACCGACGTGTAGCACAGCCCCAGTCCGTAGAACGCCAGCCCGGTCAGAAAGCCCGCCGGGAGAATCAGCAGCGCCCACGGCGAGGAGACCAGCCCCAGCGCCGCAGCCACCGACAGCACCGCCACCGAGCTCATAGCGGCCCGGGTGGCGCCCCACAGGCACTCCCCCATGACCAGGTCCGACACCCCCACGGGCGTGGCCAGCACGTTGTCGTAGATGCGGTGCATGGACATGCGAAGGAACGCGCCGTATCCCGCTTCCAGCAGGGAGTGGAACATCGCGTAGCTGGCGACGAACCCCGGCGCCACGAACTCCGCGTACCCCCCGCCGTCCACCTCCCCCACGAACTGGCCCAGCCCGTAGCCGATGACCACCAGCAGCAGGACGGGCTCCACCACCATGCCCCCCGTCTCGGTGGTCCAGTTCTTGAAGAAGGCGTCGCGGTGCCGCGCCCAGACCGCGAAGCTGTACCCTGCATCCTGCGCGATCACGTTTCACCCTCTTCGAGGCCCCGTCCGGTCAGACGGAGGAAGACGTCCTCCAGGTTGGCCGTCCGGTGCACCACGTGGAGGCCCTCCACAGCCAGGTCGCGCTCCAGCGCGTCCCCGTTCCGGCTCAGCACCAGGAGGGCGGTGCCGGCCTCCTCCACCCGCAGGCCTCGGGACGTCAGAAGCCCTTTCACCGCCTCCATCTCGCCGAACTGCGGCCTCACCTCCACCACCTCTCGGCCCGCGTACTCGAGCACCAGGTCCTGCGGCTTCCCCTGCGCCAGCACCCGGCCCCCGTCGATGATCACCAGGCGGTCGCAGAGGGCCATGGCCTCCTCCATGTTGTGCGTGGAGAGGAGGATAGTGGCGCCTTGGCGTCGAAGCTCCAGCACGCGGCTCCACACCAGGTGGCGCCCGGCCGGGTCCAGCCCCGTCGTGGGCTCGTCCAACACCAGGACTGTCGGATGGCTCAGCAGCGCACGGGCGATGACGAGCCGTCGCTTCATTCCGCCGGAGAGCGAGTCCACCCGGCTCTCGGCCCGCTCCCAGAGCGCAAGGAACTGCAGCGCATCCTGCGCCCGCTGGCGCGCCTCGGCCCTGGGGATGCGGAAGTAGCGGGCGTGGGCCAGCAGGTTCCCCAGCACACTCAGGTCCGGGTCCAGGTTCTCGTCCTGCGGCACAATGCCCAGGATCTTCTTGACCTCGCGCGGCTGCTGCGCCACGTCCAGCCCGGCCACCACGGCCCTGCCGCCGGTGATGGGCGAGACGGCCGTGAGCATGCGCATGGTGGACGTCTTCCCCGCCCCGTTCGGACCCAGCAGCCCGAAGCACTCCCCGGCCTCGACCGAGAAGCTGACGCCCTTCACGGCGGCGAAGTCGCCGTAGCGCTTCACCAGGTCATGGACTCCGACAATCGACTGCATACGTTGCTCCGGTCGAATATCCTACCACAGACGTTCCTACCGCCCTATTCGCCGCTTCCTCCGCCGACGTATAATCCGCCGTAGGTTCGCAACACAGGAGGTTTCCATGCCAGTCCACTTCCAGGACGACCGGCTCCGCATCCACAAGGTCGTCGCCAGTCCCTACGACAACAACGCCTACGTCATCGTCTGCCGGGCCACCGGCGAGAGCGTCGTCGTCGACGCCCCGCGAGAGGCGGACAAGGTCATCCAGGAGACCCAGGGCACCAGGGTGAAGGCCGTCCTCATCACCCACAGCCACTTCGACCACATCGAGGGCTTCGAGGCCATGCGAGCCAAGCTGGAAACGTCCTACGCCATCCACCAGGAGGACGCGCCCCGTCTGCCCTCACCGCCGGACTACTACCTGGAAGAGGGAGACATCATTCCCGTGGGCAATCTTTCCCTCCAGGTGCTCTACACCCCCGGCCACACGCCGGGCGGCGTCTGCCTGCTCATGCCGGGACACCTCTTCTCCGGGGACACGCTGTTCCCCGGCGGGCCCGGCAAGACCGCGGGCCCCGACGAGTTTCGGCAGGTCGTGGAGAGCATCACCGCTAGGCTGCTTCCGCTGCCCCCGGACACCGCCGTCTACCCCGGCCACGGCGGCGACACCACGGTGCGCAAGTCTGGCGAGGAATACGCCGCCTTCGCCGCGCGGCCCCACCCCCCCGACCTCCACGGCGACGTCCTCTGGCTGGAGAACTGACGGATGGCGTCCAGCGCCGGGCCAGACCCGGGTGGCGCCGCATCCGCGTGAGGGAGCATGAGGGTGCGCCGGGGCCGGGTTGCAGCGTGGGTTCTGGCGGCAGCACTGGCGCTGGCCGCTGCGGCCGTAGGGTGCGCTGACGGTGACAGCGGCGGCGCTCCGACGGGCGAAGCCGTGGGGCCGCTGCGCATCGGGCTGCTGCTGAACTTCAGCGGCGCCTCCAACCGTTCGGTCGAGCGCCGCCAGGCGTTCGAACTGGCCATCAAGCACGTCAACGCCGCCGGTGGGGTCTTCGGCCTGCCCGTCGAAACTGTCATGGCCGACTCCACCCTGGACCCCGAGACGGCCGCAGCGGAGGCTAGGCGGCTGGTGGAGGAGGAGGGCGTGCACGCTATCGTCGGCCCCTCGTCCAGCGCGAACTCCCTCTTGGTCATCGAGCGGGTGAGCGCGCCCTTGGGCATCCCCACCGTTAGCCCTTCGGCCACGTCGCCGCTGCTCACGGCCGCGGAGGACCGCGACTTCTTCTTCCGCACCACCATATCCGACGTGGCCCAGGGCCCGGTGCTCGCCGACCTGGCCAAGCAGAACCATTTGGGCAACGTGGGGCTCCTCTACCGCGACGATGCGTGGGGGCAGGGTCTGGCCGACGCCTTTCGGGCCGCCTGGGACGGCGACATTCGTGTTGCGGCCGTTGAGCCCGGCGCCGACTCGTATCTGCCTCAGCTGCGGGACGTGGCTGGCGGCGGCGCGCAGGCGCTCATCCTTGCCACCTTCAACACGGAGGCGGCCATCATCATACGAGAGGCCTTGCAGCACGGTCTGTTCGATCAGTTCGGACTCGGCGACGCCCTCTCGCCCGAGGAGACCCTGGAAGACATCGCCGGTCTGCAGCCCAGGGCGATGTTCGGCACCGCCGCGACCGCTGCGCCCGGCAGCTCCTCCACCCTGGCTTGGCAGGAGGCCTACGTCGCCGAGTACGGCGCTCTGCCCCAGTTCGCCTACACCATGGAGTCCTACGACGCCGCCATTGTCATCGCCATGGCTGCGCAGGCCGCGGGTAGCGTCGACGGGGCGGCCATCCGCGACCGGCTGCGGGCCGTCGGCGGCGAGGGGGGAGTGGTGGTCATCGCTGGTGCCAGTGGCGTCGCCGAAGCCCTCCAACGCCTGCGCGAGGGCGGCGCGGTTAACTTCGAAGGCGCCGCCGCAACGCTGGACTGGGACGAGAACGGCGACCTCGTCCGCGGGCACATCGGCGTGTGGCAGTACTCCCCCGGCGCGGGTGTCGAAAGGCTCGGTGTCGTCCACTTCGACTGACGGGCTCCCACACCCCGCCCGCTCACCCTGAGCCTGTCGAAGGGTCGCCCGATTCCACCCCTAGCCCCCTTCGTCGCCCCTGCGAAGGCAAGGGAACTCCGACGGCCCCGCCTCCAACAGCGCACCAGACCTGACGCCGCAAGCAAGAGCGGCGATGCCGCCGTCATTCCGGCTCCGAGCCGGAATCCATCAGGGGGAGTCCAGAGGGGTTCCCCTCTGGCAAGGGGTGTGGGGGATGTGCCCCCACTATCCAACAAAACACCCGAGGGCGGGCGGGAGGCTCTATCCCTCGTCAAGCCCCTTCCCTCCTTCGAAGAACCAGACCTCGTCACAGTTCAACGCCGCGAGCAAAAGCGGCAATGCCGCCAGGGTCTGCCGTAGGGATACCTCCCAACCGCTCCATCCCCCATCGCCTCTCCGAAGGTCCAACGCCTGCCGCAGCCGGACCCCTAAGCGAAGGGTCGCTCGCGCCCCCCTACGCGTCCAGATCCGCCAGCACTGCCTCCGGCAAGCGAACGTCCACCGCCGCCGCGTTCTGGGCCACCTGCTCCGGCCGGCTCGCCCCCACGATCACGGACGATACCGCCGGCCTGCTCAGCGCCCACGCCAGCCCCACCTGCACCGGCGTGACGCCGCATTCGGCGGCCAGCGCGGCCACGCGGTCCACGAGGGCGAAGCACTCCGTTGTCCAATACTTGTTGAACGCCCCTCCCGCGTGGCGGGAGGCCATGTGGCTGTCGGCCGCAGGCTTCTCCTCACGGCGGTAGGCCCCGGTCAGGATTCCGCCCATGAGGATCTGGTAGGGCGTCACACCAACGCCGTGCTTCTCGCAGAGAGGCAGCAGGTCCCGCTCGATCTCCCGCCGGGCGAAGTTGTACTCCGGCTGCACCACCGACAGCGGTGCTAGTCCCCGCTCCCGGGCGATGCCCAGGGCCGCGGCCACCTGCCAGGCGCTGAAGTTGCAGCACCCCACGTAGCGGACCTTCCCCTGGCGCACCATGTCGTCCAGCGCCGACAGCGTCTCTTCGAGCGGCGTCTCCGGGTCCCAGAAGTGCGCCAGGTACAGGTCGATGTAGTCCGTTCCCAGGCGGCGCAGACTCGCATCCACCGCGTCTGCCAGGTGTCGCCTGGAGCTGCCCCGATCGTTCGGGCCCGGCCCCATGGCGCTGAAGCCCTTGGTGGCCACCACGAAGTCGCCTCGCCGCCCACGGATGGCCTTGCCCACCACCTCCTCGGAGCGCCCGTCGTTGTACATGTCGGCCGTGTCGATGAAGTTGATGCCCTGCTCCGCCGCGGCGTGCACCACGGCAACTGCGCGGGCGTCGTCGACATAATCCGCGCCGAACATGTTCGTGCCCAGGCACACCTTCGACACCTTCAGGCCGCTGCCACCGAGACGTGCGTACTCCACGGCGCCTCCCTTTGGGTTCCTCTGGCTATGCTGACCTGATATTATGCGGAACAATCACCAACTACCAGGGGGAGCGCCCGCATGACCATTCCTACGGAAGAGCAGTACCCCTACGAAAACCTGGACCGCCTTGTTCGCGTGGTCATGCGACCCAAGGGAATGTCGGCCAAGAGCCTCCTCAACGCGCTCCTCTACGACGAAGCGCGCCGCTCAGCCCCGATCTCCCACGACATCGTCCGCGCCCTGGACCCGGCGACGCCCCGCACGGTCGGCATCTTCACCGGCGCCAGCGACCCGGGCCACTATCCCAACGGGGAGAACGACGGTCCCTTGGGCACGATCATGCTCGCCGAGGGCCTGCGTAAGGTGGGCCACAGCGTCGGCATCTTCATCGACCCCCAGCTCCAGCCGGTCATGGGCGCACTCATGGACTTCGTCGGCTACCGCTACCCCGTGACCGTGCTGGACATCGACTCGCCGGAGAGCAACGACCCCCTGGCCGAAGGCCTGCAGGTCGCCATCGCCGTGGAGAAGGCGGGCACCAACCCCGCCGGGAAGGTCCACTCCATCACCGGCTTCACCCGGGAGGGTACCCGCGCCAAGATTGACGGCCTCTTCCGGCGTGTCGAAGAGCAGGGCGGCGTCACCGTCAGCGCCTGCGACGGCATCAATGAGATCGGCTTCGGCTCCATCTACGACGCCGTTGCTGCCGCCGTCCCCTGGGCCACCGAGTGCCGCTGCGGCTGCGAGCAGGGCGTGATGTGCTCCACGCCGGTCACCTACCTCTACCCCACGGCCATCTCCAACTGGGGCGCCTATGCCCTCGTGGGGGCGATGGCGCTGTACACGGCCAATCCCGGCCTCATCCATACACCGGAGACCGAGCGAGAGTTGGAGCAGATCGCCCTGGACTACGACGTTCGGGATGGCAGTTTGGGCGAAGCAGGCCTCTCCATGGACGGCGTCCCCTTGAAGGTCACCCAGTCCATGCTGGTCATGATGCGGCACCTGGTGGAGGTCTCCCTTACGACCTACGTCCGCCCCTACTAGCGCCCCTGCCACGGAGAACGCGATGGAGAAGCTGCACGGCGTCATCACCTCCATGCTCACCCCCTTCACCCAGGGCGGTGCGCTGGACGAAGAGACCCTGGCTGGTGAGTTGGAGCACCAGCTCCGGTGCGGCGTTGACGGCCTTTGCGTCCTGGGCGGCACCGGCGAGTCCCTGAGCCTCACCGCGGAGGAGCGGCTGCGGGTCGTCGAGACGGCCGTGGGCGTGGTCGCCGGGCGGGCGCCGGTCATCGTCGGCTGCTTTGCGCCCCAGGAGGCGGAGCTGATTGCCTTCGCTCGCGCCGCCCAAGACCGAGGCGCTGCCGCGCTCATGCTCACGCCGCCGCCCTTCTACAAGGTCACCGCCTTCCACTTCCAGCGCCTGCTGGAGCGCATCTCCGCCGCCTGCGACATCCCCCTGGTCCTCTACAACGCCCCGCGCCGTGCGGGCGTGCGCCTGACCTCCGGCGAGGTCTGCGGCCTCGTCCGCGACATCCCCGCCGTCGTCGGCGTGAAGGACGCCACAGGGGACGTCCCCGACCTGGCCCGGCTGGCCCACGGCCTCGAGCTCCGCTGCGGCCTCCTCCAGGGCCTCGACGACGTCTTCCTGCCCAGCCTCGCGGCCGGAGCCTCCGGCGGCATCCTTGCCCTCGCCTCCGTCCTCCCCGAGCGGTTTGTCGCCATGTACCGCGGCTGGAAGTCCGGCGACGTCCAGAATGCTCTCGCGTTGCAGATGTCCGTGCTGCCTCTCATGCAGGTCGTCAACCGGGAGCCCATGCCCGTCCTGGTCAAGGAGGCCATGGCCGCGGTCGGCCGCCACGTGGGGCCCACCCGTCCGCCCCTCTACCCCCCCGATGCCGCCGTCGTCCGCGACCTCCACGCCGCCGTCGACCGGCTGCTGGCGGCCTAGCCCGGTGCGCATAGCCCAGCTCGTCGCTCCCCAGCGATTCGAGGTCGTAGACGCGCCTGCGCCTACGCCCGCCCCTGGCGAGGCCCTCGTGCGTCTGCAGCGCCTTTCCGTGTGTGGCAGCGACATGCGCTACTTCGACCGCGTCCTACCGGAGGAGCAGTACCCCCTGGTGGCGGGCCGCCCCTGCCACGAGTGCGCCGGCGTCGTGGAGGAGAGCCGCTCGCCCGACCTGCGACCCGGCCAGCGCGTCATCGTCCTCCCGCCGGGCAGCGCCGGGCTGGCCGAGTACGTTACCGCTCCCGCCGGCCGCATCGTCCCCGTGCCGGATGATGGCGACCTCTCCACGTGGCTCATGTGTCAGCACATGGGCACCGTCATGTACTCCTACGGGCGAATGGGTAGCGTCCTCGGTCAGCGAGTCGTCGTTCTCGGCCAGGGCCCCATTGGCCTCAACTTCACCCTCTGGCTCGCGCGGGGCGGCGCTCGACAGATCATCGTCACTGACCTGCGGGACGATCGCCTGCAGATGGCCCGGACGTTGGGCGCCACCCACACCGTCAACGCTGCCACGGAGGACGTGCCCGGCGCGGTCGCCGAGGCCACCGGCGGCGCCATGGCGGACGTGGTCATCGAAGCGGCGGGGGAGCCTGACACTGTGGACCACATCGCGAAGGTGCTGCGACTGGAGGGCAGGATCGTCCTCTTTGGGCAGCCCCGCATGCGGGACGTCTTCCCCGTCGACTACGATGCGCTCATGGGCCGCATGGCCACCATCATCATCACCATCGGCGGGCGAACGGCGAATCCGACGCGTCACCTTGCCGACTGCGTTGACCTGGTGGAGCGCGGTCGCCTCGACCTCTCCCACCTCGTCACCCACACCCTACCCTTCGCCGACGTCCAGCGCGCCTTCGAGCTCTACAGCGAAAAGCCGCCGGGCCTGCTGAAGGTGGTCCTGGAGCTCTGAAGAGGGTCCGCCCCTCCGCCCGCTCACCCTGAGCTTGTCGAAGGGTCGCCCTTCCAGCGAAGGCTGGAGCTAGGGGTGTGGTGCGGGGCCAGAGGGGGGCACCCCCTCTTTCTAGGGCGGCGAGCCGCTCTGGGGGATGTGCCCCCAGTTATCAAAATAACCTCCGAGGGCGGGTGGGTGGGCCCACCCAGGGTCGCTCCGTAGGGCAATCCCTAATCCCTACCTGTCTCTCCCCGTAGGAGACGCCGATGCGCAAATGTCCCGAACCCGCCGCTAGATCTCGCCGTTGACGGACCGCCGCAGCCCCGTCCCCTGCCGGAACCGTGCCACGTATCGAGGCGGATAGCTCTTGCCACGGAGCGTTCGAGCGGGAACGTCGCCCCGGTAGAACACGCCGAATCCTCGGAGGACGACCGTGTCGCCGCGGCTCACCGCCTCCTCGATCTCCTCCTCGATGTGGTACGTGATGCGAGCAATCTCCCGCACGTCGACGCCGCTCTCGGCGGCCACCCGCCTGTGGAACTCGCTGTTGTAGATACGCGCCATGCTCTCCCTCCGACTCTGGTGTGATGGCTATCGTGAGCGCCTGCGACTAGACGCGCGCCCCCAGCAGTCGCCGCGCCTCCGCCTCCAGCGCCGGGTCGGTCGCGTGTACCTCCCCGCCCTGCAGCGACGCCACCGGCACGCCGTCCCGCACGACGATCCGGTTGCCCGGCGTCGCCGGCACCCGCGGCCCCGGCGTGAGTATGCCCGCGAGGTTCAGCGGGTCGCAGGCGGAGATGGTCGTCAGCGCGCCCGTGGCCTCCGTGCGCCGCTCCCGACGCAGCGACTCCACCGCTTCCGGCAGAGCGAACTGCTCCCCCACCAGCCCCGCCACGAAGCGTCCGCCTCGAATCTCCCCCCGGGCCTCGGCCCGCCGGTAGACCGGCAGCAGTGTGCGCCACGGCGGGGCCATCGTCTCCCGCTGCAGCAACTCCGGCGTGACCACCCCGTAGCGACGCAGAAGCTGGTAGGCGCGCTCCTCCAGCACGTCGCCAGCCGTCTCTGACGTCTCCAGGAGCGCCCATCGACTCGAACGGGCGGGCCGACGAGGCCGGGGGCGCAGGCGCGGCCTGGCCCGCCGCACGCGGCGGTTCACGCCGCTGATGAGCCCCCGCAGCGCCCCGAAGCCGTCCGCGGTCACGCGACCCGCAGCCACGAGCTGCCACAGGGCGTCCTCCACCTCCGACGGCAGCCGGGCCACCCCCGCCAGGATGTCTGGCAGGAAGGAGGCGCCCCGCTCCTCCAGGCAGGCCAGCACCTCCTGCGCCGCCCCGCTCAGGACGTCCCCGTCCGCCGTCCTCCGGTCCAGCAGCCACGGCAGGTCCTCCCGAAGCCCCAGGCTCAGCGGCCCCGTTCGAGACAGCGGCGTGCGGGTGACCGCTCCGTTGGTGCTCGACTTCCTCCGGGCGAAGCGGCCCCACACCACCTCGCCCCCGAAGCACAGCCGGTCCAGCATCAGCGGGTCGTAGCGGCCCAGGCGAGCGGGCAGAAGCTCCTCCTCCCACGCGCCCGCCGCCGTCTCGTACCCCTGCAGCTGGTCGATGACCTGCAGCAGCCCCGAGTCCCCGTCCAGGCGGGCGTTGGGGTGGACGTGCTGCCATCGAAACAGGAATCGCAGGAAAAGCGCCACCGGCGCCGGCTCGATCTCCCGGCGCAGCCGCGCGATCGTCGCCCGATGGATGCGCGCCAGGATGCGGCGGTCGCACATCTCCTCGGCGTCCGTGCCCGGCGTGAACTGGCCCCGCAGCAGCATCCCCTCGCCCTCCAGGCGAGCGAGTGCGGTGGCGACGGCGCTCTCCCGCAGCGACAGCCACCCGGCCATCTGCCCGAGCGTGAACGGCCCCGAGCACTCGGCGCGGCCGCGCACCAGCGCGGCCACGGCCTCCTCCTCCGGCGGCGCTTCGCCCCCGATCGACACCGGCGGCTCGAAGCGAGCATCGGGATAGGCCGCGCCGGCCAGCGCAGCCCTCTCCGCCGCCACCCAGAACACGCTGCCCCCCGCCGTGCGAAGCCGTGCAGCCCGGTCGTCGGCTACCAGCGCCTCGAACCACTCCCGCCACGTCGCGGCCCACGGCGAGTCCTCCGGCAGGACGCCCAGCGTGAGCAGCGCATCGTGCAGCTCCTCCGCGTCCCGCACCGTCGGCCACGCGTCCTCGGCCGCCGCCTCGATCGCCGACGGGTCCAGCGCGCCCAGGTCCCGCGCCTCCTCCGGCAGCGCCCGGCGCAGCGTTACCGCCCTCGCTCGCCGCTCCTCCAGCGGGGCGTCGTCGAGGAAGGCGTAGGGCATGGCGTTGAGCAGCTGGTGGCTGAAGGCCGACGGCTGGGGCGTCTCCCGTGCGAGGATCTCCACGTCTCCCCGCTCGATGGCCGCCAGCACCTCCGTGAGCCCCGCCAGGTCCAGCGCCTCCGTGAGGCAGTCGCGGACCGTCTCGAACACTAGCGGATGGTCCGGCGCCTCGATGTCCGCCCCTCGCAGGCCGTTGTCCTGGCACGCCACCTGCGCCGGGAAGACCGCCGCCAGGAGGTCGTCCGAGCGCATGCGTTGCAGTGGCGCGGGCACCTTGCGGCCCCCCGTGTGCCGGAGCACCGCCAGGGACCGCGTCGCGTTCCACCGCCATCGCGTCGTGAAGAACGGTGACTGCAGTGCGGCCTGCAGCAGCACGCCCTCCACCGTCCGCGAGTTGAGGAAGCGGAACACCTGCTCCAGCGGGAACGAGTGCTGCGGCCCCAGCGAGATGACGATGCCGTCGTCCGTCGCAGCCGCCTGCAGCTCGAAGTCGAACGTGCGGCACAGGCGCTTCCGCAGCGCCAGCCCCCACGCCCGGTTGATCGCCGCCCCGAACGGCGCGTGGATGACGAGCTGCATCCCGCCCGCCTCGTCGAAGAAGCGCTCCGCCACGATGCGCCGCCGCGTGGGCACGTGGCCCAGGACGCGCACCCCCTCCTCGATGTAGGCCACGGCCTGCTCCGCGTCCTCCGGCGCTGCCCCCGTCTCCTGCCGAAGCCAGGCTGCGGCCGCGGCCGGGTCCTCCAGCCGGTCGTCCAGCGCCTCCCGCAGCGCCGAAACCTCGTCCGACAGCTCCGACGTGCGACCGGGGGCCTCTCCCAGCCAGAACGGGATCGTGGGCGCTGCGCCGTGCGCGTCTTGCACGCGCACCCGCCCCTGCTCGATCCGGCGGATGCGCCACGGCGTGTTGCCCAGCAGGAACACGTCGCCCGCCATGCTCTCGATGGCGAAGTCTTCGTTCACCGTGCCTACGTGCACACCCTCCGGGTCGGCCACCACGTCGTAGTCGGCCGTGTCCGGGATCGCGCCCCCGCTGGTCATGGCGGCCAGCCGCGCCCCTCGACGCGGCCGCAGCACGGCGTGGACGCCGTCACGGTGCAGGTACGCACCCCACCGCCCCCGAACCGGCGCGACGCCCTGGCTGAGCTGTTCCACCACCTGCTCGTACTTGCTCCTGGGCAGGTCCCGGTAGGGGTAGGCCCGGCGGCACAGCGCGTACAGCGCCTCCTCCTCCCACTCCCCGGCGGCGCACGCGGCCACCATCTGCTGCGCCAAAACGTCCAGCGGCCAGTCCGGGATGCGCAGCCGGTCCAGGTTCCCGCCACGGTAGGCCCGCACCAGCGCCAGGCACTCCAGCAGCTCGTCCCGCGTCAGCGGCAACAGGCGTCCCTTGGGCGTCGCCTCCACCGCGTGACCGGACCGGCCCACCCGCTGCAGCATCAGCCCGATGGAGCGCGGCGACCCGATCTGGCACACCAGGTCGATCGCTCCGATGTCGATGCCCAGCTCCAGCGACGCCGTGGCGACGCATATGCGAAGCTCGCCCCGCTTCAGCCGTTGCTCCACGGCGAAGCGCGTGCGACGTGACAGGCTGCCGTGATGCGCGGCCACCGCCTCTTCGCCCAGTCGCTCCGACAGCTGGTGCGCCACCCGCTCCACCAGCCGGCGCGTGTTGACGAAGACCAGCGTCGTCCGGTGTGCGTTCCCCAGAGCGGCCACTCGGTCCAGCACCTCGTCCCATAGCTCGTGCGTGGCGATCGGCCCCAGCTCCCGCTCCGCTGGCGTCTCCACCGACAGGTCCATCTCCCGGCGATGCCCCGTCTCGACGACCAGGCAGTTCGGCGCGCCCTCCTCCGAGATCTCCGCCGTGCCCACCAGGAAGCGCGCCACCTCCTCGATGGGCCGCTGCGTCGCCGACAGCCCTATGCGCGTCACCGGCCCCTTCGCCAGCGCGCACAGCCGCTCCGCCGACAGGCTCAGGTGCGCCCCCCGCTTGCTCCCCACGACGGCGTGCACCTCGTCCAGGATGAGCGTGCGTACCCCTGCCAACCCTCGCCGCCCGCTCTCCGACGTCAGCAGGATGAACAGCGACTCTGGCGTGGTGATGAGGATGTGCGGCGGGCGGCGGGCCATCGCCTGCCGCTCCGAGGCCATCGTGTCGCCCGTGCGCACCGCCGCCCTGATCTCCGGCAGCGGCGACCCCATCTCCGACGCCAGCGCCGTCATCTCCGCCAGCGGCTCCGACAGGTTGCGCTGGATGTCGTTCGAAAGCGCCTTCAGCGGCGACACGTACACCACCTGCGTCGCGTCGGGCAGTCCCTCCGACAGCCCCTGCCGCACCAGGCCGTCCACGCACGTCAGGAAGGCGACCAGCGTCTTCCCCGACCCCGTCGGCGCCGAGATCAGCGTGTGCCGCCCACGGGCGATCGCGGGCCACCCTTGCTCCTGCGCGGCCGTGGGCGCCGCGTAGCGCTCCTCGAACCAGCGTCGGACTATCGGATGGAAGGCGGCAACAGCGTCCATGACAAGCACCATTCTATCGCGCAACCCCCACCCCCACCCACCACCCCCTGTCACCCCCCGCGCACCATCCCCTCGCCCTCTGGGAGAGGCCGACGCGACAGCGACGGGTGAGGGGGTCCGGCGCAGCCGGACGGCAAAGCCCCTCGCCTCCTGGGAGAGGGTTAGGGTGAGGGCGACCCGCCAGCAACGACTGTGTGCCGCCCGCTCACCCTGAACCTGTCGAAGGGCCGTCGCCCCTGCGGAGGCAGGGGACCTTCGACGCCCCTCGTCTTCAACAGCCGCTGTCGTCCAAGCGTCGTCGGCTTACGCGGCTGGCCGCCGCCTCTCCCGCCCGAAGAAGGGGGTGTCCAGAGGGGTCTCCCCTCTGGCAAGGGGTCTGGGGGATGTGCCCCCAGTTACCAAAATTAACCTCTGAGGGTGGGCGGGTGGGCCCCTCAAGATCGCACCGTAGGGACACTCTGAATCGCTCCCCCCATCCCTCCTTCGAAGGCCCAAACCTCGCACCAGCCCAACGCCCCCAAGCAAAAAGCGGCAATGCCGCACCCCATCCCCTTCACATGCTGTACGCTAGAGCGTACAATCGAGTCATGTACACCGTCCTGCGGAGCGCTACGTTCCACAGATGGTTGCGCAGGTTGCGGGACCGCCAGGCCTTAGACGGCATCGTCGCCAGGCTGCTCGCAGCCCAGGATGGTCATCTCGGAGACGTCAGGTCTGTTAGCGGCGGCGTGTCCGAGATGAGAATTCAGTATAGACCTTGGGTACCGCGTCTACTTCATCACACGAGACGCTGCCTTGATCGTCCCGTTGTGCGGCGGCCACAAGGGCACCCAGCGGCGAGACATCGAGCGGGCCAAACGAATGGCCGCTCAATGGAGGAGCTGATGTCTGAGGAGTACCGAAGGTTTGACCCCGCTGACTACGTCAAGACCGAACAGGATGTCCGAGGCCTCCTGAAGGCCGCCGCGGATGAGGACCCCGGCGACGGGGCCGTCATTCGAGCCGTATTGAAGCATCTCGCCCGCACCCAGAGCATGAGCGCCCTCGCACGCAACGCCGGGCTGAACCGAGGCAACCTCTACGAAGCGTTGTCTGAAGACGGCAACCCCACCCTGGCAACCCTCCTCAAGGTCGCCAACGTCCTGGGGCTCAGGCTGCGCCTCGAGCCGGTGGAGGACCCTACGCCGCCGCAGCCCAACGCCCCCTGCTAAGGCGGCTGGCCGCCGGCATTGCCGCCTCCCTCCTGGACAGACCCACGCCCCCCGTCGGCTGACGCCGCTCGTTGGCGTACGAACTACCATCGTCATTCCGGCGAAGGCCGGAACCCAGGGGTGGGGCCGGGCGCCCCCGCGAGGCAAGCAGCCGCGGCTCTGTCACCCCCTTTCCCCTCGTGAGAGGCCGAGATGAGGAGAAGCCTTGACCTCCTCCTGCCGCTAAAGTACCGTCCGCGTGGAGGAAGAAGCATCATGCCAACAACTGAGCGAGACGGCGACACCCAACCAGACGACGGGAAAGAGACTACATCCCTCCAGGAGACGCGTAGGGTCGCGACAGTAGGAGGGGCCCTCAAAGCGTGGTCCACATCGGCGGCGTTTCGGATGGGCATCGCTGCGCGTAAGTCGTTGGAAGTTACAGAAATGGGGCTGTCCCAGATAGGCGCAATGGCGTCGATATCTGCAGATAAGACCACGGCCTCGATTGCAGAAGGTCTGGAAGATCTCCAATCCCTTTACGACCGAGGCGTAGACACGGTGTTCCCAGAGTGTGCCGTGTCCGCATTCCTGCTGCCCACGGGCCCAGACCCAGAAGACTACCTCCTGATGTTCGACCTGAGCGAGATGCTGGCCAACCTGCGTTCAGGGGTGTTGGTTCGCCCTAGGATAGAGCTGTGGGCCGCAAGGCCTGAGGGCTACGACACCGATCGCCTGGCTGAGGAGTTGGCGGTTGCCTTTGTTGAGCAGTTCAACGCGGCGCGTACAAGTCTGGTCGAGGCAGGTATGCGGGAGGTCGCCGCGTACCAACAGCACCAGGACGTGGCGTCGCGTGAGGTGAAGGAAGAGTTCTGGGGACCAACCTTGGGCTCTGCCGCATTCTGGGCGTTCGCACTAGGTCCAGTTACCCCCGTAGGACTGCTGTTGCTTTGGATGGGTCAGCGCCCCCGGACTGAGATATTTGGCCTCACAGCTAAGTATCTGCAGGCCAGGTCTGGCAAAGCCGCGGCCAAACGCAATGTGGAGCACGAAGTCAGGACGCTCGAGTCCGACTTTGGCCACAAGCGCAAGGCGTTCCGCCGAGCGGTGCGCCGCATGACAGTCCGTGTACATCCGCAATTGCAGCAGGTCTCCCGGTCCTTTGCCGGTGCTGGCGACGGTAGTGACGTGTCGTCCATGTCCGCGGACGTTCCCAACGTTGACAAGTACCTGAATCACCCGCTGTATCGAAAGGCCCTCCCCAAGCCTCAGCAAGAGAGTAGTAGGAGCGGTGGGCTCCTCAAGCGGGTTTTCGGTCGCGATTAGTCGGCCGGAGGCCGGAGCTGACCCCTCGTAGGCGAGGTTCGTGAACCGCCCGCACCCCAGCGGGGGCCTGCGGCCCGCAGTCCCCCAAGAGAAACACTCAGGGCGGACGGACAGGCCTTCCCCTAGGGGGAGTCCAGAGGGGTCTCCCCCTCCTCTGGGGCGGCGAGCCGCTCTGGGGGATGTGCCCCCAGTTTCCAAAACAACCTCCGAGGGCGGGCGGGTGGGTCCCTCAAGATCGCACCGTAGGGAGACGGTCCTCCCCGCCACCCCCAACCACCACAAGCTGCCACCCTCCTTCGAAGAACCAAACCCCCGCCCTAGGCCCCGCCTCCCCAAGCAAAAGCGGCGATGCCGCTGCCACCTTCCCCTATCCCCTCACACCCCCCATCCCCTACCCTACCCCCATGCCCACGCACACGCGCCCAACCATACCCATACCTCGCATTCACGCGACGATTCGTCGTTCCTGCGCAGGCAGAGGGACCTCGCCCTTCCTACCACCTAATCCCCCGCCGAGCCCAAGTCCCCAAGCTAAAGCGGCTGGCCGCCTGAGGGTGCAGGGCTTGCCCTGCCTTGTTTCCCTTTGTCGATTTCGGGCCATCTTTCACCGAGGCCCTCGACCTCCGTTCGGCTCGCGCCTTGGCAGATACGACTTGTTCCCCTTTGTCGACTTTTCCGACACCCTCCAGCGGGGCCGCCAAGCCCCCGACCGGCCAGTGCCTGGCAAATACGACTTGTCTCCCTTTGTCGACTTGTCCGTCGCGCCTCAATCCTAAGCTGCACTGCGTCCCTCCAGGCACGGAGGAGCCGGAAAAAGCGCGACGGACAATTCAAAGCAACTCAAACCCTCCGCCGAGCCCAAGTCCCCAAGCTAAAGCGGCTGGCCGCCTTGCCGACGCCCCAGGCGTCGTGTACCGTACGGGGAGACGCACCCCCAGACCAGGAGGCGCCCATGACCGGACCCAGCACCCGCCACGAGGGCCATTGCACCCTCGCCGGCGCCACCGGCAGCGCCACACGCGAAGGGCGTCCCCTCATCGGCGGCACCAGCGACGACCCGTTCACCATCCGCACCCGCGTCCTCGTCGTCGCCCCGCCCGACGGCGCCAGGTTCGTCGCAACCCAGATCGTCTCCCGCAACGGCGCCATCGCCGCCGACTTCGACCTGATGCACACCCGGGGCGTCAACGAGCGCGGCTTCGCCTACACCTGGTCCTCCGCCGCGCCCGACCCCCGCAACGAGCCCCTCTCCACCCAGGCTTTCGGCGTCCCCTACTCCCAGTTCGGGCGCCTGCTCCTCAGCCAGGCTGGCTCCGTCGAGGAGGCCGTTGGCCTGTTCGAGCGGTATCCCCGCGCCATCCACGGCAACTTCCTCCTCGCAGACGCCTCCGGTGTTGCGGCCCTCGTGGAGGTGAGCACCCGGTCGCTCAACGTGGAGACCCACATGGCCAACGGCGTCCTCGGGCGCACCAACCACTGGGTCTCTCCGACGATGGCCGCCATCGCCCCGGCGAAGGATGCCGAAGGCTCCTCTGCCGTCCGCCTCGGCCGTATCACGGAGCTCATGGAGGCGGGCGCAGGCGAGATCGACGTCCCGTACATGGGACGGTGCTTCAGCGACCACGAGACGCTGGCCGAAACTGGCTGGTCGGTCTGCGCCCACGGCCTGCGACGCGACGACGGCGGCGAGCGCGGCGGCACCGTCAGCTCGGAGCTCCTAGACCCGACGGGCCGGGTGCTGCACTACTGCTACGGTTGGCCCTGCGGCGGCGATCCGGAGGCGCCCGACGAGCAGCCCCTGCAGGACCGCTCCTGGGGCCGCTACCTGCCCTTCCGCCTCGACGACCTGGAGCCCGGCGAGTACGTCACCGCCGACGGCAGGCTCACCCCCCTCGCCGTACGATACCTCGGTTCGCGGGCAGAGTCATCGTAGGAGTCGCCTCGGGTGTAGGCTCAGACTGAAGCGGAGGCGCTGAATGCTGGAGCAGTTCAAGGTCAGAGAGGGCGAGGCCGTCCGTGTCGCATCGGACGCCCTGAGGTCCACAGTTCAGGCGGTCTTTGCCAGCATGGGGGTCCCGGACGACGATGCGGCCCTGGCCGCGGACGTCCTCGTCGCCGCAGATCTGCGCGGCGTCGACAGCCATGGCGTCTCCAACCAGCTCCGCTCCTACGTCGCCGCCTACCGCGACGGCCGAACGAACCCGACGCCGCAGTGGAAGATCGTGCAGGAGAGCGCGTCCACCGCCACCATCGACTGCGACGAAGGCTTGGGTCTCGTCCTCGCTCCCAAGGCCATGGACATCGCCATCGCCAAGGCGAGACAGGTCGGCGTGGGCATGGTCAGCATGCGACGGGGCCGTCACCTGGGCATGGCCGGCTACCACGCCATGCTCCCCCTGAAGCACGACATGATTGGCATCTGCATGACCGCCCCCGGGCCGCTGGTGCTTCCCACCCATGGCGGCGCCGCGCGGCTGGGGACCAACCCCATCGCCTTCGCCGCGCCCACCAAGGAGGAGTCCCCCTTCGTCCTGGACATGGCAACCAGCGTCATCGCTGCCAACAAGATCGGCCTGGCCCGGCGCCTCGGCACCCTCATGGCCCCCGGCTGGATCGCCGAGGAGTCCGGCGCTCCCATCATGGCCCCCGCCGAGCCTCCGCCTCCCGCTCCCCACTCCCGTTCCGGATACCCGGACCGGCTCCTCCCGCTGGGCAGCACCCGGGAGATGGGCTCACACAAGGGCTACGGCCTCGCTGTCATGGTGGAGATCCTCTGCTCCGTCCTCTCCGGCGCTGCCCCCTCGACCCTTGGCGAAACCGAGGACATGGACCACTTCGTCGCGGCCATCGACGTCGCGGCCTTCACTCCCGTGGACGACTTCAAGACGATGATGGACAGCTTCATGCGCGTGCTGAAGGAGACGCCGCCCGCGCCCGGCCACGACCGCGTCATGGTGGCCGGCCAGCCTGAAGCCGAAGCCGAGGCGGACCGGCGCGCCAACGGCATCCCCCTCCACTCCGAGGTCATCGACTGGTTCCGCACCACCTGCGACGAGCTGGGCATCCCCTGGACCCTCGCGGCTCCTCCACGCGGCGCCTGACGAAGGCTCGCCTAGGAGGGGGTGGCTCTACGGATGGGTCTCCAGCAGCCGCGGCCCGTAGATCCGCAGCGAGTTGTCCCAGAGGATCTTCGACTTGGCCTCGTTCGAGATGGGCTGGGCCATCAGGTCCAGCAGCGGCTGCGGCGGGGCTGGCGCATCGAAGTGCGGGTAGTCCGTGTTGAAGACGATGTTCTCGTCGCCCAGGTAGTCCACCACGTACTTCAGGGTGGGTTCGTCCGCATCGGCGGCGATTGCGCATTGGCGCAGGAAGTACTCCTTTGGTGACGCCTTGAGGGGGTGCTCTCGGAAGTAGGTCGCCTGCCGTCCACCGGTGATCTCGCCCAGCCGGTGCAGCGCCCACGGTAGCCAGCCCGCGTTCGACTCGAGGACCAAGAGGCGCAGTGAGGGGAAGCGGTCCAGGATGCCCGTCAGCATGAAGTGGGCCATCGCCAGCATGTTCTCGAAGGGGAAGCCGGTGAGGCCGTTGATGGCCCCGGCCCCGCCGGAGGCGTCCCTGTAGCGCGCTCCCGCTAGGGGCATACCGCTCGCGCTGTCCATGCCGTGGATGGCGAAGGGGAACTCCATCTCCACGGCGGTCTGCCACACCTGGTCGTAGTCCGAGTGGTGCCACGGCGTGTCTGCTAGGACCCGGGGCAGGAAGACGGAGACGGCGCCCTGCTTCCCCACGGCGCGACGGGACTCTGTCACCATCCCGTCGAGGAGCTGGCCCGGCACCATGGCCGTGTACTTCACCCGCCCCGGAGCGCCGCCGCAGAAGTCGGCGGCCCACGTGTTGAACGCGCGGCACATGGCCGCGTAGAGGAGGGGGTCCCGGTCGTAGGCGGCGGAGACCGCGGCGTTGGTGGCAAGGCACACCTGCACGTCCCACCCCTGCTCGTCCATGTCCTGCAGGCGGCTCTCCAGGCTCCACCACGCGTCGTACGCCCGCCCGAACTTCTCCTGGATCATGCGCGTGGAGATCGTCCGGTCCGGCCCCACGGCCACCTTGCCGTCCTCGTACTCCAGGATCGCCCTGCTGTGGATCTGCGCCACCCGCGGGACCTGGTCGCGGTACTCGGCCTCCACGTACTGCTCCCAGATATTGGCCGGCTCGTAGAAGTGCGCGTCGGCGTCAATGACTCGATAGCCCTGGTACATAGTGAACTCCCTTCTTCCAGCTACGTGGGGGGAGGTGACCGATGCCGAAGGGGCCCCGAAGCTGGTCTGCCTGATTCGCTGGCTACTCGGCTTGTGGGCCGTGGGGGGCGTACGCGGTGGCGTTGGGGTCTCCCGGCACGAACAGCGCCTGTCCCTGGCGTCCTACCAGCCGCCCCTCGTCGACCACCACCTCTCCCCGCACCATGGTCAGCACGGGCATGCCCAGAAGCTCCATGCCTTCAAAGGTGCCCAGGTCGCTCACCCCATGCTCCCGGTCCACCACGTGGGGCCGGGCCGGGTCCCACAGCACCAGGTCCGCGTCCGAGCCCGGCTGCAGGACCCCCTTGCGCGGGTAGATGCCGAAGACCTTGGCCGGGTTCTCGCAGAAGAGCTGCACGAACCGGGGGATCGTGATCCGGCCCGTGTTGACCCCGTGGCTCCACACCACCGGCATCATGAACTCCAGCGTGCTGAGGCCCGCCGCGATGTCGAAGATATTCTCGCCATCCAGCGGTGGCTCCTGCGGGTCGCCGGCGAGCTCGCCGGTCAGCTTCAGCGTCCGGGTGTAGCCCGTGAAGTCGCTGCTGATGACGTTAAGCGCCCCCGACGCCACCCCGCCCCACATCGCCTCCCGGTCCTGCGCCTCCCGCAGCGGCGGGGCCACCTTGAAGTTGTACCCCCTGGTGATGAGGTCCTCGTTCGTGAGAGTCAGGTAGTGCGGGCACGTCTCCGCGTACAGCGGTAGACCGCGGTCCTTGTAGTGCTCCAGCACCGGCACCACCTCGTGGGCGCTCAGGTGCACCGGATAGAGGGCAGACCGCGTCACCACGGCCATCGTCGCGGCCCGGTTCACCGCCTCCGACTCCAGGATGTTCGGCGCTGAGGCAAGCCAGCTGTGCCGCGAGACCTTCCCCTGCCCCCGCAGCGACCCCTCCAGGTAGGCCTTGCAGCAGCCGTTCTCAGCGTGGACCATCGCCATGCCCCCGTCTCGGGCTGCCAGGTCCATCACCTCCATCACCACCTCGTCGGGTATGGCCATGAGGTTGGGACGGATGCCGGAGGCCCACGGGTTCCACGTCATGAACATCTTGAAGGAAATGACCCCCATGCGGATGAGCTCGGGGACCACTTGCTTCAGCGTGTCCTGGTCGCGCATGGTGATGAGGCCGTGCACGGCGAAGTCGGTGTACGACGCCTGCTCCGCGTACTCCACGAACCCCTTGACGATGTCGGGGTTGTACGAACGGACCCCCCACTCGTTCCCGAACTGCTCGTGGCGATGGGTCTCGGAGCCGATGAACGCGGCGATGGTCGTCACGCCCCCGTACGCCGCGCAGATGGAGAACGTGTCCATCTTGTCCGCGAAGATTGGGTGGGCGTGGGAGTCGATGCCGCCCGGCAGCACGTACTTCCCCGTCGCGTCGATGACCCGGCCGGCCCCCTCCGCCGAGAGGTCCGGGCCCACCTCGCGCACCTTCCCGCCGCTGATCAGCAGGTCGGCGCGGGTGATGCTGCGTCCGGAGGCTAGGAGCCCGCCCCGGACCAGGGTGTCCGCCGTCGTGTCCGCCATCCCTACACCACCTTGGAGAGGTCGGGGCTTGAGGAGATGCTGCGAGTCTACATGCGCCCCCTGCCTAGGTCAATACAGCGTCCCCCTTGCGGGGATGCCTGGGGGTGGTACAATGCGGCATCGCACGCAAACCACCTGGTGGCCTCGGTCTAAGCGGCTACGGGGCGGGAAGCACGGAAAGGGGAAAGCGCTATGGACCTTCTTACAACGACACTTGCCGAAGCGGCGGAGGCCATCAAGTCTCGTGAGCTCTCTCCCGTCGAGTTGACCCAGGCGACCCTTGACCGTATTGACCTCCTCGAACCCAGGCTCAACGCCTTCATCACGCTCTGCGGCGATCGGGCGATGGAGGCGGCGCGGGTGGCAGAGCAGGAGATTGCTCGCGGGCGCTATCGCGGCCCAATGCATGGCATTCCCTACGGCGTGAAGGACATCTTCTCCACCGCCGGCCTTCGCACCACCAACGGCTCAAAGGTCTTCCAGGACCAGATCCCGAACGTCACCAGCACCGCCGTGCGCAACCTTGACGCTGCCGGCGGGGTGCTGGTGGGCAAGAACAACTGCGCCGAGTTCGCCAGCGGCGGCGATCACAGCAGCTTCCACGGCGCCGTCCACAACCCCTGGGGCCTCGAGTACTCGCCGGGAGGCTCCTCCAGCGGCTCCGGCGCCTCGGTCGCGGCTGGCATGCTCTTCGGCTCCATGGGCACCTGCACCGGAGGGTCCATTCGCGGCCCCGCGTCCTACTGCAGCGTCGTGGGCTTGAAGCCCTCCTACGGGCTCGTGAGCCGCTACGGGGTCTTTCCCCTGAGCTGGTCCATCGACCACGCCGGGCCCATGACGCGCACCGTCGAGGACTGCGCTCTGATGCTCGAAGCCGTAGCCGGCTACGACCCACTGGACCCCTCCTCTGCCCGCGTCCAGGTTCCCCACTACGCCGGCGCTCTCGACGGCAATATCCAGGGCATGCGCATCGGCATCACCCGCGAGCTCAACGAAGGCGCAGGCGCCGAGACCGGCGAGCTCGTGCAGCGGGCCTTCGAGGTGCTGCGCGAGCTTGGCGCCGAGGTCGAAGAGGTCCCTGTCCCCATCACCGGCGACTACGCCACCGTGGCGGGAAACGTCATCACTTGGGCGGAGTGTGCCCAGATCCACGCTCCCTGGCGAGACCGTCTGGCCGACTACTCGGTGGGCGTGCGGGAGAAGGTGCTGGTCGGCTCTGTCCTGCCCTCGGCCTTCTACCACAAGGCCCAGGAGATGCGACGCGCCGTCCAGGCGGAGCTGACCCAGGTGCTGCAGCGCTACGACGTGCTGGTGGGCTACACGACGAACAACCCCGCAGGGCTTCTGGAGGCCGGGACCACGGGCGGCACGGCCATGGGCATGGCCACTGCCCGAAGCTCCACTCGTCCATACAACCTCACCGGGATGCCGGCGGTCAGCGTTCCGTGCGGCTTCGTGTCAAACGGCCTGCCGGTGGGCCTCCACATCTCCGGCCGGCTCTTCGACGATGCCACGGTGCTCAAGGTCGCCCACGCCTACGAGCAGGCGGCTGACTGGTACACCCGCCACCCGGACCTCAGCTAGGCCACCGTCGTCTCCTGCGCCCGGCCTGGTCTCGTCCTGTCGCCAGACAGGAGAGAGCCATCGCGTCTTTACGCGCTGGGCGTGCGTGTGCTATAGTCCCGTAGCGGAATTGCAGCCGAGTTTGGGAGGTAGCGTAGTATCCCACCGCGAGAGTACCGGGTGAACCAGCAGATCCGGATTCGTGAGGTTCGGGTCATTGGGGAGAATGGAGAGCAGCTGGGCATCCTACCCACTGTCCAGGCCCTCCAGGCGGCCAGGGAGCGGGAGTTGGACCTGGTAGAGGTCGCGCCAACGGCCTCCCCGCCGGTCTGTCGCATAATGGACTACGGGCGGTTCCGCTTCCTTCAGTCGAAGAAGGACCGGGAGGCCCGACGCATCCAGAAGCCCAACCTCCTGCGGGAGATGCGCTTCCGGCCGCGTATAGCCACCCACGACCGGGAGGCGAAGGTCCGCCGAGTGCGGGGCTTCCTGGGCGAGGGAAGCAAGGTCAAGCTCACGGTCATGTTCCGAGGCCGAGAGATGAGCCACCCCGAGGCGGGTGTGACCCTCCTGCGAGGCGTGGCCGAAGGCCTCAAGGAGCAGGCGAAGGTGGAGGCGGCGCCGGCCATGGAGGGTCGGCGAATGAGCCTGATTTTGGTACCCATCGCTCAGCAGCGTGCGAAGAGCGACGGGGCTGCTCTAGCCAAGGAGACCCCTGTTGGCGAAGAAAGCAAAGAAGTCAAAGCTTAAGACCCACAAGGCAGCCGCGGCCCGTATTCACGTCACGGGCACCGGTAAGCTGCTGCGCATGAAACGCCATCGCAGCCACCTCCGACGCAAGAAGTCGGCAAGGGCTAAGCGCGAGTTCGGCCAGAAGCTTCCCATCGCCGGCAGCGGCAACGTGGCTCGCCTGCGACGTCTCATCCCCTACGGGGTTCCGTAAGCCTCGTATACAGGAGCATACTCGTGGCCCGTGTAAAGCGCGGTACCGTCAAGCGACGCAAGCATAACGCCATTCGCAAGCTGGTGAAGGGCCACTACAGCGTTCGGCATCGGCACTACCGGCGAGCGAAGGAAGACCTTCTGCACGCCATGCACTACGCCTACGTCCATCGTCGTGAGCGGAAGGGCGATTTCAGGCGTCTCTGGGTCATCCGCATCGGTGCCGCGGCCAAGAGCCTGGGCCTCAACTACAGCACGTTCATGCACGGCCTGAAGGAGGCCGGCGTCGACGTCAACCGCAAGATGCTCGCTGACCTGGCGGTGCGAGAGCCCGTAGCCTTCGCGCAGTTGGCCGACAAGGCCCGCGGCGCCCTGGCCCCCGCCTGACTTCGTCGCGAAGACCGAGACCCTTGCGTCGGCGACTCCCTCTCGTAGCCCTCGGACTTGGCCTTCTGGCCTTTGCCTGCACCTCGACGTCGCCCGCGCCAACAGCGGGACCCTCTGCAGGAACAGGCATTGCAACGCCCGTGCCGCCATCGTCAACTCGCACAGCGGGGTCCTCCGCCGTCGCCGACACCCCAACGACCGCCCCGGCGATGCCGGCCTCCGCTACCCAGGAGACTGCGAACGCGCCGTCCCGAAGTGCGGTTGTGCCCGCACCCCACAGCCCGGTCCCCACGCCCCCGGACCGGGACCAGGTCGCTCTCGCCCAGCGTCTGCGACCACATCCGGACACCTCATCTACGACCACCTCGCAGCCCCCTCCCGACCTGAGCGTGGGCGAGGAGGAGGACTTCTGGCTCATCGAGCTCAGAGGCCCCACAGCCTACCAGACAACCGCTGTCCTGCGACTGATCAATCCCCGCGCGCTCTGGTACGTGGAGTCCGGCGCAACCGTCGGCGATCAGGCTCTTGAAGCGGCGGCCCGCGCCTTCGAGGAGCAGATATATCCGCAGGTGACCGCGGCCTTTGGCTCGTCGTCCCTGGGCCCCGGCGAGCGCATCACCGTCCTCCATGCCCGGCTCGGCGGCGCGGGCGGCTACTTCTCCAGCGGTGACGGTCTGCCCGTGGCGGTTCAGCCCTTCAGCAACGAGCGCCCCATGCTGTACCTGAACGTGCGTGGGCCCCTCGTGGGCAGTCGAAGCTATCTCTCCATCCTCGCCCATGAGTTCCAGCACATGGTCCATGATGCCGCCGACGGCAACGAGGAGTCCTGGGTCAACGAGGGGCTTTCCGAAGTGGCCACCGGCGTAGCCGGATACCCCACTCCCCTCTCAGGCCGCCCGCTTCCGTCTCCACCCGTCTCCCTGACTGCCTGGCCGGACGCCCCCGGGTCGACGCTACCGCACTACCTCACCAGCTTCCTCTTCTTCCACTACCTGACGGAGCACTACGGCGGTACGGACAATCTGGCCCGCCTCTTGGGCCAGCCGGAGGATGGCGTAGTCGGCGTCGATAGCTACCTGCGAGACCTTGGCCTCGACGCGACCTTCTTGGGGGTGTACCGGGACTGGACGGTCGCGCTCCTCCTCGGCCCTGAGGGCCGGGGTGCCTACGCCTCCTCCGCGATAGGGACCTCCCTAACGCCTCGTCAGTACCTGGCGCCAGGCCAGCAGGAGGCGGGCATTCTGAGGCCCTTCGCCCCTACCTACGTCGCCCTTGACGTGGCCCAAGGACCCAGCACCCTGCGTTTTCAGGGCGACGGCAGCGTGCCGTTCATTCCGGTCGACGCGCACAGCGGAGACTTCTGCTGGTGGAGCAATCGCGGCGACTCCATCCACAGCACCCTCAGGCGAACCGTTGACCTGCGAGACGTGGAGGCCGCAACCCTGGAGTTCCGCCTCTGGCACGATATCGAGGAAGGTTGGGACTACGCCTACGTGACCGCTTCCCCCGATGGCGGCAGCACCTGGCACGTCATTGCAGGCGACTACACGACGGAGGAGGACCCCGTGGGCAACGCCTTCGGGCCCGGCTACACGGGCGCGACCCGCGGGTGGGTCCAGGAGAGCATCGACCTCACTCCCTTCGTAGGAGGAGACCTCCTGCTTGCCTTCGAGTACGTGACCGACGACGCCGTTCACGGTTCGGGCCTCTGTCTCGATGACATCGCCGTGCCGGAGATTGGCTTCGCTGACGACGCCGAGGCGGACACGGGCTGGCAGGCGGAGGGCTTCTACCGCACGAACAACGCCCTTCCTGCACGCTACCAGGTACAGATCGTGGAGTTCCCGGAGGCCGGCGAACCCCGCGTACGATCCGTGCCTCTGGAGTCGGGAGTGCTCGGAGCGTTGCAGTTGGAGGACGGTCTGGAGCGGGCCGTCGCGATTATCTCCCTGGTCACGGAGGAGACGACGCAGGCGGCGGGGTACACGCTCTGGTTGGAAGAGGGCTAGCTGCATCCCGCGCCGGTGCCGTATACCCCTCGCCCAACCCCGACGCACTGCGGTACACTACCGTAGACGCCGCAACTAGATAGGAGGAGGCGCGATGCCGCTGGAGCACATCGTCGTCAAGGGTGCCCGGGAACACAACCTCAAGAACATCGACGTTGAGGTCCCGCGCAACCAGCTGATCGTGGTCACCGGGGTCTCTGGGTCCGGCAAGAGCTCCCTGGCCTTCGATACCATCTACGCTGAGGGCCAGCGCCGCTACGTCGAGTCGCTGTCGGCCTACGCCCGCCAGTTCCTCGGTCGCATGGTGAAACCGGACGTCGACTACATCGACGGCCTCTCTCCCGCCATCTCCATCGACCAGAAGGGCGCCTCTCACAACCCCCGCTCGACCGTGGGTACCGTCACGGAGATCTACGACTACCTGCGCCTGCTCTTCGCCCGGGTGGGCAAGCCTCACTGCGCACGATGCGGCCGTCCGGTTCAGCGCCAGTCCGTGCAGCAGATCGTGGACGCCGTCCGCGGCCTCCCACAGGAAAGCCGCATCATGGTCATGGCCCCCGTAGTGCGGGACCGCAAAGGAGAGTACAGGGAGGTCTTCGAGGACGCCCGCAAGAAGGGCTTCGTCCGCGTGCGCGTTGACGGCCAGGTGAGCGACCTCTCCGAGCAGTTCGCCCTCAGCCGGTACAAGCAGCACACCATCGAGGTTGTGGTCGACCGCCTCGTCGTGAGCGACGAGCTTGAGGAGGCCCGCGTCCACGACTCGGTCGAAACGGCCATGCGTCTGGCCGACGGCGTCGTCTCCGTGGCCGTACTCCCCTCCGAAGGTACCGAGGGGCGAAAGGAGGGCCAGGAGTTGGTTTTCTCCGAGCAGTTCGCCTGCCCCTACTGCGGCGTCAGCGTGGGAGAGATCGAGCCTCGGAGTTTCAGTTTCAACAGCCCCCACGGGGCCTGCCCGTCCTGCACGGGTCTGGGCTTCAGGCTGGAGCCGGACCCGGACTTGGTCATCCCCAACAGGGACCTCTCCCTCTCTGAAGGAGCGGTTGCACCTTGGATGCGGGCAGGCACCTCCAGTTCCGTGTACCTGAGCCTGCTGGAGTCCGTCGGGCGGGCCCACGAATTCTCCACGCGGACGCCGGTGCGGGACCTCTCGAAAGAGGCCCTGGGCGTGGTGCTGTACGGCAGCGGGGGGCGCAGCATCACCATGCGGCACCGGAACTATCACGGCAAGGTCTACACGTGGCAGACTCGCTTCGAAGGCGTCATCCCGAACATCACCCGCCGTTTCCGGGATACGGAGTCGGACTACGTCCGCGGTGAGTTGGAGCGCTACATGGCCCGCCTGCCGTGTCCGTACTGCTCGGGCCGCCGTCTCAAACCTGAGGCCCTGGCTGTAACGGTGTGCGGGCGAAACGTCATGGAGGTCAGTGGGCGCACCATCGAGGGCGCCCAGGCGTGGGTCGAGGAGATTGGGCAGGAGAGCAGGGCCGCCATCGCCGCGGACCGGGCCCTCAACGAGCGGGACCGCTTCATCGCCCGCCAGATCCTCAAGGAGATCGACACGCGTTTGCGCTTTCTGCTGGACGTGGGGCTCGAGTACCTCACCCTCGACCGGATGACCAGCACCCTTTCCGGCGGCGAAGCGCAGCGCATCCGGCTGGCTACCCAGATCGGATCGGGACTCATGGGCGTCCTCTACGTCTGCGACGAGCCCACCATCGGCCTGCATCCCGCCGACGACCAGCGGCTCATCGACACCCTGAAGCGGCTCCGCGACCTGGGCAACACCGTCCTCGTCGTGGAGCACGACGAAGCGGTCATGCGCGCCGCTGACCACATCCTCGACCTCGGGCCCGGCGCTGGCGAGGCTGGCGGCCACCTTGTCTCCGCCGGAACGCTCGAGGAGATTGCAGCGTCGGAGGCGTCCGTGACCGGCGCCTACCTCTCCGGGCGTCAGCGCATCCCCATGCCCGCGCGACGTCGGCGGGGGAGCAAGACCGCAATCACGGTCAAGGGAGCGCGGGCCAACAACCTCAAGTCGATTGACGTGGACTTTCCGCTGGGCCGGTTCGTCTGCGTCACCGGGGTCTCTGGGTCGGGCAAGAGCACCCTGGTCTACGAGGTCCTCTACAAGCGCTTGGCGCAGCTCCTCTACCGGGCCAAGGACAAGCCCGCAGACCACGACGCCGTGCTGGGCATCGAGCAGATCGACAAGGTGGTCAACATCGACCAGGCTCCTATCGGCCGTACGCCTCGCAGCAACCCGGCCACCTACACCGGCGCCTTCACCCCCATTCGCGAGGTCTTCTCACGGCTCCCGGAGGCCCGTGCCCGCGGCTACCGCCCAGGGCGCTTCTCCTTCAACGTCAAGGGCGGCCGCTGTGAGGCCTGCGAGGGCGCCGGCTACATCCAGATCGAGATGCAGTTCCTGCCCGACGTGACCGTGCCGTGCGAGGTCTGCAAGGGGAAGCGCTACAATCGGGAGGCCCTGGAGGTCCGCTTCCGCGGCGCGACCATTGCAGACGTACTCAGCATGCCGGTGGCCGAAGGGCTGGAGCTCTTCCAGAACATCCCCCGCATACGCTCCAAGCTGGAGACCCTTGTGGACGTCGGTCTGGGCTACATCAAGCTGGGACAGCCCGCCACAACCCTCTCCGGCGGAGAGGCCCAGCGGGTCAAGCTCGCAACCGAGCTCAGCCGAAGGGCCACCGGCAGCACCTTCTACATCCTCGACGAGCCAACCACGGGTCTCTCTTTCGAAGATGCCGCGGCACTCCTGCGGGTGCTGCATCGCCTCGTGGATGCTGGCAACACTGTCACGGTCATCGAGCACCACCTAGATGTCGTGAAGAATGCCGACTGGATCATCGACCTCGGGCCGGGAGCGGGCGAGCGGGGTGGCGAGCTCATCGTCGCGGGCACGCCGGAGAAGGTGGCGCGTTGGTCTCGCTCCTCCACCGGCCACTACCTGCAGCCTTATCTCAACGGAGCGAAATCGGAGGCGCCTGCCCTGGCTGCGGCTGCCTCCACCTAGCGACCAGCCCCTAGCCCAGCGACCCGCCGTCCAGCAGCGCATTGAGCAGGCGAAGCTCGTCCTCCAGGTAGCGAGTGATCAGAAAGTGCTGGCGGATGTGCTGCTGTCCCGCCTGGCCCAATGCGTCCCGCTCCTCTCGGTCCATGAGGAGCCGCTGCGTCCAGTGCGCGGCGTCGTCCACGTTGTCCACGAGGACCCCGCCCACGCCCTCCGGCATCTGCAGCGGGATCCCGCCGACGCGTCCCCCCACGACCGGAGCGCCCTTCCACATCGCCTCCGCCACCACCAGCCCGAATCCCTCGCGGATGGACTTCTGGATGACCACGTCGGCGCTCCGCTGGAATGCGTTGACCTCCACGGAGCTCGCCGCCGTGTAGTTCGTGAACAGATGGATGTCCGAGTCGTCCCCCGCCTCCTTCTTCACCTGGGCGAAGATTCTCCCGCCCTCGGGGTCGTCTCCGGCCAGGTGTCCCAGCATCGCAAGCTGCAGCCCTGGCACGCTGTCTCGCACCCGACGGTACACCTCCAGCGTTCCCAGCGGGTCCTTCCACGGGTCGAACCGGGACACCTGGACCATGAGAGGGCGGTCTGTGTCCACGCCCACCCACTGCAGGATGCGCTGCTGCAGCTCAGGTGTCAGCGGCATGTTCTTGGGGCTCAGCGGGTCGATGGCCGGGTGGATAATCGACACCCCGTCGTCCGGCGGAAGCCCGGGCGGCACGAACTCGGGCAGCGTGAAGATCCACACCTGGTAGTCCTGCAAGTAGGGCTCCAGGAAGCCCCAGACCTCCGGGTCCCGATGTGAGGTGTCAATATGGCACCGCCATATCCACGTCGCCTTCCCGTTGCTGGAAAAGTTGGCCATGGCCGCGGGTTGCGGGTCATGGACGAAGATGAAGTCGTAGTCGTGCTCCAGGAGCGCCGCGTTGCGGCGGTTGGCCTCCAGGTACGTCTCTCGCGCCTGCTGCGTAAGGTCGTAGCTTGCACCCTGCAGCGCGTTGTGGAAGCCCTTCGTGACCTCGAACAGCGGGGCGCTTCCGTGGATGACCTGCCAGCTGGCATCCACGCCCAGATCCTGGAGCAGGGGCACCGTGGCCCGCAGCAACTCGGCCACCCCGCCTCCGTAGGAGGTGGCGTTGATGTGGGCGATGCGGCGGCCCTTCAGGGGCTCCGCAAGCTCCCTGAGGCGACTGATCTGGTCCTCCCCCACAACCGGGGTGTATCGATCAATGGGGAAGCTGCCGGTGGACACCGCCTGGAGCATTGTTGTTCCCCCTCTCTGAAGTCGTCTCTGTTACCGATTCTTCTTTCCCATCTCCCACGGTTCCTCCGGGCGTCTCACGGCCTGCGATGCCTCGGACTCAGTACTCCCCCCGCTGGTGGACTCCACAGCCCGGCCCCGCGTACGGCCGGCGCGCAGCCGCGCCTAGCCTGCTGCAAGGAAGGGGAATAGCTAAAGATGGAAACGCGCGGCTCGCAAGCAGTGGGACAGTCCTCATGCCCCGGACGTACGCCTCCGCGTGGAGATGCCTCGAATACTATAGGGGGCTGCCCGTGGGCCAGTCAACGCGTGCCGCAGCGGTTCCTGCCCTCTCTGCGGGCCCCATGTTGACGCCAGAACGCCGCCTCGCCTAGAGTGGCGGCCCGGCGGCTGGGAAGGCACAATGGCAGGACGGGTTGCATTCGTTAGGCCACTTCTGCCCAGGCGTCCCGGCGCCATACCAACAATAGGCGGTTAGACGGGGAGACAGCTTGCCTTTACCTGAGCTTCTTGCACTGACTGGCCTGGGAGTCCTCACGGGCGCGTACGGGGTCATCGTCGGGGCCGGGGTAGGCTTCCTGCTGGCGCCGCTTCTCATCCTCGTGTGGGGTCTGGAGCCCGGCACGGCCGTGGGGACGAGCCTCGCCGTGGTGCTGGTCACTGCCGTCTCCGGCTCCCTGCGATACGCCAGGTCCCGCAGCATCGACTACCGCAGTGGCATCCTGTTCGCCGTGGCGGCCCTGCCCGGCTCGATACTCGGCGCCGTGGCCGCAGACTGGGCCCCCGGCCGGCTACTCACCGTGACCTTTGGCCTGCTGCTCATCGGCATAGCTGCCTACACCGCTCTGCGACCCGCGTCGAGGCCTGCACCCCCGCCGACGCCCCGGCAGGCGGCGGGTAGAGGACTTGCTGTCCGCACCCTTACGACGGCAAGCGGCACAACCTACACCTTCTCCTTCTCGGAGAAGCGGGCCATGGCCTACAACGTCCTCTTCGGCTTCCTCTCCAGCTTCTTCGGCGTTGGCGGCGGCCTTGTGCGAGTCCCGTTGCTGGTTTTCGGGTTCCGGTTCCCCGTGCCCGTCGCGGCCGCCACCTCCCTCTTTTCGATGGCCCTCTACACCGGGGTCGGAGTGGCAAGCCATGCCGTGTTGGGCAACGTGGAGGTGCAAGCCCTGCTGTTTGCCGGGGCAGGCGTGATCGTGGGCGCGCAGATTGGCGTTCCGCTGGCGCCCCGCCTGCGAGGCGGCCTGGTGCTCCGGCTCCTGGCTGGTGGCCTGGCCTTCAGCGGCGGGTGGCTCATCCTCCGGGGAGCCGGCCTCCTATAGGGAGGGGCTAGACCTTTATCCGCCAGCCCAGGTCCCAGTCCCCGCTTAGCCGCTCCGCGCCATTGGCCGTGATCAGGATGTCGTCGAAGACGCGAGGGCTCGTGACCCAGGGCACGGTGTCCCTGTGTGGGTGGTAGGAAAAGACCATTCCCACCACCAGCGGCGCGTCACTGTTCCCCATCATCATCGGCGAGAAGTAGGGCCACTCCACCGAGTCCATCCCTTGGCCGTGGAGGTAGTAGTGCCACGCCGGCTCGCCGAGCTTCCACCCGTCCTCGGCCACGATGCGCTCGAAGGCCGTCGACAGCTCGCCGAGAGTAACGCCGGGCACTGCGATCTTCCGCAGCTCCTCGAAGGCCCGCAGCTCGCTTTCCAGCAGCCTCGCCTCTTCGGCGGTCGGCTCGCGGAACGCGCAGATGACGTTCAGCTCCGACCAGTGGCCGCTCTCACCGCAGATCTCCAGGTGGAACCCCACCAGGTCGTCGCACGCCATCGGGATGTCCTTCGGCAGGCCTGAGCCGCCGCCCACCTGGATCAGGCTCAGGTCGTCGAAGACGCCCCCGGCCCGGAACACCTTCGCCGCCTCTGCCGCCGCCTCCCGCTGCGTCAGGTCCGGTCCGATGACCTCGACGAAGCGGCCCATTGCAGCCGCGGACAAAGCGCAGAGATCGCGGATCTGCTGCACCTCCAGCGGACTCTTCGCGGCGCGGATACGGTCCACCAGCGCGTCCGCGTTTACGAAGGTGACGTCAGGGAAGGCGTTTCGAAGCGCCTCGTAGGCCCCTACGGTGATCACCCTCTCGAGGCCCGCAACGCCCACCTTCCCCTTGGTCAGTCCCTTCTCCTTCATCGCGCTCACGATCTCCGCCTGCGGCGTCGGCGCCCGCCTCACGTCCGAGACCCACGGCTCGTCGGGCATCGAGGCCCCGGCGTAGGTGACCTGGGCGTGCACCATCTCGCCTTCCAGCGGGATGAGCAGCAGCGAGTCGCCCGTCCAGAAGTGCGTGTCCGTGAAGTACCGGATGTAACCGCGGATGAACATGCTCCCGTGGCCCGCGACCACCAGGGCGCTCAGGCCCTCTTTCTCCATGGCCTGCCGCGCCGCGCGCAGCCGCCTGTCCCGCTCGGCAAGGTCTGCTCGTACACTCATGGATGCTCCTCTCTGGTGCGATATGACGACGCTAGCTGGTGAAACGGATGATCAGGGGCACGATGATGGCCGTGGTCGCCAGTGAGGCGATGACCCCGGTGAAGAGAAGGTAGCGGACCCCGTAGTTCGACATGAGGGACGGGTCGTAGTACTTGTCGACGTTGTTGTCGCGGTACATAGCGACGAGTCCACCGATGAGCGTTCGCCGGTTTCTCCCACCCAGGACCAACGCCGCCACCGCGACGACGTTGAGCAGCACGGTCACGACGATGAACACAGCCAGGAGGATGTCGTAGGTGACGGTGGTCTCCTCCGTTGTAGCCTCCGTGGCCACGCCGAAGTTGACTGCAAGTACGACGAGATTGAAGACGATGGCGGTCAGCACGAAGATCGTGTCGGTGCGACTGCTCTCGCCTAGCTCCCTCACGATGTGCTCGTGGACTTGACCCTGCACTTTCGACCCCTCCTCCAGGTTGCTCCATGATAGCATCCTTAGTCTCGTGCAACAGCCCCAGCCTGCGTCCCCCTCTGGGTCGCGGCGGAACGCTCGCCCCGCCGTGCCAACCGCGGGTTCCGCGTAACCGCCTCTCCACGAGAAGATGGAGCGCATCACATCGAGGACAGGTCCGAATGGCTGAGCACACGCATCCGGAGTACGGTCGACCCGGCGGCCCGCCTACCTCCAACCCTGGCTGGTATCGAGGCGATGGTGGCCAGTGGCGCCTCGACCCTGTGCGCCGTGCGTCCTGGCTCCGGGAGGGCCAGCACGCCCTCATCGGTGGCCTGACGGGCGCGCTTCCCTACGCCGCCTACTGGTGGGGCGACCTGCCGCTTGTTGCTGCGGCGTTGGTCGCCCAGCTCCTTGCAGTCACCCTCTTCCTCGCCTACGAGGTCACCGAGGGCTGGCGCATCCGTGACTGGGCCTACCGGGACATTGGTGGCTTCATGGCTGGGATGCTCGTCGTCACCGTCTGCGGCCTCGCCGTAACGCTCGGCTTGCGCGCGGCCCTCGAGTAACCGCTCTCGTCAGCCCGCCCGCCTTGACGCTGTCCACCCGCCACTTCATGATTCCTCCACATGGGCGCCCGCCCACCCACAAGGAGGTTCTGCCATGACAACCGAACGCGACCTCGTCGGCTACGGCGCCAACCCCCCGCAGGTCGAGTGGCCCGACGGGGCCCGCATCGCCGTGTCCGTCGTCGTCAACTACGAGGAGGGCTCCGAGTACTCCCTCCTCGACGGCGATCCCGTGCACGAGTCGAACAACGAGGTTCCGTCGCCCGTCCCGCCCGAGGACCGCGACCTCGCCAACGAGTCCTTCTTCGAGTACGGCAGCCGCGTCGGCGTCTGGCGCATCATGGACCTGCTGGACGAGCACAACGTCAAGTCCACCTTCTTCTGCTGCGCCCTGGCCGTTGAGCGCAACCCGGAGGTTGGCCGGGCCATCGTCGCCCGCGGCCATGAGGTGTTCGGCCACGGCTACCGCTGGGAGGAGTACTTCAAGATGGACCGGGAGGCCGAGCGGGAGGCCATCCGCAAAGCAGTGGAGTCCCTCCGGCGCACCACGGGCGAGCGGCCGTTGGGCTGGTACGTCAGGTACGGCCCAAGCGTGAACACCCGCCAGCTCGTCGTCGAAGAGGGTGGCTTCCTCTATGACTGCATGGCCTACAACGACGACATCCCCTACTACGTGCAGGTCGAAGGCCGAAAGTGGCTCGTCGTTCCCTACTCCCTCGAGGTCAACGACACGCGCTTCTGGCGTGGCGGCATGACCAGCCCGGACGACTTCTTCGAGACGATGAAGAACTCCTTCGACACCCTGTACGCCGAGGGCCAGAGGACCCCGAAGATGATGAGCGTTGGGCTGCACTGCCGGATAGTCGGCAGGCCCTCCCGGATCGTAGCCTTGCGCCGCTTCCTCGAGTACGCTCGCGGCTTCCCCGGCGTCTGGTTCGCCCGGCGAATCGACATCGCTCGCTGGTGGTTGCAGCGATACCCGTAAACCTACGGTTGTTGACATAAGAGACTAGTGTTGATGGACGTGCGGAGTTCCGGATACGGCTTCAGTCAGATTTGCGTCGGCAGGTTGCTGCCGTTCCTGCTGCTGCTCGCCCTCTTCGTCGCAGCGTCGTGTGATTCCACGCCCTCTGCCGGGCCGGTCTCCGGAGCGGGTGAGCCTCGATCGGCCCGCGAGTCCGGGCCCTCCACAGCTACGAACCCCACTCCTGCCCCGCCGGCCCCTGCATCGGAGGTGGAGCGAATAAAGGCCGAGCTGCGCGACCGCTCATTCCGTCAGTTCGTACCGTCGAAGGACGCGAGCCCCAGGAGGGGCGTCATCCTCAGCTTCTTAGGCCAGATTACCATCTGGGCCCAGTACGCGGAGAGCGGCCATGCGCTGAACGAGTGGGAGATAAGCGCGGATGACTATCGCATCGAGCTGCACGATGGGACTTCCGAGATCACCCTCCACCTCGACGCTCCCAGGTCGGCTCAGGGGCTTCCCACCCGGTGCGATGACTGCATTTCCACCGAGGGCGTATCCCTGTCGATAAGGAACGTCTACAACAGCGAGAGGATCGAGTTCAGGCTGAATGACCCCAATGGCGTTCTGCCGCCGCCGTTTCCCGTGTTTGCTTCCTGGACCCGCTTCACCGAGGACGAAATCATGAACTGACGCTTCAGCGGCGCATCGCCGAGAGGTGCCGCTCCACGGCGCCCCTCAGCAGCATGATGCCAACGACCACCAGCCACAGGAAGAAGGCGTTGCCGGTGATTCGATGCGCAATCGTCGCAGCGTCCACCCATATCAACTGCATCCCGATGCCAATCACCACCGACGCTGGCCCAACCACCCCCGATGCCTTCCACTGACGCAGCCCCACAGCAACCAGCGCCAAGCCCGCTGCCGTGAAGCCCAGCTTGCCCGTCACCCACCGAAGGGTGGACACCGCCTCCGTTGTCGCGCTCACCGTTACTTCGGATGCGTCGCCCACGGACGCTGCCAGCACGAGGGCACACACTCCCGACGCGGCGGTGATGACGCCCGATGCAACGAGCAGATATGGGACTAGGGGCCTCCCAAATCGCTCGCGGATGATTGTACTCTTCCACACTTGCCACGCTGCGGCGACGAGAACGGCACCCGACATAACGCGCGCCACTCCGGCGAAGGTGTACATCCCCGTGTTGGTCGCAATCGCTCGCAGCGACTCCACCAGCGTTGGCTGGTCCGCGTCGGCAGAGATGCGCGCGAACACCATGACGATGGTCGTCGCCGCCGTCAGCAGCAGGAACGCCCCCGCCCTGCGTGCAGCCTCGTCTCTGGGCTGGTCTTCTATGCTCGTCACCGACGTCGACACGTATCTCCTACGCCACGTCCATCTTCCTGAGCCGCATGACCGTCAGGAAGAAGAACACCACGGTCACAGCCGCCACGCCGATGACCGCCGCAGGTAGCTCGATGACCCGCTCTTCGAGCGTGCTGAAGCTCTCACCGTCTATCCCGTGCAGTATCGCCAGCGTGTAGGCCCGGATGCTCAGGTATCTGACGCCTTCCAGGAGACTGGACAGGAACCCCTCCCAGATGAAGACGTAGATGAGGCCCGCCGCCAGCGCCCGCGTCGTCACAAGCCCCGCCCACGTGAACACGGCGGAGTAGGCGACAACGCCCGCCAGCACAGCGACACCCACGGCCAGAACGGCCCTCACGTCGCTCTCCGCGACGAATAGGGCGGCGCTCACGCCCAGCACCGTGCTGCCCACGCCGCTCACCACCAGCGCCGGCCCGCCGATGGCCATCGGCGCTAGCGTCTTCGGCAGGGCAATGAGCCACCTGGGCACCGGCTTCAGGAGCAGGTAGCTCAGCGTCTTGTCCTCCACCTCGTTGCCGAACGATGCGGTAGCAAGCACCAGCGCGATGATCGGCAGGGCTCCCGCGATGAGTAGCGCATCGACAATCGCATCGATGAAGTCGCTGTTTGACTCGTCGCCACCGCCTGCCGTGAGTATGATGAGGCCCGTTAGCCCCACGGGCAGCGCTGCCAGCAGCAGGATGAACAGCAGCCGTACCCTTCCTCCGAGTTGCCGCAGGCTGAGCCGCAGGACGGCCGTCATGCGCCCTCCACCAGGTAGCCGAACACGCTGTCCAGGGACTCGTCCAGCGGTTCTACCCTGAACAGGCGTATGCCGCGCTCCTTGGCCAGCCGCGGAAGCGACCGCTGCACCTCTGCGATGTTGGTCGTCAACAGCGTCAGTGCCCCCTCCTCGTCGATCGAGACGGAGTCCACGGCATCGAACCCGATGAGCGCGGCCGCCATCGCACGGGTGTCGCTGCTCCCCACCTTTACCTGGTAGGGCCGCTCATCTAGCTTTGCCCGAATCGCCAGGAAATCCCCGGCCGCCGCCAGCTTCCCCGCCACTAACAGCAGGATGTTGTCGGTCAGGGTCTCGATCTCCTCCAGGATGTGGGACGACACCAGTACCGTGCGACCCTCCGCGCCGAGGCGGCGCATCAGGTCCTGGGTTGCGATCCGCTGCTGCGGGTCCGTCCCGTTCATCGGCTCGTCCAGCAGCAGCACCTCAGGGTCGTGTACCAGGGAGGCGGCCAGTCTCGTGCGCTGGCGCATCCCTCGGGAGAAGGTGGCCACCGACCGGTGTTGAACGTCGGTCAGCGCCACGTACTCGAACGCTCGGTCGACGGCCGGGCCCACCGGATCGAGCCCGTACAGCGCGGCTGCCATCTCGATGAACTGCCTGGCCGTCAGCACGTCGTACAGGGACTCGTGGCCCGGCATGAAGCCGATGCGCCGGTAAAGGGGTGTATTGTCCCGCACCGGCTCGCCGAGCACCCTCACCTCCCCCTCGGAGGGCGCCGCAAGTCCGGTGATCAGGTTCAGCAGCGTCGTCTTGCCCGCCCCGTTGGGGCCAAGCAGCCCGGTGATGCCCGGGCCCACCTGCAGCGTGACGTCGTTTACCGCAACGAGGTTACCGTACCACTTCGATACCGAGCGGGTGTCGATCGTCGCCGTGCTGGTCATACCGGGAGCTTCCGGTAGCGCCACCAGAGCGTGTAGCCCAGCGCGCCTACAATGACCAGGTACCATGCGACGGGAACGGCGTTGTGCAGCTCGGAAGCGGCCTGTTCGGGGCCGTCGGGACCGTCGAAGGCCTCGCCGGGGAAGATGAGGTCGTTTACCAGCGTCGGTACGCCCAAAACGTTCACCAGGCTGAGCCACTTCGCCGCGTCGCCGGTCGCATAGTCGCACTCCGTGACCGAATTCGATGGGTTGTTCGTGTCTTGGACAGTGGTGCACTCGGTCGCAGTCAGGATCCCGGCGACCGGCGCTGAGATGAAAAAGACGGCGATGACGAAGGCCGTGGCGTAGGCGCGCCTCGTCGTGAAGGCCGAGACGGCAAGGGGCAAGGTCGTCGTGAATGTGGCCAGGGCCAGGCCCGCCAGCAGGAATCTGGGCACGTCCAGCCAGTTCTCCCGGAGGTAGTCCAGCGGCTCCGCTGCGGCCAGAAGCAGTCCCGCAAAGAGCACCACCTGCCCGGCGAGCACGAAGCTCAGCGTAATGGAGAAGAAGGCAAACCACCGCGCGGCCACGTAGTCCGTGCGCGTGAGTGGCCGCACCAGGTAGAGGCCTATCACGCCATAGCGCCTGTCCGGGCAGAGCAGCTCCGGCGCCATGATAGCCGCAAACAGCGCGACGACGACTAGCACGATCGCATAGTACTCTTCGTGCCGGAAGAGCTCGAAGTCCGCCAGCCCCACCACGCTGGCGATGATTGCTGCCACGAGCGCGGGCGTGATAACGCAGATGAACAGGATCACTGGCAGCACCTTCGAGCCCCAGCCCCGGCCGATGCCCAGGACGGTCCGAACGCCGTCTACCCACAGGGCCTTGTGTGCGCGAATCCGGCCCTCGCGTGGCCCGTCGTAGTGCCGGTATCCGAGGTCGTAGACTTCGCCCTGCGGACTGCTCACTTCGCTTCGCTCCGGAAGAGGTCCGCGATTCCATGGCGTCGGGGCGCGAGCCTGCGCAGCCGGGCCCCCACCTCCACGATAGCGTCCCGGATCAGGTCGTACTGCTCCTCGTCCGCCCCCTCGACCACCAGCGACCGGCCGTCCTCCGTCGCTTCCACGCCCCGGGCCGCGAGAGCGGCAACCAGCTCGTCTCTCCGGTCATCCACGTCGATGAACAGCGTCGCCGTCTCCTGCGTGTAGCCGGAGACCTCGCCCTGCTCCATCACCCTGCCGGAGTCCAACACGACGATGCGGTCGCATATGCTCTCCACGTCCCCCATAAGGTGCGTGGAGAGCAGGATACTCACGCCGAACTCTCGCCCGATGCGGGCTACAAGTTCCAGCATCTTCTCCCGGCCGCCCGGGTCCAGCCCCGCCGTGGGCTCGTCCAGCAGCGCGAGGACCGGATCGTGCACCAGTGCCTGGGCCAGTTTCACCCGCTGCACCATGCCCGTCGAGTACTGGCCGATGGACCGGTAGCGCTCCTCATCCAGCCCCACTAGGCGAAGAATGTCAGCGGCCCGGGTCCGAGCCTGCGCTGGCGGCAGTCCGCTGATCTGCGCCATGTGGATGAGGAACTCCGTGGCGGCGACGTTGCGCGGCAGGCAGTCGTGCTCCGGCATGTAGCCCAGCCTGCTCCGGGCCTCCGGCGACCCGTAGGGGAGCTGCCCCATCACCTCCGCCGACCCGTCCGTCGGCTGCAGCAGGCCTAGGAACAGCTTGATCGCCGTGCTCTTGCCCGCGCCGTTCTGTCCCAGCAGTCCGGTGATTCCCTCCGAAACCTGGAAGGACGCCGAGTCGAGAGCGACCACGGAGCCGTACCGTTTTGTCAGGCCTTTCGCTTCGAGCAGCGCTTGCATGCCATCCTTGCTGTCGGCCGCCGGCATGATCAGTGAAGTCGTCTTGGTCTACTTTTCGAAGAAGTCCAGGTCCACCGCAAACGCTGTCGCAAGGACGAGGTTCTGCAGGTCGTCATCGCCCTGTTCGACCGGCAGCTCGACCAGGAACGTGTCCGCGTCCGTGAACATCTCCCGGCCAATGCCGCTCCACTGCTTGGTGATCCTGCCGATCTCCTGGCCCCTCCGGTTCACCATGAACGTGTACCGGCGGAACACCGACCCAGTCACCTCGGCCACAGGGCTGCCCCGTTCGTTCTCGAGCACGATCCTCCGCTTCAGCAGTCCGAACTTCCGGCGAATCGTGCCCAGGGGTCTCCCCCTGCCGTCCCGCACGTGCATCGTCGGCAGGAACCAGAAGAAGCCGCGGCTCGCCACCAGCATTTCCTGGCCGTCCAGCCCCGCGATGTGCAGCGTGAGGGCTCGGTTGCGCTTCAGGAGCACCCTGCCCCAGCCGCCCGACTCTTCGTACGCGAACAGCACGGTCTGGCCCTCCGGCGTCATCACCTCGTAGCGGTTCCGTGTCTCGATGCCTGTGATGGCCTCCAGCCCTTCGACTCTCTGCTTCACTACAAGCCGGCCATCCGGCGCCAGGTCACGTATCGACATTGCGGCCTCCCCATTCGGCTACCTCTATTGTACGCTTTGCGGGCCGCAGGCACACTTTTGCGTTCCAGATGGGATGACATCGGTGTCATGACCTTGGTAGCCTCTAGGGGGCGAGTGGCGGACGGTCCCCACGACCATGCGTGACCGGCCCATTCACCATCTCCCTTCGTGAGGAGGCAGACGGACTTGAGAGTGCTGCCTGTCCTGGTCAGTCTTGCCGTGCTCTTGGCCGCGCTCTCGGCCTGCGGCCAGGATGCAGACCCGCAGCCTCCCCCGGCGGACCCGCCCGCGGCGGCGCGGACCCAGGCGGCTTCGCAGGCGAGCACGCCAACCCCGGCGCCGCCCACGGCGGCCCCATCGCCGTCGCTGAGCCCCCTTCCCGCGGCCTTCTCCCCGGGCGACCGGTCGGACGGCTCGCAGGGCCCTTACGAGGCGCCCGCCTTCTCTTTGGCGACCGGTTTCGGCCCCAGGGTCACGCTCGGTGAACTCCTTGAAGACCACGATGCTGTCGTGCTCGTCTTCTACCGAGGCTTCTTCTGAGGAATCTGCCAGCAGCAGCTGGTCCAGCTGCAGATCGCATACCCGGAGTTCACGAGGCGTAACGTCCAGCTGACGGCCATAAGCACCGACGGGCAAACAGACGCCCTGCGGATGATGGCGCTGTCCGGGGCCAAGTTCCCGCTCCTCGCCGACCCGGACGGCGCGACCGCCCGGAGCTACGGCGTGTTCGACCTTCTCGGCGACGGCGTCGCCACCCCTGCCACCTTCATCGTCGACAAGGATCGGAGCATTGGCTGGTACCAGGTCGGCGCAGACATAGCCGACCGCGCCACAGTCGCGGACATCCTCGCCGCCCTGGACGGTTCATAGCGTCGCGAGGCGGGTGCCTGGACGGCGGCCTGTGACCGATGCCCCGTTCGACTACAATCCGGGCATGTTGGGTGTGTTGCGCCGGATGGTAGTTCTTGGAGCAGCGTGCGCGGTTGCTGCCGCTCTGCTGGCCGCGTGCGGGCCCCCGCCGGATGCGCCGCCGCTTACCCCGATCCCCGCGGTCACGCCCACACCCACACCCACTCCCGCCGATGTCCCCACCGCCACCCCTATCCCCACACCCACTGCTAGCCCTTCTCCTGAGGCCGTCGCAACACCGGTCCCTACCGCTGTGACCACGCCCGCTGCTGCGATTGCTGCGCCCGCGCCCACTCCGCCCGCTTTGCCCACACCGACCCCCACGGCGACGCCCACGCCCACACCGGCTGGCCCTGACCCGAGGGAGTTGAACGTTCTAGTGGTGCTCTACAACGCCACAGACGGCCCAAACTGGGCCAACAACACTAACTGGCTGAGGGACGAATCCCTCGATAGGTGGTTCGGGGTCACGTTCGACGACGGCCGGGTCACCGAACTGAGGCTGGGCGAGAACGGGCTAAACGGCCGGATTCCCCCGGAGCTTGGCAGCCTGTCCGGGCTCACCCATTTGGAACTCCATAGCAATCAGCTGAGCGGCGAGATTCCCTCCGAGCTGGGGGCACTATCGAACTTGGTCCGCCTGCGCCTAGATGACAACCAGTTGAGCGGAGAGATACCGCCGGCGCTCGGCAATCTATCGAAACTGGAGTGGTTGGTATTGAGGTTCAACCCGCTAAGCGGGCAGATACCGCCGGAACTCGGCAACCTGTCGGCCCTGCAGTCGCTGTACCTCTCCGAGAACGGATTGAGCGGAGAGATACCACCGGAGCTCGGCGCCCTGTCCAGCCTTCGGATTCTATTGATCCGCGGCAACCCGCTGAGCGGCCCCATACCCCCCGAGTTGGGCGACTTGTCCAACCTGACGCAGCTGTGGCTCGACGGCAACGAGCTGAGCGGGGCCATCCCGGCGGAGCTCGGCGCCCTGTCCAACCTAACGGATCTGACCCTCCAGGACAACGAGTTGAGCGGTCCGATACCGTCGGAGCTCGGTGACCTGTCCAGCCTGACCTCTCTGGACCTGAGCGGCAACCGGCTGAGTGGGCCAATACCGGCGGAGATCGGGGCCCTGTCTAACTTGACTGGGCTCTGGCTCACCTACAACGAGCTGAGCGGCGCGATACCGCCGGAGCTTGGCAACCTGTCCGGTCTGACCAGTCTGAACGTCCGGGGCAACCACCTGAGCGGGGCGATACCACCGGAGCTCGGCGCCCTGTCCAACCTGACAGGTCTGAGCCTCAACGACAATGAGTTGAGCGGTCCGATACCGTCGGAGCTCGGTGACCTGTCCAGCCTGACCTTTCTGGGCCTGAGCGGCAATCGGCTGAGCGGAGAGATGCCGGCAGAGCTGGGGGCCCTGTCCAGGCTGGAGTCGCTGGACCTCCATGACAACGAGTTGAGCGGCGAGATACCCCGCTCCCTCACCACACTCTCAGAGTTGACATATTTCCGCTTCAGCAACAACGCCGGCCTCTGCGCGCCCACCGACGGTGCTTTTCAGGAGTGGCTGGCCGGGATCGAACATCAGTCGGGCCCAACCTGCGGCTGACGATCTCGGCCTCCTGGGGCCGCGGGCCCGCACCTCGGCGCGGACATAGCCGACCGCGCCACGGTCGCGGATATCCTCGCCGCCCTGGATGATTCGTAGCGCCGGGAGGCGGGCGGCGACCCTTGACCGACCTCTTGGCTGGGCCTCATGCGGGCCGGTCCCTGGCGCCCCGGTACCAGAGCAGCAGCGTGAGCGCGAGGAGGACCGTGGCGCCCCCGCCTACGGCCACTACTGCCCACGGTGAGCCGCCGATGAGGTCGTCATATCGCCCAAGCAGGCCCGCTGCGAGGACCATGAAGAAGGCTAGCAGCAGACCCGCGGCTATGAGGCCGCCCAGCATCAGCCCCTCGCATAGTGCAACGTGTAGCCTGTCCGCAGCCGCCACTCCCTGCGCGGTCATGCGGCGGTCCAGCACTCGCAGCTCTCCTATTCGGTGTAGCGCTGCCAGTCCTGCCAGGCATGCCAGGAACAACGCGGCGTCCCGCAGCGGTGACCTTGCGCCAACCAGTTCCCCGTCCACCCCTACGAGCTCGTACCACTCCAGCTGGTTGTAGTCCCACAAGGGGACGCCGTGCGGAGCGATGACCAGCAGCGCCATGAGCCAGAACGCCACGTCCATCCGTCCCAACGTCTGCAGCCCCCAATACGCCGCCACACATAGCGACGCTGCCAGGACCGCGTCAACGTAGACGGGCCCGGGGAGCAGCCTCGTCGCCTTGTAAAGCAGGCTGGTGTCGGGGACTCCCAGTGCCTCGGCGGCGTCCCATAGCACGAAGACTGCCAGCAGCAGCAGGCATGCCAGCACCAGCGACTCTATGGCTGCTATTCTCACGCTTTCACAGCTCCCCGGACCTACTTGTAGGCATCGACGTGACGCATGAGCACGGAGGTGAACTCTTCCTGTGCAGGTGCCCACTCGATGACCGCAGCGCCCTTCTGTCGCACATCCCTTGCTACGAGCCGCGCCTCCCATTTCCCGAGCCCCAACCCCTGCGACGCCGTTCGCGGATCTTGCGGCTCCACGTGCACCACCCGCACGGTGCTGTAGCGCCGTGAGCGCATTCGCAGCGCGGTGAGGCGGCTGATTGCGGTCTTGAATCGCTCAAGGGGCGCGGGGTCCTCTCCCGGCCTGGCATACTGCACGTCCAGCCGTGTGATGACGAATACGTCCGGTCGCGTCCTGTAGAGAAAGCTCTTGCAGCGTTCCACGGACTGCAACAGGTCCTGTTCTGGAGGGCCCGGCTTCAGCCCGGCCATCATCTGCATGAGTCGGCTGAACTGCCGCATGCCGGACTCCGGCGTGAGCAGCTCCCCGGTCCCACTAGAGCTGTTGTAGGCGAAGGCGCCCAGGGTAGATCCGCGCGAGAGGTAGTACTGCGCCAGGGTGCCGGACGCCTCAACGGTGCTCTCCAGCGGGTTCGACAGAGGCACTCCTACGTCCATGTAGCTTGCGATGTCCAGGAATATCCAGGCGGCCCGCCTCGTCTCGGACTCCAACTCGTTGACTAGCGGCAGATTGTCGGCGCGTGCGGCGCGCGATGTCGCCTTCCAGTTGATCCACTTGAAGGGGTCTCCCGGTTGGTAGGGCCGCAGTTCCTTGAACTCATTCGTGGACGCGCCCGTCTTTGTCGGGTCGTCCTGGTATCGCGTACGCTTTCGTATGGCCCGGACCGCGTTCAGGCGAGTGACCCGGCGAATCCGCGGCACGACGGAAACCTCGAAAGCGTGCCCGTCACTTCCGGACTCCTCGCCGCGTACGCCATACGGCGCCTTGGCTTCCCAGACCGACCGCGCTAGGGCGAACTGGCCCCGTTTTGGGAACTGCAGACGGTAGGACGTATCGGCTGTCCGTTTCCCCGGCCACTTCCAGACCACGCGCAGGTTGCTGCCGTCGACCACCTCAGTCTCTGGCGGAAGTGCGTCGTACACGAAGACCGGTCCGATGCCGCGATGCGCCGTCACCCACCTCGACATCGTGAGCGTGTCGCCCACCCAGCACGTCTCGCGAGGCAGGTTCCTCTCCACGGCGATGCCCGAGGGTGGCGTCAGCGCAGTCATCAGCAGCGCGAATAGCAGCACGAAGACTGCCCCGGTCAGGAGGAGGACGTTCCCCAACGTCAGTCCCAGCAAGAGGAAAACCAGGGACAGCGCGATCCAGAACAGTCGCTGTGGTTGGGACATGACTACTTCCGCAGTCGTCCCAGGTCACTGGGCACCGGGACCTCGGCAAGGACCTCGTCAACGACGTCTTCGCCCCGCGCGCCCTCAAGGGTGTCTTCGATGTTCAGGATGACTCGGTGTGCGAGCACGTCGGGCACGACCATCTTCACGTCGTCCGGCACCACAAAGTCCCTGCCGTGGATCAAGGCGATGGCCCGGGCAGTGCGGAGCAGGGCCAACCCTCCCCGCGGGCTCACGCCCACGGCCACCCTCGGGTGTTCGCGGGAGAGCCTGACCATCTGCGTGATGTAGTCGACTATGACCTGGTCTGTGTAGACGCCGGTCTCCACGAATTGTTGCAGCTCCACGAATCGGCCAACCTCGACCGCCGCCGCCATGTCCGTAGTCGGGTCGTCCTTCTGCCACTGGATGCGCCTCACCAGGATGTCGTTCTCCAGTTCCCGATTGGCAGGGTAGCCCGTGGACAGCTTTAGAAGGAAACGGTCCAGCTGTGCTTCCGGCAGCGGGTAGGTGCCTTCTTGCTCGATGGGGTTCTGCGTCGCAATTACCACGAAGGGCGACCCGAGAGCCATCGTCGTCCCGTCGATAGTGACCTGGCGTTCCTCCATGGCCTCGAGCAAGGCGGACTGCGTTCTCGGCGGGGCCCGGTTGATTTCGTCGGCCAGCAGCACGTTCGTGAAGACCGGCCCTCGCATCAGTTGAAATGTCCCGTCGTTTTGCCGCCATATGTTCATGCCCAGAATGTCCGAAGGCAGCAGATCGGGAGTGAACTGGACGCGCTTGGTGTCGCCTCCGATGGACCGGGCGAAGATCTTGGCCAGGAGCGTCTTCCCTAGGCCGGGGTAGTCCTCGAACAGGATATGACCGTTGGCCAGTGCGGCTGCCAGGAGCTTGCGCAGCAGCAGCCGGTTGCCCACGAAGGTCTCCGCGACGCGATCGATGATCTCCTCGCACGAGACCTGGGCCGCATCAAGCTGTTTGTCGTTCACGTGAGGGAATCCATCCTTTCCGCCGGGCAGGAATTCAAGGTTGCCTATGCTCTCCCTTCGCTGGGGGTGCCGCGGTGGCTTGCGTACGGCAGCCAGCCGAAGCTGCTTGGTCTATCTGCGCCGCTCCTGAACAGCAGCGAAGCCGCCTCGTCAACAACATTGAGACGTCTCTGTCGGTCCTGTAGCCTCGCCTCCGACCGCATCCACGGCAGGGTGAGCCACCAAGGTCGGGGCTTCGCTGCGTCCAGGAGAGAAAACCATCCATCCATTGCCTGCTGCAGATCGGCGCCGCGCTGGCAGTCCGCGGCTATGAGGGCTACGGCGAACCGCTCCGGGTCCACCCCGCGCTCGACGAAGGGCTCAGCGGCTTCCCGGAGGTTAACTTCCTCGATGGGGTGGAGCGCCGCCGCCGGGGCGGTTAGGGCATTTTCCGCATGGCTCTGCGCCGTCTCAAGCGCTGTCATTCGACGCATTCTCCTCAGACGGCTCCTCCGGAGAAACCTGGACACCGAGGCTGCAGAGCGGAGTGGCTGGCACACTGCTCCCATGGAGTCCAGCGAGGCTCCGTGCCGGTAGAGCAGCCCCATCAGGTAGGTGGCCAGTGGCCTCCAATCGCCGTTGTCGACGAAGCGATGGCGCAGTGACGATGTGAGATCAGACCTCGGGTCTGCCTTGCTCTCCAGGCTTTGCAGGTGATGCGCCCAACTGCTTGACCGGGGTGGCTCTTCTTCCGCGGCGTTGGAGTCCAGTCTGAGTTGGTTCACGATGTACATCGACGTCAGCAACAGCACTGTGAGCAGGGCAACGTATTCGTACAGGGCGGCGAACCATAGTGCCTCGTACAACACCGGGCGGAGGAGGAGCACATAGACGGCAAGTGACGCTCCTAGCATGACTCCTCGCACCCTGGAGGCCAGAGACCAGTTGGCTAGGAATACCACCGCTCTGTTTGAAGAGGTCGTTCCATAGGTTGCCAGCTGAATGGCCGCAAGCGCGAACAAGCCCGCCCCCGCCGCCGCGCCTCCAAGGACCAACCCGTGCCCCAGCGGCGATAGCGTAGAGCCCACAACCCAGGCAAGACATCCCGCTGTGACGTAGCTGACTCCGCTGAGAAACGGCTGCACGCGACGGAAGGTCCGGTTGGTTGGCAATGCAGGCAGGCCCAGCGCGAATCCAACTGCGAAGGCGAGGCCTACAGCGGGGTATCTGGCGGCGAACAGTGTGCCGAAGTGGGGCAGAGAGTTCTCGCCGAAGTTCGCGGTCGTCTGGTGCTCCAACAGCGCGGCGCTGGCGATGGGGAGGTGATTGAAACCAACCCACACCGCAATCCCCGCAGCGAATGCGTACGCGAGAGATCCCGTTAGGCCCACCGTCGCGGAGGCAAGAGACCCGTACCGGCCCGGAAGCTCGATGCTCGCGACGTTGCGCAAAACGAATCCTGCGTAGGACAGTGCCACCACCAGGGCCAGCAGCTCCCACGCGTACGAAACGGTAACGCTAAGAGCCGTCGAGAGGACGCCTCCATCGGAGAGGATGACGTAGAGGAGACCCAGGATGGCTAGACGCCCGGTCGGAAAGCTGAATCCCCTCTCCACTGCAGGCTGGAAAACGCCCAGTACCCGTAGCAGCACGAAGGGCAGCAGGACCGCAAGGGCCTTCACTGAAGTCAGCGTGTCGAGGCTCTTGAGGTAGGAAGCGGCCACGTTCGGATGCACATCGTATTCGCCGGTGAGCACCGGCTCCACTGCGGCGGGCAGCCGGGCGACTGCCGCCAGGGCTAAGGCGAGCCACGCGGCCTCCAGGACCAGCAGCTGGGCGCGGAGGACCTTCGTCAGTCGTGCGCGATGCTCCCACGTATGCAAAGCCCTTCGCACCACCAGGGCTCCATAGGAGAGCACCAGGACGCCCGTGGTGGCCAGGAGTAGCTCTGACCCGTCGAACGTGAACGCCACGTTCAGGATCCCGCCGTCCGAAAGTAGGACGTAGGCGACGCCCAGCCCGGGAAGGCGCCACCGCGGCTCCGCCAGTAGCCTGCCCACGACGGGGACGACTTCTGCGATAGCGCGAACGATGGCTAGAGGGACTAGAATAAGCCCTCCCCACACCGCCAGCGAGCCGAACACGTCCACGTACGGTTCCCAAGAGGCGGGGTCCGGAAAGTCAGGGGTCCCGGAGAGGGCGGCGGGAAGTCTGGGGACCGCGGCGAGGAGACCCAGGGTAAGGGCAATCCACGACAGTTCCGCTAGGAGCCGCTGGGCGAACGACCACGTCGCCACCATCCGCCGTCCGGTGACCTTCTGGCCCAGGTGAGCCGGCAGCCATGACAGTTTGGTGCCGCGCGCCCAGGATGCAACTCGGCTCAGTAGGAACAGGAGGGCCCACAGCGCAATAGGGGAGAGAAGGAAGGAGAATGCGCTCATGGCAGTCTATGTGGCCTCCACCACGGCGTGCCAGGCCCGGAACATCGATTCGTAGTGCCGGCGGCCGATGGGATGCTCGCTGTAGTCCGCCTCCTCGAATCGGGAGATGAGCTCGTCAAGGGACTTCTGAGCAACCGGCACACCTCGGGAGACCAGCAATAGCTCCACCTCGCGGGGAGTCGCCTGGTCCAAGGCGCTTCCGGTCGTGTCGCCTGCCCAGCCGAGGAAAGCGTTGTAAAGGCGCACAATCTCCTCTCGGAAGTCCACCACGCGGAAGCTTTGGACACTCTCGGCTGGTAGGTAGTCTTCATCGCCGGCGTACGTTGCGGAAACCGCGTAGTCGTGAGTTTCCGTACCGGTCCGCTGTAGCGTGCAGCCGCCGTCCTGGTCCGTAGCGAGCTGCGTATCGCTGCCGTCCACGGTTACGGTGATCGCTGCGTCTGCGATTGCTCGTCTCTCTTCATCGGCAAGGGCAAAGCGGAGGGTCACCTCCTCGCCAATCCCCCAAACGTTCGGCAGGTCCTGGGAGTTCTTGTCGAATTCCATTTCAAGCGTCGTAGACAGGCGAGTCTCGACCGGCGTCTCCTCCACCATGACGTCGGCGTCCACCGCCGCGGCCGCGTCGCTTGGCGGAGTTTCCTCAGCGACTCGCCGGCGTACGAAGTGCGGAAGGGGTACCATCTTCATTCGCTGCCCCGCATAGCCTGCCGCGGCCAGCAAGGCGATCAGACTGGGCGTTCCCACCCAGAGCAGCCAGTTGAAGCCAACGGGCGTGACGGGCACGCCGATGAAGTACGTGAGGGGCATGAGCCGGTCGTTGCCGTCGAACGTGAACGTCAGCGGCACGGCGGTGAGGTTCTCGTCGTCCGGCACCTCCAGCTCCAGCAACGCCGCCCCGCCGCCGTCCGTGACGACCTCCGCCCCGTGGCTCGTCCGGAGTGTGGCCCAGGGAATGCTCTCTCCCCGGTCGTTATGCAGCATGGTCTCCAGCCGGACCAGGCGCCCGGGCCGCACCTTGTCCAAGGGCGCAACAATCATGCTCACGGCCGACTTCACGGCGAAGGACGCCGTGGCACTAACACCGAGGCTGTCCGCCGCGATGATTACCTCCCGGGTGCTCAGGGACGCATCCTCGTCCACGAAATAGCTGTGGGTGAACGCGCCAGACTCACTCGATTGGACAACCCCGACCCCATCGACGGTCAGCTCGACGTCGGGGGCTGGGCGGTTGCCAAGCAGCACTGTGCCGCGCAGGTCGATGGCACTGCCGCGGGCCACTGGGGCCGCTGGTTCCATAACAATCCGGGGAACGCCAACCACCACCTCTGCGGCGGCCGCGCTGGGGGCGAGGTGGTCGGTGCCGGGAAACGCAATTCCTACCTCTATCGTCGTCTCGACAGCGTCACTTGGTGCGCGGGGGTCCAGGCTGGCTATGCCCTCCCAACTGAACGTTCCATCCGCGCCCGTTACGAGCGGCTGCGCGACGCCAGCGTTCACCTCCACTGTGGCGTCTGCAACCGGCGACCCATCGGCATCCGTCAGGACTCCCCTCAGTGTGAAGGTCTCGCCGTGGCGCACAACGTCTGGCGCCTCCACTGCCAGGGACGTGGGGGCGAGCACGGTGAACGCCGTCCTCGCGGAGTTCGGCGAGATGAAGTCACCGCCGGGGAACTGGAAGGTGAGCGAGTGCGGCCCCGTGAGATCGAAGGCGAGGTGCTCGTATTCGAATGCGCCGTCATCGTCGGAGGTGATTGTAGCCAGGTGGTCTCCGTCGGCGTCCAGGATGGTCAGCGGAGACTGGCCGATGGGCTCCAGTAGGCTGGTGGTGAGTCTCCCTGCGAACACGCCTCCCTGACCCTGCTCAATTTGGCTCGGCCCCTCCACGGTAAGGAGGACAGTCTGCTGCACCGCGACACTGGTGGCGGCTTGGGAACCAAGCACAAAGCCATCGCCCGAGAAATCTGCCCGGACCGCCACCGCCCCCGGACCATCCAGCGTACTGGAAAGCTCGAACATCCCCGATTCGTCGGTGACGGCTTCCATAGACTGTTCACCGACGTGGACGGTGAGGGACCTGCCTGACAGGGCCTCGCCTCGTACGCCCTGGAGGGTGCCGGCTACGACAAACTCCTCGCCCACCTCCACCGAGACCGGCGCCTGCACGGTGGTCTCCGTGGACAGCGTTACCTCGAAGTCGATGCGGGCCCGGTTGTCCAACAGGAACTCCGCGCCGGAGAGCTCCACCTCTACCCAGTGCGGTCCGGGGTCGGAGAACACTCGGGCGAACTCGAAGTTGCCGAAGGAGTCCGTGACCACGGGTTCTATGAGGGCGCCGTCTATAGCAATCTGGATCTCGCGATCAGGCACGCCCTGTCCCGTGTCCTCCGAAAGCCTTCCAGTGAAGACGGCTTCCACGTCCACCGGGACTTCCGAGGGGCCTGTCAGCCGGATGCCGCTTCCGGAATAGACGCTGATGTCCGGGTCGCTCCAGGACTCGTAATATCGCTTGTTTTCCACGGCCCGGGCCAGCAGTTGATTTGCCCCCAGTTGTAGGGCCGTGGGCAGCACCGCCTCCGCTTGGAATCGGCCGTAGCGGGCAGTGGTCGTCCCGATAACGGTGCCGCCGTGCTCCTTTGTCTCGTTCACGTAGATCTCGACTTCCATGCTGTCGACAGCGTGGCCGGTGACGGTGCTCACAGTGCCGCCCACGGTGAACGGCTGTCCGCGACGTATCTGCGTCGGCGAACGGGTGATGACGGTCACCGTGTCGAGGGGAGGAGGCGGTGGTGTACCGCCGTTGCCACCGGAGCCACTACTGCCACCGGAGCCACTGCTGCCACCGGAGCCACTGCTGCCACCGGAGCCACTGCTGCCACCGGAGCCACTGCTGCCACCGGAGCCACTGCTGCCACCGGAGCCACTGCTGCCACCGGAGCCACTGCTGCCACCGGAGCCACTGCTGCCACCGGAGCCACCACCGCCTGAGCCACCGCTATCGGACGCCCTGTCGGGTGGTCCCCCGGGTGCGGTCGGCTCGAAGGTGACCCAGCCAATCCCCTCAAGCGCCACCTCTGCCCACTGATGGGCCTGGTCCGCATATACCGTCTGGCCGAGACTTGATTCTGAGACTGCCCAGCCGGAGACCACTCTTGCGGGGATCCCCACGGAGCGCGCCATGACCACGAAGGCGCTGCTGAACACGCCACACGTTCCCTCGTGATGGTCGAAGAGGAACCAGTCCACGGGGTCGCGTCCCACGGGCACGGCATCCTCGGGACCGTCCGCGAACCGATAGACGTACTGCGAGCTCAGGTAGGACTCCAGCGCCTTGGCCTTGGCATACGGCGAGCTATGGCCCGAAGTAACCGCCACTGCCAGGTCCTGAATGCGACGCGGCAGGTCCTCCGGGAGCTTGACATAGGTCGGGTCTGTGTAGGGATCGGCCGTCAAAAGCTCTTGGGGCACATGTAGAACGGGCCCGGATGTCCACGCGTAGTTCGGCACCGCATCTGATGTCCGGAATGTGGCGCTGTGGGGATAGTAGATCCCGCTCACGTTTGCCGCTTCCAGGGCCGGCGAAAAGGGCAGCGTCCTGAATGGTAAGGATGTGCTCCCCTCCGTTGGGAGGACTCGGACCGTACGGTGATCGCCCGTTGTGGGCCATAGTACGAGGTCCAATTGGTGGGGCGTAAGGCTGGCAGACTCAATCGCATGGGGCACGCTGGCACTTGCAGAGACGTCGATGGCAACGGGGTCCAACTGTTGCCAGCCGCCGTTCGCATACACGTCCCCCGCGGCGGTCCTCAGGTAGCCCGCATGAGGTTTGCCTTCCAGCCTGAAGACCGGAATGTGAGGTAGCCCGGACGATTGTGCCGTGGTGGTTCCCGGGACCAGGAGGACGGAGTCCCCCGACCCTCCTTCCCCCTCCCCCCGTACGATGACCCCTCCATTCTCCAGTCTGAACACATCCGCGCCTTGTCCTTTGAGGGCCTGCAGCGCCTCTTCCAATTCCTCCAAGTCGTCGGGTGGCGTTTCCAGGGCTGCCCGGCCTGCTGGCCCGCCCGGAGTGGGGTCGAAGGTCACCCAGCCGGTTCCTGCAAACACTACCTCCGCCCACTGGTGCGCCTGGTCCGTGTGTACCGTCTGGGTTCCCGACTTGGCGCTGATGGCCCAACCCGACACCACCCTGGCGGGAAGCCCTAGGGACCGCGCCAGGAACACGAAGGCGCTGCTGAAGCTGCCGGATGTTCCCTCGCGGTCCCCGAAGAGAAAGCGATGGACGGGGTCGTCCACGTCCGTGGGTGTCGGTTGCTGCTCCGGTTCGGCGTAGGCATAGGTGTAGTTGGTCCGCAGGTACTGCTCGATCGCCTTGGCTTGGGCGAAGGGCGTCCTCTGGCCCGCCGTGATTTGAGCGGCCAGGTCATAGACTGGCCCGCGGCGGGCCCACTCCGGCAGGCTTATGTATGGAGAGTTGATGCCAGTCTGCCACTTCCCGGCCCTGTGCAGCTGGGCTTGAGAGTAGTCGTGGACTATGGAGGACCAGCCGTAACCGTTCGTGGGCTCGTCGATGGCAAAGAGGATGCTACGGGGCCAGTACAAGCCGGCGACCCTCGAGGTACGTAGCTGCCGGGAGATTGGTACGATGCCGCGCGGTATTTCCCGGTCGGACTCGGCAAGGGAGAGGGAGATCTCCTGGGGGTGTGTGGCAGCAGCGGTGACCGACGGGAAAATCCTGGTGTCCTGTGCCAGGTCCAACAGCTCCCGGTACTCCCGATGAGTGTATTCTGCAGATCGCCATCTGCCATCATCGTAGACATCGCCAACTGCCGTCCGCAGGTAGTTCGTGTGACCGGCGCCCTCGACCCTCAACAAGGCAACCTTGTCGGGTTTGGTGGCGGCCTGGGCTGTTGTGCTGGCAATGAAGCCAATGACCCCGGAGTCGTCGGTCACTATGGCGTTCCCGTTCTCCAGCCACGTGACCGTCCCCATCTTGTGCAGGGCTTCCAGGGCTGCCGCGTGCACTCCCGCATCGACGTCGCTCAAGGCTACGCTCAATTCCAGGATCGCCTCGTGGTACCTGCGTTCGCCCAGGATCTCCGCTGCTGCCGCTCGGGCTACCGGGTCGGTCACGGTTAGGAGTATGTGTGCCAATTCCCAGGACTCCCACTCCAACAACGCTGCTCCGGCGGCTGTCCTTACGGTCTCTTCAAGGTCACCGGTCTCCGCGTCCAGCAGAGGACGCAGGCCGGCAGGGTGTTCCATGTCGCCAAGACTCCGCGACGCAGCAAGGCGGATGACCGGGTCGGCATCTGCTCTGAGCATCTCTGCCACGTCTCCTACGGTCCACCCCGCTTTGAGCCTGCCGAGCCCGCGCAGGCAGGCCCCTCGGACTCCACTGTCTTCGTCCGACTTGGCAGCCTCCAAAAGGGCCTCTTCCGCTTGCCTCCCGCCAATCTTCTCGAGCGCTTCGGCTGTCGCTTCCCTGACGAACGCCTCCTCATCATTGGCGAGAGCTTGGCCCAGCGGCTTTACGGCCCTCGGGTTGCGTATTATTCCCAACGCCTCGGCTGCCGCAGCCCTCATCATTGGATCCTCATGAGTCAGGAGGATCCGAATCTGCTCCTCGATGTCCAGCTTGAGCAGCGCGCCCTCCGCTGCAATGCGAACGGCGAGAGTGCTGTCGGTGAGTGCGGCGCCTAGCAGCACTGGCAGGGCGGCCAGGTCGCCGTGCTCACCCAAGGCCTCCGCAGCCTCCTGCCTGACCTGGGGGTCTTCACCAGTTCCCAGCTCCTTGACCAACTCCTCCAACTCGGGCCCTGCCTCATCGGCAAGCCTCTCATCCCTGGGCGCAGGATCGAAGGTCACCCACCCAATGCCCTCCAGAGCGATCTCTGCCCACTGGTGGGCCTGGTCCGTATAGACGACCTGCTCCTCCGTTTGAGCTTCGATCGCCCACCCCGCTACGACTCTTGCGGGGATGCCCGCTGCGCGGGCCAACACGACGAAGGCGCTACTGAAGCCGCCGCTGTTGCCCACCCGCCCGTCGAAGAGGAGCCAATCGACTGGGTCCTGTCCTTCGGCCGGCTGCACTTCCTCGCGCGGCGCGTCAGCGGCGCCGTATGCGAGCTTCTCTCGCAGGTACTTCCTGATGCGATCGGCCCGCAGGTAGGGGGACGGCTCACCCTGGAACTGCTCCGCAAGATGGTGAACGCGGTCGGGGAGACCATCCGGCAGCTGCAGATAGGCCGGAGCATTGGCCGCGGACGCCGCGACAAGGTCGCGAGGAGCGAACTGAAGGACCCAGGCCTCCCACTCGTACCACGCGGTGGACTCAGTGACGCTCACGGTGCTGCTGAAGGGATGGTACGTCGCGGCGGCGCTGACCCACTGCACGTCCTTCGATACGGGAACTGCGCCGGCGTCGAAGCTGACGGACTCCCAGTACGAGGTCACCGCTATGTTGTCAGTTTCCGCGACAACCGGCTCCACGGTGGGAGGTTCAAGGAGCGCCCCGCCCAGTGGCCTTCTTCCTAGTCTCAGCTGTTCCTCTAGAGCGGCAGCGGCAACGGCATCAGGGACCAATGAGTCCATGTCCACGTGCACCTCGGCTGAGTCCAACTGCTGCCACTCCCCCTTCTCGTAGACGTCGCCGGTGGCGGTGCGGAGATAGCGCGTGCGGGATGCGCCCACAACCCAAAACACCGGCTCAGGCTCCTCGGTGTTGGCCTGCAGAGCAGTCGCGCTCGTCACTGCAGAAGCGTTGGGGACAGGCTCCGGCTGCGTTTCCAAGGCGGGGTGCTCCGGTAGTTCGCCGGGTACCTCTACCACCTCGTCGGCTGTATCGGGAATCGTTTGCTGGTATTCCTCAACGAGCGCGGTGTAGTCGCTGGGCGCCTCCAGCAGAGCGGAGCGTTCGAACAGATAGAGGCCGTCGACAGGTCGCGTGTCCGCAAAGCCGAACCCCACGGCGGCAGCCAGCCACACCGCTAGGAGCAGCGGCAGTAGGTAGCGGCTCACCACCCCCGCAATGGCGAGCGTCAGGAATATCGCGGCTACGAGCGCCAGGCCCCCGGACTGCAGGAAAGAGCGGTAGATCGTGTGCTCAGTGTAGGAGACCTCTTGGCCTAGTATCCCGGAGAAGGCGAGATAACCTCCCGCCGTCGCCAGAACGGCAGCAGTGATCACGCCAACGGCAAGGGACGCAGAAGGCCGGAACATGGGCTTGCCCCCGCGCCCTCCCACGGCCATCGAGAGCGCAGCCAGGGCGAAGACGATGGAAACCGCAAGGACCGCGTACTGTAGGAGGGCCACTCCGTTTGGAAGGCCGAAAGTCTCTTCATTAGACGGGTTCTCGGCGAGAAGATTCTGAGGCCCTTCTGAGAGCAAACTTCCCAGGAACTCCAGGATCAGGAAGAAGCCGACAAGCGCCGCTGTCAGCAGCAAGAGAAGCGTGGCCTGACGCGCAAAATGGCCGCTTACCGGTAGCGTCAACCTTGTAGCCAGCCTTCGCATCTTGCGACTATCTTGACGGATGCGGATGGGTCCTATGTGGGAGAAGGCACGACCCTCCAAGCTCCGTCTGGAAAGGCCAGTCTAGAGGCGGGAGAATGACAGGGAAAGGAACAGCGAGAAACACGGCAGGATGCCTCCCACCAGAGACCGATTTCTCCGACACATTACCACATGTTGTCAACAATTCAACACGACTGCGACCGTCCACCGCATCGATTACAATCCGCACATGTCCAGTGCGTGGCGCCGAATCGTAGTCCTTGCAGCGGCCTGCGCCGCCGCTGCTTTGCCGGCGGCCTGTGGCCCACCCCCGGACGCGACGCCGTCCGTCCCAGGTCCAGCGACTACACCCGCACCCGCTCCTGTGGCCACAGCCATACCCACCGCCGTCCCAACGACCACAGTCCCAGCGACCCTGGCCCTTCCGGCCCCGACGCCAGCCGCCGCCCCGGCTCCTCCACCCACGACTATCGCCACTCCCACGCCGACGCCAACCCCCCTCACCAGGGAAACTACCGTGGCGCACCTCGGCGACGTCATACCGTGGTTCGGCGCTCCTCCTGACGAGGTCCACGCGCTCGCTGCGGAGCATCTTCTGGAGGTCCGTCTCCTGGACCCTCGCACAGGGGAGGCCCTCTTGAACCTGCCGTGGGTCGTCGATGGCATTACCGCCCCTGACCTCTCCGCTCTCCAGGGTCTGCGCAGCATCGCCAGCCGTGACATCGAGTTGGGCAGGCAAGTAGTCGGCTACGCCTGGTTCGTTGATGGCCTCGTCATGCAAGAGATGCAGGTATTGGCCCACCTGGCCGGTCTCGCAGCCGCGGATCTGGCCTTGGCGGAGGTGGTGCTGCGCTACGCATGGATCGCTGACGGCCTGGAAGCTCACGAGATGGAAGCCATCGAGTTCCTCAGCCGCACAGTCGAAATCGCAGACCTCTCCCAGTTGGTGAAGGAGATGGCGGATTTCCCCTGGATAGCTGATGACCTGACCCTCGTTGACTGGCAAGCACTCCTGGCGTTGTTTGGGCTCGCCGACGCAGACCCGGAACTCGCTCGACGGTTGTTTCCTCTTCCATGGGTGGCTGATGGCCTGACGCTTATTGAACGGCAGGCGATTCACTCACTGTTTGGAATTGCCGCTGCAGACGAAGGGCTGGCGCTGCGCCTCCCAGGATTCGCCTGGATGCGTGATGACATAACCAGTGCTGAGCGGGGAGCGGTCTACACATTGCGTGCCATTGCTGGCGCGGATGTCGTGCTGGCTCGACAGATATCAGCGCTCCCCTGGGTCAACGACGACATTACCGAGATTGAGCGGGAGGCCATTCACTTGTTGCTCGGCATGGTCTATGGGGATTCGGCGTTGGTCCAACGTACGGCGGCTCTTCCCTGGGTCGTTGATGACATGACCGAGCTGGAGCAGTGGGCGGTGTACGCCTTGGCCAGCATCGCCTCCGGCCACCCTGAGCTTGCGCGAGACTTGTTGGACAAGCTGGACGACGATTCGAGCGGCGCAGAGCTAGCCGGGTGCATCGGCAAGGCCTTCTTCGATCGAATACGTGCCATCTGGATGTCGGGTCTCAAAGCAATCGTCGAAGACTGCGAAACCCTCGTACTCGGCCAGTGACGGGAGAGGAAGAACGGCGCCGTGCGGCCTACTCGGGTTTTGCGTAGGTGAGCAGCCAGTCTTCCCTGAATTGTTCGTAGAAAAACACCATGTTCACCAGACCCCCGTCGAAGCGGGCCGTGTGTTTTGTCTCCCATTTGCCCGGTGCGATTTCCGTGGGCAGAGACGTCTCCTCTGCTGTGAAGGTTAGGCCACGGCTCTCGAAGGGCTGCATGTCCAACCGGGTCTGTTCCTCTCTTTCCTTCCAGTAGTTTTCTTCGTAGAAGACCTTGAGTGCGTCAAGATCGTACGTGTTGTAGACGTCCCACAGTTGCATGGTCTTTTCGCGCAGGTGCCCCGGAAGGTCTGCTGAGTCGCCGGAGACCGCCTCCCCCGACGCGTTCTCCGCGGGCGTGGGCTCCGGCTGAGGTGTATCGGCTGCCGGCGCTGCCGCGGGTGCTGCGGAAGCCTCCTCGCTTGTCTCCTCCTCGGCTGACCCGCCGCACGTAGCCAGGACAAGGGACAGCGCCAGGATGGCTGCCAGTGCCGTTCCCCTTTGCAGCATACCGGCCCTTTTCTCTATCCGACCTGGCTTTGCGTATGACCCTAGGCTGACGGCAAAGATAGTAGAGGCCCGACGACGCGTCAACAAGCGCGTGCCCTGCGAAGACTGATCGCCAGCCCCGAGAGTCGAACCCATCCGCACTCCCCAATCTTCTAGCCGGACTCTGCGAAATACAGCTTCACCAGGTCTACCACATCATCCTTGGTGATGAGCCCCTCGAAGTAGTCTTTCACGGCTGCAACGACCTCATCGCGCTCGATGGTCCCGTTCCGGTCCCGGTCGTACGGGTGATGGGTCGCTTCGGTGACGCTGATGACGACGATGATGATGGCGCCGACCCCGGAACTGTCCGTAGCGGTCAGGTTGACCGTGTAGGTGTCCCCCGGCGTCAGGCTCACGCCTTCCTTGACCCGGACCTGTCCTGTCTCCGCGTCAACGGTGAAGGACGCCGCATTCGTGCCGCTCAGGGCGTAGGTGATCTCCAGGTCATCGGGGTGGGTGGCTCCTACCGGGTCTCCGACGGCGTCGTCCGCCCTCGCGTTCTGCGCGACGGTGCGCGTGGTGCGGAAGCCGTCGTCGAACTTGGGAGCGACGGGAGCTGCGCCAAACCCGCCGCCTCCCCCGGTATTTGGTGGAGGTGGCGGACGAGGAGGCTTGGGGCCGCCCACGTCATCGTTGGTGATGGTGACGGTGACAGTCGCCGAACCGCCCTGCAGATACGGCGGTCTGGGACTGGAGAAAGCTACGGTCACCGCAAAGCTCTCATCTCCCTCGTCGTATGTGTCGTCTTGGATGTCAATAACGATTTGCTTCTCCGCGCGATATCGCGGGTCGCCGTTGACTAAGGTAGAGGTGAAGTCGGTGTGGGCAATAGTTTCGGTGGCGTCCAAGGTCGTGAAGTCGGAGTCCTGCTGAGCGCTGCCCGATCGGGTGGACACGCTCACACTGAAGGACACATCGGACTGAGGCGCCGCGTCTTCAGTCGTCGTAGCCCAGGCGTACACGATGACGCTTCCCGCGTCTTCGCTTACCGAAACTTCCGTCTCCTCCCAGCCTATGCTTATTGCCACGTCGTCGTCATCGGTGATTCTCACGGTAGCGACAGCGGCGCCTCCCTGCAGGTGAAGCGGTCCTGGGTTGGAGTACTCGAAGGTCACGTTCAAGTCCTCCTCAATCTCATCGGTCGCATCGTCAACGCTGCCAACCGTGACCTGCTTGATCGCCCGGTAGCGGCGCTGGCCGTTGACGGTCGCCTGGCTGAAGTCGTTGCGGGTGAAAGTCAGCGTCTCGTCCACCTGCGTGTAATCGTCGGGCTGCGCGGCGCTACCATTCGAGGTATATACGGAAGCGTCGAAGGTGAACCCATCCTCAGGGCGCTTGTTCACCGTGGTGACGGCCCATGCGCGTAGTGTGACACTGCCGTCGTCCTCGTCTACGGTTACGTCTGCTCGCTCCCAGCCGATCGTCACTGGTACGTGCTCGTCATCCTGGATGGTAATGGTTGCGGTCTGGGGACCTCCCTGCAAATGGGACAGACCCGGAGTTAGGTAGTTGATGGTCACCCTCAAGCTCTCATCTGACTCGTCCACGGTGTCATCGACGATCGCAATTGTGTAGTCCCGGGTCGCCTGGTAGCGCTGCTGCCCGTTGACGTCGGTCTGGCTGAATTCGCTGGCGACGAAGGTGGTCAAGAAGGGCGGCGCCGTGTAGTCGTCGTCCTCAGTCGTGGATAGATCGGCAAATGTGATTGTCACGTCAAAGGTGAAGTCGGCCGCTGGCGGCGCGTTCAGCGTCGTTGTGAACACGGCCGTCAGCGTAACGCCCCCCACATCCTCGCCGACCTCAAGCGTCGTGTCCTGCCACTGCATGGTGATCGGTATGTCGTCCGGCAGGGGCGTGCCTGTCTCTGTAGCGGACCATTCCCCGTCGCCGGCGGAGTTGACTGCCCGGACCTGCACGTCATACTCCGTGCCGTTCGTGAGGTTCCGGATGACGTAGTTCAGGGTGCCGCTTCTCCAAGCGTTGTCCCATACCGTCCAGTTGGCGTCCACCGTCTCGTCTGCGCTGGTCTCGATGTGGCGCACGTCGTAGGCGGTGACGGTGCCGCCGCCCGTGTCGGTTGGGGCGGTCCAGGCGACTGCCAGGGTCCTGTCACCGCGAGTGATGTCGTCAATCGAGGGCGCTGACGGTTCGGCGACAGTCGGCTCTTCAGCTTCCGCCTCTGACCAGATACCCACTCCCGAGGTGTTGTGGGCCCGAAGCTGAAATTCGTACTTCACGCCCCCTATCAGCCCGGTTATCGTGTGGCTTCGGTTGGTGAGGCTCCCGACGCCTGTCTCCAGGGCCCATTGGCTATCACCTTTGTCGGTGGCATCCTCTCGAATGTAGCGAAGGTCGTAGGAAGTGATCTCGCTGGTGCCCGTGTCGCTTGGCTCCTTCCAATCAATGGTGAGCGTGCCTCCGCCCGGCGTTACCGCGTCCACGTCGGGGGCGTCCGGCTGGTAGCCGTGGCCGTAGAAAGTGAGGCCCCAGGACCTGAGTCTTTCAGGGGTGCCCGACTGTCTCTTGTAGTCCGTAATCCGCAGGGCCCAGGTGCCGGTGGGGTTCTCTCCCAGGTGACGGGCAGCGCCGAATCGGAAGGATGTTCGCAGGCTCACCCTCTCGCCAATGTTAGCCCAAGGCGAGAGTACGGAGACAGCCCCGGACGGCGAGACCAGCTCCACCTTGAGGTCGCGGAAATTGTCGTGGTCGAAATACGTGTTGACCTCGACATACTCGACGAACTCCACGAAGGACCCCACGGTTAGCGTGGTGGACACCAGGCGCGGAGCGTCAGGCTCGCCGGCAACTGCTGCGGCGTCCGGTATGGAGAGGTTGATCGTTCCGGACTCGACCGTCGTTTGCCGGAACGTCGGGGCGTTGGTCCAACCTACAGCCAGGTCCGTCGCCGCTTTGGCGTCCACCATGCCGAAGCCGTACTCGTGGTTGAACGTGTAGCGGTCCGTGCTGGATCCGTACTTGATCGCGCCTTGCTCCCAACCGGTGTTGTCCGGGTCGTTCTGGCGTGCAGAGGCCGCGAGGATGAGCCTGACGTCCCGCCACGTCAGCGCGGTGTTAGCTTCGCGAATGAGAGCGACCACGCCCGACACGATGGGCGCCGAGGCGCTGGTGCCGCCCATCCTGCCCCAATACCGGTGGCCGTTGTCGGTGGTTGTTATTCCCGGCTGGCCGGTTCTTCCGCTGCTGGACGGGCCACACACCCACAGGTTTGAACCCATCTCCGAGTAGCTGCTGCGCTTGTCGTCGTGACCGACGGCGCAGACGGCCGTGACGCCGTAGTGACTTTCCTGCTCGTCGAGGTTGGAGTAGTCATCGTCCTCGCCCCCATTGCCGCCGCTGAAGATGTAGAACACGCCCTTTCCGCCGTATCCGTTGGTGACGCCGTCCTCTACGGCCATTTCCCAAAGTGACGTGGCGTGTTGGGGCCTGCCGTAGTCTCGGGACCCCCAGCTGTTGTTGGAAATGGCCGTGACCGCCGAGTTGCGGGACATGGCGTCAGCTTCATTGGCGTCGGACTGTTCCTCCAGAAAGTTGTACCCGTAAATCGTGGCCTCGGGGGCGACGCCCCGTATGCCGACGGAGTTGTCCTTCGCCGCGATGAGGCCCGCCACCGCCGTGCCGTGCCACTCGAAATAGTGATAGATGTTGGCCAGATCGGGGTCGTAGTTGTGGTTCAGTGAAGTGTCGACGTTGTCGGTCAGGTCCTCGTGGGTGTAGTGCATCCCATCGTCCACAACCACCACGTTGATGCCGTCACCCGTGTAGGTCGGCCACACCTCTTCAACCCTGATGTCATGCCCCGCGCTGTTGCGAAACTGGTTATTGTTCTTCAGATGCCACTGACAGCCGTAGAGGTCATCGTTGATGCCTGTGCTCCGAGAGATGGTGGAGCAGCGGTCGACGAAGTACGTGTAGCCGCCCTCTCGGATCGCCCTCACGGTGTAGCGCCCTGTGTCTGTGTCCTCCTTGCCTGTCACCTTCAAGTAGTAGGTGCCCGCGTCCAGCGTGCCCTGGAAGACAAATCTGGCGCTGAAGTGGATTGAATCCACCGGGGCCTGCAAGTTGTTGGAGTCGAATAGCGCGCCGTTGATGTCAGTCTCTGTGCTCACTCCCCCGACGATCACGTGAGTCGTCTCATCCAGGGTCAGGCTGAAGTAGTCCTCGTCGCCGGCTGGGCTTATGTTCCCGCCGCCCACATCTCCAAGGGCCAGCGGCAGTGCGTCGGCGGTGGTGCTGCCCGGCTCGGTGATGGCATGCAGGTACACAGAGAACGGCCCGTCGGACCTTTCATCGAAGGAGCTGACATTCAGATAGTAGGTCCCCGCCGCGAGGCTCCGCCGAATGAGGAAATTCTTGCTACCGCCCGGCAGGTAGCCGTCGTCGTTGGATGCCACCAATTGGGAGCGGCTGTTATACAGCTTGCCGACGGTATCCGGGAACCCGGAGGCGCGAATGGCCACCTCCGTTGTCTCAGACAGCTGTATCTTGAAGTGGTCGGTGTCCTCTTCCGGGTCAATTGTGCCGCTGGCGGAGCCGTTGATAGGCACAGTGGGCGCTGCAGGCCGTCCTCCACCTTCAGTGAGTGCTCGCACTCTGAGGACATAGGGTTCGTCGGTTGCTCCAAACCCAGTCACCTTGACGTAGTACGTCCCGGACGTGAGTTTGCGCCACAGGAAGAAACCGTCTGGGTTGGGCAGTACGCCGCCATAGTCATCGCTCTCTAGGGACACACCGTCGCCGTCCAACAGCTCGCCCACGGTGTCCAGGTCTCCCAGGGTGTAGACCCAGTAGTCGGCCGTGTCTGTCACGGTAAAACTGAAGTAGTCCTCGTCGTCAGTCGGGTCGATGACTCCCCACACCCTGGCGTTGGTAGCGGACACGCTCGTGGCGTCTGTGCGGGCGTCGCCGTGGTCTTCGGGCGTCGCGCTGATGGTGGCCGACCAGGCGCCGTCCACGTCGTTCTCGTCGACACCTCGCACCTGCACGTCGTACTCGGTGTCATTGGTCAGGCCGGTGATGGCGTGGGTCAGGCTCCCGCCGCCGTCCTCCCAGGCGTTCTCCTCCACCGTCCAGTTGGAGTCCACCGTCTCGTCGGCGCTCGTCTCGATGTAGCGGACGTCGTAGGCCTCAACCTTCGAGGTGATACCTGCGGGCGCGCTCCAGGTCGCGTACACGGCGCGGTCGTCGGCGCGCACGGAATCGATGGTGGGAGCGGGCAATTCCGGCGTCCCGACCGTTGTCCCGGACCACGTCCCGTCGCCGTTGGCGTTGACGGCACGCACCTGCGCGTCGTACTGGGTGCCGTTGTCCAGGCTGGTGATCGTGTACTCCAGCCCACCGGAGGTCCAGGCGTCGTCCACCAAGGTCCACTTCGTGTCGTCCGTCTCGTCCTCGCTGGTCTCGATGTGGCGCACGTCGTAGGCGGTGATGCCGGTTTCGCCGGCAGGCGCGGTCCAGGCGACGGTCAGCCTCGCATCCCCAGGGGTCACAGAGTCGATGGTCGGAGCGGCGGGTGTCGTCTGCGCTCTGACCAAGCCCAGAGCCAGCGCTAAGCAGAGCAGGGCGGCCCCTGTCGCCGGAAGCAGTCTGGCCGGTCTGAGCATCCTGGTCATGGACTCACTGACTCAGATAAACCGTTGGCGCGCACGGGACAACGATCACTTCGGGACTGCTTCTCTCCCCCAGTTGGGGCTGGCAACCTCCACTCCGTCCAGCGCCGCCAACTCATTGGCAAGGTCCAGTGAAGGAAATCCCGGTTCCGTCTCGATGAAGAACCCATTCGCCGCGTAGCTCAGCTCCGATACCTGGTCCAGCTTGATGCCGTTGTCGGAGAAGAAGGAGTTCACTTGTGCCTCGCTCCACGTGGAGTCGAGGACTAGAAGAACGCCGCCGGGCAAGGTCAGGAGATCGCCTGACTCGGAACGAAAGACCGGCAGTGTGCCGCTTCTTGATTGTGCATCCGCGCTCCTGACAACGTTCGTCCCGCCATCGTCAGCCGCAACGATGTCCCGGGGCATTCCGTCGGAGCCTTTCGCCACGACCAAGTCGTCCTGAAGATAGACCGTGAGGGTTCGGTCGCCATCCTCCCACGTGTGGGCCTGGCCCTGCACAGCCCCCGGGGTTGCGCCGTCCCCTTTCGAAGCCTCTCGGTCCGACGAGCCGGTCCCTTCCTGCTTGCCTGAGATTGCGGCGGAGTCCGTGGGCGGGAACTCAAGGTTGTCGTCGGTCGCCGGGGCAGAGGTGGGCGTGGGCTGGGGGTTCGCCGCGCTGGGAGCGGCCGCGGCCTCCTGCGAGGGCGCTGCAGTGGTCGTGGGAGCGGCAGACTGTTCCGCCGGTGCAGACGACCCACATCCGGCCAGGACCGCAGTCAGCGTCGACAGAAGGACAGCTAAGGCCGGCAGAACAACAGACTTTCTCATTCCACACACCTGCAGGCCTTTGGATTATAGCATCGGTCCCCTGCTGCCCGACGAACCGTCAGCCGGTCGCACCCGGCTCCTCCGCACATGCGACGGTGGCTGATACCAAGGCAGCCGCAGCCGCAACTGCAACAACAAGCGACTTCATAAGCTGCACTCCGATTGGGAATGACCGGCCTTCCCCCTTACGGCTGTCAAGGTCCCCACCTATCCCGTTCCTATCCCAATCCGTTACTTTTTCTAGCGGCGTCGTCTCCGCTGCCATCCCTTATCAGCCCACGACTCTTTCCCGAACGATCGTAGTACATAGACAAGGCCTATGACGGGCTGCGTGAAAGCCCCGCATTAGTGTATCATTTCACAAAAGGTGCAAAGTCATGGTCGTGCTCCTTGCACCGCAGCCGCCCAACCTAGAGCAGAGGAGCAGGAGAAGTCTCAGTGAACTTCCTCACCGTCATGGCGCTGCGTCGACCCACCGTCGCCATCCTGGCCATCGTCCTCGTCCTAGTCTCCGGAGTCCTCGCATACCGCTCCATGCAGGTGGAGCTCTTCCCGCAGATTGAGTTTCCCCTTGTAACCGTGTTTACCGCCTACCCGTCGGCAGGCCCTGACGCCGTCGTGCGCCAGGTCACGGAGCCCATCGAGCGGGCGATTGCCGGCGCCGAGGGGCTCGAGACGGTTAGGTCCGACTCCTCTGAAGGCCGCTCCGCGGTGTTTGCTAGGTACCGGTACGGCACCGATATGGCCGCAGCAGAGGCGACCGTTCGGAACTCTCTGAACAGTCTAACCCTCCCCCAGGGTGTTGAACCGCCAACTGTCGGACGATTCAACCCCGAGGAGATCCCCGTCATCGAGTTCGGCGTCGTTTCCGACAGACCCCTCGTCGAGATTCAGGGCGTGGTGGAAACCCTCATCGTCCCAGAGATAGCGAAGCTTGAGGGAGTACTGGACGTCGAGCTGCTGGGCAGTATCGAGCGCAACGTCGCAGTGACGGCCGACCTGGCAGCGATGGAGGCCAATGGTATCTCCCTCTTCCAAGTCTCCTCCGCTCTGCGAGAGAACAACGTCACCTTGCCCGCGGGGCTCCTGTTCGACGGCACCCAGGCACTCATCGCCAAGACCACGCACTCGCTGGACTCGGTCGAGGAACTCAACAACCTTGTCGTGGGGACCAGTCAGTCCGGCCCGGTGCGTCTGTCGGATGTGGCCGTGGTCTCTCTTGGGCAGGGCCGTCCATCCAGCATCTCCCGCACCAACGGCCAACCTGGCCTCGCTGTATCCGTAACGAAAGAGGCGGAGGCCAACACCCTGGACGTGACCAACGCCGTCAAGGACGTGCTCCAAGACGTTACCGGCATACCAGGGGACGTCAACATCATCGTCGTCGCCGACCAGGGGCCGGAAATCCAGGGACAGATAAGCACCCTGGTGCAGGAGGGCACGTTCGGCTTCCTGTTCGCCGTATCCGTGGTCTTTGCCTTCATGCTCACCATACGGCCCACGTTCATTCGGGGCATGTTCAACACCATCCGGCCTACAGTCGTTATCGGTCTGTCCATTCCTCTGAGTGTATTCACCGGCATACTCCTGATGTACTGGCAGGACATGACCCTGAACTTCATGACGCTGGGTGGCCTTGCCATCTCCGTGGGCCGCGTCGTGGACGACTCTATTGTTGTGCTCGAGAACGTCTACCGTCACATCCAGGCAGGCAGAGAGCGATGGCGGGCCGCTCTGGAGGCCACGGCCGAGGTGACCCCTGCCATCTTCGCCTCCACCCTGACCACCGTTGTGGTCTTCGTGCCGTTGGCCTTCATCGGCGGACTGGTTGGAGCCTTCTTCCTTCCCTTCGCCCTCACGGTCACCTTCGCACTGTTGGCATCGCTCCTGGTTGCGCTCACCGCTGTCCCAGTGCTTGGCGCGCTTCTCGTGCGACCCGGCGACCTGTCCGAAGCCGCCGGCGACGAGGGCGATCTTCCTCTGCAAGACACGGCCCTACAGCGATTGTATATTCGGACTCTGCGATGGGTGTTGGGCCACCGCATAGCGACCCTCGCGTCGGCCGGGGCCGTCACTGTCGCCAGTCTTGGACTGCTCTTTGTCATCCCAATCAACCTCTTCGGCGGCGGGGATGAGCGCCTCCTGGAAGTCGAACTGAGTTTGCCTCCCGGGTCCGGGGTGCAGCAGACAATCAATGCTACTACCGAGATCGAGGCGAGCCTCAGCGCAGTATCCGACGTCTACAACGCCACCATAGGAGGGACGGACTTCGGGCCTGGCGGCGGCGGGCCCACGAGCCTGCAGCAGGCCAACTTCTTCGCCCGCCTCTCCGATGATGCGCCGGACAACATTGCAGAGACCCTGCGCCAGACGCTTGATCGACCTGACCGCACCATTCGTGTGTCGGAAATCTCCGCAGGACCTCCGGCTGCGGGCATTGAGATTGCCGTAACGGGCCCGGACTACGACACTATTGCGGCCGTTACGGGTCAGCTCGCTTCCTCGGTAGCGGGCATCGATGGCGTCGTGAACATGGAGAGCAGGGTGGCCCAGGCGAGGCCGGAGGTGGCCATCGAGGTGGACCCAGAGAAAGCTGGGCCTCTCGGCTTGACGACCCAACAGGTCGGCAGGCAGCTCAGCCAGTACCTGATCGGCCAGCAGGTCACGACCCTCAACGTAGATGGAGAGAGCTTGGACGTGGTGCTCTCCGGAAACCCCACGGCTGGCGTGGAGCAGCTGCGGTCCCTTCTGATCTTCGGAGCAACTGGCCCAGTGCGCCTGAGCGCAGTCGCTGAACCTGTGCTGCGGCAGGGGCCGGTGACCATCAGCCGCACCGACGGCCAGCGGTCCGCCAGTATAACCGCCGATATCGTGTCGGACGATGCCCAGGCCGTGGGCGTCCAGGTGGACGAGGCGATCGCAGCGTTGGACCTGCCCCCGGGCGTCACCGTCACCAGCGGCGGTGTCTTCGCCGACATCGCAGAGGGTTTCCAGGCGATCTTCATCTCGATGGCCGTAGGGCTTGTGCTGGTCTACTTGGTCATGGTGGCTGGGCTTGGCAGCTTGAGGAACCCCTTCGTCATCATCCTGACGCTGCCACTGGCCGTGGTCGGCGTGATGGTCGCGCTGGCCATCACCGACCGCGCCCTGGGCCTCGCGGCCATGATGGGACTCCTGCTGCTCATAGGAATCGTCGTTACCAACTCCATTGTGCTCATCACCTTCGTCGAGCAGCAGCGGGAGCGCGGCCTCGGCGTCTACGAGGCCCTGATCTCCGGCGCCCGCGTTCGGCTGCGACCCATCCTCATGACAGCCATCACCACCAGCTTTGCCCTGCTCCCTCTGGCAGTACAGACGGAGGGAGGCGGTCTCATCAGCGCCGAGTTGGCCACGGTGGTCATCGGCGGCCTGACCAGCTCCACCGCTCTGACATTGCTGGTCCTGCCGATCGTCTACCTGATCTTCAACGAGAGTATCCCCAACCTGTTTGGCCGAATCGTCCGACGCACATCGTCGACGGAGCCCGCAGACGCCGCCTCCCAGAACTAGCTGGCGTCACTACAACAGCGCAGGGCGGGTCATTCGGCTTCTGCGATGTCGAGACCGGCGACGTTTGCGTGTTCTCCCGGCGGTGAGAATGCAAAGAGATGATGCGCAAAGGGCCTGCCCGATGAGCGAGCCATCAGCCTGTACATGTAGCAAAGGGAGTGGAGTCGGAATGACCGTTGTCTGGAGAATAGGAATAGAGAGCAGCGTATCGAATTGAGCTAGAGGGAGCATATGGACGCAGAGAGGGCACATTGGATCCAGATTCACAAGGCGTCTGAAGCGTTGCGCTCCTTCGCGTTGGATGCCAACGCCACGATGAGCAGGCACAAGGGCATCCCTTTAGCGGGCTCCACAGCATCAAAGGAACTATGTCAATGTGAGGACGCTTCAGTGCTGCAAGAAGCGTATGACAAAGGCGTCCGCTCTCTTGGCGTGGCATGCAGTTACGCCTTAACGCTTGACCGGACGCTCGCGGAGCCTATCCTCACCTTTTCGCCCTGGACATGTCTAAGAAATATTCTTGAGTTATGCTCAATGTGCATCTGGATGCTCGATCCCAGCATCGGTCCAGTAGAGCGAGCCACTCGGAGTCTGAATGTTCAGGTGGAAGAAAACCGAAGCAAGCGTACGTACCTGCGAAAGAGTCTTGCCCGCAATTCGGTGAGTGATCAGGAACTCACCAACTTGATACGAAAGGCAGATGCGCGCGAGGAGCAACTAAGGGCGCAGGCTCAGGAGTTGGACATCAAGGAGAAACGTGACAAAACGACGGGCACTCGATTCCCGAGATTCGGTGATGGTCCTAAATCGATTACGGACCGGATTGAGTCGACTCTGAAAGATACGATTGACTACTCACTCCTTTCGTCGCTTTCACATGGAGCGACTTGGGCGATCTTAGTACTCGGCACGCAAACTAAGTCGACTAATCCTCCCCTTGTAGTTTCGCATCTGTCTCCCGTCCATGCGCTGAGCCTAATTGCAGATTCGTTCAATTCAATTGGCAAGGGTCTGGAGATTTACTACCATCTATACGGTTATGACATTGCCGAATACTCGACCGTGATTGGACCAGCACAGGAGCAGGTACGACAAGCTGAGTTCTCAATTCTCGGTCCAAAGACTCAATCCAGCTAGGGGGGCCAGTGTCGGGAGCTGCTGGGATCGCGCGCACCGGCGAGATCCCCCCTGAGCTCCGCATTCAGCATCTTCCTGCTCAAGCGGGAAGACCTGCAATGAGTCACCCACTGCGGTTGGCTCCAAGAGCGACAAGTATGCATATAGCGCTTGATAGTTGGTGGGCCTACGTGTACCGTACTGCGAACTTTTCGATGGATAGTGTCCCTGTAGGCCAGAGCACCTTTACTGGTTCATAGGCCCGACCGACCTCGTGGTTTATCTGACGACGGCTCGCAGGCTGTGGCAAACAACCCGATGATGGTCACTATGGTGATGGTGCCAATTAACGTCTTCATGTGACTTTAGGCTCTCAGGGGTTCAAACGGCTCTCATTCCATGTCTCTAAGACGTTCGGAGACGCGGATCTGTTCCCCGATGGACGCTTCTTAACGCCGTACTACGTAGTGGTGGGCACGGAAGTCAGGGACGAAGGGCATCGGAGGGACCTACACCGTCACGCCCGAGGACGGTCCGAACTGGGGCGTGGGCAGGACGAGGGCCGATACGGTTTGCCTGGTGCTGCCCTTATCCCTACGCGGATCGCAAATCCCCGGGGGAAGGTGACACCGGCGATTATCCTCTCGGCCACCCTCCTTGAGGATCGCCTGTAGTCACTCGCGGATGCCAGCTATCGACTTCTGTGAGCTGCAGTATCTTGCCACGAAAATTTGGCTAGAGCTTTGGTGTCTAGGCCCCCATCGCCCGATGATGGAGTCACCCCTCCCGTATCACCCCGTCCTGCATCGTTAGCACCCGGCTGCAGGCGTCGCTAACCAGGGGGTCATGAGTGACCAGAACCATCGTCTGCCGCCTTTCCACGTTGTACCGGCGCAGCAGTTCCAGCAACTCGCCAGTGTTCTCCGAGTCCAGGTTGCCAGTGAGCTCGTCGGCCAGGAGGAGCGCCGGCCGAGTGACCAACGCCCGGGCAATGGCCACTCGCTGCTGCTGCCCGCCCGACAGTTCCATGGGACGGTGGCCCGTCCGGTTCCCCATTCCCACCGTCTCCAACGCCTCTGCGGCGGCGGCCCGCGCCGCCTTTCGCCGCTGGCTTGCGTACTCAGCTGGGAGCGCCACATTTTCCAATGCCGTCAGCGTCGGAACTAGATTGAACGCCTGAAACACGAACCCAATCCGCTCCGCCCGCATCCTGGTCCGCTCTCGGTCCGGCAACTCTGTCACGTCCGTGCCGTCGAACACTAGGCTCGGCGGAGGGTCGCTGCCGCTATCCGGCGAGTGCAGTAGACCGAGGATGTGCATCAAGGTGCTCTTGCCCGACCCCGACGGTCCAACGATCCCCACCATTTCCCCGGCTTCCAACGTCACGTCCACTCCTCGCAGGGCATGCACGACATTGTGCCGACTGAGGCGGTAGGTCTTGCTGAGATTGCGGGCTTTCAGAAACGTCATGCCTCGTCCTTACTCATACCGCAGCGCCTCGATGGGGTCCAAGCCCGAAGCGTTCCATGCCGGCAGCGCTCCCGCCACGGTTCCCAGCGCCGTCGAGAAGGCTACTACCAATATGGCCATCCCGGGAGTCAGCAGGAACAACACCGTCCCTGATGCCTCCCCGACCTGGTTGGCTCCGTAGACGAATATTGCTCCCGAAGCCAGCCCGATCAGGCCCCCGATCAGGCCGATGATTGCCGCTTCGGATAACAACTCCCGCATAATCCGGCCCCGCGATGCTCCGATGGCTCGCTTGATGCCAATCTCCCGGGTCCGCTCCGCTACGCTCATTGTCATCGTGTTGATAACGGAAAGGCCTCCGACCACCACGCTGATCAGCGCCACGCTGAGGATGATCGTGTTGAATATCGCCAGCGTAGACCCGAACTGGTCGTCGTACTCAGTGCCGGTGGTGGCCCGCACCTGCGGGATATCCTCTTCTATTCTCCGCGCCAGCACGTCGGTGTCCACACCCTCCTCCGGATAGATCACCACCATGGACGTCAACTGGTCCTTGTCGAGCCCTCTCCTCACTAGGCCGGGGGCCTCCTGCGCCAGCATAGCTTGACCCGCCGCCAAGGGAATTACCGCAGATGAGTCGAAGAACATCAGCCTCGGTTCTCCCACGCCGACGACCTTGAACTCGGTTCCGCGTATCTCGAAGGTGTCCCCCGGCCTCTTGTCAAACTCCCGCGCTAGGTCCGAGCCCAGGAACACCACCCTCTGCCCTTCGTCTCCTGCCGCCGTGGCCCGTCCCTGCGCAATCTCCAGTGGAAAGGTCTCATATCCCCGGTCGGCCCCCACCGTGTACCCCACAACAAAATCTGGTTGCTGGAACGCGTTGCTCTGGTCGTCAGGGTTCATGAGCAGCAGTACTCGGGGAACCGCGGCGGCCACGCCCGGCACCTCTTCAACCTGTTTCACGACGTCGATGGGCAGAGGTGTGAGTCCGTAGGAGAAGGGAACGCTCGTCACGTCGCGAACCAAGACCTTGTCTCGAAAGTAGGTTGAGCCGCCTTCCACTAAACCGCTCAGCTTTGTGGCTAACGCGGCCATCACCACCAGGGCCCATATCCCAACCGCAATGCCGATGACGGTCAGCGCGGTACGCAGTTTCCGCCTCGTTAGGTTGCGCAGTAGAGTCATGGGATGGTGGCTCGTGCGGTTGGCAGAAAACGAATGGGGTGGCGTTCAATCATCGGCTGATGGTCTGGCTTTGGCGAAATCATCAACCGAATTTTACACCGGAGGATACCGTCGCTGAGACTCATCATCCCCCAACCTGGATACTTTTGTGCGAGGGCGACAGGGCAAACCCCTGGCCCGCCATGGGACGGCGAACCTTCGCTCGCCGCCCGCGGCAGTTTTTGCCCGAAGCAAGAGTGGGGTCAGGGTCCCACTTTAGAGCCAGAACGAGCCTCAACGTGAAGGTTCTTGATTTGGTCCAGTTTAATGGGCCTGAGTGGATGGTAGGTGGTACCATCTTCGAGATGTGGCTGGGAAGCCTGTGAGCCAGCCGAGGCTACGGCCGATGGCCATGGAGCAGTCACTAGTCCCTGCGGTGGCTGCACGGCCTGAAGGCAGGCTAGCCTGCACGTCTCCACGTGCCATTGGGATCTCGCTCAGGCATGTGGCTAGGATGGCGAAGCAGCCCCTGAGCGCCTTCGGCAAACCACCCAAGCCAACGCTCAATGAAGTCGCTCTCGTCTGATTGGTCAATCGGGGCGAACGGCCAGGCAACTTGGTACTCTCCCATGACGGGAGCAAGCGCGACATAGGCATCCCGGCCGGGGCCTAAAGCAAATGGGTCAAGGCGACCTCTTTTGGGAATCAGAGGCATTATCATGAACGCCGTCTCGTACCAGCGGAACACCCCGGCCTTTTGGGCATCACAGTACCACAAGGAATGAGACCGTCCCTCAAATCCATGTTGGTCAGGTTTGATCTGGAGGGTGATGCCTGAGTAAGCCACGACTTCAAACGGCGGGCCGTAGGTGTCTGTCTCCAATCGCTGCTCCACCATCCGGGGTGGTGCCACGCTCAGGTTCGCCTCATTCAAGGACCATGACCATTGCGGAGTCGGGCCGGATCGTTTGGACACGGGAGCGTTTGACAGGACTTGATCGTTCAGCAGGCTCAAAACACGTTCCAACGACCGATCCGCAGCCTCACACAGTTCGTGCCGGCGCTCAGCCTCTGACTTGGCCACAGACTCTTGCCGAGCTGCTTCTGCTCGCTGCTGGACTACAATTGCATTGGCGTGTTGCAGGCGACTTGCCGCTTCGGACGCTGCCCTGACACTCTCTTGCAGGCGTGCCAACAGGTTCTGGGGTCTCGGTCGTGCTTCGGGGCCCTTGTAGAGGCACTCGTCTATCAAAGATTGGAGCTTCGGAGGGACACCTGAGATTGATTCTGGAGTCTCTTCTAGGTGCTGCCGTCGGTAATCATGCATTTCGGGGCCTACAAATGGCAATTGCCCAGCAAGCATTTCATAGGCCACAACTCCTATGGCATATACGTCAGTGGCAATGGTAGCTCGATCGCCGCGCCACTGCTCCGGTGCTGCATAGGGGGGAGTCATAGCGAACTTGCGCGTGTCGGGGGCCGTCGTGGCTTCCGCATATCTAGAGATTCCAAAGTCTGCGAGACACCACCGCCCGCCCAATAGAAGTATGTTGTCGGGCTTGATGTCCCGATGAACAATTCGGCCCTCCATTGCTGCCAAGGCTTGAGTGACATCAGAGAGCACCTGGACGGTGTCATCAATAGAGAGGTGTTCAACATTCTCAGTTAGGTAATCTCTCAGCGACTTATCGGCCTTTGGCATTACAAGAACCCAAAAGTTCTTCCACTCCCCTCGGTCAAGGATAGGCACAACATTTGGAACTCCGTCCAAGTCTTCGAATAGAATCTCCCGGTCGGCTCCAGGAGCTTTTGGAACGAGCTTGATGACAGCCGCTTCACCGTCCCCGGCCTGAGCTAGGTAGACGCGTCCAAAGCCGCCTTCACGCAGCTGCTCTCCGATATACCATTCTTGGCTTAGGTGGATAACTTCAGCCATCTAAGCTCCTCTCGATGGTGCAAGCGGCTCGTTACGGCTCTCTGCTCTCGTCGTCTGGGATGCCCGTCAACCCGGGCCGCAACACCCGAGGACTACTTGGAGTGCTGGTCACGTCCCACCACTACGTGGTCTGATAATGTGGTAGTACGACAATTATACTAGGCTTGACCCATGTTTGAGAACTACGTCGACGTCATCGAGGCTTCGAAGATTCTGGACGTTCACCCAGAGACGGTGAAGCGCCTGATACGAGAGGGGAAGCTCACTGCGGCTGAGGCCAAAAGCGGCAAGTACAGCTACTACGTCTGCCACTCACTGCTGAAAAAGGGCAAGGGAACCTGCAAGACGCCTCGCCTCAACTCGAAGCGCTTTGAGAAGCTGATGATCGACCAGATTCGCGCAAACATCCTCACTGAAAGCAACATCCGGGACCTGGTTAGACTGATGGACGAGGAGATGGACGGGGTGGCTGCCGAGCAGCGGGAGAGGCTGGAAAACATCGAAGCGGAGCTTATCGAGGTGCGGCGGCGCTTGGACCGGGTGTGGCACGTCATCGAGAACTCGGAACTCGACATATCCGACGCCACCTCCCGCATCAGAGAGCACCGGGACCGTCAGGAGAAGCTGGAGATCGCCGCAGAGGAGGCCAGGGCATTGCTCTCAGAGCGCCGGGCCGTGCTGGACAACGTGGACACCATTGCCGCCTTCGCCGAGGACATGAGCGACTTCCTGATGACCAGCGAAATCACCGAATCGAGGGCCTTCATCAAGTCCTTCGTCAAGGAGATCAAGGTCAAGCCAGGAAAAGCAACGGTCTACTACACCCTACTCATTTCTCAATCGACAACAAAAACTTCGGTACTCGTGGGCAGTGGACCTGAGCGATGGACAGCCGACGAGAAGGGTTGCTTTTTCCCTGTGATCGCAACCAACAGCCCCAATACGACCAGGCTAACGCCCCGCGGGTCTCCTGGCCCCACTCTCACTCCGGGATGGAGACCTTCAGCGTGTACAGGTGTCCATCGGTTGACCCAATGTACATGACTCCACCAACCACCGTCAGCAGGTAGAGCCCAACATCGCTCGATTAGGGCGTCACAGAGCGCCAGAGCAGCTCTCCCGTGGAGGCGTCCGGTGCGTATAGGTGGTCATACTCTGAACCTGCGTTCACTACTCTGTTCGCCACAGTTGGTCCCACGTGTATCGTACTACAAACTCTTCAGCTGACGGTGGCGATTTGAACCCCGGGCGAGGCGTGCTCCCGCCAGCGTCATGGCTGGGGGTAACCTCATAAGTGTCTGCATCCCGGGAGCCACATTGCTCTGGGAGTGCCCCGTGCCGCTCCAAGGCAATCCCCCACGGATTGCAGCAGACCCAAGGGAACTGACTATCCGACTTACATGCCAGCACGGGGCACTCCTGGACACCGGCAGGGCGTGGGAGCCACGTCCATTCAGCTCAAGGCTCCTAACGCCAATCGTGCCTCTAGTGGTTTCGCCTCACCATTCGCACCACACCTCGGACTACGGTTGCCACGTCGTGAGCTATAGATGTGAGCGCACTATCCAACGCCCATCGCACCGCTGTCCGCACGGCTGTAGCTACGGTGCGGGCTATGGATGTGAGCGAACTATTCAGCCAACGCACTGCCGTGGCTACGCCCCGGGCGATCACTGCTGGGGGACTGTCGGCCCCCCATAAGAAGCTCGTCCAGCCCCATCGACGGTATACCCCAGCTACTACGATGCCTCCAGCGATTGCTCCGATCGCCAACCCTCCAATAACCATCAGCGCCACTGCTAGGGCCGAAAGCTGTGCCCCTCCTTTGTCCGTCTCCGGGGGCCTGGGGTTCACGGCTGGTTCCGCCACAGCAACAGGCGTCCCTGCCTCCGTAGAGGACCATGGGCCTTCCGCGACACCGTTCACCGCTCGTACCTGCACCTCGTACACAGTACCGTTAGTGAGCGACCGTATCTTGTATCTGAAAGGCGGCGTTCCGGTCCCTCGAGTCCAGGCGTCGTCCACTAACTCCCACTCCGCGCCTCCGCTGGGCCGGTATCGCAGGTCGTAGGCGATGATCGCAGAGCCGCTGTCTCTGGTGGGCGCGCTCCACGGCACCGTCAATTCTTCATTCCCTATTGTGATCGTGCCGATGATGGGCTCGGAGGGTAAGGCGATAACGCTGATGGTGACCGAAATGATGGCGGAACCACCGTAGGAGTCATCGGCCCTCACGGTCACCGAATAGGAGTCCTTGGTCGCCCTGTCCAGTGCAGCCTTTTTCTTCAGCTGCCCGGTCGACGAGTCGATTCCGAAGGATGCTGCGTCATTCCCCAAGAGAGAATAGATGAGTGAGTCGTTGTCGGCATCGGTCGCTTCGACGGGGTTTCCGATGTCGTGGTTGGTGTTCCAGTTCTCGACAACGATCCGGGTAGCAGGGCCACTTTCACTGAAGGTGGGACTGGCGTTGAATGCGCTGCCGCACATTTCATCGGTCGAGGTAACCGTGACTCCGCCAAGAGCCGGCAGGGGTTCGGTGAAGTGGTTTCCACCGATGGTCAGTGTAGTGAGGAAGGCAGCGTTACCCAATTCAGGTGGGACAGCGCCCGTCAACGTGTTGCAATGGAGATTGAGAACCGACAGTTTGATGAGGTTGCTCAACTCTGGTGGGATGGAGCCGGTGAGTTCGTTGCCGTTGAGGTAGACCTCCGTCAGGACGTTCAAGTCACCCAGCTCTGAGGGGATGGAGCCGCGGAGTTTGTTGCCGCCTAGATTGAGAACCGACAGTTTGATGAGGTTGCTCAACTCTGGTGGGATGGGGCCGGTGAGTTCGTTGCCGTTGAGGTAGACCTCCGTCAGGACGTTCAAGTCACCCAGCTCTGAGGGGATAGAGCCGCTGAGTTTGTTGCCGCCTAGATTGAGAACCGACAGTTTGATGAGGTTGCTCAACTCTGGTGGGATGGAGCCGGTGAGTTCGTTGCCATTGAGGTAGACCTCCGTCAGGACGTTCAAGTCACCCAGCTCTGAGGGGATGGAGCCGCTGAGTTTGTTGCCGCCTAGATTGAGAACCGACAGTTTGATGAGGTTGCTCAACTCTGGTGGGATGGAGCCGGTGAGTTCGTTGTCGGCGAGGTTGAGGCTCGTCAGGTTGGTGAGGTTGCCCAGCTCTGGGGGGATGAGACCGGTGAGTTGGTTGTCGTGAAGGTAGAGGATTGCCAGGTCGGTGAGGTTGCCCAGCTCTGGGGGGATGGGGCCGGTGAGTTCGTTGTCGGCGAGGTTGAGGCTCGTCAGGTTGGTGAGGTTGCCCAGCTCTGGGGGGATGAGACCGGTGAGTTGGTTGTCGTGAAGGTAGAGGATTGCCAGGTCGGTGAGGTTGCCCAGCTCTAGGGGGATGGGGCCGGTGAGTTCGTTGTCGGCGAGGTTGAGGCTCGTCAGGTTGGTGAGGTTGCCCAGCTCTGAGGGGATGAGACCGGTGAGTTGGTTGTCGTGAAGGTAGAGGATTGCCAGGGCGGTGAGGTTGCCCAGCTCAGTTGGGATTGGGCCGCTCAGCTCGTTGCCGGAGAGGTAGAGGATTGCCAGGTCGGTGAGGTTGCCCAGCTCTGGGGGGACGGGGCCGGTGAGTTGGTTGTCGGCGAGGTTGAGGCTCGTCAGGTCGGTGAGGTTGCCCAGCTCTGCCGGAATCTCGCCGGTGAGCTCGTTGCCATAGAAATAGAGGCGGGTCAACGCGGTCAGATCGCCCAGCTCGGGCGGGATGAGACCGGTGAGTTGGTTGTCGTGAAGGTAGAGGATCGTCAGGTCGGTGAGGTCGCCCAGCTCTGGGGGGATGGGACCGGTGAGTTGGTTGCTCTGAAGATAGAGGTGGGTCAGGTCTCTGAGGTTGCCCAGCTCGGCGGGGATGGGGCCGCTGAGCTTGTTGCTATGAAGATAGAGGCGGGTCAACGCGGTCAGGTTGCCCAACTCAGCGGGGACGGGGCCGGTGAGCTTGTTGTTGGAAAGATAGAGGATCGTCAGGTCGGTGAGGTCGCCCAGCTCTGGGGGGATGGGACCGGTGAGCTTGTTGCCGTTGAGATAGAGAAGCGTCAATGCGGTGAGGTTGCCCAGCTCAGTAGGTATGGCGCCGCCGAGTTTATTGCCGGAGAGGTTGAGAATCGTCAGGTCCGTGAGGTTGCCCAGCTCTGCAGGGATGGGGCCGGTGAGCTTGTTGCTCTGAAGATAGAGGTGGGTCAGGTTGGTGAGGTCGCCCAGCTCTGGGGGGATGAGACCGGTGAGTTGGTTGCTCTGAAGATAGAGGTGGGTCAGGTTGGTGAGGTCGCCCAACTCAGCGAGGACGGGGCCGGTGAGTTGGTTGTCGGCGAGGTTGAGGCTCGTCAGGTCGGTGAGGTTGCCCAGCTCTGCCGGAATCTCGCCGGTGAGCTCGTTGCCATAGAAATAGAGGCGGGTCAACGCGGTCAGATCGCCCAGCTCGGGCGGGATGAGACCGGTGAGTTGGTTGCTCTGAAGATAGAGGTGGGTCAGGTTGGTGAGGTCGCCCAGCTCTGGGGGGATGGGACCGGTGAGTTGGTTGCTCTGAAGATAGAGGTGGGTCAGGTTGGTGAGGTCGCCCAGCTCTGCAGGGATGGGGCCGGTGAGCTTGTTGCTATGAAGATAGAGGCGGGTCAACGCGGTCAGGTTGCCCAACTCAGCGGGGACGGGGCCGGTGAGCTTGTTGTTGGAAAGATAGAGGCTCGTCAGGTCGGTGAGGTCGCCCAGCTCGGCGGGGATGGGGCCGCTGAGCTTGTTGCTCTGAAGATAGAGGTGGGTCAGGTCTCTGAGGTTGCCCAGCTCGGCAGGGATGGGGCCGCCGAGTTTATTGCCGGAGAGGTTGAGAATCGTCAGGTCCGTGAGGTTGCCCAGCTCCGACGGGATCGAACCTGCAAGCCCTTTCCCATTGGCGGTGAGTCCAGTGACCCGGCCATGCGAGACGGAGATGCCTTCCCAGTCAGTGATAGGCGTGTTGACGTTCCAGTCCAACACATTGCCTGGGTCAAGAGTTGCTTTGGCGTCAAGCAACGCTTCGCAATCGGCGATTAGGCCGGAATTGGCGGAAGGGTCGGGTACGGCAACGCTGTCGTCGCACCGCGACTGCGCCTGTGCCGTACTAGGTGATGCAATGGCAAGCGCCAATGTCAGGAAGAAAACAGCGATGAGCAAGACCCGTCCCCGGCTGGGGTTGCGTTTGCCGAGGCCAAACTCGGGGAGGGTAGGTATGTTACAACTTGTCACCAAGGTCTTCCTGTTCCGTAGTTTCACTCCGACGGATGCGACAGTAGCTTCCTCTCCTATCTCCGGCTACGTCGCACCACAATTATGAGAACCACTCCAGCGACTACCCCAATCACTACCACGACGATAGCCCACCAGGGGAATCCTTCGTCCCCGCCGTCCGCCTCGGACGGCGCTGGCTCAGCCGTGGGTGTAGGCGTAGGCTCAGCCGTGGGTGCAGGCGTAGGCTCAGCCGTGGGTGCAGGCGTAGGCTCAGCCGTGGGTGCAGGCGTAGGCTCAGCCGTGGGTGCAGGCGTAGGCTCCGCCGTGGGTGTAGGCGTAGGCTCCGCCGTGGGTGTAGGCGTAGGCTCAGCCGTGGGTGCAGGCGTAGGCTCAGCCGTGGGTGTAGGCGTAGGCTCCGCCGTGGGTGTAGGCGTAGGCTCAGCCGTGGGTGCAGGCGTAGGCTCAGCCGTGGGTGTAGGCGTAGGAGTAGGTGGGGGCGGCGCTTCTTCAGTCTCGCCTCTGCCTGATTCCGACCAAGGGCTGACTCCCTCGGCGTTGATAGCCCGCACCTGCACCTCGTAGCCGGTCTCAGGCTTAAGATCGCTCAGGGTCATGGATATGCCGGTGCCGCCGTACCCGACGTCTTTGAACTCCCCGTCAGCTTCACGGTATTGCAAGTCGTAATCCGTGATCTCCGGTCCCTGGTTGTCGGGCGCCGTCCAGTTTACTGCCAGGGTAGAGTGGCTGGTGGCCTTGAGGTCGGGTGCTGCTGGACGTGCCGGTGGCTCATCAACGTTCTCAACGCTGATGGTAACTATGATCCCATCGACACCCCCTCGGCGGTCCCGGGCGCTCACCCGCACCGAGTATTCGTTCTTTACCTCGTAGTCCAACGCTGTCTTGGTGGTGAGCTGCCCTGTGCTAGGGTCCACGTCGAAGGAGGCTCGATCCATTCCCCACAGCCAGTACTCCAGCCGGTCATTATCCGAGTCCCTGGCGTTCACTGGGTCCCCCACAGCCATGCCCACTTCTGCGTTCTCCGGGACGGTGCGGGTGGTGTTGAGGCCCTCGTTGAACCTAGGCGAGCGGTTGGCAGGTTCGTCGTCCACCGCAGTGACGGTGACGGTGACCGTACCGGTGTCCGTACCCCCGTTCCCGTCCGACGCCACGTAGGTGAACGAGTCGGACCCGTGGAAGTTAGCATTAGGAGTATAGGTGACGGTGGTCCCGGCGCCTGTGATCGCGACGCTCCCGTTGCTTGGTGTGCTCACCGCGGTTACGCTGAGCGTGTCGCCCTCCACGTCGGTGTCGTTGTCCAATACCCTCATCACGACGGCCGTGTCCTCGGCAGTCGAGGCGGTGTCATTCGTCGCCACCGGCGGGTCGTTCACGGCAGTGACGGTGACGGTGACCGTACCGGTGTCCGTACTCCCGTTCCCGTCGCTCACCTTGTAGGTGAACAAGTCGGAACCGTGGAAGTTAGCATTAGGAGTATAGGTGACGGTGGTCCCGGCGCCTGTGATCGCGACGCTCCCGTTGCTTGGTGTGCTCACCTCGATGACGCTGAGGCTGTCACCGTCCACGTCCGAGTCGTTGTCCAACACCCTAATGACGACGGCAGAGTCCTCGGCAGTCGTGGAGGCGTCATCCACCGCCACTGGCGGGCCGTTGGCTTGAGGGATGGCTTCCCCTTCTGCCTGGGGCCCTGGGCTGCGGAGGTTCACCGCGCGGACCTGGAAGTCATATACTCGGCCATTAAATAGGTTTTCCACCGTGTGCTCGGTGGGAAGTTGGCCTCCGATTCCGGGGACGGACTCCCAGTCATGGATGTCCAGCACGTGGGCCGAGCCGGCCCCCACCAAGGCGGTGTGAGCGGCAGTGTCCACCGCTACGGAATACCCGAACCAATCGCCCGCCTCGCCGTCTTCGTCGGTCAGCTTTTTCTTCTGGCTCCACTCACCGTTGGAATCCCTGGTGAAGACGTAAGCCGAACCTGAAGCAGAGCCGTTGTCGTCGTCCCCGTACGCACCAACCACCACGGTATCAACGTCCACCGCCACCGAATACCCGAAGTAGTCGAGAGCATCGCCATCGTCTGCAGTCAGCTTTTCCCCACCGTCCCACACGCCTTCCGAATCTCTGGTGAAGACATAGGCCGCACCGGCATCCAGAAGGTACAAAGGTGAATCGGGGTCTGAATGGGGGTCAATGGGGTCGTGCTGATACGCTCCCACCACGACGGTGGCAACTTCCACCTCGGCACCACTAACCTCCACGGTATCAACGTCCACCGCTACGGAATACCCGAAGTTATCCTGCGCCTCGCCGTCGGAGGCGGTTAGCTTGTCGGTCTCATTCCCGTCGGCCCAGGCACCGGAGGGCTTCACGAACACGTAGACCGAGCCCGAGTCAATGCCTTTGTCATCGTCCCCGGACGCCCCGATCACAGCGGTTTTGCCGTCCAATGCTACGGAAACCCCGAACCAGTCGTCATCGGCGCCGTCTGAGGTGGTCAACTTGGCCGTCTCAGTGTCTGCCATGGGGTCCCAGTCGGCCCAGCCGCCACTGCTGTTGGGTTTGGTGAATATGTAGGCCGAACCAGAATCTTCTGAGTCGTTTTCCTCGTCGTCGTCCTGGTACGCTCCTACTAGGACGGTGTCACCGTCCACCGCCACGGAATACCCGAAGTAGTCGAGGGCCGCGCCGTCGGAAGCCGTGAGCTTGGCGGTCTCAGTACTGGTGGCCCAGGCCCCAGTGGGCTTCACGAATACGTAGACCGAGCCGGAATCAGCGCCGGCGCCGTCGTTCCCAGGCGCCCCAACCACGACAGTATCACCGTCCACCGCCACGGAAATCCCGAAGTTGTCGTAAGCCTCGCCATCGAAGGCGGTCAGCTTGGCCGCCTGGGTCCACACACCCTCAACTCTGCTGAAGACGTATACCGCGCCGGAATCAGCGCCATTGTCGTCATCCTGGTACGCCCCGATAACCGCGATGTCACCGTCCACCGCCACCGCATACCCGAACTTGTCGCCCCCCACGCCGGTCAACGTGCTGGTCTTGAGCAGGTGCAATACCTCGTATCTGAGTATGGTCTCTTTTGTCTCAACGTGTGTGTAAGCCCATTTCAGCTTCACCTCACCATTGCCCTCCTCCGGGGGCTCCAAGGCCGGGCGAACTAGTTGAGGCGGCAGAGGCTTGGCGTCGATCGCCGCCGAGGCAGGGCCAACGCCGGTTGCGTTCTCCGCCGAGATTTGGAACGTGTACGTGGTGCCGTTGGTGAGGCCGGTAATGGTGTATGTGGTGGCGTCGGCACTGATGTTGGTTGAGTTCGCGACTCCGTCGATGCTGTAATGGTATTTATCGATCGAAGCGTCGTCGGGGTCCTCCCAACTCAGACGCACCTCTTCGTGGCCCGGCTCCGCCGCGAGATTCAACGGCGAGTCTGGTAGCGTACCCGCCGGTGTCGCGGTGACGTCCGAGGCATCGCCGTATGGCTGAAGAGCCTGGTTGTCCACCGCGCGGATATGGAACGTGTACTCGGTGTCGTTGGTCAGACTGGTAACGGTGTAACCGATGGTGTTCGCGACGCTGTAGTCGATGTCGTCGGCGTCGATGTCGATGAAGCCAGTGCCGCCGTCGGTGCTGTACTGGTATTTATCGATCGAAGAGTCGTTGGGGTCGACCCACTCCAGCTTCACCTGGGTGTCGCCCGCGGTTGCGGAGAGGTTCGGCGCGGCCGGTGTCACACTTGCGGGCGTGGCATCTTTTGTGGCCGAAGGACCCTCTCCGATTACGTTCACCGCCCGCACCGCAAACGTGTACGTGGTGAGGTTGGTCAGGCCGAGCACCGTGTAATTGTCGGTGCTCGGCCCGCTGTCGGGAATACTCGTGAAGGTCGTGCCGCCGTCGGTGTTGTACTCGTACTTCGTGATAGGGGCGATAGTGGCGTCAGCGGTGGCCGCAGTCCAGCTCAACGTCACCTGGCCGTCGCCCGCATCCGCGTTCAGCCCGCTTGGCGCGACCGGCTTCCCCAACGGAGTGGCGCTGGCTCCGTCCGAGGCGGGGCCTGCGCCACTCCGGTTCAGCGCCCGGATTTGGAACGTGTACTCATCACCATTGGTCAGCTCGTCCTCGATATGGGAAACCGTCGATTCTCCGCTTCCGGTAATGGGTCTCCAACTCGGGATTCCGAGCACATAGACCGAACCGGAATCCACAACAGCTACGTTGTCGTCCTTGTATGCCCCAACCAGTGCCTGATTACCTTCTACCGCTACGGAAACTCCGAACCGGTCGTTGGCCGCGCCGACAGGGGCGGTGAGCTTGAGCGTCTCATTACTGGCGGCCCAGCCGATGTCGGGTTCGATGAAGACGTAAGCAGAACCGGACCCGGAACCGTGATCGTCGTCCTTCCACGCCCCAACCACCACGGTCTTGTCGTCCACCGCTACCGAAAATCCGAACTGGCCGTCGACCGAGCCGTCGGAGGCGGTGAGCTTGGCCTTCTCACTCCACGCTCCGGATTCCTTGACGAATACGTAAGCCGCGCCGGAACCGGCTCCGCGCCGGGAATCATTGTGCAGCCTTGCTCCTATCACCGCGGTGTCGCCGTCCAGCGCGACGGAATACCCGAACCAGTCGCCCGGCGCGCCGTCGGAGGCGGTCAGCCTGGAAGTGTAATCACTGCTGTCGACCCAGCCGCCGTTCGGCTTGGTGTATATGTAGGCCCGGCCGTGTCCATCGCGGTTGAAGCTGTCGTCGGACAGGTACGACCCGATCAATATGGTGTCACCGTCCACCGCCACTGAAGACCCGAACAAATCGTTCGGTAGGCGGGTGTTGACGGGAGTGATGGGCGTGGTGAGCTTGGCCGACGCAATTGTGCCGGTCCAGCCTGTGGAGGGCTTGGTAAAGACATAGACCGCACCGACGAATATCAGGTCTCCCAGGGACGCGTCGCGCTCGTAGTTCTGGAAGGGCGCCCCAAGCACCACGGTGTCCCCGTCCACCGCGACGGAAAGGCCGAACAGGTCGTCGGTCCCATCGCTGGCTGTCACCCGGTCAGGAGCGGTCAGCTTGACCGTCTCAGTCGCGTCGGCCCAGCCGCCGCCGGGCTTGATGTATACGTAAGCCGCACCTGAATCATCGCCGTGGTCGTCGTTCCGGTACGCGCCGACCACGATGGTGTCGCCGTCGATCGCTACGGCATACCCGAACCGGTCGCCCTCGTCAACCCCCTCGATATCCGGGACATTCGCTCCGTCGGAGGCGGTGAGCTTGGCTTTCCGGTCCCATTCGTCATTCGAATTCTTGACAAATACGTAGGCCGCGCCGACCTCAATGATATCGTTACCATCACCGTCAACCCCGTCTTCCTTCCAAGCCCCGACCACAGCGGTATCGCCGTCGACCGCTACGGAGACTCCGAACTGGTCGCCCGCCGCCCCGTCGGCGGCGGTGAGCCAGTCCTCCGGGACCACCTCCGCTAGCTCGTACCCGGTTATCGTCGAGTTGCCGGGGTTATCCCAGCTCAGCGTCACTCGGGTGTCGCCAGCCACCGCTCCCAACCCGGTCGGCTTGCCTGGCTTCCCAATCCGGGGCGTAGCGCTGGCGCTGTTCGAGGCTGGGCCGGCGCCGGAGGCGTTTACCGCGCGAATTCGGAACCAATACTCCTGGTAGTTGGTCAAGCCGGACACTGTGTGAGACGTGGTTGTCGATTCGCTATCGGAGATATCGTCCCAACCCTCGATGTCGAACACGTAGGCCGCGCCGGCGTTCGAGACGCTGTTGTCCAGATCGTCGGTCCCGGCGGCGTTGTCCGCCCCAACCATTGCCGTGCCACCGTCAACTGCGACGGCCCCCCCGAACTTGTCGTTTGCCGCAGCATCGGAGCCGGTCAGCCTGGTCGCGTCATTACTGTCGGCCCAGCCGGTGCTGGGCTTGGTGAATGCGTAGGCCGCACCGGTATTGTTGACGGCGTCACTCTGGTCGACTCCGTCCGCCCCGACAACGACGATGTCACCGTCCACCGCTACGGAATTTCCGAAGTTGTTGCCGCGGCCGTCGTGATCGGGGTCGTCGGACGAGAGCTTGGCTTTTTCGACCCATCCTTCGGATTCCTTGATGAATACGTAAACCCATTCCTGCAGTTCCGCCCCAATCACGGCGGTGTTACCGTCTATCGCTACGGAAACACCGAATAAGTCGTTGGTCCCACCGTCGGAGGCGGCAAGCTTGGTCACAGTATTGGCCGCCGTAGTTGTGTTGGTCCAGCCGTTGCCGGGCTTGTCGAACACGTAAGCCGCGCCCTTGCCGCTGTCTCTCCCGCTCGCTCCAATCAGTACCGTGTCACCGTCCAGTGCCACGGAACGGCCAAAGTAGTCGTTCGCCAATGGGACGGAGGCGGTGAGCTTGGCAGCCTGGCTCCACCCGGTGGAATCCTTGGTGAATACGTAGGCAGAACCCTTGTTGCTGTCATCACGCCAAGCCCCGACCCCGATGGTGCCGGTGGATTCGTCAACCGCTACGGATCTTCCGAACTCGTCGCCCGCTGCGGCGTCGCCGGCGATCAGTTTGGCCGTTAACCCGTCCTTGGCAGTATCCGTCAGGCCGTCCCAGTTGACCCAGCCTCCGGTAGGATTGCTGAACACGTATGCCGAACCGGCACCGGCGGCAGCGGTTCCGCTGGCTTCCCCAGCGGTGAGGTCATCCTGAAGGACGCCAACCACTATGGTGTCACCGTCCAACGCTACGGAAAATCCGAACTGATCACCCACCTCAGGATCCTTAGCTATGAGCTTAGCCCTCCGGCTCCAACCATCGGTACCCTTGGTGAATACGAAGGCCGCACCAGTCTGAACACCGTTGTTCACGTCCCCGGGCACCCCGATCACGGCCGTGTCGCCGTCAACGGCTACGGCGTTACCGAAAACGTCGTTCGTCGCCGCGCCGTCGCCTTCGACCAGCTTTGCGATTTCGGCGTGCCGCCATAGCTGGTACTTCTCAATTGTGGCGTTGCCCGGATCGTCCCAGGAGAGCGCGACCTGCTCATCACCCGCCGCGGCAGACAGCTTCGGGGCGGCCGGTATCATCAGAGCAGTCACCGCTGATGTCATGCCGTTGCCGAAATCGTTCACCGCGCGCACTGCCAACGTGTGCGTGGTGCCGTTGGCCAGGCCGGTGACGGTGTATGCAGTGGTGTCCGCTTGGCTACCTGGGATGTCGCTGAAGGTCGCGCCGCCGTTGTTGCCGTTTCCGCCGCCGTTGATGATGTAGTCGGTGCTGTACTGATATTTCGTGATTGTGTCGTCTTCGGGGTCGTCCCAGGTAAGCGCAACCTGGCCGTCGCCCGGCGTGGCCGATAGGATCACGGGGGCAGCTGGCGCGGGCATGGGCACGCCGGTCACAGTTGATGCCGGGCCGTCGCCGGAAGGGTTCACCGCACGCACTGCGAACATGTATGTGATGTCGTTGGTCAGGCCGGTTACCGCGTGGAACCTGTTGTTGGCGTCATTTTCGGGGACGTCGGTCCAGCCCTTGATTTCGAACACGTAAGCAGAACCGGCGTCGAGAACATCGTTGCCGGTGTCGTCGTCGTCATCATTGGCGTCGTTCCTGGGCGCAGCCACCAATGCAGTGTCACCGTCCAGCGCCAGCGCGATTCCGAACCGGTCGCCCGTCGCGGCGTTGGAGGCGGTGAGCTTGACCGTGCCAGTAGTGTCGGTCCAGCCGTTCGTGGGCTTGATGAATACGTAGATCGAACCGGAGTCCGTGCCATCGTCGTCGTTCTGGTGGGCCCCGACCACGATGGTGTCGCCGTCCACTGCAACGGACCGACCGAACTGGTCGCTATCGGCGCCGTCTGACGCGGTGAGCTTGGCCGTCTCGGTGCCTGCACTGTTGGTCCAGCCGTTGTCAGGTCTGGTGAATACGTAGGCCGAACCGGTGCTGGCCTCAGCCCCGTCGACCATGTTCCGGTCTCCGGACGCGCCAACGACTATAGTGTTGCCGTCCACCGCGACTGAGCGACCGAAATTGTCGTTGGCGGCCCGGTCGGACGCCCTGAGCTGCACGGTTTCAGTCGTCGTGGCCCAGGCGGCGCCCCCAGACTTGACGAACACGTAGACCAAACCGGAATCGGTGAGGCTGTTGCCGTCCTTACCGTACGCCCCGACTGCGATTGTATCGTCGTCCACCCCTACTGAATTCCCGAACAGATCGTCCGCACCGGCGTTGGAAGCGGTGAGCTTGGCATTCTGGCTCCACTCACCAGTCTCACTGTTCCGCGTAAAGACGTATGCCGAACCGGTGCTGACGTCTGTGCCACCAACAGAGTTTTGATCTCCTGGCGCTCCGATCACGATGGTGCTCTCACCGTACAATGCCACGGAAGCTCCGAACAGGTCGTCCGCCGCGCCGCCTGTAGCGGTGAGCTTGGTCTCGGTAATGGTGGAGGTCCAGTCGCCATCGGAAGGCTTGGTGAACACATAGATTGCGCCCGTTTTGCTGACGTTGCCACGGGCCCCAACCACCACGGTATCGCCGTCCACCGCCACGGAGATTCCGAACTCGTCACCATCCGCGCCATCGGAGGCGGTCAGCTTCGCCTGCTGGCTCCACGCACCGTTGGAATCCTTGGTGTAGACGTAGGCCGCGCCGGGCCTGCTAACGTTAGTACCGGAGTCCACATAATCGGGCTGGAACGCTCCGACCACGGCCGTATCGTCGTCCACCGCAACCGAAACGCCGAACCGGTCGTTTTTAGCGGCGTCGGAGGCGATCAGCTCACTCTCCTCGGCGAGCTGCAATAACTCATACTTGGTTATGGTCGTATTCGCGGGGTCATCCCAGGTAAGCGCAGCCTGGCCGTCACCCGGCGCTGCCGAGAGGTTCGCCGGGGCTGCCGGCGCTGTCGGGGCGGAGGCCTCGCCGGAGGCAATGCTGTTGCCCACTGAGTTCACAGCCCGAACCAAGAAGGTGTAGGTCTTGCCACGGTCCAGGCCGGTCACGGTGTGGCCTATGGCGTTGTTTCCTCCGTGGGCACTTTCGGGGATGTCGGTCCAGTTGCCGTAGTTGTCCGTGCCCGCTTTTTGGCGATACTGGTGCATGGTAATCGCGCTGCCGCCGTCGGAAACCGAAGCGGTCCAGGCAAGTGTGACCGAGGTATCGGCGCCGGTCGCCGTCAAACTCGTCGGGGCGTCCGGTACAGTCTCCGGCATGGCGGTCACGGTCGATGCCGTGCCGTCACCGCCATCGTTCACCGCTCGCACCGCCAAGGTGTACTGTGTGCCGTTGGTCAGCCCGGTCACGGTATAGGAAGAGGTGGTGTCATTGCTGCCAGCGATGTCGGTGAAGTTCGTGCCGCCATTGGTGCTGTACTGGTATTTGGTGATGGTGTCGTTGCCGGGGTCGTCCCAGGAAAGCGTAACCTGGCCGTTGCCCACCGTGGCCGAGAGGTTTACCGGGGCGGCCGGGGCGCGGTTTTCCCCTTTGACTTTGATTTTTATCCTAGCGTTATTAGACTTACCCCAATTGCCGGTCGAGCCCGTGACCCTCGAGTGGCGTTCATTGGCGATGCTCCACCCTGCGTAGGCGCCAGAATCTTCCTGGGTGCGATCCGTAAGGTTCCATTGAGGTTGAGTTGGATTGAGCCCGACAGCGAAAGTCATGTGCACGAAGTAGGTGGTTTCTGCGCTGAGACTGGAGTTGGCAGGGGCGGTGAACTTCCGGAGTCCTGTCCCTAGATTGCTCGGGTTGGTCAAGGTATATAGGACCGTGTCGCTGGGGTCTTGCCCGTCGGCCTCCCTCACCGAAACCGTCAGGGTTCCATTAGCTGGAGCCGTGTGTACCTGCAATTCGATACTGGTCAAGACGTAACCCAGCGTATTCTTGCCGGTGGTGAACCCCTGAGCATGGTCGTAGGCGCCTACGGGTGTCCCACCGTAGGCACTTTGGCTGGTGTTGCTCACCAGCACGATCTCTGCGGCATCGGACGGCGCAGGAGAGCCGAGCAGCAGCGCGGCGGCGAGAAGCGCGCCGATGATTGTCAGCCGCGGAAAGGTAGTTATATGGACTGCCCTCATATAACGTCCTGATCGTCGGCATCGGATGCGGTTAGCTTGGCCGCCAAGGTCCACCTACCGAATTCCGAACCCCTGATAAACACGCCAGCCGTACCGGAATCGTCGCCGTTGTCGTCGTCCCTGTACGCTCCTATCACCGCGATATCTCCGTCCACCGCTACGGTATACTCGGATTTATTATGCTGAGTTGGGAAGTCGGCCGTCAGCTTTGCACACTTCGCAAGCTTCCATAGCTGGTAGTTGGTTATGTATGGCGAGTCGGCGGCAGGATCGTAACAACTCGGCCTTGGCTGGGTGTAGAGCGCCTCCGTGGACAGACCGGTCCGCTGGCCCGGAACCTTATCTGGGGTTTTAACTCTCGCGAATGTGATCATTGGCACAGTAGGCCGGAAGACCATGCCCAGATTCAACAGAGTGGACAGCACCAGCGGCAGGGGTTGAGCTGCCACTGGCTCCAGTGTGTAGAAGCCGTACAGCTCCATGCCAGTTGTGCCGGTAAAGATCAACGTCACGTTCAGCATGAGCAGCAGGCCACCCAACCAACCATCCATGGCGCGGGCTTATCGCTACCACCCGGTCCGGCCCTAGTAGACCTGCCTCCACGCTGGCGGTCCTCTGTGGGAGCCGATATCCAAAACTCTGATGACTTTTGAACCCCATCCCCGCCAGACGACGCCTCATAGCACCCTCGACCAGGGCGCAGCAAGCACATCCGGTGCCAGCCATTCCAGGGTATTGCCAGCGTGGAGCAACAGGCCTGCCCTGGCCCTATCGCCATACTCGGCCCGGAAGGTGCGCAGATGGGCTATATCTCGGAGACGCGGCCGCTCCGTCGCCTTGACTTCGATGGGCAGCAGCCGATCCCCAGCCTCAATCACGAAGTCTACTTCCTCGCCGATGGCCGTGCGCCAGTAGAGGACCTCAGCCCGGTCGAGCCGAGCGTCCCGCCAGGCCAGCAGATCGTGAAGCACCAGGTTCTCCAGATGTGCCCCTCGGGGCTCCTCCTCCTGGGTGAGATGCAACGCCACCCCGGTGTCGCCCCAGTAGAGTTTGGGAGATTTGATCAGCCGCTTGGTGCGGTTCACCGCGTAGGCGGGGAGCCGGACGAGGAGATACGCCGTTTCCAGCAGGTTGAGGTAGCGGCTCACCGTCGGCTGAGGCAGCGCCACGTCACGGCCAAGCTCCGCCTGGTTGACAAGGTTGCCCATGCGGAGACAGACGGCCCGCATCAGCCTGCGAAAGTCTGGCAATGCCGAGATGGAAGAGAGGTCCTGGAGGTCCCGTTCCAGATAGGTGCGCACGTAGCCGTCAAACCAGACGGCCCTGTCCTGAGCGGCCTTGAGGTGGATGGCCGGTAGCGGGAAGCCACCGCGAAGCGCCAGCGCCCGCCAGTCCTCCGGCTGGTCAGGTTGGGCAGCCACCAGGTCGAGCCATTCCTCGTCGCGGGCCTTCAGCAGCTCCTCCCAGATGCCCCCACGTCCGAGACCCAGCTGCTCTCGCCGGGTCATCGGCCAGAGGGTCAGATAGCTGGCCCGGCCAGCAAGGGACTCGGAGACCTGTCGCATCAATAGCAGATTGGCCGAACCGGTGATGAGGAACTTCCCCGGCTGGCGCTGCTGGTCTATGGCCCGCTTCACCGCATGCAGAAGGTCCGGCTCTCGCTGCACCTCATCGAGAGTCACCTGCTGGCTGCCCCCCAGGAGCACCTCGGGATCGCGGCGGGCTGCATCTACCACGTCGAGGTCGTCCAGGGAGAGGAAGCGCCGTCCGCCCGGCATAAGCTCCTGGGCTAGGGTGCTCTTCCCCGTCTGACGGGCTCCGGTCACCACCACCGCAGGCATGACCCGGAGACGGTCCTGAAGGCTTGGCCCAACGAGGCGGGGGAGTGTAGCGTCCATCATGAGTACAATGATAGTCATTCACGATATGTTTTGCAATGGTGAGGCACCTTCCACAGTCTTCCTTGGGTTTTTCCAGCCGCAGCGTCAGACAGCTGAGGAAACGGTGGTTGGCATCGGACACATGAAGGGGGACCTCGATTTGGTCTCTTCCCGTGCTCCCTATTCGTCATAGACCGAAGCGTTTCTGCCGACCACGTACTCTGATGGACAACAAAAAAAAGACCTCACATATGGATAGGCAAGGGCAGCTACCGTTTGAGGACGATAGCTGCCCCTGTTTTGTACAAGTCAGCGCCCTGTGCCGACCATCTCCTCCTCTCTCTGTTGCTGTCTTAGCTTCGTCGCCACCTTAGCGGCGCCCCCTTCAGGACACCGTTTGAGCCTCTTTTTCCTCCTCCAAGCTGAGCGCCCACTCGAACATCGAGAGGGTCGCGGGCTTCGGCTTCCCGTTCCTTCTGGCCGGCTTCTGCGGCTCCTCGGCCAGGAACTCGGCCCAGGAGAACATCGACTGCTGGGTCTCTTCCACCACGTCAGCATGACCGTTAGCCGCCGCAGTCTCGACGACGATCCCGGTGCCGTTCCGATGCGCGTCCACGGCCACTGGCTCAGGTTCCACCTCCACCGCGTGCCACTTCTCGTCCACCAGCAGCTCCTCGGAGACGGCCTCGGCGTCTCGCGCCTGGGCGAAGGCATCCTCCACCGACTCTCCTTCTTCTTCCTCCTCTCCGTTCACGATCTTCCTTGCCAACGCCAGCATGATGTCGTCGCCGTCGTCGCCGTAGGCCGCCAGTCCGTCCTCGGGCAGCTCACCCTCCACCGCCAGGGAGCTTTGGAGCTTCTGGGCCACCAATTTGAGGGCATCCGCCTGGAGGGTGCCCCGATAGGCCATGAACACGACCTTGACGGGCCGGGTCTGTCCGATGCGCCAGGAGCGGCGCGACGCCTGCCGCATGGTGTAGACGCTGTAATCCGTCTCGAACCAGACCAGGGTCGGGAAGTCGATCAGGTCGAGGCCGGTCTGCACCAACCGGGGATGGCAGATGAGGACGTCGATGCCCTCCTTGACCTTCTGCTCCACCCACGCCTCTCTGCGGTCCGGGGCCACGGCGTCGGCCTTCATCACCGCCGCCCGGAACCCGTGCCTTGTCAGGATGTCGCTCATCCGCTCCGTAATGTCCCGCGTCCCGGTGTGGGTGACGTAGACCAGCACCCTCCCGCCCTCCATTCTTTCCGCTGCCACCAGGTCTAAGAGCGCCTTCTCCTTTGGGTACAGCTTCTCCTCGGAGAGCGGCGGCACCTGGACCAGCACGTCCTCCGACTCCGGGTCGAAGACCGTCTCGCCCCGTGTGCAGCCGTCGGGATAGGCCAGCAGCGATTGAAGGTAGGTGGAGAGGAGCTTCCGTGACCCCTTGGCCAGCGCATCCGCGAGGGCCTCCCGCAGCTTGTCGTACAGCGTGCCGTAGGCTCCCCTCTGGGTGTACCCGTAGCTGTCGGGCTCGGAGTCCATCGACGAGAGGAGAATCTGCTCCTCGTAGGAGGGCAGCCCCGACGCCACGTCGGAGAGTCTGAGGAACACCGAGTTGCCGATGAGGTGGAACAACGCGGCTGGGGCGAGCCCCGGCCGTTCTCGCACCACCTTGCGGTAGCGCCTGCGCCGGCTGAACCGTCCATCCTCCACCGACTCGTCGTCGTCCTTGCCGATGGTGTGCTCCTCGAAGCCGTACCGTTGTATCCACCTTCCCTCCTCGGAGCGCCCGAACTCCGCCCTGATGGCCGGGCTGAATTGAGTAGGGACGGCGCCGCCGGTGGCCGGATTACTCCGGCTGGTTTGTGCCATCCCTCTCACCGAACCGGACTTGCCCCTTTCAAGGCATCCGGCTCTCCATTAGACGGTTTGTTGTTGGCTTGGTCGGTCTACGGCCTGATGGCACGTCCGGCAGAGCGTTATCAGGTTGTGGAGCGCGTGAGACTTCATGCCCTTGGTGTGGTGGACATGTAGGTCTGTCCGAGAGCCACACTGTTGGCACTTCATACTGTCACGCACCTTTGCCCTGAGTTTCTGTTCGGCGAGTTCGAGGGGTTCGCTGCGATTGCTGCTGCTAGCCCCAATAGTCGCCGTGTAGATACGCTCGTCTGGGCCGGTTACTCCCTGTGGATGGTCGCCCGTCGCCTCTGCGTGGCCGGACAGGTAGGGATGCGGGAAACCCGCTTTGCCCTTCATCCGGTAGCGTTGGCGGTCAAGCTCCTGTCGGGTGGGGAGCCATTGGTACGCCTCCAGCGTGTTATCGCCTTCGTGTACCTCAGCGTGCCAGCGGATTCTGCCATGGAGCCTCTTGGATTTGCTTCGGATGAGCTGTCCCTTGAGACTTCCCTTGTGCTTCTTCCGCAACCAGTAGAGGTAGCGGAACCATACGAAGGACGTAACGTCCTCGATGTCCGTCACGAGGCTGGTATACCGGTAATACGCGGCCCAGCCCCGCACGATAGCGTTCAGGGTCGTCAGTCGGTTGTACTCGTCCATCCACGTCCAATTTCTGGAAGTCAGGTCTTTGAGCTTCCGTTTCACTCTCTCCTTTGCCTTGGCCGTCGGTCGAAGATGCACCGCCCACCTGTTGCCGTTTCGCCTCCGCTGGATGTGAAAACCCAGGAAGTCGAACCCGTCATTGATGTGGGTGATGACAGTCTTTTCTTCCGACAGTGTCAGGTGGAGTTTGTTCTCCAGAAACTGCTGTATGGCCGCTTTGGTGGCCTTGACCTCGGCTTTGGTGCCGTTGCTGACGACCACGAAGTCGTCCGCGTAACGCACCATCTTGTAGTTGCCGAGACCCGTCCTTCTTCGCCGTTGTCGAGCGTTAATGTCGAGGTCCCACTGTGTCGCGGCCCACCAATCAAACTCGTTGAGGTAGACGTTGGCTAGCAGCGGGGAGATGACCCCTCCCTGTGGCACACCGGATTCGGTGCGACCGAAGAGGCCCCCTTCCATCACGCCCGATTTCAGGAACTTCCAGAGCAAGTCCAGTAGCGCCCTGTCCTTCAACCTTCTCCGCAGCAGCTTCATGAGCGTCCGATGATGGACGGTGTCGAAGTAGCTTTGGAGGTCGCCTTCAATCACGTAGTACTGCTTGACGCGGCTGTTGAACAGGGGCATGAGGACTGCGATTGCGTCCATGGTGCGACGACCTTTGCGGAAGCCGTAGGAGTGCGGATGGAAGTCCGACTCGTAAATCGGGTCGAGGATTGCCCGAAGTGCTTCCTGCACGATGCGGTCTCGCAGGGCGGGGATGCCCAGCGGGCGCTTGGTGCCATCGTGCTTGTGTATGTAGACTCTCCGGACGGGACGCGGCTCGTACGTTTTGCGCTTCAGTTGGTCGATAAGCGTCGTCATCTGATGCTCGTAGTCCGCCTTGAACGCAGCCCGTGTCACATTGTCCACGCCGTCGGTCTGGCTACCCGGTCGCGCCAGTACCCTTTCAGCCGATATGTGCATCCAGTAGTCCCAGTGCAACAGGTCGTACAGGTTGGTAAACCTATGGTCTGGATGCTCATTGGCCGTCTTTGCCAAGAACCTTTGCTTTTCTGCCATCTTTGTCGGGTTCATACATCCCTCCTCTGGCTTAGTTCGCTTGTGTTCTGCACTCGTCTAACTGCATTGGGTAGGGACGGCGCCGCCGATAGCCGGACTGCTCCGGCTGGTTTGCGCCATCCCCCCCTCCGAACCGGACGTGCGACTTTCACCGCATCCGGCTCTCCATCAGATGGGTTAGACCGGTGTGTCGGGAACATCGGCTTTCCGCCATCCTCGTCGGGTTCATACATCCCGCCTCCGGCGTAGTTCGCTTCGTTCCACTCCCATCTGACTGCCCACCTTCGCCATGCGGCCGGCTTTCCCGGCCTCGGACTACTACGAGGGCTCTGCCACACGTCCGGAGTTGGCCGAAGGCTGGCCTACTCCGTTGCCGGAGAGCCGGACGTGCTTCCCAAGTTCGACCAGGTTGCATCTTCATGCCGTCTTAGGTCCTGCCTGTACGCCTGGCACGGCTCGTTGCCGCGCTCGCCATCGGAGGATGCCGATCAAAGGGAGTACAGCATCCCTGCCTGAACAAGGCTGTCTCTGCAAGGAAGAGACAGAGATTCCGATGACTCCACCCTCGCCCTACCGTGAGCGGGTGGTTCATGGTGCGACGCTTCAATCAGCAGTTCCTTTCGTGACCATAACGGCACTCTGGCTAGCAGCGCGCGGCTCAGTAGGGTGGCCGCCGCCACATTGTCGGGAAGGCTTCAGACACGACTCCGCCTCTGGCCCTCGCGCCTGCTTCCCTAGCCACCGGCCTACTCCTGGCCGGGTTCCACACCTGGAACATTCAACCTATGCGCTTCTTGGCGCACCCTCCTTCGCCATGTGGTCGGCTTTCCCGACCTCGGACTACTACGAGGGCTCTGCCCCACGTCCGGCATTGGCCGCAAGCTGGCCTACTCCGGCTCTGGCTCCTTGTTGACCTGCAAGTATTCTTGTGCCACCATTTGGCACAGTTGCCACGGTTGGGAGGCCCATGAGAGAGCGAGCCAGAGCTGTTACCCGATGGCTGAGGAACCACTGGTTCCCCATCCTTGTAGGGTTCCTTATCGGGCTCGTTGTCGGAGTATCCCTTGGCATTGTGTACAACCGCGTGGTGTTCATCGAGCCTAGTAGGATCTGGGAGTACCAGCACCCTTAATGGGTAGCGGGTGTAGCCCAGCCGTGTTGCTCGCAGGTTGTTCTTGGAGTGGCTCCATTGCCGGGGAGCCGAACGTGGTTCCCAAGTTCACGTAAGTTGCGTCTGCATGTCGTCGTAGGTTCTGCCTTTACGCCTGGCACGGCTCGTTGCCGCGCTCGCCATCGGAGGATGTCGGTCAAAGGGAGTCCGGCATCCCTGCCCTGACTGGGCTATCTCTGCTACCGATAGGCAGAGACTCCGATGACTCCACCCTCGCCCTACCGTGAGCGGGTGGTTAATGCTTCGACGCTTCAGTCGGCAGTTTCTTTCGTGACCGTAACGGCACTCTGGCTAGCAGCGCGCGGCGTAGTAGGGTGGCCGCCGCCACATTGTCGGGAAGGCTTCAAACACGGTTCTGCCTCTGGCCCCCGTGCCTGCTTCCCTAGCCACCGGCCCACTCCTAGCCGGGTTCCATACCTTGTACTCTCAATCTACGCGCTTCTTGGCGCACCGAAGGGCTGCATTTCCTGAATGCCTTGAATCTGCTCCACGATCTCCCCTAGGGGAGTGCCACGGCGCAGGTGAAGGGAGATGAGTCGGCAGGCCAACTCCGTCACCCCGGAGGTGAAGGAACCCGCCTTGCCGATAGTGCCGAAGACCTCGAAGGGCTCACCGTCCTCGTCCAGGGACACCGTGATGTAGAGGTTGCCGTGCTCGGCATGGAGCTTGGTGGTGCTGCTAGGCAGCGTCCGGGGCCTGGGCCGTGTCGCCGGGGTCATGGCCCCTCCCCCTTCTCAAGGAGATAGGGAAGGGCTGGGAATTTGGCGACCTTGAGGGCACACTCCCGGTCCCTCTCGTCGCCGATGCCCAGCAGCGTCTGGACGATGACCTCTTCGCAGTCCTCTTCGGCGTAGGTCGGGGTCAGCAGCGTCTCTTGGACGGCAGGGGGAAGGGAGTCCCACCGCTCCCGGCTCAGCTTCAGCCCGCCGTGACTGGCCGTTTCGATCCGCACCACGCCCTCGGCCAGCGCTACGACGTCCTGGGGAGGTCCCCACGGGGTATACATCGTGTTCACTTTCATGTCGTCTCCTTTCTGTCCTGTAGATGAAAACGGGGCTGCCCCGGTGTGGAGACAGCCCCGTTACGTGGGCTCGCTATGGCGCGTTGGGCTCATGCCGCTTCCGGCACCTCTGCTTCCCGCGTCTGCTGGAGCTTCCGGGTCGCCCCTTGCACGAGCGGCGTCAGCTCCGATGCCGATACCGCCTCAAGGTCCTTGCCCGTCTTGCCCTTGACCGCAGCCCGCACCTGCTTCTCGTCGAATCCCTGCATCGCCCCCAGGTCGATCAGCGTCGCCCGCAGCGGCGGAGCAAGGGAGTCGGCTGCGCTTTCCTGCTTCGCCGGTTGCCCGGTGGCCGCCTGGTCTCCGTAGAGGCAATTCCCGAACTGGTCTCCGAAGCTGCGCAGGGCGCGTTTGAGACCGTCGGTAACCGACCCTTTGCAGGCTGTGTCGTGACCCTCCGCCGTCTCCTCCGCCACGGCGTGGAACCCGATGTCTGTGCGGGGCGGCGCGCCGGGGACGGTGACACGCACGGGAGCGCTGTAGGCGCGGATGCGGCTCACCTCCCCGGTCTTGGGGTCGACCTGCTCGATCTCTCGCAGGGTCACGTCGCCCACCACTTCATATCCCCAGCCGCCGCGACCGAATATCTCGTTCGCCTGGTCGATGACGGTGTGTCCCTCGATGTACTGGTATGTGCGCCCGGCCCGGCCCTTGCGCTGGGACACCAGGCTCGGGTCGAGGGGCTTCTCCAGCTCGCTCACCACCCTTGGGGACAGGCTGTCCCAGAGCAGGTCGTGCTCCGGAGTGATGGCAGCGTCCGGGTGGACGCCGTTGCTTCCGTTCTTGGTCGATGCGTTCGTCATTGTGCTTCTCCTTCGTGATGTCTGTGTTGTGCTGACTGCTCTTTCTCTAGTTGGTGCAGGGTTCCCCGATGGGAAGCCCGTAGGCGGGGCAAGCCCCGTCATTCATTGGGCATAGCGCCTCCTTGGGTAATGCTGTGGGGTTTTGATGGCGCAGGGCACAGAGCCTGCAAGACGGTGGGCTGGCGTGGGCACAAGAGCGGGCGGGAGCCCGTGTGGAAGGAGGACTGTACTACCTAGCGGTGCGGGCCGCCCTGGCAAGCAAGCCCAGGAAGATCGCCCGCCCGTGGGGATGCGTGGCAAGCTCGGCCACGTCCGCCACGCCGTCAAGCAAGGTAACGACGGCGGCCCGCCGTCCAAGCAAGCTCTCAAGCCGCTCGGCGGCCTCGCGGCCCGCGCCGTCTGAGTCGAAGGCGAGGAACACGCGGGAGCAGCCACGCAAGCTAGCCGCCACCCGCTCCATGCCCTGGGTGCCCAGGGCGACGGCTGGCAACCCCCACTGGGTCAAGGCAAGCCAGTCGAACACCCCTTCAGTAAGCACCGCCCAAGACGGCGCAGCCCCAAGCCGCCCAAGTCCAAGCACCGGCTTGGGTCCGGGCAGCGCCTGGAACCTCGGCGTCCGCTCCGGGTCAATGGCCCGGCCCACGAGCCAGCGGACGCGTCCCGAGGCCAGGTCGGGAACCACCGCCATCCCTGCGAACCGCTCGCCCCGCTCGGTGAACAGGCCCGAGGCCCGTATCCGCTCGCCGCCGAATCCGTAGGCTTCAAGGTATCGGCGCAGCCCGTCCCCCGGTGCGTAGCCAAGACCCAGGCGGCAGGCGGTGTCGAAGCCGATGCCCCTGGAGCCCAGATACTCACGCGCCTCGGCGCTCTGGAGCATGGACCGGAGGTAGAACCTGGTTGCCGCCGACAGCGCCGCCAGATCCCGCTGGGGAACCACGGGAGCAGCGGTACGCCGTGGCGCGGCCTGCGTCCTCGACCGGACGACTGGGCTGGCTCCCAGCCCAGTCCCACCACCCAGCCTCTGTATCGCCTCGGGCAGGGTGAGGCCCTCGGCCCGCTGGATAAAGTCCAGCACGTCCCCACCAACTCCACAGCCGAAGCAGTAAAACCTGGACGTGTCAGCGTACACCGTAAAGCTGCCTTCCGACTCCTGGTGGAAGGGGCAGACGCCCTGACGGACGCGGCCCCTTCCCCTCAGCTGCACGCCCGCAGCCTCCACCACGTCGGCCAGGGACTGGCGGCTCTTGAGGGCCGCCAGGTCCACCTGTGTGTTGGCTACGACCATGACCCACCTCCTTTCAGGGACTTCAGGCCCCGCAGGCTCCTCGCGGAGACCACCTTGCCCGGCTGCCACCCCATCCCCAGCACGGCCAGGACTTCCACGGTCCCGTCGCCGTGGGGTGCGAGCGCCGCAGCTCTGCCAGTGCCCTGGCTGTACACCAGGGTCTCGCTTTGCCCGAACCGTCGTCGCACCAGGTCCTGCCACTCGGCGAAGGCCCAACGCGTCTCGCGCGCATCCGCCGTGGCGGTGTCCAGGTCGGCTATGAGCGTCAACGCACCGTCGAGGTTCCCCGCCTTGCGCAGCCGCCGTGCGTTGTGGACCCTCAGGGCCACGGTCTCCTGGGGCTGCTCACGGTTGCTGGCAAAGAGGGCATCCATCACCCGGTCCACCAGCTCCTCCAGACTGCGCCTGGGCCTTTCACCCACTACCATCGTTCTGTTGTTCATCACTGCCGTTGTCATCACGACCTCCTTTCTACTTTCGATTGCCGTAGTGCTTGTATCGCCTGTTTCCTGTTCCTTGCGCCCATGAACCGCCGGAGCATCAGCGCCCCCACGCCTGAACCGGTCAACAGGGGCGTTACCAGAAGCAACGCCGCGCCTGCCGCCAGCGTCCTCCGCTTGTGCCGCCGCATGGCTCTTGCGGTCCCGGCGACGGCGGCCAGGACCCGTGGAACCCGTTCCTTGATGTGCATGCGCACCTCCTTCTTATGTCTGTTGCCCGCACCGGCATCCGTGGCGCGGGTCTTCGCTACTGGGTTGACTGTCGATGGACACACTCCGCCCACGGTGGGATGCCTCACGTGAACGCAGCGTGACTTGTACCCGGCCTGGTCCGCGCATCGAAGCAGTGGGGCCAGGGTGGAAAAGACGCAGCTCGGCCAGGGTCTCTTCGTCGCAACGCGAATTCTGGGGAGCTACGAAGACGCGGCGCGGCTGCCCTACGACGTGGTCACGGAACAGACGCGGGTGTAAAAGGGCACAGCTCGACCAGGGTCAATATGGCGTACCGACTCTGGGGAAGCTGCGGTGACGTGAAGCGGCCAGCCTGCGATGCAAATGGCAGACGGGCGCGTGTCGAAGCTGCGGCCTAGCTCTCTGAGAGGCTATGCCGCAGGCATGGGGGGACGGTCAGAGGGCATGGGCACTCCAACCGTCGTATCTAAAGGTCGAAACGCAGGACGCACTCCGGCCTTTGTGGAAGCATCCCTCTTGGAAGACCGTTGGGAGAGCCTGGCTCGATCCCTCTGGTACATCCCGGGCTCAGGGAAAGGACCCCCAGGTTTCTAAGGCAAAGAAACACTGGAAAACCTGATAACAATCTCAGTATTACGCCCCATCTCCCCTTTGGCAATACTTTCGGGGCCTTACCACCCACATCACTTGCACTCATGCAGCAAACATGGTGCGGAGATGACGCAGCGCCTACTTCCACCACAGTCCAACGGTGAAGAACCGCCGCACCCACCTGAGCCGCTCCCTCCTGGTCCGCGCCCACCGGGTGTCGCCCAGGGCCGCTTCTATCGAGCGCCGCTGCCCGTTCCTCCACACCCCCGCGAGCGGCTGGGTCTCGGGCGGCAGGGTCAGCCCGTGCTCCTCGGCCATAGCCAGCTCCAGATTCAGGATGCGCTCCTCCGTCACCAGCCACGACAGGCTCCTGCCGTCGTTGGGATGGCCATCCCTGAGCATTCGCCACTCCTCGACCAGCGGCCACGCCGCGCCATAGACCTCCTCGTCGTCTGGCGCAGGTTCACGGGTCACCAGCTCGGGATACTTCCGCCGAACCGTGGTATTACCAACCGGCTTGCGAACCGCATTAGCCCCGCTCCCCGACCCTTGCCCGGCCCCGACCTCAGCCACCCGTCGCTCCAACTGGCGCAGAGCCCTGGTGTGCTCCTCTCCCAGGGACTTCACCTGGCCCTCGACGAAGGCTCGCACCTTGCCGAGACTGCTCTTGATCTTCTGTTCCAGGCCCTCCACCCGCCCCTCCAGAGCTGCGATGCGTTCCTGCTGTGCGGCCATAGCTTTGGACTCCCTGGACAGGAGCAAACGATCCAACGCATGGCTCATGCGCGGCGAAAGGCTGCCGGTCTCCACGGCTCTAGCCAGGGTCTTGTAGTTGACGCCCAGCAGGTCCGCCGCTTCCATGCGCCCTTTCTCGCGTATCACGTCGAGCAGCAGCGCCATGAGCCGCAACTCGTGCAGGTTCTCCAGGCTCCTCGTCTTTTCCATCGCTACAGCCCTCTCTTTCATCGGTCCCTCACTCCCACTTCCGAAAAGGAAACTTCTCCACGACGAAAGGGAAGTCGGCTCACAAATCGGCACTTCCTTTTCGGGAAGTTTCCCTAGCCCGTCCTGGCACCACCCCCTGGAACCCGCTCTGGACACAAAGTGCTTGCTGAGATGGTCCTATAGGGGGTGGTTTCTCCCCGAATTAGCTTGCTCAGGACCCCGACTTCCCTTTTTGGAACAAACTCAAATCTCTGTACACGTCCATCACACCACGAAGGCCCCTGGAAACGTCAGGGCTTGAAAGGGAGGGTGAGCGTGCCCTCCCCCACACCTCATGAATGAAGCTGGGTCAATGCTTATGATCTAGGCGCCCCTTGCTTCAGGTGTCCAGCAAGGTCAACCGAGACCGTTTCTGGGTGCGCTGCCGGGCCCATGCTGTAGGGAGGGTATTTGGGGCATCTCGCTCGAAATTGCTCGCTCACATGCAGCAATCATTTAGCAATAGGGGCCCCGGAGCGCTGGGTCTTTAGCTCTGCTCTACATTTAGGTCCTACAGGGGAGGACTCAGCAGAACCCTAAAGGAATCGAAGGAGTTCTTCCCAGCATCTCCATACCTGTGAAGGTGTCTCCGGGCCGTTGACAGCGGGTCCATCGTCGGTGCAATATTAGAGTAAGACTCGGTAACATAGTGTGGAGGCCGACATGCCAAGAACAACGAAGACCATCACCTTCTCCCTGCCTCCAGAGATGGCGGAGCGGGTGGACGAGGTGATGAAGCAAGAGGGACGCACCAGAAGTGAGTTCCTGCGGGAAGCGCTGATCCGCTACATCGAAGAATGTGAGTGGAGAGCGCTGCTCCAGTACGGAGAGCAGCGGGCCAGGGAGCAGGGTCTCGGACCCGAGGATGTGGGACCGCTGGTGGAGGAATACCGCTCTGAAGTCGGTCCTACCCGGGCATGAGGGTCGTCCTGGACACCAACGTCATCGTCTCAGGTCTCAACTTCCCTGGGAACGAGCGCCTAGTGCTGGAGCTGGCCCACAGGGGGCGCTTCGAGCTCTGTCTCTCATCTTTTGTCCTGGAAGAGGGTGCAGGGGTATTGACTCGCAAGTTTGGCTGGGAGGAGGAGAACACACACAGGGCCATCGAGATGCTGCGGGACGCGGCAAACATCATCGACCCCCAGCAGGTGCCACAGGTGATCGAGGGAAACGAAGCGGACAACCGGATCCTGGGGTGTGCGGTAGAGGCTTCTGCCGACTACCTGGTCACGGGAGACCGGCGGCATCTTCTGCCACTTGGAGAGCACGGCGGGATCAGGATACTCAACGCACCCCGGTTACTGTCTACCCTTGAGGGCTGATAGCAAACGCCAGGACATGAAGACGATATCGATCTCATTGCAAACCAACTTTCAAGGGAGTGAGGATATACATGAAACAACAAAATGACCCAACACCAGCAGCCCTCTACGCACGGGTGTCCAGCAACCGGCAGGACGTGGACCTGTCCGTGTCCGCCCAGCTCAGGGCGCTTCGAGACTACGCGGAGAAGAACGGCTACGTCGTAGCGCGGGAGTATGTGGACGAGGCCGAGAGCGGACGCATCGCCGACCGGCCCCAATTCAGAAAGATGCTGGACGAGGCCAGCAAGCTCAACTCCCCCTTCCATGAGATTCTTGTTTGGAAGTTCTCACGCTTCACCCGCAAACGGGAGCACGCCGTGGCCTTCAAGTCCATGCTAAGGAAGCGGGGCATCAAAGTCGTCTCTATCACCGAGCACGCCGACGACTCTCCCACGGGCAAGCTCATGGAGGCCATCATCGAGAGTGTTGACGAGTTCTACTCTGAAAACTTGGCCCAAGAAGTCGTCCGAGGGATGCGGGAAGCCGCCATACGGGGCTTCTGGGTCTCCACCTACGCTCCCTTCGGCTACAGGAAGGTGTCGGTCCAGGACGGAGCAAAGAAGCGGCCCAAGCTGGAGCTGGACCCGCCGGCGGACTCAGTGATCCGGCGCATCTTCCAGATGGCCCTCCAGGGCAAGAGCACCCTGGACATCACCAAGACGCTGAATGGTGAGGGCATCCCCACCTCAACGGGCAAACACTGGTTGAAGTCCACTGTGCACCGCATCCTCTCCAACGAAGCGTATACAGGAACGCTGGTTTGGGGCGTCGATGCCAAGGACGGAGCGCCGCCGGTGCGGGTGGAAAACGCCTTTCCCGCCATCGTCTCTCAGCAGGAGTTTCGACGGATCACCCGCTCCCTTCGCTCCAAGGCCCCTACCAGGGTCAACCCCCGGCGTGCATCCAGCCCCTATCTTCTCAGCGGCTTGGTGAAATGTGAGAAGTGCGGAAAGGCGCTCACTGCGGCTGAGGCCAAAAGCGGCAAGTACAGCTACTACGTCTGCCACTCACTGCTGAAAAAGGGAAGGGGAACCTGCAAGACGCCTCGCCTCAACTCGAAGCGCTTTGAGAAGCTGATGATCGAGCAGATTCGCGCAAACATCCTCACTGAAAGCAACATCCGGGACCTGGTTAGACTGATGGACGAGGAGATGGACGGGGTGGCTGCTGAGCAGCGGGAGAGGCTGGAAAACATCGAAGCGGAGCTTATCGAGGTGCGGCGGCGCTTGGACCGAGTGTGGCACGTCATCGAGAACTCGGAACTCGACATATCTGACGCCACCTCCCGCATCAGAGAGCACCGGGAGCGTCAGGAGAAGCTGGAGATCGCCGCAGAGGAGGCCAGGGCATTGCTCTCAGAGCGCCGGGCCGTGCTGGACAACGTGGACACCATCGCCGCCTTCGCCGAGGACATGAGCGACTTCTTGATGACCAGCGAAATCACCGAATCGAGGGCCTTCATCAAGTCCTTCGTCAAGGAGATAGCGGTCAAGCCAGGAAAAGCAACGGTCTACTACACCCTACCCACGCCGCCGGACAGCCCGATAGGGGGCGGAGACGCCGCAGAGGTGGCTCTCCACGGCCCAGTTCGCAGTTCAGTACACGTTGGTGGGCCGGACTGGACGAAATCGAGAACCGAGGCCGATTCCCGCTTCACACCGTCCTTTGGCATGGGAACGGTGTACGCCAGCGTCGCCTCGTCTCCCACCACCTCGATGCCCTCCACGAAGTTGCGGATGAGTGCCTTCCGCTCGGGGAACGTCCCCTCTTGCAAGAACTCCCGGAAGTCCGCCACGTACCCCTTGATCTCCTCGGTGGTCGGAAGCTCAACCCTCCGCTGCTCAAGCTGGGTCTCGGCGTCCTCTCTCGCAGCCTCCAGTTGCTCTTCACGGTGCCTCAGCGAGAAGATTCGGGGCGACAGGACCTCCAACGTCAACTCGCTCGTTTCAAGGGCCTCGTAGAGCCGCTCAAGACGCTTCCTCACGTCCCTTAGCTCGGCCTCGATGACCTCCAGCCTGCCGGACAGCTCACCGGCCATTGCGTCGATCTCTTCCGCCACCAGTGTCACCAGCTCCACGATGGTCTCCTCGGTGAGGATTCGCTCCCGTATCTTCTCAACAATGAAGTCCTCCACCCTGGGGGCGTTCAGGTAGCGGGCGCTGCACGTCCCCGCTCCCTCCCGGAACAATGTCCCGCAGACGTAGTAGGCGAACTGGCCGCTCTTGGCTCCCTGGGCGGAGTAGGGCCTGCCGCACACCCCGCACTTGAGCAGACCGCTCAGCAGGAACTTGCTCCCCACTCTACCGGGCCTCTGCACCTTCGGGGCACGGTCCCGCATCGCCTGCTGCACGGCGTCGAACAGCTCCCTCGACACCAGCGCGGGCCATGCTCCCTCCACTCGCACCGGGTCCTGGGCCTTCTCTACCTTGGTGGTTCTGCCCCAGACGGCGGTTCCGGTGTAGGCTTCGTTGGTCAGCAGGTAGTGGAGTCCTCCCTTGTACCAGCGCTTTCCCCTGTTGGTGATGCCCCGGTCGTTCAGGGTCCTGCATATCTCCTTGAGGCCGTAGCCGCTGAGCGAACTCTCGAATATCTCCTTCACCACCGGAGCGGTGGCGGGGTCAACTTCCAGCGTGGGACGCTCCTTCATCCCGTCGCTGACCTTCACCCGCCTGTAGCCGAAGGGGGCCTTGGAGCCGAGGAAGAAGCCTCTCGAAGCGGCCTCCCTCATTCCCCGGACGACCTCCTGCGCTAAATTTTCGCTGTAGAACTCATCGACGCTCTCGATGATTCCCTCAAGCAGCCTGCCCGTGGCGTTGTCCTCGGCCTGCTCGGTGATAGAGACTACTCTGATACCCTTCCTCCGCAGCATAGACTTGAACGCGACAGCGTGTTCGCGCTTTCTGGTGAAGCGGCTGAATTTCCAGACGAGAATCACATCGAAGGGGGCCTTGGGCTTGCTACCCTCCTCGATCATCTCCCTGAACTGAGGTCTGTCTGCGACGAGGCCGCTCTCGGCCTCGTCCACGTACTGGCGGGCGACGGAGTAGCCGTTGGCCCTGGCGTAGTCCTTGAGCGCTCTGAGCTGGGCGGACACGGACAGGTCCACGTCCTGCCGGTCGCTGGATACCCTGGCGTAGAGCGCCGCCGGTGTGAGCGGCTGTAGGTCCTTCTTCATGCTGTCCTCCTCAGTGATTGCTTCCAACCCAACCCGCTAGCTGTCCACCAGTTCGATGCGGTCGCCGTAACGTCGAAAGTCTGAGACGTTGAACGTCAATAGCCTGCGCTCCCCATGCGCCAGCATGGTTGCGACGATGTTGGCGTCGTGAATCTGCCGTCCCCCCGCGGGAATCTCTCGACACAGCCCCACGAGCGATTCGGTCACCACGGGACCGTCCTCGAGTATCTCGAAGCTGCCTATCAGCCTGCTCACGTCATCCAGGGCATCCTCACGGGTGATGGCCACTGGCCAGGTCTGCGGTCGAGTGACGACGGCCAGGTACTCTCGTATCACCTGACGGCTGATCCTTAGCGGTTCAGGGTCTCGAAAAGCACGCTCCAGGCTCGCCCGAGCCGCGTCGTGGTCAGGCGCGCTGGGAACACGGGACTTCACCAGCACGTTGGTGTCTATGAACATGGCGGGACTAAACCCTCTCCTCGTAGAGGTCCTCACGTCTGAGGCTCAGACCTTCCGGCCACACCGCGGTGGGGTGGACGGGCCACGCCTCGTCGAGAGAAAGCCTGGGTATGGGCTTCGGGTGCGTTCGCCGGAACAGCAGCATCTCGCCATCCATATCGACCTCCGCCGTCTCCCAGCCGGCGACGCTCCAGGCAAGGGCGTGGCTGTGGCCATTGCCGCCTCTCTGATTTCCCCACCAGGGCCGGTGCAGCCGTGCGGACGGAGGCAGCTCGAATCCGATGACTGCCTCGACCTCGTTGAAGGAGGTCCTCCACTCCTGCACCTGAAGACTGCTCAGGTACGTGTACAGTCTCTGGTACTTGCCGCGGATCACCATTTCTATGTACTTGTCCTTCTGGTCTACGGCCATGTCGTGCCTCCTTCGTCTCAGCTTGCCCTAGCCGGAGGGTAGATGTCCAGATACATTGTAGTGAGTTAGTGACTCCAGCGCAAGCGCCTGGACAACGGCAACGGACCGGGTAGGGCTCGCGCGCACAGACCCCCCTCAGAAGGCGCGAGATTCCAGGGGTCGCTGGCGGTGTCATACCCGTGTACAGGAGATCGCACGGGACACCAAGTCGCAGTTCGGGCGATTCCGTAGCTGAAATCGGGGTGAATGGGGCATCCTGCTAAATCGGAGCGAGCAATTTGATTCCGGTACTCGTTCCACCCCTACTGGACAGTCGCAGCTACGAAAGTGGACAAAATGGCAGTGGCGTTCGCGGGTGGGATTGGAACATGGGCTTTGGATTGCGTGATGGGGCATCGGCAGCTACGAATTGGGGACAATGGAACATCGACGCGTAAGAGACGCGGATGGCATTGGAAGAACCGGAGGTCCGGGCTGGCAGGAACGTCGAAGGGCTGGCGGCGGCGCCCCTATCTCAGCACAAACCACCACACGAGAACGCTGCCGACCATCAGCACGAATAGCACGATGGCGATCACGCGGATCATGTTGCAGCAGATCCTTCGTCTCCTTGTGCGCGGCGGTCTCCTTCCGGTACGCCTCCTCAAGCTCCTTATGCGCCTGTCTGCTGGCTAACGCCGCTTCCCTGGCCACGTCTCGCTCCCGCTCCGACTCTGTGACTGTCCTATCCAACTCCCATGCCGTCCGCTGAAGCTTGTCCTCCCGACCAAGGGATCGACGCAGCAGTTCGTCGTCGCCCACGTACTCTAGCCCGTGCATACGCACATAGACCTCTCCACTCCTGATCCCTCCGGTCGAGGGTGGACAGGGATATTTCCATCTCTCGCGCCGCCTCCGCTTTCGTCACCCAGCGGACGTGCTCATCCATCTCTCTTTTCCTCGCTACGTGGATAGCGCCTCCGCCTCCAGTTGAACAGACGCAGAACCCGGCCCTCGGACTCGGGCGCATTCGCCGCCTGGTCTCCAACGTCGTCTTCGGGTTGCCGAGCCGCCTCCAGGGCCTCCACGCGCCGGGTCAGACGCTCCACGAGCCTAGCCAGATCGTCCACGGCTTCAATCGCCAGCCTCATCCTCGCCTCCAACCGGTCCAGTGGCGTCGTTCTCTCCCATCCGGGGTCGTCCAGGTTGGCCATGAGTCGCTGCACGGCCAGGGTCATCCTGCCCGTCAGTCGCTCCCGGCGCAGGGCCAGCGCCACTGTCTTGCGGTTCACTCCCAGGAGGGCCGCCGTCCGGCACTGTCCCTCCCGCTCAACGAGCCACTCCACAACCCACTTGAGGTCGGGCTGACTGTCGTCGGCCCGCAATGCTGGCCCGCCGTTGCTCTTTGGCTTCCCAGGAGTCATTTCCGTTTTCTACAGGGGGTGGCCGCTTTTGCAATTTTTTCCATTTTTCGGTGGAACCAGCCCTTTACTCGAACTGTTAACCGGTTCCTGCCATTTGACTCCAGATGTGGCGCAATTCCTTAGCTGGTTGGCCCAAGATGTCCATTTCTACCCGCGCCCCAAAATCATGTCACGCACCCCGACATCGTTTCGCGCCAAAACCGATGGGCCAAACTGGGCCGCATCAACCCTCCGGCTCGCCCAGACAGGCCCATCCGTAGCTGTTTCCTCGCTACCGTATGACACGTCAGGGGCTGCAAGAGTGCAAACAGGTCGTCGTGGAAGGGGCGATTTAGTTTAGCATGGCTTCCAAATCATTTGCATTTTCGGGCGCTGACCGGTCAAATGGTCCGTCAGCCCGTTTCGTAGCTGAATCAGGGGCAAATGGGTCGGCTTGCAGCCCCTCAAGACCTCGCCAACAGGCCAAGATGTACCGTTTTGTACCCCCCAGCCAGCGCATCGGGGAGATAGGGACGCATCGACCCTATCTATTCCCCCCTACCGGACGGGGACGCATCCGGTGGTACAGTGAGTCCCAGGTGTAGGCTCTCAGCCCGGACGGCGCCAGTCGTGGGGACTCTGGTTCCCAGAGTGGATGCCAGGAACGGCCAAGTATTCCTGCGTTGGACAGAACGGGCATGCAGGACACGAGGATGGGCAGCGCGACATGGTGGCCAACTGGGACGCAGTGGTCACATAGGTCTCCTCGACTTCCTCTGTGTCAACGACGAACAGCGTGGTAGGGAACGGAGGCTGGTCTTCCTTCGGTGCAGGCGACCAGTAGTAGCTCTCATAGGGGCTCAGACGGGCGATGACTCCCCTGGGGTGACGGGCGCGAAGCTCGTACTCTAGGTAGAACGGCACCTCGAGGCCCTGTGCGATCATCTGTCCCACGGCGTCCGGGGCGATGGCCAACTGGCCCCAGTTGTAGGCGCGGTCGAACCTGGTGATGGGGACGGACCACAGGAGCTCGCTGTCAGGGTCGGTCCCGGCCTCGGCCTCAAGCTTCGAGAGGAACCATGTGATCCCATCTGCGTGTTTCGTCTGCCGCGCCCACGTGTCGATCCGGTGGCCCACGTGCCGTCTCCGGCCCTGACGGTCGGTGGTGAGGGCTGTGCTCCAGATGCCCCGCGTCGTCGGGAGTTGGGCTCGGTCGCGGTGGGTAATGTAGCGTATGCCCTTGGATGACAAGGTGTAGCGGGTGTCGCCGCGCTTTCCTCGTCGCTCGACCAGGCCCCAGATATCTACGAGGCTGTGCATCATCTGGCTGACCCGTCCCTCCGAGACGCCAAGCCAGCGAGCAAGGTGCTCCCGGGTAATCACCGGGTGGTCGGTCACGAGGTCGAGCACACGCTTCTCCGAGGGACTGACCCCGGAGGTAGGCGCTGCCTGCACCATTCGCTCCGCACGGGGTATGGAGGCGCGTTTGCGACTCGGCGACTCGGCCAGAGGCGCTCCGCCGGGGCTGCCATGGGAGCTCACGGTCTCCAGTGAGCAGAACCTGCCCCCGAACAGGAACGAGGTTCGCTGCCAGAAGGGGTTGTCCCGACTCTCCAGCGCACCCCTCGACTCAACGCCGACGTAGCAATCTCTCATGGCCATGTCCATGCAGAACCTGGTCGTCAGCCCCTGCTCCCAATTGCTGGGAGTCAGGATCAGGGTGGCGTCGGGGCAACGCGTGTAGTCGTACTCCGCTATGGCTCTCAGCCGGTCGTAGAGTGATCGCCGACGCAGAGCCAGACCCTGGCGGACCACTCCGAAGCTGCGACCGTCGTGGAGGGTGATCGTGGCGTCGAAGCGGCCCCGGCGGTGGAACTCCACGTGCGAACGGAGCCCGTCTACGCCTGGGGAGAGTGATGAGGCGAGACGGTAGACGGCAGCCACCGCGTCCATCCGGCGTATCAACAGTGCCAGCCACTCCCTGGACACAGGGTAGGCACGCACGAAGTCCGAGGGCGTCTGGAAGCCAAGGATCTCGGGGGCCTCGCTGATACCCCAGGCCGTGAGGTAGTATCTCTGGCTCGAGGGTAGATGAGCGGTGCCGTGACTCACCCTCCCCACGATACCGTCGGCCAGCAGACCGGCTAGGGCTCGGTGGATGGTCGCGTGCGGATCCGCCAGGATAAGTGCCAGTTCCGCCGAATCGACGAATGGCATCCGGCCGAGGGAGTCCAGCACTTGTCGTTCGGAGAGGGCCATGTGTTGAGAGTAGCAAAGGAGAGTCCTGATGGGCAGTCGTTAGATGTCAGCATCGGTGTCTAGGAAGGCGCCCATCCCTGGTTCGGCATGTCGTACCTACTTCCGGCCCGAATTGAGCTTCTTGTGGGTTCTCTCGGGGTGGGTCCAGACGCACGGTCCGGTTACACCTCCATAACGAATCTCAAGGTGAAAGCTCTTGATTTTGTCAAGTTTGGTGGTCTATGTACGAGGCTGCCAGTTTAGAGCCTTCTCCAGGTTGGAGAGATACTCTGCGAATGCGCGGCGCCCCGTCGGCGTCGCCTGTACCCATGTCCGAGGCTTGGAATTCAGGAACTCTTTGGTGATGACCAGGTAATCGGCGTCTTCGAGCTTGCGTAGATGAGTGGTTAGGTTTCCGCCGGTTAGGTCGAGCGTCTTCTGGATGAAGCCGTAGGCGAGCCGGTCCGCATCAGGCTGGGAAACCAGTATGGTCATTATTCGCAGCCGGGTGGACTGGTGGATGGTCTCGTTGAGGACAATGGCCTCGTCGGTCAATGGACGCCGCTCTTGCGCATCCACCACGCACCTAGGACCACCACTACCACCATCAATGCCGCCGATATCAACATAACCTCGTCGCCGTCCACAAGGTAGTTGGGAATGTAGAACGCTGCCGCGAATCCCACGCCCACCGCCGCCAACACCGGGCGGTGCATGATGCCGAACAGGATGTATGCCAGGGACACTATGCCAATGGCGACACCCGGTATGTTGTCCCCGTCTTCCGCGTTCCACATTCCCGCTGCCAGCGGAATGAGGAACATCGCTACAACCACCGCGAGCCAGTAGAGGAACACCCGAATGCCAGCGCTGCGAGCGGCGTCGCCGGGTGCGATCTTCCTACCGGCGCGGTGTCCGATGAACCCGCTTCCCACCATACCCGGCACCATCAGGATGCCCCACAGCACGCCGAAAATCCACGGGCTGCGCTCCGCGAATTCGGATGCCAGTGTCAGGATGGCGTACTGCGAGCCGACTCCCAGCGCGGCTATCGCGGCCCAAAGTAACATTATCGTCGCTGTTCCGGCGACGTACATGGAGCTCCGCGCCCTGTCCATCGTCTCGTGGATGTCGCGCCAGCTCTCTTCGGGTGTGCCCGCCCCCGTTTCGCCGTCTGACTCTTTCATCGCTCGCCTCCTTGTCGTCATGTGAGTTGTGGCGTGAGCATCGGCATGGAAACCACGCGCTTGACTCTGCCCACGTTCACAGGATACTATATTGCAAAGTAGTTGGTATTTCAAATGCAAGAGGCAAACGAGCATGGAACCTTCTGATGCCCTCGCGGTGCAGGTGGCGTCCCTGCGGAAGCTGTACGGCAGCGTGGTAGCCGTGGACGACGTGAGCTTCGAGGTCGAGCGCGGGAGTGTGTTCTGCATAATCGGTCCCAACGGTGCCGGCAAGACCACAGCCATCGAGTGCCTCGAAGGGCTGCGCCAGCCGGATGGCGGCTCGGTCCTCGTAGCCGGACTGGGCCCCTTATCGGATCGCGCTAGGTTCGTTCACAAGATAGGCGTTCAACTCCAGGACATAGGTATTCCCTCTCGCATGAAGGCGGGGGAGGCGCTACGCCTGTTCGCCGCGCTCTACCGGACTTCCATTCCCCTGTCCGAGCTGAGCGAGGAGTTGGGGCTCGATGGGACTCTTTCTAAGCAGTATGGCTCGCTTTCGGGCGGCCAAAAACGGCGCGTCAACATAGCGCTCGCTCTCGTGGGAGACCCCGAAATAGTGTTCTTGGACGAACCCACCACCGGCCTCGACCCGGAGTCCCGCTTCCGATTCTGGGACTACCTTAGGCGGCAAAACGCCCGTGGCATGACGATAGTGGCGACCACGCATTACCTGGAGGAGGCGCGCGAATACTGCGACACGGTCCTGCTGATGAACAAGGGCAGAGTTGTAACGTCCGGGCCGCCTGAGCGCCTTATCGCGGAGTCGGGGTTGGCGGTGCGCGTCGTCCTGCCGCGAGCGGCGGTTGGTACCCTAGGGGAGGCCGACTTGACGGCGCTGCCAGGCGTCGCCCATGTCCGCATGACGGAGACAAGTTTCTATGTATATGGAGATGGCAATGTGGTGCGCGATGTCTCTGACTTTCTAAGCCTGAGGAGTGTTTCGCCCGGCGTACTTGAGGTGCGGCCCACCAACATGGACGATGTCTACTTCCTCGCCGTCGGGAGTGAAGACCAGTGAGGAGGGCGGGAATGAACTCCACAGCGCTTAGCAGGCTGATATACACCGAATCGCTTCTGGCATTGCGCGAGCCTGTCGGCATGTTCATGGCGGTGATGCTACCTCTGGCGGTCTTCCTTGCTCTGGGATTCTCGGTCGGCAACATCGAGATTCCGGTGGACCGGGACACGGGCGTCGTGGAGCTGTTTCACGTCAGGGACGTCCTGCTTGCTGGCAACATCGCCTGGGTCGCCGCAGCTTTCGGCATCGTCGCGTTGCCGCAGACGCTGGTGGAGTTTCGTCAGCACGGGATATTCCGGCGTTATAGGGTTACGCCCATGCCGTCTTACATGCTCATAGTCGCGCCTCTGGCGGTGGGCGCGGCGGTCGTCGTGGTGTCTCTGGCTCTAATGCTGGTTGTTGGATGGTTAATATTCGACATACGCTTTGCGGGCAACCCGGCGATGGTGGCGCTGGCGATATTCGTTTCGTACATGGCGTTTGCCGCTTTGGGGACGGCCATCACTGCCCGCATCCGCAGTACGCGAACCGCGTTGGGACTGGGGCTTCTGGTATTCGCGCCCATGTTTGTGCTGAGCGGCGCGTTCGGCCCGAGGGAGTCCTTCCCCTACGCGCTCCAACTGGTGGGCAACTGGCTGCCGCTGACCCACGCCTACGATCTGCTCACGTTCCTCTGGCTGGGCGCGACCTGGGAAGTGGAGACGACTATCGTCGCTCCCATCTGGGTCTCCTTCGCCTACCTCGGAGCGATAGCGGCGGTCTGCGTCGCTGCCAGCGCGCGACTGTTCAAGTGGGAATAAGCTGACGCAGAGCAGACTTCGCACTCTGTATCAGGTTTCCCACTCACAGCGCCAAGCTGAACCTAAGGGTGAAAGTTCTTGATTTTGTCCAGTTTGGTGGGCCGGGGAGGACTCGAACCTCCGACCTCAGCTTTATCAGAGCTGCGCTCTAACCAACTGAGCTACCGGCCCGGAGCAGAAGCGGCGCGTGGCGGGCGCCACGCGAGCGCCCATTGTAGCTACGGTGGTACTGCAGGGTCAAGGTTGGCGGCTGTCGACGGTCTCAGGACACCAGTTTGGCCAGCCGCTCCTGGACCGTGGCGTGGTCGGCTGGCTCCACCGGGTCCGGCAGCAGCTTGAGCTCCGGCACCACGGCCTCCCGCAGCGCCTGCGCCTCCTCCGCTGTCAGGTCCGAACCCGCCACCACGTCGTCCGTGCCCCACATGACGGCGAGCCGAAACCCGTAGTCCGCAACCGATTTGTCGATGATTGCCCGAAGGACCTCTTGGGACATAGCTCCTTCTCCTGTTGACCGTCTTACGCTGAGCCGCCGCCGTTGATGTTGAACGCAGACCCGCTGATGTAGGAAGACTCCTCGCAGGCGAGGAACAGCATCAGGTTGGCGATGTCCTGGGGAGTCCCCACGCGCCCCAGCGCGATTCGTGCGGTGCTCTGCTCGAACTCCTCCGTGCTCCCCGTGCTCCCCCGCGACTGGGGCGTGTCGATCAGCCCCGGCACGATCACGTTGCAGCGAATACCCTGGGGAGCGTACTGGCGGCTCGTCGTCATCGTGAGCTGGATGACCCCCGCCTTGCTCACGCCGTACGGCACGGCCGTGGGCGACGGCCCCGTGCCCGCGCCCGACGAAACGTTCACGATCGCGCCCCCGCCCTCAAGCATGTGTGGAATCGCGTACTTGGTGCAGAGGAACACCCCCCGCAGGTTCGTGTTGAGCGTCAGGTCCCACTCCAACTCCGAGACCTCCGCCAGCGGCGGCGTGCGAATCATCACCCCGGCGTTGTTCACCAGGACGTCCAGCCTCCCGAAGTGCTCGACCGCTCGCTCCACCATGTTGCTCACCTGGGCCGCCTTGGCAACGTCGACTTCGACGAAGAAGGCGTCGCTGCCCGCGTCGCGCACCAGCGCCACCGTCTTCTCCGCCTCCGGCGCGTTCCGGTCCGCCACCACGATCTTGGCCCCCTCGCCAGCGAAGAGCACGGACGCCGCCCGGCCTATGCCCGTGGCCCCGCCCGTGATGAGAGCTACCTTGTCCTGCAGACGGCCTGCCATCGTTCCTCCTTCTTGCTCCCTCTCCCTTGGGAGAGGGTTGGGGTGAGGGCGTCACCCCCGGGGGGTGAGAGTGCGCCGCGAGTATACCAGCCCCATCGCGCCCCGGCGAGAGCGCACCGGGTCTCTCCGTTGTTCGTGAAACGTAGCCGATGGTACAATGTGCCTTGTCCTCGAGTACACAGCGAAGCGTGGTTGAGCCGAGCATGATAGCGAAGATACCCCTGGTCTTGGAGCCCCAGCCCGAAGGAGGGTACACCGTTACCTCTCCGTTGCTGCCGGAGCTCATAACCGAGGGTGATACCCTGGCCGAAGCCCTGGCAAATGCCCAGGACGCCTTCGCCGCGGTAGCGGAGATCTACGAGGACCGGGGCCTCCCGCTGCCCTCAGGCAGTCTGGCGGTCTGCTAGCTGCCCCTGTTGCCGCAAGTACATGCGGACCAGCCGCAGCTCGTTGTAGGCGAACTCTGAACCAAGAAACTCCCATACTGGCTTGAGATAGACTTCGCCACAAACCTCAAACGCCTCGCGTATCTTGCAGACCCTCTCCACAGAAGGCATCAGGTGATCCAGTTCCATTGATATGCCTTGGGCGGCCAGCCGCTCCATCTGGCCGATGATGGTCGTTTCTCCCAGGCCCCTCTGCTGCGCGATCTCGCTCACCGACAGTCGCTGGCACAACATCTCTCTGGTCGCGTCGGAAGTCGCTCTCCTCGGCCGCTTTCGTACCTTCTCCTCTAACTGTCCGTCTGGGATGTCGGAGTGCTGCCTCGCGGCTACTACGTATGTCCGGCGCTGCAACCCGTTGGCTTCAGCGTAGCTGCGGATCACCTCCAGGAACTCAGGACCGTATTCCGCCAGCTTCGTCTCTCCCACACCAGGAACGCGGGAGAACTCCTTCATACTCCATGGCAGGTCCGCGGCCATGCGGCGGAGCGATTCGTCACCGAAGACAACGAATGCCGGAACGCCACGGACTTCAGCCAACCGCCTTCGCAGAGCCCGCAGTTCCTCGAACAGACCTCGATCGAACTCGAACTCCCGCCTCGATGCTCTAGACCGCAGCGTTGCCGTCTCTGTCGCAGATGACCTGCCTGCGGACCGCAGAAGCGAGATACGTTCGCGCGTCCGCAGAAATTGATGCCCCTTCGACCCTAGAGTCAGGGTGGGATAGTCCTCGTCGCCGCACAGCAGCAGGCCACGTGCCTCAAGTTGTCCGATGATTTCTCTGAGATCGGAACGCTCGAACTCATTGGCGATTCCGTGGACGCTCAGTTGGTCGTGCCCAAGGTCCAGGATTCTCTTGTCGCGACTGCCCTTTAGCACCCGGACTATATGAGTAGCCCCGAAACGCTCTCCGGTACGGACCACGGTCGACAGAATCTTTTGGGTGATTTCCGTGGCATCGAACTCCTCACCCGTTCTCAGGCAGTTGTCGCAGGCGCCACAGTGTTCATGTTCGAAACTCTCTCCAAAGTATGCGAGGAGGAAGCGGCGTCGACAGGTCTGCAGACGGGCGAACTCCACCATCGTGGCCAGCCTCTTCTGGGCCTCTTGCCGCTCCGTAGCATCCTCGATCTGGTTGACAAAGTAATCTTGCCTGGCCTTGTCTGCATGGGCGAAGAAAAGGACGCAGTCACTTGCCAGTCCGTCCCGTCCTGCCCGGCCTGTCTCCTGATAGTAGCCCTCCAGGGATCTTGGCAGGTTGTAATGAGCCACCAGGCGAATATCCGGTTTGTTGATACCCATGCCGAAGGCGATCGTGCCGACGATGATTGGAACGCGGTCGCGGGTAAAATCGTCCTGTGTCCGTCGGCGTGTCTCAGCGTCCAACCCCGCGTGGTAGGGGAGTGCGCGCAGACCATGCGCATTGAGTTCGCCCGCTAGGTCCTCCGTCTCCTTGCGAGAGTAGCAGTAAATGATGGCTGACTGTTCCCGTCTATGACGGAGCAGGGACAACAGTTCTCCAAAGGCATTTCTCTTGGGCCGGACGGTGTAGTTCAGGTTTTCCCGGTTGAAACTGGACAGGAAGATGGAGCCTCGCTGCAGGTCGAGTTGGGCTATGATGTCTCCGCGCACACGCCTAGTTGCCGTGGCTGTCAGCGCCATCACCGGTACAGATGGAAACTCCTGTCTTAGCTGCCGGAGGTTCCGGTAGTCAGGACGGAACTCGTGGCCCCACTCGGAGATGCAATGCGCCTCATCAATCGCTATCAGTGAGATGCGCAGACGATGGAGGAAGCGACGGAAGCCCTCTGTCGCCAATCTCTCTGGCGCTACGTACAGGATCTTCACCTGTCCTTGCCCGAGCTGCGCCCGCACCTCCGCCATCTCCTGTGGCCGCAGGGAGCTGTTGATGAAGCGAGCAGCGATCCCGTTGGCGTTCAGGGCGTCGGTTTGGTCCTTCATCAGAGCGATGAGCGGAGATACGACCAGCGTGATGCCGTCAAGAAGTAGTGCGGGAAGCTGGTAGCAGATGGACTTGCCGCCGCCGGTCGGCATCAATACAAGGCTGTCGCATTGCGCCAGTACGTTGGCTACTATCTCTTCCTGCAGGGGACGAAACGCGTCGTAGCCAAATCGCGCCTTCAGAACCGCAAGTGGGGACCTGCTCTCCATGTGGTCACGTTCCCGTCGTCGATCGCGCGCGTCGCCTGGGCACAGGGCAGACCGCAGGCCTCTCCCCTACCCTGGCCGCTTCTGGTACCACCCGGCGCGCTGCTGGTAGGCGTAGGCGGCCCGCAGCACCGTCGACTCGTCGTCGGCGCGGCCCATGAGCTGGATCCCCACCGGCAGGCCTGCGCTCGTGAACCCGCACGGCACGCATATCGTCGGCAGGCCCGTCTCGTTCGCCAGCGACATGAACCCCTCGCCCTTCCACCGGCCCAGCGGCTCGAACCCCTCGAAGCTGGGGGCGGGGCTGCGACTTCCCGGCAGCGCCACCAGGTCCACCTGCTGCAGCACTGCGGCCGTCTCCCGGCGGATGCGGCTGCGCACCCGCTGCGCCTGAACGTAGTCCGAGGCGGTCACCAGCGCGCCCGTCGAGAACCGGGCCCGGACGATCTCGCCGTAGTTCTCCGGCTGCGTCCGCAGGTTCGTCCGGTGGTAGGCGAACGCCTCCGCGAGCATGATGATCGAGTTCGCAGAGTCGGAGTAGATCGCGCTGGGAATGTCGATCTCCTCCACCTCCGCCCCCAGCGCGGCCAGCTCGCCCAGCGCCGTGTCGAAGGCGGCCAGCGTCTCCGGGTCCATCGGCTCCTCGCCGTGGTTGATGTACGAGCGCAGCACGCCCACGCGCAACCCGCGCACGTCCTCCGTCAGCGATGCCGCGTAGTCGGACACGGCCGTCGACCGCGACGTCGGGTCGTCGGGGTCGTGCCCGGCGATGGCCTGCAGCATGTACGCCGAGTCCTCCACCGTCCAGGTCATCGGCCCCACGTGGTCCAGGGACCAGCTCAGCGGCAGCACCCCTGCTCGGCTCACCCGGCCGTAGGTGGGCTTGAGGCCCACGATGCCGCACGCCGCTGCGGGGCCACGGATCGAGCCTCCCGTGTCCGAGCCCAGCGAGCCCATGCACAGCCCCGCGGCCACTGCCGCGCCGGAGCCGCTGCTCGACCCGCCGGGGATGTGGTCCGGGTTCCACGGGTTGCGCGCCGGCACGAACAGGCTCGTCGGCGGCCCGCCCAGTGCGAACTCGTGCATCGCCAGCTTGCCCAGCAGCACCGTCCCCGCCTCCTTGAGCCGCGCCACCACCGTCGCGTCCTGCGACGGCACCCGGTGCTCCAGCACCTTCGACTGCGCCGTCGTCCGGACGCCCGCCGTGTCGTACAGGTCCTTCAACGCGATGGGTATGCCGTGAAGCGGCCCCCGGTACTCGCCCGCCTGGATCGCCTTCTCCGCTGTCTGCGCCTCCTGCAGGGCCGAATCCGCCAGGAGTGTCACGTAGCTGTTCAGGCCCCCGTCCACCGCCTCGATGCGGTCCAGGAACGCCCTGGTCAGCTCCACTGGCGACAGCTGCTTCGATTCCAGCAGCAGCGCCGCCTCCGGGATGGTCAGGTAGTAGAGCTTCTGGTCAGCCATCCGCTACCCCCTCTCCCTCTTGTGCAGGGTGAGGGTGACGCACCAGCGTCTGCGGGCCCCCCAGTAAGAGCGGCTGGCCGCCCTCCGGCGTGAAGGTGGCCGCAGGCTCCTCCGACTCGGGAAGCTCCACCGAGTAGAGAAGGTCCAGCCGTTTCAGGTACTCCTCGGCCAGCGGCGCCAGCCGTTCCAGCTCCTCTGCCGGAAGCTGCAGCCCGCCGCGCTCGAAGAGAGTGCGAAGCTCGCGTTCGTCCATCGTCGCTCCTCGTTCCTCCCAGGCTCGCCGAACGAGGCCATTATCGCCCCCGCCCGTTCAACGTCAAGGGCCACCCCGCCGGGGCGAGAGAAGTGCGGCTCAGCAGGCACCCAAACAGGGTGCGGGGGAGCGGCTGATGCCTGCCGGTGGTATACTAGTTTCCTACAACGCACCATGGCGGCGCGCTAGCGCCAGGAGGTGGTCGTGGTGGAGAAGACACTAACCTTCGCTCTCTTTGATTCAAATGATGGGAGTCCTGGTGGGCTCGTGCCGGAGGTCCTTACTGCGCTTGGGGGCATCCAGGATGCCGTGCGGCTCATGGTGCAGAACCTGGGAGAACGGGAGCGAGGACCAGGCCAGCCTGCCAGATGGATTCGAGACCAGAGCACCTTGCGCCTGGTAGAGATGCGTCCCGGTTCCCTTATCGCTGACCTGATCGTGGAAGCCCCGCCGGACGGCCAACACTACCTGGATAACTTTGGAAACAGGGCCATAGAAGCTTTGCAAGCTTGGAATGGTAATGGAAGCTCCGACCTGCCTAGTGATGTGGCGGACGCGCTCCATGGGACGGCGGCGAGACTTCCAGAGGGCGTGCAACTTTGGTTCGGCAGTAGGGAGAACCCTCGAAGGGTGCAAGTCCAGCACAGACCCACTGCCGCCCGTACAGCATCCGAGCTAACCGAAGCCCTGCTTCATGGTTGGCTATATGAGGTCAACTGGGACAGGGGAACTGCCCAGCTGTATGAGTACTCGGGCGAATACGTTCAACTGAGGTTTGCTGGGGACTTCCATGAGGACATGCTCCGGCTTGCCACGCGGTTTGTGGAAGTTAGAGGGAAGGGAAGATTCAATGACAATGACCAGTGGACAACGGTTGAGGTGCAACATCTCAAGGCCGCCCGTGCGTTGGCCGAGCCGTTTGATGTTGAGACGTTCTTGAATGACCACAATCCCAAGATCTTTGATCCTGAAGAGGTAGTCACAGCCAGTGAACCCTTTGACGTAGACGAGTTCATTCGTAGCATCGGTCATGGGCGTGATGTGCGACGGGAGGACCCGGCAGGGTGATCGTCTTGGACACCAGCGTAGTCTCCCTTCTGTTCAGGGGGGACGCGCGCAGCGGGCTTCTACCTGCCCTTTATCCGCGGCCAGCGCTCAGTGGTCTCCTTCCAAACGGTAGAGGAAGTGTGGTACGGGGCCTACCGGGCAGAGTGGGGACCCCGTCGAAGGAATGAACTTGCCCGGCACTTGGCACAATACGAGGTGATTTGGCCGGACGAAGAAACACTGGAGATTTCCGCCCGCTTGCGGGTCGCACGTAGGAGGGCAGGTCGTAGGTTAAACACTGCCGATGCCTGGATTGCCGCAACTGCCTTGCGTCTTTCCTGCCCCCTAGCGTCGGATGACGGCGACTTTGACAATATCCCCGGCTTGAATCTGGTGAGGGCGGCACGCCCGTGAGTATCTCCGCGAAGTGCACTTGCCCCCGCCGAGGATACTGCTCCGCGTCCATTGGAGCCAGATAGACTAGCCCCAAGCAAGATCGGCCTGCCGCCAACTCCCCCCGTGCCATCCGCCACTTCCCCCTAACACCTCCGGCCCTCTACCCTTGTCCCCATGGATGAGAACGGACGCATCCCTAAACCCAGTCGCCGCAACCGCCCCCGAGGCGCCCCGCGGGGCAACCAGAACGCCCGCAAGCACGGCCTCTACTCCAAGCTCTCCCCCGCAGACCGCCACGCCCCTCTGCGCAGGGCCCTCCGCGCCTACGGTTTCAAGCCCGTCCGCAATGCCGACGGCATCGACCTCACCGACCTCGTCGTCAACCCAGACGTCAACCTTCCCCTCCTCTATTGCCTTATCCAAGCCATGGTCAAGCTCGCTGAGATCAAAGCACAGCTCGGCCGCGGCTAGGACGCCCCCCATGGTGTGCTCTCCTCGCCTACCGCCACGACGCCAGCCTCCACCTTCCTTCGAAGGTCCCATCCCTCGCCGGGCCCAAATCCCCAAGCTAAAGCGGCTGGCCGCCTTGTTTCCCTTTGTCGATTTCGGGCCATTTTCCACCGAGGCCGTCGGCCTCCGTTTGGCTCTCGCCTTGGCAGATACGGCTTGTCCCCCTTTGTCGACTTTTTCGGCGCCCCCCAGCGGGGCCCTCGGCCCACCGTCCGGTCCGTGCCTGGCAGATACGACTTGTCTCCCTTTGTCGACTTGTCCGTCGCGCCTCAATCCCAAGCTGCGCCGGCCTCTTCCAGGCACAGGCCGCCCGGAAAAACGCTCAGCACAATTCAAAGCAAGTCAAATCGCCGTTCCACCAGGGCATCAGAGGGGAGTGTTATCGAGCTTCCTCGAGGAAAGGCCGGCGCCCTGCGGAAGCTGAGGGCGCGCCCTTTACTAGGGCGGCTGGCCGCCGGCTCTGCCGCCTGCCCTGCCGGCTGGCCGCCGGGGTGGCGGGGGGCCCCGTCCGTTGGTATGATAGACCCCGCATCGGAGAGTCGGCCCGCTAGGGCCGCGGAGGTGACCTATTGCGTGAGTTTGAGTACGTTGCCCCTGGCTCCTTGACCGAAGCCGTTGACGCCATGGCCGAGAAAGGCGAGGCGGCCCGGGTTCTGGCCGGGGGCACCGACATCCTTGTCGAGATGCGGACCGGGCGTCGCAACGTGGAGCGTCTCGTGGACCTGAAGGCCGTGCCGGAGCTCAACGAGCTCTCCTACAGCCCCGAACAGGGCCTGCGTATGGGCGCGGCAGTCCCCTGCCACCGCCTCTACGAGGACGCCGCCATATCCGGCGCATACCCCGGCCTCATCGACGCTGCATCGCTGATCGGCGGCATCCAGATCCAGGGGCGGGCCAGCTTCGGCGGCAACCTCTGCAACGCAGCGCCAAGCGCCGACGGCGTTCCGCCGCTCATCGTCCTCGGCGCACGGGCCGTCATCGCCGGGCCCAACGGCACACGCGAGGTGCCGGTGGAGGACTTCTGCCTGGCGCCTCGCCAGACCGTGCTGCAGCCCGGGGAGCTGCTGGTCTCCATCGTGCTCCCGCCGCCGCCCCCGCGCTCCGGCGCCCACTACCTGCGCTTCATCCCTCGCAACGAGATGGACATCGCAGTCGTCGGCGTTGGCGCATCAGCGACGCTCGACGAAGCCAAGGAGTGCTTCACAGCCGTCCGCGTCGCACTGGCGGCCGTGGCGCCCAAGCCCGTGCTGGTCGACGGCGTCGATGCGCTGGTCGGCCAACCTGCGAACGACGAAACGGTCCAGCAGGCCGCGGCCATGGCCCGCGCCGCCGCCAGACCCATTTCCGACATGCGAGGGACCATCGAGCAGCGTCTGCATCTCGTCGAAGTGCTAACTCGCCGTGCGCTCCAGGGCGCGCTCCGGCGTGCTAGAGGAGGATAGGGGATGTCGAGCAAGACCCACGTCCAGACCCGGATCAACGGAGAGGAGACCGAGTTCCTCTGCGAGTCCCGCCAGAGCCTCCTCGAGGTGCTGCGCGAGACCCTGGGGCTCATGGGCACCAAGGAGGGCTGCAACGACGGCAACTGCGGCGCCTGCAGCGTTCACCTCGATGGCCGCCTGGTGGACTCCTGCTTGGTCCTGGCTGTGGAAGCCCAGGGCAAGACCGTGGAGACCATCGAGGGCATGGCCGGGCCTGACGGCCTCCACCCATTGCAGCAGGCCTTCCTGGAAGAAGCCGCGCTCCAATGCGGCATCTGCACCCCCGGCTTTCTCATGGCGGCCAAGGCCCTCCTCGACCAGGAGCCGGACCCCTCGGAGGACCGGGTGCGGCTGTGGCTGGCGGGCAACCTCTGCCGCTGCACGGGCTACGACAAGATCGTGCGGGCCGTGCTCAACGCAGCCAAGAAGATGGAGGTGCGTACGTAATGGCCACCGTCGCTGGAAACGAGTATCAGGTCGTCGGGACTCGCCCCATCCGCCATGACGGCGTGGACAAGGTCACGGGCCGTGCCCAGTACGGCGCCGACATCCGCTTCGCAGGCCTCCTCCACGGCAAGATCCTGCGCAGCCCGCACGCTCATGCCCGCATCGTGTCCATCGACGCGAGCCGGGCCGAGGCGCTGCCGGGCGTGCGAGCGGTGGTCACGGCCAAGGACCTGCCTCTCGCCTCCATGGAGGTGCAGGATCTTGGTGAGTCGGCCGTGAGCCTGCGCTACCTGAGCAACAACGTCCTCGCCGCCGACAAAGCGCTGTACCGCGGCCACGCCATCGCTGCCGTCGCCGCGACGAGCCCGCACGTCGCCGAAGAGGCCCTGGCCTTGATCGACGTGGAGTACGACGTGCTGCCAGCAGCCGTCAACGTCCGGGACGCGATGAAGGAGGACGCCCCCCTGATCCTCGAAGAGATGGTGACCGAGGAGCTGGGGGAGACCACGGACAAGAAGAGCAACATCGCCAAGCACTTCCGCTTCCTCAAGGGGGACTCGGCAAAGGGCTTCGAGGAGGCGGACCTGGTCATCGAGCGAGAGTTCAACACCGCCACCGTCCACCAGGGGTACATCGAGACGCACAACGCCACCGCCATCTGGAACGCCGACGACAGCTGCACCGTCTGGTGCAGCACCCAGGGCGCCTTCAACGTGCGCTCTCAGGTGGCCAAACTGCTGCAGGTCACCGAGTCGAAGGTCAAGGTCGTTCCCATGGAGATCGGCGGGGGCTTCGGCGGGAAGATCTCCGTCTACCTGGAGCCGGTCGCGGCGCTGCTTTCCCGGAAGACGGGGCAGCCCGTGAAGATGCTGATGAACCGCGCCGAGGTGTTCGAGGGGACAGGGCCGACGCCTGGGACCTACATGACCATCAAGATGGGCATGGACCGCAAGGGTCGCATCACCGCCACGGAGCTGGACCTGTACTACGAGGCGGGGGCCTACCCCGGCTCTCCGGTCAACGCCGGCGCCGCCTGCGCTCTCGCCCCGTACAACCTGGACAACGCCCGCGTGGACGGCTACGACGTCATCGTCAACAAACCCAAGACCTCGGCCTACCGGGCGCCGGGCGCCACCACCTCATGCTTCGCAGTGGAGACGGTGCTGGACGAGCTGGCGCTGAAGCTGGGCCTGGACCCCATGGACGTCCGCTTCCTCAACGGCGCCAAGGAGGGCGATCGACGAGTGGACGGCCCCGTCTACCGGCGCATCGGCTACTTCGAGACGCTGGAAGCGGCCCGCAGCCACCCCCACTGGTCCGCGCCCCTCGATGGGCCGAACCGCGGCCGGGGAATCGCCACCGGCTTCTGGTTCAACGGCGCGGGTCCCGCGAGCTGCTACATCACGGTTAACGGCGACGGGACGGTGAGCCTCGTCGAGGGGTCCACGGACATCGGAGGCACCCGGGCCGCCGTTGCGATGCAGGCCGCCGAGGTCCTGGGCATCGCCGCCGAGGAAGTGAAACCCACCGTGGCGGACACGGATGGCGTGGGCTATACGAGCGTCACAGGAGGCTCCAGCGTGGCCTTCAAGACTGGCTGGGCCGCCTGGGAGGCCGCCCACGACGTGGTGCGGCAGATGACCGAGCGAGCAGCGCGCATCTGGGAGACGGACGCGGAGAACGTGGAGGCCGCCAACGGGGTCTTCCGCCATCGCGCCGAGCCCGAACTGCAGATGACCTTCAAGGAGCTATCGGGCCAGCTCCTGGATACGGGCGGACCGATCACCGGCCGCGCCAGCGTCGACCCGCGGGGCGCCGGGCCGGCCTTCGCCGCGCACATTGTGGACGTGGAGGTGGACCCGGAGACCGGCAAGACGCAGGTCCTCCGCTACACCGCCGTCCAGGACTGCGGCCAGGCCATCCACCCCAGCTACGTGGAAGGCCAGATACAGGGCGGCGTCGCCCAAGGGATCGGCTGGGCGCTCAACGAGGAGTACGCCTTCAACGACAAGGGCGAAATGTCCAACCCCACCTTTCTCGACTACCGCATGCCCACGAGCCTGGACCTCCCCATGATCGACGCGGTCCTCGTGGAGGTCCCCAACCCCGGCCATCCCTACGGCGTGCGCGGCGTTGGAGAGGTGCCCATCGTCCCACCGCCAGCGGCCATAGCCAACGCCATCGCCGCTGCTGTGGGTGTTCGCTTGGAGGACCTGCCGATGTCGCCCGGGAAGGTCCTGGAGGCGCTCTGGGCGGAGAACGGGCAGGACAAGTCCTGACTCCCATGGCGGAAGTCTGGATCCCGCCAATGATGCAGCGGCTGACCGAGGGCCAGGAGCGCGTGACCGTGGCCGGCGCCACGGTCCGCCAGATCCTCGCCAACCTGGACGTCGCCTACCCTGGGCTGCGGGCCCTGCTGTACGACTCGGAGACTGACCGCATCAAGCCACAGATTGCGGTTGTCGTCGACGGTGAGGTGTCCCATCTCGGCCTTCTGGAGCGCGTAGAAGAAGACAGTGAAGTCCACTTCCTCCCGGCCATCGGGGGAGGGTAAGGGGGCCGGCGCCGTCGCCGCGCTCCAACCGAATGCCGCTTTTCTTCGTATACCCTCATGGGCGCGGACTCCGTCTGCTCCACCGCTTGCGCGGCGGGGGGCCTCGGCCTACAGTTAGAATGAAGGTGTTCTCTCACAGGAGCGATCGGTAGGGCATATGGCGCGCAAAGAACAGGGCCGCAAACGCGGCGGCGATGTAGCCATACAGGCGCAGAGCATCACCAAGCGCTTCGGCGCGCTCACCGCCGTGGACGACGTCAGCTTCTCCGTTCGTAAGGGTGAGGTGGCTGGCTTCCTCGGACCGAACGGGGCGGGCAAGACCACGACTATGCGAATGCTGACGGGCTACTACACGCCGGACACCGGCGCCATCTTCATCCAGGGGATAGACACGCAGGAAGACGAGCGGGTGGCCAAGCAGCGAGTCGGCTACCTGAGCGAGAACAATCCCCTATACGGGGAAATGCTCGTGTGTGAGTTCCTGGACTTCGTGGCGGACCTGCGCGGCATTCCCCTGCCCGATCGGCCCGCCCACCTCGAGCGCACCGTGGAGGAGACGGGCATCGAGGAGGTCTTCTACCGACCGATCGGCCAGCTGTCCAAGGGGAACCGGCAGCGAGTTGGACTAGCCCAGGCCATCCTCCATCAGCCCCAGGTCCTGGTTCTCGACGAGCCCACGGAGGGGCTGGACCCCAACCAGCGGGTCTCGATTCGAGACCTCATTCGGTCCCTGGGCGCGGAGCGCACGGTCCTCCTCAGCACCCACGTTCTCGGGGAGATCGAGCACACGTGCGACCGCTTGTTGGTCATCCACCGCGGCAAAATCGTCGCGGACGGGGCCGTCAGCGAGCTGGCCCAGCGGGCGCGTACCGTCCGGACGGTGCACGTGGAAGTCCAGGGAGACGGCGTTGGAGCGGCGTTGGAAGAGTTGGCCGGAGTGCGAGACGTCCAGGCCCGAGGCAGTATGGGGAGCCGCCGTCGCTTTGCTCTATCCGTCGAAAGGGACTCCGATCCCAGGCCGCACATCTTCCGACTGGCCAAGGAGCACGACTGGACCCTGTGGGAGCTCCACGAGGAGGGCGCCAGTTTGGAAGACCTCTTCCACGAGTTGACCGCAGAGCCGTCCCATGGTGACGAAAGTGCCTGATCGGCTGCGTCCGTTCCTCGCCCTGGTGGTCAAGGACCTGAAGGGCTACTTCGACCAGCCAACGGGCTACATCCTCCTGGTCATCCTGGCTGCCACCCTCTCCTTCCTCTTCTTCCGGGAGGCCCTGCTCACCTCCGAGGCTTCGATTCGCCCCCTGTTCGATACGCTGCCCTGGGTGCTGGCCGTCTTCGTTCCGGCCGTTACCATGCGCTTGGTCGCAGAGGAGGACCGGGACGGGACCCTGGAGCTCCTGTTCACGCACCCCATTCGGGACTGGACCATCGTCCTAGCCAAGTTCCTGGCTGCAGAGCTCTTCCTGATGGCCGGCATAGCAGCGACGGTTGCCATTCCCCTGCTTCTGGAAACGGCCGGGGACGTGGACCGGGGGGCTACGGTAGCCCAGTACCTTGGCAGCTCCCTCCTCACGGGGTCCTTCATAGCCATTGGGCTCTTCACCTCCGGGATCACGCGCAACCAGATCGTGGCATTCATCATTGGCGTTACCGCCAACTTCTTCCTCCTCGCCATAGGCCTGGACACCTTTCTCCTCGCAGTCCCCTCGAGCGTCGCCGCAGTCCTACAGGGACTGAGCCCATTGACCCACTTCGAGAAGATCGCCCGGGGCGTTCTGGACATGCGGGACATGGTCTACTTCTTGGCGCTGATACTGACCTTCCTGAGCGGCGCCTACTTCATGCTTCGGCGCAAGACCCTCAGCCACCGTTCGCCCCTGTACAACAACCTCCAGGTCGGCTTCGTGGCCCTCGTGGTGCTGAGTCTGCTCACGGGCTGGTTCGGCGGCGCCATCCACGGCCGGCTGGACCTCACCGACGAAAAGCTCTACACCCTGAGCCCTTCCACCGAAGCCATCCTCTCGGACTTGGACGACGTCCTCACTCTCCACCTCTATGCCTCCAAGGACTTGCCGACACACGTCTCCCTGGTCCGACGGGACGTTGGCGACTTCTTGGAAGACCTTGGCGCACAGTCGGACAGGGTCCGGGTGGTCCACAGCTTCCCCGACGAGGACGATGACGCCGAGGCCTGGGCCCAGCAGATTGGCATTCAGCCCGTGGAGTTCAGCCTTGTAGGGAAGGAGGAGCTTCAGCTCAAGCGCGGCTTCTTCGGCCTTGCGCTGACCTATCTCGACCGCCAGGAGATCATCCCGTTCATCGACTCCGCGGAACCCCTGGAGTACCAGGTGGCTACGCTGGTCCACAAGATGTCCCAGGAAAGTCGCAAGACCGTGGCCTTCCTCACGGGGTTCGGCGAGCGCGTGAGGTCCGAAGAGATGCTTGGGCTCTCCTTCCAGCTCGCGCAGCAGTATGACGTGATCGACGTCGCCGCTGCAGAGGACGGGTCGCTGAACCTTCAGGGAGTGGATCTGCTGGTCGTGGCCGGGCCCACCAGCATGCTTCCCGATAACGTTCACGGCGCCCTTCATGCCTACATGGCCCAGGGGGGCAGCATGCTCCTACTGGTGGACCCGGTGATTGGCCCGGTGACCTCGCCCGAGCTGCAGGGACAGCTGGTCGTCTTCCCCAACGAGCATGGACTCTCCGCCTTTGCCGAACGCTACGGCATTGTGCTGAACAACGACCTGGTCTCCGACGGCCGCGTGAACGAGGCCATAGCCATGACCCGTGGCTCCTTCTCGCTGCCCGTGCCCTACCCCTACTGGCCCCGGGTGGCGCCACTGGAGAACCGCATATCCGGCGACGTGAGCTCAGTGCTCCTCCCGTGGGCCGGCTCCGTTGACCAGGTGTGGCCTCCGGTGGATGGGGTCGAGGTGATCCCGCTCCTGCAGACGAGCACCTTCGCCGTGGCCGAGCAGGAGTACCTGGACGTCACGCCGGGGCAGGAGCGCAACTTCCCGGAAGCTGCCGAAGGCTCCCGCCTCATGGCGCTTGCCGCTGTGGGGCCGGCCCCGGAGGCCGGCGCTGATGGCGAAAGCACCTATCGGATCGTCGTTCTCGGCGATTCGGAGTGGTTGTCGGACTTTGCCGTCTCCCGCGCGCCGGAGAACATGGTGCTGGGGCTCAACGTCATAGACTGGCTTGCTCAGGAAGATGCGCTGGCCGCAATCCGCTCCAAGTCCATCTCCCCTCGGGAGCTCCTCTTCTCCTCCAACACGCACGAGAACGCGGTGCAGTATGGGAGCATCTTTGGCGTGCCGGTCCTCTTCCTCGCCATAGGGGCCCTTCGCTACGCTCGCCGCCGGCGGATCAGCTCGCAGGTGTACCAGGATGAAGGCTAGACAAGTCGGTTTGGTCCTAGCCCTCCTTGTGGGCGTTGCCCTGGCAGGGCTGGTCCTGCGCGTCGTCTCCGAGGCCTCGGCCCCCTCCACGCTGTCGGGCATTTTCCCCGTGGCTGAGGAGGTCGTTGACCAGGTTCTGATCCAGTCGGCAGAAGGGGAAGCCCGGCTCATCAAGACGGACGACGAATGGCGCATAGGCATCCACAAGGCCTTCGAACTGAGGCTTGGGGGACTCTGGAGCGTGGCGGAGCTGCTCCGGCACGCTCAGTTGGTGGCGGAGGAGCCAGCCCACCATGAGCGTTTGGGCGTGGACCCGCGGAACGCGGTGCGGGTGTCCTTCTACAAAGGGGAGAGCCCCGTGGAGGAGCTCCTCATCGGCCACTGGTCCCCCCAGGCAGGCCTGGCGTACGTCAGGCGGCCCGTTGACGATGCCGTATTCAGCATGCCAGTGAATCTCCCCGGCGTGTTCGAGTCCAACCCCAACGCTTGGCGAAACCCCGTTGTCTTGGACCTCCAGCCAGAGGAGATCACTGCCGTCACCCTCATGTATCCGGACAGTCGGATCGCCCTGGAGAGCGAGGCAGCCGGGTGGGCCGTCGTGACTCCGGAGGGGCGCGACCCCGGTGACCCGGCCAAGGTGCAGGCGCTGCTACAGTTCCTCGCTCCTCTGCTCACCGACGACTTCCCAACGGACCGGGAGGCCAGAGAGGTGAGCTTTTCAGAGCCGGACGCAGCCATCGAGATCATCAGCACCGGTGACCGGCCCTTTGTCGTGGTCTCCTTCGTGCAGAGGGACGAGGACTCCTACTACGTGAAGGTGGCTGACGAGACCACAGTGTTCCTCTTCAACCGGGCCAGGGCTGACCAGTTGCTGAAGAGCCGGGAGGACTTCCTCCCGTAGCCGGGGCCTTCAGGCAGTGAACCCGAAGTCGCTCCGCCAGCGGAGGTATTCCCGCAGCCCTGAAACCAGGTCGTATTGAGGCCGGAACCCCAGGTCGTCGCGGATGCGGGACGTGTCCAGCAGCGACCGGCGAGCGGGCTCTGCGGGCGCTGCGACGGTTCCGGGGTCCGGCTCCTGGAATCTGGCGTCCGGGAAGACCGTCTGGAAGGCTGCAACCAGCTCCTCGAGGGACACTCCCACGCCGCTGGCCAGGTTGTAGACGTCGTGCGGGAGGGCTGGGGCGTCGAGGATTGTGCGAATCCCTGCGGCGATGTCACCGACGTAGGTGTAGTCGCGGGCGCCCTGAGGCTCCATCACGATGCTTTCGCCCCGCAGAGATTTTCCCGTCCACTGCTGGAGCTGCGACATGTTGGTGCGGTGGCCGGTGACCCGTTCCATTGGGCCGTAGGGGCCTCCCAGGCGGACGCTCGCCGTCTCGAACCCGTAGAGCTCACTGTATCGCCGCGCCAGACACTCGCTGGCGAACTTGGTGACGGAGTAGAGCCGGCGCGGGTGTAGGGGGAGGTCTTCGTGTAGGAGACCGTCGGGAGGATCGATGCCCTCGTAGACGGCGCCCGAGCTGATGTAGACCAGCCGCTGGGTGCCAACACGCACCGCCAGCTCCAACATGTTCGCCGTACCCGTGAGATTGATGTCGATGGTGCGGCGGCTCTCCGCCCTCTCGATCGCCTCCTGGCCGGGCGTGATGGCGGCGCCGTGGACTATTCGTGTGATGGAGTGGGCTGACGCCACCTGTTCCAAGGCCACGGGGTCCAGGATGTCCGCCTGTACCCACGTAATTTGCTCTGCCCACGGGGCGAGGTATCGCTCGACCATCTCGTTGGGCGCGACGACGTCAAGGGCGACGACGGTGTGGCCTCTCTCGGCGAACTCCCGGACCACGTTGGAGATGACAAAACCGGTGCTGCCTGTTATCAGCGTAGCCATATCTACAAATCCCTGCTATTAAAGAGTCGCACGACCACGAAGGGGAGGGCTATCGTGGGTATGAGGCCGATGGCCATGGTGAAGTAGATTTCGATAGCCTTCGACTCCCCTTGGAGGAGTAGGGGTAGGTTACCCAGGACTCCCTGGGGGCTGAGGCCTCCTGCATAGGTGAAGGCCAAGCCTACGATGCAGATGTACCAGAAGGAGCCCAGCACCACGAGGCCAAGAAGTGTGTTATTGAACACGACGCTGATGGTGATGCCCAAGAGCACCAGCACCGCAAGCATCAGGCTCCAGTAGATAAGCGACAGCACTATTCCGGAGACGACCATGTCATTGTTCAGGCCCTGGGCTTGGACCAGGAACATGGTGGGTCCGACGACGATGAGGAACATGCCCAGCACGTAGAGGCAGCGCGAGGCGAGCTTTGCCAGGATGTACGGCGTGGGGGCAATGCCGCGGCTGATGATTGCGACTCCCAGGAAGGGGCGCTCCGCGGATATGGTGCTGACGCTGATGACCAGCGTGACGAAGCTCCCGAGGCCTGCGTACAGCGCCAGGGCCCACCCCATGAAAAAGGACGTGGGGTCCAAGTAGTTCCGGGACACCAGCACGGCCGTGGTGGCCCCCACCACGGTCAGGAGGAACCAGAAGCGGATAATCAGCGAGCGGAAGAGTATGCCCAGGTCGTACCAGAGGAGGGAGATGAAGGCGGGCCAGGAGAGCTGGCGAACCGGGACCGCATCCTGCTCTCCGCTGCCGACTGGAGCGAGTGTGTCCGCCTGTGTCTCGTTCATGGTGCGCTGTCTTCATCGGGCGTCACGCTGTGTACGAGCGCGCCCTTGTCGTCCAGGGCCCGGGCAAAGCCCCGCATCCGGTCCTCGCTGAGTCGTTGGATGAGCGCGTCCTCCAGCTCGCCCACCTGGCGCACGGACCGGAGTCGCAGGCGGTGGTGAGGGAGCTCCGACAGGACCGCTCCCAGTTCGGCGCTGTAGTCGCCGTTGGGCGATCCGAAGGTCACGCGAATTGTCTGATGGCCCGCCCGCTCGAACCGTGCAGTCGCAAAGCGTACCGCCAGTGCTCTCACTGCAACGTCAAGCTCTTGCCCGGATACGATCAGGTCGACGGTGTTGGGGCCGGCAATCTGCTTCATGTCGGTCACGGACCCATGGTAGATTAGCTTGCCGTGGTTCAGCACGGCCACCGAATCGCAGACTTGCTCTGCATCCGGGAGGATGTGCGTGGAGAGGATAATGGTGCGCCCCCGCCGCTTGAGGTCGCTGATGAGAGAGAGGGTGTAGGTGCGTCCTTCGGAATCCAAGCCAACCGTGGGCTCGTCCAGGAGCAGGAGCTCGGGGTCGTTGATGAGGGCTGCTGCAATTCCCACCCGGGTCCGCTGGCCGCTGGAGAGGTGGTCAATACGCTGGGCCGAGGCCTGAAGCATGTCCGTGGCGTGGAGGAGGGCAGCGGCGCGTTGCTTCCGCAGCTCTCGAGGGATTCCGAAGAGCATGCCCACCTGGTCCAAGTAGCCTATGGGAGTCATGTCGGGGGGGAATGATCCTGTCTGGGGAAGGAACCCCATCCGCCGGCGCAAGTGTCCGGCGGCCAGGGACATGGGCTCGCCGAAGACCCTTACGGAGCCTGCGGTCGGATGCTGTAGGCCCAGGAACAGCATCATGGCGGTGCTCTTGCCTGCCCCGTTCGGGCCTATAAGGCCGAGAACGGTGCCACGGGGCACCGTCATGTTGAGGATGTTCAGGGCTACCAGACGATTCTCATAGATCTTCGTCAGGCCGCGGGCTTCGATAGCGTTCAACCCTATCCTCCAGGAGACCCCGTCAGAGGGGTGTCCGTGGCAGACAATGCAGCGGGCTGTAGGCGGTGCCTATACTACACACTCTTTGCCCGTCGTTGCAATCGACCGTGAGCAGCGGCGTCCGTCTGTCGATGGAGGACCGTGACGCCGTCACGGCACGGAACAGGATGCCCAATGGTGGCGCAGACCTGCCCTGCACTATACAATACCGCGGCCGAGACACCGCGGCCAGACCGTGGCTGAAGGCTTGGAGTATGGGAGAGAAGAACGCCCAGCCAGAGGACCGGAGCGGCAGGCACGACGTCCACGCTAGGCACGACCACAGCGCCCACGACGAGCATGCCGGTCACGGCCATGAGGGCCACGACCGCGACGCCCACGACGAGCATGCCCATGACCTGCGGGGAGCCAGCCGCCGCAGCCTACTCATTGCCCTGGTTCTGATCTCTACCTACATGGTGGCCGAGGTCATCGGGGGCATCGTATCGGGCAGCCTGGCCCTGCTGGCCGATGCCGGACACATGCTCACGGACGCGGCCGCCATCGTCATGGCTCTGGTCGCCATGTGGATTGCGCAGAGAGAGGCCTCCGTCGAGCGCACGTTTGGGTACCATCGCACGGAGATCCTGGCTGCGTTGGCCAACACCTTTGCCCTGTGGCTTATCGCCGGCTGGATCCTCTTCGAGGCTTACCATCGGGCCTTCAGGGAAGATGTCGAGATCGTCGGGCTGCCGGTCCTTATCATCGGCATCGGCGGCTTCCTGGTGAACCTGGCTGTCGCTTGGATACTGCACCGGTCCTCAGAGGAGAGCCTGAATGTAGAGGGCGCCTTCCAGCACGTGCTGTCCGACCTGCTGGGCTCCGTTGGGGTCATCATTGCGGCGGTGCTCATCATGGCCTTCGAGTGGCACATCGCGGACCCGATACTCAGCGTGGTCATCGCAGTGCTCATCGTGTACAACACCCGCAAACTGATAGGCCGGATAGTGAACGTGCTCCTGGAGGGCAGCCCGGAGCGCATCGACGTCTACAAGCTTTGCAGCGACATAGAGGAAATGGAGGGGGTCACCCTCATCCACGACGTCCATGTCTGGACCATAACCTCCGGGAATGAAGCGTTCACCGCTCACGTGCTCCTGGACCCGGCGTACCGGGGGAACCTGGACGTCCTGAAGAAGAGGATGCAGGACCTGGTGCACGGGAACTACGGCATTGGTCACGTGACGCTGCAGCTGGAACGGTCGGTGGAGGGCTGCAAAGAAGACCACCACGCACACAGGGTATTGCCCCTGGGAAGGGCTTCGGTGCGAGGGACGCAGCGCGTGCACATTGATTCGGGAGCCTAGAGCCTAGGTAGTGCAGTCCAATGCAGAGCGTTAACGGCCGTTTGGTCTACTCGGCCACTGACTTGGTCGGGTTCCTGGAGTGCGGGCATCTGGCGGGCCTGGAGCGGGCAGCTGTCTTGGGCCATCTTCGTAGGCCGGTCCGGCCCGATCCGGTGTTGGACCGCATCGCACTGCGGGGGCAGGAGCACGAGGTGCGCTTCCTCGAGGAGCTGCGCGCCGAAAAGACCGCCGTCGTGGAGATCGAACCTAACGAATCGGTCCCATGGGCCGAACGGTTTGTTCGGGGCCAGGCTGACACCCTCGCGGCGATGCGTGCAGGCGCCGACGTCATCTACCAGGCGGTCCTCTTCGACGGTCACCGCCTGGGCTACGCCGACTTCCTGCGCCGTGTTGACGGGGCCAGCGCTCTTGGCCCGTGGAGCTACGAGGTGTGGGACACAAAGCTCGCCCGGCATGCGAAGGCATCGGCGGTCCTCCAGCTGTGCATGTACTCGGATATGGTGGGGAAGCTCCAGGGCAGCGCCCCTGCAGAGATGCACCTGGCTCTTGGCGGCGTGGAGAAGGAGAAGGTCTCCTTCCGGGTCTCCGACTACGCGGCCTACTACCGCCTCGTCGCGCGCGAGTTCGAGGTGATGCTGGCCGGGACTCCAGCCTATCCGCTGGCGACGGTCCCGGAGCCAGTAGAACACTGTGACGTGTGCCGGTGGAGCATGCGCTGTCGGGGCGAGTGGCGGGCGAATGACGACCTATCCCTCGTCGCGAACTTGACGTCGCGGCAGCGCCGCGCCCTGCACGGGATCGACGTGACGACCCGTACGGGACTTGCTGAGCCTGCGGAGCAACTGCCCGACCGGCTGGACGGCGCCGGACGCGATGCGCTGAAACGGGTCCATGCCCAGGCGAACATCCAGGTGCGTGGCGAGCGCGCCGGGATGGTCATCTCGGAACGCACCACCCACCCGCGGGACAGCGAGGGAGCCCTGGTTACGAACTATGGGCTGCTGATGCTTCCGGAGCCCTCACCCGGCGACCTCTTCTTCGACATAGAGGGCGACCCGTTCTACGGCTCGGACGATGTGGATGGAATCGAGTATCTCTTTGGCGTCATCGAACCTGGATGTAGGGACGCTGCCGGCGCGCCAGTGTTCCATGCGCACTGGTCGATTGAGGGGGACACCGTCACGACGCGGGGGGAGCGGCGAGCTTTCGAAGCGTTCATAGACCTGGTCATGGACCGTCTGGAGGCTGATCCCAACCTGCACGTCTACCACTACGCCTCCTATGAACCGACTGCAGTCAAACGCCTTGCCGGACGCTACGGCACACGAGAGGAAGAGGTTGACCGTTTGCTGCGCGGGGTGGTTTTCGTCGATTTGCATCGAGCGGTGCGTCAAGGGGTCCGCGCCTCGGTCGAGAGCTACTCCATCAAGCGACTGGAGCCACTGTACGACTTCAAGCGCACGGTCGACCTCCGCGATGCGGGCACGAGTATTGTTGAGTTCGAGACGTGGCTGGAGCTTGGTCAGGGAGATGACCGAGACAGGCTCGTGGCTGAGATTGAGGGTTACAACCGGGACGATTGCCTCTCGACCCTCCACCTGCGGGACTGGTTGGAGGAACAACGGGCTGCGCTGGCAAGGGACCTTGCGGTGGAGCTGCCGCGACCGACGGTCCGAGATCCAGAAGAGACAGAGGACAGCGAGGCGCAGAAGGCGGTGAACGAACTGGCCGCTTCGTTGACCTGCGACCTGCCCGAGTCCTTGGAGGAGATGGAGGACGACCAGTGGGGACGCTGGCTGCTCGCCCAACTCCTGAACTGGCACCGGCGAGAGAACAAGTCCTTCTGGTGGCGCTACTTCCATCTCCTGGGCCTCACCGACGAAGAGCGTCGCGAGGAGCGTGATGCGCTGGGCGAGCTGACCATTGAACGCTCATGGCCGGACCCGACGCCCCGTGCTCGCTCGACGGTTTATCGTTTCCGCTTCCCGCCACAGGAGCACACCATCGCCGTGGGGGATACACCGCGCGATGCAATGACGGAAGAGAGCGCCGGAACCGTCGTCCATCTCGACGACGAAAAGGGCTTCGTTGACATAAAGCGAGGCAGCTCCCGACCGGCCCCGGCCCCCTCTTCGCTGGTTGCTTGTGACTTCATTACTCCTCAGCCCAAGCCGGATAGCCTGCAGCGCCTCGCGCGCTGGGTTCTGGAGCATGGCATCGACAGCTCAGGAGAGTATCGAGCGGCGCGGGACCTGCTCATGCGCCGTCCCCCGCGAGCTGGGTGGGCCAAGGGAGAGCCGCTTCGTCGTGAAGGCGAGGATGCCGAGAGAGCGGCGCGCGGGCTCGTTTCCTCCATCGATGAGAGCTACCTTGCCATCCAGGGTGCCCCGGGCTCGGGCAAGAGCACAGTCGGAGCGAGGATGATTGTTGATCTGGTGGCGGAAGGGCGGCGCGTGGGCGTTACGGCCAACAGCCACAAGGTCATCGGCGAGCTGCTGACCAAGGTTGCGCGAGAGGCGCGGGAGCGGGGTGTGGAGGTGAAGATCGGCCAGCGCTCCCCCGAGGCCGCGTCCGAGGACGTAAGACACCTGGCGCACAATGGCGCGGCGCGAGACGCCCTCAGGGACGGCTCCGTTCATGTCGTCGGAGGCACGACGTGGCTGTGGTCGCGGGAAGACATGGTCGAAGCGGTGGATGTGCTCTTCGTGGACGAGGCCGGCCAGATGTCCCTTGCGGATGCCCTCGCTGGGTCTTTGAGCGCCCGCAACATCGTCCTCCTCGGCGATCCCCAACAGCTCGATCAGCCGCTCCAGGGCACGCATCCGCCGGGGGCGGAGCGCTCTGTGCTTGCCCACGTCCTAGATGGTGAGCGAGTGATGCCCGACCACCTGGGCCTCTTTCTGGACGGGACCTGGAGGCTGCATCCGGACATCAGCGCGTACACGTCCGAGGTCTTCTACGAAGGGCGCCTCCACTCACACCCCGGCCGGGAAACCCTCGCGCTCACTGGGGTTCCTCCACTGTCCGGTACCGGGCTTCGCTTTCTGTCAGTGCCTCACAGCGGTCAGACTAGCGAGTCCCCTGAGGAGGCGGAAAGGGCGGCCCAGCTGGTGCGGAGCCTGCTGGACGCATCACCCACGCACACGAACGATTCAGGCGCGACCCGCCCGCTGGACATTGCGGACGTGCTCCTCATTACTCCCTACAACGCGCAGGTGCGAGCTCTGAGCGAGGCGCTGCCGGGATACCACATCGGCACGGTCGACAAATTCCAGGGCCAGGAGGCCCCGATCTCGATCTACTCCATGGCGACTAGCTCTGCGGACGAAGCACCGCACGGTATGGAGTTCCTGTACAGCCTCAACCGACTGAACGTCGCAACGAGCAGGGCGCAGTGCCTGGCCCTGGTGGTGGCCAGCCCGGCGCTGCTCAGAGTCCGCTGCCGGACGCCGCGCCAGATGCGCCTCGCCAACGCCATAGCGCGGTTGGTGGAGATGGCCACTCCTCCGGAGTAGCACGGGGCTCCAGGCGTCTCGGTGCGATGGATGCCCTTCTGGCCCCGGGACGGGTATGGGGCTGAAAGGTAGATTGCTGGATGCCGGATTCGCCGATCCTGTTGCCAGCGCGTCCTTCAACTTCTACGGTACACCCAAGGAGGCCACCTTCTTCTACAGCGTCGCCGTGGGTCCTGATAGTGCGGATGCCAGGCTTGAAGGAACCTTGACATAACGCACGCATCTGTGGCACAATAGATAGAGAGGCAGGCTGCCTCGGGCTCGGACCGCATCCTGACTGGTCTGACTATAGGCAACCCTCCGTACCCAAATCTACAGCCAACGGAACGCTCGTACAGTCCACGATGCCTCCCAGATACTGATCCACTGAAGGTGCCACCATCGATGGCATAATTCCCGGCCTTTCCCTGGCCCTCGTCAACGGAGAGCCGCACCTCCTCCGCGACTTCGCCGTAATCATGGCTGCGGGCGGAGCGGCCATGCTGTTGTGTCGCCAGTTCAAGCTGCCCCCCATCCTGGGTTATCTGGGAACGGGCGTGTTGCTGGGTCCGTTCGCTCTTGGCGCCGTGCATAACACGGACACCATAGGGCTGCTGGCTGACCTGGGCCTAGTGCTCCTTCTGTTCGGGATAGGCCTCGAATGTGGCTGGAGCCGCATTCGCGAGGTGGGCGCCAGGGTGATCCTCATAGCCGTCGTGGAGATGGCGATCATGTTCGCCCTCGGCTTTGAGATTGCCAATCTGCTGGGTTGGAGCACGATCGAGGCGGTCTTCCTGGCCTCGGCCATGTGCATCAGCAGCTCAGCGATCTTGATGACGATGCTTCGGGGGTCCGGCGAGCTCCTCGCAACCCGCGGCAGGCTGATTGTGGGGATCCTAGTTGTTGAGGACTTTGCGGCGGTGATTCTGCTGACGATGCTGGCCGGAATCGCCAGTACCGGCCAGGCTGACATCGGCGGCTTGGGCCCTCTCGTCGTGAAGCTGGCGGTCTTCGCCGTTCTGGCGCTGGTGCTGGGCGCGGCCTTTGCGAACAAGCTGGTCGGCTTCGTCGACCGTTTCAGGTCCGAGGAGACGCTGCTGATCACCGGCCTCATGCTGTGTTTTGGCCTCGCGGTGACCGCGGAGCTAGTGGGCCTGTCCGCCGCGGCTGGGGCCTTCCTCATCGGCGCTGTCCTCGGCGACTCCCAGCACGCCGACCAGATGGAGCGAACAATGGGGCCGGTGCGGACCCTCTTCGGCACGATATTCTTCGTCTCCATAGGTATGTTGATTGACCCGTCGTTGATGGACGACTACATCGTCCCGACGTTGGTGGTCGCCGGCGTGTTCATCGTAGGGAAGGTGGTCTCGGATACGGCGGGCGCCTTCCTGGCCGGCGAGAACGGCCGCGTCTCGCTGAGCGTGGGGCTGGGCATGCCGCAGCTCGGGGAGTTCTCGCTGGCGATGGTCAGGACGGGCGCCACCTTCGGCGCGGTGGGCGCGTTTCTGTACCCGGTCGTAACGGGGGCCACGGCGGTCACCGCATTGCTCTACCCGTTCCTCTTTCGCGCTGCGGACCCCGTCGCCAACTTATTGGAGCGACGGTCTCCCAGCCTGCTGAAACGGTACGCTGAGGGTCTCGTCCTGATGCTCTCGACGCTACGCAGCGCCCTTCGCTTCGACAGCCCCAGAGCCAGGCAGGTCCAGAGGAGCGGTCGCCTGATCCTGCTGGAGCTGGGAATCATCGCGGTCTTTCTGGCCCTTGGCACCGGCAGCCTCAGCTTCACTGACCAACTGTCCGATCTCCTTCCCTTCAGCGAGAGCGTCTTGGGGTTGGTCATCGGGAGCACGGTCCTGGCCCTCTGTCTCCCTCCTGCCCTTGCCATCTGGCGGTCACTGCGGATCCTTGCCGATGGCCTGGTGGAGTTCAGGAGTACGAGCTACCTGGGGACCGCCAATGCCTGGTCCCATGGCAGCCTACGGGCAGTGTTTCGTGACACGGCCTTGGTGCCCATCCTTCTAGTGCCCGGCGTCTGGAGCATTCCGTTGATCTCGCGGTTGCTGGCCCTGGGGAGCTTCGGCGTTCCGCTGTCACTCTTCATCGTGGCGGGAATCGTCTCAGTGCTGGTTGCCACGACCTTCCGCATCCACCGCGTGCTGAAGCCCATGTTCACCCAGACACTCTTGGGGGACGACGATCCGTCATCGGCCGCGGACGCAGAATGATCACCGTGACTCGAGTGCGGCGCAATTCCACGGCCAGGGGCATCGGTTGCCCTACGGCTGCCAGTCTTCCTTGTGAAAGACGATAGATGAGCCGGATAGTGCTGCGAACACCAGCAACCCGACCGTTGCAATCCAACCCCCCACGCCGAAGTCGCTTTCATATGCAGGCGTAGGTGTAACCTTGGTCGTAGGCAACGGCGCGACCGATGGCCCAAATGTTCGTCTCTCCTCCAACGCGGAGGCCGGAGTGGGTGTTGGGTTCGGTGCAGCGGTAGCTGTAGGCGTGGGGCCGGTCTCCGGCGACGGCGCTACTGATGGCGTAGGCTCCGGTGTTGGGGCGCGGCCTGGCGCGGTGGCGGGCATGGGCGTGGCCGTCGGTTGGGGTGAGGGTGTCGGGGAGTCTGGGACCGCCGCTGTCGGCGCTACGGTCGGCGTGGGCCGTGGTGTGGGCGTCGGAGTCGGCGTAGGTGTGGGTGTTGGCTGCGGCGTTGGTGTCGGCATTGGGGTTGGCTCCGGCTGTGCGACGTACCCGATTGCGAAGGGCGAGAGCTGGCTCGTGAGGGCGCAGAGAAGGATGGACCCGTCTTCCATCTGCTCTTCCCAGGAGCCGACAAGCGCTTCCCAGCCGTCCTCCTCCTCGTAGTGCAGAAGGGTGAGAGGCTGGCCTCTGGCTTCCTCGATGAGCGCTTCGCTCACTGGCAGGCACACCTTGACCGGGCTGGCCATTGCGCCGATGGTCCTGCCTTGCCCATCCCGTAGGGTGACGTCCATGATCGTCTGGCTGTGAGCGATGCGGAAGCCCTGGGGCAGCAGTACCTGCCGAAGACGGGTTTCTTCGGACGCGGCGGCAAACTCTATCGTCGCCAGGCCGTGCACAGCGAGATCTTCCGGTAGCGCCATTCGCGCTCCGACGCAGCCCGTCTCGACCTTCACCGTCAGCTCCACGGTCCTGTCACCGAGCGCGACTGACATTCGGACCTCGCCGGCGCTCAAGGCAACGAGGACGGGGACGCCGTCGGAGCCTGTCCCCAGCGCGGCTATCGGTTTCCTTCTTGGGCCCTTCTCTACGATGATGTGGAAAGATAGGGATGCGCTGTCGGCGTCGCGGTCCCTGACGGTGTATGTGAAGAGGGTGGATGCTAGCGTCTCAGCGGGTTTGCCGACGATGGCCAGAGAGGAAGCGTCAAAGCTGAGGCCTGCGGGCAATGCTGGAGATAGGCTGTATCTGAGCGGAGGGTCGCCGCCTACTGCACCCGGGAGCTCTACTGAGCCCACATCCTGACCAACAGCGAAGATCCTGTCTGCGACCAAGACCGATCTGAAGGATGGCAATCGATCGGGTGGAGCGGCTGGCAGGACGATGGGAGTCGGTTCGTCATCCCATACAGTGACGGTCGCCCTGGCAGGCGTGTCCGGGTCGTAGGCGTCTCTGTCCAGAATCGTAGCGACAATGGTGCCGTTCGGTTCGTCCTGGCTATCGTCGACCGTGGGCAGCTCAACTTTCGCAGACGGTGTTTTGGCGAGGACGGTTATCGTCAGTTCGTCGTCGTCTACACCGAAGGCTGGGTCGCCTGAGATGCGCAGCGTCACTGATAGATCCGCATCCGGCACAGGCTTGACCTCGACGATGAAGGTGGCGGTCTCTCCCTCGTTGATCGAGGAGACAGCCGCCCTGATTGACACAGTGGGCACTCCTTCGGGCGGCTCCGCCTCGACGACGATCTGCACCACGTCCGGGGACGATGCGATATTGGATGCATCGGTTACCACAAGGGAGAACGTCAGGACGGCGTCGGCGGTGAGCTCGCTCGGTGCGGTGAAGGTTGGCGTAGCTGTGTCCGCCCCGTCTAGGTCGACGTCGGGACCGTCTGTCTGGCTCCAGGTGAAACTCAGTGGGTAACCTTCAGGGTCAACGCTGCGGGACCCGTCAAGGGTGACGGTTTCGCCTTCGGCAACGGTCTCGTTCGGTCCTGCATCTGCCGTTGGCGCGTCGTTGGGCTTGGTGGTCAGGGTAAAGGTTGCTGAGGAGGACGACGGCGGTGTCCCGTCGTCCGTGGCTGTAACGCGTATGGTGAGAGTGGCCGGGGTGTCGGCCTCCAGGGGAGTGCCGGCGAAATTACGGGTGTTGGCATCGAAGGAGAGCCATGGGGGGAGGGTACCGCCGTCGGACAGGGTTGCCGTGTAGGTGATGGCGTCCCCGTCCGGGTCGGTGACGGGCTCGAAGGTGTAGCTAAAGGCTACGTCCTTCGTCGCCGTCTGCGATTCTAGCAGAGGCGTTGGCGGAGGCTGGTTCTGTACCACCGTCAGCGTGAAGGAGGCCTCAGCAGTGAACGCTCCGTCATCCACAGAGACCAGGATCGTGTACTCGCCTACATTGGCCTGCTGCGGTGTCGCGCTGAAGGTGCGGGTTTCGGCGTCGAAGGAGAGCCAGTCCGGCAGAGGGTTGCTGGCCGGGCCCAGCATGGCGCTGTAGGTGAGCGTGTCGCTGTCCGGGTCCGTCACCTCCGGGACAGTGTAGCTGAAGGGGTGGCCGACTGCAGCGGTCTGGTCTGACACCTGTGGCTTGGGCGGCTTTTGGTTGGGTTCAGAGACGGAAAGCGTGAAATCCACGGAGGTGGAGAGGGTGACGTCGCTAGCCGTAATGCGGATGGTGAGGGAGGCTGGGGTGTCGGCCTCGAGGGGAGTGCCGCTGAAGGTGCGAGTGTTGGCGTCGAAGGATAGCCACGACGGAAGGGCGGCGCCGTCGGACAGCGTAGCGGTGTAGGTCAGCGAGTCGCCCTCCGGGTCGGTGAACGCAGGGGCCTGGTAGGTGAAGGCCGTGGCCTCCGTGGCGGTCTGGTCCGGGACCGACGGGGCGATGGGAGCGTCGTTCACCGGGGAGACTGTGACGGTCACCGTCCCCGTGTCCGTGGCGGCGCCGTCGCTCACGGTGTAGGTGAAACTGCCGGTGGAGGTCTCGGAGCCGTCGTGGACGTAGCTGACGGTGGTCTTGTCTGAGGAGAGAGAAACAGAGCCGTTGACCGCACCGCCGACAGCGGTGACGCTCAAAGCAGCGTTCTCGGGGTCGGAGTCGTTGGCAAGGAGGGTGGAGGTGGCGATCTGCAGGGTACCGTCTTCAGCGACTGTCGCAGTGTCGTTGCTTGCGACCGGAGCGTCGTTCACCGGCGAGACCGTGATGGTCACCGTCCCTGTGTCCGTGGCGGCGCCGTCACTGACGGTGTAGGTGAAGCTTCCGGTGGTGGTCTCGGAGCCGTCGTGGACATAGATGGCGGTGGTCTGGTCTTCGGAGAGGGAGACGGCGCCGTTGACTGCGCCGCCGACGGCAGTGACGCTGAGGGATGCGTTCTCGGGATCAGAGTCGTTGGCGAGGAGGGTGGAGGTTGCGATCTGCAGGGTACCGCCTTCAGCGACCGTCGCAGTGTCGTCGCCTGCGACCGGAGCGTCGTTCACCTGCCTCACGGTCAAGGTGAAGGAGTTGGAGGTCGACGACGATGGTGTTCCATCGTCTGTGGCGGTAACACGGATGGTGAGGGAGGCTGGGGTGTCGGCCTCGAGGGGAGTGCCGCTTAAGGTGCGGGTGGCCGCATTGAAGGAGAGCCATGTGGGAAGTGCATTGCCATCGGACAGTGAGGCGCTGTAGGTCAGGGAGTCGCCCTCCGGGTCCGTGAACGCCGGAGCCTGGTAGGTGAAGGCCGTGGCCTCCGTGGCCGTCTGGTCCGGGAGCGACGGGGCGATGGGAGCGTCGTTCACTGGTGAGACCGTGATGGTCACCGTCCCCGTTTCCGACGCGGAGCCGTCGCTGACAGTGTAGGTGAAACTGCCGGTGGAGGTCTCGGAGCCGTCGTGGACGTAGCTGACGGTGGTCTTGTCTGAGGAGAGGGAGACAGAGCCGTTGACCGCACCGCCGACAGCGGTGACGCTCAAAGCAGCGTTCTCGGGGTCGGAGTCGTTGGCAAGGAGGGTGGAGGTGGCGATCTGCAGGGTACCGTCTTCAGCGACTGTCGCAGTGTCGTTGCTTGCGACCGGAGCGTCGTTCACCGGCGAGACCGTGATGGTCACCGTCCCTGTGTCCGTGGCGGCGCCGTCACTGACGGTGTAGGTGAAGCTTCCGGTGGTGGTCTCGGAGCCGTCGTGGACATAGATGGCGGTGGTCTGGTCTTCGGAGAGGGAGACGGCGCCGTTGACTGCGCCGCCGACGGCAGTGACGCTGAGGGATGCGTTCTCGGGATCAGAGTCGTTGGCGAGGAGGGTGGAGGTTGCGATCTGCAGGGTACCGCCTTCAGCGACTGTCGCAGTGTCGTTGCTTGCGACCGTCGGCTGGTTCACGGGTGAGACCGTGATGGTCACGGTCCCGGTGCTGGAGGCAGAGCCGTCGCTGACAGTGTAGGTGAAGCTTCCAGTGGTGGTCTCGGAGCCGTCGTGGACGTAGGTGGCGGTGGTCTGGTCTTCGGAGAGGGAGACGGTACCGTTGAGTGCGCCGCTGACGGCAGTGACGCTGAGGGTTGCGTTCTCGGGGTCGGAGTCGTTGACGAGGAGGGTGGAGGCGGCGACCTGTAGGGTGCCGCCTTCAGCGACTGTCGCAGTGTCGTCGCCTGCGACCGGCGGCTGGTTCACGGGTGAGACCGTGATGGTCACGGTCCCGGTGCTGGAGGCAGAGCCGTCGCTGACAGTGTAGGTAAAACTGCCCGTGGAGGTCTCAGAGCCGTCGTGGACGTAGCTGATGGTGGTCTTGTCTGCGGAGAGGGAAACAGAGCCGTTGACCGCACCGCCGACAGCGGTGACGCTCAGGGTAGCGTTCTCGGGGTCGGAGTCGTTGGCGAGGAGGGTGGAGGCGGCGACCTGCAGGGTACCGCCTTCGCTGACCTGTGCGGTGTCGTCGCCTGCGACTGGAGCGTCGTTCACGGGCGAGACGGTGATGGCCACGGTCCCGGTACTGGAGGCGGAGCCGTCGCTGACAGTGTAGGTAAAGCTGCCTGTGGTGGTCTCGGAGCCGTCGTGGACGTAGCTGACCGTGGCCTTGTCCGAGGAGAGGGAGACAGCGCCGTTGAGTGCGCCGCTGACGGCAGTGACGCTTAGAGTAGCGTTCTCGGGGTCGGAGTCGTTGTCGAGGAGGGTGGAGGCGGCGACCTGCAGGGTACCGCCTTCGCTGACCTGTGCGGTGTCGTCGCCTGCGACTGGAGCGTCGTTCACGGGCGAGACGGTGATGGCCACGGTCCCGGTACTGGAGGCGGAGCCGTCGCTGACAGTGTAGGTAAAGCTGCCTGTGGTGGTCTCGGAGCCGTCGTGGACGTAGCTGACCGTGGCCTTGTCCGAGGAGAGGGAGACAGCGCCGTTGAGTGCGCCGCTGACGGCAGTGACGCTTAGAGTAGCGTTCTCGGGGTCGGAGTCGTTGGCGAGAAGGGTGGAGGTGGCGATCTCCAAGGTGCCGCCTTCGCTGACCTGTGCGGTGTCGTCGCCTGCGACCGGCGGCTGGTTCGCTGCAACTTCCACCGTCAGGGTGAAGCTGGCATCGCTTTCGCCGAGGTTGCTGGATACGGAGACCCGGATCTCGTACTCAGCCTCCTCCCGAGGCGTGCCGCGGAACGTCCGGGTCTCAGCATTGAATCCGAGCCAGTCCGGTAGCGGGCTCCCGGTCCCGTCCAGGGCTACACTGTAGTCCAGCCATTCGCCGTGCGGGTCTGTCACCGCAGGCACGGTGTAGGTGAAGAGACGTCCGACGTAGGCGGTCTGGTCCGTCACCTGCGGCTTGGGCGGCCGTTGATTGGAGGCAGCCACAGTGTGTCGATTGCGAGGCGTGACGAACGGCAGTGCAGGCTCGCCTCCCGCACCACTGTCAGACGACAGCGCAGAGTCGGGAGGCACGGGACTGACCCTCTCTCCTGCAAAGGTGACATCGGAAGGGTTGGCAGAAGAGACGCCAAGGATGAGGACAGTCACCAGAAGCAGAGGAGCAACTTGGCGCGTCCAAACTAAGGACATAGGGCTGAGAGTCCTCCCGGTTGTTGTAATGAACCGAATACGAACTCGCCGAATGCCGCCATCCAGACGCGTAGTCATTCGGTGGACATGTGCAATGGGCCAGCACTGCGACTATACGGAGGCAAGGTAAGGTATTCGTAAGAAGCGGCCACTATTTCGCATGAGGTCGTATGAGTTTCCGTGTGAGCGGTGCAATTGGACCGGGCAGTCCCTCAACCCACTCACAACAGGCTTGGACAGCCCGAATTGCCTGGGCCTTGCGGGCCGGACAGAGTTGCTTGCGGTTCGACCATACTGGCGGGTTACAAGAGTTGCCGCTTGTGGACGTCTCGCGTAGGTGCTATCTTGCTAGCCGCCAATGGCGAGCCTGATGCAGGTTGAAGCCGACCCTTTCACTGGGCGCCTGGCCTCGCTCATTCTAAAGGAGACCAGGCCATTGCTCTGTCGTGTTTCGTCAAATCCTAGACAGCCTCGGTCGCGGAGCCTTAGTTGATAGACTTGATCGGAGTCTCCAAGCACTACCAAGTCGGCACGGTCGAGGTGCGGGCGCTGGACGACGTGGAGCTGCACGTGGCAGGCGGCGAGTTCCTCGTGGTGCTTGGCCCTTCGGGAAGTGGTAAGACCACACTGCTGAACATCATCGGAGCGCTGGACACGCCTACCGCGGGAAGCGTTTCGGTGGGCGGGCGCGATATCACGACCGTTTCGCGCTCGGAGCTCTTCACCCTGAGACGGCAGACCGTGAGCTTCATCTTCCAGAGCTTCAACCTGTTTCCCGGGCTGACCGCCCTGGAGAACGTGCAGTTTGGTTTTGACGTGGCCGGCAAGCACGGCGCCACAACGCCGGGGGCCGTCCTCGAAGCGGTCGGCCTGCGTCACCGGACGGACCACTTCCCCCACGAGCTTTCGGGTGGCGAGCAGCAGCGCGTCGCCATTGCCAGGGCGTTGGCCACGGGGAACCCCGTCCTCCTGGCCGACGAGCCGACCGGAGAGCTCGACTTCGCAACAGGGGCGCAGATACTGGAACTCCTGATTTCCGAGGCCTCCGCGGACCGTGCCGTGCTCGTAGTCACCCACAACCGGGAGATATCGCGTATTGCTGACAGGGTTATCGAGATGAGCAGCGGACACATCATCAGCGACGGCCCGCCGGCGGGAGGCAAGACGCCCCTCTCGGAACTGCGTTGGTAGACGTGGCCTCATGCTGGCGCTAAGGCTACGCTGGGCGTTCCGAGACGCCAAGGCTCGCTGGGTCCAGGTTGCGGGAATCGCCCTCATGATCGCGATCGGGACCGGTCTGTTCGCCGGCCTCAGCAGCTTCACCCACTGGCGCATCATCTCCAATGAAGAGAGTCTGCGGCTCACCAACATGTACGACGTCCGCGCCCGCCTCAGCGGCGACGGCTTTCTCCCACAGCGCTCTCTCGCGGCCATCGCACAGGGCATTGACGGCGTACTGGCGGTCGAGGAGCGGCTCATCTCCAACACACAGGCGGAGGTGGACACCGACGACGGGCCCGTATTGGTGCGCGCAAGGGTCATCGGCGTGGACATGTCCGACGGCGGTCCGGATGTCAACGGCGTGGAGGTCATCGCAGGACGGGGCATCCGTGAGACGGAGTTTGGTGAACCCGTCGTTCTGATCGAGCGCAACTTCGGCGTTTACTACGAGCTTCCCGAACAGGGAGACCTGCGGCTTGGCGGCGACGTTTCCACCCGGTATGTGGGCCAGGCAGTCTCCCCCGAATACTTCATAGTCGTCGAAGAGGGCAGCTTCATAGGACAGGCGAACCTCGTCGCTGTCTTCACGTCTCTTGAGACTGCACAGCAGCTGTCCGGACGGTCGGGGTTGGTCAACGACCTCGTGCTCACGGCCGAGCCAGGAGCCGACCTTTCAGAGATTGAATCCGCACTCTTGGCGCGGACGTCGGAGAGTCATCCGGACACCCAGCTCACGCTGATGCGCCCGGAGGACGACGCCTCCTATCTCGCGCTCACCCAGGACCCGGAGGGTGACCAGCAGGTCTACAACGTGATGGCGCTGGTCCTCTTCGGGGGGGCCGCGTTTGCAGCGTTGAACTTCGCGGCCCGAATGGTCGAGACGCAGCGGCGCGAGATTGGCACGTCCATGGCGCTTGGCGTAAGCCCGGTGGCGATCGCCTTGCGGCCCGTGCTCGTAGGGGTCCAGATTGCAATTCTGGGGGTGGTGTTCGGCGTCGGCATTGGGTTGCTGGTCGGACGGCTCATGGCAGGCGTGCTCGAAGGTTTTCTCTCGCTGCCCATCTTCATCACCCCCTTTCAGACGGGTGTCTTTCTCCAGGTCGCTGCGATCGGTTTCTTACTGCCGATTCTCGCGGTGCTGTGGCCCGTCTTCCGCGCCACGCGCGTCCAGCCGGTCGAAGCCATCAGGACCGGACACCTGGCGGCACGCGGCGGTGGACTCGCTCCGTTCATCAACCGTATCCCTCTACCGGGCAGCAGCCTGGGCCGCATGCCCTTCCGAAACCTGCTGAGGGCGCCTCGGCGGACGCTGCTAACGCTGCTTGCACTCACAGCGGTCCTAGCCATCCTCTTTGGGATAGCCGGTATGCGGGACTCGTTCCTTTCCACGCTGGAGAAGGGTGACGAAGAGCTGCTCCGCGGAGCGCCGGACCGGCTCACCGTGCAGCTCGATGCGTACTATCCCGTCGAGTCACCCCAGGTGAGCAACATCGTGAACGGTGGCGCGCTCGGTGTGGCCGAGCATGGACTGACGATGGCGGCAGCTGGCCTGCCTCAGCGGGCGATCGGCGGTTCGGGCGAAACGATGGACCTCGAAAACGCCGCAGAGACGCTTCACAGGTTTGGGAGCGACGCAGTCGAACTGAGCGTCCAGTTCATTGATTTTGAGAGCCACTTCTGGACTCCGTCAGTTGTGGAGGGGGAGCTGTCCTTCGACGAGCCCGGCATCGTCCTCGCACGGAAAGCCGCCTCCGACCTCGGCGTCGACGTCGGCGACGAGATTGGTCTGATACACCCAAGACGGACGGGGCCCGGAGCCTTCGCCGCCAAGGCGAGCACCCTTCCCGTCGTTGCCATCCACCCCCATCCGCTCCGCTTCTACGCATACATGGACATCCGCCACGCCGGTCTGGCAGGCCTCGAAGGGACTGCCAATACGATTGCGGGGACGCCAGCGAACCAGAGTGACCTGTTCGACGTCAAGCGAGCACTGTTCGAGAACCCTGGCGTAACGGCGGTACAAGGGCTGTCCGAAGCGTTCGAGGCGACGGCTGAACTCTTCGAGCAAGTCTCCGCCGTCTTCTTGATAATGGAGATATTCGTGCTGGGCCTTGTCCTGTTGATTGCCTTCAACGCCGCAAACATCAATTCGGACGAGCGGGCGCGCGACCATGCGACCATGTTCGCCTTCGGAGTGTCCGTGCGGAGGGTGGTCGGCAGTCTGGCTGTGGAGGGCTTGGTCCTCGGCGTCCTGGCTGCCGTGCTGGGCGTCGTCTTCGGCTATGCCCTGCTCCTGTGGATGGTCCTTGTGTTGGTCCCCGCAAGCTACCCCGATATGGGTGTCCTCCTATCGATAAACATACCAGCAATGACAGGCTTCCTCGCAGCGGGCGCGGCCGTCGTCGCCCTCGCGCCGGCCCTCACCGTGCGTAAGCTCCGGCGAATGGACATACCCGGCACACTGCGCGTGCTCGAATAGTCCGAGGAACGCGGGCCTGCGAAGTACAAATCACGGGCGAAGTACCGGATCTTTCCCGGCGTGAGGTCGGTCCCACACCAAGGTCTTCGCTTTCCACCGTGTGCCGCCTGCGACGGAAGGACTTGTTGCAGTGTGCGGTTCGAGGGGACTCTATTGTCCTGCTTTACGGAGCGACGGTGGGCCGCCCAGGGGATGCCTTCGGCGTTCGCGCTGAGCGGCGTTAGACAAGAGGGGACCGCGCTCAGACGACCTCAGACCACGGAGCCCTCGCAGGGGTGCAGCTACTGGGTGGTGAGGCGTTGAAGTACCTGCATCTCCTGCCCCGTGAGGCAGCCTATCAGACTGAACTGCACGGCCGGGTCCAGCTCCTCTTCGAAGAGGATAGCGTGGTGAGGCAACGCCTCGTTTCCGATGCAGTTCAACGAATTCTCGCTGATCGCTCCACCCGTCGCCCCTTGGAACCCGGCCAGGAAGAGCACCACGGCCGTCTCAGGGGAGAGGCACTCGCCGAAGAATGTCGTCGAGCCCTGTGCTTCGGGGGTCAGCGGGTTGGACTCGAGCAGTACGGCATAGGCGTCTTCGCCTACGGCGTCGCGGATACACGTCTGCTCCTCTTCGGTGAACAGCGTATCTGCGATGTGTTGGCCGGTTACGTCCGGAGGGAACTCCGGCACGGTGAATGTCATGGGGGGCGCGGTGGGCTCAGCTGCAGCCGCTGGAGTAGGTGTGGGGGTCGGGGGTACCGGCGTGGGTGTTGGCGTTGGAGCTACCGTGGGCACCGGCGTGGGTGTAGGCTCGGGGGTCTCTTCGCCGCATGCCATTGCCGTCAGGGCAACCAGAGCAAGAAGCGCTATGAGCAGCGCCCACGGAGTCTTCACTGTTACCCTCCTGGACCGGAACAGAGGTTACGTCTGTAGGTGGCAGGGCTGGAGAACTGAACGGCGTCCACTCGGTGCATCGCGACGCGATTCTCGCAGGCTCGGACTGGCAGTGTCAACCGGCTTCCCTATCTCAGACTGGCTAGAACTGCGCATGAGGAGATACCAGGGTTGTGAGAGAGGGTCTCCTCTCGCCTTGCTGCAAGGCTTCTGCACGACGATAATGTGGCCGTGCCAGGGACCGGCCCTTCTCTACGGAAGCCGCGCCGGGTGTATCGCCGTGGAAGAGGACCCGTTCCCCGTGAGATCGCCGCATACGTTCTCGCTGCGGGCCATGGAGATAGGGTAGATGGACCCATCCAAGATTGGACGTCGTACGATGCTCATCGCTGTTCTGGTGATGAGCATCGCAGTCTCTTTCGCCGCGTGTGACTCCGCACCCGCGCCCGCATCGGATCCCGCTCCTGCGCCGAGCCCCACATCCGAACCGGAGTTGTCCCTGGATGAGCTGCTGCAAAGCGCGGGTGAGAAGCTGGCCGCCATAACAACCGCCAAGTTCACGATGGTCGACGAGATGGAATCGGGGAAGGAGTTCTTTGGGCAGAAACTGAAGGCCGTAGACGGCGAGGTTCGATCCCCCGACGGCGCTAGAATGCTGGTGGACGTGGAGTCTGCGAGCTTTGGGTTCGTCCAGATTGAAATAGTTGCGGTTGAAGAGCAAGCGTACATGAAGTTCTCCAAGGACGCTCCGTGGCTGCCCCTAGCGCTGGAGGACGTGCCATTCAACATCGGAGGAATAGGCGTCATTTTGAGTGACCTGCTGCCCATAATGGAAAATACTGCGATTGTGGGGCGGGAGTCCGTGGGAGATTCCCAGACGATACGGGTGGATGGGAATGTCATGTCCGAGGACATGTCGGGACTTATCAGCGACGTGAACTCGGGTCACGCTCTCACGTTGACCTACTGGTTCGATGAGGCCGACCACACGATGCGCCAGTTCAGGATAAAGGGCAAACTCTACAACGAAGATGCGCCTGAAACGAGCCGCCTGGTGAAAATGGACATCAACGTGCCTGTCGACATTCAACTTCCAGATATAGCCTCCTGACGGTGAGGGCTGCAAGGTCCGGCCTCGCCACCCTGCGATCCTCCCAGTCGGTAGTCCTGGGGATTATCTGCCTGGGCGTATTCTCCACTGCTCTGGACCAAACCGTCGTTGTCGCCGCGCTGCCCAGCGTCATGGTGGACCTGGAAATCCCTCTGACGGACCTGGACAGGGCGTCCTGGATCGTAACGGGGTACCTTGTCAGCTACACCGTGGCCATGCCCTTGGCTGGACGCCTGTCGGACGTCCATGGGCGCGTCCGGATGTTCCAGGCGGCACTGGTACTGTTCGCCATCGGATCGGCCTTCGTTGCCGTTGCGCCAGACTTCGAGTGGATAGTATCCGCAAGGGTGATCCAGGCCTTCGGAGGCGGCGCCACGGTCCCCATAGGGCTGGCGATGGCAGTGGGGGCCGTAGCCCCGCAGCACCGAGGCGTTGCAATAGGACTCGTGGCCGCCTCCGCTGAAGCGGGGTCTGTTCTGGGACCCCTCTATGGAGGGGCCATCATCGAGTGGATTGGCTGGCGGTGGATATTCTGGCTGGACATTCCCCAGAGCTTCTTTCTCATGGCGCTTCTCCTCGTCTTGCCGAACAAGGCCAGTCCTGACTCTAAGATGGACTACACCGGGGCGCTGATACTGGGAGCGGCCCTCACCGTCCTGACCATTGGACTGTCTCAGAAGAGCATCTTCTCTGGCGAGTCCATCGTCCCCTACTTCATGATCGCCGTTGGCGCCCTTCTGATCCTCGCACTGATCGTGGTTGAGAAGCGTACGGTTCAGCCGCTGCTCGCGTCTTTCCTGTACACCTCGAGAGCGTTCCTGTCGGCCAACATTGCCCAGTTCCTGGTGGGCGTTGCCTTGATAATCTCTCTGGTCGCCGTGCCCCTCATGGCCGGCACCGTCATGGAGAAGGAGGCTTGGGAGAGCGCCCTCCACCTGGTCCGCCTAACGGCTGCCATCCCGGTGGGGGCCGTGATAGGTGGCTATATCCTCCGGTGGACGGGCGTTAGGCCTGTGTGCATCACCGGTCTCGCATTCATTGGCACGGGCCTGCTGTTTATGAGTGGCTGGGAGACGGAGGTGCAGGAGCTCCGGCTGACTGTGCCCTTGGCCATGGCAGGTCTGGGCTTCGGGTTGGTCATCCCTCCCATAGGCGTCAGCGCTCTGAGCGCAGCGCCCAGTCACTATTGGGGCGCCGCGGCCTCACTGGTCACCGCATCGCGAATGGTGGGCATGGCGCTGGGTCTGGCTGCCCTGTCAGCGTGGGGCATAGAGCGCTTTTACAGCCTCACGGCTCACGTGACTCTTGGAGCGACGTACGAGGAAACTCAGGCGCCCCTTATAGAAGCCGGTGTGACCGTGTTCCAGAATCTCTTCACTATCGCGGGGTTTCTGGCCCTGTTTGCCATTCTGCCGGCCCTGCTGATGAGGGTGGAGGGGGAAGAGGAGGGCGCTACGACCGACGGTGTTGCGAGCGGTTGACGGCGGGATGTGCAGCCTGCGCGGTGCCCGGCTCAGCCCACTCCACCCAGAATCCCGTTCCTCTGTCTGTCGATACGGCAACATAGCCTAGCTGAAGAGGAGCATGGTAGAGAATTGATGCCCGGGATGGGCAGACATCTGGCTGGTGAGAATACGTCAATCCGCAGACTTGGCGGAGGCGTGGCGAGCGATGACAACCAGTAATAGACGGTTTGCCACGGACACGTTGCCGTCGCCGTTTCCTGAGGGCTGGTACTTCGTTGCAAGCCGTCAGGCCATCATCAAGGGCAAGCTCATCCAGAAGACCTGGATGGGCGAGAACATCATCGCCTGGGCCGACGAGGAAGGGCGCGTCTGCGTCGCCGAGGCATATTGCCCGCATCTGGGCTCTGACCTGGGGCCCGCCGCGGGCGGACGCATACGCAATGGTCAGCTCGTCTGTCCCTTCCATGGCTATGAGTACGACGCGACCGGCCAGTGCGTCGCCACTCCCTACGCCGACCCTCCCAAGACCGCTAGGTTGCGGGTCTTTGAGACGCAGGACGTTGCCGGCCTGATATTCGCATGGTGGGGATTGAGGGGCGGAAGCCGCAATGGGACCTGCACCCGGACCCACCGGACAATGACGGGTGGTGCAGCCACGCGATCAGGACCATCCGCTTTCGAGGACATCCTCAGGAGACCACCGAGAACTCGGTGGACATGGCCCACCCCTTCGCTACGTGCACGGCTACGGGAGCGTGGAGCGCGTCGGGAAGGTGACCGTGGACGGGACCTATCTTGAGAGCAACTTCAACTTTAGAAGCATTCGGAGGTTCGCAAAGTTCGCAAAGTTCTCCCTCAGCATCTCCGCAAACACGCTCGTCTCTGGACTTGGCTATTCATTCGTGGACATCCGCGAGCACTCCATCGGCATGGACATGCGCCTGTGGGTGCTGGCGACGCCTGTCGATGGCACGCTCATCGATATGTCGCTGGTCTCGCAGGTGCGCGAGATTCGCAGTCCCAGGCGGCTGGTTGCGGGGCTCGGGTTCCTCCCGCGGAGGCTGCGAGCTCCCATCATCAACAAGTTTATCGCGGCCATTCAACACAGGGATGTGCTGCAGGACGTGGTGATCTGGAGCCGCAAGCGCTTCCGCTCCCGACCGCGCCTCTGCCGCTCCGACGGCGAGATCATGCCTTTTCGGACATACTGCGCCCAGTTCTATGCCGACCCGCTCGATACGGCAAGTCCAATGCCCGAACGACGTGAGAGTATTGCGCGATGAGCCTGTCGGGTTGGCGTCAGGCCTTAGGATATGATGCGAAGAACGGAGCAGGAAGGCGGAGCACCCTGCCTCTCCTGATGTTCTCAGGTAGAAAGGTGTGTGATGAGCAACGTACTTAGCTGGCTGAGCAGGCTGGTCACCGCGCGCCCATGGGTCACCCTTCTCCTCCTCCTCCTCATTACGGTCCTGCTTGGGGCAGGAAGCACCTTCCGAGCGCCGCCGCCGGAAACCGCGGACACGCTGCCGCATGGCAACCCAGTCGCCGAGGCGATCGATGAGATTGACAGACTCTTCTCGGATTCCGGTGAAGCCCGTGTGACGACCGTCCTCTTCCGTGGAGATGCGATCACGCCTGACGGCCTCTCGCAGATGGACGCCCTGCTCAATGACATCGCCAGCGATCCAAGCGTGGGTACACTCCTCACGACCAGCGATCCACTCATTGCACCCTCATTGCTATACAAGGCCCTGCTCCAGGTGGGCAGCCTTGAGTCGGTTTCACAAGCTGAGATTGACTCTGCGCCAATTCCCCCGGAGTTTCAACTGGCGCTCGATGCCCTGACAGGGAACGACGAAGAGGGGGCCCCCGTTGCCGTTGCCACAGTTCGTCTGCGGGACACCGGCGATGAACGCATTGACGATGCCGAGCGGAAGATCCACGAGCTCGCGCTTTCCAGCGAGGGTCCTCTGCAAGCCAGCACCGTATCGTTCATCGTCTTTGAGGATGAATACGTAAAGGCCACCGAGGAGGGAATGGCGCCCCTGATTGGCCTGGCCTTCCTGCTGATCGCGGCGCTGATCCTGCTCTTCATGCGCACAATCACAGACCTCCTGCTCACCCTTGGCGGGCTCTTCATGGCAGTCATCTGGATCGTTGGCACGGAGGGGTGGCTCGGCCCAAACCAGCTGGGCCTTATCGGTCCGCCGAACTCTCTCACGACAATGGTGCCGATCATCATGATCGGCCTCACGGTGGACTACGCCATCCAGATCGTCTCGCACTACCGCGAACAGCGTAATGCAGGAGAACCGGTGCTCGGGGCAGTTCGTGCGGGACTCAGTATCGTCTCCGTCCCGCTGTTGCTGGCCGCCGGCACGACAATCGTTAGCTTGCTGGCGAACCTTTTCTCTCCCATCGAAATCGTCGGCGACTTCGGCATAGTCGGCGGACTTGGCGTGGGCATGAGCTTGTTCGTGATGCTGACGCTGGTCCCCGCCGGAAGGACGATTATCGACCGGCGGCGTGAGGAGCGCGGCACATTGCAGCCGCCGCGGCCGATCTCAACCGCGCTGCCCGGCGTCGAGCGGTTGGCGGAGACCCTGGGGAGGAGCGTCACGCGCAATCCCGCTCCCTACATCATCGCGGTGCTCGCCGTGACGGCCGCGCTTGGCTTCGCAGCCAGAGGGCTTGAGTCCGAATTCAACATCCGGGACATCCTGCCCCGGAGTGGCGATGTTTACAAGGATATGGCTACGCTTGACGCGGCCGTTGGCGGTTCTACGGAATGGGCCAGTGCGCTCCTCAAGGCAGAAGCCACGGAGACGCGCACGCTGCTGAACCTACAGGACCTCTCGAGGGCCTTTGAGGTTGAACGGTTGCGCCCGGCGGTCGCTTCAGGGCCAATCCAGATTTCGTATCACTTGCTGGTTGAGGACTGGATCAACGACAGCGGGGCACCCGGCGACAAGTACGACCCGGAGCTTGCCGCGCTCTTCCATGAGGCTTCCGCGGGAGTGCGGCTCGATCCTGTGCTTATGCAGGAGTTCCTCGACAAGCTGGAAGCCAGAGACCCCACCATAGGCCATCTACTGGTCAACGATCCGAATGGCACCGACGCCATGCTGCTCCAGTTCCCGGTATACACGAATGACCCTTCCAAGACCAAGGTGCTTCAAGAAGAGGTCGAGGCCCTCTGGGCCGGGGATGACAATGCTATTACGGTGACGTCCAACACGGTCATCTCGGTCACGGTCACGGACGCCATCACCGAAAACCAGACCGCGGCGATCACGACGACGGTTGCCGTGGCCCTCACCGTCCTCGCCGTCTTCTTCTGGGTGACTGTGCGCCAGCCTGCGTTGGCGTTCATTGCAGTTGGTCCCATCGTCCTGGTCCTCATCTGCGTGCTGGGAACAATGGCGCTCCTGGGCATCCCCTACACCATCATCACCTCGATCATCACGGCACTATCGATAGGAATCGGTGTGGACTACACCATCCACATCATTCATCGGTACCGTGAGGAGTACGCCAAAGTACGGGATCCCGAGAGAGCGGCAATCCAGACGCTCAAGACGACCGGTTCGGCGCTGCTGGGCTCCGCGATAACGACCGCTCTCGGGCTTGGCGTGTTGGTGCTCTCCCCGTTGGCCGCATCGGCGCAGTTCGGCGTCACTGCGGGAATCACCATCGCCTACGCGCTGGTCGTCTCCATCCTGGTGGTGCCGCCCGCCATGACGGTCTGGGGGGCGTACCAGAACATGCGGTTGCGCTCCATGGTGCAACGCTGGTCCGACGAGCTTGATGATGCGATAGACGCGGTGCATCGTCGCCACGACGAAGGACAGCAACCGTCCTAGAGGTCACGGGAAGGGCGCTGGGCTAGGCTCGCCCTGGCTGGCGTTGTCGCTCTCAGCGGCGGCTGTCTCGCATGCGGAGGCTTGAGGCGGATGGGGCTGGACGCTCTACAGGGGCAGTTCGCGCCTCTGCTCGGCGATGAGGAACTTCAGCTTCTTGTTCGGCTTCATCGACGGCAGCGGGTTGAAGCGCAGCTTGTAGTTCGCGGGTGACACCTTCACCGTGAAGTAGTGTGCCAGCATCAGGATGTTGCTGGCCAGGTGCAGGTCCATCCAGCGGGACCCGAGGCACGTGTGGGTGCCGAGCCCGTACGGAGCGTACCCGGGACTGTGATGCTCATTGCGCGGGGACTTGTAGCGGTCAATGTCGAACTTCCAGGGGTCGGGGAAGACGTCTTCCATGTAGTGCGCGGCAGTCGATGCGATGTGTAGCCGCTCGCCCACGGGCAGCTCATAGTTCTCCACCACGCACGAGTTCATCATGTTTCCGAAGGGACATCGGTACGATGGCGTACATGCGTAGGCATTCCATGAGGAAGCGGTGCGTGACGTCGATCTTGGCTGGCGTAAAGTCTTCAACCGTGGGGTCGCCATCGGAAAACATGGCGTCGGCTTCGCTCTGGATCCTGCTGTACAGCTCGGGCTGCGACGCCATCGCATAGACCGCGAAGCTGAACATGTCGCCCAGGTAGACACTTGCAATCAGCGCCGCCGAGAAGACGAACCGGAAGTTGGACTCCGGGAGGAACTGGGGGTCACTCGCGTGCAGGCTGAGAAAGTCGTCCACCAAGTCCCGCGGCATGTCAGCCTGCTGGGCGGGGGTATGAACGCCCTGGATTCGCTCCAGCAGCGTGTCGACGACTTTCGCCCGTCTCCGCATCTTCGGCGTGCTCAGCATGAACTTGGGCATCATCTTGATGATGTGCACAGTGAGCGCCCGCTCCTTGTACTTCATGAGGTCTTCGATGATGTCCTGTGAGTCCACACCGACGAAGAGTGGCGAGAGCTGCGAGTTGATCAATCGCCGGGACATGACCGTCGCATTGTAGGCCTTGCCGACCGTCCAGGTGGACATGTGACTGCGGCCCTGATAGTAGAGCTGGTCCATCTGCCCTCCCAGCCGGCCGCGGGAGTATGCTGCCGACAGGGCCTTGCGGAGCCGGAAATGGTCTGCGCCGTCCAGGGAGGGCAGGACGCCGGACGCGCCGTAGACTTTCTCAAAGTCGCTGAAGTAGTCCTTGGCCCTCAGGTACATGCGCCCACGGCGGTGCACCCATCGGTTGGCTTCCGGTCCGGCCAGGAAGGTCATGGGCTTCTTGAACGGCGGCCGGATCCGGAAGACCGGGCCGTATTCCTTGCTGAGGTCCGCAAAGAGCGCATGAAGGTTGCCATCGCGAACGTGCGGGTTGAATAGCAGCTTGCGCAGGGAGACTGTGGGAATCTTCTTCGTCAGCGCCGAACGGCGAAGCAGCGGCCCGGCGAGGCTGTGGGAGACCGCCTCGGCCATGGATCGGCCGATCACGTCCATTTTGCAGAGGAACTTGATGCGCTCCTCTGCCTCGTCATCGAGCTGAAAGATGAATCGAAAGACGTCGCAGGTGTTGATGAGGCAGATGATGATGATGTCCCTTGGATCGGGGATCTCGTTGTCGAAGATAGCCTTGCTGATGCGCGTCTTCACGAACTGTGCCGCCGTGCCGTCCCTGGAGCTGTCGAGCACTTCCATTTGCCAGGCAGTACGGGTCAGGGTCCAGAACTCGCCTTCGTGGTATTGCAGGATATTCAGCTCTACCAGGCGGTCCAAGGTCAGGTCGATGATCGACTCCGCATGGGGCGCGAGACGCTCAATCCAGTACTGGGCGTTCCGCCGGACATGCTGACCTGCTATCTCCTGTAGTATGGCGTCCTAGCCCGGGTTGCCCGTCTCCGTCCTGTCCACGAGGAACAGAGAGTCCACGTCCGTGTCGATGCGGCCCATGAGGGAGAGCTCGGCGATGGCAGCGCCGATGATGGCGCAGTTCAGTTCCCAACCGGGTACCTGGTGAAAGTAGCCGTTCTCCTCGTTCAAGAGCATGAGGATAAGCTCTTCGAGCAAGCTTAGCTGTTGGGTAGTTGTAGTCGCTGTTGACAGAGCCATCGCTTCCAGCCTCCGTCCTCCACATACCCCAAGGCCACTCAGGCCTGTCTCAAGTATAGCTTTCAAGCTGGAGGAAGGGCAAGCAACGGCCTATTGCGGGCACGGCGTACGCGAGTGCGCAAGGCGGCGTCCTCGTGGCAGAGGGAAGTCGTTGGTGCGAAGGGCCCATCGCCACGGGCACGATACGAGTACACCAGCGGGCCTTAGCAGTCCTGTGCTTGTTCCATCTTCGCCCGCAGGCATTGGAAGAACCGGTCGAACTGGGTTTTGGCTACGCTGCTCATGAAGCGCTGGCCCACCCGCGCCAGGGTGCCGGTAACCTGCACGTCGCCTTCGAAAGCGAGCGTTGTCCCGCCGTTCTCCTCGCTGAGAGCCACCGAACCCTCGCCCTTCAGGTTCGTTCGCACGCCCGTCCCCTGGATGACCACGCGGCAGGATGCGGGAGCCGTCTTCTCTAGCACTTCGACTGTACCCTTGTATGTGCCGGAGACGATGCCCACTCGCAAGCCCAGCTCGACGTCGTAGCAGTCGGCTGTTTGCTGCATGAAGGCTTTGAGGCCGGGGACGCACTCGCCTACGACGGCGGGATCGAAGAGGGCTTCCCAGAGCTGTTGGCGGGGGATGTTGAAGCGATAGGCGCCGCTCAGCTTCATGCGGCAAATATAGCATGTTTGTCAACGCTCGGAGCATTTGCTAGACTGCACTCGCTCGGGCGCGCTTGTGCGGAATTCGAGCAAGTTGGTCAGGGGGGAGAGGCGTTGTGAACGTCCCAGTGGAGATCACCATCAACGGCAGGGCCTATAGTGGGGAGGTTGAGCCGCGTCAGCTGCTTGTCCACTTCATTCGGGAAAACGCGGGGCTGACCGGCACCAAGGTGGGCTGCGACACCAGCCAGTGCGGCTCGTGCACCGTCCAGCTGGACGGCGTGACGGCCAAGTCCTGCACGGTGCTGACCGCTCAGGCGTCGGGCTCCGAGGTCAGGACGATTGAGGGACTTTCCGATGGGGTTGATTTGCATCCCCTTCAGGAGGCCTTCTGGAACAATCATGCCCTGCAGTGCGGCTTCTGCACGCCCGGCATGATCATGGCTGTAGAGGAGTTTCTCCGGACGAACTCTTCACCCACCCGCGAGGAGATTCGCCATGCTCTGGAGGGGAACATCTGCCGCTGCACGGGCTACCAGAACATCGTGAAAGCGGTCGAGAATGCTGCCGGCTCGATGGGAGGAGGTTAGGCCATGACGACGCGCGTATTCGGTTCCGGCATCCGCAGGCGCGAGGACCCGAGGCTTATCACAGGGCGGGCAACGTACACCGACGATATCAAGCTGCCCGGCATGGTGCACGCGGCCATTCTTCGCAGCGTGTACGCCCATGCGGCCATCAAGTCCATCGACACCAGCGAGGCCGCGAGCCAGCCGGGCGTCCTTGCGGTGTTCACGGGCAAGGATACGGAAGGCGCGTTGAATGGGCTTCCCTGCGCGTGGCTCATTCCGAACTCCAATCTGAAGACCCCCGTGCATCCAGCCATCGCCACGGACAAGGTACGCTACGTCGGCGATGCGCTCGCGGTGGTTGTCGCCGAGAGCCGGTACCAGGCCGAAGACGCCCTGGAGCACATCTCGGTGGACTATGAGCCCCTCGACGTTGTTATCAACCCCAAGGAGGCAGCCCAGGACGGCGCTCCCCAGTTGCATGACGATGCCCCGAACAACCTCGCCTTCACGTGGGCGGTGGCGGGGGGAGACACGGACTCCGCCTTTGCGGACGCGGAGGTAACCGTGAGCGACACCATCAACCTGCAGAGGCTCATCGCGAATGCCATGGAGCCGCGTTCCGCCATCGCACAGTGGGTGGCACCGACGGGTGAGTTGACCCTCTGGAACACAACGCAGAATCCCCATATCGCGCGGTTTCTGAGCTCGGTAGTAACGGGGGTCCCCGAGCACAAAATCCGGGTCATCGCGCCGGAGGTGGGCGGAGGCTTCGGGAGCAAGATCCCCTACTACCCGGACGAGGCGATCGTCGCCTTCTGCTCCATGAAGCTGGACATACCGGTGAAGTGGACCGAGACTCGGAGCGAGAACTACCAGGTCACGACCCAGGGCCGCGATCACGTCGAAGAGGTGGAGATGGCGGCCACCGCGGACGGGAAGATCACGGGCATCCGAACGACAATCTACGCGGGGCTAGGAGGATACCTTTCGACCGCGAGCCCGGGAGTCCCCACCATCCTGCACGGCCTGATGTACTCCGGCTCGTACGACATCTCCAACATCAGCGGGACGGTCTACGGCGTGTTCAACAACGGCGCCCCTGTGGACGCCTACCGCGGCGCGGGCCGCCCCGAGGCCACCACGCTCGTCGAGCGTCTCGTTGACCTCCTCGCGGCCAAGCTGGGCATGGACCCGGTGGAGTTGCGCCGCAAGAACCTGATTCCCAAGTTCGAGAACGGACACGACGTCGCCACAGGCATCACGTATGACAGCGGCGACTACGAGGCGACACTGGACCTCTGCCTCGGCACTGCCGACTATGCGGCACTCCGAGCGGAGCAGGAGCAGGCGCGCGCGGAGGGTCGATGCGTGGGCATCGGCGTCTCCACCTACGTCGAGATCTGCGGCCTTGGGCCTTCGCAGGTGGCGGGAGCAGTCGGCTTCCAGGGCGGACTTTGGGAGAGCGCCATCGTGCGCTTCCACCCGACGGGGAAGGTGAACGTGATGATCGGCTCCTCGCCCCACGGCCAGGGGGAGGAGACGACCTTCGCCCAGATCGTGGCGGAGGAGGTGGGTGTGGACGTGGACGACGTTGAGATCATCCACGGAGACACCGACCTGACTCCCATGGGGTGGGGCACCTACGGCAGCCGGACGACGGCGGTGTCGGGTGCAGCGGTGACCCTGGCGACCCGGAAGATCAAGGAGAAGTCCAAGGCGCTGGCGGCCCACCTGCTGGAGGCGGCTACAGAGGACATCGAGTACGCGGCCGGCCGCTTCTTCGTGCGAGGCGCCCCCGACCAGCACAAGACGATACAGGACATTGCGCTCATGGCCAACGTCGCCTGGGACATGCCGGAGGGCATGGAGCCGGGCCTGGAGGCCAGCGCCTTCTACGATCCGCCGAACTTCACCTTCCCCTTCGGCGCCCACTTGGCGATGGTGGAGGTGGACACGACTACCGGGCAGATCACGCTCACGCGCTACTACGCAGTCGATGATTGCGGAGTGCAGATCAACCCCATGATTGTGGAGGGCCAGGTGCACGGCGGCGTGGTCCAGGGTGTGGGGCCGGTGCTCTGGGAAGGCGCCGTCTATGACGATGACGGCCAGCTCTTGACGGGCACGATGCAGGACTACGCCCTCCCGCGGGCCGACATGTTGCCGGACATCGAAGTGCGGTCCAACTCGACACCCTCGCCGCACCATCCCCTGGGTGTGAAGGGCGTTGGGGAGGCTGGGACCATCGCGTCCACGCCCACGGTCTACAACGCGGTGATGGACGCCCTGCGCCCGATGGGCATTACTCGTATCGACATGCCCTTGACGCCGGAGAAGGTCTGGCGAGCTATCCAAGACGCGCGGAACGGAGGCTAGGCATGTACCCAGCACAGACTACGTACCATAGGGCCAGCTCGGTAGCCGAAGCCGTGCAGCTCCTCACCAACAATGAGGGCGCCAAGGTGCTGGCGGGCGGGCACAGTCTCATTCCGATGATGAAGTTGCGCCTGGCGACGCCTGCGGTGCTGGTGGACATCGGCCGCATTGAGTCGCTGAAGGGCATCGAAGCCGGCGACGCCGGCCTGTCCATCGGCGCGCTGACCACCTTCGCAGAGATCGCCTCTTCGGACATGGTGAAGCAGCACGCCCCGCTGTTGGCAGAGGCGGCAGCGCTGGTGGGAGACCCCACTGTTCGCAACCGTGCCACTATCGGGGGCAACGTCTCCCACGGCGACCCGGCGTCGGACTCTCCGACGGTCCTGACTGCCCTAGGCGCGGTCTTGAATATGACCGGTCCGGGCGGCGACCGTCGCATAGACGTCGCCGACTTTCCGACGGGGTTGCTGGAGAACGCACTGAACGAGGACGAAGTCCTGACCAGCGTCTCTGTCCCCTCACTTCCCTCCGGGTCGGGATCGGCGTACGTCAAGTTTCCCCACCCTGCCTCGCGCTACTCCGTCGTGGGCGCCGCGGCCATCGTCACCGTCCAGGGGGGACGCTGCTCTTCGGCATCGGTGGTTGTAGGAGGCGTCGAAACAATGCCAACCAGGGCGTCATCCGTGGAAGCGGCCCTGGCAGGATCGGACTTGGGCGAAGAGGCTCTGGACGCCGCCGCTGCGGCGCTGGCGGATGACTTCACGGGCGATCCGATGAGCGACATATTCGCCTCCGCCGAATACCGGCGGGCGATGGCGGCAGTGTACACACGTCGCGCTCTGGTCGCTGCCGTCTCGCGGGCACGCTAGAATCATCAGCGGCACTCCCGGGTGAAGCTCGGGACGCTCGGAGGATGCAAGAGTTGAGTCGCACCACCGCTGTGCCCATGCCGACTTCCGTAGACGACGTCCAAGCGACCCTGCGCAAGGAGCTGTACGTCGCAGACCTTGGCCTGTCCATGTCCGTCTACCTGGCGTTGCAGCTACGACGCCCGCTGTTCCTGGAGGGCGAGGCCGGCGTTGGGAAGACGGAGGTCGCGAAGGCCTTGGCGTCCGCTCTGGGGGCGCGTCTGATCCGCCTCCAGTGCTACGAAGGGCTGGACGTCAACCAGGCTGTCTACGAGTGGAACTACTCTCGCCAGCTACTTCACATAAGGCTTCTGGAGGCGTCGGGCGGAGTTGAGCGGGAAAGTGCAGAGAAGGAGCTTTTCAGCGAGGAGTTCCTCATCAAACGCCCTCTCCTGCAGGCCCTTGAGGGCGTCGGCCCTACGGTGCTGCTAATAGACGAACTCGACCGCGCGGACGAAGAGTTTGAGGGCTACCTCCTGGAGATGCTGTCCGACTTCCAGATCACCATCCCGGAGATCGGGACCTACGTGGCCGCTGAGCCGCCGGTGGTCGTGATCACGTCCAACAGGACCCGTGAGATCCACGACGCTCTGAAGCGGCGGTGCCTCTACTACTGGATCGACTACCCGGACTTCAACAAAGAGATGCAGATAGTGCGGAGCAAAGTCCCCGGCGCGGCGGCGAACCTGGCGCAGCAGGTGACCGCCTTCGTCCAGGAGCTGCGGACCACGGGGCTGTACAAGGTCCCCGGCGTCGCCGAGACCCTCGACTGGACGGCCGCCCTCGTAAGCCTCAACGAGAACGAGCTCAGTCCGTCCGTGATCGACGATACGCTGGGGGTTATGCTCAAGTACCGGGAGGACCTGCAGATGGTCCGTGGCCAGCAGACCCGGGCCCTGCTGAACCGGGCGCTGCACCGCGGGACGCGGCGCGGCGGCAGGCGTGGCTAGCGACGCATCCGGCTACCTGCTCCACAACCTGCTCCTCTTCGGCCGCTTGCTGCGGCGCCTGGGCCTGGAAGTCCATCCGGGACGGATGTTGGACGCGGTCCGCGTCCTGGAGGACATAGGGGTAACGCGCGGCCCGTACGTCCGGTCTGCCCTGAGGACCCTGCTAGTGCACCGCAAAGACGACCTTCCCGTCTTCGACGAGGCTTTCCAGGTCTTCTGGCGGCAGCGCAAGGACAGGATGTCGTCCCTGGACCTCCGCTCCATGGGAGAGCAGCGCCGCTACCGGAGGGTGGAGGCCGGTCCGCCGCCGCCGGGCCAGTCGGCGGACGGCGCCACCGACCCGGAAGCCGACCCTGGAGAGGGCCACGACCGCGTCGACCTGACCCGTACCTTCAGCGCTCGGGAGGTGCTCCGGGAGCGGGACTTCGCGGACTTCACGTCGGAAGAGGCGTACCAGGCGAGGCAGCTCATGGCCTCTCTGGCCTGGAATCCGGGCCTCAGACGCACGCGGCGCAAGGAGCGGGGGAGGGGGCCGGACCTGGATGTGCGGAGGACCCTGCGCTACAGTGCCCAGTTCGGAGGCGAGCTCCTGCTTCTGAAGAGGCGCCGGCGGAAGGAGAAGCCCCGCAGGCTCGTGGTCATCTGCGATGTGAGCGGCTCCATGGAGCGCTACACCCGCATGTTGGTCCATTTTCTCCACAGCCTCTACGGTGGGCTGGAGAACCAGGTCGAAGCCTTCCTCTTCGCCACGAGGCTCACGCGAGTTACCAAGCAGCTGGGGCAGCGGGACATAGACCAGGCCGTGGAGGAGGTCGCCAGGGCAGTCCCAGACTGGTCCGGCGGCACGCGCATCGGGGCGGTGCTCGAGGAGTTCAACTTCCGTTGGGCGCGAAGGACCCTCGGCTGGGGTTCCATCGTCCTCATCGTCTCCGATGGCTGGGACCGGGGCGAGCCCGAACTGCTGAGTGGAGAGATGGCCCGTCTGCAGCGGAGTTGCAGGCGTCTTATCTGGCTCAATCCGGGCGCGGGTAGTGAGGACTACGAGCCGCTGACCCGCGGGATGCAGGCCGCGGCGCCATATATCGACGACCTGCTGCCGGTGCACAACCTTGCGGCGCTGCTGGACCTGGCGCGTCACCTGAACCAGCTGGCCGGGGACCGGCCTGTGCGCAGACAGCAGCCTTCGCCCGCGACGTCGGAGATGGTGGAGGTTGCGGCGCCGACGCCCCAGCGCTCGTGGCACGCCGATGCGAACCCCACGTTCCGCCATCCGATGTGGGGCCGCGGCGACCGAAGTCGCAGGCCGGAGCAAGGGTAACCGCCGACTTGGGACCCGGGTCTGGAGCCCAGCCCTCGTTGCCGCAGCCACAGGCTCTGCCGCGTCCCTTACAATATCTGACAAAACGGCGTGGAGGGTACGCCTCATGCGATTCCCGTCTTGGCAATGGGTTGTCGCCGTTACGCTGCTGACCATTCTGGCGGCCGCAGGCTGTGGTGAAGAGGAGAACGATCGTCCGTTCCGCATAGGCGTGATGGAGTCCCTTACCGGCACAGGCGAGACGTACGGAACCGTGGCGGTTCAGTCCAAGCAGATGGCTGCCGACGAGATCAATGCCGCGGGCGGCATCAACGGGCGGATGCTCGAGCTGGTCGTCGAAGACTCCAAGTGCAATGCCCTGGACGCGATTACCGCCTATCAGAAGCTGACCAACGTGGACGAGATGAAAGTCATTCTCGGCACCTCGTGCAGCGGCGCAATGCTTGGGGTCGCGCCGTTGGCGGAAGACGATGGGGTGGTCCTGTTCTCCGGGCTGGCAAGCAACCCGGACATCGCAGGGGCGGGCGACTACATCTTCCGGACCCAGATCAGTGATATCGAGGTGGGTATCAACACGGGCGATACGCTCTGGGCTGACGGCATCCGCAGGTTGGCGACCATCACGGAGGAGACCGACTACGCGGAAGGCGTCCGGCGCACCTCCGTGGAACAGTTCGAGAAGAACGGCGGCCAGGTGGTCGCCGCGGAGCGGTACAACTCCGACATCACGGACTTCAGGTCGCAGCTGACGAAGCTCTTCGCGGTGAGTCCCGACGCGCTACACATAGCGCCTCAGTCCGAGTTCGCAGCGGGGACCATCGTCAAGCAGGCCCGGGAGCTCGGCTACCAGGGCCCGGTCTACGGCGAAACGATCACCGTGGGCACCACCGCCCTCGAAATCGCTGGCGAAGCTGCGACTGGCCTGAGGGCGATCACAGCCACTCCGGACCCCGACAACGCGAAGGCGCAGGAGGTCCTGTCCAACTTTCGCCAGCGCTACGAATACGTCACGCTGCCCTGGCACCTCGGCTCTGCGTACGACGACGTGTACATCGCGGCTGAGTGCCTCCGACAGATCGGCGACGACCAGGACGCAGACGGCTTCCGGGACTGTCTCTACGAGATCACCTGGAGCGGCGCCCTTGGGGACGGCTACAGCTTCGATGAGAACGGCGAAGTCGTCGGCCTCTCAAGGGCTGTCGTAGAGGTCCTTCCCGTCGCTGAGCGGACGGAGGAGAACTATGGGTATAGGGTCGTGAGCGGCGGCTAAGCGGAGTGCGCGTCCAACGTAGCCAGCAGCGATCCGGCTCTTCCGAAGGGCCAACACAGGAGTCTGCATGACGATTGACCGACTACCGTCCGGGCTTGTTCCTAGCGGCCGCTCCCTGGAATTCACGAGCGACACCTTGCCGGAAGCGCTTCAAAGGGAGCACGCGCTGGGAGATGGCCGTTGGGGCGTCCTGCACGTCTTGGAGGGGAGTCTGGTATTCGTAGACCTCGCCAGCGGGAACGAGCGAGTCGTCGCGGCGCCTGATCTCGTTGTCATCCAGCCCCGGATACCCCACAAGGTGACAGTGAGCGGTCTTGTGCGTTGCCGGATCGACTTCTTCCGGGAATGAGATGCGGGCTCGACGGCCGGCCAATGGCCAGGACGAGGTCGATCCGCTTCCTCACGTGAGGCTTCTCCTACGGCTCTGCTCATAGAGCCTGTGGGCCATCGATGTGATCTCCGCCCCCATTGTGAGCAGTCTCCGCCATTCGGCGGGGATGCCCTCGGCGCCGTAGTGCGCTCCGGCGAGCTGCCCGTAGATTGCGGCAGTGGTGTCAGCGTCCTCGCCCAAGTTGGCGGCCAGAAGCGCTCCGTGACGGAAGTAACGGCTCTTGTGGAAGGCCCAGAGCGCCGCCTCCAGCGATTCCACCACGTAGCCCGTCCCTCTGATGTCCGGCGGCTCTCGGTGCTTGAATGACCCGCCGGCAATCCTGGCAATCTCACTCGCTAGGGGGCTCCGTTCCCAAAAACCATCGACCGGGCAATAGCCTGAGGAGAGAAGCCGCTCCTTGTCCACGCCCTGCAGCGCGCCGACGAGCAGTCCGGCAAAGTAGCGGCACGCGTCGACCGCCTCCTCGGCCCCGTGCGTGGTCCGGGAGCTGTCCGCGCTGCGCTCGATGGCCTCCGCGGCGTCGTGGGCGTAGAACATCGGCACGGGTGCAAGCCGCATGAGCGAGCCCTTGCCGGCGGAGTGGGGGTCGGAGGAGCCGGCGTACGGTTCGTCAGTTTCCACGAAGTGCCCTAGTGCTTGTGAGACCGTGTTGCCAATGTCGAAGCATCTCCCTGTCGAGGAGAGGTAGCCTTCATCCCTCCAACGCACGTAGCGTTGCATCTGGTCCGTGGCGTCGAACCCGCCCTTCTCCAGCAGGCTTGCGGCCAGGCACAGGGCCATGGACGTGTCGTCGGTCCACTGGCCGGGGGTAAGGTTGAACAGCCCGCCACCGACCATGTCCTCGATGGGTCGGAAGGTCCCGGGTTGCTTGAACTCCAGCGTCGTGCCCAGGGCGTCGCCCGCCGCCAGTCCCAGCAGGCAGCCGCGGAAACGGTCTCGGATCTCTGTCTGGCTCACGCGCCTACCTCCCTTGTGACGGCTCGGTCCAGTCTCGGACGTACTCCCGCTGTTCGGGCGTCTGAGGCGAACAGGGTATCCTCCAGGCCTTCTCGACGCCCTTCCACCACTCCGCAATCTGGTCCAGCGCCTCTTCGCCGGTGCGCCCGTGTCGCACGAGCCAGCAGCCGACGACCGTGCCCGTGCGGCCAACACCGCCCCAGCAGTGGAGGTAGACGGTCTGGCCGTCGTCCATGGCGGTGTCAATGGCGTTGAGGATGCCGGACATCTGCTCTGGACTGCTCGGAACGCTCAGATCGACAATCGGGTGCCGCTCCCATCCTAGGCACAGGCCAAGGCGATCAGCCTCCTCCTTCGCGCTCTCCAGGTATGGAGGCAGCTCTCCCAGTCGAGTTAGGTCGATGAAGTGGTTGACGCCTGCGCGCAGCAACGCTCTCAGCCGTGCTGCAGCCTCGACGGGGTCTGTCGCGCTTGGATATTCCCCGGCCGCGAACCGGTCGGGGACCACCCAATAGCTGTTGGGCAACGGGGGCTCTCTGCTGTCGGTCGAACTGGTGCTGGAGGTCACGCTCTTTACCTGTGTGGGTTGCGGAAATGGAATTTCTCCGCTTGATATTTGGGCGGAGTCCGTATTGTAGCATGCCCCCAAAAGTGGGCTAGGGAAGCGCATAGCGGCGCGGTTGCTGCATTCCGGATGACACCAAACGTCGACTCTCCTCCCGGAAGAGGGAAGTATTGGCAAACAGAGTACAATGGCAAACGCCTCACGGTGTATGGAGCAATGCGTAAACGGAGTAAGTGATGGCTGGGACAGTCGTCAACGAGCACGTTCGCTACGAACCGGAGGAGCGACCGCCACCGCTGATAGCACTCGGCGCGGGCGCGCAGGCGGCGATGCTCATCGTCGCGCCCGTGGTCCTCACCGTGGTCGTCGTCGTTCGCATCGCGGAGGCCTCGGAGAGCTACCTCGTCTGGGGCGTCTTCGCTGCAATGGTGGTGTGCGGTCTGACCACCGTTCTGCAGGCCGCGCGATGGGGCCGCTTCGGCTCCGGGCACGTGCTGATCATGGGCACTTCCGGCGCTTTTATCGCCGTCTGTGTGGCCGCATTGAAGCTGGCAGGCCCTTCGACGCTGGCCACCCTTGTCGTCATCTCCTCTCTCTTCCAGTTCCTGCTCGCGGCCAGGCTCTCGCTGCTTCGGCGCATCTTCACACCGGTCGTCACCGGCACGGTGATCATGCTCATTGCCGCCACTGTGGCGCCGGTCATCTACGACTCCCTGGACAACGTGCCGGACGGGACGGCCGCGGCCGCCGCACCCTTGATTGCCTTGGTCACCCTGGCCGTCGTTATGGCCATGGTGCTGCGTGCGCCGCCGTCCCTGCGCCTGTGGTCGCCGGTCGCAGGCATCGCCGCCGGGTGTGCCGTCGGGGCCCCCTTTGGCCTGTACGACGTCGGCGCTGTCGCTGACGCAGCCTGGTTTGGCGTGCCGGTGCGCGACTGGCCCGGCCTCGACCTGACACGCCCGGCGCCAACTTCTGGGCGTTGCTGCCTGCCTTTGTCGTGGTGACGCTGGTGGGCGCCATCGAAACTATCGGCGACGGCGTGGCCATCCAGCGCATCTCACGTCGCCGTCCGCGAGCCACCGACTTCCGGGTGGTCCAGGGCGCACTCAACGCCGATGGCATGGGCAACCTCCTCTCCGGCATCGGTGGCACCCTGCCCAACACCACCTACTCCAGCAGCGTCTCCCTCGCCGAGATCACGGGCATCGGCGCTCGGCGAGTGGGTGTCATCATCGGGGTCATCATATTTGTGATGGCATTCTTCCCCAAGTTCGCTGCACTGCTCATCGCCATCCCTGAGCCGGTGGCTGCCACCTACATTCTCGTCCTCATTTCGCTCCTCTTCGTCCAGGGCATGAAGATCGTCATCCAGGACGGTGTCGACCACCGCAAGGCCGCGGTTGCCGGCCTGGCCTTCTGGATTGGCGTGGGCTTCCAGAACGGCTGGATCTTTTCCGACCAGCTGGGCGATGGCTTCCTTGGTATTCTGCTGGGCAACGGCATGACCTCCGGGGCGATTGTTGCCGTCATCATGATGGTCTTCCTGGAGTTCACCGGACCCCGGCGGGTGCGCCTGCGTATCGATATGGACGAAGAGACGCTGCCCAGGCTCGCCGACTTTCTCCGGCGCTTTGCCAAGAACTCCGGCTGGACCGATGCCTCAGCCGAGCGCTTGGTGCTGGTGGGCGAGGAGACCTTGCACAGCATGGCATCGGACGACGATGCTTCCGAGATGGCGAGCGGACGACGCCTGGTGGTCACCGCCCGTTCTGTGGGCGGCGCCGCGGAGTTGGAGTTCGTCTCCGCAACCGACGAAGAGAGTCTGGAGGACAAGCTTGCCTACATGGGCGAGAACCCGGACATCTCGGATGGCCGCGACATCTCCTTCCACCTGCTGCGCCACCTCTCCTCGTCCGTCACCCATCAGAAGTACCACGGCGTCGACATCGTCTCTGTGAACGTCACCAACCCCCGAGCACGCGAAGAGGAGAAGTAGGAAGGGGGGTGGGGCCAGGGTGAATTGCTAGCGACCGCCGCTGAAACGAGGCGGGGCGGGTGTACTATACTGCAGACCCATGCTCAGACTGCTTAGCATCACCAACTTCGCCACCATAGAACGGCTCGAACTGGAGCTGGCGCCCGGCTTCAACGTGCTGACCGGGGAGACCGGCGCCGGCAAGTCGATCATTGTGGATGCGCTGGTCCTTCTCCTCGGAGGCCGCGCCGATGGCGGCATGGTCCGGTCCGGGGCGCGGCAGTCCAGGGTGGAGGGTGTCTTCCTGCTCGATGGGGACCTTGCCCAGAGGATGGACTCCGCCCTGGATGGATATGGGATTGTCAGCGGCGAAGAAGAGATCATCCTCGCCCGTGAGGTCAACTTGGACGGACGCAACACGTGCCGTGTGAACGGCCGTATTGTGCCGCTCAGGCTGCTGAGCGCACTGGCCGAGCACCTGGTGGACATCCACGGCCAGAACCAGCACCTGTCACTGTTCCGTGTGCGCGAGCATATCGATATTCTCGATAGGTATGGCGGCCTATGGCAGATTCGCGGCTGCGTGGCGGACGGGGTCCGCCAGCTTACGGACGTGCGCCGGGAGATGGACCGGCTTCGGACGGAGGAGCGCGAGCTCGCCCAACGGGTGGACTTCCTGAGGTACCAGGTGGAGGAGATCGCCGCCGCCGACCTTCGCCCGGGCGAAGAGCAAGACCTCGTCCTCGAACGGGACCGCGTCGCGAACGCCGAGCGAATCTTGACGCTTTCCGAGCACGCCTACCGAACGCTGTACGAAAGCTTCGGCGGGCAAGAGTCCGTCACGGACCTGGTCGGACAGGTGGCGCAGGACCTGGCCCAGCTGGAGAGGCTGGACCCATCCCTGCGCGAGGTCCTTGAGTCGGCGGACGCCTTGGCCCACCATGTAGACGATCTGGCGCGCACCCTCCGCAGCTATCGGGACAGCATCGTGTACAGCCCGGAGCGCCTCCAGGAGCTTGAGGGGCGCCTGGACCTGATTCGAGGCCTCAAGAGGAAGTACGGCAGCACGATAGAGGAGATTCTTGCCTTCGCGGATAGAGCCTCTGAAGATCTGGAGAGGCTTTCCCATAGCGAAGAGCGCGCCGAGGAGCTGAAAGTCCGAGATACGGAGCTTCGGGCCGAAGTGGGTACGCTCGCAGGGCAGCTCTCCGAGGCCCGCCAACATGCGGCGGTGCGCTTGGCCGCTGCCATCGAAGCCGAGGTCGCTGGCCTGGCTGCCGAACACGTACAAATGCACGTGGACGTTCGTCAGTCGGGCTCGACGGACGGCGTGTCGGTCCAAGCACGTGACGAGGATGAAGGGCACCTCGCCTTCGGCGAAACAGGCATAGACTCCGTGGAGTTCCTGATGTCCCTGAACCTGGGCGAACCGCCGCGGCCTCTAGCCAGAATCGCCTCCGGGGGAGAAGCCGCCCGGCTCATGCTTGCCATAAAGACCATCCTGTCCGCCGCCGACCGGATCCCAATCCTGGTGTTCGACGAGATAGACGCAGGCATAGGCGGTCGCATCGGCAGCATCCTGGGGCAGAAGCTCTGGGGTCTCGCGAAGAGTCACCAGGTGCTGTGCGTGACCCATCTCCCACAGCTTGCCTGCTACGCGGACCGCCACGTCAAGGTCATGAAAGAGACGTCAGATGGTAGGACCGTGACCTCGGTGGAGGTGCTGGCCGATGAGACCCGTGTGACGGAGCTCAGCGAGATGCTCGGCTCCGACAGGCGTGTGACCCGCGACAACGCCACCGAAATGCTGCAGCAGGCGATGACGTGGAAGGAGAGCTAGCGGCTCCTTCCACGTGCCGGAGACGTGGGTCCGCTAGAACCCCCGCCAGCCGGGCAGTGCGGCGGCCTGACGGACCCAGCTAGCAACAAGCTCCTCGTCGATATGGCCGTCCTCGTAGATGTGGAAGTAGCGCGCATCTTTGTCCCTGGAATCGACCGGAGGCAGGGGCCTCAGCGATTTGCCGAAGACAAAGACCACCTTGATGTACCTTGTGAAGCAATGGTAGCTCATGAACCACCCTTGACCCTCGACGCCGTAGAAGGGCGAGTTCCACCGCACGGCCTTTCGCACATTCGGCACCGTGCGCACGATGAGGTCGTCAAGGCGCCGTCCGGCGTCGCTCTTCCACCCCGGCATGGCCGCGATGTACGCTTGGACCGGCGCGTCTCCGTCCGCCTTCGCGATCTGCGGGTTGCCACCCGAGAGCAGGACTACACGGCAGTCCGCGCTCTTGGGGAACGGCTCTCTGCGGGACTTGGTTGGCTTCTTCGGCGTCTTGCTTGCCATTGTGCTTGCTCCGCTTGGTGCTCAGGGTGGCTTCCTCTTCCGGGTCAACTCCCAATGGCCAGAAGCAAGTGGGCCTGGCAGCGAGAATCCTAGCACGGACAAGCTCTCGATGAAGGCTGGGCTGTCGAGCGGTCACGACACTCTGCGTGATCCTACGCCTGTGCGCTCGTGCGATCGACACCCGCCCTTCCCAGCCCTGCAGTTTCGGATAGCCTGCCGCGGGCCCTTCGCAGGGAAGGCGGGCGCGCGTCCGTTATTCGCTTGATGGACATCCCACATCGACTACAATCTGCACATGCCGAATGCGCTGCGCCGAATCGTAGCACTTGGGGCGACATGCGCCGTTGCTGCCGCCCTGCCCATGGCGTGTGGGCCGCCCCTGGAGGTCCTGACGTCCACTCCCACCGCCACGCTCACAGCAACCCCCGCTCCTACCGCTACGCCCACGGCCACGCCTACGCCCGACGCCGAGGCCACGGCCGTCCCTACTCCCACGTCACCCCCCACTCCGACGGCCATCTCCCTTCCGGTGCCGACGCCGGCACCCCGCTCGCGGGAGAGCGTGGCCGTGCGCATCTGCGAAGTCATCCACTGGTTGAACGCTCCCCCGGACCGCGAGCACGTGCTGGCCAGGGACCGGCTCCTTGCCCTCCGAGCCCTCGATGCTGTTCTGGCGGACAATCTTGAGTGCCTGCCCTGGGTCGCCGATGGAATCACCTCCCTGGAGTCTCCCGCGCTCCAGAGCCTGGTCGCCATTGCCATGCGCGACCTCGGGATAGGTTGGCAGCTGATCGACTCCGCCTGGTTGGCCGACGGACTGTCGTTGCACGAACAGCAGGCGCTCGGCTACCTGGAGGGTATGGCAACCAGGGACCTGGATCTGGCGAAGTTGGTTGTAGGCTTCCCCTGGATCGCCGATGATTGGAGAATCTCCCTTGCCGAGTGGAGCGCGCTGCTGACGCTGTTCGAGATTGCGCAGCGGGACGCTGCAGCCGCCCGGCGGATAGCCGCTATTCCCTGGGTGGGCGACGGCATAAGCGATGTCGAGCGGTGGGCGCTTTACTCCCTGTCCAGCATTGCTTACGCGGATGGCGCCCTGGCTCAGGAAATAGGAGGCCTTTCCTGGGTTGAGGACGGCGTAACGGATGTCGAACGGTGGGGACTCAGCTCCCTGGCCCAGCTTGCGGCGATAGACTCGGCCGTCGCCCGCTCCGTGGCTGCCCTTCCCTGGGTCGTCGATGACATGACCGACGGCGAAAGGTCGGCGGTTAGGTGCATCGGAGAGGCCGTCATCGAAGGGTGGTCCTACTCGGACTCGGGCGTTCCTCACCACTGCGATAGGAATGTTTCACAGGGGCGCTAGTGTCTAGCTGCCGTGAGCTGCCAGCAGGCCCGCCGCCACCACCGCGGCCTTGTGGCCGCTGGAGAGCGCCCCGTTGACCGATGGTATACCCATGTAGTCGCCCGCCAGAAACAGGTTGTCGATGCTTCCTGTGAGCTGCTCTGGGACCTCCGCCAGCGCGGCCAGCATCCCGGGCGTCCCCATGCACAGCGCCTCCTCCCAGCGGTACACGCGGTAGAACAGCCCCTCGTCGTCCTTGGGTAGAGCGGAGTCTGGAGGCGCCTTCCGGCGAGCGGCGCCCAGCATCTGGCGCTTGATCTCTTCGTCGTCGAGGGGGATGAGCTCCTTGGCCCTGTCGCGCCCGATGAGCAGGTCCAGGATGCTCTTGCCCGGAGGCGCACAGGCGGGCAGGAAGGCGGAGCGGTCCAGCAGCAGTGGCGTGTCGTCGTCCTCAGGGTAGAGCGCCGTGCCACCCGGAAGGGAGCGGGGAGTGGTCCAGGCCTATCACCACCCGGCAGCCGGTCGAGTAGCTCACCGTGCCGAGCGCGCGCCTAGTCGCCTCCGGCAGGTCGGGGATGAGGTCCGAGACCTTCGTGCCGGGGACGGCGCAGATGACCGCGTCCGCCTCGATGGTCTCCCCGTCCACCACGACGCTCGTAGCCTTCTTGTCACCCACGACAACCCTCCGGACGGGCGTAGAAACGCGGACTGCATCGGAGCAAGCTGTGCCGAGCGCTTCGCTCAGGGAGCCGATGCCTCGTTCCGGCATGTAGACCCTGCCGCTGCTCAGCATCGTTTCGCCGGTGTACGCTCGCATCAGTGCTTGGCCTGCGGGCGCAGGGTCTCCCAACACCATCTCCAGGGGCCCTCCGAGCGTCGTCTGCAGCTTCTTGGGCACGCCGGTCCGCTTCAGGTAGCCGCCGTAGGATTCGTCGTCGTCCAGTTCGGCCAGGCGGCTGTCGCTGGCGAAGCTCAGGTACTCCGCCTCGCGGTACATCTGGCGCATCACCTTGAAGCTTGCCTGCATCCCTGAGGGCGAGAGGAAGCCCATGGCCATGGCCGAAGGCAGCTGCCGCAGGAAGTTCCAGAGCGACTGGTCCGGCGTCGTGGTGACCCATCGCCCGTTGCGGCGGTGCCCGAACTTCATCTGCGAAGGCACCAGCGGCAGCCCCAGCTCCTCGCAGATGCGGAACGCGGTGTCGTAGGTGGAGGTAAAGACGAATGCGCCCATGCCCAGAGAGAACCCGTCCACCCTTTCGCCCATGCCGCGTCCTCCCACGCGCCCATTGGCTTCGAGCAAGAGGGGGGTGATGCCCCGCTTTATCAGCGTGTAGGCGGCGCTCAGCCCGGCGAACCCCCCGCCGACTACAACCACTCGCGTGCTGCTCATCTGCGCAGCGCCCTCCTCGCCACATTATGGCACAGCCGTCTTGCGCGGCGGCGCAGCCGTTGGCGGTCGGACGTGAGGATCTTCGAGACGGTCGTCGCTCTGGGAGGGGGAAGGCTAACTCAGATCGGAGCATCCGGCCGTGTTGCACGCACGGACCTGATAGTAGGTGCCGAATGACAGTTCGAAGGAGCGGCCCAGGTCCGTGTGCGAGCTGACGGTCAGGGGCGCGCTCACCGAGGTCAGCCTATCCCCGGCCCTGTACACCTCGTAGTAGGTTGCACCCTCCACCGCGGCCCAGGTCACCACGTCACGGTCAGGGAAGACCTCAACCTTCTTCCTGACGACTCGAACGTCCTTGGGGGTTGCCGGGACATCGACGTCGACGTCGGACTCGGTGACTCCCGCCACCGGGTCGTCGTCGAACTCGGTGCATCCAAGGTGGTTGCACGCTCTCACCAGGTAGTAGTAGACGCTATCCGGCTGCAGGCCCTCGTCAACAAAACCGAGAGCGGCCACCTCGGTCGCCACAATGGCGTACTCACCCTCCTCGGAATCGCTGCGTTGAACGTCGTAGTGTGTCGCGCGTGTGATGCTGTTCCACACGACCGACAGCGAGGATTCGGTCCTGTCGACCACGTACAGATTGCGAGGGGGGAATGCGGGAGGCCACTCCGGAGTGGCCTCCAAGGTGGGCACGGGAGCAATCGACGGTTCCAGCGCCGGAGCAGGGACGGTGCAGGCCCACGCAGCCGCGGAAAGAGCAACGGCGACGCCAATCCACGCCATCCTCACACCAATGCCCGGCACGCTCTTGGACTCCTACTTCGTGGCGCCCTGCGGGGCGGGCCCTACGGACGTCCCCAACGACCCTGCAGGTCGCGAGGGCCTCCGGTAGAAACCGCCGCAGTGGCCGATCCTACGGACTGACTGGATTCTCAGAGTCGATCCTTGCGCAGCCGCTGCTGTTGTAGGCCGTGACCCAATAGTAGTCGTCGCGGAGGCCACCTTCAGGCCGAGGAGAGGAGTGGACGTAGGTAGTGGGTGTTACGTCCGTCGCCAACTCGTCGCAGAAGCTGGCGTTACCGTCGGCGTCCACCTGGCACCCGGGCCCCAGGTCGTCGTGGTAGACCTTGTAGTATTCCGCCCCCTCGGCAGGTTGCCAGCTGACCCTCACCGTGGATCCTTCCCAGGCGGCGCTCAAGCCAAGCGGCGCTTCCGGGCTGGTGTCTCTCGAAATCGAGACGACGAAGGTGCCTGTACCTTCATACGCGCCGACGTCAACATGGAATGTGCCTGACTCGGGCGCCGTCCATCTGCGGCTTAGGGGTGAGCTCTCTGAGTCCCACTGGAAAATGGAATCTACCACCGGATCAGGCGGGTCCTTGATGAGTAGGTAGAGTTCTGGAAAGCCCTCCCACGCCACTTCGATGAAGAACTTCTGGCCCATCACCGCTTCGAACTGGAGAAACTCGGATCTGTCCGGCTCCGCAAGCTCGCCGTCTACGCTTCCTCCGACCGGAACCTCCGTTCGCTCTGGTTCGACAGGGACCGTACCCGACGTCTCCTCGTCGATGCATCCGGCCTCAGCCATGCGGGCACGGACGTCCGGGTCCATGCTGGCGATGGCTGCTTCTACGGGTTCGAAATGGGGCGCAACGGTGAAGAACATCGAGATGAGGAACTCGTCCTCCGTCCGATCGCCGGGATCATCGAGGAAATCGTCTATGGTCTCCTTGAAGACCCCCGCAAAGGCGATCTGCGCGTCGTGCCATTCGGCCACTTCCACAGGAGGATCGAACGCTCTCATTTGCTCGGTGATAAACGCGAGACCCGCGGAGAGGTCGCTGAGGGAGTCGCCCCCTTCCCAGGAGCTCACCTCCGTCACAGCCTCGCCACACACCATTCTGATGTACTCATCAAGGGACACGGCGGAGGTGTCCGCCGCATCGGCGGCAGGCGCCGCTACGGTTGGCTCCGCTGCGGGCGCATCTGCAGAGGAGGATGCCGCCGATGCGTCCTCTTGGACCTCTTCCTCGCCACCCCCACAAGCCACCAGGGCAAGTAGCGCAAATAGCAGGACTGTCAGCGCCGTCAGCCTGAAGGACCCGCTCGGTGCGGGTGCAGTCCGGCCATTGGATCCAATGAGGGCGTGGTTACTGTTCATGGTGCTCCTCTCCCCTTCTTTGGGGCGAATCTTACGGCAAATCCTACGGGAGAGGTGTAAGAAGCATGTGAGCTCGGGGCGCTTCGTTGGTGAGTTTCTATGAACTATTGAAACTGTCATGGGCGGCGCTGCCCTCACGGCGCACCGGGTGGTGTATGGAGGCCATCGGGATTGAAGCCCTAGAAGGCGGCTGTCGCTGGCGAAGCTCAGGAACTCCGCCTCGCGATACATCTGCCGCATCACCTTGAAGCTTGCCCGCAGCCCCGAGGGTGAGAGGAAGCCCATGGCCAAGGCCGAAGGCAGCTGCCGCAGGAAGTTCCAGAGCGACTGGTCCGGCGTCGTGGTGACCCATCGCCCGTTGCGGCGGTGCCCGAACTTCATCTGCGAGGGCATGTGCGGCAGCCCCAGCTCCTCGCAGATGCGGAACGCAATGTCATAGGTGGAGGTGAAGACGAATGCGCCCATGTCCAGGGAGAACCCGTCCACCCTCTCGCCCATGCCGCGTCCGCCCACGCGCTCCTTGGCTTCGAGCAAGAGGGGGGGTGATGCCCCGCTTCATCAGCGTGTAGGCAGCGCTGAGCCCGGCGAAACCCCCGCCGACTATGACCACTCGCGTGCTGCTCATCTGCGCGCCGCCCTCCTTAGCCCCTTCATGCTTACGCGGCGGCGCAAGCGCCTGGTGGTCTAGAGTTTGCTAGACACAGAGCCATCTTCAAGTGACGGATGGGGACACGGTTTGGGCCGGTTTGAACGGACCTGTGAACTTTACGGTGGGAGTATCTGCTGCAGGAAGCTGGTGTGGGTGCCTTGGACCATGGGGCGCAACCACTAGCTATCGCTACGACGTCGGCCCAAACCCACAGCAACAGCGATTCCCACGGCTATACCTATTGCTATACCGACGCCGACGCTGCCGATCAACGTGCCTATGCCTACGCCTGCGCCAGCTCCAATCGCGATGCCTACCCCGATGTACTTGTTCTGTCGGTTCATGTTCTGCCTCCGACGAGAAGGGTCGTGCTATGCCTTTCTTGTCATAAAGACTCTGCGCCCCGATGAGGCGGCCTTCGGCGGCGAAAGCCTGAGTTTACTGCGGCATAGTGGGCCCGCCAGGGTTCGAACCTGGGACCAACCGGTTATGAGCCGGCCGCTCTGCCACTGAGCTACGGGCCCACGGTCACCTGAACTGCTAGGGCGCTCCGCTCTCCTCGCGCTCTCGAAGCGCCCGTATCCGCTCCTCCAGGATGAGGAGGCTCGCATCGTCCTTGTCGGTCAACTTGTAGCATCGTTCGAGGTAGAGTTGCGCCAGCTCCCCGCCTAGCCGCGTCGGGTCCTTGGCCGCAGTCAGCAACGCCCCAACGTCATACTGCTCGGGCAGGTACTTCGCCAGTGTCCGCACTTCGGACTCCGCCTCGTCGATCTGCGCCCGGTCGTCGCCCTCCACCGCAAAGCGCAGCCTTGCCACCAGCCGGGACAGGTCCGCCAAGCGGTCCCGGTCCCCCATGAGCTCGTAGAGGACCTCCGTAACACCCAGCTCGGAAGGGGCCTCTGGGAACCACGCCGGTTCCTGGCTCGCCAAGGTCTGCGCATAGGCCAAGTACGCCTGTGCGTAGGCCTGCACGATTGCGTTGACGTTGCTCAGAAGGTCCGGCACCCGGCTGGCGTCCGCATCGCCGCCGAAGAGGAGGTCGTCCCCTCTCGCCGCCGCCAGCGCCTGCATGCGCCCTATGTCCTCGAGGGGCTCCGGCAAGGGCGGAAAGGCGAACGCTGACAGCTCTCCGGTGTTCATCCCCGAGAGGTGTGGCGCCAGGAAGGGCGGCATGTACTTCAGTATGTCGATGGGGATGGGCAGAACGACGACGTAGGTAGCCAGCAGCGAGGAGCTTCCTGCCTGCTGGAAGTAGAGCACTGCGTGTCCCCGTGGGGCTGTCGTGTCACCCTGCTCGTACACCAAGTCCATGCTCGAATTATAGTGCACTCGGCCGATGTGGGCACAGCCCCGCGCGGAAGCGCCGTAGCCTGTAGAATGGGACCGACTGTTCGCCGAAGGAGGAGTCATGGCACTGCGAATCTTCGTTTCCGTGGACATGGAGGGGGTCAGCGGCGTCGTGCACCCTCAGCAGACGTCAGCGGGAGGGCAGGACTACGACATCGCGCGCCGCCTGATGACGCTCGAGGCCAACGCAGCGGTTGAGGGCGCGATGGAGGCCGGGGCCGACGACGTGGTCGTCAACGACAGCCACGGCTCGCAACGCAACCTGCTCCCGGAGCTCCTCGACCCTCGTGCTCGGCTCATCACCGGCTCGCCCAAGCCCCTGACCATGATGGCCGGTCTGGACCCCACCTACGAGGCCGCCATCTGCATCGGCTACCACGCTCGGGCGGGCACCCAGGGGATCATGGATCACACGATCATGGGCAGCGTGGTCTACGACGTGCGTGTCAACGGCGATCCCCAGGGCGAGCTGGGCCTCAACGCCGGCATCGCGGGCTACTTTGGCGTCCCCATCGTCCTTGTCTCCGGCGATTCGAACGCCACGGCGCAGGCCGCGGCGCGCATTCCGGGGGTTGAGGTCGCAGCGGTTAAGGTGCCTCTGTCGAGGTACGCCGCCCGCTCTCTGTCGCCGTCCAACGCCCAGGCGCTCATCCGCGACCGGGCGAAGAGGGCCGTGGAGCGCCGCGGCGAGATCGCGCCGGTCCGCTACCCGGCCCCGGTGCACGTCAGCCTACAGTTCATGAACTCGGCCATGGCTGAGGTCTCCACGTTGGTCCCCGGAGTCCGCCAGACGTCCGCCCTGACTGTCGAGTACACCCTGGACGATTTCCTGGAGGTCTTCAACTGCCTACGGGCGCTGATCTATCTGGGAGCTTCGACGATCTCCCGGTAAGCTCACACCTGAGAGCCGGTTCCCTCTACGACCACAATGCTGGCTCGCGTCGCCCGCCGGCGGGGGGTCGTCGATGGCCGCGTAGTCAGCAGAGCTGATGTACCCCTTTGCCGTTTCGAGGCTGTCGAACTCCAGGATCACGAGACGCTTCAGCGCCCAGTCGCCCTGGACTGCCTCGATGTTACTGGTGCGCACGAGAGCTCGTCCGCCGTGCGCGGCGATGGCCTCGGAGGACTTCTTGACCTCCTTGCATGAGCGCCCGGATCAGGTCAACCGCCCTGTCGGTGGAGTATCCCAATTGAATGTTAATATCTGAACATCCTGACCCCTGGGAGGACATCATGGCGGAGCACGACGATGCAGGCGCGGCAGCGTACGCGAAGACGATCAAGGATCCAAAGCCCTTGGACCCGGCCTTTGCCGCCGAGCGACTGAAAGAGGTCAAGCGCGTCTTCGACGAGTTGGGCGTCTTCTTCTGGCTGGGCTCGGGCACGTGCCTTGGCGCCGTCCGCGAGGGGTGCTTCATACCCTGGGACGACGAGATGGACACGGCCGAGGTCATCGGGATGCACGGCCTCACTCTCAGGACACTCGACCGGGTCGCCGAGGCGTTCAGGGAGCGCGGCTTCTACTGCCCTGTCAAACACAACTCCCGCTACTCCATCGTCAACTTCATAAAGGACGGCGTCAGGGTGGACTGGACCTGCCACCACATCGTCGTCGGCAAGGCCTACGAGTTCCCTGGGGTCGAGTTGCCCCTGAGCATCTTCGAGCACCCGAGAGAGATCGAGTTTATCGGCGAGAAGTTCCGAATTCCGGACCCGCCCGAGGAATACCTGCGGCTGAAGTACGGTCCCGACTGGCGAACACCGAAAGGTCCTGGCTTCGAGGCGGACGTCGTCATGAAGATCGAAGACGGCACACTGCTCAGCCGGGCCCGCAGACTCCAGCGCGCCATCACGATGGGCTGGCTGCCGCGCCCCACAATTAGCTTGCGGGTCTTCAATCGTGACGGAGAGGCGGTCAGCGGTGCTGAAGTCATCGTCGCAGGAATAGGCCGCACGACGACCGACGCCGAAGGCCGGGCTGGGTTCTTCGTGTCGGACGAGGCCTACTACGCAGTGGTCGTCGCGTATCCCGGCCACAGGGAGATCCTCTACGAGGAGGTGTTTACTCCGGGGGCCGGCTACATCTACCGCCCCGGCCCTATCGTGACTCCGGAGGAGCATTACAAAGCGGGCGTGCGCGCGCTGGCGCTGGTCAGGGAATAGCCCTTCTCAGACGGGGAGATGGTCGGCGTCCGGTGCCGCAACGACGCCGAACGCGGTGTGTGAATGGCCGAAATGTATTGGTACTGGCCGACGATGGCAGCGAGCTCGACGGGCCATCGGACGCCTTTGCGGCCCTCCAGCGCGTCGAAGAGGTCTTGCTCGGCCTTAGCGCATCCAACCTCGGAGCGAACGCTCGAGCGCCCCATCACTCGGGGGTTTTGGCCGCCCGTTCCCCCATCCGTTACCACGAGAATCACTGTTCGCGGTGGACCAGCTTGAGTCCAGGGTTCGCTGCAGTCGCCCGCGAACCGTGCGCGACTAGCGCCGTCTGCCCGTCTCGGAGCGAGCGCGCACTCCGTATATGATGCCGATGAGCAGCGCTGCGCCCGCAAGCACCGCGGCAACAACGAGGCCTACTCCGTAAAGAGAGTTTGACAAGGACTGTGCCGTCCGAAGACCAGCCGCGAAACCAAGGAAACCGCCAACCTTCATGCTAGCAACAATAGCGACGCCAGTCCATACGAACCCGGTCCTCAGGAGAAGGCGGGTCAGTAAGGCGCGGAGTGAGAGTGACTCAATGAGACCTACGAGCATTGCGACGACCATACTTGCCGCAACCACAACAGCGGCAGTCCCAACGATGGCAAGCGCGTCGATGGTGGGTTGCGCTTCTGCGAAGCCAAAGCTGTAGCCGACTATGCCACTACAAAGCGTTGCGACGGCGAACCACAAGAGGGCTCTTCCTACGTCCATGGCGGAGGTCCGCTCCTCGGCACTCGATAGTCTCGGAGGCGAACCATCGTAGCATGCGTCCTCAGTGGACGAGCTACGGTGCCTCTTGGCAGATCAGAGGGCTAGCCTGTGCTGCCGCAAGTCTCGCCGTCGAGCAAGAGCAGGAGAAGGACAAAGACCAGGAGCGCGAGGGCAGTTGATGCAGTCTTTCCAAAGGATCGTCGAATGTAGAGCAAATAGATGCCCGTTATGATTGCAGCGATCACCACGACGGTGCTGAATGTCCCAAGACTTCCCATCACGTCAGAACTCGAACAGCTGTCGATGCAGACGCAGAGGGCAGCGGCGGCAGCGGTTGCGCGCTCGGCGACGCTTGGCCGTTCACCGGCAAGCCGTAGTCGGTCAGGACGATGAACGCCCAGAAGATGGCCAGGAGGAGCACGATGACGAGGGCCGCCCTGCGGACCGCCCCCTTGTGGTTCACGATGCCCCTTCCGCCGGCAACGAGGACTGCGGTCAATCCGGCGACAATCAGCCACGCCCACACCGCATTCACCGTCCAGTCGAACAGGTTCGTGAATCGGATTGCGAGGCTTATGACGCCGACTGCCAGGGCGGTCTGGTTCTTCGTCCCAAGGAAAATGAGGACTGCGACAATGCCTGTGACAAGCAGGAGCCCGTTTACCAGGCTCACGAACGGGTCCGTCTGTATCAGCCAGCCCACGAACATGGCTGTCATGCCGCCGAGCAGCAGTTTGAGCCAGAACACGGAGAGCCACGAGGCAAGAGACTGCAGTGAACTCCGCAAGGATTGTTGTGGACCCAGCGGAGGCCTGGGGGTGCGACGGACGACGGAGCGCCCTCCGGGCGCCTTGGGCACAATGGGCGCCGGTGCAGGTTGCCGCGCCTGGAGGGCCTGCCGGTATGCCCCTCCGGCCGTAGCCGCTGCTGGCGACCTCTCCGGCGGTCGTGCCGGAGACGCTGTCGTCGGAGCCCCAGACAGTGGCGGCTTGGACACGGCTGCCGCCGCCATCACGCTGGATGGAATCTCCTCCGGCACTGTCTCCAGGTCAGGCACCCCTCCCACCGACACGCCGCAGCAGTCAATGAGCCGCTCCGCCAGTCTCGCTACCAACGGATCCGGTGACCTCTTCAGACGTGCGAAGAGCTCCGACCCCGCGGGATCAGCGTAGTCCCCTCTCGTCAGGACCAAGTTGTCCTCGTTGTGGAAGGCCCACAGCGCCGGGTCCGCTGCGACGGCCAGCAGACTCAGATAGATGACCAGCGACGGGAAGTTGTCGATGTTCTCGTCGTAGTCCTCGGCCGTTCTCTGAGGGTGCTGGCAGTGCCTGTGGCCCAGCTCGGCACTGCGCTCACCGCGGAACTGGGGTAGAAACATACCATCGTAGTCCACCAGGCGAATGCTGCCGTCGTCCTGCACCATCACATTGCCGTGCTGAAGATCGTTGTAGGCAATCCGCAGGCCGCGAAGACTGGCGGTGGGCCCTCCTCGCCACTGGGCCGCAACCCGTCGAAGGGCCTCCGGCTCCCTGAGTCTGGACTCGACGAACCGGCTCAGCAGCTCACCTTGCACCCACTCCATCTTGACGATGGGGTACCAGGCGCCGCGCACGCTGATCCCGTGCTCCCGGTACTCGAAATGGACAAAGGAGGGCGGCAGGATGTTGAGAAGGTAGGTGCTGAGGGCGCCCTAACGGGCCTGCTGGTCCTTGACCTCACGGATGAAGCAGCGGACGGCGTAGGTGTGGCCCTCGACGGAGACAGGATAGACGGAGGCGAAGGCGCCGGAAAAGACCAGGGGCATACCTCGGGGATTGAGAGAGACGTCGCCCGGTTCCAGGTCCGTGCCGTGGAAGCAGAGGCGCGGGTTCTGGAGGGACTCGCTGAAGTCTGTTACCCCCGGCCACACTATGCCCGTTCCCCTCGCCTCCTGTGCGTCTGTGCAGGCCTCATTGTTGCAAGTGAGCACAGGATTGTCTAACCGAGAGCCTGTTCATCGTAAGCAGCGAGGCATTTGGCGCAGCTAGGGAGCCGCGTCTAGCGCGAATCGGTGCAGGTCAAGAACCCAGGCGCCCATAGTCAGGCAAGCTTGTTGCGACCGAGCAGGAGTGGACATTGGATCGGGCGATGTACTGGGCCAGGGTTCACCCGTCTCGGTCGTCTTTCTTGGTCAGCATTTCTCGATAGCTGGTAGAAGGGGTGGAAGGAGGGATTGGCGTATCCAAGGAGGGCTGGGAGTCAGTGGCCACCGGCGTCTTGGAGGTCGCCGGCAGGTTCTCGACGGGTCGTCCTCCCGTAACCTGTTCGAGGCGCTGTTTGATGGAGCCGTAGTTTACGATACCCAGAACACCAACAGCCACCACTACAATCCACAGCAGGACGGACAGACCCCAAGCCAAGTCCTCATTCATGCCGGAGGTCTCTCTCTTGGACGTGCCCAATAAGTTGATACTACCACAAGCGTGCATCCGTAGTTCGAGCACTACTTCGGGACCGCACTGTTGAAGCATTTGGGGCTATTGTGTATCTTCTCCTTCCAAGGGCGCTCAAAGTCCAACGAAAACCGTTGGAGTTTACTGCGTAGGAAATGTGAACGCGCCCAAGATTTTTGCGTCGCTCCGAGAGTCGAGAGTGATCGACAGGATTGGCCCGGCCGCGGTGGCGACTGGCATCGTGCTTGTTGCTCTCGGCCTGATACTGGAGGAGTCCTCCCTTGGCCTGGGCAGCGCCGTAAGGACACTGGGCGGAATCCTCTTCCTCTGTGGACTTGCTGCACTCCTCTTTGGTAGTCCTCGCCGCCGCGAGGTCACGATTGGTATAGCTAAGCGCCTGCGCGCAAGATATATGGCCAGGACCGCAGACTGGCGCTGGCCGGATAGAGTGGGGCTGGCTGGAGTGGCAATAGGTTTCGCCCTCATCGTCCCTGCCCTCGTCCTGCAGATAAGCTTCGGGAACAGCCTAGTTATCGCGCCGCCAGCCGTCATCCTCTTCTGGAGTGGCGTAGCCCTCCTTATCTACGGAAGGTTTCGCGGTCGAGCGGCGGCGCGCACTTCGGAACTGCCGCCATCGTCTTCGCGGAGAGCAGGCCGTGGCAGCGCCCGCCGACGATAGCGTCGACGGCCTCCTATTGGTCCTGTCTTTAGGTCCACTGCAAGCCATTGGAGAGTAGCCGTGAGGCAAATTGGACTGGGCAAGTTGGGCCGAGCCGAGAAGCTGGGTCTGGGAGCAGCGGTGGTTGGGCTCGTCATCGGCGCTATCAGTGGGTTCTCCCAGATCCTCCTCTACGAGGTCTTTCTCTACGACTATGGAGCGCCGGGGGCAATGTCCATCCTGGAAACCGTGGGGTATGTGGGTGGCGCGCTCCTACTCTGCAGCCTGGCCGCGCTCATTCTCGGGAGGCCGAACCGTCGGAGGATGCTGCTCGGTTGGACCCACAGGGTGGGATGGGGCAGGATCGGGTGTGCCTGGATCAACATGCTGGGAGTGGGGCTCATTGCGGCCGCAATCCTTGGCGGAACTTTAGGATTCGAGGACCCGACCACGATGATCGCCGGCGCGGGGCTCGCCATCCTCCTCGTGGGAATCGTTCCCCATGTCCTTGCAGGAAGGCGGCCTTAGAACGAATCGACCTAAGCGACTCCTATGATGACCAAAGTTGTATCATCGTTTCGCAGCAGGCCTGCGCTCCGTTGCTCCCCCACCCAAGCACTCCATTTGGACCGGTCCAACGCCAGGAGGGTCTCCCAGGGCTTCTCTCCCTCGGCGTTCCTCGAGAGGAGCCAGCAGGCCAGCGCGTCGGAAGCCAGAATGAAGGTGTCTCCCGCCTCGCACTCACCGCGGGACCGTTGCACGTTCTGCCAGAGGTCTCTCGCATTGTCCGGGTTGCTACAGACCAGCGAGGGACTGTTGTCGAACTGAGCGGCATCGTCGAGGGGAAAGGACAGCGAAAGTTGGCCGTCGCGGATTAGGAAGAGGCAGCTGTCCCCCACCGCAACCGCCTGCCAGCCGAGCCTCCGGGACATGTCCGGAGCAACGCCAACGGTCAGCCCCAGTAGGGTGGCGAAGGCGCCGCGCCGCGCCGCGCCTTTGCTTCTCCGTGCCAGGGAATTCGGTCCCATGGAACGCCGCCGTGCCACTCCTCTTGGGCAGAAGACAGCCAATCATATAGGGAGTCCTCGGTGAGGCTGCGTATGTCGGGCGGTAGTGTGACGAAGGCGTCTGTAAGGACGTCCGCCCATTCGCGTGCAAAGGCCGACTCGCTGGCGCCGTCGGAGATGGCTGCCCTGGCCATGCGGCGGCCGGAGACGCCGATTCGCTGAGGGTAGACCGTTCGGTAAGCGTCTTCGTATTCGTCCGGGCTGTTGCCATCCTTTGGCAGCGAGAACCTTCTGGGAGGTCGAAGGATCACCCTCACCCTCCGATCAGTTAGCGAAGGTCTGAAGCAGCACGCGTCCCAATGTCGAGGAACTGCACCAACGCCACCATGTCGGCGTTGTAGACGTACCCGCGAGAGCCCTCTGTAACCGGCAGGCCCATGCCGGCCGCCAGTTCCACGACAGGGTCGGGAAAGACGGAAGACATGCGGAACAATCGCCCTGCATACTCGTCCGGAGGCACGTCGCTTTCCTGGGCTGGGTACTGGACCGGCATGGCGGACATTTCTGAAAGATGTGCATTGTAGACCAGCACGTTGCCGTCGTTGGTCTGCACACCCATGATTTCCTGGGCCAGGGACTCTGGGTTCCCATCAGTCGCGTCGCCATCGGTCACGTTGATGAGCATGGGGGGATAGGAGTCCGGGTGTTGGGCCGTCCAGTCCTGGAGAGCCTTGGACGCTGCGGACAGGGCCTCGCACATGGGCGTTCCATAGCTGGCCATGGGCTGGAGCCACACTGGGAACTTCCTCGTGACTTCCACGACTCCGCCGGCGCCGTCGGACTCCTTGACCTGTCTCTCTTCCACTTCGGCGGCGTCGACCACCTGGCTGATGGCAAGGAAGGGCTGCTCAGGGGTGGTCCCGGGAAGGGCGGTCTCTAGCTTGGGCCGCCCTGCGTTGTCGGAGCTGTAGGCGATGACTCCAATGTGGGAATAGTCTCGAATGTCCATGCCCTGGGAGCAGCGTTGGGAGACGGCGTCGAGGATCCGGTTGACCGCATCAGCCGCTCCATCCATCTTTCGCAGGTCCGGCTGTCCGCCCAGCGCCCCCGTCATCGAGCCTGATTGGTCGATGAGGAAAAGAAAACAACCGGGGTTATTCCGGCTGATATCCGCTGTGTACGGCATGGACCACCTCCCTGGTCAGCTTGGCATCAATGGCCCCATTGTATGCCCCTCGCAAGAGAAAGGCCACAAGGCGACCGCAGCTTCGGTCACTGAGGCGCCATTGACCTCTCCCCCGCAGCCTAGACGTCACCTCTCTGCACTGCCGAGAGCCTTGCACGCTGCGCTAGAATTGGAGTGTCATGGCAACTGACTCCTCAACGTCCGCCTCCGTAGGGCACAACACACAAAGCGCATGGCTCATGCTCCTTGCGGCTGTCGGCTACTCGTTCATACCGCTAGCTATCATGCTGTCCGGGAGCAGCGAGACTCCGTTCCTGTTCGGCGCCGGCTGGCGCGGCGGCATAGCCATCGCCTACACGGTCTTTCTGGCAGCGCGCTTCCCCCAGCTGTTCTTCAACTTGGGTGTGTGGAAACTTGTAGGCCGCAGGATGTTCAGCCCCAACATCCTTCTGGTGATGTTCGCGTACTTCGATGTGGTTCTCTTCGCGATGTCCGTCAGACACCTGGACGTTGCCGTCGCGACCATGATGATGGAGCTCACTCCCATTCTCTATATGCTGGTGCTATGGTTCTCTCATCGAGACCCCCTAGGAGACCAAGCGGGCACCCGCGTCAGGCCGGCGACGGTGTTCTTCATGTTGATGGGTCTGAGCGGCATCACCTTCATCGTTCTTAGCCAGGAAGGCTCCAAGGGGTTCCTGACCGGTTCAGCGAGTTCGCTGCTCTATCTGGGACTGCTGCTGGCAGGGGCATCCGCCCTGATAACCACGTTGAATGGCTTCAGCTTCAGATGGGGCTCCGAGCTGACCGCCAGCATGTCCGAAGACCTGGCAGCGTCAACTGGCTACTCAACAGACTCCATCAAGCTGTTTGGCGCCACGGCTGCTGGGCTCATAGCAGCTACGGCGGTTGTTCCCATCCAAATGTCCATCGGCCTTAGCGTCGGGGAGACCATGCCCACCCATGTGTTTCTACTGATCATGGCAGGGGCTGCGTTCACCCACCCTATTGCCGGCGTCGCGTGGAGAAAGGCGCTCCTAACGACCCACGACCTAAGCATCAACGCCATCGACCACATCCGGCCCATCTTGAGCCTACTATGGCTTTTGCCTTCTCTTTTGTCGTTGTCCAAGGCGACTATCTGATCATTGGCACCGCAGCCCTGATCACTGCGAACCTGTTGATTGGGTTCGAGGCGGAAATCCGTTGGGGCTTCAAATCCTTGATTCTCTCCCTGGGGGCCTGCGGTACCTTCGTGTATTTTCGGGATGACATCTACGCCTTCCTGGGTATCCTTGACGCGGAATGGGTCGTTGGCGCATATTTCACGTGGATTGCGCTTTCAGCAACTATCTTCACCTTGTTGCTGGCCTTCCGCGTGGCGTCCCTGGTTTCCCGCACCAACTCCGAAGAGGCCTACGCCTTCAGTGTTTTCCGAAAGCTAGACCGGCTGGCGCAAGAAGGAGTCATTGACAGGGATGTGCTTGAGTATGCTGCACGCGTTGACGCCCCCCAGAATCAGGTTGACCTCAAAGAGGCATATACCGAACTACGAGGCTATATCGGCCGAGCCCGTCCCAGAGACTGGGAGGCGCGTCAGATGTTGAGTGAAGCGGAATCTCAGTTGGACACGCTGGTACGGTCCAAGCAGTTGGGGGTGATTCTCGGTGAGTTGTTTGCGCTCATAATCTTCGCCGGGATGACCATCGTCGTAGCCCTGCTCCTCCGCCCAGACGAGGGCCTGGCATATACTCGGTTCTTTGTCGACGTCTTTTCTATGCTTATCTCCGCCGTCGTCATCTTCCTAACTGTCAACGTTTGGGACCTCTATCACGAGCGGGCTGTCAGGCAGGTCAGGGAGAGGGTGGAGTCCGGCGACTATGTGGTGCGTTTCCCGGACACAGAACGTCCCATGGCCGACCTGTGGCTGTCCGTTGTAGTCGGCATCGCCATGCTCGCTACGGCCTATGTTGACGATACACAACTATCTTGGAGATGTGGCTAGGAGTCTGTGACCTACGTTCGGTGGCGGCGGACCTCGCCACTGCGCCGCGGAGTGCACTCTCAGGATAGGTTTGACCAAGGGCGCGAGGCGCTCCTCCGGAAGAGAGTCACTCAGCTCGTTGCTGGAAAACCCTTACCCCAGCAGACGGGGGTGCCATCGGCGCGGAGGGCGCACGTGTGGGTGCCGCCACTGCTGATGGAAATGAACCGTTCATTCTCCGGCGGTTCGGATTGACCGAATCCGATCTGGGCCCACTCGGTCTCTTCGCCCTGCATGGCTCCCCAGCAGACGGCGCTCCCATCGGCACGGAGGCCACACGTGTGGTATACGCCGCTACTGATAAGGGCGAAGCGTTCGTCCTTTGGTGGCGAAGCTTGCCCCGCTGAGTCATCGCCCCAGCACACGGCACTCCCATCTTCTCGCAGGGCGCACGTATGGCTGGACCCACCGCTGATAGACGTGAACTGTTCTTCACCTGGCGGCATTGCCTGGCCCTCGCGATTCAAACCCCAGCAGACGGGGGTGCCATCGGCGCGGAGGGCGCACATGTGATGCCCGCCATTGCTTATCAAGGCAAAACGCTCATCCTGCAGTGGTGGCGGCAGATAGAGGCTTCCCCGAACACTACTGGCAAATCCCCAGCAACCGTAGGTTCCGTCCTCACGAAGGCCGCACGTGTCAGAGCTGCCGCTGCTGATCGCAACGAACTGCTCATCCTCAGGCGGGAACGCTTGTCCGTTGAGATTCTCCCCCCAGCAGGCGGTCGTACCATCCGACCGCAGTCCGCACGCATGCCTGGTACCAACGCTGATCGAGGAGAAGCGTTCGCCTGCCGGCGGCCACTCGCGGGCGTAGTCGCCCCAGTCGGTTTCATCATCTCCCCAGTATGACCAGCAGACCACCGAGCCCATTTGACCGTAGGCCGCAGCTGTAGTCCCAGCCCGCGCCAATAGTCACAAACTGCTCGTCAAAGACATCCTCATATTCGACCCGCTCCGGCTCGGGCGTGTCGTAGCCTTCACCCCAGCAGACGGGAGTGCCGTCGAGTCGGAGTGCGCAGGTGAAGAAGGGCCCTGCGGTGATGGCCATGAACCGTTCGCCCTCGGGCGGTGAGGCCTGGCCGAGCCAGTGGCCGCCGTTCGGCTCGACGTTCAGCCCCCAGCAGACGGCCTCGCCGTTCTCGCGCAGTGCACAGCCGTGTATACCCCCAAAGGTGACGGCAGTGAATACGCCGTCCCTGGGCGGATTTCCCTCACCTCGCGGTGCGGCGCTCCAACACTCTATTGAGCCATCCATGCCTAGGGCGCAGAATGAACCTATAACCCGGCCATCGTCCACGGCCGCAGAGCCCAACGCGACGAATGTTCGGTCTTTCGGGAGGGGCTCATTCAGAAATGTCTTGCCCCAGCAGAGCAGTGTGTCGTCTTGGCGGAGACCGCATGTAGCGGAGGAATAGCTTTGTATGGCGTTAAATCGCTCTGCCTCAGGTGCGGACGATTGCCCCCAGTCGTCGTCACCCCAGCAAACTACCGTGCCGTCCGCTCTCAGGGCGCAGGTGTGCTGCGCTCCGCTGCTGATTGCCGTGAAGGACTCGCTGTAGGGCGGTGTTGCTTGGCCCTTGTAGTCGTTCCGGTAGCGAGGGGTCTCAATATTGCTGCCCCAGCAGACGGCGCGTCCGTCGGAGGCTCGCAGAGCGCACGTATGGTTGACCCCGCTGCTTATGGACAGAAACTCTTCAGTAGGCGGAGCCGCTTTGCCCTCGAGATTGTCACCCCAGCAGACTGCGGTCCCGTCAACCCGCAGAGCGCAGACGTGGTCGCTTCCGCTACTAATCGAAGAGAAAGTCGTTCCCGCGACATCGGCAAAGGTAGCGTGATTGCTCAGGTCCTGTGGATACCCCGATCCCCAACAGTCAGGTGTGCCGTCATCACGTAGAGCGCAGGTGTGCAGTTCTCCGGCGGTGATCGCAGTGAGCGGCTGACCGTAGGGAGCCATGGTCTGTCCTGCTCGGTTGGAGCCCCAGCACCAGGCAGTCCCATCCTTCCGTAGGGCGCAGCCGTGACTGCGGCCCACCGCCACAGCCGTGAAGACCTCACCCTGACGTGCCCACGGTCGCCAGTTCTCGTTCGCTCCCCAGCAGACAAGAGAACCCTCCACTGTTACCCCGCACGGCTGAAGACCGCCGCTGACGATGGTCATAAAACGCGCATCGGGAGGTGGGGATGCTTGACCGTTGTCATCAGCGCCCCAGCAGACCGGACTACCGTCCTCACGAAGAGCGCAGGTATATCCACTGCCGGCACTGATGGCGGTTAAGGTCGCTCCTTCCGGTGGCGAAGCCTGGCCAACGCCGTTTACGCCCCAGCAGACGGCGCTCCCGCCCTCCCGGAGCGCACAGGTGTGGGCATTGCCGGCACTGATGGCCGAAAACCTCTCATCCACTGGCGGCGACGCCTGTCCTTCTGAGTTCTCGCCCCAGCATGCGGCAGTGCCGTCCTCGCGCAGCGCACATGTATGGTAGTCGCCGCTGCCGATGGAGACGAACGTGTCCTCCTCTGGTGGCAGTGATTGGTCCCTGTCGTTTCTGCCCCAGCAGACCGGGTGGCCGTCATCACGCAGAGCGCAGGTGTACTCGTACCCGCTGCTGATGGCGGCATATTGCTGGCTCTGGATGAGTTCCCAAGCACTTCGCCTGGCGGTCGTTGTCGGCGTGTCGTAGCCGTCACCCCAGCAGAGAATGCTACCGTCATGGCGGAGTCCGCAGGTATGCACCTCGCCGACACTCATAGAGGCGAATCGCTCTCCCGCGGGAGCCACTGCATTCTCCCTAGATCCCCAACAGAAGACGGTCCCATCCTGCCGCAGTCCGCAGGAATGATCCTCGCCAAGGCTGAGTGAGGCCAGAGTCACGCCGCCCGGCGGTTCAGCCTGGTCATGCCAATTGTGTCCCCAACAGACGGGTGCGCCGTCTCTGCGAAGCGCGCACGTGTGTCGATAGGAGCTGGAAATCGACATGAAGATGGCGCCCTCCGGAGCTGCTCCGCGGTCAAAACTATCCTCACCCCAGCAGACGGGACTGCCGTTGAAGCGAAGCGCACAAGTGTACTCCTCCCCGCTGCTTATGTGGACGAACTGCTCGCCTTGGGGCGGCGATGCTTCGCCTTCGGCGTCCTGTCCCCAACAGACGGCGGTGCCGTCCTGGCGCAGCACACAGGTGTGGGCCCAGCCGCTGCTGATGGAGGCGAAGCGCTCATCCTGGGGCGGCGCAGTCCTGTTGTTCGCGTTGTCGCCCCAGCAGACGGGGCTACCGTCCTGGCGCAGCGCGCAGGCATGACGCTCGCCGACGGTGACGGCCACGAAGTCATTGCCCGTCGGCGGCGAGGCTTGCCCGTAGTCATTGAGCCCCCAGCAGGCAAGGGATCCGCTCGTTTCCAGGGCGCAGGCGTACCGATTGCCCACACTAACCGCTGCAAAGCTCCGGCCGCTGAGTGACTCGAAGCCCGTGCTGCTGACGCCCTCAGGGAAGTCTGTTCCCCCTCGCTAGGTCCGAAGCGCCAGCAACGGTGGGAGCCGTCAGCCCGTATCCCGCACGAGTGGTAGCCGCCCACCGTGATTGCCACGAACGTTTCGCCGGGTGGCGGCGACCCGGGTCCCGAGCCGAAGACGGGGCTGTCGTGCCCCCAGCACGTCGGGGACCCGTCCTCGCGCAGGGCGCAGGTGAATGCGCCGAGGCCGAATGGGTTGAGGCTGGTGCTGATTGCAACAAAGCGTTCGCCGTCCGGAGGTGACGCCTGGCCGTTGCTGTCAGCCCCCCAGCAGACTGGGGAGCCATCCTCACGCAGAGCGCAGGTATATCCGAACCCGCTGCTGATTGCTTTGAAGGTCTCCTCTTCCGGCGGGGCCTCAGCCCCGAAGGCGTCCCCCCAGCAGATGGGAGTGCCGTCCTCTCGCAGCGCACACGTATGTGAGCTACCGCTGCTGATGGAGGCAAAGGTCTCACCCTCGGGCGGTGACGATTCGCCGGAGTTATCGCTGCCCCAGCAGACGGCAGCTCCGTCTTCCCGCAGTGCGCAGGTGTGACCGGCACCACTACTGATGGCGATGAATGTACCGCTCTCCGGGGGGAACGCTTGCCCTGAGCCGTTATCGCCCCAGCAGGCCACGGAGCCGCCCCTGCGGATACCGCAGGCGTGCTGATAGCCACTGCTGACGGCGAGGTACCTTCCAGGGGGTGGTGACGCCCGACCGTCCTCGTTGACCCCCCAACACCACACTGTCCCATTGCTGGTGAGACCACATGCGTGGACCAGTCCGCTGCTAACGGTGATTAGGGGAGCGTCGGGGCCGGATGCTTGCTCCGGAAAGTCTTCGGGACCCTCCAGCCGCTCCCCGCGAGACGACGAGGACTGACCATAGTCGTCGTTGCCCCAACACACAACATTGACTCCGCCGATCTCGATCCCGCAGGCGTGGTCCCAACCGCTGCTGATGGAGGCAAAGCGCCGCGGCCCCATCGCAACGTCCTGCAGGGCCATACCTGCCAGAATACCCTTGCACACCGCCGTCCCGTTGGTCCACAGACCGCAAGAATGGCGACCGCCTCCGCTGAAGTCGATAAACTGGGCCGAATAGGGATAGGGCGAGGGAGACGTGACGACGTCTGAATATCCACCCCAGCACTCAATCCTGGTCCGATCCAGCACCTGGCCGCACGTGTAGCCATTCCCGGCGTCGATCCAGGCGAAGCGCTCGTCCGGGGTTTCATCCCAGCCGCCGAGACCGGTTGCGTAGGGCTCCGGCCCCCAGCACACAGCAGTGCCGTCTTCCTTAAGTCCGCAGGCATGGGACCAGCCACTGGTGATCGATACGAAACGCTCGCCCTCGGGAGGAGAAGTCTGACCGCGTCCAATGTATCCGTCCTCCTCCTCGACGCCCCAGCAGGCCACGGTACCGTCCTCCCGCAGGCCGCACGTGTGGAATCCTCCGCTGCTGATGGAGGTGAAGCGTTCGCCCTCCGGCGGCGACGTTTGGCCGTAACCTACGAGGCTGTAGCCACCTTTGCCCCGGTTTCGTCTCCTGGCTCCGCTCCCCAGCAGGCCACGCTACCGTCCTCCCGCAGCCCACACGAGTGGAACCCGCCACTGCTGATGGAGGTGAACCGCTCCCCTTGTGGTGGAGAGGCCTGACCGAAGTCGACTGAACCGACTGATGAGATTGGAGTTCCAGGGGCGGCGCCCCAGCAGACGGGTAGGCCATCTGCGCGCAACGCGCAGGTGTGATAGCCGCCACTGCTGATGGCGACGAACAGTTCGCCGGGTGAAATCGGCGAGGGGGTGGGGGTTGTCATTGGTGCAGGTGTGGTCGGTGTGGGTGTGGGCGTTGTCGCTTGCGCGGCAGGAGTCGTGGTAGCCGTAGGGATGGGTCGTGTCGGTGGAGCGACCGTAGGGCTTGGGCTTGGCGTTGCAGTGGGGACCACCGCCGTTGGGTCCGGCGCCGAGGGGGTGGGAGCTGCCGTCGCCGCGGGCCGCGCGGTTGATCGTGTAGGGGTGGGAGGCGATTCTTCTGTGCACGACCAGGAGAAAAACGCGACAACCAGGCAGAGGAGGCCCAGGCTCATCACCCCTGGAAGGACGTTCTGGGTCTTGGCTAGTGCACTGCAGGAATGCACGACAAACTCCCCTTGAGCTGCATCGGGACCTAGGCTGTAGGAGGGGCCGTCGTCTGGGATTGCCTGTCTGCCACTAGGAGGAGAATGACGCCGGCACTACGGTCGGTTCCGAATCCGCTTCGCACCGAGGCCAATATACCACTCTTTCCAATTGTTCAGCTGGATGACCATGATGGAATGGTGCGGTTTCGTTCGGAAGGATCACAACTCCAAGAAGAACCTCAACGTGAAGGTTCTTGATTTTGTCAAGTCCGATGGGCCGACACAGCAAGAAACCCAGGTACGCCTCTCGGTCTCCCTTAGTGTTGTTCCGGTGAAAGGAACTACCTGGAGAGCGTGAATGACGGTGGCTTTGACCTACTGGGTCGTCTCTTGGTTGGCCCTATGCCCTGCAATCCACATCGCCCAGAGCCCTCGTGACTTCACTCTGGAAGCTTCAGCCGTTGTCAAGACGATTGCTGTCGTTGTACAGTGGCCGAGCTCAAATGATCCCCAATTGATGCGAGTTGGCAGTCCTGATCTGTCAGCCAAGGCAAGGCGTTTTGATGCGCCTACTGCTGCGCACTCTGGTCCTGATGACGGCGGCTCTGACTCTGACCTTGGCCTCTTGCGATGGCAATAGAGGCAACGAAGGCGAGGTCAACCCACGACCGCAAGCCGCGGCTACCCCTGGCTCTGGCAACCCCAAGGCAGATGAGACCGCCATACCCACGCCCGGCTCTGACAAGCCCACGGTGGCGGAGAACGGCACACCCACCCGCAGCTCAGTCAGGGCCGCGGCGACAGAGAATGCTACACCCACGGCGCTTGGAACACCGGTCCGCAGTGACGACCCCGCCACCGTTCAATCGGATGCAACCCCGGAAGCGGACACAACCACGACCAGGGTCGGACAGGCACAAACCGGGAGCGAAGGCCAGGCCGAGCCGAGTCCGTCAGCCGTCGTTCCCCTCAAAGGTGACGCATTCGTCTCGGTTAGCGCTGGGGAATGGCATACCTGTGCGGTGAGGGTCGACGGCACGGTGGCCTGCTGGGGAGGGGGCTACAACGACTACGGCCAAGCCACGCCGCCGGAGGGAAAGTTTGCCTCAGTCAGTTCGGGGGTATACCACACGTGTGGAGTGAGGGCCGACGGCTCCGCCGACTGCTGGGGCTCCGGCGGCGGCCGAACCCGGTTGGGAGAGGGGGAATTCGTTTCGCTAAGCGCTGGGCTCACCCACACCTGCGGAGTAAAGACCGACGGCTCCATGGTCTGCAGGAGCGACGACACCGATGGTGAAGTCGCGCCGCCACCGGAAGGGGACTTCGTTTCGGTCAGCGCCGGACGCGGCAACTCCGGGAACCCCGAACCCGGTCACACCTGCGGAGTGACGGCCGACGGCTCAGTCGTCTGTTGGGGAGACAACTGGGATGGCCAGGCCGACGCGCCTGACGGAGAGTTCGTATCGGTCAGCGCTGGAGACACCCACACCTGCGGGATTAGGCCCGACGGCGCTATCTCCTGCTGGGGAGAAGACTACGACGGGAGAGCTTCACCGCCGGAGGGGGAATTCGCCTCGGTCAGCGCCGGGGCACACCATACCTGCGGCCTGAAGGCCGGTGGATCTATAGTCTGCTGGGGCAGCAACCGTTCTGGCCAAACCGTGCCCCCGGAGGGAGAGTTCGTCGCCGTCAGCTCCGGGACATATCACACCTGCGGTGTAAGAATCGGCGGCTCTCTCGTATGCTGGGGCAGTGACCACTATGACCAAGCTCGGCCGCCGGAGGGGGAGTTCATCTCGGCCGGTGTCCAGAGCGGGGAAGCTGCGCCGCCGCCCAGTGGGGACTTCGTCTCGCTTAGTGCCGGAGACGGACAGGCTTGGAGCGGACTAACCCCCGCCGGTCACACCTGTGGAATACGAGCGGACGGCTCCGTTGCCTGCTGGGGTGGCAACGGCTACGGGCAAGCAACGCCGCCCCGAGGGATCTTCGTGTCGGTCAGCGCCGGGGACGAATTCACTTGCGGAGTGAGGGTGCACGGCACAGTGGTTTGCTGGGGCTTCAACGGCCATGGCCAGGCCGCGCCGCCGGAAGGGAAGTTCACCTCCGTCAGCGCCGGGGCGTTCCACACGTGCGGATTGAGAGAGAAGGGCTCCGTTGTCTGCTGGGGCTATGACTTTCACGGCCAAGCCACGCCCCCGATGGGGACGTTCACCTCGGTCAGCGCCGGGGGCGGCCACACCTGTGGAGTGCTGGTCGGTGGATCAGTCGTCTGCTGGGGAGACGACTACTATGGGCAAGTCTCATCGCCGGATGGGGAGTTCGCCTCGATGAGCGCTGGAGACGACCACAGCTGCGGGGTGAAGGCCGACGGCTCGGTCGTCTGTTGGGGGCGAGACGAACACGGCCAAGCGATGGCGCCGACGGAAGGGTTTGCCTCCGTCACTGCCGGGCAGTTTCACACGTGCGGGGTGACGGTCGGCGGCTCGGTCCTCTGCTGGGGATTGGAGGCAGAGGAATAACGGCGGCTGGCGGCTGGGCAGCAACCTCAAGTTTTCTGCGGGGACCAACGTATGGATTCATCGAACAGCAGAGCATCGGCTTCGACATATTTGGCCGGTAGACAGGAGGGGTGCTCATGGCCTTCAACCTGCTGTACCTAGCCATACGCCTGGTCCTGATTGCCTCTTTTATTGGGCTCTGGGCCATGATGAATCCCGAGTTGAGCTACGCTTGTTCATGTGGAGCGATCAGTTCGCCTTCCGAGGCACTGGCGGGGGCGGATGCCGTCTTCATGGGAAGAGCCGTCTCGGTCAGCTATGTCGAAAGAGTTCAGGGCGAGCAGACCTATGTGGAATCGGTGATAACCAAGTTCAATGTGACTACCGTATGGAAAGGGCCCATCAGCGAGACAGCGTATATCAATACTGGCGGACCCTGCGGGACCGGCTTCGACGCGGGCGAAGAATACATCGTCTACGCCTATAACTCCGGCCGCCGCGCGGGGTTGGCCACCGGTCTATGCACCCGGACGACCCTGCTATCGAGGGCCATGGCTGACCTTGCCGAGCTCGGTGAGGGGACCAGGCCCCTCCAGGCTGCGGCCACTGCCACGCCTCAGTCGGCCGGCGTTCCCGCACCCCAACCCGCCGAATCTCCCACGCCGCAGCCGACTGGCACGTCCGTGCCCCAACCGGCCGATACCCCCGCGCCTGATCCGACGGCAACGCCCACGCCTCAAGCCACTGATGCCCCCATACCTCAGCCTACTGACACACCCACGCCTCGAGCTACTGATACCCCGGCGCCTCGGCCGCCGCCTGCTCCCACGCCTGAGACAGCGGAAACAGGCGGCGGATGCAGTCGGTCGCCGGACACACTCGATGTATCAGCCGTGGGGCTGTTAGCAGGCCTCGCATGGTCTGGGCTCGGAAGACGACGTTCCCAATCGGAGTAGCGTTGGTAGGAGGCCGTGCTTGGCTTGGACCCCTCCACCAAGGCCCCGGAGAGGACAGCCTAGCCGGATTCTCCTGGACTGGGGGCTGTGTAGCCCTTCCCCCAACAGACGGGAGACCCGTCCAGACGCAGAGCGCAGGTGTGGTAGACGCCGCTGCTGATCGTCGAGAACTGTTCACCCGTCGGAGGCGTCGCCTGTCCGAAGTCAATCTGGTAGTCGGAATCCGCTTCAGCATTGGATTCAGCGCCCCAACAGACGGCCGTGCCGTCCCGCCTCAGGCCGCAAGCGTGAATACTCCCGGTGCTAAGGACGGTGAACTGTTCACCCTCCGGCAGCGCGGTGCGGCCCCACTCATCGGAACCCCAGCATAGCGGGGTCCCATCTCGTCGCAGGGCGCAGGTGAAGCCCCTTCCTGCACTGATGGACGCGAAGACCTCCCCATCCGGCGGAGTTGCCTGACCTTCCGTATTGTTTCCCCAGCAGACCGGGGAGCCATCCTCCCTGAGGCCACAGAAATGCCACTCGCTGCTGCTAATCTCCTTGAACCGCTCATCATCGGATGGCGCCGGCAGGTAATCTGAGCCGCCTCTGATACTGCCCCAGCACTCAAGGGAGCCATCGGAGCGTAGTCCGCAGGTAGAGTCCCAACTGCTTTCGACCTTGGCCAGTACTTCGCCCCGCGGCGGATGAGCGTTTCCGACGCCGCCCCAGCATACAGCCGTACCGTCCTCTTGCAGTCCGCAGGTGTGGTCAAAGCCTACACTGATGTCAGTCAATAGCTCCCCTTCCGGGGGCCATTCTCTCCCGTAGTCACCACTACGTCCCCTCCTGGGGTCCGCTTCGTAGTGACCCCAGCATACGACCGTCCCATCGGCCCGAAGGCCGCAGCTGAAGTCCCACCCCGAGCCGATGGATACGAATCTCTCGTCCAGAACATCCTCGTATTCGGTCCGTTCCGGCTCAGGAGTATCGTAGCCCTCGCCCCAGCAGGCAAGGGCGCCATCCAGGCGCAGACCGCAGGTGAAGTAGGAACCTGCGCTCAGTGTGCTAAAGCGCTCTCCTTCGGGAGGTGATGCTTGACCGAGCCATTTGCCCCCGACTGGATAGATATTCTCGCCCCAGCAGACCGGCGTCCCATCATCGCGCAGGGCGCAGGTGTGGTAGCCGCCGCCGGTTACGGCAACAAATGGCCCGGCTCCAGAAGGAGCACGCTGCCGAAATGTGTCGCGACCCCAGCAGTCGATCCTGCCGTCATTCCGCAGGGCACACATATGCTCACCAACCCAGCCCCCGATAGCGGAGAACTGCTCATTCTGTGGCGGGTATTCATTTCCCCAAAGGTAACCCCGGCAGTGGATGCTCCCATCGGCGCGCAGGCCACAGGAGTAGTCATGCCCGCTCTTGATTTCCGTGAACCGTTCATGCTCAGCAAACGACGATTGACCTCCCCAATTGTCCCCCCAGCAGACCGCAGATCCGTCGGCTCTGAGGGCGCAGGTGTGCTCGCCCCCGGCGCTGATGGCAACGAACGACTCACCGGAGGGCGGGTCTGCCTGGCCCGTGTAGGTGACGTCTGTGCGGCCTCCCGTTGTGCTGCTCCCCCAGCAGACGGCGGTTCCGTCGGTAGCGCGCAGGCCGCAAGAATGATTGCCGCCAGCGCTGATGGCCAGGAATTTCTCGGTGGGCGGGGAAGCCTTGCCGTCAGAGTTGTCGCCCCAGCAGACTGCGGTCCCGTCCTCGCGGAGGCCGCACGCGTGGCTCCAGCCGCTGCTGACGGAAGAGAACGGCTCTCCGGCGACGGCGGCGTACGCGGTGTGGTTCTCGCTGTCCGGGAGATATCCTTCTCCCCAGCAGACCGGCGCGCCGTCCGTCCGCAGGGCACAGGTGTGGTCAGATCCTACACTGACCGCCGAGAACCGCTCGCCCCCGGGCGGGGATGACTCACCGTCATGGTTGTCGCCCCAGCAGATCGCTATTCCATCGTCACGAAGTCCGCAGACGTGGGACGAGCCGGTGCTGATAGAGATGAAGCGCTGTCCCTCCGGAGGTGAGGTTGGGGCATTGTATCTGCTTCCCCAACATACCGGGCTGCCGTCGTTGCGCAGAGCGCATGTGAGGCCAGAGGCGGCGCTGACGGCTGAGAAGTCATTGCCCTCCGGCGGAGACGCTTGTCCAAAGTTATCCAGCCCCCAGCAGCTGAGCGCTCCGCCCAAGTCTATCCCGCAGGTATGAAAGCTGCCGGTGCTGATTGTGGCGAACTGCTTCCCCTCCGGCGGAGACGTCCGTCCAGCATGGTCATCCCCCCAACAGACCGCGACCCCGCTGTCGCGGAGGGCGCAGGTATGCCTGTAACCTGCGCTGATTGCTGCGAATGTCTCACCTTTGGGCGAGGAAGACTCCCCAAACCCATCGGACCCCCAGCAGATCGCAGTACCGTCTTCGAGCAGCCCACAAGCGTGGCCTTCGTTGCGGGTGATTGACACGAACTTTTCGCCCTCAGGGGGCGAAGCCTGGTGCCATGCCCGTCCGCTCCAGCACAATGCGGCGCCGTCTTCGCGAATGGCACACTGGTAAGCGTAGTTCCCGCTAATGGCCACAAACTTCTGTGTCTTCACCAGGTCCCACTTGGAACGCAGGTCGGTAGCCGTTGTCGGTGTGTCGTAGCCATCCCCCCAGCAGAGAATGCTGCCGTTACTCCGCAGGGCGCAGGCATGTGCCTCTCCAATGCTCATGGACGCAAACTGCTCCCCTGGGGGCGCGACGGCCTCCCCCTCTTGCCCCCAACACACGGGCGTTCCGTCCTCGCGCAGTCCGCAGGAGCGTCCCTTGCCGGGACTCAGGGCCACCAATACCTCTCCGAGCGTGTCAACAGTGGGGGAATACGGGTCGCGTCCCCAACAGGCCGGTGTGCCGTCAATGCGGAGACCGCACGTGTGCTGGACGGACGCGTAAATGGATGTGAAGACGGCGCCTTCGGGAGGTGTCGCCCGGCCGTTGCTGTCATCGCCCCAGCAGACCGGGCTGCCATCACCGCGAAGAGCGCAGCTATAGGCGGCGGCGCCGGTTATGTGCGTGAAACCGTCACCCTCGGGAGGCGACGACTCACCGGACGCATTCTGCCCCCAGCATGTGATGGTCCCTTCCGGGCGGAGAGCGCAGGTATGCGCTGCGCCGCTGCTTATGGACGTGAACCGCTCGCCCGCGGGTGGAAGAGCGCGGCCGCGTGCGGCATCGCCCCAGCACACTGCGCTGCCGTCTTGTCGAAGGGCGCAAGCGTGACGCTCGCCGACGCTGACGATCGTGAAGTCGTCGCCTGCCGGAGGCGCCGCCTGCCCGTAGTCGTGCATTCCCCAACAGGCGAGCGCACCGTTCTGGTCAATTGCGCATGCAAACCTGTTGCCCACGCTGACCGACGAGAAGGTCCCGCCGCTAGCCGACTCGAACCCTACGCTGCTGATGCCCTCTGGGAACGATTCTCCCAGCCCAAGGCGCCAACAGGCCCGGCTCCCGTCCTCTCGAAGTCCGCAGCTGTGGTCTCCCCCAAGACTGATCGCCTGGAAGCTCATAGCCGGCAGCGGCGACCCTAGCCCGGAGCCAAAATTGAAGCCGTCGTCTCCCCAACAGATCACGGTGCCGTCCCCTCGAAGGCCGCATGTGCGGGAATCCAATCGGTTCCTACTACTGCTGAGGGCCACGAACCGTTCTCCCTCGGGAGGCGAGGCCTGTTGATTTCCGTTGTCTCCCCAACAGACCGGAGTGCCGTCCTCCCGCAAGGCACAAGTGTGCAGGCTGCCGCTGCTTATGGCGATGAATCGTTCTCCCTCGGGAGGTCTAGTCTGGCCGAAGCCTACCTGTTCGCTGACTTCTTCTGAGAACTCTATCTGGTCTCCAATTTGCGGGCCCCAACAGACCGCTGTGCCGTCCAACCCTAGGCCGCAGGTGTGGTATGCGCCGCTGTCGATGTCGGCGAAGGTCTCACCCTCTGGAGGCGATGACTCGCCCCAGAAATCGGCGCCCCAACAGACCGCGGCGCCGTTGTCGCGCAGGGCACACGTGTGACTCCCGCCGCTGCTGATGACCTTGAAGGATCCTTCCGTGGGAGCTGACGCTTGTCCCTGATCATCCTGGCCCCAACACACCACTAGCCCATCGTCGCGTATACCGCAGGTGTGATTGAATCCGCTGCTCAGGTCCAGGAACTTCTCTCCGGGAGGAGGCGATGCCCGTCCGTGGTCATTGTTCCCCCAGCACTGGGCCGTCCCGTCCTTAGTGATTCCGCAGCCGTGGGTTGCTCCGCTGCTGATGGCCATGAACAGCGCATCGGGTTCGGGAGACGGGGCCGACTCTGGACCTGCCAAACGTTCCCCGCCACGCGGGGACGATTGGCCGAATCTGTCATCGCCCCAACACACAAGGGACACTTCATCAATGCCGATGGCGCACGTATGGGTATCTCCGCTGCTGATGGACGCATACTGCCGCTGTCCCATCCATAGTTCTCCTCCACCGTTCCCGCTCCGGAGACTCTCAACGGCCTCATCGTCTAACCCCCAGCCTTCACCCATGATCCCGCCGCACACGGCCGTTCTATTGGTCCACAGTCCGCACCAATGCTCCCCGCCGGAGCTGAACTGGGCAAACCGGTTGAACCCGTCTGGATGCATGGGCAAATCAAGGTCATTCCACCCGTAACCCCAACACGCGTGTCCTCTTCCGTCCGCCGGAATGCCGCATGTATACCCGGCCCCGGCGTGAATGGACTCGAAGCGAACATTGGGAATCTCCTCCCACTCCCAGGGTTCATCGTAAGCAGGACCTGGCCCCCAGCAGACCGCGGCCCCACCCTCTTTCAGCCCGCAGGTGTGGTATAGGCCACTGGTTATAGCGACGAACTGCTCGTCTTTGGGAGGGGATGACTGACCGTGATCGTCATTGCCCCAACACGCAACGCTTCCATCCTGCCGCAACCCGCAGATGTGGAGCCCGCCGCTACTGATGGAGACAAAGGATTCGCCCTCAGGGGGAGACTCCGGACCGTACCCCTGAATCCCGAACGTGGCAGCGTAGTCGTTTGGTCCGGCCCCCCAGCAAACGGGGGAGCCGTCCTCACGAAGCCCACAAGTATGAAAGGCGCCACTGCTGATAGACGTAAAACGCTCGCCCGGAGGAGGAGTAGCCTGTCCAAACCCGATTGGTCCGAAATTCGGGTGTTGGTCCCCAGGAGTAGCGCCCCAGCAGACGGGCACGCCATCTGTGCGCAACTCGCAAGTGTGGTAGCCGCCGCTGCTGATGGCGACGAACCGTTCGCCGGGTGAGGTCTGCGTCGGGGTGGGAGTTGTCATTGGGACAGGTGCGGTCGGTGTGGGTTGGGAGGCTGTAGCTGTTGGGGACGATATCGGCGCGGAGGGCGTGGGTGTCGGCATGGGCGGCGTAGCCGTGGGCTTGGGGGCTACAGGCGTGGGGGACGGAGTGGCAGTGGGCGCTGCGGGAACTAGCGCCAGAGGTGTTGGCGTCGGCGCTGCGGTTGCCGCGGGCCGCGCGAGAGTCGGCCTAGGAGTCGGAGGCGAATCTTCTGTGCAGGACCAGGACAAAAACGCCACAACCAGGCAGAGGAGGCCAAGACCCATAAGGCCTGGAACCGCCTTGGGAGTCTTGGCCAGTATTCTGAGGGACCGCACGAAGATTCCTCTTGAGCCTCAACAGAACCCAGGCTGTAGGCGAGGCCGTCGTCTGGGATTATGTGTCTGCCACAAGCGGGAGAATGACGCCGGCAGCTACGGTCTGCTTTGAATCCGCCCCCAACCACGCCAATATACCACTCTTTCCAATTGGTCAGATGGATGTTGATGGCGAAATGGCGCGGTATTACCCCACGCTGTGGCTCAAGACTTGCAGAAGGCCCTTGGGGCAGCATAAGCACGAAGTGCTACGGTCCAGCCGGCGGGAGCTAGTAGTGGCCACGTGCGGCTTCCACAGGCCCGACTAGACTACAGTTCCAACACGAAGCTCAGCTTGAAGGTTCTTGATTTTGTCAAGCCCGGTGGGTCGTCATAGACCGAGCGCAATGCGGAAGAAAAGGCAGCGGCAGCGGCCAAGCAGCTATGGCGCGACGAGATGAAGCTGCTGGTGAAGCACAACTTCACCAAAGAGGAGAAGAGAGAGATCAAGGCCAGCTTCAAGGAGGAGATGACGACACGCTCGCTACACATAGGCCTGCTGCTGACCGCGCTCCTGGCGGCGTGCAGCAGCAGTGATGCCGCCACGCGCCAGTACCAACCCCAAGACCGCCCGTACTTCACCGGCTCGATACCGCCCTGCACACCCGTAGAGGGCGGTGACGGGGACCCGTGCCCTCGCCATGACACGGACAGCAATAGCAGGGCCGTTATCGCCCCACCGGCCGACACCCCGCGGTCCGCAGCTCACCTGATGCGATTCTCGGATATTGACGCGGCCCACCTGGTGCTGCGCGTCACGTTCCTGCCGGGGACCGTGCGCTGCGAGATACGGAAGACCGAGCGCTCTCCAACCTGGCTTGACTTCACCGACCAAGAGGCCGACGACGACGAGCTGGGGAAGATCACGTGCTACGGGGATGTGCGGGTGAACGAGTACATCCTTGGGACAGGCCCGCGAACCCTGACGCTCTTGCTTGCGGAGGTCAGGTCGTTCCGCGAAAGTGTCAGCGGCCGTGAGGCGGAGCGACGGCGCCGGGCCGCTGAGAACGATCTGGTCCAAGGCGACGACTCTGTGTTCGACTGGGTGCCGGAAGGCGGGATCGAGGGTCTGGAACTGATTCAGTTCGTCGGACCTGCCGCGGACTACGGCATTGAGACGTTGCAGACCTTTGGCGGCCTGCGCCTCAATCGCAGGGAGGACGGCATGGTGGTGGTCCTCCATCCCTACTGGAACTACTGGAGTGAGGTCGACTATGAGCGGTACCGCTCGCAGATCGAATGGAGCCTGGCCGACTTCAAGGCCCTGATAACAGCGGCCCACCAGCAGCGGGTGACAGACTGGGGTGGGCGAGTGGGCCCTGACGCCCATGTCCCTGTCGCGCACACGGACGCAAACACGCTCCACGACTTCTACGTGAACATCGGCGCATACGACCACCCCGACGGGCCGCCCGTCCTGCCGCCGCCCGCTCGCTGAACTCCAGCCTCGGCTCGCCGCAACCACACGCCTGCCGCAGCCCAACGCTGTGAGCGAGCGCGGCAATGTCGCCTCTGCCGCCGTGACGTGAGGCAGTGAGGCCGGCGGCAATCATGGCGAACTACCAGTCGCGCTGAGTAAGGAGGAGGGGAATATGACAAGGTTGCTACCGCTACTCATCATGATGATGGTCGGGTCACGGACATCATCTTGGTGGGGAAGAGCCTCACTGGGACGGTGCCGGCCCAGCTGGCCAACCTAACGGGCCTGCGGGTCCTGTGGCTCAACCGCAACCAGTTGACGGGTGCCATCCCGCCGGAGCTGGGAGGCCTGTCTGCCTCTGACAAGCCTGCTGCTCAGCGACAACCGGCTGACGGGCCCGATTCCCGCCGAGCTGGGGAACCTGAGCAGCCTGGAGGCATTGTGGTTGGACGAAAATCGGCTCAGCGGCGAGGTGCCGTCAGAGCTTGGGGGGCTGAGCCAACTGGTGAAGCTGACCCTCTCGAGCAACCGACTGACCGGCCAGATCCCGACGGAGCTGGGGAGTCTGTCCAGGCTGGAAGTGCTGCAGTTGGACGAAAATCGGCTCAGCGGCGAGGTGCCGTCAGAGCTTGGGGGGCCGAGCGAACTGGTGAAGCTGTCCCTTTCGAACAACCGACTGACCGGCCAGATCCCGACGGAGCTGGGGGACCTTGCGGACACGCCGACGGAGCTGATGATGGCGCGCAACCCGTTCACCGGCTGCATCCCGCCTGCGTTGAGGAACGTCGCCAGCAATGACCTGGCCCGCCTCACCCTCCCCGACTGCACGGCGTGAGGCTGCTAGGGAGTCTGCCGATGGGAAGCTGCTTGGAGAGCCCATCGGCCGCGGGGCGATGGCCATCTGACGAGGAGGACTGGGCTCGGCCTACAGTTCCAAGACGAACCTCAAGCTGAAGGTTCTTGATTTTGTCAAGTCCGGTGGGTCACTCCCACCAGGCATAGAGGCCGCCTCATTGCGCCGATGGCGGGGATGGAACCAGTCACGGGGATCGGCGGCTGCGGAGCGATGCCGTTCCGGTACCGCAGCGGGTGAGGGCCGGATGGTGTCGGCCTTCCTCGGCGCCGCTCCGCCACGACGGTATCCTTGTCACCGTCCCGGCGTTCCGGCATGGAGTCGGCGAGGAAGCCGATCCCCGGCCCGCGGTGTCCCTGGAAGAGTTCGCCGTCCTCTGGTGCGGGTGCGGCCTTCTCGGGAGCTGGCTTCTCCTTGCGTGGGCGCCCACGCTTGCGCTTGGGTGGTTCCGTGATTGACAACTATACCCGGGAATGCCTGGCCGCCGAGGTCGATACGTCGCTACCCGGTCTCCGGGTGGCGCGGGTCCTGGACCGGCTGGGCGCTGAACGGGGCCTGCCGGAGCTGATCGTGGTCGACAATGGACCAGAGTTCGCGGGAAGGGCGATGGATACCTGGGCCTATGAGCACGGGGTGCGCTTGCACTTCATCGATCCGGGCAAGCCGGTGCAGAACGCCTACAGCGAGAGCTTCAACGAGCGCTTTCGGGACGAGTGTCTCAACGAGCACTGGCTCACGAGCTTGCCCGCAGCTCGTCACATTGTGGAGACGTGGAGGGACGACTACAATGCCGTCCGTCCCCACAGCGCTTTGGGTAACCGAACGCCCCGAGAGTTCGCACGCCACGGAGGTAGGACTACGCCCGTTGGATTCTAGGTCCCTGTGGACCTAATCCTGGGGGCAGGTCAGATCGTTTCGGCCGATTGGACTAAGGGCCCCAGGCCCCGCTATGGTTTAGGTTGCCCACTTCGCTCCGTTTCCGGCATCCAGGAGAGCGACTGTGGGAGAAGCATCATCGTCCTGAAACAGACCTAAAGAGACCGCCCGGGTGATCCAGTGGTTCACGGAATCGGATCCCGCCTAGGATATTGTCCCGGCTGCTCCAGACATGATCGTGAGGTATCAATGCATCCTTGGCAGTTGATAGGCCGGGCCCAAACCCCTGGCGGAGGAGCGGAGCTCGTTTTGTACCAACGTGACTCTGAGTTCTCACTCAAAGCGGATAACTTGGAGCTCATGAACAGCCGGGTTTATGGCTCAGAAGATGCCATGGCCAGGCTGGGCTGTCAGAACTTGGCAAAACGGCCGAGGGCCCGCGTTCTGATTGGCGGTCTGGGAATGGGCTACTCGGTGAGAACGGCGCTGGACATCCTTGGCGAGGATGCCCGGGTGGTGGTCGCGGAGTTGGTGCCAGCCGTGGTGGAATGGAACCGGGGAGTGCTTGCCGATTTGGCCGGCCGACCTCTTGACGACCGACGGACTGAACTCCATGAAGCCGACGTTGTCCAGTTGATAACGTCCGCCAGAGGTGACTACGATGCCATCATGCTTGATGTCGACAATGGCGCGGAGGCGATGGTCCGAAAGAGCAACAACTGGCTTTACAGTCTTCCGGGGCTGACCGCCACCTACGCGGCGTTGCGGCGGGGCGGGGTATTGGCGATATGGTCTGCCGGTTCTCAACCGCCATTCGTCAGACGTTTGCGCCGTGCCGGTTTCGAGGTGGATGAAGTCAAAGTTCGGGCGCGTGGTGGAAGCAGCCGCAAGGGAGGCGCGCATCACGTCGTCTGGATTGCCACGCGCGGTTGATGGAGGACAGCGTTGAATGGTGCTGGCACGGTGTCGCTGTTCAAGCCGTAGAGTAAAGGTTCTCGATTTTGTCCAATTCGGTGGCCCGGAACAGCTCAACTCAGAGTTGCGACAAGTCTTCTGAGCGCCCCAGCGAACTCACGTTCCTGCCAACTCCGGACCTCAGGACGAACGAGTTCGGCGTCCAGGCTACAGGGCCACCCAGCCAGGCGTTCCAGACTCACAGCCGGCCACAAAAGACTTGGGTTCAATCGGAGTCCCCTGCCTAACTCACTGCGCCACGTCTTGAGACTCTGAAAGCGAGTCCTGACCCTCTCTCGCTCAGCGGGACTCCATGTCTCTTCGCTCCGCGTCCGATTCGGCCTAGTAACGGGGCGAGACCTAAGCCCCTCTTCGATTGCGGCTTTCAGGCCTCTGTCGGCAGGCGGACGTCCGAACCGGCCCAACCCTTTGATGGCCGAGAGATCGGCCGCGGGCTCCGACGACAGCTTGACGAGTGCGGAATCCGATATCACCTTGAAGAACGGACGATCGAGACGGATGGCCTGTTGTTCGCGAAATTGGAACAGAGAGCGCAGGACAGCCAAACTCCTGCCATCCAGGTTGCGGCTACCCTTGATCGAAAGGAAGGCCAACTCGCGGTCGGGAGGAGTATGCCGGACGTTCTCCAGACGCGCGAACTCTTCTTTCGCCCATGCGAACCGCGATAGCTCCTTTAGCCGTGCCGATAGCGCTTCGCGGACCTGCAGAAGGTGTAGAACGTCGTCTGCTGCGTACCTGAGCATTTCAGGGGTTAGGGGGCGCATCGTCCAGTCTGACCGCTGGAGTCTCCGACCCTTGGCCAACTTTACCCCCGCGTGTTCCTCCACTACAGATTGCAAGCCCAGATGCTCGGAGCCAACGAAGGCGGCGGCAATACTGGTGTCGAACACATTGTTTACCCGGAATCCCCAGTCCCTGTCGAGGCTACGGAGGTCGTTGTCGGCGGCATGGAAGACCTTCTCCACCGATCGGTCACCGAGAAGGTCACCAAGCGGTCGGAGATCGTCTATCGCCGTCGGATCGACGAGAAAGGCGGTCTCGGCTGATGCGAGCTGCACGAGGCAGACGCGCTCGGGATACCTGAAGAACCCGTTCGACTCGATGTCGACTGCGACTTGCGGCGTCCTCGATATGCAATCGACGACTTCGTCTAGGCGTGATTCGGTGGTAACTAGCTCGGTCTGGCTCATCTTCGTAGTCAGTAGCGTAAGACATAAGCGGTTGCTCAGTCCAATTCCAGTACCGTCCAAGGCGGGGCGTCCTACCACTGCCCATCGTGGTGGTGCCCGCCAATATAGCCGCCGGACCTTGCAGCATGGTTCCGGACCATGCTGGAATCGGCCCTCAATGACCTGAACCTAAGCATACGCAGCACATCCTGGAGCATCTGTATATCCAGGCTCAGGTCCGCCACGCTGACCTGTATCTTGCGACAGACCTCCGCCGGTCTGCCCTCCTCAGCCCGGCACAAGCAGGAAGGCCACCTGCTCTGGGAGCAGACCTTCAGCCGGTTGAAGGAAGAAGTTCCAGGGGGGTGGACGTGGCCGAGGCGAGGCGGCTGCGGGTCCTAGAGGAGGAGAGTCGCAAGCTCAAGCTGCTGGTGGCTGATCTCAGCCTGGATAGGTAGATGCTCCGGGATGTGCTGTTATACTAGCTGGGACATGCCCATAACGATCATCGCACCGATATCGGAAGAGCTTGCCGCCTCACCAGAGCGTTCGACGAGTGCTGGCAGGGCCACGCCCTGCACCAAGTCGGCAGTATTCAGGTTTGCGAGTATTCAGGGTAGCTCTAGATAGGAGAACGTGATGGCGGACATTGTAAAGCGGACGCTGGGACGCACAGGTTATGAGGTCACCGCGCTGGCCTACGGCGCAATGGAGCTGCGGGGCGCACCTCGCGGCCGTCACGTTGACCCCGAGGAGGCCGGTCGCATTCTGAACGCGGTGCTGGACGGCGGCATCAATTTGATCGACACGTCCATCGACTACGGGGTGAGCGAAGAGCTCATCGGCCGGCACATATCCCACCGCCGGAACGAGTACTTCCTGGCATCCAAGTGCGGCTGCTGGGCCACCGAGGGTGACCCGCCCTCGGACGCTGTGTCAACCGGCGGGCGCTTCCCCCACTTCTTCACCCGCGAGAATATCGTCAACGGCGTGGAGCAGAGCCTGCGCCGCATGAACACGGACCACCTCGACCTCGTGCAGTTCCACGCCAGCCCAGCGGTGTCTGAATTGGAACAGCACGGTGCCGTGGGGACGCTGCTGGACCTTCAGCGCGAGGGCAAGGTGCGATTCCTGGGCATGTCCGGCACCCTGCCCAACCTGCCGGACCACATCGACATGGGCGTATTCGACGCCTTCCAGATCCCCTACTCGGCCGTTGAGCGTGAGCATGAAAACGCCATGGCGCAGGCGTGCGCGGCAGGTGCTGGGGTCATAGTGCGCGGCGGCGGCGCCAAGGGCGACCCCGACAGCGGCGGGCACGGCGGCGACCGGTGGGCGCTGTGGGAAGAAGCCAACCTGAACGAGCTGCTGGATGGCATGACCCGTACGCAGTTCATGCTCCGCTACACCATCTCCAATCCCAGCATGCACACCACAATCGTGGGTACGGCGAGCATGGAGCACCTTGCGGACAACCTGCGGACAGCGGAGCTCGGCTCCCTGCCACCGGACGTGTACGCGGAGGCGCAGCGGCGTCTGTCCACGGCGACGCAGCCGTCGTAACGGTCAGTCGGAAGGGAACCCTGGTTGCAGAAACTGGCATTTGGATCGCTACGGGCGCCATGGGGAAGAAAGCCAGGCTAGCGAATTGCCGAAGGATTCACCCGCGGGCTGAATCGTGATTACAACCTAGCGCCGCTGGAGAGCTCATGCAGCAACGACCCTTTGGTGAACTGGGCGCGGTGAGCGCCATCACGCTCGGCGGCGGCGGCATCGGCCAAGTGTGGGGACCCACGACGCACGAGGAGTGTGTGGCAACTGTCCGCGAGGCCGTCGACTCCGGCATCGACCTCCTGGACCTCGCGCCGTCCTACGGCAACGGTGAAGCCGAGGCGGTCATTGGCGACGCGCTCAACGGCAACCTTCCCTCCGCTGTCCGCGTCACGACCAAGTGCCGCGTCGGCGGCGCCCCTCCGTGCCAGATCTACGACCTTCTCTCGGAAAGCCTCAACGCCAGCCTGCAGCGCATGAAACTCGACCACGTCGACGTGATGTTCCTGCACAACTGGGTCACGCTCGGAGGTGAGGAGACCGAGGGAGCGACGGCCGCCGAGGTTGTCGCAGAGGCCGTCGCACAAGCGTTCGAGCGGCTCGCCGCCGAGGGGCGCATCCGCTACTGGGGGCTCACCGGCATCGGCGAGCCGGACGCCATCATCAGGCTGCTCAACGATGGTCCGCGGCCCGGCTACGTCCAGTGCATCGCGAACCTGCTCGACTCAGCGGGCGGACTGCGGCGCTTCGCAGGTCCTGCGAGGCCGCGCGAGATCATCGCGGCCGCCAACGCCAACGGCGTCGCCGTCATGGGAATCCGCGCCGTCCAGGCGGGGGCTTTGACCAGCGCTTTCGACCGTCCGCTCCCCGCTGACCACCCCGACGCCGCCGACTACGACCGCGCGGCGCCGTTCCGCGAGATCGCCGCCGAGCTTGGCGACTCTTCTGCCTATCTCGCCCACCGCTATGCCCTTTCGATGCCCGGCGTATCGACGGTCGTGCTCGGCGTAAAGGACCGTCGCGAACTCCGCGAATGCATCGCCGCAGAGGCTGCGGGCCCTCTTGATCCCTCCCTCATCCGGCGCATCGACGATGCTGTCGGACGCGCCTAGCGCACTCTGGGGACGGCGGAAAGGACCAGAAGGCTCCTCCCTCTTTGGTCTCTCGAGTTTCTGACTGTCCCACTTTGCTGTTTGCCACACTTTCTGCCCGGCGCCAACTCTCAGCAAGTCTGATGGCAGGCATATTTCCTCTGTGGTACGCTGAACCTAGACTCAGCGGAGACCTCTGCGAAGCATGCCAACATTTGAACTTGTGTCCCTCCGGGCTGCGCAGCGTGCCCTATCCCCGACTCCAAAGCGCGGCGCCTCCGCGAGGCCCAGAACGCGCCAAAGGGAGGACACTGGGATGACTGCGTCAGCTGCGGACCCCATTGCAAAGAAGGTCTCCGAAGTGGGAGTCAACGCTATTAGTCAAGCCGCAGCCGAAGCGCGGGAAGAGCAGCAGCGACAGTACGCAGCAGCCCTAGATGTTGCCCGGAAGGAGCTTGTAGAGGAGGTCCAAGCCAGGTTGGATCAGGCCATAGCGGCCCTGCAGGACGAGCCCATCAGGGTGCGCAGCATGCTCCTCATGCTTCTCAGCATAGCCGCAGCGGCTGTCGTGATCAGCATAACCGCTCTGATCGTGGCCCTCGCCACCTAGTGTGATGACGGTGTAACGATACGTTCGGTAGACCGGCGCTACAGGTGTGCCTGCCTCAGCCTGGCGCAAGCAGAAGGCGACTTGCTCTGGGCGATACTGCGAGCCTCCGAACACCCTATAGGAAGTGTTGGACAGACAAGTGGGCGACGATGCCGAAATGGTCCGATAGTTTCCTTCCTTCGTGCATATTGCCGATCACATCCAAACGGCTAACCACCCAATCCGCGCTCAGTGCAATGTGGTCGATGCTTCTGCGCTCCTGGAAGGCAAGTTCTGATGTGGCAATGCGCATGCTCGGCGGGAAGGCCCGCCGAAGTGCCAATTGAAGCTCCTGCGGTGCTCGACTATCCGGCCCAATAGCCTGATTGAAGTCGCCCATGACTATCAACCGCCTTGCCTGCCCTCCAGCCAGAACTTCAGCCAAGCCGGTCAGGTACTGTTGATGATCTTCCCACCGCATCTTGCGTCCCACTGTGCGGCTGGCTTCGGTCCGTGATCCGAACCAGGGGATGCAGACCCCGATAACAGCGACCTCCCCCACTGACGTGCGTGTAACGCCTGACACGAATCGTCCGGGTGGCATCGTGTCGGAGCCCACCCTGTCGACCTGATCCCATGGTTCCCGCGACCAGAGGATTACCTTCCGGCGATCCTCCCTGATCGTGTATCCGTGGTCGGGCCGCGAGCAAATTGTGTGGCCAGGTTGAGATAGCAGATCGACATGCGTCTCGGTGAGACAGACGACTTCGGGGGAGTGCCGACTAATACGGCTCAGGATTTCCACGGTTCGCCGGGACCTGGGTGTGGCCCACTCGACGTTCCAGTGGGCTACTCTCAGAGACATAGCTGTGCTCTCTTCGTCTCCATGTCGGGGCACGGCGAGTCAAACTCTTCCGCCTTCGTTGTGCGGGAGTCAGTTGCAGCTTAGCAGGCTTGCCGTTGAGGTGCCCCTACAGTGCCAGAGTGAACCTCAATACAAAGGTTCTTGATTTCGTCCAGTCAGGTGGGCCTGACCGGTACCGCAATGCGAACGTTTCAGTACATCGCCTGAATAGGGATATCAACCGGGCTGGTATAGATAGCCTGCAAAGAGCCACCGGCCCACTGGAGCCGTGTCAGGCTAGCTGCAAATCGCCCATACTATGTTCATGCGATCTTCCTTCCTTGTTGACCCTCCCCACTGACTCTGACTACACTCTGACTACACTCTGACTACACTCTGCGAAAGCTTGGCGGCAAGTCTTACTCCTCTTGAATCGCTGGAGCCCCGCTCCTCTGGCAGCGCGCCGCCGGCTCCCTCCACCTCCATCGAATTCAAGGGGCGCGAACCATAGCCTGGAGAGGGACCCCTTTGGCAGCGGACCAACGATTCGGAGGAACGAACATGAGAATCCACTCTCCAATCTTTCTGCTTATCACCATACTGGCCCTGTGCCTTCCAGCACTACTCGTGGCCTGCGAAGGAGAGGAACCGGCCAGCCCCACGTCCGCCGTAGAGTCGCGGCCGACGGTGACCGCGGAGGCGGCGGGAGGCGGGGACGTGGGACGCGCAACGGCGACGGAGACGCCAGCGACCACCGGCGAGATCACCGCCACATCCGTTTCCGACGGGGCCACGGCTACTGCTATGCCCCAGGCCACGCCCGCCTCTGAAGGTACGTCGGCTATACCAGTGACCCAGCAGGGCACATCCGGCTCTGAAGAGGCCACGCCCTCGCCTCCGCCTGCGAACACATCGGCCGAAACGGACCGGGAGGCGCTTGTGGCGTTCTACAACGCCACGAACGGCCCCAACTGGCGGTATAACGAAAACTGGCGGAGCGACGCTCCGATCAGTGAATGGGAAGGCGTTACCACTGACGACAACGGTCGAGTCATTGGGCTGTCCCTCATTCAGCAACAGTTGGTCGGGGAGATACCGCCCGAGCTGGGCAGCCTCTCCAACCTGAGAAGGCTGATCCTCTTCAACAACGACTTGAGCGGGGAGATACCGCCGGAGCTGGGCAGCCTGGCCAACCTGCAAACGCTGGGCCTCAACTGGAACCAGTTGAGCGGGGAGATACCGCCGGAGCTGGGCAGCCTGGCCAACCTGCAAACGCTGGACCTCAACTTCAACTTGCTGAGCGGGGAGATACCGCCGGAGCTGGGCAGCCTGGCCAACCTGCAAACGCTGGACCTCAACTTCAACCTGCTGAGCGGGGAGATACCGCCGGAGCTGGGCAGCCTGGCCAACCTGGAATCGCTAGAGCTCTTCGACAACGACTTGAGCGGGGAGATACCGCCGGAGCTGGGCAGCCTGGCCAACCTGGAATCGCTAGAGCTCTTCGACAACGACTTGAGCGGGGAGATACCGCCGGAGCTGGGCAGCCTGGCCAACCTGGAATCGCTAGAGCTCTTCGACAACGACTTGAGCGGGGAGATACCGCCGGAGCTGGGCAGCCTGGCCAACCTGGAATCGCTAGAGCTCTTCGACAACGACTTGAGCGGGGAGATACCGCCGGAGCTGGGCAGCCTCGCCAACCTGAGAAGGCTGATCCTCTTCAACAACGACTTGAGCGGGGAGATACCGCCGGAGCTGGGCAGCCTCTCCAACCTGGAACTGCTGTTCATAAACGACAACGACTTGAGCGGGGAGATACCGCCGGAGCTGGGCAGCCTCACCAACCTGGAATCCTTGACCCTCGGCAGCAACAATTTGAGCGGGGAGATACCGCCGGAGCTGGGCAGCCTCACCAACCTGCACGAGCTGTCCCTGGATGGAAACCGATTGAGCGGGTGCGTACCAAGCAGTTTGCAACGCCAATTGAGATTCTTCCTGGGGGGTGACTTGCAGTTCTGCCCGTGAGGCCCCGGTGCGCCCAGACCTCAACCCGGCGGAAACGAGCCACGGAGCGCCCCGGACCTTCCAATGGTCGCCGTGACCAGAGCGAAGGACCTTGGCGCTGTGGACCAGTTTCTTCGCCCGACGGGATAGCAACATTCGTCGCCGGTTGATCGCTCCCTTGCGCAGGCTCTTCGGCGTGCCTCACCTGGGGCGGCTTCGCGGTGGCAGGGTGGGGAGGGCAAGTTCTACGATGACACTCTTGCGGGTCATGGCCGGGTTAGCGCTGGCCGGTAGACTGCATGGCCAACACACGCGACCACCCGCTGAAGGAGTTCGCAGCACAGTAGGCCCCTATGACGGGATGCCTAAAGCGCCAATGTAAACCTCAAGGTGAAGGTTCTTGATTTCGTCAAGTCAGGTGGGCCTAATTTGACGGTAGGCAGAACTGTCTTTGAGCTTTGGATGGGGCTTTGAAACCATCCCTAGGAAACAGGTGCTGCTCGGAGGGATCAGACTTCCCCGAGTCTGGACAGTAACCAGTCCCTTAGCGATGTTGCAACGATACCATAGAGTTGCAATAATCGAATGGGCAATTCATTCCACTGCCGGTGATTATCATCGGGGGATGTGTAACGCCAAGGAGAGGCCTATGGCTAGGACAGCGAGATTCAACGGAGGCGCTTTCTTCGCCGCTCTGGATGCAGAGAGGCAGGCCCGCCATTGCACGTGGAAGCAGGTGGCGGAGGAGTGCGGCATCAGCGCATCCACCTTGAGCCGCATGTCCCAAGGCAAGCATCCTGACGCGAACGGCCTCGCTGCGTTGGCGGCGTGGTCAGGGTTGGACTTCGACAGGTTCGTCAGGAGCGCCACCGCCAAGGGAGAACCGGAACCCCTCGCGGTGATATCGTCCTGCCTCCACTCGGACCCACGCCTCAACGAGGAAGCGGCCGTAGCCCTTGACCAGATGGTGAAGGCAGCCTATAGGAGCATGACGAGCCGGTGACTACACTCAACATTAGCAGCTTCATATGGGGCATTGCAGACGATGTGCTCCGGGACGTGTACGTCCGGGGCAAGTACCGTGACGTCATCCTGCCCATGCCGGTGATCCGCCGTCTGGACGCCGTTCTGGAACCGACCAAGGATGAGGTGCGTGCCGCCAAGGAGCGGTTGGATGTTGCCGGCATCACCAATCAGGATTTCGCACTGCGCCAGGCCTCCGGTGAGGCCTTCTACAACACGTCCCCCTTCAGACTCCGCGACCTTACATCCCTCGGCCAGTCACAACGCTTGCGGGCCGACTTCGAGGCGTACCTCGACGGCTTCTCGCCCAACGTCCAAGAGGTCCTGGACAAGTTCAAGTTCCGCAACCAGATTCCCACGCTGGTGGACGCGGACGCCCTGGGCTTCCTGGTAGAGAAATTCCTCGATACCTCAATCAACCTCAGCCCTCGGCCCGTCCTGAACGGCGACGGCTCCGTGCGCTTGGAGGGCCTGGACAACCACGGCATGGGCACCGTCTTCGAAGAGCTCATCCGGCGCTTCAACGAGGAGAACAACGAGGAGGCAGGGGAGCACTTCACCCCCCGGGACGTGGTGCAACTCATGGCGCGCCTCATCTTTCTGCCGGTCGCCGATGAGGTCAGGTCCAGCACCTACCTGGTATACGACGGCGCGTGCGGCACCGGCGGGATGCTGACGGTCGCCGAGGCGGCGCTGACGCAGCTGGCCGCCGAGGGTGGCAAGGAGGCATCGGTGCATCTCTACGGCCAGGAGGTGAACCCCGAGACCTACGCCATAAGCAGGGCCGACCTCATCCTGAAGGGAGAGGGGGCTGAGGCCGACAACATGCAGTTCGGCTCTACCCTCTCTGCCGACGCCTTCCCCGCCCGCGAGTTCGACTTCATGCTCTCCAACCCGCCCTACGGCAAGAGCTGGAAGACCGACCTCGAGCGCATGGGCGGCAAGTCCGGCATCACAGACCTGCGCTTCGTCGTGAAACACGGCGGCAACCCCGACTACTCCCTCATCACCCGCTCCAGCGACGGCCAGATGATGTTCCTGGCCAACATGCTCAGCAAGATGAAGCACGACACACCGATGGGCAGCCGCATCGCCGAGGTGCACAACGGAAGCTCCCTCTTCACCGGCGACGCCGGACAGGGCGAGAGCAACATCCGGCGCTGGATCATCGAGAATGACTGGCTGGAGGCCATCGTCGCCCTGCCCCTGAACATGTTCTACAACACCGGCATCGCCACCTACATCTGGGTGCTCAGCAACCGCAAGGCGGCGCACCGCCGGGGCAAGGTGCAGCTCATCGACGCCACACAGTGGTACAGGCCCCTGCGCAAGAACCTTGGCAGCAAGAACTGCGAGTTGGCCGACGAAGACATCCGGCGCATCTGCGACGCCTTCCTCGCCTTTGCGGAGACCGAGCAGTCGAAGATATTCCCCAACGAGGCCTTCGGCTACTGGAAGGTCACCGTGGAGCGGCCCCTCCGCATCGAGGGCATCGACCCGGACCAGGCCTACACCGCCAAGGAAATCAAGGCGCTCAAGGCCTGCCCCCGACCACGATCGGGGGACGACGGGGTGCGCTCTGAGACTGCGCCGCCGGTCATCAAGAAGGTCCACAAGGGCGTTGAAGCCGCCCCGCTTCACGGCCTGTTCAACGTAACCATCAAGGGCAAGCCCGCCGTCGTCGAGTACGAGCCGGACACCGACTTCCGGGACACCGAGCAGGTGCCGCTGATGGAGGAAGGCGGCATCGAGGCGTTCCTGCGCCGCGAGGTGTTGCCCTACGCCCCCGACGCCTGGTACACCCCTGACAGCGTGAAGGTTGGCTACGAGATCAGCTTCACCCGCCACTTCTACAAGCCGCAGCTGCTCCGCCCTCTGGAGGAGATACGCGCCGACATCCTGGCCCTGGAGCAGGAGACGGAGGGATTGCTTGCGGAAATCGTGGGGCAATACCAGTAAGGAACTTCGCCTATGCGAGTCAAGAGTGTTCACCTGTCGAACTACAAGAGATTCACAGACCTAGCGGTCGTCGATATTCCCGAGTCAACCAAGCTGGTAGTGCTAGTCGGCCCGAACGGCTCAGGTAAGTCTTCACTGTTTGATGCATTTCTGCTCAAGTCTAATGCCAACAGAGCGAACTACACCCTCTCGGGTCAGATGGGTGGCTACTACTTGAAAATGGAACACATTCCCGACGTACCAGCTACGACCCGAGACCTCTCGCGGAGAATCCAGGTAGAGCTTCACTCCGGCCAGCCTGGACGGGATAGGTGGCAAGGTATCTTTTGCATACGCTCTGCTTATAGGAATGAGTCGGACTTTCAGTTGACGAACCTGGCTACTGTCCAGCCGTCATCAGAAACTGTACGCCTCTCGCGTATCATCGACCCAGACCAGGCAGTATCTGACAACTATTCTCGATTGGCCTGGAAGCGCCAAGCAGACCTCGATGGTGATGCGCTTGGTGGAACCACATTCGACCAGTATCGAAGAGAGTTCTTGGGTCCGCTTCAGGCAACAATGCGAAAGTTGTTCAGGGAACCGACTCTTGAGTTGCAAGATTTTGGAGGAATGCGGAACTCCGGGGTCTTTCGTTTCACCAAAGGAACCTCCACTGGCTTTCATTACAAGAATCTGTCGGGAGGAGAGAAGGCGGCCTTTGATCTACTGCTTGACATGTTTGTGAAGCGACAAGAATATCAGGACGCAATCTATTGTATAGATGAGCCAGAGGCACATGTCGCAACTGCTCTCCATGGACCGCTACTTGAGACCATGATGGACCTCCTACCAGGCGAATCACAGTTGTGGATTGCTACTCATGCTATTGGCTTTGTGCGGAAGGCGTATGAAATGATGAGAGGCGGGGACGGAGTAGCATTCTTGGATTTTTCGAATCGTGATTTCGACCAGCGGATCGAGATCCGTCCTAGTATCCCGAACCGGTCCTTCTGGCATCGGACATATGCGGTCGCATTGGATGACCTCGCAGATCTGATGGCACCAGCCACGATTGTTATATGCGAAGGGGGCAGGACAAGGGCCGACGAAGGATTCGATGCAGACTGTTACAATTCCATCTTTTCCGACAGCCATCCGGATACCCTGTTTGTTTCACATGGCGGAGCCAAAGAAGTGGAGCGAAGCGAGGATCTGATTGCCGTCCTTAAGGCTGTTGCGAAGGGCGCAAGGGTGTGGAGGCTTATCGACCGAGACGAGATGACTGAAGAGGCACGTGAGAGGAAAATCCAAGAAGGTATACATGTATTAAATTTCCGAGAATTGAAAAACTACCTTTACGATTGTCGAGTTTTGAGGACATTTCTCGTCATGAATAATAGGGAGCAGCTTGCCTCTGACATATCCGGCAAATACCAAGCCCTCCTTTCTGGTGCCAGTTCAGAATATGGAGACCTAAAGCAGATTACCCGCGAACTGTTTGAGTATATCAAGAAGACCACGCATATCGACAATTTGGGCAACTCTCGCAGTGAGTTTGCATTGCAGCATTTGGTACCAGCACTCAAACAGACGTCTGAAGTTCTGAAGGAGTTGGAGGAGGACATCTTCCCGTGACCGCAATCCTCCGCCCCTACTCCGTCTATCGTCCCTCCGGCCTTCCGTGGCTCGGCCATGTGCCAGCACATTGGGGCGTGCGGCGGCTCAAGCACGTCTGCTCCGGGTCCGCACTCTACGGAGCGAATGTTGCTGCCACTCAGTATCAAGCGGAGGGCATCCGTTTCTTGCGGACGACGGACATTGCTGAAGATGGCAGACTTCTTGGCGAGGGCGTGTTTCTCCCGGCAGAGCTTGCAGAGGGATATGTTCTAAGCGACGGGGATGTCTTGCTGTCCCGTAGCGGAACGGTCGGTCGTAGCTTCCTTTACGCAGCTGCCCGGCATGGACCGTGCGCCTACGCAGGATACCTTGTGCGCTTCGTCCCGAGCGCGGCGATTCTCCCCAAGTATCTCTTCTTCTTCACAAAGGCGGAGGCATTCAACGCCTTCCTGCGTGTTATGGCTATCTCATCGACCATTGAGAACGTGAACGGGGAGAAGTATGCCAACATGCCGACCCCCCTCCCACCTCTTCCCGAGCAGCACGCCATCGTGCGGTATCTGGACTACGTGGGTCGGCGCATCCGACGGTACGTCAGCGCCAAGCGGAAGCTCATCGCGCTGCTGGAGGAGGAGAAGCAGGCCATCGTCAACCGGGCCGTCACTCGCGGCCTCGATCCCAACGTCCGCCTCAAGCCCTCAGGCGTCGAGTGGATGGGCGATGTGCCGGAGCACTGGGAAGTGCGACGGTTGCGATCGCTAGCCGGCATTGGGACCGGTGGACGGGATACGATTAACCGAGAGGATGGAGGTAAGTATCCCTTCTTCGTGCGATCTCAATCCGTCGAAAGGATAAACACATGGTCCTTCGATGGTGAGGCGGTGCTGACAGCTGGAGATGGTGTGGGCGTAGGCAAGGTGTTCCACTACATCAACGGGAAGTTCGATTACCACCAGCGTGTTTACAAGTTCAGCAACTTTAGACAAATTGCTGGTAAGTACTTCTTTCACTACTTTAGGTCTACGCTAAGCAACGAGGTCTTTCAAGGAACAGCGAAATCCACGGTAGACTCTTTGCGGCTTCCCATGTTGCAGAACTTTCCAGTCGCTGTCCCACCCCTTCCCGAACAACACGCCATCGTCGAGAACCTTGAGGATGCAACCGTCGGCGTAGACACCGCCATCGCCCGCGCCCGCCGCCCGGTCGAGCTGGTGCTCGAGTACCGCACCCGGCTCGTCGCAGACGTGGTGACCGGCAAACTGGACGTGCGCGAGGTGGTGGGGCAACTGCCGGAAGCGGACGACGAGGGGGGCCTACAGTGACATACATGGGTTCTGTTGATGGGCGCAGACGAAACGGACCTCTGCGCCCTGAAGTGGCTCACATCCTAGCGCTGGTTGGGCTTCCCCAACACATTCCTGACATAGGTAGGATTGCAGAACACCTTGCTTTGGGAGACAAGTCTGTCATAGACGATCTAACGGCAATTGACAGAACAATTCCGGGACTAGGCTTCGTAGACATCGAGGAGCAGACTCCTAACGGCTCATATACCGGTGTGTACGAAGTTGCAGACAGGCCAGTCTTCCGGGGAATCCAGTATGTGGCGATGCTTCTGGACATGAAGAACATTGAGTGGCTCTGCCGAGACATAGTTACGCACTCATGCCACCACCTCGAAGGCAGCCTCAAGCGCCGGTTGAGGATTCATGAGGATCAATCGGCCTCTGTAGGCAGGCTCTTGTATACCCCGGAGGGTAGGCGTTTGGACGGAATCATACGGAAACCGCTGATCATCTTGAATCGAGCGGTCTATAATAGGGCGAAACACACGATTGAGAACATAGATCTTGACTCCCATATGTTCTCAGTTGCTGACGCGATCGCTATCTACTTATCCTGTCGTGTTCTCAGCGCAAGGCTTATTGGTGAATTGGGACTGAAGACGAGACGCGGAATACCCATATTTCAGTAGACGGAACGTGACAGAGCATGTGGGAGGGTCTAGCAGCACACTAACAAGCTGACCGATGGTACCATCAAGTGAAGAGGAGGGGGACGATATGACGGACTGGAGCAAATGCCCGGCGGTAGAGAGCATACCTGGCAAAGTGAGCGGGGCCTGGGTGTTCACAGATACCAGGTTGCCCGTTTACGCCCTGTTCGAGAACCTGGAGGCCGGCGCCACCGTCGGAGAGTTCATGGAGTGGTTCCAGATGGAGGAGGAATGGAAGATAAGGGCGGTCCTCCAGCACGTGGCCGACTCCCTGAAAGCGCCCGTGCCGGTGAGCAGCCTTGAAGATACTGTTTGACCACGGAACTCCTGCGCCGCTCCGAAGGGACCTCCACGGCCACGTCGTCGATACCGCGAAAGAGAGGGGTTGGGACACACTTGGCAACGGTGACCTGCTGGACGTTGTGGAAAGTGAGGGCTACGAACTGCTTATCACTACCGACCAGAGCATGAAGTATCAGCAGAACCTTGCTCAGCGGCCTCTGTCCGTGATCGTAGTGCTTTCCACCACTTGGCCTTATTCCTTGGAGGGAACGGAAGCCATTCGCGCCGCTATTGAGGGAATACAGCCAGGAGAAGTGCGGGAAGTCCCCATCCCGACGAGAGACGAGACATAGCGTGACCACCGACACCAGCGAGAAGGGGCTTGAGCGCCTCATTTGCGAAGCGCTGACGGGCGCGCCCTGCGACCCGCCGCAGGACGGCATGGTGCGCGAGCGACCGGCAGGCTACGGCGTCGGCTGGATATGCGGCGACCCGCAGGACCACGACCGGGAGTTCTGCGTGGACCTCGCCCAGCTCTCCGCCTTCCTGCGGATCACACAGCCCACGGCCGCCGAGTCCCTGGCCCTGGACGCAGACAACCCCACGCGGCGCAGGTTCTTGGCCCGCTTGCAAGGTGAGATAACCCGGCGCGGGACCATCGACGTGCTGCGGAAGGGCATCAAGCACGGCCCGCACCAGATCGACCTCATGTACGGCACGCCATCGCCGGGGAACGAGAAGGCTCGGGTCCTGTACGGGCAGAACCGCTTCAGCGTGACCAGGCAGCTCCGCTACAGCAACGACAACGCACAGCTTGCCCTGGACCTGTGCCTGTTCGTCAACGGCCTGCCCGTTGCCACCTTCGAACTGAAGAACAGCCTGACCAAGCAGACGGTGGATGACGCCGTCGAGCAGTACAAGCGGGACCGCAACCCCAGGGAGAGGCTCTTCGAGCTTGGCAGATGCCTCGCCCACTTCGCTGTCGACGACCACGAGGTGCAGTTCTGCACGCATCTCAAAGGCAAGGCGTCATGGTTCCTGCCCTTCAACAAGGGATGGGACGACGGCGCGGGCAATCCGCCCAACCCCAACGGTCTCAAGACCGACTATCTCTGGAAGCAGGTGCTCACCCGCGACGGGCTGATCGATATCATCGAGAACTACGCACAGATTGTGGAGAGCAGGGACGACAAGACGGGCCGAAAGAGGCGGGAGCAGATATGGCCCCGCTACCACCAGCTGGACGTGGTGCGGCAGCTGTTAGCCGATGCGTCCGATAGGGGAGTCGGCCCGAAGTATCTGATCCAGCACTCGGCGGGCAGCGGCAAGTCCAACTCCATCGCGTGGCTTGCCCACCAGCTGATCGGGCTGGAGCGGGACGACGCGATCGTCTTCGACACCGTGGTTGTCGTCACGGACCGCAAGGTGCTGGACAGGCAGATTAGTAACACTATCAGACAGTTCGCCCAGGTCGGTTCCGTCGTCGGTCACGCCGAGACCTCCGGCCACCTGCGGCGGCTGCTCCAGGAGGGCAAGCGGGTCGTCATCACCACGGTTCAGAAGTTCCCGTTCATCCTGGACGCCATCGGCAACGAGCACCGGGGCCGCAGGTTCGCCATCATCATCGACGAAGCCCATTCGAGCCAGGGCGGGCGGACGTCGGCGTCGGTGTCCATGGCCCTGGGAGAAGCGGGCGCCGAGGAAGAAGACGAGACCACCGAGGACAAGATCAACCGGCTGATGGAATCAAGGAGGATGCTGAACAACGCCAGCTACTTCGCCTTCACTGCCACCCCTAAGAACAAGACCCTGGAGATATTCGGCGACCCCGTTCCCGAGGGCGGGAAGACACCCCACGTCCCCTTCCACTCCTACACCATGAAGCAGGCCATCCAGGAGCGGTTCATCGTCGACGTGCTGAAAGACTACACGCCGGTGAACAGCTACTACCGGTTGGTGAAGACGGTCGAGAGCGACCCGGAGTTCGACACCAAGCGGGCTGGGAAGAAGCTACGCCGATACGTGGAGGACCATGACCACGCCATCAGACTGAAGGCGGAGATCATGGTGGACCACTTCCACGAGCAGGTGGCCGGCCTGCAGAAGATAGGCGGGCAGGCGCGAGCCATGGTGGTCACGAGCAGCATCCAGCGGGCCATCACCTACTTCTACGCCATACGGGACTATCTGGCTGAACGCAAGAGCCCATACAAGGCCATCGCCGCCTTTTCAGGCGAGCATGAGTACGACGGAACGAAAGTCACCGAAGCGTCCCTCAACGCCTTCTCATCCAACGTGATAGCCGACAGGATTCAGGAGGACCCATACCGATTTCTGGTCTGCGCTGACAAGTTCCAGACCGGCTACGACGAGCCGTTGCTGCATACGATGTACGTCGACAAGCCACTGTCGGGCGTGAAGGCAGTGCAGACGCTCTCCCGTCTCAACCGGGCGCACCCCAAGAAGCATGACGCCTTCGTGCTGGACTTCGCCAACGATGCCGACACCATCCAGGCCGGCTTCGCCCCCTACTACCGCACCACGATTCTGGCGGAGGAGACCGACCCCGACAGGCTGCACGACCTCAAGGCGGCGCTGGACGGCTATCAAGTCTACGCCCCGGCACAGATTGACGAACTGGTGGAACGGTACCTCTCGGGAGCCGACCGCGACCGGCTCGATCCCATCCTGGACGCCTGCGTCTCGGTCTACCGGGAGCAGTTGGACGAAGACGGCCAGGTGGACTTCAAGGGCAAGGCGAAGGCGTTCCTCCGGGCCTACGGGTTCCTGGCGGCCATCCTGCCCTACACCGTCGCCGAATGGGAGAAGCTCTCCATCTTCCTGACCTTCCTCGTTCCCAAGCTGCCTGCGCCCGCAGAGGACGACTTGTCCAAGGGCATTCTCGAAGCCATCGACATGGACAGCTACCGGGTGGAGAAGCAGGCGGTGCAGGACATCCAGCTTCCCGACGAGGACGCAGAGATCGACCCGGTCCCCACCGAGGGCGGAGGACCGAAGCCGGGACCGGAGATGGACCGCCTTTCCGACATCATCAGGGAGTTCAACGACCGGTTCGGCAACATCGAGTGGAAGGACCAGGACAAGATCGAGAAGGTGATTGCTGAGGAGTTGCCCGCGAAGGTAGCGGGCGACAGGGCCTACCAGAACGCAATGGCCAACTCCGACCGGCAGAACGCACGGGTCGAGCACGACAAAGCCTTGGAACGCGCCATGACGGAATTGCTCTCAGACCACACCGAGCTGTTCAAGCAGTTCAGCGACAATGAGTCCTTCCGCCGCTGGCTCTCCGAGATGGTCTTTACGGCTACCTACCTAGTGGCCACAACATCGGTGAGAACACCTTGAGAGCTTGGGCCATCTGGGCTTGAGGCTGACCTGCCCCCGGGATTAGGTCCACGAGGGCCTAGAATCCAACGGGCGTAGTCCTACCTCTCTAGTGTGCGAACTATCGGCGCGTTCTGGCTGGCCGACGACACATCGGTGCTTGATCCCAACCTCCTGGTCATCGGCAGGCAGGTTCGTTCAAGCTTCGGCAGTGTGGTGGGCCTAATTTGACGGTAGGCAGAACTGTCTTTGAGCTGTGGATGGGGCTTTGAACCCATCCCTAGGAAACAGGTGCTGCTCCGTAGGCTATCGATAAGGGCAGTCGCGCTCCGTGCAGAGCCTATAGGCTTCGGCAATAGCAATACCGCAGGTACAGTTAGACGAGCCGCGCCGGGGCTTGTTGCTGCATTGGTGCTGCCGGAGCCATGGGGAGGGCGCCTCCTCCCGCCGGGCTGGGAACCCCACAGGCATCTCGTGCTCTTCGATCCAGGGAGACTCCAACTCCTCAGCGGGAGGAGCCTCCTCCTCGTCGTCCCACCAGGCGGGCGCGTCCAACTCTGGGACCTGCTGGCGCTCCCGCATGCGCTGCTCTAACCCCAGACGACGTGCCTCCACCATGCGGCGCCGCTCCTGCGCCCGCCGAGCGAACTCCTCGTACTGCCGCTCCTGGTCGTCCACAATCACCGCCCTCCGTCAGGTCCGGGCCGCGGCGAGGTCGTCATCACGGCTGCTGCTCGCCGTCCTCCTCCTTGCTCAGCGACTCGCGCATGGAGGTATCCGCCTGGACGTTGCGCATACGGTAGTGGTCCATGATGCCCATGTTGCCGGAGCGGAACGCGTCCGCCATTGCCCGCGGCACCTCCGCCTCCGCCTCCACCACCCGCGCCCGCATCTCCTCCACCCGGGCGCTCATCTCCTGCTCCAGGGCCACCGCGGCGGCTCGCCGCTGCTCCGCCCGCGCCTGGGCGATCTGCTTGTCCGCCTCCGCCTGGTCCGTCTGGAGCTTGGCCCCGATGTTCCGTCCCACGTCGATGTCGGCGATGTCGATGGACAGGATCTCGTAGGCCGTCCCCGAGTCCAGGCCCCTGGACAGCACCAGCTTGGAGATGCTGTCCGGGCTCTCCAGGACCTGCTTGTGGGAGTCTGAGGAGCCGATGCCGGAGACGGTCCCCTCGCCCACCCGGGCCAGAATCGTCTCCTCGCCGGCACCGCCCACCAGGCGGTCGATGTTGGCCCGCACGGTCACCCGGGCCACGGCGATGAGCTCGATGCCGTCTTTGGCCACGGCGGCGATCCGTCCCGTCTGGATGACCTTGGGGTTCACGCTCACCCGTACCGCCTCCAGAACGTCCCTGCCGGCCAGGTCGATAGCCGTGGCCCGGCGCCAGGGAAGCTCGATGTTGGCCCGGTCGGCGGAGATGATGGCCTGCACCACCCGGCCCACGTCACCCCCGGCCAGGTAGTGGGCCTCCATCTGCCCCGTGTCCAGCTCCAGGCCGGCCTTGGTCGCAGAGATCTTTGGCTCGATGATGGCCCTGGGGGGCACCCGCCGCAGGCGCATCCCCAGAAGCTCGCTTATCCCGACTTCAATGCCGGCGAAGCGTGCGCTGAGCCACAGCCCTACGGGCACGAAGAACAGGAGAATGCCCAGGGTGGGTATGGCCAGCAGGAAGAACAGGAGTGCGGTCAACACGGTCCTAGAACTGCTCACGGATCACCTCGCTCCTTCAGCATTCATGTCCCAATTCCCCATCCGGCGCTGACGGGCCGACCACGCTCACCGACCGGACGACGCGCCGGTACCCCTCGTCGGCAAGGATCTCGATCTGAGTCCCAGATGCAATGTAGCCTCCCTCCGTCACCACGTCAACGCCGCGGTCGGCAAGCTCACCTGTGTTGATGTCCAGCGAAAATGTCCGCCTAATTGGTCTGCGGAAATGTCCATCTAGGCAGATGCTACCGTCTCAAGCTCTCGTGTCCTGGCTGTGCTTTTGACCTTTCTCAGCGGCGGGCTTTCGGCCAGGGCATACTTGCGTGTGGTGTCTCTGTGGATGCCCAGCTCACGGGCTATCGCCCGAAGGGAGAGGCCTCGGCGTTTGGCCTGCTGCACAGTCTCCCACAGGGCCCTCTGGCGAGCGGTAGGTACTCGGTGTTGCTGCGCTCTGGACTTCCGAGGCCTCAAGTCCCGGTCCATCTCACCTGTTTCCAAGGTCTCCAAGCGAGGCTCCTGCTGGGCTCCCGTGCCATTGATGCTGCGGGCCAGCCTGGGGCTTGCCGGAGGGGCGGCGTCCGTTGCTCTCAGCTGAGCCGGGCGTGGCGGAGCCTCCTGTGTGGAGAGAGTCTGCCCGTGGTAGTGCACCAGGAGCCGGCCATCCGGGCCCTCCTGGACCTCGATCTGCACGCCGGCGTACGTCGGACGACTTCCGTCAGGCAGCAGTTGCAGGGTCCGCCGTTTGTACTTGACGGTGTTGTCCCGGGACACCTTGCGCCGGTGTTTGAAGCAGAGTATCTGATCCAGGGACACGGATTGCTCCAGGCGACGGTAGGCAAGACAGTCCTGCTCGGCCTGTACCCCAAACCGCTCATTGAATCCTGGGACGAAGCTCTTCAGGACCTCGTTGGCTTCCGCGATGGTGGCGGCGCCAGCCAGGCGCAACTCGGTTACCAACCGGTCCTGGAAGGTGCCCGCAACCCGCTCAACCCTGCCCTTGGCTTGGGGCGATCTGGCAAAGATCTGCCGGATCCCCAACTCCTCCATGGCCCGGGCGAACTGGGTCGGACCTGCCGGGTAGCGGTCGATATCGCCGGTGAACTTGAAGACCGGATGCCGGTCGCTGTACAGGGCGAGGGGTATACCACGGTGTTGGATCAGTCTGTTCATGAGCAGGAAGTAGCTTGACGTGTCCTCCTCATGGCAGAACATGGCAGCGGGCACGGTGCCGGTGGCATCATCGACGGTCAGCAGCAGCGCAAACCTGGGCCCTCCCTCGCCCAGCCAGCGGTGGTGGCTGCCGTCAACCTGCACCAGCATGCCCTCCTGGGGCATGCGCTGCCGTCGGACCCGGTGCTGCTGGGAACGGCGGCTGCGCGGGCTGCGAATGCCGGCGCTGACCAGGATACGGCGCACCGAGGGGCGGCTCAGGTCAATGCCTTCCCGTTCCCACAGCAACTCCGTGAGGTGCGTGTGGTTGGTTCCCGCATAGTGGGTGCTGGCCAAGTGCACCACAGCCGCAGCTTGGGACTCCGGGATGGCGTTGTGAGGCCGACGCCCCCGATTGCCGTGGGCCAGCGCGGCCGCTCCTTCCCTCCGATACGCCTTCAGGAGCCGCCTGGCGTGTCGTTCACTCACCCCGAGAATCTCTGCAGCCTGATCAATGGGGACCTGGTATTCCAGCACGTTGTTGAGCACGTGGAGTCTCGCCAATTCTCGCTGTTTCAATGTCACATCCTTCATGGATGGACATTTTCGCTGAACAGTTAGCTACTGACCGAATCGTAGACCAACAACATCACCTGCCCCCAGGGTTAGGTCCACAGGGACCTAGAATCCAACGGGCGTAATCCTACCTCCCTGGTGTGCGAACTCGCAGGGATGGACGATGGCAAGCCTTTTCCAACGAAAGATACCTATTAGGCTCCCGAGCACCGGCGGGGATTGACCGTAGGGGAACGGGGCGGCGATGCTCACAGCGCTGGCTCCCCCGCACCCGCAGGGATAGACCTTGGCGGCAAGAAGTGAGACGCATACGGGATGTGGCTCCCCCGATGACAGCTGGAAGCTCTTCAATTGCTTAACCGAAGAAGAGTTGGAGCTGTTGCAGCAGGCCTACCCACCCCTTATGGTCCCCTAGCTGCGACGCGCCCTGCCCAGGCATATCAGTCACAAAAGACCGCCGCACCGGCCGGTTCCAGACGTGCGCACTCCGTGAAAACCGCGAGTCAGTGCGTTGGGGCGCAACCGCGCTCAGAGAAGAAACGCAGCCCCCCATAACCAAGTATTGGGGGGCTGCTCTTTGGAGTCGGCGTGTCTTGCCCTATCAGGCGTGGGCGTGTCGGTGATGGTCGTGGGTGTCACACTCGTGGATGTCATGGATATGGCCGGAACCACCCCCGTGATGCTCGTGGGTGTCGCACTCGTGGATGTCGTGAGCGTGACTTTCGGCGTGGTGCTCGTGCCCATCGCACTCGTGACTGTCGTGGACGTGGCCGACCTCCTCCCCGTGGTGCTCATGGGTAGCGCACTCGTGGATGTCGTGCTTCTGCATTCGCTCCTCCTCGGCGGCTTTGGTTCGGTCTGATGCCATTCAATCGACTCTCGCAGCGCCTGTCAAGTTTTCAGATGGAGTGGCTCCAGCTAGACTTGAGCTAGTCGCACCGCTCCATTGAAAGGCTCCTCAGCCAGACTAGGCGACTACGCGAGCAACGCCCAAGTGGACCCCTACCGACTCCCGCGTCGGCCACCCGTGGCGACCTGGAACAGGCGAGGCTATGGGTTCAGAGACGGAGCTCCCCGCGGCGAGTTATCGACTGCCGGTGGGGCCACAGCCTCGCTACACCGCCAACCTGAACCTGATCGCGAAGGTTCTTGATTTTGTCAAGTTCGGTGGGCCGTGTAAGCCTGAATTACGAACTTTTCGCTGGGAGATCCTAATCTAAGCAGTCCGTGCCGGCGGCCACGCCTTCCGGCGGCCACGAACTCTACCAGAGCACCCGGCATCGGGTTGCTTGCGGACGCCCACCCCGAGCACAGGGACAAGGGCAAGGACACGGTAGTAGCCGAGCGGCGCCCCCGCAAGGCCGACGCCTACGAGCGCTCGCCCGCCCCCATACCCAAGCAGCACAAGCCCGAAGCGGCCAAGCAGGTATGGCGCGATGAGATAACGCTGCTGATGAAGCACGACTTCACCCGGAGGAAAAGAGAGAGATCAAGGCCAGCTTCAAGGAAGAGAGAAAGGCAATCCGCAAGGGCGGGAGTGACCTAGCGAGCGTGCGCAAGGAACTGGCATCTAAGAGAGAGCGCATCGCTAGCGAGGCGAGCAAGAGAGGCCCAGAGAGAGGGAAGGTGAAGGTGGGCGGCGGCGGGGGAGGGTCCATGGGCAAGAGAGGGAGCGGAAACTCCCGGCCCAAGAGCAATAGCGGAGCGGAACGCACGTAAGGCGGGATTCAAGAAGAATGCAGGCTCGCACACACTCCCACGGGTGGTAGTGCGCAGGCGTTAGAGAGAGTGAGAGAGAGAGCAAAAACACCGTCATATTATATTAAAAGAGCTAAGGAAATGGGCAAACTAAAACCAAGGGGGGCTTGGGGCCTTCTCTCCCAATCGACCTTGACCCATCCGCCGAGGGGGATCGCAAGCCATGACAACGATTGAGGCACCGCCCAGGCCCATACAGCCGCTGGGGGACGTGGCGGTCAACTACGTCGATGAGGCGGATGTCCCGAAGAGGGATCAGGTAGCCCCCCTGTGCCGCGCAGGGTGGGCCGAAACGGTCTCAAGCCGTAGATGGGGGCATCAAACACGCAACGCTGTGCTACGGGCCTCCTGGAGCCCCTCCGCGGAGGTCTGTACAGTGTGGGTGATGACATCTGCTGACTCAGACCTGCTCATGGAGTAGGATACCCACAGGAGACTTTGATCTGGGAGGTAGCCCATGGAAGCGTATTGCATGAAGTGTCGGTCCAAGCAGGAAATGAGCAATCCTCAGACCATCACGATGAAGAATGGCCGCCCTGCCACTCAAGGTGTTTGCCCAGTCTGCTCTACAAGAGTGTTCCGGATCGGCAAGGCTTCATAGCCCGAGGCTTCCGGTTGCGCTGCCCGACAACCTGGCTACCTATGGGACAGTAGTTGCGCTATGGATCACACTCGTACTGCCTGCTGTTCTATCGTACGCCGACAATCCGACGAGCGCGGAGAGGAGCCGGAGACACGGGATTCGGCGCGCACCAATCACTCTCTCCACGCTCGTATCGGCATCTGCCTCTGGACCGACGTGTACGGTAGACGGAACCGAGGCGTCAAGGGCTACCTTCTCGCTGGCCCGACCAGCAAAAAAACTGTCGTCCGGCATAGGCACGTGTAGCGAATCAGGGCGTCGCCGGGAATGACAATGATCTCCTTGACGAAAGACTCGATGAAGGCCCGGCGCTCGGTCAATTCGCTCTCTTCAAGGAAGTCCTTCATTCCTGGGCATAGGCGGCGATAGTGCTCACATCATCCAGGTATGCCCTGCGCTGAGAAGGGATCGCTCTGGCGTCAACTGCCGCATGTTCAAGTCGCTCCTTGCGCTCGCGGTGCTCCTTGATTCTGTCCGAGGCGTCGGCCATGTCAATCTCGGTGGTCTCGATCGCATTCCAAATCCGGCCCAATCTCCGCTTCACGTCCTCAAGCTCACCCTCGATGGTCTCCAGCATCTTCCGCTGCTCGCCAGCGACGCCGTCCATCTCCTCGTCCACGGCCCTCACCAGCTCGGTGATGCTCTTCTCGGTGAGGATGTTGGCGGGAATCTTGTCGATAGTCATCTGCTCGAAGCGACAGGCATTGAGCCTCGGAGTATGGCAGTCGTCCTTGCCCCGCTTCATGATCGATTGACAGACGTAGTAGGCGAACTGGCCACTCTTGGCGTCCTGCCCGCTGAGCGCTCTGTTGCAGGCCTTGCACCTGACAAGCCCGCTGAGAAGGTAGGTGCTTCCAACCCTTCGAAGATGGGACGCCTCGGGAGCGCATCAGCTTGCTGACACGGCTGTACTGGGCCTTGGTGATGACGGCTGGGAACGTCTCCTCCACCCGCACCGGCTCGGCGTTGTCCTTGGGGGTCTGACTTGACCACTTCGTGAAGGTCATCGACATCAAACAGGCCAGACATGCGTTCCTTGTGCTTAGGCGGATCTCCAGTCATTGGGGTCACGCACACTCTGTCTGGTCCGATTTCTAGGATTATGTACTTGGCCATGGTTTCGGCCCACTTTTCTGAATATTTCACTCGCTATTCCGGTCTTCACCCATTGATAAATCGCTCCAATTCGGAATCTCGCCTGCGTTGATGATGGACGTAATCCCCTGCCAGCACAATTCTTCAGCGCGGCTGACAAACTCTGACACGTCGAACGAAGGCCTGTCCCTCTCGCCCCTCAGTCTTCCAGTGTGTACGACATCGGACCGGGCAGCATAAATCTGTCGGAACTCTTTCACCAGCTCTGTGCGGTCCGATTTGTCCTTGCCTAGATGCCAGGCAGCGTGATTGGCCAACCTGAAGCCAGATTCACCCTGTGAATCGGGAACATAGAGGGATTCGAATGAGATTCCCAGGTCAACGATCTGGTCAAGTGGATTCTCCTCAGCAATTGCCTTGGCCCAGCGATCTATGGGAATTCGTAGCTTCTCCCAAGATTCCGTCCGCAATTGAGTTAGACCCATGTATAGAGTCTTGATGGTTTCCATTTGAGATAGGCCGAGTTGCACCGTTTCGCCGAGGCCAGCATGCGGCATGGTCGAAGTGTGGCCCCCTGCTCCAGGCCCCGGAATACTGCTCAGATCGACAATCTCGTAGTCCAACAGAGAGCTCCACGACATTACTGACTGAACACTGCATCGGCCAACAACTGCGAGGGACTGACAGAGAGAATTCAGATTGGGTTCCGGGACTTCCTGACCCTTCAATTTGATACTGAAGTGTTGATCCGGCCCCGACTGCAACGTATAGGTCTCCGATGGCCGCTGGAAGATCGGAGAGACCTCGTACTCCACTCGGACGGCGGTTCTCCCCAATAGATCGTTCAGGCCGATGCCACGTGATGGGTCGCGGTCAGTGCTGAGGAAGGGCAAGTAAGGGGGGAGATCGGACACCGATTCGGCCAATGGAATGAGCGTTAGTCCATCGAACACCTCAAATGGTGCGGGAATACTCACGCCGGTTATCAGGAAGAATCGATAGAAGGTGCACGACGAATTGTTCACGCAGTCGGCAAAGGCCTGCGCAGCCACGGTCGGTCCATCAGCGATGGTCCTGACCAAGACATTTCGCATCACCTTGCTAACTGGTTCTCCATTGCTCCGTCCCCCTGAAATAGCAATTGTTGCCGAATGGATTCTGTCGTCGCGAACGAAGTCCGTGAGCTCTTGATTGAGGACTCGCAATAGTTGGTCTTCGATTCCTGCCGTATGGATCTCGGGTTCGAAGCGGTAGATCCAAGGACTGAGAGCAGGATCATAATTGGTCCTGCACTTCCGCAAGAGTTGCCTAAACTGTGCAGGTCGCAGTCGCTCGGACTGGCCAAGCTGCCGTACCATGAGATTCGTCAAGGCATCGGCTAACAGCCGTTCTAGCTCCCGAATAGTGCCAGCGTCCATTAACTTCTACCTCCCGATGGGATGGGATTGAGGGTGATCTGCCCCCTGGATTAGGTCCACAGAAGCGTTCTCGAGGCTGTCCAGCGTGGGCAGAGACTTGCAGGACTCAGCAAGTCTGCGGGCGAAGGCCTCCGTCTCGCCTCCAGGTGCGGCGTGGGCGATGAGGACGCACTGGGCAAGGTCCGCCACTAGGTCGTTGCGTTGGGTTGCGAGAGCGGCGGTCATGCGTCGGGCCGTGGCTGGGAAGGGCGACAGAACCAGCAGGCGATCCTCGTTAAGAGCTGGGCGCCAGTCACGGGGGATGCGCATGTTGTCGATGCCGCGGGCGGGACAGACGGCCGTGAGTGACTTGTCGATCAGGCTGAGATTGTCCATCGACCTTACCTTCGGTAGGAGTTTCACGTTGGCCATGCCGCGCCCGACTGCCCTAATCTCCAATACAGAACAAGGCACTGAACTCTGCCCTCGTCCCGCAACGGTTGACCTCGCCCCGTATTGACCTGCCCCCCAGGATTAGGTCCACGGGATCCTAGGATCCAACGGGCGTGTGAGGTTTCACCATTCCGGTGGCGGATTGGCTCGGCTGCTTGTTCCCGCACTCTCGCTCCTCCCCGGTGAGTCGCCCGCTCCCGCAGGTCAACTCGTGGCACTGCTACCTGCCACCACGCTTGTGAACCGCTCTCCGTCCTAGCCGCTGCAACCAACTCCTACGGCGAAGGCCAAGGGTTTCTACTTGCATAAGTCTCGGTCCGTTCTCCCCCGCAGCCGCCTCTTGAAGTTCCTCTCTGTGGTTCGCGTATGCTTCAAGCCATGGTGGGTCTCCCTCCAGTAGACGGCTCCATGTCAAAGCGAGCGCACCCATGGGCATGCTCCTCGGCAGATGTAGACCCATCGCTCTGTCCTCCTTGTCGACCGGTCTGCGTTTGCGGACCGGTCTGTCCACGTGGGGACATCTCAGCAGGACTTCAAAGGCGATGTCTGCCTCTACTCCCGGGAGGGTAGCCGACCCTACCGTGCTGCCCGGAGGAACATCCGTCATTTCGAGGCCGCTAGTGAAGAGAAGGAAATTTTGCAGTTCGATCCGGGCATTCTGCAGCAGGGGCTTGGCCAGGCTACCGTAGTGCCTCCGTAGTCTCTGGTCTTCCCAGGGCACGGACTCGTGCATTCTGTCAAAGCAGGGTTGATGAGGTCCCTGCCAAGCATCGGAAGGAAAGCTACAGCAGCCGCCCATTCATCAGGAATCTTGGCGACCAGCGGGACATACCTGGACAGCCACTCACGCCAGCGGCGATTGCTCACTGAAGCCGTACGTTCGACCAGCTCCAGGATCCTCACTACGACGGCTGGGTCCATGCCCAGGTCCAGAAGGGTACGAGAAGTCCACTCCTCCTCGGGTGACGGTTCCAGATCATCCGTGGGGGCCACCTCCACCGGGGCAAAGGAGGGGCGTTTCACCCATCCGTCCTTCAGCCACCGGCTGATGGTTCGTGGCGAGACGCCAGTCTCTACACGAATCTGGACATGAGTCTTTCCTTGATCTAGGAGTTCCTGGACCCTCGGCATGAGGGCGAACTGATAGGGCTTCGGCACCAATTGACCTCATTGGCGGCTAATGGCGACCCACTGGCCGGAGAATGTCGCTTGGGCCATGGGCGACTAGAGCTACCATATCACTAGCCATGGGAGCGATGGAAGCAGAACGAGGGGTCGGACTCCTATCGCATAGGCTAGCAGAGGTGTCTCGAGACACGAGTCGCGGACACTCCACGTCCTTGGTGGGATGCAGGAGACTAGGAGAACTGGTGGAGGGACCAGCAAACGGCCGAATTCCGAATGTCCCTGCAGGCAAGAGCTGTGCCTTGAGGCCGGTCCTGATGCAGGTGGATGAGGTGGCAAGCGGCTGCCGATGCCGCCACCTGGGGCCGAAGGTCTGTTGCGGCTTGGCCGTTCTGAAATGTTGGTTGCCGGCTCCGTCGATGTCCCTTGACAAGCAAGGCTCGTCCGATCCTCGTGAACTCACGGGAGGACCCCCTCTTGCTATCTCAGGGCACTCCCGCGTGGGGCCGTTGCAGACTCATGATCAAGCGGGCTCGGGGCTGACCTGCGAGGCAGGGTTGCCGTGAAGGGGTTCTCGGAGACGCTCAGAGCGCTGCGCCATAGGGCCGGCAAGTCCAAGTACGGGCTTGCCCAGTACAGCGGCCTAGACCAGTCCTACATCCTGAGGCTCGAGACCGGTGAGAAGGCCAACCCGAGCCGCGACGTGGTGCTGATGCTCGCGCTCGCGCTCGTGCATGACTCCGATTCTGTGGGAATTCACGACGTGGAGGATCTGCTCTTGGCTGCCGAATATGCTCCGTTCAGACGGCGGAGCAGGCCCCGTGGTATCGGCACCTGAAACCGGCTTGTCGTGTTCTGTTGAGGAACGCCAGTTCGCCCTGGAAGCGACACTGCCCCGCGGTGGAGGTGGGGAGCCGACCGAGCGCGAACACCTGAGAGTTGACTCCTGTACTTCTGCGGGTCCGGAAGGGGACGGTCAGATCGTGCAGGATACCGATGCAACGAGATGCCAGGAGGTCGCCTCTCTTGGCACGTGCGATAGGACGTAGGGCCCGCTACCCCAACTGGTAGGATTTCTCATGTCCGACGGCCTATCGGAGTCTGCCGGTCTGCCGAGATTTCCTTCCGGCGCCGGGATAGATGCGTCCGTTCAGCTCGCTCCTACCGAGGCCTCTCCGGAAGCTGTGCCTGTACCGTCTGTCCGTCCCTACATTCAGCCGGTCCAGCGGCGAGAAGGACTGGCTCCTGACCGCTGCAATCGTACTCGCCACGTGTACGTAGTTCTCCACCATGGCGAGCGTGCTGTGCCCGAGGTTCTGCTTGAGCAGGAACACATCTCCGCCGTTCATCAGGAAGGACGTTGCGTACGTGTGCCGCAGGAGGTGAGGGTGAAGCCTGGGTACCCCTGCGGACCTGCCGAGTCTCACCATCAACGACGTGATCGCGGCGGGGCTCAGCGGGTATCCGTCGATGCTGAGAAAGAAGCTCGAGATCCGTTCATTGGCCGGCTCCACCCTGAAGTGCATGTGGTAGTCGACCAGTGATCGCTGAGCGCGGGCGCCGAAGGCGACGATGCGCTCCTTCTGACCCTTTCCGAGCACCTTCAGGTAGCGGTCGTCTATGTTGACGTCGTCGACCTCGAGGCCCGCCGCCTCGGACAGCCGTAGACCCGTGTCGAGCATCAACGACACGAGAGCGACGTTTCTGGCCCCCAGCAGGGTGGCGGGGTTCATGGAGCCCAGGATGGCCCGTACCTCGACCTCCTTGAGTGGCTCGATAAGCCGGCCCACGGTCTTGGGCGGCCGCATATCCTTCAATCGGTGCGCCTCGGTATACCCCTTCTTCGCCAGCCAGGAGAAGAAGGCCCTCAGGGCCCGGACGCGATTGGATAACGTGTGCGATGAAGTCGCCTTGCCCGTCCGCATGGGAGTCTGCTGCAGATGGAGCACGAAGCTCCGCGCCTCGGGCTCTCCGATCTGGTCGAGGCTGGTCGAGAGATCGTTGCTCACCAGCCAGTCGAGGAACAGGCCCAGGACCTCGTTGTACCACTCGACGGTCCTGGGCGACTTGCCCTCCGTGAGGTTGTGCACCTCGAAGTGCTTGGTCAGCGTCCTGATGTCAAAGCCTGGCATTGTTCTGGTCCGCCTGATTCGGTCTGTGGCAATCATGCTTGCCTGTCCTCCCTCCGGGAAGTGTCTGCGAGGCAAGCATTGGAGGAGGCCGGCCGGGACCCTGAAAAGGCAGGTTGTCGGATTGGCGGACGGACGAAAAAAAGGCCGTCCGTTTTGACGGCCTCGTCAGCTTCGTATCCCCTACGAACTAGGCGGTTTTGGAGCGGGAGAGCGGACTTGAACCGCCGACAACCTGCTTGGAAGGCAGGGGCTCTACCACTGAGCTACTCCCGCTCGCCAGCACATTCCATCATACCAGCTTTCGTCATACGGGCGGTAGGCACGGGTGCAGGGCTTCCCGCAGCGCATTCGACTGCTCGTCGGAGCTCAGGAGCGCCCTACGCGTCCGGGACCTCTGAACTGTTCTCGGTCATTCGCTTGTCTACCCCTGCTCGTCCAAGAGGCCATCCCTGCGTCCACCCATCAGCCAAACCAGATGCCGAGGTACTTGGTGAACCAGAATAGGCTGGCATAGGTCGCAGCGCCCGATACCACTAGGACGATCAGCATGCGGCGGTAGTGGTATGCGCCACGCACGTTGCAGGCACCCCGGCGGCGCAGGAACAGGATGACAGCCAGTGCCGCTGCACCGAGTCCGGCGGCTCCACCCGTACGTGTAGTAGAGCGTGTCGCCAAGCGTCACCGCTTCGGCAGCGGTCGCTATCCCCAGCAACACCAGTACCACAGGCGAGACGCAGCAGGTAATAGCGACCAGACCCGAGCCCAGACCCAGGAGGACCCCCCTTTTCAGCGACCTAGTCGCTGACTCAGGTGCCATACGTTCAGACATCGTCTGGTCCTTCGTTCAGAATAACCGCTACTCCGAGCCTGCTGAAAAGAGCGGAAGCCTCGAACTCGACACCCTTGGGTATGATGCTGAGACTTTCCCACCAAACGGTCACGGGCCAACCCTCCCGAGCCCTATTGTAGCGGACACCCGCGAGAGGGCGGCTATCCCGCGCCGCCGCGGATTCTGGTAGTATTTCCCCGTAGAGGGCCGGTGCTACCCCACCACATTGCTGGCACAGCGTGTCTGCACCGGACCTGTTTCGTTGCTGGGAGATGGGAGTTCAGCCAGCCTCTTCGAGTCTATCGAGGTGAGCGATGACGAACCATACGAATTCAAACTTCCCCATAGGCCTCCGATACGGTAGTCACCCCTACGATGGCGTGTATCCTGGACGCCTCATTATCGTGGAGGGCATTGATGGCTCCGGCAAGAGTACGCAAATAGACCTTCTGGGCAAGTGGCTGCTGAGCTTGGGCTACGTCACCGTTTTCACGGAGTGGAACTCCTCGCCCATAGTCAAGCGCACGACCAAGCGTGGCAAACAGGAGCGGCTCCTCACTCCTATGTCTTTCAGCCTCATCCATGCCGCCGACTTCGCTAACCGTGTCTTCACACAGATCCTGCCTGCCCTGAAGGCCGGCACCGTCGTCCTGGCAGACCGGTACGTGTACACCGCCTTCGCCCGGGACAGCGCCCGCGGCGTCAACAAGGACTGGCTGCGACGCGTCTACTCCTTCGCCCTACGGCCCTCGCTCTCTCTGTACTTCAAGGTGCCGCTGGAGCAGTCTATCGGTCGCATCATCACCGGACGCAGCGAGTTGGGCTTCTACGAGTCCGGCCAGGATGTGAAGCCGACGTCCAGCCGGAAGAAGGCCTTCCGTCAGTTCCAAGGCGACATATTGGAGGAGTACGACAGTCTCGCCGAGGAGTTCGGCTTGGTTACCGTCGACGCCACCCTGCCCATTCACGTTCAGCAGGAGATGGTGCGGAGTCTGGTGGAACCCTTGCTGGAGAGCGTAATGCGGATGCCTGGCAATAGTGTAACGGAGGCCCTAATACAGTCCGGCCTTTCGGGGCGGTTCCTCGATCCGGTCGGCTCCCGCCGGTCCTCGGAACTTGTCGCCGCTGACATGACTTAGGCTCCAGCAGTCAATCAGGAGACGGATCCATGAGTACACTCAGATTCTACGGTCACACACCCCTGGACTTCGGGAAGAAGGAGATGCCCGGGCATCTCATTGTCATCGAAGGGACGGACGGCGTTGGCCGCTCAACTCAAATCGCTCTGCTCAAGGAATGGCTCGAGACGGAGGGCCGTGCCGTGATGGACACCGGTTTCCGCCGCTCCGAGCTCTCGGGCGCCGGCATCGACCGGGCCAAGCGAGGCCACACGCTGGACCACTTTACACTGAACCTGTTCTATGCCACGGACTTCTGGGATCGGATGGAGAAGGGTATCGTGCCCGCCATGCAGTCCGGTATGGTGGTGCTGGCGGATCGCTACATCTACTCCATCATGGCTCGGGCGCGGGTCCGTGGCGTCCCTCCTCGCTGGCTTGACGATATGCTGGAGTTTGCTATTGTCCCCCATCAGGTCTTCTACTTGGATATAGACGTGGACAACCTCCTGCCCAGGGTCCTTGCGTACCGCGAGTTGGACCACTGGGAGTCGGGAGAGGACTTCCTGCGGGAGACGGACCGATACGCCAGCTTCGTCAAATACCAGGGTGCGCTCTTGGAGGAGTTTCACAGCCTGGCTGACCAGTACGAGTTTGAGACGATAGACGCTCGTCTGAGCGTAGCGGAGGTCTTCGAGAGGCTGAAGCAGGGCATAAGGGACACAATAGGGAGCGCGTAGAGTTCCGCAAGCGGCGGTTCGAGTACGCTCTCTCGCTGCAGGGCCTCAGCATCCTAGGAGCCGCATTGTGACGCAAGAGACTTCCGCCGTGGGGACCATGTACCCAACCTTCAGCACCTTCCACCAGATGGTCGCCGAGGAGATAGAGGGTCTCACCGACGAGCAGATGGACTGGGAGAGCGACCAGTGGGAATGGGCGGTGTGGAGCATCCGCCGGGACATCAGCCACATAGCCTCCCACCTCTTCCGCCAGTACCTCCTGCCGAAGTATTGGGGCGACGTCCTCTTCCCGGACGACAAGCCCTTTGAGCAGGACCTCCACGACCTGGCCGCCCTCCCCACGCGACGCCTGCACGAAGACCGCTGGTGGAGCACTGAGGCCATCATGGAGAAGCTCGACCAGGGCCTTGCGCTGGTGAGGAGCATCATGGAGCGGGAGACCGTCGAATCCATCCGGCAGAAGACCATCGTCTACGACACGGAGCCGGGCTACAACCATCTCGCTCACTGGTACCCGGGCACCTGCTGGCCGCACCCGGAGCTGCCCGGCCACTGGGTGATGACCCTGGAGGGCTCCCTCCACCACAGCGAGTGCGAGCTCATCACCCACCTCTACAACATCCAGCGCCACAAGCGGGCCCAGGGAATCCTCGCACGGGTGCCGCTACCGCCCATCGGCTACTGGACGCTGAAGGACTGGGACCGCAGCGAACCCTAGCTCCTCCCCTCTACGCTCAAGCCGCAAGCAAGAGCGGCAATGCCGCCTTGACGCGTTTGGCGCGCCTCCGGTAGTCTACCGCTAGCATCATCGAGAGGAGCAGCTATGTACCAGGGCTACAAGGTCATCGACGCAGACGCGCACATTACGGAGCCCAACGACCTGTGGAGCGAGTTCATGGAGCCCGCGTTCTACGATCGCCGCCCCATCGTCGGCGACCCGGAGGACGACCGGCCCGGCGCACGCAGGACCTTCGGCCCCTGCGAGCTCTTCCCGGAGGGCAACAAGCCCAAGGGCACCCTCATGGGCGGTGGCCACAAGCGGCAGGCCCAGCGCCGGCTTGAGGACTTCATGCCCCAGAAGTACGGGGAGGCCTGGGACGTGGTCTTCACGCCGGAGAGCCGCGTCAAGGACATGGAACGCTTGGGCTGGGACAAGATGGTCTGCATCGACAACTTCCCCGGCCCCATCCGCGGCATCCAGGAAGGCGCAGACCAGGCCCTGCTGTGGGCCTGCGCTAGGGCGTACAACAACTACTCCCGCGCCTTCTGCGATACGGACGCCTCCAAGCTCAAGATGGTTGCCGTCGTCCCCGATCAGCACGACGCCGAAGGGCTGGTCACGGAGACCCGCCGGGCCGTCGCAGAGCTGGGCGCCGTCACCGTGGTCGTCCCCCGCCCCACCAAGGGCATGGGCTGGCACCATCCCCAGTACGACCCCTTCTGGGCCCTGGCGGAAGAGCTGGACTTCCCCATGTCCTTCCACGGCGTCCAGTCCGGAGCGCCCAGGGTCGGCGCCCGTTACCAGCCTCGGCACCTGGTCACCGGCCCGGAGGTCGCCCTGGAGCACGCCATGAGCTTCTCCTTCGAGAACATGGTCTCCATGGGCCACGTCATCCTCCTGGGTCTGCTGGAGAAGTTCCCCAACATGCGGTGCAGCTTCCTGGAGGGTAACGCCGGCTGGGTCCCCTTCTGGCTGGGCCGACTGGACGACCACAGCATCCAGGACCGGCGCCAGGGGATGTGGTTCGACACGGACCCGCTGCCTTTGAAGGCCAGCGAGTACTTCCAGCGCCAGTGCTTCGTCGCCTGCGACCCTGACGAGGCCGCGTTGAAAGGCGCCGTCATGCACCTGGGCGAGGACAACATCGTCTGGAACACCGACTACTCCCACCCCGACGCGCCGGACCCGGACAAGGCCGTCCCCATGCTGCTGGCCCAGGACATCGCGGAGTCGGCCAAGCACAAGATCCTCTGGGACAACAGCGTCAGGCTGTACGGGCAGCGCATCCTGAGCTAGGGGCGGACGTCCTCCCCTGAGAGAGGGCCGGGGTGGGGGCTCCAAGCAGGAATCTGTGGTTCGACAAGCTCACCACGAGCGGGGATGGAACAGATGCGCTCCAATCCGCTCACCCTGAGCTTGTCGAAGGGTCCCGCCGCGGCGGGCGCCGCCCTCAGGCGAGTTCGCGCAGCCAGTCGCCGATAGTTGAGTACAGGACATTCTCGCGGCCTACGTACCCGTGGTTCGCCCCGTCGATGGTTTGGACGCGCACGTGGGGGTAGGACGCCTCGGTGAGCGCCTTCCGTGCCGCGCCGCACACCGGCAGCACCTGCGGCCCGGCGCACTCCTCGGCGCCGAAGACAAAGAGGGCCGGGCAGCCAACGTTCGCAGCGTGGCGACGAACGCTGTAGCGGTTGTCCGGGTTGAAGCAGTCCACGTACGCCCGCGCCGACCACATCGAGCCCCACGGGACTCCCGGCCGTAGGAAGACGTCCGGCCGCCCCGCCGACAGGTGTGCCTGCGCCTCCTGGAAGGGGCTGGTGAAGGCCGCCTTGTGCAACGCGATGATCCCCTCGTGGTCGTACTCCCCCGGCGACACAGGCACCACGGCGACCACGTCCTCAAAGCGCTCAGTGGCCTGCGCGTAGACGGACCGCACCGCGCCGCCGCTGTGCCCCCCGATGGCGATACGACGGTGCCCGCGCTCCCGCAGGAATCCCAGCCACGCCGCGTAGTCCATCGTCGACTCGCTGACCGACTCGAACGCGTAGCCCTTCAGCGGGCCGTTGGCCGCTCCCGATGCCACAGCGTCGTGGCCCCGCCGGTTGGCCGTCACCACCGCGATGCCCTGCGCGGCCAGGTGCTGGCCCAGTCCCAGGTACAGCGGACGGTAGAAGTGTCCGCCGTCGCCGTGGAAGAAGATCAGCGCGTCAACGCCCGCCGGCGGCGTCCCCTCCGGCGCAAAGTATGCCCCTGATAGGGAGATGCCGTCCGAAGTGATAACCTCCACTAGGTCAGTCAACATATCTCAACCTCCGATGCTACTTCCCGCCCATTTATTGGCACACTACTATAAGATCAAAAAATGTTGCGTCGTCGTGATCCATAGCGTCGTTGACAAAGTTCCTGCCTTCGGCAAAGCCCTTGGCATACGCCTGCTCGTGAACTGTCTCTTTTGGCAGTTCATCCTCGTAACTGTCTAGCCTATTCTTCGCTCGGCTTAGACTAGAGCCACCGAGCACCTGTTCGATGGCATCGCAGGTTCTGTGCCTTCCATCGTCATATCCTCTTTCATGCTCTTCCCAATATTGTTCGTATTCGTCGTATTTCTCTTGGTACTCAGCATGTTGCTCTTCGTACCTGGCAATCTGGCTTGGAGAAGCGAGAGCGCCGGGTGGTGATGGAGGCTCCGGCGGGTTCTCGAATGAATTCCCAAATGAAGTGCCACAGGCAATCGCCGTGACGACTAGCGCCAGCACCGCTGTCCGACCTAAGGTACTTACTCTCCGTTTACCCATTGAGTGTTCTCTCAGTTCCCTCGTCGCATACGTCGCCTTTTAAGCGCGCACACACGGGCACCTAAACCGCGGCAAGGGTGCTGCGTGCGGCCAAGGCCTCAGCGGCAGAGCTGCGGTAGCGAATGGTGGTGGCCTGCATCCGGCTACTCTTTCCCCTGCATGAGCCAGGCCTGCTCCCGAGCGGGGCCTGTGAGCCACGCCGCGATGGCCTCCTGGCGTGCCGGCGGCGCCTCCACGCCCAGGCGGTCGGCCAGGCGGGTCATGAAGTTGTACAGGCAGGTGATGAGCGCCACCGACAGTATCTGCTGGTCGGAGAGGCCCACGCGGCGTAACTCCTCCACGTCGTCCCGCTCCATCGAGCCAGGGTCGACCGTCAGCTTCGAGGCGAAGTCCAGCATACCGCTGGTCTGGGCGTCCAGGTCCGCTTCACGATAGTCGTGCATGAGGTGGCTGGCGAGCTCCGGGTCGCCGGAGAGCTGACGGAGGGACCCTCCGTGGGCCATCGTTCAGTATCGGCAGTGGTTGGCCACGGAGACCACCGTCGAGATCGCCTCCTCCTGCACCTGCGTCAGCGCTGACGAGCCGAAGCTGATGGCATTGTTCAGCTCCTCCACAGCCGCCAGCGCCCGGGGGTTCGTGGAGACGACGGCGTAGACCTCGGGAAGGTTCCCAGGCAGCTCGGCAATCCAGGACATAGCGTCTCCACCTCGAGCGGGATAGGGCCATTATCCCCCTCCGCTGTTCGCGGTCAAGGGAGGGCAGCCAGCGATTGAGCTAGGTGGCGATGCTAGAGTGGTCTTGTGAGGCTCAGCTTGCGCCGCTCCTCCCTGCAAGAGGGCTGGGGTGAGGGTGCGCCGTGGACGCTTGGATGAAATGGCCTGCCCAAAGGCGTACAATGAGAGGCAGACAAGTGGACATAACTACGAGAGGAGGAGGCCATGGGAGAGACCACTCTGTACGTTGGCACGCATGACGGCGTCTGCACGGTCACCCGCTCGAATGGGACCTGGGCGAAAGGGAGTGTGACGCCACTGAGCCACGCCGCGGCACGCCTGGCGCTGGGCCCCGGGCGCGCCTACCTGGCCGCCTACGAGTCTGGTGTCTGGCGGAGCGATGATGGCGGCCGGACGTGGGCCTGCCTCGACAGCTACCCCTCCTCCTACGCCCACAGCGTCGCAGTCCATCCGCAGGACCCGGACTGCCTCTACGTCGGCAGCGAACCCGCCGCTCTCTTCCGTTCTGAGGACGGTGGAATGACCTGGGAGGAGTGCGGCAGTTTCCGCGACCATCCCGGCGCGCAGGACTGGCACTTCCACGGCGGCCGGGCGGCGCACGTCCGCGATCTGCACTTCTCTGAGCAGGACCCCAACCGACTGTACGCGGGCATCGAGGTCGGCGGCGTCATCCGGTCCCTCGACGGGGGCGGTACGTGGCAGCAGCTTGGCGGCACCCACCCCGACGTCCACTCACTCCACATCTCCGTCGCCCATCCCCAGACCATCTACGCGGCCACGGCCGGCGGCCCCTACCGCAGCGACGACGCTGGCGAGACCTGGAGCGCTCTCCTCGATGGACTGGAGCGACAGTACACCGTGCCCATCTCGGCCTCTCCGAACGACCCGGATAGGGTGCTGGTCGCCGTCGCGACTGGCCCCCAACGCAAGGGCGCCCAGGCTTACCGATCGGTCGACGGCGGACGAAGCTGGCGGCGGCTCCCCCTCGGCGACGACGACGACATGGTGGTGGCCTACGCCTGGGACCCGGCCAGCCCCGGCAGCGTCTACGCCGCTACCGACAGCGGCACGCTCTACTCGAGTCCAGACAGCGGCGAGAGCTGGGAGACCGTGGCCGTGGACCTGCCGGCCATCGCCGTGGGGGCCCTGCAGGTCGCACCCGCAGCCTGAACGGCCGTACACCTGAACCGGAGGCGTCATCATGCCCAAGCCCTATGCTGTCACCTTTGATTCGGGTATTCGCATACCCCTTCGGGACGGAACGGTAACCTACGCAGACGTCTTCCGTCCCCGTGCGCGCGGGCGCTTCCCTGCCCTGCTCCAGCGGACCCCCTACGACAAGAGCTCGCCGCAGAGCCGCACAGGCACCCTTGACGCCGTGCGGGCGGCCATGAACGGCTACGTCGTGGTCATCCAGGACGTCCGAGGGCGCTACGCCTCCCAGGGCGAGTTCTACACCTTCGTCAACGAGATGGACGACGGCCACGACTCGGTCGAGTGGGTTGCGGGCCAGCCTTGGTGCACCGGAAAGGTGGGCATGTACGGCGTCTCCTACGTCGGCGCCACGCAGTGGCTTGCGGCCAAGGCGGGCGCGCCGTCGCTCGGCGGCATTGCGCCGGGCGTCACCGCCTCCAACTACCACGAGGGTTGGGCCTGGCAGGGAGGCGCCTTCGAGCTCGGCTTTAACCTCTCCTGGGCCGTCGGCCCCCTGACCTGGGGCAACTGGGCCAGTCTCGCTCGACGCCTGGGCCTCTCGCCGGACCGGCAGGAGGAGCTTCTCCGCACCAAGGACGGCCTCACGGCCCGCTACAACCACCTCCCGATGCGCGACCTCCCGGACCTCGGCGACGGCCTGGCGCCCTACTACTACGACTGGCTGGCCCACCCCGAGTACGATGACTACTGGAAGCGCCTCAGCATCGAGGAGTCGCACCCGGACATTCGAGTCCCCGCCTTCAACTTCGGCGGTTGGTACGACATCTTCCTGGCGGGCACCATCCGCAACTTCGCCCTCATGCGACAGATGGGCGCCACTGAGGAGGCCCGGCGGGGACAGCGACTCGTGCTTGGCCCGTGGATACACGGCGGCGCGCCCAGCAACGTCACCGGCGAGTACAACTTCGGCACCAGGGCTGCCGCTGACGCCATGGACCTGCGGGGCCTCACGCTCCGCTTCTACGACCACTGGCTCCGCGGTGAGGACAACGGTGTCATGGATGAGCAGCCCGTCCTCCTCTTCGTCATGGGGGAGAATGTCTGGCGAAGGGAGAGCGAGTGGCCCCTGGCTCGCGCCGAGAACACGCAGTACTTCCTGCGAAGCCGCGGGAGCGCCAATACCCTGAACGGTGACGGCTGGCTCACTCCCGATTCGCCCGGTGACGAGCCTCCCGATGTCTACCGATACAACCCCCTGGACCCCGTTCCCACCCGCGGCGGCGGTCTGTGCTGCGACCCCGCCTTCATGGCCTCCGGCGCTTTCGACCACCGTCCCATCGAGGTCCGGCCCGACGTGCTGGTCTATTCGACACAGCCCTTGGCAGAGGACGTAGAGGTCACGGGCCCCGTGACTGTCACCCTATACGCCTCCAGCTCCGCCGTGGACACGGACTTCACGGCCAAGCTGCTGGACGTGGAGCCCTGCGGCTACGCTCGCAACCTGACCGACGGCATTCTCCGCGCCCGGTACCGCTCCTCCCGCACGGCGCAGAGCTTCCTCGACCCCGGTGCGGTCTACCGGTTTGACGTCGACTTGGTGGCGACCAGCAACCTCTTCAAGAAGGGGCACCGCATCCGCCTGGAGGTCTCCAGCAGCAACTTCCCCCGCTTCGACCGGAACGCGAACACCGGCGGGCCCATCGGCGCCGACACCCATGTAGTCTCTGCTCTGCAGACGGTCCACCACACCCGCGAGTACCCGTCCCACGTCACGCTGCCCGTCGTGCCCCGGCGCTGACTGCCGCGGGCCATTGACCCGTGCGAGGCGCCACGATAGACTGCGCCCGACTTGCAGACTAACGCGGACTGCAGAACCACCAAGGAGGCAGGCTATGTCACACCATGCAGGACACGTAGAGGAGAAGCTCAAGAGCATGGGCTACTCCCTCCCGGAGCCGCCGCCGCCGGCCGGCAGCTACGTCCCCTTCGTCAGGACGGGGAATCTCGTCTACCTGGCGGGGGTGGGGCCCCGCGACGCCGATGGCAACACCACCAAGGGTAAGGTGGGCAAGGACCTGACCGTCGAGGAGGGGTACGCGGCGGCGCGCCTCTGCGCCTTGAACTCACTTGCCAACCTGAAGGCTGGCTTGGGCGACCTGGACAAAGTCACCCGTATCGTGAAAGTCCTCGGTATGGTCAACGGCGAGCCGGACTTCACCAGCCATCCCGCTGTCATCAACGGCTACTCGGACCTCATGGTCGAGCTGTTCGGCGAACGCGGCAAGCACGCCCGATCGGCCGTCGGCATGGGCGGCCTCCCCGGAGGCATGGCGGTAGAGGTCGAGGTCATCGTCGAGGTCCACGACTAGGGTCGGCCGGCACTCGACCCTCCTAGTTGCGACCAGGAGGAGTGGGCCTATGCAACGTCCCAAGCGGTTGGGCATCCTCGTGGGCGGAGGCCCGGCCCCAGGCATCAACAGCGTCATCAGCGCCGCGACCATTGAGGCCGTCAACTCCGGCCTTGAGGTCATCGGCATCTACGACGGCTTCCAGCACCTGATGGAGGGGCGCACGGACATGGTCCGGCCCCTCACGATCTCGGACGTCTCCCGGATCCACTTCCAGGGCGGCTCCATTCTGCGGACATCTCGGGCCGTCGTCACGAAGAGCCGTGAGAGCCTGGAGCGGGCGGCGGCCACCCTCCGCGACCTGGGGCTCTCCTACCTGCTGACCATCGGCGGCGACGGCATGGCCTCCGCCTCAACCCAGATGGCGCGGGCAACGGAGGGAGCCGTCCGGATCGTTCAGGCGCCCAAGACCATCGACAACGACATCCCCCTGCCCGGTGGCATGCCTACCTTCGGCTACGAGACGGCCCGTCACGTGGGCACGGAGATGGTCCTGAACCTGATGGAGGACGCCCGTACCACCAACCGCTGGTTCGTTGTCGTGGTCATGGGACGGGTGGCCGGCCACCTGGCTTTGGGCATCGGCAAGGCTGCCGGGGCCACCACGACGGTGATCCCGGAGGAGTTCGCCCGCGGAGCCATCGGCCTGCAAGACCTGTGCCTCCTCTTGGAGGGCTCTGTCATCAAGCGTCTCGCCTCCGGGCAGAGGTACGGCGTCGCGGTCATCGCTGAGGGGGTTGGAGACCGATTGGACCCCCAGGAGCTTGCCGGCATTCCCGGCGTGGCCGTGGAGTACGATCCCCACGGCCAGCTCCGCCTGGGGGAAATTCCGCTGGCCACCGTCTTGCGCCGCGAGGTGCAGCGGCGGCTGGCCGAGCGAGGAGTCCGGGTTACCATCAGTGAGGCGGCCAGCCTGGGGTATGCACTCCGAAGCGCCCGCCCCATCCCCTTCGACATCGACTACACGAGGACGTTGGGGCACGGCGCTGTGCGTCTCCTCACCTCCCCGGCCCAGGAGGAGAAGCTGCGCTTCGGCGGCTTGGTCTGCCTGCAAGACGGCAACCTCCAGCCCGTCCCCTTCGGCGACCTGCTCGACCCAGAGACCGGACGCACGCGCATGCGGTTGGTTGACCTCGACTCCCAGACCTACCGGGTGGCGCGGGACTACATGATCCGGCTGGAGGTCCATGACCTGGAGGATCAGCGGAGCCTAGAGCTGACGGCCGCGGCCGGCGGCATGAGCGTTGACGAGCTTCGATCTGTGTACGGCCCGTCGGTCCACGCCCGGTCCCAGGCGGGAGGCCGTGCGCGGGTGGCTCCGGCGTCGGACCCCGCCTTGAGGCGCTAGGCCCTGACGACCCGCATGTTGCGCCCGTGCGGAGCGCGGGGACTGACTCCCAGATCCTGTTGAAGGCTCCCGAGCACCTCTTCCAGGGTCCGAGTCTGCCATCGCACCCGCTCACCTATGGGGAGGTTCTCCACCTCCGGCACGATCTTCAGCGCGACCAAGACGGGGCCTGGTTCCTCGAGTATTCGCCCCACGTTGCTGGCGAAGTCCTCCAGGTTGTCCATCGAGTAGGCGGACGGGTAGCCCGCCCCCTTGGCGATGAGGTCGTAGCGGATGCCCCTCGCATTGGGCACCGGCTGGCCTCCCGTGGTCGCGTAGCACTCGTTGTCCATGACGAAGTGGTAGAAGTTGCGGGGCGCCTTCTCCGCGATGGTCGGCAGGGCGCCCAGGTTCATGAGCAGGTCCCCCTCGGAGTCGAAGAGGACCACCTTCACCTGCGGCTGGGCCAAGGCCAGGCCGAAGGCGAATGAGGCGTGACCTCCCATGGCCGGGTCTCCCAGGGGCACGTCTCGGCCCGGCTTGTCGCTGATCTCCTGCCAATGGCGGCTGGCGCGCCCCGGCACTACGATGGCGTCGCCGCGATACGGGAGAAAGGCCTGCACCAACTGCGATGTGTCGATCACCGGTTGTCCTCCGTGCCTACTGACTAGCGAACGAAGCCGTGGTACTCGTCGCCCACCAGCACCGCCACCGGGCGACCCAGACGCTCCGCATCCTGGAAGGCCACGGCTATGCGGGAGGCGTCGCCGTCGTGCTCCACCAGGTAGTAGCGAATGCCCAGGGCGTTCAGCATCGGCTCCGTAAAGTTGGCCACCTCCGCCTCACTGCGGACCCCGCGGCGGTTCCACCCCCGGTATCCCACCATTACCACTACCGGAACGTTCAGCCCGATGCCCCATCCGCGCAGAGAGTCCCCAGACTCCAGGAGCCCGGTGTTCTGGATGAGCACAACGGGCCTCTTCCCGCCAACGGTCAGCCCGGCCGCGGTGGAGAAGGCTTGCCCCTCCCGGCTGACCGTAATCAGGTCGATGTCTGGGTCTGCATCCAGGAGAAGGTAGAGGAAATTGGTCTCGCTGTCCGGCAGCCACACCACGTGGGTGACGCCGTTGTTTTTGATCTCCTCCAGGACCCGCTCCGGGCTCAGCCCGACCTGCTGTGCCTCCGTCATTGCACGGGCCTCCCTCTTCGTTGTTGAGGTCTGATTGTATAATGCGGGTGTGCAATGCCACAACTCACCCTTTCGTCGTTCCCGCGAAGGCAGGAACCTCGATGCACAGCAGAACGGCAATGCCGCCAAGGAGGAAGCTATGGCCCAGCTCGTAGAGCAGAAGTGTGTTGCGTGTCGCCGTGACGCCCCGCAGGTCACCGACGAAGAGGTCGCCGAGCTCCACCCGCAGGTCGCCGACTGGGCGCTGGAGCCGGAGGAGGGCGTGAAGAAGCTGACCAAGACCTTCCGCTTCGGCAACTTCGGCGAGGCCTTGGCCTTCACCGTGGCCGTTGGGGAACTGGCCGAGGAGGAGGGCCACCATCCACGCATCGTCACCGAGTGGGGACGCGTGGCCGTGACCTGGTGGACGCACAAAATCCGCGGCCTGCATCGCAACGACTTCATCATGGCAGCCAAGACCGACCAGCTGTTCGCCGCCGCGCAGACCTAGCTCACGTCCAACTCAGGAAGAGCGTCCGAGGAAGCAGAGGAAAGAGGTGGAGTGGGGGATGCTGCGTCTTCTGGGGTGAGCGGAGGGATTTGAACCCTCGATCTCCTGGGCCACAGCCAGGCGCCTTAACCACTTGGCCACGCTCACCATTGCCCGGCTGTGCAGTCTACCATTCCCAGGCACTCCCCACAAGCGAGACTGAGGTCGGCCCCCGCATCCGCTACAATACAGGGTATGTGGACCACGATGCGCATCTTTGTGACGCTTGGCGCGGCCTGCCTTGCTGCTGCATTGCCCTTGGCATGTGGACCGCCACCGGACTTACCTACACCTGCACCTGATCCCACTCCCACTGCTACCCCCACTGCAACCTCGACTCCTGCCACGCTTACGCCGACACCCACGTCCACCCCTACACCCACACCGCGACAAAGCGCCGCGGCGCATCTCAGCGACCTGATTCCTTGGTTCAGTGCCCCACCGGACCAGGTCCACGCTCGTGTTGCAGACCGTCTGCTGGAGGTCTACCTACTCGACGCTGGCGCTGGTGACGCCCTCGCGCGCCTGCCCTGGGTCGCCGACGGGATCGCCGACCTGGAACCCACCGCGCTTGAAAGCCTGTACAACATCGTGATGCGTGACGTCGAGATGCGCAGGCGTGTGCTCGGCTACACGTGGATCGCCGACGGTCTTGTCGAGCGCGAACAGCAGACGCTGGGCTACCTGGAGGGCATCGCAGCCCAGGACCTGGCCCTAGCCCAGACGGTGGCGGGCTACACGTGGATCGGCGATGACTTGATCCCACTTGAGTGGTCAGTGCTCCAGACACTGTTGCGGATTTCTGGAAACGACCTCGAATTCGCTCGCCTGGTGACCGCCTTCCCCTGGATGGATGATGACGCAATCGGTATCGCGGACGCGATGCTCATCACGTTGGTCGAACTGATGGAGAAAGACCTGCAGACCGCGCAGATGGTAGTCGCGTTCCCCTGGCTGAGTGAGGACGTAACCCTGTTCGAGTGGGTTGCAATGGAAGCTATGCGCGAGATAGCCGAGGTTGATCCGGCGACCGGCCAACTCGTGGCCGGGCTTCCGTGGGTGGCTGATGATGTGACTGAAGCTGAGCGGGAGGCGATTCGGTCATTCGCCTTGGCAATTGACAAGGACAGTGCGGCCTTCGCTCGGCTTGTCCTGGGTCTCCCGTGGGTGGTCGACGACTTCGCGCCGGTTGTCGAATTGAAGGGTATCCAAGCGCTGCTCGCGCTCAGGACTGCAGACGCGAAAACGGCACAGATGATCAGGACCTACCCCTGGGTGCTCGACGGCATGACCGACGCCGAGCAGCACGCGCTCCACTCCTTGGCCGGGCTTGCGGAGGGCGATGTGGCGACTGCTCGATTGGTGGCAGACTTCTCCTGGTTTGCCAACGACATAACATTTTCGAGCGCCTCGCGATGCATGGGTTGCGCGAGATGATGGAGGCTGACCCGGCGACCGCGCGTCTTGTGGTTGCCTTTCCCTGGGTGGCTGACGGCGTGAACAGTGGCGAGGGAGGTCTGCTCCACACACTGGCCGGGATTGCCAAGAGCGACCCGGCGACTGTACAGCTCGTGGCTGCATTCACCTGGCTGGATGAAGGCACTACCGGGCACGAAGAGGGCGTTCTCGAGGCGTTGTTGCTGTTGACGGAGACAGATGCGGGAATCGCACAGTTGATAGCGGCCTTCCCCTGGGTGGGCGACGACATCACCAGAGCTGAATGGCGGGCGATTTACAGACTAGCCCAGCTTGCGGAGCAGGATCTGGCGCTTGCCCAACGGGTCGCAACTTTTCCCTGGGTGGGCGACGACATAGGGGATATCGAGGGGTGGGCGATTTACAGACTAAACCAGCTTGCCGAGAAAGACCCACCGCTAGCCCAGCGGGCCGCAGCCTACCCCTGGGTGGGCGACAACGTCACCGAAGGAGAGCGATGGGCGCTGTCCGGATTGGACCAGCTTGCGGAGCGGGACCTGGCGCTTGCCCAGCGGGTCGCTGCCTTTCCATGGGTGGGCGACGACATCAGCGAAGCTGAGTGGTGGGCCATTTACAGACTATCCCAGCTAGGGAAGGAAGACCTAGCGCTTGCCCAACGTGTAGCAGCCTTCGCCTGGTTTGTCGACGACATAGCCGAGGGTGAGCGGTGGGCGATTCTGTACTTGGCCCAGCTGGCGGAGGGAGACCGAGAGTTGGCTCAAGCGATAGCAGGACTCCCCTGGTTTGTCGACGACATACGCAACAAGGAGTGGCGGGGTATCCGGGAGTTGGCGAACATAGCCTCCGATGACCCTGAACGGGCAAGGGCCCGGTTGGAGGAGCTGAACGAACAGTTCCGATAAGCCCGTTGAAGTCGAGGGTGCTGGCTTCTCTATCCGAACCGCCTGGCAACCGTCGTCCCTTGAGGTGCCCGCCCCTCTACGGAAGAAACCCGTAGAGCTTGCCGGCGTTCTCGCAGATGATCTTCCGGCGCTGGCGCTCATCGAGCCGGCCCAGGTCCTGTTCGATGGTCGATTGGGAGTCGGGCCAGACGCCGTCCGGATGGGGGTAGTCCGAGCCCCAGATAGCGTTGTCCTCGCCCACCAGGTCCACCATGTCCGCCAGGATGCTGTCGGTCTGGTACGTCGAGTGGCCCTGGCGTCGCCAGTACTCGCTGGGCAGCATTGGCAGGTCCACCTCGTGGCGCTCGTCCTGGCGGTGAGCGTCCATTCGGGCTAGGAGGAAGGGCACCCAGGTGACGCCGCTTTCTCCCAGCACCCACTTGAAGTTCGGGTACCGCTCGCAGGCGCCGGAGTAGATGATGCTTGTCAGGTGCAGAGCGCCCTCCAGCTGGGAGCAGGCGTCGCTCACCAGGCTCAGCTTGCCCTTGTTCGCCGCAAGGTCCTCCGGGTCCGGCTGTCGGATCGAGGGGCGCATGCCCACGGTGAAGTGGAAGGAGACCGGCATGGCACACTCGCTCGCCGCCTCCCACAGCACGTCCCACTCCTGCTGGTAGAGCGGCTTCACCGCGATGGAAACGGCGAAGTCCGCCCCCTTGAGGCCCAGCTTGGCAGCCGTCCGAAGGTCTGCCGCGGCCGCCTGCGGGTCGTGGCTGCAGAGCGGGGCCAGTGCGGCCCACCGACCTGGGTTGGTGTTGCAGAACTCCGCCGCCCACTCGTAGTACACGTTGTAGACATAACGGGTCAACTCAGGGTCGTCGAAGCGCATGCCCACGCCCAGGATGCCGTACAGCACCTCGGCGTCCACGCCGTCCATCTCCATGTCCTTGAGCCGCAGCTCAGGCGTCGTGGGCCGGGGCGGGCCCTCGTAGAATCCCTCGTCGAACATGGTGTCGATGCGCTTGGATGCGCCCCGCTGCGCCTTCCCGAATCCGAAGCTCGATCCGCCGAATACACCCAGGGTCTTCCCCTCGGCGGTCCACTTCAACCCCTCGTCCGTTTCGACGACGTGGGGGGCCACCGCTCGAAACTTCGCTGGCGCCTGGCTCACCCACAGGTCGCCTGGCATCCAGGTCATGTCGACGTGTGAATCGCCGGAGATGACGTTGTACTGCACGGGTCTGCCTCCACTCGCTCAGTCGTTCTGCCTGGCGCTATCCTAGCCGTACGGCAACGAATGCGTCAATGGCTCCCCAACCAGCCCAAGGTGCCACGCCGCTTTGAAGGGCAAGACCTCCGCCGCAAGCAAGAGCGGCATCGCCCCCATAACCAACAACGCCTAAGGGCGGGTGGGTGGCCTCCCCATGGTCGTATCGCAGCCGCCAATTGAACGCATCCTAGGCACGTGGTATGATTGCGCGGCTAGTTCGGAAATTCACGAAAGGGAGCCCTTTGGCGGCCCAGCAGACCGGGCTACGAGAGCAATTGCGGCGGACGCTGGCTGACCAGCGGCAGGCCAACGTCACAGTCCTCTCCTCCCTCCTGGCTGTCGAGGACGCGCTGGGCTACATCCCCCCCGAGGCCGTGGAGGAGGTCGCGGACTTCACCCGCACCACCTCCAACGACGTCTGGGCCGTCGCCTCCTTCTACACCAACTTCCGATTCACCCCCCCTGGTCGGCATGTGCTGGAGGTCTGCTGGGGCCCCACCTGCCACCTCCAAGGCGCCCAAGAGGTCCTTCGAAGTGTCCAGGATGCCCTGGGTCTAACGCACGAAGGTGACACCCCCGACGGGAACGCCACCCTCAAGTACAACACCTGCCTGGGGGCCTGCGCCCAAGCGCCGGTGATCATGGTGGACCATCAGCTTGTCGGACGCGTCGGGCCGGATCAGGCGAAAGGCCTGGTCGAGGGCCTCGATTCTGCGAATGGCACAGCCCCGTGAACAGACATGGTTGAGACCCAGTCAGGAGATGGCCCTGTGACTGAGAGCTTCGCTGCGCTGGAGCGTCAGGCCCAGGAGACGTGGAAGGCCCTGGAAGACCGTCCCCGGGTCCGTGTTGGCACCGCCCTCTGCGGACTGGCCGCCGGCGGGGGACAGGTCCTGGAGGCGCTTCAGCGTGAGGTCGAGCGTCGAGGCCTGGACGTTACAGTCCACACCGTGGGTTGCCTCGGCCAGTGCTACGCCGAGCCCCTGGTGGACATCCAGAAGCCCGGTGGGGCCCGGGTCTTCTATCGCAACGTGACATCGGAGATGGTCCCGCAGCTCGTGGAGGACTGTCTGGCCGGCGACGAAGTGCGAGCGGACCTAGCCCTGGGCAGCCTCGGGGCTGGCGCTCCTTCTGACGTTCCACCTCTCGAAGACTTGGACGCGTGGCGCTACCAGGTCCGCATCGCGACCCGTAACTGCGGCACTATCGACCCCGGCGAGCTGTCCCACTACGTCTCCCAGGGCGGCTACGCCGCCTTGGCCAAGGTCTTGGCCAAGATGACCCCCCAGCAAGTGCTGGAGGAGGTTTCCAAGGCGGGCCTCCGGGGCAGAGGTGGCGCCGCCTTCCCCACGGCCGTCAAGTGGGGATTCCTGACGAGAACCCCGGGCGAGGTCAAGTACATCCTCGTCAACTGCGAAGAGGGCGACCCCGGCGCCTTCAACGACAAGGGCATCCTGGAGAGCGACCCGCATACCCTCCTCGAGGGGGCGATTCTGGCTGGCTACGCCACCGGCGCCACCTTCGGCTACGTCTTCATTCGACATGGACACAACGGGCCCATCGAACGCACTCAGCGGGCCATCGAGCAGGCGCGCGAGGCAGGTCTGCTGGGCGAGAGTGTCCTGGCTTCCGACTTCTCCTTCGACATGGAGGTCTCGCTGGTTGGCGAGTCCTACGTCTCCGGCGAGGAGACGGCGCTGATGGAGGCCATCGAAGGTAAGCGGGCCATGCCCCGTTTCCGGCCTCCGTTCCCGGCGCAGTTCGGCGTCTGGGGCAAGCCGAGCAACATCAACAACGTCAAGACCCTCTCCTACGTGCCGGAGATCGTCCGCAGGGGCGGCGAGTGGTTCGCGAGCATTGGCCACGGGCGCAGCACGGGAACGGCCATCCTCTGCCTCAGCGGCGAAGTCGTCCGGCCCGGCATGTACGAGGTCCCCTTCGGACTGACGCTGGGGCAGGTGGTCCAGGAGATCGCAGGCGGCGTGCTGGACGGCCGAAGTGTGAAGCTCCTCCAGACCGGCGGCCCCTTGGGCGGCGTCCTGGGCCCGGCGAGCATGGACATCGTCCTGGACTTCGAGCAAATGGCCCAGGCCGGGGCCATCCTCGGCTCCGGGGGCATCATCGTAGGCAGCGAGGAGGTGTGCGCCGTTGACCTGGTGCGCAACCTGGTGGCCTTCTGCCAGTTCGAGTCCTGCGGCAAGTGCTTCCCCTGCCGGTTGGGGATGACGCACCTGGTCGAGGTCCTGGATCGCATCGCAGAGGGCCAGGGACGACCGGGGGACCAGCAACTGATGGAGTCCATGGGCCGCTCGATGGCCCTGGGGTCCCTCTGCGGCCACGGCCAGCTTGGCTTCAACCCCGTCAGCTCGGCCTTCCGTTACTTCGCGGAGGACTTTCGCGTGCACATCGAAGAGCGCCGATGCCCCGCGGCCCGCTGCGAGACCTTCTTCTTCAAGCCGGCACGTACTCGGCCCATGGCAACAGGGGGATGGTATGCCCAACGAGATTACGCTCACCATTGACGGGATTCCCGTCACGGCGAAGCCGGGCCAAACGGTCATCCAAGCCGCCATGGACGCGGGGATCTACGTCCCCTACCTCTGCTACTGGCCGGGAATGAAGCCCTACGGCGCCTGCCGAATGTGCGTCGTCGAGGTGGATGGGCAGCGAGGCACGCCGGCCTCCTGCACCCTTCCCGCAGCCCCAGGCATGGTCGTGAAGAGCACCACGCCCCTGGTGAAGGAGCTGCGTCAGGGCATCCTGGAACTGCTGTTGTCGGAGCATCCGCACGGATGCCTCACCTGCCATCGCATCGAGCTGTGCGGGCCGCAGGATATCTGCCTGCGCCACGTTCGCGTCACGGACCGATGCGTCGTCTGCCCCAAGAACGAGCGGTGCGAGCTGAAGGACACCGTCCGCTTCGTCAACATGGACCTGGAGACGCCGCTGGCGTACAACTACCGCAACCTGCCGGTCGAGACGCGCGACCCCTTCTACGACCGCGACTACAACCTGTGCATCGTCTGCGCCCGCTGCGTGCGCGTCTGCGAGGAAATCCGCGCCGACGATGCCATAGGCATGGTGGACCGCTCCGGCACGGTCCTGGTGGGCACCTCGCGGGGCACGTCGCTTCTGGAGTCCGGCTGCGAGTTCTGCGGGGCCTGCGTGGACGTGTGCCCCGTCGGCGCCCTCGTCGAGCGGCGCTACAAGTGGGAGAAGGCGGTCAAGACCGTCACCTCCACGTGCACACACTGCCCCGTCGGCTGCCAGGTGAAGCTGGAGGTCGACGCGCGCGATCGGGTCATTCGCTCCGTGGGCGACTGGTCCGCACCGGCCAACCAGGGCCAGCTCTGCTTCAAAGGCAAGTTCGGCATGGACTTCGTGAACCACCGTGAACGCCTGAAGACTCCCTTGGTCCGACGCCATGGCGTCTTGGAGGAAGCAAGCTGGGAGGAGGCGTTGGACCTCCTGGCCGGCCGCCTTCCCGACTACCGCGGCGGCGCCTACGCCATGCTTGTGAGTCACCGCACGACGAACGAGGACGCCTACCTCGCACAGCGATTCGCCAGGACGGTCATGGACACCAATAACGTGGACGTGGCCTCCAATACCCGGCCCGAGCTGCTGCTCTCCCTGCGGGACAGCCTCGGGACCCTGGCGGGAACGGGCACCCTCCAGGACCTGGAGCAGGCCCGCTCCGTTCTGGTCGTCAACAGCAACACCACCGAGGATCACAACGTCGCGGCAGTGCCTCTCAAGAAGGCCTCGAAGGCGGGGACCCTCAAAATTGTCGTCGTAGATGCCCGGGAGGTGGAACTAACCCGCTACGCGGAAGTGTGGCTCCGCCCCTACCCCGGCACCGAGGCTACCCTGATCGCCGGCCTGCTCAGAGCCATCGTCGACGAAGGCCTGCAGGACGACGACTTCATCGCGGCCAACTGCGAGGGCTGGGACGACCTCGTCCGGTCACTGCAGGCCTTTCCGCTGTCGTCAGTCCAGGATCTGACAGGGGTTCCCGCGGAGCAGATGGAGCAGGCGGCCCGCCTCCTCGCCTCCAACCGGCCCGGCGGCATCCTCTACGCCCTCGACAACGTCCCCGCGGACCAGCGAACGGGCCTGCTGCAGGGGCTGATAGACCTCGCGCTGGCCACCGGCAACGTCGGCGTGCCCGGCTCGGGTCTCTTCCCGCTTCTTCCCGGCACCAACGAACAGGGTGCTTGGGACGTGGGCTGCGTGCCCGGCTTCCTTCCGGGCCACGTGCCCATGAGCGATGTAGAAGGACGGGATCTGTTCGAGAGCGCCTGGAGCAGCCGGCTGCCGCAGACGCCCGGCCTGGGCGTCAACGATCTGTTCCAAGCCGTCCTCGACGGGCGGGTCAAGGCGGTGCAGATCGTTGGTGACAGCCCAGCGCTGGACGAGGCAGCTCTCCACGCTCTGTCGAAGGCCGAGCTCCTGGTGGTCCACGACCTCTTCCTCAGCGATCTGGCCCAGCACGCAGACCTGGTGCTGCCGCTCGTGGCCTTTGCCGAACAGGAAGGGACCTACACCAGTCTGGACCGGCGAGTGCAGCTCCTGAGGCAGGCGGTGCTCCCCAAGGGCGAGTCGCAGCCCCTCGGCTGGGTCCTGCGAGAGGTGACGCAGCGCATGGGCGCCTGGGGCTTCTCCTTCGAGCGCCCGTCGGAGGTCTTTGACCAGGTGGCTGCAATGGTGCCTTTCTACGGCGGTATCAGCCACCAGCGTCTGGACGGCCTCGCGGGCGGCCTCCAGTGGCCCTGCCCTGCCGACAACCACCCAGGGACCTCCCATCTGCACGCCGACGTAGCCTACGTGCACACCGCGCGCTTCACAGCCCTCCACGCGACCCCGCGTCTCACTCCGCCGCGCGAGTTCCCCCTCCTCTACGCGCCGGGGCGGGTCTTGGCGCAGCCCGATGAGGACGTGGCGGTGGTCCAGACCAACGGCCACAATACCCTGGACCGCGAGACGATGGTCGAGCTCAACGCGAGCGACGCCCAGGCTTTCGGTGTCCGTGACGGCGACCTGCTTGACGTAGTCACGCCCCTGAGCCGTGTCCGCGGCCGAGCGCGCGTCAACGGCGGGCTCCGGGGCGTCGTCGCCACGACGGCCCTCTTTGGAGAGCTCGCCACGGACCTGCAGACTAGCGAGGCCCCCGATCCCGCGCTGCGCGTGCCCGGGCTCGACGTTGTCCCGGCGCGCTTGGAGAAAGCCTCCGGCTAGCCCGTCCCCTCCACCAAGAACCGGCTCTCGGGAAGTACCCATCCCGGGGGAGTCCAGAGGGGGTGCCCCCTCTGGCAAGAGGTCTGGGGGATGTGCCCCAGTTACCAAAAAACCTCCGGGGCGGGGGGAGTTGGAGCGGCTCTGCCGCTGGGCGGGTGGGCCCAACCACAGTCGCACCACAGGGAGACGATCCGTCCCCGCTTCGATAGGTCAGTCTTGCTCCACCGCCATACACTAGAGCGGCACTGCCGCCCGCCTTGTCTCTCCCACGCTCAGCGGGTACAATAGTCCCGACGTTACGAAATCCATCGCGGGGCCACTATGGACGCACACCGACTGTCGACGATTGAGCCGAACCCCAATATGCCCGAATTCCGACCGGGGGATACCGTTCGGGTGGGCTTTCGCATTCGAGAGGGGACCCGTGAACGTGTCCAGAATTTCCAGGGCGTCGTCATAAGGAAGACTGGCGGGAAGAGTCCCGTCGCTGCCTTCACCGTGCGGGCCATCTTCCGAGGCTTCGGTGTGGAGCGCATCTTCCCTCTGCACTCGCCCCGGATCGACTCCGTCGAGGTCCTGCGAGGCGGCAAGGTGAGGCGGGCACGCCTCTACTACCTTCGGGAGCGCTTCGGTCGCGCCGCCCGCATCAAGGAGCGTCCGCTTCGCCCGCGCCCTGCCAAGGCCGCGGCGCCCAAGCCTGCACCAGCCAAAGAGGGCGAGGCCGCAGACGCCTCATAGCCTCCCCGGCCGCTCGGCCGGAGGCAACGTATGGGAGCCATGATGGCCGCCAGGTACGCCGAGGTGGCGGTCGACGCTCCCCTCCCCCCAGAGCGTACCCTGACCTACGCTATCCCGACCGGCATGTCCGTGGCCCCCGGCCAGGTCGTGTGGGCGCCCCTCCAGTCCCGCTGGGTTTCCGGCGTCGTCTTCGCCCTCTCCGACCGTACGGAGATCGGCGGCGTTCGACCCCTGGGTGGCCTCCAGGACCCCGACTTCACCCTCTCGCAGTCGCAGCTCGGCCTGGCGCGTTGGCTGAGTCGTGAGACCCTCTGCTCCCTCTACGAGGTCGCCGCCCTGATGCTTCCCTGGGACTTCCGGCGCCGGCTGCTCTCCCTCCTCCGGACCACTGACAAGGCGGCAGAGGAAGACCTATCGCATCGCCCCGATGAGGAGCGCAGTCTGCTCGGAGCGCTGCACGGTGCAACGCCAACGGAGGAGCGAGACGTGGTGCGCTCCTCCGCCTCCCGTGCGGCACTGCGAAGGCTGCTCCGAGATGGCATGGTCGTCCGGGAATGGCGCTGGGAGCGTCCCCGGGCGACGCCGCAGTACCGGACGACGCTCCGTCTGGCCGTATCTGCCGGGGAGGCGCGGCAGCACGCCACCGATCTCCCGAACAGGTCGCATCGTCTGAAGGCCCTGCTGGAGTACCTGGCAGCTACGCCCTCCATGGACATCACCGCGGCCCGCAAGGAGTTCGGCCCGTCCGCCGTGAAGACACTCGAGGGGCGTGGCCTTGTTGCCGTGGACCATTACCGCCGCCTGCGGGACCCCTTAGCTAGGCATGCGACTCGTCGTCAGGCGCCCTTGCACCTCACATCCCAACAGGCGACGGCTGTCGAAGCCATCGCATCCTCTGTCGAACGCACCGATGGGCGTGCGTTCCTGCTCCTGGGCGTCACCGGCAGCGGCAAGACGGAGGTCTATCTGCAGTCCCTGGCCCGCTGCGTTGCCCAGGGCCGGCGAGGGCTCTACCTGGTCCCCGAAATCGCCCTGACGCCGCAGCTCACCGAGCGCCTCCTGGGGCGCTTTCCAGGCCGTGTCGGCCTCCTCCACAGTGGGCTCTCCACCGGGCAGCAGTACGACGCCTGGTGGCGCATACACCGGGGCGACTTCGACGTTGTCCTGGGGTCTCGCAGCGCCATATTCGCCCCCGTGCCGGACCTGAGCCTCGTCGTCCTGGATGAAGAGCATGAGTGGACCTACAAGCAGCAGGACATGTCTCCCCGATACCACGCGCGGGACGTGGCGCTGAAGCTCGCGGAGCTCACCGGCGCAACCGTGGTGATGGGAAGCGCTACGCCGGACCTCGTCACGCACCATCACGCCAGGCAGGGGCGCCATCAGCTCCTGGAGCTGCGCCAACGCCTCGCGGCGGGGGACGACGGCCGTCCCAAGGCCGTCCCACTGCCGAAGGCGCAGGTCGTCGACATGCGGGAGGAGCTCAAGGCCGGCGTGCGCAGCATCTTCAGTCGAAGTCTCCATGATGCCCTCGGCCGAACACTGGAGCGGGGCGAGCAGGCCATCCTCTTCCTCAACCGCAGAGGGGCGTCAGGCATCGTCCAGTGCCGCGACTGCGGCCACGTCCTGCGCTGTCGAAGCTGCGACGCGCCACTGACCTACCACGCCGTCGGGGAGCGGATGGTCTGCCACCACTGCGGGCGTCGCACGCGCCAGGCGGTGCGGTGCCCTGCGTGCAGAGGCTCTCGCATCCGCTACCTGGGCCTCGGCACGCAGCGAGTGGTCCAGGAGGTGGAGCAGACCTTCGGAGCGCGGGTGCTGCGCTGGGACCAGGATGCGGCGCGGGGCCGCGAGGCCCACGAGGCGCTGATGGACCGCTTCGCCGGGGGCGAGGCGGACGTGTTGGTGGGCACCCAGATGGTCGCGAAGGGCCTCGATCTCCCTCGCGTCACGCTGGTCGGCGCACTTCTGGCCGACCTCGGATTGCACCTGCCTGACTATCGCTCCGCCGAGCGCACCTTCCAGCTCCTCTGCCAGGTGGCTGGAAGAGCCGGGCGTGTTGGCGGACCTGGGCTCGCCATCATTCAGACCTATTCGCCCGACCACTACGCCGTTCGACTGGCTGCCAGCCAGGATTACGCCGCGTACAACGCTGCGGAGCTGGCCTTCCGGCGCACGCACGTCTACCCGCCCTTCAGCCGGCTGGCCCGCCTCCTCTTCGAGCACACGAACTCGGCCTACGCACAGCGTGAGGCCGCGTCCGTAGCGGCCCGTATCCGCGCATTCTGCGCCCGCGAGGGCCTGGGCGAAGTGGACGTCATCGGTCCAGGGCCTGCCTATCCGCCTCGCGTCCGCGGTCGCTACCGATGGCACCTGGTTCTCCGCGTCCCGGTTGGCGCTCCCGTGGACCTCCCGGCGTTGCTCGCCTCCCTCGCCCCCCTCCCCGGCTGGCGCGTGGACGTGGACCCCGTCAGCTTGGTCTAAACGCCACCGAGGAGCCCAGTACGGAACCAGAATGCCCAAGACACGGACGCTTCTCCAGGTTCTGGCCCCGCAGACCGCCGCGACATCATCCGCAACGCCCTCCGCTTCTACGCCCCCTCAATCCCAGGTGGGGCGCGGCATCGAGAAGCGGCTGTCGACCTCGACGAAATCGAGGTAGCCTAGTCTGCCGATGGGCCGCAGCTTCAGAGAGTCTATGCGGCCGTCCATCAGGACACGCTCGTCGATATGGACTCCGATCACCTCCCCGAACACGACCGTGTTCGGAGAGTCCGGGTCCTTCGTCAGCATCTCCACCGACCGGGTGTATCTGCACTCCAGGTGCACCGGGCTCTCCGCCACGCGCGGGCATCGCACCAGCCTGCTGTCGGCCTTTGTCAGCCCGGCGTACTCAAACTCGTCGACCTCTCGAGGCGCGGGGACGGAGGAGGCGTTCATCCGCTCCCTCAGATCCCACGTGGCGAGGTTCACGACGAACTCTCCCGTCGTCTGCGCGTCGAGCACGGCATCCTTGAGTCCGCCGAAGCTGTGACTGCTCGTGGCGGCGAACATCACCTGTGGAGGGCTATATGCGACGGCGTTGAAAAAGGAGTAGGGCGCGAGGTTGGGGACGCCCCCTTTGCTGAGAGTGGATATCCAGCCGATCGGCCTCGGCACGACAATGGCGTTCAGTGTGCTGTAGTGCCCGGTAGAGTCTTTCCCGATCTCCTGGAACATAGAGCGTCTCCTGTCACGGCTGAGAATCGACTAGTGGGCAGCCAGTAACAATAACATGAGAACAGCCGCCTCCGAACGTAAGTGTTCAGACTTCGGGTGATCTGTTGGTCTTCAGACTTCCCTATGGTGCTCTCCGCGATCCACCCCACCGAGGAGGCAATGGTTCCGTTACTTATCGAGGCCGGGGCGGGAGAGTGTCCGTCGCCTGCCGAGGCGGTGAGGGTGACCCGCAGCCTGATCGCCTGCTGGCCCCTGACTTCTTGAGACAGGCCCTTCCTTCCATGGCCCACCCCGCTCTGGTATGCTTTTCCGCAACCCCCTTTCAGGCGAGTAGATGTACGTCGTCGGTACCGCCGGACACGTCGACCACGGCAAGTCGAGCCTCGTGCGAGCCCTGACGGGCATCGACCCCGACCGACTCCAGGAGGAGAAGCGGCGGGAGATGACCATCGACCTGGGCTTCGCCTGGCTGACCCTGCCCAGCGGGCGAGAGGTCAGCATCGTGGACGTGCCCGGCCACGAGAGGTTCATCAAGAACATGCTGGCAGGAGTGGGCGGCGTCGATCTTGCCCTCCTGGTCGTGGCCGCCGACGAGTCGGTCATGCCCCAGACCAGGGAGCACCTGGCCATCCTGGACCTCATCGAAGTGACCAGGGGCGTCGTCGCGCTGACCAAGGCCGACCTGGTAGAAGAGGAATGGCTGGAGATCGCTGCCGAAGAGGTGGCCGAGACACTGGAAGGGAGCGCGCTGCAGGGAGTCGACTTGGTGCCCGTCTCCGCCTTCACCGGCCAGGGGCTCGATAAATTGAAGGGAGAGCTTGACCGGTTGCTGGAAGAGACTCCGCCGCCACGGGACATGGGCCGGCCGCGGCTCTCCGTGGACCGGGCCTTCGCCATGGCCGGATTCGGGGCCGTGGTCACCGGAACGCTGCTGGACGGCGCTCTGAGCGTGGGGCAGGAGGTGGAGTTGGTCCCTTCGGGCCTGCGGGGGCGTGTGCGCGGCCTTCAGACCCACCAGCGCCGCATCGACAGCGCCGAGCCGGGCAGCCGCGTGGCTGTCAACCTGTCGGGCGTGAGCCATACTCAGGTGCAGCGCGGCGAGGTCCTCACCCTGCCCGGCTGGCTGCGTTCCACCAGGCAGGTTGACGTCTTCCTCCGCTCCCCCCGATGGGCCCCGCATTCGTTGAAGCACAACGCTGGCGTGACGTTCCACACCGGCGCCAGCGAGACCGCCGCCCGAGTGCGCCTCCTGGAGGCCGAGGTGTTGAAGCCGGGCGAGGAGGGTTGGGCCCAAGTACATCTGGAGCAGCGCCTGCCCCTGGTGAAGGGGGACACCTTCGTCGTGCGGTCGCCCGTGGGTACGCTGGGCGGCGGTCGCGTGGTCGATCCTGCTCCCAGACGGCACCGCCGCGGCCAACGGGCCGTCCTCCACCGCCTGGAGGCGCTGGAGCGCGGCTCTCCTCGCGAGGCCCTGCTGCAGGCGCTGCCTCCTAGGGAGCCTCTGGACTTGCGAACGCTCATCGAGCGCGTTGGTTTGCCTGCAGACCAGGTCCGGAGCGAGGTGGAGTCGCTTCTGGGCGAGGGCCTCGTGCTGGCCGTGGGGACGAAGAACCTCGACCCCGGCACAGCCGTCTACTCAGCGACTGCCTGGGGCCACGTGAAGGACAGAGCCGCGCAGGCCCTGCGGGAATACCATGGCGACCACCCTCTACGACCGGGTCTTCCCCGGGAAGAGCTGCGAAGCAGGCTTGGCCTGTCAGCCCCGTCCGTCACGCCGGTTTTGGCGGAGTTGGCGGCGCAGGGCGCGCTGGTTGAAGAGGGCGCCCTCGTTCGAGCGCCGGAACACCGGGTTCGGCTGGCCCCGGAGCAAGAGCGAGCAGCGACCGCCTACCTTAAGGCGCTGGATGCCCAACCTTACACGCCGCCCACGGACAGCAGGCCGGACCCGGAACTGCTGTCCGTTTTGGCCTCGCAGGGCAAAGTCGTGCGTGTGAGTGCGGAGATCGTCTTCTCCAGCCACGCGTACACGCAGATGGTGGAGCGCATCGTGGAGCGCCTCAGCGAGTCCGGGAAAGTCACTGTGGCCGACGTGCGCGACATGTTCGGCGCTTCCCGCAAGTACGCCCTCCCCCTACTGGAGTACCTGGATCAGCAGCGCATCACCCGCCGCGTCGGCGATGAGCGGGTCCTGGTGAAGAAGCCGTGAGCCTCGACCTTGTAGCGGCCATGGCGCAGATCGAGGCGCTGGCGGGCCGCATGCGGAACGTCCAGGCCGAGCGTGCGGCTCGGCTCTCCGAGGCTAGGTCCGCGTTGGCGCAGTCGACGGCGTACATCCTGGCGCAACGTGCCGGGGAGGCCCAGGGCCGCTTCGTCTTCCCCTACGCCGACCCTCTGGACGACCCCGCCCGGCGCCATCCGCGCCCCGACGTTCCGACGGACTACACTGTCATCGCTGCTGACGGCTCGCACATCGACGTGGACCGCCACCTTCCCGTCCGCTGCTTCCTCATCAACATTGGGCTGTGCCGACTGGTCTACGGCGGTGAGCCGGGCGCTCACCTGGACCACACCGCCCGCCTATACACGGAACCTGAGGAACTCTCCATCGTGGACCCGGAGTCACCCCTGAACAGCTATGCGTTGGAGGGGCCGCTGCTGGGGATCAAGCGCACCGTCGATGAGGTCGCCGCCCTCGCAGATGCTGTCGAGGACGCGCCCGCAGACCTGCCTCTCCTGCTCCTGGTGGACGGATCGCTGGTGCTGTGGCCCCTGGGAGGCGAAGGCCCTCCGCCTGGCCGGTTTCCCGCATACGTCCGCAGCGTGCTGCTGGAGCAGGGCTTTCTGCGCTCCATGGAGAGGCTGCGGCAGGTCGCCAAAGCGCGTACGGTTGTTCCGGCGGCGTACATCAGCTTGCCGGGAAGTCGGGAGGTGGCGGGCGCCTTGCGCCTGGCGCTTTGCCCCCACACGCCCGTCGGCGACTGCGGGCGCCACTGCAGGGCCATCGCGGCGGGGCAGCGGGGCTGCGACGCCGTGCACGGTTTCTCCGACCGAGAGCTGTACGCCGAAAGCCTGGTGCCTGGCGAACGCACCGCTCTATTCGCCTCTCGGGCTTCGGTCGTGCGGGACCACTACGGCGACCACCACCGGATACGCTTCTTCTACCTGAACGTGGGGGAGGAGATGGCCCGAGTGGAGGTCCCGGCCTGGGTCGCCGACGACCCACGACTGGTCGACCTGGTCCACGGCCTCCTGTTGGAGCAGTGCCGTCTCGGCGATGGCTATCCTGTGGCTCTGCAGGAGGCCCACGAACAGGCGGTGCTCACCGGCGCCGACCGCGAAGGTTTCCGTCACGTACTGGAGTTGGCCCTGGAGGGCCAGCGTCTACCCGTATTCACGTCAGAGAAGCAGCGCTCCAAGCGCCTGCGGGGGGTGTAGCGTACGTGGTCAATCAGAGTGAGCGCGTAGCAGAGGTCGTGGAAGCGGCTTCGGCTGCCTTCATTGCCCAGTGTTACGCGCTGGACGGGGTGCCTCCGCTGGGCGCACTGGTACGAACGGGCGACCCGCCGGCCTACGGCGTGGTCTGCAACATCGAGAGTGGACCCCTGGACGCCGGTCGTCGCGTCACCGCCCGCGGCCACGGCGAGGAGAGCGAGGAGGCCCTGTACCGCAGCAACCCCCAGCTCGAGCGGCTGCTGGTGACCCGGCTGGAGGCCCGCATCGTGGGCTACGGCAGCGACGAGGTCATGCGCCAGGGCCTGCCGTCACTGCCGCCGCGCCTGCACGCCTTCGTCTACGTCTGCACACCGGAGGAAGTCAGGGAGTTCACCCGGTTGTTCGCCTTCCTCCACCTGCTGGCCGTCCTCCCTCCTCCCGCCGGTGACGAGGTGGTGACGGCCTGCCTGCGCAGGGCCGCCTCCGTCCATCCGGAACCGGAGGCCTTCCTGATGGCCGCCGGGCAGGCTCTGGCCAGTGAGATGTCGGACGACGTTCGCCGCCTCAACATCTTGCTGCGGGGGTTGAGGCCATGACAGACCAGTCTTCCGGCAATCTTCCCCAGGTCGGTCCCCTCGGCATCGTCGTCGGAGGCTCGCTGTCGGGCGGCGTGGACGTCAAACTGGACGCTGGCGCTTCCGTGGAGGAGCTGCAGGCCGGCGCTTTCGTGACGATCCAGGGGGCCCACCATCGCTTCTTCGGTATGGTCAGCGACGTCTCTCTCGGCGCCACGGACCCGCGGCTGCGCACCGCTCCCCCCGACGTCTCCGACCCTTTCATTGCCCGGGTGCTGTCGGGCACCGCTGCGTTCGGCGAGTTCAAGGTCAAGCCGCGGCTCCTCCTGCCCGCCATCGCGGGGGACGCCGGGGACATCGCCCCGGCCCGCACCGTGCCGCCGCACTTCGCCCGGGCCTTCCGTGCCTCCGACGCCGACATCGCAACCGTCTTCGGGAGCGAGGACGGTCGCCACTTCTGGGTGGGAAGCCCGCTGGACATGGAGACGCGGGTCTGCCTGGACATGGAGACCTTCGTGCAACGCAGCAACGGCGTCTTCGGCAAGAGTGGCACCGGGAAGAGTTTCCTCACCCGCCTGCTCCTCGCCGGCATCCTCCAGAAGACCAACGCCGTGAGCCTCATCTTCGATATGCACAACGACCATGGCTGGGAGGGCCGCGACCCTGAGCGAGGCCGCACGCCCAAGGGTCTCAAGCAGCTCTTCCCATCACGCGTCGCCATATTCACGCTGGACCCGAGCAGCTCGCGGTCCCGCCGGGTGCCCCTGGACGGTGAGGTGCGCATCCCGTATCGGGATATTGAGCCCGAAGACATCGAGCTTCTGGCCTCCACCCTGCGCATCACGCCTTTGGGTGTCCAGGCCGCCTACCGATTGCCGCGCTTCCTGGGGGTCAACTGGCTGCAGGACTTCCTCGCGAAGGACGATGAGACACTGGGTGAGCTAGCCGAGCGCATGAACGAGTCGCTGGCGACGATCACGGCCCTCTGGCGTCGCCTGGAACGGCTGTCGCGGACCCCCTACCTGGTTCCCCAGGCCCCGGACGACCCATTGAAGCGAATGCTCGAATGTCTGGAACGGGGCGTCCACGTCGTACTGGAGTTCGGCTCACACCGCTCGTTGGCCGACTACGTTCTGGTCGCCAACCTGCTGACGCGACGCATCCACCAACGCTACGTTCGTGAGGTGGAGAGGGCCATGGGCGGAGGGGGCGCCGAGCCCCGACCGCTGGTCATTTGCATCGAGGAGGCCCACGCCTTCCTGGACCCTGCGATGGCATCGCAGACCATCTTCGGCGCCATCGCCCGCGAAATGCGCAAGTACAACGTGACGCTGTTGGTCATAGACCAGAGGCCAAGCGGCATCGACTCCAACGTGATGAGCCAGATCGGCACCCGGGTGGTCTATCCGCTCGACGATGACCGCGACATCTCGGCCGTGCTGTCGGGCGCCGCTGAAAGCTCCGAACTGCGCGGCGTCCTCGCGGGACTGGAATCGCGCCAGCAGGCCCTCCTCTTCGGCCACGCACTACCCATCCCCGTCGTGGTGCGCGTCCGCGAGTACGGCAGCGACGCCTCCTATCGGGAGCTGACCGACGTTGGTACAAGCCGGGGTACGCAGGACGACGACGAGGAAGACGACCTGTTTGGGCCGGTGTAGCGCTGCGGCACTTTACATAAGCCATCTTCGGGGGAGAAGGTTTAGGTGGGGGCCCGGCAGCTATCTGCCCTCGATCCGCTCCAGGTCTTCGTCGCTCCATCCAACGTGGTGCGCGATCTCGTGGATGATCGTGGCCCGCACCTCCTCGGCCAGCTCCTCGACACTGCTGCAGACCGCCTCCAGTGGATGATGAAACAGGGAGATGCGGTCGGGCAGCACCATGTTGTAGTGATCTCGATCGATCAGAGGGATGCCCTCGTAGAGACCCAGGAGGCCGTACCGGTCCCGGGTACCGGTGCTCTCGAGCTGCTCCCCCGAAGGCCACGGCTCCACGAAGACTTCCACGTTCTCCATGACCTGTTGAACGGGTGGGGGGAGGTCTTCCATAGCCTCCGCCACCAGCTTGTGGAACTCTCGACGCGACAGCCGTAGCGGCATCCGACCCTCCCCGCTTCGCAGCGGCACAAGTATATAGCACCGCCTGCACGACCGCTCGCCGCCTTGACGAGCGCAGACTGCGACCCTATGCTGAGGTCACTAACGGCTACGCTCGGAGGAAGGCTATGGCACGTCTGGTCTTCGGAACCGGCGCCCACACCTACGACATCTACCCCACCTTCGGTGAGTTGCCTGCAGGCTGGGAGTGGGGCAACGTGAGCAACGTGGCCTGCGACTCCCAGGACCGGGTCTACGCCTTCCAGCGCAAGGACCCGCCCATCGTTATCTTCGACAGCCAGGGGCGCTACCTCGACAGCTGGGGCAACGGCGAGATGCTCGACGCCCACGGCATCTTCATCGGCCCGGAGGACGAGGTCTACCTCCTAGACCGAGACGCCCACGAGTTGCTCAAGTACACCCAGGACGGCAAGTTGCTCCTTCGCGTTGGCACGCGGGGCCGGGCCCACCTCCAGGCGCCCTTCAACCACCCCGCGGACGTGGCCGTCGCTCCGAACGGGGACATCTTTGTTGCAGACGGCTACGGCAACTCCTCCGTCCACCGCTACTCGGCCGACGGAACGTACCTCTTCTCGTGGGGCATCCCCGGGGAGCACGAGGGCGAGTTCTCGACCCCCCACGGGATCTGGGTCGACGCGCGAAGCCGGGTCTACGTGACGGACCGGGAGAACAACTGCATCCAGGTCTTCGACGCCGAAGGAGGGTTCATCACCGCCTGGCCTGGCCTCTACCACCCCATGGACATGTGGGAGGACAGTGAAGGGGCCTTCTATGTGAGCGACCAGACCTCACGGGTTACGGTCTTCGACCCGGAGGGGCGAATCATCTCTCGCTGCCGCGCCCCCGACGCAGGCCATGGCATCTACGGCGACTCGCGTGGCAACCTCTACCTGGCCGCGGCCTGGCGCGGCATCGCCAAGATGGCCCGCCGGTAGGAGCGCGGCCGCGACACCGCTACGCCTGTGCGCCCGTCACGCGTCCTCGGATCTCCTTGAGGCGCTCCACGTTCGGGATGTCCGGGCCCTTGCGCTCCTGTCCCGGCACTTCCAGCAGGAAGGGCACGCCTCGGAAGGCGGGGTGCGCCATGATCATCTCAAAGCCTTCCAGTCCGATGTTCCCTTCGCCGATGTTCTCGTGACGGTCCACGCCGCCGCCGAAGGGGATCTTGGAGTCGTTGGCGTGGACGGCCACCAGGTGCTCCAGTCCTATCTCCCGGTCGAACTCTTCCATGGTGCGTGCCAGTCCTTCGCGGGAGGCCACGTCGTAGCCGGCGGCGTAGCAGTGTTGCGTGTCCAGGCAAACCTTGACCCGGGGACTGGCCAGCGCCGCCATGATGCGCCCGATGTCTGCGAAGCTTGCCCCAATCTGATTGCCCATCCCGGCGCAGTTCTCGATGATCAGCTGTGCGTCCTCCGGGCTCTGCTCGAGCACGAGGGTTAGGCGCGCCACCGTCTCCTCGAAGACGGCCTCCAGGCCGGCGCCCTTGTGGCTGCCTGAGTGGAAGATGACTCCCTGAGCGCCGATCATTGAGGCTACGTTGAGATAGTTGACCAGGGCGGCGCGGGAGCGGTTGAGGTTCTCCGGCTGGGGGCTTCCCAGGTTCACCAGATAGATGCCGTGAAGGAAATTCGGGCCCACGTCCGCCTTCTCTGCCTTCTCCCGAAAGGCCAGGACGTTGTCCTCCGGCGGCGACCTGAAGCGCCAGCTCTGGGGGCCGGAGGCGAAGATCTGGACGCACTCCGCCCCGATCTCCACGGCGCGGTCGATAGCCTTCTCGATCCCTCCCGATGCTGACACGTGGGCCCCGATGCGTATGCCTCTCCCTTATCGCCCCGTGCTAGCTCCCACCGGTCCCGAGCCCCACGATGATGTCCCACTCCCCTGGGGTCACGGGCTGGATGGAGAGGCGCGAGCCCCGGCGCAGAAGCATCATCTCCTCCAAGCCCGGCGTGTCTCTCAGGGTTTCCCTGGTCACGGGCTGGGGAAACTCCTGCTCCGGCTTGATGTCGACCATGTACCAGATCGGGTTGTCTGGCGTGCTCTTCGGGTCGGGGTGTTCGGAGGTGGGGTCCCAGGCCGTGTGGTCGGGGTAGCCTGCGCGCACCACCACGGCAGTCCCCATCACCGCCAGCGGGCTGGTGCTGCTGTGGTAGAAGAGCACACCGTCCCCTTCCTGTATCTGGTTCCGCAAGAAGTTTCGGGCCTGGTAGTTGCGCACCCCGTCCCATTCGGCCACCTCGTCCCGAAGGAGGTCGGCGTAGGAGTACGCGCCGGGCTCCGACTTGAACAGCCAGAAACGACGCTGCATGGCTCCTCCTTGAGTCTGACTAGCCGGAGTAGGGCTCTCCAATTATAGTGGACGCGCGCCCAGGAGGACATTGCCAGTGGAGCTACCCGGAGGAGAGTCGTGAAGGCCCTAGTCCTGGAGGAGCCCGGCGACCCGCCTAAACTGGCGGTCCGAGATGTTCCTCCACCGGAAATTGGCCCTGGACAGGTCCTTGTCCGGGTGGCGGCCTGCGGCTTCTGCCACCACGACTACCTGGTGATGCGCGGCGTCCTCAGGCGCGGCGTCAAGCGTCGAGTGGTCCTGGGGCACGAAATCGCAGGCGAGGTGGAAACGTGCGGCCCGTCGGTCACGCGGCTGGCGCCGGGAGACCGCGTGGCCTCCCTTCTCACCGACGCCTGCGGCGAATGTTCCATGTGCTTCGACGGCCGGGAGCACCGATGTCAGCGCGGCCACGGTATCGGCCATTCTACGGACGGCGGCTTCGCCGAGTACGTCGCCGTGAGCGAGCGCAGCTTGGTCAAGCTTCCTCCGGCGGCAGATCCTCTCGAAGCCTGCCTCTACGGCTGCCCCATGGGGGTCGCGTTGCACGCGCTGCGAGACGTTGGCGGCCTCCAGTCCAACGAGACAATCGTGGTAACGGGTGCGGGAGGCGGCCTCGGAGTGCATGCCATCCAGGTCGCCCGGGCCTGCGGGGCCCGCGTCATCGCCGCGACAACCTCCGCCGACAAGGAGGAACGACTGGCAGCGCTAGGTGCTCATCAGGTGCTCCACGTCCCGGACATGGACTTCGGAGAGCTGGTGCAGGGACTGACCGAGGACCGGGGTGCAGACGTGGTCCTGAACACACTTGGCGCCATCGCTTTTCGGGCCTCGTGGGACGCCCTGGGTCAGTACGGCCGAATGCTTATGGTGGGCGATGTGACCGGAGAGAAGGTGGCTTTTCGCCCGGCGGAGCTCCTCTTCAAAGACCTCCACATCGCCGGGGTCTCGGGCGTCTCCCGGCGCCAGCTGGAAGACGTGGTCCGCATGGCCGCTGAGGGCATCGTGCGTCCGGTAGTCTCGCATCTCCTCCCCCTCGAGGAAGCCATGGACGCCTACCGGCTCATCGCTGAACGGCGAAGCTTCGGGCGCTTGGTGCTCGCGCCCCCATGGCCACCTCATGACCGCGGACGTGCGGACCAGTGCAAGGGTGGCTTGGACGGTGCGCCATGGGTATAATGGGGCTGCGGCACGGGCAGTGGAGGAGAGTGGAAGGCTCAACTGGGAGAGAGGAGGGACCTCGTGAGCACGAAAGTAAAAAGTCGGCTCAAGCCCCCGGGGCTCACCGACGAAGATCTCCTCGAGATGTACCGTCAGATGGTGGTGAGCCGCTTTCTGAGTGAGCGCTGGATCATGCTGAACCGACAGGGCAAGGCTGCCATCGGCATCGCCAGCGAGGGCCACGAGGCAGCTTCCATCGGCGCTGTGTGGGCCATGGATCCGGAACAGGACATCTTCTACCTGTACTACCGCGACCTCCCCGGTCAGTTGGCTCTGGGCGTCACGCCGCACGAGGCTCTGCTGGGCTTCATGGCGAAGTCGGGAGAGCCATTCAGCGGTGGCCGCCAATTCCCCTTCCACGGCGCGTATCCCAGCAAGCGCATCTACAACACCTCCAACGTTGTTGGGGCCAACGTGACGCACGCCGTTGGCGCCGCCTTGGCCGCCAGCATACGTAAGGAGCCGACGGTAGTCCTCTGCTCCTTTGGCGACGGCGGGACCAGCGAGGGAGAGTGGCACGAGTCCCTCAACTTTGCCGGCATCCACCGCCTCCCCGTGATCTTCCTATGCGAGAACAACAAGTTCGCCATCTCCGTGCCCCAGAGGAAGCAGATGGCGGTGGAGAGCGTTGCCATTCGGGCCGAGGGGTACGGATTCCCCGGCGTCACCGTGGACGGCTCGGACGTCCTGGAGATGTATCGGGCCACAAGGGAGGCCCACGAGCGGGCCAGGAACGGCGAAGGCCCCACCCTCCTCGAGGCGCGCGTGGAGCGCCTGAAACCCCATACAACGGACGACGACGACCGCCGCTATCGGACTCCGGAAGAGATGGAGGCCGCCTTCAAGAAGGATCCGCTGCCGCTCTTCCGCCATGAGCTCATGGAGCGCGGTCTCCTGACTGACGAGATGGCCCAGCAGTACGAAGACGACGCCAAGCGGGTGGTGAACGAGGCCACGGACGCAGCGGAGGCCACTCCCTTCCCGGACCCTTCAACCCTGCTCGACCACCTGTTCGCAACGTCAGAGGGCAACTGATATGGCTGAGAAGCTGCTCATCCAGGCTGTCCGCGAGGCGATGCTGGAGGAGATGCGGCGGGACGAGCGAATCTTCGTCATGGGCGAGGACGTGGCAGCTAGAGGCGGCGTTTTCCTAGCTACCGAGGGTTTCATGGACGAGTTCGGCGAGGATCGAGTCATCGACACCCCCTTGGCGGAGGCGTCCATCGTCGGCGTCGCGGTGGGAGCGGCGCTCAACGGCATGAGGCCCATTGCGGAGATCCAGTTCAGCGACTTCATCTGGCCCATCGTCAACCAGCTAACGGGGGAGGCTGCCCGCATCTACTACGGTACCAACGGCCAGGTCTCCTGTCCCATGGTCGTGAGAGCCCCCTACGGCGGCGGCGTCCGCGGCGGCCTCTACCACTCCCAGAGCCCGGAGGGATTCTTCTACCACACGCCAGGGCTCAAGGTGATCTGCCCTGCAACACCCTACGACGCCAAGGGCCTCCTCAAGGCAGCCATCCGCGACAACAACCCTTGCCTCTTCCTCGAGCACAAGCGGACCTACCGCCAGGCCCGGGGTGAGGTGCCCGACGAAGACTACACCCTGCCCATTGGCGCTGCCGACGTCAAGCGGGAGGGTGACCTTGTGACCGTGATTAGCTATGGGCTGATGCTCCACTTCTGCCTCATGGCGGCGGAGCAGGTGGCGCAGGAGGGCCTCTCCGTTGAGGTCCTAGACCTGCGAACGGTGAAACCTCTGGACCGTCCCGCCATCGTCTCCTCCGTACAGAAAACGGGTAAGGCCCTGATCGTCCACGAGGACAACCTGACCGGAGGTGTGGGCGCAGAGGTCGCGGCCATCATCGCCGAGGACGCCTTCGATTCCCTGGACGCTCCGGTCATGCGTCTCTGCGGCCCGGACGTGCCGGCAATGGGCTTTGCTCCCACCCTGGAAGACGAGTTCATGCCTAACCCGGAGAAGATAGCCAACGCTCTTCGAAAATTGGCCGCATACTAGCTCGAGGGGGAAGGTTCGCCATGACCATGACCACCATCGACCTCCCACAGGTCGGCGAGTCCGTCACCGAGGGGACGATCCAGAAATGGCTGAAAAAGCCCGGAGACAAGATCTCCAAGTACGATCCCCTGGTGGAGGTGGAGACGGACAAGGTCACTATGGAGGTCCCGTCCCCTGTCAACGGCGTCATGGGCACCATCCTGGCGCAGGAGGGTTCTACGATCCCCATGGGCGCCCCAATCTGCGAAATGGAGACGGAGGAGGCCGTGCCTTCTGCCGCTCCCGCATCCCCTGAGGCGGCCCAAGCGCCTCCCCCGGCTGCTCCCGCTGCGCAGAGCCCGCCGAGCACCGTGGGGGGCCTCATCGAGTTCAAGGGAGTCATGGGCCCCTCCGGCGTGCTGGACGTAGGCAGTGATGGAGCAGACCAGGCCGTTGCCGCTCCTGCCCCCGCACCCGTCCCTGCTCCCGCTCCGGCAGCGCCGCCGACAGACGGCCGCTCGGCCGGAGAACGGCCCAGGCTGTCTCCCGTGGTCCAGAAACTCGCCTCGGAACACAACGTGTCCCTGGACGAGACGGCGCGGATCCCTGGTACGGGGGTCGGTGGGCGGGTCACCAAGCAGGACATCCTGAAGTACATTGACACTCGGGGCGCAGCACCGGCTCCGGCTGTTTCTATGCCCGTGCCTGCCGCTGCCCCTGAGTTCGAGCCCGGCGTCGACGAGAAGGTCATGCCTTTGACCGCGGTGCGCCGCCGTATCGCGGAGAACATGACACGTGCCCTGGAGATACCTGTTGCCTGGGGCCTCACCGAAGTGGACGTGACGGGTCTGGTTGGGGCCAGGGAACGGATGAAAGCGGAGTTTCTCCGCAACGAGGGCGTGGGACTAACGTACCTGCCCTTCGTGCTTCAGGCGGTCGCTCAGGCCATCAAAGAGAACCCGCTGGTCAACTCCCGCTGGGGCGGCGACCACGTGAAGCTGTTGCGTCGCGTGAACATCGGCGTCGCCGTGGCGGCCTCCCAGGGTCTCGTGGTGCCCGTCGTCCACGATGCTGACCAGTACTCGGTTGCGGGCCTCGCCCGCGCTATCGCCCAACTGGTGCAGCGTGCCCGAGACAACACGTTGCGCCTAGAGGATGTGCAGGGCGGCACCTTCACGCTCAACAACACCGGCGTGCTGGGGACCGTCTCCTCCCAGCCGATCATCAACCATCCCCAGGTGGCCATTCTCACCACGGAGGCCATTGTGAAGCGCCCCGTTGTGGTTGGCGACGCCATAGGCATCCGCAGCATGATGAACATCTGCCTCAGCTTCGACCACCGCGTCATGGATGGCAACGACTCCGTCTCGTTCATGCAGAGCGTGAAGCGCCGCTTGGAGGCCATAGGCGACAACGTCGTTGTCTACTAGCCTTCTTCAGTTGGAAGCACCTCCTCCGCCCGAACGGGAAGGTCGGTGCCTTCTCGTCCCACTTGGAGTCGTGGACTACCTGGCTGCCTGGGGCCTCCAGAAGGAGTTGGTCCAGCGTCGTGCCCAGGGGGAAATCCCCGACCTGCTCCTGCTCCTACAGCACCCGCACGTCTACACCATCGGGCGGCGAGGGAGCCGCAGCGACGTTCTGACTCCGCCCGAAGAGCTGGAGCGGCTCGGCATCCCCGTCTACGATGTGGACCGGGGCGGCGAGGTCACCTACCACGGCCCGGGCCAGTTGGTCGGATATCCCATTCTGGGCCTGCGCGATCTGGGACCTCTGCGCTACGTGCGCGCCCTGGAATCGGCCCTCATCCATGCGCTCCAGGAGTACAGCCTGCCAGCCTACGCCGTACCGGGGCGGACCGGAGTTTGGGTGGGGCTTCAAGGGAAGGAACGCAAAATCGCTTCCATAGGCCTACGAGTCAGCCGCGGCGTGTCCAGCCACGGCTTCGCCCTCAACGTGAGCACCCATCTGCGCTACTTCGAAGGCATCGTTCCCTGTGGCCTGTACGACCGGCAGATGACGTCTATGGAGCGGGAGACGGAGCGCTCTGTGGACATAACACACGTGCAGAGTACGGTCGCCGGCTCTTTGGCGAATCACCTGGGTCTCGCCATCGAGGAGGAGCCGCAGCAGGTCTCGGAGATTCGCGCTCTGCTGACCGGTGCTGTCGCGCCTTGTTGATTCGAAGAGCTACTCCGTGGGTAGGTCGATGGGCTCCAGGGGCTCCAGGATCGTGAAGCGGATGGAGTCAGCCAAGCCCTGCCGGTCTCGAATGCTCATTCGCTGCGCTTCGAACTGACGCCACAACTCCGGGGCCCAATCCACAGCGCTATCGAGCTGGGTCATCGCCTCCTCGATCTCGGCTTTCGCATCGAGGACCCACATCTTCCAACGCTGCGCTTGCTCGCGGCTGGGATCCCCCTGGAGGGGCGCCCACTCCTGTAGAACTCGGAACAGGTTGGCTGCGGCCCGGGACTCTGCCGCCTGGGCCGTGACCATGTGGGCGGTGGCCTCCGCATGGCGGCGGGTCCGTGCGAAGCTATCCCGGCTGTCCTCAGGGACCAGAGCGGAGAGTTCCTCGCTCTTGCTCACCACCTCTTTTGCCTGCCCCTCTGCCTCGTCGTAGACCAAAGCCGCATTGGCAAAGAAGGCGGCGCTGTTGCCGAAGTTGCGGTTCTGAGCCGCAATGTTCCCACGCTGCACCAGCAGGGCGCCGTCTCCCAGCGCCGGACTAATCTTCTCATCCAAGATGGCCAAGATATCGGCCTGCAGTGCTATGGCCGCTTCCAGATCGCCCCGGCCTTCCATCAGCCGGGCAACCTGGCCTTCCAGGTCTCCGACGCTACTCTGAGCAGCGGTCAGGAGGCTCTCTCTCTCGATGAGATCGGATCGAACAGACCCGAGAGTGGTCCGGGCTTCCTCCAGCTGAGGACGAAGCGTGGCAAGCGCTGCTTCCCTGTCTACAAGGTCGCGCTGCAGGCGGCCCTGCCCCGTTTGCTGGGACTGCACCTGGCGGCGCAACTCGTCCAGCTGGCTGCTCTGTGTCGCGACCCGGTCGCGGGTGCTCTCCAGAAGGCTCGCCCGCTCATCGGCCGTGCCCTCCAAGGAGTCAATCTCAGGCTGGTAGACCAGATAGCCTGTACCGTAGCCCAGGCCAACAGCCAGGAGAATAGCCAATGCCGTTATGGCCACCCACCATTTCATCAAGGGCCCACCTTTCGCGCGGGAGTCCCAACTAGACTATACGTGCGTTCGGGCCTCTCGGGTCTAGCACTATTGTAGCACTCGGCGCTCTCGTACGGGGAGCGCGGCCTATGCTTCCCCTTGCATTCCACATATCAGCGGGGTATCTTCCCCGTGTTCAGTCACGGCTGAGGGAGAGGGCATGGAATCTCTGGTCAGGCTGGAGGAAGTCCGGGTCCACTTCGCCGTGCGGAAGATGCTGTTCCGCACCGCGACCGTTGCCGCCGTCGAGGACGTCTCGTTGCAGATTATGCCCGGCGAGACCCTGGCCCTGGTGGGCGAGTCTGGCAGTGGCAAGACCACCCTCGGAAGAGCAGCCCTGCGATTGCTGCCGGTGACAGGCGGCCGAATCCTCTTCGATGGCCACGACATAACTCACACTCCCGATTCTCGTCTGAAGTGGTTCCGCCGGCGGGCCCAGGCTATCTTCCAGGACCCCTACTCGAGCATCGACCCCTTCATGAGCGTCCTCCAGGTCTTGGAAGAGCCCATGGTTATCCATGGCGTGGACGACCAAAAGGACAGGATCGAGAGTGCTCTCCGGGACGTCCGCCTGACGCCCCCGGAGGAGTATGTGCCCAAGTACCCCCACATGCTCTCGGGTGGCCAGAGGCAGCGAGTCGGAATCGCCCGAGCGCTAATGCTTCGTCCCCAGTTCATCGTCGCCGACGAGCCCGTCTCCATGATCGACGCTTCCAGCCGAGCCGAGATCCTGTTGCTCCTTCGGGACCTGCAGCAGCAGTACGGCATGGCTTTCCTGTACGTGACGCATGACATCGCCACCGTGCGGTACTTTGCCCATCGTCTCGCCGTCATGTACCTGGGAGTGGTGGTGGAGGTTGGGACCCCCGCCGAGGTCATCGACCACCCTCTCCACCCATACACCCAAGCCCTCATTGCCGCCGTTCCCGCACCGGACCCCGCCAACCGTCTCCGAGAGCGTGAGGTCGTACCTGGCGAGCCGCCCAGCCCCGCCAATGCGCCGACTGGGTGCCGCTTCCACCCCCGCTGCCCGCACGCAATGCCCGGGCTCTGCGACGTGGTGACGCCACCACTGCTGGACGAGCAGAAAGAGCACAGCGTGGCCTGTCATCTATACACACCCCAGGGTCGGGGTTGGACCGCTCCCGGGGGGGCGCGGCAGACACCCACGCCAGACCGAGGCGCATCGTGAACCTGGAACAGCACATCGCGGAGGTCGCCGACTTTCCACAGAAGGGAATTGCCTTCAAGGACATTACCCCCCTCCTCAAGGACCGCCACGCCTTCTCTGCAGCGGTCCACGCGTTGAAGGACCGATTCGCTGACCTGACAGTGGACGCGATCGTCGGAATCGAGGCACGCGGGTACCTGCTGGGTGCGCCGTTGGCCCTGCTATGGGGCATCGGCTTCGTCCCGGTCCGGAAGGCTGGCAAGCTTCCTAGGGCGACGTATCAAGCCGACTACGAGCTGGAATATGGCTTGAGCACCATAGAGATGCATCGTGACAGCCTCAAGACAGGCGAGCGGGCTCTTATCATCGACGACGTGCTGGCTACAGGCGGGACTATGGAAGGGACCATCCGCCTAGTGGAGCAGTCCGGGGCCACCGTGGCCGGTCTAGGTGTGCTCCTAGAGTTGGAGGCCCTGAAAGGACGGGACCGCCTCGAAGGCTACCGGTTGGAGTCGCTTCTGGTGATGTAGGGAGACCCTCGCCTATTGCAGCCGGAGCGTGAGTCCATCCCGGAGGAGGAGCGAGGCGATCGAACGGGACAGCGTCCACTTTGGGGACAGAACGATCGAGTACGAGGTGCGTCGCTCGCGACGACGCAGGAAGACGGTCCAGATCACCGTGGACGCTGCAGGCGTGAGCGTCGCTGCGCCCGCTAGGACGCCGTACAGCGAGCTGCGGGCAATCGTTCAGAAGCGGGCGCGCTGGATCCTCCGGCATGTAGCAGACGCGATGCTGGAGCCCGCACCGCTTCGATTCATCAGCGGCGAAAGACTGCCGTACCTGGGCCGAAACCTCCGCATGACCGTGGTAGCGGCGGCCGTGCCCCGTCCCGAGGTCCGCTTCGACCACTGGCGCTTCCGCGTCGCTGTTCCTTACGGCTTGGAGGGCGATGGGCGCCAGGAGGCAATTCGCTGCGCCTTCGTCCGGTGGTACTGGGCCCGGGCCGCCGAACGTCTGGACGCCAGCGTCGATCGCTGGTGGCCCAGGCTGGGCCGAGGAACGAGGTCGCGGGTACTCATTCGCGATCAGCGCCGACGGTGGGGTAGCTGCTCCTTCGAAGGTACACTGCGCTTCAACTGGCGTGTGATGATGCTTGCGCCGAACCTTATCGACTACATCGTGGCCCACGAATTGGCCCATCTGACCCACCGGAATCATTCATCGGATTTCTGGGACTTGGTGGTCATGGCAATGCCTGATGCCCAGCAGCGACGGAAGCGTCTTCGAGAAGCTGGCCCGACGCTTCCCCTCTGAACGCCCTACGGCCTCCGACACTACGACTCTGCGTTGACCCTGTCGAAACGCTCCGCTATCTCCGCGGCGGGCGGCGATGTGAACAGCGTCACGACAATTGCGATGAGCATCGCCACGACGAAGCCGGGAGCGGTGGCCACCGCCATGTCGAAGAGCCCCGCGGGAACTTCGGCGCTGAACTGCCAGACGGTGACAGTAGCCGCCCCCGTCACGATGGAGGCTAGCGCGCCCCAGAAGTTGAACCTGCGCCAGTAGAGCGCAAGGATGGTGACCGGCCCGAACGTCGCGCCCATGCCCCCCCAGGCGGAAATACACCCCAAAGACTGCGACGATGATGGGCTGAACGAACATGAGCACCAACTATCGGGCATGGGAGTAACGGCTGTCGTCGGTTTCCACCGGCCTTTCGTCGTGTGGGGACATGGAAGATCAGTGGGGTGGCCGTCACCTGCGCTGGATAGTTGTAACACCTGTCGCGTTCGTAAGACAAGCGCCGAAGTCAGAGTGAGGGTGAGTCTCACGGAGGTGGTGCCGTAGGGCCTGTCAGCGGGGCGAGGAGCAGGTCCTATCGTACAGAACCGGAAAAGGGTGTCCTCACTGAGTCCGGCTTTCCACGGCGGCTAGCGCTGCGGCGATGTCAGCGTCGATAGGGATAACCCGGTCGAAGCCGATCATCTCGAAGACCTGCTGAATGTATGGCTTGAGCGAGCAGACGTGGAGTGAGCGGTTCTGGTTCTTGAGCGCCTGCCACAACCGCAGAAACGCGCGGAGGCCTGCCGAGCTGAGATAGGTAACCTCCGAAGCGTCCACAATGACGTCGCGGTCGCTACCCGCAAATGCACGTCTGACCTCGAACTCGAACAGGTCGGCGCTGAGAGCGTTGATACGTCCCCGAGCGTGCAGGAGGAGGACGGGCTCCTTGGACGCTATAACGTCGACCATCGTGCTGCGCCGCATTTGCAAATGCACCTCGGTTTCGGCATGTGCAGGCTACACGAGCAGGCTCTCGGAAACAACCGCCGCTGGGCTACATTGTAGCGGATTGATGGCATCGATGGTGAAGATATCCGGAGGAACCTTACCACGAATTGGCAGGCGCCACAGCCTGGGCAGCGCATGGTCAGCCCCATTGAAGCGATGGTGTATACTGGCGCCGCAACGCACATTTCGGACAGGTTTGGGCGCTCTTCTGTCTATCGAGGACCACCGCGTCGTAAAACGTGGACACCTACGACTGCTGGGATGTTGAGTGAAGTGGTCCGACACAGCCACTTTGTGCCAACCCTCACGGTTGCTTCCACAAGTCGTGACGGTGCAGGCGTACTGAGGGGGATATTGCAGATTGGAAATCGATGAGGCCCTCCTTTCGATCGGCCTGCTCATTGTTTGTGCCAAGCTGCTGGAAGGCGTATTCAAGCGCTTTGGTCTAAATGCAATCATTGCCTATGCCACGGCAGGCGTCATCCTTGGCCCCGCAACCGGACTGGTGGAGGCGGCTTCCGAAGTCGAGATCATCCTCGGCATTGGCATATTCATGTTCTTCTTTCTCATCGGCCTGGAGGAACTGGATATCAGGGGATTCCTATCGGCCATTCGCGGCCGTCTCTTCCTCGCTTCCGTGCTGTCCGTCACGATATCTCTGTTGGTGTCGCTGTCGGTTACCACCGACATCTTCTTCGATCTGCATCTGGGACTAAACTTTACCCAGGCTCTGGGACTTGCCGGTGTGCTTTCGCTGTCGAGCCTTGGCGTGGTCGCCAAGGTGTTGATTGACGAAGGGCGTCTCAAGGAGCCCGTGGGCGTTCAGATCTTCACTGCTGTGGTTATAGCCGAGCTGATTGCTCTGTTCGTGGTGGGTTTCGCCATAAGCGAGCACTTCTCTTCGGGCGAACAGGGCCCCACCTTGGATCTAGTCAGCGTATTGACTCTCATCGGACAGATTCTCGGCTTCACGCTGATTACGTGGGTGGTCTCGACCAAGGTGCTTCCAAGGGTTATTGTCTTGCTGCATCGTTTTCTGCGAGTGCCGCAGCTCTCGTTCGGGGTGCTGCTAGGCGGACTCTTCCTCGTGGTTGTAGGCGCGGAACAGGTGGGACTCCACGGCTCTCTCGGAGCCTTGCTCTTTGGCGCCGCCCTTTCCACGCTCCCCTACCAGGTGCGACGCGACATCATGCCGGGCATGAGGGGTGCCGCTGAAGGCTTCTTTGTTCCCCTGTTCTTCGCATCCGCGGGTCTGCATTTGAGTTTGGAGTTTCTGGACCTGCCGGCGGGGACGATCGTGGCGTTGACGCTGGTGCCTCTGGCCGGAAAGTTCCTTGCAGCGTTCCTGAGCGCGTACATCACCCGCCTCGAAGCGCCCTTCGCCATAGCTGCAGGCCTCATGGCAAAGGGAGTGGCGGAAATTGCGCTGCTCCTCGTCCTGTTCCACACCGAAGCCATCGATAAGGGGGTCTTCTCCCTCCTTGTGCTCATCATGTTCGCCTACCTCTTGTTCACGCCTATGGGCATCAACTTTGCGCTCAGAAGGCTCAAGCACTCTGAGGACGTCACTCCTGAAGCGCGCATTCCGCCGTCCCTGGTCCGATTTGCTCTGGACGGAATCAGATTGCGCGACATCCTGGACCGTTCTCGGCGCCATCCTGATCAGTCGCTGACAGTCAGGGCCTTCACCGAAAACTGGCTGCTTCCCGAACAGCATGACTACGTGGTCGTGAATCGGGGCAGTCTGGCTGGAATAGTGTCGATAGGAATGCTGCGCTATCTTCCTCGCGGTCAATGGGAACATACCTCTCTGGCCACGGTGCTGCGCCAGAACACTCCGCATGCCTACTCGGACGAGTTGGTCGAGGACGCGTTGCAGCGTATGACAGAAAACTCGCTCACCGTGTTGCCGGTGGAAGACAGGACTACGGGGAGGTTCGTCGGCTCGATTTCCAGCCACGAAGTCCTGGGACTGATCGTTTCGACGGCAAGAGGGCACGAGGTCTGATCCACGACAGGCACCCGAGGTGGGCCATGCGTCTGTCGTCCGGCCCTGTCAGGACCGGGTGATCGCCAGGGACTTGGAAGAAGACCCCTTAGCGTCGAGAAGCGGTTACGGGGCGGGAGCGGGTCCCAGCACGCGGTAGCCCAGATTATCCTCAGTCCGCTCTGCTACAGGCAGGACTTCAACGACGACGTTGGACAGACCTACCACGTCGCCGTTCTCGTCGAAGCTGTAATTGTCACCGATAGCCCCGCTCCAGGTGAGGCCGTACAGGCAGTCTCGGAAGCCGTCGGCGTCCTGGTCATCGTCGGTCTGCTTCAGGCACTCGGCAGCGATGTACACGTCGTCGTAGGCGGAACCCTGGAACCAGGGCAGAGACGCAGGGACGCCGTAGCGCTCTCTGAACTTCTCCAGAAACTCCACGCCCGCCGCGCTGGCCAGATCGGGGTTGGGGACGACAGCCTTTAGGCCGGTAGCGGCCTCACCGGCAATGCTGAGGGCCTCAGGGGCCGTGGGGACGATTTCGGAGTAGATTGGGCCGTCGTATCCCAGCTCGCGGGCTTGCTTGATGATCGTTCCGCCGGAGGCCTCCCCCTGGGCGGCCAGGAGTAGGGCGTCGGGGACCTGCTCGAAGAGCTTCGTCAGCTGGCTGCGAAAATCGAGGACCTCAGGCGAGAAGCTTTCCGCCGCTACGACGGTCCCACCCAGTTGCTCGAACCGGGCAACCGCGGTACGGCGGGCGCCCTCGGCGTAGTCCGTGGACTCCGTGATGGTGGCGATGCTGCGCACGCCGTCGGTCCAGAGCGTGTTACCGATGTCGGTGCCAAGCTGGAGGTCGTTGATGGCGGTCCGGAAGATGTAGTCACCCGCGGTGGCGATGTCCGGACTCGTGGCGGATGCCGAGAGAAGGACAACGCCGTCCTCTTCGGCCCGGGGCGCTGCGCCGAGCATGGCCCCGCTGCACGTAGCGCCGAGAATGATCTTTACCCCGTCAACGTCGGTGAGCTTGTTGTACGCTGTGATGGCGTCCTGAGCGGCGCACTTGGAGTCCTCTACTATCAGCTCGAGCATCCGGCCGTCGATGCCGCCGGCGGCGTTGATCTCTTCCACAGCCATGAGCTTGGCCTGCAGCAGGGGATTGCCATATGACTCGGCTACCCCGGTGAGAGCGTCCATCGCCCCGATCTTGAACGGCTCGTCCGAGTCTGAATCACAACTCATAACGAGGACTGCTAGAAGAGCTAGCAGGAGAACCGTCTTCCACGCTATGGAATGCAACGTATCCCCCTTAACAGTCGCTGGCACGTGCTCGCGTACTGTCCTCGTACAGAAGGGCCCAACTGGCCCCGCGGAAAGCCTACTCCCTCAGCGCCACCCAAACTTCGATCGTTACCCCCACGCACTCCTGGTTGCGGAAGGAGATAGTCCCGCGGCCGCTCCCCCCCATGGCGAGGTCGATTCGGGCGCGCTTTCCGGGCTCGACGGTGACGGGCTGGTCCTGGGAGCCGAAGACCTGGGCGCTCGCGGTGCAGGGCTGGGCATCTGCGGGTGCGGTGAAGACGATGTTGGCTGTGGTAAAGGTCTCGGCGTTCTCTATGCGGGTCCGGTGTGGCACCTCGGTTACGGTCTCCTGGATGGTGGGATCGCCTTCCGGGATGGTGACGGGTGTCGGTTCAACTGCTGCTTCCTCGCCTCCACAGGCGGGTAGGCCTACCAGAACGCTGCCTAGTGCAAGAAGCACTGCCAAAACAAACGCCTTCTGCATAGCTCTCCCCTGCTCCTGAATGGAGTCGCCTCCAGAACGGAAACTACTGCATGTGAACATACTGGCATCAGAGGAAGGGTGTCAACCCAGAGAAGAGGCGGGACCGCCTGCCTCTTCCCCCTCCCTAAGCCAGCAGCGAGACCAGTGCCCTAGCCCAGTGGCAAAGTACGCCGGCTGCCGGTGTGCGCAGGGCTCAAAGGCGTAGGGACACCGGGGATGGAAACGGCACCCTTCCGGGGGGTTGACAAGGTCCGGCGGCTGGCCGGGGATGAACTCCGGCGGGGCATCCGACTGCAGTCGGGGTAGGCTAGCCAGAAGCTTCTCCGTGTACGGGTGCTGAGGATTCGCCAACACCTCCTCGATGCTTCCAAGCTCCACCACTTGGCCGCCGTAGATGACCGCTAGTTGGTCGCATACGTCGCTGGCCAGGGCAATGTCGTGCGTGATGAAAATGAACGAGAGGCCCAATGCCTGCTTCAACTGCTTCAGGAGGTTTGTAATCTGCGCCTGAATGCTCACATCCAGAGCCGACGTTGGCTCGTCTAGTACGACGAGCTTCGGGTACTGCACCAGGGCCATCGCGGTCACGACCCGTTGCTTCATACCGCCGCTGAGCTCGTGGGGATAGCGCTGAAAGACCTCGCTCGGCAGTCCCACCTTCGCCATGAGCTCGTGCACCCGTTCGTACGCCTGGCTCTTCGGCATTCCACCGTCAATGAGAAGAGGCTCGGCCACCTGGTGGCCCACCCGCAGGACGGGGTTCAGGGCGTGCATGGCGCCCTGGAAGACCATGGACATCTTCTTCCACCGGAAGGTCTGGCGGAACTCCTCGGCGCGGAGGGACATCACGTCCACGCCCTCCATACGGACTGATCCTTCGTAGAGTTGCACGTTGCGTGGCAGGACTCGCAGCAACGCCAGGGCCAGGCTGCTCTTGCCGCTCCCAGACTCCCCCACCACGCCCAAGGCCTGCCCCTCCTCCACGGAAAAGGTGGCCCCGTCGACGGCCCGCACCGCCCCCCGGTCCGTGCGGTAGTGGAGCTTCAGGTCCTGGACTTCCAGTAACGCCATCAGCGCATGCTCCGTAGCCGAGGGTTCACAACCGGCTCCATTCCTAGGGCCAACAGGGCGAAGGTCACTGCGGTGACCACGATTAGCAGACCGGGCGGCAAGACCCACCACCAGTATCCCACGTAGACGGCGCCAGTGCGGAACCCCTGCTCGAGGATCTGCCCCCACGTGGGGATGGACGGGTCTCCCAGCCCCAGGAAGCTCAACCCCGCCTCTGCCAGGATGGCCGCAGGGGTGAAGAAGATCATCTGGGCGAAGACGAAGGGCGCAGTCTGCGGGAAGATGTGCCGGAACATGATCCGGGCGGGCGAGGCCCCCAGCGCCCGGCTCGCCTCCACGAACTGCCCCGTCCGAAGCTGGAGCACCATCGATCGGATGAGGATCGTCAGCCCAGGCCAGCTGAAGGCAACCAGCAGCAGTATGATGAGGAAGAGGTTGGACCCAAAGACGAAGACCATGAAGATGAGAATGGGCAGCAGGGGGATGTTGGCCACAATGTCGGACAGGCGCTGGATGACCGTGTCCACCCACCCTCCCAGGTAGCCGCTGGCGATGCCCAACGCCGTGCCCGACGCCGTGGTGAGGGTGGATGCCAGCAACCCGATGAACAGGGCCACGGGAAAACCGAAGAGCAGCCCCACTGCCAGGTCGCGGCCCAGCGCGTCGCTGCCCATGACACCGTACACAGACCCGCCCACGACCACCTTCACCTCGCCCACTGAGTCCTGGGGATTGCTGGTCACGACCCGCACTAGAAACTCGTACTCGCCCTGAAGAACCTCGAAGGTCGGCTGCTCACCGGGCGCCAGTGTGCCGAAAATGGCTTCGTCGCCTAGATCGGCGGCGGAGAGCTCTTCGGGAGAGAGGAAGGTCCCGGACCGTTGGCCGTGAAAAGTTGCCACGTTCGCCAGCACTGCGGCGTCGCTGCTGACAAGGACTCGGAGCGGCGTCTCGTCGTACCGCATATAGGGCACAGCCTCGCCGGGCCGAGCCCCTGCCGGCACGTGGCGGTACAGGACAAGCGTTTCCCCGTCAGGCCGGGCGAGGCTTAGCGTCACCAGCGGCGGACGACCTTCAAATTGGACCTCGGACAGGCTGAACGACACGAACGTGGGGAACGCATCGAAGTCATATTGCAGCGGCAGTCGATACAGGTGCTCTCCGCCGGTCGCCTGGGAGGGCATGGAGGCGGTCAGCGACCGGTGGGGCACCCGGCTGGTCCCAGGAAGCAGGTTCACCCAGGCCGGAGGCGCCGCCTTCGGGTTGTCCGCCCAGGCCGCCGGCGTGCTCCACTTCTTCGTGCCGAAGTCCAGCGGGTAGGTTGCCACGACGTAGAGAGAGATCGCAATGAGGGCGAGAAGAAGGACCATGCCCGCCTTCCCTGGCCCGCTTCGAAGTAGGACCCGGATCGCCTCGCCCACCCCGCCGGTCATGCGTACCTCACCCGGGGGTCGAGGAGCAGGTAGAGCAGCTCCAGGATGAACCGTCCGGCCACGTACAGCAGGGTGTAGATGAAGGTTATCGCCACGATGACCGACTCGTCGGGCGTCCCTGCGAAGGCGTCGAAGATGAGGCGCCCCATGCCTTGCCAGTTGAAGACGGTCTCCACCAGGATGGAGCCCCCCAGGGAGCCAATGAAGCTGAATATGAGCCCCGTCACAATGGGCGGGGCCGCCACTCGGAGGATGTGCCGACGCATGACCGTCCCCTCCGGGATTCCCTTGGCCCGGGCCACCATCACATGATCTTCCTGTGCCACGTTCAGGGTCATGGTCCGCACTGAGTAGAGGTAGGGGCCCACGCTGACCAGCACCAGGGTCAGAATGGGGAGCAGCGCATGCTTCATCAGGTCGAAGAAGCGCGGAAGACCCCCCTCCGGGGGAGGCGTGCTGTACATCCCTCCGGAGGGAAAGACGTTGAATTGGAAGGAGAGGACGAGAATGAGCAGGATTCCCGTCCACCACGCGGGCAGGGCAAAGGAGACCGCGGAGGCGAAGGAGACCACTCGGTCGGTCCGGCTGCCCGCCCGGGTGGCCATCTTGACCCCCGCCGCCAGCCCGATGACCGCAGTGACGGCCATGGAGGTGGTGAGAAGCAGCATGCTGTTGGGGATTCGCTCGAGAACGATGTCTGAGACGCGGCGGCTCCCGTCGAAGCTGCGAAGGGTTCGCGCCTCTCCCAGGTCCAGGGTCAGGACGCGGAACACGGTGTCGGGCAGACGGAAGTACCAGGGGCTGTCCAGGTCGTAGAAGGCTGCGAGCTCTCCGCGCTGGGCGTTCAGGATGCGTTCCAGCTCGTCGGGATCGCGTACCGTCTGAGACAGCCCCGTGCGCATGCCTCGGATCTGCTCGTCCACGACCGCTTCCAGGATGCGGTCCGAAAAACCGGTGGCGCCGAGGACTACGACGAGGAGGACGAGGACGGCAAACAACACCCCTACCAGGGTTGCCGCCCGTACGGCCAGCGCCCGTGCCACGTCGCCCTCCTGCTCAGCGTGCTCGGATTGTACTACGGGACGGCGCGAAGCTGGGACGCAGCGTCAACCCGAGGAGCGCGTGTCCAGGCCATGGCCCGACAAAGGATGCGAAAGGGGACCGGGACGCTATGTGCGCACTCAGTGGCGTTCTTAGGCCGGGCCCAGGCGCCGGCGCAGCATCAGGCCAACGAGCGCCAGGCCTGCAAAGGCGTAGCTCATCTCGGCCATGTCTCCGCGCCCGCAGCCGCCGCCACCTTCCTCCTCTTCTTCGGCCTCCTCCGCAGTCTCTGCAGCTGCGGTGGGCTGGGTCTGGGGAGCAGGGGTGGACTGTGTCTGCGTTGATGGGCTAGGAGCCGTTGTGCTGGCTTCCAGGTCCAGTCGTCGCTCCGTGGTGCGAGAGACCGAATCGCTGTAGCCCGCGAGGTATAGATGGTAGAGGCCCGCTTGGAGGCCCGACGTGACGTCTTGGCCCAGGTCCAGGGTGAACTGTCCGCCTCCCCCGCTGCTAGCCTCGCCACTGGCCACGATGGTCCCTTCCACCGGATCGAACAGGAGGTAGCGGAGGCCAAGAACGCCGGGTCCGGTCAGCTCCAGGTCCAGAGTGTAGTCCTGCCCGATGTGCATGTTCCGGGAAGGGACCTCCCGGAATTGGACCAACTCAGGCTCCCCGAAGCGCCAGTCACCTGCGCTGAAGGGATATGTGGGGTCCCGGTAGGCCTGGAGCTCCGCGAACTGCGCGGGAGGATCGTAGCGGGTCAGCATGAAGGGGCCGTTCCCGATCACCAGAAGGTCGTGCTGGTCGAACCAGTCCAAGACGGCTTGGTACCGGGCCTGCGCCTCGTCAGGGCTGGCCAGTGTCCGGCCGCCCACGGTGAGAACACTTTCGGGGAGCTCATTGTCGGCCGCAAGCTGCCTGAGTGTGTTCCGCACGAGCCGCGCATCGCGAGACATCACGAGGCTGATCCACGGCACCTGGAAGCGCGCCGCCGCGGTGTCGCTGAATGCCGCCTGGCGCTTGTCAAAGACCAGGGTGTCCATCGCCCAGAGGACCTCCCACGGCATGGATAGACCCGCAGGGCTGGCGTAGGAGGCGATGTTGTTCTCCTCGAAGTGCCAGAAATCCACGTAAACTTCCAGGCGGTTCTCGTCCAGGACCCGGAATCCCTTGTAGGTCTCCAGGAACGGCCGCGCAGTCACCGCCATGGCGAACTCGATACGGGATTTCTCGTCATCGTAGGCAATGTCAAATCCCTGGTAGATGGAGTACATCACGTCGGCCATGGTGATGGGCTGGCCGTGGTGCCACTTCGACTGAAAGTACTTTGAGTAGTCGAAGGTGACCTTGCTCGTGGCGGTGACGCCTGAGCCCACCCGTGTCCAGCTATCCGTCTGGGGATCGAGGAGGACGGTGTCCGGGTGAACGTCGAGGGTACCCGTGGGGCCTGCCGTCTCCACCTCGTAGGCCGCCCTGAAGGGGATCGGGATGCCGGTGAAGGGGTGGTTCCAAAGCGGAGGGTCGCTCAGGTTCCGCCAGATGTCCACGCTGTAGACGTCGCCAAACCCACCGACGGGGTTCCAGGTGGTCCGCTCGGTCCATACCCAGAGGTGGCCCACCGTCAGCTCGTTACTGCCGGGCACGTTCGCCTCGCGGAGCGTCCAGGGGGAGCGCGGGCCGGCAACCAGGTCCTGGGTGACCCCTTCCAGTTGGTTCGACGCCGGGAAGCTGTTGGTGACCGTGGCAACCCATATGCGCACCGAGTCGTCTAGGGCCATCTGCGTGGCCTGCTCGTAGAGCAGGTTGCGCTCCTCCAGCGTGGAGAACTTCCCCGTGAAAATGCGCTTGCCTAGCTCATCGAGATCATCGTTCTCATACTGCCAGAAACCTGCTGCGCGCCAGCCGGGCATGTTCCCCATCCAGGGAGCGGCAAACTGGTTGACGCCCGAGAAGTCGTAGCGTTCGGGTGCGGAGCGCCCCCAGCCTTCGGTGTAGAGGTGCCACTGGAAGGCGACGGGATCGGAGGAGTAGACCCGCTGGATGGCCGGAGCGAAGGGCTGGTACGAGGGCGCAACCTGGAAGCCCGCCTGCTCCAGCTCCGTGCGCAGCAGGTCGCCCACCTCGCGGCGCTCGTCCTCGACCCGGATGATGGACTTTAGAATGATCGGGTTTCCGTTGTACTGCCACCTGCCGTCCACCATCTGGGCGCCGGCCGCCTCCATGGCCTCGCGGATCTGCTGGCGGCCAAGCTCTGGGTCGTAGCGAATGTTTGCTTCCCGGACCAGGTTGTAGACAGTGAGCTGGTCGTAGTCCAGGGGACTCACGTGGGTGACCATCGGGAGGGCCATACCACGGTAGATGCTTCCGGCCACGAACTCCCGGTTCACGAGGAGCTGCACGGCGCGACGCACCTCCGGTATCGAGAAGGGGTTGATCTGGCCCTGGGGAGCGGGCGCGGGATTGAGGATGATGGAGAGCGTGGTGGCAGGCGCCTCGTAGATGGTGACGTCGTCCTCTCCCCGAAGCTCCGTTGCCGCTGCGACCTTGAGGCCGAAGAGGTACAGGTCCATCTCTCCCTGGCGTATGTCCAGAGGTGCGCGGTCCACGTCAAAGGCCTTGAAGTAGAGCCGGTCCACTGCGGGTCCAGGCTCCTGCAGGGGCGGAGCGCCGCTGACGGCGCCGGCGCCGCCCACAAGGCCCAGAAGGAGGCCAAGCAGTACGGGAACCCGCATCCACCTTCGGAGAAGCCTCATGTCGCTTGTCCTTCCTTCCGCTCTCAGCGTCCTTCTCCCGCCGCTCAGCCGCCGTCCTCAGCGTTAGTGCATGGGCTGCCAGCTGGGCGGTGGCGGACCGTTCCGGGGGCCCGACATGCGCATAATGGCCAGAGTCACTCCGGAGCCGGCCAGGGCTGCCAGGCCCACCCCGAGGGCCAGCACCCACCATGCTAGTCCTCCATCCTCGTCCTCCACCACTTCCGGTTGCTGCTCGTCGGTTGGAGGCAGTGTCAGGACGGCTTGTTGGAGCGAGTCCCTGACTCGCTGGATCTCCTCTGACAGCGCCGTCGAGATATCTCCCTCCACGGAGTCCAAGCCCTGTTGGAGAGACCGGACCTGGCCCTCCAGGGATGTTTGGATGTCCTGCACATTATCGAAGCCGAATTCCATGAAGAAGGAGGCCGTGGCGAAGTTCCCCGAATCATCGAAGATCGTCACGTCGTGGGCGCCTTCCCCGGATATCGGGATGAACACCTGCGTGGTGAAGCGGCCTTGGTCATTCGTCCGCTCAGTGGAGACGAGGACGCCGCCCACCTGGACGAATAGGTTGATGTCCGGCTGGAAGTTGAAGCCCTGCAGCGTCACCGCCTGTCCGCCTGGCCCGGCCGGGGGGCTGATGAAGATCTCCGGCGATGGAATAGCCTGCCGCCGGCTGAACCCGATCTTCTGGTTGACCGGGCCGAACTCTCCCAGGCGAGTATCGGCCCAGACCATGTAGACGTCCTCCGCTGTCGCCTTGATGGAGAAATAGTCTCCGATGAACAGCCCACCGGGAAAGCCCTTGTTCGGGTTTGACGGGAAGTCCGTCACTCGGGCGTTCTGAGCGTGGAAGCCGGTCTCCTCATCCGTGAACCCCCACGTCTCTGCCTTGTCGTCAGAGCGGGAGTAGTAGATGTGGTAGCGTGTCTCCGCACGGTCGTCGCGCATGTCCCCCCACATCGCGTGGACTGCGCCGTTGGGGTCGACGGTGATGGACGGGAAGAACTGGAGGCGGTCAGTCTCGTCGTCATTGAGGCGGGTGGGACGGTCCCACGTCTCGCCCCGGTCCAGGGAGCGGACGAGGTACACGTCCCCGTCGTCCGACTTTCGGTCCGAGGGTATTCCAGTATAGGCCACGTAGACTTCGCCATTGGGTCCGGTCGCAAGCTGCGGGAAGGCGGAAGCCCAATAGCGGAAGAAGCCTGTCCGGGGAGAGAACCCCGGCTCGTTGAACACGGAGGTCCGCACCGGGTCGCTGAAGGTTACGGCCCCGTCTTCGGAGCGGGCCACGTAGACTTCGGCCAAGCCCTCGAAGGCTTCGTCGTTGGTGCTGTCCAGCCATGTCACGTACACGGTCCCGTCCGGCGCTACGGCGGGCTGAGATCCCTGCACCACGCGCTTGGTTCCCACGGCCTCGTCCTCTTCTTCTTCGTCCTCCTGCGTGCGCGGGTCGTTGGTCTGGGCTGCCTCGTCCTCCGAGTTAGGAACGTCGCCAAAGGTACGGCGGACCGTGGGGCTCACCTTGACCGGGTCGCTCCAGCCCTGGCCTCCATCCTCCGACCAGACGATTTCAATCGTCGTGTCCACCACTGGGACGCCGAAGAAGGGGAGTTCCCCAAAATAGAAGAGCCCGAATCGCTCGGTGAACTTTGTGTACGTGATGTAGATGATGTCGATGTCCGGTTTCGTTGGGTGTGGTCCTATCGCCATCCACGGCTTGTCCAGGAAGCTGAGAGACACCGTGCCCCGGGCCCTGCCCGTCTGGTCGGCGGCTAGCTCCCGCTCAAACCCGCTGCGGGCCGATGATACGGGCTCCTCCCAGCTGAAGCCGCCGTCCGTGGACCGCGAGATTGCGATGCTGGAAACCACGGCGGCGTCCACGGCCGGACCCACCGTGTACTCCTCAACGCCGATGGAGATGAACCCGAGGTAGGCGTTCCCCTGCCGGTCGAACCCCACGATGGGGTCCCCGCCGGCGCCTAGGTCCTCCCGCAGGAACTGGGGTTGATGCGGCCCTTCCCAGGTAGCTCCCCCGTCGATGCTCACGTATGCGGAGACGTTGGGAAAGTTGTAGTCGACGGTTCCCATGATGAGGTGCTCGGGGTCATTGGGATTGACCGCCAGGTGGGGCTCCGTCTGCAGTGGCGAGTTGCTGAAGTCTCGGGTGACCAGGATGTCCCGGCTGAAGGCGGGGGCAGGGTCTCGGAAAGGCACCAACTGGCCGCTGGGCGCCGCGGGTGCGGATGTCGCCGGCACGGGAGGCGCAACGAAGATCTCCTTCATGTTCTGCCAGGCAAATCCGGGACGGGGCGAAAGGCCGCTATGGGACAGACCGCCGGTGAGGGGTTGCCGTGCGTCTGCATCCAGGGCCATCAGCCACAGGGGCCCTGAGAGCATCCGTCGGATGGGGGTCAGTAGGGTGAACGGAGACGGAGCGATCTGAGACTGCCTGTCTCCCAAGCGCGGTACGAAAATTTCCGCCGGTTGTACTGTGGGGTCCGCCGGTCCGTCTTCGGAACCATCGTCCGCCCAAAGCGGTCCCGCCATCAGCAGGGCGCCCATGATTCCACCCAAGACCACTAGCCGCCGCAGTGCTCTCCTGTTCATCTTGCCTCCGCTCGCATTCTTGCTGCAGCCCGATTACTCTGCCCGGGCGACGATGGCATCCATACGGTTGATGAGCGTGAGAAGGACGTCCTTTTCGAAGTCCGTCACCACGGTCCCGAAGTCGACCGCTCCAGTATTGATCAGGGCGCTCACCGAGTCGCATGAAGTGGTGAACGACTCCTCGATCCAATCGAAGTAGACAGGTAGAAGTCGCAGTACTCTGTCGGCCTTGGGTCCCAGCGAGGGGTCTACCTTCACGGCAAGCCGTTTGAGGCCCTGCCAGTACTCCGTAGCGGCCTTTCGGGCATCAGGTGTGCTCTTCCTGACCTCTACAAGCAGAAGACGGTGCGCCTCCAGGGGCGCTACCTCCTCCTTGAGGGCCACCACTTTGGTTTGGAGCTCGCTAAGGGTGCCAACGTGCCCTGAAAGCTCGCTGATGCTGGCGTCCTTCTCCGCGACGCGGTCGCGCACGCTTGCCAGCTCGGCCTCTACCTCCATTGCCGCGTTCCGCTGCTGCTCCAGCTCCCGTGCGATGGCATCCAAGTCCGTTTGCAGCGTGCCCTGGACCTGCAGTCGCTCTGACGACTCTCCCATCAGGGCGGTGAACTGAAGGTCGCTATCCAAAATCTGCATCCGAAGGCTGGCGATCTCCTGTTCCTGCTCAAGGGCCTGGGCCTCCGCCTTGCTCGCTCGAGGCTCAAAGATGCCGTACCCCACGCCTAGGCCTACGGCCACGGCCATGACGTGTGTGAACAGCAGGACTATAACGGAGAGTAGGATCCACCGACGAGCCATCATGCACCTCTTGCCAGTCTCCAATTCAACTGTGTCGGGTCACCGTTTCTAGGGAGCTCCCAGTAGACCTCCACGTATGGGCCGCTCCCTTCCCTTATGCTCTCCTGGCGTCTCACTCCTGCTCCCGGTCCTCACCGTTCCCGGGATCGGTCAACTCCTTAGGGGCCAGAGAGAACCACGCGTTGCCTCGCCAGGAGAGGTCCAAGCCGAAGGTCAGCAGTGGGTTGGGGTCATCAGTCGCTACCTGCCACGTCGTCCAGCCTTGTACCAGACCGCCTGGGTACATAATCGACGCAAGGATAGGCTGAGCTGGCCAGAGAAAGAATGGCGTGACGTAGGACAGTCCCTCGCCGGATATCGTCCTGAAGTCTTCGTAGGAGAAGTAGTCCGTCGCGTCGACCGGTCCCTTTACGTACCTTGCGCGCACAAGCACAAGCACGTACTCCATCCCTTCGACGGGCTCCCGGTTGAATCGGTTGACGAGCCTGAGAACCTCGAAGGCTCGGTCGCCTCGGATGACCGCTAGGGTCTGGATCTCGTGGATCGTCTCTTCGCTGCCGCCGAGATTGCGACCTGCCACCCGCACGGGCCATCCAATGGGTGCCGCGTTTGCCTTGGAGTGCCCTACCTCTGGTGAGACGGCCTCGCTGAAGGTCTCTCCGGCCTGAAGTTTCGGAATAATAGCTAGCGTCTCGCGGTCAAGGCCCACAGCCCAGCCTGCCTGCACTGGGAGAAAGACCCCCAGCTCGGAAACGCGAATCGACTGGCTCAGAACGCCTATAACTTCTCCGTGAGCATTTAGGAGGGGGCCACCGCTCTGTCCGGGGTAGAGAAAGGCGTCCGTCTGGATGATCGTATACCCTTCAGGCCCGTGGGGAAGGAGGGCGGAAACGATTCCGACGGTACTAGTCATAGCCTCGTTAAAGGGGGTGAAGCCCAGGGAGTAGACCGGATCTCCCATCCGCACGTTTTGAGAGTTGCCCAGCCTGGCAAGCGGCAGGTCCGGGTCTCCACTTATCTTCACGATTGCCAGGTCGCGGACCTCGTCCCGGCCCAGAACTATGCCCGGTTCCTCCCGTCCATCCGAGTGGTAGACGATAACTGATGTCACACCTCGCACAACGTGGTCTGCGGTCAGCACATAGCCCCGCCGGTCAAAAATGATGCCCGACCCTTCGCCCCGCACCGTGGAAATCCGCACAGTAGCGCGCTTCAGCTCCTCCAGCATATCCGCCAACGCGGGCGTCTCTGGCTGGGACGGGGGCGCCGCAGCCACGACGTTGGGTGCAGTGTTGGGCGCCGCCTCCTCGGATCGTGCCGCTACTGCCGGCGTGGAGCTCTCGGGCAGGGCAGGAGGCGTGTCGACTTTGGCAGGTGGAGCCTCGGTCTGGGCAGGCGGTGCGTTCACGACGGCGTCGCCTGCAGGCGACCACAGTGGTGCGTCGGGGTGGATTTCGGCAGCAGCAGTGGGGTCGCTGAGGTTGCTCACCCGGTCCGTTGCGGCGTCAGCGCCGCCGCAGGCCGCGACAAGTCCCAGCAGCAGGAGTGCAAGGGGCCACCGCAGCATCACTCCTCCGGCGCCAACGGGTGCTCTAGCCAGTATAGCACGCGACAGGCAGGAAACTGCCCCGAAGGCAGTATCCTGTTGTTGGAGATACGTGGGAATGAGGAGAGTGGATTGTCCCGGCGTTGTCGCAGTCGGGGCGTCCAGGAGATCACAAAGCGTCCGGTACGTGGTAGGCCACGTTAACAACCGTGTGAATGCCGCCGCGAGTACGGTAGTCCAGCTTCAGGAACATGCGGACGGGTGCGCAGGTCGCCACCAGGTCCTGGAGGATGCGGTTCGCTGCGTGCTCCTGCACGATCCCCACGTTGCGAAAGGTCAGGAGGTAGTACTTAAGGGACTTCAGTTCCAGGCACTGGGTGTCCGGGACGTAGCGCAGCGTCAGCGTACCAAGGTCTGGCAAGCCGGTCCACGGGCAGACGGCGGTGAACTCGTCAGTCTCGATCGATACCTCGGCCTCAGAACCCGGATAGTCGTACGGAAACGTGAGGAGCCGTGTGGGGTCTATGGCGCTCTCCGGGTCCACGGCCCAGTTGCCGTCCAGGGCCTCGTAGCGCTCCTTGAGCTGGTCTTCCAGTCGCTGCATAGCGCTCCTCGTGCAAGCCCGGAGCTGTGTCTCTCCGTATTGTACGAATGGTGTCCGGCTGATAGCAAGGCGTGCCCAGATGATCAACCTCCGCCCGGCTCAAGCGTTGACGCCCCTCAAGCCCCTTCCTACAATGGGACATCTCCCTCTCGCTCCATCACGAGGCAGGACTCGAACGATGTCCCCAGTCCGCGAACTCTATGAACTGCAGCAGCTTGAGCTAGAGACCCACCAATGCCGCTTGGCGCTGGCGGACGTGGAGGCGAGACTCGCGGACACCCAAGCGGTGGATGCTGCCCGCACGGTCGTGGAGCAGGCCCACCAGCGCCTGGATGGCATCTACAGGCAGCAGCGTAGCCTGGAGCTGGAGATCGGGGAACTGGAAGCGCATCTCAGATCTGCGGAGCAAAGGCTCTACGCTGGCGCCACCACCAGTCCCAAAGAGCTTCTGGGACTGCAGGAAGACATCCGCACACATCAGAGGAAGAAGAGAGAAGCGGAGGATCGGGTCCTCGATCTCATGCTCCAGTCGGACGAAGCCCAGGAAGGCATGGCATCGGCCCAGAGCGCCCTCGAGGCCACGGAGAGACGGAGGCGGGGTGAGCAGGTCGTGCTCCTGGAGGAAAGAAATAGCGTGAGCCGGGACCTGACCGACCGTGAAAAGCAGCAACAGGAGTTGACGTCAGGACTCCCGCCTCAAGAGCTTGTCATGTACCAGAGCCTCAAGCGAAGCAAAGGCGTAGCGGTCGCGCGGGTCGAACGAGGCATCTGCAGCGGCTGTGGTCTGGCGCTGCCTTCGCAGGAGTTCCAGCGGGCGCGCCTGGCGTCGCAGCTCGTGCGCTGCGGGAGTTGCAGCCGCCTTCTCTACGTCGCCTAGTCCGCCAGGATAGGCAGTCTGCTATAATCCCCTGGGGCCGGTGGGCCGGGCGGCCGCTCTGCCAGGGATGACCTGGTGGAGAGGAAAGTCCGAGCTCCACCGGGCAGGGTGCTGGGTAACGCCCAGGCGGGGTAACCCGACGGAAAGCGCCACAGAAACATACCGCCCGCCACAGGCGGGTAAGGGTGAAATCGGGAGGTAAGAGCTCCCGGCCGTCCATGGCAACACGGCGGCGGGCAAGCCCCACCCGGAGCAAGGCCAAGCAGGGGCATAGGGCGCCCGGCCCGTCCCCGGGTTGGCCGCACGAGGCCGTGAGCAATTGCGGTCCTAGAGGGATGGTCGTCGCCTGGGAAGCTCTGGTTTCCCAGGACACAGAACTCGGCTTACAGGCCCTCCGGCCCCACTTTCCTTGTCTGGAGGATCCGCTGTGGAGGCCCATCAGCTTTCGGTAGCTCAGGCAGCCGCCGCGATACGGGACGGCGCGCTCTCGCCGGTGGAGTTGATGGACTCACTCCTGGCCCAGGTCGCTGCGTTCGAACCCAGGCTCAGCGCCTGGGTCACCCTGGACCCGGATACCGCTCGCTCGGCAGCACGCCAGGTTGAGATTGAGCTTTCCCGCAACGGGCCTCGTGGCCCGCTCCATGGCGTCCCCGTGGGGCTGAAGGACATATTCTGCACCGCCGGGGTCCCAACCACCGCGTGCTCCCGTTTGTTCGCCGACTACGTCCCGGCCTACGATGCCACCTGTGTGGCCCGTCTCAAAGAGGCAGGGGCCGTCATGATGGGCAAGCTGGTGACGACTGCCTACGCCGCCGGCGACCCCTCGCCTACCGTCAACCCCTGGGACACGGACCGGACTCCAGGCGGCTCGAGCAGCGGCTCGGCTGTCGCCGTGGCGACGCGTATGTGCCCGGCGGCACTGGGCTCCCAGACCGTCGGCTCCACGCTGCGGCCCGCGGCCTACGCCGGGATCGTCGGACTGAAGCCAACCTTCGGACGAATCAGCCTGCACGGCGTCCTTCCCTTGGGCTGGTCCCTGGACACCGTGGGCATCCTGGTTCGGACTGTGGAGGACGCCGCATTGCTGCTGGGCGTCATGGCTGGCCACGACCCCCACGACTCTGTCTCCGCGCCCGAACCAGTCATCGACTACCTCTCGGGCACTGCGCGACGGGACCGACCACCTCGCATCGGACTGCTTCGAGGCTTCTTCTACGAACATGCTGATGAGGCGGTGCGGCGCCATACGGACGCAGTGGCGCAACGCCTTGCAGATGCCGGAGCGGAGGTCGTGGAGATCGCGGACCCTTCGTCCTTCGCCGCCCACGCTGAAGCCACCATGACGACCTTCGACGTGGAGGTCGCCGCCACCCACGAGCCTCACTACCGAAGCGACCCTACGTTGTATCCTCCTCTCATTCGGGCCGTAATCGAGCGCGGTCTGGCCACCTCGGCTCAGACGTACGCCGCCGCGCACCAAACCCGAGCGCGCTTCCGGCAGGAGCTTCGGAGCGTCTTCGACTCAGTCGACATCCTGATTGGCCCAAGCACGCCCGCTCAGGCCCCGCCCTGTCGGGAGGGCACCACGGGCCCACCGCTGTTCCAGGGCCCGTGGACTTCGGCCGGCCTCCCTGCCATCTCCATTCCCTCTGGCCTGGACGCGTCCGGTCTCCCGCTGGGGGTCCAGATAGCCGCCCCGTGGTTCCAGGAGAAGGGCCTGATCGAGACTGCCCGGTGGTGCGAGACCGTTCTGGGGGAAGGCCCGGCCCCGCCCATGGTGGAACAGGGCGGCCAGGGGTGACCTCCTCGGACCTGCGCGAGGAGGCCATTCGGAAAGGCCTGTCCACCTGTGTGATTGGGAAGCGGGTAGTCTATCTCCCTGTAACCACATCGACGATGGACGAGGTACATCGAGAGGCGCACGCCGGTTCGCCGGAGGGGACCATCGTCATTGCCGACAAGCAGACAGCCGGCCGCGGGCGCTTCCAGCGAAGTTGGGTCTCCACTCCCGGCACGAGTCTCCACATGACCCTCCTTCTTCGGCCCAGGGAGCACGAGTTGCGTCGAATGAACATGGCCGTGAGCTTGGCCGTCGTCGGCGCTATCCGCGCCGTTACGGGTCTTCGGGCCACAATCAAGTGGCCCAACGACATTCGCCTTCGGGGCCGCAAGGTCAGCGGCATCCTCATTGAGAGCCAGCCGGACCACAACGCCGTCCCATACACCGCCGTGGGAGTTGGGATCAACGTAAACTTCGACCCCAGCCCCTTTCCCGAGATCGTGGAGATCGCGACTAGTCTTATGGCGGAGGCCGGCCATCGTGTCTCGCGCCTGGAGGTCCTGCAGAGCTTTCTCCGCCACTTGGACACCTTCTACAGCGCCCTCCGTCTCGGACAACCCCTGCACCAAGAATGGCGCCGGTCCCTGGAGACCCTGGGCCAGCACGTTCAGGTTCGGTGGGGCGATCGTTTGGAGGAAGGAGTCGCGGCCGAGGTCGACGAAGACGGAGACCTGCTGCTGCACCGGTCCGATGGTACCCGCATCTCCCTTCCTGCGGGCGAGGTGACGCTCCAGCGTTAGCAGACTCGCTCCGGCATACTGCGTTGAAGCTGCCCCTAGCTTTGGATAGAATGGCTGGGTGCTTCTGCACGATTCCAGGAGCACGAGAACGGAGCCCTCTGTGCAGACCAGTGGCCGCTTGCCAGGCATGACCGACCTCCTGGAAGAGGAAGTGGAGCTGTTGGATAGAACGCAGCGCGCCCTCCAGGTCTGCCTGACGCGCCATGGCTACCGAATGGTCGCCACGCCCATGCTGGAGGCCACCGAGCTCTTTCTGCGCAAGTCCGGGGGCGAGCTCGCCTCGCAGATGTACTCCTTCGTGGAGCCGGGAGGGCGTAGGGTAAGTCTGCGTCCTGAATTCACGTCGGCTGTCATCCGCCTCTTCATAGATCGTTCTGACAACATGGCGCTGCCGGTCCGCTGGAGTTATGCAGGGCCTGTCTTCCGGCACGATGCCCGGGGGGCTGCTGGAAGCCCTCGCCAGTTCACCCAGGTAGGCGCAGAGCTTATCGGGGCTGCTGGTCCCTACGCAGACGCAGAGGTTATGGCCCTAGCCTGCCAGGGACTGACCGGCCTGGGTCTGAAGGGTTTGGCCCTCGTCGTGGGCGACGTTGGCATGGTCCAGGAGCTCCTGCGTCAGTTTGACATCTCGGAGCGGGCCCGTGTTTTCATTCTGCGCAGCATGGGAGAGTTGCGACTTGGCCCCGGCGGGCGAGAGGCGGTCTTGGACCAGGCCCATAGGCTGGGCCTCCTCGGTGAAGGCCCTCCCGGGGCGGACCTGCCGGGTGTGCCGCAACAGCAGACGGTGCGGTCGGACGTGCACGAGCTTGCCCGGCGGGTGCTGGCGAACGCCTCTTCGAACCCGATGGGCGTACGAACCCCGGAGGAGATCCAGGCCCGGCTGCTCTGGAAGCTCCAGGCCACCGACGCCCCCGACAGGGTGGAGCGTGCGCTGAAGTTCGCCACGGAGCTCGCCGCGATCAGCGGCGCGTCCACAGCGACACTCAAGGCGGTACGTAGACTCCTCGGCAAGTATGGCTTGAACGCCGAGGCGCTCGCCTCCCTGGAGAACTTGCTTGCCTCCCTAGCCTCGCACTGCCTTGACAATGTAGAGGTGTCCCTGGACATGGGCTTGGCCCGGGGGCTTGCCTATTATTCCGGCTTGGTCTTCGAAGTGCGCCACGGCGACAGTCGCGACGGGGCCGTGTTGGCCGGCGGCGGTCGCTACGACGGCCTGGTGCGAGCCCTCGGCGGGCCCCAGGACGTGCCCGCGCTGGGCTTCGCCTACACGCTGGAACAGGTGGTGTCGGCCGTCCCGCAGAGAGAGGCGAAGGCTGGGGAACCCGAGCCGGGCCCAGTCCTCGTCGCCTCCCAAAACGTCGACGCCTACCCCAACGCCTTGACCTGTGCCCAGGAGATGCGTAGGCGAGGGGACGTCGTGGAGGTCGCCCTTAGGCACGGCCGCGCCGACTCCCACCGAGCGTACGCGCGATCTCGCGGCATGCAACGCATCGTGGTCGTCGATGAGCACGGAAAGACGCGGCAGCACCGTGTCTAGCGCTCGAACAGACCCTCTTCGCCTGGCGCTGCCCAGTGATGGGGAGCTTCACCAGCCCAGTCTCGATTTTCTCGGGGCCTGCGGGCTTCCCGTCGAGCGCGCCAGCCTTCGCCGCTACACTGCCCCGCTGAGCAGTGTCGCGAACACGGTGGCCTTGCTTCAACGCGCAGCGGACATCCCCAGCAAGGTCGAGGAAGGCAGCGCCAACCTTGGCGTAGTGGGGTTGGACCGCTATCTGGAGTCCCGAGTGGAGGAAGGCGACTCGCTTGTGCTGTTGGAGGACTTGGCCTTCGGCCGGTGCGAGCTGGTCATCGCCGTCCCTGACCTCTGGGTCGACGTTGTCAGTACCAGGGATTTGGCGGACCTGGCCGTGGAATTCCGAGAGGCGGGCCGCGAGCTTCGCATCGCCACCAAGTACCCTCGACTCGTCCAGCGGTTCCTGTACACCCAGGGCGTGAACTACTTCACCCTAGTGCTCAGCAGCGGCACGCTGGAAGCCGCGCCCGCTATGGGCTACGCTGACCTCATCGCCGACCTGTCTGCCAGCGGCGCGACGTTGCGGGAGAACGGCCTCAAGACCCTTGAAGATGGCTCGGTCCTCACCTCTCAGGCATGTCTCATCGGCAACCGCCGGTCCCTGGCCTTGGACGAGGCCAAGTTGGAGGGCACAAGAGTCGTGCTGGAGCGCATGGAGGCTCATCTGCGGGCCCAGAGCTTCTGCTCCATAACCGCCAACGTGCAGGGCAGCTCTCCGGAGGCCGTTGCGGCTCATATCGTAGAACGCGGAGAGCTGGCCGGAGTCCGGGGGCCCACCCTGGCCTCCGTCTTCACACCGGCCAGCCGCGGCTGGTACGCTGCCACTATCGTCGTGGAGCGCAAGCGGCTCCTCGAGGCGGTCGAACACCTGCGTCGGCTGGGCGGCAACGGCATTACGGTCAGCTCGCCCACCTACCTCTTCCATGACGATTGTGAGGCCTACCGGCGGCTTGAGGCTGCCCTGAGCAAGGAGTGAGGTGCCCAACCTACTTACCCACATCCACTTGGCCCTCCGGGTGCAGGAGCGCCTGGAAGATCGAGTCCTGGCGCAGCACCGGAGCAGCTTCCTGCTCGGCTGCACCACGCCGGACATTCGAGCCATGACCCGGGGCGACCGCTACGCCACTCACTTTGCGCCCTACGATTGCGCGGAGCTTCGCGCCGGGATGCGGAGCATGTTCGAGGCTAACGCGCATCTGGCGCGACCGGACAGCCTCCCCGAGGCCACCCGCGCTTTCCTGACCGGCTTCATCTGTCACCTGGTGGCTGACCACGGCTGGGTGGGCCAGGTCTACCGCCCCTTCTTCGGCGACCGCATGAGGATGCCTGATCCCGCAGCCGCGAAGGTGTGGGACAGGGCACTCCAGCTTGAGATGGACCGACGCGCCTACGAAGAGACACCCCCGGAGACCTACCTGTCTCTCACCGGCGCCGAAGAGGACGTGGAAATTGGATTCATCGACAGCTCCACGCTGAAGGCCTGGCGAGAATGGGTGGAGGCCTTCACCGGCCGGGGCTTCAGCTGGGACCGGCTGCGTTTTCTCGCCCAGCGGCACCAGGACCCGGCCCACCTCGCGAGAGCCCAGCAGGTCGCCGACGAGTTTCTGGAGTCTGTGCCCAGAGGCCTGACCCGCCTTGCAGAGATTGTGCCGCCGGAGGCAGTTGAACGTTACGAGGCAGTAGTGGTTGAAGAGGCTGCCCGATGTGCCCAGGAGTACCTGGCATGCGTGTAGCTCGCGGCGTCGAAGAGGGGCGTCGGCTTCTCGCCCGCTCCGTCCAGGGCCATTGGGAAGACATCTCCCCCGCTCTGCTGGACAGCTTCGCCCAGCGGTTCGGAGAACGGCTTACGCCGCCCGAAGCTGTGGCCCGAATCCTCGCAGACGTGCGTGCGAAGGGAGACGAGGCTCTTCGTGAGTACACCCAACGCCTGGATGGTGTCGAGCTGGCCTCCCTGGAAGTGCCCAGGGAGGAGTGGCGGAAGGCCTACATGCGCACACCGCGGGGGCTTCGACAGGCGTTGCGCGCGGTGGCCCGACGAGTGGAGGAATTCCAACGCGCCAGCCTGCCCCGGAGCTGGGTTGACTACGTCGGAGGTTATGGAGAGCTGTTCACTCCCCTTGAGCGGGTGGGCATCTATATTCCCGGCGGCACGGCCTTGTACCCTTCTACCGTTCTCATGACAGTGGTCCCGGCTCGGGTCGCCGGCGTTCGCGAGATAGTCATGGCCTTCCCCTCCCCCGGTGCTGGTGCTTCCGGCGCTGCCGTGCTGGCGGCTGCCTACATCGCTGGCGTCGATAGAGTCTTCCAGATCGGCGGTGCCCAGGCCATCGCTGCCATGGCCTACGGCACTGACACTGTGCCGCGCGTGGACATGGTTTGCGGTCCTGGCGGGCTCTTCGTCACCCTGGCGAAGCGTATGGTCTACGGCCACGTGGGCGTGGACGGCCTCTATGGGCCTTCGGAGACCATCGTCATTGCCGACGATCAAGCAGACCCGGTGCGCTGTGCGGCGGACCTTCTCGGTCAGGCGGAGCACGATCCTCTTGCATCGCCCATCTTCATCACCACGTCTGAGAGGCTCCTTTCCCGCGTCGAAGAGCAGATAGCGCGACAGCTCGAACACCTGTCGCGCAAGGATGTGGCCGCGGCCGCGCTCGAGGCCCAGGGCGCCGCGGTGCTCGTCGACACTCTGGAGGAGGCGGTCGAACTGGCGAACCTCTATGCCCCGGAACATCTCTGCCTCTCCGTCGCGGACCCGTGGTCCTGGGTGAGAAGCGTGCGCAACGCCGGCGGCGTCTTCGTCGGAGAAGGCTCCCCAGAGGTCCTTGGCGACTACGTTGCGGGACCCAGCCACGTCATGCCCACAGGCGCCACCGCTCGGTTCAGCTCGCCCCTAGGCGTGCACCAGTTCCTGAAGGTCACATCCCTGGTGGGGATGGATGCCGCCACTGTCGCCGCCTTGGTGCCTATCGGAGTGCAGGTGGCCAAGGCCGAAGGGTTTGATGCGCACGCTCGCGCTCTCCGACTTCGCCAGCCGCGACGACGCCGCGCACGAGGAGGATAGGCGATGACGCAGACTCGCCATGCCGCCGGTCTCTTCCAGCCCCACTTGCGGGATATGGCGGCCTACCCCGCCGTGGACCCGCCGCACGTGGCGGCTGAGAGGATGGGCGTCTCCCCCGACGAGATCGTCAAGATCGACGGGAATGAGAACCCCTACGGCTCGTCGCCCAAAGTGGCGGAGGCTCTTGCAAAGCACTCCTACCACATCTACCCGGATCCTGCCCAGCGCCAGGTCCGCCATGCCCTCGCCGACTACACCGGCGCGCCTGTCGACAACCTGGTGGCGGGCGCCGGCGCAGACGAGCTCATAGACCTGCTCGCGCGCCTCTTCCTCGGCCCGGGCGACCAGGCCATCGACCTACCTCCTACCTTCGGCATGTACCCGGTCGTGGTGCAGATACAGGCCGGCCACCTCATCTCCGTGCCCCGCAACGAGACTTTCGACGTCGACTTCGAGGCCGTGCAGAGCGCTATCGGCCCTAGGACCAAGCTGCTCTTCCTTGCGAACCCCAACAACCCCACGGGCACGCTCTCCAGCCGTGACTGCGTCCGGGCGCTGCTCGACCTGGGAATCATGGTCGTTGTCGACGAAACCTACTACGAGTTCTGCGGCGCCACCGTCGCCCCGCTGGTCGAAGAGTACGATAACCTCGTCATCCTCCGGACGCTGAGCAAGTGGGCGGGATTGGCCGGGATGCGTCTGGGGTACGGGATCATGGCGCCCGTGGTGGCGGAGCGCCTCATGACCATCAAGCCTCCCTACAACCTCACCGTCGCCACCGAAGTGGCCTTGCTCGCATCGCTGGCAGACCGTGAGACACTGCTGGCTAATGTGGCGACGCTCGTGCAGGAGCGAGACCGCATGGCGTCTCGCCTCGGCCAGATCCCGGGCCTCTACTGCTACCCGTCGCACGGGAACTTCCTCCTGTGCCGGTTCCCCCCCGGCATGGCTCGGCCCGTCCAACAGGGGCTGGCTCGGAGAGGCGTCTTCGTGCGCTACTTCAGCGACCCCAGCGTCGCCGACTGTCTGCGCATCAGCGCGGGTACGCCTACCCAGACAGACGTACTGCTACAGGCCCTGACCGACGTCCTGGAGGAGCAGTCATGACGGAGCCGCGAAGGGCCAAGTTCCACCGAGAGACAGGGGAGACCCAGGTCACCGTAGAGCTCACACTCGATGGGACGGGGAAATACCAGCTCGACACAGGGAACGGCACCCTGGACCACTTTCTGGCGCAGCTGGCTCGCCATGGCCTCTTGGACTTGACCGTCCACGCGAAGGGAGACCTGGAGACCGGCTGGCACCACACCGTGGAGGACGTGGCGATAGGCCTGGGCCGGGCCCTACACGAGGCCGTTGGCGATGGACGGGGTATCGTTCGTATGGCCCACGCACTCGTCCCGCTCGACGAAGCCCTGGCTCGGGTGGCCTTGGACCTCAGCGGTCGAGGCTATGCAGTCGTCGAGACCGGGCTGACGGCAGAGTACGTGGAGCACCTGCCGAGCGACCTCGTGCGGCACTTCCTGGAAACCCTTGCCTCCGAGGGCCGGTTTACCCTCCACGCTAGGCTCCTAGCCGGTGTGAACGACCATCACAAGGCAGAAGCCCTTTTCAAGGCACTGGCCAGGGCTCTGGGCGACGCGGTACGTCTCGATCCCCGCCGTGGAGGCGACGTGCCCAGCACCAAGGGGACCCTCTCCTAGCTGCGCCACGCTCTCGGGCAGGCCCTTTCTCTAGGGCGAGGCCAGCATCCGTTCTGAAGGATGAACCGGAGACCTAGCCAGACTGCTCTGCCAGCTCGTAGTCGAAGGTCTCGATGACCGTGTTGGTCAGAAGCTGGCGACACATCTCCTGCACTAGCGCGGCCGCTTCTTCTCGGTCGGCTGCCTCCAGCGCCACCTCTAGGTGTTTGCCCACGCGGACGCGGGTCACGGAGTTGAAGCCCAGGGATCCCAGGGCGCTCTGTACGGTCAAGCCCTGGGGATCATTCACAGTGGGTTTGAGGACAACCCGGACCGTGGCCAGGAACTGCACGAGCGTCCTCTCTAGCCCCCGGCTTGCATGAATCCACCCGGAGCACACCCGGATGCGATCTCGGGGCCGAAGGTCCGGTAAGCGTTGGCGAAGTCTTCCATGGCCGCAGCGTCCGCCGTGTCCAGGTATTGGATGACCTGCCACGCCGTCAGCGCAATTGGACTGTCTCGGTCCAGGCTGGGATAGGGCGTCAGGATATAGTAGTCCGGCCAGCCAGGGAGCCCTTCGGCCGCTGTCTTGAGCTCTTCGATCAGGGTCTCGTCTTCCGTGTTGTACTGGATGTTGACGAAGCCGTGCTCCAGGTTGTGCACCAGCACCTCGTCCTCGACGGGGCTCTGGTGGATGCCGCAATTGGTCCAACCTGGCGAGTGACTGCCCGAGGTTGGGGGGTAGGTGGTGTAGTAGTTCGCGGGCGCTCCCACACCCACGTCGAAGTGGCCCCGTCCCAGGTCCGGTTGAACGAGCCCCGGGCCAGTGCGGGAAACGGGAGTCTGAGCCGCCGGCGGTATCGCACCCGGAAGCACAAGCCCAGCGATGAGGAGTGCGATGATGATCCCCAGGCCCGCGATGATGAGGTAGCGACGGACGCGACGGAACCTGCCCCGGCGAGTCCTGCGGGCGTCACGCCCCGCCTCGCGTCGGGCCCTGGCCTGCTGCGCCTTGCCCTGCTGTGGTCTCTCCTGTCTTGGTCTAGCCATTGCGCATCACTGGGGCACGGATGTGCCGGTCAGAAGGCGGTACGCTTCGAGGTATCGTTCACGGCTCCGTTCCACCACATCCGGAGGTAGCTCCGGGGCTGGTGGCTCGCGGTCCCATCCTGCGGCTGTCAGCCAGTCGCGCACGTATTGCTTGTCGTAGTTCGGTTGGCTCTGGCCCGGTTTGTATGAGGCGCCATCCCAGAAGCGGCTCGAGTCGGGGGTCAGGAGTTCGTCTATGAGGATGAGCTGGCCGTTCAGCGTCCCGAACTCCACCTTCGTGTCGGCGAGGATGATGCCCCGACGCAGAGCGTAGTCGTGGGCCCACTGGTAAACCGAAACGGTCAGACGCTCCAGTTCTGCCGCTAGCTCCTCGCCCACTACACTGGGAAGCTCGTCCCGGGAGATGGGCTGATCGTGGCCCGTCTCCGCCTTGGTCGTCGGGGTGAATAGGGGCTGGGGAAATCGGTCCCCTTCCTGGAGCCCCGCGGGCATGGGCTCCCCGTTCACTGTCCCCGTACGCTGGTACTCTCCCCAAGCCGAGCCGGTGATGTACCCGCGGGCAACGCACTCCACGTCCAGTCTTTCGGCGCGATGCACCACCATCGCCCGGCGGGCGACCTCATGGGGCATCTCCGGCAGCGAGCGTCCCTTCAGGCCTTCCTGGTCCTCCGCCATCGCGACAAGGTGGTTGGGGACTAGGTGCTGCGTTTGGTGGAACCAGAAGGCCGACAGGCCCGCCAGCACCACGCCCTTCTCTGGGACGGGTGTGGGCAGCACCACATCGAAGGCCGAGATGCGGTCTGTGGCCACCATGAGCAACAGACCGTCCCCAAGGTCGTAGGTGTCCCGCACCTTCCCTCGATGGAGGAGATTAGGAAGATTGGTCTCGGCTATGGCAGATGGACTCGTCATTGCAACCCCAATCGCTCAAAAATCTGGTCGACATAACGCGTATAGTACCCGTAATCGAAGAGCTCCTCCAGGTCCGACCCTGACAGTGTACTCGACACCTCCGGGTCGCGGCGCAATAGATCGCGCAGGTCTTCGCCTTCGTCCCAGGCTCGAAGTGCGTTCCGCTGCACGGCGCTGTACGCTTGCTCCCGGCTCATCCCCTGCTCCACCAGGGCCAGCAGCACCCGCTGGGAGAAGACCAGCCCGCTGGTCGACTCCATGTTGCTCCACATACGGTCGGGGTAGACGCGGAGGCCTCGCATGACGCCGGTGAACAGATCCAGGATGTAGTCCAAGGCCAGGCAGGAGTCGGGGATGGTAAGACGCTCCGCTGAAGAGTGGCTGATGTCCCGCTCGTGCCAGAGGGCCACGTTCTCCATGGCAGTCAGGGCGTGTCCTCTCACCAGCCGGGCTAGGCCGCAGACCCGCTCGGAGAGTTCTGGGTTGCGCTTGTGAGGCATGGATGAGGAGCCCGTCTGTCCTTCCCCGAACGGCTCCTCGACCTCCCGGACCTCTGTGCGCTGGAGATGCCGGACCTCCGTGGCGAACTTCTCCAGCGAGGCGGCGATAAGGGCCAGAGTCGTGACGAAGTGCGCATGGCGGTCCCGCTGCACGATCTGGCTGGAAACCGGGTCGGGGACGAGTCCCAGATGGGCGCAGACCCGCTCTTCAAGGGCAGGCGAGAGCGTGGCGTAGGTTCCTACAGCCCCGGAGATCTTGCCCACGGCGATTTCCTCCGTGGCCCGGGTCAAACGCTGCCTCTGCCGCTCTACCTCAGCCCACCACAGGGCCAGCTTAAGGCCAAACGTAGTGGGTTCCGCGTGCACGCCGTGGGTGCGGCCCATCATGGACGTCTCTTTGAACTCCACCGCTCGGTCCCACAGCACGTCCCGTAACGCGCGCATGTCCCGGTCCAGCAGCTCCGCCGCCTCTTTCATCTGGAGGCCGAGCGCAGTATCCAGCACGTCGCTTGAGGTGAGGCCCAGGTGGATCCATCGTCCCTCGGGGCCCAGGCGTTCCGTGATGGAGCGCGTGAAAGCTGTCATGTCGTGGCGGGTCCGTTGAAAGATCTCCTGCAGACGGTCTTGATCGTGCCTGGCTTTGCGGAGAAGGACCATGTCCTCCGGTGGGATGACCCCTTCCTCCGTCCAGGCTTCGCACACTGCCAACTCGACGCGGAGCCACAGGTCGTACTTGTGCTCCTCCGACCAGACCCGTTTCATATCCGGGCGCGAATAACGGTCGATCATGCAGCTACGTCCTGGGCGTGGTCCCTTCCACAGAATACCATAGCCTTAGTCCTACCGGCTCGTAGGCGACGCCGCGTGCTGTCGTTGAATGTCCGCGAGTACCGTGGTGAACTCCTCAAAGGCCTGATGCGGGATACCTCTCTCCTGGCAGTGTTCAAGCAACTTGGACCGCGCATACACAAAGTCAGCCCGTCCTGCTGCGCAGGCGTCTGAGTTGCCGTCTCCGGCAAACAACACCCGGCATCCGTTGGCCCGGTAGATCTCCAGTACTCGACACTTGCAATTGCCCCACTCCCAGCAGGTCTCCGTGGCGTACGGATAGGCGAAGTTAGCGTCGCCGGGCGCCGATCGTGACTCGATGGCGTAGACGGGTACGTTCTTCGTCAGATCGTGCTGGTCCAGCAGCGCACGAATGTAGAAAGTCAACCCATTGGAGGCGATAGCCACATGGATACCAGTCGCTAGACAGTAACGTACCAGTTCTAGAAAGCCCTCGCGTAGAGCGGCCCTCTGTCTCACGTACTCCTGCATCTCCTTTTCGGACGCATCTGTCGTGGCAAAAGCGTCCTCTTGGTACGTGCGTAGATTGCTCTCGCCTCGGCGGAACTCCTCTCGTATCTTTCGCCAGTCGCCGCCGCCGAAACGCTCCAACAGCAGCTCGGCCACGTTCTGCGCTGCAGCGGTGTCGTCGAAGTCGACGAGCAGCGCCAGGCCGGGTTCGTCTTTTTCCGGTTGTCTCACTGACACTGCGCTACCCTGCCCGCAGCCGCTCGCGGTACTCCCGATACGCAGCGGCGATGGCCGGATGCTTGAGCCCGAGGATCGACGCGGCCATGTAGGCCGCGTTGCGGGCGCCCCATGCGCCTACGGCCATGCAGCCCACCGGGACGCCCGGCGGCATCTGCACGATAGCGTAGAGTGCGTCCACGCCCCTGAGCTCGCTGCTCGGCAGCGGAATGCCGATGACGGGCAGATCTGTCCACGCTGCCAACGATCCTGGGAGCGCAGCGGACCCACCCGCCGCAGCAATGAGCACCTCTAGGCCCCGTTCCTGCGCCGTCCGTCCGTATGTCGCAACCTTCTCCGGCGTCCTGTGCGCCGACAACGCATGGACCTCGTACGGGACCCCCATGTCGTCTAGCACTTTGCAGGTATCCTCGAGGTAGTGCTCATCCGAACGACTGCCCATCACCAAGCCCACTAAGGGGGCAGTAGTCTCAGCGCTCAAGCCAGGTCCTCCCTTCCAACGTCTGGTCTTCGCATCGTCGGCATCTTCCTTCCAACCGTGCAAGCCGGCCTGTGCCTCTTCACGCTCCTATATCCCGTCGATAGTACGCTCCCGAAAAGTGGACCCGCTGGACGTTCCGGTAGGCGTGCTCTCGGGCCTCCTCGAGCGAGTTCCCCTGACCGACCACCATCAGCACCCTGCCTCCCGCAGTGACAACCTCTGCGCCGATCTGGCGTGTGCCTGCGTGGAATACCCATGCGTCTGAGTCTATGTTGCCTAGGCCGGACACCGGGTGGCCCGTCCGGTATGCTTGCGGGTAGCCCTCGGATGCCAGCACGACCCCCGTGCAAACCGGGCCTGTCCATTCGACGGGGCACCAGTCTAGTGTACCATCGGCCACAGCCGTCAACACATCCAGGAAATCGGAGGCCAGCCGAGGCAGGACCACCTGTGTTTCCGGATCGCCGAGTCGGCAGTTGAACTCCAGCACCTTGGGGCCGCTCTCCGTGAGCATCAGCCCGGCGTAGAGCGCCCCCTGGTACGGATGGCCCTCCTGGGCCAAGGCTTCCACCACTGGGCGCACGATTCGGTCTTCGATCTCCTGGCTCAGTTCCTCGGACCAGAACCGGGGTGGGCTGTAGCTGCCTATGCCCCCGGTATTGGGACCCTCGTTGCCCTCCAGGAGCCGCTTGTAGTCACAAGCGGCCGTCAAGGGAGAGATATAGACGCCGTCGGTGAAGGCGAAGACGCTCACTTCCTGCCCTTCAAGGTATTCCTCGACCAGGATACTGGCGCCGGCATCGCCGTAGACCCGCTCCTCCATGCAGACGTTGATGGCGCGCAAGGCCTCCTCGCGACTGCGGCAGATCGTCACGCCTTTCCCCCCTGTTAATCCGTCAGCTTTCACGACTAGGGGCATCGGGGCCTCCGCCACGTGGGCCCGTGCCTCTGCGGGCGCGTGGAAGACCCAGGACCGGGCCGTGGGGATGCCGTACCTGGCCATCAGTTCCTTCGCGTATGACTTGGAGCTTTCGATCCGTGCGGCAGCACGTGTCGGGCCGACAACCCGCAGCCCATGCTCCCGAAACAGGTCCACTATGCCTGCGGCCAGTGGCGCCTCCGGTCCCACGACAGTCATGTCTACATTCCGGGAGCGGGCTGCTTCCAAGAGCCCCGGGAGGTCTGTCGCCTCGATCGGGAGGTTGGTTGCTATCTGCGCGGTCCCCGCATTGCCCGGCGCCAACAACAGGTCCGTCACCCCAGGACTCGACCGCAGACGCCATGCGATGGCGTGCTCCCGTCCTCCTGCTCCCACGACTAGGACTCGCATCACTGCACCAGTCTGAGGCGTGGGAAGTCCCATTGCGCTGCGGAGTGCATACGAGCATCCAGGGTCAGGAGGTCGCAGGAGAACTGCTCTGCCAACGCCAGGTAGCACATATCGTAGACGGTCGAAAGACTGTAGCGGGCCGCCAGTTCGTAGGCCCGCTGGTAGAGGCCGGAGGGCGTATGGGTGGGTATGTCCAATGTCAGGAAGTCGGTGAGCAGCCGCCTCGCCCCTTGCTCGGAGAGGAGACCCCGCCACGCCAGGCGACGTATCGCCGAGATGGTCTCGGGGTAGAGCAGGGCCGGGGCGACGAAGTCATCCTGGCCGGTTGCGTAGGCGAGCCACGCCTCCTCCACCGCCGTCGACCCTTGCGAGGGCACCAACCAGGCCACGACGAAGCTGGCGTCGACGCAGCGGAGAGGCAAGCCTAACGTGCCTCTTCTTCGCGGAGGTCGCGCACCAACTCCGCCGCGTCAACCACTATGCCGGCGGCCTCCCAATGGCGGCGGATCTCCGCCCTGTGCCTGCCGATCCTGTCGTGAATCTCCATCCTCTCGTCTCTCATGGCTGGCCATCCCCCGTCTTCGCCTGAGCTTTCTTGCCGTTGGGCCTCCGTCTCCACTGGTTGTGTCTGATAGAGGACGGCTGGCTCACGTATGAACCACTGGTTCCCTATACGTCTCCCGGCCAACTTCCCTTCCCGGAGGTAACGCCGCACCTGCTCTGTCGATCGGCTCAACCGCTGCGCGGCCTCCGGAACGGTGATGAAGCCCTCCATCTCATAGTCCATGCGCCTCTCCGTTGTTGTGCACTACAACGCTAGCCCAACCTCCCTCCCACGTCAAGAGGCGAGACTACTCCCATTCTATGGTTCCCGGCGGCTTGGAGGTGACGTCGTAGACCACCCGGTTGACTTGCGGCACTTCGTTCACGATGCGCGAGGAGATTCGAGCCAGGACTTCGTAAGGAAGACGGGCCCAGTCCGCGGTCATGGCATCCTCCGAGGTGACGGCTCGAATCGCTACGACGTGCCCATAGGTGCGATGGTCTCCCATAACGCCGACGCTTCTTGCATCCGTCAACACGGCAAAGCTCTGCCACAGTTGCCTGTAGAGGTCCGCGCCTTTGATCTCGTCCATAACGATCCAGTCACAGGCGCGCAGGATCTCCACCTTCTCTGGGGTAACGTCTCCCAGGACTCGGATGGCCAGGCCCGGACCGGGGAAGGGCTGGCGATAGACCATATCCTCGGGCAGGCCCAGGGCGATTCCCACCTCGCGCACCTCGTCCTTGAAGAGGTAGCGAAGGGGCTCCACGAGAGAGAGGCGCATTGTCTCAGGCAGTCCGCCCACGTTGTGGTGGCTCTTTATCTTCGCAGCTGCGGTGGTCTCCCGCGGGCTGCTTTCGATTACGTCTGGGTAGAGCGTGCCCTGGGCGAGGAAACCCACTTCCTCCATCTCCTCCGCTGCGTCCTCGAAGACCCGGATGAAGGTCTCTCCGATGACTCGTCGCTTCCGCTCAGGGTCGTCCACATCCTGTAGGGCCGTGAGGAAACGGTCAGCAGCATCCACGTGAACCAGGTTGAGTCCTACGCCTTGTCGAAAGGTTCTCAGGACGCGCTCGGGCTCCTCTCTGCGAAGGAGGCCGTTGTCCACGAAGATGCAGGTCAGCTGGCTCTCCACCGCGTGATGGACGAGCATCGCCGTCACGGCCGAGTCCACCCCGCCCGACAGCGCACAGATGACCCGTCCCCCTCCTACCTGCTCGCGGACCCGCTTCACCGTCTCGGCGATGAAGTTCCCCGGTGTCCACGTTCCTCGGCACCCGCACACGTGCCGGAGGAAGTTGTCGATGATCTGCCGCCCCGCGGGCGTGTGGACCACCTCAGGGTGGAACTGCAGCCCAATGACGCCTGCGTCGTTTCCCATGACGGCGATGGGCGAATTCTCAGTGTTGGCCATGGAGCGGAAGCCCGGGGGAGGTTCCAGCACTTGGTCCCCGTGGCTCATCCACACCGGAAGCGATGGGGGCAGGTCGGTGAAGAGAGGGTGTCCGCTGGCGTCCTGGTGGAGGACGGCGTGGCCGTACTCCCGCACCGGCGTTGGTGCGACCTTACCGCCCAGGTGGTACGCCAGGGCCTGCATCCCGTAGCAGATCCCCAGGACCGGCGCCTTCCCCTCCAGCACTCGTGGAATGATTTGCGGGGCCCCGACGTCGTACACGCTGTTGGGACCGCCCGACAGAATAAACCCTTTGATGTTCAGGTGCGCCAGTTGCTCCTCGGAAACGTCGTGCGGATGGATCTCGCAGTAGACGCGACACTCTCGGACGCGGCGGGCGATGAGTCGGCTGTACTGGGAGCCGTAGTCCAGTACCACGATCGCCTCTTCTGCACCCTGCGGCTCGTCTGTAGCGGCTACCTGGCCGAGTTTCCCTTCGGCGATCTCCAAATAGGCGGAAATCTCCAGGTCGTCGCTGGTGGCGATGTGGCGGCTTGAAGCGGGCCTCTCGGGTTCTGGCATTATCCCTACGGTTTTCGTCGCGGGTCTATGGCAGACTACCATCCATGGTATACTCGGTCAAGATACGGAAGGCCGTCTCAACCGCTGTTTTTCCGTCTATACCCGTGCCCCCCAGGAGGCCCGCTCTGGTGCAGTCCTACGGACACTCGTTGAGGGAGCAGGTCGCCCACGGCGTCAACATTCTGCGCCAAGGCGGCGTCGTTGCCTACCCCACAGACACCCTCTACGGCCTGGGAGCGGATATTTTCCAACCCGCGGCGGTCGAGAAGGTCTTCGAGATCAAAGAGCGACCACAAGGCATGCCGCTTCCTGTCCTCCTCTCCGGACCGGAGGCCCTCTCCCTGGTCTCAGACCATGTTCCGTCCGTGGCCTGGGCCCTCGCGCGCAGGTTCTGGCCGGGACCCCTCACGCTAGTTGTGCCCCGGGCCTCTCGCGTGCCTGCAATCATGGCCGCGCGAGGATGGACGGTTGCCGTCCGCGTCCCGGACCACCCCGTGCCCCGCGAGCTCTCCCGCCTCCTCGGCTCTCCCATCACCGGGACCAGCGCCAACTGGAGCGGTGGCCCGTCTCCCCACACCGCAAAGGAGGTCCGCCGGCAGCTCGGAGACCGCGTTGGATTGATCATTGAAGCCGGCCCTCCGCCGGCTGGTCGTGCCTCCACAGTTCTCGACATAACGCAAAGCCCGCCCCGAATCCTGCGCCTTGGCGCCATCTCCTGGGAGACGCTGGCGGCGGCTTGGGGCGACGCGCTCCCTGCACCTGCCCGCTAATGCCCACGCCACCTGCACCGCCCAACCTGTTCCAGCTCTCGCAGTCCATCGAGACTGCGCTGCGGGCCACGCTCCAGGACCGTTCCCAGCCCCTCTATCGACTGATGGAATACCATATGGGTTGGGTGGACGAACAAGGAATCGCGCAGGCCCCGCGGGCAACCCCGCGCCTCCATGCCTCCTGGTGCCTGCTCACCTGTAGCCTCCTGGGCGGAGATGTTGACCGAGCCCTCCCGGCCGCCGCTGCTGTTGAGTTGGTCCACAACTTCTCCCTTATCCACGACGACATCCAAAATGGGAACCCTGAGCGCGACCACCGGCCCGCAGTGTGGTGGCACTGGGGGCCGGGCCAGGCCATCAACGCCGGAGACGGCCTTCATGCGCTGGCCCGCCTGGCCCTTTTCGGGCTGAGCTGCGCCGGCGTCCCCGACGAGATGGTCCTGAAGGCCACCCGCATCCTTGATCAGGCATGCCTGGGACTCTGTGAAGGGCAGTACACGGACCTCGTGCTCCAGGACCGCATCGACGTCACCCGAGCGGCATACCTGCGCATGGCCGAAGCGCGCACGGGCGCCCTCCTCGGGTGTGCTGGGCAGCTGGGCGCACTTCTCTCGGGTGTCTCCGAGGAGACTCAGGCGGACGTGGCGACTGCCGGACGCAAGCTCGGCCTGGCCCTTGAGGTGCACAGGGACATTGCCGCCCTTTGGGGACATGCGGCAACGACGCAGCCACAAGGAGACATCCTCAACAAGAGCAAGACCTTGCCGGTGGTGTACGCTCTGGAACAGGGAGACCTTCGGACGAAACGGCAATTGGGTACTCTGTACCTCAAGCGCGTCCTGGAACCGGCCGACGTCCCTGGCCTGCTGGCCATCCTCGATGGCGTGGGCGCCCGGGAGTTCTGTCAGCAGTTCGTCCGGGACGCCTTCGATGAAGCTCTGGCGCTCCTGGCAGAGCAGGGCCTGCCTCCGTCGACGGTCAGGGAAGCGTGGGCAGGGCTCGTGGCCTCTTTCCCGGTCTAGAGACTAAACCTCCAAGAGGAGCGAGGCGATGGCGCTTCGAGGTCTTCGCGGGGCCGATGTTGAAGGCAAGCGGGTACTCGTGCGGGTGGACTTCAACGTCCCCTTCGCCGGCGGCCTCGTGTCTGATGACACGCGTCTTCAGGCCTCCTTGCCGACCATCCACCACCTCCGCGAACACGGTGCCAAGGTCGTCCTGTGTTCCCATCTGGGTCGTCCGAAGGGAGCGATCGACGAGGCGCTGCGCCTAGGCGCCGTGGCCGAGCACTTGAGCGAGCTCCTGGGATCCTCCGTGGGCTACGTTCGAGAGTGCATCGGCCCTGAGGTAGCAGCGGCAGTGAAGGCCATGGCCCCCAGGGACGTCCTGCTGCTGGAGAACCTGCGTTTTCACGCAGGGGAGGAAAAGAACGATCCTGCATTCGCTCGGGACCTCGCGTCGGTCGCAGACCTCTTCGTCAATGATGCCTTTGGCGCAGCCCACCGCGCTCACGCTTCCACCGTTGGAATCACGGAGGTCCTCCCGTCCTACGCCGGCCTCCTCCTCGAGAAAGAGGCGAAGATGCTGGGAGCGGTGCTGCATGACCCCCAGCGGCCCTTCGCGCTGGTGGTAGGCGGCGCGAAGGTCAGCGACAAGCTTCCTGTACTTCAGAGCCTCCTCGGTAAGGTGGACGTCATCCTCATTGGTGGGGGCATGGTTGCTACGTTCTTCCGGTCCCAGGCATACGCCGGAGGCGCCTCTACCGAAGCAGACGATCAGGTCGATGCGGCCCGGCAGCTCCTAGCCGAAGCTCAGAGCCGGGGCGTGGAGGTACTCCTGCCCGAAGATGTCATCGCTGCCAGCGAATTCGCAGCGGACTCCGCCCACCGCACGGTGTCGGTCCAGGATTTACCTCCCGATTGGCTCGTGTTGGACATTGGCCCAGCCTCCGTCCAGCGCTACCGCCATGCCCTGCAGTCCTGCCGCACGGTCCTCTGGAACGGGCCTATGGGGGTGTTTGAGTTCTCCGCCTTCTCCCACGGCACCCGCACGCTGGCGGAGACCATCGCAGCCCTGCCGGCGACCACAGTCATCGGCGGAGGCTCCACCGGCGAGGCGGTCACCTCCCTCGGCCTCGCCGACAGCATGACCCACGTCTCCACTGGAGGCGGCGCCTCTCTGGAGTTCCTGGAGGGGAAGCATCTGCCCGGCCTGGCCGCGTTGACGTCAGAAACTCCATGAGCAGTCAGGAGGAGCGCCCGTGATTGATTTTCCCCACCTGAAGGATATTGTCGTCAGCACGCCGTCGACCATCGTCATGCTTGTGGCGGATGGGCTGGGTGGCCTGGCACACCCGGAGACTCGCCGGTCGGAGCTTGAGGTGGCCCACACGCCGAACCTGGACCGCTTGGCACAGCAGAGCGCGTGTGGCCTCACAGTGCCCGTGCTCCCTGGCATCGCTCCGGGGAGCGGGCCCGGCCATCTGGCCCTCTTTGGCTACGATCCTGTGAAGTACCTCATCGGACGCGGGGTCCTTGAGGCCCTGGGCATCGATGTGGACCTCCGAGAGGGCGACATAGCCGCCCGCGGCAACTTCTGCACTGTCGACGCCGACGGCAACATCATCGACCGGCGCGCCGGCCGCATTGCAACAGAGGCCGCCGCGCCTCTCGTCGACGCCTTGGACCGCATCGAGGTGCCTGGAGTCGAGGCCCTCGTCTACCCGGTGAAGGACTATCGCTTCGTTCTCCATCTGCGCGGCGACGGCCTCAGCGACCAGGTCACAGAGATGGACCCCGGACGCCTGGGAGTGCCCCCTTTGGAAGTGCATCCGACCGCTTCGGAGGGCCAGCGAACGGCCAAGGCCATCAACTCCTTCGTTGCCCAAGCACAAACCATCCTCCGAGAGCACCAGCCTGCCAACATGCTCCTGCTCCGCGGCGTCTCCCGCCTGCCCAATCTTCCCGCCATGGGGGCGGCCTACGGACTCAATCCCGCAGCCATTGCCGCATACCCCATGTATCGCGGTCTCGCCCACACTCTTGGGATGCACGTGGTCGACGCTGGTTCCACGTTCGACGAAGAGGTGCAGGCCTTGTATCGGCACTACAGCGAGCACGACTTCTTCTACATCCACTACAAGCCCGCCGACGCCGCAGGCGAGGACGGCGACTACGAGGCCAAGGTCCGGGCCCTGGAGGAGTTGGACGCCTTCATCCCTTCGCTTTTGGAGCTGGACCCTGACGTCTTTCTGGTGGCCGGCGACCACGCCACACCGGCCATCATGGCGAATCACACGTGGCACCCCGTCCCCTTCCTTCTGCGCTCCCAGTGGACGCTGGGCGAAGGCGTCGAAGCTTTCAACGAGCGGGCCTGCGCGACGGGCTCACTTGGGACACTTCCGGCAAACCAGGCCATGCTTCTGGCACTGGCCCACGCTGGCAAGCTCACCAAGTTCGGACCATAGTCGCCACCGTCTACGCCTTATGCCTGTCGTACCCGGCCCTTGCGCCGAAGCATCTGCTGCGCTAGCCTCTGCGCACGCAAGGAGGCCGCTGTGCCCACGCCGATCGTCGCCGGCAACTGGAAGATGCATACCACCTTGGAGGAGGCCCGTGCCCTTACGCAGGGGCTGCGGGGACAGCTCCCAGGCATCTCCGATGTAGAGGTGGTGGTCTGTCCGCCCTTCCCCTATCTCCTGGTCTGCAGGGACATCCTCGAAGGCTCCCGGATCCACCTTGGGGCCCAGAACATGCACTTCGAAGAGAAGGGGGCCTTCACCGGTGAGGTGGCGCCTCCCATGTTGGCGGAGCTCTGCGAGTTCGTCATCATCGGCCACTCGGAGCGACGGCAGCACTTCGGCGAGACGGATGAAGCGATAGCCCGCAAGGTGCAGGCCGCCCTCGCCGCGGGCCTCTCCCCCATTCTGTGTGTCGGCGAGACCTTGGAGCAGCGACGCGCAGGAGAGGCAGAGGCGGTCGTCGGGGCCCAGCTCCAGGCAGCCCTCGAGACCGTTGAAGCCCCCGGAGGGCTGGCAATCGCCTACGAGCCCGTGTGGGCCATCGGCACCGGCGTCGCGGCCACCCCCGACATTGCGGCCCACATCATGGGCGGCCCCATCCTTGGCGGCCTGGCCGCGATCTTTGGGGAGCACGCCGCCCTGGAGGTCCCGCTCCTCTACGGCGGCAGTGTCAACCCTGGCAATATCGAAGAGTTCGCCTCCCTGCCAGCGGTCCACGGCGCCCTGGTTGGCGGCGCCAGCCTGAAGGCCAATGACTTTGCTGAGATCGTGCGCATCACGGCTCGAGCGAAGGGAAGCGGCGACCCGGGGCAGTAAGGCCTTACGGTGACATTGTGGGCGTGGACAGAGACCAGTACAGTGCCCCCCCTCTTGGCGCAGCTCCTCTCCTGGCCGTTGTTGGCCCCACGGGCGTCGGGAAGAGTGCACTGGCCTTCAACTTGGCCCGGCGCCATCGCGGCGAGATCATCAACGTCGACAGCCGCCAGGTTTACCGGAGCATGGACGTCGGCACAGCGAAGCCTTCCCTCGAAGCCCGCACCAGCATCCCCCACTATCTCTACGATGTTGCGGACCCGGACGAGGAGTTCAGCCTGGTCCGTTTCCTTTCTCTGGCCCGCGAAGCCATTGCCAACGTCCACAGCCGAGGCGCACTGCCCATCTTCGTAGGCGGCACGGGCCAGTACGCATGGGCCCTGCTCGAAGGCTGGCAAACGCCCGTGGCGCCGCCGCAACCCAGCCTCCGCGCCGAGCTGACCGCCCTGGCCGAGCGTGAGGGGTACGCAACCTTGCACCGCCGCCTGGAGAACGTCGACCCGGAGGCGGCAGCGAGCATCGAGCCTCGGAACGTCCGACGAGTGGTGCGCGCCTTGGAGGTCCACTCGGCCACCGGCACTCCTCTCGCCCAGGTACGAGGAAAGCGGCCTCCGCCCTACGATGCCTTGGTACTGGGCCTGGACGCGCCCTCGCGGTCCGAGCTCTACCGCCGCCTCGATGCACGGGTGGAGGGGATGCTGGCCGCCGGATGGGTAGAGGAGGTGCGGCGTATCCTTGCAGCGGGCTATTCGCCCGACCTTCCGTCCTTGTCCAGCATGGGCTACCGAGAGCTCGCCCGTCACCTTGCCGGCGAGATTCCCTTGTCGGAGGCGTCCCAGCGGATCAAGACGGCCCACCATCGCCTGGCCCGCCGCCAGTACGCGTGGTTCAAGCCTGCAGATCCTCGCATCCACTGGCTGACCGCCGACGGCACGGAGGAACACCAGGCGGGGCGTGTGATGGCGGAGCGCCTTCCCCTGGCGAAAGCGGCAGCAAGGCTCCCAGATAAGCCATGACGAAGAAGAAGGAGCCCCCAGCCATCGATCGCGCAGCCATCCTAGCGCTCTACGACGTGCCGGACCCCCAGCGTCCTGGGAGCGTCATAGCGGGCTACGACAAGGCGCACGCCGCGAGGACTACGGAGATCGTCTTGAACGTCGCTCGGCGCCTCGGCGTCTCCGGCGAAACGCTCCGGAAGCTGGAGGTCACCGCTCTCCTCCACGACATCGGCCGCGCGGGCATGGACGCCGTCCTGTTCGGCCGAATCTTCCAGTCAGCCCAGGCGGCGGGCCTTCCCGTGCGGGTCGGCGAGCTGGTCCGACGCTATCCTCACATCTCGAAGGAACACGCCACGGAAGCCTTCCTCGATCTAGCGCGTCCGGCGCTGGAAGCTACCGGTCTCGCTGTGAACGACAGCGTGGTACAACACGTGGAGATGCGCATGGCCTTCGACCGGCGCGTCCGAAGGATTCTGGACCAGAAGAAGCGTGACCTGCAAACGCTCGGTGTCACAGTGGATCCCTGGATGGAGCAGGTCATCCTCTACTACTACTACCCGGAGCGCATGGAGGGCGCGCCGGAGGACGTGCGTCTCATGGGAATGGTCCTCGTGGCGTGCGAGAACTTCGAGGCCTACAACAACGTCCAACGCGCCCGTGACTACTACGGACGCGACCGTCCCAACCTTCGGGACGCCTTCGCCACGGTCCGGCGATTCGGGCGTGATGGGCTTGTGACGTCACAGGTCTACGACGCCCTCCGGGACAGCAGCCTCGAAGGCGAATTGGACCTCCTCGTGCGCGAGTCGCAGGGTCTTCCTCCCGACGCGCCCCTTCGGCAGGAGGACATCGACTTCCTCCGCGAGCTACGGCGGGAGAGAGACTGCTCAGGATGAAGGGTTGCGCCGCCCTCTGCCGAGGCGTAGAGTAGCGATAGAGGTGACGTGATGCACTTTCCAGGCCCCGGAGGACACCATCCGGAGATCATGCGCCAGGTGGGCAAAGCCGGCCACAGGCAGCAGCTTGAGGCCTCCCGGCGACGCCAGCTCATCGAAGAGGCACGAGGGAACGACCCGCGGCGAAGGCGGGGCCTGCCCGTGGTGGGGTGGTTCGTGGTGGCTGTTGTCGTCAGCATTGTTCTGGGCTTGATTGCACAGTTGACATAACCCCGGCCTATCGGCCACCTTCGTTTCCCCCCTTCCTCAGATTGAGCGCGCCCTCTGGACTGAACGCGCCCAGCGCTCGTATAATCGCGTCCCGCACGCCATTCGCAGGCGCGGCTCGCGCATTCAGCGCACGTATTAAGGAGTTCCCGTGAGCGGCACACCCATTCGCATCGGCATCGTCGGAGCCGGCGCTAACACCCGGCTCATGCACATCCCAGGGTTCCAGACCCAGGAGGGCGTCGAGGTCGTCAGCGTTTCCAACCGCAGCCGCGCCTCCAGCCAGCAGGTAGCCGACCAGTTCGGCATCCCCATCATCTACGACAAGTGGACGGACCTCGTGGATGCGGACGACACCAACGCCATCTGCATCGGCACGTGGCCCTATATGCACTGCCCGGTGACCCTCCGTGCCCTCGCCCGAGGCAAGCACGTCCTTACCGAGGCCCGCATGGCCATGAGCGCCGCCGAGGCCCGCACCATGCTGGTCGCCTCCCGCGAGCACCCGGACCTGGCCACCCAGATCGTTCCGTCCCCCTTCACCTTCCGGGTTGACCGCACGGTGCGTGACCTCCTGAACGAAGGCTACCTGGGCGACATCCTGTCCATCGAGTTGCTGAGTTCCGGTGGTGCCTTTCTGGACACCGAAGGGCCGTTGCACTGGCGGCAGGACCGAGACCTCAGCGGTTACAACATTCTCACCATGGGCATCTGGTACGAGGCCCTGATGCGCTGGGTGGGGCCCGCCACGCGGGTGTCGGCCATGACCCGCGTCTGGGTCCGGCAGCGCAAGGACGGCGACGGCACGCTTCGGGCCACCACCATCCCCGACCACGTGGACGCGCTGTGCGACATGGCCTGCGGCGCCCAGGCCCATCTGCGCATCAGCGCCGTCATGGGGCTGCACCCGACCGATGGGATCTGGTTGTACGGCAGCCAAGGCACCCTCCACTGGGACGCCGCTAGCGGGAAGCTCTACGGCGGCCAGCGAGGTGATCAGGCTCTCGCTGAAGTCCACATCCCTCCGGAGCGCGAGGGCCGATGGCGCGTCGAGGAGGAGTTCGTTGGCGCCATCCGAGGCCAGGAGGCGGTGCGACTCACGAGCTTCGAGGACGGTGTTCGCTACATGGAGTTCACCGAGGCGGTAACCCGCAGTGCGCAGTCCGGCCAGGCCGTAGCGCTCCCGCTCGTGGGCTGACGCCCCGTCGACCGCCTCTATAGCGCAGACAAGGAGGAAGACATGGAATATCGTAGACTGGGAAGCTCGGGACTCAAGGTTTCGGCCGTCGGGCTGGGGACCAACAACTTCGGCGGCAGAATGGACCCCCAGGCGTCCGCCCGCGTCGTCCACCAGGCCATAGACCTTGGCATTAACTGCATCGACACCGCCAACAGCTACGGTAGCGGTCTGTCGGAGGAGTACATCGGCCGGGCGGTCAAGGGAAAGCGGAACGACGTCATACTGGCCACAAAGGTCTACAGCCAAGTCTCCGATGGCCCCAACTCGCGGGGCGCTTCCCGCCTCAGCGTGATGCGCGAAGTGGAAGACAGTCTGCGACGCCTAGACACCGACTTCATCGACCTCTACCAAGTGCACTTCCATGATGCCGACACGCCCATCGAAGAGACGCTGCGCGCCATGGACGACCTGGTCCACCAGGGCAAGGTCCGCTACATAGGCTGCTCAAACTTCGACGGCTGGCAGGTCTGCGAAGCGATCTGGACCTCGCGTTCCCTCCACCTCGAACCCTTTGTCAGCGTCCAGCCGGACTACAGCCTGCTAAAGAGGGACGTGGAGCGGGAGCTGATCCCCTTCTGCAAGGCCTACAACATCGGCGTGCTCCCCTACTTCCCTCTGGCCAGCGGCTTCCTGACCGGCAAGTACCGCCGTGGCGAGCCGCCGCCGCAGGGAACCCGGCTGGCGGGGAACGAGCGGGCCGCCGAAAGGACTCTCACGGACGCCAACTTCGACGTGCTTGAGGGTCTGGAGAATTTCGCCGCCGAGCGGGGTCATTCTATGCTAGAGCTGGCCTTCGCCTGGCTCCTGGCGAACCCCGTGGTAAGCTCGGTGATCGCCGGAGCCACCAAGACAGAGCAGCTGGAGGCCAACGCCAAGGCCGCCGACTGGCATCTCACGGCGGAGGACATGGCCGAGGTGGACCGCATCCTGAGCAACGACGCGTAGGTCACTCGACCCCGGAGCAGTGGCGTTCGGAATTCTGCGGAGTGCGCTCCCCGGGGTGTTGTCCCTCGCAACTTCGTCAGCGCTCCTTCGCCGTCGTCCTCCGTTGCGTAGCTAGCTCTCCGTCGCTAAACTTGTCGCAAGTGCCCGTGGAGGTATAGCGCCTTGAAGTTCGCCAAGATGCATGGCGCCGGCAACGACTTCGTGGTCCTGGACGCTCGCGAGGTTGATAGGGACTGGGGCGCACTCGCCCGGGACGTCTGCGACCGTCACTTCGGTGTGGGCGCAGACGGCATCATCCTGGCCCTGCCATCCCAGACCGCCGACCTCCGCATGCGCATGTTCAACCCCGACGGCTCAGAGGCGGAGATGTGCGGCAACGGCATTCGCTGTGTCGCCAAATTCGTTCTGGAGCGAGATATCGCGGATTGGCCGCACGACGTCCTGCGGATCGAGACTCTTGCCGGGCTCATTACCTTAACCCCCATAGTCGAGCAAGGAGACTTCCGGAGCGCCCGCGTGGGCATGGGTGTGCCCCGGCTGCGGCCGGAGGAGGTCCCCGTCGATCCGGCCTACCGGCTCGCTGTCGTCGGCACTCGGGAGAGCATGGCCCAGTGGCCTCGAGGTGCCGGCTCCGAATTCTGTCTGCGTGAGGGCGAACTGGTGCTGGACTGGCCTCTCGTGGTCCCCGATGGCAACTTCCATGTCACGGGCGTCTCTATGGGTAACCCCCACGCCGTCGCCTTCCTGGACACGCCCGTGGAGGAGCTTGCCCTGCATCAGGTCGGCCCACAGGTGGAACATCATGCGCTCTTCCCGCAGAGGGTTAACTTTGAGGTCGTCAACGTCGTGGACCGAGGCCATCTGCAGGCGCGGGTCTGGGAACGAGGCGCGGGTGAGACGATGGCTTGCGGCAGCGGGGCCTGTGCCATCGCCGTTGCTGCCCGGCTTCACGGCTACACTGACGAAACCGTTGACATAACGCTCCCCGGAGGCGTCCTGCGACTTACGTGGGACGGCCAGGACCAGGTCTATCTCGAAGGGCCTGTGGCCCAGGTGTTCGAGGCTGAGTGGGGCGAGTAGACGAGACGTCCTTGGAAGGAGACTGAATGCACGTTGCCAACCGGCTGAAGCGACTCCCTGTCTTCCTCTTCATCGAGATCAACCGGAAGATCGCTCAGAAGCGTGCCGAGGGCGCTGACGTCGTCACCTTCGGCATCGGCGACCCGGACATCCCTACACCAGAGTCCTACCTTGCTCAACTCCACGAGGCCATCTTGGATGCCCCCAACCACCGATATCCCGACCCAGAGGGACTGCCGGAGTTCCGCCGTGCCGTCGCCCACTGGTACGACCAGCGCTTCGACGTGTCTCTGGACCCTGACAAGGAGGTCATATCCCTCATCGGGGCCAAGGAAGGGATTGTCCACGCCAGCCTGGGCCTCGTCGACCCGGGCGACGTCGTGCTGTTGCCGGAGCCTGCCTATCCCGCCTACAACTCGGGCGCCATAATGGCCGATGGCGAGCCCTACTTCATGCCACTGTTGGAAAAGAACCAGTGGCTCGCGGACCTGGACGCCATACCGGAGGACATGGCTCGCAGGGCCCGGATCATGTGGCTCAACTACCCGAACAATCCCACCGGCGGCGTAGCGTCGCTCGACTACTTCCAGCGCGTCGTCGACTACTGCCGCGCCAACGACATCATCTTCCTCCATGACGCCTGCTACACCGAGGTGGCTTACGACGAGTATCGGCCTCCGAGCGTCCTCCAGGTGCCCGGAGCCAAGGACGTCACGGTCGAGGTCCACTCGCTGTCCAAGGGCTACAACATGACCGGCTGGCGTGTGGGCATGGCTGTGGGCAATGCTGAGGTCATCAAGACGCTGTTCGACGTCAAGTCGAACGTGGACTCCGGAGTGCCCAGGGCCATCCAGGAGATGGCCATTGGGGCGCTCACCGGACCCCAGGACTATATTGCGGAGCGAAATCTGCGCTACCGGGCGCGCCGGGACCGTCTTGTATCCGTCCTCACCCGCCTCGGCCTCCGGGTGACCGCGCCGGTAGCAGGCCTGTACATCTGGGCGGCCGTGCCCGAGGGCTATACCTCCGCAGAGTTTGCCACGCTCCTGCTCGACGATCTTGACATTGTGGTCACTCCCGGTGCTGGCTACGGCCCCTCCGGCGAAGGCTACCTTCGCTTCTCCCTCACCCTGTCCGATGAGGACCTGGAGAAGGCCGTCCGGCGGCTCGAAGGCTGGAAGGCCCCCGCGCCTCGCTAGGCCCGGACGACGAGGAGGCACTGTCAGCAGAACACCGGTCTCCACCTCCCCGGAACTGGAGCGCGCCATCCTCGTTGGGGTCGCGCAGAAGCGCAGGGCCGCGCTCTGGAGCCTGGAGGACTCGCTGGAGGAGCTGGCACAGCTGGCCCGAGGCGCGGGCGCCACGGTTTTGGCCTCCGTAACGCAGCGTCTCGACCATCTGACTTCCAACTACCTCGGCCGCGGGAAGCTGCAGGAGCTGAAGGAACTCGGACATCGTCTCGGCTACACTCTCGCCGTCTTTGACGACGAGCTCACCCTAGCCCAGCAGCGCAATTTGGAAGAAGCCCTCGGCGTCAAGATCATTGACCGGACGGCTCTCATCCTCGACACCTTTGCCCGCCACGCCCGCACCCGTGAGGGACGTCTCCAGGTGGAGTTGGCCCAGCACCAGTACCTGTTGCCCCGTCTGGCTGGGCAGTGGTCCCACCTGGAGCGGCTGGGAGGTGGCATCGGCACCCGAGGACCTGGCGAGACCCAGCTTGAGACCGACCGTCGACTCGTGAGGCGGCGCATACAGCACCTCAAAGCCGAACTGGAGGACGTTCGCCGCCGTCGGTCCCTCCACCGGAGGCAGAGGCGTCGTTCCGGAGTGCCAACAGTCTCCCTGGTCGGCTACACCAGCGCCGGCAAGAGCACCCTCTTCAATGCCTTGGCGCGTGAAGAGGTGGTCGCTGTGGAGGACCGCTCCTTCTCGACCCTCGACCCAGTGACCCGCAGCGTCAGCGTGCACGACGGACGGCAGGTGCTCCTGACCGACACGGTGGGGTTCATCCACAAGCTCCCGGCCGCTCTCGTGGCGGCATTCCGGGCCACGCTGGAGGAGCTGCAAGACGCGGATCTCCTCCTGGAGGTCGTCGACATTAGCCACCCCAACGCAAGCGAACAGGCGCAGGTGGTGGAGGAGACCCTCGGCGAGCTGGAGCTTGCGGGAAAGCCTCGAGTCCTCGTCCTGAACAAGGTGGACCGGATGATGAACTGGGACAGCGCCTTCCCGGACGGCCTTGGAGACGGTCTGACCGCTGCCCAGATCCCCAGCGTGCTTATCTCCGCCGAGAAGGGATGGGGCATGGACCGGCTGCTCCAAGCGGTGGAGGAGGGCTTGAGCGCCTCCAAGGCGGCGGGAGCCGGCGTCTCCTAACCCTCGGGGCGTCTCAGTCCTTGCCGAAGACCGCCATGGCCACAGTGATGCGCCTCTCCTCCAGGTTTCGCAGGACGTTGGCCGCGCGTGCCGGAAAGTCGCTGACAAGCAGGTGAAGGCCCAGCGGGGGCGGTGGACCGGACCTCCTAGCGGCGAGCATGTTTCGAAACCATTCCCTCGACTTCTCGGTCACGTCCGTCCACTCGAGTTCTCGGAGTCCGGCCGCCTCGATCGTGCGACGGGTCTCCTCCTGCGTGACGAGGAAATCGATGCTAGCGTCCGCGGCCCATGGCACTGGGTAGTGGCGCGACCCGGCGGGTCCGGCGAACACCTCGTGCAGCGCTACGACGCCCCGGGATCGCAGCACTCGGTGTATCTCCCCGAACAGGCGCGCCTTGCCCTCGATGTTCATCGACACGTGCTGCATCCACGCTGCGTCGAACACCCCATCGTCGAAAGGCATCTCCAGCGCACTACCACATCGGACAGTGATTTGGTCCGACAGGCCGGTAGCTGCGGTCAGGAACTCCGTGAGCTGGCAGTAGTCGGCGATCAAGTCCAAGCCGGTGACCCGGCACCCGAACTCCGCCGCCAGCGTCCGTGCCGGTCCGCCGACTCCACATCCCACGTCCAAGACGTGAGTGTCCAGCGCCAGGTGGGTCAGAGCGGCCAGCTCCCGCGTCGCGATGCGGCCTCGGATATGGAACTCGTCCATGGGTTGTAGGTCGTCGCGGGTCAGGGCGTCGGGGTCCAGTCCCGCGGCGTTGATAGCGGCGAGGGTGCGTGCGATCAGTCCGTTGCGTCCGTAGTTGCGCTCGATGGCCCCGACGTCTTCCGCCATTGTTGCCATGCCCCCGGAGGCGGTTTTTCCGTGTGGGTCAGGGCCCCTGGGTTTTTCGCTGGATGCTTCGCACTATAACTGTTATGTCACCGCAAGGGGGTTTTGGCTTTACATAACAGTCGATTCAGACATAATACAGGCCTCTGGAGACCTTCGCCCCGAGGGTGTCGCGGACCCTCCGCGGGTCACCCCCCTCGCTGGTCGATGGGGACATACTCCAAGTCCATCGGACCCTCGTAGTAGAGCAGAGGGCGGATGAGGATGTTGTTGGTGTACTGCTCCATCACCTGCAGGGTCCAGCCCGGTACCCGTCCCAGGGCGAAGATGGGAACGAACAGGTCCTCCGGAATGCCCATGAGGTAGTACAGGGAGCCTGCAAAGAAGTCCACGTTCACGTAGATACCCCGGGCCTGGTAGGGCTTCATCACGTCAACCAGCGCCTGGAGGATCTGGAACCAGTGGGGCTCGCCGCGCCTCTCGCCCAGGGCACGTGCGGGGTCCCGCATGAGGCTCGCCCGCGGGTCTTCCGCCTTGTACACCCGGTGGCCGAAGCCCATGATGCGTCCGCCGCCCTCCAGCACCCCGCGGGCGTACTCTGCGGCCCGTTCGGGTTCCCCTATCTCCTTGGCCATGCGCATCACAGCCTCGGCGGCGCCGCCGTGTCGGGGGCCTTTCAAAGTAGCGAGCCCAGACACGACCGCCGAGTGCAGGTCTGCCAGAGTCGAAGCTGCCACCCGGGCAGCGAAGGCGGAGGCGTTGGAGCCGTGCTCCGCATGGATGATAAAATCTGTGTCCAGGAGGCGCGCTTCCTCGGGATCTGGCTCCGTCCCATAGAACATGTAGAGGAAGTTCGCGGCGTGGCCCAAGTGCTTCGAAGGCGCCACGATGTCCATCCCCTGCCGAAGCCGGTGGTGGGCGCACACAATGGTCGGCGCTTGGGCGGTGAGGCGTAGCCCCTTCCGACGAGTCGCCTCCACGCTATTATCCGTGACCTCGGGGTCCAGCGCCCCCAGGGCGGAGATGGCCGTACGAAGGACGTCCATCGGATGCCCAGCCTTCACGATCTCGATCAGCGTGTATATCTCAGGCGGCAACTCGCGGTTGCTACGGAGGTAGTCGTCCATCTCCTTGAGTTCTTTGCGCGTGGGCAATTCCCCGTAGAGAAGGAGGTAGACGACCTCTTCCAGGGTGGACTGCAATGCCAGGTCGTTGATGTTGTAGCCCCGATAGAGGAGCTTCCCCGCGGTGCCGTCAATGAAACTGGACGCCGTCCGGTCAAGGTAAATGCCGGTGAGGCCGCGATGGAGCTCTACGTCTCGTTTCGCCATGGCTGTTCGTCCCAAGTGGGTTTGGTGCGCCAAAAGACAGGGGCCAGAATGCGCCGGCCTGCGATGTGCAGGCGATACTATCCTAGCACGGGCTTCCCGTGACTTTCAACGAGGCTGCATAGGCCTTTGTTCCACGCCTCCATGCACTTTCGCGCAACGCGCCATGCTAAAATGGGTGAAGACCCATGACCGACTTCCATCCCAAAGGCGCATTCTCATCAGTCCGCGAGGCACCTTGGCCTCTGCGCTCGGTCGCGCTCTTCGCGGCCCTTGTCCTCCTGTTAGCGGCCCTGTCCTGCCGGCCAAGCTCTTACGAGGAAGCGCCAGAGAGCATCCCCTCGGAGGCGCTCACCCCGCTCTGGGAGGTCTGGGAGATCCTCGAAGAGGGATTCGTCGACAGAGACACGCTGGACCCGGAGCGTCTCGGCGCCGGCGCCGTAGCGGAGTTGGTCAACGTCTCTCTAGGCGAAGGGGAAAGTTCCGGCTCTCTCGAACCTGAGATTCGCTATCGTCTGCCCAGTGGAGCTCCCACGGAGCTCACCGCCGTGTGGGACGCGTGGGTTGCGGTCTTCGAACAGGCAGAGACTCAGGGAACGACACATGATCCTCCCGAGCTCGCCCAGGCGGCGATACGGGGCCTTATCGAAGCCCTGGGAGACCAACATACGACGTACGTCTCACCGGACCGATTTGCCATCGAAGCCCAGGCATTTGACGGCCGCTACGAGGGCATCGGCTCCGAGGTCTACAACCGGGGAGGCGTTTTCCTCCTCAGCCCCATGCCCAACAGTCCAGCGGAGGAGGCGGGAATCCGTGCCGGAGATGCCCTGGTAACGGTCGAAGGACAGAGCGTGGAGGGGTGGACCATCCATCGCCTCGTCTCGGAGGTGCGCGGCCCGGCGGGAACGCCCATCACCCTTGGAATCCGGCATCTGGGATCGACAGAGGTCGTTGAGATCGTGGTGACGCGAGGCCGCATATCCCTTGAGAGTGCCTCTTGGACCATGCTCCAGGATGATATTGCCTACCTCCGCCTCCGCTTCTTCTATGAAAACAGTGACGAGGCGATGGAGCAGATCCTTCGTGAGATCCAGGGCCAGGGCGTGCGTGGCCTTGTCCTGGACCTGCGCAACAACCCCGGCGGCCTCCTCTCCACCTCGGCCAACGTGAGTGCCCTCTTTCTCGAGGAGGGCCTCGTCGTCTACGAGCAGGGCACGACCAACGACCGCACCGACTGGACGGTTAAGAAGGACGGCCTGGCCCACGACATGCCCATCGTCGTTCTTGTCAACCAGTTCTCCGCCAGCGGCAGCGAAATCCTCGCAGGCGCCCTTCAGGACCACGACCGGGCCCCTCTGGTCGGCGTCCGGACCTTCGGCAAGGGTAGCGTTAACCGGCTCAAGAGCCTCTCCGACGGCGGAGGCCTCTACTACACCTCCGAACGCTGGTACACACCCAAGGGCCGCCTAATCGAGCAGGAAGGGTTGGAACCGGACGTCGTTGTGCCGGGTCCCGTGGAGTTCGGCGGCAATCAGGCCGACCCCCAACTCGACAGGGCCGTAGATCTCCTTCGTGCCCAGATCCGGCCTCGGGCGGGAGCGTCCGTAGGCGGAGGCACGAGCTAGCCTCGTTCGCCATATCATTATGTCAAGACGACAGCCCTCCAAGGGAAGCGACTCGCACCAGCAGACGGACTTCTTTCGCACCATCGCCACCAACCGCCGAGCCACCTTCGACTACGAAATCCTGGAAACGTACGAGGCTGGCCTGGTCCTGTTCGGGACCGAGATCAAGTCCATCAGGACCGGCCAGGTTGACCTGCGGGGGGCCTACGCCCACTCCCAGGACCACGAGCTCTGGCTTCACGGCATGCACATCTCCCCCTATGCGCAGGGGAACCTCCACAACCACGAGCCTCTGCGCCCTCGTAAGCTCCTGCTGCACCGTAAGGAGCTGGACGCCCTCATGGGCCGGGCTGCCCAGCGCGGCCTCACCATGGTGCCACTGCGCCTCTACGTCAAGGGACGGGTGGCCAAGGTAGCCCTGGGCTTGGCCCGGGGAAAGCGTCGCTACCAGAAGAAGCAGGCCCTCATCGATCGGGCTGTGGAGCGCGACATCCAGCGGGCGCTGAGGCAACGATAGCCCTGTGCTACAATGAAGCCCTAGGGGACGCGTGGGTTCGACAGGGAGTGCCCCTGGAGGAATGCAGGCCGAGGAGCCGTCACCCTCGTTAAACCGGCGGTACAAAAGTAACTGGCGAGCGCGAACTCGCACTGGCTGCCTAGATAGGCAGCCCGTCCGCCCTACTCTCCCCCGAGGGGTAGGATCGGGCGCCAAAGCATCGGGGTGCAACCCGCACCGATGCCGATGCAGTGAGGGCGTAAGACACAAATCGGCTGGCCTGGACCAGCCCCTGCCGGCGGGGGTGGCCCGGGCGAGAAACAAGCGCCGGATAAGCCTGTAGTAGGTCCTTCAGTGAGCTTTCTGGACGGGGGGTTCGACTCCCCCCCGTCTCCACCACGAGCGGCGGCGCGCTGACCGGTCCCTCCGATAACCCTCCGGCTATATCCTGTCGCTGTTTGCGGCGCCCCACGGACCTCAATCTCACTCCTCCACATACTTCGGCCATCACCGGCTTCCAGGCACTGGAGTGCTCGCTACGCCACAATGTTTCCGTAGAAATCCGACAGTCCCTGTGTACGCTCTTGGATATGTTGAAACGTTACGCTGACCACCCTGGCTTGGGAGATGCATCAGAAGGAAGTCCCCAAAGCGCACATCGCCGAACGCTTGAGGAAGACATTATGAGACTATCCACCTGTGGATACGCGGGATAGAACGGGACGGACTGCTGCCCTTCTTGGAGCCACCATTGCGAGCGAAGGATAGGCACTATCGGATATCTACGGATAATACTTCGCTCGCTTGACAACTGCGGCGAAAAAGAGTATGAAGACATCAGCCTAGCGGTTCTTTACGAAGATTCGTATTTGGTGGGGAGGTGCGGTATGAAGTGGCTTGCACGAAGACACAGGGTTCTCCTCGCGGGAATAGTCACGCTAGCCCTCATCGTGGCCGCCTGCGGCAGCGATGACGAGGACGCAGAGACAACGACCGCGGCAGCCCAGCCTGCAGCCCCGACTACGGCGGCTCCCGCTGCAGCTGAGGCCACCACGCCTCCCTCTGATGGGTCTCCCAGGCGCGGCGGCATCATCAGGGGCGTCAACGAGTCCGGCGCTTTCTCCTTGGACAACACCTTCACCAGCCAGTTCTCGACACGGAACGTCGCCGCCCACATCTTTGAGACTGTCGTAACCATGGACGACAACCTGGCAATCCAGCCCCAGATTGCGGACTGGGCGGTGACGGGCGACGGGAGCACGTTCACGTTCACAGTCCGTGAAGACTTGACGTGGCACGATGGGAACCCGGTCACGTCGGACGATATCATGACGTGCATCGAACGCTGGCGGGGCACGGCTTCTCCTGCTTCTTTCAACGGCATCCATTTTGGTGAGCTCGCAAGCATGGAGAAGGTGGACGATCGCTCCTTCACTATGTCCTACAACCGGCCGTTGGTGACCATCCTGAACGGGCTGAGTGCCATGGCTGGGCGTGTTCCCATCATGATGCCGAAGAGTCAGTGTGAGACCCCGCACAACGAGGATGCCGGGACCTACATCGGCTCCGGTCCCTATATGCTCAAAGAGTGGGTCCGGGGCGACCGAGTTGAGCTGCAGCGTTACGAAGGCTACGTGGCCCGCACTGAGGACACAAGCGGTTTCGCTGGTGCCCGCCACGCCTATGCCGACGAGATTCACATCCTGGAAATCCCAGACCCGGCCACGCGCCTGGCTGGGCTTGAGGCGGGGCAGTTCGACTACGTGGCTGAGATCGCCAACGACTTCCACGACCGGGTCAACACCAACTCGGACCTGAAGGTCTACATCAACGTCCCCGGCGTGCGACCCTTCGTCTGGTTCAACCACCTCAACCCGCCCACCGACAGTAAGGACATCCGGCGGGCCATCGTTACCTCCTTCAACGTCGAAGCCGCTCTCAGAGCGGGCGGCGGTAGCCCCGAGTTCTACAACGTGTGCGGAGTCCAGTCCTGGTGCGTAGATGGCGTTGACCCCACGGGACCCATCATGTCGACTGAACTCCAGGCAGGACAGGACCTCCACAACATCAATGACCGGGAACTGGCGCGCCAGCTAGCCGAGGATGCGGGCTACAACGGAGAGGAGATCCTGCTGAACGGCTCCCAGGACGTGCCCACCCTCTTCCGCACGTCCCAGGTGTTCTTTGAGAATATGCAGGATGCGGGCTTCAACGTGAAGCTGCAGGTACGAGACCACGCCGCTAACGACTCTCTCATCCAGAACCAGCAGGACGGCTGGCACATGGGTGTCGTGACCAACTCCTGGGCCAACTCCATGGCCACGCGCTTCCGGTCTGCGCCCACCAGCAGCTTCGCTTCGGGCTTCAGTCCCCCCGATCGAATGACTGAGCTGGCTGTCCTGATCCACTTCGAGACCGACCGGGACAGGCTGGTTCAGTGGCTCAATGAAGTCCAGGTGCTCGCGCAAGAGTACACGGGGTGCTGCTACTTTGTGGGCGAGATCAGGACCATGACCGTGACCCGCAACGACCTGAGAGGGTTTACGCCCCACCCGGTGATGTTCCTTGTCAACTCCTGGCTGGACAGATAGCCGCGGTAAGAGCAGTGGGTCCAATAGCCGGTGTAGAAGAGAGCGGGTCGCCCTAGGGGTGGCCCGCTCTCTTCTACGGGAACATCCGGCTAGTATTCTGGCTGCAGGGGCGCTGCATACCAGCTAGTCAGGGTGGGAATGACAACCTACATCGTTCAACGCCTTGGGGCCACCATCCCTATCCTCTTCTTTGTTGGCACAATCGTGTTCCTCATCCTCCACCTCACACCCGGGGACCCTGCCGCGCTTCTGCTCTCAGGTTCTGAGTCGGCACAGCTTGCCCAACAGGACCTGGAGGAGATCCGCAGAGCCTTGGGCCTGGACCGGCCTCTCTATGAGCAGTACGGGAGGTTCCTCTGGAACACTGTTCGCGGCGACCTAGGCACCTCTGTCTTTACAGGCCAGTCCGTGACCAGCATCTTCAAGCAGCGCTTTGAAGCCACGGTCTCCCTTGGGATCCTCTCGCAGTTCACAGCCCTGGCTCTTGCCGTTCCACTGGGCATCCTCGCAGCATGGAAGGCGAACAGCATCATCGACCGTGGAGTGATGATGTACGTGGTTGTGGGGTTTTCCGTACCTCAGTACTGGCTCGCCTATAACCTGATCTTCCTGTTTGCTGTAGAGCTCGGATGGCTTCCCGCTGTGGGGTATTCCCCCTTTGCAGAAGGCGTCGGAGCGTGGGCCAAACACCTAACCTTGCCTGTGATCACCCTGGCGCTCACAGCAGGCGCTCTTACGGCTCGCATCACCCGCGCAACTATGCTTGAGGTCCTGAGGGAGGACTACATTCGCACTGCTAGAGCCAAGGGCTTGGCGGATCGCGTAGTGCTGCTGCGCCACGCTTTGAAGAACGCGTCCATTCCCATCGTCACCGTTGCAGCCCTGGGCCTCGCGAACATCATCAGCGGCATCGTGATACTCGAGCTGGTCTTTGCTATCCCGGGGATGGGGCGAGCGCTGGTTGAAGCGTTGCTCCAGCGGGACTACCCGGTCATACAGGGCCTCATCCTGGTGACGGCCATGACCTTCATCGTCCTGAATCTCCTTACCGACCTCTTATACGCCTACCTCGACCCAAGGATCCGATACCGATGAGCGAAGCTGCTGCGAGCCGCGGCCCGTCCATTCTGCCTGGCCTGGGGCGCCTCGGGAGGATGCTCCGCGGCAGCGGCCGGGCACTCAGGAAGAACCCGAACATGGCTCTGGGTTTCATTCTTGTTATAGCAGTGGCGATCTTGGCAATCAGTGCCCCGCTGATCACCGAGTACGATCCCAGCAGGCTCAACGTAGCAGACCGCTTGTACTCACCTTCGTCATCACACTGGTTCGGGACGGATCACCTGGGTAGAGACGTCTACACGCGGGTTGTCTATGGCGCCAGGGTGTCCCTCCTTGTCGGAGCGTCGGTGTCGGGATTCATAGCCACCGTTGGCGTAGTACTGGGCCTTGTCTCCGGATATTTTCGCCCCGTGGACTTCGTTCTGATGCGTTTCATGGACGCCTTGCTCGCCTTCCCTTCATTCCTGCTGGCCATTGCTATGGTCGCTGCCTGGGGTGCAGGCGTGGGGACAGTCATTCTTGCCATCTCTCTTGTTACAACCCCATATACGGTTAGGCTAGCCCGAGCATCGGTCCTGAGCTTGCGGGAGGTGGATTACGTGATGGCGGCCCAAGCGATTGGTGTAGGACCCTTCAGGACAATGCTGCTGCACATCCTCCCCAACATGGTGGCGCCGATCCTTGTACAAGCGACGTTTGTGTTTGCCGTCGCTATCCTGATCGAGGCGGGTCTCTCATTCCTGGGCACCGGCGTGCCTCCCGGCGTGCCCACGTGGGGAAACACCATGGGCGAGGGTCGGCAGACTGCTCAGATCGCCGTTTGGATCATCTTCTTCCCGGGCCTCTTCCTTAGCCTCACCGTGCTGGGCGTCAATCTGATTGGTGACGGCCTCCGGGACAGCCTTGACCCCAAGCTCAGAGGCAAGCTCTAGCGGCCTCCGTGCGGGCAGCGCGGTGGCGGGAGGGCAATTTGGCATTCGCAGCCACTTGCGAGAGAATGGCCTCGGCTCCGTTGGGCCCTCCACGCTCACCTCGTCCCCGAACACTCCGTTCAATCCAAGAAGCCTTGACAAGGGTAACACGCGTGATTATATTATGGAGAGTCGCTAAGTGTGTTGCAACGAGTCGACGCTATATTAGGCTATTCTGTGGCAGTTATCGTAGAATGGGAGAGGGGATTATGTACGTGAAGTTTAGTCGGAAACTGGCCTCGCTGGTGCTGGCGACTGTCCTGCTGGCGTTGGTCGCCTGCGGTGGAGATGACGAGGAGACTGCCACCTCGCAGCCGGCGGCCCAGCCTGCGGCCCAGACCGCGGCGGCCACCCCTCAGCCGGCTTCGGCGGAGACCCCGAGCGATGCTATGGACGGCCCGAAGTTCGGCGGTGTGATAAAGGCCGTCAACGAGGCAGGCGTGGGGTCGCTCGATAACATGTTCACGAGTGCCTTCGCAACGCGTAACGCCGCGATCCACATGTTCGAGAACGTCACGACTTTGGATGCCAACTATGCGGTGAGGCCCATGGTGGCCGATTGGGCCATTTCCGGGGACGGCTCAGTTTACACATTCACTATTCGGGACGGGCTCACATTCCACGACGGCAGTCAGGTTACCTCTGCAGACGTCCTCGCATCCATTGACCGTTACAACAGAGCCTCCTCCGCCGCAGCGTTCTTCGGGATCATTATGGCGCAAGTTGACCAGATGGAAGAGGTGGACGACAGGGTCTTCCGGATCACCTTCAAGCGTCCTGTACCCACACTGCTCAACGGATTGGCTGCGTCGTCGGGTCGAGTGCCCCACGTGATGCCGAAGAGGCTTGCCGAGACCGATCACAAGGAGTCGGTCACGGAGTACATCGGCACCGGGCCCTACATGCTCAAGCAGTGGGTTCAAGGGGACAGGGTCGAGCTTGAGCGCTATGACGGCTACGTGGCCCGAGAGGAGGAATCCAGCTTCCTTGCGGGCAAACGCCATGCCTACGCGGACGAGATCCACATCTTCGAAGTGCCGGACCAGACCACTCGTGTCGCAGGTCTGGAGTCGGGGCAGTTCGACTACCTGTTTGACGTCTCCCCCGACTTCTTCGACACCCTTGAGGGCAATAGCGAGATTGACACCTACATCATCGATCCGGGTATCAGACCCTTCGCGTGGTTCAACAACGAGAACCCGCCTACGGACAGCAACGCCATACGGCGTGCGATGGTCACTTCATGGGACCATGACAAAGCATTGCTGGCGTCCGGAGGTAGACCCGAGTTCTACAAGCTATGCCCTCTCCTATCCTGGTGCGTCGATGGCTTCGAGGGCGATTGGGCAATCAACCAGAGTGACGTAACGGGGGGCAACGATCTCTACAATATCAATGACAAGGAGATGGCCCGGAAGCTCGCAGAGGACGCTGGATACGCGGGCGAGCCCATTGTCGTCCTCGCTTCCCAGGACGTGCCAGCAATGTTCAACACGGTATCGGTTCTCGTGGAGAACATGCGCGATGCTGGTTTCAACGTGGACTTCCGCCCCATGGACGATGCTTCCGTCAAACAGCAACGCGCTGCGCAGTCAGGATGGAACATGCTCGTCACCACCGGCGGTTGGGCGAACGCTGCCAATACCCGGTTTCGGACCGCGCCGGTAAGCGCGTTCGTGTCCAGGTACACGCCTAGCGCGCGGCTGATGGAACTTTCTGAGCTGATCCACTTCGAGACCGACCAGGCTAGGCACTTGCAATGGTTGAATGAGATCCAGACCCTCTACTTCCAAGAGTCGGGTGCCGGATACCATATTGGGCAGCTCAAGGCCTTGACGGTGGCGCGGAGCTGGCTCAAGGGATATGAACCGTACCCGATCCTGTTCTTGGCGAACGCCTGGCTCGATAGATAGGTAGAGACGGCCACTGGTGCCGGAAGGCTGTCCCAAGGGAGGGCGTTCCTGATGCGCTTGCTCTGGGGATGGCCCCGGCACCTGCCTTCTGCATGGGTAAGCTGTCCACGCGCGAGAAGTGAGTTTGAGTTGGACGCGGCTTAAGGTGCCAGGGCCATGAGGGGCTATATCCTCCGGCGCACGCTCGCAGCTATCCCGGTCCTCTTCTTTGTGGCGACGTTCATCTTCCTCCTCCTGCACCTCACGCCCGGCGACCCTGCCTATCTGCTGCTCGGAGAATCCGAGTCGGACTGGATCATGATCGAGGACATAGAGGAGTTGCGGGCCCATCTCGGCCTCGATAGGCCGCTGCACGAGCAGTACGTCAAGTTCTTGTGGAGTTCAGTTCGTGGAGACCTGGGCACCTCGATTTTCACAGGTCAGCCTGTTACGGACCTGTTTGCCCAACGGTTCGAAGCAACATTTGTGCTTGGGGTGGCGTCCAAGATCGTAGCTCTTGGCGTTGCGATTCCTCTCGGAATCCTTGCCGCATGGAAAGCCAACTCCATATGGGACCGCGGCATTATGATGTACGTGGTGTTGGGCTTTTCGGTTCCTGCATACTGGCTGGCATACAACCTGATCTTCCTGTTTGCCGTCAATCTCGGCTGGCTGCCGGCGGTGGGCTATTCCCCCTTTTCGGAAGGAGTTGGAGATTGGGCCCGACACCTTGTCCTTCCGGTCGTTACTATCGGTCTCACCAGTGCCGCCCTGACCGCTCGAATTACCCGAGCAACCATGTTGGAAGTGATGAGAGAAGACTATATCCGTACGGCTCGGGCCAAGGGCCTCTCAGAGCGGCTTGTCCTGCTGCGGCACGCACTGAAAAACGCCTCTATCCCCATTGTGACGATCATAGGTCTGGGACTGGCCACGATCATCAGCGGCATTGTTATTATTGAAGTGGTCTTCGCGATACCCGGCATGGGACGAGCCTTGGTCGAAGCCATCCTGAAGCGTGACTACCCAGTCATTCAGGGTCTGATTCTAGTCACAGCTACTACTTTTGTATTCATTAACCTCGCCACCGACATCCTGTACGCCTACCTTGATCCCCGGATTCGATACGGATGAGAGAGGCGCTGGAAGAACTCGACGTACTGGGCCTTGCCGGACTCGGTAGCGGCGTGACGAGGGGAGTGCGAGCCGCTGCTCGAGCGTTGCAGCGCAATCCCAACATGCTGTTGGGGCTCGTCATAATCGTGCTGATGAGTCTCATGGCCCTGATCGCGCCGCTCATTACCACCTACGACCCCATCAGGCTCAATGTCATAGATCGCCTGGAGGAGCCCTCAGGTACCCACTGGTTCGGTACAGACCATCTGGGAAGAGACGTCTATACGCGGGTTGTATATGGAGCACGCATCTCTCTTCTGGTCGGAGCTTCGGTAGCTGTATTCACCTCCATCGCAGGCATCCTCTTGGGTGCGCTGTCCGGGTACTTTCACGTCGCCGATGCCATAATCATGCGCATCATGGATGCACTCATGTCGTTCCCTTCGTTCTTGCTGGCCATTGCCCTGGTTGCGACCATGAGCCCGGGAATGGAGACCGTGATTATCGCGATTACAGTGGTCGATACGCCCCGTACGGCTCGAGTGGCGCGGGCATCGGTCCTCACCCTCCGAAGCGTTGACTACGTCATAGCCGCTCGTGCGCTTGGGGCCCGGTCACTACGCATCATGTTCTATCACATCCTGCCGAATTGCTTTGCTCCCATCATGGTCCAAGCCACTTTCGTTTTTGCCGTTGCCATCTTGATTGAAGCAGGCCTGTCATTCCTGGGTACGGGAGTACCTCCGGAAATCGCAACGTGGGGCAACATCATGGGGGACGGCAGGCGTGTAGCAAAGATTGCTGCTTGGGTTATCTTCTTCCCCGGCCTCTTCCTGAGCCTCACCGTCCTGGCAATCAACCTTATTGGTGATGGCCTTCGGGACGCCCTTGATCCCAAGCTCAGAGGCAAGCTCTAGAGTGACCTATCCCTCCTCGTTTGGGCCCTCCACGCTTTTCTCATTGACATCACAGCCACCCTGCGCAAGAATGGCCCCAACCCCGCGGACCCAGGAGGAGGCGGATGAAGAACGGACTTCGAGTCATTGACGCAGATGCCCACTTCTACGAGCCCGAGGACATCTGGGACAAGTACGTCGAGCCTGCCTACTACGATCGTCGCCCCATCGTGACCGGACGCCTTGGCAACTCCATCCTCTCGTACGAGAGCACGCCCCAGCACACCGCGTTCAACTCCCAGGCCTTGTGGTCGCTGATGGAAGAGAAGTTCGGCGACTCTTGGCGCGAGGGTTGGACCCTGGAGAGCCGCCTGCGAGACATGGACCGCGAGGGTTGGGACGTCCAGGTCTGCCTCCCCACCAGCGGCGGCCGCGGCATCGGCGACAAGGACATCGGTTTCGCCTCCGCCATGGCCCGGGCGTACAACAACTGGGCCCACGACTTCTGCAGCGACGCTTCCGGCCGCCTCAAGTACACGGCACAGGTGCCCCGGAACGACATCACAGCAATGGTCACCGAGACCCGCCGGGCAGTCGACACTCTGGGCGCCGTCTCCATCATGCTCCCCCAGGCCGACCCGGAGAAGATGTGGCACCACGCCGACTACGAAACCATGTGGGCCACCGTCCAGGACTTGGACATCCCCCTCTCCGTCCACGGGGAGGGATGTTCCAGCGGCCAGCCCTTGGTCAACGCCCGCTACCATGGCGGACTCCACTTCTTCGTCGCTATGGAAGAGGCCATGGGCTTCCCCTTCGAGAACATGACCAGCCTCGCCCACTTCATCTACTCGGGCCTGCTGGACCGCTTCCCGCAGCTCAGACTGCTCCTGCTGGAGTCGAAAGCGGGGTGGGTGCCCTTCTGGCTTGATCGCCTGGAGGAGTACGGCCACGGACGCAAGGCCGTCTTCTTCGACGCGCAGCGTCCGCAGCTCACGGCCCAGGAGTACTTCCTACGCCAGTGTGCCGTGGCTGCAGACGCCGACGAGCCCACGGTGAAGTACGTTGTGGACTACCTGGGCGACGACACCATCGTCTTCAACACCGACTACCCCCACCCGGACGCTCTCGGGGCCGCCGAGCCCCTGAAGCGGATGATGGCACAACCCATCCCGGAGGATAGCAAGCGCAAGATCCTCTGGGACAACTCGGTCAAGGCATACGGCAAGCGCCTCGTTGCAGGGAACCCCCTGGCATAGAGCGCGCGGGCAGGTCTGCCCCAGCGCCAAGCGTGCGCAAGGAGGAGGAGGAATGGCTGACTACAAGCTGATCTCTGCAGATTCCCACGTCTTCGAGCCACCGAACATGTGGATGGACTACATCGACTCCGCGTTCAAGGAGCGCGCGCCCCGCCTCGTGAAGGACCCGCCGGGCCTGCAGGGCGAGTACTTCGTCATGTCCGGTTCCCCGCCGCGGAAGCTGGGAGGCACGGGCTTCCTCGCGGGCGCGACACCGGAGGAGTTGGTCCGCATCATGCAGAACGCCACCTTCGACGAATGCCCGCCCGCCGCCTACGAGCCCAGCGCCCGGATGGTGGAGCTCGAGCGGGACGGCGTGGAGGCGGAGGTCATCTATACCACCCAGGGAGCGAGCTTCTTCCGCATGACGGATGCTCCCTTCCAGCTGGCCCTCTTCCAGGCCTACAACACCTGGCTGGCCGAGTTCTGCAGCTACGATCCCGACCGGCTCATTGGCCTGGCCCTCATCCCGCTGCTGGACGTGGAGGCGGGGGTCGAGGAACTCCGTCGCACCGCTGCCCTGGGCCTGCGGGGCTCGATGATCATGGCCTCGCCACCGGGGGACGAGGGCTATGCCGACCCCATGTACGAGCCGTTCTGGGCGGCCTCGGCGGAGCTCAACATGCCCGTCAGCCTCCACATCAACGCTGGTCATTCCGGTGAAAGCACGGGCGCCGGGAAGTTCAAGAACCACTACCTGCGGGCCGTGTGCATCACACACGAGATCCAGCGCTCCTTCACGGAGATCATCTTCTCGGGCGTGCTGGAGCGGCATCCTAACTTCAAGCTGGTCTCCGCCGAGAACGACGTCAGTTGGGTCCCCCACTTCCTCTACCGAGCCGACCACTTCTACACCATCCACATGCACACGAACCCCACCACCCTGAAGGAAGCCCCCAGCCAGTACGCCAAGCGCCAGGTCTACGCCACCTTCATGGACGACCCCGTAGCCCTCAAGGCACACGACTACTACGGCGAAGACAACTTCGCGTGGGCAAGCGACTATCCGCACACCATGTCCACCTACCCCGAGTCCCACAAGATCGTCGACGAGAACTTTGCCGGCATCCCGGACTCGGTCAAGCAGAAGATCACCCGTGACAACGTCATGCAGCTCTACGGCATGCGGCTGAACTAGCTAGCGACCACGTCTGCCAACACGAAGCGCCCCCGGAGCTCACATCCGGGGGCGCTTCCCTTTTCCGACCGCCCCCCACCCCTCTCTCTGGGAGGCTTTGGGGTGAGGGCAAACTAAGGCTTAAACACGTGTGAGCATTATGTCAACGCAATGTCTGCATGCGAGGCACTGGCGGCCTCAAGCCCCTAAAAGAATCGACGGGAAGGAGGAACCCGTCGGGGGAGTCCAGAGGGGGGAACCCCTGGCAAGGGGCCGGGGGGGATGTGTACAAACAACTTCCGGGGGCGGGCGGGCCCAGTCAACAGCCGAGACAAGACCCCGCTATCGCCTCAGCGAGACCCCCGTAGCCTCGGGTCCCAGACGTCCCGCAGCGCATCGCCCAGCATGTTGAAGCTGTAGACCGTGATGGCCAGGGCCAGTGAAGGGAAGAGAGACCACCACGGCCCCTCCAAGAACAGGTGTCTGCTCCCATCGCTCACCATCTTTCCCCACGACTGCGAGGCCGGGCCCAGGCCCAGGAAGCTCAGCGACGCCTCGATAATGATGGCGGCGCCCAGGTTCAGGCTGGCCACCACCACGTACAGAGCTAGGATGTTGGGAAAGATGTGCAGCCCAATAATGCGCATCGACGAGCAGCCCACGGCCCTGGCCGCCTCGATGTACGTCGTGCTCTTGATCGCCAGAACCTGCGACCGGATCGTGCGGACCGAGGGCGCCAGGAAGATGATGGCCACGGCGACGACCACGGTCCGGTGCGATGGCTCCAGCACCGAGACCAAGAACAGCGCGAGGATGAGGCCGGGGAACGCCATCAGGGTATCCCCAATGCGCTGGGTTAGGCTGTCGCTCCACCCGCCGAAGTAGCCCGTGACCAGGGCCAGCACCAGCGCCGCCGTCACGCCAATGAGGACGCTGGTGAAGCCGACGAACAGGGAGATTCGGCTCCCGTGAATCGTGAGGGTCAGAATATCCCGCCCCAGGTTGTCGGTCCCGAACAGGTTGGTGCCGTTGGGTTCCAGGAAGTTCTGGGACGTCGTGTCCTTGGGGTCAAAGGGCGAGATGATGTCCGCCGTCGCGGCAAGGAAGACCAGGAACAGCAGTACCAAGGCTCCTAGCGCGCCAAGAGGCTTGTCCCCTGCGAACCGCAGAATGCTCTGCAGCACAGGGGACCTCTTGCGTATGATCCTTCCGGCGTCGAACGCACTGTCCTGGGTCTGGTCCCTCTGCATCGTCTCCTCGTCTCCGACCTATTGGAGCCGGATGCGTGGGTCCACCCACGCATACATCAGGTCTACCAAAAGGTTCACAATCAGAACGTAGAACAGCATCACAATCACAAAGAGCTGGAGCACGGTGTAGTCCCGCAGCTGCGTGGAGCGCAGCAGGCCGCTGCCCATGCCTGGAACGTTGAACAGGGACTCCAGCACTACAGCGCCGCTGATGAGGTTCGCAACGTACAGCCCCAGAAGCGTGAGCACGGGCAGCAGCGCGTTGCGGAGCGTGTGCCGGAAGATGACCAGCCGCTCCGGCAGCCCCTTCGCCCACGCCGTGCGGATGTAGTCCTCCCGGATGACCTCCAGCATCTGAGTCCTGGTCAGGCGCGCCACTCCCGCCGCCATGTGGAACCCGACGAGGAGGGAGGGCCAGATGATGATCTTCAGGTGTTCCACCGGGTCTTGTGTCAAGCTCAGATAGCGCGCCGAGGGCAGCCAGTTGAATCCATAGGCCAGGATGATGAGGAGGAGGACGCCGGAGACGAAGGAGGGCATGCTCAGCCCCGCGACGACTGCAGAGCGCGCGAAATAGTCGAGCCACGTGTCCTGGCGCACGGCCGCGAGAATGCCCACACCCACCCCGATTGTTGTGCCCACCGCCATGCCGAACAGCATGATCTCCATCGTCGGCGCGATCCGCTGCTGTAGGACCTCTATGGCCGGCCGGTTGAGCCAAAAGGAGTCGCCGAAGTCGCCGGTGAGGAGGTGACGCAGCCACTCGTAGTACTGCTCGTGGATGGGGCGGTCCAGACCCAGCTCCGTGCGGAGCTGCATCTCCTGCTGACGGGCCAGGGCCCCGGCCGTGCCCAGACCGAATTCGGAGTAGAGAACCGTAACCATGTCTCCGGGGATCAGGCGCAGGATCATGAACATGACCACGGAGGCAATGAGAATCGTCAGGGGAAGCTGTAGGAGCCTGCGAATGACATAGGCTCGCATGGTCTACACTCCACTATCCAAGGGACAGCCCAGGCCTGCGCCTTTTCGACGCAGGCCTGGGACTGCTACTCGTCTCCTGGCCTCCCTCACGAGGGCTTGCCCGCCCCGGAGGGATTGGGACGCTCCGAGTTCAGGACGTCAGCGCCTAGTGAGGCTCCAACCAGACGTGTCGCAGGTGGTGGCTGCCGTAGATCGTCGGCCCGGGATAGTAGTTCTTCACGTACCACCAGACCGGCGCGTTGTTGGTGAGCCACTGGACGGCGATTGCGGCGGCGTCCTCCATCAAGAGGTACCGCTGTATGTCCTGGACAATCGCCTTGCGCGCCTGCGTATCGATGGTGCGGCTGGCCTTCAGCCACATGTCATCGAAGGTCGCGTTGCTCCATCGAGTCGACGGTTCGAACTGGCCGCTGCTCGTGTGGTGCAGAAACGCGCCCAGCGGGTCTGCCAGTATCGTCGCGTTGGTGCTGGAGCTGATGTGGAACTCACCTTCCCGGCGCCGGGCGCCCATGAGGGCCCCTTCCAGTGGGCTGAACTCCACGCTAATGCCGATCTCCTCCAGCATACTGCTCGCCAGGGTTGCCTCGTTGTTGTTGATCTCCTGGCTGCCGTAGGTGATCCAGCCGTCGTCGATGGTGATCCCGTCGGTGTATCCGGCTTGGGCCAGCAGCTGCTTTGCCCGCGCCAAGTCCGCGGCGCGGTTGGCTGGGTTGAGCCCCGGCATATTCTGCATCTCCGAAGGGCTCAGCACGAAGTCGGGGAAGTCACGGGGGTCGAGGTAGTAGCCGGGAATGCCGCCGCCCTCCTCCACCGAGCCGCTGGCCTTCGCCGCGATGGCCGTCCGGTCCAGTGCGTACGCCACGGCCTGCCGAACGAGAACATTGTCGAACGGGGGCTTGGCCGTGTTCATCACGGCACTGGTCCACAGGCCCGAGGCAACGTTCAGGATGTTGATGTCGTCGCCCATCTGGTCCTTCAGACTCTTGGCTTCCGTCGGTCCGATGGTTGGGAACACCTCCCAGAAGTCCACGTTGCCGGCCCTGAGGAGGGCCAGACGCGTTGCCTGCTGCGGGACGGCCGGGAACTCCATTGCGTCCGTGTAGGGGAGTTGCCGTCCCTCCTGGTCCGTGCCCCAGTAGTTCGGGTTCTTCTCAAACCCCATCCCTTGCGTCTGGTCCGCCCACTTCTGGATGAAAGGCCCGGTACCCACGGCGGGGAAGTCGAACAGGTTGCCTTTGCTCTCCAGGATGTGTGCGGGCGTTATGACGATCATCGGGTTGGCGAGATAGGACAGGGCTATGTAGGACGAGCTGCCGAAATCTAGCACGAGGGTGTGCTCGTCCACGATCTCCACGCCCTTCAGGATCTCCCGGAAGGATGCGGCTGCCTGCGGCGATGGGTCGAAGTCCGGTGCGATCAGCCGGTCCCATGTGGCCTTCACGTCTGCGCTGGTGAAGGGCTCGCCGTCGTGCCATTCGATCCCCTCGCGCAATCTGACCGTCAGCTTGCTTCCGTCGCCGCTGAACTCCCAGGACTTGGCCAGGTTCGGCGTGTAGACGACGCCCTTTGCTGGGTCGAACGGCGCATCGTACTGGAGCAGAGGCTCGTAGTAGGCCTCCATGTAGATCACGTTCATTGCCCCGTTGTGCTCTTTCACGTACGGGTCCAGGATGCTCCAGCCGCCGAAGGCCGCGCGGTTGATGGTCCCGCCGAAACTGGCCTCGCCTTCCACGGTGATGACCGCGTTGGCGTGCTCGCTGACCGGCGCAGTCGCAGTCTGGGCCTCCCGACTGGCCAGCCCCGTGGCTGCCGTCGCCGGCTTGGCCGTCGTCTCGGTCGTCGAACTCTCCTCCGTCGTCGATGCTGCCTCGGTCGTGGTCGTGGTCGTAGTAGTGGTCGTCTCGGCGGCGGCGGTGGTGGTCGTGCCGCTCGTGTCCGTGGTCGCGGCGCTCGTCGCCTCCTCCTCGTCATCTCCGCCGCATGCCGCAATCGCCACGATCGCAACGGCTAAGATGCCCAGGAGTGCCTTCTTTCTCCACGCTCTTTTCATAACCGCTCCTCCTTTTCCGACAAGGCTCAAGGCACACTCTGACCCGTCGGATGGCGACACCATAGGACTACACCATAGCCCTGTCAAGAGAACTTCTCGCGGGTTTCTGCACGCAGAGGCTCGATGTATGCGAAAAGCGCGAACAGACCCAGGATTCGCAGGGGCATGGCGGAAGGTTGACAAGGTTCTTCGGCGCATAGTAGCCTTGCTCGCCGGCACAGTTCCAGCACTCTTTCGCGCAAAGCTGCAAATGGGAGGCCGAGATGCCCGACTTCATAGACTATCTGAACGGCGAGTTCAAACCCCACAGCGAATGCTTCCTTCCCGTGGGCGACCGGGCCTTCGGCGGCGATGCTGTCTTCGACGTGGAGCGTACGTTCAACGGCGAAATCTTCAAGCTCGACGCCCACCTGGACCGCCTCTATCGCTCCCTCCAGTACGTCCGCATCGATCCCGGCATGACCAAGGAGGAGATGGCGGAGATTACCCTGGAGGTCGTGCAGCGTAACGAGCAGTTCCGCGGCGGCGGCGACTTCTCCGTCTCTCAGCGCATCACGCGCGGCGTGGCCAAGGGCAACACCACCGGCCGGACCAGCGCCGTCCTGGACGCCGTCCAGCCAACCATCCACATCAACGTCTACTACCCGCCCTTTGCACGCTACTCCCGTCTCCATCAGACGGGCATCCACGCCATGTTCACCCGGACCCGCAGCTATCACCCCGCAGCCTTGGACTCCAAGGTGAAGCACCTGAGCCGCCTCAACCTCACCATGGCCATGCTCGAGGTCGTTGACGCGGACCCGGAGGCTTGGCCCATACTCCTGGACCACAACGGCAACGTCGCCGAGGGCGTGGGTGCCAACGTCTTCATCGTCACCGACGGCGTCCTGCGCACGCCCACGGACTTCGCAGTGCTGCAGGGAATTTCTCGCGACACGGTCATCGAGATCGCGCGGAACCTTGGCATCCCCGTGGTGGAGGAGGACCTGCAGCCCTACGACGCCTACAACGCCGACGAAGTGTTCATGGCGGGCACTAGCCACTCCATGCTGCCCATCTCCAGGGTGGACTGGCGTCCCCTCCGAGGTGAGTGCCCCGGCCCGGTCTTCAAGCAGATCATGGCCGCCTGGAGCGAGATTGTCGGCATGGACATCGTCGGCCAGGCCCACGCCATGTCCAACGTGCTTCCCGAGTAGAAATTCCCTCTCCCCCTGGGTGAGGGCTGCCTCTCCCTCTAGCAAGAGCGCTAGGACGGGCGGGTCCTAAACCCGCCCGTCTCATTTTGTCGCCACAGGGCCCTCTCTATCCCCTTGGAGAGGCGTACCCCGCCCCAGGCGGAGTCCAGAGGGGAGACCCCTCTTTCTAGGGCGGCGAGCCCCTCCGGGGGATGTGCCCCCAGCTACAAAACAGCGACCGAGGGCGGGCGGGCCCAGCCAAGATCTACCGTAGGGAAACGAATCGACCCCCGCGGCCCGCCTACGGCAGAAAGCCGTACAGCCGACCCGCGTTCTCGCAGATCACCTTCCGCCGCTTCTCCTCCGTCATCCGCCCGAAGTCGCTCGCGATGATCTCCTGCGAGTCCGGCCACACGCCGTCAGGATGCGGGTAGTCCGAGCCCCAGATCGCGTTGTTCTCCCCCACCAGGTCTAGCATGTCGGCCAGGATGCCGTCGGTCTGGAACGTGGAGTGCCCTTGGCGGCGCCAGTAGTCGCTCGGCTTCATGCTCAGCGCAATTTGGTGTCGGCCGTCCAGGTAGTGGGCGTCCATCCTCTCGACCAGGAACGGGACCCAGGTGATCCCGCTCTCCCCCAGCACGAACTTGAACTCGGGGAACCGGTCGCACGCGCCGGAGTAGATGATGCTCGTGACGTACAGCGAGCCTTCGAGCTGCGAGCACGCATCGCTGATCAGGTTGAACTTGTCCCTGTACGCCTCGGCCTCCGTCTCGTCCGGATGCTGGAGCATCGACTGCAATCCGCCGGCAACGTGGTACGAGATGGGCATCCCGCACTCGCTGGATGCAGCCCACAGGGCATCCCAGTCCGAGTGGTAGAGGGGCTTCACAGCGTTGGCGACGGTGAACTCACCGCCCTTCAGGCCAAGCTCAGCGGCGCGCCGGAGGTCCGCAGCGGCGGCCTGCGGGTCATGGTTGGGCAGAGGGGCAAGCGCAGCCCAGCGCCCCGGGTTGGTCTTGCAGAAGTCCGCCACCCAGTCGTAGTACACGCCATACACGAACCGGGTCAGCTCCTTGTCGTCGAACCGTAGTCCCACACCCACCACGCCGTACAGCACCTCGGCGTCGACGCCATCGAGCGCCATGTCCTTCAGCCGAAGCTCAGGGTTCGTCGGGTGCGGCTCGCCGTCGAAGAAGCCCGTAGCGAAGACGGCGTCCAAGCGCTTCGACTTCCCGCGCTCTGCCACGCCGAACCCGAAGCTCGCGCCTCCGAACACGCCGAGCGTCTTGCCTTCGGCCACCCAAACCAGCCCCTCGTCCGTCTCGACGACCTTCGGCGCCACGTCCCTGAACCTGGCGGGCGCATTGCGCTCCCACAGGTCGCCGGGCATCCAGGTCATGTCCATGTGCGAGTCGCCGGAGATTACGTTGTACTCCATGACAGTACCTCCACCCATCTTATGTCGAGTATCGCCCCTATCCCAGCGCCCCCGCCTCCTCGAAGACCCGGCCCAGAATGGCTATCCCGTCCCGGATCTCCTGGTGGCTGTGGTGGCCGAAGGCCAGACGCAGGTAGTTGTTCGCCTCCCCGCTGGCCGTGAACACCTGGCCCGTGCCGTAGACGACCCCGCGCTCCCGCGCCTTGTCCAGCAGTTCGACGGTGTTCACACCATCCCGCATGCGCAGCCACAGGAAGAGGCCGCCGGAGGGCTGGCTGGAGACGACGGCGGAGCCCATCGACTCGCCGACGGCGCCCAGCATCGTGTCCCGCTTCGACTTGAAGATGTGGGAGAGTTCGGCTATGTGCTCCTCCATGTGGTCGCGCATGTAGTGCAGCGTCGCCAGCGCGGCGAACTGGGCCGTGGGCAGCCCGTAGTGGAGGGCGTTGATGCGCGGGACCAGCTCCGGGGGCGCCACCAGCCACCCCAGTCGCACGCCCGGCGCCAGGATCTTGGAGAAGGAGCCGGAGTAGAGCACCATCCCCGTCTGGTCGTACGAGTGGATGGCCGGGGACCCGACCCCTTCGAATCGCAGGTCCACATAGCAGTCGTCCTCGAACAGCGGCACGCCGTGCTTCTGCGCCACGGACAGGATATCCTGGCGGCGCTGCGGGCCCATGTCCGTGCCCGTCGGGTTCTGGAACGTGGGTATCGTATAGATGAACTTCGGCCTTCTCTCTTCCCGTCGCAGCCTCGTGATGGTCTCGTCCAGCGCGTCGGGCCGCATCCCCTCCTCGTCCAACGGCACGCCCTCGATTCTGGCGCCGTAGCGTCGCATGATCGACATCGTGCCGGAGTAGGTGAACTCCTCCGTGATGAGCGTGTCGCCGGGGTCGGTGAAGAGCTGCGTGAAGAGGCCGATGGCCTGGCCGGAGCCGGAGGTGAGCACCACCTGGTCCGGGTCGACGCTCATCCCTTGGCGGCTTTGCAGCTTCTCCGCTATCAGCTCCCGAAGTGCAGGGAGGCCCTGCGCGTGCGGGTAGAAGGCCAGCTCCCTGCCTCCGTATTCCTTCAGCGCCTTCCCCAGCGCCTCATGGAGGCCCTCCAGGGGAATCGAGTCCGGGTCAAGATGGGCTATGGCGAAGTCGTAGTCCGGCGCGCGAGCGGGCGCAGATGTGGGGCGCCACCCACCGAGATGAGATACGCCCTTGGCAATCAGCTCTGAGTAGTCGAATGCATCACTCATCAGCGCCTCCATTTCAGTCCCCTCTCACAAGGAGAGAGGGTTAGGGTGAGGGTCCCTAGCGCGGGGGCTTGGGGGACGCAGCCCCCCAAGAAGACAACCTTTGGGCGGGCGGGTGGGCCCAGCCAACTTCTAACCGAAGGGACACCTCAGAACGCTCCCACCATCGTCGCCTCGAAGGACCCAAACGCAGCCGAACTCCAACGCCAAAGCAGAAGCGGCTCTGCTGCCCGCTCCGTCACCCTCCAATGTACCGACTGTAGTGCGCGTCCAGCCGCCGGATGCAGTCCGCCAGGGTCTCAGGCCGCCAGTCGTACCAGCCGTGGGGCTCGCAGTTGTACTGAATGTACTCCACGTCCTTCCCCGCGTCCTTCAGCGCCCGGTAGTAGTCGTCGGCCAGGCTGATGCGTACGTTGTCCCGGTCGCCCCACAGGATCAGCAGAGGCGTCTTTACCTTGTCCACGTGGAAGAAGGGAGAGCGGTCCACCCAGTGGTCTCTCGCCTGGTCCCAGCCCCCATGGTCGCCGCCCACCACGTCTCCCAGCGTCGAACGGTTTCCCGCGGACCCGTACCGGCCGAAGTGAATGAGGTCCGGAGGACCGTAGAAGCAGACCGCAGCCTTCATCACGTCCGGATAGCGTGTGATGAACTGGGCCGTGAAGTAGCCTCCGGTGCTGCCTCCCTGCATCACCACCCGCTCCCGGTCCACCAGCCCCTGCGAGATGAGGTGCTCGACTCCCGCAGCGTAGTCGTCGATGTCGCCGCCGCCCCAGTCACCGAAGTTCATCGTCTCGTACGTCTTCCCCAGGCCTCCACTGCCCCGGACCTGGGGCGCCAGCACCGTGTAGCCCTTGGCCACGAAGTGCTGGATGACCGGGTAGAAGCCGTTGACGTGGAAGCCGTGTATGTTGGCGTGCGCGAACAACAGCAGCGGCGTCGGTCCCTCTGCGTCCTTCGGCCTGTAGAGGAATGCCGGCACCTCCAGACCGTCCTTGGAGGTGTACCGGATCAGTTCGGGCTTCACGAAGCCCTCAGACTCCAGCTCCTTGGGCATGTGGTCCGTCACCTGCCGTGCACTTCCACCCTCGGCAGATATGGCCCGCAGGTCGTTCATGCAGGCGTGGTCCATGAACGTGTAGACGATCTCGTTCCCGTCGGGAGTCCACTGGATGGATCCGCGTGCCTGGTTCCCGTCGAAGCCGCCGTGCACGCCGTCGCCCTCGGTAAGCTGCACGGGTTCGCCCTCACCCGCAGAGGACACTTTCATCACTTGGAAGTTCCAGTCTTTGCTGGACACGTAGCCGATCCACCGCCCGTCGGGTGACCAGTGAGGGTTCGACGAGTCCCACGGGTCGTCGGTCAGCATCGTCGTTTCGCCCGACGCCACGTCAATAACGCCGATGTTGCGCCAGCCGTTGCGGTCGGAGACGAAAGCCAGACGCTTCCCATCCGGGGACCATCTGGGTCTGGAGTCGTGGTGCTCTATGGTGTTCGGCGTTAGATTGCGCACGTATCCACCCTCGAAGGGCACGAGCCAGATGTCCATGCGCTTGTTGTCCCTGTAGCCGCTCCGGTCGGACTGGAACGCGATCCATTTCCCGTCCGGCGAAATCTGCGGGTCTCCGCAATTCCAGTCGTCGCTGGTGACGTAGCGCACAGCCACCTTGTCCGTCGGGATCTCCGTCGAGATGCACGCCACCTGCAGATAGCTGTTGGGACCGGAACGGACCAGCATCAGGCTCTTCCCGTCGGGCGTCCATTGAATGTATTCCTGCAACGGGGCTTGCCCTAGCCCGTGGCTGAGGTTGATCGGTGGCTCCGAGCCATCGGCCCGCACCTTGAAGACGTCGCCCCGAGCGGCGTACGCCACCCACTGTCCGTCCGGGGACCAGACCGGATGCAGCGCCTGCTCCGGGTACATCGAGACGATACGCCGGTTGTCCGAGCCGTCCAGGTTGACGGCCCACACGTCGAAGCCGCCGCTGTCGGCCGAGACGTAGCAGACCCGCGTGCCGTCCTGCGAGATGTCGAAGTCCTCCACCTTCGCGTTGGTCTGCGCCAGTAGGTCAATGACCGGATCGTCTGGCAGCGCTGGAGCCGCCTGGGTCCCTCCACGGTTCAGATGTGCTGGCATGGCCGTTCAGCTCCTTCCTCTATGCTCTGCCGCAACTCTATCACAGCACGCGCCGCCCGTGGAACTTACCGTCCCACCTTCCGATGACGCCAGTGTGCCAGCCTTTGCGTTGCCTTCCCCCCGCAAATCTGCTACGCTACCCCCTGACTCTCGATGTGTGCAGGTTTCGCTCGTCCGCTTCGTTCCGTTACCGGACCCCACCTAGCCCACGCGTGACGCTTGCTGAGAGGACAAACACGCTTGGAGGAATCACTGTATGGACATCTATGTTGGCAATCTCAACTACCAGACCACGGAGGCAGAGCTCCGCGAGGCCTTTGAGGCCCACGGCCAGCTCAGCGAGGTGCGTCTGATCACCGACCGCTACTCGGGACGCTCCAAGGGCTTTGCCTTTGTGGAGATGCCGGAGAGGAATGAGGCGGAGGCTGCCATCCAGGCTCTGAACGGGAAGGAGCTTCAGGGCCGCACTCTCACCGTCAACGAGGCTCGAGCCAGAGGCGAAGGGGGAGGGGGCGGGGGCGGCCAGCGCTGGTAGCCTAGCGCCGCCAACACCACTAGATGATTGAGCGAGGGCGCACGGGTGGGGCGCCCTCGTTCGTTTACAGGAATCCGTCCCCCTCTCCCGGCGGGAGAGGACAGCGGTGAGGGGCCATGCAAGAGCGGCTGTGCCGCCCCACCCAACCACAAACAGAGGTGAAAGCTGATGGAGCTCTACTGGGAGGAGCACAAGCTGGGCCTGCAGCTCATCCTCTCTACCGATGAGCGCAACGAAGTCATGGGCCGCATCCGGCGCACGAAGGATGGTGGCTACAACGTCAACGCCAGGGCCTTCGGCTACAACCCGGAGCGCGCCGCCATGGGCATGGCGTCCTTGGACGAAGCCAAGGCCTTCGTCGAGTCTTTCCGAACATGGGAAGAGCTAGTCGGCCCGAGTGACCTGGCAGTGGAAGCCGCCGTTCGCCCCCTACCCGACGCTGCAACCACGACGCCGCCTTCCCCCGCGGCCGAATCGCCCTCCACGCCGGCGGAGTCACCGTCGGCCGAGGCCACACCCGAGGCCAAGCGGCCTAGGTGGCAGTTCTGGCGAAAGGCCTGACCCCGCCCGCTCACCCTGAGCCTGTGGTTCGACACGCTCAACACGAGCGGGGGATGAAAGGGGTGCGTTCCAATCCGCTCAGCCTGAGCCTGTCGAAGGACTGAGCCCGCCGCCGCCCCTACGCCTGTAGTTGCACCCCCGCCAATAGCCGAGACCCGTACAGACCCACCGAGTTGCCCCACAGGATCTTCCGCATCGACTCCTGGGAGATCGGCTGCGCCAGCATTGTCGGCAGCACGTCCGGCGGGTTCGGCGCATCGAAGTGCGGGTAGTCCGTGTTGAACACGATGCGCTCGTCGCCCAGCTGGTCGATCGCGAACGAGATGCCGGGCTCGTCCACGTCGCAGGCGACGAAGCACTGCCGGCGGAAGTATTCCTGCGGCGACGCCTTGAGCGGGTCAGTGTAGAAGGTCAGCGACTGGCGTCCCTCGGAGCACTTCTCCAGCCGGTTCAACCAGAAGGGCATCCAGCCGCAGTTCGACTCCAGCACAGACAGTTTCAGGGTCGGATAGCGGTCCAGCAGGCCGCTGAACACGAAGTGGGCAAGCGCCACCATGTTCTCCAGCGGAAAGTCCATCGCGTGGTAGATGGCCTCATAGAAGGAGCCACGGTTCTCATAGCGCTGCGTCAAGGGCGGGTCGCCGCTCCGTGACCCCGTGCCATGCAGGGACAGCGGGAAATCCAGCTCCACTGCCAGCTCCCACAGAGGAACGTAGTCCGGCTGGTCCCACTCCTTCCCCGTGGGCGGGTGGGGCGCCATGAACGTTACCGAGCCCAGCTGCTCCACGGCCCGCCGAGCCTCGATCACCGTCTCCTCGATGTCGCCCCCAGGCACGACGGCGGCGAACTTGACCCGGCCGCCCGAGGCGGCGGTGAAGTCGTGCGCCCAGTTGTTGTAAGCGCGGCACAGGGCGGCGCCCAGCTTTGCGTCCTTGTGCGAGATGCTGCCTCCTACGCCGCCGTTGGTGGGCAGGGACACCTGCACGTCCCAACCGTTGCTGTTCATATCCTGCAGCCGGCTCTCCATGCTCCACCAAGAATCATAGGCGTGACCGTATTTCTCAGCGTGCTCCCGGTACCGCATGTCCGTGCCTGGCTTCTTCTGGGAGTCCGTGAAGAAGACGCCGTCCACGGCGAACTCCATCCTGGCCCGCCCGAAGTATTCGACCACCCTCGGCCGCCGTTCGTAGTGCTCCGCCTCAACGTAGCGGTCCCAGATGTCCCACGGCTCGTAGAAGTGGGCATCCGCGTCGATGACCTTGTATCCCTCGTACATTCCGTCCTCCTGGTAGAAAGACTATCTCTTTCGACTGGGCGACACCAATGGCACTCCGGCCTCCCGGACGGCGGCAATGAAAGCGGGGACCTGCTTCCCGATGATCTCCCCCAGCGTACTGAGCTGCCCGTCGATGCGCTCGGCGACGTCCTCGAACACATCATATGACTGGCGCGTCGGCCTTCCCTTCGCCGTGGCCACCACGAAGCTCACACCCGCCAGTTTGGCGTCCAAGCGCGCTGGGGGAAGGTTCACCCTGTTGGGCAGGTGCTCCGTGGTCAGCTCAGCTTCCACTGCGTCCAGTTGCTGCCGGATTTCGTGGGCGGCCTCAGCTATGCGACTGGATCCAGAGTGCTCTTTCGCCCACGCGTCCCACATCTCTACCTGGCGTCGAACCTCTCGAAGCCGCCCGATGGCGCCGACGGTCTCCGCCAGCTTTGCCCGGATGCGGACCATGAGGGCATACTGCTCCTCCAGGTCCTCTTGCGTGGCTTCGATCCGTGGGTCTTTCAGCACCTCGAACGGCTGCTCGTAGCTCTGACCGTCCACAACCAGGAGGACCCGGTACGACCCTGGCGTCGCAACCATCGCGGCACTTCCCGGAGGGCCTGCAGCGTCGGCGTGGTACAGGTCCCATGCGAACCGGTTGGTCCCCGCCTCTGCCGGGACCCTGTCATCCGCTCGTGTGCTGGAGAAGGTTCGGACCTCGTGGCCCTGCTCGTCCAGGAAAGTCAGCGACACCTCTCCGCTGGGCCGGTCCTTCAGGTAGTAGGTCACCGTCACGCCCGCAGGCGGGTTCTCTCCGGCGTCCAGGAAGACCCGTTCCGTCTGACCCTGGCTGCTGCGCCGCTCGTAGAACGTCGCAGTCTCGCCCGACACCCGATGGTAGTTGACGCCCGGCAGCGCCGCCCGCGGCGGGCGCATCGCCGACAGCGGCCGGGAAGCCTCCCGGGGCTTGAACAGATGGACGTCCTCCTCCTGCGTCTCCGCCGTGGTCTGATGGAGGGGCGTGAGATCGTCCAGCACCCAGAAGGAACGCCCGTGCGTTGCCGCAATCAGGTCGCCCTCCTTCACAGCCATGTCGTAGATGGGTACTCGAGGCAGGTTCCCCTGGAGCGGCTGCCACTCACCTCCGTCGTCGAAGGAGACGTACACGCCCGTTTCCGTTCCCGCGTACAGGAGCCCCGCACGCTCCGGGTCCTCCCGGATCACACGGGCGAAGTCGCCGTCTTCGATGCCTTGCGAGATCTCCTTCCACGTCGCCCCGTAGTCGTGCGTGGCGAAGAAGATGGGGCGGAAGTCGTCCCACTGATACCGCGTGGCCGAAAAGTAGGCCGTCGCCGGGTCGTGGGGCGAGGCTTCGATGGTGCTGACCAGCGTGCCGTCCTCTAGCTGCGACGGCGTCACGTTGCTCCACGTTCCGCCACCGTCGCGACTGAGGTGGATCAGGCCATCATCCGAGCCCGTCCATAGGACGCCCTTCGCCACCGGCGACTCGGCCATCGTGTAGATCGTGCTGTAGTAGTCCGCAGGGCCGGCGTTCTCCTTGGTGATGTAGCCGCCGGACCGCACCGTCGTCTTCTCCCGGTCGTTGCGCGTCAGGTCGGGGCTGATGATCTCCCAGCTTTGCCCCTCGTCCGTCGAGCGAAAGACAACCTCCGCGGCGGTGTAGAGGACGTCCGGGTCGTGCGGCGAAAGCACGATGGGGAAGGTGAAGTAGAAGCGATGCTTTACGTCCGCCGGGGCCGCGCCGCTGTGCACCTCCGGCCACACCGTGATCAGCTGCGACTGCCCCGACCGATGGTCGTACCGAAGCATCGGAGCGCCGCCGCCGGGCGCGCTCCCCAAGGCCCCGGAGTAGACGATGTCCGAGTTGTCCGGCCGCACCGCGATGAAGCCGCTCTCCGAACTCCCTATGGTGTAGCAGTCCTTCCAGGGAATCACGCCCTCGTCGGACCGGCTGGGTACGCAGATGCCCGTGTTGTCCATCTGTGTGCCGTACACCCGGTAGGGGAAGTTGGTGTCCGTGTCCAGGTGGAATATGCTGGCGGTGGGTTGGTTGTACAGCGTCGACCAAGCCTCCCCGCCGTTGAGCGTCACGCTCCCGCCCCCGTCACTGCCTTCGATCATCCGGCGGTTATTCCGGGGGTCGATCCATAGGTCGTGGTGGTCGCCGTGCGGCGTGGCGTACGCGGACCACGTCCGCCCGCCATCGATCGACTTCCATGCTTGCATCGACTGCACATAGCAGGTCTCCGGGTCCTGCGTGTCGGCGAAGAAGTGGTTGTAGTACCAGCCCCGTTCGCGTAGCTCTATCTTGTCGGAGAGCCGGTCCCACGTTTCGCCGTAGTCGTCGGAGCGAAACAGCGCCCCGTCCTCTGCCTCGATGAGCGCCCACACACGGCCCGGCTTCGCAGGTGACGAGGCCACCCCGATGCGGCCCACATGGCCCTTCGGCAGGCCTGAGTTGCGTGATATGTCCACCCACGTATCCCCGCCGTCTGTGGAGCGCCACAAGCCGCTGTCCGGCCCGCCGCTGATCACCGTCCACGGGCGCCGCACCACCTGGAAGATGGAGGCGTACAGGATGCGCGGATTGTTCCAGTCCATGGAGAGATCGATGGCCCCCGCCTGCTCGCTCACGAAGAGGACGCACTCCCACGTGGCGCCCCCATCGCGGGAGCGGAAGACCCCTCGTTGCGCATTGGGGCCGTAGGCGTGCCCCAGGGCGGCGACGTACACCAGGTCGGGGTCGTTGGGGTGGACGCGGATGCGGCCGATGCGCCGGGTGTCCTCCAGTCCCAGGTGCGTCCAGGTGCTGCCACCGTCCACGGAGCCGTACACGCCGTCCCCGTGGGTGGAGTCGTGGCGAATGCACGCCTCGCCCATACCGGCGTAGACCACGTTCGGGTCCGAGTCGGCCACGGCGATGGCGCCCACGGCCGCCGTGCGGAAAAAGCCGTCCGACACGTTGCGCCAGTACATCCCGGCATCAGTGCTCTTCCAGACACCACCTGCGGTGGCGCCGAAGTAGAAGGTGAGCGGGTCAGTCGGGTCGCCCGCCACGGCGACCACCCGCCCTCCTCGGAAGGGTCCAATGCACCGCCATCGGGCCGCTGTCAGCATCTTCGGGTCTACCATAGCAAGCACTCCTAACGCCTAGTGGCGGTCTGGTCGATGGTCTGATTGTTCACCCCACAGCCCCCACTGTCAACACAACGCGCGAGGATGCCGCTCACCATGAGCCTGTCGAAGGGTCGTCGCTCCAGCGAAGGCTGGAGCCCAGGGGCGGGGGAAGGGTGACGCCTGTCGACTGCCCCCGGAGTCTGAGCGTCTTACGCCAGTGGTACAATTGTGGTCAGATCCGCCCGGATGCCGACATGAGTAGGAGCCCCCCGATGTTTCCTAGCTACCCCGGCACCCCAGACATAAGCAGCATAACGGCGGTTGAGTACGACCGGTCCACGCAGGCGGCACGATTCCTGGTGAAAGTGCTAGCCGTGGTGTTGGCCGTTCTGATTCCGGTGCGGCTTGTTGTGCACTTTATCCTCTCTCTACTGACGTTTTCATTGTACCGGCTTCCTCTGTCACTGCTGGCCTCGCTGGTCTGGATGCCAATATTCGGAGGGTTACTAGGCACGAGCTGGATGTGGCTGAAGGCTCCCCCGCTGCGGTTAGTTTTACTGCCCGCTGGGCTGCTGTTGGTGTTCCTTGGAGAGGTTCTTCTGATGGTGGCTCCCCCTCCGATCCCAGCCGATTATCAAGAAAGGTGGGAGAAGGCTACGATCTTGGAAGAGTGGCCTCTATCTTGGCTGGTCTTCGATTTCTGGCGGACTATCTACGCTAGTCTGCATGAGGACTCCGATGCGTGATCGTGTGACGGGATTCCGCCTAGTGCCGCTGAGGCTCAACTGGTTCAGCCGAGGCCTGTACCGGCTCAAGTAAGGAAGGCTCCCCAATGTACGTGTCCAAGAAGATTCTCGCCATAGCTGTTGGCTTCGTCCTGGTAGGTGCCGCGATCGCTGCCCTTGGCCTGCTCTACATGGAGCTCAGCCAAGCCAACGCAGACCTGCGAGAGACCAAGGCTGACCTCCAACAGACCAGCAACACGCTCGTCGCGTCGAAGGAGGTGAACGCCAACCTGACCCGCGAGTACGCGGCTCTCCAGCGAGTGAAAGAGGAACAGGACGACACTCTGGTCGCATACGAGGAGCAGCGCAAGAACTTGGACGGAGAACTTACCGCAACTCGACAGAGTTTGGCCCAATCCCACGCCGAGGTAGCAAAGGGCAACGTCGAGATAGAGAAGGGTAGCACCGAAATCAGACGGCTCGACTCAGAACTCGCCAAAGCGAACACAACCATAAGTGACCTAGCCACATCGAGACAAGCATTGCAGCGGAACTACAACGAGCTAGTAGCAGCCAATGGGACCATCGGCACGTTGAAGGCAGAGGAGACGTGGCTGCGGAACGAGATCAGCCGGCTAGAGGCGGTGCGTGGGCCTCTCATCCTGGGACACAACGACACAAAGAGAGCTGGATTCCTCTGCACTGGCAGCATGGAACCTGCGATGACTTGCCTGGACGAGATGACTTGGCTGGAGGACTTTCTCCCCGAAGATATCACTGTAGGCACGATCATCAGCTTCTCCCCTGACTGCCGGGATGACACGCCGGAGACCAGTTTCACAGCGCACAGAGTCGTGGAGATCACAGTCAGGAATGGTGTTCATTACTACTGGCCGAAGGGGGATAACAACCTAGAGGCAGATGGCTGTTGGGTGCCTGAGCACCATGTGAACGGCTACCTTATCGAGATACACAAGAACGTCAACATGGAGAACGAGCATCTGCGAAGGATGGTGAATGGAGCCTATAGTGCCATGCTAAATGCGACTGCGCGCTACCTGGACCTGGTTGAGCAGGTGTGTGGAGTAAGAGATATTGACGCCTGCCCCAACTGGAGGATCAGGCAGGCTTCAACGCAGATGCTTGAGGTTGTGCTTCGGGCCTACGACACGGCGGACAGGGCCTGGAACCACTACAACTGCTGGTACCAGAATGCCCTAGACTCGCAGCGCCCAGGGCACATTCCATATAGTTGCTAGGAGAGATAGAGACACGGATGAAGCGTGCATTCTGGCCTGTAGTCCTTGCTATTCTGAGCGGGTGCGCGGGGCTGTCGGTTGAGACAGCCCCAGCGGCGCAGTCGGTTCCGACTACTGTCCCGGTTGCCGTCCTGCCGCCCGAACAAGCCAGCCCAACACCATCAACGTTTCTTCCAACCCCGGTTCCAACTCCGACGTCGCCGCCCACACCCACCCCGACACCATTGCCGACCCCAATTCCCACTCCGACTGCTACGCCTACACCTACCCCGACCCCGACACCCGGTCCCTTCGAAGAACTCCTCGATCGCGTAATCCAGCGCGTGGACCTCTGCACCCAACGCACAATGGCCGAGCTCAACGAAGAACGGAATGCAAGAGCGGTGCTCTACAGACAAGCCCTGGCCGCTTCACCGTACTACCGCTCCCTCAACACGTTAGGCCGTAGCGTCTTGGAAGAAAACTTCACCCTCACCAATGCCCGCTACGTACTAGAGAATCTCCTCGATGCCGTCACTGATTCCAGGCCGATGGGCTTTCGGGAATGGCTGGAGACACCCCGCACAGCCGACACTGACTACGATTTCCTAGCAAGGCTACGCGCCATCCAGCGGACAGCAGGACCCTTCCTCCCCCAGACGGGACAGGACCTGGATCAGTGGAATACGGTTGAGTGGAGGGCCGGGCTCTACCCTAGCCCCACCTGTAACCCGTACTACGAGCTCCTTGTAGACGACGTATTGACCGCTGACCTCATACTGAACATCATGGGCCGCGGACTCAACCCGCTCTTGCGCGCAAGCTATCTCAGAAGCCTCGGCGACAGTATTCTAGCCTGGCAGTACGAGAACCCGGATACATCCCTGTTCGCTGAGTTCGCGCAGCGTGGCTTCACCTGGTGAGTGGATCGTCACCGACATAGCCGCTGCCATCTGCCCCTTCCCCCAACCCTTGCCACTCCTCTACCCTCGTCCCATGAGCACACCACACGCGCCCACCCGCACACCCCCAACGACTCGTCGTGCCTGCGAAGGCAGGAACCTCGCTCCCCGTAAAGGGGGAGTCCAGAGGGGGTCTCCCCCTCTTTCTAGGGCGGCGAGCCGCTCTGGGGGATGTGCCCCCAGCTATCAAAAAACCTCCGAGGGCGGGTGGGCGGGCCCAACCAACGTCGCAATGCCGACCCAAGTCTCCCGCTGGCCGCTGCCACTCCTGCCTGCGACTTATTTCCCTTTGTCGGTTTTGGGCCATTCTTCACCGGGGCCGTCGGCCCACGTTCGGCCCGCGCCCTGCCAAATACGGTTTGTTCCCATTTTTCGGCCTATTCAACGCCCCCCAGATGGGCCCTCGGCCGTTCATCCGGCCCATGCCTGGCAGCTACGGCTTGTCTCCCTTTGTCGACTTGTCCGTCGCGCCTCAATCCCAAGCTGGATCCCGTTTCCCCAAGCACGGGCCGCCGGAAAAGACGCGCAGCACAATTCAAGACAAGTCAATTGCCGCTCGACCAAGGCATCGGAGAGGAGCGTTGCCGAGCTTCCTGCCGGCTCTCGCGGGCGCTTTACGCGACACGGGCCCTCGTGTATGCTTGGGCCAATCCCGGATAGTCACGAAAGGAGAGACACCGAATGCGCGACGGCATGAAGATCATCGACTCGGACGCCCACCTGCAGGAGCCCTTCGACATCTGGAGCGAGCACGTCGAAGCCGAGTTCTACGACCGGCGTCCCATCCCCCGGGAACACCCCAACAAGATGTTCCTCTTCTACGGCCCCTGCGAGCTCTACCCCGAAGGCACCTACCCCTCCCCCACCCGGCCCGACAAGGTCTCCGCGACCATGAAGGAGAAGTACAAGGAAGCCTTCGACGACTACTGGAGCGCTCGCAGCCGCCTGAACGACATGGAGCGCTTCGGCTGGGACAAGATGGTGCTCATCACCGGCAACGCCGGCGTGGGCATCCTTCGGCTGGAAGGCCGGGACCCCGCCCTGATGTGGGCGCTGACCCGCGCCTACAACAACTGGGCCCACTCCTTCGCCAGTGAGGACGCCTCCAAGCTGAAGATGGTCACCTCTCTACCCAACCAGCACGACATCGAAGGGCTGGTGACCGAGGCCCGGCGCTGCATCGAGGAGTTGGGCGCCGTCACCTCCGTCGTCCCCAGGGCGCTGCCCGGCACGTGGTGGCACGAGCCCTATTACGAGCCCTTCTGGGCCCTCCACCAGGACCTGGACGCCCCCGTGGCCTTCCACGGCGTCATGAGCGGCGAGCCCCACACCGGCACCCGCTACAAGCAGACCTTCGGCCAGTTCATCGCCCTGGAGCACGCCATGGGCTTCGCCTTCGAGAACATGATCTCCATGGGCCACGTCATCTACTCCGGCATGCTGGACCGCTTCCCCACCATGCGCTTCGTTTGCCTGGAGGGCAACGCAGGCTGGCTGCCCTTCTGGCTCGGTCGCCTGGACGACCACGCCGTCGAGGGCAGACGGCAGGCCGTCTTCTTCGACGCCGAGCCGCTCAAGATGAAGCCCAGCGACTACTTCCGCCGCCAGGGCCAGGTGGCCTGCGACGGTGACGAGGCTGCCGTGAAGGCCGCCGTCGACCTGGTCGGGGACGACTTCGTCGTCTGGAACACGGACTACCCGCACCCGGACGCCCCGGACCCCGACAAGGCGCTGGACAGCTTCCTGAACCAGCCCATCTCAGACGAGGCCAAGAAGAAGGTGCTCTGGGACAACCCCATCCGCCTCTTCGGCCAGCGGATGGCGGCCTAGCCCGGTCCACGGCGAGCGACTCCGCAGACGTAAGGAGCAGCCATGAGAGAGGTCTACGGCAAGCAGGTCTACGACTCCCTGGAGGAGATCGCCAACCCGGCCCATACCGCTGTGATCGTCGTGGACATGCAGAACGACCTGGTCTCGCCCGGCGGCTTCGTCGACGCGCAGGGGCACACCCTGGAGGGCAACCGGAGCATCATTCCGGCCCTCGAGCATCTCCTGGACGGCGCGCGCAAGGCCGGCGTTCCGGTGGTCTACATCCAGTACGTCATGGAGCGCAGCTACGCCTCTCTGTCCCCGGCGTGGATCTACCACTCCACCCGGGGACGCCTGGGGCCGGGTGGCCGCCGCGTGAACCTCGAGGGATGCCAGGAGGGCACCTGGGGCGTTGAGATCATCCCGGAGCTGACGCCGCAACCGGAGGACTTCGTGGTCCAGAAGCACCGGCTCAGCGGCTTCTCCAAGACACGGCTAGACCAGGTGCTCCGGGCGAACGGCATCCAGAGCGTCGTCGTCACGGGCACCGCCACGGGCGGCTGCGTGCAGGACACGGCCGTGGACGCCTCCACGCACTTCGACTACTACACCGTCATCGCTCGCGACTGCGTCGCCCAGAACGACCCCCCCGGCCACGAGCTGGCCATGGGGTTCCTGGAGCGGCGCTTCGACCTCGCGGACAGCGACGAGCTCCTGGCCCTCTGGGCCCGGAAGAAGCAGCCCGCAACGGCAGGCGCTGGGGCATAGCACTCGAGAGGCAGCGTCTGCGAAGGGAAGGGAGGAGAGCAATGAAGGAAGCCTACGGCAAGCTGGTACCGGAGACCTTGGAAGAACTCTGCGACCCCGCGAAATCGACCATCGTCGTCGTCGACATGCAGAACGACCTAGTCTCCGAGGAGGGCTTTCTGGCCAAGGAGGGTGACGACGTCAGCGGCAACCGCAGGATCATCGAGCCGCTGCAGCGCCTCCTGGAGGCCGGACGGAAGGCGGGGATACCCATCGTCTACGTCCAGTACACCATCGACCGGGAGTGGAACTACGCCACGCCGGCGTGGGTGTACCGGCCGCCGCAGTGGGTCAATCGCAACGGTCGCCGCCGAGTCTCCCTCGAAGGCTGCTTCGAAGGGACCTGGGGCTGGGACGTCATCCCCGAGCTGCAGCCCGAGCCCGGCGACATCCGTGTCCTGAAGCACCACCTCGGCGCGTTCTGGGACACGAACCTGGACAAGATCCTCCGTGGGAACGGCGTCGAAACCGTCGTCGTCACCGGCACAGCGACGAAGGGCTGCGTCTTCGACACGGCGCTCGGCGCTTCAGCCAACGACTACTACACCGTCGTAGTCAACGACTGCGTCACGCAGAACGACCAGGAGGGCCACGAGCTGGGCATGAAGGTCCTCACCCGCCGCTACGATCACCCGAACTCGGATGAGCTAGTGACCCTCTGGTCCGAAGCCAAGGAGAAGGCCGCAGCCTAGACAACGCTAAAGCGAAACAGCAGAAGGGGCGCACCTGTGGGTGCGCCCCTTCCTTTTTCGCCCGGTACGGTGGCCCGGTCCCTTGCGGGACCTCGCCGCTACCCGCCCGCCAAGGCCCAGGCTGTGACGACCTCCTCCGACGTCGGGTGGTCGTAGCGCTCCATCAGGAACGTCAGCCCAAGCTCATGGCCCGCTTCATCGTTCTGGGCCACGCAGTCCTTCGCGATGAGGGTGTAGTAGTCGTTGGCGGCGGCCCCAACCGCGGTGTCCAGCACGCAGCCGCCGGTGGCCGTGCCGGTGACCAGCACGCTCTTGATGCCGTTGCCGCGAAGCACCTTGTTCAGGTTGGTGCCCCAGAAGCCGCCCAGGTGCTGCTTGCGGATGATGATGTCCTCCGGCTCCGGCTTGAGCTCCGGGATGACCTCCCAGCCCCACGTGCCCTCGAAGCAGCCCTCCAGCGACACCCGCGTCATGTAGCTCCCGTCGGCGCGCTCTCGGATGTGGGTGTACACCCACGCCGGGTTGGTGAGACGGTGCTCCGGGTCCACGGTGTACTGGACGAAGACGATGGGCAGGCCCGCTGCCCTGGCCTTCTCGATGAGGTTCTGTATCGGCGGGATGATGCTGCGATTGAGGCTCACGTCCTGGCCGTCGTTGACCGCCAGGTAGCCTTCCGGCGAGACAAGGTCGTTCTGCATGTCGACGACAATGACCGCCGTCTGCTTCGGGTCGACCAGCTCGTCCAGGGTCTCCGGGATCATCTTGCCGTAGGCTTCCCTCATACCTCTCCTCCTGTCAGATCGTTCGGGATACTCTCGATCGGCAGTCTCTATCGAACGAAGACGGGCGCCTCCGCCCAGATGGCCGCAAGCTCCTCCACCGTGGGCAGGTGGTAGGAGGTGCTGAGCTGCTCCATGCCAAGCTGGTGCAGCTCCGGCTTCGTGGAGGCCACCGCGTCCTTCGCAATGACGGTGTAGTAGTCGTACCACTGAGAGTCCAGGGCGGACGAGAGCACGCACCCCTGCGTGGTCACGCCGGCGAGCACCACCGACTCAACCCCGTTCGCCCGCAGCACCCGGTCCATCTTCGTGCCCACGAAGGCGCTGTTCCTAGCTTTCTCCACGACGTAGTCATGCGGCTGCGGCGCAAGCTCCGGGATGATCTCCGCCCCCCACGTGCCGCGGATGAGCGTCTTGTCGAGCGGCATTGGGTTGGTGTCGATGGGGCGATTCCGATACCAGCGGTAGATCCAGGCAGGATGGACATTCGACATGTCTGCGTCGAAGACCGTTTGCGTGTATACGATGCGCACGCCGGAGCGGCGCGCCTCGTCCACCAGCCGAACGACGGTGGGGATGATCGCACGCTCTGCCGTTATGTCGACTCCACTCTGGGCGGCGATGCCGTCGGGGGACAGCAGGTCGTTCTGCATGTCGATGACGATGAGCGCCGTGTGGCGCGGCTCCACGACCTCCGCCATGGAGTCGAAGATACGAATGCCGTTGACCTCCACCCACCTGCCGTCAACCTGCTTCATGGCGTCCTCCTCACTTCAGCGTCCGAGGTCTCATGCCCCGGACCGGCGCCGGCTAGTTCTCGGCCCACAACTCGATAATCTCTCCCGACGTGGGCATGTCGCAGCCTTCGTTCATCAGGGCGATGCCCACGGCGTTCCGGGCGGCGGCGCCCCCAGCGATGCAGTCCCGCGCCACCACGGTGTAGTAGTCGTACCACTGTGCGTCCAGCGCAGTCCCCAGGACGCACCCTGAGGTGGCCGTCCCCGTCACCACGACGGACTTGATGCCGTTGGACCGCAGCACCTGGTCGAGCGACGTATGGATGAAGGCGCTGACCCGGTGCTTCTTCACGACGACGTCCCCTGGCTGCGGCGCGATCTCCGCCACCGTCTCCGCACCCCACGTGCCTTCAACGAGCCGTTGGTCCAGCGGCGTGCGCACCTTGAGGATGCGATAGCGATACAGCCAAGCGGGATGCATGGTCGCGTAGTTGGGCTCGGTGACCACTTCGATATAGACCACCTTCGCGCCCGCGCCCCGGGCCGAGTCCAGCAGACGCTGCAGCGGCGGGATGATCCCACGCTGCCCGGAGATGTCGCTGCCCGTCCGGGCTGCCAGACCGTCCTGCGCTGCCAGGTCGTTCTGCATGTCGACGACGATGACCGCGGTGTGTTCGGGGTCTACAACCTCTGCCAGAGAGTCGAAGACCTGCTTGCCGTGCACCTCTTTCATGGCGTCCTCCTGGGGAGATTGGGCGACGCCCTACGCAGGCGTCGATGCCTTCTCCGAATGTTCGGACCAGAGGGCAATGATCTCGTCGGCCGTGGGGGTGTCGCAGGCCTCGGACATGAGGGCCAGGCCGATCTGGTTGCGCCGGCTCTCCCCGCCGGGAACGCAGTCCCGGGCCACTACGGTGTAGTAGTCGTACCACTGAGCGTCCTGGGTGGTGGATTGGACGCAGCCGCCTGTCGCGGTCCCCACCACGATCGCCGTCTCCACGCCGTTGGAGCGCAGGACCTGGTCCAACTCCGTGCCGATGAACGCGCTCTCACGGTGCTTCTTGACGATGATGTCGCCCGGTTGCGGAGCGATGTCCTCCACGACCTCGGCGCCCCACGTGTCCTCCAGCACGCGCTCGTCCAGCGGCGTGCGCACCTTGAGGATGCGATAGCGGTACAGCCAGGACGGGGCCAGCGTGGCGAAGTTCTGCTCCGTCACCACTTGGATGTAGACCACCTTTGCGCCGGCGCCTCGGGCCGCGGACAGCAGCCGCTGGAGCGCGGGAAGGATGGCTCGCTGAGTCGACACATCTCCGCCGCACCGGCCTCCCAGCCCCTCGGGGTGGGCCAGGTCGTTCTGCATGTCGACGACGATGACAGCCGTGTGTTCCGGGCCTACAACCTCCGCTAGGGAGTCGAAGACCTGCTTGCCGTGCACCTGTTTCATGGCGCTCTCCTGCCCGGACCGCGGGCCCAGGTGGGGCCCCAGTCAGGATGGCTGTACTCTAGCCGCCATCGGGGGGGAGCGTCAAGGGCGAGGCCGCACCCAGCTCTCCGCCCAGGCCAGGCACGCGCTGCTGCCCTCGCGCCCCTCCCGGTCCTGCGGCACGGCGCGGCCTGAGGCAGCCACGCCGTTGACCGTCAGTGCTGCCTGCCGAGCGGGGAAGAGGATGGTGTACAGGCCATGTGTGCGCCCGCCCGTTCCCGGCGGCGCGTGGACAGCGATGGGCTCGATGATGCTCTCCCACGTCAGGGCAACCTCGACGTCGCTCCCCTTGACCAGCTCCGTCATGGAAGAGCGGATGTCCCCGGAGCGGGAGAAGGAGGCCTCCACAACCGGCGCCTGCGTGTCGGCGAAGGGTGGGTGCAGCATCGCCTCGATCTCCCCCTGCAGCCACCGGGCCACCGCCACGTTGTCCGTGTAGGCCACCACCTTGCCGTCGGTGAGCTCACTCTGGAGGAAGAGCGCGTGTCCGGCTCCCGCGGGGCAGTAGAGGACGCGCCAGTGGCTGGCCCGGGTCGTGAAGTCGCTGCCCTCCTGGGGCGCCAGACGGACAAACGAGTTCTCACCGGTCACTCGGACCTCGTTTGGGTCGACGGTGCTGGTCATGGCATGCTCCTCTCTGTGTTAACTCGGCCTGCGAGGCATGATGCCCAGGAAGGGCCAGCCTGTCAACGCGCACCGGCTGCTCCCTCGCCCGTTGGAAGCGCGCTGTCCACCTGCTATGATGGCGCCACCCTCCCGGAGGTGGACAGTATGGCACACGCGCCCCGACTCAACCGCGTCATCGATCGGCTGGCCGCGGACAAGCCCGCGTTCGGCACCGTGGTCCCCAACGGCGCCTACAACGACCTAGCGGCGGTGACGGACGCCGGCTACGACTTCGTCATGGTCGAGAACGAGCACGTAGGTATGGACTTCCCCGCCCTGCGGACCTCGTTGCAGGGCCTCCTGAGCCGGCGGCGCATCGCCGACCAGGGCAACCTCCAGGCCCAACCCACACCGCTGGTCCGGGTCTCCCCCAACTCCAGCGAGGTGATGCACAACCAGTGGGTGATCAAGCAGACCCTGGATCACGGCGCCTACGGGATCATCCTCCCGCGCATGGAGAGCGTGGAGCAGGCCCAGGCCGCGGTCGTCGCCTGCCGCTATGTGCAGCGCTCTGGCTCTACCGACGCCGAGCCTCGCGGCGACCGTGGGTGGGGCCCGACCCTGGCTGCCCGCTACTGGGGCCTGCCTCCGCTGGACTACTACGACGTCGCAGACCTGTGGCCCCTGGACCCCGACGGCGAGCTTCTCCTTCTCCCCATCATCGAGTCGCCCGAGGGGGTGAAGCGTCTGCCTGAAATCCTCCAGCAGGTCAAGGGCATAGGCGGCATCTTCGCCGGCCCCGGCGACCTGTCTATCGCCATGGGGACGCGGGGCAACCAGCAGGACCCTGAGCTCCAGGAGGCCGTGCTCAGCATTGTGCGGACGTGCCAGCGCTTCGGCGTCCCCTGCATGGGTATGGCCGCCACGCCGGAGGAGCTGGACCGGAAGCTGGAGCAGGGCTTCCGCATCTTCCTCCTGTCCCGTTCCGTGGCGGATCCCGCGCTGGCCCACGGTCGAAGCCTGTCGTCGGAGTAGACGGACGAATCAGAACATCCAGTGGCCGCCGTCCACGCTCAGGGTCTGGCCCACAACATAGCTGGCGTCGTCGGAGACCATGAACGCGACGGCGCCCGCGATCTCCTGCGACTCGCCGAAGCGACCGCTGGCGACCGTGCTCAGCACGTCGCGCTGTGCCGCCTCCGGCATCTGCTTCCACTGGCTGTTGGGCACGCTCGCTATGGCGCCGGGACTGACCGCGTTCACGTTGACGCCATGGGGCGCCAGGTCGACGGCCAGTTGCCGGGTGAGGCCCAGGAGGCCCGCCTTGGCCGCCGCGTAGGGGATGATCCGGCTGCGACTGTGGCTCCGCCCGGCCCCTGAGGCGATGTTCACGATGCGCCCCCAGCCCTTCGCCTTCATCCCCCCTGCGAAGGCCTTGCAGGTGAGGAAGGGCGCTCGCAGGTTGAGCTCTATGACCCGGTCCCACTGATCCTCGGTCAGGTCGTCGATGCCGCGAGCGGCCCCCAGGCTCCCTCCGGCCACGTTGACCAGGATGTCCACGGGACCCAGGGCCTCCTCCGTCTCCCGTGCGGCCCGCTTCACCTGGTCGCTCACGGTGACGTCCACTTGGACCGCCACGGTCCCGGCGCCGCCGATCGCGCCGGCTGTCTCCCTCGCCTCATCACCGGCAATGTCCCAGCAGGCGACGCGCGCCCCTCGCTCCGCCAGGGTGGTGGCGATGGCCTTGCCGATGCCCATTGCCGCGCCAGTGACCACGGCCACGTGTCCGTCGAGCTGTGTCCCCATTTCATCTCCTCCATTCGAGCATTCGGTGAGTCGCTGGGAGCGATTCTAGCATCCCTTGGGTCCAGCCAACGTAGGCGTTAGGGTATCCACATTTGACCGCCATAAGACCATTGACCCCTACGGCGCGCCCGCCGATACCCTATAATGCACTTTCATGCATGGCAGACCTGCTCAGCATCCCAAGGGCCCGCTGGCGGCCCGCCTTCCCTTCTTCTACGGTTGGGTCGTCTTGGGCGTGACCAGCGTCGCACTCTTCGTCTCCGGCCCCGGGCAGACCTACTCCGTCTCGATCTTCGTGGACCCGATCATCGAAGACCTGGGATTGACTCGGACCGCAGTCGCCGGCCTCTACACGGCGGGGTCCCTGACCGCCGCCGTGGTCCTTGTGCTGGTCGGACGACTACTCGACCGATACGGTGCGCGCATCGTCATGGTGAGCGTCGCCGTGCTGTTCGGCTTCGCCACGATGCTGATGAGCCAAGTGGACCACCCGGCCGAGTTGTACCTGGGCTTCGCTGCGATCCGCACCCTGGGTCAGGGCTCCATGATGCTTGCCGGCACCACGCTCGTGGCGTTGTGGTTCGTCAGGATGCGCGGCCGCGCCATGGCCCTCGCGACGTTGGGAGCGGTGGCCAGCCAGGCCAGCTTTCCGCCGCTGGTCCACTTCCTGATCGCAGAGCTGGACTGGCGGCACGCCTGGATAGCCCTGGGGATCCTCATCTGGGCGTCAATCCCCATTCTGCTGCTGGCCCAGCGAAGCCCGGAGTCCCTGGGCCTGCGGCCGGACGGAGCGCGTGCTACCGCCGTCGGACAACCTCGAGGGACGTCAGCGCCCACCTTCACCGAAGGCTTCACGCTCGGCGAGGCCATACGGACCCGGAGCTTCTGGCTGCTCCTGTTTTCGAGCATACCCCATCCTCTCATCATGACGGCCCTGGTGTTCCACATGGTCTCCCTGATGACCTCCAAGGGGCTGGATTCAGGCCTGGGCGCCACAGTCCTCAGCACCATGGCCCTGGCATCTCTATCCGGCACCTTCGTGGCAGGATATCTCTCGGACAAGATCCCCAACCGCTACCTCCTCGGCGTCTCCCAGGCGCTTCTTGCCGCGGCCATGCTCTGGATCCTGGCGATAGCCGTTCCCTGGCATGCCCTGGCCCTGGGCGGCGTCATGGGTGTGTCCGCCGGCCTCTCCATGACCACGAACTCCGTCATCTGGCCCAACTACTATGGCCGGCGCAACCTGGGCGCCATTCGAGGCGTCACCACCACCTGCATGATCGGGTTCGCCGCGCTGGGGCCGTTGCCCTTCGGCCTGCTGTTCGACCTGACGGACAGCTACACCTGGGCCATTCTGGGCTTCCTGGCCCTCCCCATTGCCTGCGGCGTAGCCGCTCTCCGCGCCCTTCCGCCGACGAAACCTACCGGCATTGACACCGCGTAGGCTGAAGGCTAGTCTGAAAGCCCTTTCAAGGACGCCGTACACGCAAGGAGGAGCGCCGTGGCCGGACTGACCGCGCCTGTGAAACACCTGAGCAACGAGCTTATCGAAACGGCCAAGAGGGCCAGCACCGCCACCATCTCCCACGAGTTGGAGAAGCTGGGCTTCAGCTGCGTCTATATGGCCGGAGTGCTCCCGATTCAGCCCGGCACAGTGTTGGCGGGCCGAGCCTACACCCTGCGTTACCTCCCCCGCCGCGAGGACCATCCTGGCTATCCAATGCCCCCGGAGCTCTCCCCCCACTACGCCGAGCACGTGGCCATCGAGGGGGTGGGGCCGGGAGACGTGCTCGTCGTTGACGCCCGGGGCAACCCCAAGGCCGGCATCTTCGGCGACCGTCTCGTCGCTCGCATGCAGTACCGCGGCGCCGCCGGGCTGGTCACCGACGGGGCCCTGCGGGACATCCCCTACCTCAGGAACCAGCCCTTCCCCTGCTTCATCCAGGCCCCTCACGGCTACCCGCACACCCAGGAGTTCTTCGCCATGGACGTGCAGCTCCCCGTCGCCTGCGGCAACGTCCTCGTCTACCCCGGCGACCTTCTTGTAGGCGACGACGACGGTGTTGTGGTCTGCCCCCAGGCCCTTGCTGAGGATGTCGTCCACAGGGCCGTCGCCGTGGAGGAGGAAGAGGAGTTCACCCGCGAGCTCATCGAGGAAGGGGCGAACATCGTCGACGTGCATGGGACGCTCTACGGAGAGACCCTGGAGCGCTACCAGCAGTGGCGTCGGGCCAAGGGTCTTCCTCCTGCCTAGCTCCTCCTCCCCCTCGCCAGACCCTATGGGACGGCTTCGCATAGACCTTCTCCTCGACGAACAGGAGAGGGCGCGTCTGTTGGCGGAGGATGTGCGACGCGGCCTCACCGCCACGCCCAAGACACTCCCGCCCAAGTACTTCTACGACGCCGCCGGGTCCGACCTCTTCGAGCGCATCACCGAGCTCCCGGAGTACTACCTGACCCGCGCCGAGGCCGGCCTTCTGAATTCGACAGCGTCCTCTGTTATGTCAACAGTAAAGCCCAGGGAAATCGTGGAGTTGGGCGCGGGTTCCGCTACCAAGACCCGGCTGCTATTGGACGCTGCGCACGCCGCAGGCTCGCTCGCCCGCTACCTCCCCTTCGACGTCAGCCCCGACGCCCTACGGGCTGCGGGCGCGGCCCTGATGGAGCGCTACCCGTTCCTCGAGGTCCACGGCATCGTCGGCGACTTCGAGCGCCACCTGGGCCAGATACCGCCGCCCGATGGATCTCGCCTCGCGCTACTCCTGGGCAGCACCATCGGCAACCTGGAACCGGCGTTTCGGACCAAATTCCTGTCGCAGGTACGCGGCTTGGTAGCGGAGAGGGGCGGCTTTCTGCTGGGCGTGGACCTGGTGAAGGACGTTGCCGCCCTTCACGCCGCCTACAATGACAGCGAAGGCGTCACGGCGGCCTTCAACCGCAACGTCCTCCACGTCGTCAACCGGGAGCTCGGCGCTGACTTCCAGCCCCAGGCCTTCCAGCACCACGCCTTCTTCAACCCCGTGGCATCCCGCATCGAGATGCACCTCGTCCCCCGGGAGCTCCAGAACGTGCGGATTGCGACCCTTTCTCTCTCCGTGGAGATCGGGCCGGACGAGAGCATCTGGACGGAGAGCTCCTACAAGTTCACCCAGGCTTCCACCGCGGCCATGCTGGAGGAGGCAGGCTTCGAACTTGGGGAGTGGTACACGGACCCCGGACGTCAGGTCGGACTGGCGCTGGCCGTACCTCGATAAGCGGGCCGCGCTAGCACAGCTCCCGCAGCAGAGCGTCCCAGGCCTCCCGTTCCCTGTCCGGGTGGAACCGCGCCGCCAGGCCGGCGCACCACTCCCGGAGCTCTTGGAGGAAGTCCGGCTCCGACTCGACCCTGTGAAGCAGCCGCGCCAGGGCCCGAGTGTCCCCCACGGGGAAGTAGCCGGGATAGTTCTCTCCCAGAAGCCCAACCGAGCCCGCAATGTGCGACGCCAGCACGGGGGTGCCCTCCACCACCGCCTCTGAGACGACGTTCGCGCCTCCTTCCAGGCGCGACGACAGGACCAGAGCACGACTGCGGGCAATCGTCCGGCGAGTGTCCCACCTGGGCAGCTCCCCCAACCAGTGGAAGCGACGGTTGCGAGCCTCCTCGGCCCGGGCGCGGGCCTCCATCGCCGCCGACATCGCGCCCCCCACCTGGAGCACCCGGAGGCGCGAGGAGGCCGGGAGGAGACGGGAGGCCATGGCGGCCCGGAGGGGGTCTTTGACGGGCCGCAGATGGGCGACCACGCATACCTCGAAGGCGGACTCCCGCGGCGGCGGCACACCAGGCGTGGCCCGCACCGACTGCAGTATGGACCGCACCTTGGGGCGCAGGTGCTCGGCCAGCTCCTGCTCTCCCAGCGGCTGAAGGGTCACCAGGCGGGTGGCCATCTCCAGGGATCGCTGCGCAGTCCGACTGTGACGAATGTCCTTGTAGAGGTCCGTTCCCGTCAGGCACAGCACCAGGGGTCGCTCCGGGTGAAGCCGGTGGAAGCGGGCGATGGAGGGAGCGCTCCGGCGGGCGTGCAGCGCAATCAGAACGTCGCACTGCGCTCGTTTGTACTCCTGCGCAATGACGACGCTGTGGCCCAGCTGGCGAAGGAGGCGGGCCCAGCGCTGTGCCGTGACGCGGTTGCCGTAGCGGCTCCCCCGCGGTGCGGGCGTGACGATGCGAATCCTCATAGCGGGCGGCTCAACCTGGAAGCCATCGGACAAAGGGGTAGGACGCGAGGGTTAGAGCGCACAGGTGCGAAATCCTGCGAACACGTCTCGCCTGTCGGGAGGGAAGAAGTTGCGCCAGGTGTTGCGAATCAGCCGAGAGCGGGTGGCCCAGCACCCTCCCCGCAGCATCCGGCGGTCGCCGAACCACGGCGCCGAGTACTCCCTGTACGGGTCCATCACGAAGCCGGGGTAGGGCCAGAAGCGGTCGTCCATCCACTCCCACGTGTTGCCCACCATCTGCCGGCACCCGAAGGCGCTGTCCCCCTCGGGAAGGGCCGTGACGTCGATGACCCCACCGGCGGCGGCGTCCAGGTTGGCGTGGCGCTGCTCCGGTGGTGCGTCCCCCCACGGGAAGAGGCGCTTGCGGCCCGAGCTAGGCTCGGCACTGGCGGCCATCTCCCACTCGGCCTCGGTGGGCAGGCGGCGGCCCGCCCAGGTGCAGTAGGCCTCGGCCTCGTACCAGTTCACGTGAATCACAGGATGGTTGGGCGCCAGGGGCGTCGTCTGGTCGTAGCGACGCCAGTGCCAACGGCCGTTCCCGTCCGGTTGCCAGTACACCGGGTGCGTCGCCTCCGCATGCTGACGCCAAGCCCACCCCGCGGGTGACCACAGATCTTCGCGCGCGTAGCCGCCATCGTCGACGAAGGCCTGGAACTGCGCGTTGGTCGTCGCAGTAGCGGCAATTCGAAAGGGCGCCACCTCCACGGGGTGGGCCCACTTCTCGTTGTCGAACACGAACGGGGCGTCCGGTGCGGCGCCCAGGAGGAACGTCCCACCGGGCACCTCCACGTCGCGGCCCACCAGCGCAGGGTCCTTGGCGAGCTGGGCCACATCACCCCGCGCTCCCGTGAGGGCAGGTTCTGGGTAGCCCAGGGTCTGCCGTGTATAGGCGACGGCCTCACCGTGCATGTCCTCGTGCAGCGTCACCAGTCGGTAGAAATAGGCGTCCCGCTCGTTGGGCTGCCGGGAGGAGACGCGCTCGATACAGGCCGCCAGAACGCCGTCCATGTACTGTTGCGTCTCGCGCCGAGAGGGCAGCGCCAGGTCCCAGCGCCAGTCGTGGAACACTTCGAAGGAGTCATAGAGAGCGTCGGAGTCGGCTCTCAGGGAGTCCCGGCCGTCCAGGTTGCGCAGGACCCACTTCTCCTGGAACCAGGTCACGTGGCCGATCTCCCACACGGGAGGATTGACGATGAGGAGGTTGGGGCCCAGCATCTGCTGGTCGTTCAGATCGGCCACCAGCTCCTGGAGGCGGCGACGGGAGTCGGTCAGGCCCTCCGCCAGCTCGGTCGCTAGGTCGACCGTCGCCTTTCCCCTTCCCTGCATCGCGCCCTTTCGCTCCCCAGTCCGAGGCCTGCGGCTACGGGATGACGTCGATGGCGGTGTCCCCGGCGCGAGTCATCTCTCCGATGACAGTGCCCTCGGCGCCTCTGGCTCGAAGCGCATCGAGCAGCGCGTCCACTCGCTCCGGGGGCAGAGCGATGAGGAGGCCGCCGGATGTTTGGGCGTCGCAGAGGAGGATCTGGGTCTCGGCGGAGACGTCGGGGTGCCACCGGGTCCATTTCTGCGCTGCACTGAGGTTCCGCTGCGTCCCGCCCGCAACGTAGCCCTGATGGAGCAGGTCCAACACGCCGGGCAGCACGGGCACGGCGCCAGCCCGAATCTGGGCGCCCACGCGACTGCCTGCGACCATGCCGTTCAGATGGCCGAGAAGACCGAAGCCCGTGACGTCCGTGCAGGCGTGCACGCCAACGGACATCATGGCCGCGCTGGCGTCCCGGTTTAGCGCGGCCATGATGCGGATCGCCTCGTCCATAACCTCTGTGGAAGCCTTTTCTCCCTTGCCTGCGGTGGTGATGATCCCCGTGCCGATGGGCTTGGTCAGCACCAGAACGTCGCCCGGCTGGGCCGCATCGTTCGAGGTCTGCTCGCCCGGCTTCACCACGCCGGTCACCGAAAGGCCGTACTTGGGCTCCTGGTCGTCAATGGAGTGCCCGCCAACGATGAGCACACCTGCTTCGTGGGCCTTCTCGTGCCCGCCCTGCAGGACGCGGCCCAGTATCGCCTTGTCCACGTCGGCCGGCCAGCAGAGGATGTTCATGGCCAGCAGCGGCCGTCCGCCCATCGCGTAGACGTCGCTCAGCGAGTTGGCCACGGCGATGGCCCCGTACCAGTAGGGGTCGTCCACGATGGGGGGGAAGAAGTCCACTGTCTGAATGAGGGCCAAGTCCCCATCCATCCGGTAGACCGCGGCGTCATCCCGGGTGCCGTACCCCACCAGGAGGTTGGCATCCTCGATCTGTGGTAGCGCGCTCAGGACCTGACCCAGGTCCTCAGGACTAAGCTTGGAAGCTCAGCCGGCGCAGTTGGCCAGGGTGGTGAGGCGCACCGTCTGCTGGGCCATTCGACACCTCTCGTACGTTGCTCCACGCCCGCCATGCGTTGGGGGCACGGGTCGGCCCATTATAGCACGCCAGTACACGTGCTTGACCGTGCCGAAGAGGCGCTGCTACACTCGGCTCGTTCCTTGCACGCATCGCCCGCTATGTCGTTTGGAGAAGGGTGGAAGCCGCTATGCTGAAACAAGAGTGTGAGCACCTAGCCGGCCAGGTGGTGGCCGACGTCGAGCCTCAGGCGACCGAGTGCCAGGACTGCAGTCTGCCGGGGCCTCTGCGCATGTGCATGACCTGCGGCTACGTGGGTTGCTGCGAGTCCCTGAACTCCCACGACACCCACCACTGGAAGAAGACCGGGCACGCCATCATCCGCAAGCTGCCGCTCGCTGACGACTCCTTCACCTTTTGCTACGAGCACCAGGCCTACCTCCGCTGAGCCTCCTCCCGACTCCCGAAAGTCACGTGTCCCTCCTCCTCCACGGCGGAGACCTGTACACCCCCAACACCGTGGTCCGCGACGGCGCTGTGCTTGTCCGCGACCGCCGGATAGCCGCCGTGGGTCCCCTCCGGGACGTCGCTCCTCCGGAGTCCGAGGATGTGGAGCGCATCGACGTCAGGGGCGGCGTCATCGCCCCGGGTTTCGTCGACCTCCAGGTCAACGGGGCAGCCGGGACCCTGTTCAGCGAGGAACCCACCGTCGAAGCCCTTGGTAGCATGGCCGCGGCCCTGCCTCAGTTCGGATGCACGAGCTTCCTCCCCACGCTCCTGTCGAGCTCCGAGGAGGTGACGCACCGGGCCTTGGCGGCGGCGGCAAAGGCCTGCGCAGGTCCCCCGGCGGGGGCTCAGGTGCTGGGCGTACACATGGAGGGACCCTTCCTGAACCCGAACCGCGCAGGCGCCCACGACCGCAATCTCTTCCGCCCGCCTTCGATGGCCGGGCTCGCCCGATGGCTCGAGACCAGCGACGGCGCTCTTCGCCTCTTGACCCTGGCGCCGGAGCTGCCCGGAGCGTCAAAGGTTATCAGCGAGGCGGTGCGAGGCCGGGTGGCCGTGGCCGTGGGGCACACAGCGGCGACCTACGACGAGACTGCTGAGGCAGCCCATCTCGGAGCTTCCCTCGTCACGCATCTCTTCAACGCCACGGGCGGCCTCTCCGCTCGCCAGCCGGGAGCCGTCGGCGCTGCCCTGGCCCTGGACGAGCTCAGCGCCAGCCTGATCGCCGACGGCGTCCACGTGCACCCCGCGGTAGTGCGCGCAGCGGTGCGGGCCAAGGGCGTGGGGCGGGTCGCGTTGGTCACCGATTCTATGCCGCCCGTGGGAACGGCAGCGCAGGAGTTCTCGCTGCTCGGTAGAAGCGTCAGCGTGCGCAACGGGGCCTGCCGCCTCGCCGACGGCACTCTGGCCGGAAGCACGCTCACCATGGACCAGGCGCTCCGCAACGTCATCGAATGGACGGGAATGCCCCTGCAGGACGCTCTTGGCATGGCGACGCTGCTCCCCGCCCGCCTCATCGGCGCCGACGCCTCCAAAGGCAGCCTGCAGCCCGGGGTGGACGCGGACGTTGTCGTCATGGACCGCGACCTCCGCGTGGTCCTCACCCTGGTCGGTGGGCAGGTGGTGTACCATTCATCGGACTTCTCCGTAGAGCGGAGCGCATGAAGCTGGGCGTGAGCTACTTCGGCAACCGCATCCCGCGGCACTACCGCGACCGGGACCTCCCGGAGATCGTCGCGGCCGGCTGCTCCTACGTCGTCCACACCTTCAGCGAGGAGGACCTTCGCTTCTACCGGGGCGCCGTGGGGGAGATCGTAGCGCTGACCCGCAACGCCGGCCTGGAGGCGCACCTGGACCCCTGGGGCGTCGGTGGCGTCTTCGGCGGCGAGGCCTTCAGCAACTTCCTCCTGCACCACCGCGACGACTGGCAGGTCCGCGCCGACGGCACGCCCGTGCCGATGGCCTGCCTCCGCTCGCAGCGCTTCCAGGCCTTCGTGCGCAGTTGGGTCGACGCCGCAGTGGAGCTGGGCGCCGACGCCCTGTTCTGGGACGAGCCGCACCTTGCCATCCCAGGCGAAGAGTCCCCGTCGGCCGGCAGCCTCACCTGTTGGTGCGACGCCTGCCGCGCCGCGTACCGGGCGGAGTACGGCGAACCGATGCCCGTGGAGCTCACGCCCAGCGTCGTTGCGTTCCGGGACGACAGCGTCGTGCGGTTCCTGGAAACCGTCTGCGAGTACGGCGCAGCGAAGGGCGTCCGAAACACCGTCTGCCTCCACCCTTTCGTGGACCCGGTCCGCGGCTTGACTGACTGGACGAAGGTAGCGCGCATGGCGTCGGTGGAGACCCTCGGTGTTACCCCCTTCTGGCATCTCTGGAACCACGACGTCGCTGACTTCGTGGGCCACTGGGCCCACACGCTGACGACGCTGTGCTGCGAGTGGGGCAAGCAGCCCCAGGTCTGGCTCCAGGGCTTCCTCATCGACCCCGGTCGGGAGACCGAGGTCGGCGCTGCGGCTGAAGCGGCTGCGAGCGCGGGAGTCCGGGACCTGGCGGTGTGGGGCTTCCAGGGCTGCGCCCACATGTCCGCCATCGCCTCCCCTCGCCCCGCACATGTGTGGCGGGAGGCAGTGGAGGCATTTCGACGGCTGGGAGGCCGAGAGTGACGTCAGGGTCGGGAGGGCCACCAGCCGGGTCGGACCGCGCCTCTCCGATGCAGGGCCCGTTTCGCGCATTTAGCTACCCGGACTTCACCCGCTTCTGGATAGGCTCCCTTCTCACGGTCACGTCCTTCTTCATGATGATGCTGGTGAGGGGCCAGCTCATGTTGGAGCTCACCAACTCCCCCTTCATGGTGTCGGCCATTCAGGGCGTATCCGGCCTGCCGATCCTATTCCTGGCCCTGGTCGGAGGGGCGCTGGCCGACAGGGTGAGCCGGAAGTCCATCCTCGTATCCACCGAGGCGTTCAACTTCATCTTCATCCTGGCCCTGGCCCTGCTGACCCTCTTCGACATGGTAGAGATCTGGCACGTGTTCGTACTGTCCCTGCTGAACGGCGTGACCTTCTCCCTCTCCATGCCGTCGCGGAACGCCATTGTCGCCAACCTCGTGACGCGCCGAGAGGACATGCCCAGCGGGTTCGCGCTGGTGACTGCGGTCTTCAGCGGCGCCCAGCTCGTTGGCCCGGCGCTGGCGGGATTCCTGATGGCTGTTTTCGGGATCGGCGAAGCCTTCCTCATCCCGGCGGTCTTGGTCCTCCTGGCGACCCTGCTGTTCGTCACCATCAGGCCTGAGCAGTCGAGCGGCGGCCCGGCGCGGACGCCCATGCTGCAGAGCATCATCGAGGGGTTCACGTGGATTCGAAGCCGGCAGGTGATGATGGGACTGCTGCTGATGGGGCTGGCAGTGTCGCTATTCGCCATGCCGTGGCAGACCCTACTCCCCGTTTTTGCCGACAGCCTTCTCAGCGAGCCGGGAGGCACGGGGTTCATGGGCCTGCCAGCAGACGCCCACGAGACGCTGACGCCTCGATTCGGGCTGGGGCTCATCGCCGCGGCTGCCGGGCTGGGTTCCATCGTCGCGTCGGTCGTGGTTGCTGCGCTGGGGAACTCACCCTATCGGAGCCTGCTGCTCTCAGGCGGAGGCATCTTCCTGGGCGTATTCATCGCCCTCTTCGCCCTATCCCCGTTCTTCCTGCTCTCCCTGGGGTTGACGCTCTTCCTGGGCTTCTGCCTTCAGCTCTTCATGAGCACCAACATCACGCTGATGCAGGTGCTTGCGCCGGACCACATCCGGGGACGCGTCTCCAGCATCCGGTTCGTCATCATGGGGCTCATGCCTTTTGGCATTTTCGTGATGGGAGCGGCCGCAGAGAACCTTGGACCCACGCCCACCGTAGCGGCAATGGGCGCCCTTGGCACGCTGAGCATGCTGGGCATACTCGCGGTCATCCCCGGCCTTCGCCGGGTCTAGGGCGAAGCCTCGGCGCCTCAGCGGAGTGGAGACGCTACGCGGAGTTGGTGGCCTGCATCTCCAGGGCCGCCGGCTCCACCTTCTCGGCCACGACTCGCCGCACTAGGTCGTCGTCCATCTCCGCGACGATGGAGGGGTAGCCCGCTCGCTGCAGCATGCCGCCCAGGTTGCCGCCCTTGAACTGCTCCAGCGTCCACTGCAGGGGGTCAGGCACCACGGTCCGGTCCCACTGCAACACCACGTTCTGGTTGCGGGGGCCGTAGTGGTAGTGGGCGTTCTGGTCGAAGCAGTCGAAGGCCAGAAGCTCGATCTCCTGCCCGGCCACGTCGCTGAGGACGTGGATGGCCATGCCCTGTCCCACGCTCAGGTTCCGGTATTCCAGGCCGAACCTGACGTTACCAGCCTCGAAGACGGGCTCGCCGCGGTTGTGCACCGTCACGCTCCTGTGCGTGACGGCCATGGAGCGGGCCTCCTTCTCCACCTCGTCCAGCGCACTGGCAACCGCGTCCTGGTCGATGGCCTCCCCGTAGCCCGCTCGCTCCAGCATCTGAGGTAGCCGGCCTCGCAGCTGCTTCAGCGCCCAGCCGACGGGGTTGCCCGCCGTCGTCTTGTCCATGACGACTCGTTGGTTGCGACCCTCCGCGCCGTAATGGTAGTGGGGCTGCTGGTCGAAGCAGTCGAAGCTCACAAGCTCCGTCTCCTCGCCGGTCGAGGAACTCATCGCCCGGATGGTCACACCCTGGTCGCCCGAGATGACTCGGTACCGCACGCCAAATGTCAGGCTTCCCGCATCAACCCGCTTTTCGCCGCATGCCATGGTCTTTCCTCCTCCTCGATACTGGTAAATTCGAAGGCCGCAGATGACTGAGTCGTAGGGGTGGTCTCTGCGAGGGGAGTGTAGCAAGCGTGCCTGGGGGCCGTCAAATACTCTACTGCCTCGAAATCAAACGAGGAGCGTGGCCGCTCCTCACTCTGCGCAGCGCTCCAGCCTGCTGGCCCAAACCCAGATCGCCGGCAGTGCGGCCGGTAGGCAGCTGTCCACCTCCAAGACGGTATCCGGTTCGTCACCACGGACGTACACCTGTTGCAGGCTCGAAAGGCCGGTCACCACCCGTAGCTCTGTGAGATTGGCCAGTTCCGCGGGTATCTGCTCCCCCAGGAAGTTGTCATTGAAATCCAGCACGCGAAGCTCTGCCAAGTTGCTTAGCTCCGGCGGGATGAGCGTGATCTCATGGCTACTCACCCTGGCAGGCAACCTCAGCTCGCGGACGCGCGGAGGTGACCCACCGACCACCACGCCCTCCCACTCAGTGATGGGGGCGGAGGTGTCCCAGGCCAGTTCGTCCCAGCCGTAGTAGTTCCATATCCCCACCAGAGTCCTGCAGTCCTTCACCAGGCCGGGGTTGGCCTCGGGCTCAGGCACGACGATGCCGGCGGAGCAGACCGCCCGGTCGACGGGCGTGTTGACCGAGTGGACCGCGCCATCATCCTCGGCGACCCACACCAGGTTGCGCCAGTTCGAGCCGTCCCGGTTTACGATGTCCACGCCGCCCTCGGGTCCATGGAGTGCGATCATCGACCCATCAGGCGACCACTCAGCTGTGACCGATGCCCATTGCCAGCGAAAACGGCCTAGCCGCAACGGAGCGGCTGAGGAAGGCGACCATGGAGTTGAGCCCGGAACCACGAAACCTCGTGCGTCGCTACCAGCCAGGGTGCGTACGCCACTTCCGTCAGGACGGACAATCTGGACGCCGTCGGCAACGACGAAGAGGACCTCCGTTCCGTCGGGGGACCAGGACACGTGGGAGATGGGCAGAGACGAAGTGTCGTCGGCGCCACTGCGCCAGAGCTCCCGCATCCCCGTGCCGTCGGCCTTGGCCGCGTACAGTACGGACTCCTCTCCTTCGATCATGGCAACGGCGATTTCCTCGCTGTCCGGAGACCACGCCGGCAGCACCTGTGTCTCCCCTATCCGAATCGGCTCGGGCACATCCACCGTCGGCACAGTCGTTTCCCGTATCCTGGTTGGCTTCGATACGCCCGCTTCTGTGATGTAGAGGACTCCGTCGTTGAAGGAGGATCCCTCATCTGCGATGTACGCCAGGCGCTGGCCGTCGGGAGACCATACCGGAGGGTGCAAGGGGTGTACTTCGGCTTGAGGGACGAGCAGTCGTAGTTCTCCCGTCTCTACCGCCATGATGGCCAGGTGTATCCCGCGGAAGGGCCTAGTTTCTCTGTACGGCGCGAAGGCCACGTGGGTCCCGTCGGGGGACCAGGCGGGATGGCCATCGGGGGTCTCGGTCTTCGTCAAACGCCTCCGCTCGGTGCCGTCGACATTCACCATGGCGACCTCGTACGGCCTAGCGCTACCAATGATCACGTATTCGCAGGTCGAGTAGACGATCCGGGACCCGTCGGGTGACAAGTCGGCGTAAAACCCGTAGGTGAGTTCCACGCTTGATTGGGAATAGAGGGGGTTGTAGTTTTGGTCCACGTCAGCGATCTCTCGCAGCCGTGCGTCTTCGAGCTCCAGGGTCCATATTGTGTCGTAAGCATCGAACACGATCAGAGAGCCGTCTTGCGCCCAGTGCAGGAAGGGCCTGTGCCAGCCGCTCCATTGATCGCAGATGCTCAGTGCATGATTAGTCTCGACTCCATGTGGTTCTGGAGTCGGCGTCGGTTCAGGCGAGGCTGCGACCGACGCCGTGGCCACCGGTGACGGCGACGCGGTCGGCGTGGGTACAGGAGGCATCGTAGGAGCAGGTGACGGCAACGCCACCGCTGTCGCTACGGGTGACGGCGCATCCGGCGCTGCAAGGACGACCGCGAAGTGGATGCCTCTCCGTATCGTCGCCACCACAAGGCCCCCCGCACCTATTGTCAAAGAGACCGAGCGAATCCGCAGGCACGACAAGAGGTATTACGTAAAGAAGACCGAATAGAGATGCACCGGCTGTTGCCAGCGCTACTGCAGGCGGCGCAGGTGGGGAGTCACGATGAGGAAGATCGTGCTGATTGCTATGAGGAGCAGCGCCATGATGCCCAGGGCCTGCGGCGCTCCTATCCAGTCTGCGACAAGGGTCAGCGGCAGCACGCCCATGGGCATGAGGGCGAAGTTCAAAACGAAAACGCTCATGACCCGGCCCCGGTAGCGGTCCTCCGTGTACTCGATGAGGAGGCCGTTGTTTAGCGTCATCCGTCCCGCCTCGAACAGCCCCACGACTGCCAGGATGCCCAGTGCCGCCATGTAGAACGGAGCAAACTCCGAGACCACGGCGAACCCCAGCAGGGAACCTCCGGTGACAAGGCTGCTACCCGTCAGAAGAAGCCCTCGACGCCCCGATCTCCCCGTTGCTGCGATGAAGACGGCGCCACCCAGGCTCCCCAGCCCCATGGCGCTCATCATGAGCCCCAGGCCGTCCGCACCCACCGTGAAGACGTCCTCCGCGAAGATGGGCAGAATGAAACGGATCGGCATGGCCAGCATGGTGGTGCACAGGGACAGCAGGAGGAGCTGCAGGATGGTCGTCGTGGAGCGAATGTACCGGAGCCCATCGAACAGGTCCGCCAGAATCGAGGTTCTCGTTGCCCGCAGCGCCGGTTCGATCTTGGGCAGCAGCGCCGTGAGCATCATCGACCCGACGAACATGGCCGCCAGGGCGTAGTAGGCGCCGTCCACGCCCAGCAGCACAATGAAGCCCCCTCCCATTGCAGGGGCGAAGAGGGTGGTGACGCCGCGTCCCATCGAGTTCAGAGCCACAGCGTTCATCAGGCGTTCCCGGCTCACCAGCTGCGGAATGATCGATTGGCGGGCAGGCATCATCACCGGCATGAGCCCTCCCTGGATGATGGAGCTGACCAGGAGGTAGTGCCATGTGACCACCCCGGTGGTGATGGAAATGGCAACAAAGAGGGCCAGGAGGACGGAGACCGCCTGGCCGGCCTGGATGATCCGCTTCTTCTCCACCCGGTCTGCCAGCACGCCGCCAAAGAGCCCGAACACCAAGGCCGGGACGGCCGCCGGAGCGCTCACGACGCCCAGGAGAATTGGGGACTCCGTGAGCTGGTACACGAAGTAGCCCCGGACCATCATCTGCACCTGCATGCCGCCCATCTGCAGCAGCATGCCGATCCAGAGGTTTCGGAACGAGGCGATGCTGAGGGAGTTGAAGAGTTGCTTGAAGGACTCCACAGACGAGGATGGAGGAGCCTCCTGCACCGGCGCTTTGGCCTGCCCGCCGGCCCCCTGAGTGGTGGGGGCGCCGGTGGGCTGTTCCGTCGCTGCGTCTGCGGCCGCGGCGGTGTTCTCGTCAGGTTCTGGCAACTTGGCCTTCTCTCCCGGCCGAAGGAGTCGGGGCGGGCGGATTTGAACCGCCGACCTCCTGGTCCCAAACCAGGCGCCCTACCTCTGGGCCACGCCCCGCCGTCCTCCCCGAGGGACCCGGGCGTACTTCTCAGGGAGTCCGAGAGCTATACATGGGAGTGCCCCTGGGGTGACTCGAACACCCGCACCCGGCTCCGGAGGCCGGTGCTCTATCCGCTGAGCTACAGGGGCTCGGGGTCGTCCCACTATAGCAGCGGCCTCAGGAACGTACAAGGGTTTCAGGCGTGGGAAGGCGTCCTGACTCCCCGCTGCCTGCCATGGTATCCTGTCTACGAAGGAGGAGTGATGGACCGCGGTCGTATTGTAGTCGCCATGAGCGGAGGCGTCGACTCCTCCGTGGCCGCCCTGCTGCTGGCCCAGGCAGGCTACGAGGTCATCGGTGTCACGCTGCGTCTGTCGACGCTCGAACGTCCGGACGCCGCACCGATGAGCCGCAGCTGCTGCTCCGCGGAGGACATCGACGACGCTCGGCGGGTCTGCCAGGTCATCGGCGCCCGCCACTACGTCGTCAACGCTGAGCGGGAGTTCCGCGCCCGCGTGGTGGACTACTTCTTCGGCGAGTACGAGCGGGGCCGGACGCCCCACCCCTGCATCGCCTGCAACGACCGCATCAAGTTCGACTTCCTCCTGGAGCGCTCACTCCAGCTTGGCGCGGACGCCGTTGCGACGGGCCACTACGCCCGGATCGCAGAGTCCGACGGCGTCTGGCATCTCCTTCGTGCCAGGGACCCTCGCAAGGACCAGTCGTACGTGCTCTTTGGCCTGGGCCAGGAGCAGCTCCGCCGCCTCCTCTTCCCCATCGGCCACCTCCCAAAGGAGGAGACCCGCCGTCTGGCCGCGGACGCCGGACTCCCGGTGGCCGGCAAGCCGGACAGCCAGGAGATCTGCTTCGTGCCCCAGGGCGACTACCGCGAGCTCCTCAGCCGGTGGATGCAGCCCGCTCCCGGTGAAATCGTCGACCTGGACGGACGGGTGCTCGGGACTCACCAGGGGGTGAGCTACTTCACCGTCGGGCAGCGGCGCGGCTTGGGCCTCACGTCCAGTGCGCCACGTTATGTCGTGGGCCTCGATGCAGAGACGCGCCGGGTCGTTGTCGGCCCGGAGGAGGCTCTATACGCTGGCGGCCTCCGTGCCGGCAGGGTCAGCTGGATTGCGGGGACGGCGCCGCAGACGCCACTGGAGGTTGGGGTGAAGAGCCGCTACAAGTCCCAGGAGACGCCCGCCACCCTCTACCCCGGCGACGAGACGGTGGAGGTGCGCTTCCACGAGCCACAGAGGGCAATCACGCCCGGCCAGGCCGTCGTCTTCTACAGCGGTGAATCGGTCCTGGGAGGCGGCTTCATCGAAGGCGCCCTCCGCCCTGCACACGCCGCAGCCCCCGCCACCGCCTGACCTCGTAGGGGCGCCCGCACACACTCTGACGTGGGAGGTCTCCCGTGGACGTGCGAGACTACGTAGCCGACGCCATAGCCCGTACCCGTACCGGCACCCTGAACATGGTCGAGGGACTGACGCCCCGGCAGCTGACTTGGCAGATCACCCCTGAGGCGAACACCGTCGGCTTTCTCCTGTTCCACATCTTCCGCGTGGAGGACTACTTCATGCGCGTCCTCGGCGCCGAACAGGAGCTGTGGCGGCGGGACGGCTGGGACCGGCGCTGGACGCTCCCCGAACCCCCCGCCGACGCGACGGGGATCTGGTTCACGGGCAACGGCTGGGGGCCTGAGGACGTGGCCTCCTTCCAGCACCCGCCCCTGGACGAGATGCTGGCCTATGCCGCGGCCGTACGCGAGGCGTTCCTCGACCGGCTGCGCACCTTCGACCTGTCGCGATTGCAGGACACGGTCTGGCCCCGCCGCAGCCCAACGGTCACCGTCGTCCGCATCCTCCAGATGGTCGCCCACCACGAGTCCGAGCATAACGGCCACATTGGCTTCATCCTCGGACTGCTGCCCTCCTCTGAGATGGCCTAGCGCCGTGGGGATCCTCCCCACCTGGAAGGAAGAGCACGCCCTGTGGGCCCAGGGATACCGGCGGGTGGCCGGCATCGACGAAGCTGGCCGGGGCCCTCTGGCTGGACCCGTCGTAGCCGCCGCCGTCATCCTCCCCCCCGACTTCGAAGCCCCCTGGATGGAGCGCATCCGTGACAGCAAGCTCCTCACCCCGAAGGCCCGGAGCGAGCTGGCTGCAGCACTCCACGAGGCGGTCGCAGTAGGCGTGGGACATGCGTCCTCTCGAGACATCGACAGGCTGGGCCTCGTGAAGGCTACCCACCGGGCCATGCGCCGGGCCGTGTCGAAGCTCCACCCGGCGCCTGACTTCCTTCTGGTCGACGGGCGTGAGCGCCTCCGCGGCGGCCCACCGAAGAAGGCCGTGATCGATGGCGACGCGCTCTGCTACTGCATCGCTGCCGCCTCCATCGTGGCGAAGGTGGCCCGCGACCGCATGATGGAGCAGCTTGACCGCCGGTATCCCGCGTACGGCTTCGCCCGCCACAAGGGGTACGGAACCCAAAGACACATGGAGGCCCTGCAGTGCCTGGGGCCTTCGCCGGTGCATCGGCGGCTGTTCGCACCCGTGCGCCGCCTCCTGGAAGCGGACCATGGCTAACGAACGGCTGGCTCTGGGAGCGCGTGGGGAGGCCGCCGCCCGCGCCTACCTCCGGCAACGCGGCTACTCCATCGAAGCCACCAACTACCGCTGCCGCTGGGGAGAGATCGACATCGTGGCGTCACAGGGCGAGGTCCTGGTCTTCGTCGAGGTGCGCACCCGCCGGGGTGAAGCGTTCGGCTCGCCGCAGGAGTCCATCACGCCTCGGAAGCGGGAGCGCCTCGTTCTTGCGGCGCAGCACTACCTCCAGGAGCACAGCGCCGAACCCCACTGGCGCATCGACCTCGTGGCCGTGGAAGCGGACGGCCGGGGCGCCGTGCGCCGCATCCAGCAGGTCGAGAACGCCGTCACCACGGACGACCTCCCATCGCCGGAGGCTTGAAGCGCGACACGGTCCGTCCATAGACTCCCGCAAGAGGCCTCCGCGGCCCTCTCCCACGAGGTGAGGGAGCGGGAAAGGACGGGAAAGGCTGTGCTGCGGGTGCGCAAACGGCTGGCCCAGGCCCACCTGGGCGCGCAGACCAGCATGCGAAAGGCCAGGGTTCTTGCTCGGATGGTGCCGCCTGCGTCCTCTACCGGAAGCGGCTGAGCGGGCCGGCGTTGCCTATTCGCTGCCGGAAGACCGCTCCTCACCCCACTTTCCTTCGAAGGCCGCCAGGCGCTGCTCCAGGCTGCGCTGGCGCAGGGCGGTCGTCAGGTCGCCCCTGGTGCGCTCCAGGACGCCCCGCATCGAGTCGGTCGTGCGGCGCAGTCCCCGCGTGATGGCGTCGGGGAAGTCGATGGTCACGAGCAGCGTGTAGACCTCGTCCATCGTCTCCAGCAGCTCCTCGCAGCGGGAGACGTCGTCGCGGCGAAGGGCGTCCAGGACGTAGCGCCGCATTTCCCCTATGGCCTCCGCGAGTCCGTTCAGGTACGCGGCGAAGCCCACGCCCAGCTCCTCCGGCCCCGGCAGGGGGTTGCCCGAGACGAAGGCCAGGGTCGCGTGGGCCTCAACAAACTCCTTCTGCGCGTCCTGCACGAAGCCCGCGTAGTAGACGTCCCGATGGTCGTGCAGGCTCTCTTCCACCTCCGCCAGGGCCATGCGCGCCGACTCCAGGAGGTCGCGCGCCTCCTCCAACTCGCCGCGATGGACAGCTCGAATGGTGTTGGCGGCGTGCTGGATCGTCTCTCGCGACCGACGCAGCGCCCGCTCTCGGGCGGTGAACTTGGCCGACAGCGCGGTCCGGGCCTCCTCGCCAAGCGCCGCTAGACGCTCCCGGTGGTTCATGACGCGCCTCCGCGCCGCTCCAGCGCGTTGCCGATGCGCTCCGCCAGCCGCTTCGCAGCCTCGCGGGGGTCTGCCGCTCCGGCCACCGCGCCGATGACGGCCACCGCGTCAGCGCCCGCCTCGACAACGCTCTCCACGTTCTCATCCGTGATACCGCCTATGGCCACCAGGGGCGCCTGGGCCGTCTCCCGGACGCGGCGCAGCGTCTCCAAACCTGCGGGGCGTGTGTTGCTCTTGCTCTCCGTGTGGAACATGCGGCCCACCGCAACATAGTCGGCGCCGCCGCTCTCGGACTCCTGCGCCTCCTCCACCGTGGCGTTGGAGCGCCCCGCCAATTGCGAGGGGGCAAGGAGGCTTCGGGCCTCGGCTAGCGGAAGGTCGTGCTGGCCTACGTGGAGCCCGTGAGCGTTGCTCGCCGCGGCCAGGTCTGCGTGGTCGTTGACGATGAGGAGGGCATTGTGGGCGGCGCACATCTCCACCAGGCGAAGGCAGTCCGGAAGCTGGTCACCCTTGTCCCGGCTCTTGTCCCGCCACTGGAGGAGCCTCGCGCCCCCTTCCAGGGCCTCCTCCGCCACCTTCAGCGCATCGCCGCGTGAGGCCTGCGGGTCGATGATGACGTAGAGGCCGCACACCTTCTTGGCCTGCTCCTCCCGTAGCTGCGCGCCCAGCCGGGCCTCCGCTCGGGCCACAACCCGCTGCGTTCGCTCGCCTGCGGCCGCATCCATCTCTTCGCTAGCGACAAGCTGCGCGATGCACGCCCGGACCATGGGGAGGATGGCCAACCCCTGGTCCACGGGCGTGCGAGCTCGTCTGCGCAGGGTCCCGCTTTCCGCAGAGGCAGCGTCCGAGGCGGGCCCCGGCTCCGGAAAGAGGGCCTCGCGAGCAGTGCGAAGGTCGTACGTCAGGCCGATGGGCTGGGTGACCGCGCTCTCCAGCAGCAGAAGGCCCTGCTTCAGGGCTTCGCTGAGCGCGGCTGAGTACGGCGTCACGCTAGGCGTCGCTGTCGTCGTGGAAGTGGTCCCCTTCATCGGGAGCGATGCCCAGGTCGAGCATGTCCATTTCGCTGAGGTCGCCGGTGTCGTCGCCCATCTCCGCTCGCATGCGGCGCATCCAGGACTGCATCTCCTGCGGGTCGTTCTCGTCCACGTCGCCCAGGGACTCCATGCCTCCGTCGTAGAGGCTGCTGCCCCAGGACTTGATGACAGTGACCCGGGAAACCAGGCGATGGAGCTGGTTGCTGCCGCAGCGGGGGCAGGCGGGCGTCGTCGCAGCCGCGGAAAAGGTCTTGACCAGCACCTCCACCCGTCGGCGGCACTTCTGGCATCGATACTCGTAGATCGGCACGATGGGCGCTCCCGGTACTGAGCTTGCGCACCATTCTAGCATGGCCTCCGTGGGGGCCGCATGCCGCCTTGGAGTTTTCTCGCAACGCATGGTAGGCTTTCGGAAGCCTGCGCCCTGGGAGGAGAAAGCGTGACTGAGCTCCCTGCACCTGTCGCCCTGGACAAGATTGTTTCACTGTGCAAGAGGCGGGGGTTCATCTTCCAGAGCAGCGAGATCTACGGTGGCCTGGGCAGCACCTGGGACTACGGGCCCCTGGGCGTGGAGCTGAAGCGAAACGTCAAGGAGACCTGGTGGCGGGACACCGTGCTGCGTCGGGACGACATGGTCGGCCTGGACTCGGCCATCCTGATGCACCCCAGGGTGTGGGAGGCCAGCGGCCACCTGGAGAACTTCACCGACCCCCTCGTCGAGTGCCGGGCGTGCCACCACCGCTTCCGGGCCGACCAGGTCCCCACCGAGGGCGTCTGCCCCGACTGCGGCGGCCCTCTCACCGAAGCCCGCCAGTTCAACCTCATGTTCCGCAGCCACATGGGCCCGGTGGAGGACACGGCCAGCGTCGTCTATCTGCGGCCGGAGACGGCCCAGGGCATCTTCGTCAACTTCCTCAACGTGCTCAACACCACGAGGAAGAAACTCCCCTTCGGCGTGGCCCAGACTGGCAAGGCTTTCCGCAACGAGATCACGCCGGGCAACTTCGTCTTCCGCACTCGCGAGTTCGAGATGATGGAGATCGAGTTCTTCGTACGCCCCGGCACCGACGACGAGTGGCACGAACGCTGGGTCCAGGAGCGCAGCCGCTGGTACGACCACTACGGCATACGCCAGGAGAACCTCCGTGTGCGCCCCCACGACGCCGACCAGCTCTCCCACTACTCCAAGGCCACCTCCGACATCGAGTACCGCTTCCCCTGGGGGTGGGGCGAGCTGGAGGGGATCGCCAACCGCACCGACTTCGACCTCAGACGCCACCGTGAGTTCAGCCAGGAGAACCTGGCCTTCTTCGACGAGGAGACGGGCCAGCACCTCACGCCCTACGTCATCGAGCCGTCGGCAGGCGCGGACCGCGCCGCCCTCACCTTCCTCATGGACGCCTACCGAGAGGAGGAGGTCACTACGGCCTCTGGCAAAACGGAGAAGCGGGTCCTGCTGAAGCTGCACCCGGCCCTGGCGCCGGTGAAGGCCGCTGTGCTGCCCCTCAGCCGCAACGCCACGCTGACTCCCCTCGCCCGGGAGGTGTACCAGGACCTCATCGCCCTGGGCCGATGGGCCATCGACTACGACGACGCTCAGAGCATCGGCCGGCGCTACCGCCGCTTCGACGAAGTCGGCACGCCCCTCTGCATCACCGTCGACTTCCAGTCCCTCGAGGACAGCCAGGTCACCGTGCGTGAGCGGGACAGCATGGCCCAGACGCGCGTGCCCATCGCGGACCTGAAGGCGGTGCTGGAGGAGAAACTGGCGTCGTGAGCGGCCCGCCGCCCTCTTGTCCTGTGCTGCAGCCTTCTGATAGAGTAGAGAGCGTTCGTCTTCCAGGAGGTTAGCGTATGGTAAACAGTCGTACCGATGAGATCGTGCGCTGCCTGCGGAGCATCCGCGAGGCAGTGGACAAGCTCCAAGAGCTACTCGATGCCCCCCAGGAGGAGACGCTGGAGCGCTACTACCGTCGCCGCCGCGACCTGCTCACTCGCCTCTTCGCCGCCGGTGGGCTCGACCAGCCCGGCCTCTTCCGCCTGCTGGACGAGCATGACACACCCCACCAGTGGATCGGCCAGCAGGTGAAGGCGGGATACATGGAAGTCATGCCCTGGCCCGGCGGCTCGGACCGCTACGTGGCCACTCGAAAGGCCGTCCAGGAGTTCTCTCTCCAGGAAGAGGCCGAAGCCTTCGCCACCATCACCACGGAGTCCCTTGAGGCGGACTGGGACACGGAGGAGGACGCCAAGTATGACCGGGCCTAGTCTGCACCACGGCGAGGTTGTCCTGGTTCCCTACCCCCTCAACGCAGTCATGCCGTCCAAGCGCCGCCCCGCGGTCGTGGTCAGCAGCGACCACTACAACAGCGGCACGGGCGAGGTGATGATCGCACCCGTCACGTCCCGGGGCCGCTCGGTGCCCCGCATCGGCGACTACGCCGTCCTGGACTGGCAGGAGGCGGGGCTGCTTGGCCCCACCACCGTGCGGGCCCGCATCATCACCCTGCGAGCCTCCCACGTGATGAAGGTGCTGGGCGCCCTCACACGGCGAGACCGGGAGGGTCTGGCGGGCTGGCTGCGACGGGTGCTTGAACTGTAGAATGGGCTGAACCCCTCACGGGTCCCGGAGGCCCATGCGCATTCTGCACTTCTCAGACGTCCACGTTGGCGTGGAGAACTACGGCAGACCCGCCACGGAGGCGGACCTCGAAGCGCTGCCCGACTCCTTCGCCCCGGGCGTGGACCGGCGCCTCTACCTTGGCCTCTCGACCCGCCTCCTCGACTTCCTCGCAGCCTTCGACGAGCTTGTCGCGTTCGCCGTCAGGGAAAACGTTGACTTTGTTATGTTCAGTGGTGATGCCTACAAGAGCCGCGACCCCTCGCAGACCCACCAGCGAGAGTTCGCCCGCCGCGTGTCCTCTCTCGCCTCGCAGGGCATCCCCGTCTTCCTACTGGTGGGCAACCACGACCTACCCCATGCCAGGAGCAGCGCCACTTCCCTGGAGATCTTCCCCACGCTCATCGTGCCTCACGTCACCGTTGCCGAGCAGCTGGAGACCCATCTCATCCAGACGCGCTCCGGGCCCCTGCAGGTTGTGGCTCTGCCCTGGCCCCGATGGCGCAACCTCCTCTCCCGCGACCAGCATCGGGGCAAGTCCGTGGCCGAGCTCAAGGCCCACGTCGAAGCGGAAATCACCCGCCGCCTCCTGCGCGAGGTGGAGCGGCTGGATCCTGCCGTTCCGGCCGTCCTCTCGGCCCACGTCTCCGTGCTCGGCGCCACCTACGGCTCCGAACGCTCCATGGCCCTCGGCCGCGACCACGTTCTCCAGTACGGCAACGTAGCCTTGCCCGCGTTGGACTACGTGGGCCTCGGGCACATTCACAAGCACCAGGTCCTCGGAGACTGGCCGCCCGTCGTCTACTCGGGGAGCCTGCAGGCGGTGGATTTCGGCGAGGAGAATGAGGACAAAGGCTTCTGCCTGGTCGAGATAGACCCGACCATGCCGAATGGGCGACGCGCTCGCTGGGAGTTCGTACCCGTCCCAAGCCGCACCTTCGTCACCATCGACGTCGACGTCCCCCCGACGGCCGAAGAGCCAACCGACGTCGTTCTCCGGGAGATCGAACGGACCCACGTTGCCGGCGCGATCGTCCGGCTACGCGTCCGCATCCCCGCGGAGCTTGCGCCCCGCCTCGACGACCGGCGCATCCGCGAGGCCCTGAAGCCTGCTCACGTCGTCGCCGCCTTCGCCAAGGAGGTTGTCCGGGAGCGCCGCCCCAGGCTGGGCAGCGCAGCTTCCGGCCTCCCGCCGGAGGAGGCCCTGGCATGGTACCTGGGCAACCGCCAGAACCTGGACCCGGAGACCCGCCGGCGCGCCCTCGAGAAGGGCGAGGCCCTCATCCAGGAGGAGCTTGGCCGGGAGTAGCCCCTCGATTGACTGCCTCCGAGCGCCCACCCTACAATCCCCCTGATGAAGCTGCTCCGCTGGGTTTCGATGCTGCGGCGAAGAACAGGGCCCCGAGGCTGGTGGGCGTTCCTGGCCGCGTGGGCGCTTCTGGCAGTAGGGGGGCTCTTGGCGGTATGGGTGCTCCTGTTGGACCCTTCCGACACGATGACCGGAGCAAGCGGAGACCTCCCCAATCCGACCCTGCAACTCTTCGACCCCTTTGAAGGGCGCACGGAGTTCCAGCTGGCGGACCTTCAGGGCAGACCCGTGGTCCTCAACTTCTGGGGCACCTGGTGTCCCCCTTGCCGGGCCGAAATGCCCCACTTCGAGAGTGTTTGGAATAAACGCAAAGACGATGGGCTGATCATCCTTGGCGTCAACTCCCTGGACCAGGAGCAGGCGGCACGGGACTTCATCCAGCAGGTGGAAGTCACCTACCCCATCGCCGGCGATGCCTCGGGAGAGATCACCCTTGAGTTCGAAGTGCGGGGATTCCCTGCCACCTATTTCATCGACCGCTCGGGCAACCTCCACCGCACCTGGGTGGGACCCCTCAACGAAGAGAAGCTGGATGAGCTTGCCGGCGAAATCCTCTCCTAGCCCGCTGCCCCGGACCGCATTACTCCGGTGGTCGGCATGAGCATCAGCGACGTCTTCCTGCTGCTGGTCCGCTGGCTCCACCTTCTGGCCGCAGCGTCCTGGGTGGGCGGCGGCGTCTTCTACATGCTCGTGCTGCGTCCCGCCATTCGCCGCGCCGGAGAGAGCGGCTCCACAATCCCCGCTGCAGTCGGCCGGGAGTTTCGCTCCCTGGTGGGGCTGTGCATCGCCGTCCTGGTGCTCACCGGCGCCATCCTGACCTTCGACCGCCTGACCTCACGTGCCACCGACACCGCCTACGTGGCGACTCTCGCCGTGAAGGTCTCCCTGGCCGTGATCATGTTCATCATGGCCCACAGGGCCCGCCGGGCTCGACGCACCGCCCCGGACCCCTCCCCGGAGGCGGCCGCGGGCGGCATGGCGGTCGTCCGTCTGGCCCGGCGCGTCTCCGGGGCACTGTCGGGCGGTGTCCTCATCCTCGCCTTAGGTGTTACCGTCCTGCTCTTGGCGGACCTGCTGAAGGCCCTCTACGAGAGCAATCTGACCGGAAGCTGAGGAGTCTTGACCGTTTGAAGGTTGCACTGTCCTCGTGTGAACGGCAAAATAGGAAGCAGGACAAGAGCCTGGAAGGAGGGGAGTCATGCGACGGGACCTGATGGACATTCTGGCCTGCCCGGTGTGCAGGGGCGCCCTCCGGCTCATCGAGGAGCACGCGGAGAACGACCACGTGATTACCGGCACCCTCCGCTGCGAGGCATGCCCCGAGGACTACCCCATCACGGACTCCATCCCCAACCTGCTCCCTCCGGACATGCGCGACGAAAGCGAGTAGGTCAGCCCCGCGAACCGTCTCCTCCCGAAGCCCCTTGGCCTTCCTCCCATCGCACCACCTCCTCACGACCGGCCGCGGCCGCAAGAAGCTCCCACACGCGCACGCCCAGCACTGGGTGTACGGCGTCCGGGGCAATGTCTGCCAGTGGCGTCAGCACAAAGGCCCGCGTCGCGAAACGTGGATGGGGGACCGTCAGCTCCTGCGTGTCCACGACCTGGTCGCCGTACAGCAGGATGTCGATGTCGATGGTGCGTGGGGCGTTTCGAGGGCCGGAAAGGCGCCCCAGGGCCGATTCTAGGCCCTTTACCGCCTTCAGCAGTGTCAGAGGCGGTAGCGCGGTCTCAACACGGCACACAGCGTTCAGGAACCGCCCGGAGCCCGGCGGCGCATCCACCGGCGCCGTGTCGTACACCGGCGACTGCTCCACGACGGTGACGCCGTAGCTGGGCAGCATCTCCATCGCTCGGTGCAGGTTGGCCTCGCGGTCCCCCAGGTTGGAGCCCAAGCCCAGGAAGACCTCCCTCACGGCTCTGGTGGCTGCCAGCCCCGCACGATGGCGTCGCTCATGCGGGCCACTCGGGTCATGGCCTGCACGTCGTGAACGCGGACCATGTCGGCGCCCTTGGCGATGGCCAGGGCCACCGTGGCGGCGGTCCCTTCCACACGCTGGTCGGCTGGCAGGCCCCCCAGCACCTGGCCGATGGTGGACTTGCGGGACGTGCCCACCAGGAGTGGTCGCCCCATCACCGACTTGAACTCGTCGAGGCGTCGAAGCAGCCGCAGGTTGTCCTGGGCGGTCTTTCCGAAGCCTATCCCCGGATCGACGATGATCTGCTCCCTGACCACCCCTGCGTCCAGCGCCACCTGCACGCTCTGTCGCAGGTCCCCCACCACCTCTCTCAGGAGGTCCCTGTACTCAGTGCCGTGCTGGTTGTGCACCAGAATGAGGGCAACGCCGGTTTCAGCCACCACCTGGGCCATGTCGGGGTCTCGCTTCAGGGCCCAAACGTCGTTGATTATGGTCGCCCCGGCCTCGACGGCGCGTCGAGCTACGGCGGCCTTGTACGTGTCGATGCTGACGGGGATGCTGAGGGCGTCTCGAAGCCGTTCGATGACCGGAATGACCCGGCGTATCTCCTCTTGCTCCGAAACAGGCATGGCGCCGGCCCCGTAGACCGGGCCTGGGGGACGGGTCGACTCGCCACCCACGTCGATGGCGTCCGCGCCCTGCTCCTGGAATGCCAGGCCCAGGGCCACTGCCGTTTCGACGTCCTCTCCCAGGCCGTCGCCCGAGAAGGAGTCGGGTGTGAGGTTGAGCACGCCCATGATGTACGTGCGCTCACCCCAGCAGAACTGCCGCTCCCCAATGCGAGTCGGGACCAGCTCCACCGTCACCCCCCTCCCGCCTGGGACGCCCTGCGTTGGACTACTCGGCGGTGCCCCGCTGTACCTGCTCCAGCAGCCGGTCTACAGGCTGCCCCAAGAGCAGTCGCCCCAGGCGGCGATGGCCCAGCGTCGTGTAGTACTTGCTCCACCACCGGCGTACGTCGTCGACGCTCTCGAGGTCTCGCAGCTCCTGTGCGGCTCCCGTGATCTGTGTTTCCATCTCTCTCTGGTCTTGGACGGGCATGAGTACTGCTCCATGAAGCTACCCTGCAAAGCGGGTAGCGGTTTATTCCCCTCGTTCAGGACAGCGCGCCGTCCCGAACGAGATACTACCGATTGTAAATGGTTCTCGTCGACGGTCTCACGGCTACTCTCGACTGTGCAGCACGTCGACCAGCTCTCGCACGGCCTCCGCCGAGCCTTGAAGGGCCGCTTGCTCCTCGTCCGTGAGCTGGACCTGGACGATCTCTTGCATGCCTCCGGCGCCCAGCTTCACCGGCACCCCCACGAACAGCCCGTCGATGCCATACTCCCCCTCCAGCAGCACGCAGCACGGCACCACCTGCCGCCGGTCCAGCAGTATCGCCTCCACCATCTGTGCGATGGACGCCGCTGGGGCGTAGTAGGCGCTGCCCGACTTCAGGAGTTGGACGATCTCGCCGCCACCGTTCTGGGTCCGCTCCACGATTGCCTGCACCCGGTCCGCGGGCAGCAGTTGGGAGATGGGGACGCCGCCCACGTTCGTCGAGCCCACCAGCGGCACCATGGTGTCGCCGTGGCCGCCCAGCACGTAGGCGTGAACGTCCTGGACAGAGACGTTCAGCTCCTGCGCGAGGAAGGTGCGGAAGCGGGCCGTGTCCAGAATGCCAGCCATGCCGATTACCCGGCTCCTGGGCAGGCCGGCCACCTCGTAAGCGTGCTGCGCCATGGCGTCCAATGGGTTCGTCACGATGATGAGGACTGCGTCGGGAGAACGCTGAACCACCTCGCGGGTCACAGAGCCGACGATGTTCCGGTTCGTGAACAGAAGGTCGTCCCGGCTCATGCCCGGCTTGCGCGCCACGCCCGACGTGATGACCACGATGTCCGAGCCCGCGGTCTCATCGTAGCTGTTCGTCCCCACGATGTGCGAGTCGGTCCCCACAACCGGCCCGGACTCCAGCAGGTCCAGCGCCTTGCCCTGCGGCAACCCCTCGACGATGTCCACCAGGACAACGTCCGCGTAGCCCCGCTCGAAGATCCGCTGGGCCGCAGTGGCCCCCACGTTCCCCGCACCGACAACCGTCACCTTGTTCCGCATGCGGACTCCCCTTTCTCTTTCACGTACATCGACGCCCCAAAGGCGAACACGTCCCCTTCAGCGGCGTCTTGTTCCGAGCAAGAGGAGGGAAAAGACCCTCCCGCTCAACCCTGTTTTCCTACGCACCCTGGATGTAGGCGTTCCACCGCGACTCCAGGTCCGGGGCGTCAACCGTAGCCATGATGTAGTCGGCGAACTCGGTGCCCGTAGTGCCAGTAGCCCGCCCCGTCATGACAATCTTCCGTTCGTACTGTCCGCAGACCTCCAGGGCCATGTGCAGCCTGCGTCCCTGATCGGTGAAGCCGAGGTGTTCCAGCATCATCGCACCCGCTCGAAGCACCGAGCTCGGGTCCGCGTACTGGGCCCTTCCCTCGTTCACCATGCGGGGCGCGCTGCCGTGGATCGCCTCAAACATGGCGTGCCGCTTGCCCAGGTTAGCGCTGCCCGCCGTGCCCACGCCGCCCTGGATCTGCGCCGCCTCGTCCGTGAGGATGTCGCCGTACAGGTTCGGCATCACCAGCACCTGGAAGTCGGCCCGGCGCTCCAGGTCCAGCAGCTTTGCTGTCATTATGTCAATATACCAGGCGTCCAACGTGATGTCGGGGTACTCCTTGCTGATGCTCTGCGCCATGTTCAGGAACTTGCCGTCCGTCGTCTTGACGATGTTCGCCTTCGTCACCACCGTCATCCGGCTCTTCCCCGTGCGTGCTGCATGCTCGAATGCGGCCCGGACGATTCGCTCCGCCCCCTGGGTGGTGATGACCCGAAAGTCGATGGCCAGGTCCGGCGTCACGTTGATCCCCTGGCTCCCCACCGCGTACAGGTCCTCCGTGTTCTCTCGGAAGAACGTCCAGTCGATGCCCTCCTGGGGGATGCGAACAGGCCGAACGTTTGCGAAGAGGTCAAGCTCCTTGCGCATGGAGACGTTGGCGCTTTCCAGGTTGGGCCACGGGTCGCCCGCCTCCGGCGTGTGCGTCGGGCCCTTCAGGACCACGTGGCAGCTTTTGATCTCCGCCAGCACGTCGTCGGGGATCGACTTCCCGTGGGCGGCGCGGTTCTCGATGGTAAGCCCGGCGATATCCCGGAACTCCACCGTGCCCGCGTCCACCTGCGCCTCGAGCAGGTGGACGAGAACGCGTTTCGAATCGGCTGTGATGTGGGGCCCGATGCCGTCGCCGCCTATCACCCCGACGATGAGCGGGCGAAGCGACTGGTAGTCCAGCCACGGCTCGGCGGCTTTGAGCCGTTCCACCCGCTCAAGCTGCTCGCCCACGAGCTTGCCGAAGTGTTCCCTGGCCGTTTCGATGACCTGACTATCTGCCATTGCGGCGCCTCTCCTGGAAGAGTTCTGGGACTGTCCGGCGTACTAGCCGGGTGTGATGAAGAGCAGGGCGTCTCCCCGGTTTGCCTTGGCCCCCGATGCGAAGCACAGCTTCCGCACCACGCCATCGGTCGGAGATGGGAGAGCGTTCTCCATCTTCATGGCCTCCAGCACCACGACGGGTTCGCCGGCTTTCACTGGTTGGCCTTCTTCGACGGAATAGCGAAGCACGACGCCCGGCATGGGGGCGGTGACCGCCACGCCGTTCCCGCTCGGGGCCGGTGCGGCCTGCGGTGGCGCTGGCGGAGCAGCCGGGCTGGGCGCCGCCTGTGGCGGCGACGGCAGCGTCACAACGGCGCCCGGCGCGTTTCCACCTTGCGGCCGCGCCGGGGCCGCGTTGCCCGCTCCCCCGCCGTCCACCGGGTCGACCATGACCTGGTAGGAGCGCCCCCCAAGGTAGATGTTGAACGTCCGCGCCCTTGGCGAAGCGGGGGCCGCTGGGGCGGGCGCCGGCGCGGTTGGCTTCGCAGCAGCTGCGGGCCGCTCCTCCGAGGGCGCCTCCTCCAAGCCGTACTTCACTCGCAGAAAACGCTGTCCCGTCACCTGGTACAGCGCGTAGATTAGAACGTCGCCCATGTCCTTGGCCAGGCCCTCGGTCTCCTTGCGAGCCTTCTCGAGCTCCGGCTCCAGGATGTCCGCCGGACGGCCCGTCAGGGGTTCATTGCCGCGGGAGTAGCCGTCGAGGGCTACCTCCACCACGCTCGGGTCCACGGGCAATGGCGGCCGGCCGTAGAGGCCGTACACGTAGTCCTTCACCTGGCCCGTAATGACCTTCCACCGGCCGAAGATGACGTTGTTGACGGCCTGCGCCCCCAGTATCTGGCTGGTCGGCGTGACCAGTGGCGGAGAGCCCAGCTCTTTGCGGGCCCGTGGAAGCTCCTCCAGCACCTCGGGCAGGCGGTCCAGCGCCTCGGCCTCCCGAAGCTGGCTCATCAGGTTGCTGATCATGCCGCCGGGCACCTGGTGCACCAGCGCGCCGGGGTCCACCACCGCCAGCCTTCCGTTCACCAGGTGCGGCTGGAGGTAGCCGGACAGGGTCTCCAGGTAGCCGCCCAGCTTCAGGAGACGTTCCAGGTCCAGCCCCGTGTCCCGCGGCGTCCCCTGCAGGGCGATGATGAGCGACTCCACCGCAGGCTGCGACGTTCGCAGCGCGAGAGGAGAGAGGCACGCGTCGATGACGTCGATACCAGCCTCCGCCGCCTTGAGGGCCGCCATGGAGGCCATGCCGGTCGTGTAGTGGGTGTGGAGCTGTACCGGCACCCGCAGTTCCTTCTTGAAGGTCGTGCCCAGCGTGTAGGCGTCGTAAGGGGCCAGGATGCCGGCCATGTCCTTGATGCAGATGCTGTCCGCCCCCATCGCCTCCAGCGTCTTGGCCTTTTCGAGGTAGTAGTCCAGGTTGTAGACGGGGCCGCCCATGCGTCCCTCGGTGACCGAGTAGCAGACGCATAGCTGGAGGTGCTTTCCGGTGGCCTTGACTGCCCGGGCCGCGGTCTCCAGGTTTCGCACGTCGTTCAGGGCGTCGAACACGCGGAAGATGTCGATGCCCGAGTCCGCGGCGTGCTGGACGAAGGCCTCCACCACGTCGTCGGCATAGTGGCGATAGCCCACCAGGTTCTGGCCGCGCAGTAGCATCTGCAGCGGGGTGTCTGGCATGAGGCGCTTGAAGACTCGCGCTCGCTCCCACGGGTCCTCGAACAGGAACCGTGTCGCCACGTCGAAGGTCGCGCCACCCCACACCTCCATGGAATGGAAGCCCACCTGGCCCATCTCCTCGGCGATGGGCTCCATGTCCCGGGTGCGGAGGCGCGTGGCTGCAACGCTCTGGTGAGCGTCGCGGAAGGTCGTGTCCGTGATTCTGAGGGGAGCTTGGCCGTTAGGCGCTGCTGACATGCTTTAGTTGGGTCCTCCTCAAGGAGTCCTCCCCTCGCTCTTGCATCTAGAGGGGAATGCTGCCGTGCTTCTTGAGCGGGAGCGTGTCCCGCTTGTCCTCCAGCATCGCCAGGGCCCGGATCACCTTCACCCTGGTCTCCGCCGGGTCGATGACCTCGTCGATGTAGCCGCGGTTCGCGGCCACGTACGGGTTGGCGAACTGCTCCCGGTACTCGTCGATGAGCCGCAGCCGAGCCTCCTCCGGGTCCTCCGCCTTCCGGAGGGCCTCCCGGTAGACGATGTTCACCGCGCCCTCGGGTCCCATCACCGCCACCTCGCCCGTGGGCCAAGCGTAGTTGATGTCGCCGCGCAGGTGCTTGCTGCTCATGACGATGTAGGCGCCGCCGTAGGCCTTGCGTACCAGGACGCTGACCTTGGGCACCGTGGCCTCGGCATAGGCGTAGATGAGCTTGGCGCCGTGCTTGATGATCCCGCCGTGCTCCTGGTGCACCCCCGGCATGAACCCCGGAACGTCGATCAGGGTGACTATGGGGATGTTGAACGCGTCGCAGAAGCGCACGAACCGAGCAGCCTTGATGGAGGCGTCGATGTCCAGGACCCCCGCTAGGTGCATGGGCTGCTGCGCCACGATGCCCACGGAGTGCCCGTTCATTCGGCCGTAACCCACCACCACGTTGGGGGCGTACCGTTCGTGCACCTCCATGAAATCGCCGTCGTCCACCAACGTCCGGATGATCTGCCGCATCTCGTAGGGCTGAGCGGCCCCTGCCGGGATCGCCTCTCGAAGCTCCGGGCACGTACGGCCCGGCTCGTCGCTGCTCTCGTGCAGGGGCGCGTCCTCAGCGTTGTTGCGAGGGAGGAAGCTCAGGAGCCGCCGGACCTGCGCCAGGCACTCCTCCTCCCCGTCGAAGGCGAAGTGGGCCACGCCGCTCGAGGCCGTATGCGCGTCGGCGCCCCCCAACTCCTCGTGGGTGACCTCCTCGCCCGTGACGGCCTTGATAACGTCCGGGCCCGTGATGTACATCTGGCCCTGGCCTCGGACCATGAAGATGAAGTCCGTAAGGGCCGGGGAGTAGACGCCGCCGCCCGCGGCCGGCCCCATCATCACGGAGATCTGCGGGATAACGCCGGAGGCCAGCGTGTTGCGAAGGAAGATGTCGCCGTAGCCTTTGAGGCTGTCCACGCCCTCTTGGATGCGCGCCCCGCCCGAGTCCACAAGCCCCACCACCGGGGCGCCAACCTTCATGGCCAGGTCCATGACCTTGCAGATCTTCGCTCCCACGACCTCCGACAGAGAGCCGCCCATGACCGTGAAGTCCTGGGAGAAGACGAAGACCAGCCGCCCGTCGACCAGCCCATGGCCTGTCACTACGGCGTCACCCAGGACCCGCTGCTCGGCCAGGCCGAACTCCGTTGCCCTGTGCGTGACGAAGGGGTCCATCTCTTCGAAGGAGCCGGGGTCCAGGAGGAGGTCAATGCGTTCCCGGGCAGTCAGCTTCCCCTTTGCGTGCTGCTGCTGGATGCGGCGTTCCCCGCCCCCAAGCCGGGAGCGATCACGCATGTCCTGGAGGGTCCCCAGCCGCTGCGAGATACCGGGTTCAACCGACACTATCGACTAGAAGCTCCTTCACAGGGTCGCCGGGACGTCTAGCCATGCTAGCATGCAACCCCAGGGCACGCAACACGCCCTGCTCCCGCGGGGCGCCGCGCCGGCCACGCGACGTGGCTTGACAAAGCAGGGGCCCCTCGGTAGCGTTTGCTCACCGTCCCCAGGCGTCTCGACAGGCAGGATTGGAGCGTGAAGATGGCACCTCAGGAGATTCCCCAGTCGATCTTGGACCGCTACAAGCGCGTGAGCGTCGCCACCGTTTACACGGCCCTGGGGATCAACCGTGGCATCCGGTGCTTCATGGAGGGCGTGCAGCCCATGACCCCGGGCAAGCGCATGGCCGCCCGGGCGCGCACCCTCCGATGCCTGCCCCCTCGCCCCGATTTTTACGAAGAGGTAACCCAGGGTGAGGACTCCCCCGAGTACCGGGCCATGGCCCTCTGCGGCCCCGGCGACGCCTTGGTCGTCGACTTCATGCGCTTGCCCTACGCCACGGACCTGGGCGACGTCAAGCTTCTCCAGCTCCGGATGCAGGGCGCGGACGGCTTCGTGACCGACGGCGCCATCCGGGACCTGGACGTCATCGCCACCTACGGCTTTGCCGTCTTCGCACAGCGTCGCACGCCCACCGCCCTGGAGTACGGCAAGGCCTACGAGGAGAACGTCCCTATCCAGTGCGCCGGCGTTCTGGTCAAGCCGGGCGACCTCATCGCGGCGGACGACGACGGGGTCGTCGTGGTGCCTGCAGCGCTCGCAGAAGAGGTCATCGAGTGGGTGGAGGAGCATGAAGAGGCCGAAGAGCACGTCAAGCGCCAGATCCTGGAAACTCGCGCTCGTCCCGGCCGCTTCTATCCCCCCACCGACGAACTCAAAGAGGAGCTTCGGCGTTCCAGGTCCTCTGGGAGCTAGACCAGCGCCCCTGCGCAAGACTGCGGACGCTCCCTATGGTAAAATGGAGGCACCCTGAAGAACGGGCGTGGGAGTCCGCACATGAAAGAGCAGATCAATACCTTCCTGAACTATCTCGCCGTTGAGAAGGGCTTCTCCGGCAACACCATTGCCGCCTACCGAAACGACCTCTACAGCCTTGCTGATTATCTGCAGCGCGGCGGGCAGCACACCTCCTGGCAGAGCCTGGGTTCGGACACTCTTGCGGACTACGTCCTCGCCCTCCAGAACCGCGGCTACTCGCCGACTACCCTGGCCCGCAAGATCGCATCCGTGAAGTCTTTCTTTGCCTTCCTCGTGGATGAGGGCATCGTCGTAAAGAACCCCACGGAGGAGCTGCGGGCCCCCCGCATAGGCCGCACCCTCCCCAAGGCCCTCTCCGAAGAGGAGGTGGAGCGGTTGCTCCGGGCCCCGGCCCAACTGCAGACCCCTGAAGGCGAGCGAGATAGGGCCATGCTGGAGCTTCTCTACGCGACCGGGATGCGGGTCAGCGAGCTTGTCTCCCTCGACCTCGACGACGTCAACCTCGAGCAGAGGTTCGTCCGCTGCCGGGGGAAGGGCGACAAGGAGCGCCTGCTTCCCTTCCACGAAGACGCAAACGAGACCCTGCAGGAGTACATAGGGGACGCCCGGGTCACGCTGACGGGCCCCCGCAAGGACCGCGCTCTGTTCTTGAACCGGTGGGGAGACCGCCTGACCCGTCAGGGCTTCTGGCTCATTCTCAAGGAGCACGCGGCCTGCGCCGGCATCACCACCCCCGTCACCCCTCACACCATCCGGCACAGCTACGCCACCCACATGCTTCGAGGAGGGGCCTCTCTACGGCAGGTCCAGGAGTTCCTGGGCCACGCCAGCATCTCGACCACCCAGGTCTATACGCATCTCACGGACGACCATCTCCGGGAGGAGTACGAGAAGACCCATCCACGGGCAAGCTAGGAAAGCCAGTACCGACGAGGAGCAGAGCGGCGCAATGCGAACCGCAGCGCCCAGGAGTGAACGAGGAGACGGGGTATGCCGATAATCACGATTGACGGGCAGATCGGCAGCGGGGCCATCGAGGTCGGCGCCGAGGTGGCCCGCAAGCTCAACATCGACTACGTGGACCGCCTCATTCTCGCGGAGGCGGGCAAACGCGTCGGCATCACCATGGCAGCTTTGGCGGAGAAGGAGCAGCAGCGCTACACGCTCCGCGACCGCGTCGCCCGCCTATTCCGCACTGCATTGGAGCGCTCCGCCTATTCCGGCGCCGGCGGAGACCCCTTCTTCGGCATGGGCATGGACGCCCTTCTGCTTCGACCCTACCCGGAGGAATCGGAGATCCTCTCGGAGGCCCAACAGCTGGACGACTTCCACTTCTTCCAGGTGGTCAGCGAAGTCGTACACGACCTCGCCCAGAGCGGGGACGTGGTCATCGTTGGGCGGGGGAGCAACATCATCCTCCAGGACCATCCGGACACCCTCCACGTTTCCACGGTGGCGTCGATGGACTACCGGGTCAGGATGATCATGGCACGCGAGCACGTGGACGAGGCCGGCGCTCAGCAGATGGCCGACCACCAGGAGACGGCTAGGGTGGCCTATTTCCAGCGCTACTTTAAGTTCCACCCGGACGACCCAAGTCTGTACCACTTGACCCTCAACCCCGGCTATCTGGGAACGCTCCCGGCTGCCGAGATCGTGGCACACGCGGCCCAGGGCGCTGGGCTTGGCCCCATTCCGCACCACTAGCAAAAGAAGGGACGAAAAGGTCCCAGGAGGTCTGGCACATGCCAAAGAGCTCCCGACGCCTTACACCCAAGCAGCGGGCTGAGCGCCGTCGCCGTCGCGAGACGGGGGCGCCCCATCCCGTCTCCGCCTCCCCCGAGGTGATGCCGGATCCCTCCACGGGTCTCTCGGCGCCATCCCAGACGGCTGCAGAGCAAGCGTCGGTACTCTCTCCCGCCGCCGTTTCGGCGCGAGCGACTCGGACAACCGCGGCAACTCCCGCCCGAGGCGTCCGCTCCACGCTGCGCCAGGACCCTTTCCTGGCGAAGGAGCTGCAGCGGATAGGCGTCATGTCCGTCTTCATTCTTGCCATCCTCGTGGCGCTTTCCGTCTTCCTCCGCTAGCGCGAACCCCGGGATGGGCAATGGTCGTGCCGCAGAGTTGAGCAGCGCTCTCAGTGAGCGCCTCGCCACCGTCCCCGATTCACCCGGCGTCTACCTCTTTCGAGACGCCTCGGCGCGGTTTCTCTACGTAGGTAAAGCGGCCTCTCTCCGCCCGCGAGTCCGCTCCTACTTCGGCAAGGCTGCCAACCTGCCCGCCAAGATTCAGCGCATGATGCAGAGAGCCGTCGACTTCGAGTTCTTCGTCACCCACTCGGAGAGCGAAGCCCTCATCCTGGAAAACACCCTCATCAAGCGCCACCGGCCGCCTTACAACACCCGCCTGCGCGACGATAAGACCTACCCCTACATCAAGATCGACTTGGCCGAAGAGTTCCCGCTGGTCTCCTTCACCCGGCTCGTCCGCAACGACGGCGCTCGCTACTTCGGCCCCTTTGCCAGCGCCAAGTCCGTGCGCCGCACCCTGGACCTGCTGAAGAAGCTCTTCCCCTACCGTTCCTGCACCAAGGTCATCACCGGAACGGACCCCCGTCCATGTCTGGAGTACTACATCAACCGGTGCGTGGCCCCTTGCGTCGGCTACGCCGACAAGGACGAATACCGGAGCGTCATCGACCAGGTGCTCCTCTTCCTGGAAGGACGGACGACAAAGGTCATGCGCCAGCTCAAGAGCCGCATGGACGAAGCCGCCCAGAGGCTGGACTACGAGCGCGCAGCCGTCCTTCGAGACCAGATCCGGGCCGTCCGCCGCGTCAGCGAGGAGCAGAAGGTCGTCTCCACCCGCCGCGAGGACATGGACGTGGTCGCCCTCGTCCAGGAGCGCGACGAGGCCTGGGTGGAGACCTTCTTCATCCGCCTGGGCAAGCTGGTCGGACGAGACCAGTTCACCATGGTCGGCACCCAGGAGGAGCCGCCTGGCCGCGTGCTCGCGCACTTCGTCAGCCAGTTCTACGATAGGGCCTCCTACGTCCCGCCACTGGTCCTGCTCCAGCAGCCCCTGGAGGAATCCGACCTCATCCAGGCGGTCTTGGAGGAGAAGCGTGGCGGCCGCGTGCGCCTCCACGTCCCCCTTCGAGGCGAGAAGCGCCGGCTCATGACCATGGTGGCGGAGAACGCCGCTCAGACCTTCAGGATCACCCGTGCCCACCGGCTTGCGAGTCAGGACGCTCTGGAGGCGGCTCTGACCGACCTGCAGGACGCCCTGAACCTGCCCCGTCTCCCGCAGCGCATCGAGTGCTACGACATATCCAACATCCGCGGCACGGACGCCGTGGGCAGCATGGTCGTCTTCCAGGACGGCAGGCCCAGGAAGGCCCACTACCGCCGCTTCAAGATTCGCTCCGTGGGCGAGATCGACGACTACGCCATGATGCGCGAGGTGCTCACGCGCCGCTTTGGCCGGTTGGCGGCAGAGGGTGGCGTCAACGCGTCAGACGAGAAGGCGTGGGGCATTGTCCCGGACCTCGTGCTCATCGACGGCGGCAGAGGCCATCTCTCCACGGCCCACCAGGCCCTCCTCGACCTCGGTGTCAGCACGGATGTCGTGCCCCTAGCGTCCCTCGCCAAGGAGCGGGAGGAGCTGTTCGCCCTCCAGTCCGCGGAGCCCATCCTGCTACCCAGGGATGCTCAGGCCCTCTTCCTCGTGCAGCAGATACGCGACGAGGCGCACCGCTTCGCCATCAGCTACCACCAGAAGCTGCGCTCCCGGCGCGCCACCCGCTCCGCTTTGGACCAGGTCTCCGGCATCGGCCCCAAGCGCCGGCGCATGCTCATCCGCCACTTCGGCTCCCTTCAGGGCGTCCGGCGGGCCTCCCTCGAGGAGCTGGCCGCGTTGCCGGGCATGACGCGCGAGCTGGCGCAGCGGATCAAGGAGTTCACGTAGGCGAGGAGCGAGGGCTAGGAGTCCTGGGACCCCACGGTCTCCACCTTCAGCTTCAGGCGGTTGCGTACCTGCCAGAGCAGCATGGATGCGTCACCGCGTGGGTGCGGAGTGATCCCTCGGGCGCGCAGCATCCCCTTCAGCTCCTCCAGCGAGCGCGGTACCTGCACCGACCCGTCCTCCAGCGTGATCCGGGGAAACCGGTCGGAGAACCAGTGGGCGCGCCGCACCGGGGGCCGGGGCGCTGTCGGGTACGAAGGCGCCAGGGGGAAGCGCGGAGTGATGGAGGGACTCGCGGCGACGGGGGAGGAGACGATGGGAGAGGCAGGAGCCGTGTCGAGCCCATCGGCGGCCGCACCGGGCGACTGCGCCGCTTCCAGCTCCCGACGCCGTGCCTCAAGCAGACGAGCGGCCACTTCCAGGTAGTGAGGCGTCTCCGGCGCCTCCAGTGTCGCCTCACCCAGAGAAAGCTGGAACTTCGCACGTGCATCCTGGGTCATGGCGCCTACTTTAGCGTCACGCGACGACTCAGTCAAGAGTCATCAACGTCCTCGCCGTAAGCTTGTCTCGTAGCTGAGCTAGCCTTGGGGACACGGTTGTCCCCGGTGACGTCTCGTGCCGTGGGTCCGCACCGAAGCGCCGGTGTTAGTCCCTCGTGACTTCGGCGCCGACGGCCCTCGCCACCGGCGGCAAAGCGGGAGCCCCCTCTGTGTAGAGCCGGCGCAGCGCCAGGCTGCCGAAGCTCAGCCCCACGATTCCCACGAAGGCCAGGCCCGGCGCAATCAGCAGGATCGGGGCGCCCACCAGGTCCGCCAGGCCACCGTTCACCAGGTTGAAGACGGCCATGATCCCTCCGATGTGGAGGTTGTGGATGCTCGTTGCGCGACCTCGAATGGAGTCCGGGATGATGGTCTGGATGATGCTCGCAAAGAGGGCCATGAAGGTCGCCTGGGAGGCCCCCATGGCAACCGCCGACAGCAGTGCGACTGGCAGGCTTGGAGAGACTGCTAGAGCGAGCGGAGCTAGCCCGCTGAAGATTCCGAGCCAGAGCAGCACCCTCCCCTTGGTCGCCTCGCTTCGAAGGCCTCCCAGCACCAAGACCCCCACCAGAGCGCCCGCGCCCACGGACATCATCAGATAGCTGAACGCCGCACCCTCTGCTTGGAGCTTCTCCACCGAGAGAACGGGCAGGATCGACTCGAAGGACATGGTCAGCGCACAGTGGGCAACCACAAGAATCATCAGAGGTCGGAGGAGAGGATGGCGGTAGAGGTAGGTCAGTCCCTCCAGCAGGTTCGCAATGATGGAGCGGTCCCGGCGCACCAAGCCCGTGGACACCGTGCCAACGCGAAGGGTCTGGACCAGCCCAGCAGCGTAGAGGACCGTGCAGAGTAGGAAGGCGCCGGTGACTCCAGAGATCCCGGTGGCTGCCATGAACGGCGCCGCCAGTAGCGGCGCAATGAGGAGCGGACCCACCAAGCGCGAGCCGTGGATTGTCGCTGCATTGAGCGCAATGGCGTTCAGCAGCCGCTCCCGCGGCACCAGGTTGGGGACCAGCGAGCCTGTCGCCGGCATCATTACTGCACGAGCGGAGCCGTCGACCACGGCCAGGGCCACCACGTACCACACGTCGATGATCCCCGCCACCGCCAGGCCGGCCAGCACCACGTTGTGCGCCAGACTCAACCCGAACGCCCCCGCCAGCACCGCCTTGCGATCGAACCTGTCGGCCAGCAGCCCGGCGAAGGGAGAGATGAAGAAGCGGGGGAACATCGCGGCGAAGGTGACGACCCCCACCCAGGTAGAGGTGCCCTCCAGTTCGAAGACCAGCCAGCCGCGAGCAACAATGAGGGCCCAGTGCGCCGCACCCGCACACAGGCTGGCTGTCCAGAGCGTGCGGAAGTCTCGGTACTGGAGCACCGTCAGATAGTGGGCCCCAATGAGCCGCACCGTGTCCGCTATGCCGCCCATGGGCCTCCGGCGTCCTGGGTGTGTGTGGGTCACGGTACGCCCGCAACGAGCGCCCTGTCAATGCCGCCGCGTTGACAGATTGAGAGCGCGGACAGTATCGTGAGGGCGACCAGGAACCCAGCGGCGGGGCTTCGTCGCGCATCGAGGACGGTGTCTCCGCGCCCGTCCTCCTGAAGCCGGACGGCGGCAATGCAGACTTTACAGGGACCCGAGAGCCGTGAGAGCGACCGGCGGCTGGAGTCGCTGGCCCAGCAGTTGCTCCGCGATCGCACGCTGCTGGTCGCCAGCAACCGGGGGCCGGTCGAGCATCACCTGAGCCAGAACACAGTTCAGGCCGTTCGAGGCACCGGCGGAGTCGCCACCATCCTGGAGTCCTTGGCCCGCTACGTCCCCTACACCTGCATCGCCAGCGCCCTGACCGAGGGCGACCGCCATGTGGCCCGCTCGGCCGGCAGCCCCTACCTAGCCCCCGTCGAGGGCAAGCACCCCCTGCGCCTCCGCTACGTCGTAAGCCCCCGCACCGCGTACCAACGCTACTACAACATCTTCTCCAACCCCTTCCTCTGGTTCCTTCAGCACACCATGTGGGACCTCCCCTACTCCCCCAACATCGACGATAACCTCCACGCTGCGTGGGAACGGGGCTACGCTGCGGTCAACGCCAGCTTTGCCGAAGCCATCACGTCCGAGGCTGTCTCCGAAAGAAGGACTCCGGTCGTCCTGCTCCACGACTACCACCTCTACCTCACCGGCGGAATGGTGCGCAGAAGTCTCCCGGACGCTCTCATCCAGCACTTCATCCACATTCCGTGGCCCGGCCCCCGGTACTGGGCCATGATGCCCCCCTACATGCGCAACGCCATCCTGGAGAGCCTGTGCGCCTGCAATATCGTGGGCTTCCAGACTCCTCGCGACGCGGGAAACTTCCTCCTGACCTGCCAGGACCTGCTACCGGAAGCCGATGTCGACTACGCGGACCGGGCCATCCACTTCCGGGGGAACACAGTCCGGGTGCGACACTACCCCGTCTCGATAGACGTTTCTGCGCTACAGGAGCTTGTTCAGACCCCGGACCTCCAGTCCTACCAGCAACGCCTGCTCCCCATCACCAGAGAGAAGACTATCGTGCGGGTGGACCGGTTGGAGCCCAGCAAGAACGTCCTTCGGGGCTTCCTCGCCTACGAAGTGCTTCTGGGACGCCACCCGGAGCTCCACGGCGAGGTGACGTTCCTGGCCTTCCTGATGCCCAGCCGTACGGACATCCGCGAGTACCAGAGCTACCGCAACGAGGTTATGGACGTCATTCAGCGCATCAACTCCAACTTCAGCCGGGGCGCGTGGCGTCCCATCCGGCTCTTCTACCAGGAGAACTTCCCCCACGCCATCGCAGGCTTGAGCCTGGCCGACGTCCTGCTGGTCAATCCCGTGGTCGACGGCATGAACCTGGTGGCGAAGGAGGGGCCCACGGTCAGCCGGCGCAACGTTGTACTGGTCCTCTCAGTGACCACGGGCGCCTACGGGGAGCTCGCCCCCGGTGTCCTTCCCGTCTCCCCCGTCGACATCGAAGGAACGGCCCAGGCCCTGTACGAGGCGCTTGTCATGCCGCAAGAGGAGCGGGCGCTCCGTAAGCAGACGCTCTGCGACATCATCGAGCAGGCGGACCAGACCCGTTGGGTGACGAGCCAGGTGGAGGACCTCATCGCCCTGGCGCGCTGAGCCTCTGTTCCAGCCACTCCAGCAGCTTCTGGACCTCCCCCACGCCGTTCACCGTTGCGTCCGCCGCTTCCAGGACTCTGCGAGGGGTCTCGGTGCTCGCGACCAGCACGGCCAGCCCCGTGAACGCGCCCTGCGCCGCCAGCCTGTGCAGCATGTCGAAGGCGTCCGCGTCGGTCTCGTCGTCCCCCACGACGATGCCGCCCCTCAACCCGAAACGCTGCACCACCTCCTGCACCGCCGAGCCCTTGGTCACCCCCGGAGGCCGCACCTCGACGACCATCCTCCCCCCGCGCACGGCAAGCCCGCGGGGCCCCGCCCAACGCTGCGCCGCCGCCAGGACCTGCTCGCCCGTCTCCTCCGGGACCTGGGCCTGGCGGAAGTGGACAGCCAGCGTATGCCCCTTGTCTTCCAAGCCCACCCCTGGAAGCCCCGCCAGCTCGGTGGTGAGACCCCGGCGGACCTCCGTCATCAGCCTTCGGACCTCATCCGCCTGTTCGAGCAGCGTGCAAACCTGCCCCTTCTCCCAGCGCTCCAGCCCATGGGCGCCGTAGTAGATCATGCCGTCCACGCCAACCATGTTCCGGGCCTGCAGAGCGGGCCTGCCGGAGACGGCGACAACCGCCGGCAGCAGGCCGCAGAGGCGCTCCAGGCGCGCCACGATGCGAGGCGAAACGGAGGCTTCGTCGTAGGCGGGCACAATCTCCGACAGCGTGCCGTCGACGTCCGTGAACAGGCCCAGGGGACCCTGCCCCAACACCCGCTCCAGCAGGTCCATCCTGTCCCACAGGCTTGGCAGCTCGCCCATCCTCGGTCTCCTTCTCCGGCGTCGTCCCACACCGCCCTCGCGGGCGCCGTCGACGCCCGATTCCCAGTATAGCAATGCTCGGTAACGCTTCACGGAACAGTCCAGACGGCCGGGCCTCCTCTGGTATAATCTCCCCGTTGTCTGAGGAGGGAAGGTTGGCGAAGCTCCGGCTTGCTCTTGGCGCCGATCACGCAGGGTACGCCCTGGCCGCCGAGCTGCGGCCTTGGCTGCCATCCTTGGACGTCGAGGTGCTGGACCTGGGCGCCCACACCTTCGACGCGGCGGACGACTACCCCGACTTCGCCGCGGCCGTAGCCCGAAGTGTCGCCGGCGGCCGGGCCCAGCGCGGCCTGATCGTATGCGGCAGCGGCGTCGGCGCCTCCGTAGCCGCAAACAAGGTCCCCGGAGTCCGTGCCGCCGTCTGCCACGATACCTACTCGGCCCACCAGGGCGTGGAGCACGACGACGTGAACGTGCTCTGCGTCGGGGGGCGCATCGTCGGCGTCGAGCTGGCCAAGGAGATTGTGGCCGCCTTCCTCAACGCCCGCTTCTCCGGCGAGGAACGGCACCAGCGACGCCTGGCGAAGGTCATGGCCCTGGAGGAGGCCTCACGCAGCGGCCCCCCACCCGGAGCCCGCGCCGCATGACGGTCCCCATCCCGGAGGCTACGCTTCAGGACCTCGAACGTCGCAACGTTGTCGCGCGGCTCTGGCAGCGCGACCACACCATCTGGAAGCCCGACCCCACGGAGATCACCAACCGCCTGGGCTGGCTGACCGTCGCCGACGAGATGCAAAGCAATCTTCCCGCACTGGAGGCCTTCTTCCACGAGGTGCGGGATGCGGGGTATCGGGACATCGTCCTCCTGGGCATGGGTGGCAGCAGCCTCGGCGCTGAGGTGCTCCGCTGCAGCCTGCCGCCCCGTGAGGGCGCACCACGGCTCTCCGTCCTCGACTCCACGGTCCCCGGCTGGGTCCACGGCGTCGAGCAGTCGATAGACCTCAAGACGACCCTCTTCCTGGTGTCCTCCAAGTCCGGGGGAACCGTCGAGACCCTGTCCCTGTACCGTTACTTCCGGACCAGGGTCGAGGCAACCGTCGGAATGGAGGAGGCGGGCTCGCACTTCGTTGCCATCACCGACGCCGACACGTCGCTGCATCGGACGGCGACGGAGACCGGGTTCCGGCGCGCCTTCCTGAACCCCCCGGACGTGGGTGGGCGCTACTCCGTCCTTTCCTATTTCGGCCTCGTGCCCTCGGCCCTGGCCGGCCTCGACGTCGCCGCCGTCGTGGAACGCGCTCGGAGCATGGCCCAACGCTGCGGGCCCGACGTCCCCCTCAGAGAGAACGCCGGAGCGCTCCTGGGAGCGGCCCTGGGCGCCCACGTCCTGGCGGGGCGCGACAAGGCCACCATTGTGGCCTCCCCCGCCATTCGAACCTTCGGCCTGTGGGCGGAGCAGCTCCTGGGCGAGAGCACGGGCAAGGAGGCCACGGGCATCGTTCCCATTGCCGACGAGCCTCTCGCACCGTCCGACGCCTACACCGACGACCGGCTCTTCGTCTACCTCCGTCTCGAGGGCGACGACAACGCCATCACCGACGCTGCGCTGGCCGCCATCGAGGCCGCCGGTCACCCCGTGCAGCGCCTGGACCTGAGCGACCCGAAGGACTTGGCCTCTGAGTTCTTCCGATGGGAGTTCGCCACGGCCGTGGCCGGTTCGCTGCTGGGCATCAACCCCTTCGACCAGCCAAACGTCCAGCAGGCGAAGGAGGCCACCGCTCAGGTCCTCCGAGACTACGAGGCCACGTCGACCCTGCCTACGATCGCCTCCTCGGCGTCGCTGCCCGACCTGCTGGCGCAGGCCGCTCCCGGCGACTACCTCGCCATCATGGCCTACGTGCCCCAGAACGACCCCACGGACCGCGCCATCGACGATCTGCGCCGCAGGGTCCTGGAGCGCCACCGCATAGCCACGATGACCTGCTACGGGCCCCGCTACCTCCACTCGACCGGGCAGCTCCACAAGCGCGGGCCCAACAGCGGCCTCTACCTCCAGATCGTCGCCCCGCATCCCGTGGATCTCCCGGTGCCGGGCCAGCCCTACACCTTCAGCGTCCTCGCCGAGGCCCAGGCCTTGGGCGACTTCCAGGTCCTCCAGGCCATCGGTCGCCGCGCCATCCGCATCGAGCTTACCGGCGACCCCGCATCGGGCATCCGCGCCCTCACCGACTCCCTCCGCTAGTCCCCCTCCCGCTTGGGAGAGGGCTGGAGTGAGGGCAAGAAGCAGGAGCGGCCCCGCCGCCGCAGCCCCCAGGAAAACGAACGAGGGTGCGCGGGTGCCGCCCATCAGGGGGGAGTCCAGAGGGGAGACCCCTCTGGCAAGGGGTCTAGGGGATGTGCCCCCAGTCATACCAACCATCGAGGGTGGGTGGGCGGGCCCAACCAACGTCCAACGTAAACCCCCTCCCGCTCTGGGAGCGGGCCGGAGTAAGGACCACTCCCCCAGACGCGAGTGTGCGGGGGAGATGCTCCCCCGCACACTTCACTTCGATTCCGAACGGTGCCGAGCTACGCCAGCATGCGGTGCCCGTACAGCTTCACCGAGTTGTCCCACAGGATCTTCTCCTTGGACGCATCCGAGATCGGCTGGTCCAGCAGGGAGGCGATGGCCTTGTCCGCATCGGGAGCGTCCGGGTGCGGGTAGTCCGTGTTCCACACGATGTTGTCGTCCCCGCACAGGTCCACCGCCGCCTTCACCGCGGCCTCGTCGCCATCGCAGGCCACGAAGCCCTGGCGGTAGAAGTACTCGCTTGGCTTCATCTTCAGCGGCGGAGCGTCGAAGAAGACCGCCTGCCGCCGCCCCTCTACCGCGTGGTCGTCCAGGCGACCCAACCAGAAGGGCAGCCATCCGACGTTCCCTTCCAGGAAGGAGACCCGGAGTTGAGGGAACCGTTCCAGAATGCCGCTGTAGATCACGTGGCCCATTGAGATCATGTTCTCGAAGGCGAAGCCCATCACGTGCTCCAGGGCGATGAACTGGCCCGGCTGGTTCTGGTAGCGGGTTCCCACGTGGGGGTCGCCGCTCAGGACGCCGTGGAAGGACATCGGGATGCCCAGCTCCATTCCCGCAGCCCAGAAGGGGTCGTAGTACGAGTCGTGCCACCATGTCCCGTCGACCGGCTTGGGCACCATGACTGTCACGGCCCCCAGCTCCTCAACGGCCCTGCGGGTTTCCCCCACCAGGCCCTCGATGTCGTGCTGGTTTGGCAGGTCGCCCACCATCTTGAGGCGGGACGGGTCCGAGGCGCAGAAGTCATGCGCCCAGTTGTTCCACGAGCGGGCCAGCGCCGCCATCAGCGCCGGGTCCTGCCCCGTGAGCCGCAGTGGCTGGCTTCCTCCGGGGATGCAGACCATCTTGTCCCACCCGTAGGTGTCCATGTCCTTGAGGCGGCTCTCTACGTTGAAGTCGGCCTCCCAGGCCTCGCCCCACTTGGCGTGCATCGATTCCGTCACCTTAGCGGGCCGTAGCACTTTCCCTTTGCGGCCGCCGCCGCCGCCCGCACGACCGGGGCCGGTGCCCTCCGGGAATAGCTCGCACGGAGCGAAGTGGTGGAACATCTTGTTCTCCCAGAGGTGGACCAGGGGGCGCCGGTCATAGAACTCCGCCTCCGTGTACCGGTCCCAGATATCCCCAGGCGGCTGCATGTGCGCGTCCGCGTCGATGATCTTGAACCCTTTGTACATACGGAACCTCCTCCTTGGCGCGTCAGCATCGGTGGATTCAGGCGTGTGCGCTGTAGTGGCAAGAGTATCCGGGCCACAACGCTCAGTCAAGGGCGATGGTATTCGACGCAGCCTCAGACAGGGTGTGCGAAGACGCGCGCCATGGACTCTAGAACAATGGACGAAGGGAGGCGCGGTGCGGCCTGGAAGGGGCCTAGAACCGGCTCAGACGCCTACCACTGCACGAACATGGGCATGACCACGTGCACGTAGCTGTCGGAGCCCACGGGCCGGAAGACGCCGGGGCTGGAGGGCGTGGTCACTTCCAGCGCCACCTCATCCTGGCGGATAACGCCGAGCACGTCCAGCAGGTACTTGCTGCTGAAGGCGACCTTCGCCTCCTCGCCTTCGACCTGGGAGTCCAGCTCCGCGAGGTTCTCGCCCACTTCCTCGGCGCGGGCCATGACCTGGACGGCCCCTGGCGAGCCGGGCTGCAGGTGGAGCCGCACGATGCCGCTTCCGTCTCGGGCGAAGATGGCCGCGGTGCGCGTTGTGCGAAGGAAGTCCTGTACCGAGACGGTGCCCCGGGTGGTGTGCTGCTGCGGAATGAGCTGGGAGTAGTTGGGGAAGGTCCCCTGCGTGAGCTGCGAGACCATCTCCACGTTCTGCAGTCGAAAGAGCACCTTGCCACCGGCGGGGTCCAGCCTGATCTCCACGGCCTCCTGCTGGTCGCCGAGCAACCGGTTAAGGTCCGCCAGGCTCTTTGCCGGGACGATGGCCTGCAGCGGCTCCTCGACCGGCTCGGCCAGCACACCCTTGTGGACCGCCAGGCGAAAGCCGTCGGCCGCCGCGAAGGTGAAGGAGCTGCCTTCCAGCTCCACCTTCACTCCCGTGAGCACCGGGCGGGACTCCTCCGTGGCTGCTGCGAAGACCACCTCGCTGATGGCCGTGCGTAGGGCCTCGGGGTCGATGCGCACGGTGGCGCCGCCTTCGACTGTCGGCAGAGGCGGGAACTCGCTCGCATCGGTGCCGATGATCCGAGCGTCGTACCTCGCGCATTTCAGACTCAGCGCGTGGGGTTGCTCCGTGCCTTCGATTTCGATGCGCTCCGGGGGCAGGGACCCGACGAACTCCGAAAGCAGGCGCGCCGGTACGGTCAGGGCGCCCTCACCGTCAACCTGCCCGCCCACCCACGTGCTAATGGCTACCTCCAGGTTGGTCGCGGACAGCTTCAAACGGGACTGATCGGTCTCCAGGAGCACGTTTTGCGTGATGGGGAGCGTGGTGCGGGTGGCGACGGCCCGGCCGATGACGTTCAAGCCCTTGCTCAGGTTCTCTTGCAGGCACGCGACGCGCATACAGCCCCCCGTGTGGAGAATGTCGCCAGTATACAGGATGCCCCCGTGCCTCAGTCAACGAGAATCGGGCCCTTGAAATCACCGCTCTGAAGCTATAATGGTCGTGTTTCCACAGGAGGACGCCATCTCTATCGAGCGACTGCAGGAGCTCCTTCAACGGGTGCGACAGGGAGACCTCTCCGTGCAGTGCGCCCTGGAAGACCTCCGCCACCTCCCGTACCAGGACCTGGGTTTCGCCCAGGTCGACCACCATCGTCCGCTGCGCACCGGCTTCCCCGAGGTCGTCTTCGGCCAGGGCAAGACTCCGGGACAGATTGCAGTCATTGCGGAGAGTGTGACGTCACACTCCGAGTGCGTCCTTGTGACACGCGCCAGCCCGGCAGCATACCGTGACGTCAAGAGACGTCTCAGTGACGCTCGATACGACCGCACAGCCAGGGCGATTACGGTGGACCGACGCCTCAAGCGCACGCTCAAACCCGGCGTTATGGTCGTCGCCGCGGGGACGGCAGACCTGCCCGTCGCCGCAGAGGCCGCCATCACCGCCGAGATGCTCGGCTCCCAGGTCGAGCGCCTGACTGACGTGGGCGTGGCTGGCGTCCATCGCCTACTGGATAGGCTGCCCGCACTCCGGCGCGCACGGGTCCTGGTCGTCGTGGCGGGCATGGAGGGCGCCCTGCCGAGCCTCGTCGCCGGTCTGGTCGAGGCCCCCGTCATCGCCGTGCCCACCAGCGTCGGCTACGGCGCCAACTTCGAGGGCCTTACGCCTCTCCTGGCCATGCTCAACAGCTGCGCCCCTGGCATGGCCGTCGTGAACGTCGACAATGGTTTCGGTGCGGGCTACCTGGCCGCAGTCATCAACCGCATGGGCGACTAGGCCAACCACCCTCAGAAAAAGCATATGCCCCTGCGCTCCCCCTCCGAGCGTAGGGGCATACTCTTTACCCGGCTGAGTACCGGTTCTAGCTGCCGGAGCGCTTCACCTCCAGCGTTTCGCCCGGTGATAGAGCGATACGCCGCACCGTGATACCAAACTTCAGCAGCCAGTAGCCAAGGGTCGCCTTGTTGATCCGCAGCTCCTCGGCCGTCTCCGAAAGCCCCTTCTCGTTGATCATCTCCGGCAGAAGGCGCTCCAGCGGACGGTTGAATCGCTTCTCCACGGACCTCATCAGACGACTCTTCCTCATCACCGCTACCGGTCCTCCACGCCACCCTCTGGCGTTCTGCGGAGAACTCTAGCATACTGTTTTGGGTGATGTCAAGACTTCTTACAAGATAGTGCATGAATCTCCATAGAAAAGATTTGTCTTTGTATAGAACGGTACTGTCACAGCGTCACGTCCTTTTCCTCACACGTGTCTCCTGTCTCTTTCTGTGACAGTCATGGGTGTCTCTCCATATGTCACATACGTTGGCGGCGTGGACAGACCTGCTCGGCGAGGACTATAGTCACCGTGACATGCCGCACCAGGTGGGGGTAGACATCATCGAGATCGCCCGAATCGGCGATGCAGTGCAACGCTGGCGCGCCCGGTTCCTGCATCGCATATACACGCCGGGCGAGTTGGCCTTCGCTCGCGGGCGTCACCCCCAGTTGGCAGCCCGCTTCGCCGCCAAGGAGGCGGTGATGAAAGCCCTCGGCACAGGACGCTACGGCGTCTCCTGGCGTGAGATCGAAGTGGTCCGTCAGCCCGGCCGTGCCCCTAGTCTTGTCCTCCACGGCCGTGCCAAGGCCAGGGCCGCAAAGATGGGCCTTGGCGTTATGTCGATATCCATCTCCCACTCCCGGGACTACGCAGTGGCAGTGGTGGTCACCTCCGATGATGAGAGTCCTCAGCACACAGCAGATGCAGCGCTTGGAGCAGGGGGCTGAGGCCAGCGGCGTCTCCACGGACACCCTCATGGAGCGCGCTGGCCTCGCCGTGGCCTCTTGGGCCTGGCGCACCATGTGCATCGGCGACGATGTCCTCATCCTCGTGGGGTCCGGCAACAACGGCGGCGATGGCCTCGTCGCAGCACACCACCTCCAGGTGTGGGGCTCGCACGTCCATCTGTACCTCTGCACGGCTCGCCGCCCCGACGACGCTCTCCTGGCCCGGGCCGTTGAGGCGGGTGCACAGGTGGTCGATGCGAAGGACGACGCGGACGGTAGTCGGCTGCGGCAGTCCCTGAAGTCCGCCCGTCTCATCGTCGATGCCGTACTCGGAACCGGGCGCTCCCGCCCTCTGGCCGAGCCTCTGCGCTCCATCCTCGGAGCGGTGCGTGAAGAGAAGGCCCTGCGGCCCCATCTCGAAGTTCTCGCCGTCGATGTCCCCTCCGGCGTGGACGCCGACACCGGGGCGGCGGATCCCGCGTGCGTGACCGCCGACGTCACGGTGACCCTCGGCCAGCCCAAAGCGGGTCACTTCCACTTTCCCGGCGCTGACCACGTGGGCCGGCTGGTCGTAGCCGATATCGGCATTCCCTGCCAGGCGTTGGAGGGTCCAGCCCCGCGCCTCGTGACGGCGTCATGGACACGGCAGCAGCTCCCGCCTCGCTCTCGCCGGGCCCACAAGGGCAGCTTCGGCCGCGTCCTTGCCGTCGCAGGTTCCGACGCGTACGTGGGCGCGGCCTACCTTGCCTGCATGGGCGCAGCACGCGCCGGCGCTGGTTATGTCACGTTGGTCACGTCCCCCTCCATCCGTCCCATTCTCGCCGCCAAGCTCACCGAAGCCACCCACCTTCGCCCACCCGTCGACGCTACGGGCGACTACGCCTCCGGGGCGGGCCGGTGGCTCCGCATCACCCTGGACGGCTACGACGCCCTGCTGATTGGCTGCGGCCTGGGACAGAGCGCAGGCGCGCAGGCCCTCGTGCGCGAGGCGCTGCTCTCCTCCTCCCCTCTGCCGAAGCCAGCCGTCATCGACGCAGACGCGCTGAATGCCTTGGCGCGGATCCCCGAATGGTACGAACGTCTCCGAGGTCCGGCGGTCGTCACGCCGCATCCCGGCGAGCTGGCCCGGCTCCTGCAGCGGCCCGTCGCAGCCATCGAGGAGGACCGGTGGGGCAGCGCCTGTGAGGCTGCGCAGCGTTGGGGTCTCGTGGTCGTGTTGAAGGGGCCCTTCACCGTCGTCGCCTCTCCCGAAGGCGACCTGCGCATCATCCCCTACGCCAACCCAGCCCTGGCCACGGCCGGGACCGGCGACGTCCTAGCAGGTGTCGTAGCGGCGCTGCTCGCCCAGGGCATGGCGCCCTTCGACGCCGCCAGCGTCGGCGCGTTCCTGCACGGCGCAGCCGGTGAGCTCGTCCTCCGGCAGCTCGGCGACCGCGGCGCCATAGCCAGCGACCTTCTCCCGGCGCTCCCCCTGGCCGCAAAGGCCCTCCGCGAGCGCGCACCCCTCGGCGGTGTCGAGGAGATCAGCCATCTCGAAGCGGGACAGCCGTAGCGGGCGCGCGGCGGCGCACCCGAAGCCCGTTCCCGATATAATATGCCTGCCATGCTGCTAGCTTTGGACATCGGCAACACCAACGTCACCCTGGGGGCCTTCCGCAACGGAGACCTCAGAGCCACCTGGCGCATCTCCACCGATGCCCACAAGATGCCCGACGAGTACAGCATCCTCCTCCGCTCCCTGCTGTCGCTAAAGGGCATCACCCCGGAGGAGATCACGGACGTCGTCCTCTGCAGCGTGGTGCCGCCTCTCACCACCGTCTTCCAGGCCGCGGCCCAAGACGCTTTCAGGACGGCCCCGTTGGTCGTCGGCACAGGCACCCGGACCGGCGTCCGCATCCGCTACGACAACCCCCGGGACGTCGGCGCAGACCGCATCGCAGACTCCGTGGCCGCCTACCGGCTCTACGGTGGCCCGGCCGTGGTCGTCGACTTCGGGACCGCCACGGTCTTCGACGCCATCAACAAGGAGGGCGAGTATCTGGGCGGGGCCATCGCTCCCGGCATCGGCGTGGCTGCAGAGGCCCTCTACCACGGCACGGCCCAGCTGCGCCGGGTGGAGCTCGCGGCCCCTACCAGCGCCGTCGGCAGGAACACGGTGGAGGCCCTCCAGTCCGGCCTGCTCTTCGGCCACGTCGAGATGGTGCAGGGCATGGTGCGCCGCTTCCAGCAGGAGTTGGGAGGCGCCGCCAAGGCCATCGCCACTGGCGGGGACGCCTCTCTCATCGCCCGCTTTACCCCCGTCTTCCACGCCGTCAACCTGGACCTGACCCTCATCGGACTGTCCCTGATCCACCAGGCCAACACGTAGGAGCGTCCCATGCCTAGTCCGCTGGCGAACAGAAACATCGTCCTGGCAGTCACCGGCAGCATCGCCTGCTACAAGGCAGCCCAGCTTGCGAGCGGGCTTGTCCAGGCGGGCGCCCGCGTGGACGTCATACTGACCCACGGCGCGTCCGAGTTCGTCACGCCCATGACCTTTCGAAGCATTACCCACCGGCCCGTGGTCACCAACCTCTTCGACCTCGAGTCGGAGTTGGCCGTGGAGCACGTCGCACTGGCCACGCGGGCGGACCTGCTGATAGTCGCACCGGCCACGGCCCACGCCATCGCCAAGCTCGCCCTCGGACTGGCCGACGACCCTCTCACGACCACAGCCCTGGCCACCAAGGCGCCGCTGCTGCTCGCCCCCGCCATGGATGCGCACATGTACGAGCATCCCGCCCTCCAGGAGAACCTTGCGACGCTGAAGCGGCGCGGCGCCTACGTCGTGGGTCCCGCCTCGGGCCGCCTCGCCTCCGGGCTGGTGGGCCCCGGCCGCATGGTCGAGCCCCAGGAGCTGCTCGACCACGTCCGCTGGATGTTGGGCCGATCCGGCGACCTGGCGGGCCGGGACATTGTCGTGACCGCTGGGGGCACCAGGGAGCCCCTGGACCCTGTGCGAGTCATCACCAACCGCTCTTCCGGCAAGATGGGCTACGCCTTGGCCGAAGCTGCCCGTGACCGTGGCGCGCGGGTGACCCTCGTGGCCGCGCCCACGGACCTGCCCGACCCAGTCGGCGTAGCCCTCCACCGAATCGAGACTGTGCGGGAGATGCGCGACGCGGTCCTGGCGACGACCCACTACGCCGACGTCCTGGTCATGGCCGCAGCGGTGAGCGACTACCGCCCCGCGGAGGTCGCCGACCAGAAGATGAAGAAGGAGGGGACGGCTGACACCATCGCCCTCACCCTGCTGAAGAACGCAGACTTCCTCCCCGAGCTGCCGTCGACCGTCATGCGCGTGGGGTTCGCCGCCGAGACGCAAAACGTGCTCGTCAACGCTCGGCGCAAGCTCGAAGAGAAGGGCTTGGCCCTCATCGTCGCCAACGACGTGACCGACCCCGATAGCGGCTTCGGCGTCGATACGAATCGCGTCACCCTGATCGACCCCCAGGGCGAGGAGGAGCTTCCCCTGCTCCCCAAGTACGAGGTCGCGCATCGCGTCCTGGACCGGGTGCTGCTCCTGCTCCAGCAGCGGGACGCCGCGGAGGGCCCCGCGCCCGAGGACCGCACCCGCGGCGAGACCTCCCCAGCCCGCACCACCCCTTCCCGTTGAGGTACGGCGACCTCACATACGAAGAGGTCCGCGAGCGCGCCAGTCGGGAATGGCTCGCCATCGTCCCCACTGGATGCACCGAGCAGCAAGCGCTCCACCTCCCCGTGGATTTCGATACATGGTTTGTAGAGCAGCTGTGCAACGCTGCCTCCGACAGCGCTTCTGGCGAGCACGGTGTCTCCTCCCTGGTGCTGCCGGCCATCCCCTTCGGGCCCACGCCGGAGCATCGAAGCTATGGCGCCGGCTACATTGACGTCCCTGTCGACGTGCACGCCTCGCTGGTCTCTGCGATCCTGGCCTCCCTCGCCGAGCAGGGGTTTCGCCGCATCGTCGTGTGGCGCGGGTGCGGCGGCCACGACCTCCGAGCAGCAGTGGAGCGATTCAACGAGGCCTTCAGCGGACGGTCCCAAGCATTCCTGCCCGCACACCCGTACCACGACATCTGGTGCCGGATTGCGGATCCGGCCGTACCCGGCGGCCACGCCGACAGCTTCGCAACGTCGATTGCGCTCCATCTCCGCCCCGAGGCCGTCCGCACCGGCCGGATCGTCGACCCTCGGCACAAGCCTGTTGACTGGCAAGACCCGGACCTCGACTTCGCCGACTACTCCCGCACCGGAGCTATCGGAGACCCCACCCACGCGAGTGCGGAGCTTGGGTCGAAGCTGTGGGAGGCGGTCGTCGACGCCGTTTCGGCCACACGCTAGCCTCGATCGCACAGGGACACACGGCGACCGCGGTGGCCCAGGACCGCTTGCACTTCCTCTCACACCCCAGGAACCCCTCCACGCGTTGACGAAATCCGCTGCTCTTCCTAAGATACAAGTACGCATATGAGCACAGCCGCCTCCAAGCCCCAGAGCCTCCCCCCAGCCTACGACCCCAGCAGCGTGGAGCAGCCGCGCTACCGGCAGTGGCTGGAGGGCGGCTATTTCGCCCCCAACCCCGAGGCCACAGGGCCGCCCTTCGTCATCATCCAGCCGCCTCCCAACGTCACCGGCGAGCTCCACCTGGGCCACGCCCAGCGGGCCGCGGTCGAGGACGCCCTCACCCGGTGGCGCCGTATGCGAGGCGACGCCGCCCTGTGGCTCCCCGGCGTTGATCACGCCGGCATTGCCACCCAGGTGGTCGTCGAGCGGGAGCTGGCCGCAGAGGGCCTGACCCGCCACGACCTGGGCCGGGAGAAGTTCGTGGAGCGAATGTGGGACTGGGTGGAGCGTTATCGCGGCCGCATCCAGACCCAGCACTACCGCCTCGGAGTCTCCTGCGACTGGACCCGCGAGCGCTTCACCCTCGACCCGGGGCCCAGCAGGGCCGTCCGGCACACCTTCGTCAACCTCTATCGCAAGGGCCTCATCTACCGGGGCGAGCGCATCATCAACTGGTGCCCTCGCTGCGCCACTGCCCTCTCCGACCTTGAGGTGGAGTACCGGGACGTCCAGGGTAGTCTGTATTATGTCTACTACCCCGCCGTCGACAGCGGCGAAGGCATCACCGTCGCCACCACCCGGCCTGAGACCATGATGGGCGACACCGGCGTGGCCGTTCACCCCGACGACCCTCGCTATCGAAACCTAACGGGTAAGCAAGTGCTCCTACCCGTCCTCAATCGCCCCATCCGCGTCGTCGGCGATGCCGCCGTCGACCCGGAGTTCGGCACCGGTGCCCTCAAGGTCACGCCGGGGCACGCCCCCGCCGACTTCGAGATCGGCCAGCGCCACGGCCTTCCCGTCGTCTCGGCCATAGCCTTGGACGGCACAATGACCGCCGAGGCCGGCCCCTACGAGGGCATGGAGCGTTTCGCCTGCCGTCAGGCCGTCGTGGAACAGCTCCAGGCGGAGGGCCTGCTGGAGAAGGTGGAGGAGAACCGCCACGCCGTCGGCCACTGCCAGCGGTGCAGGCAGGTCGTGGAGCCCCTGGTCAGCAAGCAGTGGTTCATGAGCATGGAGCCGCTGGCACGGCCCGCCCTCGAGGCCGTTCGCAGCGGCGCAGTCCGCATCGTCCCGGAGCGCTTCGTCCGCGTCTACGAGAACTGGATGGAGAACATCCGCGACTGGTGCCTCAGCCGGCAGCTCTGGTGGGGCCATCGCATCCCCGTCTGGTACTGCGGCCAGTGCGAAGCAACGATCGTGGAGGACGAAGACGTCGACCGCTGCCCCTCGTGCGGCGGCTCGGACCTCACCCAGGACCCGGACGTCCTCGACACCTGGTTCAGCTCCGGCCTGTGGACCCACTCCACCCTCGGCTGGCCCGACCAGACCGAGGACCTCCGCACCTTCTACCCCAGCAGCGTCATGGAGACGGGCCACGACATCCTCTTCTTCTGGGTGGCCCGCATGATCATGCTCGGTCTGGAGAACACCGGCGAGGTCCCCTTCCACACCGTCTACCTCAGCGGCCTCATCCGCGACCCGGAGGGCGTCAAGATGAGCAAGACCAGGGGGAACGTCATCGACCCCCTGGCGGCCATCGAGACCTACGGCGCCGACGCCCTGCGCTTCGCCGTGACCGCTGGCAACTCCCCGGGCAACGATGCCCGCGTCGGCCCCGAGAAGCTCGAAGCCGCCCGCAACTTCGCCAACAAGATCTGGAACGCGACCCGTTTCGTCCTCCGCAGCATGGAGGACGCGCCCGCGGGCCTCGACTGGGAGGTCGTTCGCCCCAGCCACCTGGAGGACCGCTGGCTATTCAGCCGCCTCTCCCGCCTCACCGGCCGGGTGAGCCGCGCCCTGGAGGACTACCAGCTGGGCGAAGCCGAGCAGGCCGTCTACGACTTCCTCTGGAACGACTTCTGCGACTGGTACATCGAGGCCAGCAAGGTGCGCCTCCAGAGCGGGGACGCGTCGCCGGTCCCGGTCCTCGCCCACGTGCTGGAGACCACCCTGCGCCTGCTCCATCCCTTCATGCCCTTCATCACGGAAGAGCTCTGGCAGCACCTCCGGGACCGTCTTCCCGAACAGGAGAACGCTCCTCCGTCCATCATGGTCGCTGCCTACCCCGAGGAGGCGCCCCACCTTCTCGACGAAGAGGCCGAGGCCGCCTTCAACATCGTAGTGGGCATCATCCGGGCCGTCCGAAACGCCCGCGCCGAGTTCCGCATCGAGCCTCGTCGACGCCTCGACGCGCTCATCGCGCCTCGGGGCCTGCGTTCCGTCATCGAGGCGGAGGCCCCGGCCATTCGCGCCCTGGCGCGGGTGGACCTGCAGGTGTTGGATGACGAAGCCTCACTGCCCCTCGATGGCGCTCTCAGCGTCGTGGTTGGCGAAGCCACCGTCTCCATCCCCCTCGGCGGTGTCGTCGACATGGCCGTGGAGCGGCAGCGACTGGAGAAGGAGCGGCAGGAGACCGAGGCTGCCTTGTCCAGGCTCGAAACACGCCTGGCCGACTCCACCTTCCGCCAGCGCGCCCCGGAGGAAGTGGTAGAACGTGAGGAGGCCCGCAGGACAAACCTCCGCGAGCGCACCGCCCGCATCCAGGACCTCCTCTCCCGCCTCCCCGCCTGACTGCTGCCTCTCCCCCCTGGACCTCGACGCCACCCGCCTCCCAACAGCGCACCAGGCCTTACGACGTAGGCAAGAGCGGCCCTGCCGCCCGCCTCTCCCTGGGGGACAACCACCGACCGAGCCGCCGCGTAGCCCTCGTCCAGGGGGAGTCCAGAGGGGTCCCCCCTCTGGCAAGGGGCCTGGGGGATGTGCCCCCAGTTACCAAAAAAACGTCCGAGGGCGGGCGGGTGGGCCCACCCAACGGAGGAATGCAGCCAGACCCGTATCTCCCTCTCCCTCTGAGAGAGGGTTGGGGTAAGGGCGCACACCGTCGCTCCGGCGTGGGCAGGGACCTCGACGCCACCCGCCTCCGAACAGCGCACCAGGCCTTACGACGTAGGCAAGAGCGGCAATGCCGACGCTAAGCGGCGGGTGAGGGTATCCCCAGCAGGGGCCTGGGGGGTGCAAACCCCCAAGAGAAATCCCAGGGCGGGTGGGTGGGAAACGCGGCGGAGGCGGGGGAGGCGGGCCCAACCAGCGCTAGTGTACTCGTTCCTTCGAAGCGCCAAACGTCGCTGCAGACCAACGCCGCAAGCGAGAGCGGCAATGCCGCCCTACTGGCTGTTGAAGTCGATCGCGATCCGCATCCCGTCCTCCAGCACCAGCCCCAGCGGGTCCTCGCCTTCGCAGTCCGGCACGTGCTCCGCCGACGAGCAGAAGGCCTGCCCGCTGACCGACATGTTGTCTACGTCCTTCTCCCAGTACGGGCCGTCCGCTCCCCACACTTCGAAGAAGTCGCCCAGCGTGAACTCCCGCTCCTCGGGGTATTCGATGCTGACCACGAACTCCGTGTGGGTGTGCAGCGGTCGTATGCAGCCCGGCGTGATGCCGATGCCGGAGGGAAGGACCTGCGGAGAGCGGTCCATGACGGGGAACAGCTCCACCTGTAGGCTCATGACCGGGTTCTCGTGGTCGACGCATTGGCTCAGCTCGGGGGTAGTCTCCGTGTCGGTGCTCCCTGCGCCGGTGCTCGCAGTGCTGGTGCTCCCGGGAGCAGTGTCCCCCGGGCCTGGGCCTTCCGAGTCATCCCCACACGCGGGGGCAAGCAGCAGCGCGAATATCGACGCCGCGAGAAGAAAGCCGAGGCGGACGCGGGACATAGCTCTTCCTCCGATGTCATCTCCGCTGGGAGCGTCTCCTATCGCAGCGCTGCGGCAGGCGCATCAGTGGTCCGGTGCAGCCACTCCAGGCCCTTTCGGGTGTCGCTGGCTACCCGCTCCTTCTCGCACTGGGACAGCCGCAGCTTGAACAGCCAGTAGGTGAATGCGCTGCCGTCATCGGAGGGCGTCGCTCCCTCCGAGTCCTGGAAGCGAGCCAGCAGCGCGCTCTTGGGCTCGTCGTAGATCTTCTTGAACGCCTGCTCCGCCACCGGGCCGCGGGGCGAGAGCCCTCGGCTCACTCGCTCCTTGCGGACTTCGCCCTCCACCGCCTTCTGCAGTGCGTGCTCCACCACCACGCCGTACCAGTAGTTGAGGAACGCACGGTGCTTCTCCGCCCCCAGCAGCCGTCGAACGTCGTGCCGAGAAAGGTCTGGCGGGAAGAAGCCCTTCAGCAGCCGCTCCCGCTGCGTCGCGGGTATCGGAGCGTCGACCTCCCGGAGTAGGCGTTGGCCTAGAAGCGGCCAGTTGAGCGCCTCGCCCTGGATGAGGTAGCGGTAGCGCCTGCCCCTCAAGACCTCCTCCGTCGCCGTCCACCGGCCCATCGCCTCCAGCAGCGCCAGCGGCCAACTCACGCCGGACCGCACCGACTCCCGCAGTCCTGCGACCGCCTCCTGGCACGGATGGGGTAGGCTCTGACCCTCTCCGCCCGACGATGCTCCGTCGATGCGCGCTCGTCCCTTCGCCTTCGACCGGCGGCGGGCCTGGTCACGCGTCATTGTCGTGCCACCCCCCGTTCGACCGGGCCCTCCACCTCGGCCTTTGCTCGCTCGTAGGTGCGCACCCGGCCCGTCGTCACCAGTTCCACGATCTTCCGCGAGATGGCCGGGCCAACTCCCGGCAGCTGCTGCAGGTCCTCGCCCTGTCGCACCATCTCCGCCACTGGTGTCGGAAGCTCCCTGATCTCCTGCGCTGCCCGCCGATACGAGCGGATCTTGAAGACGATCTCCCTCTGCTGCTCCAGAAGCGACGCCAGCTCTTCGAAGAGCGCCGCAACCTGCTCGTTGCTGTAGTCCCTCTCCGCGTCCACAGCTACGGCCGCTCCCCCGCCCGGTCCTGGTACATCTGCCGTGTCAGTTCCAGGTGCCCGAGAGGCTCCGAGAGGTGGCTCGTGGCATAGAGCAGAAGGCCTTGGACCGTCCAGGTGTTCCCACGGTGCTCTCGCTGCTCGGCCAACTGGTCGTCGCGAAGCGCCCTCAGCGTGGCCTCCGTGTCCTTCCGGGCCTCGTCCAGCAGGCGTTCAAGCTCGTCGGCGGTGGTGGCCTCGGCGGCGAACTCCGCGTCGCGGTCCCGCCCGATGTCGTAGCCTCCAACGACCTGACGAATGAAGAACCGTTCCAAGCCCCACATGTGGTGGACCAGGGCCGCCACCGAGTTGGTCTCCTGGTCGAGCGGGGTCCAGTTCAGCGCTCCCGAGTCCAGGTCTCGAACGGCCTCCCGGGCCTGCGTTCGAATGACGTCCAGCCGCGCTGCGTACTCGTGGATGAGCGGGTCCATGGCCTACCCCTTCCGCAACGTGGCTCGGAGTTTCGAGCGGACAGTGGGGCGGGCCTCCGAGGAGGTCACGCCGCCGCACCGTGACAGCGTTTGAACTTCTTGCCGCTGCCGCAGTGGCACGGGTCGTTGCGCCCCACCTTCTGGCCTCCGGGCCGCATTGGCTGGGAAGCGCGCCCCGCGGCGACGGCCGCCATGGGGCTCGGCCTCATGGCCCGGAGAGAGCGACGCCCGCCGCCCGCCGCGGAAGGGATGGCGCCCGCGGTCAGTGAGGCGAGGTAGACGGTACGGACAATGTCGTGACGAATGCTTGCCATGACCTCCTGGAACTTCTCGTGGGCCTGCATGCGATAGGCCACCAGCGGGTCTCGCTGCCCGTAGGCGTGGAGGCCCACACCCTGGCGCAGGTTCTCCATCGACGTGAGGTGCAGCACCCAGTGCGAGTCGATGGTGCGGAGCATTACGAACCGCTCCATCTGCCGCATCCCCTCCTCGCCGGCCGCCTCCTCCCGCTGCTGGTAGAGCTTCTGGGCGTGGTCCAGCACTCGCTGCTGGATCTCGTCCTTCTCCAGCTGTCGAAGCTCGTAGGGCTGCAGCTCCGAGGGCAGCGGGAAGTACGTTCGCAGTTCCCGCACCAGCCCTTCCAGGTCCCAGTCCTCCGAATTTCCACCGGCCAGGTGACTGTCGAGCAGTCCGGTCAGCTCCTCATCCACCATCGTCAGCACATTGGCCTTGAGATCGAGGCCCTGCAGGACCTTCCGCCGCTCCCCATAGATGACGTCCCGCTGCGTGTTGATGACGTCGTCGTATTGCACCAGGTGCTTGCGGATTTCGAAGTGATAGCCTTCCACCCGGCTCTGCGAGCTTTCAAGGACCTTGGTTACCATCTTGTTCTCGAGGGGCTGGTCCTCTTCCAGGCCTGCCCAGTCCATGACGGACTTGATCCGGTCGCCGCCGAACCGCCGCATCAGGTCGTCGTCCAGCGCAGCGTAGAAGACCGACTCGCCGGGGTCTCCCTGGCGACCGGAGCGGCCCCGAAGCTGGTTGTCGATGCGCCGGGCCTCGTGCTTCTCCGTCCCCAGCACGAACAGGCCACCCAGCGCGACCACCTTGCCGTGCTCCTCCTGCCACTCGGCGTCCACCTTGTTCTTTGCGTGCGCCATCTCTTCTGGTGACGCCGTGTCCAGGGTCCCGCCCTGCCTGCGCAGCTCGTCGAGCAGCATCCCTTCCGGGTTGCCGCCAAGGATGATGTCCGTGCCGCGCCCGGCCATGTTCGTCGCCACTGTCACGGAGCCCACGTGGCCGGCCTGGGCGACGATGGCCGCCTCTCGCTCGTGCTGCTTGGCGTTCAGCACCTGGTGCGGTACGCCGCGACGCTTCAGCATCGCGCTCAGGTACTCCGAGTTCTCGATGGACGTCGTGCCCACTAGTGTGGGCTGCCCCAGCTTGTGCCGTTCCTCGATCTCCCGCACGGTCGCTTGCCATTTGCCGGCGCTGGTTTTATAGACGTAGTCCTGGTGGTCCTCCCGCACCATGGGCTGGTGCGTCGGTACCAGGACGACCTCCAGCCCGTAGATGCCTCCCAGCTCCTCCGACTCGGTGATGGCTGTACCGGTCATCCCGGCGAGCTTGCCATACATGCGGAAGTAGTTCTGCAGCGTGACCGAGGCGTAGGTCAGCGTCTCCTGCTGCACCCGTACGCCCTCCTTCGCCTCGATGGCCTGGTGCAGCCCGTCGCCGTAGCGGCGGCCCTCCATCAGCCTTCCCGTGAACTCGTCCACGATGATCACCTGGCCGCCGTTGATCACGTAGTCCCTGTCTCGGCGGTAGAGCACACGGGCCCGCAGCGCATTCTCGACGTGGTGAACCAGCAGCGAGTTCTCCGGGTCGTAGAGGTTCGATACGTTGAGCAGCCGCTCCATCTTGCTCATGCCGTCGTCGGTGAGGCTGACCGCTCGGTGCTTCTCCTCCACCGTGTAGTCCGTCTCCGCTTCCAGACGCGGGATGAGCCGCGCCACCGCCGAGTAGGTCTGCGTCGATTCCTGCGCTGGGCCGCTGATGATCAGAGGCGTCCGCGCCTCGTCGATCAGAATGTAGTCCACCTCGTCGACGATGGCGTAGTGCGCGCTCCGTTGGACCACTAGGGCCTCGTCCGGGGCCATGTTGTCCCGCAGGAAGTCGAACCCGAAGTCGTGGTTGGTTCCGTAGGTCACGTCCGCCTGGTAGGCCTCTTTCCGTCCCACCGAGCGCAGAGACCGCATCGTCGGGTCCGGAGAGCGAGCCTCCGGGTCGTACTGGAGGGCGTCTTCGTGCTGCAGGCTGCTGACCGTCAGCCCGAGAGCGTGGTAGATCGGCCCCATCCACTGGACGTCCCGCCTGGCCAGGTAGTCGTTCACCGTGACCACGTGGACGCCCTTGCCCGCCAGGGCGTTCAGGTAGACGGGCAGCGTCGCCACCAGCGTCTTCCCCTCGCCGGTCTTCATCTCCGCCACCTTCCCCTCGTGGAGGACGGCCCCGCCGATGAGTTGGACGTCGAAGTGGCGCAGGCCGGTGCTCCGGCGAGAGGCCTCCCGCACCGCGGCGAAGGCCTCGGGGAGAAGATCGTCCAGGGTTTCGCCTTCCGTGAAGCGCTGCCTGAGCTCGTCCGTGACGGCCCGCAACTCCTCATCGGAGAGCGCCTGGAAGTCGGGCTCCAGGCTGTTGATACTCTCCACCAGCGGACGCATCTTCTTCGCTACGCGTTCACCGGATGGCGAAAAGAGCTTCGTTAGTCCTAGCATGACAACCGCTTTCTTCGGATCAGCCCTCGGAACCTCCCGCCACCGGCGCCAGCTCTACCGGAGCGTCCCACTCCTCGAACATGGCGCCAACGGAGGTCCCCGTATGGATGCGCCGGATCGCCTCGCCCAGCAGGGGCGCAACCGACAGTGTCCCGGTCTTGGTGGCCCTGGCCTCCTCCGACAGCGGGAGCGTGTCCGTCACGACGATCTCCCGTATGGGGCTACGCTCCAGGAGCGACGTCGCCTGGCCTGCGTAGACCGCGTGGGTGGCGCAGCAATAGATGTCCTTCGCCCCGTGCTCCACCAGCGCCTCGGCCGTGGCCACGACGGTCCCGCCCGTGCCGATCTCGTCGTCGACGATCAGCGCGTTGCGCCCTTCGACCTCGCCTATGAGGTTAACCGCCTCGACGCGGTCGTTGTTACCGGCCCGCATCTTCTCCACGATGGCCATGGAGGTGTCCAGGTGCCGCGCCATGTTCCGCGCGTGCTTCCCTCCACCCACGTCGGTCGCCACCACTACAAGGTCCCCAATGGCCCGGTCCTTGAAGTGCCGCGCCAGCATCGCGTCCGCGGTCAACTCGTCCATCGGTATGTTGAAGAAGCCCTGTATCTGGCCCGCGTGCAGGTCCACCGTCAGCACCCGGTCGGCGCCCGAAACCTCAATGAGGTTCGCGATCAGCCTCGCCGTTATCGGCACCCGCGGCTGGTCCTTCTTGTCGCTTCGGCCGTAGGCGAAGTAGGGCACCACCACCGTGATGCGCCCCGCAGACGCTCGCCGGGCCGCGTCGATCATGATGAGCAGCTCCATGATGCGGTCGTTCACGGGGTGGGCGAAAGTCTGGATGATGAAGACGTCCTGCGCCCTAATGTTTTCCTGGTACTGAACGAAGGTGTTGTCGTTGCTGAACTTGAACACCTGGGCCCGGCCCTGCTCCACTCCCAGGTAGTCGCAGACCGCCCGGGCAAGCATGGGATGGGCCGTCCCGCTGAAGACCTTTAGCTCATTGGGCATCTGACCTGCACCCCTCTCCAAGAGCGCCCGCGCTGCTCAGCACGAAGCAATGGTCAGCAACCTTCGGTCAGCAACCTTCCTCGCCTCACAAATTATAGCATAGGCCCCCCTACGCCGCGCCCGCACGACCCTCTCTCCCCTTGCCACAGAGGGAAGCAGCGGTGACGGCCACAGGTAAGTGCGGCACTGCCGCCCCCCTGGGAGCGGGTTGGGGTGAGGCATGCGAGAGCGGCGATGCCGCCGTCGTTCCTGCGCAGGCAGGAACCTCACCCCCGCTTACCCTGAGCCCGTCGAAGGGGTGAGCGGAGTCACAGCGGCGGGTGAGGGCGCGCCCCTCTTCGTCGTCCCGGCGAAGGCCGGGACCCAGGGGCGGGGCCGGGCGCTCCCCAGGGGCAGTCCAGAGGGGAGACCTCTCTTTGTGGGGCGGCGAGCCGCTCTGGGGGATGTGCCCCCAGTTCCCAGAAATCTGCCGAGGGCGGGCGGGTGGGCAAGACCAACGTCGAACAGCATCCCCGTCTCTCCCTTGGGGAGAGGCCGATACGATAGCGGCGAGTGAGGCCACGGGGGTCTGGGGCCGCTCCTCCATGTGTTATTATATGCACATGGAGGTGGACACCCGGAAGATCATACGAAGGCTGAAACGCGAGGGTTGGGTCCTTCGGCGGCACGGTGGCAAGCATGAAATCTATGTGCATCCGGGCTGCAACCTTCAGGTATCCGTCCCACGGCATCGTACAGTCAGCACGTCCGTAGCCCGGAGCATTGCCCAAGTTGCCGGCTGGGCGTGATAGGAGGCAAGCATGAGGTATCCTGCGCTGATTGAGCGTGAGGCTGGCGTTGTCGGCATCGTGTTCCCCGACTTGCCCGGCTGTGTGGCCGCGGCTGCCACCATCGACGAGGCCCTAGTGAACGCCGAAGTCGTCCTCCGGGACTGGATCGATGTAGCCGAGGAGGACGGGCGGCGCGTGCAACCTCCGAGCGCACTGGAAGACGTCTGCGTGCCCGCAGGCCGTGTCCTTGTCTCCATCCCGTTGGTCCGCCCCTCCGGCGTCCCCGTGCGGGCCAACCTCTCCCTCGATTCGGGGGTGGCGGCCTTCATCGACAGCGAGCGCAAGCGACGAGGCATGACCCGCCGGGCATACGTGGAGTGGATGGCTCGGCGTATCGCCCAGATGGGCGGCTAGGCCAGCACCCAGAAGACAGCCACCGGGCGAGCGGGTGGACGGGAAGCTTGGGCGGCACTGCCGCCGGGTGGGCCCAACCAACGCCTACTGTAGGGAGACGAATCACCCCCTCCACCGCCATCACCCCTTCGAAGGGCCGAACCCCGCCGCAGCCCAACGCCCCGAGCCCATGCCAGGGCGGCTGGCCCCCGGCAATGCCGCCTGCCGCCACAACCCCTCCCCTCTTTGGTACAATGGCGTGGTTTGCCGTCTCCATCTTCGGAGGATGATGAAAGAATGCCTGCATACGCCGTCATCGGTGGCCAGTGGGGCGACGAAGGCAAGGGGAAGATCGTCGACTACCTGTCCCAGAACGCCCACATCGTCGCCCGCTTCTCCGGGGGCAACAACGCAGGCCACACCGTCCTCAACGAGCAGGGCGAGTTCAAGCTCCACCTGATCCCCTCCGGCATCTTCTGGCCCCAGGCCACCTCCGTCATCGGCAACGGCGTCGTCATCGACCCTGACGTCCTCCGAGAGGAGGTCGAGGGCCTACGAGCGCGCGGCATCGACCTCGATGGCCTCCAGGTCAGCGACCGGGCCCACGTCATCATGCCCTACCACATCCTTCTCGACCGGCTCGAGGAGGAGGCTCGTGGCGAAGCCGCTCTCGGCACCACCGGCCGCGGCGTCGGCCCCGCCTACGTCGACAAGACCGCTCGCTCCGGCATCCGCGTCGGCGAGTTGCTCGACCCCGAGGGCCTCCTGCTGCGGCTCCACGAGGTGTTGGAGCACAAGAACGCCCTCATCACCCGTCTCTACGGCGGCGACCCCTTCTCCGTCGAAGAGCTGTACGAGCGCTGCCGTGAATGGGGCGACTGGCTCAGGCCCTTCGTGGCCCCGGTGGAGAAGACGATACGCTCCGCACTGGCCCAGGACAAGAACATCCTTCTGGAAGGGGCTCAGGGCGCCCTCCTCGACCTGGACCACGGCACCTACCCGTACGTCACCTCATCTCACCCCACCATCGGCGGCGCTGCCATCGGCCTGGGCATCGGGTACCGCTCTCTTGCGGGCGTGGCTGGCATCTACAAGGCCTACACCACTCGAGTGGGCACAGGCCCCCTGCCCACGGAGCTCGACGACGAGGTGGGCGAAGCCATTCGACTGCGCGCCTGGGAGTACGGCACCACCACCGGCCGTGCCAGGCGCTGCGGCTGGTTCGACGGCGTGGCCGCCCGCTACAGCGCCGCAATCAACGAGTTCAGCGATGCCATCCTCACACGCCTCGACGTCCTCGACGGCTTCGACACGGTGAAGGTCTGCGTGGCCTACCGCCTCGACGGTCAGGTGGGCGAAGGTTTCCCCAGCGCCGCCTCCACCCTCGCTCGCTGCGAGCCGGTCTACGAAGAGCTCCCAGGCTGGGACAAGCCCACGGCAGGGTTGACCTCCTGGGACGATCTGCCTCCCCAGGCCCAGCGTTATGTCAAACGCATCGAAGAGCTCATAGGCTGCCCCATTACCCTCATCTCCACCGGCCCCCACCGCGAGGAGACCATCCGTCTCCGACCCTTCATCCCCTAGCCACCCACTACCCTCTCCTATGGGAGAGGTCTAGGGTGAGGGTGGCGCGCGGCGTCGAGTATCCACCGGAGGTCTGGACGGCGAAGCTATCGGGCGGCACGCGTCAAGGGGAGTCCAGCGGGGTCTTCCCTTCTGGGGTGGGGTCTGGGGGACGCAGCCCTACAGGGAAACCCATAGGGTGGGCGGGTGGGAAATGCGGAGGCGGGGCGGCGCCGTGGTGGGCCTACCTCACGCCCCCGTCGTCACCGCCAGGCCGCCGCAGGACTGCGACCGGCCGTCCCAGAAGCACGTCAGATGGTGGTCAGGCTCCAGCGTCACTTGCACCGTGTCGCCCATCTCGTACCGATGCGTGTGCGTCGCCAGGCTGTGCACCACCCCGGAGCCGAGGGCCACGCCGTACAGGTAGTGCATCCCTTCGAAGCTGCGACTCTGCACACGCCCCTGTCCGTCTGAATGCGGCGTGATCGAGACGCAGTCGGGCCGGACCATCACCTCTACCGGCGTCCCGGGCGGCAGCTCCACCGAAATATCCACCCGCCCGATCTCCGTCTGCACTCCCCCGTTTACCATCCGGGCCGGCAGAAAGTCCGCCGTCTCCAGGAAGCGCGCCACGAATGCCGACTGCGGCTGGTGGAAGACCGTCTCCGGCGGCCCGACCTGTTCGACCTTGCCCTTGCTCATAACGGCCACCACGTCCCCCATGTACAGCGCCTCCTCCTGGTCATGGGTCACGAACACCGTCGTCACCCCGTTCGACAGGAGGATCTCCCGCACCTCGGCGCGCATACTGCCCCGCAGCTGCGGGTCCAGGTTGCTGAACGGCTCGTCCAGCAGAAGGGCCACCGGGCGAGGGGCAAGGGCCCGCGCCAGGGCGACTCGCTGCTGCTCGCCGCCCGAAAGCTGGTGCGGGTAGCGGCCCCGGACGTGCTGGAGGCGCACCATCTCCAGAAGCGCGTCCATCCGGCGCTCCCGGGCCTCCTTGCTCCAGCCGTTCAGGCCGTAGACCACGTTCTGGGCCACGGTCAGGTGGGGGAAGAGAGCGTAGTCCTGGAAGACCATCCCTATGCGCCGCTCCTCGGGGGGCGCCCACGACGCCGGGCTCGCGACCGTGCGCCCTCCCAGGAGGATCGTGCCCTCGGTGGGGGCCTCAAGGCCTGCGAGCAGGCGGAGCAGCGTGGTCTTCCCACAGCCGCTGGGTCCCACTAGGGCCAGGGTGCGCCCGCGCTCCAGCGCGAGTCCCACCCCCTCGATAGCCCGTACTCCGTCGTACTCCTTCGTGAGTCCGACACACTCGACAACCGACGCGTACCGAGCGATGGTATGTCACCTCGTACTTGAATCCGCGTACCGCACGCGAGTATATCCACTTAGCGGGAAAGCGCGCAAGCACGCGCCGCTAGAGGCACACCAAGCGTACCCCCTCTCCCCTGGGAGACGGCAGGGGTGAGGACGCATCTCCCCGCTCACCCTGAGCCCGTCGAAGGGGTGAGCGGAGTGACAGCGGCGAGTGAGGGCGTCCCTCCGTGGAGGCCTTGGGGAACAGTCCTCCAGAGGCAACACACCGACCCAGTGGCGAGCCGCCGCCAGGGGAGTCCAGAGGGGAGACCCCTCCTTCTAGGGCGGCGAGCCGCTCTGGGGGATGTGCCCCCAGTTACAAAACCTCCGAGGGTGGGCGGGTGGGCCCACCCAACGTCTACCGTGGGGATACGAATCGCTCCCTCCACCCGGCATCACCCCTCTGAAGGTCCAACCTCCGCCACAGCCCAACGCCGCAAGCTGAGGGTGCAGGGCTTGCCCTGCCGGCACTGCCCCCTACCGCCGCGACTGCTCCGGCAGCATCACCAGCCCCATGATCACCCCGGAGACCCCCACCAGCAGCAGCGCAGGCACCGCTGCCCGCGCAAAGAACGCCTCCGACGCCGCACTCCACGTCGCCGTAGCCAGCGTCTTGAAGCCAACGGGGCTGAGGATCAGCGTCGCTGGCAGCTCCTTCATCGTCACCAGGAACACCAGCGCACCGGCAGCGAGCAGCGCCGGCCTGATGAGAGGCAGGACCACGGTCCACGCTGCCTGGGAGGGGTTTCTCCCGAGTGTGCGGGCCGCCTCCTCCAGCCGCGGGCTCACCTGGAGCAACGAGGCCCGGATGGGGCCCAGGGCCACCGGCAGGAACAACACCACGTACGCAAGGATCAGCAGTCCCATCGTCTGGTATAGGGGAGGCGCCACCCTCAGGCCAAAGAAGACCAGCGACAGCGCCACCACGATTCCCGGCAGCGCGAATCCCGTGTAGGAGCAGCGCTCCAGCAGCCCCGACCAGAGTCCCGGTCGCCGCACAGCGAGCACCGCAACGGGCAGCGACACCCCCACGGCCACCACGGCGGCAAGCCCCGACACGTAGGCGGAGTTCGCCGTGATCTCCCACACCGGGTCCAGCGTCTCCCCCGCCGCCAGCCCGCGCACCACCCAGTAGAGCAGGACGGCCATCGGCATAAGAAGTCCCAACAGCACCGTGCCGGCGCAGAACCCCACGGCCGGCCAGCGCCACCGTCCCAGGGCCACGAGCCGGGGCATCGAGGCCGCACCCACGCCTATGCGATAGTAACGTCCTGCCCCGCGTGTGGTCGCCTCCAGCACGAGGATGGCAAAGGCGCTCCCCGCCAGCACCAGGGAGAGCGTCGCAGCCAGTTCCCGGTTGAAGGACTCGTACTGGAGGAATATGGCCCACGTGAACGTCTCATAGCGAAGAAGCGAAACGGCCCCGAAGTCGCTCAGCGTGTACAGCCCCACCAGCAGCGCCCCCCCGCCGATGGCGGGCCGCAGAAGTGGAAGCGTCGTGCGGAAGAAGGTCTTCGCCGCGCTGTCGCCAAGGATTCTGGCCGACTCCTCCAAGGAGGGGTCCAGACGGGCGAAAGCTGCTCGCACCGGCAGCAGGACGTAGGGATAGCTCAGGACGGTCAGGCTGAGCGCCGCCCCCGGCAGCCCGTAGATCTCCGGCAGCCGCTCCACCCCCAACGGCTCAAGCCATCCCTGCAGCATGCCTCGGGGGCCCAGCACGACGATGACGACGAACGCGCCGACGTAGCTCGGCACCACCAGTGGGAGCAGCGTGAGCACCGTCCAAGCGCGGCGAAAAGGAAGGTCGCAGCGGCTGGTGAGCCATGCCAATGGAACGGCTATGGCAACCGACGCAGCCGTCACGATGGCGACCAGGGCAAAGGACCGCAGCAGTATGTGAAGCGTCCGCTCCCGCAGCAGGAGCTCCCACGCCTCTCGTCCCGCATCCGCGGACTGCACCAGGAGGTAGACCAGCGGAGAGACCATGACGGCCCCCACCAGGGTCGCCACGATGCCCAGGTAGGGCGGCGGCCAGACCAGGTGTACTCGACGCAGCATTACCGGCCCTCTGCCCTACGACCGCGCCCGAAACGCCATGCGCATACCATCGCAGCCTCGCCTCCGTGCTACGGCAGAATGCCCGCCTCCCGCATCAGCCGCTGGCTCCCTTCCAGGTCTGCCAGTTCCTCCATCGGCACGCCCGGATGGCGGATGGCCGATAGCGGTACCAGAATCTCCGCCGCCTCTACGTTGCCCGCCATAGGGTACTCGTAGACCTCCTGCGCGAAGTACTCCTGGCCCTGCGTGCTCAGGAGGAACTCCAGGAAGTCCAGCGCGCTCTCCCGGTTCCCGGCGCTGTCGAGCACACCTACCCCGGCCACCATCACCAGCGCCCCTGGGCCTTCCGTCCTCGGGTGGTAGTTGGCCGCCGAAACCTCGCCCTGCTGCTGCGCCTGGAGTTGGTGAAGATAGTAGTGATTGACGAAGGCCGCGTCGACCTCCCCTGCAGCCGTGGCGGCCACGGCCGTGGTGTTGTTCGCATAGACGCTGACGTCGTTGGCCTGCAGCGCCTCGAGCCATTCCAGCGTCCTCTCCTCCCCCCATAGCACACGCATGGCCGTCACCATTGCCTGGCTTGAAGAGCTGGTGGGCGCCCATCCCACGCGCCCCCTCCACTCCGGCGCCACGAAGCCCCACAGGTCGTCGGGAAGGTCCTCCTCGGTGATTCCCTCCGTGCTGTAGACCACCACCCGTGCCCGGCCTGAGATTCCCACCCATCGCCGCTCGGTCGAGCGCGCCCACTCCGGAACGTGTCGAAGGATGCTCTCCGGCAACGGGCCAAGCAGCTCCGTCACCGCTCCCAGCGATGCGGGCTCTTGGGCGAAGAACAGGTCGGCCGGGCTGTTCTCCCCCTCCTCCAGCAGCGTGGCTGCCAGCTGCTGGCTCGTGGCGTACTTCACCTCCACCTTCACACCCGACTCCTCGCGGTAGCGGTCGATGATCGGGCCCACCAGGGTCTCCCTGCGGCCGGAGTAGATCGTGAGGCTCTTCTCCTCCGAATCGTCACCGCAGGCAACCAGGAGCGGGAGAAGCAGAAAGAGGCCGAGGAACGCTCCGGTCAGCCGTAACGCCATCTTACGGGATGCCCTGCTCCGTCTTGATCTCTCGCACGGCCTCCACCATCACCCGAATCTTGGCCAGCGCCTCCTCCGTGGTGCGGGTCTTGAGGCCGCAGTCCGGGTCGATATACAGGCGCTCCGGTGGAAACAGCTCCAGCCCCTTCAGCACCCCTGCCTTCACCTGCTCCATGGTCTCGATGCGGTGGCTGTGCACGTCCGTGACCCCCAGCGAAAGGCTCTTGTCGGTGGGGTGGGAGCGGAACAGCTCCAGCAGGTCGTAGTCGCTGTTGGCCGCCTCCAGGTCGAACATGTCCACCGGCAGGCGAAGCAGCTGGTCGAACACGACGGCGAAGTCGCCGTAGCAGATGTGCGTGATGGTCGTTGCGTTTATGCCCTTGGTGACGACGCCCAGGGCGCGGGCGGCCAGCTCCATCTCCTGGGGACGTGTCGAGACGGCGGGCTCGTCGATCTGGATGTACTGCGCGCCCACCCGATCCAGGTCCGCCACTTCTTCGTGGACCATCTCCGCCATGGCCATCACGAACGCCTCGCGCGTCGGGTAGTGCTCGTTGAAGGACCAGTCCGCCATCGTATACGGGCCCGTGACCATCCCCTTCACCGGCTTCTCCGTCAGCCCCTGGCTGTACCGCCACCAGTCCACCGTCACGGAGTTGCGGCGTCCCACCGGGCTCACTGCCACCGGCTTGCGATAGTAGCGATTGCCGTAGGAGCGCACCAGGCCGCTGATTTCGAAGCCCTGCATGTGTTCGGAGAAGTAGGTGACCATGTCGCCCCGGTACATCTCCCCGTCCACCAGCACGTCCAGCCCCGCCTCCTCCTGCGAACGGATCCAGAAGGCCGTGGCCTCCTGCTCCAAGCGCTCCAGCTCCTTGGGGTCCAGCTTGCCGCGCGCGACTTGCGTCCGAGCCCGCCGGAGCTCGTCGGGCTTGGGGAAGCTCCCTACCGTGGTCGTCCGAAGGCCATTGGTCACGCCAGGACCTCCTTTGCTCTGTTGACGCCCTCCACCAACCGCACCAGCTTCTGGTACGCCCGGTCTCTGGGCAGGTACTCCAGGCCGCAGCTCGGGTTCACATAGACGCGGTCCAGCGGCACCCGGCCCTTGGCCCATCGCACGGCCTCCACCAGCTCCTCCACGCTCTCCAGCCTCGTGTTGCGGGCGTCCACCACGCCCAGGCCCAGGCACACGCCGTCGGGGACCTCCTGCACGACGCTCGAGTTGGCCGGGCCGGCCACAAAGTCCAGGCCGTACACCTGGAATGGTAGCTCGAACAGCTTGGGATACAGCGCAGCGATGTCGCCGAAGTAGGTGTAGAGCGCCAGCGTCGCGGTCAGCCCCTGCGTCAGGCGGCCCATGGCCTCCTGGAAGAGCGGGTAGTCCTCTGGGTGTTTCAGGATGGCCGGCTCGTCGAATTGGATGACCGTGGCGCCGCTGTCTTGAAGCTCCCGCGCCTCCTGGTTCAACACCTCCGCCAGCTCCAGCACCATCCCCCGGTTGTCGTCATGGTGCTCCGAGCGGGAGAGCCGGGCCAGCGTGTACGGCCCTGTGAGGACCGCCTTCACTGGGCGGGCGCTGCAAGCCGAGGCGTGCCGGAAGTTCGCGACCGTGATGGCCTCCCGCCACGCGAGCCGGTCCGTGGCCACGGGTTGGCGGTAGTACGTGTTCGTGTCGAAGTAGCGGAGGAGCCCCGTGACCGTGAACCCCGAAATCCCTCTGGCGAAGTAGGTCTGGCCGTCGTCCCACCGCACCTGGCCGTCGGAGACCAGGTCGATGCCGGCCTCCACCTGCTCCCCGATGACCTCCTCCGTCACCTGGTCCTGCACCTGCTGTAGCTCTTCCGGGGATATCCTTCCTCGATCGCTTCTCGAAATGGCCGTGCGAAGGCGCTGGCCCTTCGGCCCCGCACCCACCTTCGGATAGCTTCCAACGACCGTCGTGATCATTGATTCGCCCACCCCCTGAGGGCTCAAGAGATTGTAGAAGCCACAGCCCCCGGAAGCAACAGCCCGCCCATCCTGAGCCTGTCGAAGGGCCCCGCTCACCCTGGCCTGTCGAAGGGTGCGGGAGTCACAGCGGCGGGTGAGGGCGCGCCCCTTTTCGTCGTCCCGGCGAAGGCCGGGACCCAGGGGCGGGGCCGGGCGCTCCCCAAGGGGTGTCCAGAGGGGTCCCCCTCTGGCAAGGGGTTTGGGGGATGTGCCCCCATTCTCAAAACAACTTCAGCGGCGGGTGGGTGGGCCCAACCAACGTCGCAATGCCGATCAAGCTTGGGCGACGGTGGGGCATGCTAGGGCGGCTCTGCCGCCGGCCGCCAGCCAGCTGGTGCCAACCCCTCCTATCCCCTCACACCCTCCATCCCCTACCCTACCCCCATGCCCACCCACACGCGCCCGACCACACTTCGCATTCACCCGACGATTCGTCGGTCCTGCGCAAGGCAGAGCCTGCCCCTGCGAAGGCAGGGGGACCTCGTTCCCCGTAAGAGGGGGAGTCCCCTTCTGGCAAGGGGTCTGGGGGATGTGCCCCCAGTTATCAAGAAACCTCCGGGGCGGGGCCGGGCGGGGGAAGCTAGGGCGGCAGTGCCGCCGGGTGGGTGGGCCCAACCAACGTCGCAATGCCGACCCAACCCTCCCCCTGCCGCCGCAAGGTGTGCGTGCAGAGCTTGCCCTGCCTTGTTTCCCTTTGTCCATTTCGGGCCATCTTTCACCGAGGCCCTCGGCCTCCGTTCGGCTCGCGCCTTGGCAGATACGACTTGTTCCCCTTTGTCGACTTTTCCGACGCCCTCCAACCGGAGCGGCCAACCCCCGTCCAGGCCATACCTGGGAGATAGGGTTCGTCTCCCTTTGTCGACTTGTCCGGCGCGGCTCAACCCCAAGCTGCACCGCGTCTCTCCAGGCAGCGGCTGCCGGAAAAACGCGTTCAGACAATTCAATGCAAATCGACTCCACGCCACCCCTCCCTTGCTCGCCCCACCCCACGACGCGCTCCCCCACCACTCGCCTGCTATAATTGCCTTCCTTGCGCATCACAAGGACCCTCAACCGCGGAGGTGGGATCGGTGACCGAGAACGACAGCCTGCAGCGGGCCATGGTCGTCGTGGCCCATCCCGACGACGCCGAGTTCGGCTGCTCCGGGACCGTGGCCCGCTGGTGCAGTGAGGGTGTGGAGGTCGTCTACGTCCTCTGCACGGACGGCAGCAAGGGCAGCAGCGACCCTGACATGACCTCGGCAAAGCTGACCGCCATCCGCCGCAGGGAGCAGGAGGCGGCAGCGCGGGTCCTGGGCGTCAAGCACGTGGCCTTCCTCAACTACCCCGACGGCTACCTCGTCCCCACCCTGGAGCTCCGGCGGGACATCGCCCGGGAGATCCGCCGCCATCGCCCCCAGATCGTCATCTGCCAGAACCCCGTACGCACGCTCGCCACGGGCCGCGGCGCCGCCCACCCCGACCACCTGGCCGCTGGCGAGGCCACCCTGGCTGCCGTCTTCCCTACCGCCAGGGACCGTCTCACCTTCCCCGAGCTGCTGGAGGAGGGTCTGGAGCCCCACAAGGTGAGCGAAGTCTTCATCGCCGCCTCTGACCTCGCCGACCACTGGATCGACATCTCCGGCTCCATCGAGACTGCCATCGAGGCCCTCAGCCAGCACGTGAGCCAGGTCGGCGACCGGAACGAGCAGCTGGGGGTGCGCATGCGGGAGTGGCGGCGACACACCGGCGCACCCCAGGGAATGCAGTACGCGGAGGCCTTCAAGCGCCTTGTCTACTATTGATGGCCTTCTGAGGAGACCTGGAGCCCTGGCGCTGCCCTTCATCCTTCTCCTCACCGCCACGTTCCTGTTGCACGCCTGCCAGGAAGAGGACACCGGTCCCGGTCAGCCTTCACCTCCGGCAACGCCGTCCACGGAGGCGTCCGGGGGCATGGAGGTGGAGCAGGTCTTCCCGGACATCTCCTTCCGCCGCATGGTCCACCTGACCTACGCTGACGACGACACCGACCGCCTCTTCCTCGTGCTCCAGCCGGGTCGCATCATGACCTTCCCCAACCGCGACGACGCCACTGCAACGGAGCTCATGGACGTCCGGGAGCGGGTCAGCGACTCGGGCAACGAGGAGGGCCTGCTGGGGATGGCCTTCGACCCGAACTTCCGGGAGACCGGCCATTTCTACCTCTCCTACACCGCAGCGAACCCCCGACGCTCCATCGTCTCCCGCTTCTCCGTTAGCAGTGACGACCCCAACAGAGGCGACCCGGAGAGCGAGTTCATCCTCCTGGTAGTGCCCCAGCCCTACGCCAATCACAACGGTGGTCACATCGTCTTCGGACCTGACGGCTACCTGTACGTCGGCTTGGGGGACGGCGGCTCGTCGGGAGACCCCCGCGGGAACGGCCAGGACCTCACCACTCTCCTCGGGACCATCCTCCGCATAGACGTGCGCCATGCCTCGACCGTCGAACGGTACCGCATCCCGTCTGACAATCCCTTCGTGGGCCGCACTGAGGGCGTGCGACAGGAGATTTGGGCCTATGGCCTTCGCAACCCCTGGCGCTTCAACTTCGACCGGGAAACCGGCGCCCTGTGGGCAGGCGACGTGGGGCAGAACCGCTACGAGGAGGTGGACCTAGTCCTCCCCGGCGGCAACTACGGCTGGAACACCATGGAGGGGTTCCACTGCTTCCGCACCGACTCCTGCGCCCAGGAAGGCCTCGCTCTCCCGATCGTCGAATACGGCAACCCCGCCCAGGGCTGCTCCGTCACGGGAGGGTACGTGTACCGTGGGGCCCGCCTGCCGTCTCTCCAGGGGGCCTACGTGTACGGCGACTACTGCTCAGGAACGATATGGTCGCTGCGCTACGACGTGTTGGAGCACCGCGTCCTGGCGGAAACTTCCCTGCGAATCGCTGCCTTCGCTGAGGGCCCCAACGCTGAGCTTTACATCCTCGCCTTCGACGAGAAGATCTACCGGCTCCGCCCCGCAAACTGAGGACCCGTCCCGCTCCGCCGCCCGTTGACCCAGCAGGAAATCCCTTGCCCGCTACCGCATGGTGATCACTCGGTCGCCTATGGGCTGGACGGGACGGTTGTTGGGGCCGCCGCTCAGTTCCAGCAGGCCGTCGACCTGCTCCTGTGAGACCGTCGCCTGCTGCCGCATCACGTACCAGTCGACCGGTTCGTCACACGGGGGCGTCGTCTTCGAGCCGTCGTACCGGTAGTAGCCGAGCTCGCCCGGCACGTACTTCCCGGCGTTGAGCCCAGAGACGTCGAAGACAGTGTCGCCGGCAGGTGGAGCGGCATCGAGGACCGCCTGCACCACGGGGCTTGGTGCCCCCAGCCGGTACAGCAACCCCACCACTGCCAGGTTGCCCCGAGCATCCTCGTGGACCAGGTGCAGCTCCGCCGCGTAGCTCGCGCCGTCGATCTGATGCTCCGAGGGCGCGTGAAAGTGCGCCGACTTTAGTTGGTAGGACCGCTGGCCTACGCCCAACGTGTTGCCCGACAGATAGTCAACACGCACGAATTTGCCGTCGTTGGTGATGCCCGTTGCGTCTCCGCTGTATGAGAAGGAGATGGCCTCGGCGTCGCCTGTCTCGTGCCCGGCAATGTCTATCGGAGATTGCTGCGTGCCGTCGGCGCAGGTTGCGTACTCCTCGGAAAGCGAGGCCCAGTGCTCCGGTCCCCCCGGCCCTTCGTATCCCCACTCCACCGCCTGCTCACCGCTGCAAGCCGTGCCTGCGAGCAATACGGCCAGCAAGGACGCCAGTGTCACCCCAACGGCTGTCCTGCCACTCTCAGCGATCATCGTTTAGTGCAGGCTACGTTTCACCTCGCGGGCCGGTGTACGTGAACTCCTCCGGTAGGGTGTCCTCCACGCCGAGCGCAACCAGCACGCGATGGGCCGTGAAGGCGGTCACCTCCTCCATGGTTGAGGGCCGCAGGTAGTAGGGCGGGTCGGGTGGGACGATCACGGCGTTGAGCCGCGCCAGCTTCGCCATGTTCTCCAGGTGAATCGCGCTGAGCGGCGATTCCCTGGGCACCACCACCAGCGGGCGGCGCTCCTTGATGCAGACGTCGGCCGCCCTTCTCGGCAGGTTGTCGGCCATGCCGTGCGCCACCGCCGCGATCGTCGCCATGCTCGCAGGCACGATGGCCATCCCGGCCGTCGGAAACGTGCCGCTGGCTATGGGAGCGCGGAGGTCAGCCGCGCTGTAGTAGTCGAACCGGCCGCTGGCCTTCCATCGCTCCAGCGCCGCGCCGAACGACTCCTCCATCTCCTCGGCCCACACCATGCGAGCGGCCGGCGTGGCCGTGGCGATGACGGACCGTCCCGATGCCAGCAGCAGGTCAACGGTGGCGACCGACAGCGGAGCGCCACTAGCGCCGGTCATGCCGATTACGACAGGCAGGCCGTTGGAAGCCAGATCAACCTCCTTGAGCGTCGTGCTCTGGCTACCATCCTAGCCATCATTCGCTGCGAGGGAAAGGCCCAATGCGAAGCGGCGCATGCCTGCACACGTCAGTCGACTGCGAGGGCGGCAATCGTCGCGGCCAGCACCAGCGTTGAGACGTACGCATTGATGCGAAAGAACGCGAAGCCCATCCGGGACATGTCCTTCGCCGATACCAGCGTGTGCTTGTGCGCCAGCAGGGCCGCTGCGCCCACGCATCCCAGGTAGTAGGGGAACGCCATGCCCAGGAGCACCCCCGTGCCCGCCAGTGCGACCAGCGCCGTCCCGTCCAGGACTCGCGCCCACACGAAGGCGGCCCGCACGCCGAACTTCTGCGCCACGGAGTGAAGGCCCCGCTGCTCGTAGAAGTCCCGGTCCTGGGTGTGGTACATGATGTCGAAGCTCCCCGCCCAAAGGGCCACCGCCACAGACAGGAGGACGGGAGCGAAATCCAGGCTGCCCGTGACCCCGATCCACGCGGCAGAGGGCGCTATGGCCAGCGCCCAGCCGAGCAGCAGGTTTGCCGCCCACGTGAACCTCTTGGTGAACGGGTAGAGCGCAAGGTAGGCAGCCGCTACAGGCGCAAGTGCCAGGGCCAGCGGATTCAGCTGCCATGCAGACACGAACAGCAGCGCAAGGGCCGCTGCCGCAGGCAGCCCGACGTCGGTCACGTTCAGCAGGCCGGCGGGCAGGTGGCGTCCGGCGGTGCGCGGGTTCAGCGCGTCGATCGATCGGTCCAGGATGCGGTTGGCCGACATCCCGAAGGTCCTGGCGCCGACCATGGCCGCGGTGATCCAGAAGACCTTGTCCCACGGAGGAAGACCGGAAGCGGCAAGGAGCATGCCCGTGTAGGCGAACGGCAGGGCGAACAGGCTCTCCTGGAACTTGATAGCGTCCAGGAACAGCTGTGCCCGCTTCAGCGGCGACCGCGGTCTCTGAGAGATCGTCAGATCCTGTACTGCTCCCACTTGCCGTCCACCAGTGCTTTGATCTGCTCGCTCATAACGATGTCCGGCGGCCACGGCCGCGTCCGCCCGTCCATCTCACCCTTCTCCGTGGCGTCAATTCCAACCTTGCTGCCGTACTTCGGTGTCCACGACGCGTGGTCCAGGTCGTCCACCGGCCCTTCGATCACTACGATGTCACGGCCGGGGTCCAGGTTTGCAGCCACTCGCCATGCAACTTCGGAGGTGTTCTGCACGTCCACCTTGGCGTCCACCACGATGATCGCCTTCGCCAGCATCATCAGGCCGAGCCCCCACAGGGCGTTCATGACCTTGCGGGCGTGGCCCGGGTACTCCTTCCTGATGGAAACCAGCACAAGGTTGTGGAAGACGCCTTCCGCCGGCATGTTGACGTCCACGACTTCTGGAAGTGTCATCTGCAGTGCGGGCAACATCAGGCGCTCACTGGCCTTGCCCATGAAGAAGTCCTCGGTCGGCGGCCGGCCCACCATGGTCGTCGGGTAGATTGGGTCTCGACGCCGCGTGATCGCCGTTACGTGGAACACCGGGTAGTCCTCGGCCGGCGAGTAAATCCCCGTGTGGTCGCCGAAGGGCCCCTCGGCGCGCATCTCGCCCGGAATCACGTAGCCCTCCAAGATGATCTCGGCGTGTGCAGGGACCTCCAGGTCCACGGTCTTGCACTTCACAATCTCCACGGCCTCGCCCCGAATCAGGCCCGACACCATGATCTCGTCCATGTCGGGCGGGAGGGGCAGTGAGCCGCTCCAGATGGTGGCCGGGTCCCCACCGAGAGCCACCGCGACCTCAAGGCGCTCGTCGCCTCTCAGCCTACCTTTCCGGTCATGCCGAGCCCCCACCTTGTGAGTCTGCCAGTGCATGCCCGTCGTACGGCTGTCGTACACCTGCATCCGGTACGTGCCCACGTTGCGCCGGCCCGTCTCCGGGTCTCTGCTGATGACCAGGGGCAGCGTGATGAATTTTCCCGCGTCAAGCGGCCAGCACTTCATGATCGGGAGTGTATTGATGTCTGCTTCGTCGCCTGTGAGGACGATCTCCTGGCAGGGCGCCCGCGACACCATCTTCGGCTGCGCTCTGGCGACGCCGACCAGGTCCCCCAGGGCCCTGAGCTTGCCCCCAAGACCCAAAGGCGGGCCCTGCAAGAGCTTGAGCGTGTCACGGACCCAGTCGGTGAGCTCGTCCAGGTGCTCCACGCCCAGCGCCCACGCCATCCTCTGCCGCGTTCCGAAGATGTTGATGAGCGCCGGCATGTCGTAGCCGATGACATTCTCGAACAGCAGCGCCGGACCGCCGGACTTGATGACCCTGTCCGTGATCTCCGTTATCTCAAGGTCCGCATCCACAGGCGCGGTTATCCGGCGAAGGTCGCCCTTGTCCTCGAGAAACGCCACGAAGTCGCGAAGGTCTTTGAAGGCCACGGCGGTCATCGACTCCCCTCTGGCACGGGTGCGTCCGCTGGAGTGGTGGTGGTGCGTCTCAGGGCTGGATCAGCATCCTGACGGAGCCGCTTTCATCCTTGCGACGCGTCAGAATCTTGTGGCTCTCTTTCTCCGCCCAGACCACGATGTCGTACGTGTTGAGAACGTCCGGGATGATCACCTCGACGAACGCCTTATCGTCTCTGGCAATCTGGTCCGCGAGAGCGGAGATGATGCCCGCGCAGGTCTTCCCCGTCCCGTCGATAACGATCCACCCGTCGGCGCCGTTGGCGGAAACCACGGCCATGCCGTCCCGCACGTCCACGTCGCCCCGTTCTCTGGCCCGCAGCTCCCGCCGGAAGTGGTCCACCGCTTCCCAGTAGACCCCCTCGTTGCGGTTACCCTTGGAGCAGACCGCGCCGCGCACGCCGACGATATCCGGGTTGATCCTGGAAAGCTCGTTCAGGTCATCCAAGCTGAGATGGCCGGACAGGGCCGTACTCATGCCGGCCTCCTTGCCCTCCATCACCATATCGCGCAGTTCTAGCTCAGGTATGAAGTCGAACAGGTTGCGGCCGTCCTTTGTCAGCGTGTCGATGAGCCAGCCGTCGCACTGGCCCTCCCTGGCGAGCTGGTTCATGTGCCGTGCATCCAGTCCGTCGTACAGCGGGTTGTCGGCAAACAGCGAACCGATGAGCTTCGTGTTGAACCCGTCCAGCGCCTTCCTTGCATCAAGCAGAATCTCCGCGGCCTCGTCGTAGCTGCTCTGCATGAATCCGACCTTCACGGACGTGGCGTCCAAAACGCCCGCCGTGTAGACGGCCATAGCCACAGTCCCGCTCTGGTTGGGTACCACGCCCAGCGTTACGCTGGCGTGCTCCGATCCGGGGACCGCCTCGCGCACCTGCTTGACGACGGTGGGATGTGCGGAACCTACCAGGGCCTCCTGGAGGTTCTTCACGTCTACGATATCCGCCCCGCCCTTGAGGGCTTGCAGAGCCTCCGGAAGGTTCTGCACGCTAACCATCAGCAGCATCGCGTCTCACCCCGACAATCGATTGTTTTGCTCACCCGTGAAAGGGGCCAACCGGCCTACGCCGGGGCCTCTTCCAATACCTCTCGCAGCTCCGCCTTGAGCTCCGCCTTCTCTTCGTCCGACAGGTCCCATAGCGGGGCCCGAACGTGCCCGCCAGCCATGCCCATCAGCTCGCCCCAGTACTTGCAGAGGGAAACGGGCAGGACGCCGCCGAACTTTTGGACCACCCTGGGCCACCACTTATCGGACAGCGCCTTGATGGCCTTGATGTGCGTGTCGTAGTAGTCGTCGTCCAGGTCGCCCGTCGTGGCTCGCTCGACGAAATTGACGTAGTGGTTGGCGCCGGGACGGTCAAACCGCCAGTCGGAGGTGTTGGCGAACATCACCTGCTGCTCGAAGCCGAGCTCCCTGCCTTTGAAGAAGATCCATTCGTCCGGAGTGCTGATGATTGCGTCGCGCCCTAGTATCTGGTGGGCCTCGATCGATAGGTCGCGGTTGAAGCTGGCTTCCTTCACACCAACCACGTTCGGAATCTGGCAGATGCGGCGCAGTCCCTCTGCGCTCATGACGATGCCGAACTGCGGGGAGTTGTAGAACATGATGGCCAAGGACGTGCTGTCTGCCAGGAGCTTGGTCCACTCCACCACTTGGTCCTCGGTCTTGGTGACCATATACGGAGGAGCCAGAATCAGCAGGTCGAACCCCACGCCTTCAGCGTGCTCGGCAAGCGCCGTCATCTCCTTGGCCGAGGTATGGGTAACGTGGGCCGCAATGGGCCATTTGCCCCCTGCCTCGTCCGCAACGATGTCGTAGACCTTGAGCCGTTCTTCTCGCGTAAGCGCGGAGAATTCGCCCATCCCCCACGTGCAGCCACCGCCTCGCGTACCCAGCGATCTGACGTGCCGGACGTTGGCGCGCATACCCGCTTCGTCGATGTCGTCATCAGGGGTAAAGACCGTCATCAGGGTGGTCCACTGGCCTCGCAGGGACTCCCGAGCCCAGTCTTTCGCCTCGTCCTTGCGATATTCGGCCATTGTGCCACGACTCCCTTGCGCGCCCTGGGCCGCAGGCGCTGAGCAGCCATAGAGATTGACTTGTGGTAGCGCGACTCATCTTATCTGCCGAGGCGTAGGGCAGTCAATACGCAAGCGTAGCTGCGAAACCGCCCCGCGTCTGCTTACACACCCCCGATGGGTGCGGCGCCCACAACCAAGGAGGGAGCCAGTCCAGGCTCCCCCCTTGGTACAACTAGCCTCGGCTAGACCCAGTGGCGTTGTTACGAGGTCGCTGCGCCGGCGGCCAGCTCTTCGAAGAGTTGGCGCCACCGCGCCTCCCCCGTTGACCCGGAGCCTGGCTTGTAGACGATGACGCCGTTGTGGTCCAGGGCAACCTTGGAGGCCTGTGCCCGAATCCCGTACTCGACGAGCATGGTCGGGTCCCCGGGCGAAGTGGTCCAGGTAAAACCATTCTGCTCATGGAAGCCCGCGACCTTGTTCTCCTCCGTGGGGTCCACGCCCACCGCCAGGAAGGCTACTTCTTCTTCGTACTCGGGGTAGAGGTCCTTGAGGAGCCGAAACTCGGCTCGGCAAGTCGGTCACCACGTTGCGAAGAAGTAGATCACGAGGGGTTTCCCCTGGAAGTCTGCCAGGGTGACCTCCCCTCCTCCCACGCTGGCCAGGCGGAAGTCCGGGGCCTGGTCTCCCACGCTGTCCCCGATCTTGGCTGCTGTCGCCGGGGCCTCCGGTGTCGTCGCGGGAGCGGGAGTCGCCGCCTGTGCCGTTTCGGGTGCGGCAGCGGAGGTCGATTCAGCCTTGGCCTCGGCCATCGCTTCGCCCTCTGGCTTCTGCATCGTCTCGGTAGACGCGGCGGTGTCGGTGCTTGTCTCAGGCGCTGTCGTGGAGGCAGCCTGAGTCTGCGTCTGCGTAGCCGCCGCCGGCGACGTTGCCGCAGTGCTCTCCTCGGACTCGTCGCCACCTCCACATGCCACAACCAGGAGGACGACTATGCCCGCCAGCAACAACCATGACCTGCGCAGCGGGCTCCGCCCGGCTATTCTGTTGGGTCCTCGTCTTGCCTTCACTGCCCTTAGCACCTCCTAACTTATCATCTAGCTCTACGAAGGAGTACGTTGTGCGGATTTACATCGAACACCATTCGCTATTCAATCGATGCCCGTGTGTGTATCTCTCACCGACGGAAGATGGACAAGGTGCGCCTCCATCCTCCATAGGTCCACGCCCTCCAGCCGCATGCGAACGGTCTCGCCCGGCTCCAGGGGATGCACCAGGTACATGCTCGCCCGGTACGGGAATTCCGTCAACTCCACCAGGGCGTGGTGCCCTCGCCGCTCCAGGATAGTGCCGCCTAGCTCTGCGCCTGTCCGTTCCTGCAGGTGTTTCAGGAACCAGTAGCGGGTCCGTTCGTCCTCCGCCCGCGCAAGCTCACGCCGGCGCATCTCCGCAGGGTACAGGAGCGAGGCCACGGTCTCGCGATCGTACTGCGGCGCCCCATGCTGGAGGTACCGCACGATCTGACGCTGCAGGACCATGTCCGGGTAGCGACGAAGGGGAGACGTGGCCTGGAGATAGGCCTGGAGGCCGAGAGTCCCGTGGGGCTTGGGATCCACCGAGAGCTCGCCGGGCCGCATCCGCCGAAGCGCGAGATATGTCCATACCGTCTCGTTAGCCTCCGGCAGGTCCTCCAGGGAGACACGCGGCTGATGCCGGAAGACCGCCGGAATACCGCGCTCCCGGCAGAACTCCGCCAGGAGCCGGTTGGCTAGCACCATGAACTCCGCCACCAGACGGCGTGCCGCGGTGGGCCCTTCCACCTTCACCCCTATGTTCCCTTCGGTCTCCACCCATACTTTGAGCTCCGGCCGTCTGAACTCCACTGCGCCGTCCTGCAGGCGCTGCTGCCGTAGCGTCCGGGCCACGTCGTGAAGAGTCCGAAGCGTTGCAGCCTCTGGCGACTCGGCGCCTTCCAACGCCGCGTCCACCTCTTCGTAGGTCAGGCGTGCCCTGCTCCGCACCACCGATGGGACCACCTCCCAGTCGAGGACCCGATAGTCCTCTCCTAGGGAAATGAGCAGACTCATCGCCATGCGCGGCTGCTCCGGTGTCAGGCTTCCCATCTCCTCGCAGAGACGCCGAGGGAGCATGGGAATGGTCTTCTCTGGAAGGTAGAGGCTCGCCATGCGCCGGTAGGCTTCTACGTCCAGCGCGCTCCCTGGAGCAACCAGGACGGAGGCGTCGGAGATGTGAATGCCCAGCAGGTATCCCTCTTCCCGCGGCTCCAGGGAGAGACCGTCGTCTATGTCCAGCGTCGTTGCTTCATCCACGGTAAACATAGGCAGGGCGGTGAGGTCCCGCCGCTCCTGGGCGCCGTCCGGGAAGGGGAGTGTAGCGGCCTCCTGCACGACGGCAGAAGGAAACTCCAAGGCGACGCCGCGGCGGTACAGGCCCAGCGGTTCATCCGGGCTGTAGACACCGCACTGCACCAGCAGATCGAAGGCAAGGCGCTGCCGGTCCCTGGTCTGTGGCTGGACCTCTCGCAGCAGATTGCGGACCGTCCTGCTCCCATCGTAGGTGTCGCCGTGGATGGCGAACTCTCGGAGATGCTCCAGCCACTCTTCCTGACGGCTGCTCCAGGAGGAAACGCTCTCACCTTCGGTAAGCCAGGACAGGAAAGCTGTCCGCTCGATCTCAGCCGTGCGGCGGTGCTCTCGCTGCTGGAGACGCTCCTCCACCTCAACCTCCGAACGCGGCCCCCACACCTCTCCCTGGACGGCAAAGTAGAGCTCTGACTTATGTAAAGCTAGCAGAAGGGCAGCCCGCTGCATGTCGCTCGCCGGGACCTCCCATACCAGCTCCGCCGTCTGGTTCAGTGTCAGGTGGCTCACGTCACCTTGGACGACCTCCCAGACCTCTCGGAGCTGGTCCTCCTGGACCAGCCCATCACACTGGCCGCGCCAGGAGACGAACTCTTGCGGGAGGACCCGAGCGTCGGTCGCCGCCACCACCTGTTGGCCGTTGATCCGCAGCGGGGCCTTTTCTCCCACGTCGACCTCCAAGTGGCCCGACCGGTAAGAGACCACCCGCCCCAGCAGGTGCTCCCCATGGTGTCGGAAGAGGAGCACCTGGCCTTCGGCCCACGGGGACTGCCTAACGTTCGATGCGGCGGTGTCTCGCCGCTGGACCTTCTTCATGGACGAATGCATCCTACTCACTGGCCTGGCATTGCATCACTGTTCGAGCGCGGCGGGGAAGGAAGTGGGAAACAATGAGCGAAACTACCCTGGAGGTGTCGGACCCTCACGCTCTAGGACGAACCATCGAGCTTCTCCCCCATATCCTGCAGGAAGCGCTCTACCTCAGGAGATAGCGACGGTCCCTCCTCGGACTGGCTCCACTCCGAGCGCGAGTCGTAGTACGTCTCCAAGCGCTGGACCAAGGCCTTTATGGCGGGGTTCCGGTCCACGGCCACGCTGACCTCCCGGTACTGCTGCTCGCCTAGCTCGGTCTGGGCAACCTCGGCTGGCAGGTCGTAGACGGCGGAGAGTACCTCCAAGAGCCGCGCCTTCCCGGCGTGGTCCTCCTCCAGTTCCAGGTACTGAGGAAGGTGGACCATGAGGCTCAGGCTCTCCACTCCCAGCTTGTCCGTTGCCTCCGTCACCAGGTTCATAATGCTCGTCGGTCCCTGGTAGCTGCCGCGCTGGGTAGAGACACCGGAGATCCCCTTGAGTGGTTCTCCTGCCAGCGTCCCGGTGACCCGAAGCGGACGCGTATGGGGAACGGCGTTGTACATGCCGCCTATGCGACAGTAGCGCTTCACTCCGAAGGACTTGACCACCTCCACGACAGAGTCGATGTACTCCTCGGCGAAGGCATGGGGCTCCATCAGGTGCAACAGCAGAAAATCGGGAGGCTCATCGGGACGAATCAGCGTGATGGTGCTGTTGGGAAGGGTCAGTGTGCGCCTCCCCTCCACGGTGCGCGTCATGGGCCGGTAGCGCGTGAAGTCGAAGAAGGTGCCCGGCTTGACCAGCCGGCCAACCTCCTGCGATTCGAAGTGCTCCTCCAGCCGCCCTAGCGAGAGCGTGCCCACGTTCCCCGCGTCCAGCCAGGGCCGCAGCATGGCGATTGCGTGGGTCTCCCGGAGCGTTGGAGTAGGCTCGTGGATTTCAAAGGCCTGCAGCCGCATAGCTACCCTATCTTGGCAGAGCCCTATCCCTTTTGCAACAAGCTGTGGGCTGTCCCAATCCGTCCCTCACTCATCCCTGCAGGAGGTTTCGTGCTTCCGCCTCCACCACTCGGATGACCGTCTGCAACGGGATTCCCCGAGCTCGGGCCAGGGCGCGACAGGCCTCGTACTCGGGAGCGGCTGCCACCGGTCGACCTTCCAGGTACTTGATCTTGACGGGCACTCGGCCTAGGGACGTCTCCACCTCCCGCATCTCGCGCTGCGCCACGTGCCGACTGACCGTTCGGGTGCGAACGCCAAGCGTCGTGGTCTGCCGAATCAGGAGGTCCACAGCCTCCCGTTCCAGGACGGCCGGCGCTAGGACGCTGAGCAGCACCCCAGGACGGCCCTTCTTCATCTGGATGGGCGAAAGCCACACGTCCCGAGCCCCAAGCTCCTGAAGCATCTCTTGGACGTGCCCGTACACTTGCGGGTTCATATCGTCGATGTTGGTTTCCAGCAACACCAGTTCGTCCTCACCCGCCTGGACCTCCTCTCCGAGCCACAGGGCGACGACGTTGGGGACCGCAGCGGGGTCTCTCGTGCCCAGGCCGTAGCCGACGCGCTGCACGTTCAGCGTCGGCCGACGGAAAGAGGCAAGCGCTGTTAGCAACGCCGCGCCGGTGGGGGTCACCGTCTCCCCCTCTTGTCCCGCCGGTCGCACTGGGGCGCCGGCCATGGCGGCTAGCTCCAGTGTGGCTGGAGCAGCAGCCGGGATTGCACCGTGTTGCGAGGCCACGACACCGCTCCCAAGCGGCAACGGCGAGGCATACAGCTCTGTTACTCCCAGAGCCTCCATCCCTGCCACCACTCCCACGACGTCCACAAGAGTGTCCAGGGAGCCCAGTTCATGCAGATGGGGCGGGGCCTCCTCCGGGGCGATGCGGTGAGCGCGTCGCTCCGCTTCCTCCAGCCGTCGGAAGACCCCCAGGGTCTGCGCCTTCGTGGAGGCAGATAGCGTGCTGCTCTCAATAGCGCCGGTGAAGTCGGCCCATGTGTGTGCGGAGTCTTCGTCGATGGCCACGCGCACGTGGGTGCCGCTCACGCCGCCCCGCTGCCCCCGGGAGACCTCAAGGTTGACCCCATCCGCGGAGAGTTTCCCCAGTTCCTCTTCCAGCCGCCTCTGAGAGAGACCGGCGTCCAGGATGGCTCCAAGCAGCATATCCCCGCTGACGCCGCCCACGAGGTCCAGGTAACCTACTCTGGCCAAGGTCCACCCGGTCCCGGAGACTTCCCGCCTGCGCCTGAACGCGCCTCTGCGGTCTTCCGCCGCAGCGCTATGTTCAAGCTTCCCGTCTGGTACCCGGCCAGGTCCAGCGTCACGTAGAGGTAGCCCAGGCCTCTGAGATGCTCTGTCACAGACTCTCGCAGACCGTCCTGGGCCAGCCGAGGCAGGTCATCCGGGCCCACCTCGATGCGGGCCAGCGTGTCGTGGTGGCGGACGCGCACGTGGCGGAAGCCGTGGTTGCGGAGAAAGGCCTCCGCGCGGGCAATCCGTTGGAGGGCTTCAACGCTCACGGCCGTCCCGTAGGGGACGCGCGAGGAGAGACAGGCCTGGGCCGGCTTGTCCCACGTGGGAAGGCCATGCCTGCGGGACATCTCCCGCACGTCGTCCTTGCTAAACTCCGTCTCCACTAGGGGATGGCGCACGGCATACTCTCGGGCCGCAGCAAGGCCTGGCCGGAAGTCGCGCAGGTCGTCGGAGTTGGTACCGCTGGCGACCCACGCGTATCCCTCCCCCGCAGCGATCTCACGTAGGCGTGTGTGCAACTCCACCTTGCAGAAGTAGCAACGCCTAGGACCGTTGGCCTGGTAGTCCGCGTTCTCCACCTCTCGAGTCTCGATCACTCGATGGTGGAGTCCGTAGCGTGTAGCCAGGGCCTGAGCCTCCTCCAGCTCCCACGGGGCCAGCGAGGGGGACTTGGCGGTGATCGCAAGGGCCCTTTCGCCCAGCGCCTCGTGGGCTTTCATCGCCAGAAAGGTGCTGTCCACTCCACCTGAATAGGCGACCACAACGGAGCCCATGTCGCGCAGCAGTGCGACCAGAGCGGCGTCTTTCCCGTCGATTGCGTCCCTCACGAGTCCCTCCCAGGCGCCGCTGCGACAGCCTCGGCGGAGTCCTGTTCCCGTGACCTCTTCCGGGGAAGGACGTGACGAAGGGCGTCGAGCAGCGTGGCCACCTCTACGACCTCCACGTTCCCATTCCATGTCTCTGCCCGTTGGCTTCTCTCCCCCACCACGACGCGACGAAATCCCAGGCGGCTCGCTTCCTCGAGCCTTCGCTCCATCTGCGGAACGGGACGGACCTCTCCGCTCAGGCCCACCTCGCCCAGCACGACGAGTCTCTCGTCCAGCGGGACTTCGCGGAAGCTGGAGGCGATGGCGAGGGCTACGGCCAGGTCCGCTGCCGGTTCGCTGAGCCGCAGCCCACCGACAACGTTCACGATGATGTCCTGCCCCCCCAGGGGAAGCCCTGCCCGGCGGGCCAGCACAGCGGATACCATGATCACCCGGTTGACTTCCAGGCCATTGACGACTCGCCTGGGTACGGGGCCGTGAGCGGGAGAGGTCAGGGCCTGCACCTCCACCAGCAGCGGACGCGTTCCCTCCACCACCGCCACCACCGCCGACCCTACGGCTGCCCCACGTCGGTGCGAGAGCAGGGCGCGAGAGGGGTCATGCACCTCCACGAGGCCCCGCTCCTCCATCTGGTAGACGGCTACCTCGTGTGTGGCACCAAAGCGGTTCTTGGTCCCCCGCAGAAGCCGGTTGGCGCCAAAGCGCTCCCCTTCCAGGTACAGCACCACATCAACCATGTGCTCGAGGGCCCGGGGGCCCGCAACGTCCCCTTCCTTGGTCACGTGTCCGGCCAGCAGAACGGGCGTCCCGTGCCCCTTGGCCCACGCCAAGAGGCGGCGGGTGCATTCGCGCACCTGGCTCAGGCTGCCCGGAACTGCAGACAGCCCTTCGCTGTACAGGGTCTGAATGGAGTCCACGACCACGGCGGATACGGACATCTGCTCAAGCCAGTGCAGGACCGCCTCCAGGTTGGTTTCTCCCAGAAGGTAGAGCCCCGCTCCCTTGACTCCCAGACGCCGGGCTCGCATCTGGACCTGGTCGGGCGACTCCTCGCCGGAGACGTACAGAACGCCACGGTGTTCCTGCGAGGCGCCGCTTCCCAGAGAATCGGCCAGGGCCGCGGCCACTTGGAGGAGCAGCGTGGACTTGCCGATACCAGGGTCTCCAGCGAGGAGCACCACGGACCCGGGCACCAGGCCTCCCCCCAGGATTCGGTTGAACTCGGAGTAGGGCAGCGAGATGCGCGGCGCCTCCAGCTCCGACACTCGGGACAGCTCAACGGGCTCTGAGGTGGCGTCCGGCAGCCACGCGCCGCGCCGCGATTTCGTTCTGGGGGCTTCCACCAGGGGTTCCTGCGCGCCGCACATGTGGCAGAACCCCATCCACTGGCGCGACTCGTTGCCGCAGTGTGCGCAGAAGAAGTTTCCCGACTTGTCCGTCACAACAACGCCCAGCCTTGCCCTGGCCTGCTGCGGCGCGGGTACTCGCGGCGAGGCGCATCTGGGGCCAGCAGAGAATTCAGGGCGCCGCCTGATTGGCCCTTCCCCTAGCTGGAGACGGCCATCTCCTTGGAATGGACCACGATCTTTCCATCAACCACGTCCAGGACCGCGGTGTCCCCAGGACTGAACTTGTGGGTGAGCAACTCCTCCGAGAGCAGGTCCTCCACCTTGTCCTGGATGACCCGGCGCAGCGGTCGGGCGCCGTAGTCGGGGTCGTAGCCCTTCTCTGCGAGGAACCCCTTGGCCTCTGGGGTGACCTCCATGCTCACGCCGTGTTCCCGCAGCTGCACGCGTACTTGGTCCAGCATCAGGTCGACGATGCGAATGATGTGGTCCCTGGCCAGGGCGTGGAACACCACCGTAGCATCGATGCGGTTGAGGAACTCTGGACGGAAGAAGCGCTTCACCTCAGCCGTGACCTTGTCCTTCATCCGCTCGTAGGAGTGCTGGAACGTGGCCGCTGCGTCCTTCTTGACACCAAAGCCCAGCATGGTGTCCTTCTTGATGAGGTCGGATCCCAGGTTGCTGGTCATGATGACCACGGCGTTGCGGAAGTCTACCTTCCGGCCCTTCGCGTCCGTCAGGTGCCCGTCGTCGAAGATCTGGAGGAGGATGTTGAAGACATCCGGATGCGCCTTCTCGATCTCGTCCAGAAGAATGACGGCGTGGGGCTTCCGCCGGATAGCCTCGGTGAGCTGACCGCCCTCGTCGTAGCCAACGTAGCCGGGTGGCGCACCCACCAAGCGGGCCACCGTGTGGCGCTCCATGAACTCGGACATATCCAGGCGGTTCAGCGCCTCGTCCGAGCCGAAGAGGAACTCCGCCAGAGCACGCGCCAACTCCGTCTTCCCCACTCCCGTGGGTCCCAGGAACATGAAGACACCCACTGGACGCCGCGGGTCCTTGATGCCCGCACGGGCCCGGCGAACGGCCTTGGCCACCATCACGATGGCCTCGTCCTGGCCGATGATGCGCTGGTGCAGGTGGTCCTCCATGTGCAGCAGGCGCTCGGTCTCTTCCACCTGCAGGCGGGAGAGCGGAATGCCCGTCCACATGGCCACCACTTCCGCAACGTCGTCGGCGGTGACCACGGCCTGCTCCCGGTCCTGGTCATCCTGCCACGCCTTTTCCAGGTCCTCCACCCGTTCCTGCAGCTTCACCTCGCGCTCTCGCAGCTCCGCGGCGAACTCGTACTGCTGTCCGGAGATGGCCTCTTCCTTCTCCTTGCGAACGCTCTCCAGGACCTTGCTGGCCTCCTTCACCGACAGCGGCGTGGAGGTGTGGCGAATGCGTACGCGAGACGATCCCTCGTCTATGAGGTCGATGGCCTTGTCCGGCAGGAACCGGTCGGGAATGAAGCGCGCCGCCAGCTTTGCAGCCCCCTGCAGCGCCTCGTCGGAGATGGTCAGACGGTGGTGCTCTTCGTAGCGACCCTTCACGTGACGCAGGATCTCCAGTGTCTCCTCGATGGTCGGCTCCTCGACCAAGACGGGCTGGAAGCGGCGCTCCAGGGCGGGGTCGCGCTCCACGTACTTACGGTAGTCGTCCATCGTGGTTGCGCCCACGACCTGGATCTCCCCGCGGGAGAGCGAGGGCTTGAGGATGTTCGCCGCGTCCACGGCGCCTTCCGCCGCGCCCGCACCCACCAGGGTGTGCATCTCATCGATGAACAGCACGCAGTTGCCGGAGCTCTTCAGCTCCTCCAGCACCTTCTTCAGGCGCTCTTCGAACTCACCGCGATACTTGGTGCCGGCAACCAGGGCCCCCATGTCCAGCGTGACCAGGCGCTTGCCTTGGAGCGTCTCAGGCACGTCGCCGACCACGGTGCGTTGGGCCAACGCCTCTATTATGGCGGTCTTGCCGACTCCGGGCTCGCCGATGAGCACGGGGTTGTTCTTGGTGCGCCTCGACAGGATCTGGATGACCCGCTGGATTTCCCGCTGGCGTCCCCAGACCGGGTCCAACTTCCCGTTGCGGGCCAGGCCCGTCAGGTCCACGCCCAGCTGGTCCAGGGTAGGCGTCCGTGTCGACGAACGGCTACCCGAGTGAGAGCCGGTGGGAGGGTTCTGGCTGAGAATGCGCTGGGCTTCCGTCCGCGCCTTCTCCAGGCTCACCCCCAGACTCTCCAGGACGCCGGCCGCAACGCCTTCGCCCTCGCGCATCAGGCCCACCAGCAGGTGCTCAGTGCCAATGTAGTGGTGGTTCATGCGCCGGGCTTCGTCAACGGCCAACTCGATGACCTTCTTGGCCCGGGGGGTCAGGCCGATGTTCTCCCCGGAGACGGGGCGCTCTCCGCGTCCAATGATGAACTCCACGGCGGAGCGCACCTTCTGCAGGTCCACGTTCATGTTGGCCAGCACGCGCGCGGCTACGCCCTCGTTCTCGCGCACCAAGCCAAGGAGGATATGCTCGGTCCCGATGTAGTTGTGGTTGAAGCGGATCGCCTCTTCCTGGGCTAGGGAGAGGACCCGCCGGGCACGCTCTGAGAATTTCTCGAATCTACTTGCCATATCCGTCTCCTGAGAGGCAGTCTCCTGGTCTCACGAGGGCCAATCCCCCACCTCTTCCACGGCCTGCTTCAGGCTCAACCCCAACCGCCGCCGCTCCGGCTCAATCCGCAAGATCTTTAGCGTGAGCTCCTCACCCTCCTGTACGATTTCCTTCGGGTGCTGGATGCGCCGATGACTGAGCTCCGAGATATGCACCAACCCCTCGACGTCTCCTTCGATACGGGCGAAGGCCCCGAAGGGGGTTAGCCGAGTGACCGTCCCGTGGACCAGGTCCCCTTCCTGATGCTTTGCCACAAGGTCCTGCCATGGGCCCGGCTGGAGCTGGCGCAGGCTCAGCGAAATGCGCTGTGCCTCACGGTCCACCCGGAGCACGTACACTTCCGTCTCCTCGCCCACCTGCAGCACTTCGTCGGGAGAGGCGATAGGTCTCCAGGACAGCTCGGAAACGTGAATGAGGCCTTCCGCGCCTCCCAGGTCGACGAATGTGCCGAAGTTCCTGTGGGAGGTCACGTGCCCTTTCCGGACGTCCCCTTCCCGCAGCTCTTCCAATAGGCGCTCCCTCTGCGTTGTTCGCCATTCCTGCCACGCCTGCCGCTCCGACAGAACGGCGCGGCGACGGGACGGCTCCACTTCCAACACCTTCAGGGTGAGCCTTGCTCCGACCTCATGGTCGCCGAAGGGTCTTGCGCCTGCGGGCGATGGCGGCGCCAGGTGAGAGAGGGGAACGAAGCCTTCAACTCCCTCCACCTCCACTACCAGCCCGCCACGGTTTCTTCCCGTCACCGAGCCTTCCACGTACTCATCTTGCTCTTGCGCCTGCCGGAGCACCACCCATCCCTTCTCCCGCCGGGCTCGGTCTACGGACAGAAGGGCAGAGCCGTCTTCCGTCTCTGGACGCAGGACATACGTTGTCAGTGGGTCACCCACCTGGAGGGACTCACGCGCCTCCGGGCTGAGTGTCTGCATCTCGCGAAGCGCCACAAGGCCCTCTGACTTCCCGCCCAGGTTGACCAGGATCCCCTCCGGGTCAACGCGCATCACAACCCCTTCCACCACCTCACCGCGGCGAATCTGCCGCCACACCCCCTCCTGCTCCAACAATGTAGCCATGTCAGAGGGTTCGGGGGGCTTCTCCTGAGTCGAAGACGGAAAAGTCATCAGCACCACGCGGCGTCTGAGTCTTTCTGACTCAATTATAGGTGTGCCTACCTACGACTGTAAAGGGCTTCGTGCACAACTTTACTGTCCGCGCATAGGGGCATGGGGGAGAAAGAAGTAGCCCCCGGGCGACGGCCTATTTTCCCACCCCGAACAGGGCAGTATCGTCGGCGCTGGGGCGTTTCACTACCGTGTTCGGAATGGGAACGGGTGGGTCCACCCCGCTCTGGTCACCCAGGGACGACGCACCAATGGTACCTGGACACCTACTGCATCGTCAAGTCCATGTGGCCCGCCAGCCGCCCTCCGTAGAGACGGTGCAGTCGCATGTTACAATGCCTGCGTTCCAAGCGCCCCGTCCCACACCCGCTGGGAGCCGCGTCCGTGGAGCTTCGAGTCCTTGGGGCCCACAACCAGGAGAGTCGCACCACGCGCCTCGTCTCCCTGCTCGTGGATGGCGTTCTGGCCCTCGATGCCGGTGGCCTCACCTCCACACTCAGCCTTTCCGAGCAGCGCCGAATCGAAGCCTTGCTCCTGACCCATCGCCACTACGACCATGTTCGCGACCTCCCCTTCCTGGCCCTGAACACCCTGGACTGCGGCGCCACGCTCCCCGTCTACGCGCCGGACGACGCCATCCTCTACCTCCAGGACCGCTTTATGGACGGCGTCCTCTACCCCGCGTTCACCCGTCGCCCCACGCCGGAGGCCCCACGGCTCCAGCTTCGCACGGCCTGGCCGCTGGTCGAGGAGCGCGTAGCCGGCTATCGAGTCCTCCCCGTAGCGGTGCCCCACCGCGTCCCTTCCCTCGGCTACCAGGTGGAGTCCCAGGATGGCCGCCGGCTCTTCTACTCCGGAGACGCCACCGTCGGACTCTCCCGCGTCTGGGGTGCCCTAGACCCTCACCTGATGGTGCTGGAAGTGACCTGGCCCAACCGAATGGAGGATCGAGCGATGGGAAGACACCTCACGCCCGCCCTTCTCCGCCGCGAACTCGAAGCGTACGTGGCGCAGAAGGACGCTCTGCCTCCGGTCTTGGCGGTGCATCTCAACCCGGAATGGGAGGCAGAGATCCGGAGTGAGCTGGATTACGTGGCCCGCGCCCTGCTGACATCACCCCCGCCGAAGAGGGAATGGTCCTTGAGGTCTAGCCCATGGCCCATCGGTTCTTGGTAGACCTCAACGTGGGGCGCCTAGTGGTGTGGCTGCGTGTGCTGGGCTACGACACTACGCTGACCTCCCACCAAGATGACCGTTGCATTGCGCAGCAGGCGATGGACGAAGAACGCGTCCTTCTGACCAGAAACGCCCTGCTGGTCCGCCGGCGTCTGGTGACCCGTGGAGATCTCCGTGCGCTCCTGCTCCGCAGCGACGAGCTGTGGGCACAGTTCCAGCAAATTGTAACCGAACTGCGACTCGACGTCGGGCAGAGCTTCACCCGGTGCCCGCGCTGCAACCTCGTCTTGCAGACCCTATCTCGTGCGAAGGTCCAGGACCGGCTGCCGCCCCATGTCCTGCAGACGCAGGAGACGTTTCGCGGCTGCCCTGGCTGCAACCGCGTCTACTGGCAGGGCACTCACTGGCGAAATATGCGGGCCCAACTGGCCCAGGTGATCGGGAGGCAACCATGAGACGCGCCGCCTTCGTCTACGACGACACCCTGACTCGACACGTCCTACGACAGGACCATCCCCTCATCCCTCGTCGCCTTCGCTTGGCCTACGAGCTCCTCCAGGGCTGGACCGCCTTTGAGCTCGGCAACGCCTCTCTGGTCGCGCCGCGCACTGCCACCGCGGACGAGCTTCTGGGCTTTCACACGCCTGAGTACGTCGCAGCCGTCGAGGCCTTCGGTCGCGGCGAGCGGCTCGAACATGCCTCCCGCTTCAACTTCTCCGAGTACGGCGACAACCCGCTCTTCCCCGGCATGTATGACGCCGCCCTCCTCTCCACGGGCGCATCTGTACGGGCAGCGGAGCTTTTGGTTGATGGATCTGCGGAGGCCGCGGCCAGCTTTGCCGGGGGACTGCACCACGCCATGGCCACCCATGCCTCCGGCTTCTGCGTCTTCAACGATCCGGTCATCGCCATCCAGCGTCTCCTGAAGGAGGGATGGCGGGTCGCCTACATCGACATCGACTGCCACCACGGAGACGGCGTGCAGGAAGCCTTCTACGACACCGACCAGGTGCTCACCATCTCCCTTCACGAGTCGGGAGAGTACCTGTTCCCCGGTACCGGCTTCGTTGGGGAGCTCGGCGCCGGCCCCGGCCGAGGCTACTCCGTGAACCTCCCTCTTCACCCCTTCACGGACGACGAGGTCTACCTCTGGGCCTTCCTCGAGGCGGTGCCGCCACTGCTGGAGGCCTTCCGCGCCGACGCCCTAGTCACCCAGCTGGGCATCGACACTCACTTCCAGGACCCGCTCACCCACCTGCGATTGACGGTGCAGGGGTACCTGCGAATCGTCGCAGAGTTGGGGCGTCTGTCCCGCGGCCGGTGGCTGGCCCTTGGAGGCGGCGGCTACAACCTCGGGGCTGTGGCCCGGGGCTGGGCTGGAGCGTACGGCGTCATGCTTGATCACCCGTGGCCGGGGACCCTGCCCGCGGCGTTCCGGGAGCAGTATGGCATCGATCGTCTCTCCGACGATCCGCCACCCCTATCCCCGGAGGTCAGCCGGGAGGCCCGTCGCTACGCCGAGGCCTCGGTGTCCCAGCTACAACGTCTCGTCTTCCCCCACCACGGACTCCGCGGCGCAGTCTGAGCAGCGAATCAGCGTCGAGCGCTCGCCTTGTTCTCCGTCCGTGCGCGATGGTAGACTTGGGCCATCCTTCCCTGGGGACATTCTTATGTCACATCTGGTCTTTCACCGCCAGCCCAACTTGCACCAGTCCACCCTGGTTGCGGCTTTCAGCGGGTGGCCGGACGCCCAGGAGGCCGCCTCCCGCTCTTTGCGCTACCTCATCCGCAAGCTCTCCGCCCAGAAGTTCGCCGAGGTCGAGCCGGAGGAGTTCTACGTCTTCAGTCGAGTCCGCCCCCGCGTGCGTCTCGACCAGGAGGGCACCCGCCGCCTCCGATGGCCCTCCAATACCTTCTACTCCTGGCATGACGAGTCCACCTCCAGGGACATGGTCTTCCTGGTGGGAGCAGAGCCCAATCTGAAGTGGAACACCTACTCGAAGGCCCTAATGGAAGTGGCTCACACCTGCGACGTCGCCCGAATGGTGGTGCTCGGCAGTCTGCTGGATGCGACGCCCCACACTCGTGAGCCGGGCATCACTGGGCTCGCCACTGACGCCGAGGTGCGTGAGCTCTTTGCGGAGTTGGGCATTGCGGGCTCCAGGTATCAGGGTCCGACGGGGGTCCCCTCCGTGCTCATGGAGGCCTGTGTCCAGCAGGGTCTCAGCTACGCGAGCATGTGGGTCCACTCGCCCCACTACCTCCAGTCTTCGCCCAACCCCAAGGCGAGCTACACGCTGCTCAGGCGCCTGCTGCAGGTCCTGGACTTGGACGTCGACCTCTCCGACCTGTCAGGTGCAAGTCTGGCCTTTGAGGACCAAGTCACCCGAGCCCTGTCCCAGAACCCGGAGTGGCAGAGCCATGTGCGAAAGCTCGAGGAGCGCTACGACAGGGCCACGGGCCACGTCCCGGAGGGACCGCAGGAAGAGCTACCCGCGCCCGACGTGGTCATCAAGGACCTGGAGGACTTCCTGCAACAGCAGCAGCGAAACAGGAGAGGCGAGGGTCCTGCATCTCCTCCCAAGGGGGAAGAGCCCGAGGCGTAGGGCCTCTGGCGGGCGGGCGTGTCGCCCACCCCCTCGCTGCTCAGCGTCGTCCACGGACGGTTGGGCCGCTACTTGTCTCCGTCCTCCTTGACCTCCCGGAACTCGCCCTCCACCGTTCCCTCAGCGCCGTCCACACCGCCGGCCTGGTCGTCTGAGGTGCCGTCGGGCGCGGGCCCTTCTTCCGAGGCCCCGTCTGCGCCCGCGGTCTGGTACACGTGGGCGCCCACCTGCTGCATGGCGGCGCTCAGCTCCTCCATGCGCGACTGGATCTGGGTCATGTCCCCGCCCTTGTGGGCTTCCCGCAGGGCGTCCACCTTTCCCTGAATCTCCTTAGTGAGCTCTTCAGGGATCTTGTCGGCGTTGTCTCGGAGCATCTTCTCCGCACCGTAGGCCAGCTGGTCAGCGCTGTTTCGAAGCTCCACCTCTTCTCGCTGGCGTCGGTCTTGCTCCGCGTGCTCCTCCGCGTCTTTCACCAGCTGATCGATCTCGTCCTGGGCGAGGCCGGAGCTTGCCTGGATGACGATCTTTTGCTCCCGCCCGGTGGCCTGGTCCTTGGCCTGGACGCTGAGGATGCCGTTCGCGTCGATGTCGAACGTCACCTCGATCTTGGGGATCCCCCGGGGCGCAGGCAGGATGCCGTCCAGGATAAAGCGGCCAATCGACTTGTTGTCGGAAGCCATGGGACGCTCACCTTGGAGCACGTGGACCTCAACGCTTCCCTGGTTGTCGTCCGCAGTGGTGAACACCTGGGACTTGGAAGTGGGGATGGTCGTGTTTCGAGTGATGAGTGAGGTCATGACCCCGCCCAGCGTCTCCAGTCCCAGCGTCAGGGGGGTGACGTCGAGCAGGAGAATGTCCCGTACGTCGCCCGTGAGCACTGCCGCCTGGAGCGCCGCGCCGATTGCCACGGCCTCGTCGGGGTTCACGGAGCGCGTGGGCTCCTGCCCGAAGAGTGCCTTGACCTTCTCGAGCACGGCCGGCATGCGGGTCATGCCGCCCACCAGAATCACGTCGTCCACCTTGTCCGCCGCCACTTCGGCGTCCTTGAGGGCCTGCCGGCAGGGCCCCTCCACCCGATGGAGGAGTGCGTCGGTGAGCTGCTCCAGCTTGGCCCGGGCCAGCGTCCGCACCAGGTGCTTGGGCCCCGTGTGGTCCGCAGAGATGAAGGGCAGGTTGATCTCCGTCTGCGTGACCGAAGAGAGCTCCACCTTGGCCTTCTCCGCCGCCTCTCGCAGGCGCTGCAAGGCCATGCGGTCCTGGTTCAGGTCCACGCCCGTCTCCTGGCGAAACTCGTCCACGAGCCACTCCATGACGCTCTGGTCGAAGTCGTCGCCGCCCAGGTGGGTGTCGCCCGAGGTGGAGAGCACTTCGAAGACCCCTTCCCCAAGGCGGAGGATGGTGATGTCGAAGGTGCCGCCGCCCAGGTCGAAGACCGCGATTGTGGCCTCCGTTTTCTTCTCCAACCCGTAGGCCAGGGAGGCGGCTGTGGGCTCGTTGATGATGCGCAGCACCTCAAGACCGGCGATCCGTCCCGCGTCCTTGGTGGCTTGACGCTGTGCGTCGTTGAAGTAGGCGGGGACGGTGATGACCGCCTGGTTCACCTTGTCCCCCAGCTTTGCTTCGGCGTCCACCTTGAGCTTCTGCAGGACCATCGCGGAGACCTCTTGCGGCGAGTAGGCCTTGTCGCCCATGCGCACGTGAGCGTCGCCGTTGGAGGCCTGCTCGATGCCATAGGGAAGCCTCGCGAGGTCCGACTTCACCGTGGCGTCCTCGAACCTGCGTCCCATGAGCCGCTTGATGGAGAAGACGGTCTGCTCCGGGTTCACCACCGCCTGACGCTTGGCGGCCAGGCCTACGTAGCGCTCGCCCGACTTGGGGTTCACGCCCACCACGGACGGCGTCAGGCGGGAGCCTTCGGCGTTCTCCAGCACCGAGGGCTGGCCTCCCTCCACCACGGCGACCACCGAGTTCGTGGTGCCCAGATCAATTCCCACGACCTTTGGCATTCGACTATTCCTCCTTCTCTTGGCGCAGGTCCCTAGACATCGTCCGTTTGGGCAGACGGCCCCGGGGAGATGTCTCCCTGGGGCGCTCTGGCAACCATCACTTGGGCAGCCCGAAGGACCCTGCCGTGCAGTTTGTAGCCCTCCCGGACCAGGCCCAGGATATACCCTTCCGAGTGCTCCCTGGTCTCCTGGTAGGCCACGGCCTCGTGTTCCCAGGGATCGAAGGCCCGGCCGGCAGCCTCTATGCGCTGCACGCCGGCCTCCTCCATGACCGCATGAAATTTGCGGACAACCAGCCGAACGCCCTCCAGCCAGCCCTCTTTGGACGAGGGCGTCTCCTCTTGCATCTGGGCCAGGCCGCGCTCCAGGTCATCCAGGACGGGCAGGAGCTTCAGGATGAGCTGCGCAGCCGCGCCCCGTTGGAACTCCTGCTGCTCCTCTTCGACGCGGCGCCGGTAGTTGACGAAGTCGGCCTGCACTCGCTGGGCCAGGCTCCTGAACTGCCCGCGCTCTCGTTCGGCCTCCTCGAGCTCAGCCCGAAGGCGCTCCTCCTCGCTGAGCTCCGGCCCCGGTGGAAGGCCGGGAGCAGGCCCCGTGTCCTCCCTGGGCCGGGACGGATCGTTTCGCTCCTCCATGGGCATTGTCTCTCCTTGCTCTGGTCTGCGTCCTTACGCGTCCCGCTCCCGGGTTTCGGTTCTCCGAGAGGGGGGCAGTGATGCCTCGTCCATCCCGGAGAAGTGGAGCATCTCCAGCATGCTCTCCAGGTGCCGTTGGATCGGCTCTCGCGTCTCCTTGCGTTCGACCTGCAGACTGGCGAGCAACCGCTGTACACCCTGGAGTTGGTTGACCATGCGAAGGGCCATCTCGACGCCGGCCAGGTTCATTCGCTGCTCCTCCACCAGGAACCGGATCATCCGCAGCTGGGCCAGGTCCTCTTCTGAGTAGAGCCGTAGCATCCCCTCCGTGCGGGAGGGACGCACCAGACCCAGGCGTTCGTACTTGCGGAGCGTCTGGGGATGCATGGCAAGGAGACGGGCGGCCACGCTGATGATGTACACGCCGCGCTGAGCCTGCTGGGCCGCTAAGGGCCCCGGCTCCCCTCTCGTCGTAATCCGCGCCGTGAGGGACAGGGAACCCAGTTGACGAGTTGTCCGGCGCGGTCGCACGGTAGGTCTCCTCCTTGCCTGTTCGAGTATACTACAAGTTGACACGCCTCGTGTCAACTACTACACTGTCTCCGTGGCAGACGCAACACCCGGGGCTAACCCAGAGCCGTGACGTTGCGTTACTACCATAACAGCAACGGGAGGGCCCTCAATCGAAGGGACTCTCCCCCGGAAGGGAGGTACGCCATGATCTACTTCAAGACCTGTCCCAAGTGCCGAGGAGACATGCATATGCAACGGGACAAGTACGGCTCGTACCGCCACTGCTTCCAGTGCGGCTTGATCCAGGACGACCCCGGACACGCCCCCTTCCACGTCGACCTCCCCGGCAAGGTCCACCGAGCTGCCTGAGTCCTCGACCAACCTCCGCAGAGAAGGGCCCGCCGCGCGGCGGGCCCTTCTCCTTTCTTCGCCCCTCCAGAGGCAATTTCTACGTGGAGGCATGCTCCTCCCACCGAATCCTCAGAGGACCACTCGGGGCTTCGCTCCCCGCGTCCGCTATCTCCAGGCGGGCCCGGGCGTCCTCGAGAAGCAGGTCCGTGCGAAGCCCGAGGAATCGGGGGCAGAATGGCGCCAGGAACTCCACCGCCGTCTGGAGTTGCTGGCGTGCCCCTGTCGCGTTCTCCCTCCCCAGGTGGAGCAACCCCACGGCGGTCTTGATCAGAGCGTAGTAGAACAGTCGAAGAGGATAGGGCGCCGGCAGCCACATCGCCTCTAGCGTCTCATGGGCCTGCCAGTAGCGCCCCTCGTTGATCTGCTGTATTGCCGCCGCAAGGCCGGAGGGCATCTCCGGAAGTTCGGGCAAATGGGCAGCCAGGCCGTCGTGGCGCAGCCGCGTCAGCCACTCAGCATCGATCTGCAGGCGCGATTTGACCACGGAAAGGCGTATCCCTCGTTCTTGAATTTGGGTCCGGGCTCTCCCTGCGCTGTCTAGCCCAGGGTGAAGCGTTCTTCCATCCAGGGGTCGCCGCGCATGTGGTAGCCGCGAACCTCCCAGAACCCCGGCCGGTCCCCCTCTAAGAACTCCAGGCCTCGCACCCACTTGGCGCTCTTCCAGCCGTAGCGCTTCGGGACCACCAACCGCAGCGGGCCTCCGTGGTCCGGGTGCAGCGGCTCACCGTCGTGGCCGTAGGCGAACAGCACGTCCGAGTCCATCAGCGTCGACAGCGGCAGGTTGGCCGTGTAGCCGCCATAGCAGTGCGCCATGACGTGGCTGGCCTGCGCCAGGGGCCGGACCAGCTTCATCACCTCTTCGAACGCCACACCCTGCCACGTGTTGTCCAGCCGGCTCCACTGCGTCACGCAGTGAAAGTCGGCCGTTACGGTGGTCTCCGGGAGCGCCACGAACTCGTCCCATGTCAGCTCGAACTCCCGCTCCACCAGGCCAAATACCTGAAAGCGCCACGCCTTCAGGTCGATCCGAGGCATGGCCCCTATGGTGAGGACGGGGAACTTCTCCGTGACGAACTGGCCGGGCGGCGTCCGCTCCTGGATCTCGCCCGGCAGCACCTGGCGAATAACCTTCGGCGCCCGAGGCATACGGGGTAGGGTCATGGACGTTACTCCTGTTCAGGTCCTACGGAAATGGTACCCATCCCTCTCAGAGCACGTCAAATCGCTCGGCCGATGTCAGGCCCCGTCACCCTGGCATCTCTGCCTTGTTTGGCCGGTCAGTGTGCATTATGTCTACTTAACCTGCCGCGAGGGGCACCGTTCGCTCAGAACGCATTCCCCGCACCGCGGGCGCTGCGCTTTGCATACCCGGCGACCGTGGGTAATGAGGGCCACGTGAAAGGCGTAGACCTCCTCCGGCGCCACCTGGCCTTCCAGCAGGTCGTGGGCCCGCTCTGCCGTCACCTTCGGTCCGATGAGCTTCAGGCGACGCGAGACCCGGTGGACGTGGGTGTCCACGGCCATCGCCGGCATCCCGAGGGAGAAGCACAGCACAACCGCCGCGGTCTTGGGACCCACGCCAGGCAGCGACTGCAGCCATGCCTTGGCCTCGGCCAGCGGAAGCTCCCGCAGGAAGTCCAGGTACAGCTCCCCGCGGAGCTCCAGGATGCGGCGCAGCGTGCCCTGGATGCGCGGTGCCTTCTGACGGGCCAGCCCTGAGACCTGGATGGCAGCCTCTATCTCCCGCACGTCCGCTTGCGCCGTCTCCTCCCATGACTCGAACCGCTCTTCCAGCATGCGCTCCGCCCGCTCCGCATTGATGTCGGACGTGTGCTGGGAGAGGATCGTGAAGACCAGCTCGGTGACTGGATCGTAGCGCTGGTGCCATGAGAAGGGGCCGTATTGGGGTTCCAGCAGGGCCAGCACCTCGCCGGCCGCCCACCTCTTGCCGCGCGACCGGGTCCGGGTGCTGGTTTTGGGAGTCCGCTTTGTAGTTTTGGCCATGCGCCAATTATAGGCCGTGCCTGCCAAAATCCGGTAGACGCGACGCCTCTCGCTGCTATAATGGGCGCCAACCTTGCACCCCTGAGCGTTTGAGCATGCGTGACCTTATCGAGAGCGCTCTCAAAGCCCACAACGCGGACTATCTTGAGGTCCGCTTGGAAGAGGCGGAGACCACCATCGTCCGCTACCGCGGGCGAGACCTGGAGGAGGTCGGTCGCAGCGCAGGGATGGGAGGCTGCGTGCGTGCAGCCGTGCGGGGCGGCTGGGGTTTCGTCTCCTTCAACGACATCTCGGACCTCCGGGAGAAGGTCGCCCAGGCCGTCCAGCAGGCCCGGCTCGTCGGCTCCGGCGAGACCCTGCTGGCCGATGTGGAGCCCGTCGTCGACATTGTGGAGCCCTCCTTTCCCGCCGACCCTCGCCTGGTCCCCCTCGCAGAGAAGAAGCGCGTACTGGACGAGTACGTGGAACTGCTGTGGAGCGGGCCGGCTATCCAAACTTCGATTCTCGGCTACGCAGACGGCTATCGAAAGGTCTACTACGGGAACAGCCTGGGGACCTACACGGAGCGCACCCGCTCCGACGTCAACTTCCGTGCTGTGGCGGTGGCCCGAGACGGCGGCGACGTCCAGCAGGCGGGAATCAGCATGGGCAGCCTGGGAGACTTCGGCCTCCTGGGGCGCATGCACGATGAGGTGGCGGAGCTTCCTCAGAAGGCCCTGGCCTTCCTGAAGGCCCCCCAGGTGAAGGGGGGCGAGTACCCGGTCATCCTCGACCCTATTCTGGCGGGCGTCTTCGTCCACGAGGCATTCGGTCACCTGTCCGAGGCAGACCACGTCTACGAGAACCCGCGCCTCCGTGAGGTGATGACCCTCGGCCGGCGCTTCGGTGGCCCTCATCTCAACGTCGTCGACGGCGCGGCCATTCCCGGCCTTCGAGGTAGCTACGCCTACGACGATGAAGGCGCCCCCGCCACCCGAACGGACCTCATCCGAGAAGGCGTCCTCGTGGGCCGCCTCCATTCCCGGGAGACTGCAGCCAAGATGGATGAGGCCCCCACGGGCAACGCCCGTGCCATCAGCCATCGTTTCCCCCCCATCGTCCGCATGACCAACACCATCATCGAGCCTGGCGAAGCCACCTTCGAGGAGATGGTCTCGGAGGTCAAGGAGGGCGTATACTGCGGCAACTGGTTCGGCGGCATGACCAGCATGGAGCAGTTCACCTTCTCCGCCGGCGAGGCCCGCATGATCCGCAACGGCCGCCTCGAAGAGACCCTGCGTCCCGTTCTCCTCTCCGGCAACGTCTTCGTCACCCTCGAGAACTTGGACGCCGTGGCCAACGATCTGGACATCAACCAGGGAGGCGGTTGCGGCAAGGGCGGCCAGTCTCCTCTCCCCGTGAGCAACGGCAGCCCGCACATTCGCCTCCGTCGATGCCTGGTGGGAGGAGGCTAAGGTGGAAGAAGAGCTCCTCGACCGGGCCGCACGCCAGGCCGACCAAGCTGAGGTCTTCCGCGTCTCCAGCCGGTCCACGCCCGTCTCGTTCGAGGCCAACCGCCTCAAGAGCATTGAGACCCGAGACTCCTCCGCGGTGGGCATCCGCATCCTGAAGGATGGCCGCGTGGGCGTCTCCGCAGCCACCGGCCCCACCGCGCCGCAAGGGCTGCTCACTCGGGCGTTGGAGTGCCTTCCGTACGGCCCCTTGGCCGCCATGGACTTGCCGGGCGCACAGGACTACCCCAACGTGCCCGTGTACGACGAAACCACGGCCGCTCTGCCCGTCGAAGCCATGGTCGAGTTGGGCCAGCAGCTTGTGGACCGGATGCAGCAGAAGTGGACGGACGTCCAGTGGGACTGCCGCGTCTCCCGAATGGTGGCCACCCACCGCCTTATCAACAGCCGCGGCTGCTCCGCAGAGTACGCGTCCTCCTCCTTCTCCGTGAGCATCGAGGGCACCCTCGTCCAGGGCACGGACATGCTCTTCGTCCACGACGCCGAGAGACGGTGCGGGCCCATCACCGACACCTCCTCCTTGGCCCAGACCCTGGACCAGCGTTTGGAGTGGGCCAGGGAGCTTGTCCCCGCCCCCTCCGGCGACGTGCCGGTCATCTTCACGCCGCAGGGCGTTGCGGGTGTCCTGCTCGGCCCACTGTTGGCCGGGTTCAGCGGCCGGGCCATCCTCCAGGGCGCGTCGCCCCTGGTGGGCCGCCTGGGGGAGGAGCTGGTGGACCCCAGCGTTACCATCTGCGATGACCCCACCCTGCCTCACATCCCCGGCAGCCGCATGTGCGACGACGAAGGTGTGGCCAGCCGGCGCCTTCCCCTGATAGAGCGCGGCGTCGTCCGCAACTTCCTCTACGACCTGCAGACGGCGGGCCAGGCCGGAGCCCGCAGCACCGGAAGCGCCTCTCGACCCCCTGGGAGCCTCCCCGTTCCCGCTCCCAGCGTGATCGTCGTCGAACCCGGGAGGACCTCCTTCGAAGAAATGCTGGCCTCCCATGACGATGCCCTGGTCGTCGAGTCCCTGCTTGGCGCAGGTCAGGGAAATGTGCTTGGCGGGGACTTTTCCGCCAATGTCCTCTTGGGGTATCGTGTAACCAAGGGAAGGGTCGTAGGCAGGGTAAAGAACACGGTGATTACCGGGAACGCCTATCGGGCCCTGAAGAACGTACTAGCCCTTGAGTCTACGTCCCATTGGGTGGGAGGATCCTTACAGACCCCCGCCATCTGCAGCGGTGGGGTCTCTGTCTCGTCCAACTAGGGGGCTGCGTGGCGCTGAAACACTACCTCGTCGAGCTTTCCGATAGTGCCCAGCCACTGAAGCACTCTGGGCTCATCCAGCTGTCGTCCCTCACTCCAGAAGAGCTGCGCATTATCCAGGACACCTGGCCGAGGATTCCCCGGGAGCGGCGACAACATCTGCTTTCCGTCATGGCCGCCCTCGCCGACGACAACGTGGATCTGGACTTCACCGCCATCTTCAAGCTTGCACTGAGGGACCAGGACCCGCAGGTACGCGAGCAGGCCATAGGGGCGCTCTGGGAGTGTGAGGATCGGTCCTTTCTCTCGGCGCTCCTCAAGCTCTTGGAGTGCGACCCGGTGGAGGGTGTCCGCGCTGCCACTGCCCAGGCCCTGGGCCACTTCGCCGCTTTGGCTGAGCACGCGAAGCTCCTGCCCCACGACAGGCAGCGCATCCGCCGATCCCTCATGGCGATAATCCACAATCCGGGCGAGTCGCTGCTGCTGCGTCGGCGAGCGCTGGAGGCGGTGAGCCCCCTGAACGACGAAGACGTCATGGCCCTCATCGAAAACGCCTACAAGCACCACGATCCAAAGATGCGTGAGAGCGCCCTGTACGCCATGGGGATCAACGCCAACCCTCGATGGCTTCCCACGCTCGTCACGGAAACCCACAACGACGACCCTGCCATGCGCTACGAATCGGCGTCAGCCTGCGGCCGCATAGGTGAAGAGGTGGTCGTTCCCCACCTCCTCCCACTACTCCATCGGGACGAGGACCCCCAGGTCCGCCTCTCCACGATCCAGGCTATGGGCGCCATTGGCGGCAACGTGGCCAAGAAGGCGCTCGACGCCTGCCTTCGCTCCCCTGACGACGCCGTCAAGGAAGCTGCGGGCCGGGCCCTGGAAGCCCTGGAGGACGAAGACCCTCTTTCTATGTAGCCTTGACTGGGCCAGACCCCTCTCCCTAGAATCTCAGTAGTCACTCCTTCGTGTCTCGTTCAGGAGCTATGGCCGAACGCACTCCGGTCGAATATCCCGTATCTGCAGGCGGCGTCGTATACCGCGTTCGTGACGGCGTGGTGGAGGTCGTGCTGGGACAGCGTAGAGCGCCCCGCACCTGGAATCTCCCCAAGGGGACGCCGGTAACGGGAGAGAGCCTGGAGGAGGCTGCACTGCGGGAGGTCGGCGAGGAGACCGGGCTCGAGGTGGAGTTGGAAGCCCCCCTGGGGTCCATCACCTATTGGTTCGTCCGGCCCCCGGAGATGGTCCGGTGCAAGAAGACCGTCCACTTCTACCTCATGCGTCCCGTCGGCGGCGCCCTGTCGTGTCACGACCCGGAGTTCGACGACGTCCAGTGGCACCCGGGGGAGGAGGCCTTGCGCCTGCTCACCTACCAGAACGAGGTCCGCATCGCAGAGAAGGCCCTGGCCCAGGTCCTAGGGCCATGAACGCCCCCAGCATTCTTCTCCGCGGCGAGAAGGTCAACCTTCGCGAGAAGCGGCTCTCCGACGCCGCCCTGGACTACGCCTGGCGCACAGACCCCGAGTTGGCCCGCCTGGATGCCGCCTCTCCTCTTCGCATGAGCTATTCGGACTACGTGCGCGTGTTCGAAGACGAGCTCCGCTTCCCCACGCCCTGGTCCCGCCGCCTCACCATCGAGACCCTTGACCAGGTCCAAATCGGCAACTGCATGTACTATGACGTCGACTACGTTCGTCGCCGCACGGAGCTGGGAATCCTCATCGGCGACCGCGACTATTGGGGCCGGGGCTACGGCACCGATGCCGTAATGACCTTGCTCGACCACATCTTCGATACGACGCAGATGACCCATGTCTACCTGCATACCCTCGACTGGAACGTCCGCGCCCAGCGGTCCTTCGCCAAGTGTGGTTTCACCCCCGTACGGCGGGTCCGCAGAAGCGGCAAGGACTTCATCTTCATGGAGGTCGGCAAGGACCAGCGTCTGCTGGCAGCGCGGGCGAAGGGGGCCGCCCTCCCGAACGGATAGGCGCGGGTAACGAGGAGTGCCCCTAGCGGGCGGGAGCCGGCTCCGGCGGCGCCGGGTTGGCGAGGTCCATCCCCAGCGTCCTCGGAAACGCCGCTGCTAGCTCCTCCACGGTCCACCGCTGACCGGGCGCCTTCTGCAACGTCCGCACGGGCGTGGGATGGTTCATCACCCCTACCGTGCCGCCGCTCACGTGGAAGATCTGCCCGTTGATGTCCGCCGTTTCGTCGGAGGCGAGCCATACCGCCACGGGAGCAATGGCCTCCGGCGGGCGTTCCAGTTCCAGGGGGCCGGGGGCAGCCTGGCCTCCGATCCCACGCTGGGCACGCACTTCCCGCGCCGAAGTGGGGACCGAGGCGGTCATGCGAGTCTCCGCGCCTGGGGAGATGCAGTTGCACGTCACGCCGTAGCGTCCCAGGTCTCGGGCGACCACCCGGGTCAGCCCTGCGACGCCGTCCTTGGCCGCCCCGTAGTTCGCCTGCCCCGAGTTGCCGAACAGTCCCGAGGTGGAGCTGAAGGTGATGATCCTGCCGGAGCGCTGCTGGCGGAAGAGGATGCTGACGGGCTTGATCAGGCAGAAGTGGCCTTTCAGGTGGACCTGGATGACCTGGTCCCACTCCTCCTCCGTCATGTTGAAGACCATCCGGTCCCGGAGGATGCCCGCCGGGTTGACCAGGATGTCCAGCTTCCCGTAGCTGTTCAGGGCGGTCAGGATGATGCTCTCCGCCTCCTCCATGGTCGCCACGCTGGCGTAGCTGGCGACCGCCTCGCCCCCGGCTTCTCGGATCGCCTCCACCGTCTCGTCGGCAGGTCCGCGAGAGGGAGCGGAGCCGTCGACGGCCACGCCCAAGTCGTTGGCCACCACCTTGGCGCCGTGCTGCGCCATCAGCAGGGCGATGCCACGCCCAATCCCGCGGCCCGATCCGGTGACGATCGCGACCTTCCCCTCAAGCAGCTTCGCAGACATCGTGACTCCTCGTTCCGGGCCTCAGCTTGGGGGTGCTGAGGCGGGGGCCGGGTTCTCCAGCCCTTCGCACAGGCTCTGTTGCGCCCGGAGCTCCTCCACGGACCAGAAGCCCTCGGGCTTGAAGATCGTGTTTACCAGGCGAGGCTGGGACATGAGAGTGACGGTGTTGCCGTAGACCAGGAAGATCTGGCCGTTGACCTCTGCCGCGTAGTCGCTCGCTAGGTAGGCGGCGAATGGGGCAATGTCCTCCGGCTCCATCGGGTCCGCGCCTTCGACTGCGCCCGCAATGGCGAAGTCGCCCGGCCGGCCCTTGGGCACGACGGTGGCCGTCATGCGTGTGGCGGCCCGAGGAGCAATGGAGTTGCACGTGACGCCGTACTTCCCCATGTCCCGGGCGACAACCTTCGTCAGTCCGCCGATGCCGGACTTGGCCGCACCGTAGTTTGCCTGCCCCGCGTTCCCGATAAGCCCCGACTCCGACGTCAGCGTGATGATGCGGCCGGAGCGCTGCTGGCGGAACAGGATGCAGGCGTGCTTGACCACGTTGAACGTCCCCTTCAGGTGGACCCGGATGACGTCGTCCCACTCCTGCTCCGTCATGTTGAAGACCATGCGGTCCCGCAGGATGCCGTGGGAGGTCACCACAATGTCCAGCTGGCCGTAGCTGTCCAGGGCTTGCCTGACCAGCGCCTCCCCGGCGGAGAACTCCGCCACGCTGTCGTAGTTGGCGACCGCCTGGTCCCCGGCCTGGCGAATCTCCTCCACCACGTCGTCGGCGGGCGATGAGGTCGACCCCGTCCCATCGACGTTGACTCCGGGGTCGTTCACCACGACCCTGGCGCCTTCCGCGGCGTACAGCAGAGCGATGCCACGGCCGATGCCACGGCCTGCACCCGTGACGATGGCGACCTTGTCTTGCAGAGCGCCCGTCACTGTTGTCCGCCTCCGCGAGTGGGGAGCGCCACCGTGGCCGAGCCGGGAGTCGTCTTCTCCTGCTTCCCGTTTTCCAGCCACAGGTCGCAGTCCACTAGGTGCTCACCGTCCTTCACGTACTTGCGGGCCACGCGCCCCCTGCACGTGAGCGTGTCGCCGGGGACGTCCATGCCGCGGTAGCTGACCGTGAGCCGTTTGAGCGTCCCGCTCTCCCCTATCCAGTCGGTCACCACCTGGCCTAGGAAGGCGTTCTTGAGCGCCCCATGGACGATGACGCCTTCCAGCCCCGTGCTCACGGCGAAGTCCTTGTCGTAGTGGATCTCGTAGAAGTCCCCTGAGGCGCCCGCGTACCTGACCAGCTGGCGCGTCGTAGGATGCTTCACCAGGGTGGGAAGCTCCTGGTCCTCCTGTACGTCGTCCCAAAAGGGTCCTGCTGTCATGGCGCGCCTCAGTAGCGGATGAGCGTCGAGCGTTGGGTTGCCACCTTCTGGCCGAACTGGTTGGTGTAGGTGACCTCCACCGTCGCGAAGACGGCGGGGCCTATGCGAAGCGTCCGCTGTGCCAGGTTCATGATCCGGGAAACCGCCGTAATGGTGTCCCCCGGGCGCACCGGCTCGAAGTAGTTCCACTCGCTTCCCCCGTCCAGCACCCGCGTCAGAGCGGACAGCTCTGGCACGGAGGGGACTGCAGCGGAGATGGTGCGCAGGAAGGTGGGGGACGCGACGATGCCGCCGTAGCGGCTCCGTCGTGCCTGGACCTGGTCGTTCCACAGCGGGTTCGTGTCTTCGATAGCCTCGGCGAAGCGCCGAATGTGCCCCGCCTCGACGGTGGCCGATGAACCAGGTCCCTCTCGCCCGATCAAAGACTTGCGGAACTCATCGGTCAGAGTGAATGGCTCAGTCACGCGTCTCGGGCTCCTGGTGCGTCGTGGATCGAAACCGCAGTCTAGCGTGGGGTACGGGACGTGTCAAGGCGAAAAAGCAGCCGGGCGCCCCGACGAATCGGAGCGCCCGGCTCATTGACTTGACCGGTCCGGGTCTAGTAGTCCATCGGCGGGCCGGCGGGCATCGCCGAGGCCTTCTCCGGGAGGTCGGAGATGAGGGACTCGGTGGTCAGGATCATGGCCGCGACGCTGGCCCCGTTCTCCAGGGCGGAGCGGGTCACCTTGGCCGGGTCTATGATCCCGAACTCCAACATGGGCCCGTACTCCATCTTCTCAGCGTCGAAGCCGTAGTCGTCCTGCTGCTTCTTGACGCTGTCCAGCACCACCGCAGGCTCTTCCCCAGCGTTCTCGATGATGAGCTTCAGGGGTTCTTCCAGCGCCTGCTGGATGATGACGGTCCCGGTCCGCTCGTCGTGCTTGAGCTCGTCGAGGACCGAGGCCAGGGCCTTTGAGGCCCGGACCAGCGCCACGCCGCCTCCGGGCACAATGCCCTCTTCGACGGCTGCGCGAGTGGCGGAGAGTGCGTCCTCCACCCGGTTCTTCTTCTCCTTGAGCTCCACCTCGGTAGCTGCCCCCACCTTGATGACGGCAACGCCGCCGGCCAGCTTGGCCAGCCGCTCCTGCAGCTTCTCGCGGTCGAAGTCCGACGTCGTCTCCTCGACCTGCGCCTTGATCTGCTTGATGCGGGACTGGATGCTCTCTTCGGAGCCGTGGCCCTCGACGAAGGTCGTCTCGTCCTTGTTGGCAACCACGCGCCGGCACCGGCCCAGGTCCGCAACGGTCGTGGAGTCGAGCTTGCGGCCCATCTCCTCGCTGATGACCTTGCCGCCCGACAGGATCGCCATGTCTTCGAGCATGGCCTTGCGGCGGTCGCCGAACCCCGGAGCCTTCACGGCCAGGACGTTGATGGTGCCACGCAGCTTGTTCACCACCAGGGTCGCCAGCGCCTCTCCGTCCACGTCCTCCGCCACGACGACCAGGTTCTTGGTCACCTGCAGTATCCGCTCAAGCACGGGCAGCAGGTCGTTGACCGCCGAGATCTTCTTGTCGGTGATCAGGATGTACGGGTCCTCCAGGGAGCACTCCATGCGGTCCGGGTTGTTGATGAAATAGGGGCTGATGTAGCCTCGGTCGACCTGCATGCCTTCCACGTACTCGACTTCGTACTGGAGGCCCTTGGACTCCTCCACCGTGATGACGCCGTCCTTGCCCACCTTCTCCATAACCTCGGCGATGAGGTCGCCGATGCCATTCTCGTGGGCGGACAGGGCCGCCACCTGGGCGATCTGGGCCCTGCCTTCCACCGGCTTGGCCATGGTCTTGAGCTCTTCCTTGATGGACTGTACCGCCCGCTCGATGCCCCGCTTCATGGCCATCGGGTCGGCCCCCGCTGCCACGTTCTTGAAGCCCTCGCGGACGATGGCCTGCGCCAGCACCACAGACGTCGTTGTGCCGTCACCGGCCACGTCGTTCGTCTTGCTGGCGGCCTCCTTGATGAGCTGGGCGCCCATGTTCTGGAAGTGGTCCTCCAGCTCGATCTCCTTGGCAATGGTCACGCCGTCGCTGCAGACCTGGGGCGGCCCGAACTTCTTGTCCAAGACCACGTTGCGCCCGCGGGGCCCCAGGGTCACCTTCACCGTGTTGGCCAGGATGTCAAGCCCCGTCTTGAGACTCTTCCGAGCATCCTCGTCAAATGCTAGCTGCTTCGCCACTACTCCTCCTTACCTACAACGTCTCCGTGATTGTCGAAATCTGCATATCTAGGCGATTTTCGCCATGATGTCCCGCTCACTCAGGAGCAGGAAGTCCTCTCCGTCCTCCTTGAGCTCCGTCCCACCGTACTTGGCGTAGATGATGATGTCACCTTGCTCGAGCCCAATGGGAATATTCTTGCCCTCGTCCGTCTTGCGCCCGGGCCCCACCGCCACGACCTCTCCCTCCTGGGGCTTCTCCTTTACCGTGTCCGGCAGAACGATGCCACCCCTGGTGATCTCCTCCCGCTCAACTGGCCGAACGAGGACCCGGTCGCCTAGAGGCGTAATAGAACGTGCCACAACCCTCCTCCTATCAATATGGACTTGCCGCGGAATTAGCAGTCGGAACGTTCGACTGCTAACGCAAATGGTACTTGCCTGCCTGAACCCTGTCAAGAGGACGAAGCGCCCGCCACCCGTGCCCCCAAGGGGCACACGACGACGAGTCGAGGAGGGCCTACCGGCTGAACACCGCCGTCAGTAGGTCGAGGATGAGCTGAGCGCCCAGGCGACTGGTGTTGTCTGCGCTGTCGTAGACCGGGGCAACCTCCACCAGGTCCATGCCCACCACTGGCCCCACCTGGGGCAACATCCGAAGCACGTCCCGCACCTGGAGGTAGCCCAGGCCCCCGGGAACGGCCGTCCCCGTTCCCGGCGCCTCTGTCGGGTCCAGCGCGTCGATGTCCAGGGTCACGTAGATGGCGTCTGCCTTGGGAAGCTGCTCTACGACGCCGGCGGCGCCCAGCGTGCGGAATCGGTCGGCGGTGATGATGCGGTTCCCACGTTCTACGGCTATCCGGTACGGCTCTTCCCGCGCCACCCGGATCCCAATGGAGGTTATGTTGCGAACGAATGGAAGCTCGGCGCAGCGCCGGATGGGGCTCCCGTGGGCGTACAGGTGGCCCTGGTAGTCGTGGGCGTAGTCCATGTGTGCGTCGAAGTGGACGATGTCCACGGCCGGAAGGTGGTCGAAACCCCGCACCACAGGGAACGTGACCGCGTGGTCGCCGCCCAGGATGACCGGGAAGGCGCCCCGCGCCAGGATCCGGCGCACGGCCCGGGTCGTGCGATCGAACGTCGCCTCCACACCCGTGGGCACCACGTTCACGTCGCCGCAGTCCGCCATCGTGAGGCCCTTCAGCCGGTCCCCGTCGCCGTCGATGTCGAAGTAGCCGGCTGCAGGCTCCCGCCCCGCCGCCGAGTCGCTCAGATAGCCGGTATAGCTGTAGCCGCCCACGTCCCGCATCGCAGCAGGGCCGAAGCGCGCTCCCGGACGGTTCGTCGTCCCCTGGTCGAAGGGCACCCCAAGGAAGGCTACATTCGCCTCCAGCGCGTCCAGGTCCTCGCACGAGGGCGCTTTGAACATCGTTCGGGTGGCCACCGAGCTGTCGGGCCAGCTCTGCTTGCTGGACTCCTCCTGAGGCTGTTGCTTGGCCATGGTGGAGTGTCACCTCCCAAGTGAGTTCGAGGACACGCTGAGCGTAGCAGCCGACGCTGACAGTGGTCAACGCACGGACTACGTCTTACATGAGAGTAGCAAATGGTATCCGTTTGTCTATCAGTATCCTCAGATTCGGAACAGGCTCTCCATTTGGCCTCAGTTCTTGCTGAACCTGCTTCCGGGCCCTCGGTCCGGCAGGCGGCTTCGCAGCCGTTGGGCGCTCTGCTGCAACAGCGCCGCCTCCATGATCAGCCGCTCCGCAACCGTGGGGACCTCCAGCAGCCGCTGCTTTACAAGAGGCTCCGCCCGCACCGTGCTCGCAATGAGATACGACAACGAGACCGCATCGTGCTGCACGGGGACGTCTCGGACCCATCCTCCCTGCATGGCCGTGACTGCTCGCACGTAGTCCGCCATCGCCTGCCGCGCCTCGGCTACAAGCTCCTCCGGCGCCTCCTCGGGCCCCTCGTCCAGGACCTCCACCCTGGCCAGAAGGTACGGCCGCTGTTCCAGCACCTCCAGAATGCGAAAACGCTGGCTTCCAACGGTGGAGATGTACAGGTTCCCACCATCTAGCGGCGTGAGCTCGGTGATGCGTGCGATCGTCCCCACCTCGTGGGGCACGGCCGGCATCCCTACCTCCCGGCCCTCCCGGATCAGGGCGATGCCAAAGCTGGAGTCCTGCTGCAGCACGTCCGAGACCAGGTGCTTGTAGCGGTTCTCGAACACCCGAAGGTTCAGGGACATGTCCGGGAAGAGGACTACGGCGCCCAGGGGAAACAGGGGAAGGTCGCGTTCAACTCCTGACACGGTGCGCCTCCAGCAGCGCTCAGTATAGCGGCGCCCCGTGGGCGTGACCAGTCGGCTCCCCCGCGCACCTCCGCGAGGCGTCCCCGCGGTTGACGCTTCCTAGGCTGCCTGCTAGGCTGTTGCGGTTACGAAATCAGCCGCCCTGCATATGGGAGGTAGTAGTGGTCCCGCAGCCGGTTTCTGTGTTGAACCCTCCCCCGCGACTGCTCCTCGGCGCAGGGCCTTCCAACATCAACCCCAGCGTCCTCAGGGCCATGTCTGCCCCCATCCTGGGCCATCTGGACCCCGATTTCATCCAGATCATGGATGACGTGGCTGGAATGCTGCGCCAGGTCTTCGGGACCCGCGACGGCTTCACCTTCCCCCTCTCCGGTACGGGCCACGCCGGTATGGAGGCGGGAGTGGCCAACCTCCTCGAGCCCGGCGACGTGGTCGTTGCGGCCTCTCACGGCTTCTTCGGCGAACGCTTGGCGGACGTGGCAAGGCGGTACGGAGCAACGGTCGCCCAGGTGAAGCAGGAGTGGGGACGCTCCATAGACCTCGATGCCGTAGAGGCGGAGCTGAAGCGCCACCCCAGGGTCAAGGTGCTGGCAGTGGTCCACGCCGAGACCTCCACAGGTGTCCTCCAGCCCTTGGAGGAGCTGGCCGACCTCGCTCACAGGTACGGCGCCCTGTTCCTAGTGGACGCCGTGACCTCTCTCGGCGGTATGGAGGTCGCCGTCGAGCAGGCCAACGTGGACTTCGCCTTCAGCGCTACGCAGAAGTGTCTGGGCGCGCCTCCGGGGCTCTCTCCCGTCTTCCTCAGCGCCGACGCCCGCCAGGCCATCGCAGGCCGCACAACGCCTCCCGCCACCTGGTACCTGGACCTCAGCCTTCTCCGGGGCTACTGGGAAGGAACGGCCCGCAGCTACCATCACACCGCTCCAATAACCATGGTGTACGGCCTCCACGAGGCCCTGCGCTCCCTCCTGGAGGAGGGGTTGGAAGAGTGCTACGCGCGGCATCGACGCAACGGACTGGCCCTTCGTGCCGGCCTGAAGGCCCTGGGCCTGGGTCTCCTCGCGCCGGACGATGTCTTCGTGCCTCAGATCACGACGGTGATCATTCCCAAGGGCGTTGACGACTTGGCCCTCCGCCTCAAGCTCCTGAGAGACCACAACATCGAAATAGGCGGCGGAATCGGCAAGCTCGGCGGCGTAATCTGGCGAATCGGCCTCATGGGGGAGAACAGCAAGCCCGGCAGCGTCCTTCTTTTTCTCTCGGCTCTGGAGACGCTGTTGCCGCAGTGGGGCTACGAAGTCGCTGCCGGTGCGGGCGTCGCCGCAGCCAGCAAGGCCCTGGCGAACTCGCAGTAGAGGCCTAACCCTCGTTCGGTGACGGGGGCGCCTCCCCCGGCTCCACCCGTCCCCCGCCGCGATACGCCTCCGCCAGCAGATCGACCACGTGGCAGACCCGGACGTTCATCCCGCGTTGTCGCACGCCTCTTTCTAGCTGCAGCATACATCCCGGGTTCGCCGTGGCAACCACGTCAGCGCCCGTTTCCCGGATCTGGGCAAGCCGGGCGTCGAGCAGGCGATCTGACATCTCCTGCTGCACGAGCTGGAAACTGCCCGCTGCGCCGCAACAGACGTCGGGGCGCACCATCTCCACCAGCTCCAGGCCTGAGATGCCCTTCAGTAGCTCTCTTGGCGACGACGTGATGCGCTGAGCGTGGGCCAGGTGACACGGGTCCTGGTACGTCACCCGCACCGGCGCTGCTCCGGTCGGCTCGATGGGAAGCGCTGCTAGGAATTCGGTGATGTCCTGCACCTTGGCGCCGAACTGGGCCGCCAGGGCTCCGTCCTTGGCATTGCCCTCCAGGAGCTCCTCGTACTTCTTCATGGCTGCGCTGCAGCCCGCCGAGGCCACCACCACCGCTTCCACGTCCGCGTCCAGGAAGGCCCGTACGTTCTTGCGGGCCATCTCACGGGCCCGGGTCTGCTCCCCGGAATGCACGTTCAGCGCCCCGCAGCACCCTTGGCCTTGCGGGACGACGACCTCGCAGCCGTTCTCCACCAGGACCTGCACAGCCGCCTCCATCGTGGACGACTGGAAGAGGGGCATCACACACCCGGCCAGCAGTCCGACTCGCCGTTGTCTCTGCCCTCGCGCCGAGTAGACCTGTCCTTTGGCGGCGAAGAATCGCGAGGGCACCCGAGGTAGTCCCGCCTCTGCCGCCCGAAGCCCCGGCGCCAGTCGAAGAAGCCCCATCCTGCGCACCAGCCATTGCAGCCCGGAGCGCTGGTACAGCAGGAGGAGAAGGCCCGCAGCCTGCAGTCGCCCCCGTGAGGGGAGCAGCCAGGAGAAGGCAAGCCAGCGCAGCAGCCGCTCCGACAGCGGTCGCCGCGTATGCGTCGCCGTCCAGGCGCGGGTCGTCTCGATGAGTCGGCCGTAGGGCACCCCCGATGGGCACACGGCCTCGCAGGCCCGGCAACCCAGGCAGAGGTCCCAGTGTTGCTGGACGTCGGGCGTGGGCGCCAGGCGGCCTTCGTAGGTGGCGCGCATCAGAGCGATGCGTCCCCGCGGCGACTCCGTCTCCAGGCCCAGCTCAAGGTACGTTGGGCAGTGCTCCAGGCAGAGACCGCAGTGAATGCATCGATAGAGCTCATCTTCCCGGAGGATCTCCCCGCCTTCCGACGACCGCCCGAAGAGGGCCGATGCCGGCAGTGCCGGAGGCGCGTTCACGGTCCGGTCCGGATTACGTGTGCTCATATCCCGTGCACGAACCTCCCAGGATTGAGGACGCTGGTGGGGTCATACTGCGACTTGAGACTTCCGGCCAAGTGAGTAGCCTCCTCCCCGGATTCCCACACGTCCAGAACGCGCTTGATCTCCATCGGAGCACGCTCAAGCACCATGGAGCCTCCCAGGGACTTCAACTCCCGTCTAAAGTCTTGGAGCACGCCCCCTATCTCCCGGACAGAGCGTGCGCCGCGGCTGGGGACCCCCGTCCAGAACGCACGGACCACCCCCAGCGTAGCATGGAGCGCAATAGCGGGAACCAGGTCCTCTCCCTGCCCCATCTCTTCCAGGAGGTCCAGGGCTTGGGGCAACGCTGAAGCCCTCACGACGCCGCGCGCTGCCAGCCGGTATCGTTCCCGCCAACCCACGTCGCCCAGGACGCGCCAGAGAGCGCGTCCGTCCTCGCCGCCCAGTACAGCATTCGGCTCCCCCCGTTCTCGAGCACACACCGCCAGGGCTTCCCGCTCCTGTCGCTCGACGGTGCGGGGTCGTCCTCCCAGCCGGACCACCAGCCGAACTCCCCACTCCTCCGACGTGCTGTCCCGCATAGCCGGGTTCGCTTCCAGCACAGTCTCCCAGGCGGGCCAGTTCAGGACCTCCACCGATCGGGGTGCGATGCCGCTCCGGGCCAGCCCCACCGCAGCCTGGCATGCAAGCTCGATCCTGGGGAACCATACGACCAGGGTCCGCTCCTCCGCAGGCAGCGGTGCCAGCCTGACCGTAGCCTCCGCGATAACGCCCAGCGTGCCTAGCGATCCTACGTACAGCTTCTCCAGCGCATAGCCCGTGACGTTCTTGACCACCGTGCCCCCGCTGCGGATCACCGTTCCGTCCGCCAAGACCACGGTCATGCCCACCACCAGGTCTCGAGGCAACCCGTGTGCGGCCGATAGGGCGCCGCCCAGTCCCGTAGCCAGGATGCCGCCCAGCGTCGCCCGTCCCGGAAGGGGGACGTCGATGGGAAGGTGCTGGCCTCGCTGCGACAGCTCCTTCTGCAGCGCCTCCAGGGTCCAACCGGCCTCGACGGTCGCCGTCAGCTCCTCGTGCCGGTGAACCACGTCGCCTCGGAGGCCCGTCAGGTCCAGGGCAACCTCATACCAGGCCGGAATGTTGCCCAGGGCCATTCGACTTCCCCCGCCCCAGGGCACGACGGCCGCATGGAGACGGTGGGCCGCGGTCAGGGCCTGCGAGACCTCATCCACGGAGGAGGGCTTCACAACCAACTGAGGCGTAAGGCCGTCGATGGCAAGGCTCTCCGTCCCGGTATCCGAGACGACCGGTCCGGGGGTCAGCTCCTGCGTCAGCGCATCCCTAAAGCGCCCCGCGTCTGGGGTCACGAAACCTCCAAGGGGGTCGGTTCTCTTTCCGGGCGATAGCTCGGTGGCGCTAGACGAACGCTTCCGGGCCCGCACGAGCGATGGCGCTTCCCTGCGGCATTTCTACGCACGAAGCGCCATTGGGGAACACCTTCCCCGGGTTGAAGCGCTTACTCCGGAAGGCGGGCCGCAGGCGCGCCATCGCCTCCAGGTCCGCAGGACCGAAGAACAGGGGCATGTACGCGCTCTTCTCGATTCCCACGCCGTGCTCCCCGGAGAGGGCGCCGCCCAGCTCCACGCAGAGCCGAAGGATCTCGCCGCCGGCCTTCATCGCACGCTGGAGCTCTCCCGGCGCCCGTTCGTCGAACAGGATGCACGGATGGAGGTTTCCGTCCCCCGCGTGCAGAACGTTGGCAATGGGAAGGCCGTACTCCTTCGAGGCCCGCTGGACGCCCTGCAACGCCTCTTGGATCCTGGAGCGAGGCACCACGCCGTCCAGGAGGTAGTAGCTGGGAGCAAGGCGTCCCAGTGCGCCAAGTGCCGCCTTTCGGCCTGCCCACAGGCGGTCCCGGGCTGCAGGGTCGTTGGCGGTCCACACCTCCGTCGCCCCGCACTCCCGACACAGCGCCTCCACGTCCGCCGTCTCCTCCTCCACGGCCTCCGCCAGTCCCTCCACCTCCACCAGGAGCACAGCGCCCGCGTCCTGCGGGTAGCCGGCCTGAAGGGCCGCCTCCACCGCCTGAAGCGCCATCTGGTCCATCATCTCCAGGGCGGCCGGGACAATGCCCGCAGCGATGATGCGGGAAACCGCGGCCCCCGCCTGGTCCATGCTTGGGAAGGGCGCGAGGAGAGTGCGCGTCGTCTCCGGTAGAGGCATCAGTCGAAGCTGCGCTCTCGTGACCACGACCAGCGTCCCTTCGGAGCCCACGACGACCCCGCGAAGGTCGTAGCCCGGATACTCTCGCGCCGACCCGCCGAGCCAGACCACCGTTCCGTCGCTCAGCACCCCTTCCAACCCCAGGACGTGGTTGGTCGTAACCCCGTAGGCAAGGCAGTGAGGGCCGCCCGCGTTCTCCGCCACGTTCCCCCCGATCGTGCACGCCTTCTGGCTGGAGGGGTCAGGCGCGTACCGCAGGCCGTGAGGGGCCGCCGCGCGGGAGACGTCCAGGTTGACGACTCCGGCGTCGACGAGGGCCGTCTGCCCCTGTGGATCGATCTCATGGATGCGGCGCATCCGGGTCAGGGGCAGCAGAAGGCCCCCCTGGGAGGGAATGGCGCCTCCGCTTAGACCCGTGCCTGCGCCCCGGGGCACCACCGGCAGATCGTGTTCATAGGCTATGGCGACCACTTGTGCCGCCTCGTCCGTCGACGCTGGAAGAACGACCACCTCCGGCGATGCCCGCTCCACGGCGGCGTCGTACTCGTAGGTCAGCAGCTCTTCCGGGCGGTGAAGGACGTAGGATGTGCCGACGACCCGTCGCAGGTCACGAATGAGGGCTTTTGACGGCGGAGCCATGGGCAGGTCTCACCTCACGGTCAGTGGACGCGACTAGTTTCGGCGCCTGTCTTACGCTCGCCGCAGCCGGGACCAGACGTTGTCCCACAGTCGGCTCCAGGGAGTGCGCATTCGCTCTTGGACGTAGAGCAGCCCGTTGGCCTTCAGGGAAACGTAGTAGGCTCCGGTGGGCGGCTTGGGCTCCATCTCGATCCATCCCCGGTTCCGCATGTCACGAAGCAGGCGGAGCACCCTGTTGCGCTTCTGTGTTGCGTACACGCTCATCTCCACCTCGGCCGGGGTGAGCAGGCGTGCCTCGAATGCCAGGTCTCGCTCCTCCAGGCCCTCCTCCCGGACTTTGGGACGAATCGGGTCGTGGACGGCACGCGTCAGCGCCAAGAGAACCGCAAAGAGGGTCTCTTCCCACTTCTTCTCTTCCGCGCTTACGCTGTCTGCCATGAGCGTTTTCCCAAGGGTACCACAGGAGGGAGAGGCTGTCAGGACAGGTTGCGCAGGAACCGCCAGAACACCTGGTTCCCCAGCAGGCGTCCCTGCGACGTGAGCCGGGCCACCTCCGCCTCCTCGCTGCCCACAACCTCCAGCAGTCCAAGCTCCGTTGTCTCCGCGACCACGTCGCCGAACACCTGGCGGAAGTCCTGGCCGAATCGCGTCCGAAAGGCGGACAGCGCAAGCCCTTCCCGCAGCCGCAGGGTCAGCATCGCCGTCTCGGCCATCTCCAGCGACCGAGAGATCGTCTCCACCTCCGCCACCTGGGGAATGCGTTCGAGACTCCCGGCGTCCAGGCTCAGCGAAGAAGGCCCCGCAGCCTCCTCCCAGCTTCGGATGCGGGCAACGTATTCGGTCGGAGAGTCGATGACGCGAAACCGATGACCGCCCAGGGACGAGTGGGCCCCCGGCCCCACTCCCAGGTACGGGTGATTGCGCCAGTACACCAGGTTGTGGCGGCACTCGCGACCGGGCCGGGCCCAGTTCGAGATCTCATAGCAGACGAAGCCGGCTGAGTCCAGGCGTTCTTCCAAACGGTCGTACATCTCAGCGGCCAGGTCCGGGTCAGGCTCCGGGAGCATGCCCAGGCGCACTCTGTGCTCCATCGGGGTCCCCTCCTCCAGCGTCAGGCAGTAGGCGGAGACGTGGTCGGGTCCCAGGCCCACCACCCCCTGCAGCGTCGAGTCCCACTGCTCCAGGGTCTGGTAGGGCAGCCCGTACATCAGGTCCACGCTGACGTTCATGCACCCCGCCTCCCGGATGGCGCGAAATGCCCGTATAGCCCCCTGGTCGTCGTGGCGGCGCCCCAGCACTTCGAGGAGCCCCCTGTCGAGGCTCTGCACCCCCATGCTCACCCGGTTGATTCCACTCGACAGGAACCCTTCGATCCGGTCGGTGGTCACGTCGTCCGGGTTCACCTCCGCGGTGACCTCCGCATCCTCACGCAGACGGAACGCGCCTCGAATCGCGCCCAGAAGGCGGTCCATCTGGCCGGGCTGCAGGAGCGACGGCGTTCCGCCCCCGAGGAAGACACTGCTGACCTCGGGCGAGCCAAGCCCCTGCCCCCACAGGCTGACTTCGCTCTGCAGCGCCTCCAGGTAGCCTGGAATTAGCGACTGGATGCCCGCGTAGGTGTTGAAGTCACAGTAGGGACACTTGGTGCGACAGAACGGGATGTGGAGGTAGAGGGCAATGCTCCCCGCTGCACCCACGGTCCGACCGCCCTGGTCTATTGTTATGTCAACCATCGCTCGAACGCCTCAGACGTTGAACAGGAACGTGATGACGTCTCCATCTTGAACGGGGTAACCCTTCCCTTCCAAGCGCAGCAGTCCTCGTTGGCGCGCCTCCGCCAGGCTACCACAGCCTTCCAGGTCGGCGAAGGCCACCACCTCTGCCCGAATGAAGCCCCGCTCCATGTCCGAGTGAATGACCCCTGCAGCTTGCGCCGCAGGGGTGGCGCTTCCCACGGACCACGCCCGGACCTCCCGGGACACGAAGGTGTAGAAGGAGACCAGTCCCAGCAGCTCGTGCGACGCCCGGATGACCTCCGCCCGGCCCATCCCGTCCGCGCCCAGCGCCTCCCTGAACTCCCGCTCCTCCTCTTGGGGGAGTTGGGCAAGCTCCATCTCCAGCTTGCCGCAGAGGGCTGCTACGTGCCTGTTCTCGCCACGAAGCTCCTCGAGGAGCTCCCGCACCGGCTCGCTCGCATGGCCTTCCCCCACGTTGAGCACCACGAGAAGGGGTTTCGCCGTCAGCAGCTGGTAGTTCGCCATCGTCTTGCGCTCGTGCGGCTCGAACGTCTGCTGCCGTGCCGGGACGTCCTGCTCCAGCCCTTCACGCACGCGCTGCAGCAACCGTCGCTCCTGCTCCATGACCTGTCGCTCGACCGCTTTGGCGCCCTTGGACAGCGTCTCCATACGCTCTAGGCGCCGCTCCAGGATGGCCAGGTCCTCCAGCGCAAGCTCCGCCTCCATGTTTCTGACTGCCGTGGCAGGAGAGGGCGCCTGCGGGTGGACAGGAACGGCGGCGTCCTCGAAGGCCCGCACCACGTGGAGCAGAGCGTCCGCCCTCTGCACGGTGTTGAGCAGTTCACCGCTGATCGAGAACCCGTCGGGCCGGCCGGGGATGTCCACGTAGTGCACCTCGGCGGGCACGATGCGCTGCGGACGAAAGAGCTCCGCAAGACGCTCCAGGCGAGGGTCTGGAATCCGAGCAACGCCCACAGTGGGCCGAGCGGCGTAGGCGGCGGTCTCCGTCCGGGCTCCGGTGAGCGCATTGAAGAGGGTGGTCTTGCCGGCTCCGGGGTACCCGAGGATGCTCAGCTCCATGGGCTTACCGGAAGGCCAGCAGGGTGCCTTCCTTGGTGGTGGCGAAGAGGGTGTTCTCCCCCAACACCAGCTGGCCCTGCAGGGCCTCCCCTCCAGAGAACATCTGGACCATCTCCCCAGTGCGCCGGTCCACTACGTGGATTTCCCCCGCATCGTTGCCCATGTAGACCAGGTCTCCGGCCACCGTTGGAGCCACCCTGGAAGGGGAGCCCGAGTCGTAGGACCAGAGCCTCTCACCGTCCTGCACGGCAACTGCGTGCAGCGTTCCGTCGCTCAGCGCGACGTAGGCCGTGTCTCCCGCTATGGCGGGCGACCATACCTCCCGGTCGCTGCCGAACCCTGTCCCCCAGACAAAGCCCCTGGGAATGGGGCGACTTTGCGTGAATCCCCAGACCCAGAAGTTCGTGCGCCAGTAGAAGACCTGGTCCTCGTACGGGTACTTCGTCTCGCGCCAGTCCACGGCAACGAGCCCTCCCCACCGGGTGGACAGGAGCATGTAGTCCCCGGCGAAGACCGGAGGGGACATGACGGGTTGGCCCGCATCGTACATGAGCCGCTGCTCGCCGATCGTCCAGTCCACCACGTAGGAGCGTCCGCCGAATCCCACTATCGCGATGGCGTCCACGTCCCCCTCGTAGATGATGGGAGGCTCCAGCACCAGCTCTTCGTTCTCGACCCGCCAGAGCTCCTGACCGTCGAGGGCATCGACCCCGTAGATGGTCCCGCTCCAGTCCACAGGGTAGACGACACCGTTGTGGATGATGGCCGGGGCGAAGATAGGGCCGTCCGAATCGAACGCCCAGCGCAGCTCTCCTGTCATGCGGTCCAGGGCCAGGAGATCGGAGTCCAGAAGCCCCACGTAGACGGTCTCCTCCGTCACCGCGGGCGAAGCATAGACAGGCCCGCTTGCGGCGACCTCCCACAGTATCTCGCCGTCGCTCTCGTTCAAAGCCAGGATGCGCTTGTCCCCGGTCGTCTGGTACACCACGCCGTCCACCACGGCAGGCTCCGAGAGCAGCGGGCCGTCCGTCGGGAAGCGCCAGGCCACCTCACCCACCAGCCGCGGGCTCTGGTCCACCGACGCCGAGTGGTTGAAGTCGCGGCCGTGCATCGCCCAAGAGCCGGGAGCGACTACAGCGCTCACCTCAGAGACCGGCTTCGGCACGGGGAAGTCCACCACCTCCTGGAACGTCACGACCCCAGCCGTGATGACAACAGCCGTCACCGCCACGACCGCCATGATCTTCTTGCGGAGTAGCTCTCGCGAGAGGCGCTTGAGGAACCTCTGCGCCTCTTCATGGGTCGCCAGGCGTCTGCCCTTCAGGCGTGCCCAGCAGTGGTAGCAGTAGAGCGCGTCGTGAGGATTGGTCTGCGCGCAGGCGGGACAGTAGATCACCGTCCCGGCCGCTGTCTCCGGTCTCAGCTCCTGCGGCGCTGCAGGGGCCGCAGCGGGGGCTGGCGCCGCCCGCCCTAGGGACGTCGTCACACGGGAAGGCGCCGTGGGCGCCGGCGCCACCACGTGCTGCCCTACGTCGCCCAGCGCCCCTTTCAGCGCCTGCGTCAACTCCGCCCCCGACTGGTAGCGCATCGGCGGCTGATAGGCGAGCGCTTGGCTGAGAATGCCATCGACCGCCCCAGGAAGAGCCCGGTTATGTCGAGATGGTGCACTTGGGTTCTCGTCCATCTGCAGGGCCAGCACTGACGGCGCGCCGATCGCCGGGAAGGGAAGCGCTCCCGTGAGCATCTCGTAGGCGACCGCGGCCAGAGAGTAGACGTCCGTCAGCGGAGTTGCCGGACGGCGCAGGATCTGCTCAGGGGCTGAGTAGGCGGGGTCCGGCGTCCGGAGCGTCGCCCGCATCAGCGCGTGCGACTCCTCCCCTAGGCCTGCCATCCCGAAGTCGCTGATTCGGGCCTGTCCTTCCGGCCCCACGAAGATGTTCTCCGGCTTGATGTCCCGATGCAGGACGCCCTCGTTGTGGGCGTAGTCCATCGCCTTGGCCAGGTCCCTCAGGACTGCCAGCGCAAGACCGGGAGACAGCGGTCCCGAGGCAAGCAGCCCGCGCAGCGTCGGCCACGGAACATACGGATAGACCACCCACGTCCCATTCGCGTCCTGACCCGTCTCCAGCGGCGTCACGATGCCTGGGTGCTCCAGGCGTTTGACGCGGTCTAGCTCCTCGAAGAGCGCAGTCACGAGACGTGGCTCTTGAAGGAAGTAGTTGCGCAGGACCTTGAGGACGACCTCCGAGCCGTCCTCGTCTGTGGCTCGGTAGGTCACGGCCACGCCGCTGCTCCCCAGCAGCCCCCAGACCGTGTAGCGCCCCACTCGAGAACCCAGGGTCTGGGTCATATTCCCGTCTTCCCGTCCTCGCACCCCCTCAGACCAGAGGAGACCGCGACTTGCTATGATATGAACTGTCTGGCGATGCTCGTAGAGGGCGCGCGTCGTAGCCATGGCAAGACAGCATTGGTGCTTCTCCCTCGATTATACCTGAGAAGCCGAAGGAGTACGAGGACGCCGGTGATCTACGTCTTCCACGGCGCCGACAGCCTCTCCATGAAGGAGACCGTCTCCGACCTTCGGGAGGCCGTCGGCCCTATCGACGTCCGCGACGCCAACACAACGGCGGTCTCCGGCCAGGAGCTCTCGCTCCCGCAGCTCACACAGTTCTGCCATGCTATCCCCTTTCTCGCCGACCGCCGCCTCGTCATCGTTGAGGGCCTCCTCGAAAGCGTTGGCGGTGATGGGCCCGGCGCCAGGACGTCGCGTCGCGCCCCCGCGGGCCGCCGCGGTCGGACGTCGGACCCTGGCCCATGGCGCGGACTCCGGGACGCCCTGGCGGACCTCCCCCCCACGACCGACCTGGTGTTTCTGGATGGCCCCCTGCGGCGAAACAATCCTCTGCTACGTGACCTGGCTCCCATCGCGCAGGTCAGGGAGTTCCCCGTGCTCAGAGGCGTCCACCTCCAGCGATGGATACTCCAGCGCGGCGCCTCCCGCGGCGCAACGCTGACGCCGGGGGCGGCCCTCCTCCTCGCCGAGTTGGTGGGCGGAGACCTCTGGTCCCTCAGCAACGAGGTCGAAAAGCTCAGCCTCTACTGCCAGGGACGTGCGGTCCAGGAGCGGGACGTGCGGGAGCTCGTAGGCCAGACCAGGGAGGCCAGCATCTTTGCCGCCGTGGACGCAGCCCTGCTCTCCAGGACCGGCGCAGCCCTACAGCTCGTCCACCGCCTCTTGGACGACGGCGCTCCCGTCTCCTACATCCTGTTCATGCTCGCCCGGCAGCTCCGGCTGGTGCTAGTCGCCCAGGAGTTGCTGCGAGACAAGGTCCCCCACGAGGAGGCGGGCAAGCGTCTTGGCATCGCGTCCGAGTATCCCTTGCGGAAGACCATGGACATGGCGAGGCAGCTCCCGTCCGCTCGACTGCGCAGGGCGCACAGCCTCCTGCTGGACACCGACGTGGCAATCAAGACGGGGGCCTTGGAGGAGCGCGTCGCTCTGGAGCTTCTTGTCGCCCGCCTCTGCGTCGACCCTTCCTCAGCCAGGGCCGGCGCCGGCCCGGCCTCTCACTCCAGGACGGGGTTGTAGCAAGCGAGCCAGTGGCCATCCTCCACCTCCGTCAGAGGGGGCCGCGGGCTGGTCCGGCATTCCACCGTGGCCTTGGGGCAACGCGGGATGAACGGGCACTGATCGGGCAGGTCCACCAGGTCCGGCGGAGCGCCGGGGATCACCCTTAGGGTCCGCTCCGCGTGGTCCATGCGGGGAAGGGCCTGGAGAAGCGCCCACGTGTACGGATGGGCCGGGTGTCGGAAGAGCGCTCGGGCGCTGGCGACCTCCATGACTTCCCCCGCATACATCACCGCCACCTGGTCTGCCATCTGCGCGATGACCCCCAGGTCGTGGGTGATGAGCATGATGGAGGCGCCCTGCTCCTTCTGGAGGCGCCGAAGCCGGTGCAGGATCTCCGCCTGCAGCGTCACGTCCAGGTTGGAGGTGGGCTCGTCCGCAATGAGTAGCCGGGGGCGAAGTGAGAGGGCCATGGCTATCATGACCCGCTGGGCCATGCCACCGCTGAGCTGAAAGGGGAACCTTTCGAGGAGGTGATAGGGGTCCGGAAGCCCCATCTCCTCCAACATCTCCGCCGAACGGTCTCGCGCCGCCTCCGCCGAGACGTTCGCGTGGGCCCGGAACGCTTCCACCATCTGCGTGCCAATGGTGAGGATAGGGTTCAGCGCCGACGACGCGTCCTGGAACACGATCGCGATCTCCTGACCCCGCAGGCCCTGCATCTGCTCCTCGCTCAGGTCTGCCAGGCGACGGCCGGCAAAGCGGACCTCCCCCTGTACGATTCGGCCTGGGAAGGGAAGGAGCCGCAGGATCGCCAGGGCCGTCATGGTCTTGCCCGCCCCCGTCTCACCCACCACCCCCAGGACCTGCCCCTCCTTGAGTGTGAGGGAGGCCCCGTTGACCGCCTTCACCACCCCCTCTTCGGTGGGGAACTGGACGTGGAGGTCCCGGACTTCAAGCAGCGTAGTCATCTCGGCCTCCCCCAAACAACAGGCTGGTCCTCTGCAGCCCCCCCAAGGGTCACGGCCTGGAACCTGCCGGCTCGCAGCTCCTCCACCAGGTCTCCCAGGCTCCGCACTTGGCGGGAGAACTCCGTCGCATAGGTCCCAACGTCCTCTTCACGGTGAGCGTCGCTCGAACCCGTGCCCGGCGTGCCCAGGTAGCGCCCCAAGGCCTGCGAGAAGGCGTTCTCGTCCCCCGAGCCGCGCCCGTTCAGCACCTCGATGGTGTCTGTCAGCCCAAAGACGCGCTCCCCGCTGCTCCGCTCCACCTGTGCGTCACCCTCCGCAGGCCGGTAGCGGCGGCGATAGGGGTGCGAGACCACGATCGCACCCCGCGCTTCGTCCACAAGCTCCCGCACGAATGGCGCCTTGTGCATGCCGAAGATGTAGCGGTCCAGGCCGTACACCAGCAGGTGCCCCTCCTCCGTGTTCACCTCGCACCCCGGAAGGATGAGGAGCCCGTAGCGACGGGACCACTCCTCCAGGGTCTCCGCGTCCCAGAAGGCATCGTGCTCCGTCAGGCAGATGCCGTCCAGTCCTGCCTCCCGCGCCTTTTCGAACAGGACCTCCGGCGCAAGGAAGCTGTCCGGCGACTTCGGATAGGTGTGAGTATGGAGGTCGATAATCACCGGGGTTCAGGCATAATTCTTGCTCCCCGCCTCACGGTGGTCAAGGCCATTCAGCCGCCACTTTCCAGGCGGGCCCCGCTCCTACTGCAATGGGGCGGCACAAGACCACTTGACAGCACTTCTATCATCGTGCCGATAATAGAATATCACATTGAGAGGCAGGGCCGAGATGCGCTTCCAAATAGCGGGCAGACAGCATGATGTAGAGCGGAGAGACATCGAAACCGCCACAAGGAACAGCACACCCACATCTACCGACGGGCGGCACAGGTACTTCGTCGGCCTTCACAACCGGCAGTATCCCGTCAAGCAAGTCATCCAACTGGCCACGGGCTTGGCGTCGCACGAGTTTACGTCCCAATATGCCCTCGGGATTCTCACGAGGTTGGGCTTCGACGTGCAGGATAGACTGTCCTCTCCCGCGGCATTCGTGGACGGTGACGGTCAAGGACCGAGGCTCTTGGTTACCTTCGAGTCCGACGAAGACGGCTGGATTGTGGCCAGCTGCCCAACCCTCCCTGGATGTCACAGCCAGGGTCGGACGAGGAAACAGGCTTTGGCAAACATACGTGAAGCCTTAAGGGGCTACCTGGCGAGCATGCGGGAGCATGGCGTACCCCTCCCCGTCTCGTCCGATTTCGAACTCGTGGACGTGACTGCCTAATGCCTCGCCTGCCCATCATTTCAGGCGACGAGTTCGTCAGAGCGGTCGCCAAGGTCGGCTACGTCTGGGACCGCACGGAGGGCAGCCATATGATCCTGATTGGGCCTGGCGGAAGAAGGCTCTCGGTCCCCAGGCATAGGGAGCTAGGACGAGGCCTGCTGAGGGCCTTGATCAGAGACGCTGCCTTGACACGGGAGGAGTTCCTACGGATGCTCCGCTGACCTCGTTGCCAGCGCTCCCGGCCTCTCCCCCCCCTCACCCCAGCCCCGTCCGACGCGACACCCACCTCCGTGCGACGACACCCTGCGCAGCCTGGAACGCGCGCACCGTTGGCAGCCCCGGGGGCGGCGGCTGCAGGGCCTGGCGCGTTAAGTAGCCGGCCATGGCCACAACTACAGCCGTGATGGCGTCGCCGTCGGCCGCGCGACACGCCGAGTGCCTGGCGATGACCTCCTCCGGCGGCGGGCCGCCCTGCATCGCCACGCTGGGCGCAAACGCCACAACGTCCACCCAAGAAGGCCCGATGCACGCGTGCGGCCAGTCGACGAACCAAATGCGCTCAGGCGTGAGCAGGATGTTGTCCCCTCGAATGTCGGCGTGAAGTAGCGTGTCGCCCTCCAGCGCGCCGCCAACCGTGTCCTCGATCGCCGCCAGCGTCTCGATGTGGCGGCGCGACCACGCGTCCAGCCGGTCGAGCCGCGACGGCCACTCGTCGAGCAGTTGGCGCCAGCCTCGGAGCACTGTCGAGAATGCCTCGCCCGCAGTTCCGACCATGCCCGCCGGCAGCGGCGACGGCGTCAGCGACGTGCTCAGCTCCTCCATCGCCGCGACCACCCGGTCCAGCTCGTCGGTCCGCCACGGCTGCATCGGGTGGCGACCGTCCACGTCCTCGAAGACCAGCACGACCCAGCCCCCTTCACCTTCGTCGTAGGACCACAGCAGCCTTGGGACCGGTACGGCCTCCGGCAGGGCGCTCACGACGTTGATCTCGCGCCGGTGAAGTGTGGGGCTCACGGCGTTGCGCTGAGTCCCCACCGCCTTCAGAAACACCCGACACCGTTGTCGGCAGTCAGCCGCGCTGCAACCCCCGGCGAAAAGCCGGTGGGCTGCGTGACTGCGCCCACTACGGTCCCACCCAACCACCGCTCCACCTCGCTGCGGACCCGCTCCGGCGTATCGGTCCAGTCCAGCCTCACGCCTCGGTCCGCTGGTGGTGTTCCGAAGTCCTCTCCTGCGCCTGGCGTCACCTGTTCCTCCCTGCTCTCTTCCTGGACTCCATCATACAACGGCATGTTGGAGAGCCCTCTCCTCCTTGTACCCCATAGATACCTACGCCTATAATTTGATGAGCCTTAAGACCAAGGAGCGCCGTGGCCGTCCTCCCCCTGCGACATCTCCCGGACCCCGTGCTGCGCCGGAAGACGCAACGGGTCCAGCGCATCGACGGCTCCGTCCAGCGCCTCATCGACGACCTGACGGAGACCATGTACGCAGAGAACGGCGTGGGCCTCGCGGCCAATCAGGTGGGGGTCCCCCTACGCATCTGCGTCATCAGAATTCCGGAAGAGGAGATGGTGCGAGTGCTCATCAACCCGGAGATGGTCGTGCGGCGGGGAGATCTGGAGCTCGACGAAGGA